>NZ_NESI01000001.1 GCF_002778325.1 Limnohabitans sp. B9-3
CTTCAGGTTTTTTGTAATCCGCCAACAGGCGGTCTATGAGTTCGTTGCTTACGGTCATTTCTCTTCCTTTGAAGATGAAGGCAGTTTCCTGCCATTAGACCGTTTACACAAAATCTAGGACACGCCCAAATAAAGGTGTTCCGCTTTCAGATTTACCTTACCAACCAAATCCAGAAGCACCAAGTTCTAAACCAACCAGAACTACCATCTTATGAGCGAAGCGAATAAGATTAAACCAAGACCTAGATTTCTATGTTTCCATAATTGGCATGGAACCAATCCAAGTTCCAAAAATCCAACCCACCATTGCGTGGGTTTTTTATTGTCCGTTGCATCCATAAATAATCAACCAAGTGATGGAACACTTCCATCGCCGTCGTTGTCGCACTGTCGTTATGCGTGTGACTGTTAGTTGATTACCTTGATGGAGATGAACCTATGACTAAACCGATGCAGTTTGGCACCTATAAAGAGATGACCATAAGAATTCCTGTTGAACTATGCGATGACTTCGAGGAACTTTCTACACGAATGAAAGTGTCTAACTCCCAGTTCGTGACCAGTGCCGTCACCTATTTCATCCTGCGAATGAATGAATCGCAACGCATGGACCACGCTGACAATGAGATGCGACTATGAGTCAGAACCTAGACAAGAACAAGATCCGTGATTCCATCCAGAAAGCACGACCGCAAGATTTGATCTATGTGACAGTCAATCCAACAGACAAAGATTCAAAGAAAAATGCCCTTGCCGAAATTGATAAATTCATTGGCAAAGGCAATGGAGAAGTGACTGTGATTAGGAAATAATCAGAATGCTTTTTGAATTCCAATGCACTTAGATTCAACCAGTTTCCACCCACGTTTTAATCTATCAATGTTGCAGGTTTCGCTGTCACATTCAAAGATATCAGGTAAACCTTCAATTTTTGATTGATAACGCAGATATGCTGTAGCGCCTGTATATCTATTTCTTTTCGCACCTTGTAGTTTATAAAAAGAAGTATTTTTCAAGTCTGCCTTGCTCAAATCAATACCATCATTCACAACAGTGTTAGTTCCCATCAAACTACTGTCGCCTGTAACACCAGAAATAAATTTTGATGCAGTGTCTAGGTCTTGTGAAATTTGGTTTGATATTGCACCTGTATTGCTCCCTTTGTCGATTGCAACTTTATAGATACATTTTCCGTTTTCTATCGATTCTGGATAATAAAAAGACATACCAGAAGCATCCTCAGGCACTCCAGATGCGTAGTTCAATACTTGGGCAACAACGTCATTTTTTGCCAATTCACGCTGTCTGGATGTTTTAGTAAAACGGGGGGGTCTGCCACTTGCAACATCATCAACGTTTGAATTATAGTCAGCGCGTATTGAGTTACGTGCTTTAGCATGCAATGACAATAATTCAGTATATTTACTTTTGAAATCGTTTTGAATTTTTCTACTTTTTACCTTTTGCGACAAATCTAACCAGGATGCACGATGGTTTTGGCATTGCACGAGATTTCGGTCGGTGTAATCAACTAGAACACTTAATAAAGACCTCCGTCCACCTAATTTTTCAATTGTGTTAGCAAAAAATTGAGCATCCTTGTCTGCGCAAGTTTTTTCGTAAATAAAAGCAAGAAGTTCAGTGTAATTTGCCAATGGTTCAAAATCACCTTCTTCAATTTGCTTATCATCAATGGAGTACTTGTCATAAATCTTATCGTAATTACTGTAATGGGATAACTCCAAAATTTTTTTTGTTATGGCAATGTTAAATTCTTTATTTTTTCTCGCATCAGTAACATCCCATGCATTGGAAAACGAGGAGATTGAAAGCAAAATAACTACAGCAATAGTTTTCATGTGTTTAATCATTTCGCACCTCTTTTTGATTTACTTTATGCCAATCGCAGATAAATCTTGCAAGTCGTTTGCCTTGATTTGCTGATTGCTTTGTCAACTTGATAAATTCAAGAACTGAAATAGTTGGTTCTGTGGGAATAGATTTAGCAGCACCATGTACGCACTTGTTTCGTGCATCACGCCATTCATCTATTGACTTAAATAAATCAGTCTCAGATTTCCATTCGATTGGTAGTTTGTGGATCTTTTGCGCTGATACGATAAGATTAGCAAATGAAGTCTTTAAGTTGCCTTTATTTTTCTTATGAAAAGATACGTGTGAAAGTAATCTATCTGAAATGATACTTTCACATAGAGTTATCGCCTCTAGATAGTATTCATTGGCAATCGCTTCATTTATTCGTCTAAATGCATATGTAAAACTTTCACCTTTGGCAATGTTTTTGGGTTTAAGAGTAGGTTTCGTCGGCACTGAATGGTTCTCGGTTCTTAGATTTGAGAATCATTTTGTAAACCCTATGAGAATCATCGAACATTGCTTTTCTTATTCAGATAAGTGATTCTTTTGTATTCTTTATCAACCTGAAATGTCTACTGTCATACAGCATTGACAAACTCTAAAAATGTTTACTTTGTGAGACATTGAAAAAATAGATTGGAACTAATGCTTGCCATGTCTCTTTTCATGTCTCACCATCCACTCTCACATCGTTAGGAGGTTTTGAGATGGCATTCATCGGTTACGCAAGGGTTTCGTCATACGGTCAATCACTGCAAGTTCAACAGGAAAAGTTAAATCACTGCGACCGCATATTCCAAGAGAAACAGTCTGCACGTACTGATGACCGTGAACAACTACAACTGTGTCTTGACTATGTGCGTGATGGTGACTCATTAGTCATCACGAAACTTGACCGCCTCGCACGTTCAACTCGTGACCTGTTGAACATCATGCAACGTCTGGAAGATAAAAACGTGAAGTTGGTCGTCCTTGACCAGCAAATAGACACATCCACTGCCACTGGAATGCTTCTATTCACGATGCTTGGTGCGATTGCAACGTTTGAGAACGACCTCCGCAAAGACCGTCAACTGCAAGGCATCGCAGTCGCAAAACGCAACGGAATCAAGTTTGGTCGCAAGTTTTCATTGACCAACGACCAAGTCATTGCACTGAGAGAGAAACGTACTCAAGGTATCAAGATTGTTGAACTGATGGCAGAGTTCAAGGTCAGCAAGGCGTCTGTGTATCGTGCTTTATCAACGACTTAAACGCATACTTTAGTGAAGTAGTCTGTTTTGGAGGACATGTGGTAAAAACATGTGGTAAACAGTAAAACCCGAAAAGGAAAAAACCCTTATAAATCAAAGACTTATAAGGGTTTCTCGTTTTTGGCGGAGTGGACGGGACTCGAACCCGCGACCCCCGGCGTGACAGGCCGGTATTCTAACCAACTGAACTACCACTCCTGGTAGCTGTAACTTTTGCTCTGCTGCTTTCGCAACCGAACCAAGTGCTACAAAACTTGGCGACCCTACGGGGATTCGAACCCCGGTACTCACCGTGAAAGGGTGATGTCCTAGGCCTCTAGACGATAGGGTCATAACCTGTGGACTTAACCAACTCGACATCGATCTGGTGGAGGTAAGCGGGATCGAACCGCTGACCTCTTGCATGCCATGCAAGCGCTCTCCCAGCTGAGCTATACCCCCGATGTCTGTCGAGAACGTTAGTATAGCGGAGATTTTATCGTTTGGTCAAGCGAGCCAAAACTTTTTCTCTCTCGCACAGGGCGAGGACCGCATCAAGCGTAGGCGTTTGTGGGGTGCCCATCACCAACACACGCACGGGCATGGCGAGCTGGGGCATTTTCAGGCCCGTCGCAGCCAGCACTTCTTTGATCGCTGCACTCACCGCCTCTTTGGTCCAGGCACATGACGTCAGCTTCTCGGCCAACATTTTCAGAGCGGGTTCAACAGCAGCCGTCACATGCTGCGCGATGTCTTCTGTTTTGGGCGTCACATCGCCGTAGAACGCAGCGGCCCAATCTGCCAAAACCACCGTGGTGTCACAGCGGTCTTTGAACAGGCCGCAAATAGCCGCCAAACGCTCGTCCGTGACGACGCCGCGCTTGGCCAACTCGGCTTGCACAAGCGGCGCCAATGCAGCGTCAGCCATGGCCTTCATGTGCTGCGCGTTCACCCACTTGAGCTTGGCTTCGTCAAATTGCGCGGCGCTGCGGCCGAGGTGGTCGAGGTTGAACCACTCTAAGAACTGAGCGCGGCTGAAAATTTCGTCATCGCCGTGGCTCCAGCCCAAACGCGCCAAATAGTTGACCATCGCGTCGGGCAAGTAGCCTTCGTCGCGGTACTGCGTGACGGCCTTGGCGCCGCTGCGCTTGCTCATCTTCTCGCCTTGCTCATTCAGCACGGTGGGCAAGTGGGCGTACACCGGCGTGTCTTTGCCCAGCGCTTTGAAAATGTTGATTTGGCGAGGCGTATTGTTCACATGGTCATCACCACGGATGACGTGGGTGATGGCCATGTCGATGTCGTCCACCACCACGCAGAAGTTGTAGGTGGGCGTGCCGTCGGGGCGCGCAATGACCAAGTCGTCCAACTCGTCGTTGCTGATCTCGATGCGGCCTTTGACTTTGTCTTCCCACACGACCGAGCCGCCTTGCGGGTTTTTAAAACGCAGAACGGGCTTCACGCCATCAGGAATAGCGGGCAAGGTCTTGCCTGGCTCTGGGCGCCATGTGCCGTTGTAGCGCGGCTTTTCTTTGTTGGCCATTTGCTGTTCGCGCAGAGCGTCGAGCTCCTCGATGCTCATGTAGCAGGGGTATACATGGCCGCCAGCCTTCAAATCCTCCAACACGGCCTTGTAGCGGTCCATGCGCTGCATTTGGTAGAACGGACCTTCGTCGTGGTCCAGACCCAGCCACTTCATACCTTCGATGATGACGTCCACCGAGGCTTGGTTGGAGCGCTCAAGGTCGGTGTCTTCAATGCGAAGAATGAAATCGCCGCCGGTCGCACGGGCAAACGCCCATGGGTACAAGGCTGAGCGAATGTTGCCGAGGTGAATAAAGCCAGTGGGAGATGGCGCGAAACGGGTGCGAATTTTGGTCATGCAGATATAAGAATCAAAGGGTGTCGAGGCCGCGCAAGAGGTCGGCCTTCATGTCGTCTAAGTGCTCCAGGCCAGCCGCAAAGCGAATCATGCCTTGGCCAATGCCTGCGGCTTGGCGTTGGTCTTCCGACAGCTTGCCGTGCGAGGTGCTGGCGGGGTGTGTGAGCAAGGTTTTGGTGTCGCCCAAGTTGGTACACAACGAGAGCGTACGCAGGCTGTCGAGCACATGGAAGGCTCGGGTGCGCGCTTGCTGCGGATCAGCGGCCTTCACATCAAACGACAACACCGCGCCGCCCATGCCCGACATTTGCTTCATGGCCAAGTCGTGTTGCGGATGGCTGGCCAAACCGGGGTAATACACGCGTGAAACCGCTGGATGCTGCTCCAACCATTGGGCCATTGCGTGGCCATGTGCGCTTTGAGCGCGCATGCGAATGTCCAGCGTTTCCAAGCCTTTGAGCACCACCCAGGCATTGAAGGGCGACAGCACCAAGCCAGTGTTCTTCATGACCGGCAAAAACTTTTCTTTGATCAGCTTTTCGCTCGCACACAAAGCCCCCGCCATCACACGGCCTTGCCCGTCCAAATACTTGGTGCCCGAGTGCATGACGATGTCTGAGCCCATGGCCATGGGGCGCTGCAAAATGGGCGTGGCAAAACAGTTATCGACGGCCAGCAAAGCGCCCGCGTTGTGCGCGATGTCGGCCAAGGCAGCGATGTCGCACACCTCGGCCAAAGGGTTGGTGGGCGTTTCGGCAAACAAGATCTTGGTGTTAGGACGAATGGCAGCTTGCCACGCTGCCAAATCAGTTTGCGACACCACGCTAGATTCCACACCAAAGCGTGCGAACTCAGAGCCAATCAGCTTCAAGGTCGAGCCAAACATGGACTGCGAATACACCACATGGTCGCCCGCCTTGAGCAAGCTGAACAGCATCAACATGATCGACGACATGCCGGACGACGTGGCCAAGCAAGCCTCGCTGCCTTCCAAGGCGGCCAAGCGCATTTCAAAGCTACTGACGGTGGGGTTGCCTGAGCGGCCGTAGGTGTAGCCATCTTCTTGACCTGCAAAACGGCGTGCCGAGGCTTCGGCTGAGGGCTGCACATAGCCACTGGTGAGGTACAGGGCTTCTGAGTTTTCACCGTACTGGCTGCGGTCTGCGGCCAAACGCACAGCCAAAGTTTCTAGATGCAAATCTGCGGGCAAAGGGTGTTGGCTCATACCAAAGTTACTCCGAAGGGTTGGGCAAAGCGAGGCGCGAGTTGTCTTCAGCGCCCTCTTCTGTGCCGACACGTTTTTCGTTCAGACGAACGATGTCGCTCAGCGACACGTCGCCCGTCACATACACACCGTCAAAACAAGAGGCATCAAAGCCATCGAGTTGGGGTGCGCCTGCTGCGGTGGCTGACAGCACGGCTTGCTTCATGGCATCGACGTCTTGGTAAATCAAGGCATCGCAACCAATGAGTTCACGAATTTCTTCAACCGTGCGGTCATGCGCCACCAACTCTTCAGGCGTAGGCATGTCAATGCCGTACACGTTAGGAAAACGCACAGGCGGCGCGGCGCTGGCCAAGTACACCTTACGCGCACCCGCATCGCGCGCCATTTGCACAATCTCTTTACTCGTGGTGCCGCGCACGATGGAATCGTCCACCAACAGCACGTTGCGGCCCTTGAATTCACTCACGATCACATTGAGCTTTTGGCGTACAGACTTTTTACGCACGCCTTGACCCGGCATGATGAAGGTGCGGCCCACGTAACGGTTTTTCACAAACCCTTCGCGGTACGGCACGCCCAACAAATGCGCCAGTTGCGTGGCGCTGGGGCGGCTCGATTCTGGAATCGGGATGATCACGTCAATGTCCGTCGGTGGCACCACGGAGATCACGCGCTTGGCCAAAGTCTCGCCTAGGTTCAAACGGGCTTGGTAGACCGAAATGCCGTCCATCGTTGAATCAGGACGGGCCAAATACACGTATTCAAAAATGCAAGGCTTGAGCTGCGGCACATCGGCACATTGCATGAAGTGCGCTTGGCCTGCGAGGTCAATGAACACGGCTTCGCCAGGCGCAATGTCACGCTCAAACACATGACCCGTGCCGTCCAACGCCACCGATTCGCTGGCCACCATGTAGGTGCCATCCGCCCCACGGCCAATGCACAAGGGCCGAATGCCAAACGGATCGCGGAAGGCCAGCAAACCGTGGCCCGCAATCATGGACACCACCGCGTAAGAACCTTGGATGCGGCGGTGCACACGGCGCACAGCTTCAAACACATCGGCTGGCTTCAAAGGCAAGCCGCGTGTGGTTTTGTCAATCTCGTGCGCCAACACGTTGAGCAACACCTCAGAGTCGCTTTCGGTATTGATGTGGCGGTGGTCTTCAGAAAACAGCTCGGCCTTCAACGCGTGGGCGTTGGTCAAATTGCCGTTGTGCACCAGCACCAAGCCGTAAGGTGCGTTGACGTAAAAAGGCTGGGCCTCTTCTTCGCTGAAGGCATTGCCCGCCGTGGGGTAACGCACTTGTCCCAAACCGTTGTTGCCGGGCAAGGCGCGCATGTTGCGGGTGCGGAACACATCACGCACCATGCCCTTGGCTTTGTGCATGAAGAATTTACGGTCCAACTGGGTGACGATGCCTGCGGCATCTTGGCCTCGGTGCTGTAAGAGCAACAAGGCGTCATAAATCAATTGGTTCACAGGTGCGTTGCTTGCAACGCCGACGATGCCACACATTAGGGGAGGTACTTTCCAAAATCAGCCGGTAACACCGGCTTCAACACATGCAAAAACTGTTGCAACCAAGGCGCGCCTTGCGCCTGTTGCCAAGCCTGTGCGTCGCGCAGAGGCGTCATGCCAACCACGACCGTCACAGCCAATAAAATCACCAAACCACGCAGCAAACCAAAGGCGCCACCCAGCAGCCGGTCCAAAGGGCCCAGCCCCACAGCCGACACCATTTTTTTAACCACCCAACTCACCAAAACCGTGGCCACCAAAACGGCCACAAACACCGCCACGAAACCAGCGGCATAACGCAACATCTGGCTGCTGCCGGCCATCGGCAACCATTCGGCGGCTTGAGGGGCATAAATTTGCGACACATAAAACGCAGCCACCCAACCGGCCAGCGACAACACCTCATGCACCAAGCCGCGCCAAACACCCAACAAAAAAGAAAGGCCCAAGACGGCCAGCAGAATCCAATCTACCGCCGTGAGGTCCAGCATCACAGGGCCAGGACAGCGGGCTGCATCTGCAGCTGCTTGATTTTTTGAGCCACTTTGTCCGCCTCATCACGGCTGGCGAAAGGACCGACACGCACACGCGTGCGGGGACCTTCTTTGGTGTTGGCAACGTGGGTGTACGTTTTGAAACCCGCTTTTTCGAGCTTGCTGCGTACCTCAAGGGCTTTGGCATCTTCGGAAAAAGCACCCACCTGCACGATGAACCGAGGGGCGTTGTCTTTGCTGTCAGAAGCCGTTGACTTATCGCTTGTGGACTTCGCGTCAGTCGTTACGACTTCTGGTTTAGGTTTGACGTCGGTCTTGGGTTCTGGCTTGGTTTCTACCTTGGCCTCAAGCTTAGGTGCAACCTTCGTCGGCACCACCACCTCTTCTTTGGGATCCAAGGCTGCCCCAGCAGGCAAAGGTTTGCTGGCCGTCGCCGCCGTTACCAAAGGCTTGCTGGTGGCACGGTCCGGAATATCCACAGCGATGTCCACCGACACGGGTCGAGGCTGGGTGTCAAACACCAGCGGAAAACCCACCACGCCCAACACCACCAGAACCGAAGCACCCATCAGACGATGGCGGGCACGACGGCGCAAAACCTCGACGCTTTCTGTCGGTGCATTGCTGAAATTGCCTGGGTGCTCGCCAGCGGCACGACTGGGCAATCGAAACTTGAAAAAGGCCATGAATGGGGTCTCAGGAGCTCAAATGTGGGGCATCTAAACGGGGGACACCCTCCGCCAAAACGCCCCCGACCGTGAAGAACGATCCGAAGACCACAATTCTATCAGTGGGGTCTGCCGCCGCGACTGCCGCTTTCAGCGCGGCTTGGGGGTTAGCGTGAGTACTGGCCTGCACGTCTTTGCGGGTTTGAGTCGCCTGCCACTGCGTCTTTAAATGCTCGGCACTGGCGGCACGCGGGGTGGGCAAATCGCAGAAATACCAACGGTCAACCAAGGGGCCTAAGCGTGCCAACATGGGCGCCAAGTCTTTATCGGCCATGGCTCCAAACACGGCGTGGGTGGTGGGGTAAAAGCCCATCGCATCCAAATTGGCGGTCAAAGCAGCCACCGCATGGGGGTTGTGCGCGACATCGAGCACCAAGGCGGGTTGGCCGGGTACGATTTGAAAGCGCCCGGGCAGCTCGACCATGGCCAGCCCGTTGCGAATGGCCTGCGCCGTCACAGGAATGCGCGTGCGTAAGGCCTCCAAGGCCGCCAACACACCGCTGGCATTAACCAATTGGTTGGCACCGCGCAAGGCCGGGTAAGCCAAACCGCTGTAGCGGCGGCCCCGCCCTGCCCAACCCCACTGCTGTTTGTCACCGGTGAAGTTGAAATCTTTGCCAAATTGCCACAAGTCCGCGCCAATTTCCAAAGCATGGTCCAGCACGCTTTGCGGCGGCACGGGGTCGCTCACGATGACGGGTCGATCCGTGCGCATGATGCCCGCCTTCTCGCGGCCAATCGTTTCGCGGTCGTTGCCCAAAAACTCCATGTGATCGAGGTCAATGCTGGTGATGACTGAGCAGTCGGCGTCGATGACGTTGACCGCATCCAAACGACCACCCAACCCGACCTCCAAAATCGCCATTTCTAATTTAGAAGCCGCCATCAAACTCAAAATGGCCAAGGTGGTGAATTCAAAGTAAGTGAGCGAGACCTCATCACCGCCTTGCGTCCGTGCCGCCTCAACGAGCGCGAAGTGCGGCAACAAATCGTTGGGCTGCACGGTTTCGCCATGGATGCGGCAGCGCTCTTGGAAATGCACCAAGTGCGGCGAGGTGTAGACCCCCGTGCGGTAGCCCGCTTGCAGCAAACACGCCTCCAACATCGCGCAGGTCGAGCCCTTGCCGTTGGTGCCCGCCACCGTGATGACGGGGCCGTCAAAGTGCAACTTCAGGCGCTCAGCCACCAAGCGCACACGGTCCAAGCCCATGTCGATGTTTTTAGGATGCAAACGCTCGCAGTGCGCGAGCCAACTGTCTAATGAATTCATGGGCTGGATTGTCGCCCAGCGGTCGACTTGCGGCATGATGTCGCCCCATGAACACACCATCCATCACCGTTTACGGCATTCCCAACTGTGACAGCGTCAAAAAAGCACGCGTCTGGCTCAGCGACAACGGGGTTGACTACATCTTTCATGACTTTAAAAAGCAAGGCGTTCCCGCCGAGGCGGTCGATCTCTGGCTGTCACAGGTCAGCTGGGATGTGTTGGTCAACCGCAAAGGCACCACTTGGCGCAAGCTCGAGCCTGCACTACAAGCCGGCGTGACAGACGCGGCCAGCGCACGCGCCTTGATGCTGGAACACGCCAGCGTGATCAAGCGTCCCGTGGTGGTCAAGGGCACGTCGGTGACCGTGGGCGTCAACCCTGAGGCTTGGCAGCGCGTTGTTGGCTGAGGTCTGATCGCAGTTTTACCCCTGCTTTACAGATGCGAAGGCATACACAAATAACGCGAAGACTACACTCAGTCCAAGTTCAGAATAAGGTAAGTACCATGAAAAAAATCATTCCTCACAGCACCTTGGCCATCGCCCTTTTGGCTGGTTTGTCAGCGGTCAGCGGTGTCGCTCAAGCCGAAGAAGTGGGTCGCGTCATCTCCAGCACCCCCATGATTCAGCAAGTGGCCGTGCCGCGTCAGGTGTGCAACAACGAACAAGTGGTCAGCCAAGGCTCGAAGTCAGGCGCGGGGGCTGCTATGGGCGCCATTGCGGGCGGCGCCATTGGCAACAGCATGGGCCAAGGCTCTGGCCGTGCCGCAGCCACCATGCTCGGACTGTTCGGAGGTGCGATCTTGGGTGACAAGGTCGAAGGCCCCAGCGCCCCCGAAGTGCGCACCGTACAAAACTGCAGCCAACAGATGTTTTACGAAAACCGCACCATGTCTTACAACGTGGTGTACGAGTTCGCGGGTAAGCAATACACCGTGCAAATGCCACAAGACCCGGGCCCCACTGTGCGCTTGCAAGTCACGCCGATCGTTAGCCCTACTAGCCCAAGTTACAACGCGGGCTTCAATTCTGGCTACCCCGTGCCACCCGCTGGCTCGGCCCCACGTTTCTGACACGCAGCGACGGGCACACAGTCTCCAAAACAGCCAGCTTTGCCCGGAAAAGCCGCCCCGTGCGGCTTTTGTCGTTTTGGCTCCCCTAAAATCTAGTGTTTTGCAAACCAACCCTTAACGCACCATGACCACAGAAAAAATTGAAGGCGCCAGCGTCACCACCCAAGCCAATGTGTACTTTGATGGCAAATGCGTGAGCCACGGCTTGACTCTGGCTGACGGCACCAAGCTGTCTGTGGGCGTCATCCTGCCCGCCACCCTGACCTTCAACACAGGCGCACCCGAGATCATGGAATGCGTGGGCGGCTTTTGCGAATACAAACTCGATGGCAGCCAAGATTGGGTCAAGTCCAGCGCTGGCGAAAAATTCAACGTGCCTGGCAACTCAAAATTCGACATCCGCGTGACCGAGCCCTACCACTACATCTGCCACTTCGGTTAATCCAAGGCGCACGACACTCCATGAGCACCATCCTCCAACACCTCCCCAAAGGCCAAAAAGTCGGCATCGCCTTCTCCGGCGGACTCGACACCTCTGCTGCCCTCTTGTGGATGAAGCAAAAGGGCGCTGTGCCCTACGCCTACACCGCCAACCTCGGCCAGCCCGACGAGTCGGACTACAACGAAATCCCACGCAAAGCGATGGAGTACGGCGCTGAAAAAGCCCGTCTCATCGACTGCCGCAAACAACTCGCCCACGAAGGCATTGCTGCCATTCAGTGCGGTGCGTTTCACATCAGCACCGGTGGCATCACCTACTTCAACACCACGCCTTTGGGCCGTGCCGTCACCGGCACCATGCTCGTGGCTGCGATGAAAGAAGACGACGTCAACATTTGGGGTGATGGCTCGACCTTCAAAGGCAACGATATCGAGCGGTTCTACCGCTACGGTTTGTTGACCAACCCCAGCTTGAAAATCTACAAGCCTTGGCTGGACCAGCTATTCATCGACGAACTCGGTGGCCGCGCTGAAATGTCAGCCTTCATGACTGCCAACGGTTTTGGCTACAAGATGAGCGCCGAAAAGGCCTACAGCACCGACAGCAACATGTTGGGCGCCACCCACGAAGCCAAAGATTTGGAAAGCCTCCAAAGCGGCATGAAGATCGTCAACCCGATCATGGGTGTGCCCTTCTGGCGTGACGACTGCGTGGTGAAAGCCGAAGAAATCAGCATCCGTTTTGAAGAAGGCCAACCCGTGGCCTTGAACGGTGTGGAATACGCCGACCCCGTTGAGCTGTTCTTGAAAGCCAACGAAATCGGTGGCCGTCACGGTTTGGGCATGAGCGACCAAATTGAGAACCGCATCATCGAAGCCAAGAGCCGTGGCATTTACGAAGCCCCAGGCATGGCGCTCTTGCACATCGCTTACGAACGTTTGGTGACGGGCATTCACAACGAAGACACCATCGAGCAGTACCGCATGAATGGCCTGCGCTTGGGCCGCTTGTTGTACCAAGGCCGCTGGTTTGACCCACAGTCCATCATGTTGCGCGAAACCGCCCAACGTTGGGTGGCCCGCGCTGTGACAGGCACTGTGACGTTGGAGCTGCGTCGTGGCAACGACTACTCGATCCTCAACACCGAGTCGCCCAATCTGACTTATGCGCCTGAGCGTTTGAGTATGGAAAAGGTGGAAGATGCGCCGTTCAGCCCGCTGGACCGCATTGGCCAATTGACCATGCGCAACTTGGACATCGTGGACACACGAGCCAAGTTGGGCATCTATGCACACACCGGCTTGCTGTCGTTGGGTGAAGGTGCGGACATGATCAAGCTCGAAGGCGGGTCTAAGAAGTAATCAGCTTCTTTGCTCCTGTGAAAAGCGACCTTTGGAGGTCGCTTTTTGTTGTCTTGTCACGTTGCGCTGAGGAGTAAGACCATGCATGACTTATTGGATGTGACCGTGGTCAAGCCCATGCAAGACCATTGGCTGGCTTTGTCTTTTGAAAACGGTGAAAACCGTTTGCTCGATGTCAAACCACTTTTGAGCAAAAAACCATTTGAGCCATTGCAACAATGGCATGTTTTTGAACAAGCTTATGTGTTTGCCGGCACAGTGAACTGGCCCGGCAACATCGACATTGCGCCAGAAACCTTGTACGAGCGATCTGTGGCTGCTTAAAAACGGCTAATCTGGTTGGACGAAGGCGCGGACATGATCAAGATCAAAGGTGGGTTTAAGAAGTAAGCGACTTCTTTATTCCATTGGAAAAGCGACCTTTTGGGGTCGCTTTTTTGTTGCTCGTTCGCATAAGCCGCATGACGGTGTGCGCTGCGACGCGAATGTCCTCCGGCTTCGGCCTAGGGCCGTTAACCTCCCCCTTGACTTCGCTTTGCAGCGCACATCGCCATGCGGCTTCTTAGAGTGTGGGGAAGGAGGAAAACCTCAAAATTACTGCGGGGGCTTTAACAGCGACCAGGGTGTTAACCCTAACGCTAGGGCAAAGCGCTCGATATTGGATAACGACACATTCCAGCGTGCGCGCTCTACGGCGGACACATACGTCCGGTCTAACTCACACTCCAAAGCCAAATCCTCTTGTGACCACCCTTTAGTCACTCTCGCCACACGAATGTTGTAAGCCAAAACCTCCCGCAAGTTATCACATGCAGGCAGTTTCTTAGGCAATGAAGGCTTGGCAGACATGTGCCAAATATGATTTCTTGTATAGTTTGCATCTACGGAGTTTGCTTCTCAAATGAAAGAACGGCTCTAAATTAAACAATTACTAATCAGGATCTAAATGCACAAAACAATGATGCTGAGTCTCTTTGCAATCACATTAGCTTTAACCGCTTGCGGAGGAGGAGGAGGCAGCGAAATAACCCCTATCTATGGGGCTATTGCCGTCAATAGCACGAGGGCAGATGCTGGAATAGCGACAGGGTTTCCCAGTCAAAATGATGCTGATTTCCGTGCAATCCAAGATTGTGGAAACACGCAAGCATGCACCATTGTCAAAAGGTTTAACGAAGCTAGACAGTGCGCCGTTCTTGCATTCAGTGTGAACGGTTCCGGGGGAATCGTTGCATATGGCGTTGAGGCTAATAAATCTGCGGCAGAAACAAGTGCTTTACGCAATTGCGTTTCACAAGGGGGGAATTATTGTGAGCTGTGGAAATACGCCTGCCAATAACACCTTAATAAACTCAAAGCCTTAAACCACAACCGGCTCTGGTTCTAGACGAATGCCGAAGCGCTCATACACACTGGTTTGAATGGCTTTGGCCAAGGTCATGACTTCGCCGCCTGTGCAAGGATTGTCGCGACCGCCTTTGTTGACCAAGACCAAGGCTTGTTTTTCGTAGACGGCTGCGTTGCCCACGGTTTTGCCTTTCCAGCCACAGGCGTCAATCAGCCAACCGGCGGCGAGTTTGATGCGACCGTCATCTAAGGCGTAATGCACTACTTTCGGCTCGCGGGCAATGATGTCGTCACACTGGTCTTGGGTGACGGTGGGGTTTTTGAAGAAGCTGCCGGCGTTGCCAATAACCGCTGGGTCCGGGAGCTTGGCTTTGCGTATGGCACAGACCCAATCAAAGATTTGCATGGCGGTGGGCTGGCTGATGCCGGTCTCGGTCATTTTCCGCTCGAGGTCGAGATAGCCCAAGACGGGTTTCCAATCTTTACGCAGCAAGAAGCGCACGCGGGTGATGAGGGCTCTGCCAGCCAGCCCTAGGCCTCTGCTTTCACCTTCACGGCCGCTGCTCTCGTGCTTGAACACCGAGTCTCGGTAGCCAAAGCCGCATTGCGCAGCGTTGAGGGTAAAAGTCTGGCCGGTGGTCAGGTCGATGGCGTCTAAGGACTCAAACCGGTCTTGCAACTCCACGCCATAGGCACCAATGTTTTGCACGGGCGAGGCACCGACGCAACCAGGAATGAGGGCCATGTTCTCTAGGCCGGGCCAGCCGTTGTCCAAGGTCCAACGCACCACGTCGTGCCAGTTTTCACCGGCTGCAGCTTCAACCACCCAGGCTTTATCAGTCTCTTCGACCAAGCGCATGCCTTTGAGTTCAACCTTGAGCACCAAGGGTTTGACGTCCCCGGTCAGCACCATGTTGCTTCCACCGCCCAGCACCAGCTTAGGCCTGTCGCGCAACGCCGGGTCGGCAATGACAGCCTGCACATCGGCTTCGGATTGCAAGCGCACCAACTGAAGCGCCTTGGCGACGATGCCAAACGTGTTGTGTGCTTGGAGGGGGAAATTGAGCTCAACTAACATAGGACAATTGTCTCACCCTGATTTAGAAAGCTCACGCCCATGCCCTCTTTTGACACCGTACTCGAGCCCAATTTGGTAGAAGTTAAAAATGCCGTTGAAAACACGGCCAAAGAAATCGCCACGCGATTCGACTTCAAAGGCACGTCTGCCGCCGTTGAACTGAAAGACAAAGAAATCACCATGTTTGGCGACGCCGACTTTCAGCTGGTGCAAGTCGAAGACGTGCTGCGCAACAAACTAACCAAGCGCGAGGTTGACGTGCGCTTTCTCGACAAAGGCGATGTGCAAAAAATGGGCGGCGACAAGGTCAAACAAGTCATCAAAATCCGCAACGGCATTGAAACCGAAGTGTCGAAAAAGATTCAACGCCACATCAAAGACAGCAAAATCAAAGTGCAAGCCGCCATCCAAGGCGATGCCGTGCGCGTGAGCGGCACCAAGCGCGACGACCTGCAAGCGGCCATGGCGTTGATCCGCAAAGAGATGACGGACCTGCCGCTGTCTTTTAACAACTTTCGCGATTAAAACAAGGCCCAAGCAAGGCTTTGCTGTTTGAAAAAGCAAAAAACCACCCGAAGGTGGTTTTTCGCAAACGGTTGACACCGTTTTATTTGGCGCCCGGCACTTTGCCTTCCACGCCTTTGACATAGAAGTTCACGCCGCTCAAGAACTTGTCGTCAGCAACTTCACCAGCCTTCAACACTTCTTTGCCAGCGTTGTCAATGAGTGGGCCTTTCCAGATGGCGAAAGTGCCCGCCTTCAAGCCGGCTTTGACTTCTTCCACTTTGGCTTTGGTGTCAGCAGGAACGTCTTCGGCGATCGACACGATATCAATCGCGCCGTCTTTCACGCCTGACCATGTGTTGCCCGTGCTGGTCCACTTGCCTTCCAAGGCTGCGCGGGTGGCATTGATGTAGTAAGGCGTCCAGTTGATCACAGCAGAGGCCAAGTGGGCTTTGGGGCCGTAAGCGGTCATGTCGGAGTCCCAACCGAAGGCGCGCTTGCCTTTGTCTTGGGCTGTTTTCAACACAGCGGGCGAGTCGGTGTTTTGGAACAACACGTCAGCGCCGCCGTTGATCAACGAGGTAGCGGCTTCTGTTTCTTTCGGTGGGTTGAACCACTCGTTGACCCACACCACTTTGGTTTTGACTTTGGGGTTGCTGGACTGAGCGCCCAAGGTGAAGCTGTTGATGTTGCGAATGACTTCTGGAATTGGTATGGAAGCCACCACGCCCAAGGTGTTGCTCTGGGTCATCTTGCCCGCGATCACGCCAGCCATGTACGCGCCCTCGTAGGTGCGGCTGTCGTAGGTGCGCATGTTGGGGGCTTGTTTGTAGCCTGTGGCGTGCTCGAACTTCACGTCGGGGGTGTCAGCCGCCACTTTGAGCATGGGTTCCATGTAACCAAAGGTGGTACCAAACACCAGCTTGTTGCCTTGGCCCACCATGTCGCGAATCACGCGCTCTGCGTCAGCCGATTCGGGCACGTTTTCAACGAAGGATGTTGAAATTTTGTCGCCAAACTCTTTTTCCAAGGCTTTGCGTGCGTTGTCGTGTGCAAACGTCCAACCGCCGTCGCCCACAGGGCCGACGTAGGCAAATGCAATTTTCAAAGGCTCAGGCTTGGCCGCAGCAGCGGGGGCTTCAGCAGGCTTGACTTCTTCTTTTTTGCCACAGCCGACCAGCACAGCAGCCGCCACAGCGCTCAAAGCGGCAACGTGCATCCAACGACGTTTGAACATGTCTGTCATGAAATTTCCTTTGAAAAAAACATTAAAAAAAGCGAACGAATTATGAGCCAGGGAAAAAAGGTTTGCCCATGGAGGCCGGCATATTGACCCGCAACCAACGCGGATTGCTTGAAATCAAAGCCAACACCACGATCGTGGCGAGGTAAGGCAACATGCTCAGGAACTGGCTGGGCACATCCACACCCGACGCCTGCAAATGAAACTGCAACATGGTCACCCCACCAAACAGGTAAGCACCCAACAACACGCGTGCCGGGCGCCAAGTGGCGAAGGTGGTGAGGGCCAAAGCGATCCAGCCTTTGCCGGCGATCATGCCCTCCACCCACAACGGTGTGTAAATGATGGAGATGTAAGCCCCAGCCAAACCACACAGAGCGCCACCGGCCACAACCGCCAACAAGCGGATGCGACGCACCGGGTAACCCAAGGCATGCGCCGACTCTGGCGACTCGCCCACCGCACGCAACACCAAGCCCGCGCGGGTGCGGTAGAGAAAGTAAATCAAGGCGAGGGTCAGCGCAATCGCGCCATAGACCAGCGGGTGGTGCTTGAACAAAGCAGGGCCCACAAAAGGCAGATCGGCCAACACGGGCACTTCAAACTGCATGCGCTCGGGCAGTTTGGCCTGCACAAAGCTAACGCCCACAAAGGCAGAAAAGCCGCCGCCAAACAAACTCAAAGCCAAGCCCGTGGCGTATTGGTTGGTGTTCATCCAAATGACCAACACACCAAACAAGGCTGCCATCAACGCCCCTGCGCCCATGCCAGCCAACAGCCCCAGCACATCGCTGCCCGTGGTGGCTACCGTGGCAAAGCCCGCAATGGCGGCGCACAGCATCATGCCCTCGGCCCCTAAATTGACGATGCCGGCTTTCTCATTGATCAACAGGCCCAATGACGCCAGCGCCAAAACCGTGCCCGCATTCATGGTGGCTGCCCACAACAGTGCGTAGGTTTCCATCACAGTGCTCCTTCTGAACGCGAACTTGACGCGCTAGACACCCAGCGCACTCGGTATTGCATCAAGGTGTCGCACGCCAACAGCGTGAACAACAACAAGCCTTGAAACACACCGGTCATTGAACGTGGCAAGCCCAACCGTGATTGCGCCAGCTCCCCGCCGATATAAAACATACTCATCAATAAAGCTGACAAGACCATGCCCACCGGATGCAAGCGGCCAACAAACGCCACGATGATGGCGGCAAAGCCATAGCCCGCAGGCACAAACGGCGTGAGTTGGCGCAACGGCCCGGCCACCTCTAAGCCGCCTGCCAATCCTGCTGCCGCACCCGAAGTCAAGAGCGCCACCCACAGCGCCTTGCGTGACGAGAAGCCCGCATAGCGAGCCGCCGCAGGGGCCAAACCACCCACTTGCTGCGCAAACCCCGCTCGGGTGCGAAACAAAAACACCCACAGCACAGCAGCACCCGCCAACGCCAACAACACACCCACGTTCACGCGCGTGCCTGTGATGAGTTTGGGAATTTGGGTGATGGCATCAAAGGTTTTGGTTTGCGGAAAGTTGTAGCCCAGAGGGTCTTTCCAAGGGCCGTAGACCAAGTAGTTCAGCGCCATCACAGCGACATACACCAACATCAGGCTGACCAAAATCTCGCTGGCATTGAAGCGGTCACGCAGGACCGCGGTGATGCTGGCCCACACCATGCCGCCCACCACACCTGCCAACAAAATCAACACCCAAAAGCCACTGCCCGTGTTGGCGTCGGCCATCAAGGCCACACCTGAGGCAAACACCGCGCCCATCACAAACTGGCCTTCGGCACCGATGTTCCAGACGTTGGAGCGAAAGCACACAGCGAGCCCCAAGGCAATCAGCAACAAAGGTGTCGCTTTGACCATCAGCTCAGACAAGGCATACACGCTTTTGATGGGCTCCCAAAAGAACACGCCCAAACCGCGCACGGGGTCTTTGCCCAAGGCCATGAAGAGTCCGATGCCCAAGATCACGGTGATGGCCAAGGCGAGCAGCGGTGAGGCGTAGCGCCAAAACGTAGACGGCTGCGCACGGGGTTCAAGACGCAGCATGGGCCACCTCCTGTTGTGTAGCCGCAGGTGTTTTCCACAAGCCACTCATCCAAGCGCCAAGGCGTGACACGCTGGCTTCTTCACGGCTCAGCGCAGGCGACAACTCGCCATGCGCGATCACATGCAAACGGTCTGACAGTTCTAACAATTCGTCCAACTCCTCACTCACCACCAACACAGCACAACCTGTATCACGCAGCGCCAACAAGGCGGCGCGAATTTGTGCGGCAGCACCCACATCCACACCCCACGTGGGTTGCGACACGATCAACAGCTTCGGAGCCGCTTCGATCTCCCGCCCCATCAAAAACTTTTGCAAATTACCACCCGAGAGCGAACGCGCCGCCGCATCTGGGCCACCGGCTTTGACTTGGTAGCGCGCAATGATGGCCTCGGCCTGTGCCTGCAAGGTCTTCAAGTTCAGCCAACCCAGCGCTTTGAGCCAGCCGGTGCTGGCCACCGCTTCGTGACGGGTGAGCAAGAGGTTTTGCGCCAAACTCAGGCTGGGCACGGCGCCCCGCCCCAGGCGTTCTTCAGGCACGAAGTGCAGACCGTGGGCACGGCGCTCCGTAGGCCCCCAGCTGCCCATCGCCTGACCCAACAGCTCAAGACTTTGGTGCGGGGCACGCCGGTCTTCACCCGACAAGGCAAACAGCAACTCTCGCTGGCCGTTGCCCGACACACCGGCAATGCCCACCACCTCACCGGCGCGCACTTGCAAGTTAAGGCCTTTCAGGTCCACGCCAAACGGATCGTCCGCCGTCAAACGCAAATCGCGCACGGTCAACACCTCTGCGCCAGGCTGATGTGTGCGCACGTTCAATTCAGGCGGCAAGCTGCCAATCATGAGTTGGCTCAGCGAGGCATTGGTTTCTTGGCGCGGGTCGCACACCCCCGTCACGCGGCCCGCACGCATCACCGTGCACGCGGTGCACAGGGCACGAATTTCGTGCAACTTGTGGCTGATGTACAAAATGCTGCGCCCTTCCGACGCGAGTTGGCGCAGCACCACAAACAGCTTCTCAACGGCCTGTGGCGTGAGCACCGAGGTGGGCTCGTCCAAGATCAACAGTTGTGGGTTGGTCAACAAAGCTCGGATGATTTCGACCCGCTGCATCTCCCCCACGCTCAAGGTGTGTACCAAACGCTGCGGATCAATGTCCAAACCATATTGCGAGGCGGTGTCGGTGATGCGCTGGGTGACATCGGCGAGGCTCAATGACTTGTCCAGCCCCAGCCACAAGTTTTCTGCCACGCTGAGCGTGTCGAACAAGCTGAAGTGCTGAAACACCATGCTGATACCCAAACGGCGAGCTTCTTGCGGGTTGCGAATGTGCACCGTTTCGCCGTTGAAACGCATGTCACCGGCATCGGGTTTCACCGCGCCATAGATGATCTTCATCAACGTCGACTTACCGGCCCCGTTTTCGCCCAACACGGCGTGAATTTCGCCAGGTTGCACTGTCAAACTGACGGCATCGTTGGCCACCACTGCGGGGTAGCGCTTGGTGATTTGACTCAGCGACAAACGGGGACTAGACATGGCAAAACATCGAAATTCCAGAAGAACATGAGGTTAACAGCACGCAAGCACCTTGCCCCTGTGGCCAAGCCCCAGACAAACCCCGTAAATGCCAGACAATTCGCGCATGAGCAAAACCATTGTTTACCCACAAAAAGTCGAATTTGGCGACTGCGATCCCGCGCGTATCGTCTGGTTCCCCAACTTCTTTCGCTGGATTGACGCGGCCTCGCGGCACTTCTTTGTGCAGTGCGGTGTGCCGTCTTGGCACGAAACCGAGCAAACCTTGGGCGTGATCGGTACGCCGCTGGTCGACACGCATGCACGATTTGTCAAAACCGCCAGTTATGGCGATTTGCTGGAAATTCACACCAGCATCACCGAATGGCGCAAAAAGAGCTTCGTGATGCACTACGAAATTCGCCGTGGCGACGACTTGATCATGGCGTGCGACGAGGTGCGCATCTTTGCCGCACACCGCGAAGGTGCCAACGCTTCACAGCCGGGCATCCGTGCGGTGGCCATTCCGCCATCGATTCGCAGCCTGTGCGATTAAAGCACCAGCATCGCCCGAAAGTCGTTGACGTTGGTGTGCGTGGGGCCAGTGATGACCAAGTCGCCCACCGCGCTGAAAAAACCGTAGGCATCGTTACGGTCTAAGCAGTTGGCAGGTTTCACGCCTTGCGCCTCGGCACGGGCCAAGGTGTCAGGCGACACGGCGGCACCGGCGTTGTCTTCGATGCCGTCAATGCCATCGGTGTCCGCCGCGATGGCCCACACGCCCGCTTGCGCTTGAAGTGCGACAGCCAGCCCCAAACAAAACTCGCCAGCGCGCCCGCCACGGCCCTTAAGAGTTCCCTCTGTCTGTTTGCGAATAGTCACCGTAGTTTCGCCGCCACTCAAAATGACACACGGTTTTTGAAACGGGCCTTTGCCATGCGCCGCAGCGCGGGCCAAAGCGGCATGTACTTTGCCCACTTCGCGGGACTCGCCTTCGAGTTCATCGCTCAAGACATACGCATTTAAACCCGCGGCGCGGGCCAAATCAGCGGCTGCGTCGAGCGACTGCTGAGGTGTGGCGATCAAGTGAACCGGCTGCTTATCCCACTGCGCGCTGGGCTTGGGCGTTTCTAGAGCGCCCGCATTCAACGCCGCTTCAATCGCGGCAGGCACCTCAATTTTGTAACGCTGCAAAATCGCCCACGCATCGGCACAGGTCGTGCGATCGGCCACCGTGGGGCCGCTCGCAATGACCGAAGGGTCGTCGCCTGGCACGTCGCTGATGGTGAGCGTCACCACTTGCGCGGGTGCACAAGCCGCGGCCAAACGACCGCCTTTGATGCGCGACAAATGTTTGCGCACACAGTTCATCTCACCAATGTTGGCGCCACTGTTGAGCAAGTCGCGGTTGATGCGTTGCTTGTCTTCCAGCGTCAGGCCCTCGGCGGGCAAGGTCAACAAGGCAGAGCCGCCGCCTGAGATCAAAAACAGCACCAAGTCGTCTTCGGTCAAGCCTTGGGTCAATTCCAAAATGCGTTCGGCAGCTGCTAAGCCTGCGGCATCGGGCACGGGGTGCGAAGCTTCGACCACCTCAATGCGCTCAGGCAGGCTAGCAGGACGTGGCGGAATGTGGTGATAACGCGTGACCACCAAACCCGACAGCGGTTTGTCGGCAGGCCACAAATCCTCAACGGCTTGCGCCATGGCACCACCCGCTTTACCAGCGCCCAAGACGAGCGTTCGGCCTTTCGGAGGCTTAGGCAAATACGCAGCCGTGTTGTGTAGCGGCAAGGCGCGCAGCACAGCTGCGTCGTACAGCTGACGTAAAAAAACCTGCGGCTGTGCAAGCACAGCTGCAGGCGACTGAAAAACAAGGGGAGTCGAAGAAGTCAGAAAAAGCTCACTTTTTGCCGAGACCCAAACGCGCGGCGCCTTCGGTGTAGAGCTGGGTGCGTTCTTTCATGAAGGCATCCATTTGGTCCACACCGACGTTGACCAATTCAAAGCCGTTTTTGGCTGCGAGTTCTTTCATTTCGGGGTCGTTGTTGAGATTGGCCCACAGCTCAGACAAACGTTTGCGCTGCTCAGGCGTGGACGATTTTGGCACGCCAATGCCGCGATAGGCACCGTCCACCCAGTTCACGCCCAACTCTTTGAACGTGGGCACTTCAGGCATCAGCGGATGACGCTGTTCCATGGCCACAGCCAACGGGCGCACACGCGTTTTGTTGTTGATGGCAAACGGCGTGTAGGTAATGGCGCCATCGACTTGGCTGCCCAACACGGCGGTGGTCATATCACCCGTGCCTTTGAAAGGGATGTAGATGGTTTTGACGTTGAAAGCAGCATTTAAACGTTCGTGTGCGGCGTGGTTGGCCGAGTTCAAGCCCGAACCGCCCAATGAGAATTTACCGGGCTCTTTTTTGACCGCAGCTAAAAACTCGGCAAAGGTTTTGATCGGACTAGCCACCGGCACCACCAAGATGTCGGGGGTGTAGTGGAACCAGTACACCGGCGTGACATCGGCCGTCTTGTATTGCACTTGACCTTCGATGGGCTGGAACACGATGTGCGGCAGGTTGATGCCCACCACGTTCACGCCATCAGCGGGCAAGGTGTTCATCTGCGTCCACATCAAGGCACCGCCTGCACCGGCTTTGTACTGCACCACGGTGTCAATGGCTGCGCATTTCTTTTTTAGCACTGCTTGCTGGTGACGGGCCGACAAGTCAGACTCACCGCCGGGTGGGAAGGCCTGCCAATACTGCACGTTTTTATCAGGGCACGGCTGAGCAAAAGCTGCTGCGGTGAACAGCGCGGACGCTGCGGCAAACGCTTTAAAAGTTAAATGGATGCGCATGGTTTTGTCTCCTTTTTTATGAATTAAGCCATCAAGGCGCACACAGCTTGGGTGACTTGCTCGGTGGTGGCTTTGCCGCCCAAATCGCCCGTGTGCAACGCGGGATTGGCCGTCACTTGCTCGATGGCATGCATCATTTTTTGTGCGGCCTCGAACTCGCCCAAATGCTCCAAGAGCATGACACAACTCCAGAAAGTTCCTACAGGGTTTGCCAGTCCTTTGCCCATGATGTCGAAGGCCGAACCGTGGATGGGCTCGAACATGCTGGGGTAACGGCGCTCGGGGTCGATGTTGCCGGTGGGGGCGATGCCTAAGCTGCCGGCCAAGGCAGCGGCCAAGTCACTCAAGATGTCCGCGTGCAAGTTGGTGGCCACGAGCGTGTCCAGCGTGGCGGGACGATTGACCATGCGGGCCGTGGCCGCGTCGACCAGTTCTTTGTCCCATTTGACGTCGGGGAACTCTTGGCTGATTTGCACGGCGATTTCGTCCCACATCACCATGGCATGGCGCTGCGCGTTGGACTTGGTGACCACGGTCAACAGTTTGCGGGGGCGCGATTGGGCCAGCTTGAAGGCGTAGCGCATGATGCGCTCCACGCCCGCGCGGGTCATCATCGACACGTCGGTGGCCACTTCAATGGGATGACCTTGGTGCGCACGGCCACCCACGCCAGAGTACTCGCCCTCGGAGTTTTCACGCACGATGACCCAATCGAGGTCTTTGGCGGTGCAGCGCTTCAGCGGCGCGTCAATGCCGGGCAAGATGCGCGTGGGGCGCACGTTGGCGTATTGGTCAAAGCCTTGGCAAATCTTCAGGCGCAAGCCCCACAGGGTGATGTGGTCGGGAATGTGCGGATCGCCCGCAGAGCCAAACAAAATGGCGTCCATGGGGCGCAAAGCGTCCAGCCCGTCTTTGGGCATCATCTCGCCATGGGCGCGGTACCAATCGCCGCCCCAGCCAAAGCTGGTGAACTCAAAGTTGAAATCTTTACGGGCAGCGGCTAAGGCCTGCAGCACTTGCTGGCCAGCGGGCACCACTTCTTTGCCAATGCCGTCACCGGGGATGCACGCGATTTTGTAGGTCTTCATGGGATCTCTCTAGTAAATAACAAAGGCACTTTAAGGGTTTCGCCCAAACCCACAAGCACACAGAGTTAAAGTGGCGACAGTCGATTTCACCCTGCCGCTCCATGACCACCCTGCTCATCCACCGCGCCCGCTGCATCGCTACGCAAGACGATGCCAACACCGAACTCAACGACGCCTCGCTCCTGCTGAAGGATGGCCGCATTGAACGCATCATTCCTGCTGGAGAAAACATCGATGAACTACTGGAGCAAGTGGATGAGGTGATCGACGCCCGCCGCCACGTGGTGGTGCCGGGCCTGATCAACACCCACCACCACATGGTGCAAAGCCTCACGCGTGCTGTGCCGCAGGTGCAAAACGCCGAGCTGTTCAGCTGGCTCAAAGGGCTGTACCCCATTTGGGCGGGCCTCACACCCGAAATGGTGCGGGTGTCAAACCAAGTGGCCATGGCCGAGCTGCTGCTGAGCGGCTGCACCACCAGCAGCGACCACCTGTACATCTACCCCAACGGCGTGCGACTGGACGACAGCATTGAAGCCGCGCACACCATTGGCATGCGCTTTACGGCCACACGCGGCAGCATGAGCGTGGGCGAAAGCCAAGGCGGCCTGCCGCCCGACCGCGTGGTGGAAAAAGAAGCCTTCATCCTCAAAGAAACCCAACGCCTGATTGAGACCTATCACGACGCCAGCTTTGGCGCGATGACGCATGTGGCCGTGGCCCCCTGCTCGCCCTTTAGTGTGAGCCAAGACCTCATGCGCGAAGCCGCCAAACTGGCCCGCGCTCACGGCGTGCGCCTGCACACGCACTTGGCCGAAAACGACCATGACATTGCGTACACGAAAGAGAAATTCAACTGCACGCCTGCGCAATACGCCGAAGACCTAGGCTGGGTGGGCCACGACGTGTGGCACGCCCACTGCGTGAAGCTGGACGAAGAAGGCACGTATTTGTTTTCCCGCACGCGCACCGGCATTGCCCACTGCCCGTGCAGCAATATGCGATTGGCCAGCGGCATCTTGCCCCTGCGCAAAATGCTTGACGCCGGTGTGCCCATTGGTTTGGGCGTAGACGGTAGCGCCAGCAACGACGGAGCCCACTTGCTGAACGAAGCCCGCCAAGCCATGCTGCTGGCACGCGTGGGTCGCGCGCTGGAAGCACCGCGTGTTGACAACGGACGCACCGTGTTTGGCTGCGACTTAGGCCCCGGCGAAATGACACCCCGCGACGCCCTGCGCCTAGCCACTCGCGGCGGTGCAGAAGTGCTGGGCCGCGCCCACGAGCTGGGGCAAATCAAAGAGGGTTACTGCGCTGACATTGCGATGTTTCGCACCGACACGCTGAACATGGCGGGCGGCGCGGTGCACGACCCCATCGGTGCGCTGCTGCTGTGTGCGAGTGACAACGCAGACTACGTCGTTGTGAATGGCCGCGTGGTGATACGCAAGGGTGAAATAGCAACGGTCGACATGGGACCGTTGATTGAGAGGCATAACCAGCTGGCGATGCAGTTGGCTTTAGGGGCTTGAAAAAAAGTCTCTGCACGCAGAGACTTTTTGGAGGGGTTGGCTATTCAGGCAAGACGCCAATCTCTTTCGTCACTTCGGTCCATCGGGCGAGTTCTGAGGCTAGAAATTTTTTCACATCTTCTTCTGACATGCTGGCGTCTGCCAAGGGGCCGATGTTGGCAATGCGACCTGCCAACTCTTTGTCAGCCAACGCCAAGTTCACTTCTTGGTTGAACTTGGTGATAACTTGCTGTGGGGTTCCTTTTGGCGCAACGATGGCAAACCAACCCACCATGTCAAAGTTGCCAAGCTTTTCTGAAAGCGCAGGCACGTTCTCCCAACCCGGCACACGTTTGGCTGCCGTAGTGGCAATGACCCGCAACTTGCCTTGCTTGGCCAATTGCGCGGTGGATGCCAAATCTGCCACCATCGCATCCACATGGCCGCCCATCAAGTTCTGAGAACCGACACCCACGTTCGCATAAGGGACCAAATTCGCAGCGGCTTTTGCACGTGAATTGAACAACCGAGCAATCATGCCGCTGAAAGTCCGAGGGCCTTCATTGCCAATCGAAAACTGTCCGTTAGATGCCTTTGATTTCGCAATCAACTCATCAATGGTTTGAATCGGAGAGTTCACGTCCACCAAAATTGCAAATGGGCTTCGCGCTACAAAAGCCACCGGCATGAATTCTTTTTGCGGGTCATAGGCCAGCTGCTTGAACAACAGCGTGTTGGTGATCAGTGCTGCTGTGGTGGCAAAGTAAAAGGTGTAGCCATCAGGGCTTGAACGTGCGGCGGCTTGAGCCCCAATCACGTTTTGACCACCGGGTTTGTTGTCAATCACAATGGGCTGGGTCAACGATTTGGCGAGTCGGTCCCCCAACAATCTGGCCACGTTATCTGGCCCCGAACCTGCAGGTTGTGACAAGACAAACTTGATGGGTTTATCAGGCCAAGTGTTGGTTTGTGCCCATGCGCCAGAACTTGCAACAGAGGCGGCTGCCACCATCGTTTGAATAAATTGTCTGCGTTCCATTTTTGTCTCCTGATAATTTTTTATGAATGAATAACCTTAGACCAACTTCAAGGCTTGCAGCTGAGTGGTGACATCCAGAGCCGTTTGACACACCCCATAGATGTAGTGATCAGGTCGAACGATTGCCGCCTGAATTTGATGCTTTTCAAACCACTGGCGCAACACACCTTCTGCCTCTGTCAGCGCTGAAGAACCCAGCTTCAGAGATAACAATCCTGGCAAGTGGTGGTGCTGTGCGGCTTGAAGAAAATCGTCTCCAACTTCCGCACTGAACACTATCTTCCACCCTGCTGGATAAACATCATCCATGCGAACTTGAGTGCCATCAGATTGAACCAATAAGGGCTGAGGAAAAATTGAACCACGCGCGGGATGCGCCACAGCCCCAAGCAGACCTGCAGACAAAGCGGGCTGAACATCCTGCCGAGGCATGGGGGTCACAACACCGCCGCAGTCTGCTAACAATTTCGCATCACGTGCACGCGCTTTTGTAACGTCACGCTCGGTGATGATTTGCCCGATGCCTTTAATGCGCGTTGTCAACTCGATCACATGGGCTTTGCGTTCCAAACCATACGAATCCAGCAAAGATTCAGAGGCCTCGTTTTTCAACACCGCTTCCAAGCGCCAGCAAAGATTGACCGCATCGCGGACCCCTTGGCACATGCCTTGCCCCAAGAACGGTGGTTGCTGGTGCGCGGCATCACCCGCCACAAACACACGACCTTTGCGCCACTGGCTTGCCACAAGCGCATGAAAACGGTAACTGGCTTGACGCCACAGCGTGCCATCTTGCTGGGTCAACCAAGGCGCCAACAATTTCCAAGTGCCTTCCGGTGTGGCGACTTCTTTGGGGTCCTCGCCCTCATTGATAGAAATTTCCCAGCGCCTGTGATGGCCAGGCCCGATCACATAAGTCGATGGACGTTCTGGGTTGCAATACTGAACACTGGTCTTTGGCAACTTGGCAAGACCATGCGCATTCACCATCACATCCACCACCAGCCAAGGTTCGTCAAAACCCAGATCCTCAAGCGCAATGCCCACCAAGGAGCGCACCGAACTACTGGCACCATCACAGCCAATCACGTATTTGGCTTTCACCTGCGATGTGTGCCCATCTTCACTTTTGAAACTCAAGGTTGCCAGGTCGATGTCCTGCGTCAAATCCACCAACGTCCATCCCAGAGCCACCGTCACCGAGGCATGTGACTCTGCATAGTCACGCAAAATTTTCTCAACGGGAGGCTGTGAAAACACAACGGAAGGCGTGTGTGACAACGGATAGGGCGCTGCCACCGTCGACATTTGCTTGATGACTTGCCCGTCGACCCCATAAAAGACGGAATCTGAAAAGGGCTCGAGAAATGGTTTGATTTTTTTGCCAATGCCCATGTGCTGAAACACGCGAGAGATTTCATGATCTAACGCAATGGCTCTGGGCTTGTCGTACACATCGGGCGATTTGTCACACACAAAGGTGCGAATGCCCTTTTTCCCGAGTAATCCTGCAGCAATAGCACCTGTTGGACCAAAACCCACAATCGCTACATCGTAGGCATCTTGATTGGCGACTGTGCTCATACTTAGGCGATCTCGCTTTGAATTTTGTTGCGCAACAACCCAATGTGTTCGATTTCAATTTCCACTGTGTCGCCACTTTTCATCCACACAGGTGGCGTACGTGCTTGTCCCACACCAGCAGGCGTGCCCATGATGATGAGGTCGCCAGGTTCCAGTGTCATGCACTCTGTCAACAGCTTGATGGTCTCAGCGACGCCCCAAATCATGTCACGGGTATTCGCATCCTGCATGACCTGACCATTCAAGCGGGCTTGAATTTTCAAACCCGCCGCACCGGGTGGCAATTCATCGGCAGTCACCAGCACAGGGCCAAAGCCACCTGTTTGGTCAAAGTTTTTGCCAATCGTCCACTGCGGTGTTCTCTTTTGATAATCGCGCACCGAAATGTCGTTGAAGCAGCTGTACCCAAACACACAATCCAATGCGTTGTCCATCGTGGCGTGTTTCACGGTTTTACCAATGACAACCGCCAACTCTGCCTCATAGTCCAAACGCTCAGACACTTTAGGAAGAATGGCATCGGCGTTGGGAGCCAACAACGAAGAAGCTGAACGCAAAAAGAACCATGGGTACTCAGGCTTATCACGCCCCCCCTCTTTGGCATGGTCAAAGTAATTCAAGCCCAAGCAGATGATTTTTCCAGGCTCCGGCAAGATGGGCGAGAGTTGCAAACTCGACATCGGTAATCGCTCTGATGTGGAGGTCAACGCATTTTTCGCGGCTGCGGCCAAGTCAACGCCGGACTTCAATGCCAATCGCAAATCGGCATTGACTTGCGGTTGACACTGGTTCAGATCAATGACTTGATCACCATCGATCAAACCTAAGCGATCTTGACCATTTTTGTGAAACGTTGTGAACTTCATGATGACTCCGTAGAAACTAATTTTTAAGAAACAAAAAGAACCGCTTTTTGCGCATCTTTCAACCGGGGGCTTGGCGGCGGAGATATTCCCCATTGATCCACACGACCAGGTGGCCAAGTCCAATCACTCGGTTGACCCGCTTGGTAGCTGTCGTCAATTTGCTCGACCTCTGCGGTGTACTCAACCACCACGTCAAAGGGACCGACAAAATAGTTGAACGCGTTGTCTCCTGGGCCATGTCGGCCAGGTCCCCACTCAATGCCGTACCCCGCGTCACGCATGCGCCCACCACCACGCATGACGGAGTCCACGTCAGGCATCAAAAAAGCAATGTGATTCAGCGCATCGTTGTCTGTATCCCCTAAGGCAATGCTGTGGTGGTCGCTGTTGCAGCGCATAAAGGCCATGATGCGTGTTCGGTCTGACAGTGAAAAGTCGAGAACTGTCTCGATGAAGCCGCGTGTTGATTCGACATCATGGCTGTTCAAAACTGCGTGCGCCAGACGAATGGGTTGGTCACGCGCCTCATGCGCATCGGCATGTAAGTCATCGCCGTGCACCAACTGAAACACGCGACCATCGGGGTCAGCCACCGTGACGCCAACGCCGCCTCCAGGCTCGTTCAGCTCAGTAACAGGTTTCAGCACTTTGCCACCGGCCGCCAGAGCGGCGCTGGCAACGACATCCAAAGTTGACCGACTGCGGGCTCGCAGGGTGACACAACGAATTTTTGCGGGACCTTCTGCTTGATGAAGGGCCAGCAGATGATGATCTGCGCCCGTACCTCTGAAGTAAATGGCACCCTCACTGCGAGCAGCAATTTGCAAATGCCAAACGGTTGTGAAGAATTTTTCGGCAACAGCCAAGTCAGGGACATTCAGTGCCACGCTACGCAAAGCGCTCACGCGGGAAGAAGCATGGGTCATGTACTACTCCGAAATTTTTGGTTCAATGCCAAGAAATCTTCTTGCATTGGCATGGGTTAGTTGTTGAATGACTGTGTCATCCAAGCCAGCGTTTTGAATGCGCTCAACGGGATGTTTGTCGTGAAAGTTGAAGGGGTAATCCGTCCCAATCATGAGCTGCGACGCACCAAAAGTCTGCACAAGATGCGCCAGTGTGTACGGATCAAACACCAGTGTGTCGTAATAGAGCTCACGGGCTTGCTCCGTTGGCGAGCGATGCACGCTGTTTTTGAGCGCGGGAAAGACAGACATGGCCTGCTGCAGGCGAGGCAACAACATCGCCAACGCTCCACCTCCGTGACTGAATGCCAAGCGCAGCTTGGGATAACGTTGCATCAAGTTGCCGGTCAACACCGACGCTGCGGCCAATCCGACATCTGTGGGGTAGGCCAACACTTGTTGCAGGGGCGCAGGCCCCACCAAGCGGTCCATGCCTGTCGGCCTTAATGCATGAACAAAAACAGGCATATCCAACGCCTGGCAGGCCTCAAAAAATGGATCGAATTTTGGGTCACCCATCACCACACCATTGATGTTGCTGCCTATCTCAACACCACGCAGCCCTAAAACGTGTTTGATGTGGTGCAGCTCTTGGATGGCAAGCGTTATGTCTTGCAAAGGCACAGCCCCCATGCCCACCAACTGCCCTGCTGACTCATGCACCATGGTCGCAATTTGTTCGTTCAAAAAACGCACCAATTGCGCGCCGTCTGAGGGGGACAACCAGTAAGACAACAACTCTGGCATGGGAGAAATGGCCTGCAGCTCTAAACCCATCTCTTGAAAATCAGCCAAGCGACGAGAAGTTGTCCAACACTTGTCTGAGACGGTTCTGTAATTCTTCCCATCAATCATCACGTGACGATGGCAGGCATCTGCGGGAGCCATGGATGGCCATCCAGAGGGAGTTAGGCCTCCGAGATATTTCGGAAACTCACCTGGAATGACGTGTGCATGCACGTCCACACCGCAAGCGCATGGCATGTCTCGTCTCCAATGTTTTCATGCCAACCGGACTGGCAAGTTAATTTGTTCGAAGGAGTCTAGGGAGCGCTCTATCATTCGTCCAGTCAATTTTATGAATACATAATATCCACCCTATGGATATTAGATCTTTAGACTTGAACCTCTTGGTGGTGTTTGATGCCATGCTGCAGCAGCAAAATGTAACCAAAGCTGCTGAGGCCATCAAGCTCAGCCAACCCGCGATGAGTGCGGCAATTTCAAGACTTCGCGTCTTATTTGACGATCAGCTCTTCGTTCGGACGGGCTCAGGCATGGCACCAACACCGAAAGCACAGGCTTTGAGTCCAAGCATACGTCTGGTGGTGCAAACCATAAAGACCGACATCTTGCTGCCTAAAAAGTTTGATCCTTCAGCCACCGATCGAACGTTCACACTGGTAACGCCTGATATTGCTGAGGTTAATTTTTTACCCCGACTGCTATCGGAGTTGGCTGTGAAATCGCCACACCTCAACCTGAGAACCTTGGCAATGCCAAGAGAGGCGGCTGCAGATTCATTAGCGTCTGGCTCGGCAGACATGGCCATCGGATATTTTCCAGACCTGCACAAAGCTGGATTTTTTCAGCAGAAGCTCATCACCAACACGCATGTCTGTTTAGTTAGAAAAAAACACCCCGATGTGGGAGACAAAATAACAAATACGCAATTCCTGCAAGCTTCACACGCCGTTGTTAAACCCGATGGACGTGAACACCTTTTTGAACATTTTTTACAAAGCAAGGGGATCAAACGGCGTGTAGTGGTTGAGCTTTCGCACTTTATGAGCCTGCTCCCCATCATCGAAACGTCTAACTTGGTGGCCACAGTCCCCAAAGATCTTGCAGAATTTTTTGTCCAACATGGCGAGGTTCGGTATGTACCGACCCCTATGAAATCACCTGTGATTGATGTGCACTTGTTTTGGCATCAACGCTTTCAGAAGGATTCGGCACATATCTGGATGCGGCAAATCATTCACAACTTGTTCAGCAACAAAAATTAAGCGAATTGAGGCTGTGAATGTTTTGCTCTATCGCGTTGAACAGCCAACGCCTTAGGATCTTTCAAGGTTAATTAACGCGACAAATCCTGCATCACCTTGATCAAATCCGACTTGCCCTCAAAGCCAATGCCCGGCAGATCTGGCATGCTGATGAAGCTGTTCTCCACCTTCACGCCATCTGGGAAGCCACCGAAGGGTTGGAACAAATCTGGGTAACTTTCGTTGCCACCCAGCCCCAAACCCGCCGCGATGTTCAGCGACATTTGGTGGCCACCATGCGGGACGCAACGGCTGGCTGACCAGCCGTGCTCTTTGAGCATGTCCAAGGTGCGCAGGTACTCCACCAAGCCATAGCTCAAAGCGCAGTCAAACTGCAACCAATCGCGGTCAGGGCGCATGCCGCCATAGCGAATGAGGTTGCGCGCGTCTTGCATGGAGAACAGGTTTTCGCCGGTGGCCATGGGGTTCTTGTAGTAGCTGCGCAGGGTTTGTTGCAGCTCATAGTCGAGTGGGTCGCCCGCCTCTTCGTACCAAAACAAATCGTATTGCGATAAGGCTTTGGCATAGGCCACGGCGGTGTCACGGTCAAAGCGACCGTTGGCATCGACGCACAATTTTTGGCCGTCTTGCAGCACGCTCAAGACCGAGTCGATGCGGCGCAAATCTTCGTCCAAAGAAGCGCCACCAATTTTTTGCTTCACCACCGAGTAGCCGCGGTCGATGTAGCTTCGCATTTCGTCTTTGAGCTTTTCGTGGTCTTGGCCCGGGTAGTAATAACCACCTGCCGCGTACACAAACACACGGCGGTTGGGCTGGCCGTTGCCATAGCGATCTGCCAACAACTGGAACAAGGGCTTGCCTTCAATCTTGGCAACAGCGTCCCACACCGCCATGTCGATGGTGCCCATGGCCACCGAACGTTCGCCGTGTCCACCTGGCTTTTCATTGGTGAACATCGTGGCCCAAATCTTATGAGGGTCTAGGTTGTTGCCACTGTCGTCAAGCAAGCTCTCAGGCTTGGCTTCCAGCACGCGAGGGATGAATCGCTCGCGCATCAACATCCCCTGCCCGTAGCGACCGTTCGAGTTAAAGCCATAGCCCACCACAGGCTTGCCATCGCGAATCACATCGGTGATGACGGCAACAAGGCTCAAGGTCATTTTGCTAAAGTCGATGTAGGCATTGCGGATCGGCGAGCTGATCGGCAAGGTGACTTCTCTGATTTCTACGATTTTCATTTTCAATTCCTCATTGATTCAAGTCGTTGTCTGTTCAATTGCAATAAGTCAGGGCTTGAGAGCAAGGCATGGGTTTTACTTTACCAATGCCACTGATTTCACCTGCGCCCAAACGTTCATGCCCACCTGCAGCCCCAGCTCATGCACCCCACGCGCAGTGACGCGCGCCAGCAGCACCGTGTTGCCACAGCGCAAGCGCAGCAAGGTTTGCGATGGGTGCGCATCGGGCGTGATGGCGTCCACCACGCAGGGCACGTGGTTTTGAATGCTGGTGTGTGTGGCCTCTTGCAGGGTCACGCTCACGTCACGCGCCAGCACGCGCAGACGCACGGTTTGGCCCACTGCTAAGCCGCTGTCACGCACCCACAGTGCACCACCGGGAAAGCCGACTTGGGCCAAATGCCACTGGGTGTCGATGGCTAGCACGATGCCTGTGAGCAACGCGCCTGCATCCTCGCCCACCACCACGGGTAGATTGGCTTGGGTCAGCACTTCGGCCACAGGGCCATTGGCTTGCACGCGCCCTTCGTTCATCACCACGAGCGTGTCGGCCAAGCGGGCCACTTCGTCTACCGCGTGGGTGACGTAAAGCATGGGTATGTTCAAGTCATCGCGCAGCTTTTCTAACCACGGCAGCACTTCTTGTCGGCGCGCGTGGTCGAGCGAAGCCAAGGGTTCATCGAGCAACAACAAGCGCGGCTGCGTGACCAAGGCACGGGCAATGGCCACGCGTTGGCGCTCGCCCCCCGAAAGTTCGTGGCTGCGGCGCTTGAGCAAGTGGCCAATACCCAGCAGCTCGATGGTTTGCTGTTGCACGGCTTGGCTCATCGCGTTACGACTCTGCTTTTCAGCGCGTTGGTGACCATAGGCCAAATTGCCCGCCACGTCCAAATGGTCAAACAGCGATGCTTCTTGAAACACATAGCCCAAGGCACGTTGGTGCGTGGGCAGGCGCACACCTTTAGCGTCGTCTTGCCAAACTTCATGGCCCAGTTGCACCACGCCACGGGCCGAGGGCTCTAGCCCAGCCACGCAACGCAGCAGCGTGGTTTTGCCGCAGCCCGAGGGGCCAAAAATAACTGTGATGCCATGCGCGGGCAACTGCACATCGACCGACACATCAAAGTCGGCGCGTGCCATATCGAGCTGCAAATGGAGGTTCATGCCACCACCTTTTGGCCACGATTGGCGTGCCGATGAGGACGACGGTTAAACCACGACAAACCCAACAACACCACAAACGAAAACACCAACATCACACCGGCAAGACCATGCGCTTGGGAATAATCCATCGCCTCCACATGGCCATAAATTTGGGTGGACACCACGCGCGTTTTGTCGGGGATGTTGCCGCCAATCATCAGCACCACACCAAACTCACCCACCGTATGGGCAAAGCTCAGCATGGCAGCCATCACAAAACCAGGCTTGGCCAAGGGCACGGCCACGGTGAAGAACGCATCCCACTTGCTCGCCCGCAAGGTGGCTGCCACCTCCATCGGGCGAGTGCCCATGGCTTCAAACGCGTTGACCAACGGCTGCACGGCAAACGGTAGGGAATAAACGATGGAGCCCAATACCAAGCCCCAAAAGCTGAACGCCAAGGTGCCCCACCCCGCCCACTGCGTGAAGTGGCCAATGGGGCCATTGGGACCCAAGGCGATCAACAAATAAAAACCCAACACCGTGGGCGGCAAGACCAAAGGCAGCGCAACGAGCGAAGCCACAGGCGCGCGCCAAGCAGAGCGCGTGTGCGCCAGCCACCAAGCCACAGGCGTGGCCAGCAACAGCAGCAACACCGTGGTAACGCTGGCGAGTTGCAGCGTCAGCGCAATGGCTTGGACATCTTCGACACTTAAATTCATGGCCACACTTTACTAGGCAAGTGCTTCGTCACCACCATGGCTGTGTCAATTGGCAAGCGCATAGCCGTAACTGCGAATGAGGCCTTTGGCGGCGTCGCCTTGGAGGTATTTCAGCAAGGCCAAAGCAGCTGGGTTGTCTTTGCCTACGTTGAGCAACACCGCGTCTTGCTTCAAGGGCGTGTGCATGCTTGGCGGCACCACCCACGCGGAACCTTGCGTGATACGGCCCTCGAATGAGATTTGCGACAAGGCCACAAAACCGAGTTGCGCGTTTTCGGTACTGACAAACTGGTAGGTTTGGCCAATGCTTTCGCCTTGAACCAGCCTCGACTTGATAGCGGGCAACACACCAAGATGCGTCATCACCTCCAAAGCGGCTGCGCCATAAGGTGCAAGCTTGGGGTCGGCCAAGGCGATTTTATGAATGCCCAGTTTGTCAAAGTTACTGCTGCGCAGCACCTCGCCTTTGTCGTCCACCAAGGTGGGATTTTTGCTCCACAACGCCAAGCGTCCCACGGCATAAGTGAAGCGCGTGCCTGTTACAGCCAAACTTTCTTTTTCTAAGCGGGCGGGGGTTTCATCATCCGCTGCCAACAAGACGGCAAACGGCGCACCGTTTTTGATTTGCGCGTAGAACTTGCCCGTGGCGCCAAAGGCCAACTGCGCTTTGTGTCCCGTGTCTTGCTCAAATAACTTAGCAATTTTTTGCATGGGTGCGGTGAAGTTGGCAGCGACGGCAACGGTCACTTCACCGGCTTGAGTAGCAGCACAAACGCATGTGCCAACGACTGCCAAAAACGAACGCAGTTTCATGGGAGATTCGAGAGATGGATCAAAGTCGCGAGAGTATAGACAGCGACCTTGTTCCCACAACCTTGCAGCGGGTTATTGCAAGGCAGCGCCAGCCTCGTACCAACGCTTGATCACCGCACGCTCGGCCTCGGTGATGCCAGTGGCGTTGTTCATGGGCATTTGTTGGGTCACCACTGCTTGTTGATAAATGCCCAAGGCATGTTGCTTGACGCCATCGGGCGTATCCAAGCGCACATTTTTCATTTGCACTTGTTCGCCGTGGCAGCTTTGGCAGCGCTGCACAAAAATGGCATTCACTTCGGCGAAGGTCACTGGTGCCGTGCTAACTGGCGCTGGCACGGTTAAAGGCGCTGGCCGCATCCACACAATCACACTGAGCAAAATCACCACGCCGGCAATGGCAAACGGCAGCGGATTCTTGGCGCGGCCCAAATGGTAACCATGGCGTTGCACAAAGAACTGGCGAATCAAGGCACCCGCCAACATCATCATCACCAAGGTGATCCAGTTGTTCTTGTGTGTGTACAAAAAGCTGTAATGGTTGCTGAGCATCGCAAAAATGACAGGCAACGTGAAATAGGTGTTGTGCACGCTGCGCTGCTTGCCGCGCTTACCGTGTGTGGCCAATTCTTTGGGATCCATCGCCACGCCTGAGGTCATGGCAGCCACCACTTTGCGTTGGCCAGGGATGATCCAAAAAAACACGTTGGCGCTCATGGCCGTGGCAATCATCGCGCCCACCAGAAGGAAGGCCGCGCGTCCTGCGAACAGCTGGCATGACAACCAAGCCGCAAACGCTACCACCACAATCATCAAACAAGCCACTGTTCGCTCGCCGTTTTCACGGAAGCCAAACACACGACACACCACGTCATAGATGAACCAAAACGCGACCAAGAAACTGAGTGCTGCCGTGATGGCTGCCGCAGGCGACCAATCCATGAGCGACTTGTCAATCAAGAACGTGCCCGCGTTCCACAAGTAAAGCACCGTGAACAAGCCAAAGCCTGTGAGCCAGGTGGAATAGCTTTCCCAATAAAACCAATGCAGCTTGGTGTGAATCTTCTTCGGAGCCACCATGTACTTTTGCGGGTTGTAAAAACCACCGCCATGCACGGCCCACATCGCGCCGTCCACACCTTTTTCCAGCAGGTCGGGTGAGTTGGGTTTGATGAGGTTGTTGTCTAAAAAGACAAAGTAAAACGAAGAGCCGATCCAGGCAATGGCGGTGATGACGTGCACCCAACGCAACAGCAGGTTGGCCCAGTCTAAAAAATATGCGTCCATGTCGAGACCTCAATCACTGGGTTCAAAGTTTGTCGTTCACCACTGCGGGCACTGTGAAGACATGAGGGTCGCGAACTAGGGCTTGGTCAAAGCTCTGCTCCGCTGCGACAGGTGTTCAGAAGTGTATACAGTTTTTGTCGCCAAGAAAAGGGCTGTGGCATGGGGGAAACCCAAGGTTGCCTACACTGAACCCTCTCGACGATTTTTGAAAGTCCTCATGTCAAGCCATAAACACACCCAGTTACGCGTGAAGCACAACGCCAAATTGGTGCTGGACGACATCAACACCGAACCCGATTCAAACGATTCGGCGCAAGCGTCTGAGTGGGGACATGCCTTGAAAAAGCAAGGTGAGCGGCTGGATGCATTGCAAAGCATGTTGCATGCGGGCAAAAGCAAGGCCGTGCTGCTGGTGCTGCAAGGCATGGACACCTCGGGCAAAGACGGGGTGATTCGCAGCGTCTTTACGCACGTCAGTCCACTGGGCGTGCGCGCCGAGGCGTTTGGTGCACCCAGTGAAGAAGAAAAGCGGCATGATTTTTTGTGGCGCATTCACGCCAAAACACCAGCGTTCGGGGATATTGCCGTGTTCAACCGCAGCCACTACGAAGACGTGTTGGTCACGCGTGTTCGCGGTTGGATCGAGAAAAAAACATGGGAGCAACGCTTCCAACATATCCGTAACTTCGAAGCCATGTTGAATGACTCAGGCGTGACGATTCTCAAATGCTTTTTGCACATCTCGAAAAGCGAGCAGAAGAAACGCCTGCAAGCGCGATTGGATGACCCGAGCAAACACTGGAAATTGCAAGCCTCAGACTTCGAGGACCGCAAACTCTGGGGCGATTACATGGCAGCCTACCAAGACGCCATGTCCGCGACCAGCACGCCCTTGGCCCCTTGGTACGTCATCCCCGCAGACCGCAAGCCTTACCGCGATTTGGTGCTGGCCGAGTTACTGGTGCAAACGCTAGAAGGCATGGCCTTGGCCACGCCTGAGCCGCAGTTCGATTTATCAACGGCCAAGCTTCGCTGACTCCGCCACCACGTTGCCCACCATATCGGCAGTGACCGCTGACAGCGTCCAGCCCAAGTGGCCGTGGCCCGTGTTGTAAAACACATTGGCCGCTTTACCGCGACCCACACGCGGCATCATGTTGGGCATCATGGGGCGCAAACCGGCCCAAGGCACGACAGAGCGGGTGTCAATGCGAGGAAAGCATTGCTCCACCCAAGCAATCAAGGGCCGAATCCGATCGGCACGAATGTCGCGGTCAATGCCATTGAACTCGGCTGTCCCCGCCACGCGAAAGCGGTTGAGGCCCAAACGGCTGGTCACCAACTTGGTTTCATCGTCCAACAAGCTCACTTGCGGTGCACCTGCTTGACTTACCTCATCGTTCAGATTGACGGTGATGGAGTAGCCCTTCACGGGGTAGATGTTCACGCGGTCGCCCAGTTGCGCGGCAAAGTCACGGCTTGCCACGCCTGCGCAAACCACGACCCCATCGAAAGTGTGCACGCTGGGTGTGGCGTTTTGTTGTGCCACGGTGACCACTGCTTGCTGGCCCGTGGTCTGCACCGACGTGACATCTTGGCCGTACAAGGTGCGCACCCCCAAACGCGCTGCAGCCAATGACAAGCCATGGGTGAACTTGTGAATGTCGCCCGTCGAGTCGCTCTCGGTGAAGTAGCCGCCGTAATACGTGCCCGCCAAGGTGGGCTCAATCGCTTTCATTTCCTCAGGCGAGACCGCACGACGTGGCAAACCGCCTTTGGCCAGCATGACAGACACTTTGCCCGCGTGGTCAAAGCCTTTTTTGTCGCGGTAGATGTGCAAGATGCCTTCGCGCTTGTGGTCGAAGTCGATGCCCTCCTCTTGCGCCCACGCAAACAAATGTTCACGGGCGGCCACGGCCAAACGCGCGGTCTCGACTGTGTTGCGTTCGTAATGGGGCATAGCGGCGATGAACTCGGCAAACCAAGACAGCTTGTGCCAAGTTGGTGCGGGGTTGACCAACAGCGGTGCATCGCTCTTGAGCATCCATTTCAAACCCTTGAGCATGGTGGACCAGTGCGTCCACACTTCAGCGTTGGACGCCGAGAGCTGGCCACCGTTGGCGAACGAGGTTTCCATGGCGGCGTAGCGGTGACGCTCGAACAAAGTCACGGCAAAGCCGCGTTTGGCCAAGGCGTAGGCGGTCGTGACACCCGTGATGCCGCCACCAATGACTGCGATTGTTTTCATAGGAACTGAGCTTTCAAAAACGTCGAGGGGATTGAGCCCCAAGCACGCAAGCCGCATACTTAGAGCGCCCCCTCTGTTTCTGGACCTGAGAGATTCACGAGCCGCTTTACACGGATCGCTTGCTCCTTCGGTGCACTGACGGACGAACGCGCCAGCAGCTCTTCAGAGTTAATAACGTGTGATCGGTCCCTTTGCCTGAGAGTTTCCGGGGCGGTTGCTCCTTCGGCGCTGCCCAGCACGCGTTGGCGTTGGCAGTCTCTCCCGATCACACGCCGACACGAGGTCGGGTGAATTTCAAATCATTCTACTGAGCGAAAAACCTCTCCACCAGCGCAACCCAGTAGGCCGCACCCGTGGCGATGTTGTCGTCATTGAAGTCGTAGCCGGGGTTGTGCACCATGCACGCGCCCGCAGAGTCGCCGTCACCATTGCCGATGAGCAAATAGCTACCAGGTACTTTTTCGAGCATGAAGGCAAAGTCTTCACTGCCCGTGAGCGCAGGACCGTGCAAGGTGACGCGCTCAGGCCCCACCAAGTCGAGTGCCACTTGGCGCGCAAAGTCGGTTTCAGTCAACGAGTTGACCAACACGCAATAGCCGGGTCGCCAATCGATCTCGGCCCTCACGCCAAAACTTTCGGCTTGCGCGGCCACCAAGGCTTTGATGCGCTGCTCTAGCAAACGACGCACCTCGGGGTCCAGTGAACGCACACTGAGCTCCAAGGTCGCCAATGCCGGAATGACGTTGTTGGCTTGACCCGCATGCAAAGCGCCCACCGTGACCACCGCCGTGTGCAACGGGTCAACGTTGCGCGAGACCACCGTTTGCAGCGCCATCACGATCGAAGCCGCGGCCACCAAAGGGTCCGCCGCGCGGTGCGGCATGGCCCCATGCCCCCCCATGCCGTGAATGCGCAAGGTGACGTAATCACTGGACGCCATGGCCGCGCCATCGCGAAACACAAAGTGCCCCACGGGCGTACCGGGCATGTTGTGCATGGCAAACACAGCGTCACACGGGTGCTGCTCAAACAAACCATCGGCCATCATGCGCACAGCACCGCCACCGCCTTCTTCGGCAGGCTGGAAAATCAAATTCAAAGTGCCGTCAAACGTCTGGTCTTGCGCGATGGTTTTAGCCGCCGCCAACAACATGGCCGTGTGACCGTCGTGACCACAAGCGTGCATGAGGCCCGGTTTGACGCTGGCCCATTCAGCACCGGTGGCTTCTTGAATCGGCAAGGCATCCATGTCGGCGCGCAGCCCGAGGCGGCGTGCGCTGGTGCCGCGCTTTAAAGTCCCGACCACACCGGTACCGCCCAAGCCGCGTTGCACGGCATAGCCCCAACTCTCCAACTTGGCGGCCACCAAATCGGAGGTGCGGTGTTCTTCAAACGCCAACTCGGGGTGTCGGTGAATGTCGCGGCGCAGCTGAATGAACTCACCCACGCGATCGGTCAAGGCATCACGTAAGTACGTCATGTCACTGGGGCTGCAAGTTGATCGACTTGGCAATGGCACGGAACTGCGCCGTGCCGTCCGTGTACGCTTTGCCCACTTCTTGCAGCGACAAGGGCTTTGCTACCAACTGGCTGTTGGCTTCTAAGCCACTGCGCACAGCGGGGTCTGTCAGTGAATCGGTGATGGCTTTGTGGATGATTTGCACCGTGGCTTCAGGCGTGTCTTTTTTGACGAAATAGCCAGTCCAAATGCTGAACGTGAAGTTTTTCAAAGACTTGCTCTCGCTGATGGCGGGGTAGTCTTTCACCGATTCCAAGCGCTCACGGTTGAGCATGGCCAACACTTTGAGCTTGCCTTGCTTTTGCAATTCGTCATACGCCTTGCCAAATGGGGCCAAGAAAATATCCACCTGACCGCCCAACAAATCTTGGTTGGCAGGGGCTGCGCCTTTGTAGGGCACATGGGTCATTTCAATGTCGGTGACTTTGGACAAATGCTCGCCCAGCAGGTGGTAGAACGAGCCTGGCCCCACACTGGCGTAAGTGATGGGGCGACCTGCTTTGGCTTCTTTGCGGGCGTAGTCTAAAAACTCATCCACGTTGTTCACGGGCAAATCTTTGCGTGCCAAAAAGCCGATTTGTGCGGTGGCAATCATTTGCACCAAACGGAAGTCTTCGCTCTTGAACTTCACGGCCGAGATGGCCAAGGGCGCCAAGATCAACTCGTTGGGAGAGCCTTGAAAAATGATCTGACCGTCTGCGGGGGCGTTCAATGTTTTTTGCGCAGCGATGGAGCCGCTGGCACCGCCTAGGTTTTCGATGATCACCGGTTGTCCAAAGTTTTTAGACAAGGTGTTGTTGACGGTGCGGGCAATCACATCTGACAAACCACCTGCGGGGTAAGGCACCATCAAAGTGACGGGTTTGCTGGGGTAGCTTTGCGCGCACACCGCGCCCGCCAAGAACAAACCGCTCAACAAAGCGGCCCAGCGGTTGAATTGATTTGACATGTCTCGACTCCAAAGTGGTTGTTATGGCTGCATCGTAAAAAGCCATTTCTATAATGTCCAATGCATTCTTATGTAAATTAGCATAACTTTTATGCATAGATTGGAACTGACATGACTTTGGTTCAACTCAAGCATTTGATCGAACTCGCCACCAGCGGCTCTTTCAGCCAAGCAGCCAGCAAGCTTTACCTCACACAGCCGGCCTTGAGTCGCAGCATCAAAGCACTCGAAGATGAATTGGGGCAACCCTTGTTCGACCGCGTAGGCCGCAAGAACGAGCTCACCGCATTTGGGGCACACATCGTGCAACGCGCGCGCGTTTTGGTGGACGAGGCCAACGAGTTGCGCCAAACCAGTCTGCAGCTGAAAAAAGGCGAGATCGGTCAATTTCGGATAGGTCTCGGTTCAGGTCCGGGTGCCATGCTGATGACACCCTTACTCATGATGATGGCCACAGAACACCCGCAAGCGCACATCGATATTTCGCGTGGCAGCACAGCGCTGTTGGTGCAAGCCCTGCGCGAGCGCACGCTCGACGCCTTGGTGCTGGACATTCGCTCGCTCAAACCGGCCACCGACTTGAAGATCGAAGCCATGCAGGAAATGAAAGGCACGTTCATGTGCAGCCGTGGCCACCCGTTGGCAAAAAATCGCAAGGTCAGCTTTGCACAACTGCGTGACTACCCTATTGCCTCCACACCCTTGAGCGATGAAGTGGCGCGATTGCTGATCGAGAAATTTGGCGCAGAAGCGCACCCCGACACCTTGGTGAATTTGCGCTGTGAAGAAATATCGAGCTTGCTGGATGTGGCGCGGACCAGCGACGCCATCGTGCTGGCTATCCGTGCGTCAGCCCCTGATTTGGTGGAAATCGACCTCTCACCCGCCCTGAACGCCAACGCACGTTTTGGCCTGATCACCATGGCATCGCGCACCGAACCACCGTTGCTGAGCAAAGTGCGTGCCCTGATGCAACAGGTGATGAAGGACTGAGATTGAACCTCAGCGCAGCTGTAGCAACTGCGCGGCCACCGACACCGCAATGACTTCGGGCTCTTTGCCGGTGATGCCACTCACACCAATGGGGCATGTGATGAAAGCCAATTCCTCGGCGCTAAAGCCTTTGGACTCGAGGCGATGCTGAAACGTGGCCCACTTGGTTTTGCTGCCAATGAGGCCGACAAATTTCAAATCGCCTTGCAGACGTTGGCGTTTCAAGCATGCAGCGACCACATCCAAATCTTCGGCGTGGCTAAAGCTCATGATCAGCACGCTTGCACCGCTGGGCAAATCGGCCACGGCCGCATGCACCGGGTCAGAGTGCTCGCACATCACATTAGGAGGTAGCTGTGCGGGGAAAATTTCGTCGCGGCTGTCGACCCACTGGACGTTATAGGGCAAGGCGCTGAGCACGTTGACCAAGGCGCGGCCTACATGACCGCCGCCAAACAGTGCAAGGGGTTGGCCACCAGCCAACAAGCGTTGTTTGAGTGCGGGCGCGTCGGCAGCGCTGATGCGCTCAAACTTCAAATGCACCACGCCGCCGCAGCACTGGCCCAAGGCGGGACCCAAGGCGTAGCGCGTGGTGAGTGCGTTGTCTTCGTGGGTGGGTGGTGATGCGAGGTTGCCGTTGGCAGACGGTACAGCACTGTCAGAGGGGTTGACATGCGCGGGACGCGCCATCAAAGCACGTGCCTCTGTGATGGCCTGAAACTCCAAATGCCCACCACCAATGGTGTTCACCAAAGTCTGTGGGAACACCGCCATCCAAGCACCCACCTCGCGTGGGCCAGAGCCTTGCACGCTGTCGACCGACACCAACACGCCATCGGCATGTTGGAGTTGGCTCAGCAGCTCAGCGGTGTGGCGTGGCACGCAGGCTTTGGCAATGGAGGCAATGACAACGAAACGGAACGGCTGTTAAACCGCTGCCGCTTTCGCTGCCTCACACGCCATCAAGATGCGTTCTGGCGTAGCCGGGGCATCCATGTACACCACGGCTTTGTGGTCGGCGCTGGCAGCCACCGCATCGCGCAAGGCAAAGAAGGCAGACAGGCCCAGCATTAATGGTGGCTCGCCCGTGGCCTTGCTGTTGAAAGGCGTGGGCTTGTTGTTTTGGTTTTCAAACAAAGACACCTTGAAGTGCTCTGGAATGTCGCCCGCCACGGGAATTTTGTAGGTGCTTGGGCCGTGTGTGAGCAGCTTGCCCTTCTTGTCCCAAATGCACTCTTCCATGGTGAGCCAGCCCATGCCTTGCACATAAGCGCCTTCGATCTGGCCTTTGTCCAAAGCGGGGTTGATGCTGCGGCCCACGTCGTGCACGATGTCCACGGCTAGGAGCCTCCACTCGCCCGTGCGTGTGTCGATTTCCACTTCGCTCACCGCCGCGCCGTAGCAGTAGTAATAGAACGCACGGCCGTTCAGGGTGGCGAAGTCGTATTTGATTTCGGGCGTCATGTAGAAGCCAGTCACCGACAAGCCCACACGCTCCATGTACGCTTGCTTGGTCAAATCTGCCCATTTGACGGACTTGCCGCCACCGTGAACTTCGCTGTTCGCAAACGTCACATCGCCTTCAGCACAGCCCAACATGCGGGCTGCCACGGGCTTCAAGCGCTCACGCATTTGCATCGTGGCGTTCATGATGGCCGCGCCGTTGATGTCAGCGCCACTTGATGCGGAAGTGGCCGAAGCGTTGGGCACTTTTTGCGAGTCGGTGGCAGTGATGCGAACTTTGTCAACGCTGATGCCCAAACCATCGGCACAGACCTGCGCCATCTTGGTGTTCAGGCCCTGGCCCATTTCGGTGCCACCGTGGTTACAGCTCACAGATCCGTCCATGTACACCACCAGCAATGCACCGCCCTGGTTCAGGTGCGTGGCGGTGAAGCTGATACCAAACTTCAAAGGCACAAGGGCTACACCGCGCTTGCGGGTTTTGCTCTTGGCATTGAAGGCCTGCACCGCAGCACGACGCTCGGCGTATTTGGATTCTTGCTCCACCTGGTCGATCACCTTGTCACCCACCCAGTCTTCGATGAGCTGGTTGTATTGGGTGGTCATGCTGTCGGGCGTGCCACTGATGGCGGGGTCTTTGTAGAGGTTGAGCTTGCGCACAACGAGGGGGTCTTTACCCAAAGTCATCGCAATCTCGTCCATCACCGTCTCGATGCCGAACATGCCTTGTGGGCCGCCGAAACCACGGAAAGCGGTGGCGCTTTGCGTGTTGGTTTTGCAGCGGTGGCTGACCAGCTTGAGCGCGGGCAAATGGTAAGTGTTGTCGATGTGCAAGCAAGCGCGGTCATTGACAGGACCTGAGTAATCGGTGCTGTAACCGCAGCGCGACATGAGCGTGATGTCTGCGCCCAAAACCCGACCGGTGTCGTCAAAACCCACTTCGTAGTCGATGCGGAAGTCGTGGCGCTTGCCGGTGATGGTCATGTCGTCGTCGCGGTTCACGCGCAGCTTGACCGGCTTTTGCAACTTGAACGCGGCCAGCGCAGCGCTCTGGCTGAAGATGCTTGCGTTGCCTTCTTTGCCACCAAAGCCGCCACCCATGCGGCGGCAAATCACTTCGACGTCGTTGGTGTGCAGGTTCAGGGCGTGCGCGGCTTCGCGCTGGTTGCCGTCGGGATGCTGGGTCGACACGTACAGCGTGAGCTGGCCGTCTTCTTTTGGCACCGCGTAAGTGATTTGGCCTTCCAGGTAAAACTGCTCTTGCTGACCGGTGCGGGTCGTGCCTTTGATTTTGTGAGGTGCATTGGCAATGGCGGCGGCGGCGTCACCGCGGGTGATGCCCTTGGGCGGCATGATGAAGCTGCCCGCTTCCATGGCTTCCTCCACCGTCAAGATGGGCTTGAGTTCTTTCACCAACACCTTGGCTTTGTGGGCGGCCTCGCGTGCATAGAGCATGTCGCGCGCCACGACCACGGCCACAGCTTGGCCGATGAACTCGACCTTGCCTGCGGCCAGGAAAGGGTCGTCATGGATGATGGGGCCACAGTTGTTTTCGCCGGGAATGTCTTTGGCGGTGTAGACCGCGACGACGCCGTGCTCTTTCAGAATTGCTTCACGGTCAATACCGTCACCAATCAGCTCGCCATGCGCCACAGGCGACAAGATGAGTGCGGCATACAACGTGCCTGCGTGCTCAGGGATGTCATCGATGTAGGTGGCAGAGCCGGTGACATGCAAGTGCGCAGACTCGTGCACCAGTTCTTTGCCCTGCTGAACGCCTGACTCAGGCAACAGATTTTTGAGTGCGGTAGGAGCGTTCATTCAAGCCACCTCTTTCGTTTGTTCTTCGATGAATTCCAAGGCCAAGTTGCGGGCCACCAAAGCGCGGTAAGCCCATGTGGCACGCAAGCCGTCGCGCGCGGTGAAGCTAGCGGCGATCGCGGCGTCCAGATCGGCTGCTTTCACATCAGCGGGCAACTTGCCTTCCAGCACGGCTTCGAGCTTGGGTGCACGGCAAGGCGATGGGGCCAAGCCGTTGTAGGCCAGTTTCACGCCGCTCAACTTGCCGTCTTTGAGCGTGTAGCTGATGGCTGCACACGTGGCCGAAATGTCTTGCTCAAAACGCTTGCTGACCTTGTGGGCGCGGAACACTTGACCGGCCACGGGCTTGGGCAACTCAATGGCTTCGATGAATTCTCCGGGCTCCATCACGTTTTTCTTCATGCCGGTGTAGAAGTTGTCCAGCCGCACCTTGCGGGTCTTGTCGCCACGGCGCAGCACCAAGCTAGCACCCAGCGCCATCAGGCAAGGCATGGTGTCACCAATCGGTGAGCCGTTGGCAATGTTGCCCGCCAGCGTGGCGGTGGAGCGGATGGGGGGTGAGCCGAAGCGGCGCAGCACTTCGGTGAAGTCGGGGTAAGCCTGGGCGACCAGCGCTTCGACTTGGGTCAACGACACCGCAGCGCCAATGCGCCAAACCTTGTCAGTCTCGGTCACTTGGCGCAACTCTTTGACGTTGCCCAAGTACATGATGTGGTCGGGGCGTGCGAACTGCTTGTTCACTTGCAAACCAATTTCGGTGCTGCCTGCCAACAAGGTGGTGGTGGGGTGCTTGACCAAATAATCAGACACTTCAGCCAACGTGGCGGGTGACACAAATTCGTTGCCCTTCTTGGTGCGCACCACGGGCTGCACGATGATGTCGCCCTCCAAGCTCATGGTCGGCACGCTGGATCGCTTGATCTCTTTCAGCAACGGCAGGTCGGCGCTGTCGTCCACTTTCAAAGCTGATTTCTTTTCGCAGGCTTTTGCCGCTGCATCGATGATGGGCACGTAGCCAGTACAACGGCACAAGTTACCGCTCAAGGCGTCGGTGATGTCTTGACGCGCGGGCGAGGTGTTGGTTTGCACCATGTTCACCAAGCTCATCACGATGCCGGGGGTGCAAAAGCCGCACTGCGAGCCGTGGCACTTGACCATTTCTTCTTGCACAGGGTGCATCGAACCGTCTGCCTGTTTCAAGCTCTCCACCGTCTTAATGGATTTGCCATCGAGCGAAGGCAGCAGCTGGATACACGCGTTGGTGGCCACATAGTCCACGCCCGTGCCAGCGGCATTGAGTTCACCCACCATCACCACGCAAGCACCGCAATCGCCCTCGGCGCAACCCTCTTTGGTGCCCGTGCGGTGCAACTGCTCACGCAGGTAATCAAGAACGGTGGTGGTGCGACGGGCACCTTGGGCTTCAACGATCTGGCCGTCGAGCACAAAGCGCACGGTGTTGGTGACTTGGGTCATGGTGGGATGTGGAGGTCTTGAGGGAAGACCCTGATTTTAGTGACATGCATCCCAAATCCGCGGCAAGTATGCTGCTTGGTATACAAAAAAATTAAGACCCGCGGTACGTCGAGTAACTCCAAGGACTTACCAGCAACGGAACGTGATAGTGCTGATCTGTATGCGCCACCCCGAAGTCAAGGCTGACTCGGTCTAAAAAATTGGGTTCAGGCAATTCAACATTTTTAGAGGCAAAGTACCCCTTGACGTCAAACACCAATCGATAAGTGCCTTTTTTCAAGCTGTCGTTGTCGTACAACAAACCATCGGGGTTGCGTCCATCGTGGTTCAGGGTGAACGACTTGACCAGCGTGGCTTGCCCGTTGTCTGTGGTGAACAGCGAAACCTTCATGCCCGCGGCAGGACCACCGTGCATGGTGTCTAAAACGTGTGTGCTCAATCCCATGAAACGCTCCAAAAAATGACGGTGACCGACATGGTCGACAGAAAGTGTATACAGTTTTGGTATTTGCAGCTATCATTTCTGAAAATTGACATCGCACGGAGACTCTAAATGGACAGTTCAACCGCCACCCGAACCATTGTGGACGCGATGACCAAAGCGATCGTCGAACATCGCCTGCACCCCGGCACCAAGCTGGCTGAACAAAAGCTGGCCGACCACTTCAGTGTGTCACGCACCCTCATTCGTCAAGCTCTGTTTCAGTTGGCGCAAAAACGCCTCATCCGTATGGAGCCTGCGCGCGGCGCTTTTGTAGCAACCCCCTCGTCTGACGAAGCACGCCAAGTGTTTGCAGTGCGCCGCATGATCGAAGCTGAAATGACCCGCAGTTTCGTGCGCAACGTCACCCCCGCGCAAATCAAAGCCCTCAAAGAGCACGTGGCCGAAGAAAAAGCCGCCGTCAGCCGTGGCGATGTGCCGGGCCGGACCGACTTGCTGGGCGACTTCCATGTGCGCATGGCCGAGCTGATGGGCAACGATGTGCTGGCACAAATCTTGACTGAGCTGATTTCCCGTTGCGCGCTCATCACCCTGATGTACCAAAGCACAAATGCCGCCGAACATTCGGCAGAAGAGCACGCCGAAATTTTGAAAGCCATTGCGGCCAAAGACGAAGACTTGGCCGTCAAGCTGATGGACGAACACTTGCGCAACGTGGAAGAAAGCTTGGCCCTTGACCGCAAAGTGCCTAGCAACGACATCGCGATGGCGCTGGCCTAAGGAGTATTTAAATGTCTAACCCCAACGCCACTTACGACAGCACCGCCGCCTACCCTCGCGACTTGGTGGGCTACGGCCGCCAAGTGCCGCACGCGCAATGGCCCAACCAAGCTCGTATTGCGGTGCAGTTTGTGCTGAACTACGAAGAAGGCGGCGAGAACGCCACCGTGCACGGGGACGCCGGCAGCGAGATGTTTTTGAGCGAAATGTTCAACCCGCCCAGCTTTCCCGATCGTCACCTGAGCATGGAAGGCATTTACGAATACGGCTCACGCGTGGGCGTGTGGCGCATCCTGCGCGAGTTTGAAAAACGCGGCCTACCCTTGACCGTGTTTGGCGTGAGTATGGCGCTGGAGCGCCACCCCGAACTCACCGCTGCCTTCGTCGAGCTAGGCCACGAAATTGCCTGTCACGGCTACCGCTGGATCAACTACCAAACCACCGACGAAGCCACCGAGCGTGCGCATATGCACAAAGGCATAGCCATCATCGAGCGCCTCACAAGCACCACGCACGGCAACAGCATTCATGGTGCAGGCTGGTACACCGGCCGCGACAGCCCCAACACCCGCCGCCTCGTGGCCGACCACGGTGGCTTTGAATACGACAGCGACTACTACGGCGAAGACCTGCCCTTTTGGATGAAGGTCCAAAAAACCAATGGCGACGTGGTGCCCCAACTCGTCGTGCCTTACACGATGGATTGCAACGACATGCGGTTTTCCCTGCCCCAAGGCTTTAGCCAAGCAGACGACTTCTTTGTGTACCTGCGCGACAGCTTTGACGCGCTCTACGCCGAGGGTGACCCTGACGGTGACAACGCCCCCAAGATGATGAGCATCGGCATGCACTGCCGCTTGTTGGGCAAGCCAGGCCGCATCGTGGCATTGCAAAAATTCTTAGACCACATTGCCCAACACGACCGTGTGTGGGTGGCCCGCCGCATCGACATCGCGCGCCATTGGAAACAAGTGCATCCCTACAGCGGCAACTAACAGCAGAACATCCCCATGAGCACCACCACGCTGAACCAAATCAACACCCTGCCCCGCGCTGAGGCAGCGGCCTTGCTGACCGGCTTGTACGAGCACTCCGATTGGATTGCCGAGCAAGCGCTAGCCGCTCGCCCTTTTGCCTCCGCCGCCGCACTCAAACACGCCATGGTGAAGGTGCTGGCAAAAGCCGGCCGCGAGCCCCAACTCGCCTTGGTACGTGCCCACCCTGAGTTGGCAGGCAAAGCGATGGTGAGCAAAAGTCTCACCGCTGAATCGACCAACGAGCAAACCAAAGCCGGCCTGACCCACTGCACACCTGAAGAGTTTGCGCACATCCAGCAGCTCAACGCCAGCTACAACGCCAAATTTGGTTTTCCATTCATCTTGGCCGTGCGCGGCCCGCGTGGCTCTGGCCTCAACAAACAGCAAATCATCAGCACCTTTGAGCGCCGCCTGCACAACCACCCCGACTACGAACTGGCCGAGTGCTTGCGCAACATCCACCGCATCGTAGAGATTCGCCTCAACGACAAGCTGGGCTATGAGCCCGCGCTGGGCCACGAGGTGTGGGACTGGCACGAATGGCTGGCCCAGTTCAGCGATGTGGGCGCGGTCAACAAACACACACCACACGCAGCACGCGAAGAACTCACCGTCACGTACCTGACCGACGCACACCTGAAATGCGCCCGCACGATCGAGCTGGGCATGAAAGCCTGCGGCTTTGATGACGTGCACATCGACGCGGTGGGCAACGTGGTGGGCGTTTACAAAGCGGCACACACGGACACAGCATCCAAAGCCAAAACTTTGATGACTGGCTCGCATTACGACACCGTGCGCAACGGCGGCAAGTACGACGGTCGCTTGGGCATCTTCGCGCCCATGGCCTGCGTGCGTGAGCTGGCCCGTGCGGGCCAACGCCTGCCCTTCAACCTCGAAGTGGTGGCCTTTGCCGAAGAAGAAGGCCAGCGCTACAAAGCCACCTTCCTCGGCTCTGGTGCATTAGTGGGCGACTTCAAAAACGAGTGGCTGGACCAGAAGGATGCGGATGGCATCACGATGCGCCAAGCCATGAAGCAAGCGGGTTTGAAGATTGAAGACATTCCTAAACTCACCCGCAACGCAGCTGAGTATTTGGGCTTTGTGGAAGTCCACATCGAGCAGGGCCCTGTGCTCAACGAGCTCGACATTCCCCTGGGCGTGGTCACCTCCATCAACGGCAGCGTGCGCTTTGTGGGTGAAATTGTTGGCATGGCCAGTCACGCAGGCACCACGCCGATGGACCGCCGCCGCGATGCCGCCACAGCCGTGGCTGAGCTGGCCTTGTTTGTTGAAAAACGCGCCGCACAGCTACCCAACTTGGTCGGCACCGTCGGCATGTTCACCGTGCCCAACGGCTCCATCAACGTGGTGCCCGGCCGCTGCCAATTCAGCCTCGACCTGCGCGCCACCACCGACGCCATGCGCGATGCGCTGATGAACGACGTGCTCGCCGTCCTCAAAGCCATTTGCGAACGCCGTGGCCTGCACTACACCTTGGAAGAAACCATGCGCGCCAGCGCCGCTCCGAGTGACGCCAAGCTGCAAGCCCTGTGGGAACAAGCCGTGCAAAGCTTGGGCGTGCCCGTGTTCCACCTGCCCAGCGGCGCAGGCCATGACGCGATGAAACTGCACGAAGTCATGCCCCAAGCCATGCTGTTTGTGCGCGGCCAAAACGCGGGCATCAGCCACAACCCGCTGGAATCCACAACGAGCGACGACATCCAACTGGCAGTGGACGCCTTCATGCACCTGCTTCACAACCTGCAAGCGTGACGCGACCACATCGACATAAGACGTTACGCACGCCATCAAACAACTGCCACCCCACACAACAAGAGACACACCATGAGCAACACCACCTACGCCCAACTCGACGCCTGGATTGACGCGCACTTTGACGAACAAGTGAAGTTCTTGCAAGAACTCATCCGCGTCCCCACCGACACGCCCCCCGGCAACAACGCCCCCCACGCCGAGCGCACCGCCACGCTGCTGAAAGACTTCGGCTTTGACGCCGAAAAACACGCTGTGCCCGAAGCCGATGTCAAAGCCTACGGCCTAGAAACCATCACCAACCTGATCGTGCGCCGCCACTACGGCACAGACACAGGCGCAGGCAAAACCATCGCGCTAAACGCCCACGGCGACGTGGTGCCACCCGGTGAAGGCTGGACCCAAAACCCCTACGGTGGCGACATCGTGGACGGCAAAATTTACGGCCGCGCCAGCGCTGTGAGCAAGTGCGATTTCTCCACCTTCACCTTTGCCACCCGCGCTTTGGAAGCCGTCAACCAAGCTGCACACCACCCGCTCAACGGCAACCTCGAACTGCACTTCACTTACGACGAAGAATTCGGCGGCCTGCTCGGCCCCGGCTGGTTACTCGACAAAGGCCTGACCAAACCTGACTTGATGATTGCCGCCGGCTTCAGCTACCAAGTGGTCACTGCGCACAACGGCTGCTTGCAAATGGAAGTCACCGTGCACGGCAAGATGGCCCACGCCGCCATTCCCGAAACCGGTGTGGACGCCCTGCAAGGCGCCGTAGCGGTGCTCAACGCGCTGTACCACCAGAACACCTTGTACAAAGCTGTCACCTCCAAGGTCGAGGGCATCAACCACCCTTATGTGAACGTGGGCCTGATCGAAGGCGGCACCAACACCAACGTTATCCCCGGCAAGGTCATGCTCAAGCTGGACCGCCGCATGATCCCCGAAGAAAACCCCGTTGAGGTCGAAGCCAGCATTCGCCAAGTTATTGCCGATGCAGTGGCAGGCTTCAACCAAGGCCGCGCCGCCGACATGCACATCAGCGTCGACATCAAACGCATGCTGATGGCCCACAGCATGCAACCGCTGGCGGGCAACAAACCCTTGGTCGACGCCATCCAAACACATGGTGAGCAACTCTTTGGCGAACCCATCCCCGCCATGGGCACACCGCTCTACACCGATGTGCGCCTCTACGGCGAACGCGGCATCCCAGGCGTGATTTACGGGGCGGGTCCACGCACGGTGTTGGAGTCCCACGCCAAGCGCGCAGATGAGCGTTTGGACTTGGAAGACTTGCGCCGCGCCACTAAGGTGATTGCACGGACCTTGCAAGACTTGTTGGGTTAAACGTCAGCTCGGACCCTGAGGCCAGGCACCTGCTAGGCCTTAGCAACTTACGCTAGCTTTTCATCGCCTGTTCACTGGCTGATCCGCGAGGCATAGCGACACACCGCGGGGTCAAACCACGTTTGCGAAAACTCCGCCAAGGCGTTGTTGGCGGTCCACGACAGCCGCTCAATGAAGCCCGCGTTTTGACCGGCTTGCATGCCCGAAGGCGGTGCGGCCCATTCGGGTGCGGGTGCGGCGCTGATACGGTCTTCAACGCGGGCAATCCAAACTTGAAACTGGGTTTGGTAGAACAAATACATGGAGTCGCCGAAGTCTAACGCTTGCAAGGTGGACGCCAGCGCGCCGTCAAACCAAATTTCCTCTAACGCCACAGGCACTTGGCTCAAAAAGCGCAAACGGCGCACCCGCCAAACGGGGCCTTGCGCATCGGCGCCCAACAGCGGCACATGGTCAGGACGCGCGCAGCGGCTGACCTCCAAAATATGTGCGGTTGGCAAACCGGGCCCCGTGGTCAACTCCAAGCGAAACAACTCATAAATGCGCTGCGACCCTTCGGCGCGGCGCACATAGGTGCCCGAGCCTTGGATGCGCTCCAGCACGCCTTGCTCCGACAGCAGCGCCAGCGACTTGCGCAAGGTGCCCACTGCCACCGACAACGAGTCGGCCAACTCCGCCTCGGTAGGCAAGCGCTCACCACTTTGCCAATAACCCGCCTTGATCTGGCGCGTCAGCAACTCTGCAATTTGCAGATACACAGGCAAGGGTTTGGCGGGGGTAGGAGCCTTCATGGGGTCTGAGTATCGCAAATGCGTGGAAACACCCATCACACGCGCCCCTCAATTCATATACCATTCATTCACTTTTTTCATCGGGAGATGTTGATGAGCGTTGTTCCTGTCCGAGGTGCCGACATTGAGGGTGCCGAAGTCGCGTGGTTTGCACCTTTGTGTTCTGACGATTTCCGCCATTTGGGCGTGCCCGATGGCGATTTGCGCAGCAGCTGGGCCAACACCAGCCGCATCGTCACGCGCGCAGAAGAGCTGGGGTTTCGCAACATTTTGTGCCCGTCGTCTTACCAAGTGGGCCAAGACACGCTGACCTTTGCCGCCGCTGTGGCCCCCCAAACCTCGCGCATGAATTTGCTCGCCGCCATCCGCTGCGGCGAGATGCACCCCGCCATGCTGGCCCGCACCGTCGCCACGCTGGACCACATCTTGGAGGGCCGACTCACGCTCAACGTGATTTCGTCAGACTTTCCAGGTCAGCAAGAAGACAGCGCCTACCGCTACCGCCGCTCGTGGGAAGTGGTGGAGATCTTGAAGCAGGCCTGGACCCAAGACGAGATCAACTACGACGGCGAAATCTACAAGCTCAAAGGTTTGTCCACCGACCCCGTGCGCCCCTACCAAATCAATGGCGGCCCCTTGCTGTACTTCGGAGGCTACAGCCCCGACGCCTTAGCCCTGTGCGGCGCCCATTGCGACACCTATTTGATGTGGCCCGAGCCCAAAGACGTGTTAGCCCAACGCATGCGCGACGTGCATGCCCAAGCGGCCAAGCACAACCGACTGCTCGACTACGGCCTTCGCGTGCACATGGTCGTGCGTGACACCGAAGCCGAAGCCCGCGAGTACGCCCGCGAGCTCGTCTCCAAACTCGACGACGGCAAAGGCCACGAAATTCGCAACCGCGCTTTGGATGCCAAGAGCTTGGGCGTGGCGCTGCAAAGCCAAAACCGAGACATCGCCGACGAAGAGGGTTACATCGAACCGCATTTGTGGACCGGCGTAGGCCGTGCACGCAGCGGTTGCGGTGCCGCTTTGGTGGGTAGCGTGGACCAAGTGCTCAGCGAGATCCACGACTATATGAAAATGGGCATACGCGCGTTCATCTTCTCGGGCTATCCGCACTTGAACGAATGCGAAATCTTCGGCACCAAAGTGCTGCCCCACCTCAAAACCGTGTCACTCGCCCAAGAATATGGGCGCGTGCCCACCACCACACCGCCCACACCGCTGGGCACAGGAGTTCGCAAATGAGTCAGTCACCCGTGAGTCGCCTCACCCTGCCTAACGGCCAATCTTTGAGCCGCATGGCCTATGGCGTGTGGCGCTTGAGCGAAGCCAGCGACACCTCGGTGAAGGCCAACTTGGCACGCATTGAAGCCTGCTTGGACCAAGGCATCACCACCTTCGACCATGCCGACATTTATGGCGACTACCGCTGCGAATCGCTGTTTGGCGAAACGCTCAAAGCGCACCCTGGTCTGAAAAGCAAGATCGAGATCGTCACCAAAACCGACATCATGTTGCTCTCGCAGCAATGGCCCAGCACCCGCGTGAAGCATTACGACACCTCGCCCGCCCATGTGCGCGCCAGCGTGGACCGCTCGCTGCAACGCATCGGTGTGGACGTGATTGACCTGCTCTTGATCCACCGCCCCGATCCGCTGATGGACGCTCAAGCCTTGGGCGAGTGCTTGGATGGTTTGATCACCAGCGGAAAAGTGCGCGGCGTCGGCGTGTCGAACTTCATGCCTTGGGATGTGGACTTGCTGCAATCGCGCATGACGCACAAGCTGCAAACCAACCAACTCGAAGTGAGCTTGCTCAACACCGCCCCGTTGATCAACGGCCAAATGGCCCACGCGCAACAGCATTTCATGCCCGTGATGGCATGGTCGCCCTTGGGCGGTGGACGCTTGCACACCCAAGCCCACACCGCAGGCACGGCCGCTGCCCGCCTCGCGCCCAAGCTGCAAAGTTTGGCCCAAGCAGCAGGCACTGACACCACCGCCGTGGCCATCGCTTGGTTGCTGCACCACCCTGCCCAAGTGCTGCCTGTGATGGGCACCAACCAGCTGGAGCGCATTGCGCAATTCAGCCAAGCCGAGCGCGTGCCCATGGACCGCCAAACTTGGTTTGAACTCTATGAATTGGCCTGCGGCCACGAAGTACCTTAAGAACCCCATGCACAACCCAACAGACGCGATGGACTATCGCAAAGCCCTGTCCAGCTTCGGCACGGGCGTGACCGTGGTCACCGCCCACCATGAGGGCCAAGACTGGGCCATGACGTGCAACTCGTTCAGCTCGGTCTCGCTCAACCCACGCTTGGTGCTGTGGAGCATTCGCCGCGAGGCCAGCAGCCATGCCGCATTCACCCAATCTGGCGGTTTCACCGTGAGCGTGTTGGCCGAGCATCAAGCGGCGTTGGCAGGACAATTTGCCACCGGCAGCATGGCGGATCGATTTGCCAATGTGCCTGTCGAGCGCTTAGACAGCCAACGTCTGCGCTTGGACGGCGCCGTGGCTTGGTTTGATTGCGACATCCACCAGCTCATCGAAGCCGGTGACCACCACATCGTGCTGGGTGCTGTGCGCGGCTTTGGCAGCACCGATGCAGGCGGGCTGGGGTATTACCGCAGCAAAATGGCACAGTTTGCAGCATTGGCTGCTTAAACTCAGAAACAACAAGGCCTGCGACAAGCAGGCCTTTTTTTCATGGCAACGAGGTCATGCCAACGCTTCGGTCAGCCCTTCAAGCCGCCTTGGGTCAAGCCACCCACCACGCGCTCTTGAAAAGCTGCGATCAACAACGCAATCGGCACGATGGACACGATCAGCGCGGCTGAAATGATGGGCCAAGGAAAGGTGAACTCACCTTGGTACAGCGCAATGCCCACCGGCAGCGTGCGCACCGCGGGGCTGGAATTGAGCGACAGCGCCAGCAAAAATTCGTCCCACGAATTCACAAACGCCAAGATGCCCGCCGTGAACACGCCAGGCGCCGCCAAGGGCACCACCACACGCACCAAGGCGCCCATGCGGGTGCAGCCGTCGATCATGGCGGCGTTCTCTAAGTCTTTGGGAATGCTCTGAAAAAAGCTCACCAGCACCAAGGTGCACACCGGCATGTTCAACACCACATACGGAAAAATCAAGGCGGCATAGGTGTTGAGCCAACCCAAGGCGCGCATGGTCTCAAAAATCGGCACCAACAGCGTGACCAACGGGAACATGCTGGAGGCCACGATGCAGGTCAAGATGAGCTGGCGGTACTTCAAGTTCAGCCGCGCAATGGCATATGCCGCAAACGCCGACACCACCAGCGACAACAACGTGGCACCCGAGGCCACCAAAATGCTGTTCTTCAAATACGTGAGCAAAGGCTGGTCGGCAAACGCACGGACATAGTTCTCAAGTGTCGGGCCGTGCGGCCACCAAGTGATGGGCTTTTGCACCAGTTCACTCTCCTGCTTGAGGGAGGTGAACAAAATCCAAACCGCAGGAAAAAACCCATTGATCACCACAATGCCCGCGGCCATCCAGCGCAGCATGGGGGACGACCACAGCCCGTGTTGTTGCGCCATGCTCATGCAGCGTTCTTTCCAATGTGGTTCAAGTAAAAACCGGTGACGAATAACGAGATCACAAACATGAAGACCGCCAGCGTGGAGCCAAAGCCAATGTCGGAATAGTCGATGGTGTATTTGTGAATCAGCATGGCCAAGGTTTCGGTGGCCTCACCGGGCCCGCCTTTGGTCATGGTGTAGGGAATGTCAAAGGTTTGCAGCGCGGTGATGGTTCTGAAAATCAAGGCCACAACGATGCTGGGCATGAGCATGGGAATGGTGATTTGCCAAAACTGTTGCCACAAATTCGCACCGTCCACCTCGGCGGCTTCGTACAAAGAGCGTGGAATCATCTGCAACCCAGCCAACAAAATCAGCGCCATGAAGGACGCCGTTTTCCAAATGATAGTCAGGCAAATCGCGGCGAAAGCCCAGCGTGGTTTGAGCAACCAACTGGTGGGCTCGTCTTGCAGGCCCAAGCGCATCAACACATCGTTGACCACGCCGTACTCGGTGTGAAAAAACCAGGCAAAGATCAAGCCCGCAAACGACAGCGGCAGCGCCCAAGGCAGCAACAGCGACAAGCGAACCGGCCATTTGCGCTTGAACGGCAAATTCGCCAACAAGGCCAAGGCCAGCCCCACCAACAAAGCGCCAGGCACGGTGATGAGGGTGATCAGCAAGGTGTTTTGCGTGGCGTTCCAAAACAAGGGGTCTTGCCACACGTCCACGTAGTTTTGCAGCCCCAAGAACGCGCCGTCTTTGTCGATGGCGAACAAGCTGTTGTAAATCAGCTTGCCAATCGGGTAGACCACGATGGCGAGCAGCAACGCAAACGCGGGTGCCAGCAGCAGCACCGCGAGTGTTTTTTCGCTGGGGTCGCGTAGCTTAGACAGCATCAACGCATCAGGCGACCGACGCGCGCGGCAATCTCGTCCACACCGGCTTCAGGCGTTTTGGTGCGGGCCAAGATGGCGCTGGTGGTGGTGCGGATGATGTCCGAGACTTGGCCATAGTCGTTCACCATGGGGCGGCTTTGGGCGGCCAACACCACGGGCAGCGCGTCCTTGAACCAAGGCACCACTTTGTTCACGTCAGGGTCTGCGTAGAGACTTTGGAACACCGGCAAGATGGAGCCTTCTTTGGCCACAAACGCGCTGGCTTGCTTGGACGACAAGAACTTGATGAGCTTGCCCGCCTCGTCTTTGCGGGTGCTGTAAGCGTTCATCGCCCACTGCCAGCCGCCCATACAAGTGGCCGATTTGCCACCGGCCATCGCAGGCAGAGGCATCACGCCGACTTGACCTTTGACTTTGGAATCGGCATCGTCTTTGAAGCGGTCAAACGCAAAGCCCCAGTTGATGGCGAACACCACTTGACCGGCTTTGAACTCGTTGACCGTATCCGGTGTTTTCACCTCAGCCACGTTCTTTTTGATCACGCCTTGGTCGACCATGCCCAACCAAGCGTTCAAGCCTTTGACAGCTGCGGGTTTGTCGAGCGTGAGCTTGCCGCCCGCGTCGTTGAACTGCTTGCCTTGGCCCCAGTAGGGCAGCAAGAAGGTACACACCGCGCCTTCAATCGGCGCACCTTGGATGGACAAACCTTGCAAGTTGGCATTGCCTTCACCCGCCATGATTTTCTTGGCAGCCGCAGCCAACTCGTCCCAAGTTTTCGGTTCTGCCACGCCGTACTTGGCAAGCAAGTCTTTGCGGTAGTACATGAACATGGCGTCGCCTTGGCTGGGCATGGCGAACACTTTGCCGTCGATCACGTTGGCTTGTTGGTATACGGGCAAGTAGTCGTTGCGCAAGGCGGCAGGGCCACCCACGTATTTGTCCAAAGGCTCGATCCAGCCTTTAGATGCGTACTGCGCGGGGTTGACGATGTCGATCAAGAACAAGTCAATCGCCGAGTCTTTGGCGTTGAGCACGGTGGACAGGTACTGGCGTTGCAACTCTGAAGTTGCGCCACCCGTCTCAATCTCAACCTTCACGTTGGGGTTGGCTTTGTTGTATTCCTGAAAGAGCTGTTGCTGCAAGTCAGGTCGCTGGTTGGGCCCCACAAACACACGCAAGGTGGTTTGCTGTGCCCACACGCTGCCAGCACACAGGCCTGCGGCCAAGGCCAATGCGGTGAATTTCAATGCTTGACGTTTTTTCATGGCGTGTCTCCGTTGGATAAATTCAAAAAAATCGGGCCAGCGTCACAACGCTTGCCCTGTGGATGCGTTGAACAGATGGAGCGCAGAGGCGTCCAAGTAAATCGTTTGTGCGCTGCCAGCGGGTGCTTTGAAGTCGGGGGCACAACGCGCCACCAACTCAGCTTGCCCAACTTGGAAGGTCACCAAGGTCTCAGCCCCCAAGGGTTCGGTGATGACGACTTGTGCATTCATGGCAATTTGGGCCTGCCCATCACGGGGTGCTAAGGCAATGTTTTCGGGGCGAATGCCAAACACATGGCCGTCAGCCGCTGCGCCACGCGCCCACAAATCGGCAGGCAAGGCAAGGCCTGCGCCGCCGATGTCTGCTGAACCATTGGCCAGCGAACAGGGCAGCAAGTTCATCGGCGGACTGCCAGTGAAGCCCGCCACAAACTGGGCGGCGGGACGGTTGTAAATCTGGTCGGGGCTGGCGTATTGCATCTTGTGACCACCACTCAACACGGCAATGCGATCGGCCAAAGTCATGGCCTCCACTTGGTCGTGGGTGACGTAGATGATGGTGGCGCCCAAGCGCTGGTGCAACTTTTTGATCTCGCTGCGCATCTCGCCCCGCAACTGCGCGTCGAGGTTAGACAAGGGCTCGTCAAACAAAAACACTTTGGGCTGCCGCACGATGGCGCGGCCAATCGCCACGCGCTGGCGTTGACCACCCGACAAGGCGGCGGGTTTGCGGTCCAACATGTGGTCGATGCGTAGCAAACGCGCGGCATCCATGACACGGCGCTTGATCTCGTCTTCGGGCATTTTGCGCAAACGCAGGCCAAACGCCATGTTGTCGTAGAGGCTCTTGTGGGGGTACAGCGCGTAGTCTTGAAACACCATGGCAATGTCGCGGTGGCGCGGCGGCTGGTCGTTGACACGCACGCCGTCAATCAGCACGTCGCCGCCCGTGATGCTCTCCAAACCCGCAATCATGCGCAGCAAGGTGGACTTGCCGCAGCCCGACGGCCCCACAAACACGACAAACTCGCCGTGTTGGATGTCCAAGTCAATGCCGTGGATGACGTTGTGCTTGCCATCGTAGCTTTTGGTGACTTGTTGGAGTTGGACGGATGCCATAAATTGAATTTCAAACCCTGAAAACGATCGCGTTAAATCTGTGAATGAATAATATATGAATCCATAGCCCCACCTCTTGGGGTTATCGCCAAGTCAGGCGCCGTTGAGCAAGCTGCCCAACGCGTAATCGCCACGGGTCAAGTCAATCGCTTGGCCTGTGCGCGCCGACTCTTGTGCCGCCAAGCCCATCACGACAGCCGCCAAACCATCGCGCAAACTCACCTCAATGGCACCCTCGCCGCGCACCACGGCATTGAAGCGCTGGTGTTGGTACAAGGTGGACCCGTTGTGGTCGCCCGCAGCCAAGGCCACGGCGTCGACCGGCACCTCCAACTCGCGCGGGCCTTTGGGCTCACGCGGGCTGATGACGAGTTTGGGCGTGGGTGCCTCGCCCAAGTGTTCGGGCCAAAAACGACCAGGACCCGGCACGAAACATTCCACTTTGCCTTGGGGACCGACCACCGAAATCTCTTCTTGGTAACGCGCGCCTTCGGCAAACATGCACAACTCCAGCAACGCCCGCTGGCCCGATGCGAAGTCGACCACCACGTAGGCGTTGTCCAAAATATCGGGTGTGCCCAAGGGGTACTGCTCGTCCAAGTGGTTATGCGCCACCGAGGCCGAGGCATAAATGCGCACGGGCTCGCTTTGGGTGAGGTGGCGCATCAGGTCAAAAAAGTGGCAGCATTTTTCGACCAAAGTACCACCCGTGTATTGGTTGAAGCGGTTCCAGTCACCCACTTTCACCAAGAACGGAAAACGGTGCTCGCGAATAGACAGCATGGTCACAGGGCCGGTGTTGAGCTGGCTGTGCACTTCTTGGGCCAGCAAAGCCACAGGCGGCATGTAGCGGTACTCCATCGCCACCCAAATCGGGGCGGGATAGTCGCTGGCCAAGGCGGCTAAAGCACGCACATCGTCCAGCGAAGTACAGGCGGGTTTCTCAAGCAACAGGGGCAAGGGGCGCAACCCAGCAATCTCGCGCAGTTGCTCGGCATGGCGGAAATTGGGGCTGGCGATCAACAAACAGTCCACGTCCTCGGCCATCACCACCTCGGCCAAGCTGGCGACGCGTTGGGCCTGCGGTACGAAAGCGAGACTGCGCGCGGCCATGACGTCATCAGGCTCAAAAATTCGAGTCACGCTCGCGCCCGGCAGCAACGCGATGTTGCGCAAATGCTCCTGTCCCATCATGCCGCAGCCGATGATGCCGTAACGGGTGGATTGATTCAAAGCGTGATCTCCTGAAAATTGTGAAGGATGGCCAAAAAATGGCCCCTATTGTTGCGTTAGAAATTCAAGGGTTTCTTCTAGGCATCACCAAGCCAAAAACTGTATACAGTTTTGTATGCGATTAACTTGGAGAAACGCACATGACCTCATCCACCCACCCCGTTGACGAACACTTGCCCACTGGCAAGCTCGCTGCGCTGGGCCTTCAACACGTTTTGGTGATGTACGCCGGTGCTGTGGCTGTGCCACTCATCGTCGGCCGTGCCTTGAAACTCAGCCCCGAACAAGTGGCCATGCTCATCTCGGCTGACTTGTTTGTGTGTGGCATCGTCACCCTCATTCAGTCGTGGGGTGCCACCCAGTGGTTTGGCATCCGCTTGCCTGTCATGATGGGCGTGACCTTTGCCGCCGTGGCCCCCATGGTGGCCATGGCCGGCGCCAACCCGGGCGCCGCAGGCGCACAACTGATCTTTGGCGCCATCATGGGCGCAGGGGCAATTTCAATACTGATCGCACCCTTGGTCAGCCGCATGCTGCGGTTCTTCCCGCCTGTCGTGACCGGCACCATCATTGCCGTCATCGGCATCAGCTTGATGCGCATTGGCATCAACTGGATTTTCGGCAACCCCTTTGGCCCCACCGCGCCATCCATCGTCAACCCCGAGCACGCCAAGTGGCTGGCTGATGCTGCGGCTGCAGCCTCGGCGCCCGGTTCCACGCTGGCTGCTGTGCCCAAAGATTTGGCCTTGGTCGCCAAAATCCCCAACCCCAAGTACGCCGACCTCACAGGCGTGGGCATTGCCGCTTTGGTGTTGGTGTCGATCTTGATGATTTCTAAGTTCGCCAAGGGCTTCATTGCCAATATCTCGGTGCTCTTGGGCATCGTCATTGGTGGCGTGGTGGCCACCAGCTTGGGTCTGATGAACTTTGACAAAGTCGGTAAAGCGGGCTGGTTTGAGATCGTCATGCCGTTCCAGTTCGGCATGCCTGTGTTTGACCCCGTGCTCATCCTCACCATGACTCTGGTGATGATTGTGGTGATGATTGAATCCACCGGTATGTTCTTGGCCTTGGGCGAAATGACCGACCGCCATGTGGACCGCGCCGCGCTCACCCGTGGTTTGCGCACCGACGGTTTGGGCACGCTGATTGGCGGCATCTTCAACACCTTCCCCTACACCAGCTTCTCGCAAAACGTGGGTCTCGTTGCCGTCACAGGCGTGAAGAGCCGCTTTGTGTGCGTGGCGGGCGGCATCATCCTGATCATCTTGGGCGTGATTCCTAAGATGGCTGCTTTGGTTGAGTCGCTCCCCACCGTGGTGCTGGGCGGCGCAGGCTTGGTGATGTTTGGCATGGTGGCTGCCACCGGCATTCGCATCTTGGGCGGCGTGGACTTTAAAAACAACCGCTACAACAGCTTGGTGGTGGCCGTGTCGATTGGTATCGGCATGATTCCGCTGATCGCGCCCAACTTCAAGCAATGGATGCCGCACAACCTGCACCCTCTCATTGAGTCGGGCATTTTGTTGGCCTCTATCTCTGCCGTGGTGCTGAACCTGTTCTTCAACGGCGCCTCCAAAGACGACTCGGCCGCTGTGGCTGCTGCCCGTCAGGCCGATAGCCACTAAAAGGCTCCAGCGACATCGAAAAGCCAGCCTCTGCGCTGGCTTTTTGCATGTTGACTCGCACGGTAAAACGCACGCAAACGGTGCATGCACGCCAGATTAGTGCAAACCCGTTTTGTATACAAACCAAAGTCGCGCACAATTTGCCCCTCACCAACGGGGTTTGACTCTCAGAACCGGGCACCGTTATTGCAACAGTCAGTTGATCACACCGTACACACCGTCAACAGTTTTAGGAGCTTCCATGACCAAACGCACCTTTTTGAAAACCTCCCTCGGCCTCGCTTTGGCCGCCAGTTTTGGCAGCGCCTTCGCGCAAGCCACGCCGATCAAGTTCCAACTCGACTGGCGTTTTGAAGGCACAGCAGCCTTGTTCCTGGTGCCCGCAGCCAAAGGTTATTTCAAAGATGCCAAGTTAGACGTGACGGTGGACGCCGGCAACGGCTCTGGTGGTGCCGTGACCCGCGTGGCCTCAGGCTCTTACGACATGGGCTTTGCCGATTTGGCCGCCTTGATGGAATTTCACGCCAACAACCCCGACGCGCCCAACAAGCCCGTGGCCATCATGATGGTCTACAACAACACCCCCGCTTCGGTGATGGCGCTGAAAAAATCAGGCATCAAAACCCCCGCTGATTTGGCAGGTAAAAAACTCGGTGCCCCTGTGTTTGACGCTGGCCGTCGCGCCTTCCCCATCTTTGCCAAGGCCAACGGCGTGACCAACGTCACCTGGACCGCGATGGACCCACCTTTGCGCGAAACCATGTTGGTGCGCGGCGATGTGGATGCCATCACGGGCTTCACCTTCACCTCCTTACTCAACATCGAAGCCCGCGGCGTGAAAGCCGAAGACGTGGTGGTGTTGCCCTACCCTGATTTCGGTGTGAAGTTGTATGGCAACGCCATCATCGCGTCGCCCAAGATCCTCAAAGAAAACCCAGCGGCGGTGAAAGCCTTCTTGGCCGCCTTCGCCAAGGGTATGAAAGACGTGATCGGTAACCCAGCTGCGTCCATCGAGACCGTGAAAGCGCGCGACGGCATCATCAACGTGCCCCTGGAAACGCGCCGCTTGCAACTGGCCATCGACACCGTCATCAACAGCGCAGACGCCCGTGAAGAAGGCTTTGGTCAAATCAAAGGCCCACGTCTGAGCCTGATGGCCTCGCAAGTGTCTGACGCGTTCAACACCAAAACACGCGTCAAATCAGACGACATCTGGAACGGTTCTTTTTTGCCCACCGCCAAAGAACTCGACGTGCTGCCCGCACCTAAAACCAAAAAGTAAATTGGCTTGCCTCCATGACAGCTTCACCTGAACACTTTGTCGACTTTCAAAACGTCTGGCTGGCCTACAACGACGAGTTGTTGGCCCAAAACCACTTTGCGGTGGAAGACATCAACCTGCAGGTCAAACAAGGTGAATTCATTGCCATTGTGGGCCCCTCGGGTTGCGGTAAATCGACCTTCATGAAGCTCACCACAGGTTTGAAAAAACCCAGCCTTGGCGAGATTTATGTGGATGGCCAGCCTGTCAACGGCCCGCTCAAGATCAGCGGTATGGCGTTTCAATCGCCCTCACTGCTGCCTTGGCGAACCACCCTAGACAACGTGTTGCTGCCCTTGGAAATCGTGGAGCCTTACCGCACCCAGTTCAAGGCCAAAAAAGCCGAGTACGAAGCACGCGCTCTGAAATTGCTGCAAACCGTAGGTTTGGGCGGCTACGAGCGCAAGTTTCCTTGGGAGCTGTCAGGCGGCATGCAACAGCGCGCCAGCATTTGCCGCGCCCTGATTCATGAGCCCAAGATGCTGTTGCTCGACGAGCCATTTGGCGCGCTCGACGCTTTTACCCGCGAAGAACTGTGGTGCACGCTGCGCGACTTGCATGCGGAACAAAAGTTCAACGTCATCTTGGTCACCCACGATTTGCGCGAGTCGGTCTTCTTGGCCGACACCGTGTATGTGATGAGCAAGAGCCCCGGCCGCTTCGTGGTCAAGCGTGACATCGACTTGCCCCGCCCGCGTGACTTGGAGGTGACCTACACCCCCGAGTTCACCAACATCGTGCATGAGTTGCGCGGCCACATCGGGGCCATACGCAAAACCGGCGCCGCCATTCAGCAGTAAACCGAACGCCAGACCATGACTCAAAAACAACTCGAAACTTGGGCGCCTTGGGGCTTGCTCGTAGGCACTTTGCTGATTTGGCAAGCCTTGTGCTCGTTCTTCAATGTGTCTGAATTCATCTTCCCTTCGCCCCTGCGCATTTGGCAGCAAATGGTGGAGTTCCGAGAGGTCATCGCCGGCCATGCTTGGCGCACCTTCTGGGTGACCATGGTGGGGTTTGGCATTGCCATCGTCGTGGGCGTGATGTTGGGCTTTGTGATTGGCAGCTCACGCTTGGCCTACGCCGCCGTGTACCCGCTGATGACCGGCTTCAACGCCTTACCTAAAGCGGCCTTTGTGCCCATTTTGGTGGTGTGGTTTGGCATTGGCGTGGGCCCTGCCATCTTGACTGCGTTCTTGATCAGCTTCTTCCCCATCATGGTGAACATCGCCACCGGCTTGGCCACCTTAGAGCCTGAACTCGAAGACGTGCTGCGCGTCTTGGGCGCCAAACGCTGGGACGTGTTGATCAAAGTGGGCCTGCCGCGCTCCATGCCTTATTTTTATGGTTCCCTCAAAGTGGCGATCACCTTGGCGTTTGTTGGCACCACCGTCTCTGAAATGACGGCCGCCAACGAAGGCATCGGTTACTTGCTGATTTCTGCAGGGTCTGCCATGCAAATGGGCTTGGCTTTTGCCGGCTTGGTGGTGGTGGGTGCCATGGCCATGGTGATGTATGAGCTGTTCAGCTACATCGAAAAGCACACCACGGGATGGGCACACCGCGGGTCGCAAGATCACTAATGATCGATTCCTTTGACATGCGCGCAGGTGGATGTCAAAGGGTCATCAAGATCAACCTATGCACTCTCATACGGGCTGGCACGCCAAACTGGCATTGGATTATGCCAAACAAGGCTCCCGCACAGTGGCCCGCTTTGAGCACCAAGGCCCACTGCGCATCTTGCAAAGCCTCTACCCCGAAGGTGATGCGGTGTGCCACAACGTGTTGGTGCACCCGCCCAGTGGCTTGGTCGGCGGCGATGTACTAGACATCAAAGTCACCCTCGCACACGCCGCACATGGCTTGGTGACCACACCGGGTGCTACGCGGTTCTACCGAAGCGAGAGCGGCTTAGCCACACAAAAGGTACACGCCACCTTGGGCGAACACAGTCGCTTGGAATGGCTGCCACTGGAAACCATCGCCTACAACGGCTGCCACGGCCTCAACCAGGCTGTGTTTGACCTCGCGGCCACGGCAGAGTTGATGGCATGGGACATCACCGCCTTGGGCCTGCCCAACGCCGACTTGCCGTTTGAACGGGGTCAGCTGCAACAGCACCTAGAAATTTCTGGCGTTTGGTTGGAACGCGGCTTGATCGATGCACAAGACGAGCGCCTGCTCAACGGCCCCCTCGGCCTCGCAGGTGCTCGCTGCATGGCTACCTTGGTGTTTGCCTGCGGCGCAGACCTGAAACGCGAGCGTCGCGATTTGGCGTTGGCACTTGCGCGTGAGTTCACCGAACTGGCCCCTGCAGGCCTGCATGCAGGGGTGACCTCACCGCACCCTCGTGTGATCGTGTTGCGCACACTCTCGCCCTTGGTAGAACCTGCACAAACGCTGTTGCGCAGCGTGTGGGCGGCATGGCGAAAAGGCTTGTGGGCTATGGGCGATCAGCCGCCACGCATTTGGGCGATGTAAAAAGACAAACGGGGCGAAGAAGCAGGGCCATCTTTGCCCCGCACCTGGGCTTAAATCGCCACCAACTGCCGTACGTTCTTGGCTTGCATTTCTGAGCCAGGGCCCCGCGCAATCACCTCACCGCGCTCCATCACCAAATAGTCGTCGGCCAGTTCTTCGGCAAAGTCGTAGTACTGCTCGCACAACACAATGGCCATATCGCCGCGGTTGGCCAACATGCGAATCACGCGGCCAATGTCTTTGATGATGCTGGGCTGAATGCCCTCGGTCGGCTCATCCAAGACCAAGAGTTTGGGGCCAGACGCCAGCGCGCGTGCGATGGCCAATTGCTGCTGCTGCCCGCCTGACAAATCGCCACCACGGCGATGCAGCATTTGCTTGAGCACCGGGAACAGCTCGTACAACTCAGCAGGAATGTCGGTCCCTGCAGGTTGTGTGGCCAAGCCCATGCGCAAGTTGTCTTCCACCGTTAAGCGCGCAAAGATCTCGCGACCTTGCGGCACATAGCCAATGCCTGCACGCGCACGCTCGTAAGGCGCGTGGCGCTCAATCGCATGGTCGTCAAAGGTGATGCTGCCGCTGCGAATGGGCACCGCCCCCATGAGCGACTTCAGCAGCGAGGTTTTACCCACGCCATTGCGCCCCAAAAGCACGGTGATCTTGCCTAGCTCGGCGGTGAAACTGACGTCACGCAAAATGTGCGAACCGCCGTAGTACTGGTTGATATTTTTGACGTCTAAGAGGGGCATGGTGTGTGTCTCGTTCTTGGGCTGATGGACTTGGGGTGGCACTTCAGCGCCCCAAATACACCTCAATCACGCGCTCGTCGGCTTGCACCTGCGGCAGCGTACCTTGCGCCAGCACCGAGCCATCGCACAACACGGTGACGATGTCAGAAATCGTGTTGATGAAGCTCATGTCATGCTCGACCACCATCAGCGAGTGCTTGCCCTTCAGCGCCAAAAACAACTCGGCGGTACGCTCGGTCTCGTAGTCGGTCATGCCAGCCACGGGTTCGTCCAACAGCAAGAGCTTGGGGTCTTGCATGAGCAACATGCCAATCTCCAGCCATTGCTTTTGACCGTGGCTGAGGTTGCCCGCTTGACGGCTCACGCTGTCTTCAAGGTTGATCGTTTTAAGCACCTCGCCCAGACGGTCACGCTGTGTGCCGTTGAGTTTGAAAAACATCGAGGCCGCTACACCTTTGTGGGTTTTCAAGGCCAGCTCTAAGTTCTCAAACACGCTCAACTGCTCAAACACGGTGGGCTTTTGGAACTTGCGCCCAATGCCCAGTTGCGCAATTTCCGGTTCGTTGTGGCGCAACAAATCGATGGTGCTGCCGAAGAACACTTGGCCCGAGTCGGGTTTGGTTTTGCCGGTGATGATGTCCATCATCGTGGTCTTGCCCGCGCCGTTGGGGCCAATGATGCAGCGCAACTCGCCAGGCGCAATATCCAACGATAAACCGTTGATGGCCTTGAAACCGTCGAAGCTCACATGCACGTCTTCCAAGTACAAGATGCGGCCGTGGGTCACATCCAACGAGCCGGCCTCGTGAATGCGGCCAAAGCTGGCACTTCGGTCGCCGGAGGTCACCTCGGCCACCACGCGGGCTTGGTGTGTAGCCAAGCGCTCAGCACCTTGTTCAAACAGATCGGGGGTCATGCTTTTTCTCCTGCCTGTTTCTTAGAGCTGAGTTTTTGAACCAAACCCACCACACCGTGGGGCATGTACAGGGTCACGCCAATGAACAGCGCACCCAAGAAATACAGCCAAAACTCAGGGGCCGTCACGGTCAACCAGCTTTTCATGCCGTTGACCAAGAAGGCACCCACGATGGGGCCGATCAGCGAAGCACGCCCGCCGACTGCGGCCCACACGGCAATCTCAATCGAGTTGCCCGTGCTCATTTCGCTGGGGTTGATGATGCCCACTTGCGGCACATACAACGCGCCCGCAATGCCGCACATCACGGCCGAGATCACCCAAATGGTCAACTTGTAAGGCAAGGGTGAATAGCCTGAGAACATCACGCGGCTTTCGGCGTCGCGAATGGCTTGCAACACGCGGCCAAACTTGCTTTGCACCAACCAGCGGGCAAACACATAGCAACCCAGCAAGGTGGCACTGGTCATGACAAACAAGGTCATGCGCATGGTGGGGGTGGCGATCGGCAAGTCCAAGATACGCTTGAAATCGGTGAAACCGTTGTTGCCACCAAAGCCCGTTTCGTTGCGGAAGAACAGCAACATGGCGGCAAACGTCAGCGCCTGCGTGATGATGGAGAAGTACACGCCTTTGATGCGCGAGCGAAAGGCAAAGTAGCCAAACACCCAAGCCAGCACGCCGGGCACCAACACGATCAGCAGCAAGGTGGCGATGAAGCTGTCGCTGAAGGTCCAGTGCCAAGGCAAGGTTTTCCAATCGAGGAAGACCATGAAGTCGGGCAAGTTGCTTTTGTAGTTGCCATCGGTGCCGATCTGGCGCATGAGGTACATGCCCATCACATAGCCGCCCAAGGCAAAGAACAAGCCGTGGCCCAGCGACAAGATGCCGGTGTAGCCCCAAATCAAGTCCATCGCCAAGGCGCAGATGGCGTAACACATGATCTTGCCGACCAAGCCCACGGCATAGTCGCTCATGTGGAACAGGCTGCCCTCGGGCACCCACAGGTTGAGCACAGGCACCACCGCACACAGCGTGATGAGGGCCGCTAAAAAAGCCACCCAAGCACGGCGACTCATCAAAGGAGCAGGTTCAGGGAGTTGCATCGCAGTAGTCATGGTTGTTGTTGTGTTCATATCAAGCCTCGGCACTTCGGCCCTTCATCGCAAACAAACCTTGTGGGCGTTTTTGGATGAACACAATGATGAAAACCAACACGGCAATCTTGGCCAGCACAGCGCCCGCCACGCCTTCGAGCAATTTGTTCATCAGCCCCAAGCCCATCGCCGCATACACGGTGCCGGCCAGTTGGCCCACGCCACCCAGCACAACCACCATGAAAGCGTCCACGATGTAGTTCTGCCCCAAGTCAGGACCCACGTTGCCAATCTGACTCAAGGCACAACCGGCCAAGCCGGCGATTCCGCAACCCAAAGAAAACGCATAGGTGTCAATGCGGGCTGTGTTCACCCCCAAGGCGGAGGCCATGGGTCGGTTTTGAGTCACACCGCGCACAAACAATCCCAACCGCGTTTTGCTGATCAACAGCGTCATGCCCACCAACACAAACAGCGCAAAACCGATGATGACCAAGCGGTTGTAGGGCAGTGACAAATTGGCCAGCAGCTGCACGCCGCCGCTCATCCAAGAGGGGTTCTCAACACCCACGTTTTGCGCACCAAACACACTGCGCACGCCTTGCATCAACACCAAACTGATGCCCCATGTGGCGAGTAAGGTCTCTAAAGGTCGGCCATACAAGTGGCGCAAGACCAAGCGCTCCAACACCGCGCCCACCAAGGCTGCGGCTAAGAACGAAGCAGGCACGGCTACCAACAAATACGCGTCAAACATGCCTGGCAAGTACTGGCGGAACAGCCCTTGCACCACGTAGGTGGCGTAAGCACCAATCATCATCAATTCGCCGTGTGCCATGTTGATCACGCCCATCAACCCGTAGGTGATGGCAAGCCCCAAAGCGACCAGCAAAAGAATAGACCCCAAGCTGATGCCGGTGAACAAGGCCCCCAGCTTTTCGCCCCAGTTGAGCGCAGCTTGGATGGTGCGGAGCGACGCTTCTAATTGGCTGCGCACTGGCTTGTCTTGCTCCTCGCTCAAACGTTGGTTGAGCAAGAGTTGGGTATCGGGAGTTTGGCTGTCGGCCAAGGCTTTGGCAGCTGCCAAGCGTTCCTTCGCGTCCGTGCTGTTCAGCATGACTGCGGCTCGGGCCAGCAGCATTTGGGTTTTGACGCCGGCGTTTTGTTCATCGGCCAACGCTTTGTCGAGCATGGCCAGCTTGGTCGGATCGGGTTCTTTCAACATGGCTTTGGTGGCGGCCAGTCGCAAGGCGGCATCGGGGCTGAGCAATTGCAACGCAGCCAAGGCGGCGTCAATCTCGCCGCGCATGCGGTTGTTGTTGATCACGTCTTCTGTTGCCTCGGGCAGCGCTTGCGCTTCCCCAGTCACGGGGTCTGACGCTTTGCCATCGCGCACGATCAGCACCTGTGTGCCGTTGACTTTGACAGCATCGTCCGCCATGGCTTGCATGAAGGCTGCTGTTTTTTCGTCCGGCGACGCCAGCGCTTGTTGCAGCGCGGTGATGCGGGCATCGGTGTCACCAATCGTCAAGGCGCGGGTTTGCTCTGTGGTCAGCGCCATGGCTGAGGAGGCAAACAACGCGGCACAGCTCAAGGCGAGGGCTGCCAAAGAGAAAGAAGAAATTCGGGTCATCGAGGTTCCAAAAAGAAAAAGGGAGGGCACCAGCCCTCCCCCAAGTTCATCCCTTGGAGAGGGTTTACTTCTTCACAGGCTCATCGGGCTTCTTGTCGTTGCCTTCGATGAACGGGCTCCATGGCTTGGCTTTCACAGGACCGGGGGTCTTCCAGACCACGTTGAACTGGCCGTCAGCCTTGATCTCGCCAATGAACACCGACTTGTGCAAGTGGTGGTTTTTCTCGTCCATCTTTGAGGTGATGCCGCTTGGCGCTTGGAAGGTTTGGCCTGCCATGGCTGCGATGACTTTGTCGACGTCGGTGGACTTGGCTTTCTCCACCGCCTGCTTCCACATGTTCACGCCGATGTAGGTGGCTTCCATCGGGTCGTTGGTCAAAGGCTTGTCCTTGTGACCGGCGATGTTCTTGGCCTTGGCGTAAGCAGACCACTTCTTGATGAACTCATCGTTGGTGGGGTTCTTGATGGACATGAAGTAGTTCCATGCCGCCAAGTGACCGACCAAAGGTTTGGTGTCCACACCGCGCAACTCTTCTTCACCGACCGAGAAAGCAACCACGGGCACGTCTTTGGCTTTCAAGCCTGCGTTGCCGAGCTCTTTGTAGAAGGGCACGTTGGAGTCACCGTTGATGGTGGAGACCACAGCCGTCTTGCCACCGGCAGAGAACTTCTTGATGTCAGCCACGATGGTTTGGTAATCCGAGTGACCAAAGGGGGTGTACTTCTCGTCGATGTCGCTGTCTTTCACGCCTTTGCTTTTGAGGTAGGCGCGCAAGATTTTGTTGGTGGTGCGTGGGTACACGTAGTCGGTGCCCAACAAGACCCAACGCTTGGCAGCGCCGCCGTCTTTGCTCATCAAATAGTCCACCGCGGGGATGGCTTGTTGGTTCGGTGCAGCGCCGGTGTAGAACACGTTTTTGCTGAGTTCTTCGCCTTCGTATTGCACGGGGTAGAACAACAAACCGTTGAGCTCTTCAGCCACTGGCAACACGGACTTGCGAGACACCGAGGTCCAGCAGCCGAAGATGACGGAGACTTTGTCTTGGGTCAGCAACTGCTTGGTTTTTTCAGCAAACAAAGGCCAGTTTGATGCGGGGTCGACCACCACGGGTTCGAGCTTTTTGCCCAGCACGCCACCCTTGGCGTTGATTTCGTCAATGGCCATCAACACGGTGTCTTTCAACACGGTTTCCGAAATAGCCATGGTGCCCGACAAGCTGTGCAGCACGCCAACTTTGATGGTGTCAGCTGCGAACGCCTGTGGCGCAATCACAAACGATCCGACCGACAGCGCTGCGGCTGCGGCCAGGGCCTTGAGGTTTCCTCGACGATTCATCATGGGTTTCACTCCAAAAAATTAGGTTGCGTTCAGCGGGGATGAGATTCACTCGCTTGCAAGACCTATTGCAAAGCTTGTGCCAACTTGCGTTTTGCCTAGACGTCAAAGCAAGCATCTATATGAAGCAAAACCATCACAAGCTTGGCAATGAAGGGACGCACCAACTTTGATCACATCAAGAAGTTCGCACCAAAATAAACACAGAGAACGCAGGATGACGCACGTTGGTGCATGCACCAAGACGGCGGATGTGCACCAAAGTTGTCACAACATGGACGCGTCTGAGTTCACTGAGAAGGCACACAAGTTGCATACTCTGAGGCACTATGGAACTCACACCCCGCGAAAAAGACAAACTCTTGATCTTCACAGCCGCCTTGTTGGCCGAGCGCCGACAAGCCCGTGGCCTGAAGCTCAACTACCCCGAAGCCGTGGCCCTCATCAGCGCTGCTGTCATGGAAGGTGCGCGCGACGGTAAAACCGTGGCGCAACTCATGAGTACCGGGCGCAGCGTGCTGACCCGTGCCGATGTGATGGACGGCGTGGCCGAGATGATTCCCGACATCCAAGTTGAAGCCACCTTCCCCGATGGCACCAAGCTGGTGACCGTCCACCAACCCATCCTTTGAATTTTTTTTGACCCACGTTTTGGGAAACCCCACCATGCCACGTCTTGCTGCTTGCCTTCGCCTTCTGCCCTTCTTGCCCTCACTCGCTGTCGCCCACGAAGGCCACGGCATTGAAGGGGCCTCGCATTACCACGCCACCGATGTGTGGGGCTTCGTGTCCATCGCGGTCGCCGCAGCGATCGTCTGGTGGTTCACCGGTCGCGGCAAATAAACACGCGAGGCACGTATGACACCCGGAGAACTCTTGATTGACGAGGGCGAACACGTCCTCAACCCTGACCGACGCACGCACACCCTCGTGGTGCAAAACGCCAGTGATCGCCCCATCCAAGTGGGCTCGCATTACCACTTTGCGGAAACCAATGCAGGTTTGCGCTTTGACCGCGACGCTGCACACGGCATGCGTTTGAACATCGCTTCAGGCACAGCGGTACGCTTTGAGCCGGGCCAACAACGCACGGTCGAATTGGTGGACCTGAGTGGCAATCGCCAAGTGTTTGGCTTTCGCGGTTTGGTGAATGGCGCCGTGGACAAAGGCGCCGTCGATGCGCCGCGCAAAGGAAACATCTGATGGCAACGATCGGCAAACGCGCCTATGCAGAAATGTTTGGCCCCACCGTGGGCGACCGTCTGCGTTTGGCAGACACCAACTTGGTCATCGAGGTTGAAAAAGATTTCACACTGCAAGCGGGTGGCTACGGCGAAGAAGTGAAATTCGGTGGCGGCAAAACCATCCGCGATGGCATGGCGCAATCACAACGCACACGCGATGGCTCGGGCACGGGTCCACAAGCTGGCGGTGCTGTAGACACGGTGATGACCAACGCGCTCATCATCGACCACTGGGGCATCGTTAAGGCCGACATTGGTTTGAAGGGGGGCCGCATCGTGGCCATTGGCAAAGCGGGCAACCCCGACACACAACCGGGCGTGGACATCGTCATTGGCCCAGGCACCGAGGTGATCAGCTGCGAAGGCAACATCGTCACCGCCGGTGGTGTGGACACCCACATCCACTTCATTGCGCCCCAGCAAATTGAAGAAGCCTTGACCAGTGGCGTGACCACCATGCTTGGCGGCGGCACGGGCCCAGCCACCGGCACCTTTGCCACCACCTGCACGCCAGGCGCTTGGAATATCGAACGCATGTTGCAAGCGGCCGACGCCTTCCCGATGAACCTAGGCTTCTTGGGCAAAGGCAACGCCGCTTTACCCGATTCATTGCATGAGCAAATCAACGCCGGTGCGATTGGTTTGAAGCTGCACGAAGACTGGGGCACCACACCCGCCGCGATTGACAACTGCTTGAACGTGGCCGAAGCCACCGACACACAAGTGGCCATCCACACCGACACGCTCAACGAGTCGGGCTTTGTGGAAGACACGGTGGCTGCGTTCAAAGGCCGCACCATCCACACCTTCCACACCGAAGGTGCAGGCGGTGGTCATGCGCCCGATATTTTGAAAGTGGTGGGCGAGGCCAATGTGTTGCCCAGCTCAACCAACCCCACGCGCCCCTACACGGTGAACACGCTCGACGAGCATGTGGACATGCTGATGGTGTGTCACCACCTCGACCCTGCGATAGCCGAAGACTTGGCCTTTGCCGAAAGCCGCATTCGCCGCGAGACCATTGCGGCCGAAGACATCTTGCACGACTTAGGCGCCATCAGCATGATGAGCAGCGACAGCCAAGCCATGGGCCGTGTGGGTGAAGTGATCATCCGCACCTGGCAAACCGCGCACAAGATGAAAGCCCAACGTGGCTTGTTGCCTGGCGATTCTGACCGCCATGACAACTTCCGCGTTAAACGCTACATCGCGAAGTACACGATCAACCCATCGATTGCTCACGGCATCAGCCACGAAGTGGGCAGCGTGGAAGTGGGCAAGTGGGCCGACTTGGTGGTGTGGAAGCCCGCGTTCTTTGGCATCAAGCCCAGCATCATTTTGAAAGGTGGCTTCATCGCCATGGCGGCGATGGGTGACCCGAACGCATCTATTCCCACCCCGCAACCCGTGCACTACCGCCCGATGTTTGGCGCGTATGGCGGTGCGCTGCACCGTGGCTCCCTGACGTTTGTCTCGCAGGCGGGGTTGGCGGCGGGCATTGGCAGCAAGTTTGGTTTGCACAAAACCCTGAGTGCGGTGAAGAACATTCGCAGCGTGGGCAAACGTGACATGATTCACAACGACTACGCGCCACGTATGGAAGTGGATGCCCAAACTTATGCGGTGCGCGCCGATGGCCATCTGCTCACCTGCGAACCCGCGGTGAGTTTGCCCATGACTCAACGCTATTTCTTATTCTGATTTTTTCTGATGCTCACCTGTTCTAAATTAATCGCTGGCGGCCAAGGTTTGGCCGCTGCACTCGTCAAACGCGCTGCCACGGTGGAGCTCGATTGGGACGTGCGGCAAAAAAGCCGTTTCGACGCCACAGACTCCACGGGCCGCATCTTGGGCGTGTTTTTGCCGCGTGGCACCTTGGTGCGTGGTGGCGATGTGTTGGTGGTGGAAGACGGATCGCTTGTGCGCGTGCAAGCAGCCCCGCAAGAGGTGTTGCGCATCACCGCGTGTTCAGAGCACGGTTCGGCCTTTGATTTAACCCGTGCGGCTTATCACCTCGGTAACCGCCATGTGCCCATTGAACTCAAGCCCGATCATTTGAAGATCGAACCGGATCATGTGCTGGCCGATATGTTGCGCGCCATGCACATGACGGTGGTCACGGTGCATGAAGCGTTCGAGCCAGAGGGTGGCGCGTACAGCAGCCACGGGCATGGGCATGGGCATGGGCATGGGCATGGGCATGACCATTCGCACGACGATGCGCATGAACACGAACACGCTGCACATCGTGAGCACGGTCATGGCCATGTGCACGGCCCAAACTGCAAGCATGACCACTGACGCTGCCATCGCAGCGACTGCCAGCACACCCGCGCTGCTGCAACTCATTTGGCTCGCATCCCCCGCGTTGCCAATTGGCGGCTTTTCGTATTCCGAAGGTTTAGAAGCGGCCATCGACCATGGCTTTGTGCATGACGAACACAGCGCGGCGGCATGGTTGGTGGATCAGCTTCACATCACGCAGTCGCGTGGCGATATGGCGGTTCTCGGTGAAATGATCATCGCGTGGCAGAGACGCGATGATGCACGCTTGCAGACCTTGAGCCAATGGGTGCACGCCACGCGCGAAAGCGCCGAGCTGCGTTTGCAAAGCGAGCAAATGGGCCGCTCCATGTTGGAATGGCTGCGCAACCAAGACGCCATCGACGCTGACACCATCGCGCTGTGCAACCGCTGGGTGCCCACTTACCCGTTGATGTTTGCCTTGGCGCTGTCTCGCACAGGCGCTGACATCGAACAATGCTTGCAAGCCTATGCGTTCGGCTGGGCAGAAAACATGGTGCAAGCTGCCCTCAAATCGGTACCACTCGGTCAAAACTCGGGGCAGCGCATTTTGACAAAGCTGGCCCAACACATCGGGCCAGCCGTCAGGCATGCCATGCAAGTGAACGACGACACACGCCAAGCCTTTTCCCCCATGCTGGCCATCCTTTCGGCGCAGCACGAAACCCAATATTCCAGACTGTTTAGATCATGAATAACTTGCACAACATCGCACACCGCACCAAGAAACTTCCCCCTCTGCGCGTGGGCATCGGCGGCCCCGTGGGCTCTGGCAAAACCACCTTGCTCGAGATGCTCTGCAAAGCCATGCGCGACAAATACGACCTCGTCGCCATCACCAACGACATCTACACCAAAGAAGACCAACGCTTGCTGACCGTGAGCGGCGCCTTGCCCGCCGAACGCATCATGGGCGTGGAAACGGGTGGTTGCCCGCATACCGCCATTCGTGAAGACGCGTCGATCAACCTCGAGGCGATTGACCGCATGTTGGTCGACTTTCCCAATGCGGACGTGGTGTTTATCGAGAGCGGTGGCGACAACTTAGCAGCAACCTTCAGCCCCGAGTTGAGCGACTTGACGATTTACGTCATTGACGTCGCAGCCGGTGAAAAAATTCCTCGCAAGGGTGGCCCCGGCATTACCAAAAGCGACTTGTTTGTGATCAATAAAACAGACCTCGCCCCTTACGTGGGTGCCGACTTGTCGGTGATGGAAGCCGACACCATCCGCATGCGCACCAACGCGCAGGGCCTGAAGCCTTTTGTGATGACCAACTTGAGAACGCTGGATGGGTTGAATGCGGTGATGGCATTCATTGAGACAAAGGGCATGCTGATTTAAATCAGCAGCCTTTGTCGGCTCATTACTCACTGCGTCCGCAAAGACGCAGGCTTCAAGGTCGAATCGATCGACGGTGCAGCTTGGGCGATTTTGCTGCCGCACTCACCACGCCGCAATGCCCAGCGCTCGCACACCAGACCAGAAGGCAATTTGCACAGGAGTCGGTTGGAATGGCTGCTGCCCCCCATGCGCAGTGAGCCGCCAGCATCTAAACAACTTTGCGAAGCGGGATTGAGTGCGGTGCTGGCGTGCACTTGTAAGGCGCTACCTGCGAAGCAGAAAGCCACGAAAAACAGATAACCCCAAGAAGATTGAATGGCCATAAAACTTCATTAAGAATTAATTTGTTTTTTATTTTAATACTTTATAACTCTTAATGATGAGAAGTTTTTTGTTGGCAACAACAGGCCATACCCCATTTCGATTTATCGTTGCTGCATGACTCATTTCTACGAACCTCGCCTTGGCCATGGCCTGCCCCACGACCCCTTCAACGCCATTGTTGGCCCTCGCCCCATTGGCTGGGTGTCCACCCGCAGTGCGCAAGGTGTGTTGAACTTGGCGCCTTATAGTTTTTTCACGGCCTTCAACTACATCCCGCCTATCGTGGGGTTTTCAAGCATTGGGGCCAAAGACTCGCTGCGCAACGTGCAGGAAACCGGCAGCTTTGTGTGGAACTTGGTCACGCGCCCTTTGGCTGACGCCATGAACCAAACTTGCGCGCCCGTCGGGCCGGAGGTGAACGAATTTGAATTGGCAGGCCTCACCCCCGCACCCTCACGCGTGGTGGATGTTCCGCGGGTGGCTGAGAGCCCTGTGTCGTTCGAGTGTCGCTGCACACAGATCGTGCAACTGGAAGGCATCGACCAACAAAAAGTACAGACCTGGCTGGTACTCGGCGAAGTGGTGGGTGTGCACATTGCCCAACACTTGCTAAAAGACGGCGTGTACGACACCGCCAGTGCCGACCATGTGTTGCGCGGCGGCGGGCCAGCCGACTACTTCACCGTGGGCCCCGAGCAGCTGTTTCGCATGTGGCGCCCCAAGGCCTAATTTAGGGCTTGAGTCAGGAAGTGGGCTGTGCACTCAGCCCAGTTACTTGATGAAAGTCAGCGGTGCCTTGGTGATTTCCAATACACGCTGAGCCACCGAACCCACCAGCATGTCGCTCAAAATAGAGCGGCCTTTGGCCCCCATCACAATCAAATCGTATTTGCCAACCTTGGCGGCCTTGGCAATTTCTTCGGCGACATGGCCAGTTTTGATGATGATGTCGTGGGGCACGCCCACCTTGTCCAACACGGCGCGCGCCGACTTCAACTCTTTGTCGCTTTGTTCGCGCAAATAGTCAGACACGGTGCCTTTGGGCATGAATTTCTTCAAATGTCTGAGGCCCACGTCGTCATGCACCGAGATCAGGGTGACAGAGGGCTTGGGACGCAAAGTGGCCGCGTATTTAACGGCGCGCAATGCACAAGCAGAACCATCGGTAGGGACAAGAATTTTCATAAATAGACACCAAAAGTGAGTGATGTCTGTATCGTGCATAGTGAAGTGGGCTTTGTCGGTGCGATAACACACACAACGTGGTTGGATGGTTTCTAAGTTAACGCAGTTGAGCTCAGCAGCATCCGGGTGCCTCAGCCAGCGGCAACCACAGCTGCACACTGGCACCCCCAGATGGCAAATTCTCTAAAAGCAGTTCACCCTGCCATGTGTTGAGGATATGGCGCCCCAAGATCAGCCCCACCCCCATGCCCGTGGCCTTGGTCGACTGAAAATGCATCCACGCTTCGGTCAACAAGTGGTCCGCAAAGCCCGGGCCGTTGTCGTTGACACACACCCTGACGTGCGGACGGTTATCGCGCATCAGCGGGTGTAACAACAACTCAATGCGTGGTGTGTGGGATCGAGCGCTTGGGTTGCCCAAAGCGTCGATGGCATTGGCCACCAAATTGAACAAGATACGCTCCAACAAGACTTTGTGGGCCAAGACATGCAAGACTTGATCGGGCTCAGGCCCTGTGAATTCAATGGTGCGGCTTCGGGACTCGTTGTTCAAAATCGGTAAGATTTCTTGAATACATGCACCCAGGTCAAAGGTCTGAAGTTCAGGCTTCTGATCCAACATCAGACGACGCAAACTGTGGATCATTTGCCCGATTTTTTGAACCAAATTGACACTTTCATCCAAGGCACCTTGAAATGAGGAATCCACGTCTTTGGCCAGATAGTGCATGTCATGCAGGGTCAAGGTCAGCGCTGTCAGAGGCTGGCTCAACTCGTGGACGATGGCCGAATTGAACATGGCCAAACTGCTGAGTGTCGAGAAACGGGAATTGAGCATGAGCATGTGATCACGTTCGCGCACAAGTTGGGTCAGCTCAGCGTTGACCAATTGGGTGTTCTGTGATTCTTTTTGAAACGCAAGGCTTTGTGCATTCAGCCGCTCGCTGCTGTAAGCCAGCATGAAAATGGGACAAAAAAGGTGCAGCGCTGCCGACATAAACCGGAAAAGAACTAAGGTCAGGGGCTCTTGATACAGATCAAAAATTTCCCAGTCGCTCATGACCACCGACAACAAGCGCAAGAAATTCACCACCACCCAAGCTGCGGTGAAGACCATCAAGCCCAAGATGAAGAAAGATTTCTTGGTTTTATACAGGCGGTAGGTCTCCACGCACGTCCAAGCACCGGACACCACAATCCACGAAACGACCAACACCACGCGCTGCTCAAAAGTGCCCGACACACGCAAGTACTCAAAGACGATGCCAGTGATCACCCACAACACAGCCAGTACGGCCCACAGTTTTTGACTCTCCACATCACGCCACTTGCGCACCAACAAAGCGCCCCCCAAGGTGGAGGCGATCAAACACATGTTGGCAATCGTGAGCCATCCCAGCGAGGTCACTGGCGCGATCAAAAAAAGAAAATACGACACCGCCCCCGCCAAAGGAATGCCTGCAAGGAGCAGGCTTTGCCGTTCAATCGCATCTTTGCGGTAAAAGGGTGCGCTGCTGATGGCAAGAATCAAAAAGATGAAGCCAAAAAGAACGAAGAAAATTTCGTTGTAATAAGTCACAAACGCAAGGTCCCGAAAAGGATGCAGCCGTCACGCAGAGGCACACCACCGAAGTTATTTTTAAGGTGCAAAGTATGGCAGAGCACAGCACGCTGAATCGGCGGCAACTTGCCGCAGCCGTGTGAGGTAGCCATCCAGTATGCTCACTGACCCACACCCATCATTCGCCCGTTTTTTCGACCGTTCTTCCCCACATGTCTAGCCCTCACGCCACCGGTTTTATGGTGCTTCACAGCAACCAGTTAGAGGGCCTGCGCGAGTTGGCGGTGCAGTTCATCCGCAATCACCCGCTGCCCGTGCTCGCGCCCGAAGTGTTGCTGGTGCAAAGCAACGGCATGAAGCACTGGCTAGAGCTGGCCTTGGCCAAAGACTTAGGCATTTGCGCGGCTACGCAGGTCGAGCTGCCGTCTGCCAAACTGTGGCAGATTTACCGCGCAGTGCTGGGGCCAGACAGCGTGCCCGCCCAAATGCCGCTGGACAAGTCCCCGCTGGTTTGGCGCATCATGCGCATGCTGCCTGTGCTGCTCGCTAAGCCCAACTTTGCGCCGCTCAACAACTACCTCAGCCAAACTGAATCAAAAGAGAACAACGAAGCGTCGCCCATGAACCGCCGCGCCTATCAGCTGGCGGCGCAGCTGGCCGACGTGCTAGACGGCTACCAAAACTACCGTGCCGACTGGTTGGAAGACTGGGCCCTTGGCCAAGACCAACTGCGCACACAAGCTGGCTATCACGCCTCCGCCTTCATCCCGCCACTCCCCCCCGCACAAAACTGGCAACCCGAGCTGTGGCGCGATTTGCTCAAAGATCTGGAGGCTGACGCAGAAGTGAAGGCAGTGCTACGGCCTACGCTTCTGGCCACGCTTGATGCCGATAAGCCACACAGCTTCAGCTCACGTGCCAAAGTGCATGAGGCGTTCATGGCCAAGATGGCATCGCTCCACGAATTCAGCGAAGGCAAGGCCCAACGCCCTGCGGGTGTGCCGCATCGCATCCTGGTGTTTGGCGTGACCTCGTTGCCCATGCAAACCGTGCAAGCGCTGGCCGCTTTGGGCCGCGTGTGCCAAGTGCTCATGCTGGTGCAAAACCCCTGTCAACACTACTGGGGCCATGTGGTGGAAAGCCGTGTGCCACTGGCCAAACTCTCCAAGCAACGCCAAGCGCACAAAGCCGGTTTGCCCGTGCCGCAAGACGATGGCTCGCTGACAGAAGCCGACCAATACACACTGCACACCGACACCCACCCCCTGCTGGCCGCATGGGGCAAACATGGCCGCGACTATTTGCACTTGCTCGATGGCTTTGACGACGTAGACCAATACAAAGGGCAGTTCAACCGTGTGGATGTGTTTGTGGACCCAGCCGAGTCAGCCGCAGACCATGGCCGTGAGCCTCACATGTTGGAGCACTTGCAGTCGTCCCTGCTCAACCTTGATCCAGTGCCAGACACGCCCGCGCAAGTACAAGACAACGACACCAGCATTGCCTTTGTGCAAACGCACTCCGCACAGCGCGAAGTCGAAGTTTTGCACGACCGCCTGCTGGCGTGGCTGGATGCCGACCCTACCCTGAAGCCCGCCGACATCATGGTGATGGTGCCCGACATGGCCAACTTTGCGCCGCACATCCATGCAGTGTTTGGCCGCTTCGCCCATCATGCCCAAGCTCATGACCCGCGCCACCTGCCTTACACCGTGGCCGACACCACGCCACGCACCGAACCGCTGGTGCAAGCGCTAGACACCCTGCTGCAACTGCCCCAACTGCGCGTGACACGCGTGGAGTGGCAGAGCCTGTTTGAAGTGGCTGCCGTGCGCGAACGTTTTGGCCTGGATGAACACGAGGTGGCCCAGCTCGACACCTGGCTGGCCGACGCCGGCGTGCGCTGGGGCCTAGACGCACCACACCGCAAACCGTGGGGCATGGCGCCCGACATGGCCGACGCCAACCAAAACAGTTGGCTGTTTGGCATCGAGCGTTTACTGCTGGGCTACGCCACAGGCGCGTCAGGCACGGACAGCCAGGATGCTGCACACACGCACGAGATGTACAACACATGGCACACCCCTTGGCTCGGCACACTGCCCCAGCCGGGCCTAGGTGGACTCGACGCACGCGTGGTCGATGGCCTGCTGCAATGGCTGCGTCACACACAAATGGCGCTGATCAAACTGCGCCAAGACCACACGCCCAGCGAATGGGTGGCGGTGTTGCAGCAGCTCGTCGCTTTGTTCTTCAAGGCCAGCGACGAAGCGGATGAGCGGTTGATCGAACGCGTGATGGCACCGCTAGAAACCTGGCTGGCCGAATGCCAACTGGCCCGCCTCGACAGCCCATTGCCCCTGGTGGTGGTGCGCGAACACTGGATGGCCCAACTGCAACAGCCCGCCATGCAACGCCGCTTCTTTGGCGGCGGCGTGCAGTTCGCCACGCTCATGCCCATGCGCTCCATCCCCTTCAAGTGCGTGTGCTTGCTGGGCATGAACGATGGCGACTACCCACGCAGCCAAACCCCACGCGACTTTGATTTGATGAGCGATGCCGCACACGCAGGCAGCGCTCAATCACACTGGCGCGCAGGCGACCGTTCACGCCGCGAAGACGATCGCTATTTGTTTTTAGAGGCGTTGCTCTCGGCCCGCGACAAGCTCTACATCAGCTGGCAAGGCCGACGCACGACGGACCATGAAATCAAACCACCCTCAGTGCTGGTGGCGCAACTCTTGGACTACCTCAATGCCGTGTGGACGCGCGGCAAAGACGCAGACAACGGCCAAGACTTGCCTGCGTTTGACATCCACAACCAGCTACAGCCGCTGCAAGCTTTCTCACCCAAGTACTTCACACAAGGCACGGGCTTTGAGACCTACGCGGCAGATTGGCAACGGGCTCGACCTGCTGATTTACTTGCCCAGCGACCTGTCCACCCAACTGTGCAGGCCTCGGCGGCAAACTCCACCGCTCCCGCCGAACTCACGCTGCAACATTTGCAGCGCTTGCTCAAGCAGCCGGTGGACGTGTTCTTGGTGGACCGCTTGCGCTTACGCCTCGACAAACCTGAAGAAGCTGCTGAACAAGAAGAGCCTTTCTCGCTGGACGGCCTGGAGAAATACAAACTCAACCAAAGCATGGCCCAAGCTGACAATGCCGAGCAAGCCATCGCCCAACTGCGACTGACTGGCCAGCTGGCTTTGGCCGGCTTTGGTGAAGCGCAGCAACACCTGCTGCTCAAAGACCGCAACACTCTGCGTGACCAACTCGAGGCGCTTTTACCCAAATGGCCACATGTGCTGAGCGTGCAGTCCGCCCATTGGCAACTGGGTCCCAACCGCCTAAGTGCCGAGTGGGCCAACGGCCAAAGCTGGTGGCGCAGCAACACCGATACACCCAACGCCAGCACGCAATGGCTGCAAGTAGCCCTGCGTCCCGGTGCGGTGACCGAAGGCAAAAAAGAAAACCAACAAGCGCGGCTCGACACACTCGGCCACCTTTGGCTGCACCACTTAGCGGCCTGTGCCAGCGGTGTACCCACCACCAGCGTGCAAATTGGGTTTGATGCCGCCGTCGAACTCCAACCCATCGCAGCCGACGCCGCCCAAGCCCTGCTGCAAGACCTCTGCAACGCTTACCAAGAAGCCTGGGCACTGCCCTTGCCCATCGCCGCCAAAACGGCCTGCGCTTATTGGCTGGCGCTCAAAGGCGACGGCAAAGACCCCTTAGGCAAAGCCAAAACCACCTTCAACGGCGCGCACCAAAAGCGCGGTGAATACCCAGACTCACCCGCCCTGCAACGTGTGTTCAACCGCTTTGACGAGGTGGCCGACGCCCTGCCCGCATGGGCCGAGCGCTTGTATGCCCCCATGCACAACGCTGCCAAGGTCATTCACCTGAGCGATGACGGGGACACCCAAGGGGCCCACGCATGAAAACGCTCAACCCCCTCACGCTGCCGCTGCAAGGCCGTCAAGTCATCGAAGCCAGCGCAGGCACCGGCAAAACGTGGACCCTCGCCGCGCTCTACCTGCGCTTGGTGTTGGGCCACGAACGTACCGAGACCTTGCTGCCACCCCAAATTTTGGTGATGACCTTCACCGATGCCGCCACCGCTGAACTGCGCGAGCGCATTCGCTCTCGACTCAGCCAAGCCGCCACCTACTTTGACCTGAGCGCCCAAAACCGCCCACTGCCTGAGCGTTTGAAGGTGGATGGTTTCTTGGTCGAATTGCGCGACAGCTTTGATGAAGCCTTGTGGCCCCGCTGCGCCCTGCAACTCAACTGCGCTGCTGAGTGGATGGACGATGCCGCCATCTACACCATCCACGGGTGGTCGCGGCGCATGCTGATGCAGCACGCGCTGGAGAGCCAAAACTTGTTTGAGCAAACGCGGCTAGAAAATGCTAATGAACTCAAACTCACACTGGTCCAAGACTATTGGCGTGCATGGTTCTACCCCTTACCCGCCGACACCCTAAAGCACATCACCCCGCTCATCGGCCAAGACCCGGACCAACTGTTAAAAACCTTGAGCGACATGTGGCGAGAGCAAGAGCGCACACCGCGTGCAGTCGCCGAGCCCATCACCAACCCATTCGAAGCCGTGGCCGCACACATGGCTTGGCAAGCCGAAGTGCAAACCTCCGCACAAGCCGCACGCCAAGCCTGGAGCGAGGCCGTGTTGCATGCCCTGCAAGATGCAGGTGCGCAGAAAAAAATCAAAGGCTTACGCGCTGACTACTTCGCCAACTGGCTCAAGGTGCTGCAAGCGTGGGCCACGCAAAGCCAAAATGCCAGCAATGACAAAGAAGACCGCAAAGTGCTGGAGCGCTTCACCACCCAAGCGCTACACAACAAAGGTTGGCCCGAGGCCGAAGGCTTTGCCTTCTTTGCCGCCGTGGCCGATCACATCGACACGCTAGACGCAGAGCCCAGCACCACCAAGCTGATCGCCCTGCACGCCGCACACGCGGTGGGCGAGGCCTACAAGGCGGCCAAAACGCAGCGCGCCGCGTTTGACTTTTCGGACCTGCTGCAGAACCTGCACCACGCCGTCATGGCGGACGACGGCCGCTTAGCCACCGCCATTCGCCAGCAATACCCCGTGGCTTTGGTGGACGAGTTTCAAGACACCGACCCTTGGCAGTACGGCACGCTCAATCGTATCTACGCGCCCGAAGCCTGCTCAGAAGCCAACGCGTTGGTGATGATTGGCGATCCCAAACAAGCCATCTACAGCTTTCGTGGCGCGGACTTAGGCACGTACTTGCAAGCGCGCACCGATGCACAAACCTACACGGACGATGGGCAAAAACTAGACGATGCACTGCACACCCTCACGGGCAATCACCGCTCGAGCGAGGGCTTGGTCCAAGCGGTAAACCATGTGTTCATGCAAACCAAGCAACCATTTGCATCGGCACAAGGCGAGATTGCGTTTGTTGAAGTGACGGCACAAGGCCAGCAAGCACCGCTTGTGGTGAATGGCGCCGAGCAACCGCCCTTCACCGTGTGGCAAATGCACCCTGAAGGCGAGAGCGACACCGTGTCAATTGGCAGCTACTTGTCACACACCGCAGCCGTGTTTGCCGACCAAATGGCACGCCTGCTGAATGCCCAAGCGGCCACCCCAGGCGATATGGCTGTGCTGGTGCGCAGCCAGGCGCAAGCCGACGCCGTGCGTGGCGCGCTGCGTGCGCGCCACATTCCCAGTGTGTATTTGTCGGATCACACCAGCGTTTACCAATCGCCTGAGGCAACCGACCTGTGGCGTCTGTTGCGCGCAGTGGCCTCGCCCCGACAAACCGCGTGGGTGCGTGCCGCGGTGGGCAGCCGTTTGTGGGCACTTGATTTGCAAGAGGTTCTGGCCACCACGCAAGACGAAGCGTCATGGGAGCGTTTGCTTGACCAGTTTCACCAGTGGCATGCGCTGTGGCAACAACACGGCGTGTTGCCCATGCTGCACCAATGGCTGCACGGCCAGCACGTCGCGCAACGTGTGTTGGCGCAACCCGACGGCGACCGGCGCTTGAGCAACCTGCTGCATCTGGGCGAACTGCTGCAACACGCCGCGCAAAGCTTGCAAGGCGAACACGCCTTGGTGCGTTACTTGGGCGAGCAAATTCAATCGCCACACCACGACAACGACACCCAACAGGCGCGCTTAGAAACCGACGCCTTGTGTGTCAAAGTCATCACTTACCACAAGAGCAAGGGCTTGCAGTACCCGCTGGTGTTTGTGCCCTTCGCGGGCGCTTTTGGTGTGGAGAAAAAAGCCAAAACCAACTACGCCCAAGACGACGAAGCCGAGGACGACAGCGACCCCACCGCCTCATCAGTAGAAGAGGACATGCGCCTTCTGTACGTGGCCCTCACCCGGGCGCAACGCGGCTTGTGGCTGGGTGTGGCAGAAACCAAAAGCGATGTGAGTGGCAACGCCGACAAAGGCACCCTCAAGCGCAGCGCGTTGTCGCTGTTGCTAGACCGCCAAACGCGTGGCGACTTGGGGCCCCAACTCCACACCTTGTGGGGGCCTTGCCCACACATTCAAGTGGCTGCACTGCCTGAGGTGCAACACATTGCCTACCAAGCACCGGCAGCCACCCGCGCTGCGCAAGACGCGCGCACCCCCACGCGCACCCACCACAGCCTGTGGTGGACGGCGAGCTTCAGCGCCATCACGCGGGGATTGGTGTCCGAATCCAAACGCGACGAAGCCGTGGCTGATGCGATCACCGACGCAAAAATGGACGATCTGAACGATGTGCGGTCTGACAGCTTGGCCCATCAAGCAGCTGCCATCGCGCCTGAACTTGCGCCCGATCCCGACAGCATCAGTCCGTGGCAAACCTTTCCGGCGGGTGCGCGCTACGGAACACTGTTGCACGACTTGTTGGACTGGCTGTCACAAAACGAGTGGCCTGTGGCCGAGGGCCAAGCCCCCGCGTGGGCGCAACAAGCCTGGGCCGACTTGCTCGCACGCAAAGCCAGCTGGCTGCAACTCGACGACGCACAAAGCGCGCAGCTGACGCCTTGGCTGCAAGCCGTGGTGCAAACACCGCTGCCACTTCATGAACTGAACGCCTCACCGCTGACCTTGGGCCAACTGAAGCGCGAGCACATGTGGCCCGAGATGGAGTTCAACCTAGAGGTCAGCCATGTGCCCGCCACCGTGCTGGACCGACACATCCAAGCCCATGTGTTTGAGGGCTCACCTCGCCCCGCCCTGCAAGCCCGCGTGATGCAAGGCATGCTCACCGGCTCGCTCGACTTGGTGCTGCAGCACGATGGCCGCTATTGGGTGGTGGACTACAAGTCCAACAAGCTCCCCAACTACGACTCGGCCACCCTGCAAGACGCCGTGCTGCACAAACGTTACGACGTGCAATACGTGCTTTACACCTTGTCCCTGCACCGTTTGCTCAAAGTGCGCCTGCCCAACTACGACTACGACCAGCACATGGGCGGGGCGATCTACATGTTTTTGCGCGGCATCCACACGCCAGGAGCTGGGGTGCATTTGCACAGACCGCAGCAGGCCTTGATTGAGGCGTTGGATGCCTTGTTTGCAAATGGCTCGTAAAAAACACAAGCCGCACCTGAACTAAAACAAACGAACTAGCCAAACAATTCGTTTCATCTGCCAAACCTTCCAGTACCAAATACTGGTACCATTGAAATGAAGCGAAAACACCAAAAAACCCTAGACGCCGTTTACGCTCGCCCCGTCAGTGCCAACATTCAATGGCGTGATGTAGAAGCTCTATTTTTAGAGCTAGGCGCAGACATCAGCGAACGAGAAGGTAGCCGTATTACGGTGGTGCTGTTTGATGAAGTCCGCGTGTTTCATCGGCCACACCCCTCGCCCGATACGGACAAAGGTGCAGTCGCCAGCATTCGCAAGTGGTTTGAACAACACGGAGTCGCACCATGAATTTGATGACCTACAACGGCTACAACGCCAAAATTGAATACGACGCTGAACTGGATATGTTCAGAGGTGACATCCTAGGCCTCACTGGCGGCGCAGACTTTTACGGTAAAAACCCAAAAGAGCTACGTGCTGAATTTAAAAAATCACTTGAGGTTTTTTTAGAGGTATGTAGAGAAAAAGGGATAGCGCCACGTCGCAATTTTTCAGGCAAGTTCAATTTGCGTATTCCCACCGAGTTGCACGAAAAGCTGGCCATCGTGGCTCAAGCCGAAGGCAAGAGCATCAACACACTGGCACAAGAAGCTTTGCTTCAGCGAGTGGCTGCATAAACCAAAACGCCACTGCGATAGTGAAGCCATGATCGCGATTGGTAGGCGCGTTGACGGCTCAATGCCAAGACCGTGTCAGCAATTCATCCAACGCATCTGCAATTTCTTGCCCGTGGTCTGCCAATGACCCGACACATTCACCCAGCTGATCCAGCGCTACAGACACCATATCCAGCGGGTGCAACACCAGCACAGCGCCACGCACTTTGAAACTCGGGTTCATCCGCGTGCCAACAATGCCGGCAGGCAAAGCACTGCGGCGCACCAAGGGAACGACGACACGGCGGCGATAACCGTCAAACAAAGAGGATTGAACCACCACCACATAAGGAATGGTGTCTTTCAACGGCCCCTTGTTGCGATGAAGGTCAAACTGAGCCATCAGAGTGTGGAGTGCTCATCGGCAAAAGATCCGACTTCGGCATGCAAGGCATTCCAGCCAGCCACGGTTTGCTCGGCTTGCTGTTGACGATTTGACCGCGCTAGCTTTTGCTCAACCACATAGGCGCTCAGCAGCTCTTCCGCTGTTGCGGACAAATTGGAGGTGTAGCTTTTGAGATCCATCACCAAGCCCTCGCTCAAGGTCAGATTGACAGGGCGTTTGCGAGATGCAGCAGGGATAGCGTTGATGCGCGGCATAGTAGATCCTTTGAAAAGGTATGCGCATTTTATGCGCATAGATTTCCAATTCAGATCCCCACGAAAAACCAAAGGTTAAGAGGATTTTTTAGAATCACTCCATGAACATCCTCATCAACGCCATTGGATTTCAAACAGCTTGGTGGGCCTTGGTCGCCGGCGTCGCTTATGGGTTTGAAGTTCCTGCGTTGATTTACAGCCTAGTGCTGGCTTCTGTGCATCTTTTCTACGCGCCACACGCCAGACAAGACCTTCGACTGGCGGCTTGGGCACTTGCCATGGGTATCGCCATTGACTCAGTTTTGCAATATGCTGGGGTGATGCACTTTCAAGGTCTGGCCATCTTGGGGCTGAGTCCGTTTTGGCTGTGGATGCTTTGGGTGTTGTTCGCGCTGACACTGAATGCGTCGATGGCTTTTTTGAAGACCAAGCCTTTGGCATTGTCTGCATTGGCAGGCTTGGTGTTTGGCCCCCTTTCTTACTACGCAGGCGCTGAGCTGGGTGCTGCATCATGGGATGGGCCCAAATTTCCATGGTTGCCATTGGGCTTGGCGTGGATGTTTGCCATGCCAATCTTGGTGTTTTTGTCCAAAAAATTAGTCAATCCAATGCGAGGTTTCTCATGATGAATCGACGAATGCTTTTAGCCACTGGCATTGCCAGCTCTGTCGGCGCCGCCACTCTGAGCGGCTGCGCCAGCCCCACGGTAGACGACTACGCGGCCGAAAAGCCCGTGCTCGATTTGAAAACTTACTTCAACGGCATGATCGACGCTTGGGGCGTCTTCACCGACCGCAACGGCAAAGTTGTCAAACGCTTCACGGTAGAGATGAAATGCACTTGGCAAGGCAAACAAGGCACGCTCGACGAAGACTTTGTGTACTCAGACGGCACCCAAGAAAAACGCATTTGGCAGATGACCGATTTAGGCAACGGCGCTTACTCAGGCACTGCTGGCGATGTGGTGGGCGTGGCGCAGGGTCAGGCACGAGGCAACGCGTTCAATTGGCGCTATACCTTGGCCTTGCCTGTGGAAGGCACGGTGTTGAACGTACAAATGGATGACTGGATGTACCTGATGAACGACCGCGTGATGCTGAACAAAACACGCATGACCAAGCTCGGCATCCATTTGGGCGATGTCACCTTGTCTTTCACGCGCAGAGCTTGACGCATGCGGGCTGAAAAACTCAATGCCGATCAAATCCAGATGGGCATGACCCAGCTACAAGGCTGGACGCTGGATCTCGTGCAAAACTTCATCGAGAAAACCTGCACCTTTGACAGTTTTCCAACCGCCATGGCGTTTTTTGCGCAGGCAGGTGCGCTGGCTGAACGTCACAACCACCACCCTGAGTTTGTCTCGACCTACACCCGCATGCGCGTGCGCCTGTGGACCCATGACGTCCACGGCTTAACGCGGCTGGACTTTGAACTCGCGACCGCCATCGACCACTTGTTGACGACTGAGTTTTCTTATCGTTTTAAGACAGCGAAATAACCATGCGCCTGAAACACCTCACCTTGGCGGCGATCTGCGGCCTTTTTACTTTTTGGGCGCAAGCCAGCGATTTGTCTGACAAACTTGAATCCAGCGACTACGTGCTGTTGATGCGTCATGCCTTGGCACCTGGCTTGGGTGACCCGCCGCGATACACGCTGGACGACTGCAAAACCCAACGCAACCTCAGTGCTGAAGGGCGCAACCAAGCGGTGGCAGTGGGCAATTGGCTCAGAAAGCAAGGGCTCAAAACAGCCGATGTGCGCAGCAGCGCGTGGTGTCGTTGCAAAGACACGGCGGAGCGGCTGAACTTCAAAGGGTTCAAAGTAGAGCCGACATTGGCCTCATTTTTTGACGAAATGAACAAAGCCCCCGAGCAAACGCAAGCCTTGCAAAAGTTCATTGCTGAGCGTCGACAAACCAAGGGCCCCCAAGCGCTGATTTTGGTCACGCACCATGTCAACATTCATGCCTTTATGGGCGAGAACGTCGGCTCAGGTGACTTGGTGCTGGCCAAAGTAGACGCCCAAGGAAAAATGGTGTCTTACCAAGTGATCCCAAGGCCCGAATGACCTTGAACCGCGCAACTTCAATCTAACAATTGGCGCGACGGTGATCGGCCACCGCATGGTCACCAAAATCCATGTCGGCATGACGCAGGGCGCGGTGCTTGGTGACCCGTCCACGCATGCGCGTGCGCCACATCTTGAACGAGCGCGGCGTCAATTTAGCACGCATCAGCCGAATTACCTCAGGCTCAGCCAAGCCCATGCGCTCGTGAATGGTCTCAAACGCGGTCCTGTCTTCCCAAGCCATTTGGATCACGGCAGAGCGGTCGCCCAAGCTCAAACTGGCAAGACGTTGGTAGGAGGGACTGGGCATGAACAAATTGACGGATTAAGCGGATTTAATGGTTAAGTTGGTATTTTTAGATACTTATTTAAAAAAATGCCATGAGCCATCGAATTAAACGCGAATTCGACAAAAAATCTACGCAAGACTTACGCAAGAGGGCTGCCGCAGACCCTCACCACCGTGCCGCCCATGACCCACGGGTTGGATTTGTGCGCTTACAAGTAAACTGATTTCTACCGCAGACCCTGCGTCACCGCTTTGCATGTCCACCACACCCACGCTCTCCCCACTGCTGCAATCGTCTTGGGCACAGACGGCCCCCCTGACAGGTTTAGACAAATCGCTGGCCAACTTGCTGCAAAGTAAGCAACCCAGCGATGACCCGCGCCATCTTTGGCTGGCCGCACTCGCCAGCCACCAATGGGGCCGAGGCCACGCCTGTTTGGATTTGGCAGCCTTGCCCTCCGAAGCCGGCGCGCTGTTGGGCTGGAGCGACGAGCAAATCGCCCTCCTGCCCACTGACCTGCGAGACGCAGCCGCCACCTTACCTTGGACGCAAGGTGAAGCCAGCCCCTTGGTGCTCGTGCAAGGCGCAGACAAACAGCAAGAGAACCAGCATGGCCATAGCGCCTATGGAGATCGCCTGTATTTGCGCCGCGCTTGGGCGGCAGAACAAGGCATTCGCCAGCGTATCAGCCAGCGTTTGGCCTTGCCATTCGACGTGCCTGCTGACTTGCAGCAGCGCCTAAACGCCCTATTCCCTTCCACCGACACCCCCCCCCCCACCGGTGCTGAACCCGACCTGCAACGCTTGGCCTGCGAGGTGGCGACACAAAACCGCATCACCCTCATCACGGGTGGCCCAGGCACGGGCAAAACAACCACGGTGGTCAAACTGCTGGCTTTGTTGGTGGGCACAGCGCAACGCGACTTACACATTCACCTCGCGGCACCCACGGGCAAGGCTGCGGCGCGCTTGACCGAATCCATCCGCAACGCGCTGACCAAAATGCCTGCCGAGTTACAGGCCCGCATTCCCACCCAAGCGCAAACTTTGCACCGCCTGTTGCAAACCAACAGCCGTGCCAATCCTGCCCACCAACTCGCCACCGATGTGGTGGTGGTCGATGAAGCGTCCATGATCGACCTGGAAATGATGGCGCGCCTACTGCAAGCCGTGCCGCCCACGGCTCGTCTCATCTTGCTGGGCGACAAAGACCAGCTGGCCTCCGTCGAGGCCGGTGCGGTGATGTCGCAGCTGTGCACCGGCGCTTTGCTGCGCGCGCAAACCGTCACGCTCACGCACAGCCACCGCTTTGGTGCCCAAAGCGGCATTGGTCAATGGGCGCAGGCGGTGAATCACGCGACAGCCAACAACACCCCCGCGCTCAAAGCCTTGTGGAAAGCGGCCCCCGAATGGCTGGCCAGCTTGCCCTTGCAACAACGCTTGGATGGCGACATGCCCGAGCCCGATGTGACGCGCTTGCAGCTCACCAGCGCCAGCGACCCAAAGTTAGCGGTGGGCCTGCGCCACGGCTGGCGTCATTGGCTGGCTTTGCTGGACGCACACCGCCCCCACAAAACACGACCTGCCGCACCTTGCCGTGACGAACAGGCCTTGAAACTGCTCAACGCTTTCACCGAGTTTTGCGTGTTGTGCGCCGTGCGCGAAGGTCCGCTGGGCGTGATGCAGCTCAACGCCCACATTGAACGCGCCTTGGGGCTGGGGGACAGCGCTTGGTACGCCGGTCGCCCCGTCATGGTCACCCGCAACGACTACGCACTGAACTTGATGAACGGCGACATTGGCCTGTGCCTGCCCGATGCCAACGGCGTGCTGCGCGTGGCTTTTCCAGCGAGCGCTGATCCTTCTGCCACAGCCCAAACACCGCCGTCACCGGTGCGCTGGGTCATGCCCTCGCGGCTTGAAAGCGTGGAAACCGTGTTCGCTATGACTGTGCACAAGTCGCAAGGGTCGGAGTTCCGCCATGTGCTGCTGGCCTTGCCAGCGCAAGACTCGCCCGTGCTCACGCGCGAACTGATTTACACCGGCCTCACACGCGCCCGCGAGCGCCTCACCCTGTGGGTCCCCAACGTGGGCCTGCTTTGGAATGCTTGCGCGCGACGCGTGATGCGTTCGGGCGGTTTGGATCACCCCGATCTTTAGACACAATAGGGCTATGCCGATGAACCAATACCTTGCCCAACTCGAACAGCTGGCTATGCCACTGGCCATTGCGGCCCTGATTTTTGTTTTTGCGATTTTGAGCTTTTCGATGTGGACTGCCCGCATCGCCAGCGTGCGCCAACAAGTGCGCGAGCTCAATGACTGGCTGGCCTCCGCCACCGGCAGCAGCCGCGACGCCTTGCTCAAAGCCGAACGCCAAACGCAAGATGAGGAGCTGAAATTTTTGCTGCGCGAGACCGAAGCCGGTTTGATCGACTTGCCCGCGCCACACGGCAGCCAAAGCGGCGCCAACCCCAGCCAACGCACCAGCTACAGCTTTCGCAGCCACGCCGACACCTGGACGGTGCGCAGCGTGTTGGGCGGTCGCCTCAATTTGGCCTTGTTCGAAACCATGCCCAACTTGCTGATTGGCTTTGGCTTGATGTGTACGTTCATCTTTTTGGCCATGGCCTTGCAACAAGCCGGTTTGGCCTTGAACGCTTTAGATGTGTCGGCGCGCCAGCAAGACCAAGCCCTGCAATCGCTGATCGCCACGGCCGGCGGCAAGTTCATCACCTCGATTGCGGGTTTGTTGTGCTCGTTGTTGTGGAGTTGGCGTGCCAAGATTTCTCTCGAAAACCTGCAAACCAGCATCGACTCGTTGTGCCACACCTTGCGCGCACGCGTGCCCGACAACGCGGCCGAAGCCAGCGTGCGCATGCAACTTGCACTATTCCAAGACATCTTGGACGAAAACCGTACCCAAGTGGGCCAACTGCGCCGCTTAGAAGGCGACTTTGCCGATGCCGTGGGTGAGTCTTTGGCGCGCAACATGCAACCCGCCTTTGACAAACTCGCCAGCTTGGCCGACAGCATCCAAATCTCCAGCAAAAGCTTTGGCAATGCAGGCACACAAGCGGCTGGTGAACTCAGCAAAGCCGGCGCTGCGCTGACGCAAGGCATGGAAAGCGGCCTGACCTCGTTCAACGATGCCGTCGGCATGCTCACCCAAGCCGTGCAAGACACCCGTAGCACGGTGAACGAACTCGACACAGCCCTAGAGCGCATGAACCACTCGGGCCACCAAGGCGCAATCCAACTCGAATCTTTACTCAGCAAATTCGGCCAAACCATCACCACGGTGCAAAACGCCATGCGCGGTTTAGAGGGCACGGTGGGGTTGATTCAGCAAACCGCAGAAGCCTTCAAGGGCAGCGCCAGCACCATCGAAAACTCGGTGGCCTTGCAACGCGAAGCCGCCACCGATTTCAAAGATGCTTTGGTGCCCATGAACCAAGCGCTGGGCCGCACGGTGGAAACGCTGCAAACCAGCGCTCAAGCGGCCGACTCGGCCTTGGGCCAAGTGCGCACCCACATGCAAGACGCGCAAGAGGCGCTGCAAGGCACGGTCAGCGCCATCACCCAAGGCGTATCGGGCTACACCAGCCAAGTGGCCGATCTGCACATCAAGATGGACCAGCACTTGGCCACGGCGGTGACCCAACTCGGCGGAAGCATCAGCAACTTGGAAGAGGTGCTGGATGAGTTCATCGACGCCCTGCCCGTGAAGCGCTGAATGTTGAGCGTTCACCCATGTTGATCCAACGCCGCCGTCCCTCCGCCGTCAACGAGCAGGTCGAAGAGTCGGGCTACATGGCCTCGGCCAGTGACTTGATGATTGGCATCTTGTTCATTTTCATCGTCATGGTGATGGTGTTGCTGGCCCGCAAGCCTGAGATTCCAATTGACAACCCACCCGACCCACTGGCCGGCGTGGTGCAAGCCATCGGTAGCCGTTTGCAAAAAGCCGGTGTACCGGTGGCCATCGACCAAGCTTCGGGTGTCATCACCTTGCCCACCGACACTTTGTTTGCGCGCGGTCGCCCTGACTTAGAGGCCAACGGCGTGCGCGCCCTGCGCCAATCGGCCGAGCAGCTGCAACAGGTGCTGCCGTGCTACATCTATTCGCAGCGTCGCCAATTGCCGGCCAACTGTCCGCCTAACCCACAGCACGTTGAAATTGAAACCGTGCTGATCGAGGGTCACACCGACTCGGTACCCTTGCAACGTGGCGACTACAGCAACTGGCATTTGGGACTCGACCGAGCCCGCGCCGTCTACAAAGAGCTCAATGCAGGCCCGATGCAATACTTTCGCAACGAACGCGAGCAACCCGTGTTTGGCATCAGCTCCTACGCCGATGAACGCCCCAGCAACAAAAAAGACGCCGCACAAAACCGCCGTGTCGAACTGCGCTTTGTACTGGCCTTTCAAGCCGGTGACACCGCACCTGCCAAAGGCGCCAGCAGCACCTTGAAAAAGATGCAAGAAACCGTCCGCTGAAAGCCCAAGCCTGCATGACTGTGTTGTTTGCGCCCCTGCCCCTCGACTTTGACCAGCTGGCACTTGCAGCCCGCATCAAACGAGGAAATGGCATTGGCAACGACCCCGATTTAAGAACCGCGGGCGAACGGACCTACGCCGCCTTCGAAGCCGTGAACTTTGCACCTTTGCTGCCCCATGCAGCGCGGCAAGCGATGGCATCAGCCACGGAAGAAACCCTCACGCCACGTTTGCGTGACTGGCGACACATTCCCTACGCGCTGTGGCTCAGCGGCGGTCGTGGGCTGCACACGCAAACAGCCTTGGTCGACCGTTACTTGACCCAAACCCTGCACGAGACCGTGCGCAGCCGCCGACCCATGCGCTGGGGCCGCAGCATGCTGCACACCTATTGGCAGCACTTCGACCTTGACAATCCGGTGCTGCTCAAACTTGCCAAAGCCGCAGGGACCTTCTTCAAACAGCCCAGGGTGATTCAGTCTTTACAAGAGGGTCAGTCGGCGGGCTTGGTCCGTTTGGTCACCGAGCTCGACATGTTTGACCCCAAGCTCGGCCCAGCCAACATCGCCCAAGACATCTTGAGCTTGCCACCGGATGTCAGCTTGGTGCAGTGGCAAAGTCACCACAGCCTGAGCGAAGGCTTTTGGCTCAGCCCGTTTTGCCGCCAAGCGTTTGCGCTGGCCTTGAGAGCGCCCGAAGACGTGCGCAGCAGCTTGACCTTCGTGCGGCGCATTTGCGAATGGGCTGTGCATGCGCCCAACACCGACACACGCCGCTTTCGCTACCCGCTGTGCCGCGACGACTTTGCCTACAACTTGCTTTCGCCGTGGTTTGAACGCTCCCCGCCGCCCGAGTTGCAAAACGCGTTGCTGTCTGAACTGCTGCGCACCTTAGGCGATCCGCGTCACGACCACGCCGGATGGCTGGGCGTGCGCCGCGAAGCCATCGCCACCGCCAGCCGCTGGGCCACTGCACGCACGTTGGACGCGTTTTTTGACATTTTGAAACACACCCAAGACGACATCGGCCCCTACCGCCGCCAGTTTTGGCAAGCCTATTCGCAAGGGGGTCACATCAGCGAAGCCTGGGTGGCCTTGGGCTCCGATGCAGCCGCACAACTGGCACGCATCGACCCCGAGGGCGATTTGAGCTACGCCCAAATCTTAGGAAAAATCGCGCCCAACCAATGCGTGCTCATGCTGCGCATGGGCGATTTGTTGCTGTGCGACTGGAGCCACCAAGGCCGCCTGCGTGCCATCTCGGCCGCCAGCCGGCAAGCGCCAAAGCTTTACCTGCCACATTACGAACTGTTCGAGCTGCGCTTTGCCACCCCCTTGGACTTCAACCAAGGCCAAGACCAAGACCCTGGGTTGATGCACACCGGCTCCAAACAAGGCACTTGGCAAGACACAGCGCGGGCGTTCATCGCCCAGCATTTGAATATTCATCTCCCTCTGGCAGACCTGATGCCAAACGATCAGACCGCAGCCTGAACAAGGAGCACTCATAGGCGTCCGGCGATTGTCAGCCTCGACTCAGTCAGACCCTTGTAAGAGCTCAGCCCCACAGTTGTAGGGTTTTAAAGTTAGTTGACCCATCAAGAGGAGACCGTTTCCATGAGCGACATCACCATTCACCTGCCATCCGCAGAGTTCGTTAAACAGGCCAACGTGTCCGGCATGGCCGCCTACGACGCCTTGTGCCAAAAAGCGGAGACGGATTACGAAGGCTTCTGGGCCGAGCAAGCACGCGAGTTGCTGAGCTGGAAGACCCCCTTCACCAAAGTGCTTGACGAGAGCAACGCCCCTTTCTTCAAGTGGTTCGAAGACGGCACGTTGAACGCCTCTTACAACTGCCTAGACCGCAACATCGAAAAAGGCTTGGGCGACAAGACCGCCATCATTTTCGAAGCCGACGGCGGCGAAGTGACCAAAGCCACCTACAGCCAATTGCTGGCCAAAACTTGCCAATATGCCAACGCCCTGAAATCAGTCGGCGTGAAAAAAGGCGACCGCGTGATGATCTACATCTCGATGTCGATCGAAGGCGTGGCCGCCATGCAAGCGTGTGCCCGTATCGGCGCCACCCACTCGGTGGTGTTCGGCGGCTTTTCTGCCCAATCCTTGCGTGACCGCATTGAAGACACTGGCTCGGTGGCCGTCATCACCGCTGACCAACAAGTGCGCGGTGGCAAGCACCTGCCCCTCAAAGCCATCGTCGACGAAGCCATCTCGTTGGGCGGCTGCGATTCTGTGAAAAACGTGTTGGTGGTCAAACGCACCGGTGGCGATGTGGCCATGGTCGCAGGCCGTGACCAATGGTTGGGCGACTTGGCCGACAAGCAAGCCACCACTTGCGAACCAGAATGGGTGGGCGCTGAGCACCCCCTGTTCTTGCTCTACACATCGGGCTCGACAGGCAAGCCCAAAGGCGTGCAACACAGTACCGGCGGCTACTTGCTGCACGCCGCCTTGACCACCAAGTGGACGTTCGACTTGAAAGACAACGACGTGTTTTGGTGCACTGCCGACATCGGCTGGGTCACAGGCCACACTTACATCACCTACGGCCCCTTGGCTTTGGGCGGCACTGAAATCGTGTTCGAAGGCGTGCCTACTTACCCAGACGCTGGCCGATTCTGGAAAATGATTCAAGACCACAAAGTCTCGATTTTCTACACCGCACCCACCGCCATCCGTTCACTCATCAAAGCGGCCGAAGCCAACGATGCTGTACATCCCAAGAGCTACGACTTGTCGAGCCTGCGTTTGTTGGGGTCGGTGGGCGAGCCGATCAACCCAGCCGCTTGGGAGTGGTACTACAAGCATGTGGGCGGCAGCCGTTGCCCCGTGGTGGACACCTTCTGGCAAACCGAAACCGGCGGTCACATGATCACCCCACTGCCAGGCGTCACACCCATGGTGCCCGGCTCTTGCACCTTGCCCTTCCCCGGCATTCAAGCGGCCATCGTGGACGAAGCGGGCAACGACATGCCCAACGGTCAAGGCGGCATCTTGGTGGTCAAGCGCCCATGGCCGTCGATGATTCGCACCATTTGGGGTGACCCAGAGCGCTTCAAGAAAAGCTACTACCCCGACGAGTTCCAAGGCAAGTACTACTTGGCGGGCGACGGCGCGATTCGTGACGAAAAAACGGGTTACTTCACCATCACGGGCCGTATCGACGACGTGTTGAACGTGTCGGGCCACCGCATGGGCACGATGGAAATCGAATCAGCCTTGGTCAGTTGCACCGAGCTGGTGGCCGAAGCTGCGGTGGTCGGTCGTCCTGACGACACCACTGGCGAAGCCATCTGCGCGTTTGTGGTGTTGAAGCGTTCACGTCCAGAAGGTGACGAGGCCAAAGCGATTGCCAAAATCTTGCGTGACCACGTGGGCAAAGAAATTGGCCCCATCGCCAAGCCCAAAGACATCCGCTTTGGCGACAACTTGCCCAAGACCCGCTCGGGCAAGATCATGCGCCGCTTGTTGCGCAGCTTGGCCAAGAACGAGGCGATCACACAAGACACCTCGACGCTTGAAAACCCAGCGATTCTGGACCAGTTGACCGACAACCACTGATCGGTGAGTGTCTGACATCGGGCTCTGCCACAGAGCCCGATGGCCCACAAAAAAGCCCGCTGAAATTTTCAGCGGGCTTTTTGTTGGCCGGATGCAGGCGGCACATGAAGCGTTAAGCGTCGTACCCCGGATTGAGTCGATCCAGTCGTCGCAACAGGGCAGGCCAAGCCAACAGACCCGCAGAACCTTGTGCTTGCTGCAGGCGCATGGCGGTTTCCACACCGTCCAACACCTTTTGCGGCACCATGCTCAGCTCACCGCCCGCTTGGGCGCTGATTTGAATTTGGCAGGTGGACTCCAAGAAGTACATGGCCAAAAAGGCGTCAGCCACCGTCTTGCCCACCGTCAACAAACCATGGTTGCGCAGCACCATGTAGTTGCTGCTGCCCATGTCGGCCTTGAGGCGCGCCCGCTCATCGTCGTGCACCGCCAAGCCTTCGTAGTCGTGGTAGCCGAGCGAGCTCATCAACAGCGTGGCCTGCTGCGAAATAGGCAACACACCCGCCTTTTGCGCACTCACGGCCACACCCGCACGCGAGTGGGTGTGCAACACACACACGGCATCGTGACGGGCGTCGTGAATCGTGCTGTGAATCACAAACCCTGCACGGTTGACATGGAACTCAGACGGCGTGATTTGGTTGCCCGCCATGTCAATGCGAATCAACGACGAAGCGGTGATTTCGTCGAACATCAAACCATAGGGATTGATCAAGAACTGCGGTGAATCTCCTGACACGCTGTCAGGCAACTTGGCGCTGATGTGCGTGAAGATCAAATCGCTCATGCCGTACATCGCCACGAGGCGATAACACGCGGCGAGGTCCACACGCAGGGCCCATTCTTCGGGGCTGACTTGGTTTTTGAGTGAAGGTATGTGCATAAGAAAAGGATATCAGCCTTCGCTGACCTCGTGTGACGCCATGAGCTCTAGGGATTTCACCAATGCCGAGTGGTCCAGCTGGTCCCAGCCTTGGGCAGCACACACTTGCATGAGTTGCGCCGCTGAGGCGGTTTGCGGTAATGCCACGCCCATGGCCTTGGCACCGCTGAGGGCCAACCCCAAATCTTTTTGGTGCAGCGCAATGCGAAAACCCGGGTTAAACGTGCGCTTGATCATGCGCTCGCCGTGTACTTCCAAAATACGGCTTGATGCAAAACCACCCATCAAAGCAGCGCGCACTTTGGCGGGATCAGCACCCGCTTTGCTGGCGAACAGCAAAGCCTCACCCACCGCAGCGATGTTGAGTGCAACGATGATTTGGTTGGCCACCTTGGTGGTCTGACCATCGCCGTTGCCGCCCACATGGGTGATGTTTTTGCCCATCAACTCGAACAATGGTTTGACACGCGCAAACGTGTCATCTGTACCGCCCACCATGATGGTTAAGCTCGCAGCCTTGGCCCCCACTTCACCACCTGACACGGGGGCATCGAGGTACTCTGCACCCTTGGCGTTGACTTGTTGGGCGAAGGCCTTGGTGTCGATAGGCGAGATGGAGCTCATGTCCACCACCACTTTGCCAGCGCTTAAGCCCTCGGCCACGCCGTCTTTGCTAAACAACACGGTCTGCACATCGGGCGTGTCGGGCAACATCAAAAAGATGATGTCGGCCGCACGCGCCACATCGGCGTTGGTGGCGCACACGGTGGCGCCCTGCAAGCCTTCGGGCACTTTGCTGCGGGTGCGTACAAACATCTCGTGGCCAGCGGCCAACAGGTGTTGCGCCATGGGGGCGCCCATGATGCCTAAGCCAATAAATCCTAATTTCATAGATGACCTTTCAGTGAATGGTTGGAATCCGCAGAGCTCATTCAGTCTGCGGTGATGCCGCGCGTTTTGATGACGGCGGTGTAACGCTTGCGATCGTTGTCGATGAATTTGCTGAATTCAGCTGGCGATGAGGTTTTAGGAATGCCGCCTAAATCGATCAAGCGGTTTTTCACATCCGGCATCTCAACAACCTCGCGGATGTCTGCAGACATTTTTTCAACCAGGCTTGTTGGCGTTCCCGCGGGTGCCAATAGACCAATCCAACTGATCGAATTAAACCCAGGAATACTGCCCTCGGCCAAGGTGGGCACATCCGGCAAAGCGCTCACACGCTGTTCACTGGTCACGGCCAAAGCCCGCAGTCTGCCGGCCTTGACGTGACCGCTGGCCTCCAACACCGTCATGAACGACAGCTGCACATTGCCTGCCAACAAGTCCGTGATAGCAGGGCCGCCGCCTCTGTACGGGACGTGCACGATGAAGGTGCCGGTGGCATCTTTGAACATTTCGGCGGCCAAATGTGGACCGCCACCCGCGCCCGAACTGCTGTAGTTCAGTTTGCCGGGTTGGCTTTTGGCAAGCGTGATGAATTCTTTGTCAGACTTCGCTGGGACCGATGGGTTGATCATCATCGCCAGGGGTAATTCGGCCACCAACGAAATGGGGACAAACGCTTTGTCAGGGTCGTAGGGAAGTTTTTTGTACAGCGCTGGATTAATGGACTGGGTGCCCACGTTACCCATCAAAAGCGTGTAACCGTCGGGTTTGGCTTTCGCCACAAAGTCGGCCCCCACTTGCCCCGCTGCGCCCCCTTTGTTGTCAATGGTGACGGGCTGGCCCCACTTGACGCTGAGCTTTTGAGCCACGATACGGGCCCCTGTGTCGGTGCCGCCACCTGGCGGAAACGGAACGACGATGGTCACAGCTTTGTCTGGCCAAGCCCAAGCGGACGTGATGGACAACACACACCAGGCGACAGCCATCAAGGAACGTGAAGTCTTGGTCATGAGGTGATCTGTGTCCTGTTAACGCACCATGCAAGGGCGCTTGTGGTCAAACTTCCAACCTGGAATCAAGTACTGCATGGCCGTCGCATCGTCGCGCGAGCCCAAGCCGTGTTGCAAGTACAGCTGATGCGCGGCTTCGACTTTGGCCATGTCCAGTGCAATGCCCAAGCCCGGTTTTTTAGGCACCTGCACATGACCATCCACAATTTGCAGCGGCTCTTGGGTCAGTCCCTGGCCGTCTTGCCAAATCCAATGGGTGTCAATGGCCGTGACTTTGCCGGGTGCAGCCGCCGCCACGTGGGTGAACATGGCCAGCGACACGTCGAAATGGTTGTTGGAATGCGAGCCCCAAGTCAGCCCCCAATCGCGGCAGGTTTGCGCCACACGCACCGAACCCGCCATGGTCCAAAAATGCGGATCGGCCAAGGGAATGTCCACACTTTGCAGCGACAGGGAATGCACCATTTGTCGCCAATCGGTGGCCACCATATTGGTCGCAGTGGGCAAACCGGTTTCGCGTCGGAACTCAGCCATGACTTCGCGACCGCTGAAGCCTTCTTCGGCACCACAAGGGTCTTCGGCGTAGGCCACCACGCCCCGCATGTCGCGCATTAGGCGAATGGCTTCTTTGAGCGACCAGCCGCCGTTGGGGTCTAAGGTGACACGGGCTTGTGGGAAGCGTGCGTGCAAGGCGCTGACGGCTTCAATTTCAGCCTCGCCCGCCAACACGCCACCTTTGAGTTTGAAATCATTAAAGCCATATTTCTCACGCGCGGCTTCGGCCAAACGCACCACCGACTCAGGCGTCATGGCTTTTTCGTTGCGCAAGCGAAACCACGCATTGTCGGCATCGGCCTCTTGGCGATACGGCAAATCGGTTTGGGTGCGGTCACCAACAAAGAACAGGTAACCCAGCATCTCCACCGCGCTGCGTTGCTGGCCTTCGCCCAACAGCGCGGCCACAGGCACGTTCAGGTGTTGGCCCAGCAAGTCAAGCAAGGCCGACTCCACCGCCGTGATGGCGTGGATGGTGGTACGCAAATCGAAGGTTTGCAAGCCACGCCCGCCCACATCGCGGTCGGCAAAGCGGGTGCGCATGGTGTTGAGCACGGCTTGCACATTGCCAATGCTTTGGCCCACCACCAGCTCGGTGGCGTCTTCCAACGTGGCGCGAATCTTTTCGCCGCCAGGCACTTCCCCAATGCCGGTGCGACCCGCGTTGTCGGTAAGGATGAGGATGTTGCGGGTGAAAAATGCGCCGTGTGCGCCCGAAAGATTGAGCAACATGCTGTCATGCCCCGCGACGGGGATGACACGCAGTTGGGTGATGACAGGGGCTTGCGTCACAGGGGTATGGGTCATAAATCGTTCAGTCTGCTTTGATGTTGCGGGTTTCAATCAGCTTCTTCCAACGCGCAAACTCTGCCGCTTGAAATGCCGTGAATTGCTCGGGCGTGTTGGCCACGATTTCAAACCCCAACTCCAACAGTTTGGGTTTGACTTGCGGGTCGTTCAAGGCCGAGACGATGGCGGCATGCAACTTGGCTTTGATGTCAGCCGGCAAGCCTTTAGGCGCTGCCACCGCTTGCCAAGAGTTGACGTTGGCTTCTTTGATGCCCAACTCTTCCAACGACGGCACATTGGGCAACAAGGGCGAGCGCTTGGCACTGGTGATTGAGAGCGCACGCAACTTGCCCGCCACGATTTGCGGCATGGCCGTGTTGATGTTCATGAACGATGAATCCACTTGCGCACCCAGCAAATCAGTCATCACGGGGCCACCGCCTTTGTAGGGCACGTGAATGCCCGTGGTACCGGTTTGCAGCCAGAACAACTCGGCCGTCAGGTGGTCGCTGCTGCCGTTGCCGGAAGAGGCAAAGGTCATTTTGTTGGGATTGGCCTTTTGGAAAGCGATCACATCGGCCATGGATTTGTGGGGCGAGTTCACGGGCACCACCAACACGTTGGGCGCTTGCACGGCGACGGTGATGTAGTCAAAGTCCTTCAAGGCGTCGTAAGGCACTTTGGTCAACAAATGCGGGGCGATCACGAACGGGCCCAAAGACGACACAAACAAGGTGTGGCCGTCGGGCGCAGCACGCGTCACAAAACCCGCGCCAATCGTGCCCGTGGCACCGGCTTTGTTGTCGGTGATGAAGGTGCCGCCCAGCTTCTCTTGCAACTTAGGTGCGAGGGTGCGAGCGATCAAATCGGTGGAACCACCGGGTGGGAAAGGAACCACCAAGGTCACGTTTTTATCGGGCCAAGCGTAGGCCGCTGAAACAGCCAAAAGACCTGCCACACAGGACATTAAGAAATTGCGTTTTTTCATAGAAAAGTCTCTTCTTAAGTTGATATCAACCGAGCGCGTTCGCGCCGCGGGTGTTGGTGTAAATGGCATACAGCGAGTGGCTGCTGGCCATGAAAAGTCGGTTGTTTTTAGCGCCCCCAAAACAGACATTGGCACAACGCTCGGGCAAGTGAATGTGGCCAATCGCCGTGCCATCTGGGGCAAACACACGCACGCCGTCGAGTTGCTCAGGGTTGCCGTGCGCCGAGCCATCGCTGCCCCAGCCGCACCAGAGGTTGCCATCTACATCGATGGCGATGCCGTCCAAAGCGCCAGGGCCTTGGGCATCAATCACCACGCGCCGGTTTGACAACGCACCTTGCGCATCGACGTCGTACGCCCACACTTGACGGTGTGGCTTGGCACGGCTCGCCACCACGTAGAGCACCGATTCATCGGGTGAAAAGGCCAAGCCATTGGGGCCCGGTACATCAGGCAACACCTGTTGCAATTCGCCCGTCTTTGGATCAATGCGGTACACCGCTTGGGGCAACTCGGCCGGCGCAGGGTCGCCCTCCCAATCGCCCGCAATGCCAAAGGGCGGGTCAGTGAACCAGATCGCACCATTGCTTTGGCAGATGATGTCGTTGGGTGAATTGAGGCGCTTGCCGTCAAAGCGATCGGCCAGTACCGTGATGCGCCCATCGTATTCGGTGCGCGTGATGCGGCGGGACAGATGCTCGCAACTCAACAAGCGCCCTTGTGTGTCGCGCGTATGGCCGTTCGCGTTGTTCGAGGGCGTGCGAAATTCACTGACCTGACCGGAGGTCTCATCCCAACGCAAGATGCGGTTGGAAGGAATGTCAGACACCAGCAGGTAGCGGCCATCGCCAAACCAAACAGGGCCTTCGGCCCAACGCATGCCGCTGAAAAGTTGCTCCACGCTGCTGCTGAACACGCGCAATTTGAGGAACCGCTCGTCCAACACCTCAATGCGAGGATCAGGGTAGCGAGAGCTGGTAGCAAATGGGATGGCGGGACCTGGGTTCATAAGGATGTGTCAGTTCAGGTGAATGTGCCGCTTGGGGCTTATTTCAAAATCAAATTGGGCAGCCACATCGAGAACGAGGGCACGTAAGTCACCAACATCAAGGCGACGATCAAACCGCCATAGAACGGCCAAATGGTTTTCATCACCGTGCCTACCGACACACCGCCGATGGTGCAGCCCACAAACTGGGTGGTGCCCACAGGTGGGGTGTTCAGGCCCAGTGCACAGTTGATGAGCATGACGATGCCGAACTGCTCAGTGCTCATGCCCATTTGTTGGCAGATGGGCAAGAAGATAGGCGTGCAAATCAAAATCGTGGCGGCCATGTCGAGGAAGGTGCCCAACACAAACAAGATGATGTTGACGCACAAGAAGATGACCCAAGGCGTGGTGCTGAAACCCGTCAACGCATTGCCGGTCAACTCAGCCACACCATACAAACCAATCAAGTAACCAAACATGGAGCTGATGCCGATCAGCAACAGCACCGCACCGGTGCTCTTCACCGCTTTGGCTGCCGCCTTCAACAGCTGTTCGCGCGTGAGCTTTTTGTAGACCACCGCGGCCAAGAACAACGCCCACAACACCGCCACCGAGGCCGACTCGGTCGCAGTGAACGCGCCCGACAAAATGCCCGCGATGATGATGACCACCACAAACAATCCAGGCAGTGACTGCAAAAATGAATACCACACCACGGACCAGCCGGGGAAGGTGCCTGCGGGGTAACCGCGCTTCACCGCCACCGCATACGCCGCCACCAAGTTGCAAATGGTCAGCAAAATGGCGGGCACGATGCCCGCCAAGATCAAGGCCGCAATGCTCACTTTGCCGCTGGCGGCCAAGGTGAAGATGATGAGGTTGTGACTGGTGGGCATCAAGGCGCCCACCAAGGACGCATGGGTGGTGACGTTGACCGCGTAGTCAGCGTCGTAGCCCTCTTTTTTCATTTGCGGAATCAGCACCGCCCCCATCGCCGACACGTCGGCCACGGGTGAACCTGACACACCGCCAAACAACGTGCAAGCCAGCACATTGCTCATGCCCAAGCCACCGCGCACATGGCCGGCAAGCGACTTGGCGAAATCGACGATCTTGTCGGCAATGCCGCCGTACATCATGATCTCGCCGGCAAAAATGAAGAACGGAATCGCGAGGAACGAAAACGGGTTCATGCCCGAAATCATTTGCTGAAAGCCCACCGCGAGCGGCAAGCCTTCGTAAAACAGCGTCGCCAACGACGACAAGCCAATCGAGAACGCCACAGGCACGCCCAACAGCAGCAACAGCGTGAAGCTCACGCACAAAATCGTCAGTGCCATGCGGGTTCTACCTCTTCACCCTGCAACAAGGCGAGGATGTGTTCCAAAGAAAACAAAGCAATCAAGACGCCTGCAATAGCAGGGGGTGCGTACTTGAAGGCCTCTGACAATCCCAAAGTCGGGATCTTGTAACTCCACACGCTTTGCGCCAACACCGCACAGTTGTAGGCCATGACCAGGCCAAACACCAGCACGAGGGCGTGAATCAGCAGCTCCATCTTCAAGCGCACGCCCTCATGCACGAGCACCAACAAAGACTCCAAGCCAATGTGGCCGGCATCGCGTACGCCCACGGCCATGCCCAGCATGGTCACGTAGAGCACCAACAACACGGCACCACTCTCGGCCCAAGTGGGCGTGTCGTTGAACACGTACCGACCGACGACTTGGTAGAGCACGGCGGCAATCAGCAGTCCCATGCCGCCAACGCCCACCTTCAAACAAAGCCGCGCTAAGGCGGCGCAAAAGCGTGTGTACATGAACGACTCGGTTACCGGACAGCGTTGATGCGCTTGACCATGTCTTGGAGTTTGGGGTCCTTCAAGAACTTGTCATACACGGGCTTCATGGCGTTTTGGAAACTGGCTTTGTCAACGTCCACAATTTCAGCGCCGCCGGCTTTGACGATGGCCAAGGATTTGACTTCACGGTCGTCCCACAACTTGCGCATGTAAGTCACCGACTCTTTGGCCGCGGCACGAATTTGCTTTTGTTCCTCAGCAGGCAGGGTGTCCCACACTTTTTTGGAGAACAACAAAATTTCAGGCGCCATGGAGTGCTCGGTCTTGTTGTAGTACTTGGCGACCTCGAAGTGACGCGAGCTCTCATACGAGGGGTAGTTGTTTTCAGCCGCATCGACCAAGCCCGTTTTCAGCGCGGTGTAAACCTCGCCATACGGCATCGGTGTGGCGTTGGCACCCATGGCTTCGAGCAAAGACACCCACAAATCGCTTTGCTGCACACGCACTTTCAAGCCTTTGGCGTCGGCCAAAGTTTTGATGGGCTTTTTGACGGTGTAGATCGAACGTGCACCCGAGTCGTAAAACGCCAAACCCACAAAACCTTGTGCTTCGCAGTCTTTCAAGATTTCTTCACCAATGGCACCGTCCAACACCTTGCGCATGTGCTCGGTCGAGCGGAACAAAAACGGCATGGTGGGCACCATGGTGGCGGGGCAAATGTTGTTCATGGGGGCCACGTTCACGCGGGTCATGGCGATCGCGCCCAACTTGGTTTGTTCAATCGTGTCCTTCTCGTTGCCCAACGCTGACTTAGAGAACACCTTGATGCTGTGCTTGCCGCCCGTGGCCTTGCTCAACTCTTCGCCCATGTGGCGGACGGCTTGCACCGTGGGGTAGTCATCAGGGTGAATATCCGACGAACGGAACTCGGTGGCGTTGGCCGCCATGGCGAACATCGATGCGGCGGCCGTGGCCACCAAAGTTTGAATCAAGCTGAAGCGTTGGGTCATGGTGTTGTCTCCTGTTGTGTTGTCTAAAAATCAAAAAGGACCTGTTTTGACAAACCCGCCGCCTTGGTAAATCACGGCAGGATCGTTCAAATCGAGAATGGGCTGACGCGCTTCAGCGCCAGCACGGAAGGGCTCAGAGCTGTCTTGCGGGCGGTAGCCAATGTGTTTGCCCGGTGTGTTGTCCCACCACACATGGTGGTTGTCGGACATGCCGTAAATCACGCTGTAGCCCACCACGGGTGAGCTGAGGCTGGCGACCACCAAACGCTCTAAGTCGTCGTAGCTCATCCACGTGGCGAGCATGCGGCGGTCTTTGGGCTCGGGGAATGAAGAACCAATGCGCAGTGCCACGGTCTCGATGCCATAGCGGTCAAAGTAAAAGCGCGCCAAGTTTTCGCCGAAGGCTTTGCTCAAGCCGTAGTAACCGTCGGGACGCACGGGCATGGTGGCGTCCACCACCTCGTCTTGTCGGTAAAAGCCGGTGACGTGGTTGGAACTGGCAAACACAATGCGGCGCGTGCCGTGAATGCGCGCTGCTTCATACAAGTTGTAAGCCCCGATGATGTTGGCTTGCACGATGTCGTCGAACGGCTGCTCCGTCGAAATACCGCCCAAGTGCACCACCGCATCCACGCCTTGCAACAGTTGCATCACGGCGGGGCGATCTTGCAAGGCGGCGGGCATGAGCTCTTCGCCTGCGGCGGCTTCGCCCAGATTCGACAAATCGCTGACGCGCAACACGTCGCAACGGTTTTTCAGACGCGGACGCAGCACTTGACCCAGCCCGCCCGCAGCGCCCGTCAAAAGCAAACGTGCGTACATGTGTGAGGAGGTAGACATATGGATTTGGTAGCGCTACCAAGTTAAGTTAAAGGGATGGTAACGGCGCAAAAACACAGCGTCAATGCTTTTAGCCTAGGGTTTTCGCTAGGGCTGTGCTCTCGCGCTCAATGATCGAAAAGCCCACATCGACGATGCGTGGTTCCACCGGCCGATCCTCGGCGCGGTCGATCAAAAAACGCGCCGCCAGCTCGCCGATTTGCCCACCGTTGATGCGCACGGTGGTGAGCGCGGGCACCATGTCGGCCACAAAAGGGACGTCACCAAAGCCCATCACGGCCACATCGTCGGGCACCGTCAGACCGCGTGCGCGCGCCTCGGTCATCACGCCCAAAGCCAGCAAGTCGGAGCTGCAAAACACGGCCTGCACGCCTGGCGCTTCGGCCAAGATGCGGGTCATTGCTTCGCGGCCACTTTTGAGCGAACGTGAGGCACCCACGTTGGCCACAAAAACAGGCGGCAAGCCTGCTTGCGCCACCGCCTCTTGAAAGGCCACCGTGCGGCGATCCGCGCGTTCGTCTTCCGCACGCACAATGGCGAATTTTTGGTAGCCCTTATCCATCAAGAAACGGCCTACTTCACGGCCAATGTCCGAATGGGAGAAGCCGATCAACATGTCGATAGGCGTGCGCGTCAAATCCCAGGTTTCAACCACCGGAATGCCCGACGCCAACAGGCGCGTACGTGCCCTGCCCGGCGGCAAAATGCCCGTCAAAAAGATGCCATCCGGACGACGCCCAATGATGGCCTCAAGCAGCAGCTCTTCGCGCTCGGCGGAGTAGCCAGATTGGCCCAGCATGAGTTGGTAACCCGCGTCAAACAACGTGCCGTTCAACGACTCAATGGTTTCCATGAACACCGACACCACCGTGCTCGGCACCACCGCGGCAATCAAGCGGCTGCGGGACGAGGCCAAACCACCCGCCATGCGGTTGGGCACATAGCCCGTGCGCTGCACCGCCTCTTGCACTTTTCGTAGTACATCGGGCGACACCTGCCCTGGCGTGTTGATGGCACGCGAGGCGGTGATGGGCGCCACGCCCGCCAGCATGGCCACATCACGCAAGGTGATGGCACCGCTGCTGCGGCGTGATCGTTTGGGGTTGTCTTTGTCAGTCATGGCGCTCACTTGCACGTCGGTCTTCAACGGGTTCTTGACCAGATCAATGGTACCGCTATCATTATCCACAAACAGGAGAGTTTGATGACCACCCCGATCACCATCCGCATGCATGCCCGTGACAACGTGGCCATCGTGGCCAACGCCGGTGGCTTGGCTGCTGGCACCCTACTGCCCGACGGCCTGACCTTGACCACCCAAGTGCCACAAGGCCACAAAGTCGCCTTGGTCGATCTGCCTGCGCAAGCTGCCGTGATTCGCTATGGCATTCCGATTGGCTATGCGCTGAAAGACATTCCTGCGGGCAGCTGGGTCAACGAGCGCATGCTGCAAATGCCCGATGCCCGCGAACTGGACAACCTGCCCATCGCCACCATCCAACCCGACCCCCTGCCCCCTCTGGAGGGCTACACCTTCGAGGGCTACCGCAACGCCGACGGTTCGGTGGGCACGCGCAACATCTTGGCCATCACCACCACGGTGCAATGTGTGTCAGGCGTGGTGGAGTTTGCGGTGCAACGCATCAAAGCGGAGTTGCTGCACAAATACCCCAATGTCGACGACGTGGTGGGCATCGAGCACACCTACGGCTGCGGCGTGGCGATTGATGCTGACGGCGCAGAAATCCCAATTCGCACCCTGCGCAACATCAGCCTCAACCCCAACTTTGGCGGCGAAGTGATGGTGGTCAGCTTGGGCTGCGAAAAACTGCAGCCCGAACGCCTGATGCCCCCCGGCGCCATCCCGATCAACGACCAACGCGGCGAAGCCCTCGACGTGGTGTGCTTGCAAGACGACGCCCATGTGGGCTTCATGTCCATGATTGACGACATCATGCAGACGGCAAAACGCCACCTCGAACGCCTGAACATGCGACGCCGCGAAACCGTGCCTGCGAGTGAACTGGTGGTGGGCGTGCAATGCGGCGGCAGCGATGCGTTCTCTGGCGTCACCGCCAACCCCGCTGTGGGCTTTTGCACCGATTTGCTGGTGCGTGCAGGCGCCAGCGTGATGTTTTCAGAAACCACCGAAGTGCGCGACGGCATTGACCAACTCACCGCACGCGCCACCACCCCCGAAGTGGCTGAAGCCATGATCCGTGAAATGGCGTGGTACGACGCTTACTTAGCGCGTGGTCGTGTGGACCGCAGCGCCAACACCACGCCGGGCAACAAAAAGGGCGGCCTGTCCAACATCGTTGAAAAAGCGATGGGCTCCATCGTCAAATCAGGATCAGCCCCCATTTCGGGTGTGCTGTCACCGGGCAACAAGCTCACCCAAAAAGGCTTGATTTACGCGGCGACGCCTGCCAGCGACTTCATTTGTGGCACGCTGCAACTCGCCGCTGGGATGAACATGCATGTCTTCACCACGGGACGCGGCACGCCCTATGGCTTGGCCGAGGTGCCCGTCATCAAAGTGGCCACGCGCACCGACCTTGCGCGCCGCTGGCATGACCTGATGGACATCAACGCGGGCACCATCGCAGACGGCGAAAAAACGATTGAAGACGTTGGCATGGAACTGTTTCAACTCATGCTCGACGTGGCCAGTGGTCGCAAAAAAACATGGGCGGAACACTGGAAGCTGCACAACGCGCTGGTCTTGTTCAATCCCGCACCTGTGACCTGACGACTTGACACGGGCGCCCTAGAATTACCGTAGATTTTCTGTATCGGTCCTTTGCCCCGTGCCTACTGCTTCAACCTCCTCATCACCCTACGCCCAGCGCCAGCGCAACCCGCGCAAGCACCTCGTCAGCATCGTGCTGGTGGTGGCGTTGCATGGTTTGCTGCTGTGGGCACTGCAATCTGGCTTGGCGCAACACCTCGTGAAGACCACCGAGGTCAAAGTGGTGGCCATGCTATTGAGCGACAACGTGCCGCCACCACCACCTCAACCCGCACCACCGCCACCGCCACCTAAAACGCCGCCACCTCCCGCTGCCGCGCCTGTGCCAGTTACCACTCAGACCACGCCGGTCATCACCGTTCCTGTTGCACCACCCGCACCTCCAAGTCCAGCCCCTGCGGTGGTTGCCCCCCCGGCGCCGGCTGCGCCTGTGGCGCCACCAGCCCCAACCATCCGCACGGGTGCCAGCATTCAAGCGGGAGCGAGCTGCGCCAAGCCTGACTACCCCAGCGCCTCGCGTCGCTTAGAGGAAGAAGGCACGGTCACGCTCAAGTTTTTGATCGGGGTCGATGGCCGTGTGTTGCAAGCGGAAATTGAGAAAACGTCCGGCTTCAACCGCTTGGATGAAGCGGCGCGCAATGCGCTGTCTAAATGCCAGTTCCGCCCAGGCACGGTGGACGGCAAGCCAGAACAAAGCTGGGCCAGCATGAAATACACCTGGCGCTTGGAATAAGCCTTGCCCCTGCGACGCTACACCAGCGTTGAAGCGCGGTGTTGCGCACCTCAAGTCGTTGGCTCACTCCACTTTCGTGCCGGTTTCCTTGATGATCTTGGACCACTTGGTGATTTCTGATTTCAAATAATCACCCGCCTCTTTGGGCGTGCCGCCCACAGGCTCAAAACCTACCCCTGCCAACTTGGACTGGAAATCGGGCGTGCGCAAAATTTTGCCGATCTCAGCATTCAAGAAATTGACGATTTCAGGTGGTGTTTTGCTCGGTGCAAACACCCCTACCCAGGTGTAATCCTCAAAGCCCGGAAAACCCGACTCAGCCACAGTGGGCACCTCAGGCATGGCAGCCACACGCTTGGCACTGGTCACCGCCAAACCCCGCACTTTGCCGCCTTTGACCATTTCAACGGCTGCAGGCAAAGCCACACTGGCCAACTCCACTTGCCCGCCCATGGTGGCGGCCAACGCAGGCCCTGCCCCTTGAAATGGAATGTGTGTGACGTCCACTTTGCCCAACACTTTGAACAAATACTCAGCTGTCAAATGCGGCGTGGTGCCGGCCCCTGCGGTGCCGTAGTTCAACTTGCCCGACTTGGCCTCAGACATGATCTCTTGCAGCGTCTTAGCCTTCAAGCCCGGAAAGGCCACCAGCAAATTCGGGCTCGAGGCCACGACGCTGGCCAACACAAAATCTTTTTCAGCATCAAACCCCGGGTTCTTTGACAAGCTGGCATTCACCGCAAATGAACTGGTGTTGAGCATCAGGGTGTAACCATCGGCAGGGGCTTTGGCGACCAAGCCACTGGCAACGTTGCCGCCCGCACCCGCTCTGTTTTCCACCACCACCGGCTGACTCAAGCTGTCTGACAAGCGTTGCCCCAACAAGCGCGCAATGATGTCAGCAGGCCCGCCAGGTGCAAAGGCGACCACAAATTTCACAGGCTTGTTGGGGTAAGCCCCTTGCGTTTGCGCCACTGCGGCACCGCTGCAGCACAGCGCAATGGCCCAAGATAAAACGCGACGTCGATTCATCATGTTGTCTCCTTCAAAACATATTCAGCCATCTCTTGGCGTGTGGTCACCCACACATCGTCGTGCTGGGCCACGATGCCCATGATCTCGTCATACACCCAAGCGCCGGAGGGACGGCCCATGACGTGGGTATGGGCGGTGACATCAAGCATCAAAGGCACGGTTTCGCGTTCGCGCATGGCGGTGAAGGTGTCGTTGAAGGCATCCAACATGTGACGCGGGCCGTGGCCATAACGAATGCAAGTGGGCAAGTCGTTCACGTCCATGGTGAGCGGGATGGCCACGATGCGTTTGCCACTGTAGTCCAACACATAAGGACGGTCATCGTCGTTGCAATCGCCGTGGTGGATGTAGCCGGCCTCGGCCAGCAAGCGCGGCGAAATCAAGCTGCCTGTGCCGCGGGGGCTGATCCAGCCTTTGGGTTTAACGCCTGACACACGGGTCAAGATCTCGTCATTTTTACGGATGTTTTCACGCTCTTGGGCTTCGTCAAAGTAGACAGGAATCACATCCATGCCCCAGGAGTGATTGACGATCTCGTGTCCGCGCGCCTGCAATGAGCGCACGGTGTCAGGGTCGCGCTCGGCGAGCACGCCATTGACCATGATGCTGGTTTTGACACCTCGTTTGTCCGCGTAATCGAGCAAACGGTGAATGCCACGCACCTGGCCAAAGCTGCCCCATGAGTGGGCATTGGTGTCGAAGAAACCGGGCTTCAACACGTTGCCCATGGGGCCGATGCCAGGCGCCACCCCATCGGACCACGCTTCATACGCGATGTTAAAAATCACGGCCACGCGTTTGCCGCCCGGCCAACGGAAATCGTCGCTCAATCGGGTGATGCTTGGGTTGTCTGTGCTCATGGTCAGGTCGCTCCATTTTTCAAAATAATCTGTGCGGTCTTGTCGTAATGACCGGTCAACGCCTTGCAGGCCAAGCCCACGTCACCAGCCAACACGGCGTCGACCACAGCTTTGTGTTCGTCCAATTCGTGACGGCGTTTGTAAGAGGTTTTGGCTGCTAACTGACGGTAGCGGTAGGCTTGGTCGTAGAGCTGTTCACAAAATCCAATCAACCAGCGTGAGCCGCAGTTGTCGATCAACACCATGTGAAATTCGCGGTGTAACTTTTCCCAAGCTGGGTTTTCGATGTACTTGTCTTTGCTCAACGAGCGCGGCGTTTTGGACAGCCGGTGCAGAGCCAACAGCACGCGTTCTTCCCAAGCGGGCGTGCTGGCTTGTACAGATTGGGTCAAGGCAGTGGTCTCTAACCACACACGGGTTTTGGCCAACTCACGCAGCGCCTCGTCGCTGACGGGTGCCGCGATGAAGCCGCGCTGGTCAAGGTGCTGCACCCAGCCCTCAGCCGCCAATCGGTTGAGCGCCTCGCGTACCGGTGTGGCGCCTGTGCCGTAGTGCTCGCGCAAGGCCTCAATACCCAGCTTGCCACCGGGCACCCAACGGCCGCTCAGCACATCTGAGCGCAATCGCTCGTACGTGGTGAGCGTCAGCGAGGCGGCGGGTTCCGTCAAATTGTCGAGCGTCATGGCGATCGATATTAATCGATAAATTTTTGAAAAGATTCAAAATATCGATATTATTCAAACCACAAACATCGTTCACATCAAGGATAAAAAATGCGTTTTCTGAGTTTTACGGCCAACGGTCAACCCAGCTTAGGCTGGATCAAAGATGCCCAAGCCAGCAGCTTTGTTGACCTCGGTTTACTGGGTATGGGTTTTCCCTCTGACTTGAAAACACTGATCGCCACACCCGGGGCCATGGCAGCGGCCCACACTGCGGCTTTGAATGCGCCCGCTTCTGCCCTTCGTGCCTTGGCCTCGGTTGAGTTACTGCCCCTGATTACCAATCCCGGAAAAATTGTCTGCATGGGTTTGAACTATGCCGACCATGCCAAAGAAGGTGGCAATGCGCGCCCCGACTACCCGAGTTTTTTCATGCGTGGTGCGACCTCCATGGTCGGCCACCAAAGCGCCATCGTGCGCCCCAAAGCGTCCACTCAGCTCGACTACGAAGCTGAGCTGGCGGTGGTGATCGGTCAACGTGCACGCCACTTGACGGCGGCCAATGCGCTCGACTGCGTCGCCGGCTATTCATGTTTCAACGACGCCAGCATTCGCAACTACCAGCGTAAGTCGGCGCAGTGGACGATTGGCAAAAACTTTGACGGCACTGGCCCCTTCGGCCCCTGGTTGGTCACGCCTGATGAGTTGCCAGCCGGCGCTGAAGGCTTGCGCATTCAATCCCGTTTAAACGGCAAAGTTATGCAAGACGCCAACACCAAAGACTTTTTGTGGAACGTGGTGGAGTCGCTGCGCATCATCACCGAGTGCATGACCTTGGAGCCAGGCGACGTGGTGATCACCGGCACGCCAGCAGGCGTGGGCTACGCACGCACGCCGCCCGTCTGGATGCAGCCCGGCGATGTGTGCGAGATCGAGATTGAAGGGATTGGCACCTTGTCCAATCCCATCGTCGACGAGCAATAAAGCATTTATCTTCATCAGGAGCGTTGCATGACTCAGTTCACCCTCAATGGACAATCCGTTCGCAGTTCGGCCTCTGCCAGTACACCACTGTTGGATGTGCTGGCCAACGACCTGCAGGTCAACGGCACGAAGTTTGGATGTGGCAAAGCCCAGTGCAACGCCTGTTTGGTGATGGTCGATGGCAACCCTGTGAAGTCCTGTGTGGCGCCAGTTTCCGCTGTGGCGGGTCGAACTGTCACCACCCTGGCAGGCATGAAAGAAGGCGGCAAGCCCAGCCGCCTTCAGCAAGCGTTCATGGATGAGCAAGCCGCCCAGTGTGGCTACTGCACGTCAGGCATGGTCATTCAGGCGCAAGCCTTGCTGGACCGCAACCCGCGCCCCACAGATGCTGAAGTCCGCGTCGCTTTGGATGGCAACTTGTGCAGATGCGGTGCACACAACCGCATTGTTCGTGCTGTGCTGCGTGCAGCAAAAGGGGTTTGATCATGCAACAACACCTGTCCATCAGCCGACGTGGGTTTTTGAAGACCACGGGTTATCTGTCATTGGCCTTTGCGATTCCATTGGACAACGCGTTGTCACAGGCAGACAACACCAAACCACGCTTACCGGGCGACTTGAACAACAACCGCAAACTGAGTGCTTGGTTGCGCATCAATGCCAACCAAACGGTCACGCTGATGGTTGGCAAAGTCGAGTTGGGCCAAGGAATTTTGACGGCTGTCACGCAGGTTTGCGCCGATGAGTTGGACATCGACTTCAGCCGTGTCCATCTCATCTCAGGGGACACCGCACTGGTGCCCAATGAAGGCGTGACCGCAGGCTCGTTCTCCATGCCCAATTGCGCCACCGCTGTGCAATATGCATCGGCCGAGGTGCGCTCAATTTTGCTCGGGCTTGCGGCAGAAAAACTCAACCAACCGCTGGCAGCTCTGTCTGTTCGAGATGGAAAAATAACAGCCCAAAACGGCACACACATCGCTTATTGGGACTTGGTGTTGGGCGCTGCGTTAGAGCGCGATGCAACGGGCCTCGTCAAGCCTAAGCCCGCCGAACAACACCGCTACATCGGCCAGTCGGTTCCACGCACAGACCTGCCACCCAAAATTTTGGGAGACGCTGTGTTCTTGCAAGAACATCGCCCCGCCGGCATGGTGTTTGGACACTTGGTGCGTCCGCCCACCTACGCCGCCAAGTTGTTGTCGGTCAATATGGACATGGCGCAAACCATGCCCGGTGTTGTCAAGGTCGTGCGCAATGGGAGCTTCTTGGGGGTGATTGCACAACGTGAAGAGCAAGCCTTGGCTGCCGCCCAAGTACTGAGTGCTTCTGCAAAATGGGACGTGGAAAAAAAGTTGCCCACGCACGAAGGCATTTTTGAATGGCTGCGCAACACCAAACCCAACCGCATCATCGAAACGAAAGTTCAGCCTCGCGCAGGTGGCCAAGCGCCCGCTAAAACCCTGGCAGCCACCTACTACAGGCCGTATCAGATGCACGCCTCCATTGGCACGTCGGCGGCCATTGCCACGATGGGTTCTGATGGCGTGATGCTGATTCAAACGCACAGCCAATCGGTGTTTGAAACCAGCCTGGCCATTGCCAAAATGCTGGGCCTTCCCCCAAACAAGGTGCGCTGCCAACACATGCAAGGTGCGGGCTGCTATGGCCACAACATGGCCGACGATGCGGCAGCCGATGCCGCGCTGCTGGCGATGACCGTGCCGGGCAAGCCTGTGCGCTTGCAATACACACGCGAGCAAGAACACAAGTGGGAGCCCTATGGTTCGGCCATGGTCATCCAAACCAAAGCAGGCTTGGATGCCAACGGCAACGTGCTGGATTGGGACTTGCAAATTTGGTCCACCCCACATGGCACACGACCCAGCGGTGAGCCCGGCAACTTACTCTCTGCGCGTTATTTAGAAAAACCGTTCACCCAACCTGTGCCTGTCAATGGCGGACCGCCCAACTACGCGGCTGACCGCAATGGCATTGCCTTGTACGACTTTGCGGGTCATCAGGTGTTGACACATTTCATCACCGACATGCCCATCAGGGTGTCGTCCACCCGCGGTTTGGGCGCCTATGCCAACGTGTTTGCGATCGAGTCCTTCATGGATGAGTTGGCAACGGCGGCTCACGTGGACCCACTCACCTACCGTCTGCGTTTTCTGAAAGATGAACGTGCCCGCGACGTCCTGCAAAAAGCAGCCGATCAATTTGGCTGGAACAGCTGGAAGAAAACACCCAACCGCGGTCGCGGCATTGGTTTTGCGCGCTACAAAAACATTGCAGGCTACTGCGCTGTGGCCTTGGAGGTAGAAGTCAATCCCCGCAATGGACGAATTCGTGTTTTGCGCGCGGTGGCTTCTGCAGACTCGGGGCACATCGTCAATCCCGATGGTGTCAGCAATCAAATTGAAGGTGGCCTGATTCAATCATTGAGCTGGTCTTTGAAAGAAGAAGTGAAGTTCGATGACACGCAAATTTTGTCCACGGACTGGAACAGCTACCCCATCCTCACCTTCTCAGAGATTCCACCCGTGGAGGTGGTGTTGATCAACCGACCCGGTGCACCCTTTTTAGGAACCGGCGAAGCATCACAAGGACCGACCAGTGCCGCTTTGGCCAACGCGGTGTTTGAAGCAACAGGGGTGCGTTTTCGCCAACTGCCCTTTACACCAGAACGCATCAAGCAAGGCTTGGACAAAAAAGGAACCGCATGACATTATTCAAAACACTGGGAACACTCGCGCTGTGCGCTTACGCGCTGACAGGCATCGCCCAAACAGGTGCTGCCCGCGACTACCCCAATCACCCCATCAAAATGGTCATCCCCTATGCAGCGGGTGGGCCGATGGATTTCATTGGACGAACTCTGGGGCCCCGTTTGGCGCAGAGTTTGGGCCAGCCTTTGGTGATTGACAACCGCGCTGGCGCTGGAGGTGCGATTGGTACCGACTTTGTCGCCAAGTCGGCAGCTGATGGCTACACCCTGCTCAATACCTCCTCCAGCCACGCCAGCTTACCGGTGGTCTCAACCAGCCTGAGCTACGACCCCACCAAAGACTTCACGCCGATCACCTTGGTGGCCAACAGCGTGGGTTTTGTGCTGGCAGCTCGCCCCGACCTCCCTGCGAAAAACTTGAAAGAGTTACTCGCAGATGCCAAAGCCAACCCTGGCAAATACACCTTCGGCTCAGGCGGTGTGGGCAATGTGATGCACTTTGCAGGCGAGTTCTTAGCCAGCAGCGCCGACGTCAAGATGACGCATGTGCCGTTCAAAGGCGTCAGCCAATCCCTCAACGATTTGGTGGCCGGCCGCATCGACTTTGTCATTGCCGCACCCACTGCCGTGTTGCCGTTGGTCAAAGCCGGCAAGCTCAAAGCCCTGGCCATCACCGCACGCAAACGTTGGAGCGAATTGCCAGACGTGCCCACCATTGACGAAGCCGCTCTGAAAGGTTTTTCCTACACACCCTGGTATGGCTTCTGGTTCCCTGCCGGCGTGCCGCTTGAGCACGTCACGCGCATGCGCAATGAGGTGAGCAAAGTCTTGGAGGACCCAGAGATCAAGCGCGCTTTTGCCGAGCAAGGCTTTGCCACCGTGGGGTCGACACCTGCTGAGTTCAGCAAAGTCATCGCCGATGAAATTGCGATGACTAAAAAGTTAGCGACACGCGTGGACTTCACGCAATAACAAATTTCACCAGGAGGCTTCGATGATTCACACCACCAACGAGAGTTCTTGCAACCACTGCCAACCACGCCGCAGTTTTTTAACCGGCTTGCTGACGGCCACCGCTGCCACCGTGCTGCCATCGTGCGCGACCACCTCCAAAGATGCGCCCTTGCCTGCCGAGGCCAAACGCGCTTTGGTGGACGTGCACCACCATGTGTGGGCGCCTGACTATTTGAAAGGGCTCGAAGCGAGCAAATTGGCTGAAGCACCAGCACGCAACTGGTCGCTCAACAGGACCCTGGACGACATGGCCAAGGCTGGCGTGACTTACAGCATTACCTCACCCACCACGCCTGCCGCGGGTTTTGGCGATGCCGCCACCATGCGCAGCATGGCGCGCATCAGCAACGAATACGGTGCTCAACTCGCGCGCGATAACCCGACGAAATTTGGTTTCTTTGCCACGCTGCCCATGCTGGATGTGGACGGTGCCCTGGCCGAGATTGCCTACAGCTGCGACGTGCTCAAGGCCAACGGCGTCGCCATGCTCACCAGCTACAACGGCAAGTGGTTAGGCGACAAATCGTTTGCCCCCATCATGGACGAGATCAACCGCCGCAAACTCATCCTCTACACCCACCCCTCCAACACGCAGTGTTGCCAAAACTTGCAAGAGGGTGTGCCGGGCTCGACCATCGAGTTCGCCACCGACACCACACGCACCATCACCAGCTTGCTGTTCAGCGGCACGGCGACCCGCTGCAAAGACATCAAGTTCATCTTCTCGCATGCGGGCGGCACCATGCCGTTCTTGGTCGAGCGCTTGGTCTTGCTGGCCAAGCTCAATGCCAACTTTGGCAAGATCTTGCCCAGCGATCAAGTCATTCCTACCTTGCGCACTTTTTATTACGACACCGCCCAAGCCTCGCACCCTGGCGCCTTGCTGTCACTGCTGAGTTTGGTCGATGTGTCGCAGGTGGTGTTTGGCACCGACTTCCCCTACCGCACGTCCCTTGACCATGTGAAAGGCTTGATGGCCATGGGCTTCAGCATGAGCGACCTGACCGCCATTGAAAGCCGCAACGCCCTGCGCATGCTGGGACGCGCTTAAGCGTTGGGCTTGAGAGGGGCTCAGTCCGCTTTCGCGCCTGAGCTCTTCACCACCGCCGCCCACTTGGGCACTTCGGCACGCAAGAAAGTGTTGAAGTCGGCGGGGTTGTTGGGGGTACTTGACATGCCAAGCTGCGTGAATCGCTCCACCACTTCAGGCGATTCCATGGCGCGGTTGATGGCCGCATTCAAACGCTCCACCACCGCGGCAGGTGTGCCTGCTGGCACAAAAAAACCAAACCAGGTGTAGTCGTCAAACTCTTTGTAGCCAAACTCGGTGATCGAGGGAACATCGGGCAACAAGGGCGAACGTGTGGCGCTGGTCACCGCAATCGCTTTGAGTTTGCCCGCCTTGATCATGGGGACGGCCGGTGGCATGGACGTGGACGCAATTTGTGTATGACCCGCGACCACCGCATTGATCGCTGCAGCCGGCTGATAAGGCACATGCACGATGTCAATTTTGGCCGCTGACTTCAAACGCTCCATCGACAAATGTGTGGTGGTGCCGATGCCAGAGGATGCGTAATTGAAGGGAGATTTCTTAGCCGCATCCACCAACTCCGGCAAATTTTTCACGGCAACGTTGGCGTTGACCGTGAAGATGTTGGGGGTTTTAGGACCTAAGGCGACAGGCACAAAATCTTTCAGCGCGTCATAGCCTGCTTCGGCATACAAGGATGGGTTCACCGCAAACGCCACACTGTGCACCAACACGGTGTAGCCATCTGGCGCAGACCGTTTCACTTGACCCGTTGCAATGTTGCCCCCTGCGCCGCCTTTGTTCTCAACAACAAAGTTACCCCCTGTGATCTCGGACATTTTTTGGGACAAGGACCGCGCCACGATATCCGTGGACGCACCAGGCGCAAACGCCACCAACAGGGTGACCGGTTTGGCTTTGGGCCACTCGGTTTGCGCCCAAGTCGGCAAACTCAAACAAGTGCCGATCAACCAACCCAACCCAAATTTCATGCCATGAGAAAAATGAAACATGCCCATCTCCTTTGTAATCAACCGTCGAAGAAACTCACACGTGATGTCAGCCTTGCTTGGCCAAACAGAACTCAAAACTCATCTCCAAAAACGGGGTGGCGATGCCAAAGCGTTGCGCCACAGCCGCATCGTGGCAAGGCTTGAAGTCAACAACCAAGCCGGGTCGAACGCCGAACACAGTGTCTTCAGTGAGGTAAGCCGACCCCTCAGGAAATAGCTCGGTGACCAAGCCCACATAGCCAGACGCGCTGACGATGACGTGGTAGTGGGCGGGACGCCAAATATTGCGCTGACTGGCTGCCAACAACGCTCCCACGGGACCGTCGGTGGGCACGGTGTAGGGGTGGGGTCGAATGGTCAGCAGGTTAAAACTGCCATTGGCTTCACACGCGATCTTGCAGCGCAAATTGTGTGGGTCTTGGTCAGGGTCTTGGGCGGGGTACAGGCCGTTGTCCGCGTTTTGCCAAAAATCAATTTGGGCGTTCTGAATGGGCTGGCCGTCTGCGTCCACCACGCGGCCGTGGAACCAAACCCGATCACCAGCTTGCCCTTCGGTCAGGTCGCTGCCATTGGCGCGCAGCCGCGAGTCATGGTTATGGAATGGACCCAACACACTGCTGGGCGTACCACCTTCTGGTTGAGACACCACGTCGACCATGGATGAAATACCCATGATGTCGGAAAACAAACTGAACTCGTTGCGCTCTTCAGAGGTAATAGCGGCGCTGGCCGTTAAAAACGTCAGCCCCCGCAGCCACTCTTCCTTGGTGAGTTTGGATTCGACGACAAACGCATGCAAGTGCTTCGCCAGCAAGCCCATGACCTGAGCCAAACGCGGGTCGGTGGCGTGGGCAAAACTTTGCATGACCTCGGAGGTCAAGGCGTCTGTCTTTGAAACCGCGGGGGACGTTGTCTGCATCGTTTGTCCTTTAAAGAAGGTGGTTTTCAAAATTAAAAATCTGGCGATTGAGCTGGCGGCGCCGTAGACGCCCGCACCATCAATTGCGGTGGCAACATGACCGTCACATCTTGACTGCCAGGGCTGCCGTTCAACGCGTCAAGCAGCAGTCGTGCAGAGGTGTAGCCCATTTGGTAGTGCTGAATGCGAACCGACGTCAGGGGCGGATGGACTTGGTCTAGCAGGGGCATGTCGTTGTGGCCCACGATCGAAATCTCGGCCGGCACAGCCACCGCTGCGCGTCGCAGGGCCTGCAAAGCGCCCAACGCGATCAAGTCATTGGCAGCGACCACCGCCGTGAAACCGCCGCTTGTGCGCAGCGCTAGCAGTTGCTGCATCGCCAAGTCACCGCTTTCAATCGCATAGGCATCGGCCATCACGACATGCGCCGCTGCCAACCCATGGTTGCGCATGGCTTGCTCAAAACCCACGCGTCGCGCCATGCCGGTCGAAAAACTCTCGGGCCCAGCCAGGTGGGCAATCTGCCTGTGGCCCAAGCCCACCAAATGGTCCACCGCCAAACGCATACCGAGCATGTCATCGCTGATCACCGCAGGCAAACGCCCTCGCCCATCGGTGCGGTTGATCAACACGATGCGGGCATCACTTTGACGCAAGTTGTCTAACCACACGTCATCACGCGTCGCTGTGGCGATTAAAAAGCCCTCGACCCGCTGTGCTTGCATGCGATCGACCGCCACTTCGACAGCACGACCACTGTTTTCAAGGCGGGAGGTGTTGGCGAGCAAGGCGAAATAGCCATCAGCTTCTAAGGCGTCTTCAATGCCACGCAAGATGGGGGGGAACACGGGGTTGGTGATGTCGGGCAACAAGACCCCAATGGTTTTAGAGCGGCCCCGACTCAGTGCCGCCGCCGCGTGGTTGGGCCGGTAACCCAAATCGCGGGCAGCGGCCTCGACGCGCTCCAACAAATTGGCTTTCACCAAATGACGGCGGGCGGGGTCCATGGCACGCGACACCGTGGACTTATGAACCCCCAAATGCTGCGCCAAGTCTTGCAAAGTAGGGGCCAAAGGTCGCGTCATCTGGGCATTTTATTGCAACCGGTCTCTTTTCCGCTCCTAGGGTAAATCAGGATGCTTCTTTGGTTTTATCGACCTAAAGTTGCAACCGGTTGCAAATCGTTACAAAAAATTGCAAGCATTGAAAGGTCAACCATGAACACCCCCTCAACACCACCCATCTTCCCCACCACGCCCGACACCATCTTGCCTTTGGTGTTGGAGGTGATGGCGCGCACCCCAGACCCACGACTTCGCCAATTGCTGTGCGCGCTGAGTACCCACCTTCACCAATTCGTGATTGAGCAACAGGTGACCGAACGTGAGTTTGAACAAGCCGTGAAGTTCTTGACGGGCATTGGCCAAGAAACGGGTGAGACCAAGAACGAAGTCATCTTGGCGTTTGATTTGTTTGGTGTGTCCACCTTGGTCGCCATGCTCAACAACCCACCTGGGCACGACCGTGAATCGTCCACCGCAGGCTTGCTGGGTCCGTTTTGGCGCGACCGTGCCCCGGTGTGCCAGCCGGGCGACAGCATCGTGCGTTCAAGCACGCCCGGCATTCCCATGGAGGTACGTGGTGTTGTGTATGACGCCGACGGCCAGCCGGTGGCCAACGCCAAGGTTGACGTTTGGCAAGCCTCCCCTGTGGGCTTGTACGAAAACCAAGACCCCACCCAAGCCGATATGAATTTGCGCGGCGTGTTCACCACCGATGCACAAGGCGGTTATTTCATGCGCACCGTCTGCCCCTCCGGCTATCCCGTGCCTACCGATGGCCCGTGCGGCGAGTTGTTGGCCGCGCAATTGCGCCATCCCAACCGGCCCGCCCATTTGCACTTCATGGTGTCCAGCCCAGGCCACAAAGTGCTGATCACCCAAGTGTTTGCAGACAACGACGCCAACCTCACCAGCGACCCCGTGTTTGGCGTCACCGCGCCCCTGGTGGGCCACTTCACCCAACACACGGACGGCGACACCACCACTGCACAACTGACACAAGACTTCCATCTGGTGCGCGGCGAGCTGGTGTACCCACACCCGCCTATCCCCTGAATTCCTTCGCAATCTCCAACGACAAGAACACCATGACTTCCACCTTTGAACCGACTGAATCTTTGACAAACCGCGTGGCCGTGATCACCGGCGGCACGGGGGCCATTGGCTTGGCCACGGCCCGTCGATTGGCCCACTTGGGCGCACGTTGTGTGCTGCTTTACAACTCCGAATCGGCCGAGTCGGCCGCTGCTAAAGCCGCCAGCCTGCCGGGTTCGGGCCACTTGTGTTTCAAAGCGCCGGTCACCGACAGCGCCTCGCTGCAAGCGGTGGCAGACCAAGTGGCCGCGCAATGCGGCGTGGTGCACATCTTGGTCAACAGCGCGGGCTACACCCAAGCGGTGCCAGCCAATGACTTGAACGCTTTGACGGATGAGCTGATTGACGACATTTTGAAAGTCAACTTTCGCGGCGTGATCGCCACCATTCGCGCCTTCATGCCTTTGCTCCAAAAATCAGAAGATGGTTTGATCGTCAATATTTCTTCCATCGCCGGCTTCACCGGCACGGGCAGCAACTTGGCGTACGTCGCCGCCAAAGCCAGCATTGACGTGGTGGGCGACGCGCTGGCCAAAGCTTTTGCGCCGCGCGTGCGCGTGATCTCGGTGTCGCCCGGCGTGGTGGACTCCACCTTTGTGCCGGGCCGTGGCGCGGACTTCAACGAGAAAGTCGCCAACACCATTCCGCTGCGCCGCATTGGCACCGTCGACGACGTGGCTGCCGTGGTGCAAGCCTGCGCCACCACCATGCGCTACGTCACGGGCACACGCATCGTGGTCGATGGCGGTCGTCACCTCTAACTCAAAAAAACAAAACTTGCTATGAACCAAAAAACTTTCCTCACCTGCGCGGTCACCGGCAACATCACCACGCCAGACCAAACACCTCACCTGCCCGTCACACCCTCGCAAATTGCCGACGAATGTTTGGCAGCCGCCGAGGCCGGTGCCGCTGCGGTGCACATCCATGTGCGCGACCCCAAGACAGGCAAGCCTTCGATGGAGCTAGAGCTCTACCGCGAGGTGTTTGACCAGGTGCGCCGTGCCAACCCCGAATTGATCATCAACCTCACCACAGGCCCCGGTGGTCGCTTTATTCCCAGCGTGGATGACCCGCGTGTGGCAGCCCCAGGCTCGACCTTGGTGCAACCTGAAAAGCGTGTCGAACATGTGCGCATTCTCAAACCCGATGTGTGCTCGCTGGACCTCAACACCATGAACTCCGGCGGCGATGTGGTCATCAACACACCCCGCAACGTGCGCATCATGGCCAAGATCATGCGCGATGCGGGTGTGAAGCCCGAGCTTGAAATTTTTGATTCAGGTGACATGCATTTGGCACGTGACTTGATAGCCGATGGCACGCTAGAAGGCCCCGGCATGTGGACCTTTGTGACGGGCGTGAAATACGGTTTTTCATCTTCACCTGAAACCTTGTTGTACGCGCGCAGCTTGCTGCCCGCAGGCGCGATTTGGTCAGCCTTTGGCATTGGTCGATTTGAATTTCCCATCGTGGCCCAAGCTTGGTTTGCAGGCGGCCATGTGCGCGTGGGCATGGAAGACAACATCTATTTGGAAAAAGGTGTGCTCGCCAAGAGCAACGCCGAGTTGGTGACCAAAGCCAAACGCATCATCCAAGATTTAGGCGGCGAATTGGCCAACCCACGCGAAGCACGCCAGATGCTGAACTTGCCCAGCCGCGCTTGAACCTCTCATAAGGAACACAAAGAATGTCGATTCAAAAAGAAGACTTGCGCGCCGTGCGCGTGAACGCAAAAGCAGCCTCAGCCGATGAGCTGGCACCCGCGGTTGAAAAACAAACGCCACCCGCTTTGCAAAAAGGTGAGGCCTTGGTGCGCGTGCGGAGTGCAGGCGTGAACCCCAGCGATGTCAAAGCCGCTTTGGGCATCATGCCCCAAGCCGTATTTCCGCGCACCCCTGGCCGCGACTTTGCGGGCGTGGTGGTGGACGGCCCCAGCGCCTGGGTGGGCAAAGAGGTATGGGGCTCGGGCGGCGACGTGGGCATCACACGCGATGGTTCACACGCGGGTTGGCTGGTGCTGCCCGAAGCTGCTTTGCGCGAAAAGCCTAAGAACTTGAGCTTTGAAGAAGCCGGCTCGGTGGGTGTGCCCTTCATCACGGCCTACGAAGGTTTCCGTCGCAGCGGTATGCCGCAACGTGGTCAAACGGTGGCCGTGATGGGGGCCAACGGCAAAGTCGGCCAAGCTGCGGTGCAGCTCGCCGCACAAGCCGGTGCCAATGTGATTGCCATACGGCGCGGCGCTGGCACATGGGACGGCCCCTCCCCAGGCGTGCACACCATCGACGCAAAAACCGAAGATGTGGCCGCACGCATCCGTGAACTCAGCGACGGCAAAGGCGCACACATCGTGTTCAACACCGTGGGCAGCCCCTACTTTGAAGCCGCCAACAAAGCCATGGCCAAAGGCGCAACGCAAATTTTCATTTCCACCCTCGAGCGCCCGGTGCCGTTTGACATCTTCACCTTCTACCGCGGCATGCACACCTATGTGGGCATCGACACCTTGGCGCTCAACTGCATCGACACCAACGAACGCATGGACGCCATGCGGGCTGGTTTTGAGGCGGGCACGCTGCACCCCTTTGAAGTGAGCGCGGACTCGGTGTTCTCACTCGACCAGGTGTTGGCGGTCTACAAAGAAGTGCTGAGCGGTGCCAGCCGTCGCATGGTCTTCAACCCTTGATAAGCGAGACCTTCCATGAACATCACCCGACTTGACCAAGCGCCTGAATACGTGGCGCCCAACCACTTTGACATGCAATGTTTGCGCCTGCAAGGGCGTGAAGCGGGCCCCGCGGTGCAGCTGTGGATGGGCATGTCCATCTTGAAGCCCGGAGGCCACACCACCCTCGATGGCTCGCCAATTGAAAAACATTACGTGGTGCTGCAAGGTGAACTCACGTTGGTGAGTGAACTCGACGGCTTGGAAACGCGCGACATCCTGCACACCTTCGACTCGTGCCGTTTTGCGCCCGGTGAGAAACGCCAAATCATCAACCACACCCAGCAAGAAGCGCGGATCTTGCTAGCCATGCCTTTTGATCCCCCCGCTGCTTAATTTCAACCATCAACAGGAGACAAACCATGACCAACGCACCTTTTTCACGCCGCCAAAGTTTGCAATGGGCTGCTGCCTTGGCGGCTGGCTCAGCCCTGCCTAGCTTTGCGCAATCCGAGTGGCCCAAAGACAAAAGCATCACGTTCGTGGTGCCCTTCACCGCAGGCAGCGGCACCGACGTGATTGCGCGCACCGTAGCCGAAAAACTCGGCCCGCTTTTGGGCGCGCAAATTGTGATCGACAACAAAACTGGTGCAGGTGGCACGGTAGGCGCAGCCTTGGTGGCCAAGGCCCCTGCTGACGGTTACACCATGCTGGTCCACAGCTCAGGCCATGTGGTCAACCCTGCGCTCTACCCCAAGCTGAGCTACGACACGCTGAAAGACTTTGACGGCATCAGCCCACTGGCCAGCTTGCCCAATGTGATCGTGGTGTCACCCAGCAAGGGCTACAAAGATGTGGCGGACTTGGTGGCCAAAGCCAAAGCACAACCGGGGGCACTTAACTACGCATCGGCTGGCAACGGTTCAGCCACGCACATGAATGCCGAAAAATTTCGCGTTGCTGCAGGCCTGCAAGCACAGCATGTGCCCTACCGGGGTACGCCCGAAGCCCTGACTGAAACTGCAGCTGGACGTATTGATTGGTTCTTTGCACCCCTTGTTTCAGCACTGCCCTTGATTCAAAGTGGCCGACTGCAAGCCCTGGCGGTCAGCACAGCGCAGCGTTCACCCTTGCTGCCCAATGTGCCCTCCATCTCTGAGGCAGGCTTTGCCAGCGCGGCTTACACGTTTTGGGTGGGCTTGTTCGTGACGGCCAAAACACCCAAACCCATTGTGCAAAAACTGCATGCGGGTGTGATGAGTGTGCTGGCCATGCCGGATGTGAAAGAACGCTTGGAAAAACTGGGCGCGGCTGGCATGCCTATGCAGCAAGATGCGTTTGAAAAATACCTGGACGCCGAAACATTGGCAGCCGCTCAACTGGTGAAAGCTGCGGGCATTCGTATCGAGTGAGCCATCACGCCAGCGGCAAGTTGACGTTCACTCACAAAGGCGGGGCAGGATGCAAATCCGTGATGCGCCCCGCCTTAGCCACTTGCCCCGGCACATCGTGCCCCACGATCTGCGGCAATTGGCGGGCGAGTTGGATGAGTTTTGTCACATCCATGCCCGTGTCGTAACCCATGGCATCGAGCATGTGAATGGCGTCTTCACTGCACACGTTGCCGCTGGCGCCGGGCGCATAAGGGCAACCGCCCAAGCCGCCGAGCGAGCCATCGAAATGCGTGATACCCGCCTGCACCGCCGCCAAGATATTGGCCAAGCCCATGCCACGCGTGTTGTGAAAGTGCAGGGTGAGTTGGGTGTCCGCCAATTGCGCTTGCAAAGCCTCAACGAGGCGCTTGACTTGCAAAGGATGCGCCATGCCCGTGGTGTCGCAAATGGTGAGGCCACGCACGCCATGGTCAGCAAAGCGACGCGCAATAGACAGCACATCCGCTTGGGGCACATCGCCCTCCATCGGGCAACCAAAGCAGGTTGACAGCGACACGTTGATGGGCGTTTGGCCATCCACAAAGCGCACCACGCCAGCCAAGGCTGCAAAACTTTGGGCACGGGTCATGCGCAAATTGGCCAGGTTGTGCGTCTCGGAGGTGGACATGACCAAATTCAACTCGTCGGCCTTGGCCTCCATGGCGCGCTCGGCACCCCGTAAATTAGGCACAAGCACGGTGTATTCCACGCCAGGCACCCTTTGAATACGCCCCATCACCTCGTCGGCGTCGCGCAACATGGGAATGGCTTTGGGCGAGGTGAACGAGGTGGCTTCGATCTTGGCGTATCCGCACAGACTCAAGGCATCAATCAAGGCCACTTTGGCGTCTGTGGGGACAAAGGTGGGTTCGATTTGAAAACCGTCACGCGTGACGACTTCGTTGAAATAAATGCGGGTCATGCCACGATGCCTTTGTCTTTGAGTGCTTGAATTTGTGCAGCCGTTAACCCGATGTCTTGCAACACCGCATCGGTATCTTGCCCAATGGTGGGCGCATTGCGGCGGTGACTGCCGGGTGTACGAGAAAGCTTAGGAATGATGCCCGGCACCGCGAGTGAGGTGCCATCGTCCATCTGCACCTGTTGAATCATGCCGCGTGCTTGATAGTGTGGGTCTGCCGCAATGTCGGCCACGGTATAAATGCGGCCTGCAGGAACGGCCGCTTGGTCCAAGGCGTCCAAAACTTGGGCCACGGTCAGTTGTGCCGTCCACACGCCAATGGCCGCATCAATCTCGGCCACGCGTTTCACACGACCCGCGTTGTCGCTGAGTGCGGGATCGTTGCCCAAATCGTCGCGACCCATTGTGTGCATGAGCCGTTTGAAAATGCTGTCACCGTTACCTGCAATCAGCACATAACCGTCATCGCCGCAACGGTAAGCGTTGCTGGGCGCGATGCCGGGCAAAGCGCTGCCGGCAGCTTCACGCACCACACCAAAGGCACTGTACTCGGGCAGCAAGCTTTCCATGCAGTTAAAGACTGCCTCGTACAAGGCCACGTCAATCACTTGGCCTTGACCGCTTGTTTCGCGCTCATGGAGCGCCATCAAAATACCAATGACGCCGTGTAGCGAAGCCAGGGTGTCGCCAATGCTGACGCCCACACGCACGGGCACACGACCTGGTTCAGCGGTGAGGTGGCGCAAGCCACTCATCGCTTCTGCCACCACACCAAACCCGGGTTTGTCGCGGTAAGGCCCCGTTTGTCCATAACCACTGATGCGCAACATGATGAGACGCGGGTTGATGGCCAACAGATCCTCAGGGCCCAGGCCCCAACCTTCCATCGCGCCTGGGCGGAAGTTCTCGATCAACACGTCCGCGTCTTTGACGAGTTGGCGCACGATGTCTTGCGCTTCTTTTTCTTTCAAGTCCAGCGCCACAGAACGCTTGTTGCGCGACTGGACTTGCCACCACACCGAGGTGCCGTCTTTGAGCAAGCGCCATTTACGCAAAGGGTCACCTGTCTTGGGCGTTTCAACTTTGACAACGTCCGCGCCAAAGTCGGCCAGAGTTTTAGCAGCAAAGGGGCCCGCGATGAGTTGACCCAGTTCGACGACGCGCAGGCCTTGCAAGGGAGTCTGGGCGGGGCTGTGTGAGGCATGACTGTTCATGGCTGAGATTGTGCCCATCTGCGCGACCCATGGTTGCCAGCGCCTTCACGAAGGGGACAAGGCTAAGGCAAAAAAGCGGGGGTTAGCAAGCGCAAACCCACGGAAATCCAACGCATCTGTTCAGGCATGCCGACTTGATTGCCATACGTGGTGTCCACCTGAACGCGTTGCGGCACTAACCAGACACGAAGTCCGAGTTGATAACGCCGGCCCGCATCTTGTTCGCCAAAGGTTTCTGCAATGGCAATGACCTTCGCGCTCAGTGGGAACTCGCCCCCTAAGCCCCACGTAGTCCGGCTCACGCCCAAGCTTTGATGCTGCACCCACCCTGCATTGACGTGTAAAAAACGGTCTGCCCCGAAAGGCACGGTAACGGGCACGTTGAGGTAGTAGTCTTTGTCGCTGGGTCGCAGAGCCGAGGCAGGCCGCATGGACGTGACACCCACCGTGGTTGAAACGCCTACCCTGCCCTCACCCACAGGCAGCCAACGCTTTTTCACTTGGCCCACCCAATACTGGGTATGGCCCACCACATCTTCGGCTTGGGAATTACCACCCAGCGTCCACTCCATCTCACCGCCAAAGTTGCAACCAGGCAGCGCCCAGCGCTCTAACGAGGTGTGCGTGGTTTTCACCCACGCCTCCAGCTGGCAAGATTTTTCATCCACGATGTTGGCGTCATCCGTGCTCATAGGACGCGCCGCTTGAGCTTCGGCCATGCACAACAAAGCCACGCCAAAAGCCAACGCCATTTGTCGCAAAGATTTAAAAGGAGGCATGAGGCGGAGCACGTTGAAGGAAGGTTAAAACACAGCTCAGGTGTGCGGTGTGTACATTGTAGAAAGCCTTTGTTTCAATTCGGTGAATTCACAAAGTTGACATCAATTTGTCACGAAAAAAAGATAATATTGTTTTTATGAATCACGGCACCTTACTTGCAGCAATCGACTTAGGCTCCAACAGCTTCCGACTAGAAATTGGCCGCTACGACCACGGACAAATTCAACGCATCGAATATTTGAAAGAAACCGTCCGTCAAGGCAACGGTCTGGACGAAAACCGAAACCTCACGCCAGAAGCCATGGAGCGAGGTTGGGCATGCCTAGCGCGTTTTGCCGAACGCTTGTCTGGCTTCAAAAAAGCCCAAGTCCGCGCAGTTGCCACACAAACGCTGCGCGAAGCCAAAAACCGTGATGCGTTCATCCAACGCGGCTGTGAGATCTTGGGTTTTCCCATTGAAGTGATTGCAGGAACGGAAGAAGCACGCTTGATTTACCAAGGCGTGTCGCACATGCTGCCCCACAGCGACGAACGCCGTTTGGTCATTGACATTGGCGGACGCTCCACCGAGTTGGTGCTTGGAACAGGCACACAAGCCACAGAAACAGCGTCCTTTCATGTGGGCAGCGTGACGTGGTCGATGAGCTATTTTCCGCAAGGTGAGTTCACCGAACAAAGTTTCTACCGTGCTGAAATTGCGGCTCAAGCGGTGCTGGAAGAAGCACTCAGCAGCTACCCCCGCGCGCAGTGGGACAAAGCGTACGGCGCCTCAGGCACCGTGGGCGCTGTGGCAGACATCTTGGCACTTGCTGGATGGCCCGAAGGGCAAGTGACGCTTGAAGGCTTGAACTGGCTGGTGAAGTGTTTGCTGCGCGCAGGTCATGCCTCCAACGTGCGCATGGAAGGTTTGAAAGAAGACCGACGCGCCGTGATTGGCGGCGGTGTCAGCGTGTTGCGCGCGTTGATGGAGTTGCTCGACATTGAAACCTTGCAAGTGGCGCAAGGCGCCTTGCGCCACGGGGTCCTGTTTGAGATGGTCGAACGCGATGACCACACCACCGATACGCGAGACGTGTCCGTGCAGCGTCTGGCTCAAAAATTTGCAATCGATGCGGCTCAAGCCCTGCGCGTCAGCAAAGCAGCCCTGACGCTGTTCGATCGCATCGCCCCCCAAGAGGCCACACCCACGAACAGGCTAAAACGCAAACTGAGTTGGGCTGCACAGTTGCACGAAATCGGCGTGGCCATCTCGCACACCGATTACCACAAGCACGGCGCCTATATTTTGGACAATGCCGACTTGCTGGGTTTTGGCATGCAAGAGTTGCATCGCTTGGGCGTGTTGGTCTTAGGGCAGCGTGGCAAATTGAAAAAACTAGAAGCCGAGTTTGATGAGCCTGAATTTGTCAAACTCTTGCTGGCTCTGCGCATCGCCATCATTTTGTGCCATGCCCGCAAAGAACCGGAGCACAACGGCCTGTCGTTGCGCTGTCACGATCTGAAACAACACTTCGTTTTAACGGCCGATGCCACTTGGACAAAACGCTACCCACAATCTGCACACTTACTCAGGCAAGAGGCTCTAGCTTGGGAGAGAACATCTTGGTCGCTGCAATTTTCAACTGATTGACAAAAAGAGTAAACGGTTTATACTGTTTACTCTTTTTCAAATCAAGGATCACCAATGACAGCCCAAGCCACCCCAGCCAAAACAGCCTCAGAAACCAAAGCGGTTGCGCCACAAGCCGTGAAAGCAGCTGCACCCAAGACCTCTGTCAAGCCCCTTGCTACTGCTAAAAAGGCCGTCGCTAAAAAAGCAACAACAAAAGCGCCTGCCAAACCAGTGGTCAAAGCAGCGGTTAAACCTGCCTCTAAACCTGCTGCAAAAACTGCGGCTAAGCCCGCAACGCCCAAAGCAAAGCCTGTGAAAGCCACGAAAGTCGCAGCACCTCAAAAGGCCATGGTTGCCCCCAAGCCTGCCAAACTTGAAAAACCTGCCAAAGTGAAAAAACCCAAACTGGTCCGTGACAGCTTCACCATTCCCAAAGACGAATACGAAGTGATCGACGCGCTCAAAATGCGCGGCGGCAAATTGGGTCAAGCCGTCAAGAAAAGCGAGCTCTTGCGCGCTGGCATCAAAGCACTGGCCGCCATGAGTGACATTCAGTTCAAAGCAGCCTTGATCAAGGTGCCCACGATCAAGACCGGTCGTCCCACAAACGCGAAATAAGGTCGGGGCAGACCACGGTCAACAGCACCGTTTGCAGTTGACCTTCGCGCATGCGTGTGCGCAGCCACCACACGCTGCCCTTGCGAATGGCGCAAGCTTGCTCGGGCATGCCCAGCAAACGCGCCACCAGGGCACCCATATAAGGTTGGTGCCCGACCAAGAGCACCGGACCTTTGCCTTGCGGGCCGCTTTCGGGATGCCACTTGACCAAATCAAGTACCGCGTCAGCTGTGCTCTCAGGCACCAGCTCTTCGCGCAACTTGTATTTACGGCCCAAGGCTCTCACCGTTTGCTCGGTGCGTTTGGCAGGACTACACAGCACACGGGTGCCCTCTGGCAAATGCGTATCCAGCCATTTGGCCATTCGCTGGGCTTGACGCTCACCCTTGGACGTCAGGGCACGCGACAAGTCATCACCGCCCTCTGCAGCCACTTCGGCTTCTGCGTGACGCCAAACAATCAAATCCATAGCCTCCCCCTCACGCTTTGGCTGAATACAGCGCCTTCAACGCCGCTTGTGCACTGTGTGGCTCTTTGGCTTTGGCAGAACGACTCTTGCTCGGTTGTGCACGCTTGTATTGGCCGTCTGCATGCAAAACCCAAGCGTCCACGGTGTCGTGCAAATAGGCCAACAAGCATTCGTTGATGATGCGCTTTCGCAGAGCTACATCTTCCACCGGCCATGCCAGCTCCACGCGGCGCAGCATGTTGCGGTTCATCCAATCGGCGCTGGACAAATAAAGTGTCTCTTGGTCACCGCTGGCAAAGTAGAACACCCGTGAATGCTCCAAGAATTGGCCAATGATGGAACGCACACGAATGTTGTCGGTAAAACCGGGGCGTTGCGCGGGCAGCATGCAAGCACCACGCACGATCAAATCAATTTGCACGCCGGCCTGTCCAGCACGCACCAAGGCTTCCATCAGCTTTTCGTCGGTCAGCGTGTTCATCTTCAACACAATCCGGCTGGCCACACCGGCCAAGGCAGAAACGGCTGTCTTGTCGACCCATTCGATGAGGCTGCGTTGCAGATGGAACGGCGCAATCAGCATCTTGTTGAGGCGTGGGATTTTGCTTTGGCTGGCCAATAAGTTGAAAACAGTTTCAACGTCTTGCGTCAGCTTAGGGTCGCAGGTGAGATGGCTCAAATCGGTATAGAGCTTGGCTGTGCGCGGGTTGTAGTTGCCCGTGGACATGTGGGCGTAGCGGCGAATCACGCGACCTTCGCGGCGCGACACCAAAAGCATCTTGGCATGCGTCTTCAAACCCACCACGCCGTACACCACTTGGGCACCGATGTATTCGAGTTTTTCGGCCCAATTGATGTTGGCCTCTTCGTCAAAGCGGGCCTTCAATTCCACCACCACCGTCACCTCTTTGCCACGCTGCACGGCCTCACGCAAGAGCTCCATCAACACAGAGTCGGCGCCGGTGCGGTAAATGGTTTGCTTGATCGCCAACACATCGGGGTCACGCACGGCATCACGCAAAAAGGACAGCACACCATCAAAACTTTCATACGGCTGATGGATCAGCACATCACCGGCCTGAAGCTGTTCAAAGATGGACGTGTTCGGGTTGATTTGATGCGGAAAGCTTCCCACGTAGCGCGGGAACAACCACTTGGGGTTGTCTACCAAATCAATCAACTGGTTCAGACGAACTAAGTTCACGGGGCCATGCACACGGTAAAGCGCAGAGGGGGGTAACTCAAACTGCTCCAACAAAAAGTTAGACAAGTGCTCAGAGCAACCAGCCGACACCTCTAAGCGCACAGCCTGTCCGTAGTTGCGGTGCACCAGCCCTTGACGCAATGCGGTGCGCAGGTTTTTCACGTCCTCTTCGTCGACCGCCAAATCGGAGTGGCGGGTCACGCGGAACTGTGAAAACTGCCCCACCTCGCGGCCAGGGAACAGGTCTTTCAGATGTGCACGGATCACACTGGAAATCGACACAAACAACTGACGCTTGCCAGACAGCTTCTCTGGCACAGGAATCAGACGCGGCAAGCTGCGGGGCACCTTGACAATCGCAATCTCGTTGTCGCGGCCAAACGCGTCGTTGCCCGACAAACGCACGATGAAATTGAGTGATTTGTTGGCCACCTGTGGAAATGGGTGTGCGGGGTCGAGGCCAACGGGCAACAACAAGGGACGCACTTCGCGATCAAAGAATGACTTGACCCAGCGGTGCTGCGCCAAATTACGCTCGCTGTGCGACAAAATTCGCACGCCTTCTTTGGCAAACGCCGGCATCAACACATCGTTGTAGAGCGCGTATTGCTCATCCACCAAAGCGTGTGCGACTTCACTGAGGTTGAGCTGTGCTTTGGCACTGGCCGCATCTGGGGGGGCTTTGGGGTTTTCGATGCTGGAATACAAGGCAGCACGGACCTCAAAAAATTCATCCAAATTCGACGACACGATGCACAGGTAGCGCACACGCTCCAACAGGGGAACCTCTGGACGCTTCGCCCAATCGAGCACGCGGGCGTTGAAGGCCAGCAAACTCAAATCGCGGTCCAGCCAGTCGGTGGAAACCGTGGCTGTGGGAGTTTTGGGGGGCGTTGGCGGAGTCGTCATGTGCAAACCTAATTTCTATGTACGCAAGTCTGTCTTGCCATCATGACAATCTTGTGACAAATCAACGCATTTGCATCAGCATGGCAGATTTGACAAAGAAACGTCTGTGCGGCAACACACCTTTGAGGGTCAACGACTCCGAGGTGGCAACTGAACCAAATGTGACTCAAACAAGCGCGTCGCCTCGTCCCAGCTGAAGCTCAGCGCTTGAAGACGGGCGTCATGTCGCAGGACGTTCAAAGCTTCCCGACTGGCCAAAGCCAAGTCCTCGTGCAGCACACCGCCCTGGGGTCGCTGAATGTGACCGGCATGGTCTTTTAAAACCTCCAAGGGCCCATCGACGGGGTAAGCCGCCACAGGCGTGCCGCATGCCATGGCCTCCAACATCACCAAGCCAAATGTTTCGTTACGGCTGGGAAACGTGAACACATCAGCACTGGCGTACACCTTGGCTAACTCTTCTCGGGGCAACACCCCTAACCAACGCACATCTGGAAAGCGCTGCTTCAGCGATGCCTCCAGAGGCCCCACGCCGCACACCACCTTGCTTCCCTGCCAAGGCATGGCCAAAAAGCTGTCGATGTTTTTTTCGTACGACACACGCCCCACATACAAGGCGACTGGCCGAGGCAAATCATCCAAACCGGGATGGTTCTGCACCGTGGACGAAAACTCAAACAAGCCCATGTCCACCCCATGCGTCCAACTGCGCAGGTTCTTAAAACCTCTGCCGTCCAGCAAGCGCATCACCCCTTGCGTGGGCACCATCACACCTGCAGAAGGCCTGTGAAAATGCCGAAACAGGGCATAACCCAGCCACAGGGGCACACGCAATGCCGCCTTCAGCACTTCCGGAAATCGGGTGTGAAACGCGCTGGTGAAGGGAAATTTATTTTTTAAACAATATTTGCGCGCTGCCCAACCTAAAGGGCCTTCGGTCGCGATATGAATCGCATCAGGCTTGAATCCATCCAGCTGAACTTGCAACTGCGAATACGGACGAACCGCCAAGTCAATACCCGCATAACCCGGGCATGGACGTGTTTGAAACAAGGCCGGATGCACCACCTCCACCTCATGGCCTTGTGCCTGCAGTTGGTCCACCAACTCAACCAGAGTGGTCACCACGCCATTGATTTGAGGACGCCATGCGTCAGTGATGAGTGCGATCCTCATGCGAGCTTCAAGACCTTGGGTTTTTCAACGGCTTTGGCTTCCGCGTTCCAAAACAGCAGCTCCAAACGCCCGTCTTTGTGCTCGACCAAGGCGCTGCGGCTTTCCACCCAGTCCCCATCGTTGCAATACAACACGCCATTCACATCGCGAATCTCAGCCCGGTGAATGTGGCCGCACACCACGCCTTGATAACCATGCTTGGCCGCTTCTTGGGCCACAGCATTTTCAAAATCCGTGACGTAGTTCAAGGCTTTTTTCACTTTGTGCTTCAGATAAGCTGAGAGGGACCAGTAAGGAAAACCCAAGCGCCCGCGCATGTTGTTCAAGTAACGGTTGAGCTTGAGGGTGAACTCGTACAAATAGTCGCCCACATAGGCCAACCATTTGGCTTGCTGCACCACGGCGTCAAAGTAGTCACCATGGATGACCCACAACTTGCGACCGTCTGCGGTGATGTGTACGGACTCTTCTACCACCTCAATGCCACCGAATTGATGGTCTAAAAACCCACGCGCAAACTCATCGTGGTTGCCGGGCACGTAAATCACGCGGCAGCCTTTTCTCGCTTTGCGCAACAGCTTTTGCACCACATCGTTGTGGGCCTGTGGCCAATACCATTTGCGACGCAATTGCCAGCCATCGACGATGTCACCCACCAAGTACAGGTAGTCGCTGGTGTTGAGCTTTAAGAAGTCAAGCAAAGCGTCGGCTTGGCATCCGGGCGTTCCCAAATGCAAATCAGAAATAAAGATCGCCCTGTAATGCATCAAGCACCCAAAAAGTGTTTGCGGTAACGCGCTGGCATGTCGTGAATCTTCATCAACATGGGCAAGTCCGCCGTGTTGAAATCTGGGTCCCAAGCGGGTGCGCCCAGTACTTTGGCGCCCAAGCGTAAATAGCCTTTGATCAGTGCAGGCGGCTCAAACGCGGCGTTCACCTCCCACTCGTCAACCGGCAAGGCCAAGCGAGGCGTGACATGGTCCGACACATCAGCCAAATGACTGTGCTTGAGCTGGTGCCAAATGCTCGCAGCCACTTCGCCGCTGATCACCCCTTGGTGCAGCATGGGAATGCTGGCACAGCCAATCATCACGTCCAACTTGTTGCGCACCATGAACTCCGCCAATGCGCCCCACAAAGCCATGATCACACCACCGTGGCGGTGCTCTGGATGCACGCAGCTACGACCCAACTCGACCATGCGATCGCGATAGCCACGCAGTCGGGTTAAATCAAATTCCAAGTCTGAATAGGTGCTGCCGATGCGTTTGGCTTGCACAGGGGTCAGCACGCGGTAAGTGCCAATCACTTGCTCGGTGGCATCATCGCGAATGATCAAGTGCTCGCAGTAATCATCAAACAAATCGATGTCATGACCTGGAATGCTTTCTTTCAGACGTGCGCCCATCTCAGTGGCAAACACGTCGTAGCGCAAACGCTGGGCTTCACGCACCTCGTCTTGGTGCTTGGCCCATTCCACAATCAGCGCTGGACGCTCTTTAGCTTTTTGGGGCGCGACAAAATTTTCTTGAGTTTGACGATCGTGTCGATGAAGCGACCCCCGTGGGAAATCGATCAACGACAAGGGCATGGTGGGGTTTGGCAATTCTTTCATGGTCAGTCCTTTGTTTGACGTGATGCGTGTCTTGCAATGACAGCAATTTTGAAAACATCAGATGACGGGACAAAGACGAAACCATGAAATTTTGATGACACAGGCGCGTCGTCTTCACCGCTTTGTCATATGCGAGGCTTAAACTTTTCATCGCTTATGTTGTTCATCAAATACCTACGCCTCTTACAGGCCTTTGTTCGTGCGTTTTGGATTTTGTGGGTGCAATTTCCACGCCTTCACCGCGAAGAAAAACTTCTCGCCATCCAAACTTGGTCCGCTGAGACCTTGGCGGTCATGGGCGTGACCGTCAACGTCGTGGGCCACATTCAGCGCCCGCCGTTGTCCAACACGCCTCAACTGTTGGTGGCCAACCATGTGTCTTGGCTGGACCCAGTGGTCATTCAAACGGTGCAACCCAGCATCTTTGTGGCCAAACAAGAAGTGCGACGCTGGCCCATTGTGGGTGCCATTGCCCAAGCCTGCGGCGTGGTGTTTGTTAACCGTGGCTCACCCAGCTCTGCACGAAAAATGGTGACCCAAGTTGCCGACGCCATGCAAAGTGGGCACAACGTGGCGGGATTCCCTGAGGGCACCAGTACCTTGGGCCACACCGTTGAAATGTTTCACGCCAATTTGTTTGAGTCGGCCATTCACCAGGACGTGCCTGTGCAACCCTTGGCACTGCGCTACACCAGCTCACAAACGGGTGCGCATTGCACGCGTGCTGCGTTCGTGGGCGATTTGAGTTTTCTGAGATCGCTGCACCAAGTGATGCGCGCCCGAGACGGCATCTGCATCACCCTGCATGCAGGCCCCTGTTTGTTACCTCAAGGTCACTCCAGAAAAAGCTTGGCCTTGCTGGCACGCAACAGCGTGATGACGCAACTCGAAGCACTCAGCGCTGTCTGAGCCACCTGAAGCTGGTTACCTTCAACGCCAGCCTGCGGCCACCAGGGCCGGTAAACCCGTGGCCACGATGGGCAACCAAGAAATCAAAACCGTTCCCACAAAAATGGCCGCCAAAGCGGGCAGCACTGACAGGGCGACCTCTCGCAAACTCTTGCCAAACACGGCGGATGCAAAGTAAAGGTTCATGCCAGCGGGCGGGCACAAGAACCCCATCTCCATGTTGGCCAAAAAAATGATGCCAAAGTGAACGGGGTCGATGCCGTAACTCATGGCGAGAGGCAACAACAACGGCACCAGAACCACAATGGCCGCGTAGATTTCCATCAAGGCACCCGCGAAGAACAAAAACACGTTCAACGCCAACAAGAACACCCATTTGTTGGCGGTGATGCCCTGCACCCAGTCAATCGCCAAATCGGGGATGCCCGCATCGATCAAGAAGTTGGTCAGCCCCAAGGCCATGCCCAAAATCAACATCACGCCGCCAATGATTTGTGCACACGTTGACAAGCACTGCCCTAACAAGCGGCCGCTCAACTCACCATGCGCAAAGGCTTGCGTGAGCACGGCGTAAACAGCCGTCAAAGCCGCACTTTCGGTTGGTGTGGCGAAGCCAGAGACCAACGAACCAATCGCCACAACGGGCGCCAATATTTCCCACTTGGCTTGCCACGCGGCCGTCGACAAAGAAAGCGATGGTGGCAGAGACATCGGTAAATTTTGGGGATCTGCCGTTGCTGACACGCGCAAGTACCCCCCAAATACCAACAAACACGCCACCATCACCACAGCTGGAATCAAGCCAGCCAAAAACATGGTGTTGATGGGCACGCGGGCAATGATGGCGTACATGATGAGCGGCACCGAGGGGGCCAACAAGACCCCCAACGCACTGGCACTGGTCACCAAACTGATGCCCTTTTTCTCTGGGTAACCCGCGTTGCGTAACAACGGCAGCAACAACCCGCCCAACGCCAAAATCGTCACGCCACTGCCACCCGTGAACGCCGTGAACACCGAACACAACACCGTTGCGGCCAGCACCGAACCCGACACACCTTGACCAAACATGGCCAAAAAGACGGCCCCCAATCGCTGCGCAGCACCCGTGCGCGCAAAGACCAAACCCGCCAAGGTGAACAAAGGCAAAGCAGGCAAAGACGGATTGACCGTGATTTGGTAATGCGACAACGCAATAGAGGCCAGTGGCAAACCTTCTTGCCAAAACAGCGCCAGTGCCAAACCACCCAACACAGCAAAAATTGGCGCGCCACACAACAGCATCAAGACCAAACCCAGCAGCATGGGCCACAAAGCCAGCGCATCGCCATCGCCCAACCACCCCAAAACGAAGCCTGCCGTTGGCAACAAAAACCCAAGAAAAATCTGCCATCTCCACAGCGGCGTTGATCGCATGGCCAACTTCATGCCCAACAGCGCAAAGCCCACAGGCATGGCCATTTGCACCCACCACATGGGCAGGCCATAGGCCAACGATTGCGCGCCCTCCCACTCGCTCACCACCAACTGCCAACTCGCCCAGACCAACACCCCGCTCACCAATGAAGCCGCGCCTTGCGCACAAGCGATAAAGCCTTGAAAAACAGCGCCCAAACTGGTCAGATGACCGTAGCGTTCGGCCGCCAAAGCGCCGAACATGGCCATCACCAAGCCCAAATGCTGCACCAACACCGGCGCGTTTTCAACGCCCTTGCCCATGACTGGGCGAGACACAATTTCAACGATGGGAATCAGCGCCATCAAGGCCAGCGCGAACCCCGCCAGAACCTCGTCCAGGGGCCAAAATTTTTTCATCACTTGGCCTTGCTGGCGCGGTAGGCCTTCAGATGACGGAACACGTCGTCAAAGGTCTCCGCTGGCACCAAGGTGCCACGGATGCGGGGGTACAGCTTGTCGGCCAGCTCGGTCCATTCGCGCATTTGTTCCGTATTGGGTTTGTTCACCACGAGGCCACGCTTTTTCATGGCGTCAACCGCCTCCTCCACCTCTTGCCGGGCTTTGCTACGAATTTGGGCGCCAGCTTTTTCACCAGCCACACGCACCGCGTCCTGCGTGGCGGGTGTCATCTCGTCCCAAGCTTTCTTGGTCACCACCAAGGCGCCCACGATAGGTGCCCAATTGATCTCCAACATGTTGGGTGCCATGGTGTAGACCTGACTGGCCAAGGCAAAGTAAGGCGTCGAAGGCACCACATTGATCATGCCCGTTTGGATGGACGGCAAGATGTCGCTGGTCTCCAGCGGCACAGGTGTGTAGCCTAAACTTTTCATGATTTCTTGCTGGTCCGCCTCGCCACCCCACGCAAAGAATTTCATCTTTTTGTAGTCATCGGGCTTGAACGCAGGGTCCTTCGAGAAGAACCGCACCCAGCCCGCATCACCCCAAGCGAGCACCACAAAGCCTTTGTCTAAAAACTTCTTCTCCATGGCGGGGCGCATTTTTTCGCGCACATAGTCCACCTCGTCCCAGCTTTTGAACAGCAACGGCATGGCCTGCAAGGCATTGATCGAGGGTTCAATCTCATGCAAGCCCACGACTGACAACAAGGCGCCTTGCAGTTGACCAATCCGCATACGGCGCGCCAATTCGGTCTCGCCACCTTGGCTTCCGTCTGGATACACCACGTACTTCGCGCCACCCCCTTGCGCTGCCCGCCACGCCTCACCCACCTCTAGCAGTTGGCGGTGATAGAGCGAATTTTTAGGCGCCAGCGTTCCCATTCGGAAAGGTTTATCAGCTGCCAATGCGGGGCTCATAGCCCCCACACACAAGGTCATGACCAACAAAGCAGACTTCAACATACAAACTTTCAAAATAAATCGTCTGTCATGTCGAGCAGCCACACGGCGCGCTCACGCATGACTTCGTTTTGCAGATTGCGATGGCGTGTTGCCACCTCAATGGCTTGGCGCAACAACTGCTCAAACATCACGCGGTCTTGCGCCACCAAGGCCATACTTTCAGCCTTCGCCACATAAGGCCCAGCTTGAGCGCCAGCACCGTCGCGTAGGGCTTGGTCGAAATACTGTGCGGCTTGCGTGACCGACCCGTTGGGTCGCGCAGCTTCAAAGGTACCCAATAGACTGGCCAATGCACCTTGGCCGTAACTCGGCTGGGCCTGCCAAGCCCATTGCGCCAAACGAATAGCTTGGGGTAAGTCGGCCACCACATCAGGCTGGTCTTTGGACAACGAAATCAGGCCGCCCCACGACGCCGCCGCCCAATAGGCCAGCGCCACTTGTTGTTCGGAGGGGTGCTGTGGCAGCGCAAACGTCGGCCTGTTCAAGGCCTGCCTGATCCCTGGACTGCTGAGTTCTAAAGCGGTCATTGCATGGCGATGTGCTCGGCCGTACAAACGTGCTGCACGCTCGCGCAACACAAAGGCCGCTTTGGCATTCACAGACTCCGTTTTTTCAGCCTCAAAAGCCACAAAGGCATAAGCGTATTGGGTGAAGCCCGCGGCCACCGACTGCGCCAACTGGAGGTTGCCAGGCGACTCACGCAACAACGATTCAGACATCTTGAGATAGAAAGCGCTGGCTTCACGCACCAGCACCACATCGTCCTCGGCGGCAAAATCTTGGCCTGCTATCGCGTTGGCAGCTTGGTCAATGGCATAGCTGCGAATGGCGCACCCAGACAAGGTGTGCAGTAAACACAGGCAGCATACAACCTTAAAAATAGCGCGAAAAATAGAGCCACCTTCATGTCAATCATTTAAAAATTGACCTGAACTCTAGCGACCCATTGTGAAGATTCAGTGACAGATCCGCCCACTCAATGGGTGCCGCCCAAGTAACGCTTGCGCCAAAAAAACACCACCAAGCTGACAGCAAGCACCACCATGAACAAGCTCGTCCACCACAAGCCATGTTCATCGTGAAGCACGGCGAAGGTTTCGAAATTCATGCCAAAAAAACCGGTGATCAAGTTCAAAGGCAAAAAGATCGCCGTCAGCACCGTCAAGGTGCGCATGATGTCGTTGGTGCGGTTGCTCTGCGCGTTGAAATGCATTTGCACGGCCGTTTCAGCACTTTGCTCCAAGCGACGCACATGGTGAACCACACGTTCAATGTGCTCCAACACATCGCGGCTGCGTACTTTGAGCAACTCAAACGAACGCGGGTGCACAGCATGCGGCTCGACCACCGCATCGAGGGCGTCGATCCAGTCTTGAATCGCAGCGCGCTGGTCTTCACAAATTTCATCCAAATGGTGCAGCGACAGACGGGCATCCAGCAAAGCGCTCCAGTTGTTGAAGCGCGTTTTGGGGTTGATCAGCTCGCTTTGCCAGTGATCGAGTTGGCGCGTGAGTTCACGGCGCAAATTGAGATAACCGTCCACCATCTGGCTGATCACACGCAACATCAAATCGGGCGGACTCACAGGCAAACGGTTGGGCTGTTGGCCAGCCTGTGCGTTGGCAGCCAAAGCGCCCGAACTCAACAGTCGTGCGGCATAGCTCTCACGAATGGCGCAGTCGGTGGGGTGCACGGTCAACACCACGCGGTCAAACACCACAAAAGCCACAGGGCTGGTGTCGATGCGGTGCAACACCGGCGGGCCGCCCTTGTCACGCGAGCGGTGCAAGATCTCGCCGGGGCGAGACAAGTCCGACTCTGTTTGACCCGCAGCAAGACGGCGAAACACCATCAAGTTGTAATCGGAGGTGTAGTCGTAGTGCGAGGGCAGTTGGTTGTTCAACACATCCGACACATGCAAATCCACAATCTGTGTGCCACACAAGCGCTCTAAGGTTCCCTGAATCTCTTGCTGCAACACCTCGAATTCGCGCCGTGCAAACGCCATCCAGATGAAGCCCTGCGCGGGCAGCTGAGTGGGCAGTTGTGACGACTCTGTGACGGACTGGGTGTTGATTTGGAAAACTCGCATGGCGCGAACTGTACGTGAAATTCATTTCACAAAATTCACGAACAAGACACCAAACCGTCACGCCTTTTTAATGAATGAATCGCATCATCCATGACGTTCCTTTTACGCAAAGTACGTCATGACATTCACACCAACCATCCCCGCACCCAGCGCCACCGCAGACCGTTCTAAAGAACTGTTGAGCAACGCGGTTTTTGGGCACAAACAAAAAGCCACCTTGAAAGAGCGTTTGTTTGCGATGTGGTTTCGTCAATTGGTTTACACCCAAATTTGGGAAGACCCCGTGATGGACATGCAGGCCTTGAACTTGGGGGCCGACGACCATGTGGTGACCATCGCCTCTGGCGGATGCAATGCCTTGTCGTATTTGACGGCCAACCCAGCCAAGGTGACGGCGGTGGACTTGAACCACGCCCACGTCTCGTTGAACAAACTCAAAATGGCAGGCCTGCGTGCCCTGCCCGATTACGACGACTTCTTCCAGTTTTTTGGCGTGGCCCAAGCCTCTAGCAATGTGCGCGTTTACAAAACCCTGATTGCACCCAAACTCGATGCCGACAGCCGCCATTACTGGGAAGGTGGCCCCATTGGCTTTCGCCGCATCCGCATGTTTGCCAAAGGCTTTTACAAGTACGGCTTGCTGGGTCAGTTGATTGGCATCATCCACTGGGGTGCCAAATTGCACGGCGTCAAGCTCGATGAGTTGTTGACGCAACCCACCCAACAAGCACAAGAGACATGGTTTGACAACAAGGTTGCCAAAATTTTTGACTCCAAGTTGATGGCCAAAATTTGCAGCAGCCCTTTTGCGCTTTACAACTTGGGCATTCCTCCTAGCCAGCACAACGCGCTGTGCGATGAGCAACCCGACAACATGGCGCAGGTGCTGAAAGAGCGCGCACGTCGCTTGGCCACCGTAGTGCCCATCCAAGACAACTACTTTGCTTGGCAAGCTTTTGGCCGCCGCTACGACGCCACCGGTCAAAGCGCTTTGCCACCCTATTTGATGCGCAGCCACTACGCACAAGTCAAAGCCAATGTGCACAAGCTCTCGGTCGAGCAAAGCAACATACGCGATGCCATTGCGCGCATGGACGTGCGCAGTGTCGATGCGGTGGTGTTGCTGGATGCACAAGACTGGATGTCCAACGAAGAGATCACCGCTTTGTGGCGCGAAATCACCCGCGCTGCTAAGCCGGGTGCACGCGTGATCTTCAGAACAGCGGGCGTCACCTCGCCCGTGGACGTGTGCTTCACGGGCGACTTGCAAGGCAAGTGGGTGCGCGACGATGCCACCTCAGACACACTGGGCCCCACCGACCGCTCTGGCATTTACGGCGCGTTTCATTTGTACCGCTTGCAAGCTTGATGCGACCCACTTGGCCCCGCCAGCCAATTGAGCGCTGGATGCGCAACGCCAGCGCACAGCTTCAGTGGCTGGGCCAGTCGTCGTTGGCCGTGACGCTGTCGCGCACACTGCGAACGCCTGACACCAGCTACATCACCTCACTGCGCAGTGGCTGGTTTGACTACGCCGCGGAAGAATTGCAAGCCTCCTCCTGGTGGGCGGCTTGGGGTGTGCGACGTTTGGGCACTGGCGCGCGCTGGCTGGGCCTTGACCGCTTGGTCTTGGTCGGCAATTGGCCCGTCTCCACCAACGTGTGGAACGCGGCCTCTGGTGACGCGCTGTCACAAGCGTGCACCCTCGCGTTGGCGCAAAGCCCAAATTGTTTTGTCGCCGTGCGCAATTTGCAAGCTAGCAAACACGCCGAGCTCATGGCAACACTGCGCGGACTGGGCTTCGTGGCTCTGCCCGCACGCGTGGTGTACGAGTTTGACTTGCGTCAGGGGTTAGCGCGCAAACCTTCACACCTTACGCGCGATCACACGGCACGCAAGCGATCGGGCTTGAAGGTGTCTGTGATTCAGCATGCGACGCCTCAAACATCGCGTCGTTTGGCTGCCCTTTACACACGCATTTATTTAGACAAGCACAGCCAACTCAACGCGCAGTACACGCCTGAGTTTTTTGAAGACATGCTCAACGAGAAAGTCATGCGTGCGCTGCTGTTGACGCACAGCAATGGCAGCACCATGGCCTTTGCCATGCTCTACCAAGTGGGCGACACCTTGACCGTGCCAGCCTTGGGCTACGCCACCGACACCGAGATCGACGGCTTGTACCGCCTGTTGTTTTCGGCCATTCACGACTACACCCAAACCCATGCACTGCTGTTGAACTACAGCTCAGGCGCAGGCGACTTCAAACGTAAGCGCGGCGGCGTGCCGCAGTTGGAATACACGATGGTTTGCGCGCCGTCAAAAAAGGCAAATGGCTGGCGCGCACAGCTTTTGCGTTGGCTTGAAAAACGAACACAAGGTATTGACGCGGCTGCATTGATGGCACTTGGTGCGTGAATTTGTTGGTTTCACAAAAGTTTCATAAATTCTTCATTACCGCGTCATACGCCAAGACAACACTGCTTAGGTTTTTAACCAACCGGAGTTTTACTCGTGAAAAGAAATGTCATTTTGGCCATGGCCATGGGCGCCACTGCATTCTCAGCCGTTGCCCAATCTAACCAACTCAAAACCGCAGGCAACTGGGAGTTTTATGGCCGTGCGCACCTCGCCTTGGAAAACCAAGACGACGGCGATAAGTACAAAGCCAACAACCTTTCCAGCAACTCTTCACGCGTGGGTTTGCGCGGCGACAAGAGCTTTGGTGATTTAAAAGGTATCTGGCAAATTGAATCCGAAATTCAATTCAACCGCACTGAAGCAGCTGCCGTAACAGGTACAACTCAAGCAGCAGACAAAGCCGGCACAAACACATTCGCATCTCGCGACACATTCGCTGGCGTCGAAGGCAGCTTTGGTCAGGTCAAAATCGGTAAGTTCGACACCCCCATGAAAGTGGCTCGCGGCGCCGCTGACTTGTTTGGCGACCAATTGGGCGACATGCGCAACATCACACGCGCTGGTGCCAAGTTTGACGAGCGTCCCAACAACATCATCCAGTACCAATCGCCCGATATGAGTGGTGTGCGTGTGGCTGTGGCCTATGCACCCCAGTCAACTGGCGTTGCGGCCATGGATACAGCAACCGGTATTGTCAAAGAAACTGCTTTGACCAGCCTGTCCGTCAGCTACAACGCTGGTGACTTGTCTGCTGCCTTGGCACAAGAAAGCTACGAAAAAGACCATGCTGATGGCAAGCGCGACGCGATGCGTTTGGCTGTGTCCTACAAAGTCATGAGCGATTTGAAGTTGGTTGGTTTCTTCCAAGAAGCCAATTACATGAAAACGCCCACTGACGATCAAGGCAGCAAAGTCACAGGCTTTGGTGCTGAGTATCAAATCGTTCCAAACCACACTGTGTTGCGCGCTCATGTGATGGATCGTGCGGCTAACAAAGCCAACTCGGACTCCAAATTGACCGCCGTTGGCATCGACCGCATCATCAGCAAAGAACTTCGCTTCTACGCAAACTACGCCATGGTGACCAACGGTACAGCTGTCAAAGTGGCCCCATGGTCTGAAGGCAAAGCAGATGGCTCCAAAGTTTCGCCTGCCGTTAACGGCAAAGACACCAAAGGCTTTGCCATTGGCATGCGCTACGACTTCTAAGAAGTCGTTGACCTTCGTGTTGGGAGGTGTTGCACGCAGCACCTCCCAATCGGATCGTTCTCTCCAAGGTCTCCAACCTTTTAAAAGCCGCATCTTGCGGCTTTTTTTTGATGCCTATTTTTTTGAGCTTTAGCCCATGACCAACTACCGCCACGACAAAACAAAAATCGCCAGCAATGGGTTGCGCTACACCAACAAAGAGAACGGATCGCCTTTCCAAGGCATGGGCCGGACCGGAGAAACCATGAGCTGTATGAAGTGTGGCCAACACAAAATGCGTAACACGGGCTCCTTCAAACGGTTTTTAGGAGCCAACTTGTTTTTTTGCGCAGACTGCAAGCCCCTCAAATTGGCGACGAGTTGACCCACACCCAAACGCTCTAAAACCTGCGTTACAGGGCACAAGGTCAAAGGCTGGGCGCTCCGCATAAAATGGGCGTCTCCATATAAGGAAGACCCATGGGACGCACGCTTTACGACAAGATTTGGGACGAGCACGTCGTCCACACCGAAGAAGATGGCACCTCCATCCTCTACATCGACCGCCATTTGGTGCACGAAGTCACCAGCCCACAAGCGTTTGAGGGCATTCGCCAAGCGGGCCGCAAGGTCTGGCGTGTCAGTTCGATCGTGGCCACTGCCGATCACAACACGCCCACCACCGGCTGGGAGCTGGGCTATGACGGCATCACCGACCCCATCAGCAAAGAACAAATCACCACGCTGGACGCCAACATGGCCGAGTTCGGCTCTGCCGCGTTCTTCCCGTTCATGTCCAAGCGCCAAGGCATCATCCATGTGATTGGCCCTGAAAACGGTGCTACCTTACCCGGCATGACCGTGGTGTGCGGCGACAGCCACACCTCCACCCACGGCGCGTTTGCAGCTTTGGCCCACGGCATCGGCACCTCCGAGGTCGAGCACGTCATGGCCACACAAACCCTGTTGGCCAAAAAAGCCAAGAACATGCTCATCAAAGTCGAAGGCACGCTGGCCAAAGGCGTGACCGGCAAAGATGTGGTGCTGGCCATCATCGGCAAAATCGGCACGGCGGGCGGTACGGGCTACACCATCGAATTTGCAGGTTCAGCGATACGTAGCTTGAGCATGGAAGGCCGCATGACGGTCTGCAACATGGCCATCGAAGGCGGCGCACGCGCTGGCTTGGTGGCGGTGGACGACAAAACCATCGAGTACGTCAAAGGCCGTCCCCTCTCGCCAACAGGCGTCGAATGGGACCAAGCCGTGGCGTATTGGAAAACCTTGCACTCAGACGCCGACGCCAAGTTTGACGCGGTGGTCGAGCTCAGAGCCGAAGACATCTTGCCGCACGTCACTTGGGGCACGTCCCCCGAAATGGTGCTGGACATCAACGGCATCGTGCCCGACCCCGACAAAGAAAAAGACGCCAACAAGCGCAGCGCCATTGAGCGCGCATTGACGTACATGGACTTGCAACCCGGCAAGGCCCTGAACGACTTGTTTGTCGACAAAGTGTTCATCGGTTCGTGCACCAACAGCCGCATCGAAGACATGCGCGAAGCGGCTGCTGTGGTGAAAAAGCTCGGCCAAAAAGTGGCCAAAAACATCAAACTGGCCATGGTGGTGCCCGGCTCTGGCTTGGTCAAAGCACAAGCCGAAGCTGAAGGCCTGCACGAGATTTTCAAAGCCGCTGGTTTTGAGTGGCGCGAGCCAGGCTGCTCCATGTGTTTGGCCATGAACGCCGACCGCTTAGAGCCAGGCGAGCGCTGCGCCTCCACCAGCAACCGCAACTTCGAAGGCCGTCAAGGCAACGGTGGCCGCACCCATTTGGTCAGCCCCGCTATGGCGGCTGCGGCCGCCATTCACGGTCACTTTGTGGACGTGCGCAAGTTCGCCTAAGGGAAGGAAAAAGATATGCAGAAATTTACCCTCCACAAAGGCATCGTGGCCCCCATGGACCGCGAGAACGTCGACACCGACGCCATCATCCCTAAGCAGTTTTTGAAGTCCATCCGCAAGACGGGCTTTGGCCCCAACTTGTTTGACGAGTGGCGCTACTTGGACCACGGCGAACCCGGCCAAGACCCCGCCAGCCGCAAGCCCAACCCAGACTTTGTGCTGAACCAGCCCCGCTACAAAGGCGCGTCTGTGCTGCTAGCCCGCAAAAACTTTGGTTGCGGCTCGTCACGCGAACACGCACCTTGGGCGATTGACCAATACGGTTTTCGCGCCGTGATTGCCCCCAGCTTTGCCGACATCTTCTTTAACAACTGCTTCAAAAACGGCTTGCTGCCCATCGTGTTGCCCGAAGCCGCGGTTGACCTGTTGTTCAACGAGACCCACGCCTTCCCCGGCTATGAGTTAACGATTGACCTTGAGAACCAAGTCATCGTTCGCCCCCAAGGTGAGACCATTCCATTCGACGTGCAAGCTTTCCGCAAATACTGCTTGCTCAACGGCTTTGACGACATTGGCCTGACCCTGCGTCAGTCCGACAAGATCAAAGCCTTTGAAGCTGAGCGCTTGGCCACCAAGCCTTGGTTGGCGCACACGATGTAACGCACGTTCCAGATTTAAAGAAAGCACACATGAAAATCGCAGTTCTCCCCGGTGATGGCATCGGTACCGAAATCGTCGCAGAAGCCGTCAAAGTCTTGAATGTTCTCGACTTGAAGTTTGAGATGGAAACCGCCTTGGTCGGCGGTGCAGCGTTTGACGCGCACGGGCACCCCTTGCCCGAAGCCACCTTGAAGCTGGCCATGGCCTCTGACGCCGTGTTGTTCGGCGCCGTGGGCGACTGGAAATACGACACCCTCGACCGCCCGCTGCGTCCCGAGCAAGCCATTTTGGGTTTGCGCAAAAACATGGGCCTGTTCGCCAACTTCCGCCCTGCCATTTGCTACGAGCAGTTGGTGGGCGCATCGAGCTTGAAGCCTGAGCTGATTTCTGGCTTGGACATTTTGATCATCCGCGAGTTGACCGGTGACATTTACTTTGGTCAACCGCGTGGCAGACGCATCGCAACGGATGGCCATTTCCCAGGTGCGGAAGAAGCGTTTGACACCATGCGCTACAGCAAGCCCGAGATCGAGCGCATTGCCCACGTCGCCTTCCAAGCCGCCCGCAAGCGCAAAGCAGCAGGCAAAGAGGGTCGCGTGACCAGCGTGGATAAAGCCAACGTGCTGGAAACCTTCCAGTTCTGGAAAGACGTGGTCACTGAAGTCGGCAAAGAATACCCAGACATCGCCCTTGACCACATGTACGTCGACAACGCCGCCATGCAGCTGGTGAAAGAGCCCAAGCGCTTTGACGTGGTGGTGACTGGCAATATGTTTGGCGACATCTTGAGCGACGAAGCCTCCATGTTGACGGGCTCTATTGGCATGCTGCCCTCAGCCTCGTTGAACAGCAAAAACCAAGGCTTGTACGAACCCAGCCACGGCAGCGCCCCCGACATCGCGGGCAAAGGCGTGGCCAACCCCTTGGCCACCATCCTCAGCGCCGCCATGATGCTGCGCTTTAGCTTGAACCAAGCGGCAGCGGCTGATCGCATCGAAACCGCTGTGAAAGCCGTGTTGGCCCAAGGTCTGCGTACCCCCGACATCTACAGCGAAGGCACCACCAAAGTGGGTACGTCGCAGATGGGCGATGCCGTGGTGAAGGCATTGGGCTGATCTAACTCCGTCGCGTTTCAGCACCCGTCACACAGGCATCCAAAGAGATGCCACAGCGGCTCACTTGGCAGAGTATCAGGAGACAACCATGGATACCAAGACCGCAAACAACCCCGGCTTGTACGTCTTTGAAAAATTTGAAGCTGGGGTGATTCACCTTGATGCGGATCGCAACGTGCTGGCCATGAATGACTATGCACGTCGCGTCTTGCCCGTGGATGAAAAACAACCATTTGGCAAATTGGTGACCTCGTTTCACCCTGAGCGCTCCAAACCGAAAGTCAAGTTTTTGTTGGATGAGGCATCGGGTTGCCCCATGGCCAATGCGGTGCCGATGACGATGATCATCAACATTCCCGAGCAGGTTTTACTGATCAAGGTCAGCCGACTCGGCAACGCCACGGGGGAAACCACCGGTTTTGCGCTGGTGTTTTATGACGTCACCCAAGTGGTCGGTCAAGCGCCAAAACCCTCCGACACACCTGCCAAGAACATGCGCTTGTCGCGCATCCCTACCGTGACCAACCAGCAGGTGTCGTTTGTCGACATCCAAGATGTGCTTTGTCTCGAGTCTCAAGCGCACTACACCCGCGTGCTCACACGCGAGGGCTACCACTTTTGCAATTTGAGCATCAGCGATCTGGCCTTGCGCCTCGACCCTGAACAATTCATGCGGGTGCACCGTTGCTTCATCGTCAACTTGCAATCGGTAAAGACCTTGACGCGTGAAGGCAGCAAAACACAGATTGTTTTGAATGGCAAGAACACCCAACCCGTGCCCGTGTCGCGCGGCGAAGTTGCGCGTTTACGCCAGGCCTTGGGCTTGGCTTGACCCCTGTTTGGCGTTTTAAGCCCAATACCAAGGGTAAGTCCTAGTGCATTTTTTAACTCGGGATTTCCCTAATTGCAAAAAGCAATTTTGTAAAATTTTTCGTTTCGTGCATTAAAAATAGCATTTCGTGCGAAAAATCAACGCATCAACCGCAGATCAGTCCATAACCTGCAGGGACAGTGGGTCAATGAACTGAGTCAATAATCCCGTTTGTTCTAGACAAACAGAGGAGACCTTGATGATTCCACCGCGTTTCGATTACCACGCGCCCAAAACTGTGGCTGAGGCTGTTGCCTTGCTCGGCCAATTGGGCTCCGATGCCAAATTGCTGGCAGGCGGCCACAGTTTGCTGCCGATGATGAAGCTGCGCTTTGCCCAGCCCGAGCACTTGATTGACATCAACCGTATTCCCGAACTCAAGGGGATCCGTGAAGACGGCAACACCGTCGTGATCGGTGCGATGACGGTTGAAAACGAGCTGATCAGCTCGCCCATCCTGCAAGCCAAAGTGCCTTTGCTGTGCGAAGCCGCCAAGCTGATCGCCGACCCCCAAGTGCGCAACCGCGGCACGATTGGCGGCGACATCGCCCACGGCGACCCCGGCAATGACCACCCTGCACTGTCCATTGCCATCGACGCCTCGTTTGTGCTCGAAGGCCCGAACGGCCGCCGCACCGTGGCGGCTGATGGCTTTTTCTTGGGCACTTACATGACGCTCCTCGAAGAGAACGAAGTCATGTGCGAAATCCGCGTGCCCGCTTTTGTAGCGGGTACCGGTTACGCCTACGAAAAACTCAAGCGCAAAACCGGTGACTGGGCGACCGCCGGTTGCGCCGTGGTGATCCGCAAGACGGGCGACCAAGTCAGCCATGTGCGTATTGCCCTGACCAACGTGGCCCCCACGGCGCTTCATGCTGAAGCAGCCGAAGCCGCTTTGTTGAACAAACCCTTCAACGCTGCCAACGTGCAAGCTGCAGTGGCAGCCGCCATCGCCATCTGCGACCCCGCAGAAGACCTGCGTGGCGACATCGAATACAAAACCGCCATGGCCGGTGAAATGGTCAAACGCGCTTTGAACAAAGCCTGGTCGCTTTGCGCCTAAATCAAGGAAACACAACCATGTCCAAAAAACTCGTCTCGATTTCCGTCAACGGCAAAAAGGAAGAAAAAGCCGTTGAGCCGCGCACCTTGTTGATCCACTACTTGCGCGAAGAACTCAACCTCACAGGCGCCCACATCGGCTGCGAAACCAGCCATTGCGGCGCTTGCACCGTCGACGTGGATGGTCAATCGGTCAAGTCCTGCACACACCTGGCTGTTCAGTGCGACGGCTCTGAAGTGCTCACGGTCGAAGGTTTGGCCAACAAGGGCGTGTTGCACGCCGTGCAAGAAGGCTTTTACAAAGAGCATGGCTTGCAGTGCGGTTTTTGCACGCCTGGCATGCTGATGCGCGCCTACCGCTTCTTGCAAGAGAACCCCAACCCCAGCGAAGACGAAATCCGCCACGGCATGGCCGGCAACCTGTGCCGCTGCACGGGCTACCAAAACATCGTCAAAGCCATCCAGTACGCCGCCAAAAAACTGCAAGAGCCCGTTGCGGCTTGATGCGAAAAACCATTTGATCGGAGACACACATGAACGCACCGGTACTTTCCGCTGAAGCCCGCGAACTCGCGCTGGCTGGCATGGGCGCTTCGCGCCTGCGCAAAGAAGACGCCCGCTTTATCCAGGGCAAGGGCAACTACGTCGATGACATCAAGATGCCCGGCATGCTGCACATGGACATCGTGCGCAGCCCCATCGCCCACGGCCGCATCGTCAAGATCAACAAAGAAGCCGCGCTCGCCATCCCCGGCGTGCACGCCGTGCTGACCGCCGACGATTTGAAACCCCTCAAACTGCACTGGATGCCCACCCTCGCGGGTGACGTGGCCGCTGTGCTGGCCGACGAAAAAGTTCACTTCCAGATGCAAGAAGTGGCCATCGTCATCGCCGACGACCGCTACATCGCCGCCGACGCGGTGGAAGCCGTGGAAGTCGAATACGAAGAGCTACCCGTGGTGCTCGACCCCTATGCTGCCTTGCAACCTGGCGCGCCTGTCATCCGTGACGATCTGGCTGGCAAGACCGAAGGTGCCCACGGCAAGCGTGACCACCACAACCACATCTTTACGTGGGATGCCGGTGACAAGTCGGCCGCCGATGCCGCTTTTGACAAGGCCGAAGTGACCGTGTCACAGCACATGTACTACCCCCGCGTGCACCCTTGCCCGCTGGAGACCTGCGGCTGCGTGGCCAGCTTTGACCCGATCAAAGGAGATCTGACCACTTTCATCACCAGCCAAGCGCCCCACGTGGTGCGCACCGTGGTGTCCATGCTTTCGGGCATCCCCGAATCCAAAGTGCGCATCGTCAGCCCCGACATTGGTGGCGGCTTTGGCAACAAGGTCGGCATTTACCCCGGTTATGTCTGCGCCATCGTGGCCTCCATCGTGTTGGGTCGCCCCGTCAAGTGGGTGGAAGACCGCATCGAAAACATCTCGTCCACCGCCTTCGCCCGTGACTACCACATGGACGGCGAATTGGCCGCCACCGCCGACGGCAAGATCACCGGCCTGCGCGTGAACGTGGTGGCCGACCACGGCGCGTTTGACGCCTGCGCCGACCCGACCAAGTTCCCTGCGGGCATGTTCCACATCGTGTCTGGCAGTTACGACATCCCGGCCGCACACGCGAGTGTGAAAGGTGTTTACACCAACAAGGCCCCCGGTGGCGTGGCGTACCGCTGCTCCTTCCGTGTGACCGAAGCCGTGTACCTGATTGAGCGCATGGTCGACGTGCTGGCGCAAAAGCTGGGCATGGACAAGGCTGAAATTCGCGCCAAGAACTTCGTCAAGAAAGAGCAGTTCCCCTATACCAGCGCCTTCGGTTTTGAATACGACTCGGGCGACTACCAAACCGCACTCGACAAAGTGCTCGAAGCCGTGGACTACAAAGGCCTGCGCGCCGAGCAAGCGGCCAAACGCGCTGACCCCAACAGCCCCACGCTGATGGGCATTGGCCTGGTCACCTTCACCGAAGTCGTCGGTGCCGGTCCTTCCAAGATGTGCGACATCTTGGGTGTGGGCATGTTCGACTCGTGCGAAATCCGCATCCACCCCACCGGCAGCGCCATCGCCCGCATGGGCACGATCACGCAAGGTCAGGGCCACCAGACCACCTACGCACAGATCATCGCCACCGAGCTGGGTATTCCGTCTGAAGTGATTCAGGTCGAAGAAGGCGACACATCGACTGCGCCTTACGGCTTGGGCACTTACGGCTCGCGCTCCACCCCCGTGGCCGGTGCCGCCATTGCCTTGGCTGCCCGCAAGATCCACGCGAAAGCCCGCAAGATCGCCGCCCACATGCTCGAAGTCAACGAAAACGACCTCGACTGGGAAGTGGACCGCTTCAAGGTCAAGGGCGACGACAGCAAGTTCAAGACCATGGCCGACGTGGCATGGCAGGCCTACCACCAGCCACCAGATGGCTTGGAGCCAGGCCTGGAAGCCGTGCACTACTACGACCCACCAAACTTCACGTTCCCCTTCGGCATCTACCTGTGCGTGGTGGACATCGACCGTGCGACCGGTGAGACCAAGATCCGCCGCTTCTATGCGCTGGACGACTGCGGCACCCGCATCAACCCGATGATCATCGACGGTCAAATCCACGGCGGTCTGACCGAAGGTTTTGCCGTGGCCATGGGCCAGCAAATGCCGTTCGATGCACAGGGCAACCTGCTGGGCAACACGCTGATGGACTACTTCTTGCCCACTTTCGTGGAAACCCCGCATTGGGAAACCGACCACACCGTGACGCCTTCGCCCCACCACCCCCTGGGTGCCAAGGGCGTGGCCGAGTCGCCCCACGTCGGCTCGATCCCCACCTTCACCTCGGCCGTGGTCGATGCCTTCTCTCACCTGGGTGTCACGCACCTGGACATGCCGCACAACGCTTTCCGCACCTGGAAAGCACTGCGCGAGCACGGCGCCGCTTTGTAATTAGGAAAGAAAATGGAAGTCAAACTCGACAAACAATACCCGCTCGACGTGGATGCCGCACGAGCGTGGGCCTTGCTCACCGACCTGAAGGCGACAGCCAACTGCATGCCCGGTGCCGAAATCACCGAGCAGTTGTCCGAGACTTCGTTCAAGGGCGGCGTCAAGGTCAAGGTCGGCCCGGCTGTCGCGCAGTTCGGCGGCACCGTGGACGTGATCGAAGCCGTGGCGTCTGAGCGCAAGATGGTCTTGCGCGGCAAGGGTGCCGACAAGGGTGGTTCTTCCGCCTCGATGGACCTGACCGCGATCATCACCGCCGACCCAACCAACCCAGCGCACTGCGTGCTGAACGGCCAAGCAGCGGTGATTGTGAACGGCAAGTTCGCGCAGTTCGGCGGTCGCATGATGGTGCAGGTGTCCGACATGCTGCTGGCGCAGTTTGTCGAGAACTTCCGCCAGACCGCGCTGACCTTGCCTGCGGCTGAGGGTTCGCCTGTGGCTTCGACGGCTGCTACAGCTACTGCCTCGGGTGGCGATGCTGCAGCACCTGCCGCTGCGCCCAAGGCACCCGTGGTGGCCCGCGAAATCAACGGCTTGGCCATCTTCTGGGCTCTGGTCAAGAGCTGGTTCGGTGGTTTGCTGGGCAAGAAGGCCTGAGCATGACGACGCCAGACCAACCCGGACAACCCGCAGCTGAGGAGCGCTTGCTGCGCGAGCGGCTGCAACGTGCGGGCTATCTGGCCGATGCCGACCTGGCCACCACCGTGTGGCTGGCGTCGGCTTTGCAACGCCCCTTGTTGCTTGAAGGCGACGCGGGCGTGGGCAAAACCGCCTTGGCCACCGCCTTGGCCCAATCACAAAACGCCACCCTTGTTCGCCTGCAATGCTTTGAAGGGCTGGACCTGGCGCAAGCCGCTTACGAGTGGAATTACGGCCGCCAGTTGATGGCGATCCGCATGAGCGAAGCGGCCCAAAATAGCGGCAGTCACAACGGTGGCAGTCATGACGGCACTGGTCGTGTGCGCGAATCCGATGTGTTCAGCCGCGAGTATTTGCTCGAGCGCCCTTTGCTGCGCGCCATCAGCCAGTCAGGCCCTTGCGTGCTCTTGATCGACGAGATCGACCGCGCTGACGAAGCCTTTGAAGCCTTCTTGCTCGAAGTGCTGGCCGAGTACCAGATCACTGTGCCCGAGATCGGCACGATCCGCGCTACGCACATCCCGCAGGTGATTTTGACCAGCAACGGCACGCGTGAGTTGTCAGACGCATTGCGCCGCCGCTGCCTGTACCACTACCTCGATTACCCGACGCTGGCGCGAGAGATCGCCATCGTCAAAACCGCCTTGCCGGAGGCCGACACCCGGCTGGTCGAAGAGGCCGTGCAGTTCGTGCAGCGCCTGCGCCGCGAAGACCTGGCCAAGATCCCCGGCATTGCCGAGACCCTGGACTGGGTGAAGGCCCTCTTTCAGATGCGTCACACCCATTTGCCCGAAGACATGTCTGCCGTGCTGGGCACGTTGGGCTGCTTGCTCAAGACCCGCGAAGACCGCTTTGTGATGGGCCCCGACCGCCTGCGCCAGCTGGTCGAAGGCCGACGCACCGTGGGCGTGGCCGAAAATGCCAACGAACAAGCCAAAGTGGCGGCATGAGTACTTCGCCCGCCACCGCGCCGTCTGAGCGCTTGGCCAGTTTTGCAGCCGTCTTGCGCGACCACGGCCTCACGGTGGGTGTGACCGAGCAGCAAGCCATGCTGCAAGCCATGCTGTACTTTGGCCCTGTGCACGAGCGCCCTTTGCAAGCCGCTTGGCGCGCCATCGCTTGCCACAGCCAGCGCGAATGGCAGCTGTGGTCCGATGTGTACGAGCGCTTTTGGCACCCCGAAAAATTGCGCGGCGGTGTCAAGGTCAGTGGCCAGACCCGCCCCAGCCGCAACCTGCGCCAAAGCGTGCAAGCCCTGCACGATCAGATGGACGCTGCGCAACAACCGAACACCCAACCCAGTGGCCAGCAGGCCGCGCCCCAAACTGCGGGCGACTCCGCATCGAGCAAGCTGGACGAACAAGACAACGGCACGCCCCGCGCTCAAGGTGGTGCCAGCCGCACCGAAGCCCTGCACCAGCGCGATGGCCAGATGTGGATGCCGCAAGAACTCAGCGCGCTGCAACAGCTGGCCCGCCAGATCACCGACCAACTGCAAGCGCGCCCCACCCGCCGCTGGCGCGTGGCCCCGCGTGGGCCACGGCTGGCTTTGCGCCAGACCTTGCGCCGCAGCGTGGCCTGGGGCGGCGAGCTGATGCAACCTGCCTGGAAAGTCAAACGCGTGGAGCCACCGCGCCTGTTCATCCTGGCCGATGTGAGCCGCTCGATGGAATCGCACGCCGCGCTGTTTTTGCGCGTGGCCCGCGCTTTTGCTTTGGAGGCCGATGCCCGGGTGTTTGTATTCCACACCCGCTTGGCCGAAGTCACGCCCTACATGCACCGTGACACCCCCGCCATTCAAGAAAAAGTCAACGCCGTGACGGCGGGCTTTGGTGGCGGCACCCGCATCGCCGCCAGCTTGCAAGAGTTTTGCCGCCAGCATGCCCGCGCCCAGCTCAACAGGGGCGCACGCGTGTGGGTGTTTTCGGACGGCTTTGACACCGATGGGCCGGAGCTGCTGGATGCCGCTTTGCAGGAAGTGCGCGCACGCGGAGCCCGCATCACTTGGTTTCACCCTACGCGCCAAGTGCCCGCAGCGGGGGCCTTGCAGCGCGCGCGCAGTCGCATCGAGCGCTTTGTGCCGTTGGCCAGCTTGGCCGATTTGGCCGCAGCCCGACATGTGTTGCATTGAATGTTTAAATTGAAATGTCCATTGAAAACCGAACAACGTACAAAACATTGAAGGAAAGCGCCATGAACCGCAACGAATGGATCACCCAGGCTGCCCGCCTGCAAAGCGCCGACCAGCCCTTTGCGCTGGTCACGGTGCTCAGCGCCCAGGCCCCCACATCTGGCAAAGCAGGCGACAAAGCGGTGGTCACCGCCGACGGTCAGATTCACGGCTGGATTGGTGGCGGTTGCGCCCAACCCGCGGTCATCAAAACCGTGCGCCGCGCTTTGCTGGACGGCCAGCCGCGCAAAATTCGCATCTCCCCGTCAGATGAAAGCGCTGAGCGCGACTTGGGCGACGTGCTTGAATTCGGCATGGCCTGCCATTCGGGCGGCACGCTGGAATTGTTCATCGACCCGGTCATGCCCTCGGCCACGTTGACCGTCGTCGGCGACTCGCCCGTGGCGCGGGCCTTGGTGGCTCTGGCGCCTCGTGTGGGCTTGCGTGTGGCCGTGGTGGCGCAAGGTGCTGTGTCCGCTGACTTTCCGGATGCCGACACGGTGCTAGCCAGCGACGAGGTGAGCGCCGTGAGTACCCAGCTGTCTTCGACCCCGTTTGTGGTGGTGGCCACCCAAGGCCGCCGCGACCTGCAGGGCCTCAAAGCCGCATTGGCGTTGCAACCGCAAGGTTTGTGGTTTGTCTCTAGCGCCAAGAAAGCCAGCGTTCTGCTCAGCAGCTTGGTCACCAGTGGTGAAGACCCCTCTGCCGTGGCCCGGATCGTGGCTCCTGCGGGCGAGTTCATTGGGGCGCAGACGCCTGAAGAAATTGCCTTGTCGGTATTGACCTCGGTGGTCGCAGCGCGACGCGGGCGTGAACCTCAAGCTGCAGTGGCTGTCTCAGCCACTGCAGCCGCTCTGGCAAAACCCGCCGATTCGGTGCAGGCTTCTGTGGCAACAGCCCCGGTAGCCAGCAGCTGCTGTGGCGGTGCAAAAAAAGCCGCTAGCGCGCCCTCAGTAGCTGCATCAGCGACCAACATAGCCCCGTTGATGAACGTCGAGCCAGCGGCCGCATTGGCGACTGCAGCTCCCGTGGCTGTCCCAGCCAAATCTTCTTGCTGCGGAGGCTAATCATGGGTTGCATTCTCAAAGGTGGTGGCGGCTTGTACAGCCGCGTGGCGGTGGGGGCGGTGTTGTTGGCCGCGGGTTCAGGCTCGCGCATGGGCCATCGCCCCAAAAGTCTGCTGGAGCTGGGCGGTGTGCCCCTGATCCGACGCCAACTCATTGCGCTGTCGGGCGCCGGTGTGGACGAGGTGGTGGTGGTGCTGGGCCATTACGCCGAGCTCATCGAAGAGGCGGTGAAAGAATTTCCGGTCACGCTGGTGCACAACCCTAACCCCGATGCGGGACAGATTTCTTCCTTGCGTTTGGGGCTGCAAGCCCTGTCGCCCAAACTCGATGCCGCGCTGGTGGCCTTGGCCGATCAGCCGCTGATCAATTCGCAAGACATCAATGACCTGATCGGGGCCTACAAAAAGCGGCCCGAAGGCGCGCAAGTGGTGCAGCCCACGGTCGATGGCCTGCCCGGTAACCCGGTGATGTTCAGCACCGAAGTGCGCGACCAAATTTTGGCAGGTGAGGCGAACGTGGGCTGCCGCCAATGGCAAGCTGCCCACCCAGACCAGGTGCACGCCTGGGTGAGCACCAACAGCCGCTACCGCACCGATGTGGACACCTTGGAGGACATCGCAGCATTGGCCGCGCGCACAGGCCATCAACTCAAGTGGCCTGCCCATTTGGCCGTGACCGTTTGAGCTGAATCAACTGAAGATGTTGCAACCTGACCCGCTCCACACCCTTTGGCACACGCCCATCGGCGTGCACCGCTTGGCGCAAGCCGACGCGATGAATGATGTGTTGGTGCGGGTGTTCCAAACCATGCGGGCCACCGACCCCAATAACGCAACCCATGCGGGCGAGCCCAAACCGTTCTATGCCAGCCGGGACGACCTGCTGCAACGCATCCGTTTGTCGGAATGGGAGCAGCTGGTGCGCTTCATCGTTGACAGCGTGCGCCAAACCGTGGTGCTGGCCAACCAGGGCGCTTGGCGCGAAGCCAAGCCGGGCTTTCAAATTGCGATGCGCGGCATCTGGTTTCAAATTTCCAGCCAGGGCAGCCACCACGATGTGCACACCCATGGCAACTGTTCGTGGTCGGGGGTGTATTGCCTGCAGGTCGACCCGCCTGAGCAACGCACCACGCACCCGGTGCTGGGCGCAGCCAACGGCGTGACACGCTTTTATGGCCCCCACTTCAACCGGCTGGGCGGCGCAGCCATGGATTTTGGCAACGCCTATTTGCAAAACGCCCACCTCGACATCGAACCGGTGCCGGGCCAGCTGGTGGTGTTTCCCTCGTGGCTGGCGCACCAAGCCATGCCCTACCACGGCAGCGCCGACCGGGTGATCGTGTCGTTCAACGTGAGTGTCCACGCCAGCGGCGGGTCTGACCAATTGCATGGGTATGCCCATGTCTGACACCCAAGTGCTTGGGCGTCCAACCCAAAGGGCTCTGACCCACGCCCGGGAAGTGGCGCATTGGCTGGTGCTGTTGCTCGGCTGGCTGTGGTTGGGTGAGCGGGGCATGCACTTGGGTTGGTCCTGGGCCAGTGGGGTGGTGGCAGTGGCCATCTGGTGGTCCGTGCGTTTGTTGTGCAGAGGCAGTGCTTGGACCTTGAAATGTTCGCCATGGGTCATTGGGCTTTTAGGCGTGTTGACGATGGGCGGTGTCGGGGCACTGGAACGCGCAACAGGTCTGTCTGCGGCCCACGGCTTGCTGCTGGGTTTGGCGGGGGTTTGGGGGCTGTGGAGCGCCTTGATCGAAACGCGCAGTCAAGTCAGCACGTTCAAGCTTGGCCCTGTGGCTTGGCATCCTGTCTTGGCCGCGGCACTGGTGGCTTGCTGCTGGCAATGGCCTGATGGGGCACCCTTCGCGCATGAGGGCGTCATGGCCTTGTTATCGGTGTGTGCGGGCGTTTTGTATGCGCATGACCGATCTACCGCAAGCCAAATACTCGCCTGTCGCGGACCGCGTGCCAGCATGCAGACCCTACTGGCGCCATCGGCCATGGGCTTGATGATGGGCACCTTGTGGCTGGGCAATGCATGGTGCGCAAGCCTGGGGTGGCGCAATGAACACATGGTGGGGGCGCACTTGGCCCTGATGTCGGGCTTGCCTACTCTGACGGCTTTGTTGATGCGGAGTGCCACACCATCCCAAGCAGTCCCATCGCTTCAGGTTTATGCCAGCTTGTCTTTGCTGGTTTTAGGCGCGCTGATGCTGCTGGGCGACAGCCCAGTTCACGCCATGTTGGTGATGCTCTTGCCTTCACTGGCATGGGCGGTGCATTGCAGCCGCCAGCGCGCAGCGGTTGCCCCACAGCAAAGGCTTGCGCCTTGGATGACACGCGTTTTGGCACTTTTGTTAGGGCCCGTTTTGCTGATGTGGGTGGGCGTCATGAGCCCCCTGCAAGGCCCTTGGGCCATGCAGTCTGCGTTGGCTTTGATCGGGGTGTTGGCGGCAGGGAAGCTGGTATTTTTGTGGTGGCGTAAACAGGGATTGCACCCCCACTTATCTGTGATCTAACATTCACTCGCGTGATTTTTTAAGGGGGTTTCCACCCCATTGGCAGTTAAAACACAGGAGACAAAAAAACCATGGTTAGCTTCAAAGTCAACGGCGAGGCGGTGTCTGTCGACACCACCCCCGAAACCCCACTGTTGTGGGCCATTCGTGAAAAACTCAACCTCACGGGCACCAAGTTCGGTTGCGGTGTGGCGCAGTGCGGCGCTTGCACGGTGCACCTGAACGGCGAGCCTGTGCGCTCGTGTTCACTGCCCGTCTCGGCGGTGGCAGGACAAAACGTCACCACCGTGGAGGGACTCATGAAAACCCGCACGGGTCAGGTGCTACAGGCAGCTTGGGTCAAAGAGCAAGCGCCCCAATGCGGTTACTGCCAGTCTGGGCAACTCATGACCGCCGCCAAGGTGGTCAGCGTGGCCAAGAAGAACCTCAGCCGTACCGAAATTTTGCAAGCCATGAGCGGCAACATTTGCCGCTGCGGCACTTACAACCAAATTGCTGCCGCGGTGTCCACCGCCCAAAAAGCACTCAAAGGAGGCCAGGCATGAGCGCGCACCACACCCTGTCTCGTCGGTCTTTTGTGCTGAGCTCGGGCGGCATGGCTTTGGGCCTGTCGTTTGGCTTGACTCAAACCGAATTGGCCTTGGCGCAAAGCCAATCAGCCACCAACGCCAACTTTGCCCCCAACAGCTGGATCAACATTGCTGCCGATGGCAAAGTCACCCTGATGTCGCCAGGCGCCGAAATGGGCCAAGGCACCATGACCGCCATGCCCATGCTGCTGGCCGAAGAAATGGATTTGGATTGGGCTCAAGTGACTGTGGTGCAAGCCCCCAGCAACCCCAAGCTGTATGGTAACCCCCGCTTTGGCGGCGGCATGACCACGGGCGCTTCGCGCACGGTGCAAGGGTATTACGAGCCGCTGCGCTTGGCGGGCGCCCAGGCGCGTTTGGTGATCGTGCAAGCCGCTGCCCAAAGCATGGGCGTGCCTGCGTCCGAGTTGCGCACCGAGGCCAGCCGCGTCATCCACACCAGTGGCCGTGCCATGACGTATGCCGAAGTGGCGCGTGTGGCGCAAGCGCCAGCCGAGTTGCCCAAAGTGGACAAGTCCATGCTCAAACCCATGAGCCAATTCCGTCTGATTGGCAAAGACATTCCGCGTGTGGATGTGCCTGCTAAATCGAGTGGCCAGGCGCAGTACGGCATGGACCAGCGCTTGCCGGGCATGCTGTGGGCCTCGGTCCTTCGCGCCCCCGTGCAAGGCGAGACGCCCGACAGCGTGGACGATGCTGCGGCACGCGCCATCCCTGGCGTCAAAAATGTGCTGCGCTTGCCTTATGGCGTGGCGGTGGTGGCTGACTCGTTCTTCACGGCCAAAAATGCCCGCGACAAACTCAAAGTGGTCTGGAGCCAAAAGTCCAAAGCGCGGGTGCAGTACTCAGACCAAATGCGTGTGGAGTACACCAAGCGTGCCCAAGACTTGAATGACAAGGGCGTCGACTTCCTCAAACACGGCGATGTGGGCCAGAAGCTGGCAGGTGCAGCCAAAACTTTTTCGGCCACGTTCACCACAGAAATTGTGAGCCACATTTGCCTCGAGCCTATGAACTGCACGGCTCGCGCCGAAGGTGACACGATCGAGGTGTGGGTGCCTTCCCAATCGGCCTCTTTTGTGATCGGGGCTGTGTCTGGGGCCGCAGGCTTCAAGCCAGAAAACATCAAGGTCAACATCACCTTGATGGGGGGTGGTTTTGGACGCCGGGTCGAAGCGGACTACGCGGCCGATGCTGCCTTGGTAGCCAAGGCCATGCCAGGCACGCCCATTCAGGTGATCTGGACCCGCGAAGACGACATGACCCATGACAAATACCGCCCGATGACGAGCCAACATTTGGTGGCTGGCGTGGACGCCAATGGCAAGATGGTCGGCTTGCTTCACCGCGTGGTGTCTGAAGGTATTTACGCAAGGGTTGCGCCCCCTCTTTTCAAGGCCTCCGGCGGCAAAGATTCCCCAGTTTTAGAAGGTGCCGAAATCACCTATGACATTGCCGATCACAACGTGCAGTTCATGATCGAAGAGCGTGGCATTCAAGCGGGCTTTTGGCGCGCCGTGGGTCCGGGTTACACCAAGTTTGCCATCGAGTCCTTGATTGACGAAGTGGCGCGCGGCGTGGGTGCAGACCCCTTGGCCTACCGCATTGACATGCTAGGAAAAAATCCGCGCGGTCAAGCGGTTTTGAAAGCGGTCGGCGACATGGCGCAGTGGGGCAAGGCCAAGTTGCCCAAGGGCCACGCCCTAGGCCTGGCCTTTTCGGACGCCTGGAACACCTATTGCGGCATGGTCGTGCAAGTGTCCCTGGTGGATGGACGCCCCCTCGTACACAAGGTTTGGACGGCTGTCGATTGCGGCCACGCCTTGCAACCACGCAATGTGCAGGCGCAAATGGAGGGATCGATCATCTTTGGTTTGTCGGCCGCACTGCATGAACGCATGGATTTCAGAGCTGGCGAGCCCGTGCAAACCAACTTGAATCGCTACACCGTGCTGCGTGCCCACGAAACGCCCGAAGTGTGGGTCAAGGTCATGCCGACCGACAACCACCCAGGTGGCGTGGGCGAGGTGGGTTTACCTCCCGTTGCACCGGCCATCTCCAATGCGCTGGCCACCCTCACGGGCAAGCGTCTGCGGGCATTGCCACTGCCGGTGATTTGATAGGCGCCTTTTAAAAAGGGGAAGACAAGGCTTTGTCTTCCCCTTTTTTTGTGCGTACGGATTTCATGGCGGTAAAGTTCCCATCTACTACAATCATCGCCATGTTTCATGCCCGCTCGTTCTCTATGAACTTCACATGCCCAGCATCGCTGGCGGCTAGTGCGCGCATGATCACCCTCAAAACCACGACCATTAAGGGCTGAACAGCTCCGGTTCGTCGTGCGCCCCCCGGCCAGACGAGCCGGGCAAACAGCCTGGTCTGGGACTGTTTTCTACATTTGTAAAGGCGTTGAAAAATGAGCAAGTTAGTAGGTTTAGTCGGTTGGCGCGGCATGGTCGGTTCGGTATTGATCGATCGTATGGTTCAAGAAAAAGATTTCGATCTGATCGAACCCGTGTTTTTCTCCACGTCGAATGCAGGCGGCAAAGCCCCCGCGCAAGCCAAGAACGAAACCACGCTCAAAGATGCCAACGACATTGAAGCCCTGAAAAAGTGCGACATCGTGCTCACTTGCCAAGGCGGCGACTACACCAAAGAGGTGTACCCCAAGCTGCGCGCTGCAGGCTGGAACGGCCACTGGATTGACGCAGCGTCTAGCCTGCGCATGGCTGACGACGCCGTGATCATCTTGGACCCTGTCAACCGCAACGTCATCGACAGCGCGCTGGGCCAAGGCGGTAAAAACTGGATCGGCGGCAACTGCACCGTGAGCTTGATGCTCATGGGCTTGGGCGGTTTGTTCCAACACAACATGGTCGAGTGGGTCAGCGCCATGACGTACCAAGCGGCTTCGGGCGCGGGTGCACAAAACATGCGCGAGTTGCTGAGCCAAATGGGCGCTTTGCACGATGCCGTCAAAGACGACTTGGCCAACCCTTCTTCTGCCATCTTGGACATCGATCGCAAAGTGTCGGCCACCATGCGCAGCGCCGAGTTCCCCACCAAAAACTTCCGCAACACCGCGTTGGCTGGCAGCTTGATCCCTTGGATCGACGTGCCCGTGGAGCACGGCCAAAGCAAAGAAGAGTGGAAGGGCGGCGCTGAGTGCAACAAGATCTTGGGCAACCCAGCGTTCCGCACGGCGGGCTCTATCCCCATCGACGGTTTGTGCGTGCGCATTGGCGCCATGCGCTGCCACTCACAAGGCTTGACCATCAAGCTGAAAAAAGATGTGCCGATGGACGAGATCGAAAGCATCTTGGCCAGCGCGAACGACTGGGTCAAAGTGGTGCCCAACGTGCGCGAGATCAGCGAACGTGACCTCACACCTGCCGCCGTGACCGGTACTTTGACCGTTCCCGTGGGCCGTTTGCACAAAATGGCGATGGGTAACGACTACTTGGGCGCCTTCACCGTGGGTGACCAGCTCTTGTGGGGCGCTGCCGAACCACTACGCAGAATGTTGCGAATCTTGCTAGAAAGTTAACAAAAAGAGTTAATATAGCAAATATGAACAGTCAAGCTTACATTCATTCTTCATGGTTCAAACGCTCCACGCTGTGTGCCGCCTTGGCACTCAGTTTGGTTGGTAATGCGCAAGCATTGACCTTGAGTCGCCCTCTGGTTCAGTCCAAGCAAGGTGAAGCCTTGCGGGCTGAAATTGACATCATTGATCTCATCCCCAGCGAAGAAGTTGAATTGCAAGCAGGACTCGCCACCCCCGAGGCCTACCGTGCTGCGCGCATGGAATTACCGCGAAGTGGTGGCAACCCGATGGATGTGGTCGTTCAATTGCAACGCCGCCCTGACGGACGCCCTTACCTCAAAATCACCAGCCCCCAAGCGGTCAACTCGAATTTCATTGACCTGCTGCTGGTCTTGCAATGGGCCACGGGCCGCTCGTTGCGTGATGTGAGTTTGTCTCTAGAGGACGGGCGTGCCAACAGCGCCAAACCAGCACTGCCTCTGCTCATGCCTGCTGATCTGCAGAACACCGCAGAAAAGCCAAGCGCCAGAGCACCGCAGGCCCCCATGCCTGTGGCAGCAGCCGTGACGAAAGAGGATCAACGCGTGGGTGTTCAGCAAGGTGACACCGCAGGTCAGATTGCCAAAGAGAACTTGGCACCCGGTGCGTCTCTCGATCAAATGCTGCTTGCCATGCTGCGCGGCAACCCCACGGCCTTCGTTGAGTCCAATGTGAACCGCCTTAAAACAGGTGCTTTGCTCACCTTGCCCTCGGCGCAAGAGGCCACCAGCGTGTCACGCGAAGAAGCACGCAAAGCCATTCAAATTCAAGCCGAAGATTTCCGCGAATATCGCGCCCGCTTGGCAGCCACCCAGGTCGGTGGAGAAACGCCCAAAGCCTCGCGGACTTCAGAGGGTAAATTGGATGCCCAAGTCAGCCCCAAGGCTGACAGCACCGAAGACAAGCTCACGCTGACCAAGCCGGGCAAAGACGCGCCAGAAGAAAAAGTTGCCAAACAACTTGAAGTGCAGGACGTGGCGTCCCGAGCCTCGGAAATCAGCCAAAACATGGCTGATCTCAGCAAGTTGGTGGCTGCAGTCACCGCTTCCAGCGCCTCCGACACCGCTGCCGTTTCGGCCAATGTGGTTGTGCCCGAACCAGCGCAAGACGCTGACGAGGACACCCTCAAAGCTTGGATGTCACACCCCTTGGCCCCGCTGGGAGCAGGCGGTTTGGTGTCCATCATGGCCATCATTGGTCTGTGGCTAAGCCGTGGTCGCCGAAGCACCAAAGACGATGCACCCGAAGCGATCAAGCCGCTGAATGTGAATTTCGACTTGGACTTGCCCAAGTTCGACAACGACCCCAACCACCGACAAGACCCTTCCCACGAAGACGCCGTGGCAGCCGCCGAGCCTGAAGCGCAAGCCAACGCCGAAACAGCGGAGGCCCCAGTTGCCTCCACGCCCGCACAACCTGCCGTCCGCCCCACCATGACCATGCCCAGCGTTTCGCTGGACCTCGATCTGGCCAGCGAAGCCGACCCTTTCCAAGTCCGCATGGACTTGGCCGAAGAGCTGTGGAAACTGGGCCAACACCACACCAGCCGTGCGCTGATGGAAGAGGTGATGCAAGAGTCCAACGGCGCCACCCAAGCCAAAGCCAAGCAGTGGCTGGCTGACAGAGCGTAAACCATGCGCTTGGCCATGGGCTTGAGCTACAACGGCCAAGCCTACGAAGGGTGGCAGAGCCAGTTGTCTGGCAAGACGGTGCAAGACCGTCTGGAAGCCGCCCTCCAAAAATTCACCCAAACGCGCGTTCAAACCCTGTGCGCGGGCCGAACTGACTCTGGCGTGCACGGCCTCATGCAGGTGGTTCACTTTGACACCGACCTCGAGCGCACAGATCAGTCATGGTTGCGCGGCACCAACCGTTACCTGCCCTTGGACATCGCGGTGCAATGGGCCCGCGAAGTGCCCCGTGAATTCCACTGCCGAGGCAGCGCCATTTCTAGGCGTTATGCCTATGTGCTGCTCGAATCTGCCGTGCGTCCCAGCGTTGAAGTGGGCCGCGTGGGCTGGATCTATCGCCCGCTTGACCTGCAAGCCATGCAACAAGCCGCGCAGTATTTGATGGGCGAACACGACTTCACCTCATTCCGCGCCTCGAGCTGCCAAGCGCTGACGCCCGTCAAAACCATGACGCACATCGCGATCAGCCGCAAAAGCACCTCGCCCAACACCGCCTATTGGCGCTTTGAGTTCGAAGCCAGCGCGTTTTTGCACCACATGATTCGCAACCTCATGGGCTGCTTTGTCAAGATTGGCACCGGTGATAAACCGCCCGAGTGGATGGCCGAAGTACTGGCCGCCCGCGACCGCGATGCCGCCGCCCCCACTTTCAGCCCCGACGGTCTGTACTTCTTAGGCCCTCGCTACGAAGACCATTGGGGCTTGCCGGAGCGCACGGCTGCGTATGATTCGCTGCCATGAACCGCACCCGCATCAAAATCTGTGGCCTCACCCGTGAGCAAGACGTCGCCGAGGCCGTAGCCGCTGGTGTCGACGCCATTGGCTTTGTGATCTACGCCAAAAGCGCCCGTGCCGTCACCGCTGAACGCGCTGGCGAGTTGGCCCGTCTGCTGCCCGCATTCGTCACGCCGGTGCTGCTGTTTGTGAACGAAACACCCGAAGCCATCGCCCGTGCCTGCGCCCAAGTGCCGGGGGCCTGGTTGCAGTTTCATGGCGACGAAACGCCCCACGAATGTCGCCAAATCGCCCAAAGTTTGGGCCGCTGCTGGCTCCGTGCTGCGCGCATACCCTTAGAACCCGTGCCAGGCGAGCCCGCGTTTGACCTCGTAAAATACGCGCAAGATTACTTAGACGCCCAAGCGGTGCTGCTCGACGCCCATGTCGACGGTTACGGCGGCGGCGGCAAAACATTCAATTGGTCACAGCTTCCTCAAAACGTCAACGCTCACCTCGTCTTGTCTGGTGGACTCAACGCTGCCAACGTGACCGATGGCATTCGCGCGCTGCGTGACCGTGGCTTGTCGCTTGCGGTCGACGTGAGCTCTGGCGTTGAATCGGCCAAAGGCATCAAAGATGCGGCCAAGATTCACGAATTCGTCAGAGCCGTTCGCGCAGCAGACGCAGAGCACCCGCTCTAAACACACTCCCCTTTTTGTTTGAAGCTCTTGGGCTGACTGCGATGACAGCAGTTAGCACCAGACATATTTTGTAGGCACCCTATGTCGAACTACCAACAACCCGATGCCAAAGGCCACTTTGGCATTTACGGCGGCAGCTTCATCAGCGAAACGCTGACTCACGCGATTGAAGAGCTCAAAGACGCGTACGCCAAATACCAATACGACCCCGCTTTCATTGCCGAGTTCAAAAATGAGTTGGCGCACTTTGTGGGCCGCCCTTCGCCCATTTACCACGCGGCCCGCATGAGCCGCGAAATGGGTGGCGCGCAAATCTTCTTCAAACGTGAAGATTTGAACCACACCGGCGCACACAAAATCAACAACACCATCGGCCAAGCCATGCTGGCCAAGCGCATGGGCAAGCCCCGCGTGATTGCCGAAACAGGCGCAGGCCAACACGGCGTGGCCACGGCCACCATCTGCGCGCGCTACGGCCTGGAGTGCGTGGTCTACATGGGCGCAGAAGACGTGAAGCGTCAAAGCCCCAACGTGTACCGCATGAAGCTCTTGGGCGCGACTGTGGTGCCCGTGGAGAGCGGCAGCCGCACCCTCAAAGACGCGCTGAACGAAGCCATGCGTGACTGGGTGGCCAACGTGGACAACACCTTCTACATCATTGGCACTGTGGCGGGGCCTCACCCCTACCCGATGATGGTGCGCGATTTCCAAAGCGTGATTGGCGAAGAGTGTCTTGTGCAAATGCCTGAGATGTTCAAAAGCCTGCAGATGGCAGAACAACAACCCGACGCCGTGCTGGCCTGCGTGGGCGGTGGCAGCAATGCCATGGGCATCTTCTACCCCTACATCAACCACGCCAACACACGCCTCATTGGCGTGGAAGCCGCGGGCGAAGGCATGGACACCGACCGCCACTCGTGCTCATTGCAGCTGGGCGCGCCTGGCGTTTTGCACGGCAACCGCACCTACATCTTGCAAGACGAGAACGGCCAAATCACCGAGACGCACAGCGTGAGCGCTGGCCTCGACTACCCTGGCGTGGGCCCCGAGCACGCGTTTCTCAAAGACATTGGCCGCGCCGAGTACGTGGGCATCACCGACACAGAAGCACTGGACGCTTTCCACTATCTGTGCCGCACCGAGGGACTCATCCCCGCACTCGAATCCAGCCATGCCGTGGCCTACGCGATGAAGCTGGCCAAGACCATGAAGCCCGAGCAGTCGATCTTGATCAACCTGTCTGGCCGTGGCGACAAAGACATTGGCACCGTGGCCGACCTGAGCAATGCTGACTTCTTCTGCCGCCCCAGCTGCCAAGGCCAAACGGTCAAAGGTGGCCCTGCCGAACAGACCGTGAAATTTGTGAAGTGAGCCGCACCATGAGCCGCATTGACACCACCCTCGCCGCCCTTAAGGCCCAAGGCCGCAAGGCCCTCATTCCCTATGTGATGGCCGGCTTCCCGCAAGCCAACATCACACCCGCCCTCATGCACGGCATGGTGGACGCAGGCGCAGACATCATCGAACTGGGTGTTCCTTTTAGCGATCCAATGGCCGACGGCGCTGTGATTCAAAAAGCAGGCGAAGCCGCGCTGCGTTTTGGCGTTGGCACAACCCAAGTGCTGGACATGGTGCGCGAATTCCGCCAAACCAACACCACCACCCCCGTGGTGCTGATGGGCTACGCCAACCCCGTGGAGTGCTACAACCTCAAGCACGGCAAAGATTCGTTCGTCAAAGATGCTTCTGCCGCTGGCGTAGACGGCGTTCTCATCGTCGACTATCCACCCGAAGAGTGTGAAGAGTTTGCGGCCACCTTGCGCGCCCACAGCATGGACCTGATCTTCTTGCTCGCGCCCACCAGCACCGACAAGCGCATGGAGCAAGTGGCACGCGTTGCCAGCGGCTACGTGTATTACGTGTCGCTCAAAGGCGTGACCGGCGCTGGCAACCTCGACACCGACGCCGTGGAAGCCATGCTGCCGCGCATCCGCCATCATGTGCATATTCCCGTGGGTGTAGGCTTTGGCATTCGCGATGCCGCCACCGCCGCCGCTGTGGGCCGCGTGGCCGACGCCGTGGTGATTGGCAGCCGCATCATCCAGCTGCTCGAAGCCGCGCCAGCAGGCCAAGAAGTGGCGGCGGCGCATGCGTTTTTGACGGGCATTCGACAAGCGTTGGACGCTTAAATCACAAGCGCCCCCGCCCGTTAAAATCAAAGCATTCCAAAAGAACTGACGAAAGGCTCACCATGAGTTGGCTCGAAAAACTGCTGCCCCCCAAAATTCAACACACCGACCCCGCAGACCGCCGCAGCGTGCCTGAAGGTGTGTGGGTGAAGTGCCCCAGCTGCGAGACCGTGCTCTACAAGAGCGACTTGCAAGCCAACCACAACGTCTGCCCCACTTGCAGCCACCACCACCGCATGAGCGCGCGCGACCGACTGGACATGTTCCTTGACGCCGAAGGCCGCTACGAAATCGGCCAAGAAGTGCTACCGGTGGACCCCTTGAAGTTCAAGGACAGCCGCAAGTACCCCGAGCGCCTCAAAGAAGCCATGCAAAACACCGGCGAAACCGACGCTATGGTGGTCATGGGTGGTGCGGTGCACAACATCAACGTGGTTGTGGCCTGTTTTGAATTCGACTTCATGGGCGGTTCGATGGGCTCGGTCGTGGGCGAGCGCTTTGTGCGCGGCGTGCACACCGCCATTGAGCAAAAAGTACCGTTCATTTGCTTCACCGCCACCGGTGGCGCACGCATGCAAGAGGGCTTGCTCTCGCTCATGCAAATGGCCAAAACCAACGCATCCCTCACCCGCTTGTCCAAAAAAGGCTTGCCCTACATCGCCGTGTTGACCGACCCCACCATGGGCGGCGTGTCAGCCGGTTTTGCCTTTGTGGGTGATGTGGTCATCGCCGAACCCAACGCCCTGATCGGCTTTGCCGGCCCACGCGTGATCGAAAGCACCGTGCGCGTGACCTTGCCAGCTGGCTTCCAGCGCGCGGAATTTTTGCAAGAAAAAGGCGCCATCGACATGATTTGCGACCGTCGCGAACTGCGCAAAACCATCGCCAGCACGCTGGCTATGTTGTTGCGACAGCCGGCGGATGTGGTGGTTTGAACTTCCAGTGCTCAAATCACAAAAGGCCCTTCGGGGCCTTTTGTGATTTCATAGACCTGCTTTCTCGCCCGCTATCCTGCGCTCACAGCCAAAGGGAAGCTCGAGGTCCTCTTAAAATAAGTACTTTGCTGCTCCTCATGTTTGGGGCAGCACCTTACTTACTCACGCCTCTTTAGATGTCTAACAACAACACCCCCGCCACACCAGAAGCCGCTCCCGTCGACGAAAACCAACTGATGGCCGAGCGCCGCGAGAAGCTCAAGGTCATGCGCGAGCGTCAAGCTACGGGCCAAGGCGTGGCGTTTCCCAACGATTTCAAACCCGCACACCACGCCGCCACTTTGCACGAGCTGCATGGCGACAAGACTGCCGAGGTGTTGACCGAAGAAGGCCAGATTGCCAAAGTGGCGGGCCGCATGATGCTCAAGCGCGTGATGGGCAAGGCCAGCTTTGCCACGCTACAAGACAGCACGGGCCGCATTCAGATTTACGTGACACGCGATGACGTGAGCGAAGAGCTCTACGCCGATTTCAAGCACTGGGATTTGGGCGATATCGTGGCTTGCGAAGGCAAGTTGTTCAAAACCCGCACAGGCGAGTTGTCGATTCACGCCACCAGCATCCGCATGCTGACCAAGAGCCTGCGCCCCATGCCCGACAAGTTCCACGGCGTGGCTGACCAAGAGATCAAATACCGCCAACGCTACGTCGATTTGATGACGGACGAAACCGCACGCAAGCGCTTCGTGGCGCGCAGCCGCGCGGTCAGCGGTATTCGTGACTTCATGGTGCAACACAACTTTCTCGAAGTTGAAACGCCCATGTTGCACCCCATTCCCGGAGGTGCCAACGCCAAGCCGTTCACCACGCACCACAACGCGCTGGACCAAGAAATGTTCTTGCGCATCGCGCCTGAGTTGTACTTGAAGCGCTTGATCGTGGGTGGCTTTGAGCGCGTGTTTGAAATCAACCGCAACTTCCGTAACGAAGGGATCTCGGTGCGCCACAACCCCGAGTTCACCATGATGGAGTTCTACGCCGCGTATTGGAACTACCAAGACCTGATGCACTTCACCGAAGAGCTGGTGCGCGACGCCGCCATGAAGGCCGCTGGCACCTTGTTGCTAACCTACGGCGGTAAGCCGGTGGATTTGAGCCAACCTTTCGAGCGCTTGACGATTCGTGAAGCTATTCTGAAGCACACCGAAGCTGGCGACAACGTCGACAACACCACCTGGCTGATCAACACCTTGCAAAAACTCGGCTTCAAAGAAGAGAAAGACAAACTCTCAACACGCAGCTTGGCCAGCCTGCAAGTGATGTACTTTGAAGAGACCGTGGAAGACAAGCTGTGGCAGCCCACGTTCATCTGCGAGCACCCTGTCGAGATTTCACCCTTGGCCCGCGCCAGCGACACCAAGCCCGATGTGACCGAGCGCTTTGAGCTCTACATCACCGGCCGCGAGTTCGGCAACGGCTTCAGCGAGTTGAACGATGCCGAGACCCAAGCCGCCCGCTTCCACGCCCAAGTAGCCGCTAAAGACAGTGGTGACGACGAAGCCATGTTCTACGACCACGACTTTGTGCGCGCCCTCGAATACGGCATGCCCCCCACCGGCGGCTGCGGAATTGGCATTGACCGCTTGATGATGTTGCTGACTGACAGCCCCAGCATCCGCGACGTCATTTTGTTCCCTGCCCTGCGCCGCGAAGTTTGAGCGCCGAGTTCAGACAGCTGAAAATACGAACCCCAAAAAGGGGCCTGCAAAGGCTCCTTTTTTCATGGCTGATTGTTGGGCAAGAGGTAATCGTTAAGCGTTGACCTCACCATCACAGGCGCGGCAAACTGTCGGGGCTGAATGAACGGCGTTTGAACCTGCACGCTATAGGCAGCGGCCAAAATAGCTGCCGGTGCATCACCATTCAGGGCAGCCGTTTGCAAGGTGCTGGCCACATCACGGGCAAGGCGGTGGACGGCTGCGTTGCCTTGGGCCACGTAGTTTTGGCTCAGGTCAATGGCAGCAGCATCGCCTGAAAAATGCAAGCTGACCGCTTGCTGGGCTTGAGCCCAAGTGAGCGCCGATGTTTTCATCTCATACACCGCCAAGGTCGTCAACGGCGTCACCACGGCTGGTGATTGCGCTGCGGTGCGCATTTGGTAGGCGGTGTAGACAGGTTGTCCTGCATCTTGGTCGATCGCGCCCACCGGCACATTCGCCAAAATTGACAAAGCTGACAACGAGACAGAAGGGTTGTAAGTCAGGGTGTAAGCGCCGTTGACGCCTGAGACGGTGCTGGGCTCGTGGGTGTCACATGCGCCGTTGCTGTTGAGGTCTAAGCAGACCGTCGCGCCTTGGATGTAGCCGTCCATCACTTGGCCCTGCAACTGAGGCAGGCTATCAATGCCTTGCAAGTGGTCACCGCCACCACCACCGCCGCAAGCGGTCAAGGCCAGCGCGAACGACAGGGCCAGTGACAAAGACAACACGCGTTGCCATTTGGATTTGAATTCGACGGTTTGAGTGTTTTGCAGTTCCATTCGTTAAATTTAACGGAACCGCCAAAACTGATATTAATTGCCACTCAAATATTTAGATATTTTTGGCGATTTTGTTAAATTTCTGTAACTTCCTAGCATTTATGAAGGTTTCAAAAGGTTCATGCCCTTCCAAAGCTGAGAAACGCCATCCACGAAAACGACAAAATCACCAAAACAAACACCACCGCTATCAACACGCGTTGTTTGGCTCGCAAGGCACTCACGGTCACCACCAAGGCTGCGTTTTGTTCAGCCAAGGCGGTCAAGGTCTGCGCCATGTCGGCTTGGTGGGCATGCAGTTGATCGATCTGCTGCTGGGCAACCAACACGCGATTTTTCAACTCCCCCAGGCTGGGCACATCAGAGGCGGGTTCGTTGGCTGAGGCCATGCTGGTCGCAGCGACGTCGGCAGCACCGCGTTTGCGGTCTATCAACTCACGGGCTTTTTCCAAGACCGTGGGCGCATGTGAAATCACATCCCCCCACGGGATGACTTTGAGGGCGGCTAACCAAGGGATGGGCATGGCTTATTGGGGCTGAAAGCCGCTGGCTTTGATCATCTTGGCCCACACCTGCGTGTAGGCGCGCTCGCGTTGGGCGAGTTGCTGGGCGTTCGTGTAGCCCACGGTCAAACCCATTTTGGTGAGGTTTTCGTGCACATCAGGCATGGCCAGCACTTTGGACAGGGCTTGGCCGATGTGGTCGATGGTGGCTTTGGGCGTGCCTGCGGGTGCAAAGAGCCCGTAATAAGGCAGGTCATCCAAGCCGTTCAGGCCCAGTTCGTTGAACGTTGGCACATCGGGCAAAGCAGCTTGGCGCTTGGCCCCCATCACAGCCAACACACGCACTTTGCCTGCTTTGTGGTTTTCAATGAAATCGGGCACCGAGCCTACGCCCGCGCTGATTTGGTTGCCCAACATGTCAGCCATCATGGGTGCGCTGCCGCGGTAAGGGGCGGCCACCAAGTCGAGCTTGAACTTCTCGCCCACCACTTTGACCAAAAACTCAGGCGTTGAGGCAGGCGCTGGAATGCCCACCGCGCCCTTGCCCGCACCTTGGGTTTTGACCCAGTTCACGTACTCAGTGAAGGTCTTGGCAGGCGTCGCGCCAGACACGGCGAACGAATTGACAAAGGTGGCAAAGCCCGCCACGGGCACGAAGTCGGTGGCCGAGTCGTAACCGGGGTTCTTGACCACCAAGGGCAAGATCGAGATGGTGTGGTCGTGCGAGAGGAACAGCACGGTGCCATCCGCAGGCGAAGCCTTTAGGGCTTGCGCAGCCAGTTGGCCGCCGGCGCCAGGCTTGTTCTCGACCACCACAGGCGTGCCCAACTCGTCTTTGAGTTTTTCAGCCAAGGTGCGCGCCACCACATCGGTGCCGCCGCCGGGTGGAAAGCCCACCAACAGTTTGATGGGCTTGGCGCTTTGCGCAGCAGCCCAGCCACAGCTCAGGGCCAAGGCCAAAACAGCGAGGTGACGACGTGAAGGAAACATGGCGGAACTCCTTAAAAACAAAATGATAAAAGCAGGAAATCAGGCTTGGTCTGGGTTGTCTGTGGGGACAACGCCATCGGGGTTTTGGGAGTGGTCGGGCTCCGAGTCCATGCTGGGGTTTTGACCGAACTCACCGTCGGGCGAAGTTTTGCGCGCTTCGCGTTCTTGCAGCTTTTCTTCTTTCTTCTTTTTCTTAGCCAGCTCGCGTTGACGTTTCTCGTAGTTGTAATTGGGGGTTGCCATATTTATTTTTTCTCAACAGGTGGTTTGCAATCAAAACAGAAAAAAGCCAGTGCGCCTGCAAAACGGCGTTGGCTGCCCAAACGGCGGGGCTTGTGAAGTCCGCATTTCATGCAAGACATGGTTTCACCGACTTTGCCCATCCCGATGAAGGGGGAGCCGTTTTCACGGCTGGTGAAGCGCAACCCACTGTCGCTGACTTCGTTTTTTCCATTTTTCGTCGCCATCTGAGCTTTCGTGAAGTGGCGAACTTGAGCGCGGTTTAAGGCAACAAGTCCAAAGCCCGCACATAGGCGGGGTGGGTCATCAGCGCGTCCCAAGCTAGCGGCGAATTTTTCGGCAATAAGGCGCTGCGGCGTTGTTCGCTCGCGTCGCTGGCATGCCATTTATTTTTGAGTAAGCCTTCGGTCAATCCGTCGAGCATGGCATCCACGCCATGGCCATCGCCTAGGCTTTGGTTGCACAGCAAGACCAAGTCGCAGCCCGCGTTCAGGGCGGCCATGCCGGCCTCGGCAAAGCTGACGTCACGGCCTTCGATGCGGCGCGCACCTTCCATCGACAAGTCGTCGCTGAAGATGGCACCGTTGAAATGCAGCTGAGTGCGTAAGATGTCTTGCAACCAACGCGGTGAGAAACCTGCAGGCAACGCATCGACCTTGGGGTAAATGACGTGCGCAGGCATGACGCTGGTGAGCGTGGTGCTGAGCCAGGTGTAGGGCAAGGCGCAGTCGTTCAGAATGGCTTTGAGGCTGCGCTTGTCGACAGGAATGTCCACATGCGAGTCGGCTTTGACAAAGCCGTGACCGGGGAAGTGTTTGCCGCAGTTGGCCATGCCCGCCAGCAACAAGCCGTGCATGACGCTTTTCGACAAAGCCGTGACCACGCGCGGGTCGCGGTGGAAAGCGCGGTCGCCAATGACACCGCTCTCGCCGTGGTCAAGGTCGAGCACGGGGGTGAAGCTGAAGTCCACCCCGCACGCACGCAACTCGCTGGCGAGCACAAAGCCGCTGGCGGTGGCGGCGTCCATCGCGGCCAAGGCGCCGCTGCCGGTTTTAAATTCGCCGCCAACACCTTTTTGATCTTTCATCCACAACTCGCCCAAGGCTCGCATGGACGGAATGTGGGTGAAGCCATCGTTGCGAAAACGCTGCACGCGCCCGCCTTCGTGGTCCACACAAATGAGCAAATCTTGGCGAACGGCCTTGATGTCGGCGCACAACTGGGTGAGTTGCTGGCGACCGGTCCAGTTGCGGCCAAACAAAATCACGCCACCCGTGAGCGGGTGCGTCAGGCGCTGACGGTCAACGTCGGTGAGCTGGGTGCCAGCGATGTCAAGAATGAGGGGGGCGTGGTGAGACATAAATCAGGGGTGTGAATCAGCAGTTTTTTCAACCACCACGTAACTGGTGGCGTAGTCGGACTCGTCGCTCACGCTCACATGCGCGCTGAGGCCACGGGCTTCGAACCAATCTTTGAGCACGCCATGCAACACGATGACGGGCTGGCCGCTGGGCAGCTTGTCAACCTCGCATAAGCGCCAGGTCATGGGCATGCGCATGCCCATTCCAATGGCTTTGCTGAAGGCTTCTTTGGCAGAAAAACGGGTGGCCACATAACGCACACCCCGCTCAGGCCAGCGTTCGCAGCGGGCGCGGTAAGTGTGCATCTCGTTGTCGCTCAGCACCTTTTGCGCAAAGCGCTCGCCGTGCTTGTCCAAAGACGCACGGATGCGGCGAATGTCGCAAATGTCGGTGCCGATGCCGTAAATCATGCGCGTCATCAAGCCTTTGGCATGCAGGCCAAGTAAGCCGACACGGTGGCGGTGTAGCCCAGCTCCAATGCATCCGCGATCAGGGCATGACCAATGGACACTTCTTGCACGCCGGGCACGGTGGTCAAGAAGGTGGCTAAGTTGTCGCGGTTCAAATCGTGACCGGCGTTGATGCCCAAACCGACGTCCAGCGCCGCTTGCGCCGTGGCTTTGAAAGCGGCCAGCACCTCGGCTTGTATCGGTGTGCCGTAAGCTGAGGCATAGGTTTCGGTGTACAGCTCGACGCGGTCAGCACCGACCGCTTTGGCTGCGGCCATGGCCTCGGGTACGGGGTCCATGAACAGGCTCACCCGCACGCCCAAGGATTTGGCTTCGTCAATCAGCGGCTTCAAACGCTCGGCGTCTTGCGGAAAGGTCCAGCCGTGGTCGCTGGTGAATTGGCCTTCGCTGTCGGGCACAAAGGTCACTTGCTGGGGGCGCACTTGGCGCACAAAGTCCATCAAGTTGTGAAACGGGTTGCCTTCGATGTTGAACTCGCGGTCGGGCCACGATTTGAGCAACTCGGCCAAATCCGTCACGTCTTCGCTGCGCATGTGGCGCGCGTCAGGCCGAGGGTGCACGGTGACGCCCGCAGCGCCGGCTTCTAAACACAGCGTGGCCGCACGGGTGACGCTCGGAATGCCCAAATGGCGCGTGTTACGCACCAAGGCCACTTTGTTGAGGTTGACCGACAAGGCGGTCTTGGTGTGAGCGTTAGGCATGGGGTCCATCAAAGGGATTGCAGGTCAATCATCATCTGCCGCGTGCGCAGCGTGGTGACCCCGCAATGGTAGTGCAGCAAGCCGCGCAACTGCCCTTGCAAAGCGTTGCGTTGGTCGCTCGGTAACTCGGCGCACAAACGCAGCGTGGCCGTAAAAGCCGAGTCGGCATTCAAGCTGTCGTGCAGCTGCAGCCACACGCTGCCCATCAAGCCAGTGCGGTCTTGGGCGTTGTGGGCGCGCAGGCCGCCTTCGGGCACCAGCACATACAAAACGTCGGGCTGCAAAGGCGTGAGCGTGAGGGTTTGGGCGTTGAGCTCGGGCAGAAAACCAATGTCGCGCAGCAGCAGCAACTCAAACGTGCGCAGCGCGGGGTTGATGGTGCCGTCGTGCCCCGAGGCCAGCACTTGCACCACTTGGCGATACAGGTCAAACACGGTGGCATGTGGGTCGTCACGCGCCAGCAAGCGCAACAACAACTCATTCAAGTAATACCCAGACAACAAGCCCTCGCCCATGGGCATGATGTGGCCGCCCACCCATTCGGCGTTTTTGAGCGTGCGCACCTCGGCATCACCTGTGTAGGTGATGGACAGCGGCTGCAAGGGCAGCAGCACCGGCCGAAAGTTGGAGCTGGGTTTTTTAGCGCCTTTGGCCACCAAGGTCACCCGACCGTAATGGCGGGTGAAGGTTTCCAAGATCAGACTGGACTCGCTCCAGTCGTAGTGGTGCACCACGAACGCAGGTTCGTCCTGAATGCGGGTCACACCCCGCGAGGTAAAGCTGCGAGTCGGGTTACTCGTAGCCAAAGCTACGCACCCGTGCGGCATCGTCGGCCCAGCCGGAGCGCACTTTGACCCACAGCTCTAAGAACACCTTGGCGTCGTAGAGCTTTTCGAGTTCGGTGCGGGCTTCCATGCCCATGCGCTTCAAGCGCTCGCCTTTGTCGCCAATGACCATGGCCTTGTGGCCATCACGCTCCACCACGATGGTGGCGGCAATGCGCACCATGCGTTTGACGCCTTTGGACTTGCCCTTTTCTTCTTCGAACTTGTCAATGATGACGGTCGAGGTGTAGGGCAATTCGTCGCCGGTCAAGCGGAACAGTTTTTCACGCACCATTTCGGCGGCCATGAACTTTTCGCTGCGGTCGGTCAACTCATCGGCGGCGTACATCCAACCTTGCTCAGGCAGGTATTTTTCGCAAATGCCCAAGAGGCGCTGCACGTCTTTGTCGTTCTTGGCCGACATAGGCACGATCTCGACAAAGGGGTGACGGTCTTGCATGGCTTGCAACCACAGCATGATGTCGTCACGGTTTTTCATCGAGTCGAGTTTGTTGGCGAGCAAGATGGTGGGAATGCCCTTGGCCAGCAACGACAGCACTTTTTCATCGGCCGAGGTGAAGCTGCCCGCTTCCACCACCAACAACACCAAGTCCACATCGCCCACCGCGCCTTGCACGGTTTTGTTGAGCGATTTGTTCAGCGCGTTGCCATGGATGGTTTGAAAACCGGGGGTGTCGACAAACACAAACTGCGCCGAGCCTTGTGTGTGCATGCCGGTGATGCGGTGGCGTGTGGTTTGCGCTTTGCGCGAGGTGATGCTGATTTTTTGGCCGACCAAGGCATTGAGCAAGGTGGACTTGCCCACGTTGGGCTTGCCCACGATGGCAATCAAGCCACAGCGTTGGTCGGCTGGCGGCACAGCGACGCCGCTGGCGACCACGCGGGCGCCTTTGCTGGCGGCCAACATGGCATCGATGTCTTGCAGACTTTGTTCGGGGTTGGAAGGTGTGGCCGTCATTTGAGCTCTTTGATAACTTGAAGCATGGCTGCTGCGGCGGCCTGCTCTCCTGCGCGGCGTGAGCCGCCAATGCCACGCTCGCAGCGGGCTAATTCGGTAATTTCGCACTCGACATCAAAGGTCTGGCGATGCGCCGCACCCAGGGTGCCCACGACGCGGTAAATAGGCAACTTGAACTTGCGTGCTTGCAGCCATTCTTGCAAGTCGGTTTTGGCATCTTTGCCCACCGCTTGCATCTCGGGGTTGATTTCAACAGCAGAAAAAATGCGGCGTACCAAAGCATCAGCGGCGTCGTAACCCGCATCAAGGTAGACCGCACCCAACACAGCTTCGAGGGCGTCGGCCAAGATGGAGGGACGCTTTTGGCCGCCGGAGTTCATTTCGCCTTCGCCCAAACGCAAGATGCCCGACAAGCCCAGCTCCACGGCCAGGTGGTGCAGCGTGTCTTGCTTGACCAAGTTGGCGCGCACGCGCGACAAATCGCCCTCGGGCAAGGTGTTCAAGCGCTGGTAGAGCAAATTGGCAATGGCCAAGTTGAGCACCGAGTCGCCCAAAAACTCCAAGCGCTCGTTGTGGTCGGAACTGAAGCTGCGGTGTGTCAGCGCTTGCGCCAGCAGGGCTGGATTTTGAAACGTGTAGTCCAAGCGCGCTTGGAGCGTCTCAAGAATTTGTTGTTGAGACGGGGTGGATCGAGTGGCTGTGCGTGCGCGTGTGGTCATTGAAAGGCGCCGATGCGCTTGAGACTGCCAAAGTTCATCCAAACAAAGAAGGCTTTGCCCACAATGTTTTTCTCTGGCACAAAGCCCCAGTAGCGCGAGTCGAGTGAGTTGTCGCGGTTGTCGCCCATCATGAAGTAGTGGCCCGCAGGTACTTTGCAGGTCACGCCTTCGACGGTGTAGTGGCAGTTTTCTTTGAACGCAAAGTCATCTGCACCCGGCACGAAGGCTGGGCGGTCGATGTCGTTCAAAAAGCGGTGCGTGCGCACGCCTGTCATCTCAGAGGCTTGGCTGCCCAAAGGCAAGTTCTCTTCAAACTGCTTGATGTAGCGCATGCTGTCTTCTTCAAAGAAGTCAGGTAAGGCCTTTTGAGGCACGGGCTGGCCGTTGATGGTGAGTTGTTTGTTCAGGTAGGCCACTTGGTCGCCGGGCACGCCCACCACACGTTTGATGTAGTCGAGGCTGGGCTTGGGTGGGTAACGAAACACCATCACGTCGCCACGTTGCACAGGGTTGCCGTCGGTGACCTTGAGGTTGAGCACGGGCAAGCGCACGCCGTAATGAAACTTGTTGACCAAAATCAGGTCGCCCACCCACAGCGTGGGGATCATCGAACCCGAAGGAATTTTGAAGGGCTCAAACAAAAATGAGCGCAACACAAACACCACGGCGATGACGGGGAACAGGCCCGCCGTCCAGTCCAACCACCACGGCTGCATGATGAGGCGCTCTTTGGCCTCGGTCACGTTGACATCAGTTTGAGCAATGCCCAGTTTTGTCAGCTCTTGACGGCGCTTGTCGGCTTCTGCCTCCAGAAGCGCGGCAGCTGCTTCGCGTTGGGGCAAGAAATAGAAACGCTCGGCCAACCAGTAAATACCGGTGACGAACGTGGCCATGAACATGAGCAGCGCGAAGTTGCCCTCGATCATGCCCACATACCAAAACCCGGCGTAGCCCACAAAGGCGGCCAGAACAAATGCGGTCAACGTAGCCATCAATCCTCCACCTGCAAGATGGCCAAGAAGGCTTCTTGCGGAACTTCAACAGAACCAATTTGCTTCATGCGTTTTTTACCTGCTTTTTGTTTTTCAAGCAGCTTGCGTTTACGGCTGATGTCCCCGCCATAGCACTTGGCCAACACGTTTTTGCGCAAGGCTTTGATGCTCTCACGCGCAATGATGGTGGAGCCAATGGCGGCCTGAATGGCCACATCAAACATTTGACGGCTGATGATCTCGCGCATCTTGGCCACCACCGCACGGCCACGGTATTGGGCTTGGGTGCGGTGCACGATGATGGACAAGGCGTCGACCTTCTCGCCGTTGAGCAAGATGTCGACCTTCACCACGTCAGAAGGACGGAATTCTTTGAACTCGTAGTCCATCGAGGCATAACCGCGTGAGACCGATTTGAGTTTGTCAAAGAAGTCCAGCACGATCTCGCCCAGCGGCATGTCGTAGGTGAGCATGACTTGGCGACCGTGGTAAGCCATGTTGAGCTGCACGCCGCGCTTTTGATTGGCGAGCGTCATCACGGGGCCCACGTAGTCTTGGGGCATGTACAGATGCACGGTGACGATGGGTTCACGGATTTCGTGGAGCTTGCCTTGTTCGGGCATCTTGGCGGGGTTCTCCACCATGACCACTTCGCCGTCAGGCATCTTGACTTCGTAGACCACGCTGGGCGCGGTGGTAATCAGGTCTTGGTCGAACTCACGCTCCAAACGCTCTTGCACGATTTCCATGTGCAGCAAGCCTAAGAAGCCGCAACGGAAACCAAAGCCCAGCGCCTGCGAAACTTCTGGTTCGTAGTGCAGTGAAGCGTCGTTGAGTTTGAGCTTTTCCAGCGCATCGCGCAGACCGTCGTATTGGTTGGCTTCGGTCGGGTACAAGCCCGCGAACACCTGAGGCTGAATCTCTTTAAAACCTGGCAAAGCTTGCGCAGCGGGGCCTAAGTTGTTAGGCAGCTTCTTTTCTAGGGTGATGGTGTCGCCCACCTTGGCGGCTTGCAATTCTTTGATACCGGCAATGATGTAGCCCACTTGACCCGCTTCAAGCGAATTGCGTGGCTCGTTGCTGGGGGTGAACACACCCAAGTTGTCGGCGTTGTAGACGGCTTCAGTAGCCATCATCTTGAAGCGCTCGCCTTTGCCCAAACGGCCGTCGACCACACGCACCAACATCACCACACCCACATAGCTGTCAAACCAGCTGTCGATGATCATGGCGCGCAGCGGCGCGTCTTTGTTGCCTTGTGGCGGTGGTATTTTGGCCACCACGGCTTCTAGGATTTCTTCAATGCCTAAGCCGGTTTTAGCCGAGCACGGAATGGCATCGGTGGCATCAATGCCAATCACGTCTTCGATTTCGGCCTTGGCGTTGTCTGGATCGGCATTAGGCAAATCCATTTTGTTGAGCACGGGCACGACCTCGACACCGAGGTCGAGGGCGGTGTAACAGTTGGCCACCGTTTGGGCTTCCACACCTTGACTTGCATCGACCACAAGCAACGCGCCTTCGCAGGCAGACAGCGAGCGCGACACTTCGTACGAAAAGTCAACGTGGCCAGGTGTGTCGATCAAATTGAGGTTGTAGATCTGCCCGTCTTTGGCTTTGTATTGCAGCGCAGCGGTCTGCGCTTTGATGGTTATCCCACGCTCTTTTTCGATGTCCATCGAGTCGAGCACTTGCGCGGACATGTCGCGTTCTTCAAGCCCGCCGCAACGCTGAATCAAACGATCTGCCAGCGTAGATTTGCCATGGTCGATATGGGCAATGATCGAGAAATTTCTGATGTTATTCATCAACGGGGACACTTAAGTGATTGAATTCAAAGGGACGATCGCCAAGAAAAAAGGGCGCGTCATGTACTGACGCGCCCAGAACCAACAAGCAATGGCAACTGCATAAGTTGGGACTTCATTGTAGGCAAAAACCCCGAAACGTACAGCAGCGTGATCGCTACCGAAGTCTCGTTGCGCGTTTGCAACATGAATTTATCCACAGCTTATTAACATTTTGACCAAGGGGTTTTGGGACAACTTGTGGGTGATCTGTGGAGCACCTGTGGAGTTTGTTACCCGATCCCATATCGTGGAGTTTGACGCATGCTTTTATATCGCAAAAGCACAATCAGCCCCCTGATTCTATACAAAAAGCGCTTGAACCCCTTTTGAGGCCTCTGACGCGCCGACTTGAAAAAAGGGCTAAAAATATTTTTAGCCCTTAAACCCCACTGCGGTTTACGGGCTTAGCGGTTGGGACGAATCACCGTGTACTGGGCCCACTCGCCACGGCGAATCAGCACACTGACGGGCCTGCTGCGGTCGATCTTGCTGACCAAGGCTTCAAACGCCTGAAGGTTGGGTATTTCTATGTTGGCCAAGGCCACGATCACATCGCCCTCTTGAATACCAGCGCGTGTGGCGGGTTCGGCCACGGCATCCACCCGCACGCCATTGCGAAGTTTGAGCTCTTTCTTTTGCGCATCCGTCAAATCACTGACTGACAAACCTAGCAATTTGGCAGCGCTGGACATTTGAGGCTTTTCTGCAGGCACGTCCGCTTTCTTCTCTGGCTTCTCGGCTTCAAATTCGCCAACAGTGATGGCCATGTCGCGCTGACTGCCGCGACGCCAGACCTGCAGGTTGCTGCGCGTGCCTGGTTTGGTGTTACCCACCAGCCTCGGCAAGTCGGTCGATTTCTCCAGCGTTTTGCCATCGAACTTCAGAATGATGTCACCAGGCTCTAAGCCAGCCTTCTCAGCTGGTGAACCCTGTTCGACGCCTCGCACCAAGGCACCTTGCGGTTTGCTCAAGCCCAAAGACTCCGCCACTTCTTTGCTGACTTGGTCAATCTGCACGCCCAAGCGGCCGCGTTGCACGCGACCAGTGGCACGCAACTGCTCGCTCACTCGGACGGCTTCATCAATCGGAATGGCAAATGAGATGCCCATAAAGCCACCCGAGCGGGAATAGATTTGGCTGTTGATGCCCACCACTTCACCGCGCATATTGATCAACGGGCCGCCAGAATTTCCGGGGTTGATGGCGACGTCCGTTTGAATGAAAGGCAAATAATCGCCCGTGTCACGCTGTTTGGCGCTCACGATGCCTGCCGTGACCGAGTTTTCTAGGCCAAACGGAGAGCCAATGGCCATCACCCACTCACCCACTTTCAAGCGATTGACGTCGCCAATTTTCACAGCGGGCAAGCCCGTGGCCTCAATCTTGACCACGGCCACATCGCTGCGTTTGTCGGACCCCACAATGCGCGCCTTGAACTCGCGCTTGTCGGGCAGAGTGACCAGCACTTGATCGGCGCCATCCACCACATGGGCGTTGGTCATGACAAAACCATCGCTTGACAAGATAAAACCTGACCCCACCCCGCGCGGCTGCTCTTGTTCAGGCTGTTGTGGGCGATTGGGACGTTGCTGACGCGGTCCGTTGGGCGTTGGCATGGGGACACCAAAGAAGCGCCGAAACAGCTCTTGCATCTCATCATCGGCACCGTTGCTTTGGGCTTCACGCACCGCCGTTTTTTCTAAGGTGCGGATGTTGACCACCGAAGGGCCAACTTGCTCAACCAACTCCGTGAAGTCGGGCAAGCCGCGCATGCTCTGCGCAGAGGCGGGCATGGTGAATGTCAGGCTGACGCCGACTGTCAAACACAATGCAAGCAACTGGACCGAACGCGGGATGGCCAAACGCGCAAAAAACGAACGGATCAATGAGCAGAACGTGGGCATGAATTCTCTTTCAACGCAAAGGGGGACGGTCATAGACCGCACATCGCAAATTTAACCAATGTGGCATGGCTGTTTCTTGGCCCAGCCAAAGATAACCACCACCCAACACAAGTCTGCCAGATGTGGGCTGCCATCTCAAAACCAAGGCTTTTTGAATATCCAGCACCACAAAAATTTCAATCAGCTGGTCCTCTGCACCCTTAGTTCGGCCGTGCCAACACCAGACATCACCATTCCAGCTCAAGGTGCCCGTTTGCGCATGCAAGCTGCGCCAGCCCAGCGCTATGCCAAACAAGGTGGCCAGGCCGCTCAGGCACAGAGGCCAACTCACAGGTTGGTGGATAGCCCAAACGAACATCACCGTGCATGTGACAACGCCCAAGACAGCCAAAGTGAGGCGATGAAATGCACAACGCCCCACCGGATAGGAAACCGATGGGGCGCTGTGCATGGCAAAAACCTCAGATGCGTTTGAAAACTAACGCGCCGTTGGTACCGCCAAATCCGAAGTTGTTTTTCAGAGCGACATCAATCTTCATGTCACGCGCCACGTTGGCACAGTAGTCCAAGTCGCACTCGGGGTCTTGGTTGAAGATGTTGATGGTCGGTGGACTCTTCTGGTGGTAGATGGCCAGGGCCGTAAACACGCTCTCGATGCCACCCGCGCCGCCCAACAAGTGGCCGGTCATGGACTTGGTCGAGTTGACCACTGTCTTCTTGGCATGATCGCCCAAGGCTGCCTTGATGGCATTGGTTTCGTTGACATCCCCCAAGGGGGTGGATGTGCCGTGTGCATTCAAGTAATCGACTTGATCGGCGTTCACACCTGCATTGCGCAAAGCGCTCAGCATGGCACGGCGTGGACCGTCCATATTGGGTGCCGTCATGTGGCCCGCATCAGCGCTCAGACCATAGCCACCCAACTCTGCATAAATTTTGGCACCGCGCTTTTTGGCATGCTCGTACTCTTCGAGCACCAGCACGCCAGCGCCTTCACCCAAGACGAAACCATCGCGGTCGCGGTCCCAAGGACGCGAGGCGGTGGCGGGATCGTCATTGCGGGTCGACAGTGCGCGCATGGAGGCAAAGCCTCCCACGCCCAAAGGAGAAATACAGCCTTCCGAGCCGCCCGCAATCATCACGTCGGCATCGCCGTACTCAATGTGACGACCGGCTTCGCCGATGCTGTGCAAGCCTGTGGTGCAGGCTGTGACCACGGCCAAGTTTGGGCCTTTGAAGCCAAAACGCATGGACACGTGACCAGAAATCATGTTGATGATGGACGCTGGCACAAAGAACGGAGAGATGCGGCGTGGGCCTTTGGCCAACAGTTCGCTGTGCATGTCCTCGATCAGCGGCAAGCCGCCAATGCCAGAGCCAATCACGACCCCGATACGGGTCGCTTCTTCTTCACTCAGCGCTTCGCCAGTGGCTAAACCCGAGTCTTGAACGGCTTGCATGGCTGCCGCCACACCGTAGTGAATGAACTTGTCCATCGACCTCGCCTCTTTGGGCGAAATGTACTGGTCCAAATTTAAATCTTTCACTTCACCTGCGAAATGGCAGTTGATATTGGACGCATCAAAACGAGTGATGTTGCCAATGCCGGATTGACCGGCCAAAAGATTGGCCCAAGCTTCAGCCACCGTGTTACCCACGGGGCTGATACAGCCTAGACCGGTCACTACAACGCGACGACGGCTCATGCGAAATTTCCTAGTATTTAGGCTTTTTTGTGCGTCAACGCGTAATCGATGGCGTTTTGCACAGTGTTGATTTTCTCGGCATCTTCATCAGGAATTTCAATCCCGAATTCGTCTTCCAAGGCCATCACCAGTTCCACGGTGTCCAGGGAGTCGGCACCCAAATCAGCGACAAAGGCTTTTTCATTGGTGACTTGTGACTCTTCCACGCCAAGTTGTTCGGCAATGATTTTTTTGACACGTGTTTCGATATCGCTCATGGATTCCCTCTGAGGGTTGTGAATAAGACCGTAATTTTAACCGGACGGACGGACCGTATGGATTCAGTGAGATTTTGACAGCAACGGCACGCTTAAGCCATGAACATGCCGCCATTGACATGCAACTCTTGCCCAGTCAAGTAACTGGCGTTGACGCCAGCCAAATAAGCCACAGCGTGAGCGATGTCTGAAGGCTTGCCCAAGTGTCCCAACGGGATTTGGTTGAGCAATGCTTTTTGTTGTTCTTCAGGCAATGAGGCCGTCATATCGGTCTCGATAAAACCGGGGGCAATGCAGTTAACGGTGATGTTGCGGCTGCCCAACTCGCGCGCCAAAGCGCGGGTCATGCCTGCCACACCGGCTTTAGCGGCTGCGTAATTGGCTTGGCCTGCATTGCCCGAAGCACCGACCACGCTGGTGATGCTGATGATGCGGCCATAACGCTGCTTCATCATGGGACGAATGACGGCGCGGGACAGACGGAACACAGCTTTGAGGTTGGTGTCGAGTACGGCATCCCAGTCGTCGTCTTTCATGCGCATGGCCAAGGTGTCGCGGGTGATGCCAGCGTTGTTGACCAACACATGCAAAGCACCGTGCTCTTTGGTGATGCTGTCAATGAGCGCGTCGACAGCCGCTGCGTCGTTCACGTTCAAGTTCGCACCACGGCAACCGGCATGGGCCGACAGGGCTTGGCTGATTTTGGCGGCACCTTCATCCGAAGTTGCCGTGCCAATGACCAAGTAACCTTGGCTGGCCAGTTCTTGCGCGATCGAAGCACCAATGCCGCGAGAGGCACCGGTCACCAAGGCGATGTGTTGTGTGTGTTGAGTCATACAAAAATAAATTGAGGTTCAAGCGAGTGCAGTTTTGACGTCGGCCAACGAAGCCGGGTCAAACAAAGGCAAGCCGGTCAGCTCGGCATCAATGCGCTTGGTCATGCCGGCCAGAACTTTGCCAGGACCACACTCGACCAAGGTGGTCACACCACGCGCTTTGATGGCTGCCACGCACTCGACCCAACGAACGGGGCCAAACGCCTGACGGTACAAAGCATCCCGCATGCGATCGGTATCGGTTTCAATGCTGACATCGATGTTGTTAACCAACGGGATTTGTGCCGGTGCAAAGGTGGTAAGTGCCAATTTTTCTTTCAAACGATCGGCAGCAGGCTTCATCAAACTCGAGTGAAACGGTGCAGAAACGGGCAACGACAAGGCACGTTTCGCGCCATTGGCTTTGAGAACTTCACAGGCTTTCTCAACCGCAGCTTTGCTGCCCGCGATCACGGTTTGACCTGGGTCGTTGAAGTTCACCGCCTCCACCACTTCGGCAGAGCCGGCGCCAAAAGTGGCTTGCGCCTCAGCACAACCCGCGATCACTTGGTCTGCAGGCATGCCCAAAATAGCGGCCATGGCACCGGTTCCCACGGGCACCGCGTCTTGCATGGCTTGCGCACGGAAGCGCACCAAGGGTGCAGCTTGCGCCAACGTCAACACGCCAGCAGCCACCAACGCGGAATATTCGCCCAAAGAGTGACCGGCCACCACGCTGGGCACAGCACCACCTTCGGCCAGCCACACGCGGTAAGCGGCGACGGCCGACACCAACATGACCGGCTGTGTGTTGGTAGTCAAACCCAACGCTTCTTTGGGGCCCTCATGAATGAGCTTGGCGATGTTTTCGCCCATGGCGTCAGACGCCTCGGCCAAAGTTTGCGCCACCACAGGGTGGTCGCCCCAAGCGTCGAGCATGCCGACGGATTGAGAGCCTTGACCTGGAAATACAAAAGCAAATGAAGTCATAACGTGTCTTAAAAGTGTGTCACATCAAGTCTGGTGCGAATTTACAGCTTCAGCAGCACAGCACCCCAAGTGAACCCGCCGCCCACGCCTTCGAGCATCAGCGTCTGGCCCGCTTTGACTTGGCCGCTGCGCACCGCCTTGTCCAAGGCCAAAGGAATGGATGCCGCAGAGGTGTTGCCGTGATCTTGCACCGTCAACACCACTTTTTCCATCGGTAATTTCAGCTTTTTGGCGGTACTTTGAATGATGCGGATGTTGGCTTGATGAGGAATCAACCAATCAATGTCAGTGTCTTTCAGGCCGGCTTTGTCGAGCACCGTGCGTGCAGCGCCTTCCAACAAGCCCACGGCGAGTTTGAACACCGCTTGGCCATCCATCTTCAGCACAGGGTCGCCCAAGATGTTGCCGTTGCGCACATGACCGGGCACACACAAGATGCCCACATGCTTGCCATCGGCATGAATGTCGGTCGCCAAGATGCCTGGCGTCTCAGACGCCTCGAGCACCACCGCACCGGCACCATCGCCAAACAACACGCACGTTGTACGGTCTTGAAAATCGAGCAAGCGCGAGAAAATTTCAGAGCCCACCACCAAAGCACGTTTGGCGTTGCCTGCGCGAATCATGGCATCGGCCACGGTTAGCGCATAGATGAAGCCGCTGCACACCGCTTGCACATCGAAGGCTGGCGCGCCAGCAATGCCCGCTGCCGCCTCGTCCAATTGCGCCAACTTGTGCTGCAAGATGCATGCGGTCGAGGGGAACACCATGTCCGGCGTGGAGGTGGCCACGATGATCAAATCAATGTCTTGTGGTCGGCAACCTGCGGCATCCAGCGCTTGTTTGCAAGCTTCAAACGCCAAATCACTGCTTGAGATCTCAGGGGCTGCGAAGTGACGTGCACGAATACCTGTGCGCTCGACAATCCATTCATCTGAACTTTCAACACCTTGTGTTGCCAGCTCCGCGACCAAATCGGCGTTGGTCAACCGGCGAGGGGGGAGGAAACTTCCGGTGCCAGTGATTCGGGTAAAACGAGTCATCAATCAGTAGGCTCAGGTGGCTACTTAACTCGTTTGTCCTAACAGCAGCAAAGGTGCTGCATGGGCAATCCGAGAGCGCACACGTTCGAGCAAGTTATGGTGGGCTGCATCATACGCGCGGTCCAAAGCGGTCCCAAATGCCACCTCATCAGCAGAGCCATGGCTCTTGAAAACGATGCCATTGAGCCCCAACAACGCAGCGCCGTTGTAACGCCGATGATCCACCTTGTCTTTGAAATCAGACAAGACAGGATAAGACAAGATAGCCGCAATTTTGGTCAAGATGTTGCGCGTAAACGAATTTTTGAGCGTCTCGCTGATCTTGTGCGCCAAGCCTTCACTGGCTTTCAAGGCCACATTGCCGACAAAGCCGTCACACACAATCAAATCGACGGTGCCTTGGTAAATGTCGTTGCCTTCGACATTGCCATAAAAATTCAAATCGCCTGCATTAGCAGCAGTTCGCAACAATTCAGAGGTTTTTTTGATGACTTCGTTGCCTTTGATAGCCTCTTCACCGATGTTGAGTAATCCAACTGTAGGACTTTCAATGTCATCGAGCACAGAAACCAGCGCCGACCCCAAAACAGCGAACTGCAGCAAATGCTCGGGACTGCAATCGACGTTGGCCCCTAGGTCGAGCATGGTGGTGCCGCCGCCTTTGAAGTTAGGCATGCGGCCGGCGATCGCAGGGCGGTCAATGCCATCCATGGTTTTGAGCACGTAACGTGCGATCGCCATCAGAGCACCGGTGTTGCCAGCAGACACCGCTGCTTGCGCTGAACCATCTTTGATTTGTTCAATGGCGACCCGCATGGACGAGTTTTTCTTACGACGCAAGGCCACTTCAATGGGGTCATCCATGGCCACCACTTCCGTGGCAGCCACCACGCGGGCGCGCGGATGTTCGAATGAAGACAAGGCCTCAGGCAAACCCACCAACAAAAGTTGGGCGTCTTCATGCGTCTCTAAAAAGCGGCGGCAGGCCGCCAATGTGACGCGCGGACCATGGTCGCCGCCCATGCAATCGACAGATAAAGTGATCATTTGGGCACTCGCAAAAAAACAAAAGCCCGAGGCACCCTAAAGAGCCACGGGCCAGTGAGAAGCAAAAAAATTAAGCTTCTGATTTGGTTTTCAACACTTTACGGCCACGGTAAAAGCCTGTGGGGCTGATGTGGTGACGCAAGTGGATTTCGCCGGTGGTTGGCTCAACAGCTGTACCGGGGGCGGTCAAAGCTGTGTGCGAGTTGTGCATGCCGCGCTTGGAAGGAGATTTTTTGTTTTGCTGAACAGCCATGACCGGCTCCTGGAACTAAATGTGGTTGATCATTGGGCCACAAACTAACCGGGGTCAGCGTGACACGAAGCCTTAAATTATAGCCCAACTCCTCTGATTTTAGGAAGGCCGCGTTTTGAGCACTGCCAAAACCGCAAATGGGTTGGGTTTTTCCTGCGAAAGAATGGCCTCTTCTTCTTTAGAAAGAGGCGCTTGATCACTCAAACACGCCTGATGCATGGGCACCAAAGGCAAGGCCATGAGCAACTCATCTTCAATGAGGGCCATCAAATCGAGGGCGTCGGTCAGTACCAACAAGTCCTCTTCAGACTCGTCATCTTCAGCGATCGCCGTCTCTTCATCCGCCACGAAACGGAAATCTTGGGCAATCTCCAACGCGATGGGCACGGGCGTCAAACAACGCTGGCACGTCAACGGCACATGGGCATGCGCTTCGACATGCAGCCACACTTCGTCTTTGCCGCCAACCTTGGGCTCTGTCGCACCTTGCGCGGCCCAAGTCACATTGCCACTCAACTCGCCTGCACAGTCTTCGACCAAACGTTCGAACTGCGCCAAGGGCGTGTCGCCTTCCAACCGCACTTGCGCCTTGGCAAAGGCGGCAACATCTAAGTGAGAGGGGTTCATGTCGTTTTTCATGCTGGGCAGTGTAAGAGAATCTAGGCCATGTCTGACCTTCACACCTCCAAGCCCGCTCTGATTTTGGGCTCCACCTCGCGCTACCGCCATGAACTACTGAGCCGCTTGCGCGTGCCATTTGACGTGGTCGCCCCCGACGTGGACGAAACGCCGCACCCACAAGAAACGCCTTTGGCGCTGGCAAGCCGCTTGGCTTTGGCCAAAGCCCATGCCGTGGCGCAACAGCACCCCCACGCCGTGGTGATCGGATCAGACCAAGTGGCCGACTTGCATGGGGAGCCTTTGGGCAAACCTGGCACCCACGAACGCGCCGTGCAACAACTGCAACGCATGCGCGGCCAAACCGTCATTTTTCAAACGGCCGTTGCGGTGGTTCGCTCGCGCACGCAGTTTGAACAGCTGGACGTTGCACAAGTCAAAGTGCGCTTTCGCGACCTGACCGATGCCGAGATTGAGGCCTACTTAAAAGCCGAAGAGCCTTACGACTGCGCAGGCAGCGCCAAAAGCGAAGGCCTCGGCATTGCCCTGCTCGATGCCATCGACAACGACGATCCCACCGCTTTGATTGGCCTGCCTCTCATCCGCACCGCCCGCATGCTGCGCGCGGCAGGCATTGACTTATTAAGAGCCCTCTGACTATGAGCACCACCAAAGGCACCCTCTATTTGGTTCCCACCCCGCTGGACTTTGGCTGCGACACCCAAGCCCCCATCACCGATGTTTTGCCACAAGAGACCCTGCGTGTGGCGGCGGGTGTGACCCACTGGATCACCGAAAACGCCAAAAGCACCCGAGCCTTCTTGAAACGCGTGGACGCCCATGTGCCACTCGCCAAAACCATTCAAGACAACACCATCACGGAGCTGCCTCGTGAAGTCCATAAAAAAGGCGACCACACGGGTGACTTTGATGCCAAGCCTTTGCTCAAAGCGGCGCTAGCGGGTAACGATGTGGGTTTGGTCAGCGAAGCGGGCATGCCTGCTGTGGCAGACCCTGGCTCTTCGGTGGTGCGCGCCGCGCATGCGCTTGGCTTGAAAGTGGTGCCCTTGGTGGGACCCATTTCTCTGCTGCTGGCTTTGGCCGCCAGTGGTTTAAATGGGCAAAATTTTGCGTTTGTCGGCTACTTGCCTCAAGACGGTACAGCCCGCACGCAGCGTCTGCGTGAGTTGGAAAACTTGGCTCAAAAAACAGGACAAACCCAACTCTTCATTGAAACGCCTTACCGCAACCAAGCGCTCTGGGAAGCTTTGGTCAACGGTCTGCAAGGCCACACGCGCTTGGCCCGCGTCAGCGGCCTGACATTGCCCAGCATGCAGGTGCACAGCCAAGCTGTTCAGGCTTGGCGCAGTGCGGGGAAAACACAGATTTCTGGTGAGCCAACCGTGTTTTTGATCGGCAAATAAGCGCTTAGCGAATAGCCGGTTGACGCTGCAAAGCGTGCACAGCGCCTTCGCCGATGGCAGCGCCAAAACGCTTGGCCAAACGCTCGGCCACATTGTCGTGACGCGTGTAATCAATGATGTCTTCGGCTTTCACCACCTCGCGCGCCACGTAATCCAAGTTGCCCAAACCGTCAGCCAAACCGAGTTCGATGGCTTGCTGGCCGCTCCAGAACAGGCCGCTGAACATCTCGGGCGTTTCTTTCAAACGTTGACCACGACCTTCGCGCACCACCTGAATGAACTGCTGGTGAATGTGGTCCAACAAAGTTTGGGCGTGTGCGCGTTGGTTTTTGGTTTGAGGGCTAAAGGGGTCCAAGAAGCCTTTGTTCTCGCCCGCCGTCATCAAGCGACGCTCAACACCGAGCTTGTCCATCAAGCCTGTGAAACCAAAGCCATCCATCAACACACCAATGCTGCCGACGATGCTGGCCTTGTCCACGTAAATTTGATCCGCAGCCACCGCAATGTAATAAGCGGCGGATGCGCAGGATTCCTCCACCACGGCATACACCGGCTTCTTGTGCTTCTCTTTCAAGCGACGAATTTCATCGTTGATGATGCCCGCCTGCACAGGACTACCGCCCGGTGAGTTGATCAGCAGCACCACTGCTTGGGAGCCCTCGTCTTCAAAAGCCGCACGCAAAGCCGTGACGACCCAATCCGCACTGGCGTCTGCGCCATCGGCAATCTCACCTTTGATGGCCACCACCGCGGTGTGCGCTTGACTGGGGTTGGTCGCGCCAACGCCTGCGCGTTGGACGCCTGTCCAAACCAAAGCAATGGCAAACAGCAACCACGCTAGACGAAAAAAGATGCGCCAGCGTCGACTCGCACGCTGCTCGGCCAAGGTGGCGAAGGCCAAGCGCTCCAAGGTGTCGCGCTCCCACACGGTTTTATGACTCGGGGTTTCAGGGGGCATTGAAGGCTCAGACATGGCGGACTCTTAAAAAATAAAACCAAAAAATCAATCGAGAAACTCAAAGGGTTTCAAGTTGTAGGCAGTATGCCAGTGCACCACACCATTGGCTTCCGACAGGTTTATCTTGACCAAGCCACCGCGACATGGACCACCGGCACATTCGCCTGTGTCAGGCGCATACGCAGCGCCGTGGGTGGCACACAGCAGCCAACGGCCGCTGCCATCAAAGAACTGGTCGGGCTGGAAATCCATTTCCATCGCCACATGGGTACAACGGTTGAGGTAAGCCTGCGGCTGGCCTTCAAAACGAATGGCAAACGCGCGGCAGGTTTGACCGGCATACACCACATCAAAGGGCACAGCTCGGCCGCCTTCTGCCAAATCGGCGCTGTTGCACAGAGGCATCGTTTGGGAAGCAATATCAGTCATGGCTGTCACGCATTCGCCAACAACCAATCGTGCAACTCCTTCACAGAGTGCGCGGTGAAGCGGGGATTCAGCGGTTCAAACTGGCCATGGTCGTGCGCGCCGTAGCTCACGCCCACACTGGCGCAGCCGGCGTTCACCGCCATTTGCAAATCGTGCGTGGTGTCGCCAATCATCAAAGTGCGTTCTGGGTCAACGCCGAATTCACGCATTAACTCGTGCAGCATGCGCGGGTGAGGTTTGCCAGCGGTCTCATCCGCCGTGCGCGAACCATCGAACACGCCTTTGAGCTCGGAGGTGTGCAGCGCCTCATCCAAGCCACGGCGACTTTTGCCCGTGGCCACCGTCAACCAATGGTGACGCTCACGCAAAGCGGCCAACATGGGCAGCACGCCGTCGAACAAGCTGATGTCGTCCACATGCTGCATGTAGTGAAAGCGGTAACGCTCGCCCAGCAAAGCGTACTTGTCTTGCGGCACATCGGGCGCGGCATGGGCCAAGGCCTGCATGAGCGCCATGCCAATCACATAGGACGCCGCTTCTTGGGTGGGCTTGGCGCCCCCGACATCGACCACCGCAGACTGGATGCAGCGGGTGATGATTTGGGTGGAATCGAACAGCGTGCCATCCCAATCGAAGGCAATCAAATCAAATTGGCGTGGGCGCATGGCTTAAACGTCGAGGTGGGGTTGGATGATGGGCGGCTGCACCGAGTCGACAAAACTCTTCAACTCCGGCGGCAACGGGGCTTGCAAACTGACCAACCGCCCCGTTTGTGGGTGTTGGAACTTCAGCTGCCACGCATGCAAAAACATGCGCTTGAGGCCCATTTTTTGCAATTGCTTGTTTTTCTCGAACTCACCGTATTTGTCGTCGCCCGCAATCGGATGGCCTTGGCTGGCCAAATGCACGCGAATTTGATGGGTGCGACCTGTTTTGATGGTCACCTCCAACAAGGTGAACGGCCCAATCGTGCGCGCAACCCGCACCAAGGTGATGGACCGCATGCCATTGGGGTCGTCTTTGCCCACCACTTTGACGCGACGTTCGCCCTCGCCCACACCGGTGTCGACGGTGTATTTCATCAACGGCAGGTCAATCACCTTCTTGTTGGACGGCCACAGCCCCAACACCAAAGCCATGTAGGTTTTGCCGGTTTCCCGGTCCCGGAACTGGTCTTGCAGATGTTTCAGCGCGCTGCGCTTTTTAGCGACCAACAAAACGCCCGAGGTTTCGCGGTCTAAGCGGTGCACGAGTTCCAAGTTGGTGGACGCAGGCCGGGCGCGGCGCAATTGCTCAATCACGCCAAAGCTGACGCCACTGCCGCCGTGAACGGCCACGCCGGCGGGTTTGTCGATGGCCATCATGGCCTCGTCTTCCATCAGCACGGGGAATTCACGGGCCGGTGCGGGTGCATCGGCCTTGGCCTGCACTTGAGCCGAGATGCGCACGGGTGGCAAACGCACCAAGTCGCCCGCCTCCACCCGCTGATCGGCCGAGGCGCGACCCTTGTTCACCCGCACTTCGCCGGAGCGGATGATGCGGTAAACGTGGGTCTTGGGCACGCCTTTGAGGTGGCGCATGAGGAAGTTGTCTAAGCGCTGACCCGCCGAGTCTTCGTCGACAGTCAGGGTTTGTACGGAGGGGGGAGGGGTTGGGGCTGAAGCCCCTATAATGTGATTCACCAGCGTTTTGCTCTAAGTCCTTGATTTAACAGAGATTAGATCATGGACTGACGAACGCGGTAAGGTCGATGCCCCTTTTGTGCCCGCGACGCAGACCCAGTACCCAAGAGACTGCGTGGCCCGCGCCCCAAAAGATGAGCCGACGCTCAGAAAACACCGAAATGGAATACCCCAAGTTGTGGCGGCTCTTTTTGAAAAGCCTTCACAACGGATCACTGCAAGAAGCAAAAACGATGGTTGTGGCAATTTATATGTTGATGGAACTCTGCACAGCGTGGCTTTTGCCACCATCTGTGTGCAGCGTTGCGCGTCGCATCTTTGCCAGCTGGACCAGCCCTGTCTCCCCTGCACCGGCTCATCAGGCCTCGCACTCGACAACAGGACAACCGCGACTTCTTGCCCTTATCCACGCGCCCAACCACCGTCCCCTGCGCTGATCTCACAATTTTGATGAGTGCAGCGGCGACGGTCTCAGCGGCAATTCCCTTCGTTTTCTGACGTTCGTTCCGGCATCGTTGGCCCGTCATGGGCCTGTGAAGATTTAGAACGTGAAGGACTGCATCATGAAACGGATGCTTATCAATGCCACCCAGTCGGAAGAACGCCGCCTGGCCATCGTCGACGGTCAAAAACTGCTCGACTACGAAATCGAAATTGAAGGCCGCGAACAGCGCAAAGGCAACATTTACAAAGCCGTTGTGACCCGTGTCGAGCCCTCGCTCGAAGCCTGCTTTGTGGACTACGGCGAAGACCGCCACGGTTTCTTGCCGTTCAAAGAAATCTCCAAACAGTACTTCGCCCAAGGCGTGTCGGTGAGCCAAGCGCGCATCCAAGACGTGATCCGTGAAGGCCAAGAACTGTTGGTCCAAGTGGAAAAAGAAGAACGTGGCAACAAGGGCGCAGCCCTGACCACGTTCGTCAGCTTGGCCGGTCGCTACGTGGTGCTCATGCCCAACAACCCTCGCGGTGGCGGCGTCAGCCGTCGCATCGAGGGCGACGACCGCGCAGAACTCAAAGAAGCCATGGACCAGTTGGAATACCCCAACGGCATGTCCATCATTGCCCGCACCGCAGGCATTGGCCGCAGCGCGCCTGAGCTCCAGTGGGACTTGAACTACTTGCTCAAGTTATGGTCCGCCATCGACGGCGCCAAAGGTGCCAAGGGTGCATTCTTGATTTACCAAGAATCGAGCTTGGTGATCCGGGCCATCCGCGATTACTTCAACCACGACATCGGCGACATCTTGATCGACACCGATGACATTTACGACCAAGCGCAGCAGTTCATGGCCCACGTCATGCCCGAGCATGCCGCCCGCGTGAAGCGCTACACAGACGAAACACCGCTGTTCAGCCGCTTCCAAATCGAACACCAAATCGAATCAGCCTACGCCCGCACCGTCAACCTGCCCTCGGGCGGCGCGATTGTGATTGACCACACCGAAGCTCTGGTGTCGGTGGACGTTAACTCGGCCCGCGCCATCAAAGGCGGCGACATTGAAGAGACCGCCACCCGCACCAACCTAGAAGCCGCCGACGAAGTGGCCCGCCAAATGCGCTTGCGCGATTTGGGCGGCCTGATCGTCATTGACTTCATTGACATGGACGAAAGCCGCAACCGCCGTGACGTGGAAAACCGCTTGCGCGATGCCCTGCGTCAAGACCGCGCCCGCGTGCAGTTCGGCACCATCAGCAAATTCGGCTTGATGGAAATGAGCCGTCAACGCCTGCGCCCTGCGCTGAGCGAAGGTGCTTCCATTCCTTGCCCACGTTGCGGCGGCTCTGGCCACGTGCGTGACACCGAGAGCTCGGCACTGCAAATTTTGCGCATCATCCAAGAAGAGGCGATGAAGGACAACACGGCGGCCGTGTATGCCCAAGTGCCGGTGGAAGTGGCCTCGTTCTTGTTGAACGAAAAGCGCACCGAGATCGCCAAGATCGAAATTCAGCAGCGCCTGAACGTGCTGTTGGTGCCCAACAAGTCGCTCGAAACCCCCAACTACAAGTTGGAGCGCTTGAAGCACGACGACCCACGTTTGGACCGCATCGAGCCGAGCTACAAGATGGTCGAAATGGTGGAAGACCCCACCGCTGTGACCCGCCGTTCGCAAGAACCCACCAACAAGCAAACGCCCATCATCAAAGGCGTCTTGCCTGATGCGCCGGCGCCTGTGCACTTGCCTAAGCCCGTGGCTGCGCCTAAGGCTGCTGCACCTGCAGCAGCCCCTGTCGTCGCCAAAGCAGTCGCACCTGTGGCTGCCCCCGCTGCACCAAGCCAAGGCTTGTTCGGCTGGATCAAAGGTTTGTTCGGTGGCAGCAAGCCTGCGGCGGTTCAACCCGCGGTAGAAGAGAAACAACCCAGCGAACGCAAAGAAGAGCGTCGCGACGGTCGCGGTGCATCGGCACGCGGTGGCCGTGGTGGACGTGGTGGACGTAACGGCGAACGTGGTGGTGAACGTGCAGAGCGTGGCACCGAGCAACGCGGCGAAGGCCGTCCAGAGCGCGGCGGTGATCGCCCTGAACGTGCCGAGCGTCCAGAGCGCGGTGAACGCAACGTCGAGAACCGCGGTGAACGCGGCGAAGGCGGTCGCAACGAACCCCGTGGCGAAGGCCGTGGTCCACGCCAAGACCGCAACCGTGGCGGCAACCGTCAAGCCGGTGAAGGACAAAACGGCCGCGCCCCTGAAGGCCAAGCGGTTTTAGACAACGCCAGCCCAGAAGCGCAAGCCGAAGCCCGCAGCAAAGCCCGCAACGAACGCATGGCGCGTGAAGAGCGCGGCGAGCAACGTGCTGACACGCGCGGTGAACCACGCAGCGAAGAAGCCCGCACGGACGAGAACGGTGAAACCCGCAACGACGCACCGCGCGGTGAAGGTCGCTCTGAAGGCCGTCGCGAACGCGCTCCCCGTGGCGAAGGCCGCGGTGAAGGACGCCGTGAACGCGCCCCTCGCCAAGACGACGCAGCGCAAACAGAAGGCTTGCCACTCGACGTGAATGCGGCTGCCCAAGACGGCCAAGCACCGCAAACCGACGAGAACGGTGGCGAGCGTCGTGAACGCCGTTCACGCGACCGCTACGGCCGTGACCGCCGCGAACGCGGTGGCGAGCGCGCCGACCGTGGTCCACGCGAAGAAGGTGATGCGCAATCGTCACAACAGGCACCAGCCAATGCTGACGAAAGCACCCACGAAGCGCCCGCTGAACGTGAGCAAGACGAGCGTCGCGAACCCCAAGTTCGCCACGAGCAAGAGCCTCGCGAACAACGTGCACCCCGCGAAGCGCGTGCCCCGCGTGAAGAGCGTGCACCTCGTGAAGAACGCGCACCTCGCCGTGAAGCACCTGAGGCATCGCCTGCAGCAGCTGTTGCACAAGCTGCACCAGCAGCCGTCAGCGGCATGCCCAAGGTGCAAGCGTTTGCTTTGTCTTTGCCTGAGTTGCACGCCATTGCCCAAGGCAGCGGTTTGGAATGGGTGAATTCAGACGCAGACCGCGTCGCATCCGTTCAAGCCGCCATTGCAGCAGAGCCTAAACCCGTGCATGTGCCACGCGAGCGCCCACCCGTCGTGGTGTTGAACGAAGGTCCTCTGGTGCTGGTTGAGACCCGCAAGGACCTGTAAACCACCTCACCCCGAAAGGGGTGATGGAAGCCCTAAAGAAAACGGCCTAGAGATCACTCTCTAGGCCGTTTTTGTTTGGCATCAAGAATCAGGTCAAACCAAAGCCACTTCAGCGGCGCGTTTCCAGCACATCTGGGCACGCGCCGTTTCTTCTTTGTGCTCAGCCAACAGAGCCAAGGTGCGCCAAGCTTGACGCTGCATTTCAGGCTCTGACAACTGAGGCGCTGCCTGCTCCAGCATTTGCTGCGCTTTACCCCACAGCGCGTGGTGCCAGCACACCATACCCGCCAAATACGACAGCTCCATCCAACGCGGATAAGTTTGACGTGCCCGCTCAATGCTGGCCAGCCACTCCGCATCCGCAGGCTGCGCCACCAACGCACGCGCCAGCATGTGCGTCACGCGCAAACGCATGTCTGGCGCGCAACTGTCGGGTTGTTGCACCATGCGGTTCCAAAGCGGGGTCAACCAAGGCATCACCAATCGGGCGTCACCACTGAGCTGCAACATGCGCTCTGCAGCGTGCAGCACCACCTCGGGCAAATCGCGCTCTTGACGCTCCAGCCCTTCCCAAGCACGTTGTAATTGGGCGCTGTCGTGCGCATTGTTCAGGCTGGCCACGGCCAGCTCGCGTAACAAACTGTGCGCAGCAACGCCGGTGAAAGCGCCGTGTTTGGACAGCAAGCGTGCCGTATCCAAGGCCTCTTCGAATTTGTGCTCAATGCGCGAGGCCTTGAGGCGCATGCGCAGCGCCAATGTACGACGCGCCGTGCCCATCCGCAAACCGTCCAACCAACGCAGCGCTGCAGGCGCATCGCGGTCGCTCAGCGACCAACGGGCTGCGCTGAGTTGCGCCGCCTCCACCACCTCCAACACCGCTTCACTTGTACTGCCTTGGGCTTCGTCCAACACGGCTTGCAAATGGGTTTCGCGCGCTTCGCGGTCACGCAGAGCTTGCGCACTTTCCGCCGCAATCAAGTGCGACAACACACGCAACTGCTGCACATGGCGCGGGGCGACATCGTCGGCCGTGCGCGTCTGCGACAGCAAGTCCTCCAAATGCAGCACTTGCTCAGCAGATTTGACCGAACGCACATATCGCCCGCTCATCAGCTGTGTCAACCCGTCGAGCAGCATGGCGTGCATGGCGCGCTCTTTTTGCTGCAAGCGCCAGCGTCGCGCTTGGTGCGGCAACTCAAACAAAGCTGACAGGGCCCGCAACGCGAAATGCACCACGGTGAAAAACACGACCAACAACAGCAACACCAAATTCATCGACAGATCGACACGGTACGGCGACCAAAACACGGTCACCGTGCTGCTGTTACCGCCTGCCAACAACGCCGAAGCCACGGCCACCGCGAACAACGCAATCAACCACAAAGCGGCTCGCATCTCAACGCCCCGCTGCAGCTGTGGTGAGTGCGGCTAAGGTGTCATCCACCCGCGGCAACTCCGTTTGCTTGGACTGCGCCTGCACCTCACGGGCTAGCACCAAGGTGGCAGCGCCGCTGCGGCTGCTGGTGTCGAAGTACTGCACCAAATCGTCGGTGGCCTGCGCCAAGTCGGAACGCACCACATCGAAGTGGCGGGCCAGCAAAGCCAAGCGTGCATTCAGCAAACGCAGCTTCAAGTTTTCGCGCACAAAAAAGCTTTGATCGGGGGCCAGCAAGCTGGCTTCGGGGCGATCGATACGACTCACGCGCACCAAGCGGCGCGCGTCGTCCCACACATCGGCCAGCACCTGCTCCCACCAACTCATGCTGATGGCGCGGGCCCATGTGGTCTGCGGCACAGGTGCTGGCGCTTTGGGTTTGGGCGCTGCTGCACCCACAGCATTGAGCAAGGGCAAGGTGTCCACCACGCGCACCAGCTCGTCGAGTTTGAACAGCAGGTTGGGTGTGTCTGCCACCGCCGCTTGTTTGACACGCTCAATATCGCGCGTGACCGCACGCATCAGTGGGGCCAAACGGGGCTGGGCCACTTTGTTCAAACGCTGCTCGGCGGAGTTAAGCGCAGCCAGCAACGGCTGCACGCTGCCCGTGAGTTGCGACTGTTGCTGCGCCAAGCGAATGGCCGACTCGATGTCGACCACCAAGTTTTCGTCGCGTGAGCGCGACAGGCTTTGCATCAACTCTTCGAGCTGCGTGCGTTGCAGCGCCACTTCGCTGAGCTTGGCATCGGTCACGGCCAAACGGGCGGCGGTTTCGCGGGCGAGTTCTTCGGCTTGCTTAGAGGCCGCTTTGGCTTCCACAGCTTTGCTGCCGGTGTCGGCACTTTGCAAAGCGAGCTGCTCTTGAATGCCGTTGAGCTTAGACCACATCAACCCCATACCCACTGCACCGATGATGGCCACCACGCCGACGCCACGCAACAACCAAGGGGTGTCGGCAACAGGCTCTGTAGAGGCGGTAATGGAAGGGGGTTCGACGTGCTCTGGCTTCATGCCAGTGATTCTAATGAGGCCACCACGTCAGCCACCAAAGGCCGCGCCGCGTGAACCTCACCAAACCCGATCGCCTGCGCCGATTGCGCAATCCGCGCGTGGGTGGCGATGCAGCGCGTTTGGGCCCAATTTTGCGCGGGCAACAACTGTTGCAAATGCGAGATGGCTTGTGAGCTGCTGAAACACCACACACTGCCATCAGACGCTGCTTGTTCGGCCTGCTCGCGTTGTGCTGGCGTCCACACAGGGGCACTGCGCGCATAAGCAGCGACCCACGACACCGTCACGCCAAGGGCCTGCAACTGCTGGGTCAGCCAATCGCGGCCTGAACCGCCCTTGGCTTGCTCGGCGGAGGTGTCTTCGTCACTGCCCCGCACGATCAAAACAACGGGTTTTGCAAGTGGGCCAAAAGGGGTGAGTGCTTGCACTTGGGGGGCCACCACGCGCCACAGCGCTTCAGAATCGAACTGGGCCTCGTGCTCAGGCGGGCTGTCGATGCGCGCAGCGGGAATGCCAGCGTTCAACAAGGCCTTGCGCGTGCCTGGACCCGTAGCCCAGCAGCGGGGTCCGTTTGCTGTCGTGAGACGTGTCGCTTGATATGTATCTGCTCCCAAGGCCATGGATGGCTTGGCAAAGAAGTAGCGCACAGCTTGTGCACTGACAAACATCACCGCTTGAAAGTTGAGCCACTGCGTCCAAGCCTCTTGCACAGCCTGCGGATCCGCCACGGGCGCGATCTCGATCAATGGCAACACCAAGGCCTCATGCCCCGCCGCCTGTAAGGCGCTCACCCACGACGCGGCGTCGCCTGCGGGTCGGGTGATGACCAGACGCATGGGCACGACTGCCCCTATCAGCGCGCGCCTAGGCTTCGCAATTGCGCGGCCACCGCTTCGCCCAATTGACGGGCCAAGTTGTGCGATGCGGGGTCGGTGGGGTCCATGGCCTGCTGCGTTTGAGCACGCAGCAACACGGGCGCGCCGTCGGGGTCGCCCCAAGCGGCTTGCAGGTGCAGCACACCGTCGGTCAGCGTGGCATGGGCCGCCAAAGGCATGGAACAGCTGCCACCCATGGCGCGGCTCACGGCACGTTCGGCGGTCACCGTCAGCCAAGAGGCGGCATGGGCCAGAGGGGCCAGGGCTTGGGCCACATCGTCGCGGTTGCTGCGCACTTCAATGCCCAACGCGCCCTGCCCTGCGGCGGGCAACATCTCAGACGTTTCAAAAATGTGGCGAATGCGCTGGCCCAAACCCAAACGCTTCAAGCCCGCAGCAGCCAACACAATGCCGTCGTACTGGCCTTCGTCCAGCTTGCGCAAACGGGTGTCGAGGTTGCCGCGCAGGGGCTCAATTTTCAAATCAGGGCGCAACGCACGCAGCAGCACCGTGCGGCGCAAGCTGGAAGTGCCCACCACCGCGCCTTGCGGCAAATCGTTTAGGTGTGCATAAGTGGACGATACCCACGCATCGCGCGGGTCCTCGCGCTCCATCACACACGCGAGGTCAAAACCTTCGGGCAAATCCATTGGCACGTCTTTGAGCGAATGCACAGCCAAGTTGGCGCGACCTTCTTCCAGCGCCACTTCGAGCTCTTTCACAAACAAGCCCTTGCCACCCACTTTGCTCAATGAGCGGTCCAAGATTTGGTCGCCCTGCGTGGTCATGCCCAGCAACGACACGCTGTGGCCGAGACCCTGCAACAAGGCTTGGACATGCTCGGCTTGCCACATGGCCAAACGGCTTTCGCGGGTGGCGATGGTCAGGGAAACGGTGGGTGTGGGGGCAGTGGACAAAACAAAACCTCGCTTTTGTAGGGCCACGTCAGAGGTGGCGAAATCAATTGGACCAAATGTTAGCAGGCGTTTTAAGAGCCGCCAGCCCGATAAAATCTTCCACCTATGACAAACCAACTCGACAAAAAATCCCAAGCCTGGTCCGCGCTCTTTTCTGAACCCATGAGCGAGTTGGTCAAGCGCTACACCGCCAGCGTGTTCTTTGACAAGCGCCTGTGGCAAGCTGACATCACCGGCAGCCTGGCCCACGCCGAGATGCTGGCCGCGCAAAAGATCATCGGCGCCAGCGACCTGGCCGACATCCAGCGCGGCATGGCGCAAATCACCCAAGAAATCGAATCTGGCGCTTTTGAGTGGAAGCTCGACCTGGAAGACGTGCACCTGAACATCGAAGCACGCCTGACCCAACTGGTGGGCGACGCGGGCAAGCGCCTGCACACCGGGCGCAGCCGCAACGACCAGGTGGCCACCGATGTGCGCCTGTGGTTGCGCAGCGAGATGGACCTGATCATTGACTTGCTGGCCGACCTGCAAAAGTCGCTGGTCGATGTGGCCGAGCAAAACGTCGAAGTCATCCTGCCGGGCTTCACCCACCTGCAAGTGGCCCAGCCGGTGAGCTTTGCGCACCATTTGCTGGCTTATGTGGAAATGTTCAGCCGCGATGCCGAGCGCATGGTCGACGTGCGCCGCCGCACCAACCGCCTGCCGCTGGGCAGCGCCGCCTTGGCGGGCACCACCTACCCGCTGGACCGCGAACGTGTGGCCCGCACGCTGGGCATGGTCGACGACCAAGGCCACGCGCAGGTTTGCCAAAACAGCTTGGACGGTGTGAGCGACCGCGACTTCGCCATCGAATTCACCGCAGCCGCTTCGCTGTGCATGGTGCACATCAGCCGCTTCTCTGAAGAGTTGATTTTGTGGATGAGCCAGAACTTCGGCTTTGTTCGCATTGCCGACCGCTTCACCACCGGCTCATCGATCATGCCGCAGAAGAAAAACCCCGATGTGCCCGAGCTGGCACGCGGCAAAACCGGTCGTGTGGTCGGCCACTTGATGGGCTTGATCACCTTGATGAAGGGCCAGCCCCTGGCCTACAACAAGGACAACCAGGAAGACAAAGAGCCACTGTTCGACACGGTGGACACGCTCAAAGACACGCTGCGCATCTTCAGCGAAATGGTCGGCGGTCAGGTCAACCCCGCCACGGGCCAAAAAGAAGGCGGCATCACCGTCAACGCCGCCGCCATGGAAGCGGCCGTGAAAAAAGGCTACGCCACCGCCACCGACTTGGCCGACTACTTGGTGAAAAAAGGATTGCCGTTTCGCGATGCCCACGAAGTGGTGGCCCATGCGGTCAAGACCGCCCAAGGCTTGGGTGTGGACCTGTCAGAGCTGCCGCTCGAAACCCTGCAAAAGTTCGACAGCCGCATCGAAGCCGATGTGTTTGGTCCGCTCAGCCTGCAAGGCTCGCTCAACGCCCGCAACACCTTGGGCGGCACCGCGCCTGCGCAGGTGCGGCTGCAGATTGCGCGGCATCGGGTGAGGTTGGCGTAACGCTAATTAAGTGGCTTCTTAAGTTGCAAGCACAGCCACTGTCGTTGTGGCAAGACGTAAATAGGGAGTGTTTTGTTCAACCGCCCTGAGTTGGCAGCGGCAAAGAAGCCTCAATTTTTTGCAAAGCCTTCAACTCCGCACGGTGTGCACCGGTGGCGGAGTCCCAGCTGAACAACTCGGGATGGCGCTGAATCACCTCGCGAATCAGTTGACTAGATTCGACTTGGCTCAATCCAAACATCTCAGACAGTGCCTGGCGGGTCACGTGGCCGTGCTCTTTGGCCACCTGAACCACCATGCCAAAATATTGATCAAAATTCTTAGACATCTTTTTGCTGTGCTTGCTGACGCGGACGCTGGCCCCAAAAAAGGCCAAAACAACGTCTACTCAATTCAAATTATTTTATTTGGTTTTCTTAATTTAATCAATTAAGTTAAATTCAATATTACAACGAGTGTGCATCGAATTGGCATTCATAAAAAATTTCACATGCGATGTCGCAGGCATCACAGGCCAAGCGGTGTTGGGCGGCTAGGATGCGGAGCATCAAATTTGGAGACTTGCCCATGCCCGTGATTACCAACATCGAAGACTTACGCGTTTTGGCGCAAAAACGCGTGCCACGCATGTTTTACGACTATGCCGACTCCGGCAGCTGGACCGAAAGCACCTACAAAGCCAACGAAAGCGATTTCCAAAAGATCAAGCTGCGTCAACGCGTGGCCGTCAACATGGAAGGCCGCAGCACCGCCGCCCAGATGATTGGTCAAGACGTGGCCATGCCCGTGGCCATCGCACCCACCGGTTTGACCGGCATGCAGCACGCTGATGGCGAAATTTTGGCAGCCCGCGCAGCCCGCAAATTTGGCGTGCCCTTCACACTGTCGACCATGAGCATTTGCTCCATCGAAGACGTGGCGCAACACGCCGGCGAAGGCTTTTGGTTCCAGCTCTACGTCATGAAAGACCGTGGCTTCATTGAGCGCCTGATCGACCGCGCCAAAGCCGCGAATTGCAAAGCCTTGGTGCTGACGCTCGATTTGCAAATTTTGGGACAGCGCCACAAGGACTTGAAAAACGGCCTGTCAGCGCCGCCTAAATTGACCCTCACCAACATCTTGAACATCGCCACCAAGCCTCGCTGGGCCTTGGGCATGCTGGGCACCAAGCGCCGCGAATTCGGCAACATCGTGGGCCATGTGAGCGGCGTTGAAAACATGAGTTCCCTCTCGTCGTGGACCGCCCAACAGTTTGACCCCGCTCTGAGCTGGGACGATGTGGCATGGATCAAAGAGCGCTGGGGTGGCAAGCTGATTTTGAAAGGCATTCAAGACGCCGAAGACGCCCGCTTGGCCGTCAAATCAGGGGCAGACGCCTTGATCGTCTCCAACCACGGCGGACGTCAACTGGACGGAGCGCAAAGCAGCATCGAAGCGCTACCCGGCATCGTGGCCGAAGTGGGTTCGCAAATTGAAGTGCACATGGACGGCGGCGTGCGCAGCGGCCAAGACGTGCTCAAGGCCATGGCCTTGGGTGCCAAAGGCACTTACATCGGTCGCTCGTTTTTGTACGGCTTGGGCGCAATGGGCGAAGAAGGCGTGACCAAAGCCTTGGAAATCATCCACAAAGAGTTGGACTTGTCGATGGCCTTTTGCGGTCGCACACAAATGGGTCAAGTCGATCAATCGATCTTGTTGCCTGGCACGTTCCCAACGGCTTAAGCAAACGCATCAACCAGCGCGGCGCCAAGCGCCCCAACTTCGTTGAAATAAAAAAGCTGCACAGCGCCAAACGCGTGCAGCTTTTTTAATGGGTGGTTGACCCGCTGGCTGACCCTTAGCTCGTCTTGTTGCTCCACAAAACACCGCCCGTCGACCAATCGTGTTTTTTGATGTCAAAAAACAAAATATCGACAGCTTCTGGGTTGCTGCCCAAGGTTTTACAGGTGGCTTCGGTCAAAGCCTTCGCCAAATCACGTTTTTGTTCGGGGGTGCGGCCTTCCATGAGTTCGACGCGGATGGTGGGCATGAGGGTCTCCAGTGGTTAAAAGTGACAGCGATTATGCTTGGCGGTTGTGAGTCTTTCTACACCCGCTACCCCTCTTGTGCGTCGCATTGCGCACCTCGATATGGATGCTTTCTATGCTTCCGTCGAGCTGCTGCGCTACCCCCAGCTCAAAGGCTTGCCCGTGGTGATTGGCGGCTCTCGCCGGCGCGAAGACGACTTGCTAGGCCGCCTGCGACTGGCCTACCCCGACCAAGCTTGGTCTGCCGAGAATTTGGCTGAGATTCCCCTTGATTTTTTCCCCCGCCTAACAAGCTACTCCGGTCGCGGCGTGGTCACCACCGCCACCTACGCCGCTCGCCAATTCGGCGTGGGCTCGGCCATGGGCGTCATGAAAGCAGCGAAGTTGTGCCCAGACGCCATACTTTTGCCGGTGGACTTTGAACAATACCGCCATTACTCGCAACGCTTCAAAGCCATCATCACCGACATTGCGCCAGTGATGGAGAACCGAGGTGTGGACGAGGTCTACATCGACTTCACCGATGTCCCGGGCGGGCAACGCGAAGGTGGCCGCGTGCTGGCCCGATTGATTCAAAAAGCCATTTTTGACGATACGGGCCTCACCTGCTCTGTGGGCGTCGCCCCCAACAAACTGCTGGCCAAGATGGCGAGCGAGTTCAACAAGCCCAACGGCATTTCCATCGTTCAAGCCGACGACTTGCAAACCCTGATCTGGCCCCTGCCCTGCCGCAAAGTCAATGGCATTGGCCCCAAAGCCGAGGCCAAACTGGCAGCTCAAGGCATACACACCATCGGCGATTTGGCCAACCGTGAACGTTTCTGGTTGATGGAAAACTTCGGCAAAAGTTACGGCGCATGGCTGCACGATGCCGCCCACGGCCAAGACAACCGGCCCGTAGAAACCAGCAGCGAGCCCGTCAGCCTGAGCCGAGAAACCACCTTTGAGCGAGACCTGCACGCCGTGCGCGACCGGGAAGCGCTCAGCGCTATCTTCACCCAACTCTGCGAACAAGTGGCGGCCGACTTGCAGCGCAAAGGCTATGTAGGCAAAACCATCGGCATCAAACTGCGCTACGACAACTTTCAAAGCGTCACACGCGACCACACCGTGGACGCCTATCTCGATTTGGCAACCCCGATTCGACACACCGCGGGCCAACTGCTGAAACGCGTCGACTTGACTCGCCGTTTGCGCTTGTTGGGCGTGCGCGTCGGCTCGCTGATGCGCAAAGACGAATGGCTGGCTCAGGGCATGCAGGTGCAAAACGTGGCGCCACAACCACAAACCGAATCCCTCTTCGAAGATTGATTACAAATTTGTAATTTTGACAACTTCAAGTTGTACCGCGTCACAATGACAGCATGCATGTGTTGATGGTTGAAGACGAGCAAAAAATTGCCGATTTTGTGATGTCAGGCTTTAACGCCGCAGGTTTCATCACGCACCACGAAGTCGATGGTTTCAGAGGGCTGAACACCGCCTTGATTCAACCCTTCGATGCGATCGTGCTCGACGTGAGCCTGCCTTTGATGGACGGCTTCAAGGTACTCAGCGAGATTCGCCGCCATGGTTTGACCACCCCCATCGTCATTTTGACGGCACGCACCGAACTCAACGACCGGTTGACGGCGTTTGAACTAGGGGCCGACGATTACTTGCCCAAACCGTTCTTCATTGAAGAGTTGATCATTCGGTTGAAGACCCTGATCAACCGCACATCAGGCCAATTGGAAAAAACCATCCACCACCAAGGCCTGACGCTCGACCGTTTCTCACGCATCGCAACATGGGGGGGGCGCAGTGCCACGCTGACACAACGCGAGTTTGTGCTGCTGGAGTGCTTGATGCTCTCGCCAGGACAAATCTTCACCCGCCAGAAAATTCTCAACCGAGTTTGGAACGTGGACTTTGACCCAGGCACCAATGTGGTGGACGTGTGCATACAGCGTTTGCGCAAAAAGCTGACGGGCCCAAACTCAAGCTGCGATGACGTATTTCCTATTGAAACCATTCGTGGTGTGGGCTATCGATTGAAAAAACATTGAGGCACCATGAAACGCTCATTCCACGTGCATGTATTTTTAATGACGCTGTTGGGAGTAGCGCTTTTTCTAGGCGGCGCTCGCATTTCTGTCCGGTATTTTGCCGACGACCTTTTGCTGAATTACTTCAACGAAACCTTAGCCCACCACGCGGCCAGAGAAATCGAGGAAGCAGGGCTTGCGCTAGATGTCGGCCTCATGCTGCGCAACTTGTCCAAAACCATCGATGACTTGAAACCCGGTGAACTGCGCGTCAGCCTGGATGACGCGAACTATCAGCAAGGGGACCTTCAGTGGCAACCATTGCGCAAACAGAGTGAAAAACACCCTGTGGCGTCCAGCTACGTCACGTCCGAAGGGCAAGTCTGGAGCGTCTTACGCACCCCAGTCCTGAATGGCGGCCATCAGCTTTATATCGCTGTGCAACGCCAAGCCCTAGAGCGGTCTTTGGAAGAGGTATTGGCGATTCGTGATGCCACCACTCAAAAAATATTACCCATCGTCTTGGCGTTCGCTGTCTTGTGTTCATTTTTGATCAGTTACACCTCGTTCTACCCAGTCAACGAACTTCAAAAATCATTTGCAAAAATTCAAATTCACCGACGCGACGACCAGATCAGCTCCCGCAGCAACTACAAAGAATTCGCAGAATTCATTCACTACTTCAACGCGCTGATTGACCGCCTGCGCAAAAGCTACGAACAAGCGGCCCGATTCTCCAGCGACGTCTCACATGAACTTCGAACGCCACTGACCATCGTTCGCGGCCATATCGACCGATTACTTCAACAAGCCGAAGACAACTCTGCGCAGCAAATCCAGCTCGCTTTGGTCGGTGACGAGGTAGAGCGCCTCATCAGCATCACGGACAAACTCTTGTTATTGGCACGCGCTGACGCAGGTGAACTGTTGAAGAACCCTGCGCAGATGAACTTCAGCGACAGGCTTGGGCAAAAAGTGGATGCCCTGACCATTGACAGTGAAACCTTGGAGGTGACGTGTAGCATCTCCCCAAAGATTCAGCTCAATTGCGACGAAGCGCTGATCGACCTTTTATTGAGCAACTTATTCAACAACGCCGTCAAATACAACGTGCCTCAGGGCTGGATCAAGGTATCCGCCCACACCGACGGCCAGAGCTTGCAGTTTTCTATTCACAACACCACGCACCTTTCGTTGAATTCGGGCATGGATGAGCGTGTATTTGACCGCTTTTACCGTCACCGAGAAACCAGCGATCAATCCAGCAGCAGCGCCACTGGCTCTGGCTTAGGGCTGAGTTTGTGCCGCGAAATTGTGAAAGCACACGGGGGCACGATTCAACTGCGCAAAGCTGCTAACCCGTCCGTTGGCTTTGAGATCACCTTGCCCCTCGGTTGAACACTCTCGCGGATTACATTTTTGTCATCCACCATGACAGGTTGTTTGTTTTAGATCAAGGATGGCGAAACATGCAATACGCTCAATTAAATGAAGTTTTCCATTCAACGCCCACGGTTAAGACGCAGCACAGCCGCGGCAATGCTTATGGTGATGCCCCTGTGGGGAGCATGCGAAAGCATTCGTGAGTGCGAGTTCAAACCCACCAAAGATGCGCGCTACCTGTGCACGGCGGTCGCGATGGTCAACCCGGTGGTGTGCGATCAAATTTCAACGCGCGATGGCATCACGCAATGCCGCGCCATCACCTCGATCAACCCCTATGAATGTGACCGCATCGACAGCCCCGGCAAACGGCAATATTGCAAGATGGCTGTGCGGGACTTACAGCGCGACAGCATTTGGGCCATCAAGCCCATGAAGTGATGGACCATGGATGCATGAACTTGTCAAAAAATATGGTGGTCATGCCAAGCAGGAAGAAATCCTGACCGATTTCTTCAACCGTGTCAGCAGCGAACGGGGTCTGATGCACTACTTCTTCAACGTGCCCCTGAAGCAAGTCTTGGCCGATCAGCGGGAGTTGATGCCCTATGTCATGCGCAAGCCAGACATCGACTACCGCACGGCACCGGTGCAAACCGCCATTCGGGAGATCAACATTCGAATTCCTGTGTTTGAAGATGTGTTGAAGGTGCTGAACTTGGTGCTTAAGCATTTCAAAGTGCATTACACGGAAGCCCCCATGATGGCCATGCACATCATTGAAATTTTGGAAGAAACACGCAGCCGGTTTGCTGACACCAAAAAATCGTTTTACAAACCTGCCGACATCACCCCTGCCGTGCTGCTCAGCTTTTACCGCACGCAAGGGATCCTGTCAGAGTTAGACGCCGAATCCGGTGAGATTTATTCCATGCACGGCTTTGGTCTGGCCTATCCGCTCTACACCGCCATCGATGCCGCGAACAACAGCTTGGTGTTGATGGCCAGGGCGCAAGCGAGAGACGGCGTGACACTGACGGAGGTCCAGACCTTGGCAGACGCCGCAGGCGCGAAGGTCCAACCTCTGCAATTCACGGCATTCACCGACGGGCAAGGGTGCCCCACGTTTCAAGCAAGCTATAGCGTGCCCACGCAATACGGCGTGCCCAAGCGTTTGTTACAACGTGTGACCAACCACTTCACATGGCGCTTTGAAGAGGCCATGAAAGTGAACACGAACTTTCAATTGATCGATGTGGTGAACGGCTGAGGCGCACCGTGGTGTTATTGCCGCGCCGTCCTTACGTTCGATGGCACGGCCTGCGGGTGGCTGGTGCGCCAAGGGTTGATGTCCAAGCCGCCACGTCGGGTGTAACGGGCATACACCTCTAAGCGCGAAGGTTGGCACTGCTGCCAAATGTCCATGAAGATGCGCTCCACGCATTGCTCGTGAAACTCGTTGTGATTGCGAAAACTCACGATGTAACGCAACAGCCCCGCTTGGTCAATTTGTGGGCCGCTGTATTTGATGCGCACACTGCCCCAATCCGGCTGCCCCGTGACCAAACAATTGCTTTTCAGCAAGTTGCTGGTGAGGGTTTCGGTCACGGGCGCTTCACCCGATGTGGTGCTCAACAGTGACGGCGTCGGTTGGTAAATATCGCAATCCAAGTCCAAACGATCGAGACTGAGGCCGTCCAACTCATGCACGGGCTCACGGTCAAACTGCTCGGGCAGCACCAGCTGCACGCCCACACCGGCCATCATCGGCCCGCCGTGCCACACCGCTGCGCTCAGGTCTTGACGCATGCGGGTTTGCACCTCTGCCGCATCTACGAGGCGGGTATTGTTGAAACTGTTGAGGTAGAGCTTGAACGACTTGCTCTCCACAATGTGTGTGGACTCGGCAGGCACGGTGATGCGTGCCAAGGCCACTTGGGGTTTGCCACGCAAATTGAGCCAACTCAGCTCAAAGGCCGTCCACAAATCAGCACCCAAGAATGGCGGCTGGCCTGTGACGCCAATCTCATCGCGCTTAGTTTGGCGCGGAATCGGGAACAGCACAGACGCGTCGTAGTGGTCCAGATAGGCCGAGGTCTTGCCCAGCTGCGATTGTTCAGGGACGTTCATGCGGCGAGCTTTCTGCGAAACACAAGTCGGTCGGGCTCAGATGCAGCCGCATCAAAGGCGTAGCCCTCTGCGCCAAAGCCCTGCAAGCCCTTTGGCGTGGTGATGCGATGCATGACCGCATAACGGGCCATCAAGCCACGCGCACGCTTGGCGTTGAAGCTGATGATTTTGTATTTGCCGCCTTTGAAATCTTCAAACACACACTCAATGACACGGGCTTGGAGGGCTTTGCGATCCACCGATTTGAAATACTCTTGGGAGGCCAAGTTGACGAGGACAGGCTGTGCGCTGTCAGCTTGCGCTGAGGCTTGTTCTTTCAAATGCACGTTCAAATATTCAGCAATTTGGGAACCCCAAAATTTGTAGAGATTGCCGCCTTTGTCGTTGGCCAACGCCGTGCCCATCTCGAGACGGTAGGGCTGCATCCAATCAAGTGGCCGCAGCACGCCATACAAACCACTGAGGATAGCAACGTGGTCTTGTGCCCACGCCAAGTCAGCAGGCGCAAGGCTTTTGGCATCCAAGCCTTCGTACACATCGCCGTTGAAGGCCAGCACCGCTTGCTTGGCATTTTGGGCTGTAAATTTGGGACGCCACGCTTGGTAACGCGCCACATTCAAGGCCGACAGCGCATCGCTCAGGTGCATCAAGCTGGCAATGTCTTGCGGCGATTTTTCTTTAAGGATGTCGATCAACTCGGCCGATTGCTTCACAAACAAGGGTTGCGTGTGGGGCACATCACCGGCAGGTGTGTCGTAGTCAAGGGCTTTGGCGGGAGAGAGTACAAACAACATGCTCAATCCACCCTCACGTTGCGTGCCTTGTGTGAATGGCCTTTGGCGGATCGCCGACCTTGGAGTGCTGCCATGTGTGTCTTTCCCGGCCAAACGCCGGATGAGTTTCAAAACACATAGTTTAGGGTTTCAGGGAGACCCCATCAAAGCTGTGGCGACCTGAGGGGCTGAGCACAAAGCCCTGCACCTCGGCACGCAAGACCTTGAACTGAACGGTATGCGCCAAGGTGAACCACGGCGCTTGCGACTTGAAGATGGCCTGCGCACGGTGGTACAAGCGCGCACGCTCATCGAGCTCCGACGAGACCTTTGCTTTTTTGACCAAGTCGTCATAGGGCGCGAAACAAAACTTGGCCACGTTGTGGCCTTTGAGTGAGGTGCAACCCAATAAGGTGTTTAAAAAATTATCAGGGTCGCCGTTGTCACCGGTCCAGCCCAAAATGCCCATGTCGTGCTCGCCGGCCTGCATGCCACTCACGTAATTCACCCAATCGGGGCTGTCAATCTTCACGGTCACGCCCACCTGCGCCAAGTCTTCTTGAACCAGTTTGGCCACGCCCATGGCGTCAGGCATGTAGGGGCGTTGCACGGGCATGGCCCACAAGGTGGTTGAAAACCCGGCGGGGTAGCCCGCCTCGACTAGCAACTTCTTAGCCGCCACAGGATCGAACACATCGTCCTCGACCTCTCGGTTGTACGACCAGACCATGGGCGGGATTGGGTTGATCGCCGGCACCGCTGTGTTTTTGTAGATCACACGCAAGATGCGTCGCTTGTTGATGGCCATGTTCAACGCCCGCCGCACGCGCACATCGGTGAACGGTTTTTTGAGCAAGTTGTAAGCAACGTAACCCACGTTCAAACCCGTTTGGTTCATCACCGCCATGCGCGGATCGTCACGCATGCTCGGCAAATCGGCTGGGTTGGGATAAGCCATGACGTGACAAGCCCCCGATTGCAGCTTCGCCCAACGTTGGCCCGCGTCGGGCGTGATGTCAAACACCAAACGGTCCAGCTTGGCCCTGCCGGCCCAGTGTTTGGCAAAGGCTTCATAGGTCAAAGCAACATCTTTTTCAAACCGCAGCAACTGAAAAGGACCGGTTCCCAGGGGGGCTTGGTCTATTTTTTCGGGGGTTCCAGCTTGGCGCATCGCCCGGGCGTATTCGGCTGACTCAATGCCCGCCCAACTCATGGCCATGTTCGCCACAAATGGCGCATCGGGTTGTTTCAAGGTGAATTTGACCGTGTGGTCGTCCAACTTTTGCAACGAGGCCAAAACTTCGGGCATGCCCACATCGTTGAAATACACGTGTTTGGCGCTGGTCACCGTATAGAAGGGGTGATCACGCTTCCACTGGCGCTCAAAGGTAAAAAGCACGTCATCGGCATTGAAATCTCGGCGCGGCGTGAACAGCGCATTCGACTGCCACTTCACACCGCGACGCAGGTGAAAGGTGTATTCCAAACCGTTGGGCGACACCGTCCAGCGTGTGGCCAAGGCAGGAATCACCTGCGTACCGCCGGGCTCAAACGTGACCAGCTTGTCAAAGATTTGCTCGGTCACATCAAACGAGGTGGTGTTGGTGTTCAGGCTGGGCTTCAAAAACTCTGGATTGCCTTCGGAGCAAAACACCAGGGTTTGGTTGCTGGCCCATGTCAAAGGCGCAATACAGGCGATCGGCAAGGCCCAGATCAGACGCGAAATCATTGAACTCTTCATAGGACATCACCCACTTAAAATTGAAAACCAAGGAACTCATTTTTACCCAATCTTGTGTCATGCGCGTGAGGTCCAGCGCTGAAAGTCATCACGAGTCACCCTAGGTAAAATGAGGTATCTCCGATTTCGGCCACAACGGCAGCCTTGGTGCTTGCCGTTTTTCTTTTGTCTAAAGCCCGCCCCATGAGCAACACGCCAGTCCTCCCCCTCGAACAACCCGGCCTTGAAAGCCTGTCCAAATCGTTCGAGCCCGCCGCCCTCGAAGCCCATTGGGGCCCCGAATGGGAAAAACGCGGTTACGGCGTGGCGGGTTTCAGAGGCACCGGTGCTCCAACGGCAGATGCACCCGCATTCGCCATCCAGTTGCCGCCGCCCAACGTGACCGGCACGCTGCACATGGGCCATGCGTTCAACCAAACCATCATGGACTCGTTGACCCGCTACCACCGCATGTCGGGCTTCAACACCGCATGGATTCCGGGCACCGACCACGCGGGCATTGCCACGCAAATCGTGGTGGAGCGCCAGCTGCAAGCCAAAGGCATCAGCCGCCACGACATGGGCACCAGCCCAGCCGAAGCGCGCAAGAACTTTGTGAGCAAGGTCTGGGAATGGAAAGAAGAATCGGGCAGCACCATCACCAGCCAGATGCGCCGCATGGGCGACAGCGTGGACTGGAGCCGCGAGTACTTCACGATGGACCCCAAGCTTTCCAAAACCGTGACAGAAACTTTTGTGCAGTTGTATGAGCAAGGCCTGATCTACCGTGGCAAGCGCCTGGTCAACTGGGACCCGGTGCTGATGAGCGCGGTGTCTGACCTCGAGGTCGAGAGCGAGGAAGAAGACGGCTCGATGTGGCACATCCGCTATGACCTTGTGGACCCGGATGGCAGCCTTGCGGCTAAGGGTTCTGGGAGCTTGACAGTCGCCACCACCCGCCCCGAAACCCTGCTGGGCGACGTGGCCGTGATGGTGCACCCCGAAGACGAACGCTACAAACACCTCATCGGCAAGCAGGTGAATCTGCCTTTGTGCGACCGCACCATCCCCGTGATCGCCGACGACTACGTGGACAAAGCTTTTGGCACCGGCGTGGTCAAGGTCACGCCTGCGCACGACACCAACGACTACCAAGTCGGCCAGCGCCATAAGCTGGACATGATTTGCGTGCTCAACCTCGACGCGACCATCAACACCAACGCGCCCGAAAAATACCGGGGCCTGGACCGTTTTGTGGCCCGCAAAGCCGTGGTGGCCGACCTCGAAGCCGCAGGCTATTTGGTGGAAGTGAAGAAACACAAACTCATGGTGCCCCGCTGCGCCCGCACCGGCCAGGTGATCGAGCCCATGCTGACCGACCAATGGTTTGTCGCGATGAACCAAGTGGGTCAAGGCGACGCCACGGGCAAGAGCATCGCCCAAAAAGCCATCGACGCGGTGCAATCTGGCGAAGTGAGCTTTGTGCCCGAGAACTGGGTCAACACCTACAACCAGTGGATGAACAACATCCAAGACTGGTGCATCTCACGCCAGCTGTGGTGGGGCCACCAGATTCCGGCTTGGTACGACGAAGACGGCAAGGTGTACGTGGCCCGCGACGAAGCGGAAGCTCAGGCCAAGGCACCCGGTAAAACGCTCAAGCGCGACGAAGACGTGCTGGACACTTGGTACTCCAGCGCCTTGGTCCCCTTCTCTACGCTAGGCTGGGCCGCTGGCCCTGAGGGCGTGGGCAACGGGGATGGGCGCAGCGACATTCTGAGCGAAGCGAAGAGGAGCAAGACCGTCTCCGGTGGCCACGACCTCGGAGCCAGTGAAAGCCAACAAACCGACTACGACCTGTACCTCCCCAGCAGCGTATTGGTGACCGGCTACGACATCATCTTCTTCTGGGTCGCCCGGATGATCATGATGACCACCCACTTCACCGGCAAAGTGCCCTTCAAACACGTCTACATCCACGGTCTGGTGCTCGACGCACAAGGCAAGAAGATGAGCAAGTCCGAAGGCAACGTGCTCGACCCGGTCGACCTGATCGACGGCATCACCTTGGAGCCACTGCTCGACAAACGCACCCAAGGTTTGCGAAAGCCCGAGACAGCGCCCAAAGTCCGCAAGCAAACCGAAAAAGAATTCCCAGAAGGCATCCCGGCCTACGGTGCGGATGCCCTGCGCTTCACTTTTGCAGCTCTCGCCAGCTTGGGGCGCAGCATCAACTTCGACAGCAAGCGCTGCGAGGGCTACCGCAACTTCTGCAACAAGCTGTGGAACGCCACCCGCTTTGTGCTGATGAACTGCGAAGGCCAGGACTGCGGACTGAAAGAGCACACCAAGGCCGAATGTGCGGCACCCGGCGTCGATGCCAGCGGCCAAGCCACGCCAGCAGGACCCGTGCACGGCTACCTGTCATTCAGCCAAGCCGACCGCTGGATCAGCTCGCAGCTGCAACGCGTCGAAGCCGACGTGGCCAAAGGCTTTGCCGAGTACCGCCTCGACAACGTGGCCAACACAATTTACAACTTCGTGTGGAACGAGTTCTGCGACTGGTACCTCGAAATCGCCAAAGTGCAGATCAACACCGGCACCGACGCTGAAAAACGCGCGACGCGCCGCACCCTGATTCGCACGCTCGAGACCATCATGCGTCTGGCCCACCCAATCATCCCGTTCATCACCGAAGAACTCTGGCAAAAAGTGTCGGTGGTGGCCGGTCGTCCGGGTGAGTCGGTCAGCATCGCCGCCTACCCCGTGAGCCAGCCCGAACGCATCGACGAGGCGGCAGAAGCCCATGTGGCCCGCCTCAAGTCCTTGGTCGACGCGTGCCGCAATTTGCGCGGTGAGATGAACGTCTCACCCGCCAACCGCATGCCCTTATTTGCGTTAGCGGGCAACGCAGAAGAACACGCGTTCATGCAAAGCGCAGCCCCCGTGTTGCAAGCCCTGGCCAAATTGAGTGAAGTCAAAGTGTTTGACGACGAAGCCGCATGGTCGGCGGCTGCACAAGCCGCGCCCGTGGCTGTGGTGGGTGAGTTGCGTGTGTGTTTGTTCATCGAGGTGGACGTTGCCGCTGAAAAAATTCGCTTGGGCAAGGAAGTGGACCGCTTGCAAAACGAGATCACCAAGGCCGGTGCGAAGTTGGGCAACGAAGCTTTTGTGGCCAAAGCACCCCCTGCCGTGATCGAAGAAACCAAAAAACGCGTGGCCGACTTCGCCGCCACCTTGGCCAAAGTGCAAGAGCAGCTTGTCAAGCTGGGGGAATAAAGCAGCGTTAAGCTTGGCAAAACAATCACCATCACACATATGAATAAACCTCTCACCAAAGCCGTGTTCCCCGTCGCCGGCATGGGCACACGCTTCTTGCCCGCCACCAAAGCCAGCCCCAAAGAAATGCTGACGGTGGTGGACAAGCCACTCATCCAATACGCGGTGGAAGAGGCCTACGAGGCGGGTATTCGTGAAATGATTTTTGTCACAGGCCGCAGCAAACGCGCGATCGAAGACCACTTCGACATGGCCTATGAGTTAGAGACTGAATTGGAAGCCGCAGGCAAACAAGCCTTGCTCGACATCGTGCGTGGCGTGCAGCCCGATGACATGCAATGCGTGTACGTGCGCCAAGCTCGCGCGTTGGGCTTGGGGCATGCGGTGTTGTGTGCCGAGCATTTGGTAGGAGACGAGCCTTTTGCCGTCCTGCTGGCCGACGATTTGATGCGCGGCAAAGCGGGTGGACCAGGCGTCTTAAAGCAAATGGCCGAGGTGTTTGCGCGCACCCAATCGTCGGTGTTGGCCGTGCAAGAAGTGCCACTTGAGCACGTCCACCGTTACGGCGTGGTGGCGGGCAAAGACTTGGGCAACGGCTTGATCGACATTCAGCAGATGGTGGAGAAACCCAAGGCTGACGTGGCGCCCTCACGCACCACCGTGGCGGGCCGTTACATCTTGACGCCTGCTGTGTTCGACCGCATCCGTGCGGGCGGGCGTGGTGTGCAAGGCGAGATTCAACTCACCGATGGCATTGCCGGTTTGTTGGCCACAGAAAAAGTGTTGGCCTTCTCGTACGAAGGCAAGCGTTACGACTGCGGCAGCAAACAAGGCTTTTTGCAAGCGTCTGTCGAACTGGCCTTGGAGCACCCAGAAGTGGGCGCCGAATTTCGCGCTTACTTGAAAGAGTTCAAACTCGATTAAAGCTGAACGACTGAGACGCTGTACTTTCGCCTAAAGCCCACGAAAGCGAAGGCCTCAGCGCTTGTTGAAGCGGATCAGCGGCGCTTCAACACATGCACAAAGTCGTTGCCTTCGGTGGTTTGCGACAACAGCTCGTTGCCCGTTTGCTTGGCGAAGGCCGCAAAGTCACGCACCGAGCCTGTGTCGGTGGACACCACTTTCAAAATCTGCCCGCTCTCCATCGCCGTGAGTGCTTTTTTGGCTTTCAGAATAGGCAAGGGGCAGTTCAAACCGCGTGTGTCGATTTCTTGGTCAATGTGCATGGTGTCAGTCTAAGCCTTTTGCCTCACGCTGCGCCCATTCCATGAAGCGCGGCTCAATGCCTTGGATGCGCTGCCAATCGGCCATGGCGTAACCCGTGCCGGCGGGCCAACAAATCACGTCAGCAGGGTTGTACAGCTTGTACTCAGCGAGCTCAGGCGAGAGCTGGATGTCGCCATCGGCCACCGCATGGTAGGCAATGATGACTTGGTTCATACGCTGAAAATCGTACACACCGATGAGCTTCAACGCGCTGACCTGCAAATTAGTTTCTTCAGCAATTTCACGGGTGATGCCACCTTCGGGCGTCTCACCCGCCTCCATGAACCCCGTGATCAACGCAAAGCGACGCCCTGGCCAAGCGGCATTGCGCGCCAACAAAATTTGGCCTCGGTATTGCACGATGCCTGCGAGCACGGGTGTGGGGTTGTTCCAGTGCGTCCAATCGCAAGCTGTGCAACGCAAGCGCTGCACCATGCCGCCATCTTCTTCACGTTCGATCAAGGCCAACGGGGTGGCACAGCTGGGGCAAAAACGGAATTGACTCATGCGGGAAACACTCCAGTAGACAAGTAACGGTCACCACGGTCGCACACGATGAAAGCAATCGTGGCGTTTTCAACCTGTTGTGCAATTTGCAAGGCCACCCAGCAAGCACCGGCTGCAGAGATGCCCGCAAAAATGCCCTCTTCGCGCGCCAAGCGACGGCACATGTCTTCGGCGTCGTCTTGGCTGACGTAGACCAATTCATCGACGTTTTTGGCATCGTAGATTTTGGGCAAATAAGCCTCAGGCCATTTGCGGATGCCAGGAATGCGCGAGCCTTCGCTGGGTTGCGCGCCAATGATGCGCACCGCTGGATTTTTTTCTTTCAAATAACGCGACACGCCCGTGATCGTGCCCGTGGTGCCCATGGCACTCACAAAATGGGTCACGCGCCCGTGGGTGTCGTTCCAAATCTCAGGGCCCGTGGTTTCGTAATGGATGCGCGGGTTGTCCAAGTTGGCGAATTGGTCGAGCATGCGACCTTTGCCTTCTTTTTCCATACGTTCCGCCAAATCACGGGCGTACTCCATGCCACCGCTTTTGGGCGTCAGGATCAATTCAGCGCCAAAAGCCTTCATCGTCTGAGCGCGCTCAATCGACAAGTCCTCCGGCATGATCAGCACCATGCGGTAACCCTTGATGGCCGCAGCCATGGCCAAAGCGATGCCGGTGTTGCCGGAGGTGGCTTCAATCAAGGTGTCGCCAGGCTTGATTTCCCCACGCTCTTGTGCCCGTTGAATCATCGACAAAGCGGGACGGTCTTTGACCGAACCTGCCGGGTTGTTGCCCTCTAACTTGCCAAGAATCACGTTGCCACGCTTGGCATTTTCAGCAGCATGAATACGCTGCAAAGACACCAGAGGCGTTTTTCCGATGGCAGCTTCAATGGTTTGGTAAAAAATCTGTTCAGTCATGCCATAAATGTGCCATAATATTGGCTGTTGATTCCAGTGCCCGGGTGGTGAAATTGGTAGACGCAGGGGACTCAAAATCCCCCGCCGCAAGGCGTGCCGGTTCGATTCCGGCCCCGGGCACCACTGGTTAATAACTTCATCTGACAACTTGACTTCGAATTTATGCAAGACGAAGAGTACGCCAACATTGTCAGAAGCGGTGCAAGGCATTCCGTTCAAGTCTCTGAACGCACAGGCAACGCAAAAACCCCAAAAAATATTGTCAATTCATTGGCTGATGTCGATTCAGCAAGGAAAAAAGCTGAGCTTGAAGCTCAGGCCTCAGCGCTTAAGACAGCCAAATTAGCTGAAGAAGAAGTACCACTCAGCAAGTTTGAGCTCGCACTCCAAGAAGCTTTGTCTGCCAAAGAGACGATCGTCACGCTCAAGAATGACGCAGAGGTTGAGCCCAACGTTCAACTCGTGACAGAGAACGATGCCGCATCGCCCAATGTGCAAAACGTTCCTATCGACAAGCTGCCAGCCAACATTCAATCGGTCACCAATGGCAACGCGGTGGCGTCCAACGTGCAACAAGTGTCTGTCGATCAGATGGTCGACAACGTTCAACACGTCGAGACATCCACCGACACAGAAAATCGTCAAACGCTGACCGTCGATGGCGCATCCTCCGCCAATGTTCAAAACATCGCGGTTGACAAAACGCAAGACAACCATCAGACCCTAGAAACGTCGACCACATCAGAGAATCGACAGGGCATTGCCACCGAGCAAGCCGCAGCGCCGAACGTACAAAGCATTCCTGTCGACAAAATTGCAGACAACGTGCAAACGCTCGACAAAGAAAGCGTCATCGACAACCGCCAAGGCATCGCCACAGAGCAGGCTGCAGCGCCCAATGTGCAAAGCATTCCGGTCGATCACATCGATGACAACACGCAAGCTATTGAAGTGTCGGCCAGCACTGAAAATAAAGTGGTGGTTGCCGAAGACTCTGCGACTTCACCCAATGTGCAAAACATAGCGGTTGACCAAGTCGCGAACAACGTTCAGCAAATCGACGTTGATGCCGCTGTTGACAACCGTCAAAGCATTCCCAAAGACGAGGTGTCTGAGAATGTGCAAGTCATTTCCAATGACAACGCGACGGACAATCGCCAAGCCTTAGACCCAACACCCAGCACGCCAGTCAACCACATCGCCATCGACACGGCCGTTGAGTCAGACAACCGCCAAGCTTTGGCAACCGTCCATGAGACAGACAACGTCCAAGCACTGGGCAATGCGGCCATCGTGGACAACGTGCAAGCGCTCGACAAAGAAGGCGTCATCGACAACCGCCAAGCCGCGCCAGAAAACCCGCTGCCCGGGTTGAACCAACAAGAGGTGCCGATCGATCGCGTCGAAGACCATCTTGAAGTGTTGCCATCGACCGCGGTTGAACGGGCCACCGTCTCGTTTCCAACCAGCGACAGCGCGCCAGCCACTGACACCCCACGAGAGGCTCCCGCAGCGCCATCCCCTGAAACTCAAGCAGCTGTGCCCACTGCGCCTGTGATTGCGCAAGCCGTGCCATCAGCGGCCGAACTCAAAAAGATCCAGCAAGAAGAAGCACGCGCCGTATTTCGCAGCCGTTTAGCGGGTATCAAAAACACGGTGAATAACCTGAATTCACGGCTGACCGACATTGAAGTGGATGCAAAGACCTCAAAAAGCACGAAGGTCGAGAATGCCATCAGTCTGGAGGATCTGGAAGCCGACGAGGACGACGAGGGTTTCCTCTGAAACCCATCCCGCGTGTCTTTGTCGCGCAGTTGCCAACTGAAACACAAGCAACGATTTACGATCCATGCCTGCCTCATCCGCAGGCATTTTTGTTTTTGGAGTTCTCTTGAGCCACCTCTTTTCTGAATTCACCCTCACCTCACCGCGCGGCCCTTTGACCTTGGCCAACCGCGGCGTCGTGGCCCCCATGTGCCAATACTCGGCCGACAACGGTCAAGCCACCGACTGGCACCTGATGCATTGGGGCAACCTGCTCAACAGCGGCGCAGCCCTGTTCATCATCGAAGCCACCGCTGTCACCGCACGCGGCCGCATCACGCCCTATTGCCTTGGCTTGTGGGACGATGCCACAGCCGCTGCACTGAACGACACCCTGCAACGCGCACGCAAACTCGCGCCGCAAGTCCCCGTGTGCATCCAGCTCGCACACGCAGGTCGCAAAGCCTCCAGCGCCGCCCCTTGGCAAGGGGGTCAATTGGTCGACGATGCGAACGGCGGCTGGCACCCCGAAGCGCCTTCCGCGTTGCCGCATTTGGCGCAAGAAACACCGCCTGAAGCCATCGACGCCCAAGGTTTGGAAGACATCAAACAGGCCTTCGTCAAAGCCGCCGAACGCGCCGACGCCATGGGCATTGAAGCCATTGAGTTGCACGGCGCTCATGGCTATTTGTTGCACCAGTTTTTGTCCCCCCTGTCCAACGTGCGCACCGACGGCTACGGCGGCAACTTTGACGGCCGCACGCGATTTCCCATGGAAGTTTTTGAAGCCGTGCGCGCGGTTTACAAAGGCGCTTTGGGCATGCGTTTGTCCGCGACCGATTGGGTCGAAGGCGGTTGGACACCCGAAGAAACCGCCGACTTCTCGTTGCGCTTGAAACTCGCCGGCGCAGACTTCGTGCACATTTCCTCAGGCGGCGTGTCGTCGCAGCAAAAGATCGCGATTGGCCCCGAGTACCAAGTGCCTTTCGCCAAGTTGGTGAAACAAAAAGCCCAACTGCCCACCATCGCTGTGGGCTTGATCACTGAACCCCAACAGGCCGAAGACATCTTGGCACGCGGTGACGCTGATCTGGTCGCTTTGGCCCGCAGCTTTTTGTATAAACCCCGCTGGATGTGGGAAGCCGCAGCGGCGCTTCAAGGCACCGTGCAAGCTAGCCCACAATATTGGCGCAGCATGCCGCGCGAAGCGCAAACCATTTTTGGTACCGTGCGTATTGGCCAACGCTAAAACCAACAAAATTCAAAGGAACCACAACATGAACCTGTTCAACCGTCGTCAACTCCACATCACGTTGGCAGCCTTAGCCGCACTGGCTAGCCTAGCGTCGTCAACCGTTTGGGCGCAAGCCGATGCCTACCCCAGCAAGCCCATCACCTTGGTCGTGCCCAACCCGCCCGGTGGCTTGGTCGACACCTCGGCTCGCTTGGTCAGCGAGTCTTTAGGCCGCTTCATTGGTCAATCTGTGGTGGTCGATAACAAACCCGGTGGCAGTGGCAATTTGGCTTACTCCCTCGTTGCACGCAGCCCCAAAGACGGCCACACGGTGCTGGTGTCGTATTCGGGCTACCACATCGCCAACCCCATCCTGATGGACAAACTGCCTTGGGAGCTCAAAGACCTCACGCCCGTGGGCTTGGTCACGGTTGCCACCAACGTCATTGCAGTCCACCCCTCCGTGCCTGCCAACACGCTCAAAGAGTTCATCGCGTGGGCCAAACAAAACCCGGGCAAGCTCAATTACGCGTCACAAGGCAACGGCTCTGTGTCGCACATTGGCACCGAAATTTTCAAGCAGCAAACCGGCATTGAGATGACGCATGTGCCTTACAAAGGTTCGGGCCAAGCCATTCAAGATGTGCTGGCCGGCCAAGTGCAAGTGTTCATCACCACACCACCATCGGTGATGGGCCATGTGCTCAACGGCAAGCTCAAAGCCTTGGCCGTCACAGGCAAGATTCGCCATCCCCAATTGCCACAAGTACCCACCGCGTCCGAAGCGGGTTTGACGGGTTTTGAGTTGGAGTCGTGGGTGGCTTTGTACGTCGCCAGCGGCACGCCCAAAGAAGTGGTGCAAAAACTCTCAGCCGAAGTCAAACGCGGCATGGAGTTGCCTGAGACCAAGCAACGCGCCGACCAGGCGGGCATTGAAATTCGCTACCTCACCCCTGACAACACCACCAAACTGCTGGAGCGCGACACCGTCAGCTGGGCCAAGGCCATCAAGGCCGGCAACATCAAGTTCGATTGATGGTTGGCGAGCTGGTCAAGCCCGCCGTCACATCCACATAGCGCAGCTGCAACCGCAGCTCGCGCTTCATGCGGGTGTTCTCCAGGCGGCGTGACTCGCTCATGAAACTCAGCTGCATCGCAGGCACGTCAAACTCCGCTTGCGCACGGCTGATGCGCGGCGGTTTAGGCAAACAGTACAAACCTGCAGCCATGTCAAAGTAATCGCCCATCAACAAGCTGCTGTCGTCGCTCACGTTGTAAGCGCGCTGCGTTTTGCCGCGCCACAGCGCCAGCTGGCACGCACGGGCCAAATCGTCGGCGTGAATGTGGTTGGTGAACACATCGTCTGCGCGGTTCAACACCGGCGCACCGCGTAAAAGGCGCTCGCGGGGCGTGCCGCCTTCACGATCCGGCGCATAAATGCCCGGAATACGCAACACGCTCATACGCACCGCGTTGCCCCGCAAACGCGCATAGTGGCGCTGCCGCGCCTCTGCGTCCACACGGCGCATGGCACGCGGCGTGGCGGGGTTCACAGGGCGGCTGTCGCTCACCCAAGCACCCGCGCAATCGCCAAACACGCCGCTGGTGGAGCCATACACCCAGCTGCGCGGCGGCGTGCGCACGCTGAGGGCACGGGTGATTGCTTGGGTGCGCGGATCGGTGCTGCCGCGCAAAGGCGGTGGCGCTAAGTGAATGACTCGGGTGGCCAAGCCCGCCAAGCGTTTCAAGGTGGCAAGCTGGTCTAAATCACCCAGCAGAGGGGTGACACCCAAGGCTCGCAATTCAGTCAGACGCGCAGCATTAGAAGTCAGCGCCAGCACGCGCACATGGCGCTGGGCGCGCACCACACGCACGCCCACATCACCACAACCGATGATCAGTAAGCGTTCACGTCGAAATCGGGCAGGCAAAGCGCCAAGAGGGGATTGGTTGGAGGGCAAAATACAGCCTATAAAAGTTCAAGGATACCCAAAGATGAGTTTCAACATTACGGTCCAGCCCAGTGGCCGCACTTTCACATCAACGTCTGACGAAACCTTGCTCGCCGCAGGCATGCGCCAAGGCATTGGCCTGCCCTATGGCTGCAAAGACGGCGCCTGCGGTTCTTGCAAATGCAAAAAGATTTCGGGCGATGTGACCCATGGCAAGCACCAAGAAAAAGCCCTGAGCGCTGAAGAAGCCGCCAACGGCTTTGTGCTCACCTGCTGCGCTACCGCCCACAGCGATGTGGTGCTGGAGTCGCGCCAAGTGGTGGAAGAAGGCGCGTTTCCCATCAAGAAGATGCCGGTGCGCGTGATCTCTCTGGAGAAAGCCTCGCACGACGTGATGATCGTCAAACTCCAACTGCCCGCCAACGACGTGATGAAGTTTCACGCCGGTCAGTACATCGACTTTTTGTTGCGCGACGGCGATCGCCGCAGCTACTCGATGGGCAATGCGCCACACACCTTGGTCGCGGGCAGCCCCGCGATTGAATTGCACATCCGCCACATGCCCGGCGGCAAGTTCACCGACCATGTGTTTGGTGCCATGAAAGAAAAAGAAATTCAACGCATCGAAGGTCCGCAAGGCACCTTCTTCTTGCGTGAAGACTCAGACAAACCTTTGGTGTTCTTGGCTTCGGGCACGGGCTTTGCCCCGATCAAGGCCATCTTGGAGCACATGCAATTCAAAGGCATCACACGCCCTGTCACCCTGTACTGGGGTGGCCGCCGTCCTGAAGACTTGTATTTGAACGACTGGGTGCAAGCCCAATTGGCCAACATGCCCAATTTGACTTACGTGCCCGTCATCTCCAATGCCTTGCCTGAAGACAACTGGAGCGGCCGTACCGGCTTTGTGCACCAAGCCGTGTTGCAAGATACCCCTGACCTCAGCGGCTATCAGGTCTACGCGTGTGGTGCGCCCATCGTGGTGGACTCGGCGCGTGCCGACTACACCGCAGCAGGGTTGCCCGCCGATGAGTTTTACGCCGACTCGTTCACCTCGGCTGCCGACAAAGCCTGAGCCAACTCAGCCACCTAAGCCTCGAAAGCCTTCACATGCCCCACATTCAAACGCAAACCACAGGCGCCACCCACATCGCTGTCCATCGCAAGATTCAAGCGTCGTGGCCCCACATCCGACGCATCGGTGCCAATGTCTATCTGGGGCTGGGCTTAGGTCTAGGTTTGGCGACAGCGTCACTCACAGCCAACGCACAAAGCTTCCCCACCAAACCCATCCGTTGGGTGGTGGTGGCGCCTGCAGGCTCATCATTGGATGTGATCGCACGCGCCATGCAAGACCGCCTCAAAGACAATTTGGGGCAAGCGGTGGTGGTCGAAAACAAACCTCAAGCCGGTGGCACCGTGGGCACCAACGAAGTGGCCAAGTCAGCGGCCGATGGCTACACCTGGGTCATGTCGTACAACGGGCCTTTGTCGTTTGCGCCCTACCTTTACCCCAAACTGCCTTATCAGCCTTTGAAAGACTTGCAGGCGGTCATGATCACCACCTCGCAACCCAATGTCATTGCCGCCAACGTGCAACTGCCTGCCAACAACATGCGGGAGTTGGTCGGACTGCTGAAGGACTCTCCGGGCAAATACAACTTTGCATCGGTGGGCAATGGCAGCTCGTCGCACCTGACGATGGAATACATCAAGGCGGTCACGAACACCTTCACGGTTCACATTCCGTTCAACGGGAGCCCACCTGCGGTGCTCTCTACCTTGTCGGGCGAGACCCACTTGATTGCCTCCGTTCCCACGGTCATCGCACCCCAAGTCAGACAAGGTCGTTTGAAGTATTTGGCGGTCACCAGTGCGCAGCGTTACGCCTTGCTGCCCGATGTGCCCACGGTGGCCGAGAGTGGCTTGCCCGAACTGAAAGGCTTTGAAGCTTTGGCTTGGAACGGCGTGTTAGTCGCCGCTGGCACCCCGCGTGCCGTGGTGGACCGCATCAACAGTGCACTCAACGCAGCCTTGCAAGATCCCGCCGTCAAAGAGCGCCTCAAAGCGGCAGGACTCGAAGCCATCGGCGGCACGCCTGAGCAGTTCGCCAAGTTGATTCAAGATGAGTCAACCAAATGGGCGCCCATCATTCAACGCTCTGGCGCACGCATTGACTGAGCGCAAGTCGGTTTTAAACCGACTTTGAACCGACTTTAGGCTTGTCTGTGCCCCACTTGAAAATCGTTGCGTCCTGTGCGGTCTTCACCGCGTAGCAGCCACAAAGGACGCGTGCCGAAACTCACGGGCACACCGGTCTTGCCATCCATAGGGCGCAAGTCACGGTCAAACAAAGAGGTGCCAGGCATGAAGCGCAAAGCCACACCGGTTCGACGCTGGGTGGAGGTGTTGGCTTTGGCCCCGTGGATCATGTAGACGTCATGCATGGACATCTGGCCGGGCTGCAGCTCCAAATCAACCGCCTGCGCCTCGTCGAAAGTGCCTTCGGCCATGCGCTGGTTCAAGACCAAATCTTGGCGGTCTTCGTGCAGATGCTCGTGCAACACATGGTCACGGTGCGAACCAGGGACAACACGCAAACACCCGTTCTCACGCGTGCTGGGCTCCAGGGCCACCCAGACAGTACAAGTGGCCAAAGGACGAATGGGCCAGTAGTGACCGTCTTGGTGCCACGGTGTCTCAAACCCCTCACTGGCCGGTTTGCAAAACACATGACAGCCCCACAAGATGATGTCAGGCCCTATCAATTGCTCGACCAAATCCACAATCGGCTTGTGCATCGCAAGCTCTAAAAAGCGCTGACTGCCGTGCACGCCTTCGTCGTTGCGCCCCTCAATGTGGGCGCTCACCAGCTTTTCAGGGCGCACTCCTGGGTTGTTGGCAATCAGGGTGTTGAGGGCGTCTTGCAAGCCCTTGAGCAACTCCGGCTCCAAACGGTAAGGCGGAATCACAAAGCCTTGTGTTTGGTAGTGGGCGATGTCGTCGGCACTGAGTCGCTGGGTCATGGTGATTACGCTCCTAAATAAGCTGCTCGTACTTTGGGGTCATGCAACAGGTCTTGCGCGGGGCCACTGAGGGTGATCACACCCGATTCCATCACGTAGCCACGATCGGCAATTTGCAAGGCCCGGCTGGCATTTTGCTCCACCAGCAAAATCGTCACACCTTGGGCCGAGACCTCACAGATCACTTCAAAAATCTTGTCCACCATGATCGGCGACAAGCCCATGGATGGCTCGTCCAGCAACAGCATTTGGGGTCGGCTCATCAACGCACGGCCCATGGCCAGCATTTGCTGCTCGCCGCCCGACAAGGTGCCGGCCAGTTGATCGCGCCGTTCTTTAAGGCGAGGGAAGGTGGTGAACACGCGCTCGATGTCGTCGGTGATTGCCGCTTTGTCGTCACGCAGATAAGCGCCCATTTGCAAGTTCTCAAGGATGGTCATGCGCGTGAACACACCACGGCCTTCGGGCACCATGGCCAAGCCTTGTTGCACCAGGTTCCAAGGACCAAGGCCCGAGATGTTTTGGCCCGCCAACACAATCTGGCCGCCGCCCAAAGGCAAGAGCCCCGTGATGGCGTTCATGGTGGTGGTCTTACCCGCCCCGTTGGAGCCGATGAGCGAGACCAACTCGCCCTGCCTCACCTCAAAGCTCACGCCCTTGACGGCTTGAATGCCACCGTAGCCGACTTTGAGATCGCTGACCTTCAGCAGCACCTTTGCGTTGTGATCGGTCATATCAGTGCGCTCCCGTGCCGAGATAGGCGTCAATCACCTGCGCGTTGCGCTGCACCTCGGCGGGCGTGCCTTGCGCAATCACTTTGCCGTAATCGAGCACGGTCACGCGATCGCACAGGCCCATGACCAGCTTCACGTCATGCTCGATCAGCAAGACCGTGCGCTGGTCGCGCCGAATTTTGTCGATCAGCTCGCGCAACTGCACTTTTTCGGTGGCGTTCATGCCCGCTGCCGGCTCGTCCAAGGCAATGAGTTGCGGGTCGGTGGCCAAGGCCCGCGCAATTTCTAAACGCCGCTGGTCACCGTAACTGAGCGTGCGCGATTTGTAATCGGCGAGTGGCCCAATGCCCACGTAGTCCAGCAGTTCGCGCGCGCGTTGTTCAATCGCCGCTTCTTCGGCGACAAAAGCACGGGTTCTGAAAATCGCACCCAACAACCCAGAATGCGTGCGCACATGACGGCCCACCATCACGTTTTCGAGTGCGGTCATTTCGGCAAACAAACGGATGTTTTGGAAGGTGCGTGCAATGCCCGCTTGGGCCACACGGTGCACCTCGGTGGGCTGGTAAGGCTGGCCCGCCAATTCAAACTGACCGCTGTCGGGGGTGTACAGGCCCGTGATGACGTTGAAGAACGTGGTCTTGCCCGCGCCGTTAGGGCCAATCAAGCCATAGACCTGACCGCGCTCAATCCGCATGCCCACCTCGCTCAAGGCTTGCAAACCGCCAAAGCGTTTGGAGATGCCAGACACATTCAACACCCAATCGGCGGTCAGTCCGTGGGCCACGTTCGAAGAAGGGTTGGCCGTGCTGGCCGGGTTGCTGGTGCTGGTGCTGCTCATGCTTGACCTCCCGCTGCGGGCAAATTTTTGCCATGCTCAGGCGTAGGCCACAAGCCACGTGGCCGCCAAAGCATGATGACGATCATGGCCAGCGCAATCAACAGCTGACGCAAGATGGCCGCGTCCAAACGCCCACCCGTCATCTCTTGCAACGGCCCCGCCACATAGCGCAGGGCTTCGGGCAAAGCGGCCAACAACACCGCGCCCAAAATGACGCCGGGCAAATGGCCCAAGCCTCCCAAAACCACCATCGCCACAATCATCACCGACTCCATCAGGCTGAACGACTCTGGGGACACAAAGCCCTGAAACGACGCAAACATCGCCCCCGACACACCGCCAAAGGACGCGCCCATGCCAAAGGCCATGAGTTTCAAGTTGCGGGTGTTCAAGCCCATGGCTTTGGCCGCGATTTCGTCTTCACGAATGGCCATCCAAGCGCGGCCGATGCGCGAGTGTTCGAGCCGCGAACACAGCACCACGCTCACCACCACCAAGGCCAAGAACAGGTAGTAATACAGGGTCACCGAGGGCAGCTGAAAGAAGCCCAAATCCAAACGCCGCGACAGGGGGTAGCCAAAGACCGTCACCGCATCAATTTGCCCCAAGCCTTTGGGGCCATTGGTGATGTTGACGGGGTGGTCCAAGTTGTTCAAAAACACGCGGATGATTTCGCCAAAGCCCAGCGTGACGATGGCCAAGTAATCGCCGCGCAGCTTCAACGTGGGCGCACCCAGCAAGAGACCGAACAGCCCCGCCAAGCCCGCTGCCAAAGGCAGCACCAGCCACAAACTCATGTGCAAGCCATCTGGAAACAAGGTGGCGATGAGGGGAAACGTCTCGGTCAAATGGGGCGAGGCCATCAAACCAAACAAGTAAGCGCCCACCGCAAAGAAGGCCACATACCCCAAATCCAGCAAACCGGCGTAGCCCACCACGATGTTCAGGCCCAGTGCCAGCAACACATAGAGCAGCGACATGTCGGCAATGCGCACCCAAGCGTTGCCAAAGCTTTGCAGCACCAAGGGCAACACCAACGCCAAGCCCAAGATGAGCCAAGGTTGGTTGAGCCCGCGTTTAGAAAGATAAGTCTGTGTCATGTCCGTCAAGCCCGATCTGCCACACGCTCGCCCAACAGGCCCGAAGGCCGTAGCGTCAACACCACGATGAGCACGATGAACGCCAAAATGTCGGTGTAGTGGCTGCCCAACACGCCCCCCGTCCAAGCGCCCAAGTAACCCGAACCGATCGACTCAATCAGACCCAACAGCAGCCCGCCCACCACAGCGCCGGCCAAATTGCCAATGCCACCAAACACGGCAGCTGTGAAGGCTTTCAGACCCGGCAAAAAGCCCATCGCGTGCTGCACGGTGCCATAGTTCGACGCCCACATCACACCCGCGATGGTGGCCAGCACCGCACCGATGATGAAGGTGGCCGAAATCACCGTGTCGGGCTTCACGCCCATCAAGCTGGCGACGCGCGGGTTTTCTGCCGTGGCACGCATGGCACGTCCGAGCTGGGTGCGGTTGACCAACCAAGACAACACAGCCAGCGCCATGGCTGTGACCGCCAAAATCATGATCTGCGTGGGTGTGATGACCGCCTCGCCAATGGCAATGGGCGTGCTGGGCAACAGCGTGGGAAACGATTTGTAATTGGGCTTCCACACAATCATGGCGATGGTTTGCAACAAGATCGACATGCCGATCGCGGTGATGAGTGGGGCCAACTTGGGCGCATTGCGCAAAGGTCGATAAGCGATTTTTTCAATCGCAAAGTTCAGCGCAGCGGCTGCAGCCGAGGCCACCACCATGGAAATCAGCAAGATCACCCAACCCGGTGTGTCAGGCATGAGAGGCTGCAAAAGGCCGATGACCGACCAGCTGCACAAAGCACCGATCATCAGCACCTCACCATGCGCGAAGTTGATGAGGTTGATGATGCCGTAGACCATGGTGTAGCCCAGCGCCACCAACGCGTACATGCTGCCCAGCACCAAGCCGTTGATGACTTGTTGAAGCAAGACGTCCATTTGTTATTTACCTGCTTGTTGGTTTTTGTCGCGCAATTGGCGCAATTTGTCAGCGATTTTGATCTCTAAACCGCGCTCCACGGGACGGTAAAAGCCCGTACTTTCCAAGCCTTCGGGCATGTAGTTTTCGCCCGCCGCAAAGCCATCTTCTTCGTCATGGGCGTAGCGGTAGCCCTTGCCCCAGTCCATGTCTTTCATCATTTTGGTAGGGGCGTTGCGCAGGTGCATGGGCACGGGGCGCGTGCCGTCTTTCTTGACCAGGGCCCTGGCTTCTTTGTAGGCTTTGTAGACCGCGTTCGATTTGGGGGCGACTGCCAAATACACCACACACTCGGCCAGCGCCAGCTCGCCCTCAGGCGAGCCTAAGCGCTCATACACCTCGGCGGCATCCAGCGCCAGGCGCAAGGCGCGTGGGTCAGCCAAGCCGATGTCCTCGGCGGCCATGCGAATCAAGCGGCGGGCCATGTATTTGGGCTCAGCGCCGCCATCGAGCATGCGCACCAGCCAATACAAAGCCGCATCGGGGTCTGAGCCGCGCACCGACTTGTGCAGGGCGCTGATGGTGTCGTAAAACTGTTCGCCACCTTTGTCGTAACGGCGCATGCGTTCGCCCAGCACGCGCATCAGCCATGCGTCGTTGATGGCTTCTAGCTTCTCTCGGTTGGCCGCCACCGCCAAGGTTTCCAGCGTGTTGAGCAAGCGGCGGGCATCGCCATCGGCGTAGGCAATGAGTCGCTGCAAGGCGGCTTCATCCAGCGCAGGCACCGCACCCATGGCTTGCGCTTTGGCAATGATTTGCCCCAAATCTTGCTCGCTCAGCGACTGCAACACATACACCGCAGCGCGAGACAGCAAGGCCGAATTCACCTCGAACGAAGGGTTCTCGGTGGTCGCGCCAATGAAGGTGAACAACCCCGATTCGACGTGCGGCAAAAACGCGTCTTGCTGGCTTTTGTTGAAGCGGTGCACCTCGTCCACAAACATGATGGTGCGCTTGGGGTCGATGCCATCACGCTGGGCGATGGCCAAATCCACCGCTTCGCGAATTTCTTTCACGCCGCCCAACACCGCGCTGATCGACAAGAACTGCGCATCAAACGCATCGGCCATCAAACGGGCGATGGTGGTTTTGCCCACGCCGGGCGGCCCCCACAAGATGCAGCTGTGCGGTTGCCCCGACTCAAACGCCACACGCAGCGCCATGCCCTCGCCCAGCACATGCTGCTGGCCGATGACCTCACCTAAAGTGCGCGGCCGCAGACGTTCAGCGAGGGGGGTGTGGGTGGTATTCACAAGAATGTGGGGTGTCGTCAAAGGTCGAGAAAGTGTACCGAGCGTTTCAAGCGTGATCGTTAGGCGCGAGCATGCAGGGCGTGCTGTCCAGCCATTCACGCCAAGCCGCCAATTTACGTTCCAACGACCATGACGCATGGGCTGGGCTGGTAGATGGCAAGCGAGACACCGGCAAGCCCAAAGCGCGGGTCAGCACCGCGTGTTTGAAACTCTCGCCGCCATTGTGGCCAATCGCCACCAAGGCGGGGCAACGCACGCGTAAGCTGAGCAAGTCGTTGGGCACGGCGTTTTGAATGCGGCTGTCCAAGCTGCCTTCGCGCTCACACGACCCGTAAACGTCCCACAAACCGACGCCTTGGGCCAGCAACCATTGCGCACGTTCGGCATAGGCAAGCGTCAACACGTCAGGTCGATCGGGGGCCAATAAAGCGACCATGATTTTCCAAAATTGGTTGTGAGGATGGCCGTAGTACTGCTGTGACTTCAGCGATGCAACCCCCGGAAAACTGCCCAAAACCACCACCCGCGTGCGGGCATCAAGCAACGGCGGCAAGCCCAACAACACGTTCGGGCTGCGCTGAATGCCGACCTCAGTACTCACCCACTGCACGCCTCAAGGGCGCACCACATCAACGCCTTTGGGCGGCACAAAATTAAAAGCGGCATGCCCCAAGCTGCTGGGGTTGACTTCGAACCGCTCAAAACTCAGCACCGAGCGCTGGCCCAAGGCATCCAAAATATCCAGCTTGGCCAAGGCTGCGTAACCGCCGTCGAGGCGCAAGCCGATGCGAACCGACTGCAAGGCACTGTCGCGGGCTTTGGGCGTGGCTAGCACCCATTGCAGGCTCTCGGCATCGGGCTCGGCGGTCAAGGTAAAGTCTTTTTGCAAAGCGCCCAAGTCGGCGGCCGTGGCCACCAAGGCAGCAGGCGTGCTGGCCAAGGTTTGGGCCTGCTTGCGGGCTGTCACTTGTTCTAGGTCGGCGTCGTAGAGCCACAAGGTTTGACCATCGGCGACGATGACCATGGGGAACGGTTTTTGGTAATCAAAACGAAAGCGCGAGGGCCGTACAAAGGCAAAAGTGCCTGTCGATGTTTTGCCGCGCACAGTCTGCCCAGATTTGGCGGGCGGCGTGACCACTTGGGTGAAATCGGCGCGTCCGCTTTGGGTGGCTTTTAAAAATCGCTCTAGCGTGTCTAAGCTGCTGGCACAGGCCAGGCTGGCACTCAAGGCGCAGACGACGAGCACAGCACCACCGCGACGTATGCCGCGTTTTAAAAAAGCCAAATTGATGACCATGCCGCTTTCGGCCGGATCCTGCGCATCTTGCTTATTCATCTCTTTTAGGTACCAAAATTTCGCGCTGGCCGTTGTTGCTCATGGCGCTGACCATGCCGGCTTTTTCCATGTCTTCCACCAAACGGGCCGCACGGTTGTAGCCAATCTTCAAATGGCGCTGCACCAGCGAAATGCTGGCCTTGCGGTTTTTGAGCACCACCTCGACGGCTTGGTCGTACATGGGGTCTTTTTCAGCGGGTGCATCACCAAACAAATCGGGGCCTGCAGCATTGCCGTCGCCATCGAGCGTGCCACCTTCGAGCACGCCTTCGATGTAGTCGGGCTCACCTTTGCTCTTCAAGTAGTTCACGACGCGGTGCACTTCTTCGTCACTCACAAACGCACCGTGCACCCGCACCGGAAAGCCTGTGCCGCTGGCCATGTACAACATGTCACCCATGCCCAACAAGGCCTCTGCGCCCATTTGGTCGAGGATGGTGCGGCTGTCAATTTTGGAGCCCACCGAAAACGCAATACGCGTGGGAATGTTGGCTTTGATCAGACCGGTAATCACGTCCACACTAGGACGTTGTGTGGCCAAAATCAAATGGATGCCTGCTGCACGGGCCTTTTGCGCCAAGCGTGCAATGAGCTCTTCAATCTTCTTGCCCACCACCATCATCAAGTCGGCCAACTCGTCAATCACCACCACGATGTGCGGCAGGCGTTGTAAGGGCTCGGGCTGATCGGGGGTCAAACTGAAGGGGTTGTAGATGAACTCTTCACGCGCGGCGGCTTCGTCAATCTTGGCGTTGTAGCCCGCGAGGTTACGCACGCCCAGTTTGCTCATGAGCTTGTAGCGTTTCTCCATTTCGCCCACGCACCAGTTCAGGCCGTGTGCAGCTTGACGCATGTCGGTCACCACGGGGGCTAGCAAATGCGGAATACCTTCGTACACCGACATTTCCAACATCTTGGGGTCGATCATCAGCAGGCGAACATCGCGCGCTTCGGCCTTGTAGAGCAAGGACAAAATCATGGCGTTGATACCCACCGACTTACCTGAGCCCGTGGTACCCGCCACCAAGACGTGGGGCATCTTGGCCAAGTCAGCCACGATGGGATTACCCACAATGTCTTTGCCCAAACCCATGGTGAGCATGGACTTGGATTCGTTGTACACATCGGAGCCCAAAATTTCGCTGAGGCGAATGGACTGACGCTTGGCATTGGGCAGCTCCAACGCCATGTAGTTTTTACCGGGAATGGTTTCGACCACGCGAATGGACACCAGCGACAACGAACGCGCCAAGTCTTTGGCGAGGTTCAGCACTTGCGAACCTTTCACGCCAGTGGCGGGCTCAATTTCGTAACGGGTGATCACAGGGCCAGGCGACGCCGCCACCACACGCACTTCCACGCCGAAGTCTTTGAGTTTTTTCTCAATCATGCGGCTGGTCATTTCCAGCGTTTCGGGGGCCACGGTGTCTTGGCGAATGAGGGGGTCGTCCAGCAAATCGACTTGCGGTAAACGGGAGTCGGTCGCCGCGTCGGTGAACAAGGTTTTTTGGCGTTCTTTGGCCACGCGTGCACTCTTAGGCACCTCGATCACTTCGGGCTCAATGTGCACGGCGATAGGCGGGTGCTCTTTGATGTCCACACGTTCTTCAAACACCACTTCTTCGCGCTCACGGGCAGCGACCAAACCATAGGCCACGTCTTGCTCACGCTCACGGCGTTCACGCCACGTCTCGATGGCACCGTCCAACCAAGCGCCTAAGTTTTCAGCGGTCTGAGCCCACGAAAAGCGAAACACCCACGAGGCACCCACCACGCCAAACACAATAAAAATCAAACCCGATCCGTTGAAGCCCAACCACTTCAAGCTGGATGGGCCCACCACATAGCCCAGCACACCGCCGCTGACATGGCCGGGCAAGCGGTCTTCAAAGCGGTACAAACGCGTCCACTCCAAACCTGCGCTGCAAATCAGCAACAAAGCCAAGCCTATCCAAAACGCGAACTGGGTGTAGCGCCAACCGACAGGGTCGTCGTGTACCGAATCGTCATCACGCAAACGGTCGGCCAAGGCGGAGAGCCAGGCCACACTGGCCGCTGCAAAGCACCACCACACCGAGTAGCCCAGCAAAAAGAAGCTCATGTCGCCCAACCATGCGCCCAAGCGGCCGCCAAAGTTACGCACTGTGCCACCCGCCCCCGACGTGGTCCAAGCAGGGTCCAGTGGCGAATGGGTGATCAGGGCCAAAAACCAAAAGGTCATGAACACAAAGCCAGCGGTCAGCGCAATTTCTTGCGCAAAGCGTCGCCAGCCAGTCGGTTCGCGGTCCTTGTCAGCGCCAGAAGCGCGGGTTTCGTTTTTGAGGGTGTTGAGCGAGTAAGTCATGTTTCAAGAGAGAGCTTACCCGAGAGGCAGCCTGACGCAACGCAGGGCCATGGGGGCTTTCTTACAATCTAGCTCTTATTGTCTCTTTGGATAGCGCGCCTCATGTCTAATTCCCAACACGCTCAAGTTTTGATTCTCGGCTCTGGCCCTGCTGGCTACACAGCCGCCGTCTACGCAGCACGCGCCAATTTGAAGCCCCTGCTGATCACCGGCATGGCCCAGGGCGGCCAATTGATGACCACCACCGAAGTCGATAACTGGCCCGCCGACGTGCACGGCGTGCAAGGCCCCGAGCTGATGCAACGTTTTCAGCAACACGCGGAGCGCTTCAACACCCAGATCGTGTTTGACCATATCAACAAAGTCGATTTCTCCAAGCGCCCCTTCACTTTGACGGGCGACAGCGGCACCTACACCTGCGACACCCTCATCATTTGCACGGGCGCATCGGCCAAGTACCTCGGTCTGCCCTCTGAAGAAGCCTTCATGGGCCGCGGCGTGTCAGGCTGTGCCACCTGCGACGGTTTCTTCTACCGCGACCAAGTGGTCAGCGTGGTGGGCGGCGGCAACACGGCCGTGGAAGAAGCACTGTATTTGTCCAACATCGCGTCCAAGGTTCACTTGGTGCATCGCCGCGACACGTTCAAGGCCGAAGCGATCATGATCGACAAGCTCATGGAGAAAGTCGCCGCAGGCAAGATCGTGCTCGAAACCCACAGCACCTTGGACGAAGTCTTGGGCGACGCGTCTGGCGTCACCGGCATTCGTTTGAAGAGCACGAAAGACGGCAGCACCCGTGATTTGGCGACCCAAGGCTGCTTCATCGCGATTGGCCACTCACCCAACACCGGCATTTTTGAAGGCCAACTGGACATGAAAGGTGGCTATTTGCTGACCAAGAGCGGTTCTGAAGGCTTTGCCACCATGACCAGCGTACCTGGCATTTTTGCGGCCGGCGACGTGCAAGACCACATTTACCGCCAAGCGATCACCAGCGCTGGCACTGGCTGCATGGCCGCTTTGGACGCCCAGCGTTTCTTAGAGCAAGGCGCTCACTGATCAAAGCGACTTAAAACGCGCTACAATTTCAGGCTTTGCTGGATTCAGCGAAGTTGGGTTACCGCCACCCTTTCTGGCGAGGTGAGGCGCTCGTGTGAACGACCGCCGTTGAATATGGAGTGTCCACATGGCACGCGTATGTGAAGTCACGGGCAAAGGCCCTATGTCTGGGAACAACGTTTCCCACGCTAACAACAAAACAAAACGCCGTTTTTTGCCTAACCTGCAATACCGCCGTTTCTGGGTAGAGACTGAAAACCGTTGGGTTCGCTTGCGCGTTTCTAGCGCAGCTCTGCGTTTGATCGACAAAAACGGCATCGACGCCGTGTTGGCTGACTTGCGTTCGCGCGGTCAAGCTTAATTCCAGTTACTGAAAGGACACGATCATGGCATCCAAAGGCGGACGCGAAAAAATCAAGCTGGAATCGACAGCCGGCACAGGTCACTTCTACACGACCAGCAAAAACAAGAAAACAATGCCCGAGAAAATGTTGATCATGAAATTTGATCCCAAAGCTCGCAAGCACGTTGAATACAAGGAAACCAAACTGAAGTAATTCAGGTTGGACCTCAACAAATAACCCGCTCATCGTTTGATGGCGGGTTTTTTGTTGTCTGTACGAAACTAAGCTCATGTGCACTGCGGGCTCAGCTGTGCGGGATTGACGTCGCCCAAAAGAAAAGGCACCCGAAGGTGCCTTTGTCTTGAGCGCTGTATTGTTTACACGCGTGCAGCGCGCATCTGCATCGAGAACTCTTGCAGGGCAGCAATGCCGCTGGCCTCAGCGCGTTTGCACCACGCTTGCAGGTCTTGCGCCAGCTGAGCGCGGTTGAGGTTGGTGTTGAGCCACAACTGGCGCAGCTCTTCACGCATCTTCACCATGGTGTCCACATTGGGCAAGGCAGCGCGGGCAAGGGCTAACTGCTCGGCGACCGTTGCAGGCACCTTCTCGGCATCGCGGTGCATCCAACGCTTGGCTGCCGCCAACACCGCTTCAGTGGGCAAGGTCGGCAGGTTGGACAACTCTTGGTTCATCGTCAAACGCAATTGGCGTGCGTAATTGGCCATCACCTCGTAGCGGTTGGCAATGACGGCTTCTAAGGTCTTTTCGTCAGCCACAGGCTTGATATCGCCAAAGGCCAATTTCGGCACAGTTTTCTTCACGGTGGCAAGACCACAGGTTTCCAAAATTCGAATGTAGAACCAACCTAAGTCGAACTCGTAGGGCTTGACCGACAACTTGGCCGATGTGGGGTACGTGTGGTGGTTGTTGTGCAACTCTTCGCCACCAATCAGGATGCCCCAAGGGGAAATGTTGGTACTGGCATCGGTTGCCTCAAAATTGCGGTAACCCCAGTAGTGCGCTGCCCCGTTGATGATGCCGGCGGCTGTGATGGGAATCCACATCATTTGCACGGCCCAAACGGTGAGACCCAAGGCGCCAAACAAGGCCAAGTTGATGATGAGCATCAACGACACACCCCACACGGAATGGGGGGTGTAGAGGTTGCGCTCGATCCAGTCGGTGGGTGTGCCGTGGCCGAAACGATCCAACGTCTCTTGGTTCTTGGACTCTTTGCGGTACAGCTCAGCACCGGTGAACAACACGGTTTTGATGCCATGCACATGCGGGCTGTGTGGGTCTTCCGCTTGCTCGCACTTGGCGTGGTGTTTGCGGTGAATCGCTGTCCACTGCTTGGTCACTTGGGCGGTGGTGAGCCACAGCCAAAAGCGGAAAAAGTGTGCCACGACAGGGTGCAAATCTAGCGCACGGTGCGCCGAATGACGGTGCAAATAAATGGTCACACTGGCAATGGTGATGTGGGTGAGCACCATCGTGACCAAGAAAACTTGCCAGCCAGAGAAATTCAAAAGGCCATTGCTCAACCAGTTCAAGGTTGCGTCAAGCCAAGCCCATTGGGGTAACAACATGTCAGAAACTTTCAATTCAATTGAATAACGAGCAGCGAGTTTAAGTGGGATAGCCTTATTTGGCTACCCAAACTGCCGCGAAGAAGCCATCCGTGGCATGTATGTGGGGCCAAAGACGCAAATACAAGCCGTCAGGTGTGCAAAGCTTGTCGGCATTGGCCACCTTCAGCTCGGTCAAGGTGTCGACGGCCGACAAAGGCACGAAGTTAGGGTGCGCCGCGCTGAAGGCTTGGGCAATGGCCTCGTTCTCTTCAGGCAACACGCTGCACGTGGCATACACCAGGCGACCACCCGACTTCACCAAACGCGCAGCGCTGGCAAGAATCGCAGTCTGCTTCTCGGTCAACTCTTGCACCGCCTTGGGCGATTGACGCCACTTGAGATCGGGGTTGCGGCGCAATGTGCCTAAACCTGAGCAAGGGGCATCCACCAACACACGGTCGATCTTGCCGCTCAAGCGTTTGATGCGCTCGTCGCGCTCATGCGCAATCGCCGAAGGGTAAACGTTCGAGAGCTTGCTGCGCGCCAAACGCGGCTTCAACGACTCCAAGCGGTGTGCCGAGGTATCAAAGGCGTACAAACGACCCGTGCTGCGCATGGATGCGCCCAAGGCCAAGGTTTTGCCGCCTGCGCCTGCACAAAAGTCGACCACCATTTCGCTGCGCTTGGCGTCAAGCAGCAGGGCTAACAACTGCGAGCCTTCGTCTTGCACTTCTATCGCGCCACGCGCAAAAGCGTCCAAATTCGACAACGCCGGTTTGCCTTCAATCCGCAAACCCCAAGGCGAAAAAGGCGTGTCCACGGCCTTGATGCCCGCCAACTTCAACTCATGTTGCACATCGGCGCGTTTGTCGGTGAAGGTGTTCACGCGCAAGTCGAGCGGCGCACCGCCGTTCAAACGCTCGACCAACGGCCAAAAGCCCTCGCCCACTTGGGCTTTGAGCGGCTCTACCAACCACTCGGGCATGTTGTGGCGATGGCGATCCATCAAATCAGTGGGGTTCACCGCTTCACAAGCTTCGAGCCAGGCAGCTTCTTGCTTGTTCAGGGCGCTGATCAAAAAGTCCAGCGCTTGGCTGCCGGGTTGTTGGTGACGCTTGGGTTGGTTGGACGCAGGCTGAGGCGCCGCGTGCTCTTTCAAATGCTGGGCAAATCCCAAAATCGCCAAACGGCGCTCTTTGGGCCCCGAGCCTGAAGGGGCGAAATGGTCGAAGCGCAATTTGTTGCGCAACACGTTGTACGTGGTTTCGGCTAAGGCGGCGCGCTCACGCGGGCCGAAGGCGTAGGTCTTACGGTAATCACGAAAAAACTTAGAAACCACCGCGTCAGCAGGGTGGTCAAACTTCAAAGTGAGGCGAACGAGCTCAGTACAAGCTTCAAGAAGGGCTTTTGGATGCATAGGGTGTATTGTCCCACCCTATGAACGACCAAGACCTGACCCCACTCCAAGAAACCCCAACCGGACTCTACCGCCACTACAAAGGCGGCCTGTACGAGGTGATTGGCACCGCCAGACACAGCGAAACCCTAGAGGTGATGACGGTTTACCGTGCTCTCTACGGCGAACATGGCCTGTGGGTGCGCCCCGCCGCCATGTTCACCGAGCAAGTGACGATTGAAGGCGTGTTGCAACCACGCTTTCAAAAAACCGCCACCGCCTAGAAACGCTTAAGCAAACACCCCTGCGGTGTCTTGCATGTACGCCGACACTTCGCCCAAGTGGTGCAAGGTGTCTCCAAAGGTCATTTCAAGTTGCGTGAGCTTCTTGAAATAGTGGCTGACGATGTACTCGTCGGTCACCCCAATGCCACCGTGCAACTGCACCGCTTGTTGGCCCACAAAACGCATGGACACGCCCAATTGGTACTTGGCGCGGCTCATGGCGCGACGACGCTCGAGCGCGGGGTCATTGAGCTTCAAGGTGGCGTAGTAGCTCATGGAGCGGGCCAACTCAAGCTGCATCTTCATGTCGGCCAAGCGATGGCGCAGGGCTTGGAAACTGCTGATGGCCACACCAAACTGCTTGCGCATGTTCATGTAATCAATCGTGATGGTCACGGTTTTATCCATCACGCCCACGGCTTCAGCGCACAAAGCAGCAACGCCAATATCCACAGCATGCTCCAAGGCGGTTTGGCCATCGGCCGTCACCAGCTGCGCAGAAGCGTTGTTCAAATGCAGTTCTGCCGCGCGGCTGCCGTCTTGCGACACATAGCCCTTGGCCGACACGCCAGCGGACGCGCGCGCCACGATGAACAACGCCAATTTGCCGTTGGCCACCGCAGGCACCAAATACGCATCGGCCATGTCACCTGCGGGCACCACGCTCTTGGCACCCGTCAACGTCCAGCCCGTGCCCACTGGCGTGGCTTGTGTTTTACAAGCTGCCAAGTTGTAGCGCCCTGCGCGCTCTTGCTGCGCCAGCACCACCAAAGCTTCGCCGGAGGCCACTTTGCCGCACCACTCGGCTTGTACGTCAGCAGGCGCATAACCCGTCAACACCGCGCCCGCAATCAGGGTGTGTGCCAGAGGTTCAAGCACGATGCCGCGCCCCAACTCCTCCATCACCACCATGCCCTCGACAGGACCCATGCCCAAACCGCCCAGCTCTTCAGAGACATACAAGCCGCCCAAGCCCAGCTCGGTCAACTCGGTATAGGCCTCGCGCGAAAAGCCGCCCGCAGCCACGATGCCACGGCGACGCTCGAAGTCGTAGCCTTTATCCACCCATTTGCGCACCGCATCGCGCAGTTGTTCTTGGTCGTCAGAAAAATTGAAATCCATGATGAATCCTTGTGTTTAGCCCAGCACCACTTGCGCCACGATGTTGCGTTGCACCTCGTTAGAGCCGCCGTAAATGGTGGTTTTACGCATATTGAAGTAGGTCGACGCCAAAGGCGCGCTGCCCATGTCGCCGTTGGGCCACAAGCTGCTGAGCGCTTGATCGCCTTGGTAACCGGCTTGCATGGCCTCTTCAATGAACGGCACGCTGGCAGGGCCAGCCGCCAACATCATCAACTCGCTGTAACGCTGCTGAATTTCGCTGCCCTTGATTTTGAGCAAGCCCGCGATGTCCAGCGACTGCTTGCCTGACTTCTCGGCCGACAGCACACGCAGCACCAGCATTTCCAGCGCCACCACATCCACCTCCAGCTTGGCCACTTCGTCGCGGAAGCGTTGAGCTTCTGCACCACCCGTGGCGGGGTCGTACACGCCCTCGGCCTTGGCAATGCGCTTCAAACGCTCCAACTCGCGCTTGGCGCGGTTCACGTCGGCAATGTTGGTGCGCTCGTGCGCCAGCAAATGCTTGGCATACGTCCAACCCTTGTTCTCTTCGCCCACCAAGTTTTCGACGGGTACTTCGACGTTGTCGAACCACACCTCGTTCACCTCACACTCGCCGTCGAGCAGCTTGATGGGTCGCACGCTCACGCCGGGAGACTTCATGTCGATCAGCAAAAACGAAATGCCGGTCTGGGGCTTGCCCTCGTTGCTGGTGCGTACCAAGCAAAAAATCCACTCGCCAAACTGGCCCAAGGTGGTCCACGTTTTTTGGCCGTTCACGATGTACTTGTCACCCACGCGCTCGGCGCGGGTTTTGACCGAGGCCAGGTCAGAGCCCGAACCCGGCTCGCTGTAGCCTTGGCTCCACCACACATCGCCGCTGGCGATGCCAGGCAAGAAGCGCTGTTGTTGCTCGGCATTGCCAAACGCCATGATCACAGGCGCCACCATCACGGGGCCAAACGGCACGATGCGCGGGGCACCGGCCAACGCGCACTCTTCTTCGAACAAATGCTTTTGCACCGCTGTCCAACCGGGGCCGCCAAACTGCGTGGGCCAACCGTAGCCCAACCAGTTTTTAGCGCCCAAAATCTTGGCCCAACGCTGCATGTCTTCACGCGTCAGACGCAGCGCGTTGTGCACCTTGTGCGACAAATCTTTGGGCAAATTGGCGTGCACCCAAGCACGCACTTCTTGGCGAAAAGCCTCTTCTTCCGGGGTGAAGGCCAAATCCATGACGGGTTCCTTTAGTTTGACGAATGCGATGTTTTAGCACGACCGTGCTCTTTTTCTTGTCCAGACCACGACAAACGAGGGCAAACCCTGATTGATAATTTACCCACATGAAAAATATCGTGATCTTGATTTCTGGCGCTGGCTCCAACATGGCCGCCATCGTGCGCACCGCAGAAAAGCAAAACTGGACCCAACGCCTCAACGCCCGTGTCAGCGCCATCATCAGCAACAAAGCGGACACAGAAGGCTTGGTGTTTGCCAAAGAACACGGCATTGCCACCGTTGTGGTGGACCACAAAGCCTTCGCTGGCGAACCACAACCCCGCGAAGCCTTTGACGCTGCGCTGATGGCCGAAATCGACAAACACCAGCCCCACCTTTTGGTTCTGGCCGGATTCATGCGCATCCTCACCCCAGGCTTTGTGGCGCACTACGAGGGTAGGCTCATCAATATCCACCCCTCACTGTTGCCTGCCTTCACAGGTTTAAACACCCACGCACGCGCCATCGAAGCCGGCTGTAAATTTGCGGGAGCTACTGTGCACCGCGTCACCGACCAGCTCGACCATGGCGACATACTGGCCCAAGCCGTGGTGCCCGTGCTGGATGACGACACCGCAGACACACTGGCTGCCCGGGTGTTGACGCAGGAGCATTTGATTTATCCGAAGGCCGTGGCGGCGTTGTTAGCCCATTAACAAAGGTCGAGTGAAGAAACTCGCAGCTGAGAGTGGTATGGCCAGCTGACGATTTTTGGTACCCCAGCATGAGGAAGCTGGCCATACCACTCTAAGCGGAGCAACAGCCCACAGGCCGGAGCTAACGCAAAAACCTAAGCCATCAGCCGAGAACTTTTAGGCACATGCGCCATCAAAAACTCCATCTGGTCCGCCAAGATACGGCGGTTACGCAAGATGAAGTCTTCCCACAACGATGGCTCGTAAGGCGTGTACAACAACGGCATGCGCGCTTGCTCAGGGGTGCGATTGCCCTTGCGGTGGTTGCACGATTTGCACGCTGTCACCACGTTCATCCACACATTGGGGCCGCCTTGGCCGACGGGACGAATGTGTTCGCGGGTGAGTTCTGATTCGTGAAAGTGGTCACCACAATAAGCGCAGACGTTGCGGTCACGGCTGAAGAGCTTGTCGTTGCTCAGGCCGGACTTCAAATCAAACGGGTTGATATTGGGCACGCCTTTGGTGCCGATGATGCTGTTGACCGTGATGATCGATTGCTCACCCGTGATGGCGTTGGTGCCGCCATGAAACACCGCCACCTCGCCGCCAGATTCCCAGCGCACTTCGTCGGCCGCGTAATGGAGGACCGCTTCTTCCAGCGATATCCACGACTGCGGCAGCCCTTGGGCAGACAGTTTCAAGACTTTCACACCTCACCTCCATTCGCTTGCAAAAACGACCGTTTGGGAATGCACATCTATCGCTGACAATATACCTTTATTGGGTGACAGTTTCATGTTCGTCGCCCCACACTCAAATCATGCAAATTTTTCGAGGCTTCCATCACCCGCAATTGGCCAAAGCCTGTGCTTTGACCATCGGTAACTTTGACGGCGTGCACCGTGGTCACCAAGCCATGCTGGCCCTGCTCAACAGCGAAGCGCGCCACCGTGGCGTGCCCAGTTGTGTGATGACGTTTGAGCCGCATCCGCGCGACTTCTTTGCTTCAAAGCTGAGCCAACCCGACTTGGCACCTGCCCGCATCGCCACGCTGCGCGACAAGTTCAATGAGCTCAGCGCCTGCGGTGTTGATCAATGTGTGGTGTTGCCGTTCAACCACGCCTTTGCCTCGCAACAGCCGCAAGCCTTCATCGAAGAGGTGTTGGTCAAAGGCTTGGGCGTGAAATACGTGCTGGTGGGGGACGACTTCCGCTTTGGGGCTAAACGCGCGGGCGATTACGCCATGCTCGATGCGGCAGGCACCGCGCAAGGCTTCGATGTAGCCCGTATGAACAGCTACGAAGTCCGCGGCCTGCGTGTGTCAAGTTCTGCCGTTCGCGAGGCCATGGGCCGTGGCGCCATGCAAGAGGTGGCGCAGCTGCTGGGTCGCCCCTACGCCATCTCGGGCCATGTGGTGCATGGCCGCAAGTTGGGCCGCGAGCTGGACTGCCGCACACTCAACTTGCGCTTCACCCACTGGAAGCCCGCCGCCAGCGGCATCTTCGTGGTGCAGGTACACGGTTTGGCCGAACAGCCCCTCGCAGGCGTGGCCAATTTGGGCATTCGCCCCTCGCTTGACCCGACCGATGTGAACGGTGGCCGCGTGCTGCTTGAAACCCATTGCCTCGACTGGCCCGCCCACCTAGGCGCTGAGGGGGGCTACGGTAAAATCATCCGTGTGGAACTGCTGCACAAATTACACGACGAGCTGAAGTACGACGGTCTGGACGCCTTGATGCAAGGCATACACAAAGACTGCAACGACGCACGCGCTTGGCTCGCAGCCCGAATTTGACGGGGCGTGCAGCCCCTTCCGCTGCACATTGCCCCGCGCCTTTTTTTCCTCGTCTGCCCAGATGCCGCCCTTTAAACGCGGATCTCACAGACACCGCCCAGATTTAAGCCTCCGACCTGAGACAGCCATGACCGACAAAGCCACTCCCGCATCCACCGACTACCGCGCCACCCTCAACATGATGGACACCCCGTTCCCCATGCGAGGCGACTTGCCTAAACGCGAACCCGCTTGGGCCAAACAATGGAACGAAGAAGGGTTGTACAAAAAACTGCGCGTGGCCCGCCAAGGCGCACCGCTGTTTGTGTTGCACGACGGCCCGCCCTACGCCAACGGCAAGCTGCACATCGGCCACGCGCTGAACAAAGTGCTGAAGGACATGATCGTCAAGTCCAAGCAACTCGCTGGCTTTGACGCGCAATACATCCCCGGTTGGGACTGCCACGGTTTGCCCATCGAGAACGCCATCGAAAAACTGCACGGCCGCAAACTCAGCCGCGATGACATGCAAGCCAAGAGCCGCGCATTCGCCACCGAGCAAATTGACCAACAGCGCGAAGACTTCAAACGCTTGGGCGTCTTGGGTGACTGGGAGCGCCCCTACCGCACCATGGACCCCGCCAACGAAGCCGGCCAACTGCGCGCCTTCAAACGCGTGATGGAACGCGGCTTTGTGTACCGTGGCTTGAAGCCCGTTTACTGGTGCTTTGACTGCGGCTCGTCACTCGCTGAGTTTGAAATTGAATACGCCGACAAAAAGAGCGACACCTTGGACGTGGCCTTTTTGTGCGCCCAGCCCGAGAAACTGGCTTCTGCGTTTGGTTTACCCAAACTCGACAAAGAAGCCTTTGCAGTCATCTGGACCACCACCGCGTGGACCATCCCTGCCAACCAAGCGCTCAACATGAAGGCAGACATTACCTACGCGTTGGTCGACACCGAGCGTGGTTTGTTGATGTGCGCGGCCTCGTTGGTCGAGAAATGTTTGGCGCGTTGGAAGCTCGAGGGCACGGTCGTTGCCACAGCCACGGGCGACAAGCTGGGCCTGATTGAATTCAACCACCCACTGTCACACGTGGACGCTGGCTACCAACGCACCGCCCCCGTGTTCTTGGCCGACTACGTGGGCGAAGGCGACGGCACAGGCATCGTGCACAGCGCGCCTGCCTACGGCGTGGATGACTTCAACTCATGCATGGCCAACGGCATGAAGTACACCGACATCTTGAACCCCGTGCAAGGCAACGGCGCCTACGCGGCGGACTTCCCGCTGTTCGGTGGCCAGCACATCTGGAAGGCTGTGCCCGTCATTCTGGAAGCGCTACAAAACGCAGACCGCTTGATGGCCACACAAACCATCACGCACAGCTACCCACACTGCTGGCGTCATAAAACGCCCGTCATCTACCGCGCTGCGGCGCAGTGGTTCATCCGCATGGATGCGTTTGACAGCACCACCGAAAAAACCACCGGCAAGTTCATCACCGACAAGTCGTCGCATTCATTGCGTGAACTGGCGTTGAACGCGATTGATAAAACGCACTTCTACCCAGAAAACGGCCGCGCACGTTTGCGCGACATGATTGCCAACCGTCCCGATTGGTGCATCTCGCGCCAACGCAGCTGGGGCGTGCCCGTGCCGTTCTTCTTGCACAAGGACAGCGGCGAGTTGCACCCACGCACCATGGCCATCATGGACCAAGCGGCCGACATCGTCGAAAAAGGCGGCATCGAGGCATGGAGCCGCGTGACAGTGGAAGACATCCTCAACCAGCCCGGCGACGACGCAGCCAGTTACACCAAGAGCACCGACATCTTGGAGGTGTGGTTTGACTCAGGCTCCACCTTCCAACACGTGCTGCGTGGCAGCCACAAAGATGCCTATAACTTTGGCGTGAACCACCGTGCGCCCTTCCACGCCTCGGCTGACAACTCAACCCCTGAAGCCGATTTGTATTTAGAAGGCCACGACCAACACCGCGGCTGGTTCCACAGCTCCTTGTTGCTCGGCTGCGCCTTGTACGACCGCGCCCCCTACAAAGGCCTGCTGACCCACGGCTTTGCCACCGACGGCCAAGGCCGCAAGATGAGCAAGAGCTTGGGCAACACGGTCGCGCCACAAGAAGTGAGCGACAAGATGGGCGCTGAAATCGTGCGCTTGTGGGTGGCATCGACCGACTACTCGGGCGACTTGAACATCGACGACAAAATCTTGGCCCGCGTGGTCGACGCGTACCGCCGCATCCGCAACACCCTGCGTTTCTTGCTCGCCAACGTGAGCGACTTTGACCCAGCGACAGACGGCGTGGCGTTTGATGACTTGTTGGAAATCGACAAGGTCGCGCTGTCCCGCGCCGCCCAAGTGCAAGCCGACATTCGCGCGCACTTTGATGCGTATGAGTTCCACCCTGTGGTGTCGAAGTTACAGCTGTATTGTTCAGAAGATTTGGGCGCGTTCTATTTGGACGTGCTCAAAGACCGCTTGTACACCACAGCGCCAAAATCACTCGCTCGTCGCAGCGCACAAACCGCGTTGCACCAAATCACCCAGGCCATGCTGCGCTGGATGGCGCCGTTCCTCAGCTTCACGGCTGAAGAGGCGTGGACGACATTTGGTACGTCGGAATCAATCTTCTTGGAGACTTTCACCCACTTCGGCGAAGTCAATGCCGAGCTGATGCACAAGTGGCGCACCGTGCAACAGGTGCGCGAGTTGGCTAACAAAGAAATCGAAAATAAACGCACCGAAGGTTTGGTGGGGGCATCGCTGCAAGCCGAGTTGGTCATCCACTGCGATGGCGCAACCTATGACGCGCTGGCCTCGCTGGGCGAGGACTTGAAGTTTGTGTTCATCACCTCCAAGGTCGCACTCGTCAAAGGCGAAGGCTTGACGGTTGAAGTCAAAGCAAGCGTTGCCACCAAGTGTGACCGCTGCTGGCATTACAGCGACGATGTGGGCGAAAACGTGGCGGTTAACCCCGCTCACCCCACCCTGTGCGGCCGTTGCGACAGCAACTTGCATGGCAGCGGTGAAGTGCGTCACTTCGCTTAAACCTTGGTGCTTCAACACTGACGCCTTCACCCTGAACTCCACACCTCAAAGGCCCCTATGGCACGCCCCTCCCTCGTTCGCAAAGGCAACAGCCACACGTCTTACTGGCTGTGGCTGGGTTTGGCCTTGGTGGTGTTGCTCGCCGATCAGTTCACCAAGGTGTTGATCGTCAGCACCTACAGTTTGGGTGAAGGCTTTCCAGTCACCAGCTTCTTCAACATCGTGCGGGTCCACAACACGGGCGCAGCCTTCTCGTTCCTCGCTTCAGCGGGTGGTTGGCAACGTTGGTTCTTCACGGGGTTAGGCTTGGTCGCAGCCACAGTGATGGTGTGGATGCTCAAGAAGCACCCCAACCAAAAGCTGTTTGGCTTTGCCATTGGCTGCGTTTTAGGCGGGGCCATTGGCAACGTGATCGACCGCTTGCTTTACGGTTATGTGGTGGACTTTCTTGACTTCCATTACGCGGGAATCCACTTCCCAGCGTTCAACGTGGCTGACAGTGCCATCACGGTAGGCGCGGCGTGTTTGATCTTGGATGAAATTTTGCGCGTGAGGCGCGGTCACTGAGGCTGACACGGGCCATCCAACTGACTTAGAAACGAAAAAGCCTTGCTGAATTTCAGCAAGGCTTTTTTAGTCTGATCCACCCTACGCCACATCACCTGTGGCGCAGGGTTGCGAGGTCGAAGCGCAAGCTCCGACGCAAGTTCACAACGTGATGATGGTGCAGCCCGTGGTCTTGCGAGCTTCCAAATCACGGTGCGCTTGGGCAATGTCGGCCAAGGGATAGGTTTGGTCGATGTGAATCTTCACCTTGCCGCTGGTGACGGCTTCAAACAAATCGTCGGCCATCTCTTGTGTGCTCTCACGCGTGGTGATGTGGCTGAACAAGGTTTGACGGGTGAGGTAGATCGAGCCCTTGGGGCCCAAGATGCCGGGGGAGATCGGGGCGGGTGCGCCAGAGGCGTTGCCAAAGCTCGCCATCAACCCAAACGGTGCCAAGCAGTCGAGCGACTTGTCCCACGTGTCTTTGCCCACCGAGTCGTACACCACTTTCACACCCTTGCCGCCTGTGATTTCTTTCACACGCGCCAAGAAGTCTTCGGTGTTGTAGTTGATGGCGTGTGAGGCGCCGTTGGCCAAGGCCAATTGGCACTTGGCATCGCTGCCTGCGGTGCCGATCAAGTTGTAACCCAGCGCCTTGGCCCATTGGCAAGCGATCAAGCCCACGCCACCGGCAGCGGCATGGAACAAGATGAAGTCACCCGCTTTCAAGCCGCCTTGAGGCAAGGTGCGCTTGAGCAAATACTGGGCGGTCAAGCCCTTGAGCATCATGGCGGCACCGGTCTCGAACGAGATGGCATCAGGCAATTTGCACACGCACTTGGCGGGCATCACACGCTCTTCGCAGTAGCTGCCGGGAGGCTGGCTGGCGTAAGCAGCGCGGTCGCCCACTTTCAAATGGGTCACCCCCTCACCCACGGCTTCCACCACGCCCGAGGCCTCCATACCCAAGCGCAAAGGCATGGGCAAGGCATACAAACCACTGCGTTGGTACACGTCAATGAAGTTCAAGCCGACGGCCTTGTGGCGGATGCGAATTTCGCCGGGACCGGGTTGACCGACTGTGACGTCGACGAGCTTGAGTTCTTCAGGGCCGCCGTTTTTTTCGATGATGACTGCTTTGGTCATGGTGATGTGCTCCAAGGTTTGTAAAGGTGATTCTGGTTTTCAAGACGATGAATCCTGCCATGAATTTGGTCCCCCACATGTCACTTGGGTTATCTGGCGACGTGTGGCTCAGGTAGAGTCAAACCCTATGTCTTTTGCCCCTCTTGCCTTGACGCCGCGCACTGCGGCGTTGTTGTTAATTCCACCACTTTTGTGGGCCGGCAACGCCATCGTCGGCCGCTTGGTTCACGAGCTGATTCCGCCGCTCACGCTCAACTTTTTTCGTTGGGTATTGGCGTTTGTCTTGCTACTGCCCATCGCCAACCAAGCCTTGCGTGCCAGCAGCCCACTCTGGTCGCATTGGCGGCGATACGCCTTGCTCGGGCTGCTGGGCGTGGGCGGCTACAACAGCCTGCAGTACTTGGCCTTGCAAACCTCCACGCCCATCAACGTGACCTTGGTGGCATCGAGCACACCGGTGTTCATGCTGGTATTGGGTGCCCTGTTTTTCAAACAAACCATTCGCAAACGGCAAATTTTCGGCGCGGTGCTGTCCATTGCCGGCGTGCTGTTGGTGCTGTGCCGTGGCCAGTGGCAAGCCTTGACCCAAGTACAGCTGGTGCTGGGTGATGTGTTTGTGTTGATCGCCACCGCCTGCTGGGCTTGGTACAGCTGGCTGTTGGCGCAAACCACTGAGCCCACCGAGGTGCGCGGCAACTGGGCTTATTTTTTGATGGCACAAATGGCCTTTGGCCTGAGTTGGTCGGGCTTGTTCACGGCTGCCGAGTGGACGGGCTTCACAGGCCTCACCGACGCGCACATCGTGTGGGGATGGCCGCTGGTGGCCGCGCTGGTCTACGTGGCTGTCGGGCCTGCTTTATTGGCCTACCGCTGCTGGGGCTTGGGCGTGCAACGCGTGGGCCCCAACATCGCTGGCTTCTTTGCCAACCTCACCCCCGTGTTTGCCGCCACGATGTCCGCGTTGGCCTTGGGTGAGTTGCCTCAGATTTACCACGCGGCCGCCTTTGTGATGATCATTGGCGGCATCGTGGTGTCCTCGCGGAAGTAACCCACACGACGGATTAAGTTGTGAGGGTTAATTCCCGAGGGCTGAGGTTTTAGTAAGTGCCTGAGTAAGCACCACCGTCGGTCAAGATGTTTTGACCGGTGATGTAGCTCGCTTGGGCGGAACACAAAAATGCGCAGGTGTCGCCAAACTCTTGCGGATTGCCAAAGCGCAATGCAGGAATGGTTTTCTTGCGGGCTTCGGCAATGGTTTCAATCGACTGACCTGTTTTCTCAGACGCGCCCTTCATGGTGCCCTTCAAGCGGTCGGTGTCGAACGCGCCGGGCAACAGGTTGTTGATGGTGACGTTGTTCGAAGCCAGTTTTTGCGTGCGTGCCACGCCCGCCACAAAACCCGTCAAGCCCGAGCGTGCGCCGTTGGACAGACCCAAGATGTCGATGGGTGCCTTCACTGCGCTGGACGTGATGTTGATCACACGACCAAAGCCGCGATCGGCCATACCGTCCACGGTGGCTTTGATGAGCTCAATCGGGGTGAGCATATTGGCGTCGACCGCCTTGATCCACGCGTCACGGTCCCAGGTACGGAAGTCGCCAGGGGGCGGACCACCGGCGTTGGTCACCACGATGTCGAAGTTTTTACCGGGGCCACCCGCGACCGACCAAATGGCCTCTCGCCCTTCGACCGTGGTGATGTCCACCGCCACCGCAAGAATCGTGGTGCCCAACTTACGCAGCTCCACCGCCGCAGCCTCCAAGGCCTCAGCGCCGCGCGCCACGATGACCACGTTGGCACCCTCACGCGCCAACGAATGCGCACAGCCCAAACCGAGGCCCTTGCTTGCGCCGCCCACCAATGCCCATTTACCTTTGATTCCTAAATCCATCACTTCGCTCCATACTTTGAAACAACAAACACACCACCCAACACCAGCAGGGTTCCCACCCCGATCCATGCGTTGAGTGGCTCACCCAAAACCCACACGCCAAGCGCGATGGTGGCCATTGGCCCAATCATGCCTGTTTGCGCCGTCAAGGCCGCACCAATGCGCTCAATGGCCATCATGACCATCAGGACAGGCGCCACGGTACAAGCCACCGCATTCAACGCGGCCAACCACAGAACCTCCTGTGGCACATCGGCGGCCGACAAAGGCCGCAACAACAAAAACTGAACAATACAACAGACACACGCCACGCTGGTGGTCCAGCCCACCAAACGCATGGCCCCAATGCGCTGCACCAATTGGCCGCTGTAAATCAAGTAGATGGCGTAAGTCAACGCACTGGCCAGCACCAGCGAACCACCCAAAACCACATCCGTCCCCGCCACGTTGAGCTCATGCGAAAACACCAACAACACACCGCTGTAGCTCAAGCCCATGGCCCACATACGCAGGGGCTGAATGGGTTTCTTGAAAAACAACCAACCGAGCACCACCACCATCGTGGGGTTGAGATACAGAATGAGCCGCTCCAAGCTGGCCGTGATGTATTGCAGCCCCAAAAAATCCAAAAAGCTCGACAGGTAATAACCCACAAACCCCAACGCCATGATGCTCACCGCATCGCGCCGCGTCAGCGGGTTGGCCTTGGCGTGCGCTTGGCGCTCCGCCCATAACCCCAAGCCCACAAAAAACGGCAACGCAATCAACATGCGCAGCATCACCACGGTCACGGCGTCGACACCATATCGGTAAGACAGTTTGACGATGATGGCCTTGCCACTGAAGGCGATGGCACCTGCCGCAGCGAGTAACAACCCCGAAAAAACGGGACGCGAAGAAAAGGTCATGAAGGACGCAAAGGTCTAGGGTAAATCTGGAGTTTATGTGAGGGCAATCCAGAGCCTTGTCGCAAACGCTCGGTACCATTGGAAACATGTCATCGTTAGAACTCACCCTCCTCTATTTATGCGCTGCGGTTGTCAGCGTGGTGGGTTGCCGACTGATGCATTTGCCTGCCATGTTGGGCTACTTATTTGCTGGCGTGGTGATCGGCCCGAACGCCTTGGCGCTGGCCAAAGACTCGGTAGCGGTCGAGCATTTGGCAGAGTTTGGCGTGGTATTTTTGATGTTCGTCATCGGCTTGGAGTTCAACCTGCCCAAGCTCATGCGCATGCGCAAGCTGGTGTTTGGTTTGGGGCTGGGCCAAGTGGTGTTGACCCTGATCGGTGCGCTGTTGTTGAACATCGCGATCGGTCTGGCCATTCGACAGTTCGGGCAAAGTTGGCAGGTCAGTTGGCAAACCGCATTGGCCTTGGGCAGTGCCATGGCCATGTCGAGCACGGCGATTGTGGTCAAACTCATGTCCGACCGCATCGAGATGGAATCACCGCACGGCCAACGCGTGATGGGCGTGTTGCTGTTTCAAGATTTGGCCGTGGTGCCGCTGCTGGTGTTGATTCCTGCCTTGGCCGACATGGCCGACAACAACCTCTGGCGCGTGCTGGGCATCGCCCTGCTCAAAGCAAGCGTGTTGGTAGGCTTGCTGCTTTGGGGCGGCCAGCGGGTGATGCGCAAATGGCTCAACTTGGTGGCACGACGCAAGAGCGACGAGCTGTTCATGCTCAACCTCTTGTTCATGACCTTGGGCTTGGCTTGGCTGACCGAACTGGCCGGCTTATCCCTCGCCATGGGCGCGTTCTTGGCCGGCATGTTGATTGCCGAAACCGATTTCAAGCATCAAGTGGAAGCCGACATTCGACCTTTCCACGACGTGCTGCTGGGCCTGTTCTTCATCACCATCGGCATGAAGTTGGACTGGGAAGTGATTCACGACAGCTGGGGCTGGGTGCTGCTGCTCAGCGTGGTGCCGGTGTTGCTCAAAGCAGGCTTGGTATTTGGCTTAGCGCGTCTGCAAGGGGCGGCGGCGGGTGTGAGTTTGCGCACGGCCATCTATTTGGCACAAGCTGGCGAGTTTGGCTTTGTGCTGCTGTCCTTGAGTGCGCAAAACGCGTTGATTCCTGCTGAGTGGATGAGCCCTATCTTGGCCTCGATGGTGCTCTCGATGATTGCCACGCCATTTTTGGTGATGAATGCCGACCGCATCGTCAACCGCCTCATCAGCAACGATTGGCTCATGCAGTCCCTCGCGCTCACGGGCATGGCGCAGCGCACATTAAAAACAGAAAACCACGTCATCGTCTGCGGCTATGGTCGTTGCGGCCACAGCTTGGTGGACTTGTTCAAATCTGAGGGCATCGCTTACGTGGCCCTCGACTCCGACCCCGACAAAGTGCAGGCGGGTCGCAGCGCAGGCAACCTCGTTGAGTTTGGCGACGCCACGCGTCTGGCCAGCCTGATGTCTGCCGGTCTGGTGCGTGCCTCGGCCGTGGTGGTGACTTACCCCGACACGCCCTCGGCCCTGAAAGTGCTGGCCTGGGCCACTGAGCACGCGCCGCAAGTGCCTGTGATTGTGCGCACCCACGACGACCACGACTTAGAGCGACTGCGCGCCGCAGGGGCGGCCGAAGTGGTCCCCGAGGTGCTGGAAGGCAGCCTGATGCTGGCGAGCCAAACTTTGGCCCATATTGGCATTCCGCTCAAACGTGTGATCCGCTTGGTCCAAGGCCAGCGTATGACGCGCTACGCCATGATGCGCGACGCCGTTCCCCCCGCAGACGACGCACCTGCACCTTGAGCGTCCAGTTTGAACGCCATGTGTTGCAAACACTGGCGTAACACAAGCGACTGCCCCCGCCAGCCCGCTGACTTAAAGTGGTCAGCAATGAAGATTTCTTTCTTGCGACGCCTGACGTGGGCCAAGCACCAAACCCACCGCAAAGCGCAGCGCCTGCCTGCGGCATGGCAAGGCATGTGGTGGATGGCCCTAGGCGGCTTGATGTTCTCGCTGCTCAACACCATCGCCCGTGCCATCGCCCTGGAGATGGACCCCTTCCAAACCCAGTTTCTGCGCTACCTCTTTGGTTTGCTGGTCATGCTGCCCTTCGTCTGGCGGGCGGGCTTCAAAGCCTATTGGCCCAAAGACATGAAGGGTCAGTTCTGGCGCGGCGGCGTGCACACCTTAGGCCTGATGTTGTGGTTCATCGCCCTGCCACGCATTCCGCTGGCCGACATGACGGCCATCGGCTTCACCGGACCGATCTTCATCATGATCGGTGCGGGTTTGTTTTTGGGCGAGTCCATGCACCGCGACCGATGGGTGGCATCGCTGATTGGCTTTGCGGGTGTGCTGGTGGTGGTACTGCCCAAACTCTCAGGCGAAGGCGGCTGGTACCACTTGGTCATGCTGGCTTCGGCGCCGGTGTTTGCCGCGTCCTTCTTGATCACCAAAGCTCTGACCCGGTATGAAAACGCGGGCGTGATCGTGCTGTGGCAAGCCTTGACCGTCACCCTGCTGAGCTTTCCCCTCGCATTGCCGCACTGGCAAGACCCCAGTGCGTGGCAATGGGTGGGCTTTTTTGTCGCGGGCATTTTGGGCACCACGGGCCATTACTGCCTCACGCGGGCTTTTGCAATGGCCGATATTTCAGCCACCCAATCACTGCGTTTTCTCGACTTGGTGTGGGCCTCCATCATGGGATGGCTGGTGTTTGCCGACGTGCCCAGTCAATCCACCTGGCTGGGTGCCTTGGTGATTTTGATGGCCACGGTTTGGATTGCGCGGCGCGAAGGTCGCCGCCCGGTCAAGCAGACTAACCCAAAAACGCCTGCCACTTGAGCAGCGCGTCTTTCACGACGGCCAAGCTGAAACGGCCCTCGGGTTGGTCCCACCAGTCGGTGTCTTCAGGGCCGATATTGCTGGCATTGAACTGAACACCCTCTGGGGTGAGGTTCACACACCACGCATCGCCATCGGCAAACCACTGCGGGCAAGTACCTGCTTCTAAATCAGCCACCGCCTCCACGATTTCTTGGCAACGCTCAGGGTCATCCACATCGCTGGCGAGCCAACTGCAGATGAAGCGGTTCATCGGGTGCGATTCATCCACCGTTGCATCGGGTTGGTCGTCGGGCGTCCATTCGCAAAAGGGATAAAACACGCTGGCGGCAGAGCTGCCAGGAACGGGCAATTGTTCGGCGTCAAAAAAATGAAAAGGCATGGTGCGTCCTGTCGCGTTATTGACGTTTGCTGTAAACGGGGTAAGCCGTGACGCGTGGGGCCAAGTAGCCCTCCACACGCACGCCGCTGGGGGTCAAAGCGCTCCACTTCTCCCCTTTTTGGGTTTTGGTCGGGCTGTTCCAAGCGGCATCTAACTCGGTGGTGATGCGCTCAGCCGTCCAGTCCTTGGGAAACATGGTGTTGAGCATGGGCTGACCGTTGCGGTCGTTTTTGGTCAGCCATTGACCGGGCTTCTTGGGATCGGCCATTTGCACATGGGCGCGGTACACGCCGGTGGCATCGGGGGCCGACTCGCTGCCGGGCACGATGCGCACATCGCCTTTCAGCAAACTGTGGCCGCCGGTGGGCTCACCCGTGCGACGGTTGAAGTCGGCGCCAATGATGTGCGCCATGTCAATCGGGCTGTTGGGGCTGAATGCCAACGCGGGGCTGAGGACGCCCAAGCCCATCAGGCCCAAAACGGCGGCGAGCGTCAACTGACGTCCCCATGAATGCAGCAATGCCATCGCTTACCTTTGAATGTGTGAATGAAGAGGCACTGAGTTTAGGTGACAGACGCAACACAATCTGGTCGGACACCGCGCTCATTCGCCCAAAGCCACACCTTCGCGCCGTGGGTCGGCCGCACCGATCCACACCGAGCGGCCATCACGCTGCTGACGCATCACCACATGCACGCCGCTGGTCAGCGCTTGGGTGCGCACCTCGGTGCCGCGTGCACGCAAAGCGTCGACCGCGCTAGCGCTGAATCGCCCAGACTCCAGCACCAAGGGTCCGCCCAGCGAGCCGAAATTGGGGCTATCTAACGCCGCTTGGGGCGACCAGCCTTGTTGCAACACACCCAACAAGGTTTTGGTGGTGAAGTGAATGATCATCGGGCCACCGGGGCTACCCAAACTCATGCGTAACTGGCCCGTGGATTTGTCAAAGACCAAGGTCGGCGACATCGAAGAACGCGGGCGCTTGCCGGGCTGCACACGGTTAGCCACCAGACGTCCTTGGGCGTCGCGTGGCACAAAGCTGAAGTCGGTCAATTCGTTGTTGAGCAAAAAGCCTTTCACCATTTGCCGAGCCCCAAAGGCGTCTTCGATGGTTGTGGTCATGGCCACCGCGCGGCCCTGTGCATCCACGATGCTGAGGTGAGACGTGCCCACTTCGGGTTGCTCAACCATCGAGGAGAAGTCTTGCCCAGCACGGGGCACGGGCTCGCCGGGGGCCACTTGCGCAGCGGCCACGGGCTTGATCAATTGGGCACGCGACTTCAAATAATCAGGCTGCAACAAGCTCTGCCAGTCGCCGCCCGGTGGGGTGACAAAATCAGGATCGGCCACGTAGTGGGCTCGGTCGGCAAAGGCCAGGCGCGAGGCCTCGTTGTAAGCGTAAATCCAAGAGACATCCGGCCCGCTCGCTGACCAAGACTGTCCCGCCAAGGCGGTATGAGGCAACATGCCCAAGATTTGCGCCATCACGAGCGTGCCCGAACTTGGAGGCGGCGCGCCGCAGATGCGGTACTGAACTGCAGCGCTAGGCAAAAGGCGGCTGATGATGCCAGCTTGAACTGTGGCTGTGGCTGTGGCTGTGGCTGTGGCTTGAGCTGCGCCAGTGCCAGTGAGGTCTGCGGATAGGTCAAAGCACAAAGGGACCCGCAATTTGGTTTGGTAGTTCGCCAAATCCCTCAACTGCAAACGCCCAGGATTGCTGGGGTGCTGCTGCACTTTGTCCACGATGGCTTGCGCCACCTCGCCGGTATAAAACGCGGACACGCCCTCCGTGGCGATGCGCTGCAAGACATCTGCCAATTCAGGATTTCGCAATACATAGCCAACAGGATGAGGATCCAACGGGGCTTGCGCTTGGTAAAAATAAGCACGGGCCACGGGGTCCAAGCGCAAATAAGCATCGGCCTTGAGTTGCTCATGCAGGCGTGGGCTGATGGCAAAGCCTTGGCGAGCCAAACGAATGGCAGGCTCAAACAATCGCGGCCACGGCAAAACGCCATGCTGCCGATGCGCCTGCGCCAGCATGTGCAACACACCCGGTGTGCCCACAGAGCGCCCGCCCACCACAGCCTTGTGAAAGGCCAAGGGCCGACCGGCATCGTCGAGCAAAGCATCTTCAGTCACCGCAGCTGGCGCGGTTTCGCGGCCATCAAACACTTGCACGTTGGCGCCTGCCGCGTGAACCAAAAATGCACCGCCCCCTATCCCGCTAGACTGCGGCTCCACCAAGCCCAACACCATTTGCACAGCCACGGCCGCATCAACCGCCGAGCCACCGGCTTGCAGCATCTCTAAGCCGGCTTGGGTGGCCAAGGGATGTGCGGCAGCAACGGCAAAGCGCTGGCTGACCACCTCGGTTTTGGGCGTGTAGCCAGTGGCGATTTCTGGCTGCAACGGTGCCGATGATGCGGCCGCAACAGAGCTTCGTTCAGACGGCAGAGACCACGCCTGGCACCCCATCAACACCAGCAGCGCCAAAACAGAGGCGATGCGCGACACGTGCATCAGAAGCCTGCCACCAACCCATCACGACGCGCATCGCTGGCAGCCACATAACCTTCGACCTTGGGATCACCCGCGCGCCAGATGAATTGGCCTGCGCCGAAGTCTTGGTAGCTGTCGTTGATGACGCCCACTTGGTGACCACGGGCCTGCAAGCCCGAGGCCGTCTCGGCGTTCAAGCTGGCTTCGACGTTGATCTCCATGCCCGCGTTGTAGCGCCAACGCGGTGCGTCGCACGCGGCTTGTGGGTTTTGACCGTAATCCAGCATGCGCACCAAGGTTTGCATGTGGCCTTGTGGTTGCATGTTGGCCCCCATCACGCCGTAGCTCATGACCGGTTGGCCGTCTTTGCTGAGGAAGGCGGGAATGATGGTGTGGAACGGGCGCTTGCCCGGTGCCACCAAGTTGGCAGGGTTGAGCCCCTTGGCATCCAAGCTGAAGCCGTGACCCCGGTTTTGCAAACTCACGCCAAACGTGGGCTCCACGCAGCCCGAGCCAAAGCCCATGTAATTGCTTTGGATGAAGCTCACCATCATGCCGTTTTCGTCGGCGGTGGTGAGGTAGATGGTGCCGCCCTTGACGGGATTGCCCGCGCCAAAGTCTTGAGCTTTACGCAGGTCGATCAATTGCGCACGACCCTTCAAATAAGCGGGGTCTAACATTTGCGCGGGCGTGACTTCCATGGCGCTGGGCTCGGCCACATAGCGGTACACGTCGGCAAAGGCGAGCTTCATAGCTTCGATTTGCAAATGCTGCGAGTCCACACCGTCCACAGCCAAGCTGGCCAAGTCGAAGTTTTCCAAAATGCCCAACGCGATCAAGGCCGCGATACCTTGGCCATTGGGCGGAATTTCGTGCAAGGTGTAGCCACGGTAGTTTTGCGCAATGGGTGTGACCCACTCCGCTTTGTAGTTGGCAAAGTCACGCGCCGTGATGCTGCCACCATGTTCAGCGGAAAACTTCTCGATGGCCTGCGCGATCTCGCCGCCGTAAAACGCTTGGCCTTTGGTTTTGGCAATCGCACGCAAACCCCGCGCTGCGCCCGGGAACTTGAACAACTCGCCCACGGCAGGCGCACGCCCCCAAGGCAAAAAGCTTTCTGCAAATCCCGGTTGGCTTTGCAGCTCAGGCGTGGCAGCGGCCCACTTTTGTTGCACCACCACGGGCAGCAAGTAGCCGCGCTCGGCAATTTCGATGGCGGGCTGCATCAGGTCTTCAAAAGGCAACTCGCCAAAGCGCTCGCTCAATGCCACCCAGCTGCCCACGGCACCAGGCACGGTGACCGAATCCATACCGCGCTTGGGCGGTGTCTTGGCGCCGTCCCCGTATTTGCGGTGAAAGTAATCGGCCGTCCACGTTTGCGGAGCTTGGCCGGAGGCATTGAGGCCATGCAGTTCTTTGCCATCCCACAAAATACAAAACGCGTCCGAGCCCAAGCCGTTGCTCACGGGCTCGGTCAGCGTCAACGCTGCCGCAGCGGCGATGGCGGCGTCGACCGCATTGCCGCCTTGCCACAGCATGCGCAAACCCGCTTGCGCGGCCAAAGGGTGCGAGGTGGATACCACGTTGCGCGCGAACACGGGCAAACGGGTGGAGGTGTAGGGATTGTTGAAATTGAAATTCATTTTTTAAACACTTTGTTGTGCAGACGTCGCATGAACCACCAGACCAAGAGGCCCACAAAAGGCAAAGCACAGGCTGCCGTCAAGTCGGCAGCAAACGGCCACCCGACCAACTGAGCGCCCTTGGCCAAATAACTCACCAAACCCGTGAAGTAATAGGTGATGGCTGCCACCGACAAGCCTTCCACTGTGGACTGCAGCTTGAGCTGCAGATCTTGGCGTTGGTTCATTGTGGCGAGTAGTTGTTGGCTGCTGAGTTGTTGCTCAAAGTCCACGCGCGTTCGCAACAAATTGCTCATGCGCGAGACACGTTCAGACAGCGCGGTTTGGCGGCGCGCCGCCCAATCGCAGGTACTGCGTGCCGGTGAGAGGCGCCTTTCCATGAACTCGCCAATGGTCTGCATGCCAGGCATGCGCGACTCAGCGATGTCGCGGATACGGCGATCGACCAATTCAAAGTAGGCCCGTGTGGCCGAAAAGCGCGAATGGGTGGCGGCGTATTGCCCCTCCACCTCGCCTGCCAAACGGGTCAAACGGTCTAACAACCCCGCTTCATCAGCGCGTGCCGCGCTGCGAATGGCCTGTGCCAAGGCCGCCAATTCGCGTTCGGCATCGGCCAACACCTGCGACGCTTCGCGGGCCGCTGGCAAGCCCAAAGAGGCAGCCATACGGTAGGTCTCAATTTCGAGCAGTTGCTGCACCAAGCGGCCTTGGCGACGCGGCGAGAGTGAACCCGTCATCAACAACACCCGCGAGTAACCATCGGGGTGCAACTGAAAATCGGTGTACACCTCACCATGCCCCTCAGCCACAGTGGACGCCACCAAGGTGTCCTCGTGCAACACATGGGGCAATACGGTATGAATGTCAACGCGACTTGCGGCCAAGAGCCACACATGCAAGCGCGCCAAACACGCACCCGGCAGCTGCGCGAGCCAAGCTTGTGGAACGGCTTGGACGGCGGTCATGGGCTGCACCATGGCCATGGCGGGGTCGCTCACAGGCCGGATGAAGGTCCACGAGACAAATTCGGTGTGCAGCTCCCAACGCAATCGAAACGCACCAAAGTCCACACGCACATGGTTGGTGTGGTCGTCAGGCGCGGGCAAGTGGTGGTCTAAAAGCAAACGCGACAAATGCGCGCGACTGGCTTGTGCGCTGTCACGGTCAACCCACATCACCACATGTGAGATCACCAAGGGGCTTTGCATCGGCTCGGGGGGGCGGGCGTGCACTTCGTTGTACAAAGCCTGGCTTTGGGGGTGCTCAATCATCAACGGCCTTTCAGTCAGTGTCCACAGATTGTGGCCCATCCAGGGTCGCCAACATGCAAAACGGCACCCGAAGGTGCCGTTTTAAAAGTCAAAACTGAATGAACAGAATCAATCTTCCACGAAGGCCTCTTCGCGCTTGGACTTGATGGACGGCAGGAGCACGATCACCAAGAGCAAGGCCGCAGCCGCCAGCAAACCAGCAGACAGAGGACGGGTACCAAACACGGTCCAGTCACCACGCGACAGCAACAAGGCACGACGCAGGTTCTCTTCCATCATGGGGCCCAAGATGAAGCCCAGCAACAAAGGCGCAGGCTCCACACCCAGCTTGACGAACAAATAGCCCACAAAGCCAAAGGCCGCGACCATCCAGATGTCAAAGGTGTTGTTGTTGGTTGAGTACACACCAATCGCGCAGAACAGCACGATGGCAGGGAACAGAAAACGGTAAGGCACAGATAACAACTTGATCCACATGCCAATCAAAGGCAAGTTCAAGATGACGAGCATCAAGTTACCAATCCACATCGAGGCGATCAGACCCCAGAACAACTCGGGGTTGCTGGTCATCACCTGTGGGCCGGGCTGGATGTTGTGGATGGTCATCGCACCCACCATCAAAGCCATCACGGCGTTAGGTGGAATACCCAAAGTGAGCAAGGGGATGAACGAGGTTTGTGCACCGGCGTTATTGGCCGCTTCAGGAGCAGCAACGCCACGGATGTTGCCTTGACCAAATGGAACTTCGCCAGGACGCAACTTGGTTTTCTTCTCGATGGTGTAAGCCGCAAACGCAGCCAACAACGCACCGCCACCAGGCAGCACGCCCAGCAATGAACCGAGCGCTGTACCGCGAAGCACAGCAGGCATCATGTTGACGAAATCTTCCTTGGTGGGGAACAAACCTTCCACCTTGGCCGTGAACACTTCGCGCTCATCTTCGGGACGCGACAAGTTCGAAATGATCTCGCCGTAACCGAACACGCCCATCGCCACCACCACAAAGCCCACACCGTCGGTGAGTTCAGGGATGTCAAAGCTGAATCGCGCGACACCAGAGTTCACGTCGGTACCGATCAAGCCCATCAAGAGGCCCAACACGATCATGGCAATCGCTTTGAGCAAAGAGCCCGAAGCCAACACCACCGCGCCGACCAAGCCCAAGATCATGAGGGAGAAGTATTCGGCAGGGCCGAACTTGAACGCGAGTTCTGTCAGAGGCGGCGCGAAGGCAGCCAAGATCAAGGTACCCACCGAACCGGCGAAGAACGAACCCAAGCCAGCAGCCGCCAAAGCGGGGCCTGCTCGACCTTTGCGGGCCATTTGGTAGCCGTCAATGGTGGTGACCACCGACGACGATTCACCCGGCAAGTTCACCAAAATCGCGGTGGTGGAGCCACCGTATTGGGCGCCGTAGTAAATACCGGCCAACATGATCAGCGCCGACACAGGGGGCAGCGCGTAAGTGGCGGGCAGCAACATGGCGATGGTCGCCACGGGGCCAATGCCTGGCAACACGCCAATGAGCGTGCCCAAGATACAGCCGACCAAGGCATACATGAGGTTGATGGGCGTGAACGCCACACCAAAACCCAATGAGAGGTTTGAAAGCAAATCCATTTTTTTACTCCTGAGCTCAGCCAGTGATGAAAGTAGGCCACACGGGCATCTGCAATTTCAGCAGCATGATGAAAGCCAAGTAGCTACCGACTGACAAGATCGTGGCCAAAATCAGCGCTTCCTTCAGCGAAAAGGTGTCGCCGGCTTTGCTGGCAATGATGACCAAGGCATAAATCGCCAAGATCAAACCCATCGATGGCACGCCAAAGCGGGGTAAACCGCCCAACAAAATACCAAAGGCCACGTTGGCACCCAGCACGAACACAATGGGTTTCCAAGCGAACTTGCCCACTTTGTCGCCGTCTTTTGTGTGCTCGACGAACGAGTAAAACATGATGAAGGCACCCAATACAGCCAAACAAACGCCCAGCAATAGGGGGAAGTAGCCAGGGCCCATGCGAGCACCGGTACCGACCGTGTAACTGGTGGCGCCCCAGGCAAAGCCACCACCGACCAATGCGAACATCAGGCCGGAGAAAAAGTCTTTTTGACTTTTGATCATTTCGTCTCCTCAAACAAAACTGCGAAAGTGCGCAAATTGTGAGGGGCTAAAGCCAGACGGGAGATGTGGGTTACACCTACTTTTGAAACCTGAGCGACAAGGGGTAAACCCTAGATCATGTGGGCTTCAAGGGTTTGAAAACCCGCAACCACTTGGTCGCTGGCAGGCTAGGCCAACGGGCTTGAATCGCCTCGGCACGGTCCATCAATTCAGCGCGTTTGACCGATGTGGGCGAGCGTTGCGCCAACACAATGGTGTTGCCCTCACGCGTGGGTTTGAAGGCCCAGAGCGCATCTGCACCAAAAGCAGCCGCCATCTTTTCCACGCTCTGGTCAAAGCTGGAACTGCGGCCAAACAGGTTGACGGTCATGCAACCGTCATCGGTCAAGAGTTGACGGCAATCGGCGTAAAACTCGGCACTGTCGAGCACGGGCGAGGCAGCGTCATGGTCGTACAAATCGACCTGCAAGGCATCAATCTGGCCGCGCCAGTGGTCGTGTTTGGCCACCTCGGCGGCGTCGCCCAACACCACTTGCAGCTTGGCGCTGTCGGCGGGTAGCTTGAACCACAGGCGGCACGCGGCCACGACTTGCGGGTTGATCTCGATCGCCGTGGTTTTCATGCGCAATTGCTTGAACGAAAACTTGGTCAACGCCGCCGAGCCCAAGCCAAGCTGCATGGCGTGGCGCTTGCCCACTTGGTCGATGTCCACAAACAACAGCCACGCCATCATGCGTTGCACGTATTCCAGATCAATGTCAAAAGGCTTGTCAATGTTCATCGAGCCTTGTACCCACGGGGTGCCCAAATGCAGATAACGGGTGTCGCCGTAATCGGAGAAATTGACTTCGGGGAGTTGGAGTTTTTTCTTGGTCGCCATGTGGTTCTTTCTTTACTCGGCCATGCCTTCAATCACAAAGCGCACGCGCTTGTTGCCTTGCCATTCGTCGGCTTCAAGACGGAAGGCCAAGTGCGCCACGGCAGGCAGCGGGTCCACGCGACCAAACCAAATGCCATCCACGGGCTGACCTTGGTGGCGCAGCTTCAACGCCAAATGTTTCTCGCCCACCAAGCGCTGGCTCAACACCTCAATGTTTTCGCTGAAGGTGGGCGGCGCAAAGCCTTGGCCCCACACCTCGCGGGCCAGTGTGTCGGCCAGCTCTGGTCGGCGGTACTCGGCCAACAAGGGGCCATCGGTTTCTAAGCGACGTTGCAAGGTGGCCGCGTCCAGCCACTCAGCGGCGACTTGCTGCAAGGCTTCTTCAAAGGTGGCGAGGTTGTCCTCTTCCAAGGTGCAGCCTGCGGCCATGGCGTGCCCGCCAAAACGCAGCAACACGCCTGGGTGACGCTTGGCCACCAAGTCGAGGGCATCGCGCAAATGAAAGCCCGGAATCGAGCGCCCAGACCCTTTGAGCTCATGCCCCTTGCCGGCAGCTTGACTGGGCGCGAACACAAACGTGGGGCGGTGGTGCAAATCTTTGAGCTTGGAGGCCACGATGCCGACCACGCCTTCGTGAAAGTCGGGGTCGAACACGCACAGGGCCGAGGGTGGCTCCTCTTCGGGGTCGAGCATGTCTTGTGCGAGTTCAAGCGCTTGCTCGCGCATGTCGCCTTCAATCTCGCGACGCTCGCGGTTGATGCGGTCAAGCTGGGTGGCCAATTCGGTGGCACGGCCCACATCGTCGGTGGTGAGGCACTCAATGCCCAGCGTCATGTCGGACAAGCGGCCTGCGGCATTGATGCGTGGGCCCAAAGCGAAACCAAAGTCTTGCGACGTGCAAGTCGCGCTTTGACGGCCTGAGGCGACAAACAAAGCGCTCATGCCAGCGGGCATTTGCCCCTTGCGCACACGCGCCAAACCTTGCGCCACCAAACGGCGGTTGTTCGCGTCGAGCTTGACCACATCGGCCACGGTGCCCAAAGCCACCAAGGGCAACAAGGTGTCGAGCTTGGGCTGCTGTTCGGCGGTGAACACACCGCGCTTGCGCAACTCCGCACGCAACACCAGCAGCACATAAAACATGACGCCCACACCGGCGAGCGACTTGCTCTCGAAGGTGCAACCGGGCTGGTTGGGGTTGACGATGGCGTCGGCCTCGGGCATCACGGCGGCAGGCAAATGGTGATCGGTCACCAGCACTTGCAAGCACAAGGCTCGGGCCGTGGCCACGCCGTCGACGCTGGCGATGCCGTTGTCCACGGTGATAAGCACATCCGCGCCGCTGGCTTTGACGCGCTCGGCAATCGGGGGCGTGAGGCCGTAGCCGTCAACCACGCGGTCGGGCACGATGTAGCTCACCTGACGTGCGCCCAGCAAGCGCAGGCCACGCACGGCAACGGCGCAGGCGGTGGCGCCATCGCAGTCATAGTCGGCCACGATGCAGAGCTTTTTGTCGGCGGCCATGGCATCGGCCAGCAACACGGCGGCGGCTTCGATGCCCTTCAAGCTGGTGGGGGGCAGCAAATGCGCCAGCGCCACGTCAAGGGTGGTGGCTTGGCTGATGCCACGCGCTGCATACAAACGCGCCAGCAAGGGGTGCACACCCGCTTGCTCAAGGGCCCAAATGCTGCGTGGCGGCATGTCACGGGGAATGAATTGCATGGGGCTTAGTCTTTCAAGGGCGCAACGGCCAACACAGTGTCTAAAGAAATCGGGGCGAAGCGCTGGCGCACGCGTTGCCAAAGGCTGGGTGCGGCGCTGTCGAACACCTGAAATTTTTGTTCGCCGCACAGCACCAAACGCTGGGGCTCACCCGCTGCCACGCGCGCCAACAAGGGGGCGATGACCTCGGCATCCACCGATTGCCACGCTTCCAGCCAACCGATGAAGTCTTGCTGCAAGGCGCTGCTGCGCAGGGTCTGAACCACGTTGGGCGCGTGACGCACAAGCTTTGCATCTGGAAAAGCACCCGTGCCGTGCACCCAAAAGGAGTTGATGGTCAAACGGCGGTTGTCGTTGACGGGGTGGGTGTAGAGCAACATTTGCATTTCGTTTTGTAAACGACGCACCAGCTGTGCCGCGGGGCTCAAACGCTCAACCCCTGTTTCGCAGCCCACCAACCACGGGTCGATATTGCGGCCAATCACGCGATCCAAACTCGCCGTGCGCAGCTCTTCAAATAAGGGAGATCGCGCCAGCCATTGGCCGGGTTTGTAGGGAAAGAGCTCAATGCCGTCTTCCGCAAAAAACGGCTGCATGGCCTTGAACAAGAGGGCATCGGTGTCGGCGTCTAGCGCCAAATGCGCGGGGTCGCCCAAGGTCACTTGGCCGTTGCTGACGTGCCAATTGCACAGGCTGATGAAGGCCCAAGCAGAAGGCGACACGGGCGATGCCTCATGGGTGTGAGTCTCTGGGGCTTGATATGCAGCGCCTGAGTGGGCGTGGGTTGCAGCCAAAACCTGCTTTGCCGCCGCACGCGCGGCCCAAGGCAACCCGCCATCCACCATCGGCCAACCCAAAAGCTGCCCCCAAGCCCGCTCATGCGGGGGCGTCAAGGTGGCGAGCAAGGGTTCAGCAGGCGCGTCAACCGCCACCGCCACGCGTTGGGACAACGTCAGCCATTGACGCAGGTGGGGCAGCGCTTGCTGGGCCAAGACACCCGCTTCGGGGCCTTGGGCCGACCAAAGCGAGAACGGCAGCAGCGTGGTGGGGCGCGGGGAATCAAAAATCTCAAGGGGCATGGGCCTGATTGTCCGTGATGGACAGCCCAGCGAGGTTGGTCGACACCCGCGCATGCGGTGCGCCATGGGAGCAATCAGCCCAGTGACACAATGACGCTCGTCATGAACAGCACCTCCTCCAAACTCCCCTACGAACTTCTCATCGGCTGGCGCTACACGCGTGCGGGCCGAGTGGCTGGACGCAATGGCTTTATTTCCTTCATCTCCGGCGTGTCCATGCTGGGCATCGCGCTAGGCGTGGCAGCCCTCATCATCGTGTTGAGCGTGATGAACGGCTTTCAAAAAGAGGTGCGCGACCGCATGCTGGCCGTGGTGGCCCACATTGAATTGCTCTCGACGGGTGGCGAAGGCTTTGCCGATGTGAATGCGGTCATGGCCCAAGCCAATCGCAACGCATCGGTCGTAGCCGCCGCACCATTTGTGGCGCAGCAAGCCTTGATGGCGCGTGGCGACGACATGCGCGGTGCCTTGGTGCGCGGCATTGAGCCCGAACTCGAAACCCAAGTGACCGACTTCACCCTGCAATTGCCCCCAGACGTTCGAAGCGCCTTGACGGCGGGCAGCTTCAACGTGGTGCTGGGCGGCGAACTGGCCCATGCCTTGGGCGTGCGCGTGGGCGACCGCGTGACGTTGGTGGCACCCGGCGGTCAAGTGACACCTGCGGGCGTGATGCCACGATTGAAACAATTGAATGTGGCCGGTCTGTTCGACTCCGGCCATTACGAATACGACGCCACCTTGGTGCTGATGCACATCGAGGACGCGCAGCGCATCTTCCGCCTTGAAGCGCCCAGCGGCGTGCGCCTCAAACTCAAAGACGGCCAACAAGCGCGCAGCGTGGCCAGTGAATTGGCCGTGAGCTTCGGCCCAGACGTGATCGTGCGCGATTGGACCCGCCAAAACCGCACCTGGTTTGCAGCGGTACAGGTTGAAAAACGCATGATGTTCATCATCCTCACCCTGATCGTGGCGGTGGCGGCGTTCAACCTCGTCACCACCTTGGTCATGACGGTGACCGACAAACGCGCCGACATCGCCATCTTGCGCACTTTGGGTGCCAGCCCGCGCAGCATCATGGCCATTTTTGTGGTCCAAGGCGCAACCGTTGGCGTGCTGGGCACCTTGGGTGGATTGCTGATGGGCTGGGGCGTGGCCTGCAACATCGACGTCATCGTGCCCGCCATTGAAAACGCGCTGGGTGCGAGCTTTTTGCCGCGTGACATTTACCTCATCAGCCGCATGCCCAGCGACCCACAAGCCGCCGACATTTGGCCCATCGCCTTAATTTCGTTGGCGATGGCTTTTGTGGCCACGATTTACCCGAGCTGGCGCGCCAGCCGCATCAACCCCGCACAGGCGCTGCGCTATGAATAACGAACCCAGCGCCATGAACCACGCCATGTCTGCCACCCCACCCGTGTTGACTGCCCGCAACCTGAGCCGCCGTTTCACGGAAGGCCCTCTGGATGTGACGGTGCTGCAAAACATTCACCTCGACATTCACGCAGGCGAAACCGTGGCCATCGTCGGCACCTCGGGCTCGGGCAAAAGCACGCTGCTGCATGTGTTGGGCGGCTTGGACACGCCCAGCACCGGACGCGTGTCGCTCATGGGCCGCGATTTGCAGGGCCTGAGCGCCACCGAGCTGGGCGATTTGCGCAACCAGCATTTGGGCTTTGTTTACCAGTTTCATCACCTCTTACCCGAATTCACCGCGCTCGACAACGTGGCGATGCCGCTGTGGATCCGCCGAATGGACCGCGCAGCCGCCAGCGCGCAAGCGCAAGCCATGTTGGAGGCTGTGGGCTTGGGCGCACGCCTGCACCACCGCCCCTCCGAGTTGTCGGGTGGCGAACGTCAACGCGTGGCCATTGCGCGCGCCTTGGTCACCCGCCCAGCGTGTGTGCTGGCCGACGAGCCCACAGGCAACCTCGACCGGCACACCGCCGACCAAGTGTTCGCCCTAATGCTGCAACTGGCCCGTGACCAAGGCACCGCCTTTGTGCTGGTCACCCACGACGCCAGCTTGGCCGCCCGCTGTGACCGGCAGCTACAACTCAGCCTCGGCCAACTGTCGCAATGAAACAACAAAGTTAACAATTTCAATTAAATTTACTACTTAGTAGTACTTTGTAGCGTTTTTAGTGTCTAATTCGTTACATGGACGGATTTAAAGACTTTTACGCAGTGCTGGGCGTGGCCCCCGCGGCAGCCCCCGAGGTGATTCGGGCGGCCTACCGTGCATTGGCATTGCGTCACCACCCCGATCGCCAAGCGCACCGCGCGATGGACGGTTCGGTGATGGCCGGTCTGAACAAAGCCTACGAAATCTTGTCGTGCCCCGAACGCCGCCGCACCTACGACCAATGGCGTCACAGCGTGCACATCCAGTTCGCGGCTGAGCGCATCAACGCCTACCAAAGCCAAATTGGGCCCGCACACCGCACAGCGCCGGTGGTGTTGACCACGTACGACCGACGCGGTCGTTTGCACGCTTACGCTTAAAACACTGCGTCGCGGGACACTGGATTAGCCATTGAACAAACGCCCACGCGCGTTTTGCGTAATGGCCGCCACACACGGGTGGCTGATGCGTCGCTCCACCGACACCGCAAAAAACTCCTCCACCAACTCGTCGCTACGGCCCAGCACCTCCACGCCGTAATGCGCCACGGTTTCATCTTCCAAGATCGTGGGTGACATGAACACACCGCGGCCTTCACGCCCAAAAGCGGTCATCAACGCTCCGTCGTCAAACTCGCCCACCACCCGAGGGTGCAGGTGGTGCTTGGCCAGCCAGCCCTCTAACTGCTGACGCACCGAGGAGGCAGCGCCCTGAATCAGCATGGGGGCGTTGTGCAAGCATTGTGGAAACTCCCCTTGCAACGACGCTTTGAGGGCGGGTGTGCAGAAAAAGCTCATGGGCGTGGTGCCCAAGGCATGGTTGAAGGCTTTCACACTGATACGCCGTGACAGCGGCTCATCGGCAATCACCAAGTCAAGGCGGTGCAGGGCCAACTGGGCCAAAAGATCAGGAAACTTACCCTCGCTGCCAATCAAGCGCACGGGCTGTGCCATCGACATGGCAGGTTCCAACAAGCGGTACGCGACTGACTTGGCCACAGAATCGGCCACACCGACCCGAAAATCTAAGATTTGGGTCTCATTGTTGGCTTGGCGCATGGCATTTTGAAGCTCCGCGCCTAAGTTAAAAATACCATCGGCGTAGCCCAACGCGGTCCGCCCAGCGTCGGTCAACTCCAATTGGCGGCCATTTTTTCGAAACAACTGCCGGCCTAAGCTGTCCTCCAGCAATTTGATTTGACCTGACAGGGTTTGGGGGGTGGTGTGCAGCTGCTCGCCGGCACGCATCACGCCGCCGGCACGGGCCGTGACCCAAAAATAGTAGAGGTGCTTGAAATTCATCGCTAATGTGCTGATTGTTCGTTTTTAACGAAGCTATTAAATCAAAAATACGAATTTACACGAAGTGTTTTCCAGCTTAAAGTTCGTCCATCAAGCATTTTTGGCTTGTATCGAACAAAGGAGTTTGAGATGCGTTTAAGTACCAAAAGCAGATTTGCCGTCACCGCCATGATCGATGTGGCATTGCGCGAGACCCAAGGTCCCGTGGCCTTGGCCGCCATCAGCGCACGTCAACACATCTCGCTGTCTTACTTGGAACAGCTGTTCAGCAAATTGCGCAAAGCTTCGCTCGTCGAAAGCACCCGCGGCCCAGGAGGCGGCTACACCTTAGCCCGACACGCCCAAGCGGTCACCGTGGCCGACATCATCGGCGCAGTGGATGCAGATGGCAGCAGCAAACCCTACCAACAAGAGGGCGTCGATGGCAGCAGTTTGCTGACCCACGATCTTTGGGACAACCTGAACCAAAAAATGGTGGATCACCTGTCGTCCATTACGTTGCACCAGCTGATGCAAGAAACGCTGGCCAAAGGGGCAAATGTCGAACTTCGCCCTGCCAACAAACGCGGCATTTTTACGCAACGCGACAAGGCAACGTTCAAAGTCAATGCACCGAACTCGGTGTTCGCCTTGGGCGGCAACTGGGTACCGTCGCGTTAACTCACCTCAGCGCCGTCACGGCTGGCGCGCCTTCTCGGGTTTGGTACGCTGTGCCTCATGCCTTGGATTGACACGCACTGCCACCTAGACGCCGCCGAGTTTGACCCTGACCGTAGCGCCATGCGCCAACGCGCTCGCGCAGCTGGGGTTGCGCATTGCGTGATCCCCGCTGTTGCGGCGGGCAATTTTGAAACCGTACGCGACTTGGCCCATGCCCAAGATGACCATTACGCCTTGGGCATTCACCCGCTGTTCACCCCGCAAGCCACGACGGAGCATTTAGCCCAACTCGACGCTGCTTTGCACGCCAACAAAGACGACCCCCGTTTGGTCGCGGTGGGCGAAATTGGCTTGGATGGCTTTGTGCCCAGCCTCAACACCCCCGATGCCTTAGCGCAACAACGGCGTTTTTACACCGCACAACTCAAACTCGCACAACGCCACCAACTGCCCGTGATCCTGCATGTGCGCCGCTCTGCCGACTGGCTCCTGCAAGGCTTGCGTCAAACCCGTGTGGTGGGCGGCATTGCCCATGCGTTCAACGGCAGCTTGCAGCAGGCGCAGGCCTTCATCGCCTTGGGCTTCAAGCTGGGGTTTGGCGGCGCATTGACGTACGAGCGCGCCTTGCAATTGCGACGCTTGGCCACAGAACTGCCGCTGTCTGCGCTGGTGCTCGAAACCGATGCCCCCGACATTCCCCCACATTGGCTCTACGCCACGGCCGAGCAACGCGCGGCCGGCACGCCCCAAGGCCGCAACGAGCCGGCAGAGTTGCCACGCATCGCCCAAGTGTTGGCTGATTTGCGTGGCATTTCGCTGACCGAGCTGGCCGCTGTCACCACCGCGAATGCACGTTCCGCCTTGCCGCGCCTACAATTGAAACCGTGAGCACTTCTATCCTGAACGCCGATCTGCACTGTCACTCCGTGATGTCGGACGGCACCCTGACCCCCGAGCAACTCGCCGCGCGTGCCAAGGCCAACGGCGTCGAGTTGTGGTCTTTGACCGACCATGACGAAATCAGTGGCCAAGCTCGCGCCATTGCGGCGGCACAGGCGCAGGGCATGAAATACCTCACTGGCACTGAAATTTCCGTCACGTTTGCCAACAAGACCGTGCATATCGTCGGCTTGGGCTTTGACCACACCAACGCGGCCTTGATCCAAGGCCTGCACAACACACGCGGCGGACGCAGCGAACGCGCCCAAGAAATGGCTGAAGGCTTGGCCAAAGTCGGTATCCATGGTGCCTTTGAAGGCGCGCTCAAATTTGTGGGCAACCCCGAGCTCATTTCGCGCACCCACTTTGCGCGTTTCTTGGTCGAAAGCGGCGCCTGCCAAGACACCCATGAGGTGTTTCGCAATTACCTGACCGAAGGCAAACCGGGCTTTGTGCCGCACCGCTGGGCCACGCTCAAAAACGCGGTGCAATGGATCACCGAGGCCCAAGGGATTGCGGTGATCGCCCACCCCGGACGTTACGACTTCACGGCCAACGAAGAGTACGCCTTGTTCACCGAGTTCAAAGCCCACGGCGGCCAAGGTGTCGAAGTGGTGACCGGCAGCCACACCGTGCCCGAATACGTGGAATACGCGGACATGGCCCGTGAGTTCAATTTACTCGCATCCCGCGGCAGCGATTTTCACAGCCCTGATGAGAGTCGCATCGACTTGGGCACCTTGCCTTGGTTGCCAGGGCAGCTCACCCCCGTGTGGGATGCGCTGGCCCACCGCATCCAGTGATGAAACCACCCGCTCCCGGCGCTTTCGCTGGCATGACCTACGCCGTGATTGCCATGGCGTGCTTTGCGGTACTGGACACCACCAATAAGTTTTTGATCGCCAGCGTGCCCTTGCTGATGGTGCTGTGGTTTCGCTACACCTTCCAAGCCGTGGCCACCACGGCCGTGATGTGGCCACGTCGTGGCCTTCGCATGTTTCACACGGCCAGCTTCAAATTGCAAATGCTGCGGGGGCTGCTACTGCTCATTTGCAGCGTGCTCGGCTTTGCCAGTTTGCAGCGCATGCCTGTGGCCGAGTTCAGTGCCATCGCCATGCTGACCCCGCTGGCCGTCACGTTTTTGGCCCGATTTGTGATGAAAGAACATGTCTCGCGTTGGCGCTGGCTGTTTGTGATGGGCGGCTTGGGCGGCGCACTGCTGATCGTGCGTCCCGGCGGCAGCATGGACACCAGCGCGGCTTGGCTACCGCTGACCATGGTGGTCGCCTATGCCAGCTTTCAAACGCTGACCAGCTACATGGCCAAGACCGAAAGCCCCGTCACCATGCACATCTACACCGGCTGGGTGGGCTTTGCCATCGCCTCGGTCTTGGTACTCAGCGCATGGACGACCGACCTCACCCGCACGCAATGGCTGCTGATGTGCTTGATTGGCTTTGCCGGCACTTTGGGGCATTATTTGTTGATCGTCGCTTTCTCAAAGGCACCTGCAGCCAACGTCACACCATTTTTGTACAGCAGCATTGGCTTTGCCACGTTGGGCGGCTGGTGGGTGTTCGGCGATGTGCCCGACCGCATTGCCATGGTGGGTATGCTGCTGATTGCTCTGTGCGGCTTAGGCGCAGGCTGGCTCACCCAACGCGAAAACCAAAAGGCCCAACGGGTGTGAGTTGGTATGGCCCAGTTTCTCCAAGTGCACCCCGATAACCCGCAGCCCCGCTTGCTCAAGCAGGCCGTTGCGTTGCTCGAGCGCGGCGGTGTGCTGGCCGTGCCCACCGACTCCAGCTATGCCTTGGTCTGCCACTTGGACGACAAAGCGGCGGTGGAGCACATGCGCCGCATTCGCCAAGTCGATGACAAACATCACCTGACCTTGATGTGTCGCGACCTGTCTGAGCTGGCGAATTACGCCAAGGTCGACAACCGGCAATACCGCTTGCTCAAAGCCGCCACGCCTGGTGCCTACACCTTCATTTTGGAAGCCACCAAAGAAGTGCCGAGGCGTGTCAGCCACCCGCAGCGCAAAACCATTGGGCTGCGCGTGCCTCTGAACCGCACCTTGCTCGACCTTCTGGCACTACACGGCGCGCCCCTCTTGGCCACCACCTTGATTCCGCCCGACGAGACGGAGCCCTTGAACGACGCCGAAGAAATTCGCGACCGCTTTGAACACGAACTGGCCGCCGTCATCGACGCGGGTGCCTGTGCGCTGGCGCCCACCACCGTGGTTGATTTAACGCCGATGTCCAGCGGAGGCGACCCTGAAGTGATTCGCCAAGGACGTGGCCCGCTCGACATTTTGGGATTTTGAGCGTTAAATGGTTGGCTGATATTCCAGAGGAACCCAGCCATGACGATCTGCCAAGGCTTACGCCTCTTTCTACTTTCACTGAGTTTTGCGGCCAGCTCAACTTGGGCGCAAACCACAACCCACCTGTGGCCCACCGTGCTCTTCATCAAAGGCCAAGACCTGTGCCAATACGAGGATGCCTACGCCAGCAGTCGTAGCGCACAAGTCAGCGAAATCACCTCTCAGCTCAAAGACCTCATGCGCATGGGCGCCTCGACGCCCGAGGGCTTAGACGCTTTGCTCGCCATTGACAGCCTGGTAGACAAAAACCGCAGCTTGGCCACGACCGGCACGCGCATGGACATCACCTTGGAAGCCAGCTTGAAGGCTTACTTGGACCGCATGTACCTGGGCTTCAGCCCCAAAGACATTCGCTTGCAATTCTTCAATCCAGCGCCACTGAACGAGGTGCTCAAAACACTGCGAGAAAACCCGCGCAATGGCGTCATCAGCAACCAGCAGTTGGCAGCGTTGTCGGGCTTTGTGTGGGGCACCTACGCTTACGGCCCGGGCTGCAAAGGCGATTTGGTGGTGACCGTGCACGTGGAGATTCATGGCGGCAACTCGGTGAGCTTTCAGGCCCAAGGCAAGCCCGAGAACGTGATGTCCTTGATCGCAGCTGAGATGGTTCGGCACTTTCAGCGCACCACCTTTCCAACGGCTGTGGTCATGGGTGAAAAAACCTTGGTCTTGATCGGCACGGCGGGCTCGCCCATCAACAAGGCGCCCACACCACAGATCGCAGAACGCTCTTGTACCTTGATCAAAGCGCGGCTACCCACCCAAGATGAGTATGAATTCTTGTCCATCATGGGCGATTGGAACAACGGCGTTTCGCTGGACCACAAGGTGTGGGCCATGTCCAGCAACCGTGTACTGGCACCCGACATGCGCAACCCAAGCCCTGTGCGGGGTCACGTCGACGTGAATTACGAAGAGGTGTATTTCTACTGCGTGCGCTAGGCCCCGTCCAGAGGGGGCTAAGGGCTTTCAATGCGACAATTGTTGGGTGAATTTTCCTGACCTGATTCAAACCATTTTGATTTATGCCTTGCCCGTGGTGTTTGCCATCACGTTGCACGAGGCGGCGCATGGTTACGTGGCGCACCGCTTAGGTGACAACACCGCGTGGATGATGGGCCGTGTCACCCTCAACCCCTTGCCGCACATCGACCCCATGGGCACCTTGGTGATGCCTGTGGTTCTGTTTTTAGCCACGGGCGGTAACTTTTTGTTTGGCTATGCCCGCCCCGTGCCCGTGCGCTTTGGCAACTTGAACCACCCCAAACGCGACATGATTTGGGTCGCGTTGGCTGGCCCTGTGTCCAATTTATTGCAAGCGCTGATGTGGGGTGTAGTGATTTACGCCTTGGCAGGCGCAGGGGTGCAAGAGCGCTTCTTTTTAGAAGTCGCCAAAGCGGGCATCAAAGTCAATGCCGTCATGTTCGCCTTCAACCTGTTTCCTTTGCCCCCGCTCGATGGCGGGCGCATCTTGGTCGGCCTGCTGCCTTGGAAACAGGCCGTGTGGCTGTCCAAAGTAGAGCCTTGGGGCTTTTACATCGTCATGGCCTTGGTGGTGATGGGCTTCATCAACACCTTTTGGATGGCGCCCCTGATGGCGGTGACCTTTGAACTGTTGCGCTTGCTGCTCAGCCCCCTTGAATTTTTACTGAAGTCCTGACATATGAAAGAACGCGTTCTCTCCGGCATGCGCCCTACTGGCGCGCTGCACTTGGGCCATTACCACGGCGCTCTGAAAAACTGGGTACGCCTGCAGTCCGAGATGGATTGCTACTACTTTGTCGCTGACTGGCACGCCCTGACCACGCATTATGAAAGCCGCGAGGTGATCGAGAAAAACGTGTACGAGATGGTCATCGACTGGCTAGCCGTGGGCCTAGACCCCAACCAATGCACCATCTTTTTACAAAGCCGCTTGCCCGAGCATGCCGAGTTGTTCACCCTCTTGGCCATGGGCACACCGCTGGGCTGGTTGGAGCGCGTGCCCACCTACAAAGACCAGCAAGAAAAGCTCAAGGACAAAGACTTGTCCACTTACGGCTTTTTGGGCTACCCCCTGCTGCAAGCCGCCGACATTCTGATGTACAAGGCCAAGTACGTGCCGGTAGGTGAAGACCAGTCCAGCCACGTAGAGTTGACCCGCGAAGCCGCGCGCCGTTTCAACCACCTCTACGGCCGTGAAACCAACGCCGAAGCCAAAGTGCAGACCAGCTTGGCCAAACTGCCCAAAGACAGCGTCAAACGCTTCGAAAAAGCACGCAAAACTTACCAAGAAACGGGTGACGCCAAGGCCGCAGAAGGCGCTTTGGGCTATTTGGCAAGCGCCGTCGAACTCGACAGCCAAGACCGCGAGCGCTTAGAAGGCTATTTCAAAGGCACCGGCAAAGTCATCTTGCCCGAGCCACAAGCCTTGTTGACCGAAGCCAGTAAGTTACCAGGCTTGGACGGCGCCAAGATGAGCAAAAGCTACAACAACGCGATTGCCATCCGCGAAGACCGCGCCACGCTGGAGCACAAAGTCAAGCGCATGCCCACCGACCCCGCTCGCGTCAAACGCACCGACGTGGGCAACCCTGACAAATGCCCCGTGTGGCAATTTCACATGGTTTATTCGGACGAGAACCAGCGCCAATGGGTGACCCAAGGCTGCAAAACAGCGGGTATTGGTTGCTTAGAATGTAAGCAACCCATCATTGACGCCATGCTGCGCGAGCAACAGCCCATGCTGGAACGTGCCGAACCCTTCATCGCTAATCCTAAAATCGTTCGTGATATCGTCGACGCAGGTACAGAAAAAGCACGCATCACTGCGCGCGAGACCATGCGCGATGTACGCGACGCCATGGGGCTAAACTACTAAGATATTTGTTGGAGTAATAAAAAATGAGTTTGTACATCATCGATGACCATCCTTTGGTACGCCAAGCGATCGCCATGTTGCTGCGTCGCATGCGCCCTGCGGCCAAGGTCGTTGAACTAGAAAAATTCAGTGAACTGCAGGCAGCCATCATTAAGAATGGTGACCCAGAGTTGTTTGTGCTCGATTTGTTATTGCCTGGCGTCAAAGGCACAAGCGCCGTGCGCGAAGTCAAAACCATGTATGGCGAAGTTCCGCTGGTCGTGATCTCCTCCATGCCCGCTGGCGAAGCCGAAGAAACGTGCATCGAAGCCGGTGCCGATCTGTACCTCGAAAAATCAACACCTGCCCCCGAAATTTCGTCGGCTATTCAAGGTTTGTTTGCGGCTGAAGGCGGCGACGAAGAAACCGTGGTGGTGGGTGAAACCAAGTTGTCCAAGCGTCAAAAGCAACTCATCGTCATGCTTGACCGTGGGTTGAGCAACCGCGACATTGCCGCCGAACTCGACATCAGCGAGCACACGGTCAAGGTTCACCTGTGGCGGCTGTTCCGTCGTTTGGATGTGAAAAGCCGCACCCAAACCTTGCACTTTGCGCGTCAACACGGTCTGCTGTAAGGCCCTGTTCGTCAGGACTGAGGGAACTTACCTCAGGTCAAAAAAATCCCCGCTACGGCTTTCGCCTAGCGGGGATTTTTTATGGGCAGCGCGATCTAAACCTGGGGCTCAGATTCGATCCTGATCAGACCCGGGCCGCATGGCAGCGTGTGCCATCAAGGCTGTACGTCTTTGACGATCAAACTCAGGTTGCTGCTGCCGAGCTTGACGGGGCTCACACTGCCTGTCAGATCGCCCGGTTGCGGCACAGCTTGGCCGCTCTTGGACACACGCACCCGCACGGTCACCTCACCCATGCTGGAAAGCTTGGCGCTGGGGTTCATCGCCGTGCTGTCGTCCAACACAAAATCAAATGGCAATGCTGCGGCCGTGGTGCGCACAATCGCCACAGGCATGCGGGAGCCGCTGACCGCGGTGGCATACACAAACACGGTGTCTTGAGGCCCCACCTTGCCCACCCACTCAGGACCCAAACTCACGCGACCACGAATTTGAGCTTCAGGGGCAGCCTTCACAGCGGGACTGGAAACGCTTGGCGTGCTGGGCGAGAGTCCTAACTTAGAGCGAGCCTCCGAGATCGCACGTTCCAGTTCAGGTGCATCGGGCGAATCGGCGTTCACCCCCTCGCGGGCGCGCTCCCAAAAACTCAAAGCGTCCCCGTAGTTGGATTCGCTGTACGACGCACTGCCAGCCAAAAACAAACCATTGAGATGACGCGGGTCGGCCTTGAGCACGCGCCGAATGATGGCCCATGGCTCGCCGGCAAAGTCACCCCCGTTTTGCTGCGCCAGCGCTTCAGCCAGATCAATGGCCAAGTTGTCGTCTTGACTCAAGGCCAGCGCTTTGCGCAACGATTGGCTGGTGAGCGCGTATTGCCCCAGCGCGCGCTGAACGCGCGCCAGCATGACCCAGCCATCCACGTTGTTGGGTTCGTCTTCCAAACGACGCGACAAAGAAGCAGCCATGGTGGCGAGTTTTTCGGGTGTCACCTGTTCCTCATTGCCGAGGCCCTGCTTCAAGGCCAACGGGTCTAAGGCTTCTGGTTGGCCGATGAGGCTGTACATCGCCAACGACAGCACCGGCACCAAAACAATGATCGAAGTCAACAAGACCCAAGGTTGACGCGGCGCTGCCACGACCAACTTGCGATGCGGCTGCTCAAGCTCAGCGGGACCCAAGTCGTCGAGCAAACGTTGGCTCAACTCGTCGCGGGCGATTTGCAGTTCTTGGTCATTCAAATTGCCTAAGGCGTGCTCGCGCTCTAAATCGACCAACTGGTCACGGTACACAGCGGCGTTGGCGAGTGCGGGGTTGTCGCGGGCAGCATCACGCGCTTGGGCGGCTAGCGCACCGGCTTGTGCGCCACGCCACAGCGCCACACACAGCACCCCCAGCACGATGGCAATCAGGCCAACGGCCAAGACAATAAAGGTCAAAGCAGGGTTCACATCAAGCCTTCAAAATTTTCTGCGCACGGGCGCGATCTGCCTCACTCAAGGGCGCAGGCTGCACCTGCTGGCGACGCTGGCGTAAATAAACACCCATCAGCACAGCGGCCACCAACAGCAATACAAACGGGCCAAACCACAGCACCCAAGTCAAGGGTTTGACTTCGGGCCGATACAACACAAAGTCGCCGTAGCGGGCCACCAAAAAGTCTTTCACTTCTTGGTCGGTATTGCCTTGGCGAATCAAGTCGCGCACTTCGCGGCGCAAATCTTGGGCGAGTTCCGCATTCGATGCTGCCAAGGACTCGTTTTGGCACACCAAACAACGCAGTTCTTGGGAAATATCGACCAAGCGGGCTTCCAATTTGGGGTCATCGGCCATCGGTGCGGCTTCACGGACTTGACCCGTCGCTGGCACAGCCATTGGCATTTGAGGCGAAGCCACCTGAGCCGACACTGTGAAAGCACACATCGCAAGAACAGCCAAAACCCACCCACGCCTCAAAGAATAAACGTAGCTCATGATTTGTTCAGCACCTCGATCAAGGGCAAGATTTTGTCAGCCAACAGTTGCGGCGTGACCACGCCCACGCGCTTGTAGCGAATCACGCCTTGTTTGTCGATGATGTAAGTCTCAGGCACGCCGTAAACACCGTAGTTGATGCCCACACGACCGTCCAAATCCATCACAGAGGTGACGTAGGGGTTGCCATGACGCTTGAGCCAAACCACGCTGCGTTCACGCGCCAGTTGCAGCTTCACATCGTCAGAGGCTTTGGCGGCCGCGTCTTGGGGCTGGATTTCTTTGTAGCTCAGGCCCACAATGGGCAGGCTGTTTTTCTGCGCAAAAGCGACCAGCACTGGGTGCTCTTCACGACACGCCACACACCAAGTGGCCCACACGTTGAACATCCACACCTGACCCAGCATGTCTTTGGGCGAGAACGTGGCGTCCCCCGACAACGTGGGCAAGCTGAATTCAGGTGCGGGTTTGTTGACCAATGGGGAGGGGATTTCGCGGGGGTCTAATTTCAAACCGACCGCCAAAAACACCACCAAACCCAAGAACAATCCCAAAGGAATCAGAAATTTTTTCATAACAATACGATGTGAAATCTGCGACTTATTTGCGGTACCGACGGTCCACCGCCGCCAACACGCCGCCCAACACCATCAGCAACACCCCTGCCCATAGCCAGGGCACAAACGGCTTGAAGTACACGCGCACACTCCACTCGGTGCGGGCCTCGTTCAAAGGTTCACCCAAGGACACATACAAGTCGCGCATGAAGCCTGAATCAATGGCTGCCTCAGTCATGGGCATGGCCGACGAAAAGTAGCGGCGCTTTTCAGGTTGCAACACTTCCAACAACTGACCATCGCGCAACACTTCCACGTCAGCACGGGTGGCTTTGTAGTTCGGGCCCATGACGTCATCGAGCGACTTCAAACGGAAGGTGTAAGGCGCGATGGTGACCACGTCGTCCACATGCATGCGCACATCGCGTTCGACTTCGTAAGACTTCACGCCGGTCACGCCCACCACCAGCACAGCCATGCCAAAGTGCGCAATTTGCTGACCCCAGAACGACGCGCCAATGCGCCCTGGCTTGCGCAGTCGTTCAAGTACTTGTTGCATGGTGCCCAAGGCCACCCACGCGCCGAGGGACAAGCCCAAAGCGGATCCCCAAGACCATGTGCCCAGCAAGAAGGGTAAGCCAATGCCCAGCGACAAGGCACCCAAGGCGGTCCAGCGCAATTTGTGGGCGATCTCAGCCACCTTGGCATCACGCCAACGCGCCACCGAGCCCGGAATCATCAAAAAGATGGCCGGCACCAGCAGCGGTGCAAACACCGCGTTGAAATAAGGGGGTCCCACGGACAATTTACCCAGATTCAAGGCATCAATGATGAGCGGGTAAATCGTGCCCAACAACACGGCCCCTGTGGCCACCACCATCAACACGCTGTTGGCCAACAAAAACGACTCACGCGACACCAACTCCAAGCGGCCACCCAAGGTGACGCGCGGTGCACGCCAAGCAAACAGCGTGAGCGACGTGCCCACCACCACGGCTAAAAACAGCAACACAAACACACCCCGTTTGGGGTCGGTCGCAAAAGCATGCACTGAGGTCAACACACCCGAGCGAACCAAGAACGTGCCCAGCAAGGACAGCGAAAACGCCGCAATCGCCAATAACACCGTCCACGCTTTGAAGCTGCCGCGCTTTTCAGTGGCCATCAAAGAATGGATCAAGGCTGTGGACACGAGCCAAGGCATGAGCGAGGCGTTTTCAACCGGGTCCCAAAACCACCAACCGCCCCAGCCAAGTTCGTAATAGGCCCACCATGAGCCCAAACCAATGCCAAAGGTCAAAAAGGCCCAAGCAATCACCGTCCAAGGACGTGACCAGCGGGCCCAAGCGGCGTCCAAACGTCCGCTCAACAAAGCGGCTACCGCGAAGGCAAACGCCACCGACATGCCCACATAGCCCATGTAGAGCATGGGCGGGTGGATCACCAAACCAGGGTCTTGCAGCAAGGGGTTCAAGTCGCGCCCATCGGGTGCCGCAGGCAGCAAACGCTCAAAGGGGTTAGAGGTGGCCAAGATGAACAGCAAAAAGCCCACTGAAATCAGGCCCAACACGCCCAACACACGGGCCACCATGTCCAGTGGCAAGCTGCGCGAGAACAAGGCCACCGCCACCGACCACAGCGCGAGCATGAAGACCCACAGCAAGAGCGAGCCTTCATGACCGCCCCACACAGCCGCAAACTGATAGGGTTTGGGCAGCAGCGAATTGGAATGCTGAGAGACGTAAAGTACTGAAAAATCGTTGCTCAAAAATGACGTCGCCAGAGCGCCAAACGCAAAGGCCACCAGCGCAAATTGCAAGGCCGCCGCAGGGCGGGCCAAGGATTGCAAGGTGATTTGGGTTTGTGGGTTGGCGACCAAGGTGCCAGTGAGCGGCAAAATGCCCTGCCCCAAGGCCATCACCGTGGCCAACATCAATGCGAAATTACCTAGCTCTGGAATCATGGTGGGCTCACGGGTTGGTTTTGAGCGACTGGGCGGCTTTGGCAGCAGCCGCTTGGTCGAGGGCGTGCTTGGCCTCTGGAGGCATGTAATTTTCATCGTGCTTGGCCAGCACTTCGCTGGCCACAAATACACCGTCATCGCCCAGTTTGCCTTGTGACACCACGCCACGGCCTTCTTTGAACAAATCGGGTAACAGGCCCACAAACGTGACTGGCATTTCTTTTTCGGTGTCGGTGATGACAAAACGGACCGTGTTGCCCTCACGCACCAAGCTGCCTTCCTTCACCATGCCGCCCGCACGGAAAGTGCGGCCCTTGGGCGCCTCACCGTTGCTGACTTGTGTCGGGGTGAAGAAAAAAACCAAATTGCTTTGGAAGGCATTCAGCACAAAAAACGCTGCAGCGCAGAGCACCACAATGCCGCCCGCAATCCACGCCAAGCGTTTGGTTCTGGGTTTCATCACATCAACTCCTCAACAGGCAACTGGGCCACCGCTTGCTCATCACGCAATTGCGCCAACACGGCACGGCGCGCCGCGCCTGCTTGCCAAACTTCAAACGCCATCAGCAAGGCGGTCACGCCCACGCTGCCCCACACATAAACGGCATAGCCGCCCATGGCCCAAAACTGCGACCAACTTTCCCACCTCATGCTGCGGCTCCGGTTGTTGGCTTGACTTCGGACAAGGCCTGCACCCAAGCCGTGTGGCCCTCACGCTGCAAGATCAGCGTGCGCACGCGGTACAGCACCAAGGCCACGGTGTAAGCCCAAAACGCCAAGGCCATCAGCAGCATGCCCCACAACATGGTTTGGGCCATGCTGGGCGCTTGCGTGAGCGACACCGACGCACCTTGGTGCAAGGTGTTCCACCACTTCACCGAGAAGTAAATGATGGGCACGTTGATGGCACCCACAATGGCGATCAATGCGCCAGCACGGTCGCTACGACGGGTGTCATCAATGGCGGAGGTCAAGGCGATGTAGCCCAAATACAAGAAGAAAAGGATCAACTCCGAGGTGAGTCGGGCATCCCACACCCACCAAGCGCCCCACATGGGCTTGCCCCACAAGGCCCCTGTCCAGAGCGATAAAAAGGCGAACAAAGCGCCCGTGGGTGCCAAAGCGCGGGTCATCATGCCAGCCAAACGGGTGTTGAAGGTGAGCCCCAAGATGCTCCAAAACGCCATGGCCAAGTAAACGACCATCGACATCCAAGAAACAGGCACATGCACAAAGATGATGCGGTAGCCCTCGCCTTGCTGAAAGTCGGTAGGGGCCACAGCAAAGCCCAGCCACAAGCCCGCCAACCCCAACAACGACCCCAAGGCCGCGCACCAAGGCCAAAGCTTGGCAGCCAGGCCGTAAAAGTTTTGCGGTGCTGCGTAATAAAACCAGTTGATGCTGGTGCGGGAGGTCGTCATGTCAAAAATTATTCCAGCGCAATGCGCAAAGCTGCCGAGCACGCCCAAGGACTGAAAAACACGGCGGGTAACAACATGGCCATCAAAATCGAAAAATGCGCTTGTGAACCCAAGCCACTGGTTTGCGCCTCAACAGCCCCAGCCCCAAAGACCAACACGGGCACAAACAGAGGCAAAACCAGCAACGACAACAACACGCCACCACCGCGCACGCCCAAGGTCAAAGCGGCACCGATGCCACCCACCAACGACAAAATAGGCGTACCGATCAACAGCGCCACCGTCAAGGTGAACAAGGCGTCTGACGACAAATCAAATTGCAAGCCCAACACGGGTGCCAATAATACCAACGGCACCCCTGCCACCAGCCAATGGGCCAGCATTTTTGCCCCAACCAGTAAGGGCATTGAAGCAGGGGACAGAGCCATTTGCTCCAAGGTGCCGTCTCGGTAATCGGCTTCAAACAAGCGCTGCAGCGCCAGCATGCTTGACAACAAAGCGCCCACCCACAACACACCCGGCGCAACCAAGCGCAAGGTATTCAATTCAGGGCCAATGCCCAGTGGGAACAAAGCGGCCACCACCACAAAGAAAAACACGGCCGTCAACACCTCGCTCTTGCGGCGCAGGGCCAACAACAAGTCGCGGCGCAACACAGCTAAAAAGGCTTGGCGGTTCATGGCTGCACTTTCTGGGGAACGGATGGCGCCATCGGCTGCAATCGGTAATGCTGCACATCCAAAACGGAGCCATCCAAGCGCTGTAAAGTGACGGCCTGGTGGCTGGTGAAAAGGACCATGCCACCCTGTGCCACATGGTCGGCCAACACACGGCGCAAACCATCCACAGCCTTCGCATCGAGCGCCACAAAGGGCTCGTCCAACACCCACAACGGCGCTTGGCTGGCCAACAAACGGGCCAAAGCCGTCCGACGTTTTTGACCTTGCGACATCACACGCAACTGCAGGTGCTCACGCCCTCTCAAGCCCATGCGGGCCAAAGCCGTCAAGGCTTGTGCATGCGTCAAGGTGCGTCCCGCCACGGTGGCATCGGCCTGCAAATTTTCAAGCGCGCTGAGTTCTTCTTTGAGCGACAGGTTATGGCCCAAATAAAACAAGGCCGAACGAAAGGCGCTCGGGTCGGTTTGCACCAATTGACCCTGCCAAAACACCTCGCCCGAATCAGCTGGCGACAAACCACACACGATGCGCAACAGGCTGGTTTTACCCACGCCGTTGTCGCCTTCTAGATGTAAGGCTTGACCGGGTTTCACGGAGAAGCTGACGTTCTCAAACAACGGTTGATTGCCACGGCTACACGCCAAATTTTTCACCTCAAACATGGGGTTGTTGCGTGCGTCCATCAGATAAAGGTACCCGCGCAGGTCAACACCTGTCCACCTGTGCTCATCTTGAAGCGCGCAATACCGGCGCTGCGGGTGGTGTTGACGCCACCCAAATCAAGTCGGCGTACGCCGCGCTCGCGCAGGGCTTCGATGCCACGCCACAAAATCAAGTTGTGGGCATGCAAATCACGACCCGCGTCGCTGTTCCAGCCCACTTGGTAGGTGGCAGCTTCACCGTGGATCAAAAACATCATGCCGGCCACGCGATCACGGCCCACATCGGCACGCAGCGTCAAAATGGTTTGTGATGGCTGCTTACGCGATGGGACATACAAATCAAAAAATTGCAGGGGCAACCCGTGTAAACCGCGCTGCTCACGCTGCTGCATCTCAGCCTCTAGCAACCACCTGTATTGGCCCGCATTGGTGCCCACCCGATGCACCGTCAACTCAGACGCTTCAGCCCCACCCAAACGGTGACGCCAACGCTTGTCGAGTTGAGCCCGTAAATCGGCCATCGAGGGCGTGATGTCCAGCATGACCGTGCTGTGCCCCGTCATGACACGGCGCAGCCGAGACAAGCCCAGTTCGGGGCCTTGCGGCTCCTCAGGCGTGACGGCAACAAAGCGCAAATTTTTGAGGGGAATGCTGCGCTTCAAGGCTTTGTAAACAGACGCCTTGTCAGAGCCGGACAGGGGCTGTAACCACACGGGGCCCAAGGAACACAAGGCCACACAGGCCAGTTCACCTAAAAAACGTCGAAGGATGAATTGGGCCAAAGCCACGGGAGCGCCGTCTTGTTCCACGTAGGCACGCAGCACGCCCACGCCCATGGCTTTCATGCAAGCGCCATAGGCCCAGTCTTGCTGCAACGCGGCGGCAGCACGGGCGTGGTGTGCGTCCCACGTTGCAACGTCTAGCGTGTCCCAAGTGACCTTCATCATGCCCCTAAAATCCTCTGATCTTTGTGAACCACATTCCCATGCTCAACAAACTCCGACTGCGTCGAAAAAACGAAACCGTCATGGGCTACCGTTTGAAAGAACCGAGATTCACCGCCATGGCCGTCATTTGGTTGCTGGTCTATGGCGTTCTGCCGGTCGTGGCTGTTGGCAGTTTGCTGGACTTGTTGGTGCAGCAAATCACAGGTCAATGCATGGGTTTTTGGTGTTGGTTCTGATTTAAAAACAGTCCAATGATCGCACACACACCCTCTCAAGGCGTGAACGTGCAAGGCCCATCCACATGCACACGCGTGATTTTTCCGTAATAGCTCACATCATGAAAAGCGTGAAGCATGATGGGCTCGCGCTGCAAGCGGATTTCTGACTCCAAGCCCGTTTTACGGTGCTTTTTATAAGCGCCCATTTCTTTGGCGGTGGTGAGGTTTTTGCCATCGAACTCTTCGGTGGTCAAACTGGTGACTTGCACTTGGTACAGCTTAGGGCCATTGATTTTTAAAAACACGTTTTTGCCCAAGGACTGAATCTCGACCACCACTTTTGCTGCGTCTAATTTGCGGTCGTCTAAGGAAGGAATGGTGCCCTCCACGTCGCAAGGCATTTTGAACGTTTGCGCCCACGCAGAGCCGCTCAGCCCAGGGACCAAACAGACGTATGCCAAAACGCAAACCTTGGCGAGCCAACGGATCACACCAACAACTGGGTTCATAAACACCTCAACTTCAGTACACGTATTCTAGGAAGGACGACGCCGAAGCCTTCCGACCGCGCGCGTCACATGAAGGGCGGATGTGCTCTAAATTTTGGGCCACTTCACATGACCCGCACGCTGTGCGCGGTAAATACCTGAATGGCCAGAGCACCCATAACTGGTCGTGCAAGCGAGCGCCGCAAACACCCCCACTTCAACCCCAAACAACTCCATCGCCATCAGCGTCGACGCCAAAGGCGCGTTGGCCGCACCTGCAAACACGGCCACAAAACCCACCGCGGCCAACAACGCAAAAGGCGCTTGCAGCAGCGGAGCCAAGGCATTGCCCAAGGTGGCCCCGATATAGAACAAAGGCGTCACCTCACCGCCTTTGAAGCCCGTTCCTAATGACGCGATGGTGAAGGCCATCTTGCCCAAAAAGTCTGTCGCAGGCAGGGGCTGCGTGAAGGCATCCAGCATCACCGGAATGCCCAAACCGATGTACCGGTCTGCGCCAAAGGTCAGCACAGCACAGGCCACCACCGCACCGCCCAGCATGGGGCGCAATGGCGCGTAGGCCACCCGCTGTTTCATCCACGAACTGAGTGCATGGGTACTGGCAGCAAACGTGCGGCCTGCTAAACCAAAAACCACCCCTGCCAACACCATGGCCAGCAGCAGCCATGGCGTGATGTGGGGCACGGACCCCAACACGTAGGCGGTGTGCTGCACGCCCCACCACAAGCCCACTTGATCAGCCACCACGGCAGCGATGACACACGGCAACAAAGCTTCATAGCGGATTCGCCCCGTGGCTAATACTTCTAAGGCAAACACCGCGCCCGCTAAGGGCGTGCCAAACACCGAGGCAAAGCCTGCGCTGATGCCCGCCATCAACAACAAGCGGCGGTCTTCGTGTTTGAGTTTGAACAGGGGGGTGAGCTGGTCAGCCAAAGCGCCGCCCATTTGCACGGCCGTCCCTTCTCGCCCCACGGAGGCGCCAAACAGGTGCGAAATCACCGTGCCAGCCAACACCAAAGGTGCCATCCGCAGAGGCACTATTTTTTTCGGATCGTGAATCTCGTCAATCAGCAGGTTGTTACCCGCCTCCACCTGACGGCCCAGCTTGAGGTAGATCCAACCCACCGCAAAACCCGCGAATGGCAAGCCCCACAGCAGCCAGCGGTTGGCCTCGCGGGTGCTTGTCGCCCAGTCGAGCGCAAACAAAAACAGGGCAGACGCCGAGCCTGCCAACACCGCCACCACGATCACCAACAACGTCCACTTCAACCCGTTGGCCAACAGGGCTGCATTGACAAAAAGTGAACGTAAATTCATCAGCCGTTTTAGCTCAAAGATCGAGCCTGAGAACCGCCGTTTTACTGCGCGAACAACACGGCGTGAACTGGTCATTCGCATCTTGCTCTTCGCCACTCAAATACATGTCGCGATGATCTGGTACCCCGCCCAGCACACGCGTCAAACACGTGCCGCAGATGCCTTGGCCACACGACATGGGCACATCGTGCCCAGCGGCCTCCAAGACTTGCAAGGCCGTTTGATCAGCAGCCACTTCCAGGCGTTGGCCTGACTTCACCAGCTCCAAGGTGAACACCCCGTCGCTGCCCACGGGCGTGTCGATGCCCCCATTCATGTTGTCGCTCATGCTGTTGTTCCTGTGTTTTCTTTGGCTAAAAGGCGCTCAATCACGCGGCGCGATTGCACGCCGCCTGCATCGATGTTGAGCATCAGCAAATTGCGCTCGGGGTACTTGCTCAAGTTGCGTTGCTGAGATTCCAACATCTCCAAATCTTCAGAAAAAATCTTGCCTTGACCTTCGCGAATCTGCGCAGTCAAGGCAGCGTTTTCAGGCTGAAATTGACGGGCCATGCCCCAAAAATAAAGAATCGACGTTTCGGTTTCGGGGGTGATGAAGTCCACCACCACGCTCGACACTTTGTCGTCTTGAGGCGCGTCGTAACCGCCCTTGCCCGCATGCGCCACTCCCACTTCAATCATCACATGGCTGGGTGGCGTGAAGTGGCAAATCTGCCAGCGGTCCACAGGCACATCATCGGCCAAGTTGTTGCCGCGCAAAGCCATCTTCCAAAACGGCGGTGCTTCAATGTTTTCCATGAAGCGGCTGGTGATGACGTGGTCGCCCTCCACCTTGGTGGTGCACGGCACTTCGTCGATTTCTTTCTGGCCGATGCTGGTCGAGTGCACATAGGTTTCGTGCGTCAGGTCCATCAAGTTGTCCACCATCAACTGGTAGTTGCATTGGATGTGATACAGCCCGCCACCATAGGCCCACGCTGGGTTGTCGAAGAACTCAAACACAGGCATGGCAGCTTCGTCAGCCAACGCCACGTCGCCCGGCCACACCCAAATGAAACCGTAGCGCTCCACCACCGCAAAGCTGCGGATGGCCGGAAAGCCGCGCACACGCTGACCCGGCATGGCCACCGTTTTGCCATCACAACCCATTTCTAAGCCGTGGTAGCCACACACCAAGTTGCCATTGCACACCTTACCCAGCGACAAAGGTGCGCCACGGTGAGGGCAAAAATCTTCCAGCGCCGACACCTTACCGCCATCGCCTCGGTAGAACACCATGGACTCGCCGCAAATTTTGCGACCCAAGGGCTTGTCTTGCACATCGGCTGAGGTGGCAGCCACATACCAAGTGTTTTTCAAAAACATACGTGCTTCTTTCTCGCTGTTCAATCGACGCGGGCCACGCCCAAAAGCTGGTCCAGCCGTTCGGGTTGGTCCAACAAATCTTGTGCGCTGCCGCTGTGCACCACCGTGCCGTGGTCGAGCACCACGGCTTGGTGGCTGATTTTCAAAATCGCTTGCGGGTGCTGCTCAACGATGATGGCGCTCAAGCCCTCTTCGCGGGTGATGCGTGCAATCGCACGCAGCAGCTCTTCCACAATGATGGGCGCCAAACCTTCCAAAGGCTCGTCCAACAACAACAAACGCGGGTTGAGCACCAAGGCACGGCCCACCGCCAACATTTGCTGCTCACCGCCCGAGAGTTGGGTACCCAAGTTGTCTTGGCGCTCGGCAAGGCGGGGGAACATCTCGTACACACGCTCGGGCGTCCAAGCACGGTGGTTAACGTCGCGCGCACCACGCGCCACGGCCGTGAGATTTTCATGCACGGTGAGCGACTTGAAAATGTTGCGCTCTTGTGGCACCCAGCCAATGCCCGCTGCAGCGCGGTCGTGCGGGGCCATGCGATGCAGTGCAACACCACCCAATTGAATCGTGCCGCCGTGCTGCGTGGTCACGCCCACCAAGGTGTCCATCAGCGTGGTTTTACCGGTGCCGTTGCGGCCGAGCAAAGCCAAGGTTTCGCCCTCGTTCACGCTGAGTGAAATGTCGTGCAACACCACAGCTTCGCCATAGCCTGCGCTCAAGCCGTCGATGCGCAAAAGTTCGGTGGCCTTAGTCATGGCTGGTCCCCAAGTACACGGCTTTGACTTGCGGGTCATGCGCAATCTCTTGCGGCGTGCCCTCGGTCAACACCGCGCCGTTGACCAGCACCGTGATGCAGTCGGCAAAGTTAAACACCAAGTCCATGTCGTGCTCAATCAACACAATGGACACATCGCTGGGCAACGCCGCCACGGTTTGCAGCAACTCGTCGCGTTCGCCGGCGGGCACACCCGCCGCAGGCTCGTCGAGCAACAACACGCGTGGCTCGCAGGCCAAAGCAACCGCCATTTCTAACAAGCGACGCTTGCCGTAGGCCATGTGCTCGGTGCGCTGATGCATCACATCGGTGAGGTGAAACTGCTCTAGCAATTGTTCAGCCCGCTCGGTGATGGCCGCGCTGTGGCCCAACGGTTGCCACCAACGGGCACCCTCACCGCGGTGCTGCGTGACCACCATGGCCAGCGTCTCCAAAGGCGTGAGCGAGTTGAAAAGCTGGTTGATTTGAAACGTACGCACCATGCCGCGTGCCACACGCTGATGCGGAGGCAAACTGGAAATGTCTTCGCCCTGCAACACAATGCGGCCTTCGGTCGCGGGCAGCACGCCGGTCATCAAGTTGATGAGCGTGGTTTTGCCTGCGCCGTTGGGACCAATCAAGGCGTGGCGTGCGCCGCGTGCGATGTTGAGGTTGACGTGGTCGGTGGCGGTGATGCCGCCGAAACGCTTGACCAGCCCTTGCGTTTGCAAGGCGTAACCATGGAGGTTGGCGCTGTCACTGTCAATGGGTTTGATCGATGGCACCGCACTCATGGCTTCCCCTCTTTGCGTGGCGCAGAAAACCAAGTCCAGGGGCGAATCAACCGTTCACGCCCGACCAACACCAACACCACCAAAAACAACCCCATCCAAAACGTCCAGTACTGCGGGGTGATGCTGGCAATCACGTCGTACATCAGCTTGAAGGCCACAGCCCCAGCGATGCCGCCATACAACCAACCCACACCACCAATGGCCAACATCAACATGAGATCGGCAGAACGCTCCAGCGCAAACACATCCAGCGACGCAAAGCCTGTGGTCTGTGCCATCAAAGCGCCCGCCGCACCGGCAATGCCAGCGGCCACGGTGTAGACCACCGCCAATCGCGTGGTGACCGGAATGCCAATGGCCATGGCGCGCAAACGGTTGTCACGAACAGCTTTGAGCGTGGCGCCCAAAGGGGCGTGCACCAAGCGTCGCGCCAGCACAAACAGCAGCAGCAGCACCGACAAGGAATACCAAGCCGAAGCTTGCCCCATCAGGTCAAACTCAAACCGGCCCAGCAGCGGCCCCATCATGACGCCTTGCAAACCATCGGCCCCGCCCGTCAAATCGCTGAACTTATTCGCTAACTCCAGCAAGATCAGCGCGGTGCCCAAGGTCACCATCAAGCGCGTCAAATCGCTGCCACGCATGATGGTTAGGGAACACAACGCGCCCAGCAACGTAGCAGCCGCCATGCCCACCATCAAGCCCAACACGGGGTCGGGGTGGATGTGCTTGGCAAACAAGGCCGCCGAGTAAGCACCAAAGCCCAAAAACGCCGCATGCCCCAACGACACAATGCCGGTGTAGCCCAGCACCAAGTCCAGCGACACCGCAAACAAAGCCACGATGGCAATCTCGTTGATGATGAGCGAATGCTGCGCCAGCACCCAGGGCGAGGCAAACGCCAGCGCCCAAAACACCAGCTCCAAAGGCTGCCAACGCGCCGCGCGCAACAAAGACGTGCGGGCGTTCATGACTTGCCTCCTTGGCGCACGAAGAGGCCTTGTGGACGCCAAATCAAAATCGCAATCATCAACGCGTACACAATGAACGCGCCCAATTTAGGGATGTAGTACTTGCCCGCCACATCGGCAATGCCCAGCAGCAACGCGGCCAGCAAAGGCCCCGTGATGGAGGTGGTGCCGCCCACGGCCACCACAATCAAAAAGTACACCATGAATTTCAAAGGAAAGGTGGGGTCCAAGCCCAGCACCTCAGCGCCCAAGGCACCGCCCAAACCGGCCAAGCCAGAGCCCACGGCAAACGTGGTCGCAAACACCACGTTCACGTTGATGCCCAAGCCCGAGGCGGCGCGCGCATCGTCCACACTGGCGCGCAAGCGGCTGCCAAAACGCGTGGCCGACAACACATATTGCAACGCCACCGTCAACGCCGCGCAGACGGCAATGATGAACAAACGGTAGTGGCCCATGCCCAACACAAACGGCGTGTCGGCAAACAACTCGGTGCGGCCACGCAGCCAATCGGGCAGCTGCATGATTTGCTGCTGCGAGCCCATCAGATAGTCGGCCGAAGCCACGGCCATAAAGGCCAAGCCAATCGAGAACAGCACTTGGTCCAAGTGCGGTTTTTTATACAGAGGCCGGTACAGCGTGCGCTCCAGCACCACGCCTACCGCCGCCGAGGCCAAAAAGGCCAAAGGCAAACACACCAAAAACGGCACGCCGTGACGCTGCATCAGCGCCACGGTGACGTAGCCGCCCAGCATGGCAAACGCGCCATGCGCGAGGTTGATGAAGTTCATCAACCCCATGGTCACGCACAAGCCCACTGCCAGAATAAACAGCAGCATGCCGTACGCAACCCCGTCGAACAACAGCGTGAGCATTACTTGTTTTTACCTGGGTCTTTGACGTCAGTGATGGTGCTGAACTCTTGGTTGAAGAGTTGACCGCCCACCTTCTCGACCTTGCGGATGTAGATGTTGTGCACCACATCACGCGTTTGCGCGTCGATGAACATGGGACCGCGAGGGCTCTCAAACAACTGGCCTTTCATGGCGTTGAGCAAGGCCTCGCCGCTGCCACCCTTGGTGGTCTTGGCCGCTTCGTAAATCACGCGCATGCCGTCATAGCCGCCCACGGCCATGAAGTTGGGGCGCAAGCCCGCATTGGCTTTTTCAAACGCAGCAACAAACTTCTTGTTCAACGGTGAGTTGTGCGACGCCGAGTAATGGTGCGAGGTGACCACGCCATTGGCCACATCGCCCATGCTGTTCAAGATGTCGTCGTCGGTGATGTCGCCCGTTCCAATCAGCTTGATGCCAGCTTTGTCCATGCCGCGCTCAGCGAACTGCTTCATCAACGCTGCGCCTGCGCCCGAGGGCACAAAAACAAACAAAGCGTCTGGCTTTAAATCACGCACTTTTTGCAAGAACGGAGCGAAGTCGGGGTTGCGCATGGGCACGCGCAAGGTGTCTGTCACTTCGCCGCCATTGAAGAGCATGCGGTCTTTGAAAAACTTTTCAGCGTCAATGCCAGGGCCGTAGTCGGACACCAGGGTCACCACTTTTTTGATGCCGTTGTTAGGGGCCCAATCGGCCATGGCCACTGCGGCCTGCGGCAGCGTGAAGCTGGTACGCACGACGAAGGGCGAGGCTTGCGTGATGCTGGAGGTGGCAGCGGCCATCACCACCATCGGCGTTTTAGATTGCGTGGCGAGCGGCGCTGTGGCCAAGGCCAAAGGTGTCAAGCCGAAACCAGCCAACACGTTGACCTTCTCATTCACCACCAATTCTTGGGCAATACGCTTGGTCACGTCGGGCGCGCTGGTGTCGTCTTTGACGATCAGCTCCACTTTTTTGCCACCTACGGTGTCGCCGTTTTGCGCCATGTAGAGGCGGGCAGCGGCTTCAATTTGTTTGCCGGTCGAGGCAAACGGGCCGGTCATGGGCAAGATCAAACCGATCTTGAATTTCTCTTGGGCCAAGGCGGTGCCCGCATGAGCGGCCAACAAACCAAGCGCCACAGCGCTGAGGAAAAAACGTTTTTGCATCAGGGTCTCCTTTGAATGAATCGAAAAAAATCAATTGGGGCGAATCAAGCGCATGCCCACAGGGTTGGTGGGGGTCTCGGGGCTGCGCACCGCATCACGCAAGTTACGCTGCGCCAAACGCGAGTGTTCGCGCATGATGGCTTCAGCACGCGCACCTTCGCGTCGCTCCACCGCATCCAGCACTTGGCGATGCTGGTCCTGCGCGACCACCAACATGTCACGGGCTTGCGGCGAGTTAGCTTGCGCCACCACAAACCCAGACGGCGAAGCGAAAGGCAAACTGCCCACACGCTCTAACTCACGTTGCAGCATGGCTGAACCCGACAGCTGGCCCAACAAGCCGTGAAAATGCGCATTCAAACGCACATAACTAGAAAACGCCTCGTCATTGAGCGTCAGCGCTTGCAACAACTGGTCAATGCCTGCCAAACACTGCTTGGCCTGCTCTAGAACCGCAGCAACCACGCCGCGCTCTGCGGCCACGCGGGCGGCCAAACCTTCGAGCGTGCCGCGCAACTCAATGGCATCAGCCACGTCGGATTCAGAAAACGTGCGCACCGCAAAACCACCGCTGGGCCAAGGCTGCAACAAGCCCTCTTGTTCTAAGCGAATCAACGCCGCACGAATGGGCGTGCGAGACACCCCCAAACGCTCCACCACGGCCAGCTCAGTCAGGCGCGCGCCGGCTTGCAACTCACCCGAAAAAATCATTTCTCGCAGTTTAAGTTGCACTTTTACAGTTTGCGAACTGCCCTCTTCCGGGACATCGGTTTTGATATCGGACATTGATGGGGCCATGCTCATGGGCAAAATTGTATACATTGATCCTTAATGAAACACAATCAAAGGCTAATTTCAGGATTTTTATCAATTTCTTGTATCCAATGTCATCGTCTGAATGCGATCAACTTGGGCACCTTGGAAGGCGCGTTCGTCAAAGACAATGTCTCTGACTGTCGCAGATGCTGGCGCGCGTAGGACGCTGAATCTGCCAAGACCTATTGAAAGTACCCACCCATGAGCCAAGAAGCCCTTAACGTCCTCGGAACGCCCCTGGTTCCTTGCTCCTACGACCCACTCACGGGCTACTACAGAGACGGTTGCTGCAACACCGACGAACACGACCAAGGCAGCCATGTGGTGTGCGCCAAGGTGACGCCAGAATTTTTGGCTTTTTCACTGTCCCGTGGCAATGACCTCATCACCCCAAGACCTGACTACCGATTTGCCGGCTTGAAGCCTGGCGACCGTTGGTGCTTATGCGCCCTGCGGTGGCGGGAAGCGTTTGAGGCAGGCGTGGCGCCGCGCGTGGTGCTCGACAGCACTCACGTCAAGGCGCTTGAATTTGTCACGCTGGAACAGCTGCAGTCTTGCGCATGAAAAAGCGGGTGTCATTGGCGGTGTTAGGCCTGGTCTTGGCCGGCGTGGCGGCATCTCACCTGTCTTGGGAAGAAAAAGACAACGGTTATTTGTTGGTGATCGATGGCCGCGAAGTAGACGTTTTGGGCCAACTGCGCAATGACTGGAACCGTGCCTTGAGAAACTGTACACGCGTGAGTTTTCTGAGCGCACAAGACCCACGCTACTTACAAGCAAAAGCGACCATTCAGGCCTACAGCCCACCCCAATCTAGCTCCGCCCAACTGGCAGGGGTCTGGGCGGCAGGGGACTGGACCTTGGCGGAAGTCGAGTTTGCGCAATTGTTGCCCGCCGTGGTGCTGATGCACACGGTCAACGGCGCCACGGCCATCGTGCCTAGCGCGGTCTGGAGCGGCTACACGCAGCCTTGGAAAGCGGCACCGCACATTCGCCGTTACCTAAGTCAGCAAGGCGGCGCAGCACCGCCTGACTTGTTCGAATGCTTTGAACCCCAATCTGCGTCTTTTCACTGACATGACTTCGCCACTCTCTATCGACCAATGGCAATTGTTTCTTCAAATTGCGGAATGCGGCAGTTTGACAGACACAGCGGCCGCACGCGATGTCGCCCAATCGGCGATCAGCCGCCAGTTGGGGGCGATCGAACGGGCCTGTGATGGCAAGCTCTTCGAGCGAACAGCTCGCGGCGTACGCCTGAACGAAGTGGGTCAACGCCTTTACCCTCGTGTCAAGGCTTGGGTGCAGGCAGGACAACGCCTGACGGAGGATGCAACCGTGATGCATCAGGAACCGGCAGGACTTGTTCGCACTGGCATCATCGACTCTCTGGCCGACGCTTTGTGTGGCCCTATCTATGAAGAGCTAGAGCGCACCTTTCCGAAGGTCAGGCTGCACTTGGTCACGGGTATGAGCGGGCGTGTGTCCGCATGCCTTGAACGTGGCGAGCTAGACATTGCTCTTTTTTCCGAGAACACACGGGGCCGCAGTGGCAAGGGGGACGGCATCGCGACAATGCCCCATGTTCTGATCGGCGCACCCGGTGACCGACTCACGTCGCAAGCGTCGATCCCATTCGACCTGTTGCACGACATTCCCTTGGTGGTGCCTGGACGACCCTATGCGTTTCACCATGTCCTCGAGCATTGGGCCAGCCGTCGGGGCATTCATCTGAACATCAAGCTCGAATGCGACAGCCTCCACCTCCAGAAAAAACTCGTTGCCGCAGGCGGTATTTACGCCATCGTCGGCATGAGTGCCGTCAGCGCTGAAGTGGCACAGCACGCGCTGCAGGCTACCCGCATCGTTCAACCGAGCTTGGACCGCAACATCGTGCTGCGGCTTTCGCCACACGCGGCACCCACAGAGGCCTGCCAGGTCGTTCACGCCGTCATACGCCGGCATGTCGAGCAAGCCTTTCCCTCACTGGCCCAAGGTTTGCCCTTAAGCGCTCGGCCTTGACGCAAATCGATGGATCGGCCGTGGAAAGGCATATCTCCAAAAGCATGGATCTCCTGCTTGTGGAGGCCCTAGCTCAGTGAAAAACCCAACCTAAGATGGCCGAAGTGCCAAACAAAGTGCTAAGAAATGTGCGTCCTTTTTCGGCACATCCATCACGGAGACACCCCCATGAAATTCGTCACTGGCCCATCGCTGTGTGTGAGCGAGGGCTTCACCGAAGTCGCTTTCAAGCGTCGCACGCTACTCGGCGCGGCATCTTTAGGCGTGACTGCCGCGTTGTTGCCCGTAGCAGTTCGCTCGGAGTCTGCCTATCCGAGCAAAGCCGTCACGCTGATTGTTCCGAATCCACCCGGTGGCAACACAGACATCTTGGCCCGTATTTTTTCAGTGCCATTGGCCAAGGCCCTCGGTCAGCCTGTGGTCGTTGAAAACCGCGCTGGTGCAGGAGGCGTGATTGGGATGACAGCTGCTGCCCGCGCCCCCGCTGATGGCCATACGCTCGGGCTTGGCAATTTGAGCGATCTGGTCGTCAGCCGATACGCGCAGCCCAACGTTCCCTACGATCCCGCCAAAGACTTTGTTTCAGTGGCAACCTTGGCCAAGGTCTCCATCGTCGTGACGTGCCTGCCTTCTTTTCCTGCAAAATCGTTCCAAGAATTTTTGGCAATGGCCAAGGCCAACCCCGGCAAATACAAGTGCGGCACGGCGGGCAACGGCACCATGGGTCACCTCTGCCTCGAAGCGTTGCAGGCGGCGGCGGGTCTGGACATCGTCCACGTCCCTTACCGCGGGGGTGCGCCGGCGCTCAATGACTTGCTCGGTGGGCATATCGACTTGTTGATTGACGGCAGCGCCCTGTCACAGGTCAAGGCGGGCAAGCTCAAAGCGCTGGCCGTGACCGCTGAACGCATTCCTGTGCTGCCGAATGTGCCGACGATCGGTGAATCAGGCGTACCCGGGTTCTCGTTTGGCAACTACTGGGGCTTGCTGATGCCGGCCGGCTCGCCTGCCGCTGCCGTCAATCGGGTCAACGCAGAAATCAAACGGCTGTTGGAACAACCTGAAATTCGCCAACAGCTCGAAAGCGCTGGCTTCGCGCCACTTGCATCGACGCCAGTGGAGTATGGCCAAGCCCTGCAAAAGTCGTACGACCAAATGGGTCAAATCGTCAAAAAGGCCAAGATTACCTTCGACTGATCTGGGACACCCCGCGGTGCCTATTCGAGTTGCCTATTGAATCCAAGACCCATGACCAGCAAACCCAACGTACTCCTGATCCTGGCCGATGACATGGGGTTCTCCGACATCGGTTGTTACGGCAGCGAAATTGACACCCCACACATCGACCGGCTGGCGGCCGCGGGTGTGCGCTTCTCTCAGTTCTACAACACCGCCCGTTGCAGCCCTTCCAGGGCGTCGATGCTGACGGGTCTGCACCCGCACCAAACGGGCATCGGCATCCTCACGAAGGACGATCGACCGCACGGCTACCCAGGCTCTCTCAATGACCGCTGTGTCACCGTTGCCGAAATTTTGTCTGCAGCCGGGTATGCGACGTCGCTGGTTGGAAAGTGGCATCTGGCCTCGAACATTCGGCAGCCCAACGATGCGTGGCCCACGCGACGCGGGTTCGATCACTTTTATGGAACGCTCGCAGGTTCGTGCTCGTACTTTCAGCCCGCATCCCTCACCCGCGGGGAGCGCAATGTAGAAGCCGAAGCCACCGAAAAGTCTGATTACTACTACACGGACGCGATCTCGCAGGAAGCCTGCACCTTTGTGCGTGAACAGTCACACGCCCAAAAGCCGTTCTTCATGTACGTCGCCTACACCGCGCCACATTGGCCGCTCCAAGCGAACGAAGAGGACATCGCCAAATACCGTGGTCGTTACGATGAAGGCTGGGATGTGCTGCGTGAACGACGGATGCAGCGATTGCGTGAATCAGGCTTGCTGGCGGACGCCGTGCAGGATTGCGAGCGCGATCCCGAGGAACCCGCCTGGGAACAGGCAGAACACAAAGCTTGGGAAGCGCGACGCATGGAGGTCTATGCAGCCCAAGTGCACCGAATGGATCAGGGCATTGGCGAACTGCTGGCCACGCTTAAACAAACAGGACAACTTGAAAACACGCTGATCTTTTTCTTGTCTGACAACGGGGCCTGCGCCGAAGTTCTTCCGCTGGACGGTAGCGCTGAAGCGTTCAAGAAGCGCAGGCCAGACCTCGATCGCCTGAAGCCACGCCATGGGGGCGATTTGCAGGTCGGCAACGAGCCTTCCATCGTTCCGGGATCGGAAGACACCTATGCCAGCTACGGCCGCGCTTGGGCTAATTTGTCCAACACGCCATTTCGGCTCTACAAGCGCTGGACACATGAGGGCGGCATCGCCACACCCTTGATCGTGCATTGGCCTGCAGGCGGACTGAATAACGGCGCCATCGTTCGAGCACCCTTTCAACTGACCGACATATTGCCAACCATCTTGGAGGCCACGCAGGTTTTGTTGCCTGAGCACGGCAACAACCGAGACATTCCAAAAGGCGAAGGCTGCAGTTTCCTACCTGTTCTGCGTGGCGGCCAGCCGACCGACCACACCTTGTATTGGGAGCACACCGGCAACGCTGCTATCCGGCGCGGTCGCTGGAAATTGGTGCGCGAATACCCCAAACCTTGGGAGCTTTATGACATGGACACCGATCGGGCAGAAAAGACAGACTTAGCCCTGTCGAACCGGGAGGTCGTTCGTGAACTGGTCGCGCAATGGGAGGCATGGGCCGACCGTGTCGGGGTGGTGCCTTGGGATCACGTACTTGCAGGGTACCGCGCAGAGGGCAAGAGCGAGGCAGACGCAGCTGGGTGATCCCGCAATGGGACGGTCAACTTCACCACCACCGTTTGACGTTCGGTCACGACCAAAGTCAAAGTGCCTTCATGCACTTTGGCAATTTCCAAAGAAATACTTAAGCCTAAGCCGACACCATCAATCTTTCGTGTGTGGGATATGTCACCACGGTAAAAGCGGTCAAAAGCATGGGCAGATAAATCAGAGGGTATTTCTACAACTGGGTTTTCAATGGACAACTGAAAATGGCTTGCTGTGCGAATCAACTTGCAATCGACCCACCCTGACCGTTGGTTGAACTTGACCGCATTCGAAAAAAGATTGGTCATCAACTGAGTCATGAGCGTCTTGTCGCAACGCCAGTGGATGCCAGGCTCAATGGAACTAGAGATTTTCAATCCCGATCTGAAATTGAGCGAATCACCCAACAAGTACGTTAAAAACTCACTTAAATCGACATCGGTCAATTCCTTCGCCAATGAGTTTGAATCGGCGCGTGAAAGAAGTAAAAGTTTTTCAGTAATTTCAATCAGGCGCTCGACCTCATCCGACACATTGCGCATACGGACTTGTACTTCTGACCCAGCTGGTAATTCACCAATCATTTGTTCAACATTGCCCCTCAGAATGGCAAGCGGTGTGCGCAATTCATGAGATGCATCTGAAGAAAATCGGCGAGCTCTTAAAAAACTATCGCTTAAACGAATCCGTAGATCTTCATAAACTTGAATTAATCCCGCAAATTCTTTAAATGGAACATTCAACGCCACAGAATTATCAAGGTTTTGGGCTGTTAGCTGAGAAATATTATCTTGGATTGAAATAATGGGACGCATCATCACACTAACCAAATACCAGGTTAGCAGCATCAGCATAAACAATATGGATGGCACAACAAACATTGTAAAACGATCACGGATTTTCCACAAACGCTCCATCATTACATTAATTTTTTCACGTTCAAGCCAAATTTCTTTGTTCTTTTGATGGTCTTGAAATTTCACGCCAAGCCAATACTTTCCATCAACCAATCCACTAGAAAGAATTAAATCATTGTTAGTTATGGCATTTTCATTCAACCAAAATGACTGGTTCTTTAAAAATTTGTAGCACAATGAAGATTTAGCAGCATCAGTAGAAATCTGATTGTCATCACAAAGAATATAAAAATCAGATATTGAATTTAAAATTCCACCTAATTCCATACTTTTAAAACAACTTATAAAACTATCTTGCGGATAAAACTCATTTGCGCAAGATTTCAACGCAACTCCCATCTTTTGATGTATATCTTTCTCTAACTCATTGGTTAACAAAGATTGCGCGATCATCCGATTGGTAAAAATAATTACTACCGTGATTAAAAATACATTTAAAAATATACGTATTTTAAAAGAGTTTTTCATAAATCACTCCTGAACACGCAATCTGTAACCGACGCCACGCACCGACTCAATAGGGGATGGAATGCCAACGGTCGAACTCTCCAGCTTTTGCTTAATTCGACGGACATAAACATCCACCACATTCGTTTCTGGATCGAAGTTAATTTCCCAAACGTTCTTAAGAATTTGCTGCCTAGAGAATATATGACCTGGCGATCGCATTAAAAATGCCAACAAGTTAAATTCGCGCTGACTCAGCACTGCTGTGACGTCAAACCACTTAGCTTTGTGAGTGACCACATCTAAGCTGAGATGACCAACCGCTATGAGCTTCACAGTGTCAGGCATCTTGCGATTCATCACAGCCTTGATGCGCGCAATTAACTCTTCAACAAAAAATGGTTTTGGCAAATAATCATCTGCACCCATTTCAAAGCCCCTCAAACGATCCGTCAGATCAACTTTGGCACTCAGGATGATGATGGGCGTTGTGTTTCCCTCAGATTTCGCGCGCTTCAAAACATCAAACCCATTGAGCTTAGGCAACATCAAGTCTAATATCACCAAATCATATTCATTGGTCATGATGGCAACCAGGCCAAGCTCTCCATCCTCTACAAGGCTCACCTCATAACCTGCAGAAACCAAGCCCTTGACAACGAATTCAGCAATTTTGCTTTCATCTTCAATCAGTAAAATTTTCAAAATTTTTATCCCTTACTGCGTTAGATCAAGCATGGTGTTAGTTGCTATCTTTGTTCGAAATTGAATGACGATAAAGTAGGTCAGGTGTGGCTGTTGAACAAAGGAATCCGTTTTCTTGGTCTTTGGTGTGAAAGCAATGCAAACTCCCACAAACACCATACATCCCTACAATGAGTGTGCAGATGGCAACTAATTGAAGGGCTATTTTAATATTGACTTTCATTCATCTCGCCGCTTTTAAATGCTGCACCATTATCCGCAACGATGATTTTGTCTAGCTCGTAACTAAAGAAAAATAAAAAATTATCAAAAAGTCTGAGTGGCACCCCATCTTTGAAATCTATCTTGTGGTGCGTCAATGCAAAATTATCGCCCTCATCTGAAATCAACTTCCATTTCAATGGGGAAAAACTTTCCATATATTCATTGAAGTTGAATTTAATTTGGCTATTTGCCCAATCAATAAATTTCATAGCTAATGCATTTTCATCCTTCAAAAAATCAAGGCGACCGATGAGATTCATCACTTTATCTTTTTTATTTACCATGATCATAATTGGATGGGGAAGTCCTTCAACGACATGGATCAAATCACCCTCCTCAAGGAGGACTCGATACCGCTTCCTTTTCAAGTAAACCTCGAGAAATTCAGATGTGAAATCTTTACTTCCAATCAATGAGGGGGCCATCTCATCTTTTAGGCTTCTTATCTCCTCTGTGAGATACAACAAGTCATGCATGATCTTGTCGCCCACTTGGGCCTTGTAACCGTGTTTTTTCAAACACTGCAAGAAGCAACTACAAACCTCATCAAATTGATGCACACTAATTTTGGCGGAATCAATAGCTGTGCGAACTGGGTTTAATCTGTAATCTGATGCTTGCTTTGGGAAAATATATTGTGAATATTTGCATATTCCGTCAATAAACACTTCTTTTCTGGTGAACTTTAGATAGTGACTCGCATACTCATTGCTGCATACTTTGTCATGCATTTCACCCAAAATTAATTTGAATTTCGGATTGTTCAGAAAATCGTGTGTGGGAAGTTGCATTTAATTTGACAACCACTTGCTGACTTTGGTGGACTTTTTTTGGTCTACAGGTATATTGATCGCTTCCTCAGAGTAGCGAGCAGATGTGAGTTTATCTTGAAAATCTTTGATCGTAAATTTATGCATGATGCATAATTTCTTGATCAAATCTAAATCAGCACTGCGTTTTTCAGAAAGCTTCTTGTTTATTATTTGGCTAAGTTCAGCTTGCTGACGTAACAACTCATCCATCTCATCTATTTTTGAATTTTCCATAGCGAGTCCTTGAAGTTTTCTACAGGTTCTCACTCTATCTTTTTCAACGTTTTGAAAAATTAATTTTCTTTCATCTGTCGGTTTATGAATATTCTTTAATTTTTTCACCAATTAAAAATTGAATTTTATTTAATTATTTAAATAGATGATTAAATCTTATGCATTTTTAGAGACGAAAAAAAACCCTAAGAGATGTAATCACTTAGGGTTCTTGACTGGCGGAGCAGAACATGCTTCATCACAAACCGCCTAAGTTTCCCAAGGACAAGCCGATTAAGCACTTGGGGTTTAAGTCTGCATTCTAAATGTTGAGACATCTTCTTGTTAAAAGAGTTTTCAGAACATCTGTGTTGAAGTTATCCAGAATTTGAAGCTGATAGGTCGCTCCACTGTGCCCTTTCGACCCAAAGCGGACGTTTGCTCATCCAATAAAAGTTTATTAATTTAACCTCCAGTTTTTTGATGTGTATACCTCGAAGTTTGAGGCATATACTTCAAACTTATGTGGAGCGCTCTTTTTCTCACCCTGCCAACGCAACCGAAGGCAATTCGCCTGCGCATTTGGCGTGCGCTCAAAACTCTTGGGTGCCCTTCATTGCGTGATGGCGTTTATTTGCTGCCTGAGTCTCACGCTGAATTGTTCGATCCGCTAGTTTCTGAGGTACGCGAGAACGGTGGTCAGGCGCATGTGCTGCAACTTTCAACTCATGACGAAGCAATGCGCACCGAAGTGCTAGCCTTGTTTGACCGCACCAAATCTTATGCCGAATGGCATGTTGAAGTGGAGGCGCTGAACGCCTTACTCCCGGGACTTGACGAAACTGAAGCTAGGCGTCGCTGGCGGGGGGTCACAGAATCACTGCAAGTGTTGCGCCGTCTTGATTACTACCCTGGCGCTGCCGCCCAACAGGCACAAGCTGAACTTGATGATTTGCGCCAAACTCTTGACACTCGATTTTCAAAGGGTGAGCCGAAGGCGCAGCCAAGTCATGGCATCGCGCGCCTTGACTCTCTCAAATTCAAGGGAAAGCGCTGGGCGACACGTTCTCGCCCTTGGGTAGATCGCCTGGCTTGCGCTTGGCTAATTCGTCGCTTCATTGACCCAGAAGCATCTTTTATTTGGCTTGCCGACCCTGCGGGTGCGACACCTCCACCGCGCGGCGTTTTGGGATTTGACTTTGACGGTGCCCGATTCACACATATTGGCTCGCGCGTGAGCTTTGAGGTATTGGCGGCGAGCTTCGGATTGGATTCGGATCAGCAGCTGCAGCGAATTGCCCGTGCTGTTCATTTTCTGGACGTTGGCGGAATTCCCGTTGCAGAGGCAGCTGGACTGGAACTCGTTTTGGCAGGACTGCGGGAGGTCCACACCAACGATGATGCTCTGGCTCAAGCAGCTGCCCTGGTCTTTGATGCGCTCTATGCCGCCCCAGGAATATCTGAATGAACCTCGATCCCGTCACATCAAAAATTCCCACCGAACCCGATATGCCACCCGCGCCGGTGAGCTTTGGCGAGGCCTTTCGTTTTTGGCTCAAGCTTGGCTTTGTCAGCTTCGGTGGCCCAGCCGGGCAGATTGCCATCATGCACACTGAGCTGGTGGAGCGCAGGCGCTGGATCAGCGAGCAGCGTTTTTTGCACGCACTGAACTACTGCATGCTTCTCCCAGGCCCGGAGGCGCAGCAACTTGCCACCTATATCGGCTGGCTCATGCACCGTACATGGGGCGGTATCGTCGCTGGCGCACTGTTTGTGTTGCCCTCGCTTTTCATCCTGATCACACTGAGCTGGATTTACCTGCGCTTTGGCGACGTTCCGCTGGTAGCCGGTATCTTCTATGGACTCAAGCCCGCAGTGACTGCGCTGGTACTGCACGCCGCCCATCGCATTGGAACAAGGGCGTTGAAAAATCGTTGGATGTGGGCCATAGCCGCAGCTTCGTTCATCGCGATTTTTGCATTTGACACACCGTTTCCAGCCATCGTTCTCGCAGCTGCTTTGGTCGGTTGGTTGGGCTCGCGACGCTGGCCCGATGTTTTTACTCTCGGCGGCGGACATGGCTCAAACAAAACCAGTTATGGCCCCGCACTGATCGACGACCATACGCCTACACCTTTGCACGCAAAGTTTTCTCGGGCCAGACTTTTGAAAGTTCTCCTTGTAGGTCTCGGGCTGTGGTTGCTGGCGATGGTGACACTGATCGCGGTCAACGGCCTGGAGGGCACTTTGACGCAAATGGGCTGGTTTTTCACCAAAGCAGCACTACTGACTTTCGGCGGAGCCTATGCCGTCTTGCCCTACGTCTATCAAGGGGCAGTCGACACCCACCAGTGGCTTAGCGGTCCGCAAATGATCGATGGCCTGGCCCTGGGCGAAACAACGCCGGGCCCGCTGATCATGGTGGTTGCCTTTGTCGGCTTTCTGGGTGGCTGGTTGAAAGAGGTATCAGGCCCGGACGCCCTGTTTCTGGGTGGGGCGTTGGCCGCTACCGTGGTGACTTTTTTTACCTTCCTGCCCTCATTCATCTTCATTTTGGCCGGTGGTCCGGTGGTCGAGGCCACCCACGGTAAGCTGGGATTCACCGCACCCCTGTCAGCGATCACGGCGGCGGTGGTGGGCGTGATCTTGAATCTGGCCATGTTTTTTGCCCACCATGTCCTCTGGCCCCAAGGATTCGAGGGAAGGTTCGATCTGATGTCGGCTTTAATTGCCGCTGGTGCTGCAGTGGCGCTCTTTCGCTTCAAGGTTGGCGTCATGACGCTGCTGACAGGTAGTGCTCTGGTTGGCTTGGCGGTGTCCTGGCTGTTCCCCCTGCTGGGCTGAGGGATACAGGTCATCGATATTTTGTGATGGAGAGTTAAAGATGTTCATGATGTCGCGCCGGGTTTTGACTCGGCTGTTGGTGAGTTTTTTTGCAGTCCAGACGATGTGGGCATCGGCTGTGGAGGTTCGCTTTGAGCCCGTGGCGGACGGCGTTTACGCTTACGTGGGCGATATCGGCGGTCGAACGGTGGCCAACCAGGGCCTGAATGCTAACCTTGGGCTGGTCCTTACATCAGGCGGTGCCGTACTGATTGACAGTGGTTCGACGTTTCAAACCGCTCGTGCCATCCACGAAGCAGTGCGCCGAGTGACACAGCAGCCCGTACGCTGGGTCATCAACACGGGCGGACAGGATCATCGATGGCTGGGCAATGGCTACTTCAAGGCACAAGGGGCTGAGTTGATTGCCCACGCTGCAGCTGTGCCGGACATGCGCTCGCGCGGCGGCGATCAGTTCGCTGCACTTCGCACCTTACTGGGACCTGCTGCAGATGGAACGGAGCTGAGCTTTCCCAGCAGACTGCTGCAGGGGCCTGAAGCGCGATTGGAGCTCGGCGGTACCGTTTTCGAGTTTCGCCATCGCGGGGGTGGCCACACTCCTGGCGACTTGATGGTGTGGCTGCCCCACGTCCAAGTGGCTTTCTCGGGTGACATTGTTTATGTGGACCGTTTGCTGTCAGTTTTGCCTGTGAGCAGCACGCGGGCATGGGTAGAGGCCCTCAACGCTTTGGCTCAATGGAATCCAAAACGCATTGTTCCAGGGCATGGGCGCATCACTGACAGCAAAACAGCCAAGGCACAAAGCCACGATTATTTGCAAGCCATGCGTTCACACATGCAACGCGCTGTGGAGCAAGGTGTAGACATTAGCGAAGCGGTCAAGTCATTCAACGTCAAGCCTTTCATGAACCTGGCAAACGCAGCTGAGTTGCACCCGGGAAACGCCAGCCGCACCTACCTTGAGGTCGAGCGTGAGTAATGTGGTCGCTGTTGTGGAGCATTCGTCGAAATTGCACTTTACGAGTTAGGGATCTCGTGGGGATGGAAATTTACGAATGGTCTTTTGATCCAGACAGTGTTTTTTGAAACACATGCTGGCAGTTGATCGCCCGAACGTCGTTGCAGTTTTGTTCAGCTTGGCATTGCATGCTGCAGTCTTGGCGTTGGTCAGCGGTTATCAGTTCGGCTTCCGTAGTGCCGACAAAGAATCTTCCCCAAGTCGAATCGTCTTCATGCAGGTGTTGCCACCACCGCAAGATGACCTACCCATGGGGAGCCAGGAACTTTCGCCAGCGATCGATTCACCAAACCCAACAGCACTCGGCATTGCCCCAATCACTGAGTCGACAGACAGGTCACCGCCAGCCAAAGAGCCAGCCACCATGGAAGCGCCTTCAGCGCCAACAGCAGAAGAATGGGCTTTTGCGGGAAGTTACACAAACAAAAACAGCAAAGGCTATCGGTACAACTGGGGCCAACAGGTGCGCAGCATGATGGGTACTGTTGTCGAAGGGCCTGATCAAGGTTACGTTCGTTTCAGGATTGAAATTGCACCCGACGGGACACTGGCCAAGTTGGAAACCATTTGGACGACGTCCGCAGTGGCCGAGCAACTGGCGCGCAAGGCGGTTGAAAACATGCCGTCACTGCCGCCGACCCCAACAGGAAAGCCGCTTATTTTTGAGAAAACAATCTCGTTCACGCCGTTTGCTTCTGACGGTCCACCGAGTTACAAAGATGACTGCTTGCCGGATCCGCCTGTTTTTCGAAACCCGTTTGCGTGGGATGGCAAATCACCACAAACGGTGGCAACTCCACCAAAGGCTGAAAAGCTCGATCCACAAGCCATGGAGGATTGCCTCAGACAGTTGCCAAGAGACTCTATTGAAGCCGAAATGGCACGTGATAGACGTGAGATGGAACGATGGGGTTGGAATAAGTAAATCTGAACTTGTTAGCAATTCAAAACATCGTCAGAAGCTAATGCTTACCCGTGGGATGCACCAATCCACCCCGCTGAGAAAAAAGCACAGCCAACCGGTATGAACCTATATGAAACCACTACATATAGGCATCAAGGAGCAAGTCCATGGCTACTAACAACACCTCATCTTCGAACCCACTGGCTGAAAAAATGGGCGACGTGCTGGACGCCCTGTCCAGTGGCATCGCCAAAACCGCAGCCAACGAACCCAAGTTCGAGCCCCAACTCCTGGTTCCAGAGGTCCCGGCCGAACCTGCCCGCCAACTCCTGAGCGAAACAATGCTTGCCGATCGTTGGGTGTGTTCAGTCGCACGCCTTCAGCGCTGGCGTACCGTCGGCGAGGGCCCGCAGTACTTGAAGATCGTAGGGAAAGTTTTGTACCGGCTCAAAGACATTGAGGCCTATGAAGAAGCCTGTCTGATCCGGAAGGTGTTCTAGCGGCGCACCCAAGGAGGCCCCGAACGGGTTGTAAATTGTTCGAACGACTTGGAATCAGTTCGAAATAGTCTTGGCGGAGAGGGAGGGATTCGAACCCTCGGTAGGATCGCTCCTACGCCTGATTTCGAGTCAGGTACATTCGACCACTCTGCCACCTCTCCTGATGCGGTTCGTTTTGTCGAAGCGAGTATTCTATCAGGCGCGCAAGACCTCAAGCCCGCCCATGTAAGGGCGCAGCGCGGCAGGAACGCGAATGCTGCCATCGGCTTGTTGGTGGTTCTCCAGAACCGCCACCAAGGTACGGCCCACAGCCAAACCCGAACCGTTCAAGGTGTGCACCAACTCGTTTTTACCTTGCGCGTTTTTGAAGCGCGCTTGCAAGCGGCGGGCTTGGAAGGTTTCGCAGTTTGAGACCGAGCTGATTTCACGGTAGGTGTTTTGCGCAGGCAACCACACCTCCAAATCATGGGTTTTGGTGGCACCAAAGCCCATGTCGCCGGTGCACAGCGCCATCACGCGGTAAGGCAGTTCTAACTTTTTCAACACGGCTTCGGCGTGGCCGGTCATGTCGTCCAAGGCTTGGTAGCTGTGGTCGGGGTGCACGATTTGGACCATCTCCACTTTGTCGAACTGGTGCTGGCGAATCAAGCCACGCGTGTCGCGCCCTGCACTACCGGCTTCAGAGCGAAAGCATGGGGTGTGCGCTGTGAGTTTGATGGGCAATTCAGCCTCGGCAACGATGACGTCGCGCACGAAGTTGGTCAGCGGCACTTCGCTGGTGGGAATCAAATACAGCTCGGTGCTTTCCCCGCTGGCCACGCCGTCTTGGCCGCCTTTTTTGGCGGCAAACAAGTCTTCTTCAAACTTGGGCAACTGGCCTGTGCCTCTGAGGCTGTCGGCGTTGACGATGTAGGGCGTGTAGCACTCGGTATAGCCGTGCTCTTGGGTTTGCACGTCCAACATGAACTGCGCGAGTGCGCGGTGCATGCGGGCAATGGGGCCCTTCATCACGGTGAAGCGCGAGCCGGTCAGCTTGACGCCCATTTCAAAGTCGAGGCCAAGAGGCTCGCCCAAGTCCACATGGTCTTTCGGTGTGAAGCTCAACGCAGCAGGTTCGGTGCCCACAGGGCTCCAACGGCGCAACTCGACGTTGCCGTGTTCGTCAGCGCCCACAGGCACGCTGTCGTGCGGCAAGTTCGGCACGGCCAGCAACAGGGCTTGCAATTCGGCCTGCAAGGCGTCAAGGCGCACAGCAGAGCTTTCGAGCTCGGTTTTGAGGTCAGCCACTTGCGCCATGACAGCGTCCGCGTTTTCGCCTTTGGCCTTGAGCATGCCGATTTGCTTAGACAGCGTATTGCGGCTGGACTGCAACTCTTCGGTGCGGGTTTGGAGGGTTTTGCGCTCAGCCTCTAAGGCCTGATACGCCTCCACATTCAAAAAGGCTTGCGGGGTTTTGCGGGTTTCGAGTTTGGCAATGACGCTGGGCAAGTCACGGCGCAACTGGGTGATGTCTAACATTTACTTCAATCCTTTGGGAAGCGGGAATTTGATGGTTTCTTCAACCCCATCCAAGGTTCGCACCGACACGGCACCCAAGGCACGAAGTCGGGTGATGACTTGCTGCACCAAGATGTCGGGGGCCGACGCACCGGCGGTCAAACCCACACGGGTCTTGCCTTCAAACCACGCGGTTTGAAGCTCTTCGGCGCTGTCGATCATGTAACTTTGGGCGCCGTAGCGCTGGGCCACATCGCGCAAACGGTTGCTGTTGGAGCTAGAAGGGCTGCCCACGACGATGACCAAATCCACCTCGGCGCTCAGCACCTTCACAGCGTCTTGGCGGTTTTGGGTGGCGTAGCAGATGTCTTGCATCTTGGGTCGACGGATGCTGGGAAACCGTGCCACCACCGCCTCGGTGATGTGCGCAGCATCGTCCACGCTCAAGGTGGTTTGGGTGACCACGGCCAAGCGCTCGGTTTGCTTAGGGTTGACGTGCGCCACATCGGCCACATCTTCAACCAAGTAAATACCGTCGAGCAACTGGCCCATGGTGCCCTCTACTTCGGGATGCCCCTTGTGGCCAATCATGATGAACTCAAAGCCCTCTTTGTGCAGTTTGGCCACTTCAACGTGAACCTTGCTCACCAGCGGGCAGGTGGCATCAAACACGGTGAAGCCACGACGTTCTGCCTCCGCCTCGACCGACTTGGGCACGCCATGCGCGCTGAAGACCAAGGTGGCACCGGGCGGCACATCGGCCAAGTCTTCGATGAAGATGGCGCCGCGGCTTTTCAGGTTGTCCACCACGTAGGTGTTGTGCACGATCTCGTGGCGCACATACACGGGCGAGCCATATTTGGCCAGTGCGCGCTCCACAATTTCAATGGCACGGTCCACACCCGCACAAAAGCCGCGTGGTTCGGCAAGGATGATTTCTTGAAGAATGCTGGTCATAAAACTGCTTCTTTAAAGGGCGGTTACAAAATGCCGATGACGTGCACTTCAAACGTCACGGGTTGATTGGCCAAGGGGTGGTTGAAGTCAAACAGCACCGCGTCGTCGCTGACTTGCTGCACGGCACCGGCAAAAGAACCTTGGTCATTCGGGGCAGGAAACTGAACCACATCGCCCACAGCGTATTGCTCGTCAGGGTCGCCAAATTCTTTCAGCAAGCTCTTGCTGACCCACTGCTGCATGTCGGGGTTGCGCTCGCCAAACGCGGCGCCCGCAGGCAGCTCAAACGTGATGCGCGTGCCCTCAGCCAAGCCCAACAACTGCTGCTCCAACGCGGGTGACAACTCGCCCGAACCGAGCGACAAGGTGGCTGGTTTATCGTTGAAAGTGTTGATGACATCGCCTTGCGGTCCCGAAAGCCGGTAGTGCAGCGTTAAAAATGAAGCCGGGCCGATGGTAGGGTGGTCGTTGGATGCTGACATGAGACTCTCTATGAACTGAGGTCTATTGTAGAAAGCTCCAGCCTTGTCACCTGCACCCCCTTCCACGAGAGCTACGCCATGACCGAACCTGTGTCGATTCAGCAACTTCCCCTCGACATGCGCCCGCGCGAGAAGCTGCTCAAACACGGCGCCTCCGCCTTGACCGACACCGAACTGCTGGCCTTGTTTTTGCGCACCGGCATCAAAGGCAAAAGTGTGTTCGTGATGTCGCAAGAACTACTGGACCGCTTCAAGGGCTTTGCCGGCCTGATTCACGCCAGCGCAGCCGAGCTGAAAACCTTCAAAGGCATGGGCGGCGACGCCAAACGCTCGCAATTGGTGGCGGTGCTTGAGATGGCGCGGCGTGCGTTGACCCAACAATTAACTGAAACCACCGTGATGAATTCACCCAATGCGGTGAAACAATACTTACAACTTGAATTAGCGCAACTCAAACACGAGGTCTTTGCCGTTTTGTTCCTTGACGCCCACAACCGCCTGTTGTCCTACCAGCCCATGTTTCGCGGCTCGTTGTCGCAAACCATGGTCTACCCGAGAGAAGTCGCCAAAACGGCGCTCTTGCTCGGGGCCGACGGCGTGGTGTTGGCGCACAACCACCCCGGCGGCACCGTCAAACCCTCACAAGCCGACATGAAGCTCACCCGCACCTTGCAAGAATCTTTGGCCTTGATCGATGTGACCGTGCGTGACCACATCATCGTGGCGCAAGGCAAATACCTGTCGATGGCTGAAGAAGGGTTGCTGTGAAAGTCAAATCGCTGCAAGACCTGGCCGCCATACGCAAGCAGGTGAACGACGCCGCACTGGCCGCTGCAGCCGCCGAAAAAGCCCGTATCGAAGCCACTCAAAAAGCTGAGGCTGAACGACATATGTTTGTGCGCGCGGTGGGTGCCGTCAAACCCATTCCTGTCAAAGCGCGCGTACTCAACCTCAGCAAACGCCCCGAGCCCCGCCCCTTGCAACAAGACTTGGACGACCAAGCAGCGTTGCAGGAGAGCATGAGCGACGAATTCGACGTGAGCACCTTGCTAGACGTAGATGACCAACTCAGCTTCCGACGCCCCGGCATTGGCACCGACATCACCCGCAAGCTGCGCAAAGGCGAATGGAGCCTACAAGGCCAGCTGGACCTGCACGGCCTGCGCAGCGACGAAGCACGCGAAGCACTGGGTCAATTTGTGCGCGATGCCAAACGCATGGGCTGGCGGTGTGTGCGCGTGGTGCACGGCAAAGGCTTGGGCTCGCCCGGCAAAGAGCCGGTCTTAAAGAGCAAAGTGCAACGCTGGTTGGTGCAAAAAAACGAGGTGCTGGCCTTTGTGCAGGCCAAACCATCTGACGGCGGCGCGGGGGCCTTGGTGGTGTTGCTGGGGCCTAGCAACGTTTGAAGCGGCAAAAGCTGCTGCTGGGTGCGAGGCGGCGAAGTTTAAGCACCGCCCTTGTTTCGCATCCAATCCGCCGTTTGGAAAAAACTGGTTTTCAGACGGCTGCGTAATTCTTCAGGCACACCCGTCTCGCCCATGGCTTGGTCCATGCAAGCCAGCCATTGGTCGCGCTCTTTGATGCCAATCGAAAACGGCATGTGCCGCATGCGTAAGCGCGGGTGGCCGTGCTTTTCGATGTAGTAGTCGGGCCCGCCCAACCAACCACACAAGAACATGAACAAGCGCTCACGGGCGTTGGCTAGTTCAGGGCCATGGGCAGCGCGCAACTCGGTGTAGCCGGGTTCTAAGTCCATCAAGTCGTAAAAGCGGTCGACCAAGTCGCGTACATGGGCCTCACCCCCCATCCATTCAAACGGGGTGCCAGCGGGTGTTTGTTCTTCAGTTTGCATAGGTCAATTTTCAATCAAAGGACTGGCTAAAGCGCATGCCGCCTCAATGGCTGGCTTGGCGCAAGGTCTGCACCACGGGTCGGCGCAGCACATCACGCAGCCCCCACCAGCCCGCCGCCAGCGCCAAAGCTGCCCCTGTGGCCGCACCGATCAGCGGCACCCAAGGGCTGGGGTTCCAAGTGAACTCAAACGCAAACTTGGCCAAGCCCCATCCCATGGCCATTGCCACGCCACTGGCCAAAAAGCCCGCCAACGCACCCACCCCGGCCAGCTCCGCACGCTGCACCGTCGCCAGCAATTGGTTGGACGCGCCCAACGCACGCAGCACAGCATATTCACGCGCACGCTCTTCACGCGTGGCGGTGACAGCCGCGAACAACACGACCAAACCAGCGGCTAAAGTAAATAAGAACAAAAACTCCACCGCACTGACCACTTGACCCAACACGCTTTGGACTTGGTTCAAGGTGGCGCCCATGTCCACGTTGGTGACGTTGGGGAAACGGGCAACCAGTTGGTTGTCAAACGTGGGGGTCGACTTGTCCGCGGTCACCGCACGCGGCGGCGCACGAAAAGCGGCGATGTACGTGGTGGGCACATCAAAGCCGCTGTCCGTGACCAAGCGGCTGACGGGATACATGACAAAGAAGTTGGCGCGCATAGACGTCCAGTCCACACGCCGCACCGAGGTGATGCGCGCTTCGTGCAACACACCGGCCATGTCAAAACGCAAGGTGTCGCCCAGCTTGACTTTCAAGGTTTTGGCGATCCCTTCTTCGATGCTCAATCCATCGCTTTCTTCGGCTTTCCAAGCACCCGCCACAACCGTGTTGTGGTCGGGTTTGTCGACGCTGAACGACACGTTGAACTCACGGTCGACCAAGCGCTGGGCGCGCTCTTCGGTGTAGCTGTTGGGTGTGACGGTGTTGCCATTGACCGCGACCAAACGGGCGCGAATCATCGGGTACCAATCGGGTTGGCGCACGCCTGCTTCGTTCAGGGTTTGCAAAAACGAGGTTGCCTGATCAGGCTGAATGTTGATGACAAAACGGTCGGGCGCATTCACTGGCGTCGCATTGCGCCAACTGCTGATCAGGTCGGTGCGCAACAGCACCAACAGCGCCAAGGCCAACAAGCCCACCGCGAGCGCACTGACCTGCACCATCGCATACACCGGACGTGCGCTGATTTGTCGCGTGGCCAACATCAGCCAAGGCGGTGCGCTGCCCTCCACCACGGTGCGACGCAGCACGTACACCGCCAACCAGGCCATGCCTGCAAACAGCAACACAGCCCCCGCAAAGCCGCCCACCACCATGAGGCCGAGTTTCAAATCACGGCTCACCGCGATCAGCAACACCGCAAAGCCTGTGAGCCCCAAGGCCCACACACTGAGTGTGGTGGCTTTGAGTTCACCCACATCGCGGCGCATCACGCGCAGTGCGGGCACGCTGGCCAGTTGCAAAACGGGTGGCAAACCAAAGGCGAGCAGCAAGGTCAAGCCCGTGCCCAAGCCGTAGATCACCGGCCACACGCTGGGCGCGGGCAAGGCGGTTTCGACCAAGCCTGCGAGCAAGGCCACGAACACCAAATGCACGGCATAACCCAAAGCCAAACCCAACACACTGGCAAAGGTGCCCACCCACACAAACTCGGCGGTGTAGGACAGGGCAATGTGACGCTGGCTCAAGCCCAACACGCGCAACATGGCGCAGTCGTCCAAATGGCGAGCCGCAAATGCGCGTGCCGCCAAGGCCACCGCCACGGCGCTGAGCAAGGCCGCCAGTAATGCGACCAGGTTCAAGAACTTGCCCGCACGATCCAAGGTTTGGCGCATTTCGGGGCGACCTGCTTCGAGCGACTCCACACGCACACCGCGCACGTCGGGCTTTTTGCTCTCGGCTTCCGCCCAAGCTAAAAAGGTTTTGGCAGCAGCGTCGGGTCCCACCACGGCGAAGCGCCACGTCACACGACTGGCGGGTTGTATCAGCCCTGTGGCGTCGAGGTCGGCCGTGTTAATCATCACGCGGGGCGCAAAGTTCATGAAGCCTGCGCCACGGTCGGGCTCGGTCACTAGCACGTGGCTGATGCGCAAACGTACGTTACCCAAGACCAGCGCATCGCCCACGTCCAGACCCAAGGCTTCTAAGCCGCCCGCGTCTACCCAAGCTTGGCCATGGTCGGGCACTTGCTTGGTTTTACGGGCCGCCAGAGCCCCCTCAGGCGTCAAAGAGGCTTGGGCTTGCGTCAGACCATCTGCCACACGCAGCTCGCCGCGCAGGGGATAGCCGGCCTCCACCGCTTTGAGCGCTACTAATTTACTGATGCTTTCACCACCCAAGGCGGGTACACCACGCGCCATGGTGGGAAAGCTCAGGGTGTTCACGCCTTGCAAGCCGTCTGTATTGGCACGCTGCATGATGTGCGCGGGTGTGGCTTGGTCACTCACCACCACCACATCGCCGCCCAATAGTTGGCGCGCATCACGTTGCAAGCCGCCGTTCAAACGGTCGGCCAAAAAGCTGACAGAACTCAGTGCTGCCACACCCAAAGCCACAGCCACTACCAGCAAGCGCAGCTCACCGGCACGCGCATCGCGCCATAGCGTGCGCCAGGCTTGGGTCCACCAAGTCACACCCGTGCTCATGCGACCACCTTGCGCACGCCGCCCTGCGCTAACTCGGGCTGCAGTTGCAAGCGCTCCAAGGCGGTGTAGCCCAAAAAGTGTTTGTTGGTGGCACGGCCAATGGTGCACAGCTTCAGACGGGTTGCCACGTCGTAGCCCATTTGCGTGATGCCGCTGCGCGACACCACCACTGCCACGCCCATTTGGGCGGACTTCATCACCATCTCGCTGGTCAAGCGGCCGGTGGTGTAAAAAATCGAATCGGCATCGGCAGCCACGCTGTGCATCCACATCCAACCTGCGATGGTGTCGATGGCGTTGTGACGGCCCACGTCTTCTACAAAAATTTGCATCTGCTCACCGCTGAACAGGGCGCAACCATGCACCGAACCGGCGGACTTGTAGGTGCTCTCTTGCACCCGAATCGCGTTGAGCAAGCCGTACAAACGTGCTTGACTGATGCGCGCATCGGGCAAGACCAAGGTGTCAATTTCGCCCATCAAGTCACCAAACACGCTGCCTTGCCCACAGCCTGTAGTAACCACGCGCTTTTCGGTGCGCGCCGCAATGTCGGCAATGCCGTGATGCGTTTTGACAGCTGCTACGCCTGCGCCGTCTTCACCTGCATCCCAATCGACCGTGATGGATTCGACCTCCCTCACATCACCCACCAAACGCTGGTTGCGCAAATAGCCCAACACCAGCAGCTCAGGGTGTGCGCCCAAGGTCATGAGCGTGACGATTTCGCGTTTGTCGACATACACCGTCAGCGCACGCTCGGCGGGGATGGACACTTGCTCGTGCACGCCATGTTCATTCACCACCTCAATGTGGCGGGTGAGTTCGGCTTGGGCTTGGGTGAGACGAGGCAGCACGAGGGTGGAGGAATCTAAAGACATAGGCTGACTAGGCTACAACAAAAAGGGCCGACACCTCTCGGTGCGGCCCAATCCACAGCGAGGCTGTGAGGATTACGATTTTTTGGCTGGTGCAGCAGGAGCAGATGCTGCAGCCGCTGGTGCGACGACCTCAGGCGGTGTGTAGACAAACTTGCCTGGGTCTGTACAAGGGGGCGTAGCCGCAGGCTTACCCGCTTGGGCTTTGTTGGTCTTTTGCACATGCGCGGCCACTTTATCTTGTGACTTGCACAGCAAATAGGCGTCTGTTTTACCCGTGTGCGCTGTCTTGGCAGCTGCCTCGGCAGCTTTGGCCTTGGCTTCGTCGCTAGGGGCAGGCAATTTGGCAAACGCGGTGGCGCTGGCCACGGCCAACGTCAAGACTAAGAGAGTTTTGTTCATATCAGTTCCTGTATCGAGGCGGTGTTCAAGCGCGGACTGCAGGGCCCGTGACGGGCTCCGAGCGGTGCGCGGGAATCTTGCCGGCTTGGATGTCGTCGTACCAGAGTTCGTGGTGCTCTTTGGCCCACGTCTCATCGACGTAGCCTGTGCGCATGGCTTTGTAAGCGCCTTCCATGCCGATGGAACCCATGTAGATGTGCGCCATGAACATGGCCATCATCAGCAAGGTCGCCACGGCGTGCACCATGTGTGCGATTTGCATGGTGCCGCGTTCGTAAATCAAGCCGGGCACGATCTTGTCGAGCACAAAGCCCGACGCCACCACCACCAAGCCCAAGCCAAACACGCCGCCCCAGAAGACCACTTTTTCACCCGCATTAAAACGGTGCGAAGGTACTTCTTTGCCACCGAGCATGCCGCCCGCTTTGATGATCCACACCCAGTCTTCTTTGCTGGGCCAGTTGTCTTTAAGGAAGGTGAAAAACACCACCGTCAACGACACCGCAAACAAAGGACCGGCGAAGTTGTGCGCGTTCTTCAGCAAGTAGGTGATCCAACCAAACAGCGTGTCACCGATGATGGGTTGCAAGAAAAACTTACCAAACGCCATGGTGGCGCCAGAGATGGCCAAGATCACAAAGGCAATGGCGTTGGTCCAGTGTGCCGAACGTTCGAACGGTGTGAACCGCTCGATTTCTTTGCCCGTGGGTGCACCATGCAACTTCATCATGCCCTTGCGCCAGTAGAAAATGGCGATGGCACCAAACACGATCACCAACAAGGAACCACCGTAAGGAATGATCCAGTTGTTGCGCACTTGTCGCCACGCTTCGCCAGCCGTTGTCAGGCGCGAGCCTGGGTACTGCACAAAGGGTTGAATCAGCACGCCCGCTTCAGGCGCTTCTGATTTAGGCAGACTGCTGTAACCCTCGGCCCCAGCACCCACCGCACGCCACATGGGCGCGTTGTTACCAGGCTGCACCTTGCCGCGCTCTGCATTGTTTTGCTGCGCGTAGCCGGGCGCATCACTGGCGTCTGGTTTGACGTCTTGGATGTTGACGCTCTGAATGGACGAATCCACCGCAGGCGTTTTGTCTTGTGCGGCAGCCGACAGTGCGAACACCGTCAGAACTGTGCACAACACCGATTGAAAAGAGCGGTACATGGTGTGCCCCTTTATTTCGGTGCGCGACTGTGGTCGTCTTGGCCGTATTGGCCGCGAGCGCGCAGGTGCTGCTCCCAGCTGGTTTTGTCGCCTGCAGTCCAACCTGGCTCTACAAAGTGGTTTTTAGCACCGCTGTAAGCCGTGGCATCGTTTTTGGTGCCAAGCATTTGGGCTTTCTCACCGCACGCGGTGAGCGCGGCCACGCTCAAGATGATGAGGGACATGTGTTTCATGATTTTTTCACCCCTTCAACTTTCGCAGGCGCTTGGCCGGCTTGCTTCGAGCCATAAGCAGTGCCCCAACCCCACACTTCAGCGCCCTTGTTGCGCTTGAGCACGCGGTGGCGGAAGATATCGGCCACCATGTCGCCGTCGCCGGCGAGCAAGGCTTTGGTCGAGCACATTTCGGCGCACGCTGGCAGCTTGCCTTCGGCCAAACGGTTGCGACCGTATTTCTCAAACTCAGCTTCGCTGCCATTGGCTTCTGGACCACCGGCGCAGAAGGTGCACTTGTCCATCTTGCCGCGCACACCAAAGGTGCCTTGGCTTGGGAATTGAGGTGCGCCGAACGGGCAAGCGTAAGAGCAGTAACCGCAGCCAATACAAATGTCTTTGTCGTGCAAGACCACACCTTCGTCGGTCTTGTAGAAGCAGTTCACGGGGCAAACGGCCATACAAGGCGCGTCAGAACAATGCATACACGCGACCGAGATGGATTTCTCGCCGGGTACGCCGTCGTTCAGAGTGACCACACGGCGGCGGTTCACGCCCCAAGGTACTTCGTGTTCATTTTTACAAGCGGTGACGCAACCGTTGCACTCGATGCAACGCTCTGCGTCACAAATAAATTTCATGCGTGCCATTTAATTCTCCTTAGGCGCGTTCGATGTCGCAAACGGTGGTTTTGGTTTCTTGCATCATGGTGACGCTGTCGTAACCGTATGTGGTGGCCGTGTTAACCGCTTCACCACGCACCACAGGCGCTGCGCCCTTGGGGTAGTACTTGAGCATGTCTTCACCTTGCCAACGACCCGAGAAGTGGAAGGGCATCCAAACAGTGCCGCTGTCCACGCGCTCTGTCACCAAAGCTTGCACGTTCAAACGTGCGCCGGTGGGGCTCTTCAACCACACGCGCTCGCCGTTACGAATGCCCCGGTCAGCAGCCGTTTTGGGGTTGATTTCCACGTAGGCTTCTTGTTGCAACTCGGCCAACCATGGGTTGGATCGGGTCTCCTCTCCGCCACCTTCGTACTCGACCAAACGGCCAGAGGTGAGGATGAGTGGGAATTTCTCGTGCACCTTGTCGGCGATGTTTTTGTCTTGGATCGTCTTGTACAAGGTGGGCAGACGCCAGAACGCTTTTTTATCAGCGTGCGTGGGGTACTTTTCCATCAAGTCAGGACGTGTGCCATACAAAGGCTCGCGGTGTTGTGGGATTGGATCTGGGAAGTTCCACACCACAGCACGCGCTTTGGCGTTGCCAAACGGGTGGCAGCCATGGTTTTGCATGAACACGCGGATCATGCCGCCCGAGTTGTCGGTCTTCCAGTTCTTGCCTTCGGCCAATGCTTTTTCAGCATCGGTGAGTTCGTCCCACCAACCGAGTTTCTTGAGCAACACATGGTCGAGTTCAGGGTAGCCCGTGGTGATGTCGGCGCCTTTGGAGTGCGAACCATCTTCGGACAACAGGTTTTTGCCTTCACGCTCCACACCGAAGTTGGCGCGGAAGTTACCACCGCCGTCCATGACGTGCTTGGAGGTGTCGTACAGGTTGGGCGAGCCAGGGTGCTTGAGTTCGGGCGTGCCGTAGCACGGCCAAGGCAGACCGAAGTAATCACCGCCAAAGTCGTAGCCGGTTTCTTTGTCTTTACCGCCTTTGGACTTGAGGGTCTTCACATCGAACAAATGCATGTTCTTCATGTGGGCCTTCAAACGCTCAGGACTCTGACCGGTGTAACCAATGGTCCAGACCGACTTGTTGATTTCGCGCAAGATGTCTTCGGGCATGGGTTCGTCCATGCCTTTGACTTGTTGCAGTTTGTAGCCTTTGACCAGCTCAGGGCCAAAACCCAGCTTTTGGGCAAACTGATACATGATCATGTGATCAGTACGGCTCTCCCACAGGGGTTCAATGACCTTCTCACGCCATTGAATCGAGCGGTTCGATGCGGTGCATGAGCCCGTGGTTTCAAACTGTGTGGCTGCGGGCAACAGGTACACCGCGCGGTTGGGGTTGAGGTCTTCGGCCTTGCCTGGCATGGCTGCCATGGCGGCGGTTGCCGATGGATAGGGATCGACCACCACCAACAAGTCGAGCTTGTCCATGGCGCGCTTCATCTCCAAACCGCGGGTTTGTGAGTTAGGAGCGTGGCCCCAATAGAACACAGCCTTCAAGTTGCTGTCTTGGTCGATGAGCTCGTTTTTCTCCATCACGCCGTCGATCCAGCGTGACAAGGTGATGCCGGGCTTGCTCATCATCGCGGGCGATGCAAAGCGGCCTTTGAGCCAATCAAATTCCACACCCCATGCTTTGGCGAAGTGTTTCCAAGCGCCTTCAACCAAGCCGTAGTAGCCAGGCAACGAATCGGGGTTAGGACCCACGTCGGTCGCGCCTTGCACGTTGTCGTGGCCACGGAAAATGTTGGTGCCGCCACCGGACTTGCCGATGTTGCCCAAAGCGAGTTGCAAGATGCACGAGGCACGCACGATGGCGTTACCAATGGTGTGCTGGGTTTGACCCATACACCACACCACGGTGCCGGGGTTGTTTTCGTGCAGCATGGTGGCGACCTTGGTCACCTGCTCAGGCGACACACCGCAGACTTCTTCGACTTTGTCGAGCGTCCACTTGGCCATGACTTCTTCTTTGACCTTGTCCATGCCGAACACGCGGTCGTTGATGTACTTTTTGTCTTCCCAGCCGTTCTTGAAGATGACGTGCAAGAGGCCGAACAAGAAAGCAATGTCAGAGCCCGAGCGAATGCGCACGTACTCATCCGACTTGGCAGCGGTGCGCGTGTAACGTGGATCGACCACAATCACTTTGCAGCCGTTTTCTTTGGCGTGCAGCATGTGCAACATGGATACCGGATGGGCTTCTGCCGCGTTCGAACCGATGTACATCGCGACCTTGCTGTTTTGCATGTCGTTGTACGAGTTGGTCATGGCGCCATAGCCCCAGGTGTTCGCCACACCGGCCACGGTGGTGGAGTGGCAAATACGGGCTTGGTGGTCACAGTTGTTGCTACCGAAGTAGCTCACAAACTTGCGCAGCAAATAGGCTTGTTCGTTGTTGTGCTTAGAAGAGCCGATCCAGTACACGCTGTCTGGACCCGATGTTTTGCGCAGCTCCAACAACTTGGCACTGATTTCGTCCAAGGCTGTGTCCCAGCTGATGCGTTCGTACTTGCCGTTGACCAGCTTCATGGGGTAACGCAAACGGAATTCGCCGTGGCCGTGCTCACGCAAAGCCGCACCTTTGGCGCAATGCGCACCCAGGTTGATGGGGGAATCAAACACCGCTTCTTGACGAACCCAGACGCCGTTTTCGACCACGGCATCGACCGCACAACCCACCGAGCAGTGGGTACACACAGTGCGCTTGACTTCAATTTTGCTGGGCGTTTCGCCAGCCATCAAACCTGAGGCCTGGGCTTTCTTGACCAAGCTCAGCTGCGTCGCAGCCAAGCCCACACCAATGCCCAAACCGGAGCGACGCAGAAAACCGCGGCGGTCCAAAGTTGGCAAGGCTTGCGACAAACCGCGCTGCAGGCGGTTGACCAACGTAGAACCAACAGCCGATGAGCTGGCAGTACTGGAAGATTTACGGGTTAACAACATAGATGCTCCTGATCAGACCCGTGCGGTCTGGTAATAGCGTTTGACGTGCTCGCTCAAGCTGTAACCGCCACCGTTTTCAGGGGCGGGGGGCAGTGTTTTGGAAACTGCTTCGGGTGCATTCATACCCGGCAATGCAGACACTGCGGCAACAGCAGCACCAGCGGCTGCTGCACCCATGAAAAAGCCACGGCGCGATGGCGCGACTTGGTCTTTAGATTGTTCTTTTTGCATCTCTTGCTCCTCTTGAGTCCGTGCGTATGCACAACATTGCATACTGTATCGAATAATGACGTTTGTCTTATACGTAGTAACGTCAAGACACCATAAAAGTGTGTGGATTAGCTCAGTTCATCATGTCGAAGCCTTGCGACTCGACACTGACAAAAGCACGGGCCAACTCAGCCAAGGCACCAAAAAACCGAGCACGCGGGTTGGCTTGCACGGCATCGCAAAACGCGGGCAGCCAAGTTTGCACATGGTTGCCAAAGAATTTGGCTTGTTGCGTGAGGTTAGACACGGCCACATCGTCACCGGCCACCAAGAAACGCATGACTTCAAACACGTAAGACACATGATCTTCGGTTTCAGACATGGTGGCGGCGTCGCGCGTGAGGCCCAAGACTGCCAAATCGGTACGCAATTGCGCCAGCGGCTTCTCGTTCAAAAAGCCACTCAAAAAGTGTGAGGCGTAGAGGTAGACCTCTGGCTTACCCACCCCGCCGAACAAGGCATCGTGTTCGCGCTGAATGCTCAGATCGTCCATGTCGCGGGTCACGCCGACCAGTTGACGCCAGGGTTCTTCCAAGAAGCCACCCGCTGCGGGCGCTTCAGTTGGGGCCACGCGCAACTGCGCCAGCATTTCGGGGCGCGCAGGCGCGTAAAACAACTCGGCCATCAGGCCGTAGAGCTCGGCACGCGCCGTTTCTTCGTCGAGGGCGGAAGACAGGTGAGGTTCAGTCATACAAGTAATTTAGAGGATTTTTTGCTCGTCGCCGGCAGAATAAATATCGATCACGCGGCAGTCACCGCACATTTTCAAACGTTCCAGCGCCGCGCCTTGGAACATGGCGTGACCTGCCAATTTGCCGATCATGTTCTCCACGCCTTTGAGCGTGCCAAAGGGTTTGCGGCAACGGATGCAGCCATACGGCTGGGTTTCGTTGAGCACGCGCACTTCTTTGCGCAGCGGGGTCAGCAGCAAACGCGGCACCAAGTTCAGCGCTTTTTCAGGACAGGTGCTGACGCACAAGCCGCACTGCACACAATTCTTTTCAAAGAAGCGCAATTGCGGTGCTTGCTGGTTGTCTTGCAAAGCGTTGGCAGGGCAGGCGCTGACGCAGCTCATGCACAAGGTGCAGCTGTCTTTGTTGACCTCGACCGTCCCCAAGAAAGCGCCATCGGCGGGCAAGGCCAGTGCTTCAGGGGCGTTGCCGGCTTTCAGGGCGGGCGCATGTTCCAACAAATGGTCGAGCAAGAAATTCAGCGTGCTGCGCTTCTCGGCCGCGACCGCGAAGGTGGCCAAAGGCACCACCGCGCTCACGCGCGATTTGCCTGTGGTGAGGCGTTGCAGCTCGGCATCGAGCTCTAAACCTTGTGTGGCGCGCACCAGTTGCACTGGGACTTGGGCAGGTTTGGCAAAGCCCAAGCCTTCGAGCAAAGCCTGTGCTTGGTCCATCTGCGCTTGCAAACCGTCGAGGTATTGCGGCGCCTCCTCGGCGGTGACCAGCACCAACACTTGGGCTGCGCCATAGGCCAACGCTGACAACCACACATCCAACCCCAAGCTGGCCGTGTGCCAGACCGCAACAGGAATGACATGCGCGGGCACGCCCTGCGCCTGCTTGAGCTGAGCCGCACGGCCCAGCGCTTGCACCACGGCTTGGCCGGCCTCTTGGCTGTGCAGCAAGATCACGGCGTCTTTGCCGCCGGCTTTTTGGTAGGTGTTGAGCAAGGTTTTGAGCTTTTGGCCCTGATCGCTGGCCCGCGGATAGGCGTAGGTCAACGCACCTGTCGGGCACACGGTGGTACAGGCACCACAGCCCACGCACAGGTTGGGATTCACCTTGATTTGCTGACGCGACTTGTCCGAGCTCACGGCTTCGGCAGAGCAAATGTCAATGCAAGCGTTGCAACCCACTTGCTCGTTGCGACTGTGCGCACACAGCTTTTGTTTGTAGGCAAAAAACTTGGGCTTTTCAAACTCACCCACCAGCTCGCGCAGGCGTATGAGGTTGGCCACGCTGGCTTCGCGAAAGTAGCCTTGCGGCAAGGCATGGCGGTTGAATGCACCGTCAGCGCGCAGGTCCAGTACCAAGTCGAACTCGGCGGTTTCTTCTTGCGCCACACGCTGAAAATCAATCGCGCCGATGGCACCGCAAGCGGTGACGCAGTCGCGGTGCGAGGTGCATTTGTTCAGGTCAATTTGGTAGTCCAAACCAATCGCTTGCTCAGGGCAAGCGGCCACGCAGGCGTTGCATCGGGTGCACACATCCAAGTCGATCGGGTTGGTGCGTTGCCACGTCAGGGTGAAAGCGCCCAACCACCCGTCCACGCGCAGCACTTTGCCACCCAACACAGGGTAGCGGCGCTCTTGCGAGCCGCCAGCGTCGCCTGCGCCTTGGGTGAGGATGGTCACGTTCAAGGTGTCGGCCAACAACGCAGCCGCTTGTTCGGCTTGAGCCATGTCACCCAAGATGAGCAAGCGCCCTGCGCTTTTGAAGGTAACGGTGGTGACGGGCTCTGGATCGGGCAAATGTGCAGCCGCCAACAACGCGGCCATTTTGGGGGCTGCATTTTTGGCGTCGCGGCTCCAGCCACCAGTCTCGCGAATGTTGACGAACTTGATGACCGAGGTTTTGGCTTGCGCTTCCACGGCCAAGTCACCAAACAGGCGTTGTTCTTGGGTACAAGCCACCACAACATCGTCGGTGCCTTGCACGGCTTTGATGAAGGCGCCCGCTTCGCGACGGCACAGGGCCGAATGCAAAGTCAGGTTTTCAGAGAGGCTTTGGCTCAGGGCCTTCGGGTCGAGGGGCTGCGTCTGGTTGCAGTCGCAAATCAGCGTGGTCATGCGTGGGGCTATCTGTGAGTGAAGGGGTGTCGGCAAGCTCGGGCTCGTCGTCGAACAGGTTTAAAACCTTGGCGCTGGTCATTTGACGCAGCATGGCTAAGGGCAACGGGTCGGGAATGCCGTAGTCGTCGATGTAAATGTCCAAGCGGTCCATCACATTGAAGTGCGGATCGGTGAACAGTTTTTTCATGGCAGCATTTTTGACCTCGGGGGCCACGTCGCGAGCCATGAAATTAGCGTAGGAAGATTGTGGCGTGAGTTGTTCAACATCAGCCATGGTGGGCGCGTCGGGCTTGGGCACTGCTTCACCTGGGTCAGCCGCGGCGAGAGGCGAAGCCGATGCAGCGCCAGCTTGTGACAAAGCCATAGGCTGAACATTGGGCACACGCGCAGATGGGGTGGCGCTGGGCTGCTGATCGACACGGGTCGAGATGGGGGGCGGTGCTGGCGGCTCATCCAACACACGGCCCTCGCGCACCTCCACTTTGCGACGCGACCAACGGCTTAAAAAGCCAGCGGGCGTTTCGTCATTGGCCATGGCCAGCGCCTCCAGGGTTGCCGCCGCCCATGCCACCACCGCGAATTTTTTCGGTGCTCACCGACGCGGGGTTGCCAAAACGGTCCTTCAAAGCGATGAAGCTGTCGGGGCGTTTGCGGCGCTTGGCCTCGACCACCCAGTGCTCGTCCATGAATTCATTCATCCAAGCCACCACCTCTTGGGGGGCGGGCACTTGGTCCACGTTTTCTTGGGCATCGAGCCAGCGGCCCGCATCGTGGTAACTCAGGCTGACCATGGTGGGCACGGCCATCACCTCGTCGCTGATGGCGGGCTCTTCTTCCATGCGCCACAGCACAAACCAGCACGGTGCGGGCGTGGTGCTGTTGAGGTAGTAGCCCTCGGCATCGTCTTTGAACAGTTCAACGGTGAAGCCGGGGTGCAGCCACAACTGCTCGTCATCGGTCTGGCGCAAGCAACGCGGTGCGGTGCCAAAGTGCGCCTCGTGCGGCGTGAGATCGTGACCCACCACATCGTGCAACACCCAACGCCACGTCTGCCATCGACTCATGGCACCAGGCACGCGCTCGCGGCGCATGACAACAGCAACTTGCAGATAGGGTCGGTGATTCATAGGGGCGCAATGGTACTTGCCCCCGCTGCCCTGCTGTTTGGCAGGGGTTAATAAGTCTCTAAATGCAAGCGCCCTTCGCGCTTCAAAGCCGGGGCCACGTTGTCCCAGCCAAGGCCGGCGTCGTTGGCGATGTCGCGCAAGGCCATGACCACGCCCTCTTCCATGCCCTTCAAACCGCACACATAAAAATAAGTGTTGGGGTCTTTGAGCAGAGCCGACACATCGGCGCTGCGTTCGCGCATGAGGTCTTGCACGTAGCGCTTGGGCTGGCCAGGCGTGCGTGAGAACGCGAAGTTGGTGTCGATGAAATCTTTGGGCAGCTTTTGCAGCGGACCAAAGTAAGGCAACTCTTCTTGGGTGCGAGCACCAAAGAACAGCATGAGCTTGCCGCCTTCAAACTTGCCACTGGCACGCAATCGGCGACGCCACTCGGTCATGGCGCGCATGGGCGCGCTGCCGGTGCCCGTGCAAATCATCACGATGTTCGACTTGGGGTGGTTGGGCATCAAGAAGCTGGCACCGAAGGGGCCAATCACCTGCACCGTGTCACCCGTTTTCATATCGCACAAAAAGTTGGACGCGACGCCTAGCACGGCTTTGCCTTGGTGGTCTTCGACCACGCGCTTAACCGTCAACGACAGGTTGTTGTAGCCGGGGCGCTCGCCGTTTCGTGGGCTGGCAATCGAGTACTGACGAGCATGGTGGGGCTTGCCTTGTGCGTCTACACCGGGCGGGATGATGCCAATCGATTGGCCTTCCAACACAGGAAACGGCAGGCTGCCAAAGTCGAGCACGATGTGGTGCGTTTCGTTGGCGGTGCCTGCCTCGTTGACCTGCACATTGCCCACCACGCTGGCGGTGACCGGCGCTTTGGGGCCGTGCAGATTGGTGTACGGATGCGCGGCAGACCAAGGCGGTAGGGTGGCGCCAAACGCGCCTGAGTTGAAGGACTCGCCCTCACCAGGTGTGACGCTGACTGAAGCGACGCTGGCTTGCGGTTCTACAGACGCATCACCCGACACACCCGCCGCTTGCAACTCCGCTTCGGTCAAGGCTGCGGGCAACTCGTCCCACGTCAATTGCTCTTCGATGCTGTACGCCGCCACTTTGGGCATGCTGCGCCAGTTGTCGATGGAGCCCGTGGGGCACGGTGGCACGCAGGCCATGCACAGATTGCATTTGTCGGCGATGACCACGTAATTGCGCGAATCGTGCGTGATCGCCCCCACCGGACAAGTGGCTTCACAGGTGTTGCATCGGATGCAGATCTCAGGATCGATCAGATGTTGCTGAATCAGTTCGGTGGTGGCGTTCATGGCACAAATTTAACTCAATTGAAACGGATGTAATCAAAGTCAGCGGGCTGACGGTTGATGCCCATGACGGGTGGCGCGATCCAGTTGGCAAACTTACCTGGCTCGACGACACGGCCCATGAGGCTGGCCACAAATGCGCGGTCTTCGTTCGAAGGCAGCCATTCGCCAACCTTGGACATCCACTCTTCGTCACTCACCACACGGCCATCAGGCGTGATCTTGGCACCAGACAAAGAACCGATGTTGCGGTGGAACGCCTTGTGCGGTGCAGTCAATGTGAAAGGAATGCCCGCCTTGGTGATCACTCGGTTCCAACGGTCGATGCCGCCTTTGGAATCGGTGATGTAGTCGTCGCGCAGCACTTCGTTCAAAGCATTGAGCATCGGCACTTCTTTCTCGACCAAAGAACCGTTTTCGACCGACAGGATCTTGTAGCTGTTGCCTTTTAAGACATGGTCATCGGTGCGCTTGCCTTCTTCGTAGCGGCCCTTCAGGCCCGAGCTGTAGAAGGTGGCGGCGTTGGACGACTGGTCGGCGCCGAACAAGTCGATGGTCACCGAGAAGTGGAAGTTGATGTAACGCTGGATGGTCGGCAAATCGATCACACCGGCGGCGCGCAGCTTGGCCACGTCGTCGGTTTTGAGCTGGTTCATCACATCCACCGTGCGCTGGATAGTGCGGCTCACGCCGGACTCGCCCACAAACATGTGGTGCGCTTCTTCAGTCAGCATGAACTTGGTGGTGCGGGCCAAGGGGTCGAATGCCGACTCAGCCAACGCGCACAACTGGAACTTGCCATCGCGGTCGGTGAAGTAAGTGAACATGAAGAAGGACAACCAGTCGGGTGTCTTCTCATTGAAGGCTTGCAAGATGCGGGGGTTGTCTTCGTTGCCGCTGTTGCGTTGCAGCAGCGCGTCGGCTTCTTCACGGCCGTCCTTGCCAAAGTATTTGTGCAACAGGTACACCATGGCCCACAGGTGACGGCCTTCTTCAACGTTGATCTGGAACAGGTTGCGCAGGTCGTACATGCTGGGCGCAGTCAGGCCCAGGTGGCGCTGCTGCTCCACAGACGCTGGCTCGGTGTCGCCTTGGGTCACGATGATGCGGCGCAGGTTGGCGCGGTGTTCGCCAGGCACGTCTTGCCAGGCTTTTTCACCGATGTTGTCGCCAAAATGAATCTTGCGGTCTTGCTCGCCGGGGTTCAAGAACACGCCCCAACGGTAGTCGCGCATCTTGACATGACCGAACTGGGCCCAGCCTTGGGGGTCCACGCTCACGGCGGTGCGCAGGTACACGTCCATGTCGGTGGAACCTTCAGGGCCCATGTCGTCCCACCAGTTGATGAAGTTGGGTTGCCACTGCTCGAGCGCGCGCTGTAAGGTGCGGTCTTCCGAGAGGTTGACGTTGTTGGGGATTTTTTCGCTGTAGTTGATGCCGGACATGAGAGTCTCCAGAAATTAAAAAGCAACGGTGGGGTCAAATTTCGGTTGCAGCGTGGACCACCGGGCACCGCACTGCACAACGCAAAAACATCAAACGCGGTTCAGGTCGAACTGTACTTTTTCGCCTTTGCCGTACACCTTCAAGGCACCTTTTTCGCCCACGGCGTTGGGGCGCTGGAAGATCCAGTTTTGCCACGCCGAGAGGCGGCCAAAAATGCGGGTCTCCATCGACTCTTTTTGGCAGAAGCGCAAGTTGGCTTCCAAGCCGGTCAAGCTGTCGGGGGACATCGCCGCGCGCTCTTCTATGGCGATGCGAATTTCGTCAGCCCAATCGATGTCGTCAGGCGCCACGGTGACCAAACCCAAAGCCAGCGCTTGGTCGGCGTCCAACATTTGGCCCACAGCTGCACGCACGTTTTCAAGTGCCGTGACTTCTTCGTAAAAGCGACGTTGCAAGCGCGACTGGTGGTTGACCATCGGAAAATGACCGAAGTTGAGTTCGCTCAAAGCCAACTTGGGCGCTGCATCGGGCGCGTCGGGCAATGCCAACATGTAAGCGCGATCGGCAGCAAATGCCAACTCAGCCAAAGTACCGGCGAAGCAAGAACCTTCGTCGATCAAAGCAAACAACGAGCGTGACGACACGTCAATGCGGGCCAAAGTGCGGCGCAGCATGCCCAGTGTTTCGTTGACCAACCAATGCGCTTGGTGCTGGGCCAGCACGGCGTCTGAGTCCAAGGCGAGTTGCACGTCACCTGCGGTGCGCAAAAGCCAGGTGCCGATGTCCGACTCGTTGGTGCGCATGTTCAAAATGGCGTCGTCCAACTCGCGAGCCATTTGCAGCGGGTACCAATTAGCGCCAGCGGCTTCGATGCCTTCCACCGTGGTGGGCACAGCGACTTTGGGCGCGTGGACGGTGATGGTCGCAGTGCGCTTGGTGCGGTCGATGGCGACTTGCACGTACTCGTAAGTCAATGCGTCAGCCGAGACGGTTTTGTTCAAGGGTGTGAGCGTCACGCCTTTGCCAGCGGCAGCGGCGCCTGGGCGCTTGCTGGTGGCGGCATATTTCTGGGCGCGGGCTTGCACGGCTTCGGCAAATTTGGCGGGCTTGGCGATCTCGTCCACCAAACGCCAGTCGACGGCTTTTTGGCCACGCACACCTTCCACGCTGGTGCAGAAAATGTCGGCGTGGTCGTGGCGCACTTTGCGCTTGTCGGTCACGCGGGTCAAACCGCCAGTGCCTGGCAACACACCGAGCAAAGGCACTTCGGGCAGCGACACGCTGGAAGAACGGTCGTCCACCAACACAATGTCGTCGCAGGCCAAGGCCAATTCGTAGCCACCGCCAGCGCAAGCGCCGTTCACAGCAGCCACGAACTTCAGGCCATCGTGGCGGCTGGAGTCTTCAATGCCGTTGCGGGTTTCGTTGGTGAATTTACAGAAATTCACTTTCCAGGCGTGGGTCGAGAGGCCCAACATGAAGATGTTGGCGCCCGAGCAGAAGATGCGGTCTTTCAAGCTGGTGACCACCACGCTTTTGACTTCAGGGTGCTCAAAGCGGATGCGTTGCAGCGCGTCGTACAACTCAATGTCCACGCCCAAATCGTAGGAGTTGAGCTTCAACTTGTAGCCAGGGCGAATGCCGCCGTCTTCGTTGATGTTGAGTTGCAAGGTGGCGATTTCGCCTTCGTACTTGACCGACCAGTGTTTGTACTGGCTGGGGTCAATTTGGTAGTCGACGGTGTTGGCTTGGCTCATGGGAATCTCCAAAGGGGTGGCTTGGCGCTGGTTCATGACATGCGATGATTTCATCGCCGTGATGTGCATCATATTGCATATTCTAAATTTTGCAACTGCATTTTTATGCATGTTAGGGAATATGCCTAGGCCCATCAGCCAATCGTGAACGCACGCCCTCCCGTCATGGGCCTGAAAACCAGCGGAGGTGAAAATTAAAGCGGCAGCTTCAGCGCCTGACGCACTTGGGTGCGCAGCGCCAAAAAGCTGTCGTCCAGCGGCTGGGCGCTGGTGTCGAAGGTGAGGTCGGCTTTGGCGTAAAAGGCCGAGCGGCCTTCCAAAATGCGCTTCAAATCTTCCAGCGCCTCTTTGCTGCCCGCCATGGGGCGCATGTCGCCTTGCGCGGCGACACGGGCCAGATGGTCTTCGGGCGCAGCTTTGAGCCACACGGTAAAGCAATGCGACAGCGTTTCATTGAAGGTGGCCGAGTCTGAGACCAAGCCGCCGGGGGTGGCAATCACCACTTCGGGGTAAATCTGAATCGCCTCTTCCAAAGCGCGGCGCTCGTAACGACGATAAGCGTTGGTGCCGTAGAGGTTGTGAATTTCGCTGATGCTGCAGCCTGCAAACTTCTCGATCTCGCGGCTGAGTTCAATAAACGGGAAGCCCAAATCGTCTGCCAAACGCTGACCCAGCGTGGTTTTACCCGCGCCGCGCAACCCCACCAAGGCAATACGGTTGCTGCGTGCTTGCTCGTCGCCGTGGGTGCCAAACATGTCGCCAAGCTGCTGACGCACGCGGCGCAACTCGCCTTCGTTGCGTTTTTCGAGCAATTCGCGAATCAACAACCACTCGGGCGATGACGTTGTTACATCCCCCAACAGCTCAAAAATCGTGCACTGCAGCGCTTGAGCCACCTGCAACAAGATCAAGATGGACGCGTTGCCGGTGCCCGACTCCAAATTGGCCATATGCCGCTCCGACACCTGCGCCGCCTGCGCCACCGCCTTGCGCGTGAGGCCGCGACGCGCACGCAAGGTGCGCACGCGCTCACCCAAAGTGGTGAGGAACGGATGGCGGGTGAGGTCGTCGTCGGAAAAAGACATGGCTGCACTTTAATGCAAATTCGGAGTGAACTGCAAAATAGTGCATCGCGCATCCGCCCAATGTGAGGCTTTCATTGCGACGTTAAACGTGCTGTTGTTGCCAGCTTCTCAATGCCTCATTGATGCGGGTTTGCCAGCCTGCACCCGTAGCCTTGAAGCTTTCCAACACATCGGTGTCTAAACGTAGCGTGACTTGCGTTTTGGTGCCGCTACCCAATGGTCTGCCTAATGGTCGACCTCGGCGCATCGACGGCTGTGCGTCCAGCCAATCCTGATCGGTCAAAGGCTGCGCGTCGGGATCGCTCCATGCAGCTTTGTTAATCAGCGCGTCCTCGTGTGCAGTAGGTACAAGCAAGACCCGTCCAGAGCGCGTTTTAATTGTTGTCGACATAGATCTTCACCTCCCGTTGATTGGCCTTGCGCAAGCTGATGACGCGGCGTACCTCACCTCGGTCCACAAAGGCAACGAAATACAAGCGTTGACCGTTGGGCACCAACGCACACTGCCTGTCTTCTCCGTAATCACGCCTGACATCCATCCAGACCCAAGACTCCGCCCATTCCAAGGCTTCAGCAAACGACAACGCAACACCGTGCTTTGCCAAATTGGCGACGTCTTTGACGGGATCGAACATCACGTACATCTTTATTGTAGTTACGTTTAATAAAACGCGAACCCCTTTTTAGCTTTTACAGAATGACATCTCGCGGTTTTACAGAAATTGAGGCTGAAAAAAACCCGCAAAAGTTTGCACTTTTGCGGGTGGCTGTTACAGCGCTAAAGCGCGTGAGTGTTGGGCGATCAGGTGTCTTTGGAGATCTTGATGCTCGGGAATTTGCTGGAGAAGTCTTTGGCCTTGGCCGCGATCTTCACCGCCACTTGGCGGGCCACCGCCTTGTAGATGCCGGCCACTTCGCCGTCAGGGTCTGCCACCACGGTGGGTTTGCCGCTGTCAGCTTGCAGGCGAATTTGCATATTCAGCGGCAAGGCCCCCAAATAGTCCATGCCGTCTTTGGCAGCCAATTTCTTGCCGCCGTCCGCGCCAAAAATGTGTTCGATATGGCCACAGTTCGTGCAGACGTGCACGGCCATGTTCTCCACCAAACCGAGGATGGGCACGCCCACCTTCTCGAACATCTTGATGCCCTTTTTGGCGTCCAACAACGCGATGTCTTGTGGCGTGGTGACGATCACCGCGCCCGTCATCGGCACGCGCTGGCTCAGGGTGAGCTGAATGTCACCGGTGCCGGGGGGCATGTCGACGATCAAATAGTCCAAGGCCTTCCAATTGGTTTGGCGCAGCAGCTGCTCCAACGCTTGCGTGGCCATGGGGCCGCGCCAGATCATGGCTTCGTCTTGGTCCACCAAGAAGCCGATGGACATGACTTGCACGCCGTAGTTCTCGAGCGGGTCCATAGTTTGACCGTCGCTGCTCTCGGGGCGGCCTTCGATGCCCATCATCATGGGCTGGCTAGGGCCGTAAATGTCGGCGTCCAGCAAACCCACGCTGGCACCTTCAGCGGCCAAAGCCAGCGCCAAGTTGGCAGCGGTGGTACTTTTGCCCACGCCGCCTTTGCCCGAGGCCACGGCAATGATGTTTTTCACTTGTGGCAACAAGGCCACACCGCGCTGCGCGGCATGCGCCACGATGTTCATGGTGATGTTGGCCGACACGTTGTCCACGCCCGCCACACCTTTGGCTGCAGCGATCAATTCTTTGCGAAAACCTGCAATTTGGCTCTTGGCAGGGTAGCCCAGCACCACGTCAAACGACACATCGCCGCCTTGAATTTGCAGGTTTTTCAAGGCTTTGGTAGTGACAAAGTCTTTGCCAGTGTTGGGATCGATGACCGTCTGCAGGGCGGCGGTCAGGGCTTGTTCGTTCAGGGACATAAATTTCTTAGTTTTAGGGAATCGGAATTGCGGGCAAGTCTAGCGCGGTGCGCTTGGCTGCATAAGGGGGCAGGTCATGCAGAGACGGAACGTACAGAAATCAGGCGTTTTTGCGCGCCACCCAATACGTTGCGCCCTCGGCACCGTAGCGCTCAGCATGGGGCACATCGCGGGCCAGCTCGAAGGTTGAGCCCGGCAACAAATGCTGGGTTTGGCCATCCACAGTCAGCCACATCTCCCCTTGCGTCACCACGGCTTGCACGGCAAACGGGTGGGTGTGGGTGTCCAGCACGGTGTGTGCTGCCCAATCACGGGCCAGCACTTCGTCAAAGCCGGCGGCCATGGCGCTTTGTTTGAATTCGTCAAAGTTAGGGAGGTTCATGGACAAATTTTGCAGGAACTAAAATCCACCCCCTTGTTCAAAGGTCTTGTTCTAAATGTCACAGCGCCAGCTTTTCGTTACCACCGCCCTGCCCTACGCCAACGGCAACTTCCACATCGGCCACATCATGGAGTACATCCAGGCCGACATCTGGGTGCGTTTCCAGCGCATGCAGGGCCACAAGGTCGATTTTGTCGGCGCAGACGACACACACGGCGCGCCCATCATGATTGCCGCCGAGAAGGCAGGCATCACCCCGCAGCAGTTTGTGGCCAACATCGCCGCAGGCCGCAAGCCGTATCTGGATGGCTTTCACATCCAGTTTGACAACTGGCACAGCACCGACGCACCTGAGAACCACGATCTGGCCCGCCAGATTTACCGTGACCTGCGCGACATCCCCGAGTCTGAAGGCGGCTCGCTGATCGAGCGCCGCACGATTGACCAGTTCTTCGACCCCGAGAAGAACATGTTCTTGCCAGACCGCTTCATCAAAGGCGAGTGCCCCAAGTGCCACGCCCACGACCAGTACGGCGACAACTGCGAGGTTTGCGGCGCGGTCTACGCCCCCACCGACCTGATCAACCCCTTCTCAGCCTTGTCGGGTGCCAAGCCTGAGCTGAAAAGCTCGGAGCATTTTTTCTTCAAACTGTCTGACCCACGCTGTGTGGCCTTCTTAGAGAAGTGGACACAAGACGGCAAGCTGCAGCCCGAAGTGGCCAACAAGGTCAAAGAGTGGTTCACCGTGCGCACCAACCCCGATGGCACGACCAGCGAAGGCTTGGGGGACTGGGACATTTCGCGTGACGCGCCTTACTTTGGCATCGAGATTCCAGACGCTCCGGGCAAGTACTTCTATGTGTGGCTCGACGCGCCCGTGGGCTACTTGGCTTCGTTGAAAAACTTGCTCGACAAACGCGGTGAGAACTACGACGCCTACATGGCCAACGACAAGCTGGAGCAATACCACTTCATTGGCAAAGACATCGTCACCTTCCACACGCTGTTCTGGCCCGCCATGCTGCATTTCAGCGGCCGCAAAACACCCAACAACGTGTTTGTGCATGGCTTCCTCACCGTCAACAATGGCGAAAAGATGAGCAAGAGCCGTGGCACGGGCCTCGACCCGCTCAAGTACCTGAGCCTCGGCATGAACCCCGAGTGGCTCCGCTACTACTTGGCCACCAAGCTGAACAACAAAAACGAAGACATCGACTTCAACGCCGAAGACTTCATGCTGCGCGTGAACAGCGATTTGATTGGCAAGTTCGTCAACATCGCATCGCGTGCGGCTGGTTTCTTGACCAAGCGTTTTGAAGGCAAGCTCACACAAAGTTTTGGCGAACAAGGCACTGCGTTGCTGAACGACATTCACGCCGCCAAAGACAGCATCGCCCAAGCCTATGACGCACGCGAGTACGGCAAAGCCGCACGCGAAATCATGTTGCAGGCCGACAAAGTCAACGCGTATGTGGACCAACACAAGCCTTGGGACCTGGCCAAAGACGCCGCCAACAACGAAGCCCTGCACCAAGTGTGCTCGTTGCTCATCAACGCGTTTGCTGAGCTGAGCCGCTACTTGGCCCCTGTGTTGCCTTCATTGGCTCAAGCCGTTGAAAGTTTCACTGGCACCTCCATGCAAAACTGGAACGCCACAGGCAATGTGGCCAGCATTCAACCCTACCAACACCTCATGCAACGCGTCACCCCCGAACAACTCGAAGCCTTGTTTGAACCCCCAGCTGTGGTGGAAGAAAAAGTCACGCCCGGTGGCGAAGAAATCGCCCCCACCATCAGCATCGACGACTTTGCCAAGATCGATTTGCGTATTGCCGAAATCGTCAACTGCGAAGCGGTGGAAGGCTCCACCAAGCTGCTGCGACTCACACTCGATGTGGGCGAAGGCAAAACGCGCAATGTGTTCAGCGGCGTCGCCAGCATGTACAAGCCCGAAGACCTCAAAGGCAAGCTCACGGTGATGGTGGCCAACTTGGCCCCGCGCAAGATGAAGTTTGGCGTGAGTGAAGGCATGGTGCTCGCCGCCAGCCATGCAGACGACAAGACCGATGCGGGCATTTACGTGCTGCACCCATGGCCCGGTGCGAAGCCCGGCATGCGCATCCATTAATTAGGTTCTGACCCCAATTAACTGACCCTCATTAAAACTAAGCGCCACGATGCATCTTCCAGGGGTCTCTTTTTTCCGTCCCAATGGGATGCAGTCGTTGAAGGGCTACACGCGGGAACGTTTGATCCAAGACGTGGGCGCGGGCATCACCGTGGGCGTGGTGGCGTTGCCGCTGGCCATGGCATTTGCCATTGCATCGGGGCTTAAACCTGAGGCAGGTTTGGTCACCGCCATCATTGCGGGCTTTTTGATTTCAGCCTTGGGTGGAAGTCGGGTGCAAATTGGCGGACCTGCGGGGGCGTTCATCGTCATCGTGTACGGCATTTTGGAGCGCTACGGCTTGGCCAACCTGCTGATTGCCACCGCCATGTCGGGGGTCATGTTGTTTGCCATGGGCCTGATGCGCTTGGGCAGCTTGATTCGTTTCATTCCCGTGGCTGTGGTGATTGGTTTCACCAATGGCATTGCAGTGTTGATCATGGTGTCGCAGGTGAAAGACTTTTTGGGGCTTAGTGTCACCGCCATGCCTGCCGACTTCTTTGGCATTTTGCGCACGCTGGTTGCCAACCTTGGCACGCTCAACCTACAGGCTTTTTTGCTGGCTTGTGCTTGCTTGGGCCTGCTGGTCGTTTGGCAGTTTGTGCTGCCCAAGCTGAGCCAACGGCACGCACACGCCAAAAAAATCGGTGTGGTGCCGGGCTCTATCTTGGTGTTGGTACTGGCCTCGCTGGCCAGCCAATGGCTGAATTTGAACGTGGAGACCATCGCCTCGCGCTTTGGCAACATTCCCAACACTTTGCCAGCGTTTGAATGGCCCACCTTTAGCTGGGAAACTGCCAAATTTTTGCTGATGCCCGCGACCACGCTGGCCTTGCTGGGCGCGATTGAGTCGCTGCTGTGCGCCCGCATCGCCGACCAAATGATGGCAGATACCCCTTATGGCGATCGCCACGATGCCAACCAAGAATTGATGGCCCAAGGCATTGCCAACATCGTGACCCCATTTTTTGGTGGCATGCCAGCCACGGGCACCATCGCCCGCACCGTGACCAATGTGAAAAACGGTGGCAATAGCCCGATCGCGGGCATGGTGCACGCCCTCACCTTGCTGGCGGTCATGCTGATCGCCGCGCCTTTAGCGGGCCATGTGCCGCTCGCGGCTTTGTCTGCGATTTTGATGTTCGTCGCGTGGAATATGGGCGAATGGCGCCAATTTGTGCACCTGCGCCAATACCGCATGCCTTACCGCGCCACGCTACTGGCCGTGTTTTTGCTGACGGTGGTGGTCGATTTGACCGCGGCCGTCGAGGTGGGCCTGATCGCGGCGTGCTTGACCTTCATCTACCGCATCTCCAACCTCACACGCGCCGAACCCGTGTCGACCCTCGAACAGCCCGCTTTGGTGGGGCTGGGCGACGCGGTGCACGCCCATCGTTTTCATGGCGCTTTGTTCTTTGGTGCCGTCAAACTGGTGGAGGCCATTGAAGAAAAATTGCCCACCCACGCCTTGGTGCTCGACCTGAATAACCTGATCTACATTGACTCCTCGGGCGTTGATGCCTTGCTGTCGTTGGCACGTACTTGCCATAAAAAACAATTGCGCTTGGTGCTGTGCGGCTTGACCCACCAGCCGCTGGACATCGCCCAACGAAGCGGTTTGCTGAGCGAGGCCTCACATGCCGAGTCGGCAGCTGACTTGGCCCAAGGCATTGCATGGGCTAAGGCCCTGGCACCCCTTCGCGCGTAAGAGCGTGCGCAGCCTCGGTCGTTAAAATCACACGCTTATCTTAGGAAACACCACCATGTCGATCTTTCAACGCGACCACTACACCTCCGAAGCCACGCAGTTCATCGAACAGCTGAAAGCCCAAAAGCCAGGCTTAGAACAAGCGCAACGCGATGGCCGCGCCCTGCTGTGGGACAAAGCCGTGAACCGCGACGTGCAGCAAGACCTGCAAGCCGGTCGCGTGGCGCAAAAGCCTTACGTTTACCAAACGAACGCTTAAATCTTGGCTTTACATCTAGGCATCCAGCCTTGACTTAAGCCCTTGACACCCCTTCAAAGCGCCTTCTGTGAACCCTGCTGACCTCACCCTGCCCAACGCCGAGGCACACACAGCCTCTGCCATGCCTGAGGTGATCGACAACGTGGCCGTGGCCCGCCTGTATGGCGAGCCCCTGTTCGCGATGCCGCAGGATTTGTATATCCCGCCCGATGCGCTGGAAGTGTTCCTCGAAGCCTTCCAAGGCCCGTTGGATTTGCTGCTGTATTTGATCCGCAAGCAAAACTTCAACATCCTCGACATCCCCATGGCCGCGCTCACGCGCCAGTACCTGAGCTATGTGGACGAGATTCGCAGTCGCAACTTAGAGTTGGCCGCCGAATACTTGCTGATGGCCGCCATGCTGATCGAGATCAAATCGCGCATGCTGTTGCCACCCAAAAAAGTGGCCGAGGGCCAAGAGCCCGAAGACCCACGGGCCGAACTGGTGCGCCGCTTGCTGGAATACGAGCAAATGAAGCTGGCCGCCGCCAAACTCAACGAAGTCCCGCAATATGGCCGCGACTATTTGAAGGCGCAGGTGTTCATCGAGCAATCGTTGCAACCGCGCTTTCCCGATGTGCAGGTGGTGGAGTTGCAGCAGGCGTGGGCCGACATTTTGAAGCGCGCCAAACTGATTCAGCACCACAAAATTTCCCGCGAAGAGCTGTCGGTGCGCGAGCACATGAGCATCGTGCTGCGCAAGCTGCAAGGCCAACGCTTTGTCGAGTTTGAAAAACTCTTCGACCCCGCACAGGGCGTGCCCGTGCTGGTGGTCACCTTCATCGCGCTGCTCGAACTGGGCAAAGAAACGCTGATCGAAATCACCCAGGCCGAGGCCTTTGCGCCGATTTACGTGCGCTTGGCCTACACACCCAGCTAACGCCCAACACCTCAACGACTGGCATCTGGCCGCACCCTTCATGAGCAACTCCAGCAACGCCCCCCAAAGTCAAACCGCCTCGCCTTACGGCACCTTGCCACCGGCCTCGCCCGTGTCGGCCCGCAAACCCATCAGCCTGCCGCGCTTGCACGACATGCGTACGCGTGGCGAAAAAATCACCATGCTCACCGCTTACGATGCCACCTTTGCCGCCGTGGCCGATGCCGCGGGCGTGGAGTGCCTGTTGGTGGGCGACTCGCTGGGCATGGTGTGCCAAGGCTTGTCGAGCACGGTGGGCGTCAGCTTGGACACCATGCGCTACCACGTCGAAAGCGTGGCGCGTGGCGTGCAACGCGTGCAAGGCACCACATGGATCATTGGCGACTTGCCTTTTGGCAGCTACCACGAGTCCAAAGAGCAAGCCTTGCGCAGCGCCGGCGTGTTGATGCAAGCGGGCGCGCACATGGTCAAACTCGAAGGCGGCGGCTGGACCACCGACACTGTGCGCTTTTTGGTAGAGCGCGGGATTCCCGTCTGCGCCCATTTGGGCCTGACACCCCAAACCGTGCACGCCTTGGGCGGCTACCGCGTGCAAGGCCGTGGCGACTCGGCCACCCAACTGCGCCAACACGCCTTGGACCTGCAAGATGCAGGCGCATCCATGGTGGTGCTGGAAATGGTGCCCGAAGCCCTATCGACCGCCCTTACCCACGAGCTGCCGCGCTGCCACACCATTGGCATTGGCGCGGGCAACGGCACCGCTGGCCAAGTGCTGGTGATGCACGACATGCTGGGCATCAACCTCGGCAAAAACCCAAAATTTGTACGCAACTTCATGACCGGCAGCCCCAGTGTGCAAGCTGCCATGGCTGCCTACGTCGCTGCCGTGAAAGACGGCAGCTTCCCCGTCAACGCTGAACACGCTTGGTAAACACACACATGCACATCGTCCACACCATTGACGACCTCCGTCGTGCCCTGAAACCCGCCGCGCTGCGCGCCTTTGTGGCCACCATGGGCAACCTGCACCAAGGTCATTTGGACCTGATGCAAATAGCCCGCCAAACGGTAGACGCACGCGCCCCGCAGGGCGGCATGACCGTGGCCAGCATCTTTGTCAACCGCCTGCAATTCGGCCCCAACGAAGACTTCGACACCTACCCCCGCACCTTTGAGCGCGACTGCGAACAACTCGCCGCCAACGGCTGCGACCTGCTGTTTGCCCCTTCAGAAAAAGACCTGTACCCCGAACCCCAAGTGTTCAAGGTGCACCCGCCCGCAGACTTGGCCGACATCTTGGAAGGGGCTTTCCGCCCTGGCTTTTTTGTAGGCGTGAGCACCGTGGTGCACAAACTCTTCAACGTCGTCCAACCCGACATCGCGCTCTTTGGCAAAAAAGACTACCAACAACTCATGGTCATCCGCCGCATGGTGCAGCAAATGGCACTGCCCATTGAGATCATCGGCGGGGAAACGCGCCGTGCCGACGACGGCTTGGCTTTGAGCTCACGCAACGGGTATTTGAGTGCCGACGAACGTGCGGAGGCCGTGCAACTGTCGATGGCTTTGAAGGGCCTGGCTGCGGCGGCCCTTGCGGGCAATGCAGCTGGTGCATTCGATGTGGCGGCAGCCGAAGCCGCTGCGATGGATGCCCTGCGTGCGCGTGGCTGGCAACCTGACTATCTGACGGTGCGCCGTCAACATGATTTATCGCCGCTCTCTGGGCCTTGTGCAGAGCCGTTGGTAGTGCTGGGTGCAGCTAAGCTGGGGAAGACGCGGTTGATTGATAACTTGGAAGTTTGAAATCACCAAGTCGACAAGTAAATCCATGCTGTCAAGCTGACAAATTGAAAAGCCACTAATTTTTTAAATTCATGGCTTTTAAAAACAATTAACTTACTCGACTGATATCTTGGCAAAGCGAATCACACGCCCCCAGTAGTCCAATTCCTTGCGGGTGTAATCGCCCAGCTGTGCTGGATTCATGTGATCCACCAAAGTACCGGCATCTTCTGCTTTTTTCTTGATGTCTGGCATAGCCAGAATTTTCACAATCTCCGCATTGATTTGGTTGACGATTTCTGGTGATGTGCCTGCTGGTGCATAAAGTGCAAACCATGAATCGATGGTGAATTCACTCAATTCAGCTTCTTTGCTGGTGGGCACCTGTGGCAATGAAACAAGTCTGGCATTACTTGTCACAACCAAACCTTTGAGTTTGTCTGCTTTGATATGGTTCACGACCGATGCGGGTGTTGTAAAAAACAAGTCGACTTGACCACCCAATAAATCTTGCACCGCAGGGCCAGCGCCTTTGTAGGGAACATGCTGAATAGAAGTGCCAGTCATTTGCTTAAACAGTTCACCTGCAATGTGTTGAATAGAACCGTTGCCAGAGGATGCATAGTTGAGTTTGTCTGGATAAGCCTTGGCATAGGCAATCAACTCTTTCAAGTTCTTGGCAGGCAAGTCCGCTTTGGTGGCCAACACCTGAGGTGCGCGGGTCAGCATGGCAATCGGTGTGAAATCCTTGATGGGGTCCCAGCCAGATTTTTTAAACAAGTGTGGGTTGCCTACTTGATAGCCACTGTAGGCCAACAGCAAGGTGTAGCCGTCTGGTTTGGCTCTGGCTACCGCTTGGTTGCCAATATTGCCCGCGGCTCCCGCCTTGTTATCAATCACCACAGGCTGTCCCAAGGCGCGGGATAGTGGCTCGGCAATCAAGCGCGCTGTGAAGTCAGTGGAGCCACCAGGCGCGCTAGGAACCACGATCGTGATGGGGCGCTCAGGAAATTTCCCTTGGGCTTGGGCTGCTTGACCAGCGAGTAAAACCATGGCTGCGCATGAAACGCTGATGAACCAATGACGTCGTTGCATAGTTGTCTCCTGTTTGTACATATTCTTTGATGAGTTGAGGCTTAGCTTGCTTTGTGGCTTGACTGTTAGTGATTCGCAGCCAGCCATTGGGTTAACTCTGAGGTCACAGCCTCTGGCTGTTCAATGGTTGAGAGGTGGCCACATGACTCAATCACTTTCAATTTCGCGCCAGGCACGCATGCAGCCATTGCTTCATGGTCAGACAGGGGCGTGACTGGGTCTTGCCTGCCGCACATGACCAGTGTTGGTACACGTACTGTTGCCAAATCCGCATGTGAATCAGGCCTAGCCAGCATGGCTGTTTGCTGATTGAACTGGCCTTTGGCACTGACGCTGCGGGCCATCTCTGACATGAGCTCCTTGAGTGCAGGGTTGCCAACATGAGCAGGCAATAGCCAGCGTGAGGGCAATTCGGGAATCAAGGCCTCAATACCTCCTTGCTTGACCGTTTCAATGTCCTTAACGCGGCCTTGGCGACGTGCAGGGTGATCGGCGACCGCCGTCGTGTCCATAAGCACGAGCCGCTCTAATCGAGGTAGGGCACACCGGATTGCTTCAAAGGCAACATAGCCTCCTAACGACAAACCAATCCACGTAAATCGCTCCGGCATGGCCGACAAAACTTGCTGGGCCATGCCCGCCATGGAATCGTGATCGCGAAATACAAACACACGACAGTCATGCGTTGATTGCAGGGCGGCTATTTGATGCGCGTACAGACGCTCGTCGGTCATGTGCGCACAGGCGAAAGCCAGTGCAGGTTTTGTAGTCATCTCTTTTTCACTTTCTATGAAATGTCTGCTTGTCGTTGCTTCACTCTTCAAGCCAACTCAGATATCTCGATCAAGTTGAAATCTGGATCTCGCACATAGACAGAGCGAATCTTCTGTGTCGCACCAGTTCGCATCACAGGACCTTCAATAATCGGCCAAGGTGCTGACTGCAGTTTTTCTATGACTTGCTCTAGCGGAACTGTTGCGATGAAGCATAAATCGAGCGCGCCAGGCACCGGTAAATGTGCCTTTGGCTCAAATTCAGAGCCTTGAACATGGATGTTGATTTTTTGATGGCCGAACTTAAATGCTCTGCGCTCTACCGGCGGTGTTCCGCCTACAAAGGTTTCGAGTTGCATGCCCAACACACGCGTGTAGAAATCCATGCACGCGGCTTCTCTGGCGGTTGTCAAAACCAAATGGTCTAGATGCTCAATCATGCAAAATCCTTTTTCAAATCATGGATGTAGGCGGGAATAGGATGCAAATCAAACGTGCACCCGCTCTTGGCCACTTGACCTGGCACGGCATGCTGAACAATGCCTGGCAAATGGCGTGCGATGCCCAGTAGTTGCGGCAAGTCGATGCCGGTTTCATATCCCATGGCATCGAGCATGTGGATGGCGTCTTCGCTGCAGATATTGCCGCTGGCACCAGGTGCATAAGGGCACCCCCCTAAGCCGCCCAATGAACCATCGAATCGGTCAATACCAGATCGAACGGCAGCCAACACGTTGGCAAGGCCCATGCCGCGCGTGTTGTGGAAATGCAATGTCAATTGAAGTGAAGGAAATCTTTTTTGCAGGACTTCGCACATTTGGGCCACTTGATCCGGTTGTGCCATGCCTGTGGTGTCGCAAATGGTGAGACCTCTCACACCGAGGTCTGCAAACCTCTGTGACCATTGCAGAACTTCTTCTAGGCTAACGTCGCCTTCCATGGGGCATCCAAAACAAGCTGACAAGGAAACATTGATTGGGACTTGATGCCCAAATTGACGAATAACCTCATTCAGTGCGGCAAAGCTGTTTTCACGCGGCATGCGCAGGTTGGAAAGGTTGTGTGTTTCGGAAGTGGACATGACCAAATTGAATTCATCTGGCTTGACTTCCATAGCGCGCTCTGCACCGCGGACATTGGGAACCAACACGGTGTATTCCACTGAGGGCGCGCGTTGAATCCTACCCATCACCTCTTCAGCATCGCGCAGCATGGGGATGGCCTTGGCAGAAGTGAAAGAGGTCACTTCAATCTTGGCGTATCCACATTGGCTTAAGTCGTCGATCAATTGAATTTTGGTGTCTGTGGGTACAAATTCGGGTTCCATCTGAAACCCATCACGAGTCACCACTTCGTTGAAGTAAATTCTTTGTTTCATGATTTAGCTCCCACAATTCCGCTGGTCTTTAGCTTTTGAATTTGCTCTGAACTCAACCCCATCTCCCTCAAGATGGCGTCAGTGTCCTGCCCTAAATCGGGTGCATTGCGGCGGTGTTGTCCGGGCGTCACCGAGAGTTTGGGTACAACACCTGGGACTTTCAAGTCACTGCCGTCGGCCAAGGTTATTTCTTGCAACATGCCGCGAGCGGCGTAATGCGGATCGTTTGCAATGTCTGCGATGTTGTAAATTTTTCCAGCTGGAACAGACGCGCTTTCCAAGGCTTGAAGAACATCTTCGACGCTTTGATTGACGGTCCAAGACTCAATGGCTTGGTCAAGTTCTTCGACCCTGCTCACACGCCCCGTGTTGTCGGCAAGCATGGGGTCGTTGGCCAAATCGTTTCGGCCAATGAGGGTCATCAAGCGTTTAAAAATGCTGTCGCCATTGCCAGCGATCAGGGCGTAGGCTCCGTCCTTGCAACGGTATGCGTTGGTTGGAGCAATGCCCGGCAAAGCGCTACCAGAAGGGCCGCGTACAGCACCAAAAGCACTGTATTCAGGCAGCAAGCTTTCCATGCAGTTAAACACCGACTCATACAAGGCAACATCAATCACTTGACCTTTGCCGGTGACGTGGCGATGCTGAAGTGCCAACAAAATGCCAATCACGCCGTGCAAGGCTGAAAGCGTGTCTCCAATGCTGACGCCGACACGCACAGGCACACGTCCTGGCTCTGCCGTCAAGTGCCGCAAGCCACCCATGGCCTCACCAATCACGCCAAAGCCTAGTCGATTGCGGTAAGGCCCAGTTTGACCGTATCCGCTGATACGCAAGACAATTAACTTAGGGTTTTGAGCTATGAGATCGTCAGGTGACAATCCCCAACCCTCCATAGTGCCAGGACGGAAGTTCTCAATCAAGACATCGGCTTCATTGGCTAATTGACGAACAATACCTTGGCCCTCAGGCGTCCGAAGATCAAGTGCCAACGAGCGTTTGTTGCGCGATTGAGCTTGCCACCAAACCGACGTGCCGTCTTTGAGCATGCGCCATTTGCGCAGGGGATCGCCACTTTCTGGAGCTTCAAACTTAATGACCTCCGCGCCAAAATCAGCCAATGTTTTAGCTGCAAAAGGGCCAGCAATCAGTTGACCCAATTCAAGGACTTTCAGGCCAGAAAGGGCTGAGACTTGTGAGAAAGACTCTAGTGGTTTCATGTTCCGCAGTTTGCTGCGGATGGGGTGTGAAGTCTATTTCTTCTTCGATGAGGCTGTCTTCGCATTTTGCGAAGGCGAAATTAGAAAATCCCGAAGAGCTTTGACTTCCAAGTCAGCTTCTTTGCGAATGCCCACCATCAATTTTCTGTGGGACCAAGGGTCTTGCAGCGGCCGCCAACTGAGTTGTGAATTTTTGAGAATGGGCAATGCAAATGCTTTGGGTAACAAGGCTATTCCCAAGCCTGATGCCACCATCTGGGTAACCGCATCAAAGCTGTTGACCTGCATTCGCAATTTAAGCCGTTTGCCCAAGGCTGAAGCAGCGCTGATTAGTTGTTGCAACATGGCCGCGCCGGGATTCAAGCTGATCCATTGTTCGTCCAGCGTATCTGCAAACAAGATGGGCTTTTTGCCAGTCAGTCGATGGCCTTTAGGGAAAATCAGGACCAACTCGTCGGCTCGAAAAAAACTGGCCTCTAAACCTTCTGAATTGGTACCTTCCACAAACACACCAATGTCTGCACGCCCCTCGCGCAAGGCTATGACGACCTGCCCAGACACCTGCTCCTCTAAGTCAATTTGCACTTCTGGACACGTTTGAGAGTACTGTGCAATGAGAGGTGGTAAAAATTGGCTAATGGCAGCGGACCCTGCAAACAATTGAATGTGCCTAACTACACCTTGTTGCAAATCATTCACCTCCTTGAAAGCAGCTTCTATTTCTTGCAAAAGGGACAAGCCTCTGCGCATGAAAACTCTGCCGGCAGGTGTCACCTTGAGTCCCCGAGAGTGCCTTTCAAACAGTTGACTGCCAATGGCCGCTTCTAATTCGCGAATACGCCTGCTGGCTGCCGGCAAGACCAGGTGACATTCGCGCGCTGCAAGGGTGAGGTTCTCTGTTTGGGCGCATAACACTGCCAAACGAATCGAGGTGAAGTCAAATCTGGAAAGATTAAGCTTGGTCATTCTTATGCGAGACATGAGTTGTTAAGCAACGCTTTTGAATGCCTCGTTGCTGGCGAATGTGAAAAGTTTATATGCAACGGCTCGGCAGTGGATGCAACTCGAGGTCAAGCGGCTGCCTCGTCTACGGCTGGCATAGCGAACTTGACACTGGAAGCAAGAACTCCCCGACCTTTACTTCTTCAACAACTCGCGCTCTTTGTTGTATTGATCGTAGTCAGGCAAGGCTTTGCTGTCTTGGGCCGTTCCGGCAGATTTCGCACGCTGCGTGGCACGAATGCCTTCATACACCGACTGCTCTGTGAGCACACCACACGCAGTCAACCCCGCACACAAAAGGAACGCAAAAAGCACTCGCATCTGTGGCGCTCGCCTTTACTCGCCCTTAGCCCCACGCCCCATCAACACAGCCACCGCTTGCACAGGCGAAATGTGGCCGTCCAACAAAGCCACAACAGCTTGGGCAATCGGCATGTCCACGCCTAAGGCTTGGGCGCGTTGCACCACGGTGCGGGCGCAGTAAACGCCTTCGGCCACATGGCCGAGTGAGTCGACGGCTTGTTGAAGGGTCATGCCTTGGGCCAAGGCGAGGCCCACTTTGCGGTTGCGGCTGAGGTCGCCGGTGGCGGTGAGCACCAAGTCGCCCAAACCCGACAGACCCATGAAGGTTTCGGCTTTGGCGCCCAGCGCAACGCCCAAACGGGTGATTTCGGCCAAACCTCGGGTGATCAGCGCAGCGCGTGCGTTGAGGCCGAGTTGCAAGCCGTCGCACAAACCGGTGGCAATGGCGAGCACGTTTTTCACCGCGCCGCCCACTTCGACGCCGACGATGTCGTCGTTGGCGTACACGCGCAGGCTGGGGTTGTGAAAGGCTTGCACCATGGCGTCGCGGGCTGCGGCATCGCTGCTGGCTGCCACCAAGGCGGTGGGCATGCCGCGTGCCACTTCTTGGGCAAAGCTGGGGCCGCTCAATGCGCCACCGCGCAACATGGGAGCGACTTGCGCGCGCACTTCGTGGGCCATCAAGCCCACGCCCATGGGCGAGGCATCAGGGCGTAAAGAACTGGCGTGGGAAGCGTCCAAGTGAGCGGCCTTAGGCTGTGCCGCTTCAAAGCCTTTGCATAGCCACGCCACAGGCACTCGGCCCCCCAAAAGGGGCGCAAGCTGCGTCAGCATGCCACGCAGGGCGCTCATGGGCGAGCCCACGACCACCAAGTCTTGCTCAGCCAACCACGGGCCCAAAGCGTCTGAAGAAACCTGCACACCTGCCGTGAACGGCAAGCTGGGCAAGTAGCGCGTGTTCACGCGCTCGGCTTGCATGGCTTGCACTTGCGAGGCATCACGCGCCCACAAGGCCACGTCATGGTGTGCGCCCGCGTTGATGGCCAAGGCCGTGCCCCAGGCACCGGCGCCAAGCACGGCAATCTTCATGGCCTGAACCCGCTTTGAATTTACTGAACCGCAGCGGCAGCTTGTTGCTGCTGTTGTTGCTCGTACATGGCTTGGAAATTGATTTCAGCCAAGTGCACAGGTGGGAAACCCGCGCGTTGGATGATGTCGGCCACGTTACCGCGCAGGTAGGGGTAAATGATTTGTGGGCAAGCGATGCCGATGATGGGACCCATTTGGTCTTCCGGCAAGTTGCGCACTTCAAAAATACCGGCTTGTTTGGCTTCGACCAAGAACACAGTTTTGTCTTGAATTTTGGTGGTCACAGTCGCGGTGACGGTTACTTCGACGATGCCTTCAGCGACTTGTTCCATGCCCACGCCCAACTGGATGTCCACCGAGGGCTGCTCTTGCGCCATCAGGATGGCGGGCGAGTTGGGTTGCTCCAACGACATGTCTTTCAAGTAGACGCGTTGAATTTGAAATACGGGAGTTTGTTGTTCGTCAGACATTGTTTTTTTCCAAGTGCATAAAAAAACCCGCGCCGGCAAAGCACCGAGGCGGGCGACCCATCGGGAAGATGAATTATGTCAGTTTCAGGCTTGCAACAAAGGCAGCAAACCGCCTTGGCTGTCGAGGGCCATCAGATCGTCACAACCGCCCACATGGGTGTCACCGATGAAAATTTGAGGCACGGTGCGGCGGCCCGTAATTTCCATCATGTGAGCCCGCGCTTGAGCGTCGATGTCGATGCGCACCTCTTCAATATGAGCCACGCCTTTGGCGGTCAACAGTTGTTTGGCACGGATGCAATAGGGGCAAACGGCGGTGGTGTACATCTTGACGGCTTGCATGCAGGTCTTTCAAAAGAAATATTAAGCTTTGGTGACAGGTAGGTTAGCTTCTTTCCAAGCATTGAGCCCGCCCTGCAAAGAATGCACCTTCGCGTAACCCAGTTTTTGAGCGACCGCTTGGGCCCGCTTAGAGCGCGAGCCTGCAGCGCACACCAAGATCAAAGGCAGGCTTTTGTTTTTGACCACGCTGGCCAAACGGCCTTCGAGCTGGTCCAAAGGCACGTTCACGGCGCCGTTGATGTGCGAGGCCGCAAATTCTTCGGCACTGCACACGTCAATGACCACGCCTTTTTCACGATTCATGCATTGCACGGCTTCATTGGGGGTGAGTCCGGTAGCGGCGGCGCCTTGCACCACAGGCAACAGCAATAAAAAGCCGCTGCTCAAAGCCACAGCAATCAACATCCAGTTGTCGAGAATAAAGTTCACGGGGAATCCAGTTCAGGGGGTTAGAAAAATTCGTGTCAGCCCTGCATTCTAAAATCACAGCCAACTCTTCACTGACTTTGTTTCAAACACCATGTACAAGCTTGTTTTAATTCGCCACGGCGAATCGACCTGGAACCTTGAAAACCGCTTCACCGGCTGGACCGATGTGGACCTCACCCCCACCGGCATCGCCCAAGCCCAAAACGCGGGCCGCTTGCTCAAAGCGGAAGGTTTTCAGTTCGACGTGGCCTACACCAGCGTTTTGAAACGCGCCATTCGCACCCTGTACCTCGCCTTGGAAGAGATGGACGCCACGTGGCTGCCCGTGGTGAAAAGCTGGCGCCTAAACGAACGCCACTATGGCGGTTTGCAAGGACTGAACAAGGCCGACATGGCCAAACAGTACGGTGACGAACAAGTGCTGATCTGGCGCCGTAGCTACGACACGCCCCCGCCTGTGCTCGAAGCCACCGACCCCCGCAGCGAGCGCAGCGATCCCCGTTACGCCAGACTCGACCCCGCGCAAGTGCCGCTGACCGAGTGTCTGAAAGACACGGTCGACCGCGTCATGCCGTTCTGGAACGAGTCCATGGCCCCTGCCATCAAGGCTGGCAAACGCATCGTGGTGGCCGCGCACGGCAACTCCATCCGCGCGTTGGTGAAGTACCTCGACAACATCGGCGATGACGACATCGTGGGCGTGAACATTCCCAACGGCATCCCGCTGGTATACGAACTGGACGACAACCTCAAGCCAATTCGCCACTATTACTTGGGCGATGCCGATGCCGCCGCCAAAGCTGCTGCCGCAGTGGCCTCACAAGGCAAGGCTTAATCGACCTGTCAACCAACGCGCCGACAAGGCGCGTTGTATATTGGTTTCTTTGAAATTCACGTCAACACTCAGGGGCACCATGGGCCACAAACTCAAGATCGCAGGTTGGATCACCGTCGGCGCACTCACCGGCGCACTGACCACCGTCTCGCTGCAAACCACGGCACGCGCCAACATGGCACCGTTGCCTTTGGAAGAACTGCAGCAACTCGCTGCCGTATTCAGCATGGTCAAGAGTGACTACGTGGAGCCCGTGGACGAGAAAAAACTCATCAGCGACGCCATCACCGGCATGGTCGCGAGCCTTGACCCGCACTCGCAGTACTACGACAAAAAAACCTTCAAAGAATTCCGCGAAGGCACCACCGGTCGTTTTGTGGGCGTGGGCATTGAAATCACCCAGGAAGAAGGCCTCATCAAAGTGGTGTCGCCCATCGAGGGCTCCCCCGCGTTTCGTGCGGGCATGAAGCCGGGCGACTTGATCACCCGAATTGACGACACCGCGGTCAAAGGCCTCTCGCTCAACGAAGCGGTCAAACGCATGCGTGGCGAGCCCGGCACCAAGGTGATGCTGACCATCTTCCGCAAGGACGAAAACCGCACCTTCCCCGTGAACATCGTGCGTGAGGAGATCAAAACTCAGAGCGTTAAAGGCAAGGTGATGGAGCCCGGCTATGGCTGGATTCGTTTGAGCCAGTTCCAAGAACGCTCGGTGGACGATTTCGCCAAAAAGCTGGAAGAAATTTACAAACAAGAACCCAAGCTCAAAGGCTTGGTGCTCGATCTACGCAACGACCCCGGTGGTCTGTTAGATGCAGCGGTTGCCGTGTCCGCCGTGTTCTTGCCTGAGAACGTGGCCGTGGTGTCCACCAACGGTCAATTGGCAGAGAGCAAGTTTGTCTACAAAGCCTCGCCTGAGTTTTACCGTCGCAGCAGCGGCAATGACCCCATTGCCCGCTTGCACCAAGCGACCAAAGGCATTTACCGCACCGTGCCCTTGGTGGTGTTGGTGAACGAAGGCTCGGCCTCGGCCAGCGAGATCGTTGCCGGTGCTCTGCAAGACCACAAACGTGCCACCATCATGGGCAGTCAAACCTTTGGCAAAGGCTCGGTGCAAACCGTGCGTCAACTGGGCCCAGACACGGCGCTGAAAATCACCACCGCGCGTTACTACACGCCCAACGGCCGCAGCATTCAAGCCAAAGGCATCGTGCCTGAAGTCTTGCTGGACGACACCGCCGAGGGCAGTCCGTTCGCCATTTTGCGCATGCGTGAAGCCGACCTAGACAAACACTTAGAAAGCGGCCAAGGCAAAGACACCAAAGACGCTGCCAAAGACAAAGAGAAAGAAAAGGCCCGCGAAGAAGCCATGAAGCGTTTGGAAGAAGAGTCCAAAAAGCCCAACAGCGAGCGTCGCCCGCCTGAGTTTGGCAGTGACAAAGACTTCCAACTCGAGCAAGCCCTGAAGCAACTCAAAGGCCAACCCGTGCTGGCCAGCAAGACGCAAACCGAGCGTACTGCCGAGAAAAAAGACAAATAAGCCACAGGTGGTTTTGCGGTGAATGACGACCAACTGCTGCGCTACTCGCGCCACATCTTGCTCGACGAGGTGGGCATTGAGGGGCAGCAGCAACTCATAGACAGCCATGTGTTGATCGTCGGTGCGGGGGGCTTGGGCTCCCCTGTCGCTTTGTATTTGGCCGCCTCCGGTGTAGGCCACATCACCATCGCCGACCACGACACGGTTGATCTGACCAACTTGCAACGTCAAATTGCCCACAGCACCGACCGCGTTGGCGAAGCCAAGGTGACGTCTGCTGCGAAGGCCATGCACGCCCTCAACCCCGAGGTGCGCATCACCGCACTGGCTCACCAACTCGACGCCACCGAACTCGACCACTTGGTGCCCACCGTGCACGTGGTGGTCGATTGCTGCGACAACTTCACCACCCGCCAAGCCGTCAATGCAGCCTGCGTGAAGCACCAAGTGCCGCTGGTCTCAGGTGCTGCCATCCGCATGGATGGGCAGTTGGCGGTCTATGACGCACGCGACGCGCAATCGCCCTGCTACGCCTGCATCTTCCCGCCTGACACTGCGCCTGAAGAAGTACGCTGCGCCACCATGGGTGTGCTCGCGCCGCTCGTGGGCGTGATTGGCACCATGCAGTCTATGGAGACGGTCAAGCTCATCACCGGCATGGGCTCACGCTTGGTGGGCCGCTTGCAAATGCTGGATGGTCGCGGCATGGAATGGAACGAAATGCGGGTGAAGCGCAACCCCAACTGCCCGGTCTGCGGGCAAAGCCACTGACGCTTCAGCGAAACGCTATGGCTTCACCCAGGCTGTGCATCCCGCACGTCAGCATTCTCATTGGCAAGCACCAAAACGCTTTCTGAACGCCCGAGGCGGCACAGCCCGCCCATCGGCAAACAAGCCCAAGCGCTGACTTTGCGCCTGCATCTGCAGCGCGTCATAAGGCCCAGTGCGGTGCTGGTAACTGGACGACCAAGCATGGCCTTGCGCCACCATCCAGGCCCCCACGTCATGCCCTTGTCGAAAGATATTTGCGAGCAATCGGCCATAGGTGTCGTGGTGACGACCTTGCACCTCTACCCATTGCCCCTGCAGCAGCCCATGCAAGGCCTCACGCGACTGCGGCCCCCAAACTTGACACACCTCGGGCGCATCCAACCCCAGCAAACGTATTTTTTGAGCCTCTCCGCCTTGCAGCGGTTGCACCCACACCGTGTCGCCATCGCTCACATGCGTGACCACGCCGGGCCAGGCCAGCGCAGACGCGCTCACCCAACAGCACACCCAAATGACCAGGCGGCTCAAGGGCAAAGCGCCGACGACGTCGAGGAGCAAGAAGGGGGTGCGTTTTAGCATCAGGGTTTCCGAGGGGTGCCACGGGTTGGTAAAACCAACGTTCTGGCATCTACATTGTGAGGGTTGCCAACCTTGAGCTGACTCACGATGACATTCAAACTTCAACACCTCTGCTTCACGCTGCTAGCCAGCTTGTCATGGCTGCCTGTGGTGCAGGCGCAAGACAAGCCGGCGCTCAAAATTGTGGTCGGTTTTCCGCCGGGTGGCTCCGCGGACACCTTGGCGCGGCTGATGGCGGATGGCATGCGTGACGACTTCAGCACCATCACGGTCGACAACAAACCGGGCGCAGGTGGACGCATTGCCTTGAACTTTGTCAAGGCCGCCAAGCCCGACGGTCAAACCGTGATCGTGCTGCCCAGTGGTCCGATGGTTTTGTTCCCACACGTTTATAAAAAACTGGACTACGACGCGGTGAAAGATTTCACCCCCGTGTCGCAGCTCGCCCGCTTTCAGTTTGGCATCGTCTCTGGCCCCGCCACCAACGTCAAGACCATGGCTGAAATGATCGCCAAATCGCGCACCGACCCCAACAACGCGAGCTATGGCACACCGGGCCTGGGCACCCTGCCCCACTTCATGGGCGTGATGTTCGAACAAGCCGCAGGCATCTCGCTCAACCATGTACCATTTCAAGGGGGCGCGCCTGCCAACAATGCCTTGCTGGGTGGCCACATTGGCTACAAGTTTGACGTGGTGTCGGAAACTGCCGAACTACACCGCAACCAAAAGGTCCGCATCATCGCCGTGACGGGTGCCAAACGTGACCCGCAAGTCCCAGAAATTCCGACCTTGAGAGAGGCCGGCATCCCCATGGAGGCCACCGCCTGGTTTGCCATGTACGGGCCCGCACACCTAAAACTGGAGGTCTTGCAACGCTTGGAGAAATCGGCGATGAAAGCCATGAACGATCCCGCCATGCGTGAACGCATGCTCAAGCTCGGTTACGAGGCCATCGGCTCCAACGGTGCAGACTTGGCTACCGCACAAAAAGCCGATTTAAACAGCTGGGAAAAACCCATCAAAGCCACCGGCGTTTCGCTGGACTAACCCACTTCACACGCCATGAAACACAGACACGCATTCCTACGCACGGCGGCACTCGCCATCGCCTGCATCAGCCCCTTCGCCACAGCTTTGGCGCAAGCGCCGAGCTTTCCAAGCAAGCCCGTTAAATTAATCAACAGCTTTCCACCCGGCGGGCCATCCGATGTTTTGGCACGCGCCCTGGCTGAGGCCATGCAACTCAGCCTCAAACAAACGTTTGTGGTCGAAAACAAACCCGGCGCAGGTGGCAACTTAGGGGCGGACCTGGTGGCCAAAAGCACACCCGATGGCCACACGGTGCTGATTGGCATCGACACCACCTTCACGATCAATCCCGCCATCTACAAAAACATCCCTTACAAACTCACGGACCTCAAGCCCGTGATGGTGATTGCGTCGTCGGGCCTGTTGCTGGGTGTGAACCCCAGCACCGGCATCAAAACCATGAACGACTTGATCGCTCGCGGACGCGGCAAAGGCCTGACCTTCAGTTCAGGCAGCAACGGTAGCCCAGGCCATTTGGCGGCAGAAATTTTGGGCGACGCGGCCAAAGTCAAAGTGATCCATGTGCCCTACAAAGGCAACACCCCAGCAGTCACCGCCGTGGTTGCGGGTGAGGTAGACGGCGGTGTGTTGGCCACACCCGGCATGTTGCCGTTTGTCAAAGCCGACAAGATGAATGCACTTGCTGTGACCAGTCGCAAACGCTCCGCGCTGGCCCCCGACATCCCCACGGTTGCCGAGGTGGGCTTGAAAGAGTTGTCGCTCGAAGTGCTGTACGTCGCGATGGTGCCGGCTGCCACGCCACCCGAGGTGATGACCGTTCTGCAAAAAGCGATGGCAGACGCTTTGGCGCGCCCCGACATCAAAGCACGACTTGAAGCGCAAGACTTGGTGATTGAGGCAGAAACTGGCTCTGCTGCCGCCCAACATTTAGAAAATCTGCGCAACCGCTACGCCCCCATCATCAAATCGACTGGCATGCAAATCGAATGACGCGTCCTAACCTCATCTTCATCGTGGCCGACGACTTGGGCTACGCCGACCTTGGCTGCTACGGAGGCCGCGACGCCGAGTTTGGCCCCGTGTCCCCCGTGCTCGACCAACTCGCCGCCAACGGCATCAAATTCACACAGGGATATTCCAACTCGCCTGTGTGCTCGCCCACCCGCTTTGCCTTGATGACAGCGCGCTACCAATACCGTTTGCGCGGCGCGGCCGAAGAACCGATCAGCAGCAAAAGCCGCGGCAGTGACACCCTCGGCCTGCCACCGGAGCACCCCAGCCTGCCCTCGCTCTTAAAAGCCAGTGGCTACCGCACCGCGCTGATGGGCAAATGGCACTTAGGCTACGCGCCAAATTTTGGCCCGCAGTTATCGGGCTACGACGAATTTTTTGGCCCCATGGCGGGTGGTGTGGACTACTTCACCCACTGCGACTCCAGCGGCGTGCATGACCTGTGGATAGGCAACGAGCTGACCGAAGAGCGCGGCTACCTGACAGACCTCATCACCGAGCGTGCCGTCGATTACGTGCAGCGCATGGCCACCCAAGACGCGCCATTTTTCATGAGCCTGCATTACACGGCCCCTCACTGGCCTTGGGAAACACGCGACGACGAAGCGTTGGCGCAAGAGATCAAAGCCAACATCTTCCACCTGCACGGCGGCAACATCCACACTTATCGCCGCATGATTCACCACATGGACGAAGGCATTGGCAAGTTGGTGAAGACCTTGAAAGATCTGGGCCAACTCGACAACACGCTGATCGTCTTCACCAGCGACAACGGCGGTGAGCGCTTCAGCGACAACTGGCCCTTGGTCGGCGGCAAGATGGACTTGACCGAAGGTGGCATTCGTGTGCCTTGGATCGCGCACTGGCCTGCCACCATTGCGCCCGGCAGCGTGAGCGAACAACACTGCATGACCATGGACTGGTCAGCCACTTTGCTCGATGCCGCAGGCGTTGGTGCCGACCCGGACTACCCGCTGGACGGCGTGTCGTTGCTACCGGTGTTGCAAGAACCCAGCCACCAGTTTGAGCGCCGTATGCACTGGCGCATGAACCACCGTGGCCAGCGTGCCATGCGTGACGGCGACTGGAAATACTTGCGCGTAGACGGCAACGACTACCTGTTCAATGTGGTGAACGATGCGCGCGAACGTGCCAACCTGGGCTTTCACCAGCCCGAGCGATTGCAAGCCATGTGCGCGCAATGGGAAGCCTGGCAGCAAACCATGCCGGCGATTCCCGAAGACGCCACCATCAGCTTGGGCTACGGAATTAAACATATGCCTCAGCGCTGATATACAGCCTTAAGATGCGGCATGACGTTTTTGAAACAGTTTTTTCGTTTACACACTTGGCCAGTCTTAACCCGTGAGCTCGCGCGCACTGAGCTGTTGGCGGGCCTGACCGTGGCACTGGTGATGGTGCCGCAGGCTGTGGCCTACGCGGGCCTAGCCGGCATGCCTTTGGTGACGGGGCTCTACACCTGTTTGTTGCCTGCGTTGTTGGCCCTGCTGTTTGGCAGTGCCAACCGCTTGTCAGTCGGACCTGCTGCCTTGACCTGTGTTCTGATTGCCGCGTCGCTCAACGGCTTGGCCGAACCCGGCTCGCCCGAATGGGTGGCGCTGGCGGTGTGGCTGTCGCTCATGTCGGGTGCCATTCAGTTAGGGCTGGGCTTGGGCGGCTATGGCTGGTTACTCAACCTCATCAGTGCCCCCGTGCTGATGGGCTTCACGCAAGCTGCCGCGCTGCTCATCATGGCCTCTCAAGTGCCCGCACTGCTAGGCGTCAAAAGTTGGCAATGGGACCTCACACTTTGGGTCAATTGGCTGCAAGGCTGGCCAGCGCTTTTTGGCCTGACAAGCTTGGCGCTGTTGCTGTTACTGCGCCGCTTTGCGCCGCGCTGGCCGGGCATCATGCTGGTGGTGGGCTTTGCCTCCTTGCTGGGCTATGTGAGCGACTACAGCCAACACGGCAGCGTGGTGGGCTTGCTACCGGGCGGACTGCCCGCTTTGGTCTGGCCTGAATGGCCGGGCCTGCACGAACTCAATCAACTCTGGGTGCCCGCCATGGTGATTGCCTTGGTGAGCTTTTTAGAAACTGCCTCCAGCGCCCGCATTGAATGCCAACGGGACGGCAAACGCTGGAACGACAACCTCGAACTCGTCGGCCAAGGCTTGGCCAAACTGGCCTCGGGCCTGTGCGGCAGCTTTGCCACCAGCACCTCGTTTTCACGCTCGGCGCTGATGTTGTACGCCGGCGCTCGATCTGGCTGGGCCACCTTATTCAGCATTGGGTGCGTCTTGGTCAGCCTGTTGCTGTTGATGCCTGCGCTGCAATTTGTACCGCGCTCGGTGCTGTCAGCCGCCGTCATCGTGGCAGTGCTCAACCTGTTTCAACCCAAGCACTTTCGGGCGTTGTGGCGCGTTTCTCGCGCTGAGGCCATCACAGCTGGGCTGACCTTTGTCATCACCCTCATCAACGCCCCCGCCATTTACTGGGGCGTGCTGGCAGGCGTGTTGATGACTCTGGCGCACTTTTTGTACCAACGCCTCCATCCCCGCATCATCGAAATTGGCCTGCACGCCGATGGCAGCTTGCGCGATCGCCATCTGTGGAAACTGCCGCCTTTGACCAACCACCTCTATGCCCTGCGCATGGACGCCGAGCTGGACTTTGCCGCGGCCAGCAGCTTGGAGCGCGCCATCGTCGAACACCTCAGCCTGCATCCAGATACCCAACATGTGTGCCTGTTTGCCATCCCCATCAACCGCATCGATGCCACCGGTGTGGAAATGGTCAGCAAACTTGAGGCCATGCTGCGCGAACGCGGCATCAGTTTGCACATCAGTGGCCTAAAGCTACCGGTAGAAACCGTGCTGCGCCGCGCAGGCTGCCTGCAAGCGCATGTGGGGCTGCATATGTACCGGACGGATGCGGAGGCGATTGCACAACTGCGCCAGCTGGAGACGCTGCCTGAAGATATGGGTTGGTGTATTTAAAAAATTCCCTAATCGAAGTGGGAACTCTGAGCCTTTTAAGCCGTCACGATCCAACCTTCTAGCGAATCGCATTCGGGTAGCCCGTATTGCGCATGCCCCGCTTCGTGCTGGGCTTGCGCCCATGCGGCTTGCACCATGCAAAGGACAGCGTCTAAGCAGTCGCCACTCGCGTCATCGACCAAGGTGTCGTGCTGGGCGTGGGTGAGTTTGAGGCGCAGGCCCAAACGGGTTTGGCCCACTTCTAAGGCTTGTAGCAGTTGCTTGCGGGCAATCAATCGCTCGGGCGTTTGCTTGGCTTTGTCGTCGCTTTTGTAGCTGGTGTTGCCGATCAGCTCACGCGCAAGAAGGCCGGGATAGGCTTCCAAGGCAATCCGTACTGACTGTGCGGAGGCAGCCTCCAGCGAAGTAGCGCGGGTCAACACATCAGGCACATGCAAGCGTGGCAACGTCACACCCGCATCTATCAACAGCGGCACCCCCGCATGCAGCATGTAGGCCACAGGCGGGTTGACCCACTTCATGGATGGACTAGAATCTGCAGGCGTGTCTGTAGCGCGATGGGCAAACTTGCCCCCCACGGGTCGCGCATCGCAAAAGGACTTGAAGGTGTCGCGTATCTCAGCGCGGCTGAGTGCGGTGTAGTGCTGCATAAACGCCAGCCAATCGGTGGGCCAGCCTAGCGTTTCAACCAGTTCGCGGGGCAAGCCAAAGGGCAAGTCAAAGCCACCCACCCAAGCTTGCGGAAGTTTCAGCCAATCGGCAAAAGATCCAAGGGTGTCGAACCGCTGCAGACTTTGCAGCTGCACACGGCCAGCATTGGCGTGGCCGAGAGCCACGACGATGGGTTTGCGTTTGGTGGGGCTGCTGCTGAAATCGCAGCCAATGAGATTCATGCCAAATTAATGGGGATCTGACCCCAATTAAGCGCGACCGACGATGGATGCGGTGGCCATCAACTCTTCCAGCAGCGCGAACGACACATTGCCCGACACGCCGTATGGGTCGAGTTCGGGGGTTTCGGAGTACTTCAACACGATAGACGGGTTGAGTTTATCGAGGCGCACATGGCCCATGGTCCAACCGCCAAAGCGGCGTTCGGAAATTTCTTCATAGGCCAAGATCACCACGTCTTTGTGGCGCGGGTCTTTGACGATGTGGGTGTACAGCGCGTTGACCTGGTTGCGGCCACCTTCGATGGCTTGCAAATAAATGCCGCCACCAAAACACAGAACGCCAGTGATGCCGTTGCTGATGTTGTGCTCACGCGAGCTGTTGAGAATAGATTCAGTCTCTTCGGGGGTTTCGGGTTTGACCGAACGGCTGACGTACAACAAACGAATCAACATGGGACTTATCCTTATTTGGGGATCAAAGACAAGAACTCACGGCGCAAGTTGGGGTCTTTCAAGAACGCACCGCGCATGACGGAATTGAGCATCTTGCTGTCCATGTCTTTCACGCCGCGCCATGACATGCAGAAATGGCTGGCTTCCATCACGATGGCCAAGCCATCGGGTTGGGTTTTTTCTTGAATAAGGTCGGCCAACTGCACCACGGCCTCTTCTTGAATTTGTGGACGGCCCATGACCCATTCGGCCAAGCGCGCGTATTTAGACAAGCCAATCACGTTGGTGCGCTCATTGGGCAACACGCCAATCCAAATCTTGCCAATGACGGGGCAAAAGTGGTGGCTGCAAGCGCTGCGCACGGTGATGGGGCCAACGATCATCAGCTCATTGAGATGCTCGGCGTTGGGAAATTCGGTAATGGCCGGTGCTTTGACATAGCGGCCTTTGAAGACCTCTTGCAAATACATCTTGGCCACACGGCGAGCAGTTTCGCCGGTGTTGTGGTCGTGCTCGGTGTCGATCACCAAACTGTCAAGGACGCCTTGCATTTTGGTTTCGACTTCATCAAGCAAGGCCTCCAACTCACCGGGCTGAATAAAGTCAGCGATGTTGTCATTGGAGTGAAATCGCTTGCGGGCGGCGGCAATGCGCTCGCGAATCTTGACAGAAACGGGCGTGCCTTCAAAGTTGTCATTCTCATTCATGGGCTTGATGGTAGCAGTGAACAAATACCCTCATTCAGTAACGTTTGCCTGTCAAAAATACGCCAAAGCGCAACACCCAAGCCGCAAAAACATCTAAGCCACGCTGCAGCCAAGGCCGGTGAAGGTAGTCGTGTGGCTCCACGCGACGGGCGCCTGCATGCATGGCCGCCTCCAAATTCGCCTGCAAATCGCGGGCAAATGCTGGATCGCGCACCACCACATTGGCTTCGCGGGCCAGCAATAGGCTCAAAGGATCGAGGTTGGACGAGCCCACCGTGGCCCAACGGCTGTCAATGACTGCGACTTTGGCGTGCAAGTAACTGGCGTGGTACTCGTAAATTTCCACACCCGCCGACATCAGCTGCCCATACAACTGTCGCGAGGCGCGGTAAGGCAGCAAATACTCGTATTGGCCCTGCAGCAACAAACGCACGCGTACACCGCGCTTGGCTGCCATCACCAAGGCACGGCGTAAACGCAGGCCGGGAAAGAAGTAAGCGCTGGCAACCACCACCTCGTGGTGCGCGGTGCCAATGGCTTTGCGGTAGGTGCGTTCAATCTCGCTGCGGTGGCGAACGTTGTCGCGCAGCACCAATTGCGCACGCCCACGCACAGACGCTTGTCGCAAGGGGTTGGCCAAGCGCAGTGCCTCGAGAGCCCCGGCCAAATCTTGGTGACGCAAATCGCGCACCGCTTCCATGCGTGACCACAGTTGTGTCATGGTGTCTTGCACGTCGTTGACCAACGGACCGCGCATTTGAACGGCGTAGTCCAAGCGCGGGGATGCCATCAAGCCATGCACATGCGGGTCTAAAAAATCATCCAAGATATTGATGCCGCCACAAAAGGCCACTTGCGCATCCACCACGCACAGCTTGCGGTGCAAGCGCCGCCAGCGGCTGGGCACCGTCAGCCCCAACCGGTTCAAAGGCGAAAAAACCCGCCACTGCACCCCCGATTGGGCCAAACGCTGTGACCAATCGGCCGGCCATTGGCCTGTGCCCACGCCGTCCACCACCACGCGCACCACCACACCACGCTGCGCTGCGGCCATCAAAGCTTCGGCCACATCAGCCCCTGCGCCTACCGTGCTGAAAATATAGGTCTCTAACCAAACTTCGTGCTGGGCGGCATCAATGGCCTCAACCAAGGCGGGAAACAAGTCCACGGCTCCGACGAGCAAACGCACAGAGTGTGTAGGGACGGCAGACGCGTGTGATGCGGTCAAGGCTGCTCCCAAGCCAATTCCACCAGCAGCGGCAAATGGTCAGACATGCGGCCCCAAATGCCACCTTTGGGCACTTGCGTGCCAACAATGTGCACGCCACGTGCATAGACATGGTCGAGCTGAACCAATGGCAAACGCGAGGGATAGGTCGGGGCAGGCGTATCAACATTGGTGTGCAAGTCCACCCCCGCCATCATCCGGCTGATGGTGCTGCCCCAATCGTTAAAGTCGCCCGCCACCAGCAAGGGCATATCGGCTGGGACCTCACGCGAGATGTAGTCGTGCAGCTGCTTGATTTGCCGCACGCGACTAGCAGGCAACAGGCCCAGATGCACCACCACCACATGCACCTCGCGCGCTTGCACGCGTAAGGCCACGTGCAACAAACCGCGCTGCTCGAAGCGGTGGTCCGACATGTTTTCGTGACTCTGCGTCAACACCGGCCAACGGCTCAGCAAGGCATTGCCGTGCTCGCCATGACGGGTGATGGCATTCGTGCGGTACACCGAGGTGTAGCCCTCAGGCGCTAAAAAGTCCGCTTGACCCAAGGCGGGCCAATGCGCAAAACGCCGCGCATGGCGGTGGTTGAAAGCGCGTACTTCTTGCAGGCAAATGATGTCTGCATCGAACTGCTCGACCGCATGGCCGAGGTTATGAATTTCCAAACGACGCGCGGGCCCCAAGCCCTGCACGCCTTTGTGAATGTTGTAAGTGGCGACTTTGAAGGTTTGCATTTGGATGCGTCTGAGTGTGCCTCAGACCCGCGCCACACCCATGTCAGAAAAATCTGATACAAACTAGGCATGATGAAAACCAATACTTTCTTACTTATTTCCACCCTTGTGCTGACTTGCTCATCAGCATTGGCCAACGACAACACGGCACCCAGCAATGCCGAGCCCAAAGTGCAATGGGGCATGAGCTTGGGGCTGAACCGCTACACCGAGTCAAAAATGCAGCTTTTGGGCACAGAAATCGGATTGCATGCACGCCTCAGCGGCGTCAACATGCTGCCCAACTGGCAACTGGAAGGCGACGTGCTGCTAGGGCGCCAAAAATACACCAGCAACGGCACAGGCGATTTGAACGGCGTGCTCAACGTCGAAACCCGCTGGCGTGCGTTGGCCCCCGTTTATCGAACAGGGGAAGGCCAAGAAGGCCTCTCCGCAGGCTTGGGCCTACACACCCTGTGGAACGATTTGCGCGGCACCACCACCACCAACCACGCAGGTTACGAGCGACTCGCCACCCAAATTTGGTTGCCTGTGCGCTGGACCAGCGCTGCAGCTTGGGAACTTGAAGGCGGCCTGCTACTGCGCGGCACACACACCTCCCGCTTGTCACAAGCCAATTCAATCAATGCAGACATTCACAACACCCAAAAAAGCGGTGCTTACATGCAAGCCAGCACCAGCTTGAAGTTAGAAGATGGCACCCGCTTGTCACCCTTCGTGCGATTCACCAGTTTGGGCGACTCCAACACCGTCCGATCAGGCAGCCAATTGTGGGTGGAGCCACGCAGCCAACGCTGGCAAATCGGCGCAGTCCTGAATTTCTAAGTGCCTCACGCTTGGGGCGGCCGCATACCTCGCGGCCTAGCGCGCCTCTATGATGCGCGCCATGTCCCAAGCTCCCGAACCTCTCACTGACTTACCCACTTGGCGCGCCGAAAGCGGCGCGCCTGCGCCACGCCGCGTGGTGCGCGCCGACGACACCTTGTCGGCCGATTCGGCCTACCGCTTGGCCTGCGAGGGCACGGGTCTGTTGTGGCAAGGTGACTTTCACAACGCCCGCCAATTGCTGCAAGCCCTCATGCGCCGCGCTGAGCGCAAGCCGCGCAAAGTCAGCAAAACCAGCAAGACCGAAGAAGCAACACCTTCAACGGACGCATCAGCCGCGACCTTGGCAGCCGCCTCTGCCGCCCAAAACTTTCATCTGCACCGCCAAGCCTTGGGCCAACGCGCCCGCACCTTGGGCATGGTGCTGGTGCCCCTCAACGGCGACTACACCATCCCGCTGCGCCGCGCGCCCGATTTACGCCAAGCCTGCACCGAGGCTTGGGGCCCAGCAGCGGGCGAAGCCTGCATGGTGTCGCTGCGTGAGCTATTAGGGCTCGTAGGCGCCCACGAATGGCGTAAGAAGGGCCTTGAGATTCCTGCGCTAGGCGAGCCACCGAACAACCGCATTCACCCGCACTACGGCGTGTTCTCGCCCGTGCGCGGCGAATACCTCGACTTGGTGGCCAGCACGCCCTTGCCCGACAAAACCTTGGCCTTTGACATTGGCGTAGGCACTGGCGTGCTCTCGGCCTTGCTGGCCAAACGCGGGGTGCAGCGCATCGTTGCCACCGACCTCGACCCGCGCGCCCTCACCTGCGCCCGCGAGAACCTGAAACGCTTGCAACGCATCGACAAAGTGGAACTGGTGCAAGCGGACTTGTTCCCCGAGGGCCAAGCGCCCCTGGTGGTGTGCAACCCACCATGGGTGCCCGCCCGACCCAGCTCACCGATTGAGCATGCGGTGTACGACGAAGGCAGCCGCATGTTGCGTGGGTTTTTATCGGGCTTGCGCGAACACTTGAGCCCGCAAGGCGAAGGTTGGCTGATCTTGTCGGATTTAGCGGAGCACTTGGGCCTGCGCTCACGCGAAGAGCTGCTGGGCTGGATCGCCGAGGGTGGCTTGACCGTGCTGGGCCGCCACGATGTGCGTCCGCGTCATGGCAAAGCGGCTGATGTGTCTGACCCGCTGCATGCCGCGCGGGCCAAGGAAGTCACATCCTTGTGGCGCCTTGGTAACGCCGTTTGATCCACGGCCAAAAGCCACGCTCGGTGTCTTCTTGGGCTTGTCGGGCCGCTGTGAAGGCCGCATCGACCGGCGCTTCGCTCAAAGCCTTCAGCACAAACTGACACACCGCCGGCGTGAACGGCGCGGGGTGACCGGCCCCCATCACCTCCAACACCTCACATTGCGCAAAGGCCTGCTGCATCTCACGCACTTGACTGGAAGGACACACACCTGACGCACCACCGTGAATGAGTCGCATGGGCCCATGAAAATTGCGCAACAAGTGCCCAAACTTCATGCCCTTCCAATCCTTTCGGTAAGGCAAATCAAAATGGTCAGGTGACTGCGCCGACACCACAGCCCCCAACGTGACATGGAGCCGAGCAGCCAACACCTCGGGCTTAGGCAAACTGCCCTGCACTTTCATACCGTCGTACAAGCCGTAAATCGACAACCAATGCAAGCTCAGACCGATGTCGTTGAAGAACAGACCATCCACGCGTGGGCCCAATTCATGCGCCAAATACATCGCCAAAATGCCGCCCATGCTGGTGCCCAACACCTCCAAACGCGTCACCACGCCGTCATCGCGCAAAACCACTTGCTTGATGAAATCCAAAGTGTCGGCCAAATACACCGACATGGCGTAGCCCTGATCACCCGGTAACGCGCTCGAATCTCCCCGGCCGCCATATTCCAAGCTGATCACACGCAGCCCGCGCACGCCTTGGGCCGACTGCAACAAAGGATCAAACGAGGCACGGGTTTCTAACAGTCCCGGCAAGCACAGCAGCACGTGCGTGCTGTTGACATCGCCCACCTCGCTGTACGCCAAGTGACGTGGCGTGTGAGGCAGCGGACAAAAGTGGGCGGGGAATTGGGAGATCGTCATACTAGGGTTCATCCTAGTTCATCACAGCCCTTGAGAGAATCAGCCCCTCAAAAAGGGGCTACATCAAGGTAACTCAACCGTCACTTTGATCGCGCTGTACCAAGCGGAGAGTTGCGCAATTTCAGCATCGGTGAGCGGCTTGGAGATGACGCCCATGACCGCGTTTTGTCGCTGACCGCTGCGGTAACTTTTGAGCTGCTCACTCAAGTAAAGGGCTTGCTGGCCTGCCAAATTAGGGGCATTGGGCAAGGTGGCGATGCCATTAGGGCCATGACACAGGGCACAGGCCACATCGGCTTTGGCGCGACCTGCAGCGACATCGTCGGCCAAGCAGCTGAACGCGGTCAGCAGCAATGAAACAAACCATATTTTTTTCATGAAGACCTCTCAAAAAACGGGGCCTCACATGGAGGCCCCGCGGGGTTACGCTACAAGCACAAGGCTTGCATCACGGCAAGATCAATTGCCGGCGTAGCTGATGCGGTAGAGCGCGCCAGCGTAGTCGTCAGACACCAAGATGGAGCCGTCGGGCAAGTTGACGACGTCCACAGGGCGTGCCAGAGCGCGCTTGGTGACTGGGTCCAAGAAACCATCGGCAAACACCTCCGAGGGGCCTGCTGAACCATCGGCTTTGATCGGCACGAAGTTGATCAAGTAACCGGACGGTGTGGTGCGGTTCCATGAGCCATGCGAAGCCACAAACAAACCGCCTTGGTACTTCTTAGGGAAAGCCGTGCCGGTGTAGTGGGTCAAACCCAGTTGTGCTTGATGGGCAGGGAATTCAACTTGCGGGTGAATCGCACCTGCGGGCTCTTTCATGTCCTTGAGGTCAGGCGCTGCAGCAGAGCCTGCCACTTTGAATCGACCATTGAAATAAGGGAAGCCAAAGTGCTCACCCGCCTTGGTGAGTTTGTTCAACTCGCCGGGTGGGATGTCGTCGCCCAAACCGTCCACTTGGTTGTCGGTGGCCCAGATGTCGCCCTTAGGCCCGATCGAGATGCCGGCCGGATTACGCATGCCCTTGGAATAGACCGTGCGACCGGAGCCGTCCAGACCGTTGAAGCGCAAAACGCCACCAATGCCCAATTGCTCGTACAAGTCGACCTTGTCTTTCGGCTGCACGTTGTAGGGCTGACCCATGGTCACGTAAATTTTGCCGTCGTTGGCCACTTTGCAAACCCGACCGGTGTGGTTGAAGGACTGCTCTTCAACGGGAATCAGTTTGCCTTCAGGGACAACCATGTCCACCGCCACATCTGGACCTTCATAGAAGTATTCGGCCGCTGGGAAATGCATGATGCGGTTGGATTCCGCAACCACCAGGAAACCGTCTTTGGTGAAGCAAACGCCGTTGGGGTTGCTGAACTTGATGGAAGGCGCAAAGGCTTTGACTTCGGTCGCAGCATCGCCGTTGTTGCGGTTGGTCACAGCCCAGACCGTGGTCTTGCGCGTGCCGACAAAAAGCATGTTGGTGGAAGGTGCAACAGCCATGTAGCGTGCATCGGGCACCACGGCGTACAGGTCAATCTTGAAGCCGTCTGGCAGCTTGACTTTCTTCAGGTTGGCACGAATGGCATCCGCGTTCTTGCCTTCTTGGGGCACCGTCGGAATGACCATATTGGTGGCCGTATTGCCCATGCGTTGAAGCGTCGACAGGTTTTTGTCTTGGGCGGTGGCAGAGGTGGTGGCCAGCGCTGACACAGCCAGAGCGAGCGCGGAGAGTTTGATCAAGTTCACAAGTCACCTTTAATCGGTTGAAGGGAATATTCCCTGCATGCATCGTAAGAATGAGTAAGGTAATCTTTCATCTAGAAAACCCTTACTCACCTGCCGAATCAGACACGCATGTGACAAAAAGAACTAACTCGGCACCACCGCTAACATCTTGGACATGATGCTCCCACACACCCACAACACAGAGAATGACCATCCGGTTCTCACCCTCAATCCGGGCGTGACTGCCGTGGTCGGCGACGAAGGTCAAGGCAAAACTCACTTGTTACACCAATTGGCCGCAGCTTACCAAGGACAGGTGTTTTGGTGCGATTTGAAACTACCTGATCGAGACAAGGACACAGCCCAAGCGTGTTGGGATGCGTGGCAAAAAAGCTTCCCTCATTTCGACGCTACCTTGCTGCAAGAACTGATAGACGCCCTGAGTCTGCGCGAGCACACGCACAAACAACTCTTCATGTTGTCCACCGGCAGCCGGCGCAAAGTGGCTCTTGCAGGCGCACTGGCCTCGGGTGCCACGGTGACCTTGCTGGACCAACCGTTTGTGTCACTCGACGCGGTGTCCATCCAAGCCGTTCAGGACTTTTTACAAGACATGAGCACACACCCCACACGGGCTTGGGTGGTGGCGGATTACACGGTCCCCGCAGGCGTGGATTTGGCGTTGTGGGTGCAGCTTTGAGCTAAGCGGAGTATTTTTGCAATGTCAACCGGCTCGTTTTAGCAACGATCTGCGTTCATCACCTTGGTCCAAGCCGCCACAAAGTCACGGGCCAACTTTTCACGGTTGTCGTCTTGGGCATAGACCTCGGCGTAGGCGCGCAGCACCGAGTTGGAACCAAATACCAAATCCGCCCGTGTGGCGCTCCACTTCATTTGGCCTGTTTTGCGGTGGCACAGGTCATACGCGTTGCGGCCAGTCGGCTTCCATTCATACGCCATGTCGGTGAGGTGAACGAAGAAATCATTACTGAGCACACCCACACGGTCGGTGAATACGCCGTGTTGTGAGCCTGCGTGGTTGACACCCAACACACGCATGCCGCCCACCAAGACCGTCATTTCAGGGGCGGTGAGGCCCATGAGCTGCGCACGGTCTAACAGCAGCTCTTCGGGGCTGCCCAAGTGGGTGCTTTGAATCCAGTTGCGAAAACCATCATGCACGGGTTCGAGCACAGCAAACGACTCGGCATCGGTCATGGCCTCGGTGGCGTCGCCTCGGCCGGGTTGGAAGGGCATGGGGATGTCAAAGCCTGCTGCGCTGACGGCTTGCGCCACGCCCACATTACCCGCCAACACAATCACGTCGGCCACGCTGGCACCGGTGTGCGCGGCAATGCCTTCCAGCACCTTGAGCACTTTGGCTAAGCGCTGGGGTTCGTTGCCTGCCCAGTCTTTTTGCGGGGCTAAGCGAATGCGCGCACCGTTGGCACCGCCGCGTTTGTCAGAGTGGCGGAAGGTGCGCGCGCTGTCCCACGCGGTGGCCACCAACTCACTCACGCTCAAACCGCTGGCTGCGATTTTGGTGTTGACCTCGGCCTCGTCGTAGTCGGTGTTGCCCGCCGGCACGGGGTCTTGCCAGATCAGGTCTTCTGGCGGCACTTCGGGGCCGATGTAGCGGGCCTTGGGGCCCAAGTCTCGGTGTGTCAGCTTGAACCATGCGCGGGCAAACACTTGGTCAAAGTCATCGGGGTCTTTGGCAAAACGCTCCAAGATCACGCGGTACGCAGGGTCCAGCTTCAGGGCAATGTCGGCATCGGTCATCATGGGTTGCACGCGGATGGATGGGTCTTCCACATCCACCGGTTTCTCTTCTTCCAAGATGCTGACGGGTGCCCACTGCCAGGCGCCAGCTGGGCTCTTGGTGAGTTGCCAGTCGTGGTTGAGCAGCATGCGGAAATAGCCGTGGTCCCAGCGGGTGGGGTGCGTGGTCCATGCACCTTCGAGGCCGCTCGACACGGTATCGCGGCCCAAGGCGCGGGTGGTGTGGTTGATCCAGCCCAAGCCTTGCTCGGCCACCTCGGCGGCTTCGGGCACAGGCCCCAAATTGAGTGCGCGGCCGTTGCCGTGCGCTTTGCCTACGGTGTGGCCGCCTGCGGTGAGGGCCACGGTTTCTTCGTCGTTCATGGCCATGCGCTTGAAGGTCAGGCGCACATCGTGTGCCGTCTTCAACGGGTCAGGCTGGCCGTTGACGCCTTCGGGGTTCACGTAAATCAAACCCATTTGCACAGCGGCCAAAGGATTTTCGAGCGACTCGCGGCTGTCGCTGTCATAGCGTGTAGCGCCCAGCCACTCTTTTTCAGCGCCCCAGTTGATGTCTTGCTCGGGGTGCCAAATGTCTTCACGGCCAAAGGCGAAACCAAAGGTCTTGAGGCCCATCGATTCGTAGGCGACGTTGCCCGCGAGCACGATGAGGTCGGCCCAGCTGAGCCGGTTGCCGTATTTTTTCTTGATGGGCCACAGCAGGCGACGGGCTTTGTCGAGGTTGACGTTGTCGGGCCACGAGTTGAGCGGCGCAAAACGTTGGTTGCCGGTGCCTGCTCCGCCACGGCCATCGGCAATGCGGTAAGACCCGGCTGAGTGCCAAGCCATGCGAATCATCAAACCGCCGTAGTGGCCCCAGTCAGCGGGCCACCAATATTGGCTATCGGTCATGAGCGCGGTGAGGTCTTGCTTGAGCGCAGGCACATCGAGCTTTTTGACTTCTTCGCGGTAGTCAAAGCCCGCATCCATCGGGTTGGTCTTGGCGTCGTGCTGGTGCAAGATGTCCAAGTTCAACGCGTTGGGCCACCAAGCCATGGGGGTGTTGGCCACTTGGGTGTTGGCACCGTGCATGACAGGGCATTGCCCTGAAATTTGGGCTGGGGCTTGGGCTAGTTTTTGCGTGTTGCTCATGTCCCTGATCCTTCGTGGCAATGCCGAATAAAAGGTCAGTGTAGGAACAAGCATCACGCCGTGGACAATATTTGCCCAAGAATGCAAATTGAGTTTTTTGCGTACGGCAGCACACAGACAAACGCCACCCGAGGGTGGCGTTTGGCGTGAAAGTGTCAGTGCTGTTTAGGCTTTTGCAGCATCCAAATTGCGCAAACGAATGTGCAATTCGCGCAACTGTTTTTCGTCCACAGGGCTCGGTGCTTGCGTGAGCAAACACTGCGCGCGTTGTGTCTTGGGGAAAGCAATCACGTCACGGATCGACTCTGCACCGGTCATCAAGGTCACGATGCGGTCCAAACCGAAGGCCAAGCCGCCGTGTGGTGGCGCACCGTATTGCAACGCGTCGAGCAAGAAGCCGAACTTGAGTTGGGCTTCTTCGGGCGTGATCTTCAAAGCGTCAAACACTTTTTGTTGCACGTCAGCGCGGTGAATACGCACCGAGCCTCCGCCCATTTCCCAGCCGTTCAACACCATGTCGTAGCCCTTGGAGATGCACTTCTCGGGCGCAGTGACCATCCAGTCTTCGTGGCCGTCTTTGGGCGCGGTGAAGGGGTGGTGCACAGCGGTGTAACGCTGGCTTTCGTCGTCGAACTCGAACATCGGGAAGTCAACCACCCACATCGGCGCCCAACGGCTTTCGAACAAACCATTCTTCTTGCCAAACTCGCTGTGGCCAATCTTGATGCGCAAGGCTCCGATGGCGTCGTTCACGATCTTGGCTTTGTCTGCGCCGAAGAAAATCAGGTCGCCATCTTGAGCGCCTGTGCGCTCGAGCACCGCAGCCAAAGCTGCGTCGTGGATGTTTTTCACGATGGGTGATTGCAAGCCGTCACGGCCCTTAGCCAACTCGTTCACGCGGATGTAGGCCAAGCCCTTCGCACCGTAGATCTTGACGAACTCGGTGTAAGCGTCGATCTCGCCACGGCTGATGCCGCCGCCTTCAACCGAACCGTTGGGCACGCGCAGGGCCACCACGCGGCCGCCCTTCATGTTGGCAGCGCCTGAGAACACTTTGAAGTCCACATCGCCCATGACGTCGGTCAGTTCGGTGAACTGCAATTTCACGCGCAGGTCGGGCTTGTCAGAGCCGTAGATGTGCATGGCGTCTTGGTAGGTCATGACCGGGAACTCGCCCAAGTCAACGCCAATGGTTTTCTGGAACACGCGTTTGATCATGCCTTGGAACATGTCGCGGATTTCTTCCTCGCTCAAGAACGAGGTTTCAATATCAATCTGGGTGAATTCAGGTTGACGGTCTGCGCGCAAGTCTTCGTCGCGGAAGCACTTGGTGATTTGGTAATAACGGTCATAGCCCGCCACCATCAACAACTGCTTGAACAACTGAGGTGACTGTGGCAACGCAAAGAAGTGGCCGTCGTGCACACGGCTTGGCACGAGGTAATCGCGCGCGCCTTCGGGCGTACTCTTGGTGAGCATCGGTGTTTCGATATCCACAAAGCCGTTTTCGTCCAAGTACTTGCGCACTTCCATCGACACTTTGTAGCGCAGCATCAGGTTGTTTTGCATGTACGGGCGACGCAAGTCGAGCACGCGGTGTGTGAGACGCGTGGTCTCCGACAAGTTGTCGTCATCAATTTGGAAGGGAGGCGTGACCGACTCGTTCAACACGATCAGCTCATGGCACAGCACTTCAATCTTGCCGCTCTTCAAGCCTTCGTTGGTCGTGCCGTCAGGACGGGCACGCACCAAGCCTTTGACTTGGATACAAAACTCATTGCGCACATTCTCAGCCACGTTGAACATGTCAGCGCGGTCTGGGTCGCACACCACTTGCACGTAGCCTTCGCGGTCACGCAGGTCAATGAAGATCACGCCGCCATGGTCACGGCGACGGTTAACCCAGCCGCACAGGCTCACGGTTTCGCCAATCAGGGCTTCGGTCACCAGACCGCAATAGTGGGAACGCATTGCCATTTTTATTTTCTCTTTCCGTTGAGTGCTGGGGCGCTAGGAGATACGGCGCCCATGGAGATGACGTACGTCAGCGCTTCATCGACGCTCAAATCGAGCTCGATGACATCGCTGCGCGGCACCAGCAAGAAAAATCCGCTGGTGGGGTTGGGGGTGGTAGGCACGTAAACGCTCAGATGTTCACCATTTAATTTGCTAGCGACTTCACCCACAGGCGTGCCTGTTTGAAATGCGATGGTCCACATGCCTGCGTGTGGGTATTGCACCAATAAAGCTTGGCGAAACGCGTTGCCGTTACTGGAAAACAAGGTGTCAGACACCTTCTTCACGCTGGCGTAAATCGACTTAACGATGGGAATGTTGGTGAACAACTTGTCCCACTGACGTACCAGCCATTTACCCAAAACGTTGGAGGCTAATGCACCCGTGACCAACAGGACCAGCAACACCAAGATCACACCCAAGCCGGTCATATTGCGCATGCTCGTCACGGTGTCTTGCGACACCAAAGGACGAAACTTGGAGAGGGTGTCGATGAAGATGCCGTCCATGATGCCCACCAGCCAGGTCAGCACCCAGACGGTGATGGCCAAAGGCGTCCAGACCAAGAGGCCTGCGAGCAGGTATTTTTTAATCGGCATGAAAGACCTAATGGTTTTGAAAAATCAGTGACAAGCGCAGCCTGTGGCACAGCCACCCGAAGCGGCAGACGTGGCGGGGGTGCTAGAAGCGGTGTCGGTGCTGCTGCTTGAACTGCTGCTGGCAGCTGTGCTGTCACTGGCTGTGGCTGTGGCTGCGTCAGCCTTACCTGTTGCAGCGGCTGGGGCTGAGGTACCGCCAGAGCCGCCTTTGAAGTCGGTGGCGTACCAACCCGAGCCTTTGAGCTGGAAACCAGCGGCGGTGAGTTGTTTGGAAAACGTGGACTTGCCGCAAGCTGGGCAATCGGTCAACGGATCGTCGGCCATTTTTTGCAAGACGTCCTTGGCATGGCCGCAGGACCCGCATTTGTAGGCATAAATGGGCATGGCTAGGAGGATTCGGTAAAACCGCTAATTATAGGCACCTACCCATGTAAAAGGCTGGGCGCGGCGCTCGGGCGAGCGGGCGGGTCGTTCGCCTCTCACTCGGTCAAACTATGCCCGCTAATTTGTGATGGCCGCTGTGTGTATTACGAATGGCTTGTGGCCCCAAAGAGCCCAACACCATGCCTGCCAAACTGGCCAACACGCCAGCCAATTGAGCCGGAAACTCCTCGCCAACAGGGGTGGCCATGACACCGCCCCAGGTCAACAAACCCAGCGCAATCGCACAAATAGCACCCTGCGTGGTGGCCCTTCTCCAGTACAAGCCAAACGTTAGCGGTACAAATACGCCCACCAAGGTGACTTGGTAAGCGCCCGACACCATTTCATAAATGGAGGTGCCTTGCATGCGAATGGCATAGCCCAGCACAAACAGGCTGAACACCAGCACAGTGACACGCATGGCTTTGAGCTCTTGTTGGTCACTTTGGTGCGGACGAAATTGACGCCAAATGTTCTCTGTGAACGTCACGCTGGGTGCCAGCAGGGTGGCCGAGGCGCACGACTTGATGGCCGACAACAGAGCGCCAAAGAACAGCACCTGCATGACAAATGGCATCTGGGTCATCACCAGCGTGGGCAGCACTTTTTGCGGATCGTCAGCGATGAGCGCCGCTGCTTGCTCGGGCATGATGATCATGGCGCTGACCACCAAAAACATGGGCACAAACGCAAACAAAATATAGCAAACGCCACCAATCACAGGCCCATGCGTGGCGGCCTTGATGCTGTTGGCCGACATGACGCGCTGAAACACATCTTGCTGGGGGATTGAACCCAACATGATGGTGATGGCCGAGGCAAAGAAAAACAAAATGTCTTTCAGATGGGGCTCAGGCCAAAACTTGAACATGTCTTGGCTAATGGCCAGCGCCACCACTTTGTCAGCCCCACCCGCTTGGTCTGCCGCAAACACCGCCAAAACAGACAACCCCACCACCAAGATGATCATCTGAATGAAGTCGGTAACAGCCACCGACCACATCCCGCCAAACAGGGTGTAGGCCAAGATGGACACCACACCAATGACCATGCCCATCTCCATGCTGACAACCCCATCCGACAAGAGATTGAAGACCAGGCCCAAGGCCGTGACTTGCGCCGACACCCAACCGAGGTAGCTAACCATGATGATCAGCGAGCATGCCACTTCGACGGTACGGCCATAGCGCTCGCGAAAATAATCGCTGATGGTGAGCAACGTCATGCGGTAAAGCTTGGCCGCGAAGAACAGCCCCACAAAAATGAGGCAAAAACCTGCACCAAATGGATCTTCCACCACGCCGTGCAAACCGCTGTTCACAAACTTGGCGGGTATGCCCAACACCGTCTCAGAGCCAAACCAAGTGGCAAAGGTGGTGGTGACGATCATGGCCATGGGCAGATGCCGGCCTGCAATGGCGAAGTCCGCCGAGTTTTGAACGCGTTTGGCCGCCATTAACCCAATGGCAATGGTGACCAGCAAATAGACGATGACGAGTGTGAGCAGCACGGGTCAACTCTCCAAAAATCAATGAAACGTGTGAGAACCTAAAAACACCTGCGCCACGACCAAGCCGACCAAAAAGCCTGCGCCCACCCACAACAGGCGATGCAACATGCGGTTGGTGCGGCGTTGCTCGTCGATGAGCAGTTGCAACTGGGCATGGCTGTCGTTTTGACGGTGCTTTAAAAAGTCGTGCACCAAACGCGGTAACTCAGGCAAAAGCTTGGCGTAACGTGGGGCTTCGGCCAGCAATTGTTTCCACAGTTTTTTGGGGCCCACTTGGTCAAGCATCCAAGTTTCCAAAAACGGTTTGGCCGTGCTCCACAAGTCCAAATCGGGATCGAGCTCTCGGCCCAGACCCTCGATGTTGAGCAAGGTTTTTTGCAACAACACCAGTTGTGGTTGTATCTCGACATTGAATCGGCGCGAGGTTTGGAACAAACGCATGAGCACCAGTCCCAAAGAAATTTCTTTCAACGGGCGGTCAAAGTAAGGCTCACACACGGCGCGAATGGCAGACTCCAATTCATCCACACGGGTGTCAGAGGGTACCCAACCCGACTCGATGTGCAGCTCGGCCACGCGTTTGTAATCACGACGGAAAAAGGCCGTGAAGTTTTGCGCCAAATACTCTTTGTCGGTCTCCGTGAGGGTACCCACAATGCCAAAGTCTAGCGAGATGTAACGGCCAAAAGTGGCGGGATCGAGGCTAACTTGGATGTTGCCGGGGTGCATGTCGGCGTGGAAGAAACCATCGCGAAACACTTGGGTAAAAAAGATGGTCACGCCATCACGCGCGAGTTTAGGAATATCCACACCCGCAGCACGCAATCGGTCGACTTGGCTGATAGGCACGCCCTTCATGCGCTCCATCACGATAACGTCGCTGTGGCAGAAGTCCCAAATCATTTCGGGAATCAACACCAGGTTGAGGCCTTCCATGTTGCGACGCAGCTGCGCGGCATTCGCAGCTTCGCGCACAAAGTCAAGTTCGTCGTGCAGGTACTTGTCAAACTCGGCCACGACTTCGCGGGGCTTCAAGCGCTTGCCATCCGCAGATAGACGATCCACCCAACCCGCCATCATGCGCATGAGGCTCAGGTCTTTGTCGATCACGGTCAACATGCCGGGACGAAGGACCTTGACAGCGACTTCGCGTGTCACGCCGTGGCGGTCTCGAATGACAGCAAAGTGCACCTGCGCGATGGATGCGCTAGCCACAGGCTGGTGGGTGAAGTCGACAAACACCTCGTTCAAAGGGCGGCCAAACGCACGCTCAATGATGGTGACGGCAGCGTCAGACGGGAAAGGGGGCACACGGTCTTGAAGGTGCGCCAATTCGTCGGCAATGTCAGGGGGCAGCAAATCACGGCGCGTGGACAAGACTTGTCCAAACTTCACAAAAATGGGGCCCAAGTGCTCCAACGCTTCACGCAAACGTTGACCACGAGGGGCCGACAAATCGCGCCCAATCGACACGATGCGCGCCAGCAAACGCAAACCCGGTTTTTGGAAGCTAGTGAGCACCAACTCATCTAAGCCGTAGCGCAAGGCGATGAGAACAATGTAGATGCCGCGCAACAAGCGTGTCATGTCGAAGCCTTCATCGTCATGCGCTGTTGCACAAAGCTGCGCAAGGCCTCAACCACCCGAAGACCGTTTTGCATCACGGTGTGGGCGGGTGCATCGCCAATCAAACGGGCCAAATCTTCTTCAGCATCCCAGCGCACATGGTCGATGAGCCAATTGACTTCTGCAGCCAACTGCACATCGCCCTCTATGCGAATGGGCGGCTTATCGCCTTGCAAGACGGTTTGAGCTAAGACAACCGGGGAAGGCTCGCTCACACGCAACACCAAGTCGGCCACAGCCGAGCCTGGATGCGAGGACACGATCTCGAGCAAACCGGCGGGTGTGAAGCGACATTGAAACACATGATCGCGCCAGCACACCTGAACTTGGCGGCCTTTTTGGCGCTGCAAGCGATCGCGCGCCGCGGGCTCTTGCATCAACACATGGTTCAAAAACAAAACCACGCGTTGCTGCACTTCAGCCACCACCCAAGCGGGCGGCGTGAACGAGGACGCAAGATGAGGAGGGAGTTTGGCGCGCAGCGCATCCGCTGCGTCGGCCAACCAAGAAAAAGGGGACTGTGTTGCCATAGTCCCCAATTATTCCTTGTTTGGACGCATCTCTCGAAGCGTCCTGATTTTCAGCAGGTTTATTGCAGGGCTTGCACGCCTGCCACCAACCAACCCAAGCTACCGTCTTTGGGCTTGGTCATGTTCCAAACTTCGCGGAAGGGAGTAGGTCCAGCTGCGGCATCTTCACGAATCAAGCCCGAGAATTCAATGCTGGCCATGTAAGACGTGCCAACTTCTTCGATGCCCAACATCTGCGCGTCCAGCATCACCACTTCGGTGTGATTGACTTGACCGCTGGCCGTTGCCTCGCGCTCAGCCAATTGCGCTTTGATTTCTTCCAACATCGTGTCCGTCATCATGACGCGCAGAGCAGGAATGTCGGAATGATCCCAAGCCTGTTGCAAGGCGATGAAGTTTTGCTTGGCAGCGTTCACAAAACCTAAGGTGTCAAAACCAGCTGGAATGCCCCAAGTCTGATTGCTGCCTAAGGCGGCGCCAATCATCGAGCCACCAGCCGCAGGGGTGAAGTTGGTGTGTGTGTCGACCGGACGGGCTGATGAGTCATTGCCTACGTTGTTAGGGTTGTACTGGGGCAAAGAGCTGGGGTTGGTTGGCGCACCGGCGCCTTCAAAAGCGAAGGGGCTGTTGTTAGACGCCGAGTTCTGTTGGCGACGGCGCATGACCATACCAATCACAAGCATCACGCCCAAGGCGATCAAGGCAAACATCAGAATTTGACCAAACTCTGCACCAAAGCCCAAGGAATGCGCCAACCAAGCCAAACCTAAGCCAGCGGCCAAGCCGCCGAGCATGCCGCCCATACCCCAAGATTTTTTAGGCTGAGCGGCGGCAGGCGCAGCATTCTGCGCCGGTGTGGCTGCGGGGGCAGGCTTGGCAGCATCACGCTGCGTCACGTTGCTGGACTGCTGGCCCGTGGACTTGCCACCGCCCAAGCGCTTGGAGGCTTCGGCGTGCATGGTGCCAAACGCCATAGCAATCGCAAAAATAGCTGTCAAAAGTTTTTTCATTTCTTCATCTCCTGTTGTCTCAATGTTTCAGCACTTGATTCCAACATGAAGCGCGACCACACCGGCGCTCATGTTGTGAAAGTCCACATGACCAAAGCCACTTTGTTTCATAAGGGCTTTCAGCTCTTCTTGGCCAGGATGCATGCGAATGGACTCGGCCAAGTAGCGGTAGCTGGCGTCGTCCCCTGCAATCATTTGGCCCAACTTGGGCAGGATATTGAACGAATACCAGTCGTAGGCCTTCTCCAACGGCTTGGCCACTTTGGAGAATTCGAGCACCAACAACTTGCCGTTGGGCTTGAGGACACGGCACATTTCTTTGAGGGCTGCATCTTTGTGGGTCATATTGCGTAAGCCAAAAGCCACACTGACCACATCAAAGTGGTTGTCGGGAAATGGCAATTTTTCGGCATCACACACCAAGGTGGGCAACACAAAACCGTGGTCGAGCAAGCGATCGCGGCCGGTGCTCAGCATGGCTTCGTTGATGTCGGTGTGCACCACGCGGCCGGTTTTACCGACCTTTTTGGCAAACGCCATCGCCAAATCGCCCGTGCCGCCTGCGATGTCGAGCACTTGCGAGCCCTCGCGCAAGTCGGCCACCATGACGGTGTAACGCTTCCAGAGGCGGTGCAAGCCGGCGGACATGAGGTCGTTCATGACGTCGTATTTGGACGCGACCGAGTCAAACACGCCACGGACATGCTTGGCTTTTTCTGTTTCGTCGACGGTTTTGAAACCGAAATGGGTGCTGCTCATAATTTTATTAATTTTATCAATGTGCGTGAGTGCTGCAACCTGCGCCGCCCTTTTCGGGCATAGGCGCATCACGGCTGGTGCCCGCTTCGCTCAAGCGGCGCTCATAGTCAGCCCAAAGCTGGTCTTGCTCGGAACCCAAGAAATACAGGTATTCCCAAGTGAACAAGCCGCTGTCATGGCCGTCAGTGAACGTGGGCTTGATGGCGTAGTTGCCCACAGGCTCCAAACCTTCTAGCCCCACCTCACGCTTGCCGGTTTGCAACACTTCTTGACCTGGGCCGTGACCCTGCACTTCGGCGGAAGGGCTGTAGATGCGCATCAGCTCCAACGGGATGCGAAACGTCACGCCGTCTGAAAAGCTGATTTCAAGCGCACGCGAAGCGCCGTGCACGGTGATATCTTGCGGGGTGGGGGTATGTTTTTCGAGGCCTGCCATGGCTGTCTTTCTGGTTAAACCAACACGCGCTCAATGCCGCCGGCATTGGCTTGGGCCACGTACTCGGGCATCCACTGCTCGCCCAAGATCTTGCGCGCCATTTCGACCACGATGTAGTCGGCTTCGAGCAAACCGTTTTGCAAATCATCGCCATAACGGGTCAGGCCTTGCAAGCAGCTGGGGCAGCTGGTGAGAATCTTCATGTCACCTTTGGCTTGACCGGTCATGGCACGCAAGGCGACTTCGTCTTTTTGCAACTCGGCTTCTTTGCGGAAACGCACTTGGGTCGAAATGTCAGGACGTGTCACACCCAAAGTGCCCGACTCGCCGCAGCAACGGTCGCTCTTGACCACTTGATCGCCGACCAAGGCTTTGACCGTTTTCATCGGGTCTTGCTGCTTCATAGGGCTGTGGCAAGGGTCGTGGAACAAATAGCCTGCTTGTTGCTCGGCGTTGAGCTTGATGTCTTTTTCGAGCAAAAACTCGTGGATGTCGACGATGCGGCAACCCGGGAAGATCTTGTCGAACTCGTAGCCTTGCAACTGGTCAAAGCACGTGCCGCAGCTGACCACCACGGTTTTGATATCGAGGTAGTTCAGCGTGTTGGCCACGCGGTGGAACAGCACCCGGTTGTCAGTGATGATCTTGTCGGCCTTGTCAAACTGACCTGAGCCTTTTTGCGGGTAACCGCAGCACAGGTAACCCGGTGGCAACACCGTTTGCACGCCCGCGTGCCAGAGCATCGCTTGCGTGGCGAGGCCCACTTGGCTGAACAAGCGCTCCGAACCGCAGCCGGGGAAGTAAAACACCGCTTCGGTCTCTGAGGTCGTAGCCTGCGGGTTGCGAATGATCGGGACGTAATCTTTGTCTTCAATGTCCAACAAGGCGCGCGCGGTTTTCTTGGGCAAGTTACCGGGCATCTTTTTGTTGATGAAGTGAATCACCTGCTCCTTGATAGGCGCGGGACCCAAAGTGGCAGGCGGCGCTTTGGTTTGCTTGCGCGCCATCACGCCCAGCACGTCGTGTGCCACGCGTTGTAATTTCATGCCCACATCGACCATCGCGCTGCGCGCGAATTTGATGGTTTCTGGGTTGGTGGCGTTGAGCATGAACATCGCCGCGGCATTGCCGGGGCGGAAGCTTTTTTGGCCCATCTTGCGCAACAAGTTGCGCATGTTCATCGACACGTCGCCGAAGTCGATATTGACCGGGCAAGGCGTCAAACACTTGTGGCAGACCGTGCAGTGGTCGGCCACGTCTTCAAACTCTTGCCAGTGCTTGATGGACACGCCACGGCGGGTTTGTTCTTCGTACAAGAACGCTTCCACCAACAATGACGTCGCCAAAATTTTGTTCCGTGGGCTGTACAGCAAGTTGGCGCGTGGTACATGGGTGGAGCACACAGGCTTGCACTTGCCGCAACGCAAACAGTCTTTCATGCTGCCCGCGATGGCACCAATGTCGGACTGCTGCATGATGAGCGACTCGTGGCCCATCAAGCCAAAACTGGGCGTGTAGGCTTGACTCAAATCGGCGTGACGCAGACTGACATCTGCGTCCGCATGGCGCAGCAATTTGCCTTTGTTGAAACGACCTTCGGGGTCGACACGGGCTTTGTAGTCGGCAAAGGGCTTCAACTCGGCGTCGGTCATGAACTCCAGCTTGGTGATGCCAATGCCGTGCTCGCCAGAAATCACGCCGTCCAAGGAACGGGCCAGCACCATGATGCGGGCCACCGCTTCGTGGGCGGTTTGCAGCATGGCGTAGTCGTCGCTGTTGACCGGAATGTTGGTGTGCACATTGCCGTCACCGGCGTGCATGTGCAGCGCCACCCACACGCGGCCTTTGAGCACGCGTTTGTGAATGGCATTGCACTCCTCCAAGATGGGCAAGAACTGGGCGCCCGTGAAGATGTTTTGCAACACCGCACGAATTTGCGTTTTCCAGCTCGCACGCAAGGTGTGGTCTTGCAACTGCGGGAACAAACCGTCGCAGTCACGCAACCAGCCTTGCCACAGGCTACGAACGTCGTCGATCAAGGCGCGGGCTTGCTGCACACGGGCTTCCATCAACTCAGGCGTGGGAATGTCCGCTGCCTCGTCCGACTTGCCCAACGGCAAGTTGCCTTTGGCAAAAAACTCGTCCAAAGCCTCGCACAAGGCGATCTTATTGCGCAAGCTCAGCTCGATGTTGATGCGCTCAATGCCATCGGTGTACTCGGCCATACGTGGCAATGGGATGACCACGTCTTCGTTGACCTTAAAGGCATTGGTGTGGCGGCTGATGGCTGCTGTGCGTTTGCGGTCCAGCCAAAACTTTTTACGCGCTTCAGGGCTGACTGCCACAAAACACTCACCGCTGCGCGAGTTGGCCATGCGGGCCACTTCGGAGGTGACGCGAGCCACGTCGTCGGCGTTGTCACCCGCAATGTCGCCAATCAGCAGCATTTTGGGCAAGCCGCCGCGCTTGCTCTTGGTGGCGTAACCCACGGCGCGCAAGTAGCGATCGTCCAAATGTTCCAAGCCAGCCAGCAAGACACCGCTGCGCTTTTGCTCGGCAAACATGAAGTCTTTGATCTCCACGATGCTGGGCACGGCGTCTTTGGCGTTGCCAAAAAACTCCATACACACCGTGCGGGTGTGCTGGGGCATGCGGTGCACGATCCAGCGAGCGCTGGTGATCAGGCCGTCACAGCCTTCTTTTTGAATGCCAGGCAGACCGCTCAAAAACTTGTCAGTCACGTCTTTGCCCAAGCCTTCTTTGCGGAAGGTTTTGCCGGGAATGTCGAGGCGTTCTTCGCGGATGGGCGTCTTGCCATCGGCTTGGAAATAGTTCAGCACAAAGCTGGCCATCTCGGCATCGTGAATCTTGCCAAGGTTGTGCTGCACGCGAGTGACTTCCAGCCACTGCGCGTCCGGCGTCACCATGCGCCAGCTGGCCAAATTGTCGAGCGCTGTGCCCCACAACACGGCTTTCTTGCCGCCCGCGTTCATGGCAATGTTGCCGCCTATACACGAGGCTTCGGCCGACGTGGGGTCGACCGCAAACACAAAACCACCGCGCTCTGCGGCGTCGGCCACGCGTTGCGTGACCACACCGGCTTCGGTCCAAATGGTGGGTACGGGCTGGTCAAGGCCCGGCAAGTTGCGCATCTCCACCTCGGTCATGGCTTCGAGCTTTTCGGTGTTGATCACCGCGCTGCGCCATGTCAGGGGAATGGCACCACCGGTGTACCCCGTACCGCCGCCGCGCGGCACGATGGTCAGGCCCAAATCGATACAGCCCTTGACCATGCCGGCCATTTCGGCCTCGCTGTCAGGTGTCAACACCACAAAGGGGTATTCCACGCGCCAGTCGGTGGCGTCGGTCACATGCGACACGCGCGACAGTCCGTCGAACTTGATGTTGTCGCTGGCGGTGAGCTTTTTTAACAGGCGTGTGGTCTTTTTGCGCAAGTCGGCAATGGTGTCGAACTGCGCGTTGAATTCTTCAATCGCACGGCTGGCCGCCTGCAACAACTGGCCCACCAAGGCATCGCGCTCGGCATCGTCTTGTGGTGTGCGGCGTCGGGCCACTTCACCCAAACGGTGGTGCAAAGCCTCGACCAATTGGTGGCGACGCTTGGGCGTGTCCAACAAATCGTCTTGCAAATACGGGTTGCGCTGCACCACCCAAATATCGCCCAACACCTCGTACAACATACGGGCAGAGCGCCCAGTTTGACGCTCTTGACGCAGACGCAAGAGCAACTCCCAAGCCTCCACACCGAGCAAACGGATCACGATTTCGCGATCTGAGAACGAGGTGTAGTTGTAGGGAATTTCGCGCAGCCGAGGGCTTTCAGGGGCCGTGGCGAGCAAATGGTTGAGCGAGGTGGGAGCGTTCATAGATCAGGGGGCGCGTAAACGGCGCTGTGGGTTCGCTTATTGGGAGTGAATGGTACTGCAGGGTATGCCCCTGAGGCTGACCGGTCCCTGAGAGTACTTACCCACCAAGTGGATGCTTCAGCGTCGCCAACCTTGGCTCATCAGCCATTGGGAGGTCGCGCAGACCAACACCAAAGCGCCGTAGGTGGCCATCTTGCCGTCAGCACCCCACAACCACAAACCGCCCAGCAAAGTAACCGTGCCCATCAAACCACCCCAAAACGTCTGTTTCAGCACGCTCCAACGGGAGGCTGGCAGCCAGCCACGCAGCGCAAACCGGGCCAACAAGGCGCACAACAAAGCCATCCACCAGGCGGGAGCCATGAAGTTAAAAGTGTGAATGACGTGTTCTAAAGGGCCCATGCGCGTAAATTTTATAATCTGGGGATGGCAGTCTGGGCTTTGGGCCTCAATCACAACACAGCTCCGCTCGATTTGCGGGGAAAATTTGCGTTCGCCCTCGAACAAATGGCACCCACATTGAGCGCTTTGCGACTCAGTCATACCCAAGGCAGCGAGGTGGCCATTTTGTCTACCTGCAACCGCACCGAAATTTATGGCGCGGGCGACACCAGCCAACTTCAACAAACCTTGGCCTGGTTGGCTCAATCGGGGGGCGTGTCGCCCGATGCGCTGCACGGCCACACCTACGCCCTGCAAGACGACCAAGCCGCCCGACACGCCTTTCGCGTTGCCAGCGGCCTCGACTCCATGGTGCTGGGCGAGCCCCAAATCTTGGGTCAAATGAAAGACGCGGTGCGCGCTGCCTCTGAAGCCGGGGCCTTGGGCACCACCCTTAATCAACTGTTTCAGCGTTCTTTCGCGGTGGCCAAAGAAGTACGCAGCTCCACCGAAATTGGCGCGCACTCCATCAGCATGGCCGCCGCTGCCGTGCGTTTGGCCAGCCAGCTGTTTGAAGATTTGGCTCAAACAAAAGTGTTATTTGTGGGCGCCGGTGAAATGATTGAGCTTTGTGCCACCCATTTCGCCGCCAAAACGCCCAAAACCATCGCCATTGCCAACCGTACCCTAGAACGTGGCGAAAGACTTGCTGCCCAATTTGGCGGCGAAGTGATGCGTTTGGGCGACTTGCCCGACCGCCTGCACGAATTTGATGTGGTGGTGAGTTGCACCGCCAGCACCCTGCCCCTGATTGGCTTGGGTGCCGTCGAGCGTGCCCTGAAGCAGCGTAAACATCGCCCCATGTTCATGGTCGACTTGGCCGTACCCAGAGACATTGAGCCTGAAGTGAAGTCTCTCGAGGACGTTTACCTCTACACCGTGGACGATTTGTCGGTGGTGGTGCAAACCGGCCAAGCCAACCGCCAAGCCGCGGTAGCGCAAGCTGAAGTCATCATTGACGCGGGTGTACAAAGCTTTACCCATTGGCTGGATCAGCGCAGCAACGTGCCGCTGATTCAGCAACTCAACAGCCAAGCTGACGAATGGCGTCAAGCCGAACTCGCCCGTGCACGCAAACAACTGGCCAAAGGCGACGACGTGGAGGCGGTGCTCGAAACCCTGTCACGCGGCCTGACCCAAAAAATGTTGCACGGCGCCATGGCTGAGTTGCACGCGGGTGACGCCGCTGCCCGCGAGAATGCCCGCCACGCGATTGAGCACTTCTTTTTGCGCGGCAACCGCTAGGCTCGCCCATGAAAGACTTTTTACGCGCCCAACTGGCGCGCTACACGCAACGCTTGGCCGAGCTCGATTTCTTGCTGTCTCGCGAAGACATCATGAAGGACATGACGCAGTTTTTGGCCCTGTCACGCGAACACACCGACGTGGCCGCGACCGCCAGCCGTTTCACCCGCTACCAACAGCGCGAAGCCGACCTGCAAGCCGCACAGCAGATGCTGCAAGACGTGGGCAACGATGACGAGATGCGCGCCATGGCGGACGAAGAAATCGCCAGCGCCCAAAGCGAGTTAACGCAGCTAGAAGCCGAATTGCAGCGCATGCTGCTGCCCAAAGACCCCGACGATGCGCGTCCCGCGTTCATTGAAATTCGTGCAGGCACCGGCGGCGACGAGTCAGCCCTGTTTGCCGCCGATCTGCTGCGCATGTACATGCGCTACGCCGAGCGACAAGGCTGGCGCACCGAAATCGTCAGCGAATCGCAAAGCGAACTGGGGGGCTACAAAGAAGTGGTGGTGCGCATGGACGGCGGCTCAAGCGGTGATGGCGTGTATGGCTGGCTCAAGTTTGAGTCGGGTGGCCATCGCGTGCAGCGCGTGCCCGCCACCGAAACCCAAGGCCGCATCCACACCAGCGCGTGCACGGTGGCGGTACTGCCCGAGCCGGACGAGGCCGAAGCCATCAAAATCAACCCGTCCGATTTGCGCATCGACACCTACCGCGCCAGCGGTGCGGGCGGCCAGCACATCAACAAAACCGACTCTGCCGTGCGCATCACCCACTTGCCCACGGGCATCGTGGCCGAATGCCAAGATGGTCGCAGCCAGCACAGCAACAAGGCGCAAGCGCTGAAAGTGCTGACCGCTCGTATTCAAGAAAAAGACCGCTCCGAGCGGGCCGCCAAAGACGCGGCCATGCGCAAAGGCTTGATTGGCAGTGGCGACCGCTCGGACCGCATTCGCACCTACAACTTTCCGCAAGGACGTTGGAGCGACCACCGCATCAACCTGACGCTGTACAAGCTCAACTTCATCATGGAAGGTGATTTGAGCGATGCGCTGCAGGCCTTGCGCCATGCGCATGAAGCCGAGCAGTTGGCAGCCCTAGAAGTTGGTCATTGATGAGCGAGCACGCGCTCACCATCCAGCAAGCCCTCACGGCGGCGCAAGCTTTGGGCCTGCCGCGCCTTGACGCCCAAGTGCTGCTGCTGCATGCCTTGGGCCGCGAACCGCATGACCGAGCGTGGCTGCTGGCCCACAGCGACGATGTACTACCCCCAGCCGTGCAAGCCGTTTGGCACACCTTTGTGCAGCGGCGACTGGGCACCGAGCCCGTGGCCTACATCACCGGTCACAAAGAGTTTTTCGGCCTGCGCTTGCACGTCGACGCCCGCGTGCTAGACCCGCGTGCCGACACAGAAACCTTGGTGGAATGGGCCTTGTCTTGTCTCGCCGATACACCTGCCCCCTCTGTGGTGGATCTGGGCACGGGCAGCGGTGCCATTGCCTTGGCACTCAAGCACACGCGCCCGGATGCCCAATTGAGCGCCGTCGACGCCAGCGCTGACGCCGTGGCCGTAGCCCAGGCCAACGCGCAACGCTTGGGTCTGGCGATGACGTTTCACCATGGTTCTTGGCTCGCGCCCTTTGAACGGCCCAACGCTAACCACCCCGTTTTGTTCGATGCCATCGTCTCCAACCCACCTTATGTTGCTAGCGACGATGCCCATTTGACCGGCTTGAAACACGAACCCCTGTCCGCCTTGGCCTCGGGTCACGACGGGCTAGACGACATCCGTCTGATCGTGCGTCAAGCGAGCCAACACCTCAAACCTGGCGGCTGGCTGCTGCTGGAACACGGCTATGACCAAGCCCATGCCGTGCAGACGTTGCTGGGCAACCAAGGCTTTGAAGCGGTACAAAGCCGCCCTGACATCGCGGGCATCCTGCGTTGCTCTGGCGGACAATGGCCAACAGTGAAATAATTAACTTTTGATTTGGAGAGTGACTTCATGAGCGATACACAACAACGCATTGATGAACTGGTGAAGAGCAACGAGGTGGTGCTGTTCATGAAAGGCAGTGCAAGCTTCCCCATGTGCGGATTTTCTGGCCGCGCCATTCAGATCTTGAAAGCGTGCGGCGTAGACGCCAAAGGCATCAAGACCGTGAACGTGCTGGACGATGCTGAAATCCGTCAAGGCATCAAGGAATACAGCAACTGGCCCACCATCCCTCAGCTCTACATCAAGGGCGAGTTCATTGGCGGCTCAGACATCATGATGGAAATGTATGAGTCCGGCGAGTTGACCCAAGTGATCAACGGCTAAGCCCTCGCGCTTTCATGCCCAGCCCGCTTCAGAGCGGGCTTTTTTTATGGCGGCGTTGTGACCATAGGCCCAACGACAGGCACTGGGGACGTTGCTGGCGTGGTGGGTTTGCATTCGACATTGCCGTAACGCTGTATGCACATGCTTTGCGCACAGGCACTGATCAAGCTTTTGCGGGGCTCTTCGTTGCGGTCTACGATGACGGGCTCCATGGTCGAGATGGGGCGCATGTAAGTGATAGGCGTGCACACGGTCTGTTTGACATTGGCCGCATTTTGAACTGCCACACAGCTCAGTTGCCCAGTGGCCACCTGCACCCAGCGTTGACGCATTTCAAACGTTTGAACTTTGTCCTCTGGGTATTGACTGAACGCCCCTGGAGAACATGTTTGATACGCAGCCTTGTACTCAGGCGTGGCACAACCGCCCAGCACCAAAAGGCACACACACAAAAAGGGGAAAAAGTAAGTTTTCATGACCACCCCATTTTGGCGGAGATGACGGCGTTGGGATAGTCCATGCGCCCCCGGCTGCCGTTGTAACGGCCTAAGGCCAAGGCCAAATTTCCATTTTCAAGGTCGAGGTAGTGGCGCAAGATCACGCAGCCAAAGCGCAAATTGGTCTGCGCTTGAAACAGCACCGACGCGTCATCTTGCGCCAAGACGCGTGTCCAAAATGGCATGACCTGCATGAAGCCACGTGCACCAGCGCTGCTGATCGCGAACTTGCGGAAACCGCTTTCGACTTGAATCAAGCCCAAGACCAAGGCGGGCTCTAACCCTGCGCGCTGGCTTTCGTACCAGACGGTTTGCAAAAACTCACGCCGCAAAGGTGCGCTCGCTAACTCATGTGCCAAGACATCGGGTGCGCCATTGGGGCTGTTGGGGGCTGCAGCAACGCCCAAGTTAGCCGGTGTGGGGCTGGCTTTGCGGCGTTGCAATTGTTTGTCTAAACGCACCTCGGTCTGCATCAACCACTGCTGAAACGCTTGCGCCGCTTTGGCATCGGCATGCACCAAAGTCGGCGGACCGGATTGATGCACGGCCGCACTGAGTGCGGTGCGCACGGAGTCGATCAAGGGCTCTTCGCGTTGGTTGCCGGCGTGGGTCGCAGGTACGCACAAAACACACAGAAAAAATGCAGAGGTCGTTAGTCGCAGCACGCGGCAAAAAAGACTGCATGGTGTTCGCACCAGGTGCTCAACCCCCGCCCTGCCAGTGAGGCACAAACGGGAGTGAGCACACGGCGGCATCACAAACCGAGCTTGGCTTTCACATGCGCCAACACGTCGGCCACGGCCACTTTGGTGGACTCGGCGTCACGGCGGTGTTGGTACTCGACCACACCATCCTTCAAGCCTTTGTCACCAATGGTCACGCGGTGGGGCACGCCAATCAGCTCCCAATCGGCAAACATGGCGCCGGGGCGCTCGCCACGGTCATCCAAGATGACGTCCACGCCCAAGGCCAACAGCTCTTTGTAGAGCGTGAAGGCCGCGGTTTTAACGTCTTCGCTACGGTCCATGTTGACGGGGCAAATCACCACGGTGAATGGCGCAATGGCGTCGGGCCAGATCATGCCGCGCTCGTCGTGGTTTTGCTCAATGGCAGCCGCAGGCAGGCGGGTCACGCCGATGCCGTAGCAACCCATTTCCATGAATTGCGGTTTGCCGTTCACGTCTAAGAAGGTGGCGTTCATGGCTTGGCTGTACTTGGTACCGAGGTAGAACACATGGCCCACTTCGATGCCGCGCTCAATGGCGAGCATGCCTTGGCCGTCTGGCGAAGCGTCGCCTGCCACCACGTTGCGGATGTCAGCCACCAAATCGGGTTCGGCCACGTCGCGTCCAAAATTGACGCCGATCATATGGAAGTCGACCTCGTTAGCGCCGCAAATCCAGTCAGCCATCACAGCCACATCACGGTCTGCCACGATCTTCAATGGCTGCTTCAAGTTGACGGGGCCGAGGTAGCCGGGCTTGCAACCGAAGTGGTCGTCAATCTCACCAGTGGTGGCAAAGCGGAAGCCGCCTTCGAAGCCAGGTAACTTGCCCACTTTGACTTCGTTCATGTCGTGGTCACCGCGCAAGAGCAAAAGCCACACGTGTGACTTGATGACTTCACCTTTTTCGTTGAGGGTGTCAGTGGCCAGCACCAATGACTTGACGGTGGTGTTCAAAGGCACGTTCAGCAAGGCAGCTACGTCTTCGCAGGTGCTCTTGCCTGGCGTTGCGGTTTTGCTCAGGGCCTGCGTGGCTGAACCGCGCGTTTGCGCAGGCGCCAAAGCCTCGGCCTTTTCCATGTTGGCGGCGTAGTTGCTGGTGGGGCAATAGACGATGGCGTCTTCGCCGGTGGCGGCAATCACTTGGAACTCTTCGCTCAAGTCGCCACCAATGGCGCCACTGTCTGCGGCCACGGCACGGTAGGTCAAACCGAAGCGGTCAAAAATCTTGCGGTACGCATCGGCCATGACTTGGTAGCTCTGCTTGGCTGAGACTTGATCACGGTCGAAGCTGTACGCGTCTTTCATGATGAATTCGCGACCGCGCATCAAACCAAAACGTGGACGACGCTCGTCGCGGAATTTGGTTTGAATTTGGTAGAAATTTTTAGGCAACTGCTTGTAGCTGCGAATTTCTTGGCGAGCAATGTCGGTCACCACCTCTTCGCTGGTGGGTTGCACCACAAAGTCACGGCCGTGGCGGTCTTTGATGCGCAGCAGCTCGGGGCCCATTTTGTCGAAGCGACCGGTTTCTTGCCACAGCTCAGCGGGCTGCACCACGGGCATGGTCAGCTCAATCGCGCCTGCTTTGTTCATCTCTTCGCGCACGATGGCTTCGACCTTGCGAATGACGCGCAAGCCCATGGGCATGTAGTTGTAAATGCCAGCGCCGAGCTTTTTGATCAAGCCCGCGCGCATCATCAATTTATGGCTGACCACTTCGGCATCAGCGGGGGCGTCTTTGAGGGTAGAGATGAGAAACTGGGAGGCTTTCATGCGGGTAATCGAATCGTCAATTTAGAGGGGAATTAAGGCGAATTCTGAGTGAAGTGCTGCAGCTCTGTGCATAATCAACTCAGTTTAAAAATTTGAGGTTTGATTATGCTTGACCGAGAAGGGTTCAGACCCAATGTCGGCATCATCTTGCTCAACCAGAGAAATCAGGTTTTTTGGGGCAAGCGCATTCGAACCCACAGCTGGCAGTTCCCGCAAGGTGGCATTGACCGAGGCGAAACGCCCGAGCAGGCCATGATCCGCGAATTGCACGAAGAAGTGGGGCTCAAACAAGAGCATGTGCGCATTGTTGCCCGTACCCGTGATTGGTTGCGCTATGAGGTGCCAGACCGGTTCATCCGCCGTGATGCACGCGGTTTTTATAAAGGCCAAAAGCAAATTTGGTTTTTGCTTCAGTTGATGGCGCCCGATCATCATTTGAATTTGCGTGCCACCGATCACCCAGAGTTTGATGCTTGGCGTTGGAACGATTATTGGGTGCCACTCGACGTGGTGGTGGAGTTCAAACGAGGTGTGTATGAAATGGCGCTGACCGAGCTTTCGCGCTTTTTGCCACGTCAAGACCATCGCCCACGCTTCCAGCGCAGTGGCAACCCACACCCACAAGACATGATGGTGATGTCCAAGCAATTTGGGATGTCGGGTCACATGGAGTTGCCGCCAGGCGCGACGTTTGATCCTGATCCGCAATCTGCGCTTCGCCCAGAAGAGAGTTAGAGACACCCAAGGTGGGTGGCTTGCCAACCCACGCCGTTTGGTCAAGACAGCTTGGTGAGCACCAAGTTGTCGCGGTGGACCATTTCGGCCTCGGCCACGTAGCCTAGCAACGACTCCACATCACTCGAGGGCTTACGACACAACAAGCGCGCTTCGGCGCTGGCGTAATTGGCCAGGCCACGCGCAACTTCTTGGCCCAGACCATCAAGGATGGCGATCACATCACCCCGAGAAAAATCTCCGGTGACGGCCGTCATGCCAATGGGCAGCAAACTTTTACCTTCATGACGCAGCTTTGCAACGGCCCCGTCGTCCACAGTGATAGCGCCACGCAGCTGAAGGTGATCGGCCATCCATTGCTTGCGGGCTTGCTGCTTTTGAGTCGGCGCAATGAGCAATGTGCCAATGGACTCACCTTGCGTCAGTCGTAACAAGGCATCGGGCTCGCGACCCCAAGCGATCACTGTCGAGGCGCCCGAACCTGCGGCACGTTTAGCGGCCAAAATTTTGGTGAGCATGCCACCTCGGCCAATGCTCGAACCTGCACCACCGGCCATATCTTCGAGCGCTGGATCACCGGCCTTTGCTTCGTGAACAAACGTGGCAGCGGGGTCACGGCGCGGGTCAGCGGTGAACAAGCCTTTTTGATCCGTGAGGATGATCAAGGCATCGGCCTCGACCAAGTTGGCTACCAACGCACCCAAGGTGTCGTTGTCGCCAAACTTGATTTCGTCGTTCACCACGGTGTCGTTTTCATTGATGACCGGCAACACGCCATGGGCCAACAAGGTCAACAAGGTGGAACGGGCGTTCAAGTAACGCTCACGGTCAGCCAAGTCAGCGTGGGTTAACAGCACTTGTGCAGAACCCAAACCGTTTTCACGCAACTTGGTTTCGTACATTTGAGCCAAACCCATTTGACCGACGGCGGCGGCGGCTTGTAACTCGTGCAGTTCTTTGGGGCGCGTGGTCCAACCCAGACGCTTCATGCCTTCGGCAATCGCCCCACTGGAGACCATGATGAGTTCGCGGCCATCACGCACCAGCGCGCTGAGTTGACGACACCATTCACCGATGGCCTGCTCGTCTAAACCACGACCTTCATTGGTCACCAAACTAGAACCGACTTTGACCACGATACGACGCGCATCGCGCAACACGGTGGAATGAAGTTCTGTCATGTTGAAACGTTGATGTTGGAACGTTAAGGCGTGGGTTCAGCAAAGCGCGGGTCGATGTACTCAGGCGGCTGCTCGGCCACCTGCTGCGCTTTGATGTGCTTGTAGATTTCTTTGATCAAAGGCTCACAACCCTCACGCGTCAACGCGGAGATTTCAAACACGGGGCCTTTGTATTTGAAGCGCTTGACGAAGTCGGCCACCAAGGCGGCGCGCTGTTCAGCAGGCACCATGTCGAGCTTGTTCAAGACCAACCAACGGGGTTTGTCGTACAAAGCTTTGTCATATTTCTTAAGCTCGGCCACGATGGCTTTGGCTTGTGCCACGGGATCCACATCGTCGTCAAAAGGCGCGACATCCACGATCTGCAACAGCAAACGGGTGCGTTGCAAATGGCGCAAAAACTGGTGGCCCAAGCCCGCGCCATCAGAGGCACCTTCAATCAAACCGGGCACATCAGCGACCACAAAGCTTTGCTCCGGGCCCACGCGCACCACACCCAAATTGGGGTGCAAAGTCGTGAATGGGTAATCGGCAATTTTGGGGCGCGCGTTAGAAATGGCCGAAATCAAGGTGGACTTACCGGCATTGGGCATGCCCAACAAACCGACGTCAGCCAAAACTTTCAGCTCCAACTTGAGTTCACGCTTTTCACCGGGCCAGCCTGGCGTTTTTTGACGCGGCGCACGGTTGATGGCGCTCTTGAAACGCATGTTGCCAAAGCCACCGTCACCGCCTTTGGCGATGGTGATGACCTCACCTGGCGTGAGCAACTCAAACAACACGTCGCCGGTTTCAGCGTCGGTGATGATGGTGCCCACCGGCATTTTCAAAATAATGTCGTCTCCGGCCGCTCCGAACATGTCAGAGCCCAAGCCATGCTGCCCGCGCTTGGCCTCGTGGCGGCGCGAGAAGCGGAAGTCGACCAAGGTGTTCAGGTTGACGTCGGCAATGGCAAACACATGCCCGCCTCGCCCGCCGTCCCCACCATTGGGACCTCCAAATTCTTTGTACTTCTCATGGCGGAACGAGACGCAGCCGTTCCCCCCATCGCCAGCGGCAATGTCGATATAGGCTTCGTCAACGAATTTCATGGATGTAGTCTTAAAAGAGTAAAGCCCCGACGAATCGGGGCTTTGCAACACTCAGCTTAATTCAATTAAGCAGGTGTCACGTTGACCATGTGCTTGTTCAAAGCGCCTTTAACGCCGAACGAGACGTGGCCGTCAACCAATGCGAACAAAGTGTGGTCCTTGCCCACGCCGACGTTAACGCCGGGGTGAAACTTGGTACCACGTTGGCGCACGATGATGGCGCCAGCGGAGATCAACTCACCGCCGAAAGCTTTCACACCGAGCATTTTGGGCTTGGAATCGCGCCCGTTTCGCGTAGAGCCGCCGCCTTTTTTCTGTGCCATGTCAAATGCTCCTTAGCCGTTGATGGAAGCAATCTGCAGTTCAGTGAACTGCTGACGATGCCCTTGGCGTTTTTGGTAATGCTTACGACGACGCATTTTGAAAATGCGCACTTTGTCGTGCTTGCCATGAGACAAAACCGTCACTGTGACAGTTGCGCCGGACACCAAGGGTGTGCCGATCTTCAATTCAGCGCCGTTGCCGACTGCCAAAACTTGATCGATCACAATCTCTTGGCCTACGTCCGCAGCAATCTGTTCTACTTTAATTTTTTCACCAGCAGCAACACGATACTGTTTGCCACCGGTTTTTATGACCGCGTACATGTGAGACCTCTAGATAAGAATCTATTTGGATATCTGCGAACGAATTTCCGCAGAGCCCGAAATTGTAGCAGTTCCATAGGTCTTTGCTGACTCTCTATAATTTGCCAGCATTTCAACAGTTGAGTACACCCCCGTTTTGACCTCTGCATCCTCCACCGCCTTGCCTCTGATTGCTGCCGATATGGCAGAAGTGGACCGCGTCATCGCGCAACGCCTGGACTCGGGCGTACCTCTGGTGAGCACTGTTTCTCAGTACATCATCTCCGCAGGGGGCAAACGCATTAGGCCAGCCTTGGTGCTGCTGATGTCTGGCGCACTGGGGTACCAAGATGAACAACGTCACAACTTGGCTGCGATCGTGGAATTTATCCATACCGCCACGCTGTTGCACGACGATGTGGTGGACGAGTCCACCTTACGCCGTGGTCGCGCTACCGCCAACGAATCGTTTGGCAACCCAGCCAGCGTGTTAGTGGGTGATTTTTTGTACTCGCGCGCCTTCCAAATGATGGTCAACACAGGCGAAATGCGTGTCATGGAAGTGCTGGCAGACGCCACCAATGTGATTGCCGAAGGCGAGGTCTTGCAACTGATGAACATGCATGACGCCTCGTTGGATGAAGCCGGTTATTTGCGGGTGATTCGCTCAAAAACAGCCAAATTGTTTGAAGCCAGCACCCGCTTAGCAGCCATCATGGCGCGCAGCACGCAAGCCGTGGAGTCGGCATGCGCCGAATACGGCCAAGCCCTCGGCACCGCATTTCAAGTGATTGACGATGTGCTTGATTACGACGGCGACGCGCAAGAGCTCGGTAAAAATTTAGGGGACGATTTGCGTGAGGGGAAAAACACCCTTCCCCTGATTTTCGCCATGCAACGCGCGTCCGAACCCGAACGCCTTCTCATTCAACGTGCCGTCGAAAACGGCGAGATGGAAGCACTGCATGACATTGTTCGCATCGTGCGCAACACAGGTGCTTTGGAAGCTACACGCCACGCAGCCGGCTTAGAAGCTGAACGGGCCATTGCGGCGTTGCACGTTTTGGCGCCCAGCCCCTACCGTGACGCACTGCATGCTTTGGCAGCGCAGCTCTTAGACCGTCGCAGTTAAGCCCTGGTCAACCAGCGTGCGCTTTATTCGCGCACCAGCCGACACGGTGCTTTGATACCTTTTTCTGCGCGCTTTTCTTCACAATATTTCATTGCACGTCGCTCGCCCTCAGCGGACATCTTGATGTGAATCGAGCAGCGAAATATCATTTTTTCGCCATCTGAATGACTGTCAAACGCAGCAGCACAGTGGCTCATCGGCGTCATTTCTGGCTTTTGCTCTTTCCATACCGCGCGCAAGGGTTCTGGTAATTCACTCACTGCCACCGAAGGGTAGCCTGAGGCACTCACGCGCAACCCCATCAGCGCAAAAAGAATAAAACCGAAAATAAATATTGTTTTTTTCATTTGGAGTTTGTTTTGTTGAAAAATTATTTTATGGTGATCATCCGCTGATAGAACGTCAACCTCAATACAAAAAGCCCGCATTCAGCGGGCTTTTGACGTCTAGCAATACAAACTTTAAACCGCAACCGACTCCGTCGCAATCAAGGCGGTATCCAAAGTGCCCGCTGTTTTCAAAGCTTGCACCCATGTAGGTGACACGCCACGGCCTGTCCAAGTTTGCTCTGGATTGGCAGGGTTACGGTATTTAGGGGCAACTTTCTTGCCTGCCAGTGCGCCTTTTTTCGCCGCCTTTGGGGCTTTTGCAGTTTTGGCGGCCTTAGCGGGCTTGCCTTCAGCAAGCGCTTTGGCAATGTCTGCAGCCGTCAAACCAGCGTCCTTGGCCAATTGCACGATTTGCGACAAAACTTTATCGTGCGACTTGCTCAACAAGGCTTGTTCTTTTTTAGCCAATAAATCACGTTGTTTACGTATCGTAGCAAGTTGATTTGCAACTGAGGTGCGTGCCATCTATGTATTCCTAGTAGGTTAATTGAAAATTGAATGATATATCAATTTCTATTCGATAAATTCAAAGTTGAATACAAATTCCAAGGATTCTGCATACTCAGCTCTCTAATTACTTAGCAAGATTAATATGAAAAGACCCATGTCACAGCCATTTATTTTGTAATACCGACTCCCACGGCAAGTGCAGTCCGCACCAAACAATCCAGTGCTACGACACGAAGGACGCCACATGCAACCGTCATTTTCAGGGGCAAACACATCCACCGAACGCTCTGTCATTCAGCCCTTAGATCAGATACTGAAACAAGCGGTGATACAGGGCGCATCCGATATTCATTTTGAAACCGGCGAAACTGAATTTCGAGCGCGCTATCGCATTGATGGAATTTTGCACACAGCCGCTACACCTGCCCTGCAACTACGCGACGCCATGATTTCGCGCCTCAAAGTTTTAGCACGGATGGATATTGCCGAAAAACGAGTGCCGCAAGACGGACGCATTCAATACCCTTATCAAGGTCGCCTCATTGATTTGCGGGTGAGCTCATTACCGACCTTACATGGCGAAAAAATGGTGGTGCGTTTGCTCAATATCAACCGCGAGCGTCCAAGCCTTGAGGCGCTAGGCTATGAATCTGATGACCAAGCTAAACTGTTGACCGCCATCGCACAGCCCCACGGCATGGTACTTATGACGGGCCCCACGGGTTCAGGCAAGACCTTATCGCTTTACAGCTGCCTCGAATTACTGAACCGATCCGAGGTGAATATCTACACCGTTGAAGACCCGTCTGAAATTCAATTACTCGGCGTGAATCAGGTCAATATCAACGAACGCGCGGGAGTCACCTTTGCCAGCACTTTGCGGGCTTTATTACGGCAAGACCCAGACATCATCATGGTGGGTGAAATACGTGATGTGGAAACAGCTTCGATCGCCATTCAGGCCGCTCAAACCGGGCATTTGGTTTTATCAACCTTGCACACCAACGACGCGCCCAGCACCTTGGCGCGTTTGCGGCACATGGGCATTGAAGCGTTCAATGTCGCAGCCAGTCTGATTTTGGTCGTGGCCCAGCGTCTCGTGCGCCGCTTGTGCCCTGTCTGCAAACATCCAGCCTCGACCTCACAGACAGCCGCATGGCTCGGACAACTCAGCGCCCAAGATCAAATAGCCATCGGGCTGGCGTCACGCCCTACACCCAGTCTTTACCAAGCCGTAGGTTGCGACGCCTGCCATCAAGGCTACAAGGGACGCGTTGGCATTTACCAAGTCATGCCCATCAGTGACGCGCTTCAAACCTTGATCTTGCAAAATGCCAGCTCACAAGACCTCGGCACACAAGCCGGACGAGATGGCGTTCGAACGCTGCGCCAAGCGGGCTGGCTCAAAGCCCTACAGGGCATCACTTCGGTACAAGAAGTGATGACACTGACGCACCATGGCTGAGCCTATGTTTCTGTGGCGCGGCATTGATCGCCAGGGTCAGCAAATGCAAGGCGAGATGCAAGCGCCCACATCAGCGGCAGTGAAAGACGCCTTAAAAGCCCAACGTATTCGCGCCACAAGGGTCAGCCGCAAACTCTCGTTGCCCTTGTGGCTGCAACGCAACGCCACGGTCAGTGGTCCGGATGTCACACGGCTCACCCGGCAACTGGCCACCTTGCTGCAATCGGGCGTGCCCTTGCTGCAAGCCTTTGACATCATGAGGCGTGGCATTCGTCACACCGCCCTCCAGCAGATGGTGCAAGACATTCGCCAGCAAGTCGAAGGCGGTCAGGCCCTGCACCAAACTTTGCAACGTCACGCCGTTTTTGACGATTTATTTTGCAATTTGGTCGCAGCAGGCGAAATGGCAGGCATGCTCGACACGCTGCTCGATCGCATCGCCCACCACCGCGAAAAAGCCGAAGCACTGCGCAGCAGCTTGCGCTCTGCGCTGATTTACCCAACAGCCGTTTTGATGATTGCTCTGATCGTGATGGCGTTGTTACTTTCTTTTGTCGTCCCTGCCTTTGAGGGAATTTTTCAGTCTTTCAATGCCGAATTGCCTGCCCTCACCCGCTTCGTGATCGGCTTAAGTTCAACTTGGCAACAGCACGGCTGGACGGGCTTGCTGTTGGCTCTGTTGACGACATGGGTGACGCAACAATGGGCTAAACGCAGCAAAGCGCTGCAATGGCGGCTGCACGGCTGGGTGCTGCAGTTGCCCATCGCCGGATCGCTGACGCACCAGGCCTGCATGGCACGCTGGACACGCACCTTGGCTACCTTGTTTGCTGCAGGCATCACGTTGACCGATGCGTTAGATGCCGTCAAGGGGGTGACGGGCAATCTGCGTTACCAAGCAGCCACAGAGTCCATGCACGCGCAGCTCATGCAGGGTCGCTCGTTGGCGCAAGCGCTTGAAAATGCAGAGGGCTTGTTCTCACCCATGGTGGTGCAAATGTGTGCCATCGGAGAAGAATCCGGCGCCTTAGACCACATGCTCGATAAAACGGCCGAACACTACGAACGCGAAGTTGCCGCGACCGTGGCGAAACTGTCCACCTTGATGGAGCCGTTCATCATGGTGGTGCTAGGCTTGCTGATTGGCGGCTTGGTGGTCGCCCTCTATTTGCCAATTTTTCAACTGGGACAAGTGGTATGAGTTTGTATCTGTGGACGGCCTTTGGCATCGGCCTGATCTTGGGCAGCTTTGTGAACGTGCTGGTTCACCGCCTGCCGCGCATGGTCATGGCAAGCTTCGAGCCAACTCATGACGACGCGCCTCGTTTTGACCTGTGGCTGCCCGCTTCGCACTGCCCTCACTGCCACGCGCCCTTGCAGATCAAGCACCTGTTTCCTGTGCTGAGCTTTGTTTGGCTCAAAGGCCGCTGCGGATTTTGCAAACACCCGATTGGGTGGCAATACCCAGCCGTCGAGTTAATCACGGGTTTGATTTGGGTCGCTTGCGGATGGCACTGGGGCATCACCAGCGCCGCACTCTGTTGGGCGCTTTTTGGCACCAGCTTGTTGGCGCTCTCGCTCATCGATTGGCAAACCACCCTGTTGCCCGATGCCTTGACGCAACCCTTGCTCTGGCTAGGCCTCATCGCCAGCGCTGCGCAATGGGTTACGTTGCCACTGACACAAGCGGTGTGGGGCGCCGTGTGGGGCTATGGTGCTTTGTGGAGCGTTGCCACGGTCTTTGAGCGGATCACCGGCAAGCAAGGCATGGGTGGCGGCGATTTCAAATTGCTCGCGGCCTTGGGTGCATGGTTGGGCCCTTTTGCTTTAATTCCGTTGGTCATCCTTGCCAGCGCCACAGGGGCCATTGTTGGCCTGAGCTTGCAAAGGCTGCACCGCTTACCCGCCAACGGTTATGTGCCGTTTGGGCCGTTCCTCGCCGCAGCTGGGGCTTTTTTGGCTTGGCAAGATACGGTGCAATTCATGCAAAGTTTGGGCTGGCCCACCTTTTGAATAGACTTTACGCCATGCAAACCTCCTCCACACCTTTTCGCTTAGGCCTCACTGGCGGCATTGGCAGCGGCAAAAGTACCGTCGGCCAAATGCTCGTGGACGCAGGCGCCGCCTTGATTGATGCAGACGCCATCTCCCGCAGCGTGACCGCGCCGGGTGGCTCAGCCCTGAGCGCCATTGCTCAAGCTTTTGGCCTCGACTTCATCACCACAGAGGGCGCGTTAGACCGAGATCGCATGCGCACGCTGGTGTTTTCAGATGCTTCCGCCAAGCAGCGCCTGGAAGCCATCATTCACCCTCTGGTTTCATTGGCCACAAAGGCGCAAGCACAAGCGGCGACAACTGCGGGCCATAAGCTGCTGGTGTTCGACGTGCCCTTGTTGGTCGAATCTGGGCGTTGGCGTGCGCAATTGGATGGCGTGTTGGTGGTTGACTGCGAAACTGACACACAAATTAAGCGGGTCATGGCGCGCAATGGGTTGAGCCAGGGGGCAGTTGAAGGCATCATCCACGCCCAAGCCACGCGCTCGCAACGCGTGCAAGCTGCCGACTGGGTCATCTTCAACGACGCGCTGTCGCTAGACGACCTGCGTGCACACGTTCACCAAATCATGCGTGATTTGTCATGCAAAGTTTGACGCGCTGACAGCTCTCAGCGGTTATGATCATTAGCAAAATCTATCTCTATCAATTTTTGCGTTTTTCTGCGTGATCCTTTACGAACATCCCTTCAACGAACGAGTGCGCACTTACCTGCGTCTGGAACACCTGTTTCAGCGATTTGAAGAACTCGTCACGCGCGATCACGCCGTTGACAACCACTTTGCGCTCACCACCTTGTTTGAGTTGGTGGATGCAGGCGGCAGGACTGACCTGAAGACGGACATACTCAAAGACCTCGAGCGCCACAAGCAACAGTTCAATGCGTGGCGCGGGAATCCGTCTGTCTCTGAATCCGCCTTAGAGATTTTGCTTGGACAGTTGGAGCAATGCTTTGAGGGGCTCAATGGTGCGGTCGGCAAAATCGGTCAAACCATCACTGACAACGAATGGCTGGCGGCTTTGCGCAACCGCGTCACGATTCCTGGCGGCACCTGTTGTTTTGATTTACCGGCCTACCACGCTTGGCAGCAACTCAGCCCCGACGTGCGCCGACGTGACATCTTGCGCTGGGCACAAGCGTTTCAACCCATGCAAGCTTCGGTCAATTTGTTGCTTTCTTTGATGCGCGACACAGGCGCCGCTCAGAAAATCATGGCGATGGGCGGTCAATACCAACAATCACTGGCACAGGGCAAGTTTCAGCTGATGCGTGTGGCAATTGATCCCGCCTTGGGTTTCATTCCAGAAATCAGCGGCAACCGTTTGATGATCTGGGTGCGCATGATGCGCCAAGACGGTGAAGGTCGCCTGCAAGCCAGCACTGACGACGTCGCATTTGAAATGGCTTTGTGCGCCTAAACCATGAGCGATTTTGAGGTTCGCATCGTTGTTTGCCCGCAATGTGGCGGCCCTAGCCGTTACGAGCCTGCCAACTTGTTTCGCCCCTTTTGCAGTGAACGCTGCCGCAACAACGACTTAGGCGCTTGGGCCAACGAAGAGCATCGCTTGCCCGATCAAACGCCGCAAGACGACGCTGATTTTGAAAACACCCCCTTGCAGTAACCCGCTGCAACAATGGACAGGTCTCTACCCAAAAGCTTACCCAGCTTAAACCGCGTGCGTGGCGCCTTCAAACCCACGTTCTTGCGCAAACCACTGCAAAACCGGCAAAGTCCCTGGCAACACAGGCGTCATTTCGACAGGTAGTTGCTGCCACGCAAATTGCTGCGCTTCACGCATGTGCAACACACCCGACCATTGCGTGACTTTGCAAAAGTTCAATTGCACCAGCGCGTGCGGATAGTCAATGCGCTCGATCTTCCATGGCTGGCAATCTTGAATGGTGATGCCGATTTCCTCTTGCAACTCGCGGCGCAGGGCTTGCTCAACCGTTTCGCCGGCTTCGAGTTTCCCACCTGGAAACTCCCAATAGCCAGCGTAAGCTTTGCCTTCGGGGCGACTGGTGAGCAAAAAAGCATGATCTGCACGCACAAGAACACCCACCGCCACCTGCACCAAAGTTCGGTCAGCGGAACGAGGCTGGTCGGCATCGACCATACGCACGGCGGTGTCAGCCACAGCTTAAGACGCGTGCTTGCCCGCGTAATCGCGTGCAAACTGGAAAGCCACACGACCGCTGCGAGAGCCCCGCTCCAACGCCCAAATCAGCGCTTCAGGCTTGGCCGCCTCGATGGCCTCGCGTGTCACGCCCAGCGATGACATCCATTGCGCAGCGATGGTGAGGTACTCGTCCTGGCTGAACGGGTAAAAACTAACCCACAAACCAAAACGTTCGGACAGAGAAATTTTTTCCTCCACCCCTTCACCCGGGTGCACTTCACCATCGTCGGTGTGGGTGTAGGTGAGGTTTTCCTTCATGTACTCAGGGAGCAGATGACGGCGGTTGCTGGTGGCGTAAATCAGCACGTTCGGCGTGGCAGCGGCAATCGAGCCATCCAAGATGGACTTGAGGGCTTTGTAGCCAGGCTCACCATCCTCAAAACTCAAATCATCACAGAAGATCATGAACTTTTCAGGCCGCGAAGACACCACGTCGATGATGTCGGGCAAGTCAGTCAGATCGTCTTTGTCGACTTCGATCAAGCGCAAGCCTTGTGGCGCGTATTCATTCAAACAGGCTTTGATCAACGACGATTTGCCGGTGCCGCGTGCGCCCGTCAGCAGCACGTTGTTGGCAGGCAAGCCTTTGACGAACTGCTCGGTGTTGCGCTGGATTTTTTCTTTTTGTCCGTCGATCTCTTGCAAGTCTGCCAAGCTAAGTTGCGCCACATGGCGCACCGGCTCCAAGCCGCCATGGCCGCTTGTGCGCTTGCGGTAACGAAACGCAACGCTGGCTACCCAGTCGGGTGCCGACATGGGTTGGGGTAGCACAGACTCAATGCGCGCCATCAGCGCTTCGGCGCGCTGCACCAAGCGCTCTAAAGGGTTTTGCATGGAATCAGTCATTAGCTTCTGTAGTCGGCGTTGATGGTCACGTAATCGTGGCTGAGGTCACAGGTCCAAACGGTGTCGCTGGCTGTTCCGCGACCCAAGACCACACGCACCGTGATTTCAGATTGCTTCATCACACGCTGGCCGTCTTCTTCGCGGTAATCCGGATGGCGACCGCCCTGCACGGCGACATGAACATCGTCCAAATACAAGTCGATACCCGTTTGGTCTAAATCCGCAATGCCGGCGTAGCCGACAGCCGCCAAGATGCGGCCCAAGTTGGGGTCGCTGGCAAAAAAGGCCGTTTTCACCAAGGGTGAATGGGCGATGGCATACGCCACTTGACGACACTCCGCACTGTCGCGACCACCCTCGACGTGAATGGTGATGAATTTAGTCGCGCCTTCGCCATCGCGAACAATGGCTTGCGCCAGTTGGCGTGCCACTTGGAACATGGCTTGCAGCAAAGCTTGGCCGTCGACACTGCTCAAGCTGGTGATGGTCGGGTGCGCCGCTTTGTGCGTGGCGATGACCACAAAAGAATCGTTGGTCGAGGTGTCGCCATCCACGGTCACGCGGTTGAAGGAGCCCTCGGCCAAAGCCAGCGAGAGTTCTTTCATCAAACCAGGTGCCACGCAAGCGTCGGTCGCCACATAGCCCAACATGGTGGCCATGTTCGGTCGAATCATGCCAGCGCCCTTGCTAATGCCGGTGATGCTCACTGTTGCACCCGCGATTTGCACTTGCGTGCTGGCCGCTTTGGGCACCGTGTCTGTCGTCATGATGCCTTCAGCAGCATCGGCCCACTGCTGAGCACTTGACGTTTCTCCAGCCGCAGCAATGGCCGCTGGCAATCCCGCGATGATGCGGTCGTGCGGCAATGGCTCCATGATGACGCCGGTTGAAAAAGGCAGCACTTGCTCGGGTGCAATGGCCAAACTTTTCGCCAAAGCAACGCAAGTTTCACGGGCCCGTTTTAAGCCGTCTTCACCGGTGCCTGCATTGGCATTACCGGTGTTGACCACCATGGCACGGATGCCTTGGCCTGCCTCTAAATGCGCACGACAAATTTGCACAGGCGCAGCACAAAAACGGTTTTGTGTGAACACACCGCTGACCGAAGCGCCTTCATCGATCAAGACAACCGTCAAATCTTTTCGGTCAGCTTTGCGAATGCCGGCTTGCGTCACACCAATGCGCACGCCGGGAATGGCATGCAAATCGGCAACTTGGGGGGGAATTAGGTTGACTGGCATCTTTGTTCAGGCCAATTTGCCGTGGCAATGCTTGTATTTCTTGCCGCTGCCACAAGGGCAAGGCTCGTTACGCCCAACAGGCGGGACCTCTGCGGCAACCGTGGTCGCATCCACCGTCACTTCAGCGTCACCCAACTCGTTGGGTGCCGTGTAAGTCACGTTGTGCAGTGTTTCTGCACGGTTTTCCAGTTCAGTGGCCGCTTGCTCGATTTGTTCGTTCGACTCAATCTTGACCGTCATCAACACGCGGGTAACTTCGACCTTGACCATGTCTAACAACTGACCAAACAACTCAAATGCTTCGCGCTTGTATTCTTGTTTGGGCTGCTTTTGTGCATAGCCACGCAGATGGATACCTTGGCGCAAATAGTCCAGTGCGGCCAAGTGTTCGCGCCAATGGCTGTCGATGTTTTGCAACAACACCACACGCATGAAGGGGGTGAATTGCTCAAGACCAATTCGCTCCAGCTTGGCTTGGAAGGCGGCATGGGCGGCCTCTACCACTTGCGTGAGAATTTCCTCATCGGTGATGGCCGATGCTTTCTCAATGGTGCTTTGCAACGGTAAATCGAGCAACCACTCTTGCAGCAAGGCGCGCTGCAGGCCGACGATGTCCCACTGCTCTTCCACCGATTCTTCGGGCACATACTGACGCACCAACTCGCTGAAGGTGCCTTCACGCAGACCTGCGATTTGAGCCGTCAAATCAGAGGCATCCAAAATGTCATTGCGTTGCTGATAAATCACACGACGTTGGTCGTTGGACACATCGTCGTATTCCAGCAATTGTTTGCGCACGTCAAAGTTACGCGCCTCGACTTTGCGTTGCGCACTCTCAATGCTGCGTGTGACGATGCCCGCCTCAATGGCCTCGCCCTCTGGCATTTTCAAGCGGTCCATGATGGCTTTGACGCGGTCACCGGCAAAGATGCGCATCAACGAATCATCGAGACTCAAATAAAAACGTGATGACCCGGGATCACCCTGACGACCGGAACGGCCACGCAACTGGTTATCGATTCGACGCGACTCATGACGCTCTGTCGCGATGATGCGCAGACCGCCCAAAGACTTCACCGCCTCGTGGTCTTTGGTCCACTGCACGCGCAAGGCATCGATCTGTTGCTGTTTGGCTGCAGCGTCCAATGCCTCATTGGCTTCAACTTCCGCAATGGCTTTTTCGACGTTACCACCCAACACAATGTCGGTCCCACGGCCCGCCATATTGGTGGCAATAGTGATCATCTTGGCACGACCGGCTTGGGCCACGATGTCCGCTTCGCGGGCGTGTTGCTTGGCATTCAAGACTTGATGCGGCAACTTGGCTTTTTCGAGCATGTCGGCAATCAGCTCAGAATTTTCAATCGAGGTGGTGCCCACCAATACGGGCTGACCGCGTCCATAACACTCACGAATGTCATCAATGGCGGCTTTGTATTTTTCAGCCGTGGTTTTATACACACGGTCCAACTGGTCATCGCGACGACTGATTCGGTTGGGTGGAATCACCACGGTTTCAAGACCGTAAATTTCCTGAAACTCGTAGGCCTCGGTATCGGCCGTACCGGTCATACCGCCCAACTTTTGATAGAGACGGAAATAGTTCTGGAACGTGATGGAAGCCAGTGTTTGGTTTTCAGCTTGAATCTGAACGCCCTCTTTGGCCTCCACGGCTTGGTGCAAGCCATCGCTCCAACGGCGACCTGACATCAAGCGGCCAGTGAATTCATCAACGATGGTGATCTCACCGTCTTGGCACACGTAGTGTTGATCTCGGTGGTATAGATGGTTGGCGCGCAACGAGGCATACAAGTGGTGCATCAAGCTGATGTTGGCTGGGTCGTACAACGACGCCCCTTCCGCCAACAAACCATGCGCGACCAAAATGCGTTCAGCGTTTTCATGCCCTTGTTCTGTCATGAAAACTTGGTGAGATTTTTCGTCCACCGTGAAGTCACCGGGCGTGATGATGCCCTCGCCGGTTCGAATGTCTTCTTCACCCACTTGACGGGTTAAGAACGGCACCACTTTGTTGATGGCGATGTACAGCTCGGTGTGATCTTCGGCTTGGCCACTGATGATCAAAGGCGTGCGCGCTTCATCAATCAGGATGGAATCCACCTCATCGACGATGGCAAAGTTCAGTTTGCGTTGCACACGGTCTTGCGGCTCATAGACCATGTTGTCGCGCAAATAGTCAAAGCCATATTCGTTGTTGGTGCCGTAGGTGATGTCAGCACGGTACGCTGCTTGCTTTTCTTCGCGTGGCATTTGAGGCAAGTTAATGCCCACGGACAACCCTAAATAGTTGTAGAGCCGTGCCATCCACTTGGCATCGCGACTGGCCAAGTAATCGTTCACCGTCACCACATGCACACCTTGATCGCCCAAGGCATTCAAGTAGACAGGCAGTGTTGCCGTGAGTGTTTTGCCCTCACCCGTGCGCATCTCTGCCACCTTGCCTTGATGAAGGGCTATACCACCCACCATCTGCACATCGAAGTGGCGCATTTTCATCACGCGTTTAGAAGCTTCGCGGACCACGGCATAAGCCTCGGGCAGCAGCGCATCCAGCGTTTCGCCTTGTTGCACACGCTTTCTAAATTCGTCTGTTTTAGCGCGCAAAGCTTCTTCACTGAGCTTCTCTAACGAAGGCTCTAATGCATTGATTTGCGAGACCGTTTTGCGAAATTGCTTCAACAGGCGCTCATTGCGGCTGCCAAAAATTTGAGTCAGAAAATTAAGAGGCATGCGAGCACTGCGACAGACCCCTCTGTACTGAGCAAGGGCGACGCAAAATCCTTTTAAGAGGCTTTGTAGAAGTTGCAGATTTTAACCGTCACGCGCATCCATAATTGCTTATGGCTACTCGTTCTACTCCGCATCCTGACACGCTGGCGGCCTACCGCGCTTTGGGCTACAACAGCGCGCCCAAAGCCAAGGTACTGATTCGCGGCAGATCCCGTACTTTAGATCAGGTGCTGAGCAACGCACCAGGCCTATCGCAACTGACTGCGATGACCCAAGACACACAAGCAAGGCTTCGCGCCATTTCACCCTTGCTGCCCGCTTCGTTGCGTGCACTTGTTCAATCGGGCGGGGTGGACGGCGACGCTTGGTGCTTGTTGGTGCCTAACAGCGCTGTCGCCGCCAAACTGCGTCAAACCGTGCCGGCACTGTGCGCTCACCTCAGAACCAAGGGGTGGAACGTGAATGACATTCGCATCAAAGTCAGATCAAACGCTTAAACAAAAAACCAAAAGAAAAAGCCTGTTGCACTTGCGTACAACAGGCTTTTATTTTGGTGCCGCTTGTCGGAATCGAACTGACGACCTACCGCTTACAAGGCGGGTGCTCTACCAACTGAGCTAAAGCGGCATGGACATTATTCTAACCGATTTCGAATGCTTATTTCACACGTGTCAGTGTGGGTCGCGGTGGCGTTGTGGGTGGCATTGGCGCATCGCCCCCTTCTTGCTGTGACGCCCCAATACGCGAGGAGTCGACGGAAGTAAGTGAGGGCCTGGCAGAGACCACTGGCAACTTAGAAGTGACATCAGTGGCGCGCAAATTTGACGTTGGAAACGCCATGCCCTGTCCGTTTTCTCTGGCGTAAATGGCTTGCACGCGGTGAATGGGCACCATGATTTCGCGTGGCTTGCCTGCAAAACGTGCTTTGAATTCAATGAACTCATTGCCAAGCGTCATGCCGCTTGTAGCGTCATAACTCACGTTCAACACAATTTCACCGTTCTTCACATATTCCATCGGCACCTGTACCGTCTCATCGACCAAGACTGTCACGTAAGGGGTGTAGCCGTTGTCGGTGCACCACTCGTGCAGAGCACGCAAGAGGTACGGTCGTGTCGATGTGGCGTCAGGTGCGTTCAACATAGGAATTACTTGCGCATGACCTTTTCAGAAGGCGTCAACGCCTCGATGTAGGCAGGGCGCGAAAAAATGCGTTCTGCATACTTCAGCAATGGCGCAGCATTTTTCGACAAGTCAATGCCGTAGTGGTCCAAGCGCCACAACAAAGGCGCGATGGCCACATCGAGCATGGAGAAGTTGTCACCCAACATGTACTTGTTTTTCAAGAACACAGGTGCCAACTGAGTCAAACGATCACGGATGTGAGCACGCGCTTTTTCGAGGGTTTTGTCGTTGGGCTTGGCACCGCGTGCTTCCAACAAGGTCACATTGGTGAACAACTCTTTTTCGAAGTTCAGCAAGAACAAACGCACGCGGGCACGGTCCACAGGATCGCCGGGCATGAGTTGAGGATGTGGGAAGCGCTCATCGATGTACTCATTGATGATGTTCGACTCATACAAGATCAGATCCCGTTCGACCAGGATAGGCACCTGACCGTAGGGATTCATCACATTGATGTCTTCGGGTTTGTTGTAAAGATCAACATCGCGAATCTCAAAGTCCATGCCTTTTTCAAACAGGACAAAACGGCAACGATGAGAATAGGGACACGTGGTTCCCGAATAAAGCACCATCATGATGGGCGGCTCCTAAAAATCAAAAAGAGTGACAGGCTAACCTGTCACTCCGTGAGGTGACAACGGGCAATCACGGCCCACTGTCGCATTGGCTTGAATTACTTGATGTCTTTCCAGAAGGAAGCATTCAAACGCCAAGCAATGAACGTGAAACACAACAAGAACATCAACACCCAAACACCAATACGAACACGGGTATTTTGGGCTGGCTCAGCCATCCATTGCAAATAACCCACCAGATCGCCAATGGCTTGGTCATACTGAAGTGGTGTCATCGTACCTGGCGATACTTGTTCCCATCCCTTGAAAACTTGCACTTCATGACCATGCTCTAGAGCCGTGTCGTAAATTGGGCGACGCACACCTTGCATCTCCCACAACACATGGGGCATGCCCACGTTAGGGAAAGCCAAGTTGTTCCAGCCAGTCGCTTTGGTTTCATCGCGGTAGAACGTGCGCATGTAGGTGTAGAGGTAATCTGCACCTGTGCCACCATGGCCAGCGCGTGAACGCGCAATCACGGTCAGGTCAGGTGGATTACCACCAAACCAATCTTTGGCTTGCTTTGGATCAATGTTGGCTTTCATGGTTTCGCCAACTTTTTCAGTCGTGAACAACAAGTTGTCTTTGATTTGCTGCTCTGTCAAACCGATGTCTTTCAAACGGTTGAAACGCATGAATGCGGCGGAGTGACAGTTCAAGCAGTGGTTCACAAAGAGCTTGGCACCATTTTGCAAGGCTGCCAGATCGTTGGTTTTATTGGGCGCTTTGTCCCAAGCAATGCTATCGCCGCCAGATGCTTGTGCACCGGCGACCACACCGAGGGCCAATGCCAAGCTGAGAATAATTTTTTTCATGGTTTTATGTTCTCCGTGAATCTCAGTGGGCAGCGAATGTCACGCGGTCAGGCACGGGTTTGGTTTGACCCAAACGGCTCCACCAAGGCATCAACAAGAAGAAGCCAAAGTAGAACAAGGTACCCACTTGCGACACACGCTCGCCGATGGCTGATGGGGGTTGAACACCCAAGTAAGCCAACACCACAAAGTTGATGACGAACACGCCGTACATGTACTTGTGCCAATCAGGACGATAGCGGATCGATTTGACCGCGCAGTTGTCCAACCAAGGCAAGAAGAACAAGATGACGACAGCGCCACCCATGACAACCACACCCCAGAATTTCGCATCAATGGAGAGCATCATCGCGGTTACAGCCACGGCACCAGCAACAATGCCCGCTTTGAACATCGGAGATAGCTTAGCGCGAGTAGCACCCAAGTAAGCACCGGCCAAAACGCAAGCGATCAAGGCATACATCATCTCACTGGTGATCGCACGCAACATCGAATAGAAGGGCGTGAAATACCAGACCGGTGCAATGTGCAACGGTGTCTTCAATGGATCAGCTGGGATGAAGTTGTTGTATTCGAGGAAGTAACCACCGAATTCAGGCGCGAAGAAAATGATCGCGGTGAACACTAACAAGAAACCGCTCACGCCCAAGATGTCGTGCACGGTGTAGTAGGGGTGGAAAGGAATACCGTCCAAAGGATGACCATTCGCGTCTTTCGGTGCGTTAGGGCCTTTGATTTCCACGCCGTCTGGGTTGTTTGAACCGACTTCGTGCAACGCAATGATGTGTGCGACCACCAAGCCCAACAGGACCAATGGCACAGCAATCACGTGGAAGCTGAAGAAACGGTTCAGGGTAGCGTCGCCCACCACGTAGTCACCACGAATCAGCAACGCCAAGTCGGGACCAACGAATGGCACGGCTGCGAACAAGTTCACAATCACTTGAGCGCCCCAATAAGACATTTGGCCCCAGGGCAGCAAGTAACCCATGAACGCTTCGGCCATCAAGCACAAGAAAATCGCACAGCCGAACACCCACACCAATTCACGCGGCTTGCGGTAGGAACCGTAAATCAAGCCTCGGTACATGTGCATGTAAACCACCACAAAAAACGCAGAAGCGCCTGTGGAGTGCATGTAGCGAATCAGCCAACCCCATGGCACATCACGCATGATGTATTCCACTGAACCAAACGCCAAAGCGGCATCCGGCTTGTAGTGCATGACCAAGAAAATACCGGTCACGATTTGGATCACAAGCACCAGGAGCGCCAACGAGCCAAAAAAGTAGAAGAAGTTGAAGTTCTTGGGTGCGTAGTACTCAGAGAGATGCTCTTTGTACATTTTGGAAGCTGGGAAACGGTTATCGACCCAGTTCAACAGTTTGGCGCCAGCACTGGCGTCTGCAGAAATTTCTTTGAATTCAGCCATGGTGTGTCCTATCAGGCTTTCTTGTCTTCACCGATCAACAACTTCGTGTCGGAGAGGTACATGTGAGGCGGAATTTCGAGGTTATCTGGCGCTGGCTTGTTCTTGAACACGCGGCCTGCGATGTCGAAAGTGGAGCCGTGGCAAGGGCACAAAAACCCACCATTCCAGTCGTCGGGCAGCGAAGGCTGTGCGCCGGTTTGGAACTTGTCTGACGGGGAGCAACCCAAATGCGTACAAATGCCCACGGTCACAAAGACTTCAGGCTTGATCGAACGCGCTTGATTGCGCGCATAAACGGGCGTCAACTCGTCCGCTTTGCGCTCAGACTTGGGGTCTGCCAGCTGAGATTCAGTTTTGTTCAACGACTCGAGCTGCTCAGGGGTGCGTTTGACCACCCAAACAGGCTTACCGCGCCATTCGACTGTGATCTTTTCACCGGGCTTCATGGCCGAAATGTCAACCTCGACGGCAGCGCCAGCCGCTTTGGCTCGCTCTGAGGGTTGAAACGTACTTACGAACGGGACAGCAACTGCTGCGCCGCCCATTGCACCTGCGCATGTCGAGGCAATAAGCCACGTGCGTTTGCTGGTGTCTACTGGGGTGTCACTCATGGAATTCCTCAAGCAATTGTCACTGGTTGGGTTAGCCACACATTGTAGCTGACCGTTTCTTGCCCAATGCTTTCAGATTATTCAACCCTGATTTCCACTATTCGTTGTTAAAATTTTAGATACTTTATATTTAACAAAAGGTTGACGATATGTTGCGTGAATTCAAAGAATTTGCTGTCAAAGGCAATGTGATGGACTTGGCTGTAGGTGTGATCATCGGCGCGGCCTTCGGAAAAATTGTTGAATCGGCGGTCAACGACCTGATCATGCCGCTGATCTCTGCGGTGATCGGAAAGATTGATTTCTCCAACTTTTTCATCGCCTTGGCCGCTGTGCCAGAAGGAACAGCCACCACACTGGAGGCCATGAAAAAGGCAGGCGTGCCCGTATTTGCTTATGGCAACTTCATCACGGTTGGCGTGAACTTCTTGATCTTGGCCTTCATCATTTTCTTGATGATCAAGCAAGTCAATCGCATCAAAGGCGAAGCTGAAGCAGCGCCCGCACCAGCCCCGGTGACAAGTGAAGAAGTTTTGTTGCTGCGCGACATCCGCGACAGCCTCAAAAAATAAATATCAAACCGCCAGCTTGCGCGCCATGGCCAGCGCGGCCAAGAAACTGGCGGGGCTGGCCTTGCCCGTGCCAGCCAAGTCAAAAGCCGTACCGTGGTCTGGACTGGTTCGCACCAAGGGTAAACCCAAGGTCACATTCACACCCTCGTCAACGCCCAAGTACTTCACCGGGATCAGGCCTTGGTCGTGGTACATCGCAATCACCACATCGAATTCGCCCCGCTTGTCTGCCGTATTTCTGGCCCGCATGAAAACCGTATCAGGCGCAAACGGTCCGCTCACCCACAAGCCCTCGGCACGCGCTTGTTGCAAGGCCGGAATGATGATGTCGAGCTCTTCGCGCCCCAACAACCCACCCTCACCTGCATGCGGATTCAAACCCGCCACGCCCATGTGCGGCGCTTGACCCGTGGCACGTAACTGAGCTTGGTGTGTGATGCGTAAGGTCTGCAACACATTCTCGATCGTCACCGCCTCAATAGCATCCCGCAAAGACACATGGATGCTGACCAACACGGTGCGCAGCTCGTCATTGGCCAGCATCATGCGCACCGGCATGTCCGACACCGCCACCCCCGCGTGCATCGCTGCACACGCTTGCAGAAGTTCGGTATGCCCCGGATAGGGCACACCCGCAGCGGCCAAAGCCTCTTTGTGCAACGGCGCTGTAACGACGGCCGACACCTCATTGCGCAAAGCTGCATGGGCAGCCCAAGTCACCGCGTCTGCTGCCCATTGACCTGCGACACCACTGACATGGCCCCATGCGGGCAAATGTGCTGCAGAACTATCGAAAGGCACTTGCAAAACAGGCACCGTAAAAGCTGGCAAATCACTGGGCAAATCTTGTATTTGCGACACCGGCAGCAAAGTCAACCGCGGATGACCTGGGTGCGCATCGTGCAACACCTGAATGGCGCGTTGCATCGCAAGCACTTGGCCCACCACCAAACAACCCCTCGTTTGCGCTGCAGCTTCGCGAAAAGATTTGGCAATGATTTCAGGGCCAATGCCCGCCACATCGCCCATAGTCAGCGCGATGGGTTTGAAAGCGTCAGACATGCTCATGCGGGGTTATCAATGTCGATGAACGCATGCGTCAGCCCCAGCTGCTGGGCCACTTGCGCGGCCACAGCGGGTGCACCGTAGCGCTCCGTGGCATGGTGACCGCAGGCCAAAAAGGCAACCCCCGTCTCGCGGGCAATGTGCGCCTGAGGCTCTGAAATTTCACCCGTGATGAACGCGTCGGCACCTGCGGCAATGGCCGCCTCGAAATAGCCTTGCGCCCCACCTGTGCACCAAGCAACACGCCGAATCGCTCGACCATCGCCTGCCACCAGCACTGGCGATCGCGCCAACGCCAGATTGACTTTCAGCGCCAATGCCTCTGCGCTCTCAAACACTTGGTCTGGCGCACACTCCGCCAACCAACCCAAATTTTGTTCGCCAAACGCAGGCGAGCCAGCCAACCCAAGACGCAGCCCCAGTTGCGCGTTGTTGCCCCAAGTTAGATGCGCATCCAGCGGTAAATGGTAGGCCAGCACATTGATGTCGTGGGCGAGTAACAACTTCAAGCGTTGCTTCATCCACCCCGTCACGCGCCCATCCTGGCCACGCCAGAACAAACCGTGATGCACAAAGATCGCATCTGCGTCCGCAGCAATGGCTGCTTCGATGAAAGCCAAGCTGGCTGTCACACCCGACACCACATGCCCAATCTCAGCACGCCCCTCGACTTGCAAGCCATTGGGACCGTAGTCTTTGAAGCGCTCAGGCAACAACAACGCGTTGCAAGCGCTTAATAATTCTTGACGCGTGACGCGTGTGGCATTCATGGGGCAGGCGGTTTGGTTTTTGGGCGTTGCGATGGGGTGACCTCTAGGGTCAGCAACTGGCTGCGTCGCTTCACCCCCAGTTTGACAGGCTCACCCGGCTTGAGCGCGGCAATCGCGGTCAACAAAGCACCAACGTTGCGCACCTCTTGGCCGGCCACACTGAGCAACGCATCACCAGGCTTTAGACCTGCTTTGGCAGCGGGCGCGTTTTGCAGCACGCCAATGATGACCACACCCTCGGTCTGCTTCAAACCAAAGGTGTCCGCGAGTTCGGGGGTCAATTCCGTAGGCTCGACCCCCACCCAACCGCGGGTGACTTGACCATCGCGCACGATGCCTTCCAAAACTTGGCGCACCGTCGACACAGGAATGGCAAAACCAATGCCCATGTTGCCGCCCGATCGGGAGTAAATGGCGGTGTTGATGCCCAACAAACTGCCATTCACATCCACCAACGCGCCACCCGAATTACCTGGGTTAATGGCGGCATCGGTTTGAATGAAGTTTTCAAACGTGTTGATGCCCAACTGGTTGCGCCCCAGCGCAGACACGATGCCACCGGTCACCGTTTGCCCAACGCCAAACGGGTTGCCAATGGCCAAGACCTTGTCGCCTACTTGCAGCGTGTCGGAATTACCCAAAGCAATCACAGGCAAACGGTCTAAGGTAATTCGTAAAACCGCTAAGTCGGTATCTGGGTCTGTGCCTATCACCTTGGCAATCGCACGGCGGCTATCGCTCAAGGTCACTTCAATCTCTTGCGCCCCCTCCACCACATGGTTGTTGGTCAAGATGTAGCCCTCTGGGCTCACGATCACACCACTGCCCAAGCCTTGCTGCGAACTGTCGTCTTCACGATCACCATAAAAATAGCGAAACCAAGGGTCATTGGCTTGCGGGTTGGCCGACTTAGCCTGCGTCGTCGCAATGCTGACCACCGCGGGAGAAGCCCGCTTGGCAGCCGGGCTCAAACTCCCCGGCATCACCGCTCCCGGAATACCCGGTGCAGCTTCGAGCAGTGTCACACCGGCTACCAAGTGGCCGCGGTTCAACCAATCGGGCTTCAAGGTCGCCACCACAAACCAAATGGCTACCAATACGGTCACGACTTGTGAGAACAACAACCAGTGGCGCTTCATAACGGGCTGTTTTGAGTTACGACGAGCCCGAAGTTTCGTCTGGTGCTTGCGTATGCTTGATGAACAAACGCGCCGCCCAAATACCCACCTCGTACAAGATGCACATGGGAATGGCCAGCGCCAGTTGCGACACCACATCGGGCGGCGTCACGATGGCCGCAATGATGAAGGCCAGCACGATGAAATAAGAGCGGAACTCTTTGAGCTTTTCGATGGTCACAATGTTCATGCGTGCTAAGACCACCACCACGATCGGCACTTCAAACGCCATGCCAAAGGCAATGAACATGCTGATGACAAAACTCAAATACGCTTCAATGTCAGGTGCAGCCGTGATGCTTTTGGGTGCAAAGCTCTGGATGAACTTGAACACCTGTCCGAACACAAAGAAGTAACAAAACGCCACACCCACCAAAAACAACAGCGTACTGGACACCACCAAAGGCATGACCAATTTCTTTTCATGGGCATACAGCCCAGGCGCAATGAACGCCCAGACTTGGTACAACACCACAGGCAGCGCCAGCAAAAAGGCCGTCATCAGCATGATCTTGAGGGGCACCAAGAATGGCGAAATCACCGATGTCGCAATCAACGTCGCGCCTGTTGGGAGCTGTGCCACCAAGGGCGCCGCCAGTAAGTCATATAACTCTGCAGGACCCGGATAAATGGCCAGCGCCGCGCAAGCCACCATCACCGCAATCGTGGCTTTGACCAAGCGGTCACGCAACTCAATCAAGTGCTGCACAAAGGGCTGCTCGGTGCCAGCCAATTCGTCTTTGGGGGTGGTGTCAGACATGTTCAGAACGCTTCACAGGGCGGAAACGCGCCACGCGGGCGGCACCAGATTGCGCCTTGGTGCGCACACCTTGACGGGCTTTGTACCAATGCGGCGTTGAACCGCGCTTGAGACGCCATTTTTTGCCTGGGTTTTCATACGAAGGGGGCGGGGGGGCCAAAGGCTCGTAAGGCTCAGACGACAAACCGGCCGTGGTTTCGGCCCAGTCTTTTTCAAAGTCGCTAGTAGCGGTGTGGACCGATTGCTCCACATCGCGCGCAGCGGACTCCATCGTCTCTTTCATCTTCTTGAGCTCATCGAGCTCCATCGAGCGATTGACCTCGGCCTTCACATCAGCCACATACCGCTTGGCTTTGCCAAGCATCGTGCCAACGGTACGGGCGACGCCGGGCAAACGCTCTGGCCCAATGACCACCAGCGCTACCGCACTCACCAACGCAATTTTAGAAAAATCAAGATCAAACAAAGCGAACGATCAACAGCAATTAAGACTTGTTCTTGACTTCAACGTCAATGGTGGTTTTGTCAGCCGACACAGCGGCAGCAGGGGCTGCTGGCTTGTCTTCGGCAGGCGCGCTGCCGTCTTTCATGCCGTCTTTGAAGCCTTTCACAGCGCCGCCCAAATCGCCGCCGAGATTGCGCAGCTTCTTCGTGCCGAACACCATGATGACGATGACCAACACGATCAGCCAGTGCCAAATTGAAAACGAACCCATGTGTAACTCCTAAGTGATGGTGTGAATTCTAATCAGCCGCGCAGCCAAGGTCGTGGACCACCCATGACATGCCAGTGCATATGGTGGACTTCTTGGCCCCCTTCGGCGCCTGTGTTCGTCACAAGGCGAAAGCCCCCTTCTGGGTAAGGTCTTGCGCCCTCTTGCAACGCCAGCTTAGGCGCCAGCAACATCATGCGGCCCAACAAGCCTTCGTGCTCCGATGTGGCGTGCGCCATCGAGGGAATATGCAGTTTAGGAATGATCAAAAAGTGCACAGGCGCCCAAGGATTGATGTCGTGAAATGCGAATATTTCGTCATCTTCATAGACTTTGCGTGACGGAATGTGGCCTGCGATGATTTTGCAAAAAATACAATTTGAGTCGGCGGTCATAGAAAGGTCATGAGAAATTAAACATCCATCGGTTGCTGCTTGTTCAATCGAACCCAGCCCAACACGATGCGGTACAGAAACCAAACAGAAATCACGGCCCAAGCCAACCAGCCGGGCAAGATGAAAAAGAACCACAGCGGAGATGTGACCAAATACAGCACAGCTGCCCAAATCACCGTGTGAATGCGGTAGCTGAAATGCGAAGCCTCCCAGCCGTCGCCCGCATCGCCTCGTTTGACCAAGTCCAGAATCAAAGCCACCACCAGCAACACAGGCCCCGCCTGCGCACCGGGAATGATGGCACTCACCGCCACAATCAAATGCAGCACGTAACTGATGAGGCTGACCGTGTGTGTGGCGTCTTCTTGCATCGTCGATGCGTCTGAACCGTCGGGTTTAGTCACCCGTCAACTCGCGGTGCTGCGCTTTGCGCAACGCTTTTTCTTCTAAGCCGCTCAGACCTTCACGACGGGCCAACTCATTGACCACATCGGCAGGCGTCAAACCGTAGTGCGCCAGCGCGATCATGCTGTGAAACCACAGGTCCGCCACTTCGTACACCAGCTTGGCAGGGTCGCCGCCGTGATCCACATCTTTGGCAGCCATCACAGTTTCGGTGGCTTCTTCGCCGATCTTCTTCAAAAAGGCGTCAGGTCCTTTGTGCAGCAAGCGCGAAACATAGCTTTTTTCGGGATCGCCACCGTTGGCGGGCTTGCGGCTTTCAATCACGTCGGCCAGACGTTGCAGGGTATCGATAGCGCTCATGTCAGTGGCTTCTCAAACGTCATTTGTAAATGGATTCAGGGTCTTTGAGCACAGGCTCGCAAGCCTGCCACTCTGTACCCTCTGAGCTTTGGTTCAAGCGTTGGTAAAAGCAACTGTGGCGGCCAGTATGGCAGGCAATGCCCGGCTCATGGCCCTCTTGCGTCACCTTGAGCAACACCACGTCGTTGTCGCAGTCAATGCGCATGTCGTGCACCGTTTGCACGTGGCCCGACTCCTCGCCCTTGAACCACAGCTTGTTGCGAGAGCGGCTGAAATACACAGCGCGCTTGAGCTCAGCCGTTTTTTGCAGCGCCTCGCGGTTCATCCACGCAAACATAAGCACATCGCCGCTGTCTTTTTCTTGGGCGATCACGGGCACCAGCCCCTTGTCGTCCCATTTGATGTTGTCTAGCCAGTTCATTTTTTATCCTTTGCCAGCACATGCGCAACGATGGCGTTGGCATGACCGTGACCCATTGCATGCTCTGACTTTAACCACGCCACCATTTCCATGTGTTTCATGCCTTTAAGCGCGCCCACAATCGCTAACCAATCGCTGATTGGTTGCCCATACTTTTTCTCGATCGCAGGAAAGTAGGACGCAGGGCCTTTGATTTTTTCTTCTGTGGACATGGTGATTTATGAGGTCGAGCGTTACAAACGCACAGGAATCCCACGCTCCCGCATCCGCTCTTTCGCCTGCTGCACGGTGTACTCACCGTAGTGGAAGATGCTCGCAGCCAGCACGGCGTCAGCGCCACCTTGTTGCACGCCGTCGGCCAAGTGGTCTAGGTTGCCCACGCCGCCCGACGCAATCACGGGCACGGGCACGATGTCGGACACTGCGCGTGTCAATGCCAAGTCAAAGCCGCTTTTTGTGCCGTCGCGGTCCATGCTGGTGAGCAAAATTTCGCCTGCGCCGTAGTCGGCCATTTGCTTGGCCCACGCCACGGCATCTAGGCCGACGTTTTTTCGGCCACCGTGGCTGAACACATCCCAACCGGGGCCGACGGGCAAACCGTTGGCACCCGCGCGTTGCTCGTCTTCTGCGGTGCGGCGTTTGGCGTCGATGGCCACCACGATGCACTGTGCGCCGTATTTGGCCGAGGCATCGCGAATAACTTGTGGGTTGGCAATAGCTGCTGAATTGAAGCTCACTTTGTCAGCGCCTGCATTGAGCATGCGGCGCACGTCGTCGACGGTGCGCACACCACCGCCCACGGTAAGGGGGATAAACACTTGGCTGGCCACGGCTTCGATGATGTGAAGAATCACATCGCGCGCGTCGCTGGTGGCGGTGATGTCCAAGAAGGTGAGTTCGTCAGCACCTTGGTCGTTGTAGCGTGCCGCGATTTCCACAGGGTCGCCTGCATCGCGCAGCTCGACAAAGTTGACGCCTTTGACCACGCGGCCGCCGGTCACGTCGAGGCAAGGAATGATGCGCTTAGCAAGCATAGAGGTCCAAAGAGTTCTTCAAGAAACGGTCAAACGCTGCCAGCCAACCCATTGGCCACCAGCGGGAATCGAGATGGGTTCAAACACTTGAGCCGCTTCCACGCACAGCATGCGCGCAAATCCTTGGGCTGGCATGTCAGCCAGTGCGGCGCATTTGCCCTCGCCCGGGTTCCACACAACCGACTCGGCCCATGAAGGGCTTTGTTCAATTTGCAAAGTGGCCGTGCCGTCTTGCAGGTGCAAGGGCTGGATCGTTGCGCCTTCACCACGCGAATACACGCGGTCGAACTCGCCATCAAAGTAAAGCACGTCGTCAGCCACGCCATGCACATCCACCGTCGAGTCCCACTCAGCGCTGCCGCCCAAGCCACGCAGCTCAGTCAGGTCGATATCGTCCACCGCGAGGTAGGTGTGCAAGGCACCGATGAAGTGCAAATCGTTTTGCAGCTCAGTGTTGTTGACGGTCAAGGTGATGGTCAACTGACCGGGTGCAAGGGCCACACGCAGCTGAGCCACAAAAGCTTGCGGCCAAATAGCCAAGGTGGCAGTGTTGGTTTGGAGCGTGAAGACCATGTGCGAGCCTTCATGACCGACCGCAGCTTCATTCTCTTGTTCGGCTTCGCCGATTTGTGCCACCTCTTCGACATGCCACAGCATGTTGCGCGCAAAGCCATGCTTGGGCAACTTGCCGCGTTGGTTGAACTGGGGAAAGCACACCGGTACGCCGCCACGAATGGCCGATTGGCCATCCCACAGGTTGTTGGGGCTTAAAAACAAACGCTCGCGGCCTTGGCTCACCCACGACAACACATGCGCGCCTTGCAGGGCCACCAGCACGGTGTCGCCGCAAGGCAGGGTCAAGCGCTGACAAGCCAGACCCTGAAAAACTTCGGAAGTCAACATAGACATGGCGGGGGTTTTAGGCGCAGGCCGCGCTACCCGCAGCCATGCATTCAGCCATTGAGCTCGTCGGCGCGGGCTTGGGCTTGGGCGAAGTCCAAGTCGCCGCTGTAGATGGCGCGACCACAAATCACGCCCTCGACGCCCTCGCCTTCCACGGCGCATAACTGTTCGATGTCGGCCATGTTGGACAAGCCGCCGGACGCGATGATGGGAATGGTCACCGCTTGTGCGAGTTTGACGGTGGCTTCGATGTTGATGCCACTGAGCATGCCGTCGCGACCGATGTCGGTGTAGATGATGGACTCAACGCCATAGTCTTCAAACTTCTTGCCCAAATCAGCCACTTCATGGCCGGTCAGTTTGCTCCAACCGTCGGTGGCGACTTTGCCGTCTTTGGCATCGAGGCCAACGATGATGTGGCCGCCAAAAGCAGCGCAAGCGTCTTTCAAGAAGCCGGGGTTTTTGACCGCTGCTGTGCCAATGATGACGTAGCGCAAGCCCGCATCGATGTATTTTTCAATCGTGTCAAGGTCGCGAATGCCACCGCCCAACTGCACCGGAATGTCGTGGCCCACGGCTTTCAGAATGGCCTTGATCGCCGACTTATTTTGTGGCGTGCCAGCGAAGGCACCATTCAAGTCCACCAAGTGCAGACGACGTGCGCCTTTGGCCACCCAGTTGAGTGCCATTTGCGCAGGGTCTTCCCCGAAGGTGGTGGATTGGTCCATGTCGCCTTGTTTGAGGCGCACGCAATGGCCGTCTTTGAGGTCAATCGCAGGAATTAAATACATGATGACAAGTTAAGTTCAAGGGTTCCAATGCAGGAAATTACGAAACAGGGCCAAGCCATGTGCCGCGCTTTTTTCTGGGTGAAATTGTGTCGCAAAAAGATTGTCACGGGCCACGGCACATGTAAAAAGGCTGCCGTAGTCGGTTTGTGCCGCGCTGTGTGCTGAGTTTTTAGGGCAGGCGTAAAAGCTGTGCACGAAGTAGAAGAAGCTGGCATCCGGAATGCCTTGCCACAGCGCATGCGGCTGGGTTTGCATCACTTGGTTCCAGCCCATTTGCGGCACCTTAAAGCGGCTGCCATCAGCTTGCGTGCGGCCTGCCAAATCAAACTTCACCACCTCGCCGGGGATGAGCCCTAGGCCGGGGGTGTCGCCTTCGGCGCTGTGGTCGAGCATCATTTGCATGCCCACGCACACACCAAACAACGGCTTTTTGTTGGCTGCGTCCAACACGGCATCAAGCAAACCAGACTCGCGCAACTCGCGCATGCAGTCAGGCATGGCGCCTTGGCCGGGCAAGACCACGCGATGCGCGTCACGCACCACTTGTGGGTCAGAGGTGACGATCACCTCGGCATGGTCCACTTCGGAAGCGGCATGCATGACCGCTTGCGCCACAGAGCGCAAGTTGCCCATGCCGTAATCAACGACGGCGACTTTGTTATTCATACGCGCGAGGGATCACAAGCTTCCCTTGGTGGATGGAATCATGCCGGCAGAGCGAGGGTCCAGCTCCAGCCCCGAGCGCAAAGCACGGGCGAAGGCTTTGAACACAGTCTCAGCTTGGTGGTGCGCGTTTTCGCCGCGCAGGTTGTCGATGTGCAGGGTGACGAAGGCGTGGTTCACAAAGCCTTGGAAAAACTCATAGGCCAACTGGCTGTCGAACTCGCCAATCATGCCGCTCTTGAACGGCACGTGCATGATCAAACCTGGACGCCCCGAAAAGTCCACCACCACGCGGCTGAGCGCTTCGTCGAGCGGCACATAAGCGTGACCATAACGACGGATTCCCTTTTTGTCGCCCACGGCCTTGGTAAAAGCTTGGCCCAAGGTAATGCCCACGTCTTCCACGGTGTGGTGGCCGTCGATGTGCAAGTCACCCACGGCGTGGATGTCCAAATCGATCAAGCCATGACGCGCGATTTGATCCAACATGTGGTCAAAGAAACCAATGCCGGTGGAGAGCTTGGATTGGCCCGTGCCGTCGAGGTTGATCTTGACAGTGATTTGGGTCTCGGCCGTGTTGCGGCTGACTTCGGCTGTGCGTGCTGTTGTTTGAGTTGTCATGTCGTGACTTTCGCTGAAGTGAGAGCGGCTTGCAAGGCCGCCAAAAGTTGCGTGTTTTCCTCAGGCGTGCCGATGGTCAAACGCAAGCAATTGGCCAGCAATGGGTGCATTTTAGAAACGTTCTTCACCAAGACTTTGTGGGCCTTGAGCACCTCAAAAGCACGGGCGGCAGCGTCCGCTTCACCTTCAAAGCGCAGCACCATCATGTTGGCTTCGCTGGCATAAGGCGTCACACCCGCCATCTGCTGCAAGGCTTTGAACAAAGCCTCGCGCTCGGAGCGAATGACAGCGGCTTGCTGCGCAAACACCTCGGTATGCTCGAGCGCAAACAAAGCGCATTCGGCGTTGAGCACACTCACGTTGTACGGTGGGCGCAGTTTGTCGATCTCGTTGATCAGCGCCACTGGGGCCATCATGTAGCCCAAGCGAATACCGGCCAAACCAAACTTCGACAAAGTGCGCATCAAGAGCACGTTGGCGTTGGCCGCTGGGTGTTGGCGAATTTCATCGAGCCAACTTTTGCTGGAGAACGGCTGATACGCCTCGTCCATCACCACCAAACCGCCGTAGGCGCTGACCTGCGTGATGAGGCGTCGGATGGTATCGGCGTCCCACAAATTGGCGGTGGGGTTGTTGGGGTAGGCAATGTAGACAATGGCGGGCTCATGCTCAGCGATAGCCGCAGACATGGCTGCTTCGTCCAACTCAAAGTCAGCCTGTAAGGGCACAGCAATGTAAGGCAGCCCTTGCAACTTAGCGCTCATGCCGTACATCACAAAGCCGGGTTCTGGGGCCAGCACTTTGGCACCCGGCTGTGTGCAGGCCATGGACAACAAAGCGATGAGCTCGTCCGAGCCGTTGCCCAACATCAAGCCCAAACCTGCAGGCAAATCGACGTAACGCGACAGCGCGTTTTTCAGATCATCAATGCGTGCGCCGGGATAACGGTTGACGGCCACCGCCCCCAAACGGGCGCCCAACTTGGCCTGCAATTCGGGCGAGAGAGTGAATGGGTTTTCCATCGCGTCGAGCTTGACCATGCCCACCGAGTGCTGTACCGCATAGGCGTGCATGGCCTGGACATCGGGGCGAATGAAACGCAAGGCCTTGTTCGTTTGATTACTCATATCGGTCCGTCTTTCTTCAAGCGAAACTCCGCCGCCATGGCGTGGGCTTGCAAGCCTTCGCCATAGGCCAACACCGCGGCAATCTTGCCCAGCGTTTGTGCGCCCAGCTCGCTCACCTCAATCAAGCTGCTGCGCTTTTGAAAGTCATACACACCCAAGGGCGAGCTGAAACGCGCCGTGCCGCTGGTGGGCAACACATGGTTGGGACCAGCGCAGTAGTCGCCCAAGCTTTCGCTGGTGAACGCACCCAAAAAGATGGCGCCGGCGTGCTTGAGCAGCGGCTCCCACTTGTGTGGCTCGTTACTCGACACCTCTAAGTGTTCCGGCGCAATACGGTTGCTGATGGCGCAAGCCTCTTCCATGCTGCGGGTGTGGATGAGCACACCGCGGCCGTTGAGCGATTTTTCAATGATGTCTTTGCGCGGCATTTGCGGCAGCAAACGCTCGATCTCGGCTTGCACACGGTCGATGTATGCGGCATCGGGACAGAGCAACACGCTTTGCGCCAACTCGTCGTGCTCGGCTTGGCTGAACAAATCCATCGCCACCCAATCGGCCGGTGTAGAGCCATCGGCCAACACCAAGATTTCGCTGGGGCCTGCAATCATGTCGATGCCCACTGTGCCAAACACGCGGCGCTTGGCAGCGGCCACATAGGCGTTGCCAGGGCCGGTAATTTTGTCCACCGCTGGCACCGTGGCAGTGCCATAGGCCAACGCAGCCACAGCCTGCGCGCCACCGATGGTGAAGGCGCGGCTCACGCCGGCCACATACGCAGCGGCGAGCACCAATGGGTTTTTCTCGCCCTTGGGCGTAGGCACCACCATGATGATGTCTTCCACACCCGCAACGTGCGCAGGAATAGCGTTCATCAACACGCTGGAGGGATAAGCGGCTTTGCCACCGGGCACGTAGATGCCCACACGGTCGAGCGGCGTGACTTTTTGACCCAGCAACGTGCCATCGGCATCGCGGTAGGTCCAGCTTTCACCACTGGCTTTCTTTTGCGCCTCGTGGTAGCTGCGCACGCGTGCAGCGGCAGCTTGCAAGGCGTCGCGCTGCTCGGCGGGCAAGGCATCAAACGCGGCTTTGAGTTCGGTTTGCGTCAACTCCAACGCGGCCATGGTGTCAGCCTTCAGGCCGTCAAAGCGCTCGGTGTACTCCAGCACGGCAGCATCGCCACGCTTTTGCACATCAGCCAAGATGTCTGCCACACGTTGCTCAATGGCTGCGTCGGTGTCGGCAGACCAATGCAAGCGCGCTTTGAAATCAGCTTCAAAGGTGGGGCTGGTGGTCGAGAGACGAAGCGGTTTGGCCATCTTGTGTACGTGTGTGGTGAGAGGTTATTTGCCAGCCGACAGAGCGGCAGAAAAGGCATCGATGAGGCGGCGAATGTCGGCCTGCTTCATCTTCAAAGCGGCTTGGTTGACCACCAAACGAGAGCTGATGTCCATGATGCGTTCGACTTCCACCAAGTGGTTGGCCTTGAGCGTGTTGCCGGTCGACACCAAGTCCACGATGGCATCGGCCAAGCCGGTGAGTGGGGCCAATTCCATGGAGCCATAGAGCTTGACCAAATCGACGTGCACGCCTTTGGTGGCGAAGAAGTCGCGTGCGATGGTGGTGTACTTGGTCGCCACTTTCAAACGTGCGCCTTGTTTGACCATCGCTGCATAGTCAAAGTCGGAACGCACAGCCACGCTCATGCGGCATTTGGCAATTTGCAAATCGAGCGGCTGGTACAGACCAGTGGTAGCAACACCACCTGCCACGCCACCGCCATGTTCGATCAGCGTGTCAAGACCCGTCACACCCAAATCAGCACCGCCGTATTGCACATACGTGGGCACATCCGACGCACGCACCAAGACCACGCGCACATGAGCGAGGTTGGTGGGCAAGATGAGCTTGCGAGATTTTTCTGGGTCTTCCAGCACCTCAATGCCTGCGGCCTTGAGCAGCGGCATGGTTTCATCAAAAATGCGGCCTTTGGAGAGCGCCAAGGTCAGCATGGTATTTTTTTCGTTACCGTTCATTTCACTCTTTCGATATCAGCACCAATAGCGCGCAACTTGGCTTCCATCTTGTCGTAGCCACGGTCCAAGTGGTAAATGCGGTCCACCAAGGTTTCGCCATCGGCCACCAAACCCGCAATCACCAAAGATGCCGAGGCGCGCAAGTCGGTGGCCATGACGGTGGCGCCCGAGAGTTTTTGCACGCCTTCAAGCACCGCCACTTTGCCGTCGATTTGAATGTGTGCGCCCAAGCGCACCAACTCGTTGACGTGCATGAAGCGGTTTTCAAAAATCGTTTCCGTCACCTTCGATGCGCCCTTGGCAATCGCGTTCAACACCATGAACTGCGCTTGCATGTCGGTGGGGAACCCTGGGTATTCGGTGGTACGGAAGTTTTGTGCCTTAAGGTGTTCAAACGCAGGCGCAGTGCCTTGAATGCGAATGCCGTCTTCGTTGGCTGTGACCACAGCACCTGCATCGCGCAGCTTGTCGATCACCGCGTCCAAATGGTCGGCGCGGGCGTGACGCAAAAACACATCACCCCCCGTCGCGGCCACCGCGCACAAGAACGTGCCAGCTTCAATGCGGTCAGCCACCACCTTGTGCGTGCAACCGTGCAAGCGCTCGACGCCTTGAATGTGGATGCGGCTGCTGCCATGGCCTTCAATCTTCGCACCCATGGCAATGAGCATTTCGGCCAAGTCTGGAATCTCAGGCTCTTGCGCAGCGTTTTCGAGCACGGTTTCGCCATCGGCCAATGCCGCAGCCATGAGGAAGTTTTCGGTGCCGGTAACCGTGACCATGTCGGTGGCAATGCGTGCACCTTTGAGGCGTGTGCGACCGCCACCCAACTTGGCCAACATGTAGCCGTGCTCCACGTCAATCTGGGCACCCATGGCTTGCAAGCCTTTCAAGTGCTGATCGACGGGGCGAGAACCAATGGCACAACCCCCGGGCAACGACACCTTAGCGTGGCCAAAGCGGGCCAGCAAAGGCCCAAGCGCCAGCACCGAAGCACGCATGGTTTTCACCAACTCGTAAGGAGCTTCGGGGTTGTTCAAACCACCGGCGTCTAAGCTGACTGTGCCATCGTCTGCACGCTCGGCCGTCACACCCATGTTGCGGATGAGCTTGAGCATGGTGGCCACGTCTTGCAACTGCGGCACGTTGTGCAGCGTCACTGGCTGGTCGGTCAACAAGGCCGCGCACAGTTCGGGCAAGGCCGCATTTTTAGCGCCCGAAATCAGCACTTCACCGCTCAATGAACGGCCGCCGCGAATTAAAAGTTTGTCCATAAATTAGTTTTCAAGCGCAAGCCACACAGGGCTCAGTGCGCGGTGTCAGAGGCTTGGCTGCCCAAAGCCAACCATTCGGCAGGCGAGTAGGTTTTCATCGACAAAGCATGCACCTCATCGGTTTTCATTTTGTCACCCAAGGTGGCATAGACGCGTTGGTGGCGTTGAATCAGGCGCTTACCCTCAAACTCAGGCGAGACCAAGGTGGCGTACCAATGGCGGCCATCGCCCTCGACTTGCAGGTGCTCGCAGGGCAAGCCTGCGGCGATCAATGCTTGTAATTCTTGTGCTGTCATGCGAGCTTTCTTTATCCGCGAATTTTGTAACCCGTGCGCAGCAAATGCAGCGCCACCACGGACACACCACACAGACACACGCCCACCACGCCCAAGCTCAACCAAGGCGACACATCGCTTTGGCCAAAGAAGCCGTAACGGAAGCCGTCGATCATGTAGAAAAACGGGTTGAGGTGGCTCACGCTTTGCCAGAAGCTGGGCAGTGAATGGATGGAATAAAACACGCCGCTCAAAAACGTCATCGGCATGATGATGAAGTTTTGGAAGGCGGCCATTTGGTCAAACTTGTCGGCCCACAAACCCGCAATTAAGCCAAGGGTTCCCAGCAAGAAGGCCCCGGCCACCGCAAAAACAATCACCCACAAGGGCTGTGCAGGGAGCAAAGAAAAGCTCAACACCGACGACTGCCACACAAACAGCACACCCGCCAGCAACACGCCCAAGCCGACCAACAAGCCACGCACCATGGCTGACAGCGCGTAAGCGAAAAACCAGTTCCAGTGCGACAAGGGTGTGAGCAACAAAAACACCAAGTTACCCATGATCTTGCTTTGCACCATGGACGAGGAACTGTTGGCAAACGCGTTTTGCAACACGCTCATCATCACCAGTCCCGGAATCAAAAAGGCGGTGTAGCTGACGCCGGCGTACACCTGCACATGCGACTCCAACACATGGCCAAAAATCATCAAATACATGACGGCTGTCAGCACAGGCGCCGCTACCGTTTGGAAACCCACCTTCCAAAAGCGCAATACCTCTTTGTAAAAAAGAGCCCTCCAACCGGTCATCATGCGCTTGCCTCTTCGTGTTGGTGCATCACGTCGAGGAAGACATCTTCCAAGTCTGCTTTGCGAATTTCGACATCTTCGGCCTTCAAGCCAGCTTGTCGTACGGCGGCCAAATACAGCTCAATCTCTGCCGCATCGTTGGCAGGAAATTGAACAATGCGCCCGGTCACCCGTGCTTTGGTCGCTAACTCAGGCGGCAACTCAGCATCCAACTTGAAGCGCAAGACGTTGCTCGACGCAGCTTTCAACAGCTCGGTCGTGCTGTCCAAAGCCACGACCTTGCCGTTCTTGAGCATGGCGATGCGGTTGCAAAGCGCCTCTGCCTCTTCCAAATAGTGCGTGGTCAGCAAAACGGTGCTGCCTTCGCGGTTAAGTTTGGCGATGAATTGCCAAAGGGTTTGACGCAACTCAACATCCACGCCGGCCGTAGGCTCGTCGAGCACGATGACCGGAGGTTTGTGCACCAAGGCTTGCGCCACCAACATGCGGCGTTTCATGCCGCCCGACAGTTGACGCATGTTGTGGTGGGCTTTGTCGGCCAGGCCGAGGCTGTGCAAAAGTTCGTCAATCCAAGCGTCGTTGTGTTTGACGCCGAAGTAGCCCGATTGAAATTTCAACGCCTCACGCACGTTGAAAAACGGATCGAACACCAACTCCTGCGGCACCACGCCCAGCAAACGCCGCGCTTGCGCCGATTGTTTGGCCACATCCACGCCCTGAACCAAGATGGCGCCAGAGGTGGCCTTGGCCAAACCGGCCAAGATGCTGATGAGCGTTGTCTTGCCCGCACCGTTGGGGCCTAAAAGGCCAAAAAACTCACCCTGCGCGATGTCAAAGCTCACCCCATCCAAGGCCTGAAAAGGTCCACGGGCAGTGGGGAACGTCTTGGATACGGATTGAAAAGAAATAGCGGACATAAGTAGCCTTTGATTTTAAGGCCTTGCCAATGCCCTCAGTGGTTAGCGCCACGAATGACCGCAGAGGCGGCACACCCAGCAGTTAAGCGACTAACTCCGTAACGCCGTAAACCTTCGCCAAAGCTTGGGCACGCTCTGGAAGTCCCGTCATACGAAAGACGCCACCCAGCCCCAGCACGGCACGCCGACACGCCAAGACCACGGCCAATGCCGACGAATCGAATTGCTGCAGCGCCGACGCGTCCAACACAGCTTCGCGGCCTTGAGTAACTTGCGCGCAGAGGGCGGCCACCAAGCCATCGGAGACCGACTGGGCTTGGGCTTGCATGACCAGGGCAGGTAAACAGATTGACATGGTTTATTTCGGCACCACGCGGGCATTGGCCTTGTTGCGCTCAACCAAGCTGGCGATCAAGCCATCGACGCCCTTGGCATTGATCTCTTGCGCAAACTGACTGCGGTAGTTTTCGACCAACCACACACCCATCACATTGAGGTTGTAAATGCGCCAGCCAGAGGGGGCATCCGCCGACTTTTCAACGCGGTAGTCGAGTTGCAGTGGGTCACCTTTACCGTGTACCTCTGTGCGCACAATCACTTCAACGTCGTCAGCCGCTGCGCGCAAGGGTTTCACCACAATGGTTTGGTTGTTGATTTGGCTCACCGCGCCCGCATAGGTGCGCACCAACAAAGCTTTGAACTCTTCTTGCAAGCGCTTTTGCTGATCAGGGGTGGCTTGACGCCAGCCTGGGCCAACCGCCGAGGAGGTCATGCGCTGGAAATTGACATGCGGCATGACGCGTTGGTCCACCAACACACCGATCTTGGTCACATCGCCCGACAGAATGGTCTTATCGGCTTTCACGATGTCCAGCAACTCGGTGGTCAAACGTTTGATAAAAACGTCGGGGGCCTCGGGCGCCGCAAGGGCCACGCCCGAAGTCAAGCCAAAGGTCGCAGCCAACAGGCCGGACGACAACGCGCGCACGAGAGCGCGACGGGTGTTCAAAGAAAGATTCAAGCAATTCATAGTCATCAAATTCGAAGCTTCGAGGTATCTCTAACGCGGCACAGCCTCATCGGGCTGACGGGGGAGACTGTTGGCTCAAGTCGGGCGTGTCTTCATCAGGCGGATTGCCATCATGAATGAGCGAGCGACGGCGTTGCAAATAGGCGTCGCGCAAGAACGCGTACTTGTCGATGGATGCTTCATCCAGCATGTTGCCAGCGGCCAAGTAACCGGCGCGCTTGTCCACAATGCGCAAACCTTGGGCGCCAGTACGAATTTTGGCGTCGTCTAAATTGCTGATGGGATCGAAAGAATAGTCCACAGGCAAACCGACGGTGTCACGCACGGTCGAAGGTCCTAAAAGTGGCAAAACCACATAAGGACCACTGCCGACGCCCCAGAACCCCAAGGTCTGGCCGAAGTCCTCGGGATAGCGCTCCAACTTAATGGCAGTCGCGACGTCAAAAATGCCATAAATGCCAAACGTTGTGTTCACCACAACGCGCATGAAAGACGAAGCCGTCTGACGCCCTTTCAATTGCAAACCATTGTTCACCGTGGACGAGATGTCGGACAGGTTGTTGAACACATTGCGCACACCCGTTTGAACCAAGTCAGGCGTGTAATCGCGGTAGCCCGTGGCCACCGGTTTCAAGACGTTGTCATCCAACGTGTCGTTGAAGCGCGAAATACTGCGGTTCATCGGCTCTAAAGGATCTTTGGGGTTGGCGTTTGGGCCTGTCGCACAACCGGTTGCCAATGCGGTCAAAGCCACCACAAACGCAAGCTTCATGCTGCGCAAAAGTTCGACTGCGTTCATTTGGCACCTTCTTTCGGTGCGGGCTCCGCCGCTTTGCTGAACAAGAATTGGCTGATCAAGTTTTCCAACACCACCGCGGATTGTGTGGTGGCAATTCGGTCACCATTGGCCAAGTTTTGTGCCTCAGCACCGGCCTCAATGCCGATGTATTGCTCGCCCAGCAAACCGCTGGTCAAGATTTTGAGGTTGCTGTCCTTGGGGAACTGGAACTGGCTTTGCAGGTTCATGTTGACCGTGGCTTGGAAAGTCTTGTCATCGAAGGTGACCGACTCAACACGGCCCACCACCACGCCGGCACTTTTGACCGCCGCTTGACGCTTTAAGCCGCCAATGTTGTCAAAGCGTGCGCTGACTTTGTACGTGGACTGAAAATTCAGACTCAACAAGTTGGCCGACTTCAAGGCCAAAAACAAAATAGCTGCTGCGCCCAGCAGCACAAACAAACCCACCCACACATCATTTTTGGAGCGTTGCATTGCGTTCCTTCTTTCTCAAATACTGAACATCAGGGCTGTGAGGACAAAGTCCAAACCCAACACGGCCAACGAGGCCACCACCACCGTGCGGGTGGTCGCACGCGACACGCCTTCGGGCGTGGGCTGCGCTTCATAACCTTGCAGCAAGGCCACAAACGTGACCGTGACACCAAACACCACGCTTTTGATGACGCCGTTGCCCACGTCTTTCCAAACGTCAACGCCGCCTTGCATCTGGCTCCAAAATGAGCCTGCATCGACGCCAATCATCAACACGGCCACCACCCAGCCCCCCAAAATACCTACCGCGCTGAACACGGCGGAGAGCAAAGGCAACGCGATGATGCCGCCCCAAAAACGAGGCCCCAAGATGCGTTGCACGGGGTCGACAGCCATCAAGTCCATCGCGCTGAGTTGCTCACCGGCTTTCATCAAACCGATTTCGGCAGTCAGGGACGTGCCCGCACGCCCCGCAAACAACAAAGCACTCACCACGGGCCCGAGTTCACGCACCAAACTCAACGCCACCAACAAGCCCAAAGCCTCAGATGAACCGTAACGTTGCAAGGTGTAGTAGCCCTGTAAGCTGAGCACAAACCCAACAAACAAGCCAGAGACCCCAATGATGGCCAACGAGTAATTACCCAAAAAATGCACCTGATCGCGCACCAGCCCAAAGCGGCGCATGTTGCTGCCGAACAAGGACACCAAACGAATGAATAAGCGGGTTGCTTGGCCCAAATCCGCCAGGTAACAACGAATTACAAACCCTAAATTGGCGACGAATTTCATGCCTTGCCTTCCACGCCAAAGTCTTGCGCCACCGACGGACCTGGGTAGTGAAAGCGCACAGGGCCATCGGGCGCTGCGCTGACAAACTGCTTCACCAACGGATCGGTGCTGTGGCGCACTTCATCGGGCGTACCTTGCGCGGCAATCTTGCCGTTGGCCAGCACGATCACTTGGTCGGCGATGTGGAAGGTTTCGTCCAAATCGTGCGACACGATCACGCTGGTCAAACCCAGTGTGTCGTTGAGTTGGCGAATCAAACGGGCAGCGGTGCCGAGAGAAATGGGGTCCAAACCCGCAAAGGGCTCGTCATACATCACCAATTGCGGATCGAGGGCCATGGCGCGGGCCAAAGCCACGCGTCGTGCCATTCCGCCTGACACCTGGCTGGGCATCAAGTCTCGGGCGCCACGCAAGCCCACAGCTTCGAGCTTCATCAACACGATGTCGCGAACCATGGATTCGCTCAAGTCGGTGTGCTCGCGCAAAGGGAAAGCCACGTTGTCAAACACACTCAAGTCGGTGAACAACGCACCAAACTGAAACAACATCCCCATGCGTCGGCGCACGGCATACAAACCCGCTTGATCGAGTGAGGCGATTTCTTGGCCGTCAAAGGTCAAACTACCGGACTGGGCGCGGTATTGCCCGCCGATCAGGCGCAGCACAGTGGTCTTGCCTCCGCCCGATGCGCCCATCAAGGCCGTGACTTTGCCGCGGGGCACCGTCAAGCTGATGCCATCCAAGATGACACGCTCGCCATAGCCAAAGCGGATGTCGCGCAGTTCGACCAAGGCGTCAGGGTTTGTATTTAAGGAAGAAGTGATAGTCATAGAAACAAAAGCTGACCTATTGATAAAACAGGCCAGCCCTTGCTATTTTAGAACCAAGCCGTTTCAGGCTTGTAAAGATGAGAAATTAACGCGGCAAGTTGCTCGCGCCCATCAAGAACTCGTCCACCGAACGCGCTGCTTGACGGCCTTCGCGAATGGCCCACACCACCAACGATTGACCACGGCGGATGTCGCCTGCGGCAAACACTTTGGGCACGTTGGTGGCGTAGCCACCGGTGAACTCGGTCGTTGCCTTGGCGTTGCCGCGTGCGTCTTTCTCGACGCCGAAGCCTTCCAAAATGGTGGCCACAGGGTTGACGAAGCCCATCGCCAGCAACACGAGGTCGGCTTTGATGATTTCTTCGCTGCCCGCAACTTCGACCATCTTGCCGTCTTTCCATTCCACACGAACGGTCTTGACGCCAGTGACTTTGCCGTTTTCACCGATGAACTCTTTGGTCGAAATAGCGAATTCGCGCTTGAGCAACCCTTTTTCAGCGCTCTCGTCGTGGCTAGAGCTGGTGCGCAGCTTCAGCGGCCAGTAAGGCCACACCATGGGCTTGTCCTCGTGCTCGGGCGGCATAGGCATCACCTCGAACTGAACCACGCCCGTAGCCCCGTGGCGTGTGCTGGTGCCCACGCAGTCAGAGCCGGTGTCGCCACCGCCGATGACCACCACATGTTTGCCGTCAGCGCGCAATTGGTCTTTGACCTTGTCGCCGCCGTTGACCTTGTTTTGTTGGGGCAAAAACTCCATCGCGAAGTGAATGCCTGCCAAGTCACGGCCAGGGGCCGGCAAGTCGCGAGACTGCTCAGAGCCACCGGTCAACAACACGGCGTCAAAGTCTTTTTGCAACTGTGCGGGGCTGATGGTCTCAACCGCCCAGTTGGTGACCTTGGAGCCCTTAGGCAACTCGCCCACCATCACGTTGGTGCGGATGGTCACACCCTCAGCAGCCAGCTGCTTGGCGCGACGGTCGATGTGTGACTTTTCCATTTTGAAATCGGGAATGCCGTAGCGCAGCAAACCACCGATGCGGTCGTTCTTTTCGAACAAAGTCACATCATGGCCCACACGTGCCAACTGCTGGGCAGCGGCCATGCCGGCAGGGCCAGAACCCACGACCGCCACTTTTTTGCCCGTCTTGTGCTTGGCAGGCTGAGCGACCACCCAACCTTCATTCCACGCTTTGTCGATGATGGCGTGCTCGATCGACTTGATGCCCACCGCATCCCCATTGACGTTCACCACACAAGCGGCTTCGCAAGGTGCGGGGCAAATGCGGCCCGTGAACTCAGGGAAGTTGTTGGTGCTGTGCAGCACGTCAATCGCGTTTTTCCAATCGTCTTGGTACACCAATTCGTTGAAGTCCGGAATGATGTTGTTGACAGGACAGCCGTTGTTACAAAACGGTGTGCCGCAGTCCATGCAACGCGCCGCTTGTTGTTTGGCTTGGCCATCGTCCAAAGCGATGACGAACTCGTCGTAGTTTTTCAGACGTTCTTTGACAGGCTTGTAGCCCTCTTCCAAACGCTCAATTTCCATGAAGCCAGTGACTTTTCCCATGATTTCTAATCCTTATGCTTTGGCGTTGGGTTAAGCGGCGACAGGCTTTTGAGCCTTGGCTGCAGCGTCGGCTTTTTTGCCGTTGATCTCGCCCAATGCGCGCTTGTATTCGTTGGGGAACACTTTGACGAACTTGGCGCGTGCGGTGTCCCAGTTGTCCAACAAGTCGCGGGCGCGCTTGGAGCCCGTCCAACGGTGGTGGTCTTCGAGCAACTTCTTGAGTTGTGCTTCGTCGGTTTGGTCGCGGTGCCAAATGGCGCGTGGCAAGGTGTCTTCTTGCTGCGCGGCGGTCAACACTTTTTCCATGGAAACCATGGCGGTGTTGCACTTTTTGTCGAACTGGCCGTCTTCGTCGTACACGTACGCCACACCGCCGCTCATGCCCGCTGCGAAGTTGCGGCCGGTTTTACCCAACACCGCGACTGTGCCGCCCGTCATGTATTCGCAACCGTGGTCGCCTGTGCCTTCGACCACGGCGGTCGCGCCAGACAAACGCACCGCAAAACGCTCGCCGGCCACGCCAGAGAAGAACGCCTCGCCGCGTGTCGCACCAATCATCACGGTGTTACCCACGATGATGTTGTTTACCGCGTCGCCACGGAAGTCGAGGCTTGGTCGCACCACCACGCGACCACCGGAGAGGCCTTTGCCGGTGTAGTCGTTGGCGTCGCCAATGAGGTACAGCGTGATGCCGTTGCACAAGAACGCGCCGAACGATTGACCGCCCGTGCCTTCTAACTGAATACGGATGCTGTCATCGGGCAAACCTTCAGGGTGCACCTTGGTCACAGCGCCAGACAACATCGCACCGACGGAGCGGTTGACGTTGCGGGCCACTTCCATGAACTGCACCTTCTCGCCGCGCTCGATGGCGGGCTTGGATTTCTCGATGAGTTTTTGGTCCAGTGCTTTTTCCAAGCCGTGGTCTTGCTGGGCCACATGGAACTTAGGCACATCGTTGCCCACTTGAGGCACGGCCAACAAACGACCGAAGTCAAGGCCAGACGCTTTCCAGTGCTCAATGCCTTGACGCATGTCGAGCAAATCAGCACGACCGATCAAATCATCAAATTTACGGATGCCCAACTGCGCCATGATTTGACGCACTTCTTCTGCAATGAAGAAGAAGTAGTTGACGACGTGCTCAGGCTTGCCTGTGAACTTCTTGCGCAACTCAGGGTCTTGTGTGGCCACACCCACAGGGCAAGTGTTCAAGTGACACTTGCGCATCATGACGCAACCTTCAACCACCAGAGGTGCGGTGGCGAAGCCAAACTCGTCAGCGCCCAACAAAGCGCCCACAGCCACGTCGCGGCCGGTCTTCATTTGGCCGTCAGCTTGCACACGGATACGACCGCGCAAACCGTTCAACACCAAGGTTTGTTGGGTTTCGGCCAAGCCGATTTCCCAAGGCGAACCGCAATGCTTGATGGACGACCAAGGCGAAGCGCCTGTACCACCGTCATGGCCCGCGATCACCACGTGATCGGCCTTGCACTTGGCCACGCCGGCGGCAATGGTGCCCACGCCAATTTCAGACACCAGCTTCACGCTGATGTCGGCGTGTGGGGCGACGTTCTTCAAATCGTGAATCAGCTGTGCCAAGTCTTCGATCGAATAGATGTCGTGGTGTGGCGGGGGCGAAATCAAGCCCACGCCTGGCACGCTGTAGCGCAACTTGCCGATGTACTCAGACACTTTCGCGCCGGGCAACTGACCACCTTCGCCGGGCTTGGCGCCTTGGGCCATCTTGATCTGAATTTGGTCAGAGGACGACAGGTATTCAGCCGTCACACCAAAGCGGCCCGAAGCCACTTGCTTGATGCGTGAACGCAGGCTGTCACCCGCCAGCAAAGGCATATCCACTTCGACCACATCGTCGCCAATGATGGTTTTGAGTGTGTCGCCCTGCTTGATCGGGATGCCTTTGAGTTCGTTGCGGTAACGCGCAGGGTCTTCACCCCCCTCGCCCGTGTTGGACTTGCCGCCAATGCGGTTCATCGCGACGGCCAAAGTGGCGTGTGCTTCTGTAGAAATAGAACCCAACGACATCGCACCCGTGGCGAAACGTTTGACGATTTCAGTCGCTGGCTCTACCTCATCGACCGAGATGGCTTTGGCGGGGTCAATCTTGAACTCGAACAAACCGCGCAAGGTCAGGTGACGCTTGTTTTGGTCGTTGACGATTTGTGCGTACTCTTTGTACGTGTTGAAGTTGTTCGAACGTGTGCTGTGCTGCAACTTGGCAATCGCATCAGGCGTCCACATGTGCTCTTCACCGCGGGCGCGCCAAGCGTATTCGCCGCCGGTCTCTAACCTGTTGGCCAGCACGGGGTCTTCGCCAAAAGCGGCCATGTGCATGCGGATGCCTTCTTCGGCCATTTCAAAAATGCCGATGCCTTCCACGCGGCTAGGCGTGCCGGTGAAGTACTTTTGCACGGTCTCGGTGTTGATGCCAATGGCTTCAAACAATTGGGCGCCGCAGTAAGACATGTAAGTCGACACGCCCATCTTGGACATGATCTTCGACAGGCCTTTGCCGATGGCTTTGATGTAGTTGTAGACGGCTTTTTCAGTGGACAAATCCGCGGGCAAATCTTTGTGCAAATTAGCCAGCGTTTCGAGCGCGAGGTAGGGATGCACGGCTTCTGCGCCGTAACCTGCCAACACAGCGAAGTGATGCACTTCACGGGCACTGCCTGTCTCCACCACCAAACCAGCGGTGGTGCGCAAGCCTTCACGCACCAAATGCTGGTGAATGGCCGACAAAGCCAACACAGCAGGAATCGCAACCTGGGTGGCGCTCACAGCGCGGTCACTGATGATGAGGATGTTGTGACCGCCTTTGATGGCGTCCACAGCTTCGGCGCACAGCGACGCCAACTTGGCTTCCACGCCGTCGTGGCCCCACGCCAAGGGGTACGTCATGTCGAGCGTGGCGCTCTTAAACTTGCCGTGTGTGTAGAGCTCGATGTCACGCAACTTGGCCATGTCTGCAAAATTCAGCACGGGCTGGCTGACTTCCAAACGCATGGGTGGGTTGACTTGGTTGATGTCCAGCAAGTTGGGCTTGGGGCCCACGAACGACACCAACGACATGACGATGGCTTCACGGATCGGGTCGATCGGTGGGTTGGTCACCTGCGCAAACAACTGCTTGAAGTAGTTGTACAGCGGCTTGTTTTTACCAGACAACACAGCCAAGGGGCTGTCGTTGCCCATCGAGCCAATGCCCTCTTCGCCATTGATAGCCATAGGCGCCATCAAGAACTTGATGTCTTCTTGGCTGTAGCCGAAGGCTTGTTGACGGTCGAGCAACGACACGTCACTGGCTTGCGCGGTTTCACCTTCGTGGGCTTTGACGTCGTCGAGCTTGACGCGGACGTTTTCGATCCACTGTTTGTAAGGCTTGGTGTTGGTCAGACCCGCTTTGAGTTCGTCGTCATCGATCATGCGACCTTGTTCGAGGTCGATCAAGAACATCTTGCCGGGCTGCAGACGCCACTTGCGAACGATCTTGCTCTCTGGTACTGGCAACACGCCAGACTCAGAACCCATGATGACCATGTCGTCGTCGGTGATGCAGTAGCGTGAAGGACGCAAACCGTTGCGGTCCAGCGTGGCGCCAATTTGGCGACCGTCGGTGAACACGATGGAAGCTGGGCCATCCCATGGCTCCAACATCGCCGCGTGGTATTCGTAGAAGGCCTTGCGGCGCTCGTCCATGGTGCTGTGGTTTTCCCATGGCTCTGGGATCATCATCATCACGGCTTGGCTGATGGGGTAACCCGCCATCGTCATCAATTCGAGACAGTTGTCGAAGGTGGCGGTGTCGGATTGGTCAGCAAAACTGATGGGATAGAGCTTTTTCAGGTCGTCGCCCAACACGGGGGAAGACATCACGCCTTCGCGGGCCTTCATCCAGTTGTAGTTTCCTTTGACGGTGTTGATTTCACCGTTGTGCGCCACATAGCGGTAAGGGTGAGCCAATGGCCACTCTGGGAAAGTGTTGGTCGAAAACCGTTGGTGCACCAAACCGAGTGCGGACACGCAGCGCTCGTCGGTCAAGTCGCGGTAATAAGTACCCACTTGGTCGGCAAGCAACAAGCCTTTGTAGATGATGGTTCGGCTAGACATGCTCGGCACGTAATACTCTTTGCCGTGCTTCAAATTCAAGTGCTGAATCGCGGCGCTGGCTGTCTTGCGGATGACGTACAGCTTGCGCTCAAGCGCGTCTTGGACGATCACGTCATTGCCGCGACCGATGAAGATTTGACGAATCACTGGCTCTTTTTCGCGCACGCGCGGCGACATGGGCATGTCGAGGTTGACCGGCACATCGCGCCAACCCAAGAGCACCTGGCCTTCGGCTTTGACAGCGCGTTCTAGCTCTTGCTCACATGCCAAGCGCGACGCGCTTTCTTTGGGCAAGAACACCATGCCCACGCCGTACTCGCCCATGGGGGGCAGGTTGACGCCTTGTTTGGCCATCTCTTCGCGGTACAGCGCATCAGGCAATTGAATCAAGATACCGGCGCCGTCGCCCATGAGTGCGTCAGCACCCACAGCGCCACGGTGGTCGAGGTTTTCCAAAATTTTGAGCGCTTGACCCACGATGGCGTGGCTCTTTTTACCCTTGATGTGAGCGACAAAGCCCACGCCACAGGCGTCGTGTTCATTGGATGGGTCGTACAAACCCTGGAGTTGCATGTGTGCTTTGTCGGCAGCCGTGGTCATGGCGCATTCCTCAAAAATCAGCGGGACTGGAAGCATACTGCACTGCAGCAACTGTGCCAAGAAAATTAATTGGGGTCAGATCCCAATTAATTGCACCCAATTTGCAAATCTTAATTAATTGGGGACAGATCAAAAATCTTGACATGGACTTGCGATTAACTCAACAAAATAGATCAGGCCGCCGGATCTTGCTCACCTGGACGGGGCGCAAAAGGTCTACCCGCCTTGCCTTTGCTCAAGCGCCGCTGCGTGAGCGGCTGCAAACCCGTCACAAAGGACGCATCACCCAACGCCCAACCACTGAGCGTGGCGTCGGTCAATGCACCTTGTTGGTCCGCACTGATGCCCGCGTGCACCAATTCGGCGTAGGCTGCTTCCCGCGCAAACGGGGTGTTACCCAACGCCCAATACAAAGCATGCGACGTGATGAGACGGTCGGTTCGCCTCCCCGTGTAATGCGCGTAACTCGACCAACGGTAATCTTCAGGCTGTGCCACCATGTGAGCACGCACAGGATTGAGGTCGATGTAGGCCATGCACGCCAACAAATAACGGTCGGACTGAATCAGCGTGGAACGGTAGCGCCCTTCCCACAAGGTGCCCGTCCGGCCATGCACTTTGTTGAACACCTGCACATAACTTCGGCCCACGGCCTGCATCATCTTGGGCAAAGCTTGGTCTTTTTGCGGCGTGAGCAACAGGTGCAAATGGTTGCTCATCAGCACGTAAGCATGGACGTCCACAGCTTGCGCGCGTGCATGCTCAAACAACACATCGAGCATGCGCTGGAAGTCTGCAGGGGCACGAAAAATGTCTTGCCGGTTGTTGCCACGCAAGATGACGTGGTGTGGGTAGCCGGTGACGGTGAGACGGGGTTGACGAGCCATGCCTTGCACCTCTTGAAAGTTTGAATGCCTGTGACAGGACCAGTTTAATTGGGATCTGACCCCAATTAACAAGCCAAACTCGCACGTGACATGCGCAGCTGCCGGCCTCACGTAAGCTCAGCGCATGGACCACACAACACTTCGCATAGGCGCTGGGGCGGGTTACGCGGGCGACCGCATCCCGCCCGCCGTCGAACTGGCCGAGAAAGGCCAGTTGGACTATTTGGTGTTCGAGTGCTTGGCCGAGCGCACGATCGCCTTGGCGCAACTCGAACGCAGCCAACGCCCCGAAGCGGGTTTTGATGCTTTGCTCACGGCACGCATGCGGGCGGTGCTGCCGGCTTGCATCCGTCAAGGTACCCGCATCATCAGCAATATGGGCGCGGCCAACCCGATGCAAGCGGGCTACGCGGTGCTGGCTGTGGCGCACGAGTTGGGATTGCCACACGTCAAAGTAGCCGTGGTGCTGGGCGACGATGTGCTGACCACGCTTTGCGCAGATGGCTTGTCGCTGCCGGTGCTCGAGTCCAACCAAAGATTGGCCGACCTGCAACCCCAACTGATTTCGGCCAACGCCTATTTAGGCGCCGAGGCTCTGCTGCCCGCTTTACAAACCGATGCGCACGTCATCATCACGGGGCGTGTGGCCGATCCAGCGCTTTTTTTGGCACCCTTGATGCACCACTTTGGCTGGACACACGACGACTGGGCGCGCTTGGGCAAAGGGGTTTTGGTCGGGCATTTGCTGGAATGCGCAGCGCAAATCACCGGTGGCTACTTTGCAGACCCCGGTTACAAAGACGTGCCGAACATGGCGCAATTAGGTTTTCCGTTGGCCGAAGTGAGCGCTTCAGGCGATGCCGTCATCACCAAAGTGGCCGACTCGGGCGGCTGCGTCACGGTGGCCACCTGCACCGAACAGCTGCTGTACGAGATCGAAAACCCTGAACGCTATCTGCAGCCTGATGTGGTGGCCGATTTTTCTCAGGTTCAACTCACGCAAATGGGCCCAGACCGCGTGCAGATCACGGGCGGAAATGGCCACCCGCGCACCGACACGCTGAAGGTGACGCTGGGCTACCGCGACGGCTTCATCGGCGAAGGCCAAATGAGCTACGCCGGACTGGGCGCACAAGCACGCGGCCAACTGGCATTGGACTTGGTACGTGAACGGTTGGCGCAAGCGGGATACGCCCAGTTTGACAGCCGCTACGACCTGATTGGCGTGAACGCCATATTCAGTGGCGGCTCGCAGAACACCACAGAACCTAAAGCGCCACACTTGGCGACAAAAGTTAGCGCTTATCGAATCACGGAGCCCAACAACGCGACCACCGAAGTTCGTGCCCGCGTCACCCTGCGCGTGCCCACCTTGCAACACGCCCAGCATGTGGCGCACGAAGTCGAAGCGCTGTATCTCAATGGCCCAGCGGGAGGCGGTGGCGCCACGCGCTCGGTGCGCGAAGTCATCGCGGCTGCCGCCGTGCTCATGCCGCGCAGCGCCGTTCACACCACCACCGTGCTGCTCAACGCAGAAGGGCACTGACATGCTGCTGCGCGACATCGCCCACACCCGCACCGGCGACAAAGGCAACAGGTCCACCTTGTCGGTCATCGCCTACGATAAAAAAGACTTTGCCTGGCTCGAACAACACCTCACCCCCGAGCGCATGCAAGCGTATTACGCCGGCATCGTCCACGGCCCTGTCGAACGCTACGCGCTGCCGCAACTGGGTGCGCTCAACTTTGTCATGCACAACGCTTTAGGCGGCGGCGTAACCCGCTCATTGGCACTCGACGCCCACGGGAAATGCCTGAGTGCGCACCTACTCAGCCTTGTGATCGAATAGGCCCACTTTTTGGAGACACCATGAAAAACATCCGTATCGTCGGCCTGCTGGCCGCCTTGCTTGGCCTAGGCCTTGTCACCTCAACGGCCCAAGCGCAGGCCTACCCCAACAAGCCCATCAAAGCCATCGTGCCCTTTGCCGCGGGCAGCGCCACCGACCAAATTGGCCGCGCGTTTGCTCAAAAGATGTCGGAGATCCTCGGCCAACCCATCGTGGTCGACAACAAAGCGGGCGTGAACGGCATGCTGGGCGCTGACGCCGTTGCCAAGTCCGCCCCCGACGGCTACACCCTCCTCATCGGCACCAACAGCACCAACGCCGCGTTGAAGAGCCTGATGAAGAAGCTGCCCTACGACCAAGACACCGCCTTTGCACCCGTCGGCTACTTGGGCTCGGTTCCCTTGATCGTCGCCGTCAACAACGACGTGCCCGCCAAAAACCTGAAAGAGTTGGTCGACTTGGCCAAAGCCAAACCCACCCACGTCACCTTTGCCAGCGCCAGCACCTCGCAGCTGGTGTCCACCGAAGTGCTGGCCAACATGGCCGGTATTCAGCTGACGCATGTGCCCTACAAAAGCGGCCCCGCGGCCATGACCGATTTAATAGGCGGCCAAGTCAACCTCTTCACCGCCGACTTTGCCGTCACCTTGCCGCAAGTCAAAGCGGGGAAGATTCGCGGCTTAGCCGTCACGTCTACCCAACGCTCCAAAGCCATCCCAGAGTTGCCCACCGTCAACGAAGCCCTAGGCCTGAAAGACTACGAGCTGATCGCCTACTTCGCCATCTTTGCGCCTGCAGGCACACCACCCGACATCATTCAAAAACTCAACGCGGCCATCAACAAAGCCGCCACCGACAAGGACATTTTGGAGCGCTTCGCCGCGCTGGGGTTCGAGTCCGCACCTGCCTCGCCCGAGGCACTGGCACAACGCTCTAAAGCTGAAACAGCCAAGTGGGCCAAAGCTATTCGCGACGCGAAGATTGAGGCGCAGTGAGGTAGAAAAAACCTATCGCGCTGGCAGATGCTTCGCCGCCAAAGCGCGCATCGCCTCGTCGGTGAGCGCTGTTTTGGATGCCAGCATCCACAGGTCAAAAACAGCGGGGCGCGCCACCCCCACGGAACGGGCGAAGCCGCAAGCCTGCAAGGTGTTGCCCAACACATCCAAGGTGAAGCCGCAGCGGTGGGCCATGTACAAATTACCGGCGCCCATGGCCCCGCGATGGCCATACAAAATGTCCAACGCCGAGATCGGCCCTGAATCCGATTCGTACAAGGGCGACGCCAACTCACCACGTGCCACGCGTGCACAGACCGACTGCAAATCGGGGCAGGTGATCAGCAGCAAGCCATCGTCTTTGAGCACGCGCACAAATTCAGCCAGCGCCACAGGCACCTCATGTGGGTACAGATGCTCAATGTTGTGGCTCGACACAATCGCATCGACAGAGCCCGAAGGCACGGCCGACATGTCGGTCATGGTGCCCACCAAGTCGGGTTCGACGCTAGTGTCGATGTCCAAGCGCACCTCTTGCCAAGCTTCAAAACCGGCAAAGCCGTGCGCACGTCCTTTGGGGCCACAGCCCACGTTCAGCAATTTCAAGGGTGTTGAACTCATCTCTTGTCTCTCGTCTAAAAACTTAACGCGTCGCTAAGGGATAGCGCTCACCCATCAGCTCAGCCACGCCGAACTCCGTCAGCAAAGCTTGCAGTCGCTCGCCCGCTGCACGCTTTTTTTGGCCCGTGTACTTGGCCAAGATCAACTCGTTTTTCATGCTGTGCTCCCAGCCCACCAGCTCGGTCACGGTCACTTGGTAACCCTGCGATTCCAAGTACAAACAACGCAGCACGTTGGTGAGTTGGCTGCCCACCTCGCGGGTGTGCAGCGGGTGACGCCACAACTCAGCCAGCGGGGTGCGCTGCAAGTTGAGGGCTTTGTTTTGGTTGAGCGCACGCGCCAGTTCGGCTTGGCAGCAAGGCACCAGCACCATGGACTTGGCTTTCTTTTGCAGGCCAAACGCAATGGCATCGTCGGTGGCGGTGTCGCAGGCGTGCAGCGCGGTGACCACGTCGATCTGCTCGGGCAAGGCATCACTTTGGGCTGACTCAGCCACGCTCAGGTTGAGGAAATGCATGCGCTCGAACCCTAGCCGAGCGGCCAGCGCTTGGGATGACTCGACCAACTCGCTGCGCGTCTCAATGCCGTAAATCGCGCCTTGACCCAAAGCCTTGAAGAACAGGTCGTAAATGATAAAACCCAAATACGACTTGCCCGCACCGTGGTCGGCCAAGGTGGGGCCTTGCTCGCTGGTGGGCAGTTCTTTCAGTAGTTTTTCGATGAACTGAAACAGGTGATACACCTGCTTCAACTTGCGACGTGAATCTTGGTTGAGTTTGCCGTCGCGGGTGAGGATGTGCAGTTCTTTAAGCAACTCAATGGACTGGCCGGGGCGCAGGTCGAGCTGAGCGCTTGGGTCTTGAGGCTTGGACGCGGCGGCGGGTTTGTGTTTGGACATGGCGTCATTGTGCCGCGCGTCAGTCGAAAATTCGGAGTAAAAGGCTGCGTCTTGCGCTGAGTGAAAGTAAAAACTTACGCGATGACCCTAGACTGAATCCCCAGCTTAGACCACCCCGCATGCCCCAAGTTATTCAACACCTCAATGTTGCGTTCAAAGATGAGTGACGCATCAGGATAGGCCGCCACCGCTTTGTCGATGCTGGCTTCGCGCAACAAGTGCAGGGTGGGGTATGGGGTGCGGTTGGTGAAGTTCTCGATGTCGTCTTCGGCCGTGCCACCGAATTGGTAGCGCGGGTGAAAGTCGGCCACTTGCAGCACGCCGTCGAGTTCAAGGTCGGACAACACCTCGTCGCAGTCACCAAGGAAGTCGTTGAAGTCTAAGAAGTCGGGCAAGGCGTGGGGAGCGATGAGCAGCGTAGTGTCCAACTTGTCAGGATCGGCCTCGGCCAAGTGCTGCAATTCGTCGCGCAACAGCGCCAGCCAATCGGCAGGGTCGGTAGACAGGCACACACGGTAACGCACCATGTCTTTCACCACCATAGCCTTGGCAAAGGGGCACAGGTTCAAGCCCACCACGGCTTGCAGCAGCCAAGTTTGGGTGTCTTCAATGGCGGTGCGGACCGCCTCCATCGCGTCGTCATCCAACATATTCAGCCTCGTTGCGTTGAACCAAAGCGCGGGCAATACAGTGCGACAGCACCACGCCCGCAGCGCTCAGGCTGACGGTGACAACCCATGTCCATTGCCAACCGCCCACGGCAGCGGCGACCCATGCCACCAACGGCGGGCCTGCAAATTGGCCAAAGGCTGACCATTGCTGCATGTAGCCCACGGTGGTCGACACCGTGCCCTCGCTGGGCGCCAAGCGCACCGCCATCGAGAACAAGGTGCCCGGAATCAAACCACCCACCGCAGAGAACATCACCACGCTGAAAAACCGCCAAGGCATGGGCAGGCCCACGCCTTGCCACTGGGCAAAGGCCCCCATGGCACCGAGGGCCATACAAGCAAACCCAATTTGCAGCAAACGCTGCGGCTGCCAGCCGCGTTGGAGCAAGCGCCCCGACATGATGTTGCCGCTGACGTTGGCCACTGCCACGCACGCGGTCAAGACCCCCGTCAAACGGGCAGTCAGGCCCATCTCGGCGTAGACGGTAGGCAAGAAACCAATCACCGCCATCCATTGCGAGGCGTACACCGCAAAGCTCAACGACACCCACCACGGCCCCGCGCTGCGCAAGGTCAGCGCCAAGCGCTTGGGCCATGCGTTGTCCACGTTGGCGGCTTGCTGCGGGGTTTGTGCAGGCGGTGCCACATCGGGCACGCACCACCAGACAGCCAGCCAGGCCAACAGCGACACGGCGCTCAAACCCCACCACCACACCGACCAACTCAGCGCCGCTATTACCAAGGGCCCCGCCAACAAGGCCAGCGCGTTGCCCATCGGCATATAGGTGCCCCACCAACCCATGCGGCCGTTGAGTTGATCGTTGGCGACTGTGCGGCGAATCAACGCAGGCGCAGGCATCACCACCAGCAAAAAGCCCAAGCCCTCAAAGCCGCGCAACACCAACAAGGTGGTGGCGTCAGGCGCAAAACCACCCGCCAAACTGGCGCATGACAGCAAGAACAAGCCCGTCAACATGCTGCGACGCAAACCCAAACTGTCCGCGCTCAAACCCACCGCCAACCCGAGGGTCATGCTGGCAATTTGCACGGCAGAGAGCAAGAAGCCCGCTTGCACCAAGGTGATGTTCAACGCCGTTTGCAGCACCGGCAACGCGGGCGGCAATTTGCCGATGTGCAGAGCGGCACACACTCCCACCATGACGATGACCCAAGAGGGATGGATGCCAAAACGGGGGTTTGTCATGGCAACGTTCAGGCCGTGAGGCGTGCGTGTTCGCGGGTGGCGAAACGGTCGGTCATGCCCGACAAATAGTCGGCCACGGCACGCGGCAAGTCAAGGCGCTGCGCATAGGCCGAAGGCATTTCTTGCGGTTTGGCCAAGTAGGCAACGAATAACTCACGCACCACCTCGCGGGCCCAATCGGTGGTTTGCATGACCTGCGGATGGCGGTACAAATTGCGAAACAAAAACGACTTGAGCGCCTTGGACTCCTCAAACATCGCCGCACTGAACTGGACCAGAGGCTGGCATTGACGCACGTCCTCCACAGAGTTGGGGGCGTGCTGCGCCAATGCGTCGCGGGTGGTGCGAATCACGTCGTACACCTGATCACTCAGCATGCGGCGAATGGTTTCAAACAACACGCGACGCCCTTGCAGCTGCGGATGCTCGCTCAGCGTTTGCGCGTGGTAACGGGCAAACAGCGGCACGTCTTGCAACTGAGACATGGTCAACAAACCCGAGCGCACGCCGTCATCGATGTCGTGCGCGTTGTAAGCGATGGCGTCGGCCAAGTTGCACAACTGCGCCTCTAGGCTGGGCTGAGTGCCCTTCAAAAAGCGGGCGGCCACACCGTTGGGCTCGTGCGCCTCGATAGCCTGGGCGTTGCGACGGGCGCAGTGTTTCAAGATACCTTCGCGGGTCTCAAAACTCAGGTTCAAACCATTGAAATTTGGGTAGCGCTCTTCCAACTCATCGACCACGCGCAGACTTTGCAGGTTGTGCTCAAAGCCGCCGTAGGGCGTCATGCATTCGTTCAAGGCGTCTTGGCCGGCGTGGCCAAATGGTGTGTGCCCAAGGTCGTGGGCCAAGGCCACGGCCTCCACCAAGTCTTCGTTCAAACCCAGTGCGCGTGCGATGGAACGGCCCAGTTGCGCCACCTCCAAGGAGTGCGTCATGCGCGTGCGAAACAAATCGCCTTCGTGGTTCAAAAACACTTGAGTTTTGTAAACCAATCGCCGAAACGCGGTGGAGTGCACGATGCGGTCGCGGTCCCGCTGATGCGGGTTGCGAAAACTCGCGGCGTGGGCGGGTGCCTCGGGCTCAGCGTGGAGACGCCCACGCGAGCGCTCAGGCTGACAGGCGTAGACGGCTAAATCAGTCAAGCCACGCAGCAATCGTCGATCACCTGCGACACCAAGGCATCAGGCGCACCGCGCACGATGGCACTGCCCGGTTTGTCGATCAGCACAAAGCGGATGTCGCCTGCCTCTGCTTTTTTGTCCACACGCATGTGGTGCAAGTAAACCTCCGCACCCAGCTTGGGGCCCACGGTGGGCAAACCTGCGCGCGCAATGAGCGCAGTGAAACGCGAGACAAACGCCTCATCCACCAAGCCCAAACGTTGCGACAGGTGCGAGGCCATCACCATGCCGCACCCCACGGCTTCACCATGCAACCATTCGCCAAAACCGAGGCCCGCTTCGATAGCGTGGCCAAAGGTGTGGCCAAAATTCAAAATGGCACGAATGCCGCCTTCCCGCTCGTCTTGACTCACCACCCACGCTTTGATTTCGCAGCTGCGCTTGACGGCGTGCGCCAGCGCTTGCGGATCGCGCGCCATCAACGCGTCGAGGTGATCGTCGATCCAATCGAGAAACGTCATGTCCGCGATCGGGCCGTACTTGATGACCTCGGCCAGGCCCGCGCTCATTTCGCGCTGAGGCAAGGTTTGCAAGGTGTCGAGGTCGCAGACCACGCGGTGCGGTTGGTAAAACGCACCGATCATGTTTTTGCCAATGGGATGGTTGATGGCGGTTTTGCCGCCCACCGACGAGTCCACCTGGGCCAGCAAGGTCGTGGGCACTTGCACAAACGGCACGCCACGCATGTAGCAAGCGGCGGCAAAACCAGTCATGTCGCCCACTACGCCGCCGCCCAAAGCGAACAGCACGGTTTTGCGGTCGGCACCTTGGCCCAGCATGGCATCAAAAATGAGGTTGAGTGTTTGCCAATCTTTGTGGCTTTCGCCGTCGGGCAAGACCACGGTGTGCACTTGGCTGTAGCGACTGGCCAACGCTGCGGCCAAACGCTGCGCGTAGAGGGGTCCGACGGTGTCATTGGTGACGATGAAAGCGGCGCTGGCCTTGGGCAAATCGGCCCAAGTACTGGGCGCGTCGAGCAACTGACCGCCAATCAAAATGGGATAACTGCGATCGCCCAAATCAATGGCCACGCGCTCAAGTTGGGAGATGTCTGACATGGGTGCCTTAGGTGAAATTTAAGAAGCAGCAGGCTGCTCAGGCAAATGCCCCGCCAGCTCTAGCTGCGACACGATCATGTTGACCAGCGCGGACACGCTGGGTCGACCGGTTTCGATGACGTAATGCGCGCAGTCTCGGTACAACGGATCGCGCTTTTCAAACAATTCGCGCAAACGCGCTTGCGGGTCGGCCACTTGCAGCAACGGACGATTTTGGTCATTGCGCAAACGGCGAAATACCTCTTCGGGGCTAGAGCGCAAATAAAACACATGGCCATGTTGGCGCAAACGCTCGCGGTTGATAGGCCTTAACACCGAGCCGCCGCCCGTGGACAAGACACCGTGGTGGTTCTGACACAAATCAGCCAACACATCTGATTCGAGGTCACGAAAGCGGTCTTCCCCTTCGCGCTCGAAATACTCGCGCACCGAGCAGCCGAGACGATGCTCAATCGCGTGATCGGAATCCACGAAAGGGAGGCGAAGCCGTCTGGCAAGCTGACGACCCACGGTTGTTTTGCCGGAACCCGGCAGACCCACCAAAACCAACAAAATTTGCTTTCTTAACGTGCAAGTGCACTTTGGACCAACATTTTAGGGGTTATGAACACCAGCAACTCTTGCTTGGCCGAGGCTCGGCGGCGGTTTTTGAACAAGTAACCCAAAACCGGCAAATCGCCTAAGAACGGCACTTTGTACTCGTCGTCTTGCTCGCTGGTTTCGTAAATGCCGCCAATCATCACGGTCCCGCCGTTCTCCACCAACACCTGGGTTTTGACGTGTTTGGTGTCGATGGCAAAACCGGCGGGGGTGATTTGACCCACGTTGTCTTTGGTGATGTCCAAGTCCAACACAATGCCGCCCTCTGGGGTGATTTGCGGCGTGACCTCCAATTTGAGGTTGGCTTTACGAAAGGCCAAGGTGCTCGCGCCACTGCCGGAGGTGACTTGGTAAGGTAACTCGGTGCCTTGCTCAATCACCGCTTTGGCTTGGTCTGCCGTGACCACGCGCGGGCTTGACACCACCTTGCCTTTGCCATCGGCCTCCAAGGCCGACAGCTCTAAATTGAGAAAGCGGTTTTTGGCTGAATTGAAGATCGACACAGCAAAACCTCCGGCGGCAAAGCCGTTCAGGCTCGCCGCAGGTAAGTTGACGAACTGGCCGGTGGTGTCCAAGGCTTTGTCGGCGATGTTGAAGCTGTTGGCTTGCTGCGCCAAGGGATTGGCATTGGCCATCACATTGGCGTTGGTCGGGCCCCACACCGCTTGCGGCCCCGCTTGGCCCAAACCACCCAAACGCACACCCAGGGTTTGGCCAAAGGTGTCGCTGGCTTGCACGATGCGCGCTTCGATCATCACTTGGCGCAAGGGCACGTCAATCTTGGCCAACATTTCGGCCACTTGGGCCAAACGCGCAGCCACATCGGTGACAAACAATTGGTTGGTACGCGGCTCGGCCATCACGCCGCCACGGGCGCTTAGTAGGCGTGGGCTGCTAGTCGGGAACGACAGGCCGCTCATCAAACTGCTGCCTGCAACCGAGGGGTTGCCCCAAGCCGGGGAACCGGCAAAGCCACCAAGGCTAAAACCGCCTAAACCTCCCAAACCTCCCAAACCTCCCAAAGCCCCTAAAGCGCTTGTGCCGTTTGAACCGCTTGAACCGCCATAAGCGCTGCTAGGACTGAAGCTGTTGCCCCACGTTGCAGAAGGAAAAGCGCTGATGGAAGCACTAGCCATGGCGCTGTTGCCTTGTATTTGAGCCATCACATCGACTGCTTTGGCGTAATTCAGCACAAAGCTGCGCGTTTGCAAAGGCTCCAAATTTTGCAAGGCTGCTTGGGTTTCAAACGCCAACTTGTCGCGGGCAGCCACCTCGGCACGAGGCGCCACCCAAATGACGTTCCCTTGGCGGCGCTGACTCAAGCCCTTGGCTTGCACCATGATGTCGAGCACCTGATCCCAAGGCACTTGGTGCAAACGCAGGGTGAGCGAGCCCGTCACGCTGTCGGAAGTGACGATATTGAGCCCCGTGAAGTCGGCCAAGATTTGCAAGGCGGTGCGCACCTCGATGTTTTGAAAATTCAGCGATATGGGTTTGCCGGTGAACGCAGGAACTTCAGGGACGGCGCTGCTCATGGCGCTAAGGGGAGAGCCAATAGAAGCGCTAACGGGGGCGCCAATAGGGGCTGTATTGGCAACACGATTTGGCCCACTCATTTGGGAAATGCTTTGAATGTTGGCTTGCGCCATCGCGCGGGGCAAACTGCCAACCACCAAGATGCCTAGCGCACAGACCAATCCTTTCTGCCAGCCTACTTTCAAACCTCTGTGCGACCTGCTCAGTATTTGCGGTCCGCTTGACGGGCCCCATCTGGTTTGCCTGTGTGTCATTTCGCACCATCCTCCAAAAGCAAGGTCACCTCTCGGGGTTGCCAGACACCTTGCGGGTCACGTGCCAGCTCGCGCAAGGTCAACGTGTCGGCGGCGATGGTTTGCACGCGGCCAAACTCTTGGCCCACGTAATCGCCCACGGCGACGCGGTAAATCGAAGCGTTCGCTAGCGCACTGTTCGCGTCTGACAGGCGTAGCAAAGCCTGCTGAACGCCGTCTTGCGAGATCCGCCCTACGTAGCGCAGTCGTTCACGCGGCAGGGTCTCTAAGTGCGAACGCGGGCGCTGAAGTTCGGGCACGATCCAGCGAGCGTAACTGGGATGTTGTTGAGCATGCAGGCCTTGTCTCTGCTGCCAAGCGCGGGCATCGAGGGGGTCGGCGTGGGCGGCGTCAGCCAAAGGTTGCGAAGGCAGGCCCGCCAGTTGCCAACCCGAAGACCCTGACACGTTGGGTCCAGGCGAACGCTGGGGCATCTGCAACACCACTTGGGCACGCCAACCGCCGCTGGAGTGCGCCTGCAAGTCCAAATTCGACAAGGTGGCCTGCGGCGCAACTTGAGGCAGCTGCGTCCACCACCGCATCCAAGCGGGCCATGCACCTTCCAACTGCACATGTACCGGCACCTGTTGCAAAGAGACAGCTTTCAGCGCGGGCACGGGTACCGCCATCGACCAATCCACCAAAGACAAGACCAAACTTTCGCGCTCTGCCAGTTGGGTCAAGGCTTGTGAGCGCTTTGGCAGATCGCTTGAAAGGTAAGGGACAAGCACCGAGGTTTCTGCGTGGCGTTGGGCCAACTCCTGCGTCAATTGCGCATGGCGTTGCTGCGCGTTGAGAAGGTCGGCCTGCATACGCGTCAAAGTCTGAGCGCGCTCTTGCGCATCCGCCCAGGTGTTCCACGCACTCAGCCACCAAGGTGCCATCAACAGCAAACCGACAACGACGGCGAGTGTCACGCATGCCCTCTGCAAAGCGGCCGGCCACATCCAAGGTTGGCGCGGATTCAGTTGCGCCCAGCCCTGTCCACGCATCAAACACCCGCCTTTAGATCGGCTTCGATTCGAAAATGCCACACCGACAAGCCGGTGGCAGATTGAGGTGCGGTCAATTCCAAATGACGTAACTCGGGCGCTTGGGCCCAAATATTCAAGCCCTTGAGTTGCTGCGCCAAATGCTGCGCTTGAGCCGCGGACAAGGCCTCGCCCTTCACCCACCAATGCGCTTGCTGTTGCTTGACCTCGGACACCCAAAGCCCTTGGCTGTGCTGGGCCAACACGCGACTCCATTGCAGCGTGTGTTGTTGCACGACGGCTTGTCCATGAAGCCATTGCGCGAGCGCTTGGGCCTCGGTCAACACGGTTTGTGCATGTTTTTGGGCGCTGCGCACCTCCTTCAAATCCTGCTCGACGGCAACAATGTCCCCTGTCTCTTCGCTGAGGTTGTTCGCCATTTGTGTCATCCAAAAGACCGCTCCCAACGCCAGAAGCGCCCCAAAGAGCGTGCCAGCAGCGACGCGTTGCAGCCAATGCAAACGCAGCGCCCGCTGCTTCATGGCGCGATAGGGCAAAAAATTAAACCTAGCGCCGTGCCAAGCACCCAAAGCCAAGCCCAGCGCCTCGGCGTATTGCCGCGCTAGACCGGCTTGGGCGGGCGGCAGTTGGGCCAACAACGTCTGGTTGTGCGTGTTCACCTGCACGTCATCACGCGGCATCACCGCCGACAAGCGGATGCCCGCAGCCAAGGCAAACTGCTGCCAAGCGTCCACTCGGGCTCGAGGGGCAGTGGCCCAAGCGTAGGTGCGCTCTTCAAGCGACGTTGGTGTTCCGACTTCGAGGACTGGAATGACGGAGGCGGCTTGGATGACGCCATCTTTTTCGGTGTAATCCCAACTCACCGGCGGGTCATTGGGCGCCGCTTGCAGCTCTGCAGCCATCTGAAAGGCCACATCGTCGGGTTGTAAATCGAAGGGCAAACGCAAGGTGCCACGCACCACGTCAGCCTCAGGAACAGTGACGAACAAACTGTCTAAGCGAAGGTCTCGCCCACGCAACCAATCTTTGAACCAACGCCCTAGAACTTGGGGCTCCACCAACTGGCCTTCCGCCATGCAGTCTTCTGGCAAGGCCAAACGCTCGGCACATGACACGCCATCAGCCGCAAACGCGGTGCCCGTCAACACCACCAGATGGGCAGCGTCGCCCCACACATCCAACCCACCGACTACCCGGGACTGGCTTCGACGATACGGCCAAATCATTCGTGCCATGGCATGTCTCCTGTTTTTTGTGGCCTCAGTTTTAGTGCCTGACTTGGCTCGCGCGTGTTCGCTTGACTTGGCTTATTTGTAATTTGCGCAGGTGGCATGCCACCTTTTTATAATCACTCTTACTTATGTCGACCACCCCTACCCCTGACCGTTCGAAAGAACAAGCCGCTGCCCCCGCAGCGCCACGCTCTTTGGTGCGCAAATTGCTGCTCTGGGGCCTGGGTCTTGCCACCGCTGGCCTGATGACTTTGGCCTTGCTCGTGGGCGTCGCTTTGGCGATGGCCTATCCGCAATTGCCAGACATTTCAGACTTGGCGGACTACCGCCCTAAGCAGTCGATGCGGGTGTATTCGGTGGAAGGCACGCAAATTGGTGAGTTTGGCGAAGAGCGGCGTAACCTCACACCATTCAAAGACATTCCCAAAGTCATGAAGGACGCGGTGCTGGCCATTGAAGACGCACGCTTTTACCAGCACGGCGGCGTGGACTACATCGGTTTGGTTCGCGCGAGTTTGGCCAACTTGGGCCGCGCCAAGAGCCAAGGCGCGTCGACCATCACCATGCAGGTGGCGCGAAACGTTTACCTGTCGTCCGAAAAAACATTCACCCGCAAGATTTACGAAATTTTGTTGACCAGCAAGCTCGAGCACATGCTCAGCAAAGACCAAATTTTTGAAATCTACCTCAACCAGATTTACTTGGGCAACCGCGCTTACGGTTTTGCCGCCGCGTCCGAAGCCTATTTCGGCAAGCCTCTGAAAAACATCAGCATTGCTGAGGCAGCCATGTTGGCCGGCCTGCCCAAAGCACCCTCAGCCTACAACCCCATCGTCAACCCCAAGCGTGCACGCTCACGCCAGCTCTACATCATTGAGCGCATGGAAGAAAACGGGTTCATCAGCAAAGAACAAGCCGTTGCGGCCAAGCAAGAAGAGCTGAAAATTCGCACCGCAATGAGCAGCCTCAACACGCATGCCGACTACGTGTCAGAAATGGCGCGTCAATTGATGTTTGCGCAATACGGCAACGACATCTACACGCGCGGCCTCAACGTCTACACCACCATCCGCGCCAGCGACCAACAAGCGGCGTACTTCGCGCTGCGTCGCGGCATCATGGATTTTGAGCGTCGCCAGCACTACCGCGGCCCCGAGAAGTTCATCACCCTGCCGCCCACTCCCGCCGAGCAAGAAGACGCCATTGACGACGCCTTGATTGACCAAGGCGACAAGGGCGACTTGCTCGCCGCCGTGGTGCTGGAAGCCACGCCCAAAAAGGTGCGTGCCGTACGCCGCAACAGCGAAATGATTGAGATCACCGGCGACGGTCTGCAGCCCGTGCAATCGGGCTTGTCAGACAAAGCCCCGCCCAATATCAAGCTGCGCCCGGGCGCCTTGATTCGCGTGACCAAGACCGTCAAAAACACCTGGGAAATCACCCAATTGCCTGAAGTCGAAGGCGCATTTGTGGCGGTTGACCCCCGCAACGGCGCCATCCACGCCTTGGTCGGCGGCTTTGACTTTGACAAAAACAAGTTCAATCACGTCACCCAAGCGTGGCGTCAACCCGGCTCCAGCTTCAAGCCCTTCATTTACTCGGCTGCCTTGGAAAAAGGTTTCACCCCCGCCACAGTGGTGAACGACGCGCCGCTGTTTTTTGATGCCAGCGTCACCGGCGGCCAGCCGTGGGAGCCCAAAAACTACGACGGCACCTTTGACGGCCCCATGAGCTTGCGACGCGGTTTGGCCAAATCTAAAAACATGGTTTCAATTCGCGTGCTGCAAGCCGTGGGGGCCCAAAACGCGCAAAACTGGATCGGCAACTTCGGCTTCGATCCTGAAAAACACCCGCCTTACTTGACGATGGCCTTGGGCGCCGGCTCGGTCACACCCATGCAAATGGCTGCGGGTTATTCAGTGTTTGCGAATGGTGGCTATCGCGTGAACCCCTTCTTGATCACCAAGGTCACGGATCAAACGGGCAAGGTGCTGTCTGAATTCACGCCACCACCTTTGGACGAGTCGGTGCGCGGTATTGATGCCCGCAACGCCTTTGTGATGACCAGCTTGCTCCAAGAAGTGACGCGCAGCGGCACCGCTGCGCGTGCCCAAGCCACCCTCAAACGCACCGATATTTACGGCAAAACCGGCACCACCAACGACTCCATGGATGCGTGGTTTGCGGGCTATCACCCCACCCTCACCGCTGTGACGTGGATTGGCTACGACACCCCACGCAAATTGGGCGATCGCGAAACCGGCGGCGGCTTGAGCTTGCCCGTTTGGATCAGTTACATGCAACACGCCTTGCAAAATGTCCCCGTGATGGAGCTCACCGCCCCTGAGGGCGTAACCCATGAAGGCGGGGACTGGGCTTACACCGAGTTCAGCCGAGGCGCAGGCGTGAGCAGCTTGGGTCTAGAGAACAAATCAGGTAACAGCGAATTGCCGGCAAACGACGAGAAGAAGAAAATTCTTGATCTGTTCAAAAACTAAAAAAGGAGGCGAAAGCCTCCTTTTTTAATGTGTCACACAGGGAATGCCTGCACCAATGCTGCGTGTGAATTCATCACGCTGTGAAACGCAAGACTTGCCCTGTTTGCACGCTGGCGTCGTCACTCAAACGCTGAAAAAACTCGCCTTGCCCTTTGGTGTCGGCCCACTGTGTGCCATCAAAGCGGAAGTGATACCCCCCCGATCGCGCCGCCAGCCACACCTCATGCAAGGGCTTTTGCAGATTGATGATGATCTGGCTCTTGTTTTCAAAGGTGAGCGTGATCATGCCGCCCACGCGCTGGTTGTCGATGTCGGCCTCGCCGTTGTCGTTGATGCGGTCACAGGCCAATTCCACCGCTTTGAGCAGAAGTTCGGCATGGTCTAAAAATTCGAGATCGGTCATTACAATTTGCGCCATGGGTATTGAGCAAATCATTCTAGTCAGGGCCAGCGCCCTTTGTGCCAACGTGGCCACTGTGGCCATCACGGCAGCGCTGCTGAGCGGTTGCGGCCAAAAAGGCCCGCTGACACTACCCAATGACCCCGAGTTCAAACAACGCGCCACGCTGCCCGAGATCGTGCGTCGTCAATTGCCTGGTAGCCCATCGCCCGCTAGCGCGACCACGCCAGCCGCCAACACCCCACCACCAGTCCCTGCAGCGTCTTCGCCTGCGGGTCGCTGACCCTTTCACGTTTTTCAAGAGCCGTCCGATGACCCACGCCACGCTTGCCGGTGCCCCTTTTGTCGCCCTCCAAAACAACGACCTGTACTTGGAAGGCGTGAAACTTGCCGACTTGGCTCGCACACACGGCACGCCCTTGTTTGTGTATTCGAAAGCTGCCATGCTCAGCGCTCTCGCGGCGTATCAGCGCGGCTTTGCCGGACGTAACGCCCGCATTTGCTACGCCATGAAAGCCAACTCATCGCTGGCCGTGCTGCAAGTATTTGCCCAAGCCGGTTGTGGTTTTGACATCGTCTCAGGCGGCGAGTTAGACCGCGTGGTGGCCGCAGGTGGCGATGTGTCCAAAGTGATTTTTTCTGGCGTGGGCAAAACACGCGCTGAAATGCGCCAAGCCTTAGAAGCAGGCATCGCCTGCTTCAACGTCGAAAGCGATGCCGAACTGGAAGTGTTGAGTGAGGTAGCGCTGAGCTTGGGCAAACGCGCGCCCGTGAGCATTCGCGTCAACCCCAACGTGGACGCCAAAACTCACCCTTATATTTCCACCGGCCTCAAAGGCAACAAATTTGGCGTGGCCCACGAACGTGCGCTGCAAACTTACCAACGCGCCGCCAGCCTGCCCGGCTTGCACGTGACGGGCATTGACTGCCACATTGGCTCGCAAATCACCGAAACCACGCCCTACCTCGACGCCATGGACCGGGTGCTCGACTTGGTACAAGCCATTGAAGCCGCAGGCATTCCCATTCATCACATCGACTTTGGCGGTGGCTTAGGCATCAACTACAACGGCGACACCCCACCCGAAGCCGATGCGCTGTGGGCCCAACTGCTGACCAAGCTCGATGCACGCGGCTACGGCCAACGCCAGCTGATGATTGAGCCAGGCCGTTCACTCGTGGGCAATGCCGGCGTGTGCCTGACCGAGGTGCTGTACCTTAAGCCCGGTGAGCAAAAGAACTTCTGCATCGTTGATGCCGCCATGAACGACTTGCCCCGCCCTGCCATGTACGAGGCGTTTCACCAAATCGTGCCCTTAACCCCGCGTAACGGCGATGCCGTGGTGTACGACGTGGTGGGCCCCATTTGCGAAAGCGGCGACTGGCTAGGCCGTGACCGATCATTGACCGTGCAAACAGGCGACACCTTGGCCGTGCTGTCCACTGGCGCGTATTGCATGGCCATGGCCAGCAACTACAACACGCGGGGCCGTGCCGCCGAAATTTTGGTGGACGGCGACAAGGCACATGTCATTCGCCGTCGCGAGACCTCGGCGGATCAAATGGCGATGGAGTCATTGGTTTCCTAACGGCACGAACTCATACAACCACCTCATCGCGCTTTCAATCAGGGCTTTAGGCTCCGGAGGAGTGGCCCATTGCCCGTCGCAGGCGCCAGCCGAGCAACACCGCCAAGATGCCCGCGTAAACCGCCACTTCCGTGAAATTGTTCTTACCCGCGCGCATCCAAAAAAAGTGCAGCACGGCCAACACCGCTACGCCATAAACCGTTTTGTGCAGGTGCTGCCAACGCTTGGCGCCCAACCTGCGAATGGCGGCGTTGAACGACGTCGAAGCGAGCGGCGTGAGCAACACAAACGCCGTAAAACCTACCAAAATGAAGGGGCGCTTGGCAATGTCGTGCACGATGTCGTCCACCTCGAACCCCATGTCTAGCCAGCTATAGCAAAGCAAGTGCAGCACGACATAAAAGTAGGTGAAAAGCCCCAGCATGCGCCTGAACCGGGCCAATTCGGGTAGCGCCAACTGCACGCGCAAAGGCGTCACGGCGAGGGTGAGGCACAGCAGCCGCAGAGTCCAGTCTCCCGTGGCGCGAATCACATATTCGGCAGGGTTTGCGCCCAGCGCATCGTGGCTCGCGCCCCACACAAGCCACATGAAAGGCAACAAACCCAAAAACCACGCGATAGGCTTGGCGCTGCGATGCCTCAACGCGCTGCGCAACACACCGTTCACCTCAGAAAAATTTCTTCAGATCCATGCCTGCATACAACTGCCCTACTTGGGCTTCGTAGCCATTGAGCATGAGGGTTTTGCGCTTCTTGGCAAAAAGGCCATCTTCGCCAATGCGCCGCTCTGCGGCTTGGCTCCAACGCGGATGATCGACCAACGGGTTGACGTTGGAATAAAACCCGTACTCCTGCGGCGCAGAACGGCCCCAAGAGTTCACGGGCTGCTTCTCGACGAAACGGATTTTGACCAAGCTCTTGGCACTTTTGAAACCGTACTTCCAAGGCACCACCAAACGCACAGGCGCGCCGTTCTGGTTGGGCAGAACCTCGCCATACATGCCAAACGACAGCAGCGTGAGCGGGTGCATGGCCTCGTCCAAGCGCAAGCCCTCCACATACGGCCAATCGAGCACACGCGAGCGCACGCCGGGCATAGTTTTGGGATCGGCCAAGGTGTGAAATTCGATGTATTTCGCATTGCCCAAAGGCTCCACACGTTTGATGAGATCGGCCAACGAATAACCCACCCAAGGGATCACCATCGACCAGCCTTCCACGCATCGCATGCGGTAAATGCGCTCTTCCATGGGGCTGAGTTTGAGCAAATCGTCCAAATCCAAACGGCCGGGCTTTTTCACCAAGCCCTCCACCTCGACCGTCCAAGGCTTGGTCTGCAAGCTGTGTGCGTATTGGGCAGGGTCAGCTTTGTCGGTGCCAAATTCGTAGAAGTTGTTGTACGTGCTGGCATCGGTGTAAGGGGTGATTTTTTCCATCACATTGCCGCCGCTGATGCGGCTGGGGGTGCCGACCAAAGGCGCGAGCTTGCCAGGTCGCGTGCTAGCAGCAACTGCGCCAGTACCTTGGGCCATCGCCTCGCGCCCCGCCCATGCCGCCATCGACGCGCCCGCAGCGCCTGCCGCAATCTGCTTGAGCCAATCACGGCGCTGCAGGTACGCCGATTGCGGCGTGATCTCGCTGCTGACGGCGTGCGTAAAACCTGAATCACTGAGGGGGGTGTAGGCGTTGTGTCGCATGGGTGTGCTGCTTTCTAAAAACTTAAAAAGCATTGTGGGGGAGATAGAACGTTCATGCTGTGGTAAGCCACAAAGGCATCCCAAACAGACGGACTTGCTTTTTAAGGCGGACACATCAGATCGCGTAGGGATGAAAAAAAAGCTGGCAAGCGCCAGCTTTTTCGGGAGTTTGAAAACTCAGATCAACGCAAGCCGGCAACGTAGTCGGCCACAGCTTTGATTTCTCGGTCGTTCAACTTGGCAGCGACTTGGGTCATCTGCAGGTTGTTCTTGCGCACACCGTCGCGGAAGCCGGTCAACTGGGCTGCTGAGTATTCAGCATGCTGGCCCGACAAACGTGGGTACTGAGAGGGGATACCGGCACCGTTGGGGGTATGGCAACCCGCACAAGCTGGAATTTGACGGTCGGCAATGCCACCACGGTAAATACGCTCGCCCAAGGCCACCAACTCTTTATCTTTGGCAAACCCAGCTTTGGCCGTCTTAGAACCCACCCAAGCCGCGATGTTCTTCATGTCGTCTTCTGACAAGGCGGCTGACATGCCACTCATGATGGCGTTGGCACGTTTGCCAGACTTGAACTCTTGGAGTTGTTTGACCAGGTATTCAGGGTGCTGCTGGGCCAACTTGGGGTTGGCAGGTGAACCGGAATTGCCATCAGCGCCGTGACAAGCCGCACACACAGCGGTGTAAGTGGCTTCGCCTTTGACCAAATCGGGTTTGGCAGCTTTCGCGGCTGGCTCACTGGCATGAGCAGAAAAAACGGGGGCTGCCAAAGCGGCAGCGATCAGCAAAGAGGCAAACAGTTTCATATCAATTCTTTGGTAAATGGCGCGCAAAAACGTCGAAAAACTCGACAGATTCTACAATGCCACATGAACTTGCCAGACCCACACGACACCCAAGCCCCTATTGACCTGCCCGAGGTGCCCGTTACAACGGTCTTGGACGAAGAAAAAGAAGCCGAAAAAGCCGCAGCAAAAGCAGCCTATGCCCTGCTCAGCCCCGCTGACCAAGCCAAATATGCCATGGGCTGGTTGCACACGGCGCGTTTTTTGACCACTGCCGCCCAATTGCACCATTTACCCGCTTACGATTTGCCCGAAATAGCCTTTGTAGGCCGCTCCAATGCGGGTAAATCGACCTGCATCAACGTGCTGACCCAGCAAAAGCGCTTGGCCTACGCCTCCAAAACCCCAGGCCGCACCCAGCACATCAACTTGTTTGCCATGGGGCGCAAAGGCCAAACCGATGCCGTGCTGGCCGACTTGCCTGGCTACGGCTACGCCGCGGTGCCCAAACAAGACAAGATCCGCTGGCAGCAGGTGATGGCCAACTATTTGCTCACCCGTGACAACTTGCGCGCCGTGGTGCTGATGTGTGACCCCCGTCACGGCTTGACCGACTTGGACGACATCTTGCTCGACGTCATCCGCCCCCGCGTCGAAGAGGGCCTGAAATTCATGGTGCTCCTCACCAAGTCAGACAAACTCAACCGCGCCGAAGGGGCCAAAGCCCTGTCGATTGCCAAACTGCAAGCCGGTGGTGGCGAAGTACGCCTGTTCTCTGCCCTCAAGAAACAAGGCGTAGACGAAGTTGCGGCCACCCTCTACAACTGGATGCACCCTTGATTCAACACCTCACACACGCTCTGCCACACGGCATCTCTTTGAGTTGCCGTGCAAGTGGCGACTTAGGACGCCCCGTGCTCCTGTTTTTGCACGGGTTTCCCGAGGCCGCGTTTGTGTGGGATGAATTGCTGACGTTTTTTGCGCAACCTGAGCATGGCGGCTACCGCTGCATTGCACCCAACTTGCGTGGCTATGAGCACTCCAGCGCCCCAACCGAGGTAACGGACTACCGCGCCAAACACTTGGTGCAAGACATCGTGGCCTTGGCTGCGATTGAAAGTCCAACCGCACCGTTGGCGGGCCTGATCGCGCACGACTGGGGCGGCGCTGTGGCTTGGAACGTGGCCAACCAACACCCCGATTTGATGCGTCGCTTGGTCATCATCAACTCGCCACATCCGGGCACGTTTTTGCGCGAGCTGCAAAACAGTCGCGAGCAACAGGCTGCCAGCGCTTACATGAACTTTTTAATCCGCCCAGATGCTGAAAAGTTGCTGGCCGAAAACGACTACCGCCGTCTGTGGGAGTTCTTCACCAACATGGGGGCCGCCGACGGCCCTCACGCTTGGCTGAACGACGAGATCAAAGATCAATACCGTGGCGTGTGGCAGCAGGGCTTGACCGGCGCGCTCAACTATTACCGTGCATCGCCTATTCGTCCTGCGCGCCCAGGCGATCCAGCTGCTGCGGCCCTGCATTTGCCCCACAGCATGTTGACTGTGAACGTGCCGACCTGCGTGATCTGGGCCATGCAAGACATGGCCTTGCCCGCGGGCTTGATTGATGGGTTGGACGCCTTTGTGCCTAAGCTCACCTTGCACAAAGTGGCAGACGGCACGCACTGGCTGGTGCATGAACAGCCGGCCTTGGTGGCAAGTTTGTTGGGGGACTTTTTGAACGACGACAAATCAGGTCGCTCAGCCAAAGAGCGCACCGTGACCATCAGCGCGCGTACCCACGACCGCAACAGCACCGGCCGACCAAGCGGCGACCGACGCCGCTGAATCAGTAAATTTCTGGTGCGCCAGCAGGCCTTGTTTTGAAGCGCTTGTGCACCCAAAAATACTGCGCGGGCATGGTGTGGATGAATCCCTCTAAACGCTGGTTCATCAAAGCCGTATCAGCCTCTGCATCGTCGCTCGGGAAATCGGTCCAAGCGGGGTGCACCACCACCTCATACCCCGCATCCGTCATGCGAGTGATGACAGGCACCACCCGCGCACGTCCCAGCTTGGCAAAGCGCGACAGCGAGGGCACGGTGGCAGCCAGCTCACCAAAAAACGGCACAAAAATCGACTCACTGGGTCCAAAGTTCATGTCGGGCAGCAGGTACAGCAGCTCATTTTTTCGCAACGCACTAACGATGGGTTTCACACCATCTTCACGGCGGAACAAACGCACCTTGCCAAAACGTTGACGGCCTTGCGCGACCCAAGCATCTACCGCTGCGTTGGACTGCGGCGTGAAGATGGTGGTGAAGTGCAGCGGCAGACTCAAGGTGAGCCGCGTCCAGCCCACATCCAAGCCCACAAAGTGCGGCGCAAACAGCACCGTAGGCTCGTCCGACGACAAGGCTTGCACATCCCCCGTCAATTGCACCCGCGACTGAATGCAGGCTGCGCTTCGATGCCACAGCCAACTGCGGTCTAACCAGGCTTGTGCGAAGTGGACAAAACTCTGACGGGCCAAGGCCTCGCGCTCTTTGGCACTCCATTGCGGAAAGCAAACGCTCAAATTGGTCAACACCACATGACGACGCGAACGCACCACACCGTAAAGCAAAGCACCCAAGCCTGCGCCAAGGGCACGTAACCACGGCAGCGGCAAATAACCCAGCCCACGCAACAACCACAAACCCAACACACTGAACATCGCTCAGCCTTCCGAACGGGGTTGTTTGTCGCGGGCATAACCCCACAAATACTGCCCTGGCGCATGGCGCACCATGGCCTCAACACCCCGGTTTACCGCAGTCGCAACCGCCTCGGGTGACGCCGTTGCATCATGCAACTCTGGGGCATCAAAGGGGCGCATGTGCATGCAAAAGCCTTGACCAGGTGCCAATCGCTCGCACCACGTCAAGATCACTTGCGCGCCAGTTTGTTGGGCCAATTTGCCCAGCAGCGTCATGGTGTACACATCGCGCCCAAAGAAAGGCGCCCACACGCCTTGGCCCAAGGGCGGGACTTGGTCGGGCAAGATCGCGGTGTAGCCACCTTTGCGCAGGGTGCGAATCAGCGTGCGTACACCAGCGAGCGATGTGGGTGCGGAATCTAAATAAGGACGGGTGCGGGCATTCGCCACCAAAGGCTCCAGCCACGCTTTGCGAGCCGGACGAAACAAGGCCACCAAGGGGCCAAAGCGCGGGCCAAACTTTTCGGCAATCGCTTGCGCACCGATTTCCCAACTGCCCAAATGCGGTGACAAGATGATGGCGCCTTGACCTGCCTGCATCGCCGCTTCAAAGTGCTCGGCACCGTCCCACGTCACCACATCGTTCAAGGTGGCGCTGTGTGGGCGCATCCACACCCAAGGTAACTCAGCCACCATCATGCCGATCGCCGCTACCGCCGGACGCGCATCACGCCATGCAATACCCGCAGCCCGCACATTGGCCTTGAAATGGCGACGGTAGCTTGGCGACGACCACCAAACGACCCAACCCAAACCCGCACCCACGCGCTGCATCAAGGGCAGAGGCAGGCGGGCAAGCCAATGGAAAAGTCGTGTCACGGGGGCCATAGGGCTATTTTTAGCAGGAGTAGAAGTTCAAATAGAATGGAGATTGTCGCCGAGTTACAGAACAACTTGCAGGGCGACAAAGCACTCCGGTGTCGCGGCTAAGAGCAATCTGGGCCACTCTGCTAAAGCGTTCGCTGGGCTCCAAGTTTTCAGGGTCGGCAACGCCGAACAACCCATTGAAAACAAGGAGCTTTTTTCATGTCTCTCGACTATCTCTTCACCTCCGAGTCCGTCTCGGAAGGCCATCCCGACAAAGTCGCGGATCAAATCTCAGACGCCATCCTCGACGCCATCTTTGAGCAAGACCCGCTCTCACGCGTGGCCGCCGAAACGCTGACTAACACCGGCTTGGTCGTCTTGGCGGGCGAGATCACCACACAAGCCAACGTGGACTACATCCAAGTCGCGCGCGACACCATCAAGCGCATCGGCTACGACAACACCGACTACGGCATTGACTACAAAGGCTGTGCGGTTTTGGTGGCTTACGACAAACAGTCCAACGACATCGCCCAAGGTGTGGACCGCGCCTCCGACGACTACCTCAACATCGGCGCGGGTGACCAAGGCCTGATGTTTGGCTACGCCTGCAGCGAAACGCCAGAGCTGATGCCCGCCCCCATTTACTACGCCCACCGTTTGGTCGAGCGTCAAGCCCAGCTGCGCAAAGACGGTCGTTTGCCCTTTTTGCGCCCTGACGCCAAGAGCCAAGTGACCATGCGCTACGTAGACGGTAAGCCCCACAGCATTGACACCGTGGTGTTGTCAACCCAACACAGCCCTGACCAATCACAATCGCCCACCCAAATGAAGGACAGCTTCATTGAGGCGGTGATTGAAGAAATCATCAAGCCCGTGTTGCCCAAAGAGTGGTTGCAAGACACCAAGTATTTGATCAACCCCACAGGCCGGTTCGTCATCGGCGGCCCACAAGGCGACTGCGGCTTGACCGGTCGCAAAATCATTGTGGACACCTACGGCGGCGCTTGCCCCCACGGCGGCGGTGCCTTCTCTGGCAAAGACCCCACCAAGGTGGACCGCTCAGCCGCCTACGCCGCACGCTATGTGGCCAAAAACATCGTGGCGGCAGGCTTGGCCACGAAGTGCCAAATTCAAGTGGCATACGCGATTGGCGTGGCACGCCCAATGAACATCACGGTGAACACCGAAGGCACGGGCGTGATTGCTGACGACAAAATCGCCGCTTTGGTGGCCGAGCACTTTGACCTGCGCCCCAAAGGCATTATTCAAATGCTCGACTTGCTGCGCCCGATCTACAGCAAGACCGCAGCGTACGGCCACTTCGGCCGTGAAGAGCCGGAGTTCACGTGGGAGCGCACGGACAAGGCGGCGTTGCTGAAAGAAGCGGCTGGTTTGAAGTAAGCACCCGGCACGCAGAAATGCAAAGGCCCTTCGTTTTTTGACGAGGGGCCTTTATGCTTTGAAGTCCATCAAGTCTCAGACGACTGCTGCAACGCCCACATCTGCGCATAGCGCCCATTCAGCGCCAACAGCACCCCATGCGAACCGCGCTCCACAATGCGCCCCGCGTCCATCACCAAAATTTCGTGCGCATCGACCACGGTGGACAAACGATGGGCAATGACCAAGGTGGTTTTGTTTTGCGCCGCGCTTTGCAGCTCGGCCTGAATGGCGCGTTCGTTAGCGCTGTCCAGGGCTGAGGTGGCTTCATCAAAAATCACAATCGGTGGGTTCTTCAGCAAGGTGCGGGCAATTGCCACGCGTTGCTTTTCACCGCCCGACAACTTCAGGCCACGCTCGCCCACCATCGTATCGTAGCCCTTAGGGGTGCCAGCGATGAAATCGTGAATGTGTGCGGCGCGTGCTGCTTGCTCCACCTCGGACTCGGTCGCATCGGTGCGGCCATAGGCAATGTTGTAGCGCACGGTGTCGTTGAACAACACGGTGTCTTGCGGCACGATGCCCATGGCACGGCGCACGCTGCCTTGTGTAACTTGGCGAATGTCTTGGCCGTTGATGGTGATCGCGCCCGACCCCACGTCGTAAAAGCGAAACAACAAACGCGCCAAAGTGGACTTGCCAGAGCCCGAAGGCCCCACCACCGCCACCGTTTTGCCGGCAGGGATCTCGAAGCTGATGCCGTGCAAGATCGGCCGTGCAGGTTCGTAGGCGAACACCACTGACTCAAACTTCACCGTGGGCGATCCGCTCAGCAAGAGCGTGGGTGCGTTAGGAGAATCCGCCACTTCACGCTCTTTTTCTAAGAGCGTGAACATGCGGTCTAAGTCCGTCAGGCTTTGTTTGATTTCACGGTACAGCACGCCTAAAAAGTTCAGCGGGATATAGAGCTGAATCATGAAGGCGTTGATCATCACCAAGTCGCCCAAGGTCATGCGGCCTTCGACCACACCTTGCGTAGCACGCCACAGCATGCCCACCAAAGCCACTGCGATGATGAGTTGCTGGCCTGTGTTGAGCACAGACAACGAGGTTTGCGCTTTCAGTCGCGCACGGCGCAAAGCCTCTAGGCTTTTGTCGTAACGCGATGCCTCAAAGGCTTCGTTGTTGAAGTATTTGACGGTTTCGTAATTGAGCAGCGAGTCCACGGCTTTGGTGTGGGCCGCCGAATCAAACTCATTGGCTTGGCGACGGTACTGCGTGCGCCATTCGGTCACGCTGATGGTGAAAACGATGTACAGCACCAACGCCGTCAAGGTGATGCCCGCAAACCACACATCAAACTTCACCGCCAAGATGCCCAGAACCAAAGCCACCTCAATCAAGGTGGGGACCACGCTGTAGAGCGAATACGAAATGAGCGACTCAATGCCGCGCACGCCACGCTCGATGTCGCGTGTCATGCCGCCGGTTTGACGCTCTAGGTGGAAACGCAGGCTCAGACCATGCAAGTGCTGAAACGTCTCCTGCGCAATTTGCCGTGCCGCACCTTGCGTGGCTTTGGCAAACACCAACTCGCGCAGCTCGGTGAAAGCCGACACCGACAAACGCAATGCACCATACACCAGCAACAGCGCCACGGGCACCACCAGCACAGCCTGCGGATCGCCGGGTTTGATGGACATGTCGTCGATCAAGTTCTTCAACAAGATCGGCACACTGACGTTGGCCACCTTGGCACCAACCATGAACGTCAGCGCCGCCAAGACACGCCATTTGTATTGCCACAGATAAGGGAACAGCCGTTTCAGCGTTTCACGATCGGGACGTTGTTTAACGACGGCATCGCCTTGCGACGCTTGAGAGGAGGGGGCGTGATGACGCATGTTGCACAATGACCAAGAGTTATGTTTCGATTGTGCCTATGTCATCACCCGTCAATCCCCACGCCACCCCTTTGCCCACCGACCAAGAGTTGGTGCTCAAAGTGATTCCCATGCCCGCCGACTGCAATGCCAACGGCGATATTTTTGGCGGCTGGGTGATGGCACAAGTCGACTTGGCCGGTGCGGTGCTGCCCGCCCGCTATGTGCGCGGACGCATGGCCACGGTGGCAGTGAACGAGTTCATCTTCAAACAGCCCGTGAAAGTGGGCGACATTTTGAGTTTCTTCTCACGCGTGCAACGCATTGGTAACACCTCGATCACCGTCAGCGTCGAAGTGTTTGCCGAACGCTTTCACACGCAAGGGGAGTACATGAAGGTGACACAAGCCATGGTCACCTACGTCGCGATTGATGAGCAGGGCAAGCCCCGCCAGATCCCCAAACCCTGAGTTTTAGGAGACGATGTAGGCCGCCGCGCCCGTTGACATCAGCGTGCCATCAGGCCCACGAAACTCCATGCGCGACGAGCCCACACGCGAGCCCACGCGCAAGGCATGGGCGTGGATGGTGAAGTGCTCGCCAATGCCGGGGCGCAAATAATCCACCCGCAAATCGATGGTGCCCAGCTTGGTGAAGCGCTGCAGCCGCTGCTCGGGTGCTTCGTTCATGTGCTTGGCGGCCAGAGCCGCCATGACGGCGGCACTGCCAATTGCATCCAACACAGCGCTGATGACGCCGCCGTGGATGCGGTTGTAGCCGTAATGCCCCACCAACTCGGGCTTCATGTCGATGCGTGCCACCACCTCTTCAGGGGTGACGCTCACCAGTTTCAGACCCAAGGTTTTGTTGAAGACGATCTTTTCTTCATAGATCTGGCGAAAGCCTTCTAAGTACTCAGGCTCAAGCACAACTAGAGGTGCTTGAGGCTCAGACAAGGCCGAGCTCTTAGAGAAATGAGGCATGCCAGATGTCTTTCTTGAACAACTTCTCAGAGCTTGGAAAAATCGGGCTTGCGTTTTTCCATAAACGCACCAAAAGCTTCTTTGGCCGCAGGCTCTTGCAACATGCGCCCAAAAGAAGCCCCTTCTTCCGCCATTTGCGCTTTGATTTGCGCAGCTTGACTTTGCTTCATCAAACGCTTGGTCGTCATTAGCGAGGTGATGGGCTTAGCCGCCAATTTGCGGGCCTGTGCTTGGGCATAGCTATTCAATTCCAGCGGTGGCACCACGCGATTGACCAAGCCCACTTCTTGCGCCGCTTCAGCCATGAAAGGCTCGCCCATCAACAATGCTTCAGCAGCACGGTGGTAACCCATCATCTGCGGCACCAACAAGCTGGAAGCTGCTTCGGGGCACAAACCCAAATTCACAAAAGGCATGGAGAACGCGGCGTTGTCACCGGCGTAAACCAAATCGCAATGGAACAACAGCGTGGTACCAATGCCCACGGCTGGGCCTGCCACAGCTGCGATCACGGGCTTGGAGAAAGCCGCGATGTTGCGCAAAAAGCGGAACACCGGCGAATCCTGGCCTGCCGGCGGGTTGTTCAAAAAGTCAGCAATGTCGTTGCCTGCACTGAAGATCGTTTCGTGGCCTTGAAAAACCACCACACGCACAGCAGCGTCTTGCTCGGCTTGCTCAAGGGCATCGGCTAACGCCGCATACATGGCGGAAGTGATGGAGTTCTTTTTGTCAACGCGGTTGAACGTGAGCGTCATCACGCCCTGGTCAATGTGGTTCAAGATATCAGTCATCGATGTCTCCATTAAGGCTGACGCAGCCAAGTTTGTGTCCGGTAGAACGGGCCCATATAGCCTCGCACCTGCAGCTTTTTCCCACCCTCTTTGGGCACCATTTTGACGGTGTAATCTTTGCCGTTTTCAGGGTCTAAGATTTTTCCGCCACCCGCCCACAAGTGCTCGGTCAAAGGCTCAGGCTTCACACCACGGATGATTTCCATACCGATGATGTCTTGACCTTTGCGATCGTCCTTGCAGTCGTCACAAGTTTTTCTGGCGTTCGGATCGTTGCGCAACGACTTGACCACGCGACCACTCAACACACCGCCTTTGTCCACAATTTGGATTTCGGCCTTGGCCTCACCCGTGTTGTCGTCGATGGTGTGCCAAGTGCCCACGGGTGTCATTTGTGCGAAGCAACTGGCTGCGCCCAACAGGGCGAAGCTCAGCAAGCATTTGAATGTGTTGATTGTCATAAGCGTGTGAATTTACAGCATTGTGATGCGGCCAATTTCAGGCAAAGACAGCGTCTGTCTCCATCAGCACAGCAGAGCCCGCGCGAGCTGTGGCCATGAGCGATGCGGTCTCAGGGAACAGTTTGGCAAAGTAAAAGCGCGCCGTTTGCAACTTCGCTTGGTAGAACGTGTCGCGGTTGCCTTCGGCAATTTTTTGCAAAGCCACTTGGGCCATGCGCGCCCAGAAATAGCCAAACACCAAGTGCCCAGCCACGCGCAAATAATCCACCGCAGCGGCGCCCACTTCGTCGGCGTTTTGCATGGCTTTGTAGCCAATCTCGCCCGTGAACTGCGTCATTTGCTGGCCCAACTTGGCCAGTGGGTTGATGAACTCGGCCATGTCTTCGTTGCCCTGCTCGGCCATCACCAGCTCGGTGATGTGTGCGCCAAACTTCTTCAACGTCGCACCTTGGTTGCCCAAGACTTTGCGCCCCAATAAGTCCAAACTTTGGATGGTGTTGGTGCCTTCATAAATCATGTTGATGCGGGCATCGCGCACGTATTGCTCCATGCCCCATTCACGGATAAAGCCGTGGCCACCAAACACTTGCATGCAGGCCGAGGTTGCGGTCCAAGCGTTGTCGGTGATGAAGGCTTTCACGATGGGCGTGAGCAAGGCCACCATCTCCGCCGAGTCGGCACGCACGGCGGCATCGGGGTGGTTCAACTCACGGTCAATCAACAGCGCGCAATACAAGCTGAGTGCACGACCGCCTTCTGCATACGCCTTGGCGGTGAGCAGCATCTTGCGCACATCGGGGTGAACCAAGATGCTGTCTGCGGGCTTGCTGATGTCTTTGGGGCCCGTCAAGCTGCGCGACTGAATGCGGTCTTTGGCATACGCCACCGCGTTTTGATAGGCCACTTCGGTCAAGCCGAGCGATTGCATGCCCACGCCAATGCGCGCAGCGTTCATCATCACAAACATCGCCGCCAAGCCCTTGTTGGGTTGGCCCACCATCGTGCCGACGGCACCCTCTAACACCATCTGTGCGGTCGCGTTGCCGTGAATACCCATCTTGTGCTCTAAGCCGCCACAATAAATGCCGTTGCGCTCACCCAAGCTGCCATCGTCGTTCACGTTGAACTTGGGCACCACAAACAAGCTGATGCCTTTGCTGCCTGCGGGCGCATCGGGCAATCGGGCCAACACCAAGTGAACAATGTTGCTCACCATGTTGTGCTCACCGGCGCTGATGAAAATTTTGTTGCCCGTGATGCGGTACGTACCGTTGGCTTGCGGCTCAGCCTTGGTGCGCAACAACCCAAGGTCGGTGCCGCAATGTGGCTCGGTCAGGCACATGGTGCCCGTCCATTCGCCACTGGTGAGCTTGGGCAAATACAAGGCCTTTTGCGCCTCAGTGCCATGCGCATGCAGGGCTTCGTAAGCACCGTGCGAGAGACCGGGGTACATGGTCCATGCTTGGTTACCGCTGTTGAGCATTTCGTAAAAACACTGATTCACCACGATGGGCAAACCTTGACCGCCATACGCGGGGTCGCAACTCAAGGCAGGCCAGCCGCCTTGCACGTATTGGTCAAACGCAGCTTTGAAGCCATCGGGCGTGCTCACTTCATGCGTGTCACGGTCCAAGGTGCAACCTTGCGCATCGCCAATTTGGTTGAGGGGGAAGATCACTTCAGAGGCGAACTTGCCACCTTCTTCCAGCACCGCAGAAATCGTGTCGGCATCGATCTCAGCATGTTTGGGCATGACTTTAAAGTCGTCGGTGACATGCAGCACGTCGTGCAGCACAAATTGCATATCGCGCAGGGGTGGGGTATAGCTAGGCATGAAAAACTCCTTACTTTTTAACGGGGGTACGGCTGCGCTTGGCTGCCGGTTTGGAAACGGATGGGATTACGGATTCAGGTGCGAGCTGAGGGGTTTGCGCGCCGTAGCGCTGCAAGATATTTTCAAAACCGCGCGAGGTGCGCTCCAACGACTTGGAGGAGCGTAAAAACCTGGCCTCGTATTGCAACGCCAAGATCAAGCCGTGCACTTCAAACACCATTTGCTCGGCATCGATGTCGGTGGCCAAATGACCTTCTTCACAGGCCTGCATGACAGCGCGGTACACCGCCGCCAACCAGGTTTTGACCGAACTGGCCAAGGCATCGCGCACGGGGCCGGGCCGGTCGTCAAACTCAGCGGCGCCGCTGATGTAGAGACAGCCTGTGTCAATTTCAGCGGAGGTTCGCTTGGTCCAATTGGCAAACAATTGGCGCAAGCGCGGCAAACCGCGCTCGGCCTTGAGTGCCGAGTAAAACACCTCGGCTTCAAAGCGTTCGTGGTACTCACGCACCACCGACAGCTGCAGTTCTTCGCGAGAGCCAAAATGGGCAAACACGCCCGACTTGCTCATGCGCGCCACTTCGGCCAAAGCACCGATGCTCAAACCTTCCAAACCGATCTGCGTGGCCAAGCCCAAAGCCGCGTCCACAATGGCGGCTTTGGTTTGCTGGCCCTTTTGCAAGGCGCGGTTTTCAACCAGCGGGGCTTTGTGGGTAACAGTCATGACAGACCACTCAAAAAAGAACGACCGTGCTATTTTGCACGAAATTAAACTCTTCGCATGACATCCACCCGAATACTCGCCATCCGCCACGGAGAAACCACTTGGAACGTGGACACCCGCATCCAAGGTCAGCTGGACATCGACCTCAATGACACGGGTCGCTGGCAAGCCCAACGCGTCGGCCACGCCTTGGCGCAAGAGCCTATTGCCGCGGTGTACAGCAGCGACTTGAAGCGCGCGTTTGACACGGCCTGTGCCATTGCCCAATCGCCTACACGTTTGGCACTCACAAGCCCCCATGCATTGCTAAAGGTGACCGCGCACACCGGATTACGGGAGCGTCACTTTGGCCATCTGCAAGCGCAAACCTGGACTCAAATTGAAACCGGTTGGCCGGATGACGCCAAACTCTGGCGCAGCCGCGACCCGCATTGGTCGCCGGAAGGCGGCGAGTCCTTACTGGCGTTACGCGCACGCATTGCGCAATGTGTGGACGAACTGGCCTGCCAACATGTGGGCGAACAAATCGTGCTGGTGGCGCACGGCGGCGTGATGGACGTGTTGTACCGCTTAGCCACCAACCAAGACACACAAGCCCCACGCACCTGGCATTTGGGCAATGCCGCCATCAACCGCTTGCTGTGGACGCCTCAGGGCTTGAGCTTGGTGGGCTGGGGCGACGTGTCGCACTTTGACGAAAGTGCCACAGGACCTCGCGACGAAACAACAGCCTAATCGGTAAGGCGGCAAACGCCGAACTTCACCTAGGCGTATCAGTCGTCAGACAAGCCCGAGTGCGATTTGGGAGGCGTCACACCCAAATGCCGATAAGCCGCCAAGGTGGCAATGCGACCACGCGGCGTGCGTTGCAAGAAACCTTGCTGAATCAAGAACGGCTCGATCACGTCTTCGATCGTGTCGCGCTCTTCGCCGATACTGGCAGCAATGTTGTCCAAGCCGACGGGACCGCCGTCGAAACGGTGAATCACGGCTTCGAGCAACTTGCGGTCCATCAAATCAAAACCTTGCGGATCGACATCCAACATGGCCAAGGCCTTATTGGCCATGCCTAAGGTGATGCGACCGTTGCCCTTCACATCGGCGTAATCACGCACACGGCGCAGCAAGCGGTTGGCAATACGCGGCGTGCCGCGCGAACGGCGGGCAATCTCAAAGCCACCATCCACATCCATGGGCGTGTTCAACAAACCTGCACTGCGAATGACGATGCGCTGCAACTCTTCGGCGGTGTAAAACTCCAAACGCGACACGATGCCAAAACGGTCCCGCAGCGGGTTGGTCAACATGCCTGCGCGCGTAGTCGCCCCCACCAAGGTGAAAGGCTGCAAATCGAGTTTGATGCTGCGTGCGGCAGGACCTTCACCAATCATGATGTCGATTTGGTAGTCCTCGAGCGCGGGGTACAAAATCTCTTCGACCACAGCCGACAAACGGTGAATTTCGTCGATGAACAGCACATCATTTTTCTCTAAGCCCGTCAGCAAAGCCGCCAAATCTTTGGGCTTTTCCAGCACAGGACCGCTAGTGGAACGAAGGTTCACGCCCAACTCTTGCGCAATGATGTGGCTCAACGTGGTCTTACCCAAACCGGGCGGGCCAAACAGCAACACATGGTCCAAGGCCTCACCGCGCTTACGGGCGGCGCCAATGAAGATCTCCAACTGCTCGCGCACCTTCATCTGGCCCACGTACTCTTGGAGCAGCTTGGGACGCAAAGCGCGTTCAATGGCCTCTTCGTTGGGCGACACAGGCGCGGCAGTCACCATGCGCGCGGGCATGGGCGTGGGGGCGAAGTCGTCGGTTTGAATACTCATGGTTTATTTCGCCAAAGCTTTCAGCGCCAGCTTGATGCCGTCACTCACCCCTACCTCGGCGGGCAGCAACTTGAGGGCTGTAGACGCTTCTTTGTCGCTGTAACCCAGCGCCAGCAAGGCTTGCAAGATGTCGCTTTGGTGATCAGGCGTAGAGAACATATTGGGGCCGAGGTCGACGCCCAATTTGCCTTTGAGCTCGAGCAACAAGCGCTCCGCCGTCTTCTTGCCAATGCCTGGCACTTTGGTGAGGCGGCCTGCGTTTTGGTCAGACACGGCACGCGCCAACTCGTCGGCACTCAACCCGCTCAAGATGCCAAGCGCCATGCGCGGGCCCACGCCTGAAATTTTGATCAGCAAACGAAACGTGGCCCGCTCAGACGCGGTGCCAAAGCCAAACAAAATCTGCGCGTCTTCGCGCACCACAAAGTGCGTCAACAACGACACACGTTCGCCGGTGGCGGGCAAGTTGTAGAAGGTGCTCATGGGCACGTCGACTTCGTAGCCCACGCCATTGCAATCCACCAAAACTTGGGGTGGGTTTTTCTCGCTGAGGATGCCTGTTAATTTGCCTATCATTGGGGGACCTTTTTAGGGATTATCGACTTGATTCTTCGCCACACCTTCACCCCGCACAACAACACCTACCTCTCGCACTTGTGCGGCCCCGTTGACGAACATTTACGCACCATTGAGTTGGCGTTGAACGTCAAAATCGCCCACCGCCACGAGCAGTTCAAAGTGGATGGCCACAAAGCCAAAGCCACCCGCGCCATGGAGGTGCTGCAAGCCCTGTACGAGCGCGCCGAGCGCCCCATTCCAGCCGAACAGGTGCAGCTCATGTTGGCGGGCGATGAGTCCATGGACGAAAACAACAGCCCAGCCCTCAACACCCGCCGCACCGACCTGCGTGCACGCACGCCCAACCAAGCCATGTACTTGGACAACATTGCAGCGCACGACATCACGTTTGGCATTGGCCCTGCCGGCACCGGCAAAACCTATTTGGCGGTGGCCTGCGCGGTGGACGCACTGGAACGCAGCGCGGTGCAACGCATTGTGCTGACCCGCCCCGCCGTGGAAGCGGGCGAAAAGCTCGGCTTCTTACCCGGTGATTTAGGCCAAAAGGTGGACCCATATTTGCGCCCTTTGTACGACGCGCTGTACGACCTGATGGGCTATGACCGCGTGCAAAAAGCCTTCGAGCGCAACGCGATTGAAATTGCGCCCTTGGCCTTCATGCGCGGGCGCACACTGAACAACGCGTTTGTCATCTTGGATGAAGCGCAAAACACCACGCCCGAGCAAATGAAGATGTTCTTGACGCGTGTGGGCTTTGGTGCCAAGGCGGTGGTGACGGGCGACGTCAGCCAAATCGACCTGCCCAAAGGCCAACTCAGCGGCTTGATCGACGCTGAGCGCGTGCTCCGACGGGTGAAAGGTATTTCGATCACGCACTTCACCAGCGCCGACGTGGTGCGTCACCCCTTGGTGGCGCGCATCGTCGATGCGTACGATGCATCGCGCGGCGCCACCACGGGCGCACCGGTCCGCAAACGCTCTTAACTTGCCAAACTACGGGGCCTAAGGCCCCTGCCGTTCAGCCCCTCAGCCCTTCACGCAAATTTCTTCATGGCGCTCAAACACCTTCAACTCTCTTTGCAATTTGGCGACATACCTTACGCAGCGCGTCACCGTGCCGCCCTGCCGCGTCACTTTGTGGCCCGTTGCATCCGCCATGCGCTGGTCGACGATGCGGAAATCACGGTGCGCATTGTCAACGCCGAAGAGGGCCAAGCCCTGAACAGCAGCTACCGCAAAAAAGATTACGCCACCAACGTGCTGACCTTTGACTACGCACAAGAGCCCGTGGTCATGGCGGACTTGGTGTTGTGCGCGCCGGTGGTGGCCAAAGAGGCCAAAGAGCAAGGCAAAACCCTGCAAGCACATTACGCGCACTTGCTGGTGCACGGTGCCTTGCACGCCCAAGGCTGGGACCACGAAACCAGCACGCAAGATGCCGAAGAGATGGAAGCCTACGAGATCGACATCTTGGCGGGTTTGGGGTTCAAAAACCCTTATTAATCTTGAACGGTCGCAAGTCAGACAAGCACGAGGCGGAGGCCCATCGCGCTTAGCACGGCTTAACGCGACTTATCGCCCTGCCGTGTCTTCCAGCAAGCGCACGCGCACGGTCTTGCCTTTGACGCGACCTGCGCTCAAGCGTTTGACGGCCTCACGCGCAATGCTGCGCTCCACGGCCACGTAGGTAGAAAACTCGTTCACGTTGATCTTGCCCACTTGATCTTTGGTAAAACCAGCGTCTCCCGTGAGCGCGCCCAACACGTCGCCCGCGCGGATCTTTTCTTTACGACCACCCACAATTTGCAGCGTCGCCATGGGCGGCTGCAAGACGCCGCCGGCAGCCGGCGTCAAACTGCTCAGCGGGGCCCAGGTGGACTCACGGCCTTGCAGCTGCTCAATCTTGCCCACGCTGCCCATCTCGTCCATGCTGGCGAGCGACAGCGCCAAACCTTCGGCGTCGCCTCGTCCGGTACGGCCAATGCGGTGGATGTGAATTTCTGAATCAGGCGTCACATCGACGTTGATGACGGCTTCTAAATTAGCCACATCCAAGCCGCGCGCGGCCACGTCGGTGGCCACCAACACCGAACAGCTGCGGTTGGCAAATTGCACCAGAACTTGGTCACGTTCGCGTTGCTCCAACTCGCCAAACAAGGCCAAGGCACTAAAGCCTTGGGCTTGCAACACGGCCACCAAATCGCGGCATTGCTGCTTGGTGTTGCAAAACGCCAGCGTGGACTCAGGGCGAAAGTGGTTCAGCAGCAACGACACCGCGTGCAAGCGTTCGCTGTTGGACACTTCGTAAAAGATTTGCTTGATTTTTTGTGCATCGTGCTGCGCCTGCACCTTGACAGTTTGAGGCTCACGCATGAACTGCGCAGACAGCTTGGCAATGCCTTCGGGATACGTGGCCGAAAACAACAAGGTTTGACGGTCCTTGGGGCACTGACGCACCACCTTGGCGATGTCCTCAAAAAAGCCCATGTCCAACATGCGGTCGGCCTCGTCCAGCACCAAGGTTTTCACACCCTGCAAGCTCAACGAGCCGCGCTCCAAGTGGTCCATGATGCGGCCGGGGGTGCCGACCACCACATGCGCGCCGTGCTCAAGGCTGAGCGTTTGGCCGCGCAAGGCTACGCCACCACACAAGGTCACCACTTTGATATTGCCCACAGCACGCGCCAAACGGCGCAGCTCTTGCGTGACTTGGTCGGCTAACTCACGCGTGGGGCACAGCACCAAAGCTTGGGCATCGAATTGCGCAGCGTCGAGCTTTTCGACCAAGGGAATCCCAAATGCGGCGGTCTTGCCGCTGCCGGTGCTGGCTTGCGCGATCAGGTCGCGGCCAGCCAAGGTCAGAGGCAAGCTGGCGGCTTGAATGGGGGTCATCTGGGTGTAGCCCAGCTGGGTGAGGTTGTCTATCGATGCGGCCGCGAGGCTCAAAGCGGCAAAAGAAGAAGCGGTGTTTTTTGAATCGGTCATGCACCGATTATCGTGATCGGGATGGTCACGGGGCCATCGTTGACCAAATAGACTTTCATATCGGCGCCAAAGACACCGGTTTGCACGTTCGCATGCTGCGCTTTGGCTTGGGCCACAAAGGCGTCATACAAACGACGCCCTTCGTCAGAAGGAGCGGCGCTGGTGAAACTGGGACGGGTGCCGCTGCGGGTGTCTGCGGCCAAGGTGAATTGACTCACCACCAGCAAACCGCCCGCCACATCGGTGACGCTGTGGTTCATCTTGCCGGCGTCGTCGTAAAAAACGCGAAGCTTCAAAATTTTGTCGAGCATCTTTTGGCCCACGGCTTCTGTGTCGCCTTTTTCGGCGCACAACAACACCATCAAGCCTTGGCCAATTTCGCCCACTGTTTGGCCGTCGATCACCACGCGGGCCTCACTTACCCGTTGCAACACCGCTTTCATCGTTCCAACAACCTTTGTTTGTGGCTCACGCGATTTAAATTAAATCGCGTGAATCATCGAAGTGCGCTTCGACATCGCCGGGCAAGAGTTGGATCGTGGCGCGCAAGCCGGGCACGGCGCTCATCAAGGCTTGCTCCACGCTGGCACGCAAGGCAGCAGCACGCCCCAACGACCACTCAGCGGGCATGTGCATGTGCATGTCCACAAAGCGGCGTTGCCCGGCTTTACGGGTGGTCACATGGTCAAACCGCACGATGTGCACCGTCTCGCCCGACGCCGCACCACGGCCATCACGACTGTGGGAAAAATCGTGCAATACCTCTTGAATTTGAGCCAGCACATCTGGCTCCACAGCTTCATCCATCAAGCCTTGCGACGCGCTCCAGATGAGGTGCCAGCCTTCTTTCAAAATGTTCAAGGCCACGCCAATCGCGACCACCGCATCCAGCCACAGCCAGCCACTCCAGCTGACCAAGCCAATGCCAATGACCACCCCCGCGGAAGTCCAGACATCGGTGACCAAATGGCGCGCGTCCGCTTCAAGCGCGATGGATCGGTGCGTCTTGGCAGCACGAAACATGACCCACGCCAAACCGCCATTGAGCATCGAACTGACGACCGACAGCGCCAAGCCCAAACCCACTTGCTCCAACGGCTGCGGGTCAAAAATGCGATGGCTGGCAGCCCACACAATGCCCAACGCGGCCACCACGATCAAAATGCCTTCAAAGCCCGACGAAAAGTACTCCGCCTTGTGATGGCCATACGGATGCTCTTCGTCAGCAGGGCGAGCCGCAACGGTCACCATCATCAAACCGAACACCGCGCTGGCCAAGTTGACCAACGACTCCATGGCGTCGGACAGCAAACCCACAGAATCGGTCAGCCACCACGCCAAGGTTTTCAGACCAATAGTGATGCAGGCCACGAACACGGAAACCCACAGCAAAGCTTGGGGGGTCAGACCTTTGGGGAGCGAAGTGTTCACGTCTAAGGATTTGTCATGGTGAAAAACGCCATCGTCTAGCTGAGCGTGACGCGCGCAAACTTGCGCTTGCCCACTTGCACAACAAAGATTCCGGCTTCAAGTTTCAGCCCCTTGTCGCTGACGACGCTGGAATCCACACGTACGCCACCGCCGTCAATCAGGCGGCTGGCCTCGCTGGTGGACGGGGCCAAACCTGCGGCCTTCAGCAAGGCGCCAATCCCCAAAGGCGCCCCGGTGAGCGTGACCTCGGGAATTTCATCGGGCACACCGCCTTTGCTGCGGTTGATGAAGTCTTGCTCTGCCGCTTCTGCGGCTGCTGCGCCGTGAAATCGTGAAGTGATTTCTTTGGCCAAGGCGACTTTGGCGTCTTTGGGATTGCGCCCGCCTTCAATCTCTTTTTTCAGCGCCTCGATGTCCGCCATCGACTTGAACGACAACAAGGTGTACCAGCGCCACATGAGCACGTCAGAAATGGACAACACCTTGGCAAACATGGTGTTGGGCGCTTCACTGATGCCGATGTAGTTGTTCTTGGACTTGGACATTTTTTCAACGCCGTCCAAGCCTTCGAGCAACGGCATGGTCAAGATGCACTGGGCTTCTTGGCCGTACTCGGTTTGCAAATGGCGGCCCATCAACAAGTTGAACTTTTGGTCGGTGCCGCCCAACTCCAAGTCTGACTTCAAAGCCACTGAGTCGTAGCCCTGCATCAGCGGATACAGAAACTCGTGCACGCTGATCGGTGTGTTGGCGTGGAAGCGGTCATGGAAGTCATTGCGCTCCATCATGCGCGCCACGGTGTACTTGGACGCGAGCTGAATCATGCCCATTGAACCCAGCGGGATGGACCACTCGCTGTTGTAGCGAATCTCGGTTTTTGAAGGATCGAGCACCAACGAGGCCTGCTTGTAATACGTCTCGGCGTTCACCTTGATTTGCTCGGGCGTGAGCGGCGGGCGCGTGCTGTTACGGCCGGACGGGTCGCCAATCAAGCTGGTGAAGTCGCCAATCAAAAAGATCACTTGATGACCCAAGTCTTGCAACTGGCGCATCTTGTTCAGCACCACGGTGTGGCCAATGTGAATGTCGGGGGCGGTCGGGTCAAGACCCAGTTTGATGCGCAGTGGTTGGCCCGTGGCCTCAGAGCGGGCCAATTTCTTAAGCCAATCGTCGGCTGGAATCAGCTCTTCGCAGCCGCGCTGAGTGACGGCCAAGGCTTCGCGAGCACGGTCGGTGATAGGGTAAGTATGTACAGAGGCTTGATTCATATGGATTTTTTGATGCACAAGTTATACTCGGCCCTTTGGTGTTTGAGGCTGATTTTAGAGGCCGCAGACCTCGGACATGGGATTTAAGCCCTGCCCCCACCAACAGCTGGAGACCTCACCCTTGCTGCAACTCTTTTTTCAGTGGGCACAACGCCTACAAAGCTTACAAAAAGCGCATCCTCATCGCACGATGGCTGGCTTTGCGCTGAGCCTGTGCATTGTGGGTGGCGGTGCGTTTGCGGTTGGCAATTTGTCGCCCAACGGCAGTGCTTCATCCTTGAACCAAGTGGTGGAAAGCGTGTCCACTTTGTCCTTGCCAAGCGTCGCTACCACCGACCCCGCTTTGATGCTTTTTCGCTCGGACGTCACACGTTCCAGCGACACGGCTGACAGCTTGCTCAGTCGTCTTGGCGTGAGCGACACTGAAGCGAGCGACTATTTGCGTAACGCACGCGTGGCGCGCAGCCAAATTTTGGCGCGCAATGGCCGCTTGGTCACAGTGGAAGGCGATGAGTCACGCAGCCTCAAGCGCTTGACCGTTCGCTGGGCTCCCGATAAGGCCACAGATTTCTCCCGCTGGGTGATGGAACGCACGCCGACTGGCTTTGTCGAGCGCTTGGAAAGCGCCCCCCTTGGCGTGAGCACGCGTCATGCCAATGGCGTGATTCAAAGCTCGCTGTTTGCAGCCACCGATGCGGCCAACATCCCAGACAACGTGGCCAGCCAATTGGCCGATATTTTTGCCGGTGACATTGATTTTCACCGTGCGCTTCGCAAAGGCGATCGGTTTGCGGTGGTTTACGAATCCTTCGAAGCCGATGGTGAAACCTTGCGCTCAGGCCGCGTAGTTTCCGCCGAATTTGTGAACAACGGCAAGACGCACCAAGCGTTTTGGTTTCAAGAAGCCAACGCCAAAGTGGGTGGTTACTTCAACGCTGAAGGCGTCAGCCTGCGACGCTCCTATTTGGCATCGCCTTTGGCGTTTTCTCGAGTCTCCAGCGGCTTCAAAATGCGCTTTCATCCCATTTTGCAAACTTGGCGCGCACACCTAGGCGTTGATTACGCAGCGCCGACGGGCACGCCAGTTCGCAGCGTCGGCCAAGGCGTGGTGGACGTCGCAGGCACGCAAAATGGGTTTGGCAATGTGGTGATCGTCAAGCACGCCAATGGCCACAGCACGGTCTACGCCCATCTGAGTCGTATTGCTGTGAAAGCAGGGCAGCGCGTGACCCAAGGCGAAACCTTGGGTGCCGTCGGCGCCACAGGCTGGGCGACAGGCCCGCACTTGCACTTTGAGTTCCGAGTGAACGGTCAACACAAAGACCCGCTCACGATGGCCCGTCAAAGCGATATGGTGGAAGTGTCTGCAGCGGCTCGCGCCGAGTTCATGCGTCACGCGACGGCTGCCAAGGTTGACCTTGCTGCAGCGGCAAGTGCTCAGCCAAGTCAATCTGAATAAATGTCGTCTTACTTCATCGGCTTGATGTCGGGCACATCGCTCGACGGCGTCGATGGTGTGCTGGTCGATTTCAGCCAAGGGACACCCTGCGTGTTGTCGCACCAAACCCTACCTTTTGACGACGCGCTCAAAGCCGAATTGATGGCCTTGAACACCGCAGGCGTCAACGAACTGCACCGCGCGGCCTTGGCTGCCAATGCCTTGGTTCAGGTGTATGCCCAAGTCGTGACGTCGCTTTTGGCAACCACCGGCCTCACCGCTTCAAACATTCAAGCGATCGGTGCGCACGGACAAACAGTGCGCCATCAACCCGGCCTGTTCGACGGTGTGGGTTACACGCTTCAACTCAACAACCCCTCGCTATTGGCTGAGCTGGCCGGCATCGCCGTCGTGGCCGATTTCCGCAGCCGTGATGTGGCCGCAGGCGGGCAAGGGGCGCCCTTAGTGCCTGTGTTTCATCAAGGTGTGTTTGGCAAAGCGCAACAAACTGTCGCGGTGCTCAACATCGGCGGCATTGCCAATGTGAGCGTGCTGTCGCTTCAGGGTGAGGTCGTCGGTTTTGATTGCGGTCCGGGTAACGCGCTGATGGACTTCTGGTGTCAACACCACACAGGTCAGCCTTACGACAACAACGGCCAATGGGGACGTAGCGGCCAAGTGATCGCACCGTTGCTGCAGGCATTCATGCAAGAACCGTTTTTGCAGCAAGCCCCTCCGAAAAGCACAGGCCGTGATTTGTTTCACCCTGCATGGTTGATGGCCCATCTGACTCGCTTTGATCAAGCGTCACCCGCCGATGTTCAAGCCACGCTGACCGAATTCACCGCACAAGCTTGTGTGAATGATGTGAAGCGACATGCACCTGATGCTTGCGAATTGATCGTCTGTGGTGGCGGCGCACTGAACGGCTTGTTGATGGCGCGTCTCCAAGCGTGTTTACCTGCTTCGTGCCAAGTGGTGTCTTCCGCTGAGCGGGGCATGCCCCCCTTGCAAGTTGAAGCCTGCGCGTTCGCTTGGCTCGCACGTCAAACGGTGCTGGGTTTGCCTGGCAACGCGCCAAAAGTAACGGGCGCCAAAGGCGCCCGCATCTTGGGTGGTATTTTTCCCGCCTGAACTTGCGTCAGGGCGGGTTAGAACATTAGGCCGAAAACGAAGAGCCGCAACCACAGGTTGATGTGGCGTTGGGGTTCTTGATGACGAACTGAGCGCCCTGCAAGTCTTCTTTGTAGTCAATCTCAGCACCCAGCAGATACTGGTAACTCATGGCGTCAATCAGCAAGGACACACCATTCTTGGTCATGGTGGTGTCGTCTTCGTTGGTCACTTCATCAAACGTGAAGCCATACTGAAAACCAGAGCAGCCGCCGCCTTGCACAAATACACGCAACTTCAAATCAGCATTGCCTTCTTCGGCGATCAAATCTGCCACCTTGGCAGCTGCGCTGTCGGTGAAGTTGATCGGTACAGGCATTTCGGTTTCAATGTTTTCGGCAACTGCGCTCATGGGTTTATCTCCAAATTCAATGCCTAAAGTATATCGGTTTACTCGGGAATTAAGCGGCTCCCGCTGAGTACCGCTGCTTGCAACGTGGGTTTAATCACGCAGCGGCCATAAAAAAGCCGCAAGGGCGAACCCATGCGGCTTTTGGCAAAACAGGAAGCGGATTAACGCTTGCTGAACTGCTTGCGGCGGCGAGCAGAGTGCAAGCCAACCTTTTTACGTTCCACTTCGCGCGCATCGCGAGTCACGAAACCGGCTTGTGACAGGACGGGCTTCAAAGCTGCGTCGTAGTCGATCAAAGCGCGGGTAATACCGTGACGCACTGCACCAGCTTGGCCAGACTCACCACCGCCGTGCACGTTGACTTGAATGTCAAACGCTTCGCCGTTGTTGGTCAGCATCAAGGGTTGCTTCGAAATCATGATCGAGGTTTGACGGCCGAAATATGCGGCGATGTCTTTACCGTTGATCGTGATTTTGCCGGAGCCTTTTTTCAGAAACACGCGAGCGACGCTTGATTTGCGACGGCCGGTGCCGTTGTTCCATTCACCAATCATTTCAGCTCCTTAGATGTCCAGCACTTTAGGCTGTTGTGCGGTGTGTGGGTGCTCAGCACCGCCATACACCTTGAGCTTTTTGATCATGGCGTAGCCGAGTGGGCCTTTAGGCAACATGCCTTTGACGGCCTTCTCGAATGCGCGGCCAGGGTGCTTGGCTTGCATGTCACGGAAGTTTGTTGCAGTGATACCGCCGGGGTAACCCGAGTGACGGTAGTACACCTTGTCCAAAGACTTGGTACCCGTGACCTTGAGTTTGGAGGCGTTGATGATGACGATGAAGTCACCTGTATCGACGTGGGGTGTGTAAATGGCTTTGTGTTTGCCGCGTAAACGGAGAGCAACTTCGCTGGCTACTCGTCCGAGCACCTTATCGGTGGCGTCAATCACAAACCACTCATGCACCACGTCAGCGGGTTTTGCGCTGAATGTAGACATAGTTAAATCCTAAAAGGAGAGTTGGTTTGTAGGGCCCTTTTCCACGGTCGGCGTTCTTCTGTTGAGAACCTCTTAGGTGGGATGTGCTTCTTGCGAAACCTCTGCCGCGGGACCACTCAAGCGCTGCAGAGCCATAAATTATACGAAAAATCAAGGACTTAACGCAAGCTTGGCTAAAACCGCCAGAAATGGCGGGTTACCATGCGGCCCATGTTCAGTTATCGCCACGCCTTTCACGCCGGAAACCATGCCGACGTCCTCAAACATTTGACGCTGATCGCGACTTTGAAGCACTTGATGCACAAAGAGCCCGGCATTCAATTTGTAGACACCCACGCCGGCGCGGGCCTCTACCGACTTGATGGTGACTACGCTGAGAAAAGTGGTGAAGCCGCTGACGGCTTATTGAAATTGTTGGCCACCCAAGGTTTAGCCAACGCGCCCGCCTTACAAGATTACCTCGACATGGTGGCCGGCTTCAATTCGGGGGGAAGCACCCGCATCTACCCCGGTTCGCCCTTCATCATGCATCGCTTGCTGCGTTACGAAGCGCGTGACCGCCTCAAGCTGTTCGAGATGCACCCGACCGATCACAAATCGTTGACAGGCAACATTGAGCAACTCAATGCGGGTCGCACGGTCAGCGTGACGCGTGCCGACGGCTTTGAGTCACTCAAAGCCTTGTTGCCGCCGCCCGTGTCGACCAGTGGATCGCGTCGCACCTGTGTGCTGATTGACCCTAGCTACGAAATTAAAAACGATTACTACCGCGTGATCGATTGCATTCAAGACAGTTTGAAGCGTTTTGCCACAGGCACTTACATCGTCTGGTACCCCATCATTCCTCGCCCTGAGGCGCATGATTTGCCACGCAAACTCAAAACCATGTGCACCCAACTCAAGAAGCCTTGGTTGCATGCCACCTTGGCCATTGGTCGTGCCACCGGCGGCGATGACACGGGCTTGAGCGCCAGTGGCATGTTTTTGATCAACCCACCCTACACCTTGAAGCCACTGCTCAACGAAGCCTTGCCCATCGTGGCCAAAGCCTTGGCACGCGGCCCGGGACAAGGCTGGACGGTGGAGTCGGGCGGCTAAACACCCGCTTTTTACGGCGTTGGCTTCAAAAACGCCAAGACGTCAGTCAAATCACGGCCGGTGACGGTGGGTTTGGGCCCAATCGTTTCATGCGGCAAGCTTTGACGATTGACCCACAGGGTCTGAAAGCCAAACCACGTGGCCCCTAGCGCATCCCAGGCGTTGCTCGACACAAACAAAATCTCGTCCAACCGGAATGGCAACACCTGCTGCACCAGCCCGTAGCTTTCGGGTGAGGTCTTGAACTGCCGAACGCTGTCAACCGAAATGATGTAATCCATCAAGGTGGACATGCCCGCATGACTCACCGCCACATTCAGCATGTCGGGGCTACCGTTAGACAAAATGGCAGTCGGAATACCCTGCGCTTTGAGCGTTTCCAGCACACCCACGTTTTCAGGAAATGCGGTCAGATGCGCGTATTGGCGCATCAATGCGCCTTCATTCGCCGCAGACTGGGCCAAATGCAAACGCGCCAAGGTGTACTGCAAAGCGGCACGCGTGACCTCAAAAAACGACTGATAGTGCTTGCTGCCCCCCGTCGCATGCGGATCTGACATGGTGATCAGGCGCGAGTATTCAATCTGCTTGTCTCGCCACAGCATCGAAATGGCGGCGCCTTGACCGGGGTACAAACGTTCAGCCAGCGCCCCAATCGAATACACATCAAACAAGGTGCCGTAGGCATCAAAAACGACGGCTTGAATGGCCATGATGCTGTCCCTTTTTTTAAAACGCACATTGTCGGTTTTTTAGGCTCGGAAAAACCCCTAGCCAATTAACCGACCAGTCGGTCGGCTAATTATCTATACTTCAAACATAGCATCGCATGTCGCCGGTGCAGGAGTGGTTCATGTACACCCAATCGTTCAACGTGTCCGACGCCCCCGATGCGTCAGCACCACAAGGCGCGCAGCTCAAAGCCGTGGCAAAACCCATCAGCGCGTCGCAAGCCGCTTTGCAAGCGTCGTTTGATGTACGCATCGACGCAGATGGCCGCATCGAACCGCAAGACTGGATGCCAGACGCCTACCGCAAAACCTTGGTGCGCCAAATCAGCCAGCACGCACACAGCGAAATCGTGGGCATGCTGCCCGAGGGAAACTGGATCAGCCGCGCCCCCAGCCTCAAACGCAAGACCATCCTGATCGCCAAAGTGCAAGACGAAGCCGGCCACGGCTTGTACCTGTACAGCGCCGCCGAAACCTTGGGCACCAGCCGCGACCAAATGTTCGACGCCCTGCACACCGGCAAAGCCAAATACAGTTCGATCTTCAACTACCCCACGCTCACCTGGGCCGATGTGGGCGTCATCGGTTGGTTGGTCGATGGCGCGGCCATCATGAACCAAATCCCCCTGTGCCGTTGCTCCTACGGCCCTTACGCACGTGCCATGGTGCGGGTGTGCAAAGAGGAAAGCTTCCACCAACGCCAAGGCTACGAAGCGCTGTTGGTGATGATGACCGGCACTGCCGAACAAAAAGCCATGGTGCAAGACGCCGTCAACCGCTGGTGGTGGAAGTGCTTGGCCATGTTCGGACCGCCCGATGCAGAAAGCCCCAACAGCGTGCAAGGCATGCGCTGGGGGATCAAGCGCATCAGCAACGACGATCTGCGTCAAAAGTTTGTGGACGCCACCGTGCCACAAGCCAAAGTGCTGGGCGTCACCCTGCCTGACCCAGACTTGAAGTGGAACGAGGCACGCGGCCACCATGACTACGGCCAAATCGACTGGGACGAATTCTGGGCCACCGTCAACGGCAACGGCCCCTGCAACAAAGAACGGTTGGGCACCCGCGTGAAAGCCTGGAACGACGGTCAATGGGTGCGCGACGCCGCCTTGGCGCACGCCCGCAAACAAAACACCTTGAAGGAGGCCGCATGAGCCAAGCAAGCCCCAAAGCATTGAACGAGTGGCCCCTGTGGGAAGTTTTTGTGCGCAGCAAACAAGGCTTGGAGCACAAGCACTGCGGCAGCCTACACGCCAGTGATGCGCAACACGCGCTGCAAATGGCACGCGACGTGTACACCCGCCGCCAAGAAGGCGTGAGCATTTGGGTGGTGCCTTCCAACGCCATCACCGCCAGCGCCCCTGACGACAAAGCCGAATTCTTCGAACCTGCCAGCGACAAAATTTACCGCCACCCCACTTTCTACGTCATCCCTGACGACGTGGGGCACATGTGATGTCGGCGCATTTGGATTACGTGCTGCACTTGGCCGACAACGCCTTGGTGCTGGGCCAACGCAACGCCGAATGGTGTGGCCACGGCCCCATCTTGGAAGAAGACATTGCCATGGCCAACATCAGCTTGGACCTGATTGGCCAAGCCCGCATGCTTTACCAACACGCGGCTACGCTCAAAGGCGATGGCGCGACCGAAGACAGCTTGGCTTACTTCCGTGACGTGCCAGACTTTCGCAACTACACCTTACTGGAGTTACCGCATCATGCCGCCTTGGTGGGTTACGCCGTGGACAACCGCGACTACGCCGTCACCATCGTGCGCAACTTTTTGTACAGCAGCTTGATGGGTTTGGTGTGGGAAAAACTGCAATCCTCACAAGATACGCACTTGGCCGCCATTGCAGCCAAGTCCATCAAAGAAGTGCGTTATCACTTGCGTCACTCGCACGATTGGCTGGTGCGCTTGGGCGATGGCACCGAGGTGTCGCACGCCAAAACACAAGCGGCGCTGAACCACTTGCTGCCCTATACCCAAGAGTTTTGGTCAGCCAGCGACTTTGAATCACAAGCCGCTTCAGCAGGCATTGGCGTCGACACCGCGACCGTGCGCAACGACTGGCAAACCTTGGTGAGCAACGGCATCGCAGACGCCACCTTGCAGCAGCCCTCCACGGACGGGTTTGTGCACACCGGCAAGCACGGTTTGCATTCCGAACATTTGGGCTTTTTGCTCGCCGAGATGCAAAGCTTGGCACGCGCGCACCCACAAGGCGTGTGGTGAACGCCGCTGCCACATCCGCTTCCATGGCATTGGCTGCAACGATGGGATCTGCGGCATCAGCGCCAAAGAATCCATCATCAACGGCCACACATCGAGCCACGCCGCTCGCACGCATTTGGGCGGCGCTTGACACCTTGACCGACCCCGAAATCCCCGTCATCACCCTGCGTGAAATGGGCATCTTGCGTGATGTGGTGCTGCAAAGCGACGGCAGCTGGACCGTGGTCATCACCCCCACCTACAGCGGCTGCCCCGCCATGGGCCAAATTGAAGATGACGTGCATGCCACATTGGCCAGTTTGGGTGTGAACGCCCGCGTGCAAACCCAATTGGCGCCCGCATGGACCACCGATTGGATGAGCCAAGCCGCGCGCGATAAGCTCCGCGCCTACGGCATCGCCCCACCCGCGCGTTGTGGCGCTACAAGTGACACCGCAGCAGGCTCTACCGTGGTGCAGTTCGCAGCACGCGCAAACAAGCCCGAGGTGGTTCCCTGCCCACAATGCGACTCGCACGACACCACAGAAACCTCTCACTTTGGCTCCACCGCCTGCAAAGCGCTTTACAAGTGCTTGTCATGCATGGAGCCGTTTGATTACTTCAAACCCTATTAATTTTTGAACAGGCCAGTCCCATGTCTGCAGCCCCTCAATTTCATACCCTCTCCGTGTACAGCGTCGATGCGGAGGCCGCAAGTGCGGTTGCACTCAGCTTTCGTATTCCCGATGAGTTGCAAAGCACGTTTGCGTTTGAACCTGGTCAGTTTTTGACCCTGCGCGCCACCATCGACGGCCAAGACGTCCGCCGCAGCTACTCCATCTGCTCGACGCCACAAACCTTGGCACGGGATGGCGTGTTGCAAGTGGGCATTCGCGCAGTTGACGGTGGCCTGTTCTCGAATTGGGCCACCACGCAACTCAAAGCTGGCGACACCTTGCAAGTCATGCCGCCACAAGGCCGCTTTGGCGTGCAACGTCCGCGCGCTTTGCACCGGGTGGGCTTTGCAGCAGGCTCGGGCATCACGCCCATCTTGTCGATCATGGCCAGCACACTGCAAAGTCAAGCTGAATCGAAATTCACCTTGGTCTATGGCAACCGGCACATGGCCAGCGTGATGTTCAACGAAGCGCTGCAGGACCTGAAAGACCGTTACCCCGACCGCTTGACCTTGATCCACATCTTGTCGCGCCAATCCCAAGAAGTGCCCTTGCTGGAAGGCCGCATTGATGGCGACAAAGTTCGCGCCATCATCGCGGCACTGCTGCCCGTGAAAAGCATGGATGAGGTGTTTGTGTGTGGCCCCGAAGCCATGATTGAAGCCACCGAAGCTGCCCTGATTCAGGCGGGCGTTTCTGCCAAACGCGTGCATTCCGAGCGCTTCACGTCCAGCACGCCAGCAACGCCACGCAAGCGCAGCGCCACGCAAACAGACCCGTCAAAAAAAGCGATCCAACTCCGCATCGTCTTGGACGGCAAGCCCTATGACATGACCATGGGCCCCGACGACCATGTGCTGGACGTGGCCCTCAACCACGGCTTGGACTTGCCCTACTCCTGCAAAGGTGGCGTGTGCTGCACCTGTCGCGCCAAGGTGATGGAAGGCCACGTTGAGATGAGCAAAAACTTCACCCTCGAACCGTGGGAAATGGCACAAGGCTTTGTGCTGAGTTGCCAAGCGCGCCCCACCACCAACCAAGTGGTGGTGAGCTTTGACGAGCGCTAAAACCAACAAAAAAGCCAGCACGAGGCTGGCTTGGCAAAGGTCGCGCGGCCTGCCCATTTGACGGCACGCCGACACGAACCCGACATCCATCAGCCATCAAATGGCTGACGTCAAAAGCCCCAAATTCTCACAAATGGCCAACGTCGATGCGCTTTGGTTCATGCTGTAGAAATGCAAGCCTGGCGCCCCGGCGCAGCGCAATTGATCACACAAATCGGTCACCACCTCCAAACCAAAGGCTTTGATAGAAGCCATGTCGTCACCGTAGCCCTGCAGACGCAAACGAATCCAACGTGGAATTTCCGCACCGCATGCATCTGAGAAACGCAGCAACTGAGACGAACTGGTGATGGGCATGATGCCGGGCACGATCGGAATGTGCACACCCAATTTGTCAGCGTCTTCCACAAAACGGAAATACGCATCGCTGTTGTAAAAGTATTGTGTGATGGCCGAATCAGCTCCCGCCTTGACCTTCGTGGCAAAGGCTTGCAAGTCAGCCTCAGCTGATTTGGCTTGTGGGTGAATCTCTGGATAAGCCGCCACTTCAATGCCAAAGTCATCGCCCGTTTCGGCACGGATGAAGGCCACCAAATCGCTGGCGTATTGAAACTCACCGCCTGCGCCATAGCCGCTGGGCAAGTCGCCGCGCAATGCCACCAAGCGCTTGACGCCCATGGCTTTGAATTCGGCCAACTGGTGACGCACGCTGTCGCGCGTGGCGCCGACGCAGGAGAAGTGCGAGGCTGCCATCATGCCTTCACTCAAAATTTCACTCAACGTCGAGATGGTGCCGGCCTGCGTCGAGCCACCAGCGCCAAACGTGACGGAGCAAAACTGCGGCTTGAGTGTGTACAAGGCTTGACGCACCGCGCGCAACTTGTCTGCACCTTCAGGGGTTTTAGGTGGAAAAAACTCAATGCTCAAACTGTTGTTGACCGTCATAGCTGTCTCTCTCATTGGCGCGTCATGCATGACGCGCACCGATCCAAAATTCTTGGTTGCCATCGCCACCGGCAATGGCGCTGGGCCAGTAGCCCAACACCTCTAAGTGCAATGCAACACAGGCCTCGCGCAAACGCGCCTCGACCTGAACATAACTGGCTTGGTCTTTGACCAAGCCGCCTTTGCCAATATCGCTAGGCTGCAGCTCGAACTGCGGCTTCACCAACATCAGCAGCGTCCCACCCTGTTTCAACAAAGGCAGCAACGCAGGTAACACGAGGGTGAGCGAAATGAACGACACATCGCCCACCACCAAATCAAAACCATCACGCGCATCAGGCACCCGTGCATCGCCTGCTTCTAACTCGCGGGCGTTGATGCGTTCTACACACACCACACGCGCATCGTCGCGCAAACGTGGATGTAGCTGACCGTGCCCCACATCCAAACCCACCACTTGCGCAGCGCCTTGCTGCAACAAGCAATCGGTAAAGCCGCCGGTGCTTTGCCCCACATCGAGGCAACGCAGGCCTTGGGCCGTCAGGCCGCTGCTGAGCAGAGCGCCCTCTAGCTTCAAGCCGCCGCGAGACACATAGCGTGCCTCGGCGGTGTCCAGCAAGCGCAGCTCGCTCGGTAATGGCAACTCGTCACCATTCTTGGTGACGAGCTTCCATGGCTTGGTGCCTAAGCGCCACTCGACGCCCGAGGCGATCAACCGCTGCGCTTGAGAGCGCGAAGCGGCCAAGCCACGGTCGAGGAGCAGCTGATCAGCGCGCATCAATGCAATGCAACGAAATGCAAGGGCTTAGTAGCGGTACGTATCGGCTTTGTAAGGGCCGGTCTTTGCCACACCAATGTAGGCGGCTTGCTCGTCGCTCAACACGGTCAGCATGGCGCCAACTTTTTCGAGGTGCAAACGTGCCACTTTTTCGTCGAGGTGCTTAGGCAACACATAGACCTTGCCAGATTCGTATTGGTCTTGCTTGGTGAACAACTCGATCTGAGCGATCGTTTGGTTCGCAAAGCTTGCGCTCATCACAAAGCTGGGGTGGCCGGTGGCGCAACCCAAGTTCACCAGACGGCCTTTAGCCAACAGGGTGATCTTTTTGCCATCGGGGAAGATGACGTGGTCGACTTGCGGCTTGATCTCGTCCCACTGCAGCTTTTCCAGCGAAGCGACGTCGATTTCGTTGTCGAAGTGACCGATGTTGCAAACGATGGCTTCGTCTTTCATGGCGGCCATGTGCTCGTAACGAATCACGTTCTTGTTGCCAGTGGCCGACACGAAGATGTCGCACTTGTCAGCGGCGTATTCCATGGTCACGACTTTGTAGCCTTCCATGGCAGCTTGCAAAGCGTTGATCGGGTCGATCTCTGTCACCCACACTTGGGCGCTCAAAGCGCGCAAGGCTTGTGCCGAGCCCTTGCCCACGTCACCGTAACCGGCCACACAAGCCACTTTGCCAGCGATCATCACGTCGGTGGCGCGCTTGATCGAATCGACCAGAGATTCGCGGCAGCCGTACAGGTTGTCAAACTTGCTCTTGGTGACTGAGTCGTTCACGTTGATGGCGCGGAACATCAAGCTGCCCTTGGCGGCCATCTCGTTCAAGCGCAACACGCCGGTGGTGGTCTCTTCGGTCACGCCAATGATGTGCGCACCTTTGCGGGTGTACCACGTAGGGTCAATGGCCAGTTTGGCCTTGATGGCGTTGAACAAACAGGTTTCTTCTTCGCTGGTGGGGTTTGCGATCAACGACGCATCGGTTTCAGCGCGCTTGCCCAAATGCATCAACAACGTGGCATCGCCGCCGTCGTCCAAGATCATGTTGGGGCCTTCGCCATCGGTGCCTTTGGCGCCGAATTCAAAAATACGGTGGGTGTAGTCCCAGTACTCGGCCAAGGTTTCGCCCTTGGTGGCGAACACAGGAATACCGGCTTCGGCAATCGCTGCCGCAGCGTGGTCTTGGGTAGAGAAAATATTACAAGACGCCCAGCGAACGTCAGCGCCCAAGGCCTTCAAAGTTTCGATCAATACGGCCGTTTGAATGGTCATGTGCAAAGAGCCCGTCACGCGAGCGCCTTGGAGGGGCTGCGCTTTGGCGAATTCTTCGCGGATAGCCATCAAACCGGGCATTTCAGTTTCGGCGACTTTGATTTCTTTGCGGCCCCAAGCGGCCAGAGACATGTCAGCCACGATGTAATCGGCGGCGACGGCGGTTTTAAGAACAGCGTTCATTTGTGAGACTCCAAAAGTTGGCAAAGCCACTTTCAACGCGCAGTAAGCGTCGGGAGTCCAAAACGGGAAATTTCCGCGGAACTCACCTCACGTTGACAGTGGGTGAGCGCGGTTGGAAACGTGAGGCCCAACGCCGCACAAAGCAGCAAAAGAACCTGTGTGTTCGAGCCTCACCTATGCACCACCAGAAATGACGGATACAGGCTGCAGCGCTCCTCGAACCCCATTATTTTAACCCGCGATGCATGAACACTTTAGAATTAAATATAAAAGATTAATACTCAGCATGAACGTCCATCGTCACATCCACATCTTCATCAAACGGCAGCTCGCGTATCACTTACGCCAAAGTAGAAACGTGTACTTTGTCTGGTTTTTGATGTCCTCCATGGTCAGCTTACTAGGCCTCATGCCTTGGCTATATTGGCTCGGCAACATCGCAAGCGCCAGCTCTTGCGCCGCAGCCGTCGCGTGCATGCTGGTCGCAATGCTGGTGTGGCGCCACGGGGGAGGCTTGAAATGGGGCTGCTTGATTTATCAAGTCACACTCATGGCTTTGGTGCTGTTCAATGCGGCCATCACAGGGGGCGTCGCGTCGCCTGTTTTGACCTGGCTGACCATCATCCCTTTGCTGCCGCTCTTCATGGGCTTTCGTGTGGGTTCCTTGTTGGCCATGGTGGCTTCCATGGTGAGCGTGATCGCGCTGTACATTTTGCAAAGCCGTGGCTGGTTGCCCCAGCTCGACACGCAGTTTGCCTTGCAATCGCTGAGCGACAGCACACCGCTCGCGGACAACGCGTGGCAGCCCCTGTCCTTTGGAGCGGGCATGTTCATTCTCATGCTGTTGGCCCAACTCGCCTTGGTGCAAATTTATGACACCGCCAACGAGCAACACCTGCGGCGCCTGCGTCAAACCAACGCACGGCTCGAAAACCTGTCCACCAACCTGAAAGTGGCCAGCGCACACAAAGACCAATTTTTAGCCATGGTGAGTCACGAAATGCGCACGCCCTTGAACGCGGTCATGGGCTATTTGGGGCTGTTGTCTTCCGACGCACAGCTGCCAGAACCCGCCGGCCAGTACGTCAAAGGTGCGCACAACTCTGCTGCGCACTTGGTCACGGTGATCAACGACCTGCTGGATTTTTCGCAAATTCAACAAGGTAAATTGGTTCTGAACTTGCAGCCCGTCAACCTGCGCGACATGCTGACCAGCACACACCAAACCCTGTCCCCACGCGCCGATCAATTGGGCGTGACGTACCCCCTCGACATCGACGCCAACGTCCCCCAGTGGGCCTTGGTGGATGCACATCGACTGGCTCAAATTATTTTGAATTTGTTAGGCAACGCCTTGAAGTTCACGTCTCGAGGCCAAGTGCGCATGCACATCGGCTTTGAAACGACACCTGACAACCTCAAACTCGGCCAGTTGATCCTGCGGGTCGAAGACACGGGCACTGGCATGCCTGAATCAGCCCTCGAAAACATCTTCAAACCCTTTGTGCAGCTCAAAATCAGCGACAACGACTTGAAGGCTGGCAACGCCTTGCACGGCAACGGTTTGGGCTTGGCCATCACGCGCAGCTTGGTGCAGAGCCACAAAGGCAGCATCAGCGTTGAAAGCGCCCTCGGCGTGGGCAGTGCGTTCACCGTCAAATTGCCCATCGACGTGGCCGAGCCCCCCATGGCACGTCGCCCCATTGACCCCAGCAGCGCCAACCCCATTGAGCTCGACATTTTGGTGGTCGACGACCACGTCACCAACCGATTGGTGGCCACCGCCAGCATCAAACGCGGCCTGCCCAATGCCTTGATTGATCACGCCATCAACGGCAACGATGCCTTGACCAAAATGCGTGAACACCGCTACGACCTCGTGTTGATGGACTTGATCATGCCGGACATCTCGGGCACCGAGGTGGTTCGCCGCATTCGCGACGATGCCGACCATCCTTACCGCGACGTGCCCGTCATTGCCCTCACCGCCAATGTGGCCGAAGACGCCGTCAAAGAGTGCTTGGCGCTCGGCTTTCGAGAAGTTCTGCCCAAGCCCTTTGACCGATACATCTTGGTGCAAGCCATTCTGACCCACGCCCAGCCTCAGAGCGCACAGCCCCGAGCGCTATGATTCTGCCCTTTGACATGACGTGCTTACACGCACCGCCCCATGAGCTCTTTTCTGAACGAAGTGCGCCGTCGCCGCACCTTTGCCATCATTTCTCACCCCGATGCGGGTAAAACCACGCTGACCGAAAAGCTGCTGCTGTTCTCGGGTGCGATTCAAATCGCGGGCGCCGTCAAGGGCCGCAAAGCCAGCCGCCACGCCACCTCGGACTGGATGGAGATTGAAAAGCAACGCGGTATTTCGGTGGCCTCGTCTGTGATGCAGATGCTCTATCGCGAGCACGTCATCAACCTGCTCGACACCCCCGGCCATAAAGACTTCTCGGAAGACACCTACCGCGTGCTCACCGCCGTGGACTCGGCATTGATGGTGATTGACGCGGCCAACGGTGTGGAAGCGCAAACCCGCCGCTTGATTGAGGTGTGCCGTCAGCGCGACACGCCCATCATCACGTTTGTGAACAAGATGGACCGCGAAGTGCGCGACCCCCTCGACATCTTGGACGAAGTCGAACGTGAACTCGGCATGCCTTGCGTGCCCATGACTTGGCCTGTGGGCCAAGGGAAGTTGTTCGGCGGCATCATCAACTTGCGCACGCAAGCCATGACCGTTTTTGATTCAGGCTCTGAGCGTTTACCGCAAGACTTTGAAACCCACCCCTTGAGCGACCAAGCCCAGTTGGCCGAGCGGTTTGGTTTGGAATGGGCCTCTGCCATGGAAAGCATGGAGCTGGCCACCGGCGCATCGCCCCAATTCGATAAAGAAGCCTTCTTGGCAGGCAAACAAACCCCCGTGTTCTTTGGCTCGGGTGTGAACAACTTTGGTGTGATGGAAGTGCTCGACGCTTTGGTCGACCTCGCGCCCTCGCCTCGCCCTCGTTTGAGCCACTTGGTGGTGAACAAGCAAGCAGAAGAAAAAATCATTCAGCCCGAGGACGTTGGGTTCGCTGGCGTGGTGTTCAAAGTGCAAGCCAACATGGACGCCAATCACCGCGACCGCATCGCGTTTGTGCGCGTGGCCTCGGGCAAGTTCACCCCCGGCATGAAACTCAAAGTGCAACGCACCGCCAAAGAGCTGCGCCCCACCAGCGTGGTGACCTTCATGTCGCAACGCCGCGAAGCGGTGGAAGAGGCCTACGCTGGCGACATCATCGGCTTCACCACCCACGGTGGTGTGCAGTTGGGTGACACCATCACCGACGGGCCCGCCTTGCAATTCACAGGCTTGCCATTCTTCGCGCCCGAGTTGTTCATGACGGTGATTTTGAAAAACCCATTGCGCACCAAGCAACTGCAACAAGGCCTAGACCAGCTGGGTGAAGAAGGCGCGATTCAAGTCTTCAAACCCGAAGCCGGCGGTGCCATGCTGCTAGGCGCTGTGGGCCAGCTGCAGTTTGAAGTGGTGCAACACCGCTTGAAAGCCGAATACGACTGCGATGTGAAGCTAGAGAGCTGCCAATACACCGGCGCGCGTTGGATCACTGCGGACACACCTGCAGAGCTGCGTGAGTTCAACTACGCCTACCCGCAGCGCATGGCGTTGGATGCGGCCAACACCTTGGCGTATTTGTGCACGTCACCGTATGACGTGCGCTTGGCGCAAGAGCGTTTTCCAAAAATTCATTTCCATCCGCTGCGGGAGCATGCGGGGTTGGCTTTGTCTACGGCGGGGTGATCGCTATTGCATGCGGTCTCTGCGCGCCAAGGTTGGAAACAGTTTTATCCATGAAGCCGCGACCAACACGGTGCCCACACCGCCGCTGACCACCGACACCACAGGCCCCCAAAGCGCGGCCACTGCGCCCGACTCAAACTCACCGAGTTGATTCGATGCACCGATGAAAATCGAATTAACCGCCGCCACGCGTCCGCGAATTTCATCGGGCGTTTGAAGCTGCATCAAGGTCAAGCGCGTCACGACGCTGATGTTGTCTGCCGCGCCCGTCACGGCTAAAGCGAGCAAGGACAGGCCAAAGTGATCCGACAAGCCAAACACCACCGTCGCCACACCAAAAACGGCCACAGAACCTAGCAAGCTGTAGCCTACATGGCGGCGCAGCGGCCAACGCAGCATGGCAAACGACATCAGCAACGCGCCAACTGCAGGTGCGGCGCGAAGCAGGCCTAAGCCTTCGGGGCCGGTGTGCAAGATATCTCGCGCGTAGATGGGCAACAAGGCCGTGGCACCGCCCAACAAGACGGCGAACAAGTCCAGCGACGTGGCGCCCAACAAAATTTTGTTCCGCCACACAAAGGTCACGCCGGCCATGGCCGAGGTCCAAGACACGGCCTCTTGCGTGGCGTGATGCACGTAGCGCACGGTCAAAGTGAGCGCGCTCGACAGCAGCATCATGGCCACGCAGGCGGCATACACCGTCAACGCGCCGTGTGCGTACAACAGACCACCAAGCGCAGGCCCGCCGATGATGCCGGCCTGTAAGGTGCTGGAACTCAAGGCCACGCCACGCTGCAGCAAGTGGGTGGGCAACAAGGTGGGGGTGAGTGCTTGTTGCGCAGGCATTTGAAAAGCCCGCGTGCTGCCCAACACCACCGACAAAGCCAAGATCAAATCTCGGCTGACAAACTCACCCAGCGTGGCCCACACCAACACAGTCGACACCGTGGCCTGAATGGCCACACACGCCGCAAACAAACGGCCACGGTGCACGCGGTCGGCGACATGCCCCGCAGGCAAGGTCAACACCAAAGCGGGTACGAACTGAAAGAGCCCCACCAAGCCTAAATCCCACGCGCTGCCGGTGAGGTCGTACATGTGCCACGCCACCGCCACCATCAACATTTGATTGGCGGTGATCACCAAAAAGCGTGCGCCCATGAAACGCACAAAGCTACGATGCGTCAGCAAGTTTTTTAGCGTGGGCGTGGGCATGGTCAAACCCGCGCCAGCACGGGTTTGAGCGCAACACCCGTGTGGGTGCCCTGCGCGACCACCGCTTCGGGCGTGTCGGCCGCGACGATCAAGCCGCCGCCGTTGCCGCCTTCGGGGCCGAGGTCGATGATCCAGTCGGCTTCGGCAATCACGTCAAGGTCGTGCTCAATCACCACCACGCTGTGGCCGGCATCCACCAAACGGTGCAACACGCGAATGAGTTTGTCCACGTCGGCCATGTGCAGACCCACTGTGGGTTCGTCCAACACATAGAGCGTGTGCGGGGCTTTGTTGCCACGGCGCGTCACGTCGTCGCGCACCTTGCTTAGCTCGGTCACCAGCTTGATGCGCTGCGCTTCGCCGCCGCTGAGCGTGGGTGAAGGTTGGCCCAAGGTGAGGTAGCCCAAACCAACGTCTTTGAGCAATTGCAACGGGTGCGCAATATTGGGCATGGTGGCGAAAAAGTCAACCGCCTCGTCGACTTCCATTTGCAACACATCGCCAATGCTTTTGCCGCGCCAGCTCACCGCCAAGGTTTCGGGGTTGAAGCGTGCGCCGTGACAGGTTTCGCACGGCACTTTCACGTCCGGCAGAAAGCTCATCTCAATGGTGCGCAGGCCTTGGCCTTCGCAGGTGTGGCAACGGCCTTCACCGGTGTTGAAGCTGAAGCGCCCTGCGCCGTAGCCACGGGCTTTGGCTTCGAGCGTTTCTGCAAACAGTTTGCGAATCGTGTCCCAAAAACCAATGTAGGTTGCGGGGCAGCTGCGCGGAGTTTTACCAATCGGTGTTTGGTCGACTTCCAACACACGATCGATGGTTTGGTAACCATCCAAGCCTGTGCAGGCCACCCAGGCAGGGTGCTTGCCTTCCTCATCGAGTTTGCGGCCCGCTTGCGTGGAGCGCTGCGCCACCGCTGCGGCCACGTTGTGCAGCAGCACATCGCGCGCGAGCGTGGATTTGCCCGAGCCCGACACGCCCGTCACCGCCACCAAACGCTTGAGGGGGACGTCCACACTCACGTCGTTCAGGTTGTGCAGCGAGGCGCCTTCGAGAGACAGCCAGTTCAGTTCTGCATTGGCAACATCGCGCCGCACCTGCAAGGGATGCCGCATCGCGTGCAACAAGTAGCGCCCCGTTTGCGAATCCGCTTGGTCGGTGATGTCTTTCACCGATCCCTCGCCCATCAAACGCCCACCGCGCTTGCCCGCGCTCGGCCCAATGTCGATGATGTGGTCGGCGCGGCGAATGGTGTCTTCGTCGTGCTCCACCACCACCAGCGTGTTGCCTTTATCGCTGAGCAAATGCAGCGCGTTCAACAAAATTTGGTTGTCTCGCGCATGCAAGCCAATGGTCGGCTCGTCCAATACGTAACAGACGCCTTGCAAGTTACTACCCAGCTGCGCAGCCAAGCGAATGCGTTGCGCTTCACCACCGCTGAGCGTGGGTGCGCCACGGTCGAGCGTGAGGTAGTTCAAGCCCACTTGTTCTAAGAACTCCAACCGGCTCTTGATCTCTGGCAACAGGTCGCGTGCGATGTCTGCCTCGCGACCACTCAACGTCAGGGTCTCGGCCCACTTGCGAATGTCGGTCACGCTCAAGCGCGCGATGTCGGTGATGCCCACGCCTGCAAACTTCACGGCACGCGCGGTGGCATTCAAACGGGTGCCCTCGCAGCTGGGGCAGGCAGTGTCGGCCAAGTCGTCCACATCGGGCTCGGCGAAGGTTTGCTCTCTTCCCTTGTTTTGGCCTTTGTCTTTGTCATCGCGCACCGAATCGTCCAGCACCTTGCGCTGGTCTTTGTCCAGTTTCACGCCCGTGCCCACACAGTCAGGGCACCAGCCGTGTTTGCTGTTGTACGAGAACAAGCGCGGGTCCAGCTCGGTGTACGAGGTATCACACACCGGGCAAGCGCGTTTGGTGGAATACACATCCAAGCGGCCAATGCTGTTGGTCTCGGTGCCCGCCGCCATCGCTTCGCGCAAACCGTCGAGCTGACTCAACACATGCACCACGCCCTTGCCGTGCTCCAGCGCCGTCGCCAAAGCAGCGCGTAAGGCGGGTTCGTTCTGAGCAGAGACTTCAAGACTGGCCACAGGCAACTCAATGGTGTGCTCTTTGAAACGGTCCAAACGCGGAAAGCCCGTGGTCGGCAAGAAGTGCCCGTCCACACGCAAATGGGTGTAGCCACGCGGACGCGCCCAATCGGCCAACTCGGTGTAGACACCTTTGCGGTTCATCACCAACGGGCTCAGCACACCAATGTGCTGCCCCTTGAACTCGCGCATCAGCTGCGCGGCAATACGATCAGGCGTTTGCGGCTGCACAGCAGCGCCGTCGTGGATGCAATGCTGCGTGCCCAACTTCACATACAACAAACGCAAGAAATGCCACACCTCCGTCGTCGTGCCCACCGTGGACTTGCGGCCACCGCGACTCAAGCGCTGCTCAATCGCCACCGTCGGCGGAATGCCATACACAGCATCCACCTCAGGACGCCCTGCGGGCTGCACAATGCTGCGGGCGTAAGCATTCAAGCTCTCCAAGTAACGACGCTGCCCTTCGTTGAACAAAATGTCAAACGCCAACGTCGACTTGCCTGACCCCGACACCCCCGTGATGACGTTGAACTTGCCGCGAGGAATGTTCACACTCAAGCTCTTGAGGTTGTGCTCTTTCGCGTTGATGATTTGAATAGCGCCAGCATCGCTAGAAGCATGTCGCAAGCCACTCACCGCTGCTGGAGCAGTCGGTGTGCCGGGCAACGATGTTGAGCCTGCGTCTGAGGCGCCCGGCATACCGGCTGTTCCAGCAGCAGCGCCAGCAAAACGAAGCGAACCTTCAGCCGCAAGAAGCCCCACAGAAGCCTTAGCCACCGCATAAATCGACCCCATAGACTCCGCATACTCACGCAGCGCCAGCCCCGTGTGCGAGGTCGGGTGCAGACGCACTACCTCAGGCGGACCTTCGGCCACCAGCAAACCACCCGCCTCACCGCCTTCAGGCCCAAGGTCGATCAACCAATCGCTGGCACGGATCACGTCAAGGTTGTGCTCAATCACGATGAGCGAGTTGCCGTCTTCGAGCAAGCGGCGCATGGCGCGCATGAGCTTGGCGATGTCGTCAAAGTGCAGGCCCGTGGTGGGCTCGTCGAACATGAACAACACGCCCTTTTTGGCCAAGGCTTGGCGGCTGGATGTTTTGGCTTTGGCCGCTTCGGCCAAGAAACCCGCCAGCTTCAATCGCTGCGCTTCACCGCCACTCAAGGTGGGGACGGGTTGGCCGAGTTTGACGTAGTCAAGGCCGACATCGACGATGGGTTGAAGTGTGCGCACCACTTCGCGGTCGTTGGCAAAAATCTCCAGCGCCTCCCCCACTGTCAACTCAAGCACGTCAGCCACGTTCAAGACTCTTCGCGTCGCGACTGCGGGTGCAGCGTCTTGCTCGTCTTCGCTTCGCTCAGAATGTCGCTGCGCCGCTGCCCCCGCAGCCGCGCCGCGAAGTTCGCGCTCGATGGTGATTTCAAGAATTTCTGGCCGGTAACGTTTGCCGTTGCAGTCTTGGCAGCGCAAATATACGTCGCTCAAAAACTGCATTTCCACATGCTCAAAGCCCGAGCCGCCGCAGGTGGCGCAGCGGCCATCGCCACTGTTGAAACTGAACTTCGAGGCGGTGTAGCCGCGCTGTTTCGACATGGGGGCGACGGCAAAAATTTCGCGCACCGCATCCCACGCGCCCACGTAGCTGGCGGGGTTGGAGCGCGCCGTTTTGCCGATGGGCGATTGGTCCACAAACACCACGTCGCTCAAATGGTCTGCACCGAGCAAACGGTCGTGTGCGCCCGGGGTTTCGGTGGCGCGACCGAAGTGGCGCATCAAGGCGGGGGTCAACACGTCTTGGATGAGCGTGGATTTACCCGAGCCACTCACGCCCGTGATGCAGACCAAGCGCTGCAAAGGAAACTCAATGCTCAGGTTTTGCAGGTTGTGCTCGCGCGCGCCTTCCAAAATCAAACGAGGTGTGCTGTCGGTGACCAAGCGCTTGAGGCCTAAGCCAATGCTTTTGCGCGCGCCCAAATAAGCGCCGGTCAAGGTGTCGGCCGATTTCAAATCTTCGGTGGTGCCGTCAAACACAATCTGCCCGCCCTTAACACCAGGGCCTGGCCCCATGTCGATGATGCGGTCAGCGCACAGCATGACGGCCGGGTCATGCTCCACCACCACCAAGGTGTTGCCCGCATCGCGCAGACGCAGCATGGCTTGGTTGATGCGGTTCATGTCACGCGGATGCAAGCCAATGCTGGGCTCATCCAGCACAAACAAAGTGTTCACCAACGAAGTGCCCAAGGCTGTGGTGAGGTTGATGCGCTGCACCTCGCCGCCGCTGAGCGTGCGGCTTTGACGGTCGAGCGTGAGGTAGCCAATGCCCACGTCGCTGAGGTACTTCATGCGCGTGCGAATTTCATCCATCAGCAAGTGCAGCGCTTGTGCATCGGCCCCCGCCACGTCGACTTCGGTGGCGTTGAAAAAGCGGTGCAGTTTGTCGATGGGCAGCAGCATCAAGTCGTGCAGGCACAGGCCCGGCATGGCTTCGAGTTGCTCGCGGGTCCACTGCACGCCTTGGGGCATGAAGCGCTTGGCGGGCGGCAACACGGCGTCGGCATTTTCTTTGCTGCCAATGCGCCACAGCAAGCTGTCGGTTTTGAGTCGCGCACCCGCGCACACGCCGCATGGGGTGTAGCTGCGGTACTTCGAGAGCAGCACCCGGATGTGCATCTTGTACGACTTGCTCTCCAAATATTCAAAGAACCGTTTCACGCCATACCACTGGTGATTCCATTTGCCTTTCCACAGCGGCGAGCCGTGAATGACCCAATCTTTTTGCTCTTGGGTCAGCTTGGTCCAAGGCGTGTCGCGCGGAATGCCTTCGGCTTCGGCGTGGCGCATCAAGTCGTCTTGGGTTTCGGCCCAAGCGGGCGTTTGAATCGTTTTGATGGCGCCCGCACGCAAGGTGAGTTTCTCGTTGGGGATGACCAAGCCGTAGTCCACCCCAATCACGCGTCCAAAGCCGCGACAAGTCTCACACGCGCCCACTGCCGAGTTGAACGAGAACATCGACGGTATGGGGTCGCTGTAGCGCAAGTCGCTGTCGGGGCAATGCAGGCCGGTGGAGAAGCGCCACAGTTCGGGCGTGGACTCAGCGTCCAAAGACCAATACACATTCAAGCGACCGCCACCGCGTTTGATGGCCAACTCAATCGCCTCCAACACGCGCGCCTGTTCGGTGTTACCCAACTTAAACCGGTCCGCCACCACATCGAGCAACTTGCGCGGGCCTGTGGGTGTGGCCACTTCGCGCTCGGCATGCACGCGGGTGAAGCCACTGGCGCTCAGCCACTGCTCAACTTCGGCGGCCGTGGTGTTGGCTGGCAACTCCACGGGGAAAGTCATGATCAAGCGCGGGTCTTGCGCTTGGGCGGCACAACGGCGTTGCAGTTCGGCGTAAATGGTTTGCGGCGTGTCGTGCTGCACGGCTTGCGCGGTTTGACGGTCAAATAACTGGCCAGCACGGGCGATCATCAACTTCAGGTGATCGTTCAGCTCGGTCATCGTGCCCACCGTGGAGCGCGAGCTGCGCACAGGGTTGGTTTGGTCAATCGCAATCGCGGGGGGCACGCCCTCTACTTTGTCAACGGCAGGGCGGTCCATGCGGTCTAGGAACTGACGGGCGTAGGCGCTGAAGGTCTCTACATAACGGCGTTGGCCTTCTGCATACAAGGTGTCAAACACCAAACTCGATTTGCCCGAGCCGCTAGGGCCGGTGACTACGGTGAGTTCGCAGGTGCGAATGTCGAGGTCTAAGTTTTTGAGGTTGTGTTGGCGTGCGCCACGGATGCGGATAGTGCCTGACATGGCGGGGCCTTTGGAAGTGTGGCGAATATTCTAGAGATTCGCGCAGGCCCGCATCCGTATCGGGGCATTGACATCCTTAAGCATTCAATCGTGACGTACCAAGCAAAACGCCACGGACCAGCCGTGGCGTTTTGCTTGCGAGAAGAAACAACAGCTTACTTGGCAGCAGAGGCGTCAGCCGATGCCGGACCAGAAGCCGCTTCAGCAGGAGCATGCACGGCATCAGCGCCATGCTTCTCGCCACTCATGTCCAAGCTGTCGCCACCTTGCATGATCACAAACATGGCCAAGCCCGCAAAGATCACAAAGCCCACAAAAATTTTCAACATATTAAATCTCCGAAATCAGTAAAAAGCCCTCCACCAGGGAGGGCTTGAATGTAGCACCCAGGTCACCCTAGGAAGCTTACAAATTAGTCGTTGGCGTAGATGTCCACGTCTTTGGTTTCTTTGATGAACAAGCCACCGATCACGACGGTTGCGCCGGCGATGATGATCGGATACCACAAGCCGTTGTACATGTTGCCGGTCTGGGCCACGATCGCGAAAGCGGTTGTGGGCATCAAACCACCAAACCAGCCGTTACCGATGTGGTAAGGCAAGGACATGGATGTGTAACGGATGCGAGTGGGGAACATCTCAACCAACATGGCGGCGATAGGACCGTAGACCATAGTCACCAACAACACCAAGTAAGTGAGGATGATGACAACGGTGACTTTGTCGAACTTGGCCATGTCAGCTTTGGCGGGGTAGTTAGCGGCCTTCAAAGCAGCGCCCAAGTTGGAAGCCAGCAAGGTCGTACCGGCGGTCTTCTCGTTGCTCAGGTCTTTGACAGACTTGGTGGCAGCTTCGATGGCCTTGGCATCTTTGGGTTCAGCAGCGTTCAGAGCAGCCAACTTTTCCTCAGCCTTGGCCTTGGCAGCAGCGATGTCTTCAGCAGAGTACTTGACGTTGACCACGGTCTCGCCCACTTTGATCACTGCAGGGGTGCCCGCAGGCGCTGCAATGTTTTCGTAGGAAACCGAAGCACCAGCCAAACGTTGTTTAGCGATGTCGCAAGAAGAAGTGAACTTCTTGGTACCTGTGGGGTTGAACTGGAACGAGCACTCGGCTGGATCGGCAGTCACCGTGACCTTGGCCGACTGCTGAGCAGCGTACAGGTCAGGGTTGGCTGCTTTGGTCAGCGCTTCGAAAACCGGGAAGTAAGTGACCACGGCCAACAAGCAACCAGCCAAGATCAGTGGTTTACGACCGATTTTGTCCGACAGCGTGCCGAAGATCACGAAGAACGGTGTGCCGATGATCAAAGAGATCGCGACCATGATGTTGGCGGTGGCGCCGTCCACTTTCAACGCTTGTGTCAAGAAGAACAAAGCGTAGAACTGACCGGAATACCAAACCACAGCCTGGCCCATGACCAAGCCGAACAAGGCCAAGATCACGATTTTCAGGTTTTTCCACTGGCCGAAAGATTCGGACAGAGGCGCTTTGGAAGTCTTGCCTTCGGCTTTCATTTTCACGAAAGCAGGTGATTCGTTCATGCTCAAACGGATGTACACCGAGATGATCAGCATGATCACAGAGACCAGGAACGGAACGCGCCAGCCCCAATCAGCAAAAGCTTCTTCGCCGATGATGGTCCGTGTGCCCAAGATCACCATCAGTGACAGGAACAAGCCCAATGTCGCTGTGGTCTGGATCCAGGCGGTGTAGGCACCACGCTGGCCCGCTGGGGCATGCTCAGCCACATAAGTGGCGGCACCACCGTACTCACCACCCAAAGCCAAACCTTGCAGCAAGCGCAGGCAGATCAGGATGACGGGAGCGGCCACGCCAATGCTGGCATAGTTGGGCAAAACGCCCACGATGAAGGTCGACACACCCATGATCAGGATGGTGACCAAGAAGGTGTACTTGCGGCCGATCATGTCGCCCAAGCGGCCGAAGAAGATCGCGCCGAAAGGACGCACGATGAAACCGGCAGCAAACGCCAGCAAAGCGAAGATGAAAGCAGAGCCTTCGTCCAAGCCGCTGAAGAATTGCTTGGCAATGATCGCTGCCAATGAACCGTACAGATAAAAGTCATACCATTCGAAAACGGTACCCAAAGAAGAGGCGAAGATCACCTTCTTCTCTTCACCCGTCATCGGGCGATTTGCAGCTGCTGTTGCCATGTGTTGTGTCTCCTTAGACGATTAACTTCAATGCCCTGACTGAGCATTGCGCCGCGCAACTATCAGCGGAATAGCTGACCCAATTCTGACGTCATGGACAAACAGGAAGTCCAGCATCTGAGCTTTTCCCCAAAAGTTAGTAATAACCCTTTGAGGTAATTTCCCATCATGGAAAAAGCATGCGTTGGATCAAGTAATTTAGAAATTCGTGTTAAAAAATTCAGGGTAATTCCTGAGCAATATTTTTAAACCGCCCTCGCGCAGATCAACGCTTAACGCCGGCTTGGACATTGGCAACAGAACCCCAAGCGTTGTCAAACCACGGATCCTCGTCCAGGTAAGCACGCATCATGGGCAAAGCGTCCAAGCCCCAAAACAGCTTGTCGTCGACGCAGAACGTAGGCACACCAAACGCCCCACGCGCAAGAGCCTCATCGGTGTTGGCTTTGAGCTGGGCTTTCACCTCGGGAGCGTCCATGGCGCGTGCAGGATTGAGCTGCTGGACCAACGCTGGCAAACGCGACGCATCATCGGCGGCCATGCCGCCTTGCCACACATGGCGAAATACGGTTTCGCACACCCAACGGTTGGGCGCGCCATCTGTGCTGCATGCCAGCGCCAGACGCAGCAAAGCCAAGGGGTTGAAGGGGTGCGCCGCCGGCATGTCAAAACGCACACCCAATTGACGGGCTTGCCACAGCACTTGCCGATACGTCCACTCCCGTTTGCCTGCGATCTCGGCAGGCCCTAATTGCCCGTGGTGCTTGAGCATGCCGGCAAACAGCACGGGCTTGTAAACCACGTGGTGGCTCACCCCCATCAAAGCAGACGGCAGGGCCTCGAATGCCAAGTAGGCATACGGCGAAATAAAATCAAGGTAGCAGGTGATGGTTTTCATGGCGCGACCATCGACGAAATGCGAGCAGCAATGCGCCCCCACACCCCTCGTCTGTTCGCTTCAGACGATTGGCCCCAGGCCCCAATTTCATCCAAGGTGCGCCAGCAGCCTTCGCAAACTTGGGTGTCGTCGCTCATGCGGCACACCGAAATGCAAGGGGACGGAACCGGCCCTGCATCGCGCAAGACCTTCTGTGCATAGGCCAACAAATTCAGCGCAACGGCTGAAGGGCCTTGAGGTTTGGGGGTAAGTTCACTGCCGCACATGGAACTATTGTGAAGCAATCACAGCGTCCCATGTGTCCCATGAGGAATTAACCCTGAAGAAGGATTTACCGAGCTGCGCCAAATACTTTTGACAACAACGCACTACCGGCAGCCGCTGGGTTTTGGCGTAATTTTTTTTCTTCTTCGGCAATCATCGCAAACAGGCCATCCAATGATTTTCCGGTCACGTATTGCTGCACGCTGGCATTCTCTTTGTTGACCACGCCAAGGCTGGCGGCCTTGCCTGCTACGTCGTTATAAAGGGCTGCAGCGCCTACTTTTTCAGTCGCTTGGGTCACGGCGGGCAAAAATCTCACGGCCATAGGTTCGCGCGTTTTGGTTGAAAAGAATGTCGTGGCCGAGGTGTCGCCGCCCATCAAAATCGACTTGGCATCGCTCAACGACATCGATTGAATAGCGCCCACCAACAGGTCTTTCGACAAGGGGATGGCCGACTCCGCCGCGCGGTTCATAGACACCACCAACTCATCCATCTTTTGCCCCAAACCCATGCGTTTGAGCAACTTAGCAGCGTCATTCAAATAGCCAGGCAAGCCAATACGGACTTTCTCGTTGCCCATAAACCCGTCTGGTTTGGCCAACAAGTTCACCGCAGCTTGTGCCCCTTTTTCTAACGCGGCCTTGATGCCTAGCCCCGCGTCTTTGTCGGTCAAATCGGCCAAGCTCAGCGCATGCGCCTGGGTGTAAGCCAACGTCAACAAGGCGGCGAAGCTTACGGTCACGTGGCGATTGAATTGGCGGCGGGTGGGTTGAACGCGTGAGATTGGCATAAAGCTCCTGAGGGTTGAGTGTCCGAAGGAGCGAGTCTAGCGCCAGATTTGAAGCTGAAAGTGTTAAGAATTGTTGCGTTTGCTGATCACGGCGCGTGCGACGCGTGAGCCTGATGGTCGGCCTAAAAAATCGCTGATGAATGCGCCCGCATCAATCAGCGCATCGAGGTCTATGCCGGTCTCAATGCCCATGCCATGCAACATGTACACCACGTCTTCGGTGGCCACGTTGCCCGTGGCGCCTTTGGCGTACGGGCAGCCGCCCAATCCCGCCACCGACGACTGAAAGTTCCAAACGCCCATCTGCAAGGCCGCCAAGGTGTTGGACAGCGCCTGCCCATACGTGTCATGGAAATGCCCCGACACATGGGCCACCTCGAAGTGCTGGAGCGTGGCCTCGATGGCCTCTTGCACCTTGAGCGGTGTGCCAACACCAATCGTATCGGCCACGTCCACGCGTTGCACACCAATACTTTTCATCAATCCGGCCAGATAGGCCACGCGCTCGGGCGCGATGTCGCCTTCATAAGGGCAACCCACCGTGCAACTCATCGCACCACGAACAGCAATGCCCGCAGCCAAGGCTGCTTCAACGACCGGCGCAAAACGTTCGATGCTCTCAGCGATCGAGCAATTGATGTTCTTTTGGCTGAAGGCCTCGCTGGCTGCGCCGAACACCACGATCTCGTCGGGCTTAGATGTCACCGACGCCTGAAAGCCTTGCAGATTGGGCGTGAGCACCGAGTAGCGCACGTTAGGCAAACGCGTGATGCCCGCCATCACCTCGGCGTTGTCTGCCATCTGCGGCACCCACTTGGGCGACACAAAACTGGTGACTTCAATCTCGCACAACCCCGCCGCTTGCAAGCGATGCACCAGCTCGATCTTGACCGCGGCTGGCACCGGTTGCTTTTCGTTTTGCAGGCCGTCGCGAGGGCCGACATCGATGAGTTGGACGCGAGAAGGCAAGTTCATGGTTGTCATCGTTTTTAAAAATCAATAGCCCGTGCGCGGGTCGACCACGCCAGAAATGGTTTGCCCTTGTTCAAGCGCCAGCATCTTGTTCACAATTTGTGCCGCGCTTTCATCCCGCAAGGTACGCGCCGAGGTATGCGGCGTGACGGTGATTTTGGGATGCGTCCAAAACGCATGACCAGCGGGCAGCGGCTCAGTGCGAAACACATCCAAGGTGGCACCGGCCAAATGGCCGCTGTCGAGCAAAGCCAACAAATCTTCTTCCACCAGATGCCGACCACGCGCCACGTTGATCACATAGGCATGCGGCGGCAGCTGCGACAAAGTGGCTTGGTTCAACACGTTTTCGGTCTCGGGCGTGAGCGGCAACAAATTGACCAACACACGGCTGCTGGACAAGAACGCGTTCAATTGCTGCGCGCCCGCAAAGCACTGCACGCCCGGCAATTGTTTGGCGCTGCGGCTCCAGCCATTCACCGGAAATTCAAAGGCTTGCAAGGTCTTGGCCACGCGGGCACCCAACACCCCCAAGCCCATCACGCCCACCGAAAAATCGGTCCGCAGGTTGGGCTTGCGGTACGACCACTTGCCCTCACGCACATCGCGCTCGTACGCGTCGAACTCGCGAAAATGACGAATCACCGCATGGCTCACGTACTCGGCCATTTGCACGGACATGCCCGCATCATCCAAGCGCACGACTTGAAGCGTGGGTGGCAAGCGCAGCTGCAACAAGGCGTCGACGCCGGCACCAATATTGAACAAGGTCTTGAGGCCAACTTGTTCATCGATGAAGGATTGCGGCGGAGCCCACACCACCGCATGGTCAGCCACAGGGCTACCAGGCTGCCACACCGACACGTCCGCTTGCGGCAGAAACGCGCGCAAGCTGTCCACCCAAGGTTCGGGTTTGATGTTCGTAAGGCAGATGGTGATTTTCATGCGGTCAATCGGTTTTGAGTTTGAGCAACTCCGCGCCTTCTGCCACTTGGTCGCCGGGTGCGTACAGCAACTCCAGCACTTCGCCATCGGCGGGCGCGGCCATGGTGTGTTCCATTTTCATCGCTTCCATCATAGCGAGCGGCTGGCCGGCTTTGACTTTGTCACCTACGTTTACCGAGAAAGACACCACCTTGCCGGGCATGGGTGCCGTCAGGCGTCCACCCGCTTCTTGCACCTCGCCCGCATGGGCCAACGCGTCGACCACGGTGATGCGTGTCGCACCCTGCGGAGCAAACACATGGGCCACATCGTCGCCACCTTCCACATGCATGAACACCTGCACGCGGGCTTGTTGATCGGCAAACGCAATGGCCAACTGATCGCCCTCGGCACGCCATGTCAGGGCGCCGGCAACGGGTTGAGGCAAAGGTGTGCCAACAGTCTCAATAGCGGCATGGGCGGAAGGTGCATGCACCACAGCCTCCATCGCGAGCTGTGTGGTGCCATCGTGGCCATACGTCAACAGCGCGGTTTGCGCTTGGCCGTGAAACACAAACCCAAAGCGACGCGTCGCCACGCCATAAGCACGCCAGCCATCGCGACGGCTGAATGGGTCGTTGCCAGTCAACGCAGCTTCACGTTGCAAGGTGCTGGCCACCACAGCGGCAGTGGTCAAAGCTAAGCCCAAAGGTTCTTGGCCAAACAAGGCTTTGTCTTCGCGCTGAATGAGCGCCGTGTCGAGCTTGGCCCTGGCGAAGGAATCGGTTTGGATGACGCGACGCAAGAACTGCACATTGGTGGTCAAGCCCACGATGCGCGTTTGCGCCAAGGCCTCGTCTAAACGTGCCAGCGCTTGCTCGCGCGCGTCGCCATGCACGATGAGCTTAGCCACCATGGAGTCGTAAAACGGGCTGATGCTGTCGCCTTCACGCACGCCGTCGTCGATGCGCACAGACAGGCCTGTGTGGCTGGTGTTCGGAATCTCAAAACTGCTGCACGCAGGCTTGCGGTACACCGACAAAGTCCCGGTCGCAGGCAAGAAGTTGTTATCGGGGTTCTCGGCGCAAATACGCGCTTCGATGGCATGGCCTTGAATGCGCAATTGGTCTTGACGCAAAGGCAAGGGCTCGCCGCTGGCGACGCGCAATTGCCATTCCACCAAGTCGAGCCCTGTGATGGCTTCGGTCACGGGGTGTTCTACCTGCAAGCGGGTGTTCATCTCCATGAAGAAAAACTTCATCGACTCGGGGCTGTCATAACCCGTTTGCTCGACGATGAACTCCACCGTTCCCGCGCCCACGTAGTTGACGGCTTTGGCTGCGGCTACGGCGGCTTCGCCCATTTGTTTGCGCAACGCTTCAGTCATGCCAGGCGCAGGGGCTTCTTCCAACACTTTTTGGTGGCGGCGTTGCACTGAACAGTCGCGCTCGAACAAATACACGCAGTTACCGTGTGTATCGCCAAACACTTGGATTTCGATGTGACGAGGGCGCTGCACATACTTCTCGACCAACACCGCGTCATCGCCAAAGCTGTTGATGGCTTCGCGTTTGCAGCTGGCCAAAGCCTCGGCAAAGTCAGCCGTCTTTTCAACAATACGCATGCCCTTGCCACCGCCGCCCGCACTGGCTTTGATGAGGACGGGGTAGCCCATGTGGTCGGCTTCGCGCTGCAACAAAGCAGGGTCTTGGTCAGCGCCGTGGTAACCGGGAACCAAAGGCACGCCCGCTTTTTCCATCAACTGCTTGGACGCCGCTTTGAGGCCCATGGCCTGAATGGCCGAAGCGGGGGGGCCAATGAAGACCAAGCCGGCGGCGGCGCAGGCTTTGGCGAAGTCTTCGTTCTCGCTCAAGAAACCGTAGCCAGGGTGCACGGCTTGGGCGCCCGTGTCTTGCGCGGCTTGCAAGATGCGCTCCCAGCGCAGGTAACTGTCTTTGGGGGCGCTGCCACCAATATGAACGGCTTCGTCACACACCTGCACGTGTTTGGCTTGCGCGTCTGCGTCTGAATACACGGCCACCGTTTTGATGCCCAATTTGCGCGCGGTCGCTGCCACACGGCAGGCGATTTCGCCACGGTTGGCGATGAGGATTTTTTGAAACATGACGGGTTGTCTTTCTGAGTTCAAGGCGAGGCGTGAATGGCGATGCGTGAATGGCGATGGGTAAGTCGACGGCGGGCGAAACCGCGTCAGAGCAGCCAGTTGGGTTTGCGTTTTTGCAAGAACGATTGCACGCCTTCTTTGCCTTGTGCACTGGCACGAATATCGGCAATACCCGCCACGGTGTGGGCCACGAGGGCATCATCAATCTCGCGCTCGGCCACGTGTTGCACCAAGCGCTTACAGGCACGCACGGCGTTGGGGCTGGCACTGCCCAAGGCGCTGGTGAGCTCGGCTACTTTGGCGTCTAACGCGTCGGCCGTGACCACCTCGTGGACCAAGCCTGTGCGGTGCGCTTCGGCAGCGCTGAAACGCTCAGCCGTCAAAAAGTAACGGTGCGAGGCACGCGCGCCCATGGCACGAATCACGTAGGGGCTGATGGTGGCGGGGATGAGGCCCAGCTTGACCTCGCTCAAACAGTAGGTAGCCGTGTCCACACTCACCGCCATGTCGCAAGCGGCAACTAGCCCTAAGCCCCCCGCAAACACATCGCCCTGCACGCGGGCGATGGTGGGCTTGGGGCAGTCGTAAATAGCGCGCAGCATCGTAGCGAGTTGACCTGCGTCGGCGAGATTTTCGTCGCGCGTGTAGTCGGCCATGCGGCGCATCCAGTTCAGATCGGCGCCAGCGCAAAACGCGGGGCCGAGAGCGGCCAACACCACGCAGCGCACGTCAATCGCTTGACCGGCTTCGAGGAAAGCGGTCTTCAATTCTGAAATGACTTCATCATTGAACGCGTTGCGCACATCGGGGCGGTTGAGCGTGATGGTGCGCACGCCCGCTTGGGTAGCAACAGACAGGGCTGAAGGGTTGGTGGTTGTCATAAAAATGCCTCTTGCATCACATGCGGAACAAACCAAATTTGGTGTCTGGAATCGGCGCATTCAACGATGCACTCAGGCCCAGCGCCAGCACACGCCGCGTGTCGGCGGGGTCGATCACGCCGTCGTCCCACAAGCGGGCGGTGGCGAAATAGGGGTGACCTTGTTCTTCGTACTGTTGGCGAATGGGGTCTTTGAACGCTTGTTCGTCTTCAGCGCTCCAAGCCGCCTCGCCTTTGAGCCCCGATTTAGCTTCCATGCCGTCGCGCTTGACCGTGGCCAACACGCTGGCCGCTTGCTCACCGCCCATGACGGAGATGCGTGCGTTCGGCCACATCCACAAAAAGCGTGGGCTGAACGCGCGGCCGCACATGCCGTAATTGCCCGCACCAAAACTGCCGCCAATGATGATGGTGAACTTGGGCACAGCCGCAGTGGCCACCGCCGTGACCATCTTTGCGCCGTTGCGCGCAATGCCTTCGTTTTCGTACTTGCGACCCACCATAAAGCCGGTGATGTTTTGCAAAAACACCAAGGGAATTTTTCGCTGGCAGCACAGCTCGATAAAGTGCGCGCCTTTCAAAGCAGACTCGCTGAACAAGATGCCGTTGTTGGCAATGATGCCAACCGGCATGCCTTCGATGCGCGCAAAGCCGCACACCAACGTGGTGCCAAAGCGGGCTTTGAATTCGTCAAACTCCGAGCCGTCCACGATGCGCGCAATGATCTCGCGCACATCAAACGGCTTGCGCGTGTCAGCAGGGATGACGCCATACAACTCTTGCGCATCAAACTTCGGTGGCACGGGCGCATGCGTTGCGATGTTGGGTTGTTTTTGAGCGTTCAAGTTTTTCACGGTCTGACGTGCCAGCGCCAACGCGTGCACATCGTTTTGTGCCAAGTGGTCGGCAACGCCAGACAGACGGGTGTGCACATCGCCACCGCCGAGGTCTTCTGCCGTCACCACTTCGCCAGTCGCAGCCTTCACCAAGGGCGGGCCACCCAAGAAGATGGTGCCTTGATTTTTAACGATGATGGTTTCGTCGCTCATCGCGGGCACATACGCGCCGCCTGCGGTGCAACTGCCCATCACCACCGCGATTTGCGCAATGCCTTGCGCGCTCATGTTGGCTTGGTTGAAGAAGATGCGGCCAAAGTGGTCGCGATCGGGGAACACCTCGTCTTGGTTGGGCAAGTTGGCACCGCCCGAGTCGACCAAGTAAATGCACGGCAAGTTGTTTTGCTGCGCGATCTCTTGCGCGCGCAAATGCTTCTTCACCGTGAGCGGGTAGTAAGTGCCGCCCTTCACCGTGGCGTCGTTGCACACGATCATGCAGTCCACACCGCTGACGCGGCCAATGCCAACGATCAAGCCAGCACACGGCGCGTCGTTGTTGTACATGTTGAGCGCAGCGAGCGGTGCCACCTCTAAAAATGGCGTGCCGGGGTCGAGCAGCATTTGCACGCGGTCACGGGGCAAGAGTTTGCCGCGTGCAGTGTGTTTGGCGCGAGCAGCCTCGCCGCCACCGACGGCAATTTTTTCGAGATGCGCTTTGAGGTCATCCACCACGGTGCGCATGGCGGCAGCGTTGGCTGCGAAATCTCCGGAGCGGGGGTTCAATTGGGTGTGCAAAACAGTCATGCGTGGGTCCTTTGCGTGTGAGCGTAAAGCGAACCGGCACGCAGAGCGTGTCAGCATGGTTGCAAATCCTGCCACAATTCGACCCAACATGGTTAACCCTAGCCGCCCACTCACCCCCTCGCCGACTCAGGGCCGAGCCGAGACGCCGATTGCTTTTATTCAAACCATAGCCGCCGCTTATGCACAACGCGGCGTAGGCATGGAGAGCGCCTTGGCAAAGGCACAAATCGAGCCATCGTTGCTGCTGCAGAACAACGCGCGCGTGACCGCCATGCAGATGGAACTGATCTCAGGCATTGCCATGCAAGAGCTGGACGATGAAGGCTTGGGCTGGTTCAGCCGACGCCTGCCTTGGGGCAGCTATGGGCTATTGGTGAGGGCCTCGCTCACGTCGACCACGCTGGGTTTGGCGCTGGCCCGCTGGTGCAGACACCACGGCTTACTGACGGACGACATTCACCTGCACCTCAGCGAACACGACGGTGTGGCCACCTTGCAATTGGACGAGGCGCACGACTTGGGCGGCTTTCGTGAATTCTGTGTGGTGTCTGTGTTGCGCAATGCCTTGGGCGTGGCGTGTTGGTTGACCGACTCACGCATTCCCCTGCAAGCCACCCGCCTGCGCTTTGCCGCGCCCGCCCACCAAGACAGCTACCGCGTGTTGTTTGACGGTCCCACCACATTCAACGCGACTGTCAACAGTTTGCAGTTCGATGCTGGCTATCTGGCCTTGCCCGTGCGCCGCGACGAAGCCGCCCTGCAACACATGCTGCAACGCGCACTGCTGCTGACCGTGCGCCCTTACCGACGCGACCGCTTGTTGGTCGAAAAAGTGCGCCAAACCCTGGCCCAGCACCCAGAACATGGCCGCAACGCCGAGGACTTGGCCGCGTGGCTCAACATGTCGGCACGCACGCTGCACCGGCAGCTGAAAGAAGAAGGGGCCTCGTTGCAAGCGCTCAAAGACGCCGTGCGCCGCGATGTCGCCATGGATTTGTTGCTGCGCACACAACGCCCTGTCAAACAAATTGCCGAGGCGGCGGGATTTCAAAACGAGAAAAGTTTTATTCGTGCATTCAAAGGCTGGACAGGCACCTCACCAGACGCGTTTCGACAACAAGGCCCTCGCTGATCGAAAGCAACGCTGTCGATCACGCGGCAGTGAACAGCGCGGGCAACTCGCTCATACAAGTGAACACGTGGATAGCACCAGCGGCACGCAAAGCATCGGCCTGCCCGTGGGCGGCATAGCCCCACACCGTGGCACCCGCGGCCACGCCAGCGGTCACGCCAACCGGTGTGTCTTCAACCGCCAGGCAACGCTTGGGATCTTTGCCCAAATGCGCGGCAGCGGCCAAATACACATCGGGTGCGGGTTTGGTCTGCGGCACCTCGTGGCCACTGAAGATGCGGCCATCAAAGAAGTGGAACAAGCCCACTTTGCCCAGCATCAAATTGATCTTGAATCGGTCTGCACCAGACGCACAAGCGATCTGACCTTGGCAAGCATCGAAGACGTGTTGCACGGCGGCGTGAATGTGCGGGATGGCCGTGATTTCGGTCTCTAAACGCAGATTGCGTCGGCGGTAAAACTCGTCCATGAAGGCATCTGTCAACGGCTGGCCCGTGTTCGCCTCGATCAAGTCGCGGCGGTTGCGCACAGTGTGGCCCACAAAGTGCGCCATGCACTCTTGCAAGGTCAGAGTCCAGCCCGCTTCTTGCAACATGTCACGCAAGGAACCACAGGTGATGGCTTCGCTGTCGACCAGCACGCCATCGCAATCAAACAACACAGCTTCGAATTTCATGCGCTGATTATCGCGACCTGAACTGGCGTAGAAAAGCAGCGTCCGCCCACGACGCGCTAGAGCACATCGCCATCTACATAGAACCAACGGCCGTCTTCACGCACAAAGCGACTGCGCTCATGCATGCGCACGGCACCGCTGGGCAATCGGTAACGGGCGACAAAGGTCACCTCGGCCGTGAGGTCGCCGGTCATGCGGTGGTCGCGCACCTCAAGGCCCAACCATTTCGCATCTCCATCAAAGTCCAGCGACGCAGGTCGGGTGCTGGTGTGCCATGTTGCCAACAAATAGTCAGCGCGCTGATGCACAAAAGCGCTGTAACGGGATCGCATCAAGCACTCAGCATTTGGGGCCAGCGCCACGTCGACGTGGTCGACAAAGGCACCGCAGCAGGCGGTGTAGGCAATAGGGCGGCGCTTTGCATCGGTGCGCCCACAGGGGCAAGCGGTCACGGCGGTCATGCGGGGCTTTTAAGGCAAGACCGAAATGGTGCCGCGCATGCCGGCCTCGTAATGGCCGGGCTCAAAGCACGCGATGTGCAAAACGCCAGCATCGGTGAAGGTCCACACCAGTTCGCCCTTGGCACCGGCAGCTAAGCTCAACGCGTTACTGCCATGGTGGTTGTGGCTGCTGTTGGGTTTTTTCATGTCTTCAGCATGGGCTTGCAACTCGGCTTCTGTGCCGATGATGAACTCATGACGCACTTTGCCAGCATTCACCAGTTGGATACGAACGGTTTCGCCCGAGGTGGCTTGCCAGTTGGCGGGGGTGAAGCGCATGTCATCGCTCAAGGTGACCGTCACGTTGCGCGTGGGGGCATCTGCAACCGAGCTGCTGTGCGCATGTGCGTCTTGCTTTTGCGCAGAGGCTTGACCATGGGTGTGACCGTGGCCATCATCCGCGTGCCCCACCCACTGTGTCCACGCCACAGCCGAACCCACAGAGACAACGGCGACGGAAAACAAGGCATAGGTGATGAGGCGATTGACCGACATGCGCGTACGCCAATCCATGTAGTACATGGCCAGCAAGCTCAAGGCGAAGCCCAAGGGCACGACCCACACACTGCGGTCGGGTGAATCTGGGAAATGCTGCAAGCCACCGGTGAAAAAACCCAAGCCCACCGACGACACAATGCCCATGCCCAACACATCGGCCCAGTTCAAACGCTGGTCATGGTGCAAGCGCATTTCTAGCCATGAACCGAGCAGATAAAAACACACGCCAAACGCAGCAGTGATGAGGGAGCGTGACTCGCTGAACATGCCGTGGTTGACTGCGCCCGCAATGAAGCTGATGCCGCCGTATTTCAGCAAGGTGGCGGTGTGGGTGGTGGCGAAGGACATAGACGACTCCGTGTTCAAACTCCCGCCATTGTCCAGCACACAGCGCCAGCTTTGGCTGACACGGGGTTTTAAGCCAAGGCGCGTTGGATGATGATTTTTTGCACGTCGCTGGTGCCTTCGTAAATTTGGCACACGCGCACATCGCGGTAGATGCGCTCCACAGGGAAGTCGCTCACCACGCCGTAGCCACCCAAAGTTTGAATGGCCACGCTGCAGACCTGCTCTGCCATTTCGCTGGCAAAGAGCTTGGCCATAGCGGCTTCTTTCAAACAAGGCAACCCTGCGTCACGCAAAGCAGCGGCGTGGTACATCAATTGGCGCGCGGCTTCGAGCTGCGTGGCGCAATCGGCCAAGCGAAAGCCCACCGCTTGGTGGTTGAAGATGGCGGTGCCAAAGCTCACGCGTTCTTTGCTGTATTGCAACGCGGCTTCAAACGCGCTGCGCGCCATGCCAATGCTTTGAGCCGCGATGCCGATGCGACCGCCCTCCAAAGCAGACAGCGCAATTTTGTAGCCCTCGCCTTCTGCGCCAATCAAGTTTTCAGCAGGAATGCGGCAGTTGTCAAAGTTGATTTGTGCGGTGTCGCTGCTGTGCTGACCCAGCTTGTCTTCGAGGCGCGCCACGTTGTAGCCAGGTGCGTTGGTGGGCACGATGAAAGCGCTCATCCCTTTTTTGCCTGCGCCTCTGTCGGTCACGGCGATGACGATGGCCACATGGCCGTTTTTGCCACTGGTGATGAATTGCTTCACGCCGTTGATGACGTATTCGTCGCCTTCTTTGGTAGCCGTGGTGCGCAGTGCTGAGGCGTCAGAGCCCACGTGTGGCTCGGTCAAACAGAATGCGCCGAGCATGTTGCCTTGCGCCAGCTCGGTGAGCCATTGCTTCTTTTGGGCGTCGTTGCCGTAGCGCATGAGAATGGCGTTGACGGGGCAGTTGGTCACACTGATCGCGGTGCTGGTGCCGCCATCGCCTGCGGCGATTTCTTCCAAAACCAAAGCGAGGGTGAGGTAGTCCAAACCCGCGCCACCCAAGTCTTCGGGCACACAAATGCCATACGCACCGAGTGCAGCCAAACCTTTGTGCACGTCGTGCGGGAAAGTGTGGTCTTTGTCCCACTTCGCGGCATTAGGCCAAAGCTCTTTTTGGGCAAAGTCGCGTACGGCGTCGCGGATCATGGTTTGGTCAGGCGTGAGCAACATGGGGATTTAAAAATAAAGAAAACAAGAATCGAAGATCACCATGGAATGGTGCTGCCGTCGTGCGATAAAAACTGACCGCATTGCGCGGCGGTGAGTTGCGACAAAGTGCGACGGATGTGCGTCACGCTGTCTTTTGTGGTCAGAGGGGCACTCACGCCACCCATCTCGGTTTGCACCCAACCTGGGTGCAGGGCCACCAAGCGCGCGCGAGGGTAGGCAGGCTGCGAAGTGCGCACGACCATATTGAGCGCGGCCTTGCTGATGCGGTACAGCGCCGCATCGCTGCTGCGCGTGCCTTGCAAGCTGCCCATCACGCTGCTGATACAAGCCAACACACCGTCGGCGGCCTCCACCATGGGGGCGATTTGTGGGATGGCCATCATGGCACCCATGACGTTGGTGTGCATCACGCGATCAAACGTGTCTTGTGTGGGCGGCGTGTGGGCACTGGCGCGGTCCATCACGCCCGCAACAAACAGGGCCACGTCGAGCTTTTCCCCATCGAGGAGCCACGCCAAAGACGTGACACTGACGGGTTTGGCCACATCCACGCGCAAGCACTGAGCGCCCAATGCTTGCACGCGGTCACGCCCCGCATCGTCACGTGCCGTGGCAATCACGCGCCAGCCGTCCGTCATGTATTGGCGAACCAGCTCTAACCCGATGCCCCGTGACGCGCCAATGATGAGTGCAGTCGACATGCTTGAACCTTAGACCAATTCCAGCGCGACGGCCGTGCCTTCGCCGCCACCGATACACAGTGTGGCCAAGCCTTTTTTCAGGCCACGTGCTTTGAGCGCATGGATCAGCGTGACCATGATGCGCGCGCCCGATGCGCCGATGGGGTGACCCAAGGCACAAGCGCCGCCGTTGACATTGACTTTGTCGTGCGACACGTTGAGTTCTTTCATGAGGGCCATGGGAACGACAGCAAAGGCTTCGTTCACTTCCCACAAGTCCACATCAGCCACCGACCAACCTGCTTTGGCCAACGCTTTTTGTGTGGCGCCAACGGGTGCCGTGGCAAACCACTCGGGCTCTTGGGCATGCGTGGCGTGGCTAACGATGCGTGCCAAAGGTGCGCAGCCCAATTTCTTCGCGGTGCTTTCGCGCATCAACACAATGGCAGCTGCGCCATCGTTGATGGACGAGCTCGACGCGGCAGTGATGGTGCCGTCTTTTTTGAAGGCGGGTTTGAGCGAGGTGATTTTGTCGAGCTTGACTTTGCCGGGGCCTTCGTCAATCGACACCACGGTCTCGCCAGTGCGGGTCTTGACCGTGACTGGGGTGATCTCTGCAGCAAAAGCGCCCGACTCTGTGGCGGCTTTTGCGCGTTGCACGCTGGCGGTGGCAAACGCGTCTTGCTCGGCGCGTGTGAAGCTGTATTTGGCGGCACAGTCTTCACCGAAGGTGCCCATGCTGCGACCCGCTTCATAAGCGTCTTCCAAACCATCGAGCATCATGTGGTCAAACAAACGATCGTGGCCCAAGCGGTAACCGCCGCGACCTTTGAGCATGAGGTAGGGGGCGTTGGTCATGCTTTCCATGCCGCCAGCCACCAACACGTCGTGGGTCCCAGCGACCAGCATGTCGTGCGCGAACATCGCAGCGCGCATGCCTGAGCCACACATTTTGGACAGGGTCACTGCGCCAGCGCTTTTTGGCAAACCGCCCTTGAAACCGGCTTGACGCGCAGGGGCTTGACCTTGGCCGGCCATCAAGCAGTTGCCAAACAACACTTCGGTCACTAGCTCTGGGGTGAATTGCGAGTTCAGGGCAGCGCGATCCACAGCGGCCTTGATGGCTGCGCCTCCGAGGTCGTGCGCGGCCAAGCTTGAGAAGTCGCCTTGAAAGCTGCCCATAGGTGTGCGGGCAGCACTGACGATGACGATGGGGTCGGACATGAAGTTCTCCAAAATAAAAAGAAAATGCCACGCCCCTGAGGGGTTACGCGGCAGGAAGCATGCCACCACGTGGGTAGCGTTTGAAAGCGCGACGAAACACGTCGACCACTTCGTCGCCGTGACTCATGCTGACGCCTAGGTCTTTGACCAAGCCATCATCCAAGCCATAAATCCAGCCATGAACCGTCACTTTTTGACCACGACCCCAAGCGTCTTGCATGACGTTGGACAAAGCCACGTTGCCCACTTGCTCAATCACGTTCATCTCGCACATGACCGCTTCAAGTTCAGCTTGTGGCAAATGGTTCAAACGTTGACGATGGCGCAAACGCACGTCTTGCACATGACGCAACCAGTTGTCGGCCAAACCCACGCGTGTGCCACGCGTGGCTGCCAACACGCCACCACAACCGTAGTGACCCACCACCATGATGTGTTCGACCTTGAGCGCATCGACTGCATATTGGATGACCGACAAGGCGTTCAAATCGGAGTGCACCACCACGTTGGCTACGTTGCGATGCACAAACACTTCGCCCGGATCGAGGCCCGTGATTTGGTTGGCAGGCACGCGACTGTCGGAGCAGCCAATCCACAAGTACTTCGGGTTTTGCTGGTTGGCGAGGCGTGAGAAATACGCAGGATTCTCTTGAACCATGCGGGCCGCCCATGCGCGGTTGTTATCGAAAAGGTGTTGAAGTGATTGACTCATGCGTCGATTGTCGCAGTGCGGCTAAAGGCTCAACAGGTCTCAGCGAACAACTCACGGCCAATCAACATGCGGCGAATTTCGCTAGTGCCCGCACCAATTTCGTACAGCTTGGCATCGCGCCACAAACGGCCCAAGGGGTATTCGTTGATGTAGCCATTGCCACCAAAAATCTGCACCCCTTCACCGGCCATCCACGTGGCTTTTTCAGCAGTCCACAAAATGACGGACGCACAGTCTTTGCGCACCTGGCGCACGTGCTCAGTACCCAGCAAATCTAAGTTTTTCGCTACGGTGTAGGCAAAGCTGCGACCGGCCTGGAGCACGGTGTACATGTCGGCCACTTTGCCTTGGATGAGCTGGAATTCACCAATGCTTTGGCCAAACTGCTTGCGATCGTGGATGTACGGAATGACGTTGTCCATCACCGATTGCATGATGCCCAGAGGGCCGCCAGACAACACAGCGCGCTCGTAGTCCAAGCCGCTCATCAGCACTTTGGCGCCCATGTTGAGGCCGCCCAAAATGTTCTCAGCGGGCACTTCGACATTGTGGAACACCAGCTCGCCGGTGTGACTGCCGCGCATGCCTAACTTGTCGAGCTTTTGCGCGACGCTGAAACCCTTCATGCCCTTCTCGATCAAGAAGGCTGTTACGCCGCGCGCGCCCAGCTCAGGCTCTGTTTTTGCGTAGACAACAAGCGTGTCGGCATCAGGGCCGTTGGTGATCCACATCTTGCTGCCATTGAGTACGTAGTAGCCGCCTTTGTCCTCTGCTTTCAGCTTCATACTGATGACGTCAGAACCCGCACCAGGCTCGGACATGGCCAGCGCACCGACGTGCTCGCCGCTGATAAGTTTGGGCAGGTACTTGGCACGTTGCGCTTCGGTGCCGTTGCGCTTGATTTGGTTCACGCACAAGTTGCTGTGCGCACCGTAGCTCAGGCCCACGCTGGCCGAGGTGCGAGAGATCTCTTCCATCGCAATCATGTGCGCGAGGTAGCCCATGTTGGCGCCGCCGTACTCTTCGCCCACGGTGATGCCCAACACGCCCAAGTCGCCCATCTTGCGCCACAGGTCCATGGGGAATTGGTCGTTGCGGTCAATCTCGGCGGCGCGCGGGGCGATCTCGGCTTGGGCGAATTCACGCACAGCGTCGCGCAGCGCGTCGATGTCTTCACCGAGTTGAAAATTCAGTCCAGGTAAGTTATTCATGAAGGTCTCCTTGTGTGTCTCAGTAACTTTGTTTGACGGTGGCCAAGGTTTGCTGCATCAAGGCGCAAGGCGACTCACCGCCGTCGTCGTTCAGATGCACGACCTCGGCCGTGGTGATGATGAGCCGTTTACCTGCGCGAACCACATGGCCACGTGCACGCAACTCGCCGCCTTGAAACGCGGCCAAAAAGTTGATCTTGTATTCGACAGTGGTCACTTCTTGCCCTTGAGCGGCCATGGTCAGACCGGCGTAGCCTGCAGCAATGTCGGCCAAAGCGCCCATCGCGCCGCCGTGGTAGCCACCTTGCTGCTGGGTCACACGCTCGGAGTAGGGCAAAGCGATTTCGACCTCACCGGGCGCGACCGACACCAAACGAGCGCCGAGGTGGCGCATCATGCCTTGACGCACAAAGCTGGCTTCGATACGGGCGTGCAACTCGGGGTGCGCCACACGAGGTGTCGTGCTCATGCTTTCGCCGTCTTGCTCGTTGGGGCTACGCTCGCCGCGCCTTGCTTGGCGAGCAGGTGGCGCGCCTCTTTTTCATGCACCTTGACTTCGTCAAGGTTGGCTTGAATTTCGGCCATCTGCTCTTCAAGCTGGCGTTTGTGATCGGCCAGCACCACCAGAAACTTTTGCAACTGTGGGCCCGTGTCGCGTGGGCTGTCGTACATGTCGATCAGGTCTTTGGCCTCGGTCAGCGACAAGCCCAAACGCTTGGCGCGCAAGGTGAGTTTCAAACGTGTTCGGTCGCGGTGGCTGTAGATGCGGTTGCGCCCCCCGGGGCCGGAGCGTTCGGGCTGCAGCAAGCCCATATCTTCGTAAAAACGGATGGCCCGGGTAGTGAGATCGAACTCACGTGCCAAGTCGCTGATGGAATAGGTGGTGGCCATTTTGTGTTTACGTTTACGTAAACGTCAATTATGACGGGAAAATTCAGCCGCGCAAAAAACGTCTCAATGCCAAAGCGGCAACGCCTCACTTTTCAGCACCCGACGACGTTCGGCGTAATCGGGCATGACCGTTTTCACTGTGTCCCAAAAACGCGGACTGTGGTCCATCACCCGCAAATGGCTCAGCTCATGCGCGACCACATAGTCAATGACATCGAGTTTGTGGTGGACCAATCGCCAGTTGAGACGAATGGCGCCGCTCGAACTCGCACTGCCCCACCGCGTCGCCGCGCTGCTGAGCGATAGGCGCTGCCACTGCACATTCAACAATGGCGCAAAGTGGTGCAAGCGCTCGGTGAACAAGGCTTTGGCTTGACGCATGAGCCAGGCCTGAACGGCATCGCGAATTTGCTCGGGCGTGGCGTGAAGCGGCAGGGCCAAGCGCAAGGTGTGCGGTGACAAGTCGTGCAGCGCGGGTTCAAATTGCGCGCTGTTCTTTTTCAAAGCGCTGCCGGAATCCAGCACGACTTTCAATTGCCCGCCCAGATAAGGCACCACCACACCATCGCACCACACGATGCGCTGCGCTCCCATTTGCGCATGGCGTTCACCCATTTCAATCAGCTTGCGGGAAATCCATTCGGCTTTTTGACGTAATGCAGACTCCACCTCACCCACCGTTACCCACGTGGGCGCACTGACCTCCAGCCCATCAGGCCCCACCACCATGCCAATGGTGCGGCGTTTGCCACGGCGAAAGGCATAGGCCACATCCGTGGTGCCCAGCAAAATCCGACGCGTCGCGCGCGGGTGGGTGAACTGCGCTTTGGGCAGCACTTGCGCCAAGGGTTCAGCAGGTTGGTGCGGCCCTTGCAAAAGCGGCTGTTGCGGCGTAAGAGCAGGCACATGCACAGGTGGCGCAGCATGGCTTGGCGGCGCCTCAAATAAATCAAGCACGAGTTGCATGAAGCGGCTCATGCGTGTCGCCTCACGACTTGGCGACGTAGGCCTCAGGATCGAGGCGACGCATTTCAGACTCAATCCAGTGTTCGACTTCGCGGGTTAGCTCATCCGCTTCGCGGCCCACGCTGTCAATAGGCGCACCGATTGACACGTCCACCACACCTGGAAACTTGATGAAGGCCTTGCGCGGCCAGCATTTGGCTGAGGTAACGGCAATGGGGATCACAGGGGCACCCGTGGCAATGGCCAAACGGGCACCACCACTCTTGTAGTTACCGCGCTCGCCACGCGGTATGCGCGTGCCTTCGGGAAACATGATGACCCATGTGCCTTGCGCTAACAGCTTTTGCCCCTGCTCCACCACCTTGCCAAAAGCCTTGGCGCGTTGACTGCGGTCGATGTGGATCATGTCCAGCAAGCCAATGGCCCAGCCAAAAAACGGCACGTACAACAACTCACGTTTGAACACGTAAGCCAAAGCATGCGGCATGATCGCCGGCATCAAAAACGTCTCGTAGGTAGACTGGTGCTTGACCAACAAAATAGCGGGGCTGGTCGCACCATCAGGCAAATTTTCTTGACCTTGAATGCGGTAGCGCACGCCCATGATCACGCGAGCCGCTTGAATGCTCAGGTTGAGCCAATATGCGGCGATGGCGTAACGTTTGTCCGCGCGCAGTCCAACAGCCGCAGCCAAGACAATCAGCAACGCAAAGGGAATGACGGTAACGAACATGAACGCCATGTGCACGGTCGATCGAATCATGGCCATCATGCGTGAGCTCCTGTTGGATGCGGGGCTTTATACCCTGCGTTGACCTTGGTCTCGGGTTGAACCAACAGCCAATCGACAAAGGCCTTTAAGTCGTCATGCGCGCGCGTGTTGTGTGGAAAGTCAGCGGGCAATGTTTGACCACGCAACTTTTGGCCTTTTCCCGTGTAGACCAAGTGCGGTGTACAACCCGCCGCTGCACCGGCTTGTAAGTCACGCAAGCTGTCGCCCACGGTATGCACGCCGGTCAACTCCATGCCGTAACGCTCGCCAATTTGCTCAAACAAACCCGGCGCCGGTTTGCGGCACTGGCAGGTTTCATCGGGGCTGTGTGGACAATAAAAAACGGCGTCTATGCGTCCACCTGCAGACCCCAAAAGCTTGTGCATTTTGGCGTGCATGGCGTTGAGTGCGGCCACGTCAAACAAACCGCGACCCAAGCCCGATTGGTTAGATGCCACCACCACATGCCAGCCCGCGTGGTTGAGTCGGGCAATCGCCTCAAGTGCCCCCGGCAAGGGCAACCATTCATCGGCGGACTTGACGTAATCGTCGCTGTCTTGGTTGATGGTGCCGTCGCGGTCGAGGATGACGAGTTTGGTGATCATGCGGTATGCGTCTGGTGCTTCAGGCTGTCATTAAACACGGTTTAAGTCGCCAAGCACGACAAGTCGGCCACACGGTTCATGGCGAGATGCAAGCTTTTGAGGAGTCCTTGGCGGTTGAGGCGCAAGTCCATCTCTTCGGCGTTGACCATGACGTCATCAAAGAACGCGTCCACAGGGGAGCGCAAGTTGGCCAAGGTTTGCAGCGAGGCCGTGTAGTCGCCCGCGTTGAACTGCGCCTCGGACTCAGGCAACAACTTTTGCATCGCGGCGTACAGCGCTTGTTCGGCGTCCTCTTTGAACAAGGCGGCGTTGACATGCGCGTCCACCTCGCCTGCTTTTTTCAGCACGTTACCGATGCGTTTGTTGGCTGCCGCTAAAGCGGGGCTTTCAGGCAGCGCGGCAAAGGCGCGCACAGCGGTCAGACGCTTGGCCACATCGCTCAAGCGCTGTGGACGCAGCGCCAGCACGGCCTCCACCTCTTGCGCGGAATAGCCTTGCTCACGCAAGCCGCCTGAGAGGCGGTCGTAAATGAACGAGGTCAAAGCTGCTGCGGGTTCTGTGATCTTGTCGCCGAATGCGGGAATGGCTTGTGCAATCAACGCATCCAAGCCCACATCCAAATTGGCTTCGCTCAACATGCGCACCACGCCCAGCGCGTGACGGCGCAAAGCGAACGGGTCTTTGTCGCCGGTGGGCAAGTTGCCAATGCCAAACATGCCCACCAAGGTCTCTAATTTGTCGGCCAAAGCGACCACCACACCCACCGTGTTGCGTGGCAATACGTCGCCAGCGAAGCGGGGTTTGTAGTGGTCTTCGATGGCTTGCGCCACCTCTTCGCCCAATCCATCATGACGGGCGTAGTAGCCGCCCATGATGCCTTGCAATTCGGGGAATTCGCCCACCATGTCAGTCAGCAAATCGGTTTTGGCCAGTTGCGCGGTGGTGTCAACGGCTGACACAAACGCTGCATTTTTGGCGTCCGGCAACAAAGCGGCAATGCCTTTGGCGATGGCGCGCACGCGGTCGGTGCGCTCACCTTGGGTGCCCAGTTTGTTGTGATACACCACCTTGGCCAAGCCCTCCACGCGCGAAGCGAGTGTTTTTTTGCGGTCTTGGTCAAAGAAGAATTTGGCATCGGCCAAACGAGGACGCACCACGCGCTCGTTGCCACCAATCACGGCGGAGGCATCATCAGGTGTGATGTTGCTGACCACCAAGAATTTATGGGTCAGCTTGCCTGCTGCGTCGAGCAGCGGGAAGTATTTTTGATTGGCCTTCATTGTAAGGATGAGGCACTCTTGCGGCACGTCTAAGAATTGTTTTTCGAACTCGCACACCAACACGTTGGGGCGTTCGACCAGTGCTGTGACTTCATCAAGCAAAGCAGCATCTTCGATGGGCCGGAGCGCGCCGTGCGACTTCAAGTCCTCACCATCGCCAATTTTGGCAGCGGCGGCTTCGAGTTGGCGTGCAATTTCAGCGCGACGCTCTGTGAAGCTGGCAATGACTGCGCCGTCTCTGGCAAGCGTGTCAGCGTAGACGTCGGCATTGGCCAACACGACGGGTGACACACGGGCTTCAAAGCGGTGACCTTGTGTGCTGTTGCCCGCGGTCAAGCCCAAAGCTTTGACAGGCACCACGGTGCTGCCATGCAAGGCCACCAAGCTGTGCGCAGGTCGAACAAAGTTGACGCTGCTCCAGCCGGGTAACTCGCAATCGGTTTCGAGCTGGTAGCTCATCACTTTGGGAATCGGCAATTTGGCAATGGCTTCGCTCAAAGCTTTTTGCAGGCCATCGACCAAGCTCGCACCTTTGACGATGCTGTCGTAAAACAAGGCCTCTGCCTTGCCATCGGGTGCACGTTTGAGTTGTGCCACCGCCTCGGGGCCCGCGCCTAAGGCTTGCAGCTTTTTCAGCAGGGCGGGTGTGGCGTTGCCATTCGCATCCAGCCCCACGTTGACAGGCATGAGTTTTTGTTGCACGGCTTTGTCAGCAGCCAAGGCAGACACTTCGGTGATGTGTGCGGCCAACCGGCGTGGTGATGCATAGGCGGTGACCGCTGAATCGGCAGCCGTCAAGCCTTGGGCTTTGAGTTGCTCAAACAGCACATCAGAGAACGCAAGCCCAAGCTTTTCCAAGACTTTGGGAGGCAACTCTTCCACGAAGAGTTCGATGAGTAGGTTGTGTGTCGTCATGTTCTTGTGTCCTAAGCTCAAGCGGCCTTCTTCGGCATTTGGTCAACCCATTCCCGCGGGGCCATGGGAAAGCCCAAACGCTCGCGGCTCTCGTAATAGCTTTGCGCCACAGCGCGTGCCAAGTTACGGATGCGGCCGATGTAGGCGGCACGCTCAGTCACGCTGATGGCACCACGCGCGTCCAACATGTTGAAGGTGTGTGCGGCTTTGAGCACTTGCTCATAGGCAGGTAAAGCGAGCTGCGCGCCCATCAAATGTTGCGCTTGTTTTTCGTGCGCACCAAAGGCGGTGAACAAGAACTCAGCGTCGCTGTGCTCGAAGTTGTAGGTGGACTGCTCGACTTCGTTTTGTTTGTAAACGTCGCCATACGTCAGACCGTCGGTCCATTGCAGGTTGTAGACGTTGTCCACGCCTTGCAGGTACATGGCCAAGCGCTCTAGGCCATAGGTGATTTCGCCAGTGATGGGTTTGCAGTCGATGCCGCCGACTTGCTGGAAGTAAGTGAACTGCGTGACTTCCATGCCGTTCAACCAAACTTCCCAACCCAGGCCCCAGGCGCCCAAGGTTGGGTTTTCCCAATCGTCTTCGACGAAACGAATGTCGTTTTTCTTAAGATCAAAGCCGAGGGCTTCCAATGAGCCCAAGTACAGCTCCAAGATGTTGCTGGGCGCGGGCTTTAACACCACTTGGTATTGGTAGTAGTGTTGCAAGCGGTTGGGGTTCTCGCCGTAGCGTCCGTCTTTGGGACGGCGGCTGGGTTGTACATAAGCCGCCTTCCATGGCTCTGGGCCTAAGGCGCGCAAGAACGTCGCGGTGTGCGAGGTGCCTGCACCGACCTCCATGTCAATGGGTTGCAACAAGGCGCAGCCTTGCTCGGCCCAATAGGACTGGAGTTTGAGAATGATTTGTTGAAAAGTCAGCATAAAACCCATGCCAACATGGCGTTGGCGAAAAGGAACAGGTCAAGACGCCTGCAAACCCTTGATTTTACGGGCCGAAATAGCGTTTGCCTTGCCTGGCACGTGATCCTAGCCAAGACACAAACGCCAACACGGTGAAAGCCAAGGCCACCAAAGGCCAAAGCCCCCAGGCGGAGACCCAACGCGAATAAAACGTCACCGGTCCATGAATTCCTTGAACCTCCCCATTCAAGGCCCCTTGCACGCCGCTGGGCAGCCTCTGGGTGACCACACCCTGGGCATTGATGATGGCTGTTGCCCCGGTGTTTGTGGCCCTCAACATGGGACGGCCTAACTCCATCGCTCTCATACGGGAAATATTCAGATGTTGGTCAATGGCCACCGTATCGCCAAACCAAGCGATGTTGCTTAGATTGACCAAAATAGTAGGCGCTTGCTCGGGGTTCGCAAAGCTTTTGGCCAACTCCTCACCAAACAAATCTTCATAGCAAATGTTGGGGGCAATCCGCTCGCCCTTCCAAGCGAACAAGGGCTGAACCACCGCCCCGCGGGAAAAATCGCCCATGGGCATGTTCATCAGGCGTACAAACCATTGAAACATCGGGGGCACAAACTCGCCAAACGGCACCAAATGGTGCTTGTCGTATCGATACAGCTCGCCCGTCACGTGAGGTTGCAGGGCCAAGACTGAATTGGTGTAGCGCCGGGGCGAACGAGCGTTCAACGCGTCCTCCTGAAGCGTTGGAGCATCTAACGGCATACCAACGAGCGCAGCTTGTTGCCTTTGTGTGAAGTGCTGCTGCAAGTCTTGCCAATATCCGTCAGGCAACTGCCTTGGCAAAAGCGGCAAGGCAGTTTCTGGTGTGACGACCAAATCGGCCCGACTTGTCAACAATGCTTGGCGGTAATCCGTCAGCGCCTTGCTCACACCGGATCCGAACTTCAGGTCTTGGGGCACATTACCTTGCAACAAGGTGACGCGCAAAGGGGGTGAAACCTCAGCCTGTTTTGCAAGGGGTATGGGATTCAAACTCGTTACGCCAACAACGGTAACAACACAAGCCAGTAACCCACCCGTCAAGCGACTGCGCCACGCATACTTTGTACGTTGACCTTGAGCGCCTAGCAACATTGCCACAAACGCTGCCATCGCACTCAGTCCATACACGCCAAACCACGATGCCCAGGTCTGCAAAATGCCATCCACGTGGGCATAGCCAATTGCCCCCCATGGCAGCCCCGTGAAGAAAGTACCTCGGCCCATTTCTGCCAGCATCCAAACAACGGCAAACGTACTGGCTTTGCTCAAAACACCGAGTTGACGCACTTGAATTGACCGGTAGACCCAAGCTGCAGCACCATAAAAACAGGCCAAGCTGGCAGAAAGTGCCCACACCGCAGCACCTGCTAAGAGTGCATGCATGCCTCCATAGGTATTCATGGAAATGAAGAGCCACCAAAGGCATCCAACCAGCCATGCACTGCCAAACCACCAGATAGACCAAAACGCATCTTTGGGTTCATCGCACCGGTCTAAGCATGCGGCTGCCAATGACAAACTCAAGATCTGTAACCAACCCAATGACACACCTTGGCTGTCTCCTGACAAGGGCCAGGCCAGTGACAAGGCTTGCAACAAGCCAGCGATGATCAGTCCTAAGATGAACCACACACGAGGGAAAGAGCCTCGGTGCGCGTTTGGGCGGCGTCTCATCAGTCGTCTTGAGTGCGCGACTGGACGGGCGAGGGGTAAACCTTGAACCACTTCACAGCACCGGCTTTGGTGTGCATCACCTCGAAGCGCTGCTCGTCAACATCCAAGAATTCACCGCGCCGTGGTACATGCCCCATGGCATGGGCAATAAAGCCGCCAATGGTGTCAAACTTGTTGTCACCATTGGCGGTGTCCTCGTCCATTTTGAACGTGATGGAGAACGCTTCAGCCACCCGCTGCAAATCCGTGTCCCCGCTGACACGGAAGGTGCGGTCAGCCAGGGAAAAAATATCACCCGCATCATCTTCTTGGTCAAACTCGTCCTCGATCTCCCCCACGATTTGCTCCAGCACATCCTCAATGGTGATGAGTCCAGCAATACGGCCAAACTCGTCCACGACCAAGGCCATGTGATTACGGGTGTTGCGAAATTCACGCAACAGATCGTTCAAGCCCTTGCTTTCGGGCACAAAGACAGGGGGACGCAGCAAGGTGCGCAAGTTAAGCGCAGGGGAGCGCTGAAGTTTGAGCAAATCTTTGGCCAGCAAAATGCCGACGATGTTGTCTCGCTCGCCTTCAAAAACGGGGAAGCGCGAGTGCGCAGTGTCGATGACTTGATGCATGCAGACATCAATGGCTTCATCGATGTTGATCAAATCCATGCGTGGTGCCGCCACCATGACCTCACCCGCGGTTGAATCAGCCATGCGGAGCACGCCTTCGAGCATGATGCGGCTCTCGGGACCAATGACTTGGTTATCTTCTGCGTCGGAAAAGGCCACCAAAAGCTCTTCGCGAGAGTCAGGACCGGGATGGAGGAACTCGCGAAAACGCTGCCAATAAGTGCGTTTATCTGTCGAGTCTGATGCACATAAATTCGGGGGTATCACATGATTGTGGCGCCAGGCCACGGAGTCAAACAAGCCTTAAGCATAGCCCAAGCAGGGCAGCTGGTGGCTGACTATTCAGCGGATTGGTGGCGCCCTGCGCGCACACCTTGTCGGATTTCTTCGACTTTAGACAAAAAGTCCCAGAACCTCTTGGCATCTTCTTTGATGCTGTAGTTTGTTTTCGCAAATTGATCAACGACCAATTCTGTGACGCGGCTGTCTAAATCTCGTTTGGGCAGGCTTAAAAAAGCTTCCGTTTCTGAACCGTCTCGCACGACGGTTGCACCGTTTTTTCGAGCAATGCGAATCATGCGTGCGTTTTCACTCAACGCATGGATGTAAATTTCATAGATTTTTTCGTTACGTGCGTGCATGACGGCGCGAGTGAACAACCGAGCGCCGTAGCCGCGGCCTCTGGCGTATGCTTGGACGGACACACCAAATTCCGCACTTGATTTTCTGCCCGGCGCTTTCATGATGGCCAAATGGGCCATCGCCACAATGTGCAATTTACGGGTGAAGATGCCGTAAATTTCGTCGCGATCAAACTTTAATCCAGAGGCATAACGAAGCACTTGTTCGTCATTGGCCGTATAACCAAACCGCAGGTAGCGGTCATGCTCAGACAAGCCCAGCAAATGTCGTTTGATGCCTGGTAGATGAGAGGCCTTCAATGGACAAATGGGGATCACACCACCCTCGCTCTCTGTTTTGAGTGGCTTTAAAAAACCCAAGTCCGAAAGCATCGACCCACGAACTTTCAAAGCGGCTTGGGTCAGGACTTGGACAAACTTCATCCTTCCATAATAAGGGTTTTCCCTCATCCGAGCAAGAGTAATTTCAAGAGCAAACCTTGATGTCTGCCGAGGGACATTCCCAATGGTGTTTGGTGGTCTTAGGACTCAAAATGGTTCCAAGGAGAAGTGAATGAATAAACCTTGGTTGAAGTCTTACCCAGAGGGTGTGCCGCATGAGGTTCATCCTGAGCAATTTAAATCGGTTGGTGAATTTTTAGAGACGTCATTCAAGAAAAATGCATCAGCACCCTTTTCGGTGTGCATGGACCATTGGATGACGTATGCAGAAGTGGACCAAACTTCAGCAGCATTAGGCGCCTGGCTACAAAATTTAGGTCTAGAACCTGGTTCTCGGGTGGCCATCATGCTGCCTAATTTGCCCCAATTCGCAGTAACGATGTCTGCGATCCTTCGCGCTGGCTTTGTGTGTGTGAATGTGAACCCTCTCTACACAGCGAGAGAGTTGCAGCACCAGTTGAAAGACTCAGGCGCCACCACGATCGTCCTATTAGAGAATTTTGCAAAAACCCTGCAAGAAGTGATTGACGAAACACCGATTCAAAATGTTGTTTTAACTTCTTTGGGAGATATGCTAGGTTTTTGGAAAGGCCGTTGGCTCACTTTCGCTGCCCGTCACCTTGCCAGTATGGTTCCGGCTTTCAAGATCACACGATCATCGCCAAACGGTGGTAAGCGTGTCATCGTGCCCTTCACCCAAGTACTTGCTGATGGCTCTCGTTTAACTCTGAAACCAGCGCAAACAAACCTCAATTCGACCGCGTTTCTTCAATACACCGGCGGTACGACAGGTTTATCGAAGGGTGCCGTTCTTACACATGGAAATATTATTTCTGCTGTTTTACAGGCTGAAATGTGGTTCACACCCGCGCTCAAACGCATTCCTGATATTCGCCAAGTGAACTCGATCGCTGCTTTACCGCTTTATCATATTTTTGCGTTAACGCTGTCCCTGCTTTCCATTCGTTGGGGCGCGCACATGACACTGATACCCAATCCAAGGGACATCAATAAATTTGTGGACGTCCTAAAGAAGCGCCCCTTCCATCTGCTGCCCGCAGTCAACACCTTGTTCAATGCTCTGTTGCAGCACCCACACTTCAGCAGTCTGGACTTTTCAAATTTGTGCGTTTCGCAAGCGGGTGGCATGGCTGCTTCAGTTGGCACGGCCAAGCGTTGGCAAGAAGTGACCAATTGCGCCATGGTTGAAGGTTGGGGTATGTCGGAAACCTGTGCGATAGGAACCAATAACCTGATCAACACCACAGAATTTAGCGGCAACATAGGCCTACCTCTGCCCGGTATTGATATTGCCATCAAAGACGACGCTGGACACAGCTTACCGATTGGGCAAACTGGTGAAATCTGTATCAAAGGTCCAAATGTCATGACTGGTTATTACAACCAAGTTGAAGAAACGGCAAAGGCTTTCACAGAAGATGGCTTCATGCGAACCGGTGACATTGGCATCATGAATGAACAAGGCTTCACACAAATTGTCGATCGTAAGAAAGATATGATTTTGGTCAGCGGTTTTAATGTGTTTCCGAATGAGCTAGAGAATGTCATTTCTCTTTGCCCTGGCGTCGTTGAATGTGCTGCTGTCGGAATACCTGACGAGAAGCAGGGTGAAGCCATCAAAGTTTTTGTTGTTCGAAGTGATGTCACATTGACCGAAGATGACATTTCAAGCTATTGCCGCGAAAACTTAACGGGCTACAAGCAACCCAAATACGTTGAATTCAGGGATGAATTACCAAAGACTAACGTGGGTAAGGTTTTAAGACGTGAACTTCGATCTAATAAATGACCGAACCAATTAATCTTCCCCAGGGTGTAACCTTTTTGGAGCGTGGTTGGCTTTCTTCAAACAATGTACTGCTACATGATGCTAAACAAGCGGTTTTAATTGATTCAGGTTATTGGATCCACGCCGAACAAACTGCTTCCCTTGTTAAGTCTATCTTAGGGGAACAGCCACTTGACATGATCATTAATACCCATTTACACAGCGATCATTGCGGTGGAAATTATCAATTGCAATCTATATATCCAAAAGTCAAAACACGCATACCACCTGGACATTATGAATTTGTTAAACAATGGAACCCTGAAGTATTAACTTACACCCCTACTGGTCAGCATTGTCCTCAATTCCATGCAGACTCCACAATTCAATCAGGCGACACAATTAAATTATCTAACGGTGAATGGCAAGTCTATTCAGCACCTGGTCATGATCCGCATTCTGTCATCTTATTTTGTCATGCAGAAGGGATCCTTATTTCAGCAGATACGCTCTGGGAAAGGGGGTTTGGTGTTGTTTTCCCTGAACTTGAAGGAATCTCGGCTTTTGATGAAGTTGCTTCGACACTGGATTTAATTGAATCGCTACGCCCGACGCTTGTTCTTCCAGGACACGGTAAGGCATTCAAAGATGTAGATAAGGCCCTCGCTTACGCTAGAACACGAGTAAACGGGTTTATCAGCAATCCTGAGAAGCATGCGATTTATGCAGCAAAAGTTCTTTTAAAGTTTAAATTACTTGAGTTACAAACAATAGAACTAGAGAAATTTTATGAATGGGCAAACAGCTGCTCATATTTTCATGAGCTCTACAAACGTTTCGAAAACCCTAGCTTTGAAAACTGGACCCAGCAGATGTGTGAATCACTGGTGGAATCGGGCGTTGCTGTACGCGCGGGGGATAAATTAGTTAACTTATAAAACAAAAAGCCCCACTCACTGAGCGGGGCTTCTTGCGGCTGTAACAGCCTGACGATGTCCTACTTTCACACGGGAACCCGCACTATCATCGGCGCTAAGTCGTTTCACTGTCCTGTTCGGGATGGGAAGGAGTGGTACCAACTTGCTATGGTCATCAGGCATAACTTGTTGTCACCCTGAACCGGTCAACGCCAAAGGCGCGCCACTTCAAGGCAACGAATTCATAGAGCAAATCAGCTTTGGTTTATTTTAATTGCGTCACTTGGCATAACTTCCTTGATCACAATGAACCCGTTAAGGTCACGATCAAAGTTATAGGGTCAAGTCGCACGAGCAATTAGTATCAGTTAGCTTAACGCATTACTGCGCTTCCACACCTGACCTATCAACGTCCTGGTCTTGAACGACTCTTTAGGGGGCTCAAGGCCCCGGCAGATCTCATCTTGAAACGAGTTTCCCGCTTAGATGCTTTCAGCGGTTATCTCTTCCACACATAGCTACTCGGCAATGCCACTGGCGTGACAACCGATACACCAGAGGTGTGTCCACTCCGGTCCTCTCGTACTAGGAGCAGGCTTCCTCAAATCTGCAGCGCCCACGGAAGATAGGGACCAAACTGTCTCACGACGTTTTAAACCCAGCTCACGTACCTCTTTAAATGGCGAACAGCCATACCCTTGGGACCGGCTACAGCCCCAGGATGAGATGAGCCGACATCGAGGTGCCAAACACCGCCGTCGATATGAACTCTTGGGCGGTATCAGCCTGTTATCCCCAGAGTACCTTTTATCCGTTGAGCGATGGCCCTTCCATACAGAACCACCGGATCACTATGTCCTACTTTCGTATCTGCTCGACTTGTCAGTCTCGCAGTTAAGCACGCTTATGCCATTGCACTATCATCACGATGTCCGACCGTAACTAGCGTACCTTCGAACTCCTCCGTTACGCTTTGGGAGGAGACCGCCCCAGTCAAACTGCCTACCATGCACTGTCCCCGATCCAGATAATGGACCTAGGTTAGAACCTCAAACACACCAGGGTGGTATTTCAACGTTGGCTCCACCGAAACTAGCGTTCCGGCTTCAAAGCCTCCCACCTATCCTACACAGATCTGTTCAAAGTCCAATACAAAGCTACAGTAAAGGTTCATGGGGTCTTTCCGTCTTTCCGCGGGGAGATTGCATCATCACAAACATTTCAACTTCGCTGAGTCTCAGGAGGAGACAGTGTGGCCATCGTTACGCCATTCGTGCAGGTCGGAACTTACCCGACAAGGAATTTCGCTACCTTAGGACCGTTATAGTTACGGCCGCCGTTTACTGGGACTTCAATCAAGAGCTTGCACCCCATCATTTAATCTTCCAGCACCGGGCAGGCGTCACACCCTATACGTCCACTTTCGTGTTTGCAGAGTGCTGTGTTTTTATTAAACAGTCGCAGCCACCGATTCTCTGAGGCCTCATTCTGCTCCCCTTGTTCAGGTTCACATACTAAAGGCACACCTTCTTCCGAAGTTACGGTGTCAATTTGCCGAGTTCCTTCTCCTGAGTTCTCTCAAGCGCCTTAGAATACTCATCTCGCGCACCAGTGTCGGTTTGCGGTACGGTCGTGTGTAGCTGAAGCTTAGTGGCTTTTCCTGGAAGCAGGGTATCACTCACTTCGGATGCAAGCATCCTCGTTATCACCCCTCATCTAAGCCCGGCGGATTTACCTACCAGGCACGACTACAGGCTTGAACAGACATATCCAACAGTCTGCTGAGCTAACCTTCTCCGTCCCCACATCGCACTACACATCGGTACAGGAATATTTACCTGTTTCCCATCAACTACGCATCTCTGCCTCGCCTTAGGGGCCGACTCACTCTACGCCGATGAACGTTGCGTAGAAAACCTTGCGCTTACGGCGAGGGGGCTTTTCACCCCCTTTAACGCTACTCATGTCAGCATTCGCACTTCTGATACCTCCAGCACGCTTTACAACGCACCTTCACAGGCTTACAGAACGCTCTCCTACCACTTGCAATAAATTGCAAATCCGCAGCTTCGGTAACTGGCTTAGCCCCGTTACATCTTCCGCGCAGGACGACTCGATCAGTGAGCTATTACGCTTTCTTTAAATGATGGCTGCTTCTAAGCCAACATCCTGACTGTTTTAGCCTTCCCACTTCGTTTCCCACTTAGCCAATTTTAGGGACCTTAGCTGGCGGTCTGGGTTGTTTCCCTCTTGAGTCCGGACGTTAGCACCCGGTGCTCTGTCTCCCAAGCTGTACTCGTCGGTATTCGGAGTTTGCATTGGTTTGGTAAGTCGCCATGACCCCCTAGCCAAAACAGTGCTCTACCCCCGACGGTAATACTTGAGGCACTACCTAAATAGTTTTCGGAGAGAACCAGCTATTTCCAAGTTTGTTTAGCCTTTCACCCCTATCCACAGGTCATCCGCTAATTTTGCAACATTAGTCGGTTCGGACCTCCAGTACCTGTTACGGCACCTTCATCCTGCCCATGGATAGATCACTTGGTTTCGGGTCTACACCCAGCGACTAATTCGCCCTATTCGGACTCGATTTCTCTACGGCTTCCCTATTCGGTTAACCTTGCCACTGAATGTAAGTCGCTGACCCATTATACAAAAGGTACGCAGTCACCCTTGCGGGCTCCTACTTTTTGTAAGCATACGGTTTCAGGATCTATTTCACTCCCCTCCCGGGGTTCTTTTCGCCTTTCCCTCACGGTACTAGTTCACTATCGGTCAATGATGAGTATTTAGCCTTGGAGGATGGTCCCCCCATATTCAGACAGGATTACACGTGTCCCGCCCTACTTGTCGTTAGCTTAGTATCACACAGGTCTTTTCACGTACGGGACTATCACCCCCTATAGTTAACCTTTCCAGGTTATTCCGTTAAGTCTTGTGCTATCACTAACAGGCTCTTCCGATTTCGCTCGCCACTACTTTCGGAATCTCGGTTGATGTCTTTTCCTCGAGCTACTGAGATGTTTCAGTTCACCCGGTTCGCCTCGCATAGCTATGTATTCACTATGCGATACCCCTTTCAGGGTAGGTTTCCCCATTCAGAAATCTCCGGATCAAAGCTAATTTGCCAGCTCCCCGAAGCTTATCGCAGGCTATCACGTCTTTCGTCGCCTATCATTGCCAAGGCATCCACCATATGCTCTTAGTCACTTGACCCTATAACTTTGACACCTCTTTCAAGATCAAAGCTATTTCAAGGACTGTCTTGACAGGTCTCTCACCTGTCGCGTTATGCCGTAATATGAATAATCCTTCAATATCGCTATTAAAGAACATTCGTCATTACTTGAAATCCAAACCAAAGTTCGAATATTCGTTTTGACGCAATCAAAATTGTTGCTGGCGGCACGGTCTGCACTAAACCTTTACGAATGTGCAGTTTCCACCAGCAACGCTGATTTAACTCTATGAATTTTTAATGAACAGCCTAGTTAATCAATCAATATCGATCAACAACAAAGAAGCCTCTTACGAAGCTTCTTTGTTGTTGAATGAATGGTGGAGGATGACGGGATCGAACCGACGACCCCCTGCTTGCAAAGCAGGTGCTCTCCCAGCTGAGCTAATCCCCCATTAATACAATCACTTAGACGTGATGGTGGGTCTGGTTGGAATCGAACCAACGACCCCTGCGTTATCAACACAGTGCTCTAACCAACTGAGCTACAGACCCAAGCCGGTCGCGACCCTCTCGGCAAACCCGAGACACATCGACGACAACCTTCAAAACAACCGATAAGTGTGGACGTTCAATTTAGATTGCAGTTTTCCAGAAAGGAGGTGATCCAGCCGCACCTTCCGATACGGCTACCTTGTTACGACTTCACCCCAGTCACGAACCCTGCCGTGGTAATCGCCCTCCTTACGGTTAGGCTAACTACTTCTGGCAGAACCCGCTCCCATGGTGTGACGGGCGGTGTGTACAAGACCCGGGAACGTATTCACCGTGACATTCTGATCCACGATTACTAGCGATTCCGACTTCACGCAGTCGAGTTGCAGACTGCGATCCGGACTACGACTGGTTTTACGGGATTAGCTCCCCCTCGCGGGTTGGCAACCCTTTGTACCAGCCATTGTATGACGTGTGTAGCCCCACCTATAAGGGCCATGAGGACTTGACGTCATCCCCACCTTCCTCCGGTTTGTCACCGGCAGTCTCATTAGAGTGCCCAACTAAATGTAGCAACTAATGACAAGGGTTGCGCTCGTTGCGGGACTTAACCCAACATCTCACGACACGAGCTGACGACAGCCATGCAGCACCTGTGTTATGGCTCTCTTTCGAGCACGCCTCTATCTCTAAAGGCTTCCATACATGTCAAAGGTGGGTAAGGTTTTTCGCGTTGCATCGAATTAAACCACATCATCCACCGCTTGTGCGGGTCCCCGTCAATTCCTTTGAGTTTCAACCTTGCGGCCGTACTCCCCAGGCGGTCAACTTCACGCGTTAGCTTCGTTACTGAGTCAGTGAAGACCCAACAACCAGTTGACATCGTTTAGGGCGTGGACTACCAGGGTATCTAATCCTGTTTGCTCCCCACGCTTTCGTGCATGAGCGTCAGTGCAGGCCCAGGGGATTGCCTTCGCCATCGGTGTTCCTCCGCATATCTACGCATTTCACTGCTACACGCGGAATTCCATCCCCCTCTGCCGCACTCCAGCTATACAGTCACAAATGCAGTTCCCAGGTTGAGCCCGGGGATTTCACATCTGTCTTATATAACCGCCTGCGCACGCTTTACGCCCAGTAATTCCGATTAACGCTCGCACCCTACGTATTACCGCGGCTGCTGGCACGTAGTTAGCCGGTGCTTATTCTTACGGTACCGTCATGAGCCCCTCGTATTAAGAGAAACCTTTTCGTTCCGTACAAAAGCAGTTTACAACCCGAAGGCCTTCGTCCTGCACGCGGAATGGCTGGATCAGACTTTCGTCCATTGTCCAAAATTCCCCACTGCTGCCTCCCGTAGGAGTCTGGACCGTGTCTCAGTTCCAGTGTGGCTGGTCGTCCTCTCAGACCAGCTACAGATCGTTGGCTTGGTGAGCCTTTACCTCACCAACTACCTAATCTGATATCGGCCGCTCCAATCGCGCGAGGTCTTGCGATCCCCCGCTTTCATCCATAGATCGTATGCGGTATTAGCGTAATTTTCACTACGTTATCCCCCACGACTGGGCACGTTCCGATATATTACTCACCCGTTCGCCACTCTCAAGGGGTTGCCCCCTCTACCGTTCGACTTGCATGTGTAAAGCATTCCGCCAGCGTTCAATCTGAGCCAGGATCAAACTCTATAGTTCGATCTTGATTTTTTTCGGTCTTTCGACCAACTCATAAATTGGAATCGACGTGATTTTCTTTGACGAAATTCACATCTTTTTTACTTCATGAGCGTTTGTTAGCTAATTAAAGCTAAGTTCCTAAAGAACTTGGCAATCACCATCAAACGCCCACGCTTATCGGCTGTATGTTTTTAATGAACCACTTAATCTCTTAAGACAACTCGCTGCGATCAGCGAAGCCTGCCAGTATAGCACAGTAATGTGCAAACTTGCAATGTGTTTTGAGATTCTTCAACAAAGAATCTCAAAACACACCTGCAGCATGAGCCACAGGGTGCAGAGAACAAAAAGCCCCACTCACTGAGCGGGGCTTCTTGCGGCTGTAACAGCCTGACGATGTCCTACTTTCACACGGGAACCCGCACTATCATCGGCGCTAAGTCGTTTCACTGTCCTGTTCGGGATGGGAAGGAGTGGTACCAACTTGCTATGGTCATCAGGCATAACTTGTTGTCACCCTGAACCGGTCAACGCCAAAGGCGCGCCACTTCAAGGCAACGAATTCATAGAGCAAATCAGCTTTGGTTTATTTTAATTGCGTCACTTGGCATAACTTCCTTGATCACAATGAACCCGTTAAGGTCACGATCAAAGTTATAGGGTCAAGTCGCACGAGCAATTAGTATCAGTTAGCTTAACGCATTACTGCGCTTCCACACCTGACCTATCAACGTCCTGGTCTTGAACGACTCTTTAGGGGGCTCAAGGCCCCGGCAGATCTCATCTTGAAACGAGTTTCCCGCTTAGATGCTTTCAGCGGTTATCTCTTCCACACATAGCTACTCGGCAATGCCACTGGCGTGACAACCGATACACCAGAGGTGTGTCCACTCCGGTCCTCTCGTACTAGGAGCAGGCTTCCTCAAATCTGCAGCGCCCACGGAAGATAGGGACCAAACTGTCTCACGACGTTTTAAACCCAGCTCACGTACCTCTTTAAATGGCGAACAGCCATACCCTTGGGACCGGCTACAGCCCCAGGATGAGATGAGCCGACATCGAGGTGCCAAACACCGCCGTCGATATGAACTCTTGGGCGGTATCAGCCTGTTATCCCCAGAGTACCTTTTATCCGTTGAGCGATGGCCCTTCCATACAGAACCACCGGATCACTATGTCCTACTTTCGTATCTGCTCGACTTGTCAGTCTCGCAGTTAAGCACGCTTATGCCATTGCACTATCATCACGATGTCCGACCGTAACTAGCGTACCTTCGAACTCCTCCGTTACGCTTTGGGAGGAGACCGCCCCAGTCAAACTGCCTACCATGCACTGTCCCCGATCCAGATAATGGACCTAGGTTAGAACCTCAAACACACCAGGGTGGTATTTCAACGTTGGCTCCACCGAAACTAGCGTTCCGGCTTCAAAGCCTCCCACCTATCCTACACAGATCTGTTCAAAGTCCAATACAAAGCTACAGTAAAGGTTCATGGGGTCTTTCCGTCTTTCCGCGGGGAGATTGCATCATCACAAACATTTCAACTTCGCTGAGTCTCAGGAGGAGACAGTGTGGCCATCGTTACGCCATTCGTGCAGGTCGGAACTTACCCGACAAGGAATTTCGCTACCTTAGGACCGTTATAGTTACGGCCGCCGTTTACTGGGACTTCAATCAAGAGCTTGCACCCCATCATTTAATCTTCCAGCACCGGGCAGGCGTCACACCCTATACGTCCACTTTCGTGTTTGCAGAGTGCTGTGTTTTTATTAAACAGTCGCAGCCACCGATTCTCTGAGGCCTCATTCTGCTCCCCTTGTTCAGGTTCACATACTAAAGGCACACCTTCTTCCGAAGTTACGGTGTCAATTTGCCGAGTTCCTTCTCCTGAGTTCTCTCAAGCGCCTTAGAATACTCATCTCGCGCACCAGTGTCGGTTTGCGGTACGGTCGTGTGTAGCTGAAGCTTAGTGGCTTTTCCTGGAAGCAGGGTATCACTCACTTCGGATGCAAGCATCCTCGTTATCACCCCTCATCTAAGCCCGGCGGATTTACCTACCAGGCACGACTACAGGCTTGAACAGACATATCCAACAGTCTGCTGAGCTAACCTTCTCCGTCCCCACATCGCACTACACATCGGTACAGGAATATTTACCTGTTTCCCATCAACTACGCATCTCTGCCTCGCCTTAGGGGCCGACTCACTCTACGCCGATGAACGTTGCGTAGAAAACCTTGCGCTTACGGCGAGGGGGCTTTTCACCCCCTTTAACGCTACTCATGTCAGCATTCGCACTTCTGATACCTCCAGCACGCTTTACAACGCACCTTCACAGGCTTACAGAACGCTCTCCTACCACTTGCAATAAATTGCAAATCCGCAGCTTCGGTAACTGGCTTAGCCCCGTTACATCTTCCGCGCAGGACGACTCGATCAGTGAGCTATTACGCTTTCTTTAAATGATGGCTGCTTCTAAGCCAACATCCTGACTGTTTTAGCCTTCCCACTTCGTTTCCCACTTAGCCAATTTTAGGGACCTTAGCTGGCGGTCTGGGTTGTTTCCCTCTTGAGTCCGGACGTTAGCACCCGGTGCTCTGTCTCCCAAGCTGTACTCGTCGGTATTCGGAGTTTGCATTGGTTTGGTAAGTCGCCATGACCCCCTAGCCAAAACAGTGCTCTACCCCCGACGGTAATACTTGAGGCACTACCTAAATAGTTTTCGGAGAGAACCAGCTATTTCCAAGTTTGTTTAGCCTTTCACCCCTATCCACAGGTCATCCGCTAATTTTGCAACATTAGTCGGTTCGGACCTCCAGTACCTGTTACGGCACCTTCATCCTGCCCATGGATAGATCACTTGGTTTCGGGTCTACACCCAGCGACTAATTCGCCCTATTCGGACTCGATTTCTCTACGGCTTCCCTATTCGGTTAACCTTGCCACTGAATGTAAGTCGCTGACCCATTATACAAAAGGTACGCAGTCACCCTTGCGGGCTCCTACTTTTTGTAAGCATACGGTTTCAGGATCTATTTCACTCCCCTCCCGGGGTTCTTTTCGCCTTTCCCTCACGGTACTAGTTCACTATCGGTCAATGATGAGTATTTAGCCTTGGAGGATGGTCCCCCCATATTCAGACAGGATTACACGTGTCCCGCCCTACTTGTCGTTAGCTTAGTATCACACAGGTCTTTTCACGTACGGGACTATCACCCCCTATAGTTAACCTTTCCAGGTTATTCCGTTAAGTCTTGTGCTATCACTAACAGGCTCTTCCGATTTCGCTCGCCACTACTTTCGGAATCTCGGTTGATGTCTTTTCCTCGAGCTACTGAGATGTTTCAGTTCACCCGGTTCGCCTCGCATAGCTATGTATTCACTATGCGATACCCCTTTCAGGGTAGGTTTCCCCATTCAGAAATCTCCGGATCAAAGCTAATTTGCCAGCTCCCCGAAGCTTATCGCAGGCTATCACGTCTTTCGTCGCCTATCATTGCCAAGGCATCCACCATATGCTCTTAGTCACTTGACCCTATAACTTTGACACCTCTTTCAAGATCAAAGCTATTTCAAGGACTGTCTTGACAGGTCTCTCACCTGTCGCGTTATGCCGTAATATGAATAATCCTTCAATATCGCTATTAAAGAACATTCGTCATTACTTGAAATCCAAACCAAAGTTCGAATATTCGTTTTGACGCAATCAAAATTGTTGCTGGCGGCACGGTCTGCACTAAACCTTTACGAATGTGCAGTTTCCACCAGCAACGCTGATTTAACTCTATGAATTTTTAATGAACAGCCTAGTTAATCAATCAATATCGATCAACAACAAAGAAGCCTCTTACGAAGCTTCTTTGTTGTTGAATGAATGGTGGAGGATGACGGGATCGAACCGACGACCCCCTGCTTGCAAAGCAGGTGCTCTCCCAGCTGAGCTAATCCCCCATTAATACAATCACTTAGACGTGATGGTGGGTCTGGTTGGAATCGAACCAACGACCCCTGCGTTATCAACACAGTGCTCTAACCAACTGAGCTACAGACCCAAGCCGGTCGCGACCCTCTCGGCAAACCCGAGACACATCGACGACAACCTTCAAAACAACCGATAAGTGTGGACGTTCAATTTAGATTGCAGTTTTCCAGAAAGGAGGTGATCCAGCCGCACCTTCCGATACGGCTACCTTGTTACGACTTCACCCCAGTCACGAACCCTGCCGTGGTAATCGCCCTCCTTACGGTTAGGCTAACTACTTCTGGCAGAACCCGCTCCCATGGTGTGACGGGCGGTGTGTACAAGACCCGGGAACGTATTCACCGTGACATTCTGATCCACGATTACTAGCGATTCCGACTTCACGCAGTCGAGTTGCAGACTGCGATCCGGACTACGACTGGTTTTACGGGATTAGCTCCCCCTCGCGGGTTGGCAACCCTTTGTACCAGCCATTGTATGACGTGTGTAGCCCCACCTATAAGGGCCATGAGGACTTGACGTCATCCCCACCTTCCTCCGGTTTGTCACCGGCAGTCTCATTAGAGTGCCCAACTAAATGTAGCAACTAATGACAAGGGTTGCGCTCGTTGCGGGACTTAACCCAACATCTCACGACACGAGCTGACGACAGCCATGCAGCACCTGTGTTATGGCTCTCTTTCGAGCACGCCTCTATCTCTAAAGGCTTCCATACATGTCAAAGGTGGGTAAGGTTTTTCGCGTTGCATCGAATTAAACCACATCATCCACCGCTTGTGCGGGTCCCCGTCAATTCCTTTGAGTTTCAACCTTGCGGCCGTACTCCCCAGGCGGTCAACTTCACGCGTTAGCTTCGTTACTGAGTCAGTGAAGACCCAACAACCAGTTGACATCGTTTAGGGCGTGGACTACCAGGGTATCTAATCCTGTTTGCTCCCCACGCTTTCGTGCATGAGCGTCAGTGCAGGCCCAGGGGATTGCCTTCGCCATCGGTGTTCCTCCGCATATCTACGCATTTCACTGCTACACGCGGAATTCCATCCCCCTCTGCCGCACTCCAGCTATACAGTCACAAATGCAGTTCCCAGGTTGAGCCCGGGGATTTCACATCTGTCTTATATAACCGCCTGCGCACGCTTTACGCCCAGTAATTCCGATTAACGCTCGCACCCTACGTATTACCGCGGCTGCTGGCACGTAGTTAGCCGGTGCTTATTCTTACGGTACCGTCATGAGCCCCTCGTATTAAGAGAAACCTTTTCGTTCCGTACAAAAGCAGTTTACAACCCGAAGGCCTTCGTCCTGCACGCGGAATGGCTGGATCAGACTTTCGTCCATTGTCCAAAATTCCCCACTGCTGCCTCCCGTAGGAGTCTGGACCGTGTCTCAGTTCCAGTGTGGCTGGTCGTCCTCTCAGACCAGCTACAGATCGTTGGCTTGGTGAGCCTTTACCTCACCAACTACCTAATCTGATATCGGCCGCTCCAATCGCGCGAGGTCTTGCGATCCCCCGCTTTCATCCATAGATCGTATGCGGTATTAGCGTAATTTTCACTACGTTATCCCCCACGACTGGGCACGTTCCGATATATTACTCACCCGTTCGCCACTCTCAAGGGGTTGCCCCCTCTACCGTTCGACTTGCATGTGTAAAGCATTCCGCCAGCGTTCAATCTGAGCCAGGATCAAACTCTATAGTTCGATCTTGATTTTTTTCGGTCTTTCGACCAACTCATAAATTGGAATCGACGTGATTTTCTTTGACGAAATTCACATCTTTTTTACTTCATGAGCGTTTGTTAGCTAATTAAAGCTAAGTTCCTAAAGAACTTGGCAATCACCATCAAACGCCCACGCTTATCGGCTGTATGTTTTTAATGAACCACTTAATCTCTTAAGACAACTCGCTGCGATCAGCGAAGCCTTGCAGTATACATCGGATTTTTGAACATTTCGAAGAAATTTTAAAAAATCTTTCAACCGCCTTCTCTAACGTGTTTCTGGTAAACCCTAAACATTGCTCATTAGCGAAGCCTGCCAGTATAGCATCATCATTCCCATTCGCACAACCCATTTTCAAAAAACTTACACAGACGTGGTTTTAGCCTCCTGCTCCCCTCTCTTCAACCCGTAACTAGAAGATGACAGGGTCCACCTTGATAATGCGTCATGTCTTTAATCACACTACAGAACGCCCAACTCGCTTTTGGGCACGTCGCTCTCTTAGATCATGCAGAGTTTTCCCTTGAAATTGCTGAGCGAGTGGGCCTGATTGGCCGCAATGGGGCAGGCAAATCCTCTCTACTACGCATACTAGGCGGCATTGAGAAGCCTGATGATGGCGACTTGCGCGTACAACAAGGGCTGCGTGTTACCTATGTCGCCCAAGAGCCGCAGCTCGACAGCAATGCCTCGGTGTTTGAGTCTGTCAGTGCAGGCTTAGCACGCATCATTCACCTGATTGAACAGTACTGCGCTGGCGAGGGAGACCTCACAGCCATGCAAAACGAAATTGAAATGTTTGATGGCTGGAACTGGGAACAACGCGTGCAAGAAACCTTGCACCGCTTGCACCTTGACCCTGATGCACGCATCAACGCCCTCTCAGGCGGAACACTCAAACGCGTGGCGTTGGCTCAAGCACTCGTCACATCTCCAGACGTTCTTTTACTAGATGAACCCACCAACCACTTGGACCTCGACAGCATTGAGTGGCTGGAGCAACTCTTGATCGACTTCAAGGGCAGCATCATCACCATCACGCATGACCGCTCCTTCTTAGACAAGGTTGCCACGCGCATCGTCGAGTTAGACCGTGGCCATTTGCTGACCTACCCCGGTAACTTCTCGCAATACCAATTGCAAAAGGAAGAACAAGCCGCACAAGAAGCCGTCATCAACGCCAAGGCCGACAAACTACTGGCTGGCGAAGAGGTTTGGATTCGCAAAGGCGTGGAAGCCCGCCGCACACGCAGCCAAAGCCGCATTGGTCGACTCGAAGCCTTACGCGCCCAGCGCGAAGCACGCCGCGATGCTGTGGGCCGTGTCAAGCTCGACGTGGCCAGCGGCGCTCCCACAGGCAAGATCGTGGCCGAACTCACCGAGGTGGACAAAGCCTTCGGCGGCAAAGTTATCACCAAGAACTTCTCCGCCACTTTCTTGCGCGGCGACAAGATTGGTCTGATCGGGCCCAACGGCGCCGGCAAATCCACCTTGCTGAAAATGATTCTGGGCGAGCTCGAAGCTGACAGCGGAAAGATTCGCCAAGGCGCCAACTTGCAAGTGGCGTACTTTGACCAAATGCGCAATGGCTTGGACATGGATGCTTCTCTGGAAGACTTCATCAGCCCCGGCAGTGAATGGATTGAAATCGGCACCCAACGCAAGCACGTCAAAAGCTACTTGGACGACTTCTTGTTCTCCCCCGCGCGCGCCACATCGCCCGTTCGCTCGCTGTCGGGTGGCGAACGCAACCGTTTGCTGCTGGCTCGCTTGTTTGCCCGTCCAGCCAACGTGCTGGTGCTGGACGAACCCACCAACGACTTGGACATCGACACACTCGAGTTGCTGGAAGAACTGCTGCAAAACTACAACGGCACCGTGTTCATCGTCAGCCATGACCGTACCTTTCTTGACAACGTGGCCACCAGCACCTTGGTGTTTGAAGCCACCGACGACAACCCCGGCTTCTGGCGCGAGTACGAAGGCGGCGTCCAGGATTGGCTCATCCAGTCGGAACGGGCTCGAAGCATGGCTGCCTCGGGAAAATCTAACGCGTCCAGCGCCAACAAAACGCCAGAGCCCGCCAAACCAACGCAAGTGGCAGCACCCGTTGCCAGCAGCCAAAGCGCCAAACCAAAAAAACTCAGTTACAAAGAACAGCGCGAACTCGATGCCTTGCCTGAATTGATCGCCTCTCTAGAAACCGAACAGAAGCACACCCAAGTAGCGCTCTCGGACAACAGCCTGTACGCCAGCGATCCCGCCCAAATCGCCCAACTGCATGCGCGTGATACAGAGATTGAAACGGCCCTTATGGCGGCTCTCGAACGCTGGGAAACCCTCTCTGCTTCGAGTTAAGCAACGTCGAGCGCCGCTTCTTGTGCGCCCGTTCAATCCTCGCCCAAACCGTTGCCTGCATCCAAGGTGACAGCAGGTCTCGGCGGGGACTCTTCTTCCAAAGCAGTGTCGACAAAATCGTGGCAAACAACTACCGACACATGCCATGGGACAGCTCTATCTCGTGCGACACGGCCAAGCATCTTTGGGCGCCGCAGACTACGACCAACTCAGCCCTTTGGGCGAACAGCAAAGCCAACGCTTAGGCGAACACTGGCGCGCGCAAGGTTTGCAATTTGACACGGTCATCTGCGGCACCTTGAAGCGTCATGCCCAAACTTTGGCAGGCATTCAACAAGGCTTGGGCACCAACCACACACCCCTTCTGTGGCCGGGGTTGAATGAGTACGACAGCGAGGCCGTCATTCGCACCGTGCACACAGGTGCATTGGTCAAGCCCACCACCCAAGAAGGCTATCGCGATCACTTTCGCTTGCTACGCGATGGCTTGACGCAATGGATGGCGGGCGTCGTCAGCCCGCAAGGCATGCCCACCTACGAGGAGTTCGTCAGAGGCGTGACCTCTGCACTCGACCACGTTCGACAAAACACACAAGGACATGTGTTGCTGGTCTCCAGCGGTGGGCCCATCGCCACAGCGGTTGGCCATGTGTTGCGGCTGAGCCCTGAAACCAGCATTGAGCTCAATCTGCGTATTCGCAACAGCGCGGTGAGCGAATTCAGCTTCAACCCCAAACGCCACAGCCTGGTCGCGTTCAACAGCATCACCCATCTAGAAACCCCCAGTCACAAAGACTGGATCACCTACGCTTAGAGGCCCCACAAAAACGCCTGCGCACTAAACGCGCACTGTGCTTAACGGCAAGACCACCAGCTCTTTGAGCAGCAACGCCAACTGCTCGCCAGCACTGTGCACCAGCGCCTCGCCCTTGAGGGCGGTGGCACCGGCGGCGTCTCCTGCGGCACCCTGCGGGTTGTAGTCTTGCATGTGCCAGCCCAGCTTGGCGCTTTTGCCATTGCCCAAAATGGCATAGTGCTTGGCGCGGTCTTGCGAGGTGGACGAGAAGTTTTGCGCTGCCGACATGGTCACGCGCTCCGGGGAAAGCGCCAGCATCATCGACGTTTCGATGTCACCCGCATGGATACCAAACCGATGCTCGTCCGTAGAGAACTGGTCCATCACCGAAGAATCGATTGGCAAGTTGTACCAACTGCTGCTGTAAACAATCAAGCCATGCTGTGCACGCAACTCGCGCGCCACCACATCCATCAGCCCCACATTGCCGCCGTGCGCATTGAACATCAGCAACTTCTTAACCCCTGCGCGCGCCACAGACGCGCCGATATCGCACCACACTTGAATCAAGGTTTGCGGCGACAGATGCAAAGTGCCCGCAAACGCGGTGTGCTCGGTGCTCAAGCCCAGTGTTTGTGTGGGCAACACCAACACGGGATCTGCAACATCCAAATGCGTCAAAGCGGCCTTCACCACACCCTCGACCAACACGGTATCCACCGATAAGGGCAAATGCGGCCCGTGCTGCTCGGTCGCACCCAAAGGCAACACGGCGACAGTTCTGCTCGGATCAAGCGCCGAAAAGTCTCGGGTATTGAGCTCGGCCCAAAAGTGCGATGCCAAGGGCTGGTGTGTGGGTGTGCTGGTGTGCGCCGTCATGAACCGCATCTTACTTTCACCCCATGGCTTGGCATCAGGGCGCAACAAGCCGCAGCTGGGTAACATCTGGCGCATGCTTCAATTTGTTTCTCGCCTGCTGACCGTTGCCCGCCCTCACCGGGCCCTCGCTCGCTTGAAAGCCATGTTGCCCCATGCGCTGACCACCATGCTTTGTCTCGCATGGGCATTTGCCGTGCCCAGTTATGGACAAACCCTGGCCAGTTCGGTGGTCACCACGCCCCAGCTGCGCGCCGAACTCTTGGCCCACGCACCGCAAGGCGTGCAAGCTGGCCAGCCGCTTTGGGTAGGTTTACAACTCACCCACCAGCCTGATTGGCACACGTATTGGCGCAACCCGGGTGACTCAGGTTTGCCCACGCAAATTGAACTCAACTTACCCGCTGGCATCACCGCAGGCGAGATCCAATGGCCGCTGCCGCACAAGCTCAAAGCAGGCAACCTGACCAATTACGGCTTTGAGAAAACCGTCTTGCTGGCTGTGCCTCTCACCGTATCCAGCCAATTCAAACCCAACGCATCCCAAACGCTTGACATTCAGGCACGCGCCAGTTGGCTGGTGTGCCGCCTCGAATGCATTCCGCAAGAGGGGGACTTTGCCTTACGCATTCCTATCAACAGCAGTTACGCCACCCATGCGCCCTCATTTGACGCGTTGATGGCAGAGCAGCCTCAATCGCTACCCAGCTTCAGGGCCCGCAGCCACTTTGAGGCGCAGCGTTTGGTGCTGGAAGTCAGTGGCTTGCCCGTGTCACTGCAGGGCAAAACGCTGAACGTGTTTCCAAACGCAGCCGAATTGGTAGCGTCTGCCACTGACCAGCATCCAAGAGCCCAACAAGCCTGGCGGGACGATGTCTGGACCGTTGAATTGCCGCTGAGCGGCCTACGTCTCAACGACCCCAAACAATTCGATTTTTTACTCACTGGGGGTGAAGGCAAGGCGCGTCTAGGCTTTCTCGTTTCAGCCCCCGTCACACAGGCTTGGCCTGCCGTCTCGGATTTACCAAGTACCGAAACGCTCGCCGTCGGCGGTACCACTGAAAAGGCCATCGGAGCTGACAGCGTGTCGAGCGCCGAGGGCGTTGCTGGTTTCGCCTTGGCCCTGGTCGGCGCGTTCATCGGCGGACTCATCCTCAACCTCATGCCTTGCGTGCTGCCCGTCTTGGCCATCAAATTGCTGGGGTTTGCACAGCACAGCCACGCACATCGGGCACACCGTGTTGCCGGTTTGGCCTACACCGCAGGCGTGGTGCTGAGTTTCTTGGCACTGGGCGCTGGCGTGTTGGCCTTGCGTGCCGCAGGCGAGCAACTGGGCTGGGGTTTTCAGCTGCAGTCACCGTGGGTGGTGAGTGTGCTGGCGGCTTTCTTCACGCTGATCGCGCTGAATTTGTTCGGCCTGTTTGATTTTGGGCAAATCTTGCCCTCACGCGTCGCCAGTTTTCAACACCAACGCCCCGTCATGGACGCTGCACTCTCTGGTGTTTTGGCGGTCGCCGTCGCATCCCCTTGCACAGCCCCCTTCATGGGCGCCTCGTTGGGACTGGCGATGATCTTACCCACTTGGCAAGCCCTCACCATTTTTGCTGCCATGGGCTTGGGGCTCGCAGCGCCTTATTTGCTGGCCAGCTTCGTGCCAGCGTTGGCGCGCCTGCTGCCCAAACCAGGCGCTTGGATGGTCACGCTGCGCCAACTCTTGGCTTTCCCCATGCTCGCCACCGTGGTGTGGCTGCTGTGGGTGCTGGGCCAACAAACCAGCTTGGACGCGGCCATGTTTGCGCTGGGCGGCCTGCTGGTGCTGGCGGCCTTCATCTGGGCCCTGAAGCAACACACCTTTGCCGCACGGGGTTTGGCCGGATTACTTGCCGCTGCCTTGGTTTGGGGCGCGCTGAGCTTTGCTGACGAACTGAAAGCGCCAGCGAACAGTGCAACACCAACAAGCACCTCCCCCACCAACACCAACGATCCACAGGGACTCACCACGCTTTGGCAGCCATGGTCCGAATCCGCCGTGGCACAGAGCTTGAACCAAGGTCGCCCCGTGTTTGTGGACTTCACGGCCGCGTGGTGCGTCACGTGCCAAATCAACAAAAAATCCACGCTGTCCAGCAGCGCCGTGATGGCCGACTTTGCCGCCCACCAAGTCACCCTTTTGCGCGCCGACTGGACGCGTCGCGACCCTGCCATCACAGCCGCACTTACTGCCTTGGGCCGCAGCGGCGTTCCGGTGTACGTGCTGTATGCGCCTGGCAAGGATCCGCTGGTGCTCTCGGAGTTGCTGAGCGTGCGCAAAATGCACGAAGCACTCGCCACCTTGCCTGCCGCCAACCCAGTCAGTCCTGCGCCAAAATGAAATTAACGTTCTCCACCCTCGGGAATGCCGCAGCATCCCACCCAGCAGCCGATTCGGCCACAATATGACCATGTTTGCACCACTCCAAAACGACACCTTTTTGCGCGCTTGCATGCGCCAAGCCACTGACCACACCCCCGTTTGGCTGATGCGCCAAGCAGGTCGCTATTTGCCCGAGTACTGCGCCACGCGCGCCAAGGCTGGCAGTTTCATGGGCTTGGCCACCAACACCGACTTCGCCACCGAAGTCACCTTGCAGCCGCTCGAGCGCTACCCGCTCGATGCCGCCATTTTGTTCAGCGACATCTTGACCGTGCCCGACGCCATGGGCTTGGGCTTGAGTTTTGCGCAAGGCGAAGGCCCCAAGTTTGCGAAAAACGTGCGTGACGAAGCCGCCGTGAATGAGTTGGCCGTGCCCGACATGGCCAAGCTGCGTTATGTGTTTGACGCTGTCACCTCCATCCGCAAAGCTTTGAATGGCCGAGTGCCGTTGATTGGCTTCTCAGGCAGCCCTTGGACTTTGGCGTGCTACATGGTCGAAGGCGCGGGCTCAGACGACTACCGCCAAGTCAAAAGCCTGATGTACAGCCGCCCCGACCTGATGCACCGCATTTTGAAAATCAACGCCGACGCGGTCGCCCTGTACCTCAACACCCAAATCGAAGCCGGCGCTCAAGCGGTGATGATTTTTGACAGCTGGGGCGGTGTGCTGGCCGATGGCATGTTCCAACAGTTCAGCCTGGCCTACACCAAGCGTGTGCTGGCGCAACTCAAACGCTCGCAAGATGGCGCCGTCATTCCCCGCTTGGTTTTCACCAAAGGGGGTGGCTTGTGGCTGCCCGAAATGGCGGACCTCGACTGCGAAGTGCTGGGCGTGGACTGGACGGTCAACTTGACCACAGCACGCGCGCAAGTGGGCGGTACTGTCGGCGGAACTGGCAAAGCGTTGCAAGGCAACTTAGACCCCAACTCGCTGTTCGCCCCTGCAAACGCCATTGCGGCCGAAGCCCGACGCGTGTTGGACGCTTTTGGCAAGCCCCACACTGACAAGACCACAACCGGCCCCACACAAATTTTCAACTTAGGTCACGGCATCAGCCAATTTACGCCGCCTGAGAACGTCGGTGTGTTGGTCGAGACGGTGCACAGCCACTCCCGTGCCTTGCGTCAAAACTGAGCCCAAAACTCAGGGGATTTTGACGCCTGGTGCACAAAAGTTTTACTCGCACCTGTGACTTATGCACAAAAAAGCTGCTCCCGTGCACCAACATGAAGTTTTATAAACATCATTTAAAAAACTTCTTTAAAAATCGTAACTCCTTGATTTATATAGGTTTCTGAAGCTGCTTTTTTTTCGTGCAATTTATCCAAAGCCTGTATTCATGGGCCTTTGCGATGCCCTGAGGTGAGATATCAACAAAGTTATCCACAGAAAACTTGAACTTGCCCTGAACTTGTTTTAAATCAACGACTTAAAGCGTTTTCTCCCAAAACACCTGAACAAAGTATCCCAACTACCCCCTTGACATGTCGCATCCAACCTCAGTGATGGTTCACACCCCCGCGCACAGCGGCCTAAGTGGGGCACTCACCTACGAGAGCGATATCGTCCTCGATCCCGGCACTTTGGTACGTGTCCCACTGGGCAGCCGTGAATTGCTTGGCGTGGTTTGGGGAGATGCGCCACCTGTTGACCCCGCAGCACAAGCGCCCCTGCAACTGCGCGCCATCGCCAGCGTGCTTGAAGGCCTCGCCCCCTTGAGTGCGCATTGGCGGCAGTTGGTCCAGTTTGCAGCCCGCTATTACCAGCGCAGTGCGGGTGAAGTGGCTTTGGCATCTTTGCCTAGCCAATTGCGTGATCTCAGTGCCGAGCAATGGGCGCGTCGCTTGATGCGCAAACCCAAGCCACCTCTTGCCAATGATGCGCCTCTGCAAGCTATCCCCAAGCCCACTGACGAACAAGCCCACGTGCTGGCGGAAATTGGTGCGCAAAAAGGCCCGTTCTTGTTGTTTGGCAACACAGGCAGCGGCAAAACCGAGGTGTATTTGCGTGCGGCTCAAGCTTTGTTAGAACGCGACCCACACGCGCAAATTTTGGTGATGGTGCCCGAAATCAACCTCACCCCCCAGCTGGAGGAACGCTTTCGCGCCCGCTTCGCGCCGCAGTGGGGGCCCGAGTGCTTGGTGGCCATGCACAGCAGCCTCACCCCCGCGCAGCGCCTGAAAAACTGGCTGGCTGCGCACAGCGGCGAAGCGCGCATTGTGTTGGGCACGCGCATGGCCGTGTTTGCGTCGATGCCGCATTTGCAGCTCATCGTGGTCGATGAAGAACACGACCCCAGCTACAAACAGCAAGAGGGCGCGCGTTACTCGGCCCGCGACTTGGCCATCTACCGCGGGCAGCTCGAAGGTGCCAAAGTGATTTTGGGTTCGGCAACGCCTTCATTGGAGAGCTGGCATCACAGTCGCCCCGCCACCACCTCTGAGCCCGCAGGCCGCTACATGCGCTTGGCGATGCCCTCACGCGTGGGCCAAGGTGCGTTGCCTTTGGTGCGCCGCGTGGACATGAACCGTCAGCCCTACAAAACGGTGTTCTCCAACCACCTGCTCGACGCCATGCGTGAGCGCCTGACACGTGGCGAACAAATCTTGGTGTTGCTCAACCGCCGTGGCTACGCTCCCGTGCTCCATTGCAACGACTGCGGCTGGAAAAGCGAATGCCCGCATTGCAGTGCCTTTCGTGTGTTCCACAAACTCGACCGCACCCTGCGCTGCCACCACTGCGGCTTCACGCAGCCGGTACCGCGAGCGTGTCCGACTTGCGGCAACTTAGACATCAGCCCCTTGGGGCGCGGCACCGAACAACTCGAAGAGCACTTGGCCGATCTGTTAGCCGATGTATGCCGGCCTGACGGCGAGCCCATCCGCATCGCCCGCATCGACGCCGACAGCACGCGCCTCAAAGGCGAGCTCGAGCGCCAGCTGGCCGAAGTGCACGCAGGCGCGGTGGACGTTCTGGTGGGCACGCAGATGATTGCCAAGGGCCATGATTTCAGGCGCGTCACGTTGGTGGCCGCGCTCAACACCGACGGTGCTTTGTTCTCCAGCGACTTCCGTGCACCTGAGCGTTTGTTCAGCTTGCTCATGCAAGCCGCAGGTCGTGCGGGACGCGACGCCAACATGCAGTTGGTCAGCCCGTGTGAAATGTGGGTGCAAAGCCACCACCCGCTGCACCCACTCTTCGAAGCGCTCAAGCAACACGACTACCCCGCTTTTGCCGAGCAGCAGCTCAAAGAACGCGAGCAAGCCACCTTGCCGCCCTTCAGCTTCCAAGCCTTGGTCCGTGCAGAGGCGCGCAACCAAGAAGCCGCACAAGACTTTTTAAACGCCGCACGCGATGCAGGCGCGGCATTGGCCGATGAACTATTGGTGGACTTGTACCCAGCCGTACCCATGACCATTCAGCGCGTGGCCAACATCGAGCGCGCACAGATGTTGATTGAGTGCACCTCGCGCAAAGCGCTGCAACATTTCTTGGCCCATTGGCAGGCCGATTTGCACGCCATGCGCAGCGCGCATCGGCAGGTGATTCGCTGGGCGGTGGACGTCGACCCACTGGCTATTTAATGTCAGGGGTGCAGAATCGCCACAGCGCCTGAAAAGGTAAAAAATGCAGCAGCAGTGGTGACCAAAATAATCCGGGCAATACGTCCCGTGTCCGCCTCAAAGCGCTCCGACAGCAGCGCCACATTGCTCGCACTGGGCAAGGCCGCCACCAACACCACCACCATCAGCGTGAAACGATCCATCGTGTAGCCCAGCTGGTTCACGGTGATTAACACCAGCAACACCAAGACCGGATGCAACACCAACTTGATAAAAACCACAGGCACGTAGTCGCGCCACACAATGGGCGCATGCCCAGTTTCTTTCACACGGATTTGAGAACGCGCCAGCACAGCACCAATCGTGAACAAGGCCACGGGCGATGCGGCATCGGCCAGCAAACCCACGGTCTTGGCAAATGGCCCCATCAATTGATAGCCCAGCGCAGACGACAACGCGCCCAAACTGATGGCCCAAGGCATGGGGTTGATCAACACGCCTTTGAGAGCGCTTTTGGCCGCTCGCGCCGCCCCGTGTTCATCCGCACCATCTAAGCGAGACAAGGCAATGCACAGGGAGGCGGTGAACACCAAGTCCACCACGATGGTCACGATGGCTGGCCCTGCTGCGCCCGTACCCAACAAGGCCACCAACAAGGGCACCCCCATGAAGCCAGTGTTGGGAAAAGCGCCCACCAAGGCGCCAAACGCGGCATCGTTCCAGCCAATACGACGGTTCAAACTCACCGCGACCAAAAACGCCACCATCAGCAAGGCGCACAGCAAATACGCCACAAACAAGGTGGGGTCGAGCAACTGCACGATGGGTGTGCTCTCGCCAAATCGGTAGAGCATGCAAGGCAGCGCAAAGTACAGCACAAAACCATTCAAACCTGGAATGGCCTCGAGGGGCAACATGCGCCGATGCCCAGCCACAAAGCCTGCCAAGATGAGCGCGAAGAAAGGGAAAGTAACAAGAAGAATATTCAGCACACGGGTATTTTGCCTTGAAGCCCGACCGGTATCATGGTCGGCTCCAACACAACCGTCCCTCGAATGTCCGCTGGCCTGAATCTCGCGCAACAAGAAGCCGTCAATTTCTTGCACGGTCCTTGTTTGGTGTTGGCGGGCGCAGGCTCGGGCAAAACGCGGGTGATCACACACAAGATTGGCCGCCTGATTCAAGCGGGCTGCGAGCCGGACCGTATCGCGGCCATCACCTTTACCAACAAAGCCGCCACCGAGATGCGCGAACGCGCCAAGGACTTGATCGGCCGCGCCGCCAAAGACGTGCTGATTTGCACCTTCCACGCGTTGGGCGTGCGCATGCTGCGCCAAGACGGCGGCGTGATGGGCCTGAAACCCCAGTTCAGCATCATGGACAGCTCGGACGTGACGGGCATCTTGAAAGACGCCGGTGGCACCTCCGACGCCGCCACAGCGCGCACCTGGCAATGGACCATCAGCCTCTGGAAAAACATGGGCCTCAACTCAGCCCAAGCGATGGCCATCGCCAAAGACGACAACGAACGCATCATTGCCAAGATCATGGCGCGCTACGAAGAGCGTTTGAGCGCTTACCAAAGTGTGGACTTTGACGACCTGATCGGCATGCCGCTGAAACTTCTGCAAGAGCACGAAGAAGTGCGCCTCAAATGGCAAGCCCAGCTTGGCCATGTGCTGGTCGACGAGTACCAAGACACCAACGCCACCCAATACGAAGTGCTCAAGTGCTTGGTGGGCGACAAAGCGCGCTTTACCGCTGTGGGTGATGATGACCAGTCCATTTACGGCTGGCGTGGCGCCACGCTGGACAACTTGCGCAAACTGCCGCAAGACTTCCCCAGCCTCAAGGTCATCAAGCTGGAGCAAAACTACCGCTCCACCAGCGCGATTTTGCGGGCCGCCAACAACGTGATTCAGCCCAACCCCAAGCTGTTTCCAAAAACCCTGTTCTCAGAACTGGGTGAAGGCGAGCCCGTGCGTGTGGTCGATGCCGACACCGAAGAGCACGAAGCCGAGCGCATGGTGGCCCGCATTCAGTCGCTACGCTCAGGCACCGACACCTCAGCTGGCGGCCAATACAAAGAGCTCAAAGACTTTGCAGTGCTCTACCGCGCCAACCACCAAGCCCGTGTGCTCGAAAAGGCCCTGCGCAAAGCGCAAATTCCGTACAAAGTGTCAGGCGGGCAAAGCTTTTTTGACCGCGCCGAAATTCGCGACCTGTGCGCTTGGCTGCGTCTATGGGTGAACAACAACGACGACCCCGCTTTTTTGCGCGCCATCACCACGCCCAAGCGCGGCATTGGGCACCAAACCTTGGCCAGCCTGGGCGAGTTTTCGAGCAAATACAAACTCAGCATGTTTGAAGCATTGTTCAGCAACAGCTTGCCATCGGTCTTGAGCGCACGCGCCATGGGCAGCCTGCACGAGTTTGGCCGCTACGTGAACGACCTCGAATACCGCGCCCGCCAAACCCTAGGCGCCGAAGACGCACGCGCGTTTTTGACCGACTGGCTCAAAGACATTGACTACGAAAAGCACCTCTACGACGGCGAAGAAAGCGAAAAACTCGCCGCCTCCAAATGGTCGAACGTGATGGACTTTTGCGACTGGATGGCCCAGCGTTGTGGCGGCCAGCTGGATGACGCCGCTGGCGTGAGCCTTGGCAACGAGGTGAAGAGCCTGCTGGAAGTGGCGCAAACCATCGCCTTGCTGTCCACCCTGACGCAACAGGAGAAAGACCAAAACGTGGTCACCCTCTCCACGCTGCACGCCTCCAAAGGTTTGGAATGGCCACACGTCATGCTGGTGGGCGTCACCGAAGGCATGTTGCCGTTCCGACTCGACGATGAGCCAGGCAATGAGCACACCAACGAAAACATCGCCACGCGCCTGCAAGAAGAACGCCGCCTGATGTACGTGGGCATCACCCGCGCCCAGCGCACGCTGGCCGTGAGCTGGTCACGCAAACGCAAAAAAGGCCGCGAGATGGTGGCGGTACAACCCAGCCGCTTCATCGCCGAAATGGGCTTGGACAAAAACACGGTCAAAGAAGACCCGCGCGAAAAACTCAAAGCACTGCGCGCCGAGTTTGCCAAGCGCGCGACGGCCGCATCGGCGGAGAGTGCTGCGGCGAAGTAACCGAAGCCATTGAAGTCACGGGCCTTGCGCATAATCCACACGTCATCACAACCAACCAACTAGGAGAATCACATGTTCAGTCACGTCATGGTGGGCGTCAAAGATTTAGACGCCTCGAAGAAGTTTTACGACGCCGTGCTCGGCACATTGGGGCACGCCCCCGGCGTGGCCAACAACAACCGCTACTTCTACCGCAGCCCCACCGGCACATTTGGCATCACCACGCCCATCAATGGCGAACCTGCCACGCACGGCAACGGCAGCACCATTGGTTTTACAGCTCAGTCCGTGGAGCAAGGCGAAGCGTTCCACGCAGCGGGCGTGGCCAACGGTGGTGTGACCTGCGAAGACCCCCCGGACTTTCGCAGCACGCCCGCAGGCCAGCTGTTCTTGGCCTACTTGCGTGACCCAGACGGCAACAAGATCTGCGTCCTGCACCGGCCAGCTAAATAACGCGTCATAGAGCTTTGCCTTTAGTGCGAAGCTTTTTCACGCAACGCACGACGGGCTTTGCTTTGCATCCAGCCCTTTGTGAGCAAGGGCTGAACTCAATCAATCTTGGCGCCGGTGGACTTCACCACCGCAGACCAACGCGTGATTTCGCGATCGATGTGGGCTTGCAACATGTCAGGCGTGGACCCCACGGGCTCGTAACCGCTTGCGGCCAACTGAGCCTGAACCTGAGGTTGACGCAACGCGGTGGCGATCTCGCGACTCAAGCGCTGCTTGATGTCATTGGGCATCCCTGCAGGGGCAATGATGGCGTACCAGCCCGTCACGTCGAAGCCTGCGATGCCCTGCTCCTGCACTGTTGACACCTCAGGTGCCAGTGCCGAACGCTGCGCGCTGGTCACCGCAAGCGCGGAGAAGTTTCCGCTGCGAATTTGCGGCATCGAGGTCGAAATACTGTCGAAGGTCAAGTCAATGTCGCCCGCGAGCATGGCGTTGACCACCCCCGCACTGCCCTTGTAGGGCACATGCGTCATCTTGATGCCGGCAATGCTGCTGAAGTACTCGGCAGCGAGGTGACCCGTGTTGCCATTTCCCGCCGAACCAAAGGTGAGTTGACCTGGCGCGGCCTTGGCAGCCCGCACCAATTCGTTCATGTTCTTGGCGGCAAGCTTGCGGCTTCCCGCCACCACCATGGGCAAATTCGCGACCAGCGACACCGGCGTGAAGTCCTTGCGCGTGTCGTAGGGGAGCTTGGGGTAAAGGCTGTGGTTGATGGCGTGCGCTGCCAGCACCATGAGCACGGTATAGCCATCGGGCTGCGCGCGCGCCACGTACTGCGAAGCCAGTGTGCCTCCTGCGCCAGCTTTGTATTCGAGCACCACGGGCTGACCCAGTTGCTGCTGCAACTGCACAGCAAGCGGTCGGCCCAGCAGATCAGCGCTTCCACCGGGTGGGTAAGGAATCACAAGCTGAATAGGTTTAACGGGCCACGCTTTGTCAGCATGCGCCAGCGGTGAGAGCAACGCGATGGTGATCAGCGTCAGACTGGCGATGAGGGTGCGGCGCAGCCGCGCAGATCGATTGAACATGGTGTTGTCTCCGTCTTTGTTTAAAAAATTATGGGGTGTTGGCCGTCATCTGCACGTATTGCTCACGCAACTGGCGCTTGAGCACTTTGCCAATCTCACTGCGGGGCAAAAACCCAACAAGTCGCACATCCGCCACGCGTTGGGTCTTACCCACTCGCCCGTTCAGCCATTCGCGCAAGGCCTGCGCCTCGGGTTGTGTGTCTGCACGCGGGACCACGAAGGCCACTGGGGTCTCACCCCACTGCTCGGAAGGGGCGCCGACCACCGCACATTCATACACATCAGGGTGTTGCGTCAATACGTCTTCGATGTCGCATGGGTACACGTTAAAACCGCCTGTGATGATCATGTCTTTCATGCGGTCGCCCAACACGATGAAGCCATCCTCATCCATCCGGCCCACGTCGCCACTGCGTATAAAGCGCTTGCCTTGCGCATCGAACCACTCAGCCTCGCGCGTCTTCTCGGGCAAGTTGTAATAGCCCGTCATCATCCCAGCAGATTGACCCACGATCTCCCCGAGTTCACCCGTCGGGATCTGCTGCCCCTGATCGTTGATAAAACGAAGGTCGGCACCCTCGCCAGGACGGCCCACGGTATGCAACTTGTGGGGGAAATCATGGCAGTGCAACTCGCAGCGCACACCGCCCTCGGTCAGCCCGTAGTACTCAATCAGTCGTCCTGGCCAACGCTGCAACACCTCCGCCTTGAGCTTGGCACTGAACGGCGCGCTGGTACAAAATTTGTGCTGCAGCCGACTCAAATCGGTGTCGTTAAAAGACGGGCAAGCCATCAAACGCAGGTACTGCACAGGAACCAGCATGGTGTGTGTAGCGCCGTGCTGCACAGCCAAATGCAAGTACTGCGCTGCATCAAACTTGCCCATTAGCACCAGCGTACCGCCCAATGCCAGCGTTGGCAGCGCAGCCACCAACGTGGTGTTGGAATACAGCGGCGTGGCACACAACGAGATGGCTTGAGGGCCATAGCCATTGGCCAAAGCGCGGCGCACATGCGCCCATCTCATGGCCCAGGATTGCACAATGCCCTTAGGTACACCCGTGGTGCCTGATGAGTAAATGACGTTGAAAGGCCAGTCGGGCGCAGGCGTTATCGGAGCGGGCGCCCGCTCATCTGTGGCCAACCAGTCAGACCAAAGCTCACCCGCCTCAGGTGAGTCATCCAGCGCCACACATCTCAGCGAACTATCTGCATGCAAAGGCCATTGCAAAGCCACCGCGCGATCGCGCAACACCAAGCGCGCGCCAGAGTTTTTCAGCATGGCACTCAAGTGTTCGGCTGTAGCAGATGGCGCAAGGGGTGCCACGGCCACACCGGCGCGCAGTGCGCCGAAGTAAGCCATCACGTATTCGATGGAGGTGCCCGCACAAATGGCCAACACATCACCAGGACCCAAACCTTCGCGCTGCAGGCTGGCCGCCACCCGATCCATCCCGACTCGGAGCGCGGCATAGCTAATACGCTGCTCACCAAGGATCACGGCAGTGTGTTGCGGTTGATGCGTGGCTTGTAGCGCAATCAACTCGGGCAATGAACCAAACGGCTGTGCAAGCAAGTGGTCGATAGCTGGGTGCATAAAAATAAAAAGATGATAGAGAAACTACCGCAACATAGCATCAGGGTTTCACGCTAGTTAAGTTCGTAATTTTCGAATCCAGCCATAAGACGCCCAAAGAAAAACCCCGTAGTCTCTTGCGAAACTACGGGGTGTATCTGGTGGCCTGGACGGGAATCGAACCTGTGACACGCGGATTTTCAATCCGCTGCTCTACCAACTGAGCTACCGGGCCGGTAAGGGTGAAATTGTAGCAGGACTTTTCCGTGGAGATGCCAGCTGCGGCCAAAAAAGTGTGTCACCGACTGGATCATTCCGTGGCTGTCATTTCGCTGTGCCAGCGTCTTAGCGCAGGCATTGCACACTTTTTAAGCACCGTACGGGGTGGGGATGCGTTACCGGCTTGAGGTTGCGCGGGGTGGGCAAGCGTAAAGAAAATTGACGCTGGTGCGGAGGCTTTTGGGGGGCTTGAAATTCTGGATATTGATCCAATTTAATTACCAACCCATGTCCGAACGTTCTGTTGTCGAAGCTGTACTGGCCTTTGTCGATCGAACAGTAGGCACTTAACAACAATAGCAACTAGACGGGACAGAAGCTTGACATCAATCACCGATCATGAATATGCCGTTTTAGGGGGTGTCAATCGTGCCACGATCGGTCGATACCTCGCCATATTGTCAAGCTCCATCTCGGCAAGCCTAGTTTTTCTGGTGCTACAAGCTGACAGTCTCGCGAAGGGCATGGGCCTAAACGTAAATCTGCCGCCGACCATTCTTTCACTTGTCGGTGCCGGAACTGTTTACGCAGTGTTGTTCTGGATTCTTAAGCATCATGCGTGGAAGTGGCGACCAGTTGCTGCCTTGCTAAAAGTGCCAAACCTTTCAGGAAAGTGGATCTGCAAGGGTGAGAGCTTGGATCGAGATGGCAAAGTTGTTTACCAATGGGAAGCCGAGATCACAATTGTTCAATGCTGGGACAAGATACGTGTGCGGCTCAAAACTGGTCAATCGGGCTCCAACAGTCTTACAGCGGCTCTTGCACATGACATTGTTGATGGCTGGAAATTGCTATATCAGTACAAAAACGATCCGAGCATTGATCAACCCCAGCTTCATTCACATACCGGGACTTGTTGCGTGACTTTTTCCGAAGATTTGCAATCTTCCACAGCTGAATATTTCAACGGAGTTGGGCGAGCCACCTTTGGCAAGATGGCCTGGACGCGGACAAAATAATGGTTGCAAGTATCGACAAACGCTTACAGCAACTGCGAGTCCGTAGGGATGGATCGGTTCAAACGCTACTGACAGCCCCCAAGCCCGAAACATGGGAGTCCCGTGGCAGATCCAACCAACCCTCCACTCGCTACGCACTAGGAGCAATGCAAGCTGTGAGTGCGGACTACACTCGCGTCAGTATCGAGACCGCTAATCGAATTACCAATCAGCTGTCAAAAGCTGGTCTCAATGTTGAGTTTCGATTGCAAGGCTCTGTCCCTTTAGATGTTCACATCAAGGGTATCAGTGATGTTGATTTGCTGGCGCTGGAAAAAAGATTTTTGACGTACCACACAGCGGGCACCAAAGCTAAGCGCGGTTATTACAAATATCCTGCCCCACGAACTTCGGTCGAAGCTCTGCTTGCCCTCAGAGGGCAAATAGAGCCAGCGCTGCGAGCAGCTTTTCCCTCAGCAAATGTAGATATGAAAGGATCCAAAGCAGTCAAGATTTCTGGTGGATCATTGGCCCGCAGTGTAGATGTCGTACCTTCGCACTGGCTGGACACCATCTCATATCAAGATTCTGACGATGAGATCGACCGAGGCGTTTACGTTCTTGATTTGAAGAAGATGGCTACAGTTGAGAATCACCCTTTCTTACACATTGCGCTAATTAAATATCGCTGCGATCAAGTCAGCGGAGGACTTCGCAAAGCGATCCGACTTTGTAAAAACGTGAAGGCAGATTCAGATTCAACCATTTCGTTGCCTAGCTTTGATATTTCTGCGGTTATGTATCACGCAAATTTAGAAGCACTTAAGGTTGGTCGCTTGTTTGAACTTTCGATACTTTCTGAAACACAACGGCATCTCGACAACCTTGCATGCAACCACGATCTTGCAAGGACTCTTCTCGTACCGGATGGCAGCAGGAAGATCTTTGACACAACTGAAAAACTGCAGGGTCTCAATGAATTGTCAAAAGACATGGATGAACTCTTGAAATCCGTCTATGCAGAGAACACAACAAACCAGTTAGCCACCGGCAGCTTGAATGACATGAGAAATTTAGTATGTTATTTGACTGCATAAAAAAACCGAGCAAAACAACTTTTGATCTCAACGCGTCTCTGGTTAGATACTCTATCGCATAAATCCGTCCGGTTGCTCGGGCTGAAGGGCTGAAATTACGCTGCGCTTTTAGGAGCGTGCCAGCGTGAAATCCAACAAACAACCATTGCCTGTTGAGCAGCAGATTACCTTCAACCAGCCCAACCAATGCCTTACGCCCCAGAGCAACATCTTCCACCTCAAACTTGTGGGTGGGCGAAGTAGCGACAGTGATCGCCTGCATCACATGCGAGATGGTTGCTTAGTCTTGTACAAGCGAACGCAGAGCACCGTATGGCAAGTCAGGTTTAAGCTGTTTGATCAGAAGTGGCACCACTACACCACCAAACACAAGGACTTGGAATATGCGCGGCGCGTTGCCAGCACACTCTATGACCGTGCCAGATTCGCAGAGGAAATGGGACTGCCATTGCAGACCAAAACCTTCTGCGTCGTGGCTCAGGCTTGCTACAAACAGTTAGAACTGGAAATTGAACAAGGCATCAAACCACGGACCTGCGCTGACTATCAAAGGGTGATCCGCAAGTACTTGATTCCCTTTTTCGGCAAGCACAACCTGACCAACATTGACATCGCCACTGTGCGCAAATACGAACTGTGGCGCAATGAGCAAATGGGCACAGTGCCCAAGGCCAGTACCCTGATGACACATGCCAGTGCCTACAGTCGGATCATTGACTTGGCCATTGAGCGTGGATGGCTTTCAGCCAATACACCTGTACCTAGACTCAGTAGACGGGGTAAGAAAAGCGTGGCTCGCCCGGGTTTCACCGCTGAAGAGGTTCAACAACTCTTGGAATTTCTCAAGACTTGGGCTGATGGCGACGCACACCGACACACGGGTCGACAGATCAAATTGCTGTTGCGGGACTATGTGGAAGTATTGCTGGCAACGGGCATGCGTACGGGGCGTGAAAGCCTCAACATGCTGTGGCAGCACATTGAATGGCATCAGGTGAGTGAACAGCGATATCTTCGCATTTGGGTTAGCGGCAAGACGGGTGGTCGGTGGCTGATTGCCAAGCATCGTGCGGCAGAAGCATTGGCTCGGTTGGCTATGCGGCAGGAATCTGTTTCAATGACATTGGATGAAGCCATCGCTGCCAAGTTGCCACACAAAGTCTTTGCATTTGATGACGGCGCACAGCCCTATGGATTTCAGGGCACGTTCAAGCGCATGTTGGCTGCGGCAGGATTAAGTCGGGACATGAGCAGCGGGCAAGAGCGCACCTTGTATTCGTTGCGGCACACCTACGCCACTATGGAATTGCTGGCTGGTACAGACATTCACACACTGGCTAGGCAGATGGGTACATCCATCTTGATGCTGGAGAAGCACTATTCCAAGCTGACCGCAACCATGGCTGCTGGAAAGTTAGCTGATTAAGCGTCACTTTTTTTGACGCTCAAGACTGAGAGATATGCCTAACGCATTTAATAGGATGCAGGGGCGAATGCTTCTTTCAGTACGCTTTGAAGGATGTCTGCAGCGTGCGTGCGTGATTGTTCGATCTCCAGTTCTAGATCTCTGCAAGTACCCATTAGCGCTTCCACTCGCTCTACGATCTCAGCTTGCTCGGCAAGAGGCGGCATGGGGATCAAGAAGTCTCTTAAAGCTCCTAAATTTATCCCTTTATAAATAGCACCGCGAAGATTTGATTGAATCGTCGCCCAAAAGAATGGACTTAGAAGGGCATGCATGAAATAAATTTTATTAAGCGATTCGTGAAATGGAATCATGGCCACCTCCCGAGGGTGTCCCGAATTTTGTGTAAACGGAGCGAGTGTTAATTCGTCGGCATCCTTCCCTCAAACTGGATCGTAAATCGGTTCAGCACGGGCTTCCAGTTTTGCACCGGCATCGTCCACTTCTTGGCG
>NZ_NESI01000010.1 GCF_002778325.1 Limnohabitans sp. B9-3
CTTCAGGTTTTTTGTAATCCGCCAACAGGCGGTCTATGAGTTCGTTGCTTACGGTCATTTCTCTTCCTTTGAAGATGAAGGCAGTTTCCTGCCATTAGACCGTTTACACAAAATCTAGGACACGCCCAGATTTGCACTGCTTCCGTAGATAGCGGTACCGTACGACTGACACCATTCTTAGTTTCAAATAAGTGAGCAGTTCGCCTGTCAAAATCAATATGCTCCCATCGCAAAGAAAGCAACTCACCTCGTCTCATCGCTGTTTCTAAAGCAAGTAGAACGACTGGTTTGGTTAGATGGTTGCGTTTGCCAGTTGGTGACAATTCTTGAAGAAGTCTCTCTAGTTCTTGAGGGTTTAATAGTCGGTTCCGACCCTCGGGGCTCGGTGGCTTACGGACCATTTGAACGGGGTTGGATAGATTGATCCCCCATTCACGCCTAGCATGGTTGATTGCACTGGATATGTAGGCCAACTCACGAATGACTGTTCCAGCTGCAACTGACTTTAGACGATGGTCACGGTGCCTTGCAACCACAGCAGGCGTCAATGAAAAGAGAGAGTGCTTGCTAATCGCCATGCGTTGTAGTGCTCGAAGCCTATAGCCATCCTCATGGGCTCCTTTCATCATGGGAGTCACTTCCCGCAGATAGCGCTCTATCAATTGACCAAGCGTGATTGCTTTAGCGCTGGAGTCATCTTGATAAACCCCTCTCAAGAGTTCGTTTTCTTTTTCAGTGGCCCAAACTTTGGCAGACCTTTGGTTGTTGAATGACTTGCTGAGTGTTGGGTAACCTTTGACGCGAATGCGAACTTGCCAAACATCCTTGCGTTTTTGTATCGATGCCATTTCTTTTCCTTAGTTGGAGCAGAAATGGAGCAAATTACAAAATCAAGCTTTCAAGCACTGATGTTTTTATCCCAGTGACTTAAGCTGTAAAAGATGCGTGAGGTCAAAGAAGTCTATATAAATCAACGATTTACATAACTCCCCGACTTCCCCCCATGCTTCTCCAGCAGCTTCACATCGGTCATCGTCATGCCGCGGTCCACCGCTTTGCACATGTCATAAATCGTGAGTAAAGCGACTTGCACCGCGGTGAGGGCTTCCATCTCCACCCCCGTTTGACCCACGGTTTCCACGGTGGCGGTGCACTGCACGCTGTGGGTGGCGGCGTCCACTGCAAACTCAACCGCAACGCGTGTCAGAGCCAGCGGGTGGCACAGCGGAATCAAGTCGCTGGTTTTCTTGGCGGCTTGAATGCCAGCGATGCGTGCAATGCCCAACACGTCGCCTTTTTTAGCGGTGCCGCTTTCGATCAGGGCCAAGGTGGCGGGCAGCATTTGGATGCGTCCGGTGGCGATGCCGACGCGGCGTGTGTGGGCCTTGTCGGCCACGTCCACCATGTGGGCTTGGCCTTGTGCGTCAAAGTGGGTGAGTGTGGACATGGGGCAATTTACAGCGGGTTAACATGAGAACAGCATCATAAGGTCCGAGTTATCTTGCCCGTCGCATGCCCACCAAAAACAAGCCATCCTTCCTGCATTTGCCGTCGTTGCCGCACCGTTTAGGCGTGTTGGGTTTGTGCGTGGCCTTGTTGTTGCCGATCAATGGCGTGCAGGCACAAAGCAGTACCATCCGTTTGCCTAATTTGGGCGACGGTGCCGATTTGCCCTTGGGCGTGGAGCGTCGTTTGGGCGAAAGTATTGCCCGTGAAATTTACCGCGATCCCGACTATTTAGACGACGCCGTTCTTGGCGATTACATCCAATCGATTTGGCAGCCTTTGTTGGCTGCGGCGCGTCAACGTGGCGAGCTCACGCCTGAGTTAGAACAGCAATTTGCCTGGGACGTGGCCTTGATTCGCGACCGCAGCATCAACGCCTTTGCTCTGCCTGGGGGTTATTTGGGCGTGCACTTGGGGTTGATCGCGGCTGTCAGTAGCGGCGACGAGTTGGCTTCGGTGTTGGCGCATGAGTTGAGCCACGTCACTCAGCGACACATCGCGCGCATGATCGCGCAGCAAGGCCGTCAGGGGCCGATGGTCATGGGTGCCATGATTTTGGGCATGCTCGCCGCCAGCCGCACCGCCAATCCCAGCAGCATGAGCGCCGCCAACGCGGTGATGGTGGGCGGACAGGCTGCGGCGATGCAGAGCCAGTTGAACTTTTCTCGCGACATGGAGCGCGAGGCCGACCGCGTGGGTTACGGCGTGATGACCGATGCGGGCTACGAGCCGCAAGGCTTTGTCACCATGTTTGAGAAGTTGCAGCAGGCTTCGCGTCTCAATGACAACGGCTCATTCCCTTACTTGCGCAGTCACCCCATGACCACCGAGCGGATTGCCGATGCACAGGCGCGCCAACAGTTGCTGCCCCCACAACCTACCTCGCTCACCACGCCGCTGCACGCCATGATGGCGGCGCGTGCGCAGGTGTTGGCCAATCCGGGCATCGACGTCTTGCGCTCTCTCGCAGCACTTGCCGATACAGCTGCCCTGGCCACGGCACCGCCAGCACGACAGGCGGGTGTCTTGTATGCAGCGGTGATGGCTGAGATGCGTCAACGCAACTTTGTCGGCGCCCGTCAGCATCTGGCACGTTTGCAAGTTTTATCGACCGCACAGGTCGTTTCGCAGCAGACGACGCAACCTGCCACGACGCAAGCTTTTGATGCCGTTGCGCAGCGGGTCGTGCGCTTGTTGGGGGCCGAGTTGGCATTGACCGCCAACGACACGATGACCGCACTGCGCCTGCTGTCGACGCCACCCTCCCTCAAATCGGATCGCGCATCGTTGATGTTGCTGATGCAAGCCCGTGTGGCCACTCGCCAACCTGAGCAAGCCCAGCTCGCAGCCGATGCCTTACGGCTGTGGCTCAGTCAGCACCCGCGTGATGCGTCGGCTTGGTTGCAACTGGTGTCGGCCTATGAGGTGCAGGGCGACAGTTTGCGCGCCATTCGCGCCCAAGCCGAGGCCCGTGCTGTGGAGCTTGATTACCCTGCTGCCGTCGATCGGCTGAAGGCGGCACAAGCTTTGGCGCACAGCATGGCGCGTGAAGGCAAATTAGACCGAGGGGGCCATATCGAAGCGTCCATCGTGGACGCGCGCTTGCGCGAGTTAGAGGGTTTTCGGCGAGAACAGGCGTTGCAGCGCTGAGTCAATCAGCACGCCAAACGCTGTGTAAATCAGCGAGCCCAGCAAGGCAGAGCCAAAGTCCTGCACCTGAAAGCCTTCCAGCAACCCTGCGGCGGCCCAAAACAACAAGGCGTTGATGATGAACAAAAACAAGCCTAAGGTTAAAAACGTAACCGGCAGCGTCAACACGACCAAAGCGGGGCGCACCACCAAGTTGAACAAGCCGATGACAAAGGCTGCAGCCAAAGCCGTTCGGAAGTCTTTCACTTCAACGCCGCTGTAAAGGTGGGCCAGCGCCAACAAGGCGGCAGCGTGGAGTAACCAAGTCAGGATGAGTTTCATTGTTCAGTCAGCATAGCACTGCAGCTATGATCCACACCCCACTCCCACCCCTACTTTTAGGTCGTTCACTCTAGCGCCATGGCCAGCATTCACATCACCGACATTGAGGCCGCCATCAACTATTGGCGCGACAGATCTCCCTCACCCGACGGCATCACGCTCGCCCCCGAGCTGCGCGCTTTGGCCGAGGTGTATGCGTTGATGGTGTTTCACCACCAAGACGAGGCGGCAGAGCGAGGCTTTCCATCCAAAGCCTTGGATGCATGGCTGACTTGGTACAACACCACACCCGACGCACCTTGCATCGCGATTTGCTCAACCAGCCAAGGTGACGAGGAGTGCAAAGGCTGCGGACGCACCTTTGAAGAAGTGCAGCACTGGCCAGGCATGACGCCCAGCGAGAAGCGCAGCACATGGCGACGCATCACCATGATTGGCACCTCTTGGCGTTTTAACAAATACGCCGAGCGGGCGCGGGGCGAGTAAGTTTTTTTTGCAGCGTTATTTCCAGCGCTCGCACTCAATGTCGACGGTGGTCTTGCCGTTGCTCATCATCACCACACCTTCTTGAACCGTGGCTTGCAATTGCATGCTGCGCTCCGCCAGTTTGGCCAACTCTTGCGACGCTGTGCTGGGGATGCGCCACACCTGCAACGACGTGGGCTTGATGAGTTTGTTTTGCATGGTCTTCCACCAGACATCGCCAGAGCTGGAGAACACATACAACATCACTTGGTCGGCCTTGCTGCAGGCTTTGAGCAAAGGCTTTTCTTCGGGCTGACCCACTTCAATCCACAGGCGTTTGCGGCCCGTGAAATCGGTCAGCATCACATCGGGCTCGTCGGGGTTCGACAGGCCCGCACCAAAAGCCAGCACGCCGTCGCCGTTACACACGTCTTGCAGCAAATGTGCTTGTAACGAGAGCGCGACCAAACGCACCATCATGCGCTCGTCGGTCTCGCTGGGGTGGCGTGCGAGGGTGAGAGCGTGGTCGGCGTAGTAGCTGTGGTCAATGTCCGCGATCTGAACGTTCGCTTTGAAGATGGTGGATTTGATCGCCATGGTTTTAAACGCGACGCGCCAGTTCGGCGGCTTTGCCCACGTAGCTGCCGGGGGTCATGGCCAGCAAACGGTCAATGTCGGCTTGCGGAATTTGCAGCGATGCAATCAAACCGTGCAGCGCCTCAGCCGTAACCGTCTTGCCGCGCGTGACTTCCTTGAGCTGCTCGTAAGCGCCTTGCACACCGTAGCGGCGCATGACGGTTTGGATGGGCTCTGCCAACACTTCCCAAGCGGCGTCGAGGTCCGCAGCCAAAGCTTCTTCGTTGAGTTCGAGTTTGTTCAAACCCACGCTGAGCGACTGATACGCCAACGCGGTGTAGCCCAGGGCCACACCCATGTTGCGCAACACGGTGGAGTCGGTCAGGTCACGCTGCCAACGGCTGATGGGTAGCTTTTCGCTCAGGTGTTTGAGCACGGCATTGGCCAAACCCAAATTGCCTTCGGCATTTTCAAAGTCAATCGGGTTGACTTTGTGTGGCATGGTGGACGAGCCAATTTCGCCAGCTTTCAGGCGTTGCTTGAAGTAGCCCAACGACACATAGCCCCACACATCGCGAGACCAGTCGATCAGAATGGTGTTGGCGCGCGCCATGGCATCAAACAACTCGGCCATGTAGTCGTGGTGTTCGATCTGAATGCTGTAGGGCTGGAAGGTCAGGCCGAGGCCCAGAGGCGCTGGCGTTTCCACTACTTTGCGGCTGAAGGCTTCCCAGTCGAAGTCGGGCCAAGCGCTCAGGTGGGCGTTGTAGTTGCCCACCGCGCCGTTCATCTTGGCCATCATGTGCACGCCTGCAATGCGTTCGCGCACTTGTTTCAAGCGCACCACCACGTTGGCCACTTCTTTGCCAACCGTCGTGGGGCTGGCGGTTTGGCCATGGGTGCGGCTGAGCATGGGCACCTCGGCGAAGGCGTGAGCCATCTCGCGCAGCTTGGCAATCAAACCATCGAGGCCAGGCAAGATCACGTCATCGCGGCCCGCTTGCAGTTGCAAAGCGTGGCTGGTGTTGTTGATGTCTTCGCTGGTGCAGGCAAAGTGCACAAACTCGGCGGCGGCTTCGAGCTCGGCGTGGCCTTTGAATTTTTTCTTGATCCAGTACTCCACGGCTTTCACGTCGTGGTTCGTGACCTTCTCTTCGTCTTTGATGGCCAGCGCATCTTCTGTGCTGAAGTTCGTCACCAAACTGATCAGATAGGCGCGTGAGGCAGCGCTCAATGGTTTGAATTCGGCAAAGCCCGCATCGCTCAAAGCCATGAACCACGCAATCTCCACCTGCACGCGGCGGTGCATATAGCCTTGTTCGCTCATCAAGGGGCGCAGCGCGGCGACTTTGCCGGCGTAGCGGCCATCAAGTGGCGAGAGGGCGGTGACTTGGGAAACAGCTTGGGAAGTAGATGGGGAGGTAGGGGTGTTGCTCATCCTGCAATTTTAGGTGGTGCCGCTGACGCGGTGCATGCAATGCGCCCCTATAAAATACGCGCTCTGTCAATTTCAAATGAACGTATGAAGCTTATTGGTGCCGTCACCAGTCCCTACGTGCGCAAAGTGCGTATCGTCTTGGCCGAGAAAAAACTAGACGTTCAATTCGTCACCGAAGACGTATGGGCGGCCGACACCACCATCACAGAATCCAATCCGCTGGGCAAAGTCCCGTGCTTGATCATGGAAGGCGGCGAGGCCCTGTTTGACTCCCGCGTGATCGTGGAGTACCTCGACACCTTGTCACCCGTGGGCAAACTTATTCCCGTTGGTGGCCGTGAGCGTGCGGAAGTGAAAACGTGGGAAGCCTTGGCCGACGGCTTGTTGGACGCTGCCATTCTGGCCCGCTTAGAAGCTCACTGGATTGGTCGCAAAGACAACGAGCGCAGCCAAGCTTGGATAGATCGTCAGATGAAAAAGATCGATGACAGCTTGGCCGCCATGAGTCGCGGATTGGGTGAGCGTAGCCACTGCGTGGGCATCCATCTGAGCTTGAGCGATATCGCCTTGGGCAGTGCCTTGGGTTACCTCGATTTCCGTTTCCCCGACATCAACTGGCGCGAGCGTCACGCCAATTTGGCTGACCTTTTTGAGCGCTTGTCACAGCGACAAAGCTTCAAAGACACGCTGCCGGCCTAACTCGAAGCTAGCTGTTGGCTCGTCGCTTGAGCCAACGCATCAAGCTGCCCACCACGGGCAGCTTTTCATACAACTCTTCGGCAGCATCCCAGTAATCGCGGTGTATGGCCACGCGCCATACACCCGCTTCTTCGCGCAGCACCAAGTGGCTGGCGCCGCGAATGGTTTGTGTGCGACCTGCGTCAAAGCGGCGCATGCCAAACAAAAAATCCCAAGTCACAAAACATTGCGCACCTTGCTGCACACGCTGTGTGATGACAAAACGTGGCGCATCAAGCTCGCGAAACATGTGCGCAAAGATGGCCTCAATGGCGGGCACGCCCTGAACCTCGTTGAACGGGTCTTTGAACTGCGCGTCGGCTGTGTAGATGTCGGCGATGCGGGCGACGTCGGCGGGTTGAAGTTGTTCAAAAAAGTCGACCACGCGCTGCAGCGCGGCTTCGCAGGTGTCAGTGTTGCCCATGGGGTTCACATCCCCGTGGCGCGGCGCACCAACGCAAAGTACCAGCGGTAAGGCAGCAAGCGCATGAACTTGAGCCAGCGTGTGAAACGTTTGGGGTAGTGGATCTCGAAGGCCCCTTTTGCCCAGCCGCGCAGCATTTCGCGGGCGGCTTCTTCGGGGCTAATCAAAGCCGGCATGTGGAAGGTGTTTTGCGCGGTCAAGGGTGTTTCTACAAAACCGGGGTTCACCACGCTCACGCCCAAACCTTGGGTGGACAGATCCAGATACAAAGCCTCGGCCAGATGAATCAAGGCCGCTTTGGTGGGGCCGTAGGCCAAGCTTTGCGGCAAGCCTCGGTAGCCCGCCACGCTGGCCACCAGACTGAGGTGGCCAAAGCCTTGCGTCAGCAAGGCGGGCAACACCGCGTCGAGCATGTAGAGCGCGCCCAGGTAGTTGACGGTTTGGTGGCGCAGCATTTCGTCCAGGTTGTAGTCCGTGGCGCGCACCGGTTTGTAATAGCCGGCGCAGTAAATCACCACGTCTAAGCCTTGTTCAGCTTGTATGTGTTGCGCGGCTTGGCGCATGGCTATGGGATCGCTCACATCGAGCACGACTGCCTGTGCGCCAGGGTGGGTATCGACAAACTGTTGCAGCAACTCAGCCTTGCGGGCCGACACCACCACGCGCGCACCTGCTGAGTGCAGGGCTTGGGCGGTCGCCAAGCCAATGCCGCTCGAGGCGCCAATCAGCCACACGCTGCGGCCTTGCCAATCGGTGATGGTTGGATTGAGGGGTTTCATGGTTGTGCACCTGCTAAAAGTTGTTGTCGCAGTTGACGTTGCGAAGTCTCGGGGGCCAGCCAAATGCCCATGAAGCGTTGGGCCAATTCGGCGTCACGCATCTCGCCCAGCAGCTGTTCTTGGTGCAGAAGTTGCAGGCCTTTTTGAGGCACGTAGACGCCGGTGAGTCGCTCGCCTGCGCGCACATTGGGAATGAGTTGGTTCAGCAGTGTCGACCAGTTTTGGGTTTGAGCGGGAGTCAGGGCACGCTGGCCCTGCATCTCATCCATGGAGCGCTGGGCAATGTCGGCGCCTTTGAAGTCCCGCAGGTAACGCAGATCCAATACCAAGGCTTGTCTGTCCCAATCGCTGGCTGAAAAAGTCGCATTCGCCCACAGGCTGGCGTCGTAGACCGAAAAGCCCCAAAAGGTAAAACGTTGCTGCCCCATCAGGCGAGGGGTGGTCAGCCATTTTTGCAAGCGTTGCATGGGCAAGGCGTCGCTGGGTGGGGTTTGTGCCGCAGCGTTGGGTAGTCGCCCAGCGGCGGCGAGCGTCAGCCCGGCCTGCAGGCCAACAGTGAGAAGCCTGCGGCGCGTGTTCATGGCTTGACCAAGGTGTACTGCACCACGTCGATGTTGTGTTGCTCAAAGGCTGCTTCGCAGTAGGCGAGGTAGAACTCCCAAATGCGGATGAAACGCAGGTCAAAGCCCAACGCCAGCACCTGCGCTTGGTCAGCCATGAACTGCTGGCGCCAACGGCGCAAGGTTTCGGCATAGTCCAAGCCAAAGGCCATTTCATCCACCACCTTGAGGCCTGCTTTCGCTGCTTGTGCGCGGAACTCGCGTGGGCAGGGCAAGCAGCCGCCGGGGAAGATGTATTGCTGAATGAAGTCGGTGCTGGTCACGTACCGGTCAAACAAGCTGTCGTCGATGACGATGCTCTGGATGCACGCCTTGCCGCCGCTTTTGAGCAGCCGAGCGACGGTGGCGAAATAGGTAGGCCAATATTCTTGGCCCACCGCTTCGATCATTTCGATGGAGCAGACCGCGTCATACGGGCCATCGTTGATGTCGCGGTAGTCTTGCCAACGCAGGTTGCTTTGGTCTTGCTTGCCCAAGGCTTGCATGCGGCGGTTGGCGTAGGCCAGTTGTTCGTGGCTCAAGGTCACGCCGCTCATGTGCGCGCCAAATTCGGTGCTGCCCATCTCGGCCAGTGCGCCCCAGCCGCAGCCAATTTCCATCACGCGGTCACCGGGTTTGACGTCGACCATGCGCAGGGCGCGGCGCACTTTGGCGCTTTGAGCTTGGGCCATGGGTTGGCTGCGGTCACCGTCAAACCAAGCGGACGAATAGTTCATCGTGCCGTCCAGCCACAGCTCGTAAAACGCATTGCCCAAGTCGTAATGGGCGTGGATATTTTTGGCGCTGTTGCTGCGCGTGTTGCGGTTGAGCAAATGCTTCACGCGGTAGACCAAGCGGCCCAGCCAGTGGCCATAAATCAGGTCGTCCATGTCGCGGCGATTGGCGACCAAGAGCTGCAACAAGTCAGCCAAGTTGTGGGTGGTCCAGTCGCCCGCGATGTAGCTTTCTGCAAAACCAATGTCGCCCGATTTGAGGGCTTGGGTCAGCGGTGTCCAGTTGTTCAAATGCAGGCTGGCGTGCAAGGCTTGGCCTTGGGCTGGCGTTTCGCCAAATTGTTCGGTACTGCCGTCGGGCCATTGCACATGCAAGGTGCCATGTTTGAGGCGTTGCAGCAGGCCAAGGACGCGCCGAGCAGCCGAGGGCATGTCAGAGGGTGAGGTGGCGCGTTGGGCGGTGTCGTTGCGGGTGGTGGTCATGGCTGGTGGTGTCTTTGAATCAGCGGGTCACAAAATGTTTGGGCGGTGCGGGTTGCCGGAAAAACGGCACGCGTTTGCGCCACAGCTTGAAGGCTTGCCAGTGGATGCGCACCATGACCATCGCGGTCATCAGGGGGTAGCGCCACAAAGCGCGTCGCAAGGCGGTGCGCGTGATGGGTTGAAGTTCGCCACTCACGCTCGTTTCGATCAACGGGCCTTGGGCATCGTCGTGGTCCACGCGGGCCACGGTGTGTGTGGCGGTGCGTAGAAAGCGAAAACGGTAGTCGCCTTGCACCGCACAAAACGGCGAGACATGAAACACCTTGTCGGCGCGCAGTTCGACGCCATACTTCGGGCGGTCGAGCAAATAGCAGTGGCGTTCGCCAAAGGTGTTGTTCACCTCCACCACGATGGCGCGCAAAGAGTCGTCAGCCGCGTGGCAATACCAAAAGCTCACGGGCTTGAAGGTGTAGCCCAGCACGCGCGGGTAGCAATGCAGCCACACCTCGCCCGTAGCATCGGTGATGCCCTCGGCCAGCAACATATCGTCTAGCCAAGCCAGAGCGCCGCCTTGTGCCGGACTGCGGCCATCGCCGTGGTCCACGTCATGAAAGCTGATTGCCCCTGCACGGTTGATGGCCAACGGTGCGTCGCCCGTCGCCAAGCTACGCATCGGCAACATCAAGAAATAGGTGCCGTAGGCAAACTCATGATGCGTGGGGCGCAAACGGGTGTGACGCACTTGGCCAAACCCGATCAAGCCGGTTTCGGGCAGCGCTTTCGCGAGAGCTTGCGTCAGGGGGGCTTGCATCACACGCTCAGTGTCCGCTCAAGACGTCAGCCAACTCTGTGCGGCAGCACGCCCAGCTTTGAAGCCGTCTTCGTGAAAGCCGTAGCCCATCCAAGCGCCTGCAAACCACGTACTTTGCTGGCCTTGCAATTGCGGCATCAGCCCTTGCGCTTGCGTGGCTGCCAAGTCAAATACGGGGTGCGCATAGTCGTAGGTGCCCAGCACTTTGGCGGGGTCAATCTCGTGCACAGGGTTGAGTGACACCACCACGTCTTGCGTGAAAGGCAGGGGCTGTAAAAGGTTGAGCCAGTAATGCAAACACACACGCGCCGACTCGGTGTTGTGTTGCGCGGCGCGTTCGTAGTTCCAAGCCGCCCAAGCGAGTTTTTTCTTGGGCATGACCGATGTGTCGGTATGCAGCACCGCGCGGTTGGCGTGGGTGCGAATCGCGCCTAGGGTGGCTTGTTCTTGCGGCGTCGGTGCGGCCAGCATGCGTAGGGCTTGGCCCGCGTGGGTGGCCAAGATGACGGCATCAAAGCGTTCGCTGCCCGTGTTCGTGTGCACGGTGGCACCTTGGGCATCGCGCTCGATGCGCATCACGGGTGTGTTCAGCCGTTTGTCGGGGATGCGCGCCACAATCTTCTCGACGTAATGTTTCGCGCCACCAGCCACCGTGTGCCATTGCGGGCGGTTGTTGACCTGAATCAGGCCGTGGTTGTGGCAAAACCGCACCATCGTGGCGACGGGGAATTGCAGCATTTGGTCGGTGGGACAACTCCAAATGCAGCCCAGCATGGGCAGCAAATACCAGTCGCGGAAGGTGTCGCCAAAGGCGTGGGTGTGCAAAAAGTCTTGCAGCGGTTGCGCCAGTTCGTGGTCTTGGTTGCGTTCAGCCAGCGCTGTGGCCAAGGTGTTGAAGCGCATCACGTCGCGCAACATGTTCAAAAAACGCGGTTTGAACAGGTTGCTGCGCTGCGCAAACACCGTGTTCAAGTTGGCACCGTTCCACTCCAAAGCGCGCTGCCCGGGTTTGCCAGGCACTTGCACCGAGAACGACATGTCCGACTTGGCTGTCGCCACTTGCAGCTCGTCAAACAGGGCAATCAGGCCTGGATAGGTGCGTTCGTTGTAGACCAAAAACCCTGTGTCCACGCCGTGGGTTTGCAAGCCCGTCGCAGTGGGTAAGGTCACGTCCACGGTGTGGGTGTGGCCACCAAAGTAATCGCCCGCTTCAAACAGGGTGAGCTCGGCGTGGCCATGCAAATGGTGGGCGGCTGACAGGCCCGAAATGCCTGAGCCAACAATCGCCACGCGTCGCGTCATTGACCTGCCCCTTTGAGCGCCAATTGCTTTTCAATTTCTTGCACAAAGGATTTGTCTTGTGGCCCCGTCATGCTGCTGAAGCTTTTGACGGTTTGGCCATCGCGGCTGATGATGTATTTGTAAAAGTTCCACTTGGGCGTGGTGCCCGTTTGCTCTGTCAATTGCTTGAACAGGGGCAGCGCGTCGGGGCCACGCACGGTAGTTTTAACAAACATGGGGAACTTCACACCAAAAGTGCTTTCGCAAAAGTCGGCAATTTTGGCGTTGCTGTCTGGCTCTTGGGAAAAGTCGTTGCTGGGAAAGCCCAGCAATACCAAGCCTCGGTCCTTGTACTTGGCGTGCAAAGCTTCTAAGCCTTTGTATTGGGACGTGAAACCGCAAAAACTGGCTGTGTTCACCACCACCACCACCTGACCCGCGTATTGGCACAGGTTTTGGGGTTTCTCGTCTTGCAGCCGCTGAACGGTGTGCTGCAGCACGCGCGGGCATGCTGTACTGACAACTTTTTCAGTCGTTGCATAGCCCGATGTGCTTGCAAGCATTGACGCCACAATCAGGGTTCGCCAAACGTTTGTTAAAAATGAAATGTTTTTCATGGTTCTTTGAACATGGCTAAATTACGGGTATTGTCTGGGACAAACTGAATATCCGCTTCCGCTAACGGTCATTACATTCATGAACACCTTACCCAATCCCAATGGTTCGATGTTATCCATTGCCGCTGTCGAGCGCGACACGGGCTTAGGCAAAGACACCTTACGTGTTTGGGAGCGCCGTTATGGATTTCCTGTTCCCGGGCGCGATGCCTTTGGCGAACGCAGCTACCCTTTTGAGCAAGTTGAAAAGCTGCGTGTCATCCGCCGTTTGATGGACCAAGGCCATCGCCCGGGTCGCATCGTCTCTCAGCCTCTAGAAACTTTGCTCACGCTGGGCCAAGTGCCCGAGGGTGAGGTATTGGGGGAGATGGTCATTCCTGAGCACTTGGTGGTGCATTTTGGTTTGATCAAAAGTCACGACAGCGAAGCTTTGCAAGCCTTGCTGGCGCAAGACATGGCGCGTGAGGGCTTGAGTGATTTCGTGACCGACATCGTGGCGCCTCTGCTGATATGTGTGGGTGAAGCTTGGGCTCGGGGTGACTTGGCGATTTTTGAAGAGCATTTGTTCACGGAGTGCGTCATCCGCGTCATGCGCCTAGGCATCATGACCTGCACGGTGCCTCGGGATAAGCTGGGGCCGCGTGTGTTGTTGACCACGTTCCCGCAAGAGCCGCATGGTTTGGGCTTGCTGATGTTGGAATGCGTCTTGGTGGAACAGGGATGCACCTGTTTGTCCTTGGGCACACAAACGCCGGTGCTCGACATCGCCTTTGGGGCCGTCGCGCACCGAGTGGATGTGGTGGCTTTGAGCTTCAGCAGCTTGGTCAAACCCAACGATGTTGTGGAGGGCCTGCACGAGTTGAGACGTCATTTGACCGACGCTGTCAGTGTTTGGGCCGGTGGACAAGCTTTGGCGTTGAGGCGGCGCAAGATCCCTCAAGTGGACATTTTGGGCGGCTTTGCCGATATAGCCTTGGAGGTTAAGCGCTGGCGCCATGCCGCCCTAAAATTGAAAAAATGACCCTGTCCACTTTGCCCGCCCCCGCTTTTTTGTCTAAATTGGTCGCCCGTGCCGACGCCCCTGCTCGGGTAGCCGCCTTGCGTGCGCAAGGGCCGGTGGTCTTCACCAATGGCGTGTTTGACGTGTTGCATCGCGGCCATGCCAGCTATTTGGCGCAAGCGCGTTCCTTAGGCGGTAGTTTGGTGGTAGCGCTCAACAGCGACGCCTCTGCGCGGCGCCTGGGCAAAGGCCCAGACCGTCCTTTGAACAACGAGGCGGACCGCGCGGCCTTGATGGCCGCCTTGGAGTCGGTCAGCTTGGTTACGTGGTTTGACGAGGACACCCCGTTGGAACTGATCACCGAATTGCGCCCCGACGTGTTGGTCAAAGGCGGCGACTACGACATGGCCAAACTGGCCGAGACCAACGTGGTGCTGGCCTATGGTGGCCGGGCCCAGGCTATTCCTTTTGTGGACGGTTACTCCACCACCGCCTTGGTGAAAAAAATACGCCAAGGCTGACTTGTTAGGCGAACACCGCTTGCCACAGCGCCAAGATGGCGGCGCGCTCTTGGGCCAATTCAGCGAGCGGCACCTGGGTCGGTAACTCATCCAAACGCGCACGGTGCTGAACTCGGCGCAGTTCTCGGTAAGCGCTGCCAGCCGCAACACCCACCCCCAAGGGCAGCAACCCAGCCATTTCGGCATGTTGCAGCAGGGCGATGTTGCCCACGTTGTCCAACAACGCGGGGTGTTGTTTGGCGAACGCCAGCACCAAAAACTGCACGGCAAACTCCACGTCCACCATGCCGCCGGCGCTGTGCTTCACGTCAAAGAAGCCTTCCTTCACGGGGCGCGCGGCGCGGAGCTTGTCGCGCATGCCTACAATTTCTGCGCGTAACGCAGCAGGGTCTCGAGGTGCGTTGATCACGTTGGCCCGAACCGTGTCAAAGCGTGCTTTCAGATCGGGCATGCCAATGCAAAACCGTGCCCGTGTCATGGCTTGGTGTTCCCATGTCCAAGCGGTGTTGTTGCCGCGTTGTTCTTGGTAATTGGCGTAGGCCTCGAAGGTGGAGACCAGCAGGCCCGAGTTGCCGTTGGGTCGCAAGGCGGTGTCGATCTCGTACAAATCACCTTCACTGGTTTTCACGCTCAGCCAGTTGATGAGCTTGCGCACAAAAGTGGCGTAAATCTCGCCAGCTTGCGGGTGTGTGTCTTCGACCACAAACACGATGTCTAAATCGCTGCCATAGCCCAGTTCTTTGCCACCCAATTTGCCATAGGCCAAGATCGCAAATTGCGGCTCTTCGCGGTGGCGCTGCTTGATGTTTTGCCACACCCAACGGCTGGTGATTTTGAGCAGGCTGTCGGCCAGTGCACTCAAGTCGTCCGCCACTTGCTCGACGCTGATGCGCTGTTCCACATCGCGTGCCAAAGTGCGAAACACTTCGGCATGGTGGGCACGGCGCAGCAAGTTGAGCAGTGTTTCTTCGTCGGCTTGGTTGGTCGACTGCAGGGCTTGCCGGCGCTGTTCGAGTTCTTTTTCAAACACGGCTGCGTCAAACCGTTCGCGCAGCAAAGCGGGGCTGGCCAATTCGTCGATCACGCCCGGGTGTTGCAGCAAATACTTCGCAGGCCAGCGCGCCAGTCCCAGCAGGCGTAGCAACTGCTCATGCACCCGTGGTCGCTCGACCAGCAAGGCCAAATAGCTCTCGCGACGCAGCAGCGGCTCCATCCAGTCGCACCAGCGCACGGCAGCTTCTTCGCTCACGCGGCCTTCTTCGACCCACGCGTTGGTGCGTTGCAAGAGTTTGAGCAGCCGTTGCATGACTTCATCGCGCAGGGTACGGATGCGAGGCTGCTCGGCCCAGTCGGTCACGCGCAGCGCCAAGCGGGCATTCAATTCGGGCAGCAAGGTCGTCAAGCGCATGCTCTCGTTGACCACGGCCGGGTGGCTCGCGTTCGCGCCAGCGGCGCCCGTTGATGCGTTCGCGTCTTCGCCTTGACCCAGCAAGTGGTCGAACTCGTAGGCGACGAGTTCGCGGTGGCCGCCGAGCTGAGCCAAAAAGGCGGGTACGTCGGTACAGCCCATGGTTTGGGCGATCCACAACAAATCAGCTTCAGCCGTGGGCAGTTGGTGGGTTTGCTGGTCGTCCAGGTACTGAATGCGGTGTTCCACTTGACGCAAAAACACATAGGCCTTGGCCAGCGCGTCGGCGGTGGATGCGGGCATGAGCTTGGCGTCACCAAGGCGTTGTAAGGCGTCTAAGGTTGGGCGCGTGCGCAGTTCTGGGTAGTGCCCGCCGCGCACCACTTGCAGCAGCTGCACCGTGAACTCGATTTCACGAATCCCACCGCGACCCAGTTTGACATCGTTCGCGCGCTCAGGCCGCCCGGCGCTTTGGCTGAGGGTGTGGTGGCGGATTTGTTGGTGCAAGTTACGCAATGCCGCAAACACGCTGTAGTCGAGGTAGCGGCGAAACACAAAGGGCAGCACGGTGTCACGCAACTCGGCAGCGTTGCGCAAGGCATTCAGTGGCTCACTGAAAGGGGCCACCACACGGCTTTTCAGCCATGCAAAGCGTTCCCATTCGCGCCCCTGCACCAAGAAGTAATCTTCCAACGCTTGGCGCGACACCACGCTGGGGCCGGAGTTGCCGTTGGGCCGCAGCGCCAAGTCCATCCGAAAAACGAAGCCGTGCTCGGTGGTGTCGCCAATTTGGCTGTAAATCAGCTTCACCGCCTTGGCGAAATAGTCGTGGTTGCTGATGCGCCCGCGTCCGTCAGGCTTGCCGGCTGTGTCGCCATCTTCGTCGTACACATAAATCAGGTCGATGTCGCTCGATACATTCAATTCGCGTGCGCCCAGCTTGCCCATGCCAACGACCCAAAGTACCGCCCGCGCCCCAGAGGGGGCCAGGGGCGCGCCGTGCAAGGAGTCCAGCTGCTGTTGCGCTTGAACGCACGCCACATCGAGGCTGAACTCCGCCAACTCGGTCATGGCACGTGTCACCACGCCCAAGGGCGCCTGTTGGGTGGTGTCGAGCACCACCAAGCGCTCCATCACGCACTGGCGCAGCATGCGCAGGGCGTCGTTGCTGCTGTGCTGCTGGCGCAAAGTGTCAAAACAGGCTTGCATCGTGGCCCGCACGGGCTCACCCGCAGGCAGGGCGAGCAAGGCATCGCCATACCGCCGCCGCAGACGCTGCACCAAGCGTGAATGCGCACTGAAGTCGCCGGTCGAGGGGGGGATAATTCCAGTCACGTTGTAAGCACCATGAATAAATTGTCAGATCTGTCAGCTCCACCCCTTGCGCCACTGGCCAAACCTTCGCGTTGGTCGCGTGCGGTTTATGCGGCCTTGTGGGCGGTGGGCACCGTGTGGCTGGTCATGATCTTGGCGTGGAGCACCTTGAACATGTTCATTGTGCCGCGCATCGGCGATTACCGAGAGATGCTGCAAACCCAAGCCTCGCGGGCTGTGGGCATGCCGGTGAAGATTGGCCGCATCACGGCTGAAGGGGGTTGGTGGGTGCCTTTGTTTGACATTCACGACTTACAAGTGTTCGATGCCCAAGGCCATGAAGCTTTGACGTTGTCGCGTGTGCAGGTGGCCCTCTCACCGCGATCGCTGGTGCGGGGTCAGTTTGAGCAACTCACCATCGACCGCCCTGAACTTGACATCCGTCGTGACAGCGTGGGCCATGTTTGGGTGGCCGGCATTGACACGGGGGCTTCTGCAGGTGACGGCCGTGGTGCCGATTGGTTCTTCTCTCAACCCGAGTTTTTGATACGCAACGGTGTGGTGCGTTGGCGTGACGAGTTGCGCTTTGGCGAACAAGCGCCTGAGTTGGTCATGTCCGATGTGGCCTTGGTCATCCAAAACCACTGGCTGCACCACGACGTGCGTTTGGATGCCACGCCTCCCGCTGAGTTGGGACAGCGCTTTTCTTTGCGCGGCAAGTTCAAGCAATCACCTTGGCAGCGGGCGGGCGACATCGCGCAATGGCGCGGCGAGCTGTTTGCCGATGCGCCGCATTTGGACCTGTCTACCCTGCGGCAATGGCTGGCCATGGAGCCCGATCGGTCGCTGCAAGAAGGCCGTGGCGCGTTGCGGCTGTGGGCCGATGTGGCCTACGGCCAACTCATTGGCCTCAGTGCAGACATGGCGTTGGACGAGGTGAAGGCCAGCTTGGGCGCCAACCTCCAGCCCCTGGACTTGCGTCATGTCCAGGGCCGTTTGGCGGTCAATTGGCAAGCCGATGAGGTCAGCCTGAGCAGTGAAGATTTGGTGTTTGACACCCAAGACGGCGCGCATTGGCCCGGCGGCGTGTTGCGTGCCAAATGGAAAACCAACGACGTCTCAGCCGGCACACTCAGTGCTGACCGTCTCGATTTGGCTGCTTTGGTGCAAATCAGCCAGCGCCTTCCTTTGCCCGACACGGCACGCGCTCTGCTGGCCCGGGTTCAGCCGAAAGGTCAAGTGAACCAACTCAGCGCCACTTGGCAACACACGACCCCACCCAAAGGCGACCCTGAACTGGCCTACACGGCGCGTGGGACCGTGCAGCAGTTCTCACTCCAACGCGACACCGTGGCCGACAGCCCACTGGCCACTTTGCCGGGTGTGCAGGGGGCGCAGCTTGAGTTTGATCTGACGCAGCGCGGTGGCAAAGCCAAGCTCAATATCCAAGATGGCAGTTTGACCCTGCCTCTCGGATTGGATGAGCCACGCATCGTGCTGCAAGACGCGTCGGCGCAACTGGGGTGGGACCTCAATGGCGACCAAATGCAGGTCAATGTCGCCCAAGGCCGTGTGAGCAACCCTGATTTGTCAGGTGACTTCAGTGGCAGCTGGAAAACAGGCGTAGGCCCTGCACGCTTGCCGGGTGTACTTGATCTCACGGCCAACTTCAGCCGCGTCCAAGTGGCTCAGGTTTATCGCTATTTGCCCAACACCTTGTCTGCCTCCGTGCGTGGCTATGTGCAGGAGGCGGTGAAAGCAGGCGTTGCCAGCAACGTCAAACTGCGTGTGCGTGGCAACTTGGATGACATGCCGTTTAACAACCCCAAGCTGGGTGAGTTCCGCATTTCCGCACAAATCGCCCAAGGCCAATATGCCTATGTGCCTGCCAAGCTCGGTACCCCTGCCTTGCAGCAATGGCCGAGTTTGACCGCGCTCAATGGCGAGCTGGTGTTCGAGCGCAGTGCCTTGCATTTCAAAGGCAACACCCAACTGACGGGGGCGCCCAAAGTGATGTGGCGCAAGGTGGAGGCGCACATTCCCAACCTCGACAAGGCGGTGGTCAGCGTGTTGGGGGAAGCGCGCGGGCCCTTGCCAGAGGTGTTGGCCATGGTGTCGCAATCGGCTTTGAACGAGTTGACCGACCAAGTCTTGGACCAAAGCCAAGCCAGCGGCGATGCGGATTACAAACTCAGTTTGAGCGTGCCCCTGGACGCACCGAACAAAACCAAGGTGCAGGGCAGCGTCACGTTTGCCGACAACGAGTTGCAGGTCATGCCGGGCATTCCGGTACTCAGCCGTACGCGCGGCATGCTGCAGTTCAACGAGCGCGGCCTCAGTCTTAAAAACTTGCGCACCCGAGCTTTGGGGGGTGAGGCACAAATTGATGGCGGCTTGTCATTTGAGGCCGCTGCGGGTGAATCGCCTTTGCAACTCAGAATCAACGGCAACCTCACCGCCGAGGGCTTGCGCCAGGCGCGTGAGCTGGGGTTTGCTTCGCGTTTGGCGCAGCGGGCCTCGGGGGCCTCCTCGTACACCGCCACTGTGGGGTTGCGTCGCGGCCAACCTGAGTTGTTGATCAACAGCGATTTGCGCGGTATGGCTTTGAATTTGCCCGCGCCCATGGCCAAGGCTGCCGTATCGACCTTGCCCTTGCGTGTGGAGATGCAGCTGACGCGTGAATCCTTGGCCCCCAAAAGCCGCGTGTTGCAAGACCAAATCAAAGTCAGCGTGGGGCGTGTGCTGGCGCTGGCGTATGTGCGTGACCTGAGCGGTGCACGCACACGCGTCTTGCGCGGGGGCATTGCCGTCGGTCCCGAGGTGGTGGATAACCTGACGCCGCGCGACAGCGGCGTTGGATTGAATTTGCAATTGCCGTTTGTCGATTTAGACGCCTGGAACCAAGCCCTGAGCCAATTCACAGGCCTGCCTTTGGTCAATGCTTCAGCCAAGTCTGACAAGACGGCTGTGGTGGGTCAAGAGGCTGCAGCCTCGGACGAGGCGCAAGACTATGTGCCCCAAGTGCTGGTGATGCGCGCAGACCAACTCAAGGTGGCGGAGCGTGCCATTCACCGTGTGTTGGTGGGCGGCACGCGTGTCGGTGAGGTGTGGCGCGTCAACCTCAGCGCGGATGAGTTGAATGGTTCGGCTGAGGTGCGTCCCGCCAACGGCAACACGCCAGCCCAGTTGTTCGCCCGCTTGGCCTACCTCAACATTCCGCCCAGCTTGGTGCCCGAGGTGGAGAACCTGTTGACCGAAGAGCCCAGCAGCATTCCGGCGTTGGACATTGTGGTGAACGAGCTCACCCTGCGCGGCAAAAAACTAGGCCGTTTAGAAATTGAAGCCGTCAATCGCGTGGGTGCCAACGCGGCCCGTGAGTGGCACTTGAACAAACTCAACCTCATCGTGCCCGAGGCCACCTTCAGCGCCAATGGCAACTGGACGTCCGATGGCCCACGCTTGCAACGCACGAAGCTCAATTGGCAGCTCGATGTCCGCAACAGCGGTGAGCTGTTGACCCGCCTGGGTACGCCAGACGCCATCCGCAACGGCCATGGCCGCTTAGAAGGTCAAGTGGCGTGGCAGGGCTCGCCCATCACCTTGGACTACCCCAGCATGGCGGGCAAGCTCAATCTGAACATTGAAAAAGGCCAATTCTTGAAAACCGACCCTGGCGCGGCGCGTTTGTTGGGTGTGTTGAATTTGCAAGCCCTACCGCGTCGTTTGACGCTCGATTTCAGCGATGTTTTCAGCGAAGGTTTTTCGTTTGACTTCGTGCGTGGCGACGTGCGCATTGAACAAGGCGTGGCCTTCACCAACAACCTGCAAATGAAGGGGGTGGTGGCGGGCGCCTTGCTGGAAGGTCGTGCCGACTTGGCGCGTGAAACCCAGGACCTCAAGGTGGTGGTGGTGCCCGAAATCAATGCGGGCACAGCGTCGCTGTACATGGCCACCATCAATCCCGTGATTGGCCTGACCAGCTACTTGGCGCAGTTGCTGCTGAGTCGACCCTTGGTGCGAGCCGCCACCAGCGAATTTCGCATTGATGGCACATGGGCCAACCCTCGCGTGACCAAGGTGGACTGATGCCGTTTCGTGCGGGAACTTTGCTGCGTCGATGGGTGCTGTGGGTGCTGCTGGTGCTGCTCGTTTTGTCCATGCTCAGCACCTTGGTCTGGCTGGCGGGGCGCTACGAGATGAGCCAAGTGCAAAGCCGCATCGAGCGTGATGCCGCCGAAGCTGTAGGCGATATTCGCAACGCTCTCACCCGCAACGCGCAAAGTCTGCAAGCCCTGCAATTTGCCGACCGCAGCGCTGTGCCTTGGAGCCAAGACGCAGCAGCCTTGTTGCGTGAACACCGTGAATGGGTGCGCTTGGAGTGGCGCGATGCCGATTTGAATCTGCTCGCCGCGGTCGACACGCCGTTTCGCGCGCCCGTGTTTGCACGCATGGGGCGTCCGGCTCGCCAGCCCGAGATCGTGCAAGCCTGTGGTGTCGCGCGCCGTCAAAGTGGGCCCGGGTATGGCTCCAGCAACTACGTCCCTTTGTCCAATGGTCTGGGTTTGGAAATCATGGATTTGTGCTTGCCCGTTATCACCGATGGGCAGCTCACCGGCTACACCGTGGCCAGCTACAGCTTGCAAGAGGTGTTGGTGAACATGGTGGGCTCGTCGCTCACACGCAGCCAAGAGGTGTCATTCATTGAGGCCGATGGCACGCGCTTGGCGATGCACGGCACACCGCGTCGTGGCTCGCGCATTTTCACGGCCAAGCAGTTGCTGGATATTCCGGGCCACGCGATGGTGCTGCGCATGGACAGTTGGCGCGCGGCGCCCGACCTATTTCCCAATGTCTTGACGGCGCTGGTCACGGCAATGGCGATTGCGCTGGTCACGGTGCTGATCATGCTGGCGCGCGACATGCGCCGTCGCCAGCGAGTGGAGTTGGATTTGGCGGACGCCTTGGCGTTTCGCAAGGCCATGGAAGATTCTTTGGTCACCGGTTTGCGAGCGCGTGACAGCCAAGGGCGCATCACTTATGTCAACCCTGCGTTTTGCGAGATGGTGGGCTTTGACACCAAAGAGCTGATGGGCCATGGCATTCCTGCGCCCTATTGGCCGCCCGAAATGGTGGACGAATATGGCAAGCGCCAAGCCCTGCGCTTGGCGGGCAATGCGCCGACGCGCGAGGGGGTGGAGTCGGTCTTCATGCGCAAAAACGGTGAGCGTTTTGCCGTGCTCATTTTTGAGGCGCCGCTCATCAATGCCACCGGCCATCAAACGGGCTGGATGAGTGCGGTGTTGGACGTCAGCGAACAGCGCCGCGTCGAAGAGGTGTCGCGGGCCAGTCAAGAGCGCCTGCAGGCCACGGCGCGTTTGGCGACCGTGGGTGAAATGGCGTCGCTGTTGAGCCATGAGTTGAACCAACCCTTGGCAGCCATTTCGAGTTACGCCACCGGCAGCCTGAACTTGTTGCAAGACGCCGCGCTTCATGACCCGCAATTGGCCGATTCTTTAGGCAGTGCGATTCAGCGCATTGGCCAACAGGCTGAACGTGCGGGCAAGGTCATCAAGAGCGTGCACGACTTTGTGCGCCGTCGTGACCAAGCGCGTGAGGCCGTGAACCCGCGTGCTTTGCTTGATGCTGTGATGCCTTTGGTGATTTTGCAAGCGCGCAAATTGGGGGTGCGCGTGGACGTGCGCTGCGCCCTAGAGTTGCCCGCTGTGTTGTGCGACCGCACCATGGTCGAGCAAGTGCTTTTGAATTTATCGCGTAATGCCATGCAGGCCATGGGTGACGACACGCCACTCAAAGTGTTGACGTTGTCGGTGCGACCCGCGGCTTCGAATGCGGTGAGTCGTTGGCTGGAGTTTGCGGTGTCCGATGTGGGCTCTGGCATTCCTGAGGCTGTGGCCGAAAAACTTTTTACCCCTTTCTTTACCACCAAAGCTGAAGGCATGGGCTTGGGCCTGAGCCTGTGTCGCACCGTGGTGGAGCAGCACGGTGGCTTTTTGAGTCACTGCGCGAATCAGCCTCGCGGTACGGTGTTCAGCTTCACCTTGCCGCAATCTTGAACGGAGTTATCGCGCATGCAACCCACCGAAGATGCCTTGGTTTTTATTGTCGACGACGACGCGGGTGTGCGTGAAGCCCTGGCTTGGCTGTTGCGTTCACGACGCTTGCCCAGCCAATCGTTTGAAAGCGCCGATGCGTTTGCGGCGTTTTTAAACGAGCCAGCTGACCGAGCTTGGCGACCCGCACAACCCGGTTGCTTGCTGCTGGACGTGCGCATGCCGGGCATGAGCGGCCTGGCCCTGTTTGAGCAATTGATTGAGCGCCAGTTGCTGGAGGTTTTGCCTGTGATCTTTTTGACCGGTCACGCCGATGTGCCGACGGCTGTTGATTCGGTCAAGCGTGGCGCGTTTGATTTTTATGAAAAGCCGTTTTCAGACAACGCTTTGGTCGATCGGATAGAGCAAGCGTTGGAGCGATCGCAGCGCACGTTGCAACAGCACCACGACCGCACCCATTTGCAACAAAATTTGGCCGATTTGACCGAGCGCGAGCGCGACGTGATGCGCTTGGTGGTGGAGGGTTTGCCCAACAAATTGATCGCCGATCAGCTCGACATCAGTGTGCGCACGGTGGAGGTGCACCGTGCCCGCGTGTTTGACAAGATGGCGGTCAAGTCTGCGGTGGAGTTGGCCAATTTGCTCCGCGGAGATTGACGTGAACCCTGTGCGCCGGAGCGCCTCACGGCTTGTGGTCTGTCCTGCCCGGTGGGGTGGTGTCTTTGGCGCTATCTTTGGCGGCTTGGTCCAGTGCGGCTTGGTGCTGGGCCTCGGTGTCGCTGCGGCCTGAGAACATGGTCCACCACACGATCAGCACCAAGATGCAACCCGCGCCCAGCGCTTCAAGCAAAATCAAGTACATGAAAAAAATCCTGTGGCATGTGGTGGGGGCCTTGATTGTAGGAAGCTTGGTGGCTTGCAGCACAGGCTCGGGTCATCGCGTGCCGGTGGAGGAATACACGCGCCCCGCGCCGCGTGTGGAACCTGTGCCCAGCGCGAATGTTGTGCCGGACTTGCCACGTGCCACAGGTACCTTGGCAGGCATGCCGGGCACGCCCAATCCGCGCGCCGCATACCGCAGCCGTTGGGTGCCCGTGTCGTGGGGCGAGGTGCCCGGTTGGCAAAACGACGATCTGCAAGATGCGTGGCATGCTTGGCTGCAAAACTGCGAACGCCCCGGCCCTTTGTTTGCACCGTTGTGCCAAAACGTGCGTCAACTCTCCTTAGGCAGCGTGGATGAGCGCCGCGTCTGGATGATGAGCCAGTTGCAGCCATACCGCGTCGAGGCGGCCGACACGGGCGCTGCGGATGGCCTGCTCACCAGTTATTACGAACCGCTGTTTGATGCATCACCCACGCAGCGCCCCGGGTTTGACGTGCCTTTGTACGCACCGCCCGAAGCATTGGGCGAGGCGCGTCGCAGCGGTCGTCCATGGTTCAGCCGCCAAGAGATTGACACGCACCCCCCAGCGCGTGATGCCTTGCGCGGCCGCGAAGTGGCTTGGCTGGCCGATCCTGTGGATGCGCTGGTGCTGCATATTCAAGGCTCGGGCCGCATGCGGTTTACCAACCCCGACGGCAGCGTGCGTGTGGTGCGTTTGGCGTTTGCGGGTGCGAACGAATGGCCCTACCAAAGTGTCGGCCGCTGGCTGTTGGACCGAGGTTTGATCCGCGATGCGTCTTGGCCAGGCATCAAAGCTTGGATCGTGGCGACGCAACAAACCAACCCTGCTTTGGTGCAAGAGATGTTTTGGAGCAACCCGCGGTATGTGTTTTTTCGCGAAGAAACGCGCACAGGGGCCCAGGCCAGTTTGGGACCTCGTGGCGCCCAAGGCGTGCCATTGACGCCAGGCCGCTCGATTGCCGTTGACAAAGATTCCATCCCGTACGGCACGCCTGTCTGGATGAGCACGAGCGGACCTAGCGCGAATTTGCAACGCTTGGTGTTCGCGCAAGACACGGGCAGTGCCATCGTCGGCGCTGTGCGGGCTGATTACTTTGCAGGCACCGGCCCCGAGGCGGGGGATTTTGCGGGCCGCATGAAACAACCGCTGCGCCTGTGGGTGTTGTGGCCGAGGTAAAACGATGTCAATTCAACAGTTCAATGGCGAGTGGATTTCTCAAGAAGACCGCGTTTTGTTTCGCTTCAACACCAGCACGGGCGAAGAGTTCAGCTTTTGGCTGACCCGCATGATGGTGCGTGGCTTGATTCAAGGTAGCCAACAGGTGACAGTGAAGGCGCTCGAGAAAACGCACGAGCCTCAAGTGGCGCAGGCCGTGCAATCGTTCCAACAACAATCGGCGGCGGCGCAGGCCAACTTCAACGACGCTTACAAACCCGCAACGCAAAAACCTTTGGGCGAGGCGCCTTTGTTGGTGATTGGCTTGGTGATCAACCCGCAAGACGACGGGCAAACCGCGATTGAGTTGCAGCTGATTACCAAAAACAGCGTGAACTTGAAGTTGCCACCGCACGTGCTGCAAATCATGATGACGTTACTGAATAAGTTACAAGAACGCGCCGGCTGGGGTGTGGGGTTTGACGACGCACCAGCGTTGGCCCTTGCGCCGCCTGAGGCGCGCCAAGTGCACTGAGCCCGTGTCACCAAGGTAACGCCTTGCTGTGTGCCTAGGCCTACACTTTGTAGGACGACGACCAACCGGAGACACGCATGAACGCCCCTTTGCCCGAGCACATTCGCCGCGCCCTCGAAACCGTGACGCTGGACGACAAATACAGCCTCGATGCGGGTCGAGCTTTCATGAGTGGTGTGCAGGCCTTGGTCAAGCTGCCCATGCTGCAGCGCCAACGCGATGCACTGCAAGGCAAAAACACCGCAGGCTTCATCAGCGGCTACCGTGGCTCGCCTCTGGGTGGCTACGACCAAGCCTTGTGGAAAGCCAAAGATTATTTGAAAGCTCAGCACATCGTGTTCCAACCCGGTGTGAACGAAGAGTTGGCCGCCACAGCCTTGTGGGGCACGCAGCAGTTGGGTTTTGCGCCTCCCGGCAGCAACAAATTTGATGGCGTGTTCGGCATTTGGTACGGCAAAGGCCCCGGCGTGGACCGATGCTCCGATGTGTTCAAACACGCCAACATGGCGGGCACAACCCCTTGGGGTGGCGTGTTGGCCGTGGCTGGGGACGACCACATTGCCAAGAGTTCTACCGCCGCACATCAAAGCGACCACATTTTCAAAGCCTGTGGTACACCGGTGTTTTTTCCTAGCAGCGTGCAAGACGTTTTGGATTTGGGTTTGCACGGCATCGCCATGAGTCGTTTTTCGGGCGTTTGGGCGGGCATGAAGACCATCCAAGAAATTGTGGAGTCCAGCGCCACCGCGGTGATCGACCCTGAACGCGTCAACATCGTGATTCCTGAGTTTGAGATGCCCGCAGGCGGTATTCACATTCGTTGGCCCGACGACGCACTCAGCCAAGAGGCGCGTTTGTTTGATTACAAGTGGTACGCCGCTTTGGCCTATGTGCGTGCCAACCGCCTGAATTACAACGTGATTGAGGGCCAGAATGATCGCCTGGGCCTGATTGCCAGCGGCAAGGCCTACAACGACACACGCCAAGCTTTGCTCGATTTGGGGCTAGACGACGACACCTGCCGCCGCATCGGCATTCGCCTGCACAAAGTGGCGGTGGTGTGGCCGCTGGAGGCGCAGCTCACGCGTGCGTTCGCCACGGGCTTGCAAGAAATTTTGGTGGTTGAAGAGAAGCGCCCAGTGATCGAATACCAGCTCAAAGAAGAGCTGTACAACTGGCGCGCCGATGTGCGTCCGGTGGTGCTGGGTAAGTTCAACGAAACCAGCGAGGGCGGTGGCGAGTGGTCCATGCCCAACCCCAAAGACAACACCTTGTTGCGCGCCAATGCCGACTTGAACCCGTCGTTGATTGCCAAGGCGATTGCGCAGCGCGTGCTCAAGCTCGGTGTGGATGCTGACACCACCGCCCGTATCAATGCGCAGTTGGCCATCATCACGGCCAAAGAACAGGCGATGACCACGGTGGAGGTCAAGGCCGACCGCCAGCCCTGGTTCTGCTCGGGTTGCCCCCACAACACCAGCACCAAAGTGCCCGAGGGTTCGCGAGCCATGGCCGGCATTGGCTGCCATTTCATGTCGCTTTGGATGGACCGCAGCACGGCGGGCTTCACCCAAATGGGCGGCGAAGGCACCCCGTGGGTGGGTCAGCAGCCGTTTGTGAACGACGCGCACATTTTTGCCAACATCGGTGACGGCACCTATTTCCACAGCGGCATTTTGGCTATCCGCCAAAGTGTGGCGGCAGGGGTGAACATCACCTACAAAATTTTGTACAACGACGCCGTTGCCATGACTGGCGGGCAGCCCGTGGGCGAGCGCCCGGAAGGGCACAACACCTTGCAAATCGCGCAGAGCATGAAAGCCGAAGGTGCGCAGCGCATTGCCATCGTGACGGATGAGCCCGAAAAATACGAAGGTTCTGACTTGGTGAGTGGTGTGTCCGTGTTCCACCGCGATGAGCTGGACCGCATTCAACGCGAGATGCGCGAAATCAAAGGCTGCACGGTCATCATTTATGACCAAACCTGCGCCACCGAAAAACGCCGCCGTCGCAAACGCGGCACCATGGTGGACCCCGCCGTACGCGTGCTGATCAACGAACTCGTGTGCGAAGGCTGTGGCGACTGCGGCGTGCAAAGTAATTGCTTGAGCGTGGAGCCTTTAGAAACCGACTTCGGTCGCAAGCGCACCATCAACCAAAGCACCTGCAACAAAGACACCAGTTGTCTCAAAGGTTTTTGCCCCAGCTTTGTCACCGTCGAAGGCGGGCAGCTGAAAAAGAAGGCCAAGGGCGTCTCCAAAATCGCCATGCCCGATGGGGCATTGCCCGAGCCCACGTTGCCCAGCACCAAGCACGCGTGGGGCATGGTGGTGGCTGGTGTGGGTGGCACGGGCGTCATCACCATCGGCCAGTTGTTGGGCATGGCCGCGCACATTGAAGGCAAGGGCATCGTCACGCAAGACTCCGCAGGTTTGGCGCAAAAAGGCGGCGCCACCTGGAGCCACGTCTTGATTGCGGATGACCAAGAGACCATCCGCACCACGCGGGTCAGCATGGCTGCGGCCGACTTGATCATCGGCTGCGACCCCATTGTCTCGGCGGGCAAAGAAACGTTGCAACGCATGCTTGCTGGTCGCACCCATGTGGCCTTGAACGCGCACAGCACACCCACCGCTGCGTTTGTCAAAAATACCGATTGGCAAAACCCCGCCGACCAGTGCTTGGCCGACATTGTCCACACGGTGGGCGTCGATGGTGTGAGCGCGTTTGACGCCAACCGCGTTTCCTTGCAGTCGTTGGGCGACAGCATTTTCATCAACCCCATGTTGTTAGGTTACGCCTGGCAAAAGGGCTGGGTGCCTCTTGGGCTGGAGGCGCTGATGCGCGCCATTGAACTCAACAACGTGGCGGTGGAACAAAACAAGGCGGCCTTCACGTGGGGGCGCCATTGCGCACACAACCTCGTTGGCGTGAATGCCTTGATGGACGCTGCGCAAAACCCAGCGCAGGTGGTGCAGTTCCATGCCCGTCCTAGCGTGGATGCCATCGTTGACCAACGCGTGGCCTTCCTCACTGACTACCAAGACGCGACTTACGCACAGCGTTACCGTGCGGTGGTGGACCGTGTGCGTGCGGCTGAAGCCCCCTTGCAAAAAACCAGTTTGACCGAAGCCGTAGCCCGCAACTTGTTCAAGCTCATGGCCTACAAAGATGAGTACGAAGTGGCCCGTTTGCACACCGACACTGCGTTTTTGCAAAAAATCAACGGCATGTTCGAGGGTGATTTCAAAGTGAACTACCACTTGGCGCCGCCCTTGATTGCCAAAACCAATGCGAAAGGCGAGTTGCAAAAACAGAAGTTTGGTCCCTTGATGTTGACCGGCTTCAAACTGCTCAAGCACCTCAAAGGCTTGCGTGGCACCGCGTTGGATGTGTTTGGCAAGACCGAAGAGCGCCGCACCGAGCGCGCTTTGATCGTTGAGTACCAAGACAGCATCACCCAAGTGCTCGCTAAGCTGAACGCGGACAACCATGCGCTGGCGCTGGACATTGCCCGAATCCCTGAGCAAATCAAGGGCTTTGGCCACGTCAAAGCCCGTCATTTGGCGGCAGTGCGAGGCAAGTGGTCTGGTTTGATGGCCGCATGGCAGGGTTAATCCCCGTCACACCCTCGCCGCATACAATCCGCGATTGACTCGCTGAGGCGTTTTGCACCTTGGCGGGAGTCCTACTTATTGGAGTTCGATCGTGTTGATTTCTTCTGCTTTTGCCCAAACCGCCCCTGCCGCTGCTGCCGGTGGCGACATGATGTCTTCTCTCACCGGCATGTTGCCTTTGGTGTTGATGTTCGTGGTGTTGTACTTCGTGATGATTCGTCCTCAGATGAAGCGTCAAAAAGAGCACAAAGCCATGATCGATGCGCTCGCTAAAGGCGACGAAATCGCCACTGCAGGCGGTCTGCTCGGCAAAGTCACCAAGCTGGGTGACAACACCCTCAGCTTGGAAGTTTCTGCTGGCGTGGAAGTGCAATTGCAGCGCAGCGCTGTGGTGCAAGTGTTGCCCAAGGGCACCGTCAAGTAATCTCTGAGATACAAAGCGATCATGAACCGTTACCCATTTTGGAAATACGCGATCATCGTGATCGCTTTGTTGATTGGCAGCCTCTACACGCTGCCTAACTTTTTTGGCGAATCGCCTGCTGTTCAGGTGAGCGCGGGCAAACCCAGTGTCAAAGTCGATGCTGCGGTGCAAGAGCGGGTCGAAGCGGCGCTGAAAGCGGCCAACATCACGCCTGATGTGTTGACCTTGGACAACGGCTCACTCAAAGTCCGCTTTGACAACACCGACACCCAAATCAAAGCCAAAGACGCGATTCAAAACGCCTTGGTGCCTGACGCCAATGACCCAGCCTATGTGGTGGCTTTGAACCTGTTGGCCCGCTCGCCTGCGTGGCTGACCAGCTTGGGCGCCTCGCCCATGTATTTGGGTTTGGACTTGCGCGGTGGTGTGCACTTCATGTTGCAAGTGGACATGCCTGCGGCCTTGACCAAAAAAGCCGAATCCTTGGCCGGTGACATTCGCACCGGCTTGCGCGAGAAAAACGTGCGCCACAGCGGCATCAGCCGTAACAACCAAACCATCGACATTCGCTTTCGGGACATGGCCACCTTGGAATCTGCCCAGCGCGTGATTCAAGACCAGTTCGCCGATTTGCAAACGACCAGCGCGCCCGATGGCGCTGACTTCAAACTCACGGCGGTGATCAACCCTGTGGCTGCTAAGCGCGTGCAAGAGCAAGCGATCAAGCAAAACATCACCACCTTGCACAACCGGATCAACGAGTTGGGCGTGGCCGAGCCCGTGATTCAGCAGCAAGGCACGGACCGCATCGTGGTGCAACTGCCTGGCGTGCAAGACACCGCCAAGGCCAAAGACATCTTGGGCCGCACGGCCACGCTGGAAATCCGCATGGTGGATGACAGCGCCGAAGCGCGTAGCGCGGAGCTGAGCAACGGCCCTGTGCCGTTTGGTACCGAGCGCTTTTTGGAGCGCAGCGGTCAAGCGGTGATCGTGAAAAAGCAAGTCATCTTGACCGGCGAAAACCTCACCGATGCACAACCCGGCTTTGACACCCAAAACCAAGAAGCGGCTGTGCATTTGACGCTTGACGCCAAAGGCGCACGCATCTTCAAAGACGTGACCCGTGAAAGCGTGGGCAAACGCATGGCCATCGTGCTGTTTGAAAAAGGCAAGGGCGAAGTCGTCACCGCACCTGTGATTCGCAGCGAAATTGGTGGCGGTCGTGTTCAAATTTCGGGCCGCATGAGCACCGTGGAAGCCAACGACACCGCGTTGTTGTTGCGCGCTGGCTCGTTGGCTGCGCCCATGGAAATCATCGAAGAACGCACCATTGGTCCAAGCTTGGGTGCTGAGAACATTGCCAAAGGTTTTGACTCGGTCACTTGGGGCTTTGTGGCCGTGACGGCCTTCATGTGCGTGTATTACATGCTGTTTGGCATGTTCTCCAGCGTGTCACTGGCCGTGAACTTGCTCCTTTTGGTAGCAGTTCTGTCGATGTTGCAAGCGACACTCACTTTGCCTGGCATGGCCGCGATGGCCTTGGTGTTGGGTATGGCGATTGACGCCAACGTGCTGATCAACGAACGCGTGCGCGAAGAGCTGCGCAACGGTGCCTCGCCCCAGTCGGCCATCCATGCGGGTTACGACCGTGCGTGGGCCACCATCCTCGACTCCAACGTCACCACCTTGATTGCCGGATTGGCTTTGTTGGCCTTTGGTTCGGGCCCCGTGCGCGGCTTTGCCGTGGTGCATTGCTTGGGCATCTTGACCAGCATGTTCTCTGCCGTGTTCTTCTCGCGTGGCTTGGTCAACCTTTGGTATGGCCGTCAAAAGAAATTGCAAAGCGTGTCCATCGGCACCGTGTGGCGCGCCTGATCGCGCTGCGACAAGAAAGAAATTAAGTCATGGAATTTTTTAAGATCCGCAAAGACATCCCGTTCATGAAGAACGCGGTGGCGTTCAACGCCATTTCGTTCATCACGTTCTTGGCGGCGGTGTTCTTCTTGTTCAGCCGTGGCTTGCACCTGTCGGTCGAGTTCACGGGCGGTACGCTGATGGAAGTCAGCTACAGCCAACCCGCTGACTTGAACGTGGTGCGCGACCAAATCGCCAAGCTTGGCCTGAACGACGTGCAGGTGCAAAACTTTGGCACGGCCCGCGACGTGATGATCCGCATGCCTGCGGTCAAAGGTCAAAGTTCTGCCCAGCAAAGCGAGCAAGTGTTGACCGCTTTGAAAACCATGGACCCCAATGTGCAGCTGCGCCGCACTGAATTTGTGGGGCCACAAGTGGGCGACGAGTTGGCGGCTGACGGCCTCAAGGCTTTGGCCTTTGTGGTCATCGGCATCATGATTTATTTGGCCATGCGCTTCGAGTGGAAGTTTGCGGTGGCCGCCATCATTGCCAACTTGCACGATGTGATCATCATCTTGGGCTTCTTCGCGTTCTTCCAGTGGGAGTTTTCCCTGCCCGTGCTGGCTGCGGTGCTGGCCGTGCTGGGTTACTCGGTGAACGAATCGGTGGTGATCTTTGACCGTATTCGTGAAAACTTCCGCCGCTACCGCAAGATGGACACGGTCGAGATCATCGACAACGCCATCACCTCCACCATCAGCCGCACCATCATTACCCACGGCTGTACGCAGCTCATGGTGTTGTCCATGTTGTTGTTCGGTGGTGCCACCCTGCACTACTTTGCGCTGGCCCTGACCATCGGCATTTGCTTCGGCATTTACTCCTCCGTGTTCGTGGCCGCCGCCATTGCCATGTGGCTGGGCATTCAACGCGAAGATTTGATCAAAACACCGGTCAAAGCCCCGGGCGATCCTGACGACGAGAACTCGGGCGCGGTGGTCTAACAGCTCAATGCGCGACGCGATCCGCGTCGTCGCACAACTCGTCCAGCACCAGCGCATCGGGCTCGAGTCCGATGCTCCAGTACACCATCAAGACGACAAGTTTCAGATCATCGAGGGTGATGGGTTGTGCGGCCACGTCCATCGCCATGGCGCGGTCGATCACGATTTCGCGCATGTGAGGCGACAGCACGTCGGCGGTTTCTAAAAAGCGAATGAAGCCCAAACATGCCGCGCCCAAGCGGTCTTGTTCTGCCACCGAGTACACGCGCAGGCTGTGGGCTGATTCAGTGTGGTGTTCAGAGGAAGATTGACCGATATCGATCAGCTCGGTGTTGTGCGAGGCGATATTCAGGCCGTCCAACCATTGCAGCGCTTGTGAAATGTCGTCCGATTCAAAGCCTACGGCGCTGAGTTTGCGGCCCAGCTGGTGCAACTCTGGACACGCATCACCGTGCCAATAGTTTTCGTAGACAAAGACGAGCACTTCAAACATGGGTTCAATATAACGGCATTTATTGCAGATCTATCACGCACGCCCCATACGTTGAAACAAACCACCGGGCAAGCGCCCAATCAGCCCGTCCAGCTCCAAGGTCAAGAGTTGCGCTTGCAGGCTGGCCGTGGCGAGGCCGCAACGCGCTTGTAAGGCATCTAGGCTGACGGGGCCGTAGCCCATGTGCGTCAAAAGCGCAGGCTCGGTGGCGTCGCGTTCGCCCTGATCCGCAAGGGTGTCGTCTGGCCGTGCGTCATCAAACAGCGACGTTTGTTCTTGCAATTGCAGTTCTTCCAACACGTCTTGGGCCTTCTCCACCAGCTTGGCCCCTTGGCGGATCAGGGCGTGGCAGCCATGCGATTGCGTGGCGTGGATAGAGCCTGGGATGGCCAGTACTTCGCGCCCCAAATCAAGGGCCAAGCGGGCGGTGATGAGCGAGCCCGATTGCAAAGCCGCTTCCACCACCAACGTGCCCAAGCCAAGCGCGGCGATGAGGCGGTTACGTTTGGGAAAGTTGGGTGGCAGCGGCGCTGTGCCCAAGTGGTATTCACTCAGCATGAGGCCGTGTAGCGCGATGTCGTAGGCCAAGGTCTGGTGTTGGCGCGGGTACACGCGGTCTAAGCCAGTGCCCACCACGGCCACCGTGTGCCAATGCTCACCCGTACCACGCGACTGCGCGCCGCGCAACGCGCCCAGGTGTGCCGCGCCGTCGACGCCCAAGGCCAAACCCGAGACCACACACATGCCCGCCGCGGCCAATGCTTCGCCAAATTGCGCGGCCGTCTGTGCGCCCTGCGGCGTGGGGTTGCGGCTGCCGACGATGGCCACAGCCGGGCCCAAAGTCGCCTCAAGTTGGCCTTGTGCGTAGACCATCAAGGGCGGGTCGGGCAGTTGCAGCAAGGCGGCGGGGTAATGGGCGTCGCCCAAGGTCCACACCGCGTGACCGTGGGTGTCGGGTTGTTGTGCCAGCCATTGCTGGGTGCGCACGCATTGCACGGCGAGTTCGTTGGGTTCGGTCAGCAGGGCCAAGGCCTGTTTGGCGCTGACCACTTGGCGCAATGTCGCCTCGCTTTGGGCAAACACCGCTTGCGGACTGCCAAAGGCGGCCAGCAGGCGTCGTGCGGCATCGTTGCCCACACCGTCACTCAAGCTCAGACGCAGCCAAGCGCGCAGTTCGTCTTTGGTCAGAGGTGTAGATGGCATGCAGGTCTCCTTGGGGTGAGAAAACCATTGTGCGGAGCTCGGTTTTCAATAGACATGCGCGCAGGTCGAAAATTTCAAAAGCAGAGACAATAAGCGTATGCCCAAGTTAGACATTCTTCGATTCCCAGACCCCAAACTTCACACCGTTGCCAAGCCAGTGGCCGAGGTGGATGCGCGCATCCGCACCCTCATCGCTGACATGCTCGAGACCATGTACGACGCCAATGGCATTGGCCTCGCGGCCACCCAAGTGGATGTGCACGAGCGTTTGGTGGTCATTGACGTATCAGAAAAACGCAACGAACCCATGGTGCTCATCAACCCTGAAATCACTTGGATGGGTGACGAGCGCGTCAAAGGTGAAGAGGGCTGCTTGTCGGTGCCTGGCATTTACGACGGCGTCGAACGTGCCACCCAAGTCAAAGTCAAAGCCATGGATGCGGACGGCAAGGTGCGCACCATCGAGGCCGAGGGCCTGTTGGCGGTCTGCGTGCAGCACGAGCTGGACCATTTGCTGGGCAAGGTGTTCGTGGAATATCTCTCGCCTTTGAAGCGCACCCGTATCAAAACAAAAATGCTCAAATCTGCGCGCGACGACGCCTGAACCCAAGGTCATTGATGCGCGTTATTTTTGCGGGTACGCCCGAATTTGCTGCTGTGGCTTTGGCCCAGATCTTGGCCGCAGGCCACGAGGTGCCCTTGGTGCTGACGCAACCCGACCGCCCTGCCGGTCGCGGCATGAAGCTGCAAGCCTCGGCTGTCAAGCAACTTGCTTTGCAACACAACATCCCCGTCGCCCAGCCCTTGAGCTTGCGTTTGGATGGCAAATACCCCGACGACGCAGCTCAGGCCCAAGCGGCCATTGCAGCCGCCAACGCCGACGTGATGGTGGTGGCGGCTTATGGGTTGATCTTGCCGCAATGGACGCTCAGTGCCCCGCGTTTGGGCTGCCTCAACATCCACGCGTCGTTGCTGCCACGTTGGCGTGGCGCGGCACCGATTCACCGCGCCATTGAGGCGGGTGACGCGCAAACCGGCGTGGTCATCATGCAAATGGATGCGGGCTTGGACACGGGCGACATGCTGTTGACCGGGGTGCTCGACATCGATGCGCAAGACACCACCGCGACCCTGCACGACCGCTTGGCCGACCTAGGCGGCGCGTTGGTGGTGCAGGCTTTGAGAGATACACAAGCGGGCCAGCTCACGCCCGTCAAGCAGCCGTTGGAGGGCGTCACTTACGCCCACAAAATTGAAAAAGCCGAGGCTGCCGTGAACTGGCGCGACACGGCTGAAACCATTGACCGCCGCGTGCGCGCGTTCAATCCGTTTCCAGCCGCTTCGGCTCAGCTGGAGGGTGAAGTCATCAAGCTGTGGCGTGCGGTGCCGGAGGTGTCTAACCGTGCCGTCAACACCCTGCCCGGCACGGTGCTCAGTGCGGATGCACAGGGTGTGCGCATTGCGTGTGGTGAGGGGGTGTTGTGTGTCACCGAGCTGCAACGCGCAGGTGGCAAACGCTTGGCAGCGGCCGAGTTTTTGCGTGGCTTTGCTGTCAGTGCAGGCCAGCATTTCGACCTCACAGCGGAATGATGTTGCCATGATGTTTCTCAGCCCCAAGCTCTACCGCCATCCTGAATTCAAAATCGGTTTACACGAACTCGCGCCTCAAGCGATGGGCGTGGCCGCCTGGGGTTTGATGACCGGCGTGGCCATGGTCAAGTCGGGCATGAGCATTGTTGAGTCGGTGTTCATGACCTTGGTGGTGTTTGCTGGCAGCTCGCAGCTGGCGTCCATTCCGCTCATCGTGGCCGGGGCCCCTGCTTGGGTGATTTTGGCCACCGGTTTTTGTGTGAACTTGCGCTTTGTGGTGTTCAGCTTGCACTTGCGGCCACACTTGATTCACTTGCCGCGTTGGGAGCGTTTGATGCACGCCTATGTCACGGCTGACATCAGCTATGTGTTGTTCACCAAACGGTTTCATAAGCCCGGCGCCACACCCGAAGAGCGCTTGGGTCAAGAGGCCTATTTGGCGGGCAGCGATTGTTTGAACTGGAGCGGTTGGATGGTGGCCAGTTTGTTGGGCATTGCTTTGGCACATGGGATTCCAACGGAATGGGGCTTGGGCTTTGCAGGCATTTTGTGTCTGGTGGGTGTGCAGTGTTCGCTGGCCAGTTCGCGGCTTCGCATGGTCTCGGCGGCGGTGGCGGGCGTGGCGGCGGTGGTGGCTTATGCTCTGCCTTTGAAGCTCAACATTGTGGTCGCAATCGCGGCGGCTGTGATCTTGTGCATGACGCTAGAGCGCTTCAAACCCACAGACCCAACAGGGGTGGGCACATGAACACCACCGATCTTTGGACCTTGCTGGTGATCGTTGGCCTGGGCGTGGTGTCGGTGGTGACGCGCAGCTTCTTTTTCTTGTCGAACAAGCCGTGGCATTTGCCGCACTGGGCCCAACGCGGTTTGCAATACGCACCCATTGCCGCTTTGTCGGCGGTGGTGGTGCCCGAGATTGTGATGAGCCATGGCCAGCTCATCACCACGTGGCAAGACGCCCGCTTGTTTGCCGCAGCAGCCGGTGCGTTGATTTACTTTCTCAAACGCAACGTGCTGTGGACCATCTTGGGCGGCATGGCGGTGTACTTACCGTTGCATCTCGGGCTTGGGTTTTAGTAAGTCGAGCGACCACCGGTGATGTCCAGCACCGAACCGGTGGTGAACGAGCAGTCTTCGCTGGACAGCCACGCCACCATGGCGGCAATTTCTTCCACTTCCACGAAGCGGCCCATGGGGATCTTGCCCAGCATGTAAGCAATGTGCGCTTCGGTCATTTGCGCAAACATCGCGGTGCGCGCCACGGCAGGGGCAATCGCGTTGACCAAGACGCCTTTGGTAGCCACTTCTTTGGCCAGCGATTTGGTCAAGGCAATGACGCCGGCTTTGGAGGCGCTGTAGTGGCTGGCGTTGGGGTTGCCCTCTTTGCCAGCGACGGACGCGATGTTGATGATGCGGCCCCAACCGCGCTCGATCATGTGCGGGGTCACAGCACGGCAGGTCAAATAAGGCGCAATCAGGTTGACCTCAATCACACGACGCCATACTTCAGGGTCGAGTTCCCAGGTTGTGGCATTGCCGCCGGTGATGCCCGCGTTGTTCACCAAGATGTCGATGCGGCCCAAGTCTTTGATGGTCTGTGCCGTGGTGGCTGCCACGGCCGCGTCGGAGGTGAGTTCCACCACGTAGCCGCTGATGGGGCCGAGCTCGCTCAACAGCGCCTTGGCTTCGTTGATCTTGGCGCTGTCGATGTCCCACATCACCACGGATGCGCCGGAGCGCAGCAGGCGTTCGCAGGTGGCAAAGCCAATGCCTTGGGCACCGCCGGTGACGACCGCGACGCGGCCTTGTAAATCGATCTGGTTCATGGTGTGTATCCTTTCAGAGCTTGTGCCGCGTTGGGTCCCGCTTGGGTGTCGGCGATGTATTGACGAATGATGTCGTCAAAGGTTTTTTCGGCGAAGAGGCCGAGCTTGTTGGCGCGCACCGAGCTGGACCCTTTGGGCCAACGCGACACGATGCCAGCGATGGTCTCGTTGCGCTCAAACGTCACACGGGCGCGCACCTCGGGGCCGGCCACGCGGGTCAAGGCGTCGAGCATCTCTTGCACGGTCACGTTCAAGCCTGGCAAGTTCAAAGCGGTGCGACCCCCGTAGGCTTCGCGTGAGCACTCAAACACCGTGATCAAACCTTCCACGGTGGCACGCGGCGAGGTGACGGGGTGCGACACCTCAGGCGACACAGGACACACCGAGGGCTCGCCCGCCAAGGGCTCGCGGATGATGCCGCTGAAAAACGAAGACGCTGCCCCGTTGGGCTTGCCGGGGCGCACAGTGACCGTCATCAAACGTGCGCTGCGGCCGTCGATGTAGCCCTTGCGCGTGTAGTCTGCGACCAAGTGTTCGCAGATGTGTTTTTGGGCGCCGTACGAGGTTTGGGGTGTGGGCAGCGTGTCGTCGCCCACCACGTCGGGCATGGGCACGGCATCATCTGGGCCAAACACCGCCACCGAGCTGGAGAACACCAAACGCGCGGGTGCTGCGCCGCCTTGCACGCGTGAGCGTAAGGCGTCGAGCAAGGCGCGGGTGCTGTCGAGGTTGGAGCGAAGCCCTAAGTCAAAGTCGGCCTCACATTCGCCCGACACAGCAGATGCCAAATGGAACACACCGTCCACAGCTTCATGGGCCAAGGCTTGGCAATGGTCCAACAGCGGGCCAGTTTTGACCAACACGCGTGGGTCAGCCGCCAAATCAGCAGGAGCTGGAAACTGGTCTGCCAAGATGATTTGGGTGATGGCTTGGCCGTTCAATTGGCCGCGCGCCAAGAGGGTTCGGGCCAATCGGGCGCCAATAAAGCCAGCGCCGCCGGTGATCAATAAACGCATGGGTCGGTTCTTTCGTTCAGGGTGTGATGGAGGAAGCACGCACCGATTTGGGCGCGCGCAAAGAGGCCGCAGGAAGTGCCAATGAAGGCAGTTTCTTTTTCGAGACCAAGACCATTTCAATGTCCTCGCGTGCGCTATCGATCAGCTTGAGCACGGCGCGTTCGGCCTTGTCAGGTTCGCCAGCAATCACGGCGTCGAGCACGGCGCGGTGCAATGGCAGGGACAAGGCAGGCCCATTGGGTTTGGTGGTGGTGATCTCGAAACTGGTGCGCAGCAAGGCGCCAATGGCTTTGCTCATTTGCGCGACCATGCGGTTGTGACACGCTTTGAGCAAGCCTTGGTGGAACAACAAATCATGGGTCACGTAGTCGCCGCCAAATTCGATGGCGTGCTTCATGCCGGCATAGGCAGCCTCGACCTCGGCCAAATCTTCGGGGGTGGCACGTTCAGCGGCCAGTCGCACGGCCGCGGGTTCGACCACGCGGCGCAGGTCTTGCAGGTCGCGCAAAAATTCGCGCGTCAGGCCGATTTTGGATTGCCATGCCACGACGTTGGGGTCAAACCAATTCCATTGGTCTGAGGGCAGCACACGTGTGCCCACTTTGGGCCCCGTGCTGACCAAGCCTTTGGCGACCAGCGACTTGACGGCCTCGCGCACCACGGTGCGGCTGACACCCAGTTCAACGCACAGCACCGTTTCGGGTGGGATGGATGCACCCGGTGCGTAATAGCCCGACACGATGGCTTCGCCCAGCAAATCGAGCGAGTGGCCGAGCATGTTTTTGATGGCCATGTGGGTTTATCCGCGCACGAACAAAGTCACCAAGGGTTGGTTGCCAACTTGGCGGCTCCAGTGGCCGTGCACCTTGTCGTCAAAGGTGGCGCCTGCGGGCAGCAAATCTTCGGAGTAGAAGTGTTCGCCGGGGCTGAACACGCGTGAGCTGCCGTCTTGCAAACCAATTTCCATGTGACCGCTCAAGATGAACACCCATTGCCCATGGTCGCTGCAGTGGAAGGTGCTGCGAAAGCCCACAGGGCTGTGACGCAACTGGTAGCCGCCACTGCTCATGAGTGTCGACAAACGCGCTTGAGGTTTGCCTTCGGTCAAAGAAATGGGCTCGTCGCGAAAACGCGCGCAGCCATCGGTGTCGGTGAAGAGAATGGTTTTGGTGAAGGTGGTCATGCGGTTACTTTATCTGCGCCGAAGTTGATTTGAACCTTCATGGCTTGGCTCTTGTCACAGGCCAGCTCAAAAGCTTGGGTGGCGTGATCGAAGTCCAACACATGCGAGATCACGGGTCGACCATCGATCAAGCCTTCATTGAGGAAGCGCACAGCCACCGCAAACTCTTCATGGAAGCGGAAGGTGCCGCGCAACTCCAGCTCTTTGCCCACCAGTTGGTTCAGCGGCAAGGTCGAGTCACCGCCCAGGCCAATGCTGACGATGATGCCGCGCGGGGTCACCACATCGAGGCCGCTGCGCAAAGCTTTGTCATTGCCCGAGGCTTCAAACATCACATCGAACACGCCTTTATTGGCCGCGAATGGGGCCAAGCCATCGGGCGTGGTGGCGAGGTTGATGGTGTCATCGGCGCCCATGGCGCGCGCGCATTCCAGTGGTTTGTCGGCCACGTCGACGGCCACGATGCGTGCCGCACCGGCACGTCGCAAGCCAGCAATCAACAGCGCACCAATGGGGCCGCAGCCGGTGACCAGCACCTGCTTGCCAAACACCGAGCCAGCCCGCTGAATGGCATGCAGGCCGACCGACAAAGGCTCGGCCAGCGCAGCGAGCGACAAGCTCAGCGTGTCGTTGATTTTGTGCGCTTGCGAAGCGTCAATTACCAGCGATTCGCGGAATGCGCCTTGGATGTGCGGGAAGCGCATGGCGCTGCCGTAAAAACGCATATCCAAGCAATGGTTGTGGTGACCTTTTTGGCAGTACTGGCATACGCCACACGGGCGCGAGGGCGAGATAGCAATGCGTTGGCCGGGCGCAAAATTTGTCACGTCCGAGCCGACGGCGCTGACGATGCCCGACACCTCGTGGCCCAGCACCATGGGCTCTTTGATGCGCACCGTGCCAAAACCGCCGTGGCGGAAGTAGTGCAAATCAGAGCCGCAGATGCCGCCATACGCCACGCGCACGGCGAGCTGTTGGGGGCCGAGGGTGTCGGTTTCAAACGCATCGAGACGCAAGTCGTCGGGCGCGTGGCAAACAATGGCTTTCATAGGTGTTCCTTAGAGCTGAGCGGTGACGCCGCCATCCACATAGAGGATGTGGCCGTTCACGAAGGTGGAGGCGTCGCTGGCCAAGAACACGGCCGCACCGGCGAGTTCTTCCACATCGCCCCAGCGACGGCTGGGCGTGCGGTTGGTCAGCCAAGCGCTGAAGGTGGTGTCGTTCACCAGTTTTTCATTGAGTTCGGTTTTGAAGTAGCCGGGGCCAATGCCGTTGACGTTCAGGCCGAGCGGACCCCAGTCAATCGCCATGCCTTTGGTCAACATTTTCAAAGCGCCTTTGCTGGCCATGTAGGGCGAAATGCCGGGGCGGCCTAACTCGCTTTGCACCGAACAAATGTTGATGATGCGGCCCTTCTTGCGCGTGATCATGTGCTTGGCCACCGCTTGGCCGACAAAGAACACGCTGTCCAAGTTGGTTTGCATGAGTTCGTGCCAATCTTTGTGGTCGAACTCGTGCAAGGGCGCGCGACGTTGTATGCCTGCGTTGTTGATCAAGATGTCGATCGGACCCACATCGCGCTCTATGCCATCGATGTTCGCTTTCACGGCGTCTGCATCGGTCACGTCAAAGGAGCGCTCAAACACGTCCAACCCTTCCGCGCGCAAGGTGGCGGCTGTGGCTTTGAGCTTGGTGGCGTCGCGTCCGTTGAGTACGACGCTGGCGCCCGCTTGGGCCAAGCCCCGTGCCAGGCCCAAGCCTATGCCCGCCGAGGAGCCGGTGATCAAGGCCATGCGGCCGTCGAGTCGAAAAGTTTGTGCGGTGATCATGCGTGGTTCGTCATGCGAGGTTTGTCATGCAAGGTTTGTCATGCAAGGTTGAATTGCAAATGGTGCTCGATCTGTGCGACCAACAGGTCGGCAGGTTCGGCAATGTCAAGGGTCAGCGCGGCTTCGTCAGCACTGGGAATTTCTAGGGTGTCGAGCTGGCTGTCGAGCAAGGCAGGCGGCATGTAATGGCCTTGACGTCCGCCCAAACGCGCCGCCAGCAAAGCACGGGTGCCGTGCAAATGGACAAACTGCAAGTCGGGGGTGGAGGCGCGCAGTCGTTCGCGGTACGCGCGTTTGAGTGCCGAGCAGGACACGATCAGGCCTTCATCAGGCGTCAGCGCCGACAAGTGCTCAGCGATGGCGTCGAGCCAGCCCGCACGGTCAGCATCGGTCAGCGGTGTGCCCGCAGCCATCAAGGCCACGTTGCGCGGGGGGTGCAAGGCATCGCCCTCTAAGAACGGTACGCCAATACGTTGCGCCAAGCGCAGCCCCACGGTGCTTTTGCCGCAACCGCTCACGCCCATGATGATGAGGCGGGGAGGTGTCATGGTCAGAGGCGTTGCTCGGTGGTGCCGTCAAACACGTGCGCTTTGTGGGTGTCGAACTTCAGATACACCGTTTGATCGGGTTGAACCGAGGTACGGCCGTGCATGACCAAGGTGAATTTTTGCTCACCAATTTGCAGCAGCAATTCGGTTTCGGCGCCCGTGGGCTCGACCACTACCACTTGGGCGGCGATGCCACTCTCGGCCAATTCCAAATCACCGGGGCGCACGCCGTAATGAACCGAGGTGCCGTCTGCCACGGGTTGGGTCGTGGGCGGCATGGGCCACGAGGCATCTAATGCAGTCACTTGGCCGTTTTGCACGGTGCCTTTGAACACGTTCATGGCGGGCGAGCCAATGAACTGCGCCACAAACAAATTGCCCGGCTTGTCAAAGAGTTCCAGCGGCGTGCCGATCTGCTCGACGATGCCGTCGTGCATCACCACGATGCGGTCGGCCATGGTCATGGCTTCGATCTGGTCGTGCGTCACATAAACGGTGGTGGTTTTCAGGCGTTGGTGCAGGGCTTTGATTTCAGCGCGCATGGCCACGCGCAGCTTGGCGTCGAGGTTGGACAGCGGTTCGTCAAACAAGAACACTTTGGGGTCGCGCACGATCGCACGGCCCATCGCGACGCGCTGGCGTTGACCGCCGGAGAGTTCGCGGGGATAGCGATCGAGCAGCGCATCAAGGTTCAAGATGCGGGCGGCATTGCCCACACGTTCTTCGGTGGTCTTGGCGTCGGCTTTGCGCAGCCGCAGCGAGAACGCCATGTTCTCGCGCACGGTCATGTGGGGGTACAGCGCATAGCTTTGGAACACCATCGCGATGTCGCGGTCTTTGGATTCCAACTCGTTGATGACGGTGCTGTCGATGCTGATCTCACCACCCGAAATTTCTTCCAAGCCGGCCAACATGCGCAGCAGGGTGGATTTGCCGCAGCCTGAGGGGCCGACCAACACCACGAATTCGCCGTTCTGAATCTCGAACGTGATGCCGTGGATGACCTTGACTTTGTTGCCGTAGGTTTTTTGAACGTTGTTAAATGAAACGGATGCCATGGTTTGGTTCTCAGTTGCGCAAAAAGTTAGCTTTTCACAGCGCCGGCGGTCAAGCCCGACACCATGTAGCGTTTGAAGGTGTAGTAAATCGCGGCGGGAGGCAAGGCGTAAATCAAGCCAGTGGCCATCAGCAGTTCCCACGGTGAGTCGTCAGCCGATAAGAAGTTGCCTAGCGCGACGGCCAAGGTCACGTCTTGGTCTCTGGACAGCAACAAGAAGGCGTAGAGGTACTCGTTCCAAGCCAGCAACAAGGCATAGGTGCCAACTGCGACGAGCGAGGGCACCATCAGGGGCAGGTACACCATCCAGAACAATTGCAAAGGCGTGGCGCCGTCAATGCGAGCGGCCTCGTCCAACTCAAACGGCAGTTTGTCGCTGGCTTGTTTGAGCACCCAAATGCAGTAGGGCGACGCGATGGTGACCATGGCCAAGATCAAGGCCCATTGGTTGTTCAGCAACCCATACAAACCCATGGTTTTGTACATGGGCACTGCCAAGAAAGCGGCAGGGATGAAGTAGGTGAACAAAGCCAAGTTCATCACTGTGCGCCCGCCGCGTACTTTGAGGCGACTGATGGCAAACGCGGAGGTGGTGGCGACGAACAAGGTCAGCGCGCCAACGGACAACGCGATCACGAACGAGTTGCCGAGTTGCTGCCAAAAATGGTCTAAGTAAAAGTGATCGCGCTTAAAGACGATTTCAAAGTTTTGCAGCGTCGGGTGCTCAGGCCAGAGATGGCCGGAGGTGGCGGTGTCGCGCGGGGAGATGGCAAACAACACCATGTGATAAATGGGGAACAAGGTCCAAATCAGCACAGGGATGCCGATCAGCAGCAACTTGGCTTCGGTGGCTATTTTTTTCAAGCTCATTTCGACAGCCTTTTCATCATGAAGTAAACCAAGGGCAAGATAAATGGAAGTCCCACGACGATGGAGGCCATGGCCAAGTCCACTTGGTCAAGACGCAGGTAACGAATGCCTAGGGTGGCTAAAACGTGGGTCATGTCGGCAGGGCCGCCGCCGGTGAGCAAGTACACGCTGTTGAAGTCGCCCAGTGTCCAGATCATGGAGAGGATGGTCGAGGTCAGGTAGATCGAGCGCATGGAAGGCCAAGTGATGAACTTGAATTTTTGCCATCCGGTCGCGCCATCCACAGAGGCTGCTTCGTACTGCTCCGTCGGAATGGACAAGCGCGCAGCGACCAAAATCAAGGTCCAAAATGGCAGCGATTTCCAGATGTGCATGACCATGGACAAACTCAAGGCCAGGGTGGGGTCATTGAGCCAATTGGGGCCGTCTAAGCCGGTCCAGCGGAAGATCGCGCTGTTGATGATGCCCCACTCAGGGTTGAGCATGAAGCGCACCGACAAGATGGTGGGAATCGAGGGCACAGCCCAAGGCAAGATAAAGATGGCGGCCACAATTTTGACCCACCACCGCTCCATCACAAAGAAGCCTGAGAGCGCCAAGGCCACCATCATTTTCAAGTTGATGGCCACGACCAAGAACACCAGTGTATTGACTGCGCTGCGGAAAAAGATAGGGTCGTTGTACAGATCCACATAGCTTTGTGGATGGCGCGCTAGCCACAAACCGTAGCCAACGGGGTAGAGCACGAACACCAAAAACACCACGATGTAGGGCACCACCATCAGGCGGCCCCAGTACTCCCACGTCGTGATCGGCTTGGTGGGCGGCGGGTTAAGAGGGGTAGCTAGGGTATTCATGGGCAAAGTTCGCCTCAAAGGTTGCAGTTTTCACGCGTGCAACCCAATGTCAATCGGGAGGGGGAAAGACACACACCGGTGTGCAGCGCAAGGCTGGCACCGGTGTGCGCTTTGGGTTTAGTTACCGGCGACTTCTTTGATGCGGGCGATCATTTCGTCCACAGCTTTTTCAGTCGGCACTTTTTCGTTCAACATGCGGTTCATGGCTTTGGCCCACACGTTTTCGTTGTTCAACACGGTGAACTTGTAGTTCTTGGTGAACTCAAACGGTTGGGTGCCATTCATGAACTGGTTGTAAACCGCCAAACGAGCAGGGTCTTGCTTCCAGAAGGGGCGTTGTTGCGCCGCTTTGGTCACAGGGAACCAACGACCGAGCGAGCCTTCCACGTAAGGTGTCAGGTTTTGCTCTTCCAGCATGAAAGCCAAGAATTGTTTCGCCAAGTCTTTGCGCTTGGCATCCTTGAAGATCACGCCGGTTTTGACCGCCGAACGGTAAGTCATCTTGGTGCCATCGGGTTTCAGTGGGAAACCTGCTGTACCAATCAGCTCGTAGTAGTTCTTCTTGCCCAAATCGCGTTGCTCTTGGGTCAGCGCGGTGTTGTTCATGTCGTCCAACCACTTGGCAGCGATCGAGATCGTGGCGTTGTGCGTCATGACCGTCGTTTTGTTGTGGAATGCGACGTTGTTGTCCGGGTCTTTCCAGCTGGTGGACGACGGTGGTGTGCAGCCCTTGGTGTACACGGCGGTGTAGTCGTTCAAAGCGTTGATCAGACCGGCGCGCACAGCGGGGTCATCGACCAAGAGTTTGCCGGAGTCGCTCACCAACTTGACGTTGTACGCGTCCATGAACGTCAGGAAGGAGAAGAAGGAATCGGTGGAGTCCACGCCCATGGGGAAGCCAGTACCAAAGCCGCGTTTGCCGGTTTTTTGGCGATAGCCGGTTTGGACTTTGGAACACCAGAAGTCCCAGTAGCCTTTCCAGTCGGTCGGGATGTCGCTTTCTTTGTAGCCTGACTCAGCGAGCATGTCTTTCCAATACTGGATGTGCATGGTTTGCTGTTTGATGGGGTAGGCGTAGTAAGCGCGCGTTTTGGTTTGGTTGTTGTACAAGAACGTGGTGGACAGTGCAGCAGGCTCAAAGTTGTTGCGCACTTTGTCAATCACGCTGGAAACATCTTCCAGCTTGCCGTCATAAGCCCACTTGGCTGTGACTTGGAAGTCATAGGTGTCGGCGTAAGCCAAGTCAGGGGGGCTGCCAGAGTCAAGCGCTGCCACCGTCTTGGGGATCATGTCTTGAATCGGGTACTGGGACAATTCAATCTTGATCCCTTTGTTCTTCTCTTCAAATTTTTTGATGGCCGCGAACAAGGCGTCGTCTTCGGCTTTGTAGAAGCCTTTGACCCACCAAACGTTCAATTTCTCTTGGGCGAAGGCGGGGCCCACCGCTGTGATCAGGCCGGCCGCAACCATTGCGCCTGTCAACCATGTCTTCAGTTTCATCTGTTGTCTCCTAATGTTGGAAATGCAAGGCTGCTTAGACCTTGGTGCTATCGTATGATGATTGAGTCGATCAAAAATGCGGAGTTACCCGCATTCATGGGTTAACCCTTGACTGCACATTCCGGCACGGGGGTGTGCACGGGATGCCCATCAAAATGCGACTTGGTGTTGTTGAAGGCCAAGTCCGCCATGGCCTGGCGAGTTTGTGTGGTGGCGCTGCCAATGTGCGGCGCCAGCACCACATGGGGGAAAGCCCTGAGCGCCTCAGGCACGTTGGGCTCGTTCTCAAACACATCCAAGCCCGCGCCACCAATCACGCCGTTTTGCAAGGCCGCAATCAGAGCTTCTTCATCGACCACCGAACCGCGAGCCACGTTCACCAAAATACCTTTAGTGCCCAAAGCTTTCAGCACGTCGGCGTTGATGAGCTTGCGTGTGCCCGCGCCGCCCGGGGTGATGACCACCAAATAATCGCTCTCAGCCGCTAAGGCTTCGGCCGAAGCAAAGTAGGTGAAGGGCAAGTCGGCCTTGGGGCTGCGCGAGGTGTAAGCCACCGACATGTTGAAGGCAAGCGCGCGCTGCGCGATGGCTTGGCCAATACGGCCAATGCCCACAATGCCCATGCGTGCACCTGACACTTTGCGCGCCAAGGGCATGGGGCCTGTGGGCCATTTGCCGTCTTTCACGTAGCGGTCAGAGGCGGGCAATTGGCGAGCCGCTGCCAGCATCAAGCCCATGGCCAAGTCGGCCACATCGTCATTGAGCACATTGGGGGTGTGGGTCACCATCACGCCGCGCGCTTTGGCTGCGGCCACATCGACGCCGTCATAGCCCACGCCAAAAACAGAAATGATTTCAAGCTTGGGCAACTGCTCAATCAACGAAGCGGGCACTTTGGACTCGCCACTTGCGGCGATGGCACGAATGCTGGGCGCGATCTTGGCAAACGCAGCAGGATCGGTTTCGTGCAGGCGGTCGTGCAGGTTGAAGACGGCGCGCAATTGCGGTTCCAGCAAAGGCGAGAGTTTGGTCACGGACAAGACATCAATTTGAGACAAAGCGGGCTCCTAGGGCTTCTACGGGGTTGGAATTCAATCGTCATACCATAATATGCTCGGGTGCCCTGCATCCGGATGCGGGGAAACCAGTAAACCCACGAGAACCGCATGACCGATCAGCCCAAAAAACGCCCCGAAGATTTACGCAGTCAACAATGGTTCGGTCGCCAAGACCGCGACGGCTTCGCTTACCGCAGCTGGGTCAAAGGCAAAGGTGTGCCGCATGATCAATTCGATGGCCGTCCGGTCATCGGCATTTGCAACACCTTCAGCGAGCTCACGCCCTGCAACTCGCATTTCCGCACCTTGGCCGAGCAGGTCAAGATTGGCGTGTATGAAGCGGGTGGTTTTCCGCTTGAATTCCCTGTCATGTCCTTGGGCGAAACCTTGTTGCGCCCTACCGCCATGCTTTACCGCAACCTCGCTTCCATGGATGTGGAGGAGAGCATCCGTGGCAACCCGATTGACGGCGTGGTGCTGCTGATGGGCTGTGACAAGACCACACCCAGTTTGTTGATGGGGGCTTCCAGTGTCAACTTGCCCACCATTGGCGTGAGCGGTGGCCCGATGCTCAACGGCAAGTGGCGCGGCCAAGAGTTAGGATCTGGCACCGGCGTGTGGAGCATGAGCGAGCAAGTGCGCGCAGGCACCTTGAAGCTGCAAGATTTCTTTGAAGCCGAGAGCTGCATGCACCGCAGCCACGGCCACTGCATGACCATGGGCACGGCCAGCACCATGGCCAGCATGGTCGAAGCCTTGGGCATTGGTTTGCCCGGCAACGCCGCCTACCCTGCGGTAGATGGCCGTCGCAATGTGCTGGCCCGTGATGCGGGTCGCCGCATTGTGCAAATGGTCAAAGACGACATCAAGATTTCACAAATCTTGACCCGTGAAGCGTTCGAGAACGCCATTCGCACCTTGGCTGCGATTGGCGGTAGCACCAACGCGGTGATCCATTTGGTGGCGATCGCCGGTCGCTTGGGCGTGCCTTTGAGCATCGACGACTTTGACCGTTTGGCCAGCGAATTGCCTTGCTTGGTGAACTTGCAGCCCTCGGGCCAATACCTGATGGAAGACTTCTGCTACGCCGGTGGCTTGCCCGTGGTGATGAAAGAAATCGCCCACCTGCTGCACACCGAGATCATCACCGCCAACGGCAAGACCGTGGGCGAAAACGTGGCGGACGCCCAAAACTACAACACCGACGTCATCAAGCCGTTTGACCAGCCGTTCAAAGAGAAGGCCGGCATCGCCATCTTGCGTGGCAATTTGGCGCCACGCGGCGCCGTGATCAAGCCCAGCGCAGCCACCCCCGCGTTGATGACACACACCGGTCGCGCCGTGGTGTTTGAAGACAGCAACGATTTCCACGCCCGCATCGACGATGAGAATTTGGATGTGGACGAAACCTGCATCTTGGTGCTCAAAAATTGCGGACCCAAGGGCTACCCCGGCATGGCCGAAGTGGGCAACATGCCCTTGCCTCCCAAGGTGTTGCGTAAGGGCATCACCGACATGGTGCGCATCAGCGATGCCCGCATGAGCGGCACCGCCTACGGCACCGTGGTGTTGCACACCGCACCCGAAGCTGCTGCGGGAGGCACCTTGGCCTTGGTGCAAAACGGTGACTTGATCACGCTTGACGTGCCCAATCGCAGCCTGCATTTGCATGTGGATGATGCCGAGTTGGCCACCCGCCGCGCCGCGTGGACGCCGCCAGCACCTGCGATGAATAGCGGCTATTGGAAGCTCTACATTGACCATGTGCTGCAAGCGGATGAAGGTGCTGACCTTGACTTCTTGCGTGGCATGCGCGGCTCTGCCGTGCCCAAAGACAACCATTAATTTCCAGACTTCAAGAGGACAAGCGAGATGACAAAAGTAGCAGTTGTGACGGGCGCAAGCTCAGGCATTGGCAAAGCGTGTGCCTTGGCTTTGCTCCAAGCCGGATGGCAAGTGGCCTTGGTGGGGCGACGCGCCGACGCGCTGAATGCCGCCATCGCAGAAGCCGGTGCCAACGGCGCTAACGCCTTGGCCGTGCCCACTGATGTGAGCAAAGACGCAGAGGTTGCGCAGCTTTTTAAAACTGTGGTCGCCAAATTTGGACGCGTGGATTTGTTGTTCAACAACGCCGGCATTTCGCTGCCCTACACCCTGCCCGGTGATATGGCGGCAGACACATGGCGTCAAGCGGTGGACGTCAACTTGAACGGCGCGTTTTATTGCCTCTCACACGCCTTCAAGCAAATGCAAACCCAGTCGCCACAAGGCGGACGCATCATCAACAACGGCTCGATTTCGGCACATGCACCGCGCCCAGGTTCGATTGCCTACACCGCCACCAAACACGCCATCAGCGGTTTGACCCGTGCGGCCAATTTGGACGGTCGCGGTATGAACATTGCGGTGGGTCAAATTGACATTGGCAACGTGGCCAGCGACATGACCATCAAGATGGCCAATGGCGTGCACCAAGCCGACGGCACCATCAAGCCCGAAGCCCGTATGGAAATGAGCTCGGTGGTCGACACCTTCATGACCATGGCCAGCTTGCCGCTGTCGTCCAACATCTTGTTCGTCACGGTGATGGCGAACCAGATGCCTTTTGTGGGCCGCGGCTAAAACGCCCCTCATACGCATCCTTGCCCTTGCCCTAGCCCATGCAACACGCCGCACCCCCTGATGTGGTGACGCTGGGCGAGGCCTTGGTGCTGTGGGCTGCCGAGCAAACGGGGCCGTTGGCTGAGGTGCAAAGCTTCAGCCAACACACGGCAGGTGCTGAAACCAATGTGGCGGTGGGCTTGGCGCGTTTGGGCTTGCGTGTCGGTTGGGTCAGCCGCTTGGGTGACGATGCAAATGGCGATTATTTGCGGCAAGCCTTTGAGCGCGAAGGCATCGACTGCTCGCACGTTGCCACGATGTCAAATGGCCTCACCGCCTCCATGCGCAAGGGGCGTGTGGATGATGGGTCAGACCCGCCCATTGCCTACCAACGTGCGAACTCGGCAGCCAGTCAGCTTGGCCCCGAACATTTGGATTTACCGTGGCTGGCCAGCGCCCGTCATTTGCATGTGACGGGTATTTTTCCTGCGCTGTCGGCCAGCACGATGGCTGCCACGCAAGCGGCCATGCGCCACATGCGGGCACACCACAAAACCATCAGCTTTGACCCCAATTTGCGCCCCGCGTTGTGGCCCGATCGCGCTGTGATGCGCGACACTCTCAACGCCTTGGCGGCGCAAGCCGATTGGGTGTTACCTGGCTTGGATGAAGGTCGTCAACTCACCGGTTGCGACACGCCGCAAGACATTGCACGTTTTTACCGCGACGCAGGTACCACGCAGGTGGTCGTTAAGTTGGGCGCGCAAGGTGCTTACGTGGATGGCCCAGCAGGCTGTGCGTTCGTGCCAGCGTTCCCCGTGGCGAAGGTGGTGGACACCGTGGGCGCAGGCGACGCCTTTGCTGTGGGCGTGATCAGCGCTTTGCTTGAAGGTATGTCCTTAGAAAAAGCAGCAAGTCGTGGCGCATGGCTGGGTGCACGCGCTGTGCAAGTGCGTGGCGATTGCGAAGGCCTGCCTACCCGAGAAGAGCTGAGCGCGGCAGGCGTATGAATTTGAACGACTGAAAAACAGAGCAACAAAACACAAAGGAGACAGACATGAAAATTGGTTACATCGGTGCTTCCGGCCTCATGGGCCACGGCATGGCAAAAAACCTGTTGGCCAAAGGCCAACAGGTGGCGATCACGGTGCACAAGCAGCGCGACCGTGTGCAAGATTTGTTGGACGCAGGCGCGACCCTGGCGGCCAATGCGGCCGAGTTAGGCGAGACATGTGATGTGGTGCTGATTTGCGTCACCGGCTCTCCTCAAGTCGAAGCTGTGGTGTCAGGCGCAAATGGTTTGTTGTCCAACCCCAAAGCGGGCTTGGTCATCGTCGATTGCTCCACCAGCGAGCCGCACTCCACCACGCATTTGCGTGAATTGGCACACGGCAAAGGCGTGACCTTTGTGGATGCGCCGTTGGCACGGTCGCCTGTCGAGGCTGAGGCGGGTCGGCTCAACATCATGGTGGGCGCTGAGCCTGCGGTGTTTGCCCAACTCGAGCCCATTTTGAAATGCTGCGCAGAAAACGTGTTTCATGTGGGTGGGCCCGGTGCGGGCCACGGCATCAAGCTGCTCAACAACTTCATTGGCCAAGCCATTTGCACAGCCACAGCCGAGGCTTTTGCCGTGGGCAAACGCGCGGGCATTGACCCCAAGCAACTCGTCGCCTTGGTGGGTGCAGGGCCGGTGAATTCTGGCTTGTTCCAAGCCATGGCCAAAACCTTGGATGGTGACTTGACGGGCTTGAAATTCGAGCTCGACAACGCCCGCAAAGACATCCGGTACTACACCCATTTGGCCGAAGGCATGGGCGTTCCCACTTTGATGGGCGAGGCGGTGCATCAGTCACTCAGCATGGCCAGTGCTTTGGGCTTTGGCAAAAAATTTGTGCCCTCCTTGGTCGAGGCACAAGAACGCATCACGGGCGCCTCTTTGGTGCCCAAAACTTCCAACACTTAATCCACACAGAGAGACAACCATGAGCAATCGTTTAGCAGGCAAAACAGCCCTCGTCACTGCAGCAGGTCAAGGCATTGGCCGCGCCACCGCACTGGCCTTTGTGCGCGAAGGCGCGACGGTCATTGCGACCGACGTGAATGCAGCAGCCCTTGAAACTCTGAAGCAAGAATGCGGCTGCGCCATCGACGTGTTGGACGTCACCAGCGACGCAGCCATTCAAGCCGCACACGCCAAGCATGGCGAGATCGATGTGCTGTTCAACGGCGCAGGATTTGTGCACGCGGGCACCGTGCTCGATTGCACCGAAGCCGAGTGGGACTTTGCGTTCAACCTCAACGTGCGCTCGCAGTTCCACATGATCAAAGCCTTCTTGCCCGGCATGCTCAAAAAAGGCAAAGGCTCCATCATCAACGTGGCCTCCGTGGCCGGCAGCATCAAGGGTGCGCCCAACCGGTTTGTGTACGGCACGACCAAAGCCGCCATCATTGGTTTGACCAAAGCGGTCGCCGCCGACTACATCACCACTGGCGTGCGTTGCAACGCGATTTGCCCGGGCACCGTCGAGTCGCCTTCGTTGCGTGACCGCATCTCGGCACAGGCACAGGCCAGCGGCCAAACCATTGCGCAAGTCGAAGCCGCTTTTGTGGCACGTCAGCCGATGGGCCGCGTGGGCCGTGTGGAAGAAATTGCCTTGTTGGCCGTGTACTTGGCCAGCGATGAGTCGAGCTTCACCACGGGCACGTCACAAATCATTGACGGCGGGTGGTCGAACTGATGTTGCCCGTCATTCGCATTCACGCGCAAGACAACGTGGTCATTGCGCGCCAACAACTTTTGGGCGGCACCGTGCTCGCGCAAGAAGGCGTGACGGTGTCTGGCTTGGTGCCGCCGGGCCATAAAGTGGCCACCACGGCGATTGCCAAGGGGCAGCCTGTGCGTCGCTACGACCAAATCATCGGCATGGCAACACGTGACATTGCGGCGGGTGAGCATGTGCACACACACAACTTGGCCTTCAGCGACTTTGCGCGTGAACACGCACCCGGCTCGGCCGCACAGCCCACCGCGTATGTGGACCAACCCGCCACGTTTCAAGGCATCGTGCGCGCGGATGGCCGCGTGGCCACGCGCAACTACATTGGCGTGTTGACCTCGGTCAATTGCTCGGCCACCGCAGCGCGCGCTATTGCCGATTACTTCCGTCGCGACATTCGCCCTGAAGCCTTGGCTGACTTTCCCAACGTCGATGGTGTGGTTGCGTTGACCCATGGCATGGGCTGCGCCACAGCCAGCGACGGCGAAGAACTGCAAGTGTTGCGCCGCACCTTGGGTGGCTACGCCAAGCACCCCAACTTTGCGGCCGTGCTGGTGGTGGGTTTGGGCTGCGAGACCAACCAAATCACAGGCTTGATTGCACAAGAAGGATTGCAAGAAAATGTGAAGCTGGCGACCTTCAACATTCAAGACACGGGCGGCACGCGCAAGACCGTGGAGAAAGGCGTGGCACTGATCAAAGCCATGTTGCCCGAGGCCAACCGCGTGACCCGCGAGCCCGTGCCGCTGAGCCACCTGACAGTGGGTCTGCAGTGCGGTGGCAGCGACGGCTATTCGGGCATCAGTGCCAACCCCGCGTTGGGCGCTGCGGTTGATTTGCTGGTGCGCCATGGCGGGACGGCGGTGTTGTCGGAAACGCCTGAAATTTACGGTGGTGAACACTTGCTCACCCGACGTGCCGTCAGCGTGGCCGTGTCCGACAAATTGCGCGCGCGCATTGCGTGGTGGGAGGCCTACACCCGTCGCAACAACATGCAAATGGACAACAACCCCTCCGCCGGTAACAAGGCGGGCGGCTTGACCACCATTCTTGAGAAAAGCTTGGGTGCCATTGCCAAAAGCGGCACCACCAATTTGGTGGATGTGTACGAGTACGCCCAGCCCATCACCGCCAAAGGCTTTGTGTACATGGACACCCCGGGGTACGACCCCGTGTCGGCCACTGGCCAAGTCGCAGGCGGTGCTAACTTGATTTGCTTCACCACCGGACGCGGCTCTGCTTATGGCTGCGCGCCCAGCCCGTCGCTGAAGTTAGCCACCAACACCGCGTTGTGGCAGCGCCAAGAAGACGACATGGACATCAACTGCGGCGGCGTGGTCGATGGCTCAGAAACTGTGCAGCAAGCCGGCGAACGCATTTTTCAAATGATGATCGCAGCAGCGTCAGGCCAGTACACCAAGAGCGAGCAACACGGTTATGGTCAAAACGAGTTTGTGCCGTGGCAACTCGGCGCGGTGATGTAACGCTTAGCAGCGTTCGACACGATCAGCTTCAGGCGCAGAGGCTGATCGTGGCGTGTCAGGTTGCGCAAGCCCAGACTTTTAGAATGGGCGAGTTATTCAATTTCAAACTCAGCCCACCATGAACGTCATTCGCTTCTCTGATTTGTGCGCCAACGGCAAAGCCCAAGGCCAACGTGTTTTCATCCGTGCCGACTTGAACGTGCCGCAAGACGACAGCGGTGCCATCACCGAAGACACACGCGTGCGCGCTTCGGTGCCTTGCATTCAAATGGCGCTGGCCGCGGGTGCCGCCGTGATGGTGACCAGCCACTTGGGCCGCCCCACCGAAGGCGAGTTCAAACCCGAAGATTCGTTGGCCCCCGTCGCCAAGCGCTTGGGAGAGTTGTTGGGCCGCGAGGTGCCACTGATTTCGAACTGGGTGGACGGCGTGACCGTGGCCCCCGGTCAAGTGGTGTTGCTGGAAAACTGCCGCGTGAATAAGGGCGAGAAAAAGAACAACGAAGACTTGGCCCGCAAAATGGCCGCGCTGTGCGACATCTTTGTGAACGACGCCTTTGGCACCGCCCACCGCGCCGAAGGCACCACCTACGGCATCGCGCAATTCGCGCCCATCGCCTGCGCTGGCCCCTTGTTGGCGGCTGAAATTGACGCCATCCAAAAAGCCTTGGCCTCGCCTAAGCGTCCCTTGGCCGCCATCGTGGCTGGCAGCAAGGTCAGCACCAAATTGACGATTCTGAAGAGCTTGGCCAGCAATGTGGACCAACTCATCGTCGGCGGCGGCATTGCCAACACCTTCATGCTGGCGGCGGGCCTGAAGATTGGCAAGAGCTTGGCCGAACCCGATCTGATCGACGAAGCCAAAGCCGTGATTGAACTCATGAAGTCTCGCGGTGCCGAAGTGCCGATTCCTACCGACGTGGTGACCGCCAAAACCTTCTCGGCCGATGCGGTGGCCACCGTGAAAAAAGCCACCGAAGTGGCCGACGACGACCTGATTTTGGACATTGGTCCAGAAACCGCAGCCAAGTTGGCCATACAGCTCAAATCGGCAGGCACCATCGTGTGGAACGGCCCCGTGGGCGTGTTTGAATTTGCCGCGTTTGAGAACGGCACCAAGGTGATTGCGCAAGCCATTGCCGAATCCAGCGCGTTCAGCATTGCGGGCGGCGGCGACACCTTGGCGGCCATTGCCAAGTACGGCATTGAAAAGCAAGTGGGTTACATCTCCACCGGCGGTGGTGCTTTCTTGGAAATCTTGGAAGGCAAAACTTTGCCCGCCTTTGAGATCTTGACCAAGCGCGCAGCCGGTTGAGCGAGGACCTGATGTCAAGTTGAGTTGAACTCAACGGCGCACCAAGTAACACGGGTATCTTTGCCCGTGTTTTCATTTGGGGGTTTGAAGATGCGTTTCACGGTCAAATTTGTTTGCGCTGGCGTTGTCCTTTTTCCGTTGGCTGTCTGGGCGCAACCGTTGCAGCCCTTTCCGATTGGCTCGCCTCAGAGTTGCGTCAATTTGCCGAATCATGCGGCAATTCAAGACTGTCAGACGAAGCAAAAAGCTCAAGGCCAAGAATGGGAGAAGGAAATGAAAGACCGCTACCGCTACCCATCACCGCCTCCAAAGCTGAACGGCGCTGATGACAAACTGCCCATGAATTGCTTCAAACGCGAATCGACTGGCGAGAAAATTTGCGCGAATTGACGATCAGGCAATCACAAGCCCCTCGCATGTCAGATGCGAGGGGCTTTTTTACGATTTTTACTTGCACTAAAACGCTATCGCATGGGTATCTTGCATGGACTCATGTCCTGCAAGGTGAACCATGACGATGATTAAATCTATGCCACTAAGTGGCATAATTAAAAAGAGAGTTTTCAAAACGCGTCACTTTGACCGATGGATGCGCAAGACCGATCTCACTGACGTGGCTTTATGCACAGCAGTGCTAGAAATGTCGCAAGGTTTGATCGATGCAGACCTTGGTCATGGATTGGTTAAAAAGCGCGTGGGCTTGGCGGGCCGTGGCAAACGCAGTGGCGCACGAACCTTGGTGGCGAATAACAAAAACAATCGATGGTTTTTTGTTTTTGGTTTTGAGAAAAACGAACGCACCAATATTGATGCCGATGAGTTAGATGTTTTACAAGAGCTAGCTGAACAGCTATTGCTGAGGTCCGGTGCTGAGCTTGCAATTGCAGTCGCGGATGGCGCATTGAAGGAGATTTGTCATGAGCACTGAATTAAAAACAAAAAGCCGATTGTTAGAAGCTGCACATGCAACGGCGCAAGATTTGCATCGCTTGGGTTTTATCGACAAACGTAAGATGAGCAAGTTTGATGCGTTGTGCATTGCGCCGGTGGCCGACTTTGACAGCGCCAAGATTCGTGATTTGCGACAGAGTTTGCAATTGAGCCAAGCCGTGTTGGCTGCGGTGCTCAACACCAGCATTTCGACGGTGCGTAAATGGGAGTTGGGTGACAAGCACCCGAGCGGTCCATCGCTCAAATTGCTCAGTTTGTTAGAGCGTAAAGGTCTAGAGGCGGTACTTTAAAAGTATTTGATGTGTCGCCTTTCAACCTCGCCCATTAAAAAGCCCCGCATTGCGGGGCTTTTTCGTTGCGTCTGATGGCTCAAAAGGCTCAGGCCGCTTTCATCGCCCGAGGGCTGGTGACTTTGCCGTCGTACGTCATCCAGCTGTCTGTTTTGAAGTCATACAGCTTGCAGTCGCGGGCGGTTTGCACATACCAGCTCCACGAGAAGGGCTGAACAATGATGCGTTCGGGCAGCAATTCTTCAAGTTTGCTTTGTGCTTGCTTCAGCTTGTACAGAGGAATGCTCATGTCCAAGTGGTGGGCGGTGTGCTCCATGATGTGGTGCATCAGCGCGCCGATCTGCATGGGGAAGGTCAGGTGCACGGTGGTGGACACAAACGGCGACGCCTTAGACCAGCCAGTGCGCTCTTCGTGCCAAGACACTTCTACATGGGTGTGGTGCACATACACCACAAAACCAATCATGGTGACCCAGAAGAAGAACGGCACCGCGACGCCCATCAACAAGATGTAGCCAATCGATTGCTCGGTCGCCACGGCCGCCCAAGCCATGACCGCGACCCATGCGAAGCCGAAGACCGTGATCAACCAGCAGTCTTTGGTGAAGATGGGACGGCGTGTGGGCATGTTCTTTTCGTTGGGGAACACCATCTTGTTCCACCAGATTTCGATCATGTAGTACAGGCCAGGTGCCCAGCCGCTGCGATAAACGCGGTCACGCAGCTTCTCAAACGGGCTCAGTGCGGCGAACTCTTCTGGGGTGTAGGGGGCCCACACGAAGTCGAAGTTTTTGAGGTTGGTGTAGCCGTGGTGCACCACGTTGTGGCCAATGTCCCACAAGCTGTAAGCCGTCAACGAGGGCAAGAACGCGATGCGGCCCAACCACTTGTTGAGGTTGCGGTGAGGTGTCAGACTTTGGTGACACGCGTCGTGGCCCAAGATGAACAGGCGGCCAATCACAAAGCCAGCGACCAAACCGCACAAGAGCTTGGCCCACCAGGCTTCAAATAGCACGGTACCGGTGAGCAAAGCGGCCCACAAGATGTAGTCGGTGATGATCAAAACAAAGGCAAGGGCCGTGGTGCGGCCAGACAGAGGCAGCAGCCACTCACGCATCACTTTGCGGTGAGGCATGGGTTCGCCGGGAAGAATAGGTTGGATGTGGGTGGTCATAGTCACTGAATCTTAGGTTTGCCGAGGCAATTTGCACTGATTTGAATCAAATACGACCTTGATTATCGCTTTTTGTGCTCTGTTGAGCCGATTGGCGCGAGTCTGCCCTTGCGTGGTACGGGCTTTGACCGCTCTGACACCGAGAAAGGGGGCGGGACTTTGCGAAATTGGCCTGTCAACCGTGTGAGAATCAACGCAAAGAACACCCATTAGGAGACTGCTGAATGCCCCGTCACGCCACCAAAATTGTTGCCACATTAGGCCCTGCTTCCAGCGATCCCGCGTTGCTGGAGCAAATGATCCGTGCAGGCGTCAACGTGGTTCGCTTGAATTTCAGCCACGGCAAGGCCCAAGACCACATTGACCGCGCCCATTTGGTGCGCGAAGCGGCCGTGCGCGCTGGCCGTGAAGTGGCCATCATGGCCGACTTACAAGGACCCAAAATCCGCGTTGGCAAGTTCGCTGACGGCAAAGTGATGCTAGAAAACGGTGCCAAATTTGTGTTGGACGCCTCACGCACCGAACTCGGCGACTTGCAAGGCGTGGGCTTGGACTACAAAGAGTTACCCCGCGATGTGAAATCGGGCGACCTCTTGCTTCTCAACGACGGCCTGATCGTGTTGACGGTGGACGCGGTGCGCGGCGAGCAAGTGCTCACCACCGTGAAAATGGGTGGTGAGCTGTCCAACAACAAAGGCATCAACAAACAAGGCGGTGGCTTGACGGCGCCTGCGTTGACCGCCAAGGACATGGACGACATCCGCACTGCCATGAGTTTTCAGGCCGATTACGTGGCGGTGAGCTTTCCTAAAAACGCCACCGACATGGAAATGGCGCGTCAGCTCTGCAACGTGGCGGGCGCCGAATACAAACACAAGCCCGGTTTGATTGCCAAGATTGAGCGCGCCGAGGCCATTCCTCACCTCGAGGCCATTCTGCGAGCCAGCGACGGCATCATGGTGGCGCGCGGCGATTTGGCGGTGGAGGTCGGAAATGCCGCTGTCCCCGCGCTTCAAAAACGCATGATCAAGCTGGCCCGCCAGCACGACAAAGTGGTGATTACCGCCACCCAGATGATGGAAAGCATGATCACCAACCCCGTGCCCACCCGCGCCGAGGTGAGCGACGTGGCCAACGCCGTGCTCGACGGCACCGACGCCGTGATGCTCAGTGCCGAAACCGCTGCTGGCAAATACCCGCTCGAAACCGTGGAAGAAATGGCCAAAATTTGCGCTGCTGCTGAAGGCGCCGAGCAGGTCGAGTTGGATGCCGATTTCACAGGCCAGACTTTCAGCCGCATTGACCAAACCATCGCCATGGGCGCCTTGTTCACCGCCCACCACTTGGGTGCCAAGGCCATCGTGGCCTTGACCGAGTCGGGTTCGACGGCACTGTGGATGAGCCGTCACCGCATTCATATTCCTATTTACGCACTGACGACTAAGGTCTCCTCGCAACGCCGCATGGCGTTGTTCCGTAATGTGCGCCCCTTGTTGATGGACACCAGCACCGACCGCGACACGGCCATGGCCCAAGCCGAAGCGCGGTTGAAGTCGCGCGGCATCATCAATACAGGCGACGTGTACGCCATCACCTGCGGCGACCCGATGGGCTCGCCTGGTGGCACCAACATGCTGCGCATTTGCGAAGTTGGATGATTGTTTTTGAGGCGGGTGCTCGACAGCGATGTCCTGTCAGCTTCCCGCCAAGCTGCCGCATTTAAAATTTTGGCAGTTTCACAAATTTTTAACATTAGAGGAAATCTTCCATGGCACTCGTTTCGATGCGCGAACTTCTGGACCACGCGGCAGAGCAGGGTTACGGCATTCCCGCTTTCAACGTCAACAACTTAGAACAAGTGCAGGCCGTGATGGCCGCTGCTGATGCTGTGGGCGCGCCTGTGATCTTGCAAGCCAGTGCTGGCGCGCGCAAATACGCGGGTGAGTCGTTCATCAAGCATTTGATCCAAGCGGCCACCGAAGCCTACCCCCACATCCCCTTGGTCATGCACCAAGACCACGGCACGTCGCCCAAGATTTGCCAAGGCGCGATTGACCTCGGTTTTGGCTCCGTCATGATGGACGGTTCGTTGCTCGAAGACGGTAAGACCCCTTCCAGCTTCGACTACAACGTCAGCGTGACCCAAAAAGTTGTGGCCATGGCGCACCAAGTGGGCGTGTCGGTCGAAGGCGAATTGGGCTGTTTGGGCAATTTGGAAACGGGCGAAGCCGGTGAAGAAGACGGCGTGGGCGCCGAAGGCAAACTTGACCACAGCCAAATGCTGACCGACCCCGAAGAAGCCGCTCAGTTTGTCAAAGCCACGCAGCTCGACGCCTTGGCCATCGCCATCGGCACCAGCCACGGCGCTTACAAGTTCAGCCGCATGCCCACGGGCGACATTTTGGCCATCAGCCGCGTCAAAGAAATTCACGCACGCATTCCCAACACCCACTTGGTGATGCACGGTTCCTCCAGCGTGCCGCAAGACCTGTTGGCCATCATCAACCAGTACGGCGGCAAGATGAAAGAGACGTACGGCGTGCCCGTGTCTGAAATTCAAGAAGCCATCAAGCACGGCGTGCGCAAGATCAACATCGACACCGACATCCGTTTGGCCATGACCGGCGCAGTGCGCAAGTTCTTGTTCGAGAACCCTGAGAAGTTCGATGCCCGCGAGTGGCTGAAGCCCGCCCGTGAAGCCGCCATGGCCATTTGCAAACAACGCTATTTGGAATTCGGTTGCGAAGGCCAAGGCAGCAAGATCAAGGGTGACAACCTGCAAATCGTCGCTGCCAAATACGCCAAAGGCGAACTCGCCCAGTTGGTGAAGTAATCCATGTCAGCACTGCACACCTCGGCGCTCACTTCATTGCCATTGCTCGCACGCGGCAAAGTGCGCGACAACTACGCCGTGGGCGACGACCGCATCTTGATGGTCGCGTCGGATCGCATCAGCGCGTTTGACGTCATCATGGGCGAGGCCATCCCGGGCAAGGGCGAATTGCTCACCCAAATGGCGTTGTTCTGGTTTGGCAAGCTCGGTCACATTTGCCCCAACCACCTAACCGGCGACGCGCCTGAGAGCGTGGTGAGCGCGGACGAAGTGGCGCAGGTGACCGGTCGTTCGATGTTGGTCAAGCGCTTGAAGCCCATTCCCGTGGAAGCCGTGGTGCGTGGTTATTTGGCGGGCAGCGGCTGGGCCGAATACCAAGCCAACCAAGCTGTGTGTGGCGTCAAGCTGCCCAAAGGTTTGAAGAACGCCAGCAAGCTGCCAGAGCCCATCTTCACGCCAGCCGCCAAAGCGGCGGTGGGTGACCACGACGAGAACATCTCGTATGAGCAAGTGGTGGAGATGATTGGCGGCAGCTTGGCTGAGAAGATCAAAACGATCAGCATCGCTTTGTACGAGACTGCCCGCGACGTGGCGGCAGCCAAAGGCATCATCATTGCCGACACCAAGTTTGAGTTTGGTTTGGACGCCAACAACAACCTCGTGTTGATGGACGAGGTGCTCACACCCGACTCTTCACGCTATTGGCCTGTCGAGGGTTATGAGCAGAGCTTCAAAGCGGGTGTGAACCCACCGAGTTACGACAAGCAGTTTTTGCGCGATTGGTTGGAAACGGCCCAAGTGCAAGGCAAGCCTTGGAGTAAATCACCGCCTGCGCCGCATTTGCCGCAAGCGGTGATTGCCCAAACCGCAGCCAAGTACCAAGAGGCTTGGGATCGGTTGCAGGACTGAGCTTTTGTACTTTGATGTGAAAACCCCGCTTGAAACAAGCGGGGTTTTTGACTTCTGGCTGGTCATTTTTGCGCCTGACCCTTGAAGAATGGGGGTTGTCAGTCTTGACAAATTGATTTATTGTTAATACATTAATTTATCCATCGGATGCACTACGAATTTGACCCCGTCAAAGACGACAGCAATTTCAAAAAGCACGGCTTGCGCTTATCGGATGCGGAAGACTTTGAATGGGAAACCGCATGGATCTTGGAGGATCGCCGCCGGACGTATGCCGAGCCAAGGTTTGAAGCCAAGGGCTATGTAGGTGAGCGCTTGTGCGTGATGGTGTTCTGTTTGCGCGATAGCGCATTGCGCATCATCAGTTTGCGCAAAGCCAATTTACGAGAGGTGAAGAGTTATGCCAAAGCTTAAAGCAGGAACTGTATTGCCAACGGCGCAAGACGATGCCGCAATTGCAACGGGTATTGCCGCAGATGCCGATTCTCGCGAATTGACACATGTTTGGGACAGTCAAGCTAAGCCAGCGCAAGAGGCGCTGTCAGCAAGCGTTTACGAGGCTTTGGTCGCGATGAAGCGACCGCGCGGTCGACCCAAAGCGGAGGCCACCAAGGTGTTCACAGCGATTCGTCTGGACGCTGATTTAGTGGGCGCATTTAAAGCCACGGGTAAGGGTTGGCAAACCCGTGTGAACTCAGCGTTGCGTCAATACATCCAAGAGCACCCGCTGAGCTAGCAGCGAGATCAGTTCAGCGCCATGCTGAGCTTGCGGCGGTAGCGAGAAATCATCTCCAGCACGGGGTCTTCTTGTACCGCAGCTTTGCCGGTTAATTCGATGCCGCCAGCGGATTTGCCGAAGGCGGCATCGTCCGTTTTGGGCTTGGGTGGGGTCATGAGTTCCAAGATAGACACGTAGGTTTTGCGCGCCACATCGTGGTTCCATGCCTTGTCACGCATGATGATTTCGAGCAGCTCTTCCATCGCGTTTTCAAACAATTCGGCAGCAATCAACACGCGTGCTTTGGCCAAGCGGGTGTCGAAGTCGCGTTTGTTTTGGGCGATGGCGGCGTCGAACTGCTCGAAGCTCCAAGCTGCGCGCTCGTCGGTCGCCACGAATTGCAAAGCTTTCAGCCAATAGTTCAGGGCGTCAAAGCGCAGCTGCAGCGGAATTTCTGTGAGTTTGGGACTCAGCGCGGCCTCGGCTTCGGCCAGTTCACCGACCGAAATCAGCAGTTTCACCAAGTTGTAGCGGGTTTCGTCGTCGGCGGGGTTTTGGCTCAGCGCATCGCTGAGTTTGGCCAGGGCGGCGTGTGCGTCGCCCGATTGCAGCAGCTGATCGGCTTCTTGGGCGTCGGCTTGTGCGGCCACTTCGCCGTCGGAGGGCAAGTGTTTGTCCAAGAATTCCCGCACTTTGCCCTCAGGAATTGCGCCCATGAAGCCGTCCACAGGGCGACCGCCCATCAACAAAATGCAGGTGGGCAAGCTTTTCACACCAAATGCGCCCGCCAACTGCTGCTCGGTGTCGGCGTTGATTTTGACCAGCTTGAAGCGGCCTGCGTAGGCAGCTTCCAACTTTTCCAGCACGGGGCCGAGGGATTTGCAGGGCCCGCACCAGTCGGCCCAAAAGTCCACCAACACGGGGGTGGTTTGAGAAGCGGCGATCACATCGGCCTCGAAATTTTCCATCGTCACATCGATCATGGGGGTCCCGTCTTAAAATTCGTTTTTGCTTACACACACAGCCACATCATGACCCAGTGCCAAGTCGGCGTCGTCATGGGTTCCAATTCTGATTGGGACACCATGCAACATGCAGCCCAGATTCTCCAAGAATTTGGGGTCGCTTTTGAAACCCGTGTGGTTTCTGCCCACCGCATGCCTGACGACATGTTTGCCTACGCTGAGGCCGCGCAAGACCGTGGTCTGCGCGCCATCATCGCAGGCGCGGGTGGGGCGGCGCATTTGCCGGGCATGTTGGCGGCCAAAACCATCGTGCCGGTGCTGGGTGTGCCGGTGGCGAGCAAGCATTTGCAAGGCGTGGACTCGTTGCACAGCATTGTGCAAATGCCCAAAGGTATTCCGGTGGCCACGTTTGCCATTGGCAATGCGGGCGCGGCGAACGCGGCCTTGTTCGCCGTAGCCCTGCTGGCGTCGACCGATCCTGTGTTGGCTGAAAAGCTGCAAGCCTTTCGTGTGGCACAAACCGACGTGGCCCGCAACATGACGCTGCCACCCGTATGAGCAAAACCTTGAAGCCTTTGCTGCCCGGCTCGACTTTGGGCGTGTTGGGCGGCGGCCAGTTGGGCCGCATGTGGGCGCACACCGCGCAGCGTATGGGCTACAACACGGCGGTGCTCGACCCCGATGCACAAAGCCCCGCAGGCTTGGTCAGCCACCACCACATCCACACCGACTACTTAGACCCCGCGGGCCTGAAGCAACTCGCCGCCGTGTGCCAAGCGGTGACCACCGAATTTGAGAACGTGCCCGCCGATGCGCTGGCGCAGCTCGCCGCCACCTTGCCTGTGTCACCCGCTGCATCAGCCGTGGCTGTGGCGCAAGACCGAGCGCGTGAAAAAGCTCACTTTGTGAAATGCGGTGTGCCTGTGGCCCCGCATGCGGTGATCGACACGGCCGAGCAACTCGCCGCCGTGAGCGACACCTTGCTGCCCGGCATTTTGAAAACCTCTCGCATGGGCTACGACGGCAAAGGTCAATTGCGCGTGAGCACGCGTGACGAACTGCAGGCGGGCTGGGCCAAACTGCGCAGCGTGCCTTGCGTGTTGGAAAAAATGCTGCCCTTGGCCAGCGAATGCTCGGTCATCGTGGCACGTGGCCGCGATGGCGCGATGGTCAATTTGCCCGTGCAACGCAACCTGCACCGCGACGGCATCTTGGCCGTGACCGAGGTGTTTGCGGGCAATGTGCCTGAGGCATTGGCCCAACAAGCCATCACGGCAGCCAAAGCCGTGGCGCAAGAACTGAACTACGTGGGCGTGTTGTGCGTGGAGTTTTTTGTGTTGGTCGAAGGTGGTGATGTTGTGAGCAAGTTGGTCGTCAATGAAATCGCCCCCCGCCCCCACAACAGCGGCCACTACAGCCAAGACGCCTGCGATGTGTCGCAGTTCGAACTGCAAGTGCGCACCATGGCCGATTTGCCCTTGACGCAACCCCGCCAACACAGCCCTGCCGTCATGCTCAACCTGCTGGGCGATTTGTGGTTCCCCAAACAATTGGGTTCTGACCCTAATTCTTCGCAAGTCGAACCCGCTTGGCATGACGTGTTGGCGCTGCCCGGCACACATTTGCACCTCTACGGCAAGCGCGAAGCGCGCGTGGGTCGCAAGATGGGGCACCTCAACATCACGGCGGCAACGCCTGAGGCTGCGCGCCACACGGCGTTGCAAGCGGCTGCCATTTTGGGCATCGCGGCGTTTTAACGCTGGGCCTACGCATTGCTGCACCCATCGCCCGATTACCTAACGACGCCCGCTCCGTTTGCCCCATGATTCTTGACGGCCAGCTCCCCCCATCCATCGCCACCGCTGCGCAAGCGTTGCAGCGCGGCGATTTGTTGGGCTTGCCTACAGAAACGGTCTACGGTTTGGCGGCAGACGCTGGCAATGACGCGGCCGTAGCCAAAATCTTTGCCGCCAAAGGCCGCCCTGCCAACCACCCGCTCATCGTGCATGTGGCCAGCGCGCAAGGCGTGCAGCGTTTTGCCAGCCATGTACCGGAATTTGCGCAGAAGCTGATCGACGCTTTTTGGCCCGGCCCGCTGACCCTCATCCTGCCGCGCCGCGCGGAAGTTGCGGCAGCCGCAGCAGGCGGGCAAAACTCGGTCGGCTTGCGTTGCCCCGCGCACCCAGTGGCACAAGCCGTTTTGCAAGCTTGCGAAGTATTGGGCGTGTACGGTGTAGCTGCTCCCAGCGCCAATTTGTTTGGCCGCGTCAGCCCGACCACCGCCGCGCATGTGGCGGGTGAATTTGGGCCAGAGTTGCTCATCGTGGACGGCGGCGCATGTGCCGTGGGCATTGAGTCCACCATCGTCGACTGCACCCGCGCTGCGCCCGTGTTGTTGCGCCCAGGGGCCTTGACGCCCGAGCAACTCAGTGCGGCATGTGGCATCGCCGTAGTCACGCCCCAAGCGCCTGATGCTGACGCTCCGCGCGCCTCGGGCACGCTCGCTTCGCATTACGCCCCGCACGCCCAAGTGCGCTTGATGACGGCGGCTGAAATACAAGAAGCGCTGCGCGGTTTAGCCGTGAACGCCCAAAGCGCAAAGCAATACAACACCCCCACTCAGGCTGCGCCGGGTGGGTCGGGATCAGCAGGCGAAGCCTGCCCTGCCAAACCGAGCATTGCCATTTGGGCACGCAGCGATACAAGCATTGCGCCAGTGCAGAGCCAACAAGTCGCGCTGTATGCCATGCCGCAAGACCCCGCCGTCTGCGCCTACCACCTGTTTGCCCAACTCCGCCGCTTCGACGCACAAGGCGTGGCGCAGATTTGGGTGGAAACACCGCCTTTCACCCCCGCTTGGGACGGTGTGCGCGACCGCCTGACCCGCGCCGCCACCCCGGCTCGTTAAACTAGCGCCGCAACCAACCAAGAGCCCGCGATGAACCAGATTGTTAGTCAGACCTTCAAAGCCCTGTGCGCGATCACTGTCTTGGCCGTGCTTTCGGCCTGTGGCGGTGCCAGCAGCACGGTCAACCCCATACGTCCTTCGCGCATCATCGCCTTGGGTGATGGTTTGAATGATGTGGGTACGGGCAGCGTCACGGATTTAGGCGGGCGCTTCACCATCAACGGTACGGTCGCCGGTGCAGCCAACACCTTGGCCAGCCCCACGACCGTGAGCGAGAACTTGGCCAATATCTACGGCCTGTGGTCGAGTGCTTTGCCGCCCTTGTCCATGTACACAGCCTCTTATGTGCCAGCGACTTTTCCTAAAAAGGGTCTGCTGAGTTACGCGAAAGGTAATTCTTTGATTGCAACGGCAGGCCCAGACGCCCAGAGTTTGGACTTGCAGGTGAGAAAGTTTTTGACCCAAGTCGGTGGCGTCGTGGCCCAAGATGATCTGATCGTCATCACGGCTGGAACGCGAGATTTATACGAAATCGGCCAGCAATACATTGCCGCCTTAGAAACTACCACCGCAAAAAATGCAGCTTTTGCCAGACTCGAAACGACGGTGAACGGTGCGAACGGCATCATGAGCTCCATCGATTTACTCATCCAAGCTGGCGCGAAATATGTGTTGGTGGTGGAGCCTTTAAATTTGGCGCGTACGCCATGGGGCTTGTCTCTTCCCACGAGCCAAAAAGAGTTTTTACGCTCATTGGCCTATGACGCAGATGAGAGCTGTTTGAAAACCAACCCCAACAACTCGTTCCACTGCAAACTCACCGTGGCCTTGATGGACAAATACCCCAAAGATGCCGACAGCCGTCGTGTTTTGCACGTTGATATTGCACAGCAGCTGAATTTATGGTCAGGCACCACTGCAACCGGTAATTTGAATACGTATCTGTCTTATGGCATCACGCAACCACCCAGCACGCCCGCTTGCTCTGTGAATGTTGTGGGCTATTTGGCGAGCGATGTGACTAAAAATACCGGCTGCGATACCACTGCATTCACCACCACCGCTTTCAACGGTTATTTGTTCGCCGACAACTTCAACTTCACGCCATTGGGCAACACCTTGGTGTCTAACTTCGTTTACAACACCAAGTTTTACCAAGCCGCTTGGCGTTAACCTCGGCGATGTTTTAGTTTGAGCTTGCGGCCGCGCCAAACCGCAAGCGCATCCACAAAATGCTGGATGCCAAGGCCAACGTGATCACGTTGGCGATCACCACGGGCCAGGCTTCGATCAGCAAGCCGTAGGCCAGCCACAGCGCGATCCCTAGGGTGAAGGCGCTGTACATGCTCAAAGAAATGCCGCTGACATCACGTGTTTTGAACGTCAACCACGCCTGCGGAATGAAGCTGGCGGTGGTTAAAAAGGCGGCGGCGTAACCAATCAAATCGGTCAGTGGCATGGGTTCTTTCGCATGGATTCTTTCAAGGGATTCAAGGTTGTTGGGCGACCCAGTCCACCATCGCATCGAGGGCGGGGCGGGCGGCGTTGGCATTGGGGTGGTGCAGCACAGCGACCAGCACCCAGCGCTTGCCGTTGGGGCCGTCGACAAAGCCCGCAATACCGGCCACGTCGCGCAGGCTGCCCGTTTTGAGGTGGGCTGAGAACTGGGCTTTGCTGCGTTTCAAGGTGCCGTCTAAGCCGGTGATGGGCAGCGAGCTCATCAGTTCGGGCATGCTGGCCGAGGCCCACGCGGTTTGCAGCAAACGCGCCAAGCCTTGGGCGCTGATGCGCTCCTCGCGGCTCAGGCCCGAGCCGTTGTCAAACACGGGCATATCGCCGCCTACCCGGTCGCGCCACCAGCGTTGCATCACTTCGCGGGAAGCCTCGAAGCTGCCGACGCCGCGTGGTTGTTGGCTGAGCGTGAGGAAGAGCTGCTGCGCCATCACGTTGTTGCTGAATTTGTTGATGTCGCGAATCACCTCGGCCAGCGTGGGCGACTCCACGGTGAACGCGGGTGGCAGGCCATTGGGCACTGTGCCTTCTCGCACTTGACCGCCGAGTTGACCGCCCAGCTGTTGCCACATGCCCAAGACCGCGCGGGCCGCGAACTGCGGGGGCGCGCTGTAGGCGATGGGCCACATTTTTTCGCCGCACACGGCGGGGAAGTTGCCGGCAAAACGGGGGCGTGTGGCGTCGGTCCAGTCGGCGCGCAAGCTGGTGCGGTAATCGCTGCAATCGCCGGCGGACAGTGGCACGCTGGCAGGGAATTGCACCCCTGCCATTGGCGGCTCCACATGCACGCGCGCCACGTTGGCGGCGCGGTCGGGCACGAACTGAATGAGCAGCGATTTGAAGTTCAACAGCAGCGCATCGGGCGCAGCGTTGTAAGGGCGCAGGGGCTCGCCGTCAAAACTGGCGGCATCGCGCGGCGGCACCTCAAAAGCGCTGCGGTCGAGCACGATGTCGCCTTGAATTTTTTGAATGCCCAAGCCCTGCAAGCGGCGCATGAGCAGCCACACGCGCTCCACACCCAAACGCGGGTCGCCGCTGCCGCGCACGTAGACGTTGCCTTGCAGCACGCCATCGCGCACAGGCCCATCCACAAAAACGGGGGTGCGCCACACGAAGGCGGGGCCGAGCAAATCGAGCGCGGCGGTGGTGGTGGCCAGCTTCATCAGTGAGGCGGGGTTGACCGCGGTTTGCGCTTGGTGGCTCAACCGCGGGGCGGTGTGGCCGCCGGCTTCCACCACCATCACATGAAAGGCGTCGCGGGGCACTTTGGCGCGTTGCAGTGCGGCGTCGACCTCGGGGGGCAGTTGGCCGATGTCCTCTCGGCTTTGAACGGATGGCGGTGCGCTCTGTTGTTGTTTTTGGCGGGCCTCGCCGCGTCCGTCTGGGCGAGCTTGGCTCAGATCGGGCGAGAGGGTGCCCAAACACACGCAGCCAAGCACGGTCCAAGTGCGGAGCCGATGCGCGGTGGTGACGTGTTGCTGTGGGCGGCACAAAAAATAGTGCTGCAGATCACGCAGCAATTGCACCCGCAAATCAAGGAAAAAATGGTGCATCAAAGAATGCGTAGCGGGCCGGTGCGGAGTCGTCATAAGCAAATTATCACAGCGGGATAATCAGGCCATGCAACACAAGCCTTGGCTGGCCTTAGAGACCAGCACCGACACCCTCTCTATCGCCGTCTCGCGTGACGCACAAACGTGGGCGCACACCAGCGCAGGCGGCGCGCAGTCGTCGGCGCAGACTTTGCCGCAGACCTTGCGCTTGATGGCGCAAGCCGGACTGGCCTTTGCCGATTTGCAGGCGGTGGTGTTTGGCCGTGGGCCGGGCGCGTTCACGGGCTTGCGCACCGCTTGCTCGGTGGCGCAGGGTTTGGCTTTTGGGGCTGACGTGCCCGTATTGCCCATCGACACCTTGTTGGCGGTTGCTGAAGAAGCGCGTCGTGCATGTGCTGCGGTGGCAAACGATGCGCCGCCTTCTCCCATGCAAGATTCCCAGTCGCAAGATTTGCCCGTCACACCGCAACCTTTGACGCCCGTCAGCCGAGTGCTCGCGGTGCTGGATGCGCGCATGGATCAGGTTTATGTGGCCGCCTACGAATGCGACATATCTGACGATAGGCAGGCTCACAGCGATTCTGCCCACACTGTTGTTCCCGTGCCCGTCTGGCGTTGCGTTCAAGAAGCCGAGTTGCAAAACCCAGAAACCTTGCGCTGGCCCAGCGCTTGGGCAGCCGACGAGGCCTGTGCCCTCAGCGACGGCAGACTTGCCACCCGCGACCCTGCTTTCATCGCCGCAGGCAACGCATGGGGCGTGTACGCCGGTCGCTGGCCAGAGGCATTCACCGCACCGCAAATCACGGCCTTGCCCACCGCTTCCGCCTTGCTGCGCTTGGCCCCGCAAGCGTGGGCGCAAGGCCGCGCTGTGCCGCCTGAAGAGGCTTTGCCGCTGTACATCCGCGACAAGGTGGCTCAGACCACCGAAGAGCGCATGCTGGCGAAACAGCAGTCCGCCGCTTGATCGACAATGCCCCGATGAGCGCCGTTTTGAAACCCGAAGTTCGCCTAGAGCCGCTGACCCCAGCGCTGCTCGACGACGTGCTGCGCGTGGAGCAAAGCGCCTACAGCCACCCTTGGACGCGGGGCAATTTTGCCGACTCCTTCAAGGCGGGTTACGAGGTGGTGGCGCTGCTGGGCGGCGACACCTTGCTGGGCTACTTTGTCGCGATGGAGGGCGTGGATGAGGTGCATTTGCTCAACATCACCGTGGCGCCTGAGTTTCAGGGGCAAGGTTGGGCGGTGCTGATGCTCGACGCGCTGGCCGTGTGGTCACGCGGACGTGGCGCACAGTGGCTGTGGCTGGAAGTGCGTGCCAGCAACGCCCGCGCCATGCAGGTGTACGAGCGCTACGGCTATCGCCGTGTGGGCGAGCGCAAAAACTATTACCCCGCTAACTTTGGGCAACGCGAACACGCGGTGGTCATGTCGTTCAAACTGTGAGCCTTCTGCCATGACGTCCCTCAACCTCGATCCCCGTCAACGCGCCATGCTGGCCGAGATGCATGTGCGCGTCTGGGCGCCTGCGTGGGAGCCTGATTTGGTGGCGGAGCCGCATGCGGCGGATTCGACGAGCCAAAACGCGGATCCTGCTTTTGGCACATCACCCGTTGCGCTTGGCGTTGGGGCGCCTCAGGCCCATGACGTATCGGCAAACAAGCCCTCGACTTTTGCAGATGCTGCCGACTTGGCGGCCCTTGCTTTGCCCGCAACCAGCGCAACCAGCGCAACCAGCGCGGCCCGTTCTCCCGTGTCAGTGCCGTCACCCCGCGCCGCAATGGCTGCGCCCGTCATCATCCAGCGCCCTGAAGGCTTGGACCAGATGGACTGGCCCACCTTGCAAGCCACTGTCGCGAGCTGCCAAGCTTGCAGCTTGTGCGGCACCCGAAAAAACACGGTGTTTGGTGTCGGTGGCCCGATTCAAGAAGGCCAAGCGCCCAAGGTCGACTGGCTCATCGTGGGCGAGACGCCGGGGGAAGCGGAAGACGCGCAGGGCGAGCCCTTTGTGGGCGCTGCGGGCGAACTGCTCGACAACATGTTGCGCGCCTGCGGTCAGTCGCGCATCGGTCCTCTAAAAGGCGCAATGCCCGATGCGGGTGGGGTGTTCATCACCAACGTGCTCAAGTGCAGCCCGCCGGGCAACCGCAACCCCAAACGCGAAGAGGCGGCGCAATGCACGCCGTATTTGCAACAACAAGTGGCCTTGCTGAAACCCAAAGTCATCGTGGCCATGGGCCGTGTCGCCATTCAAGCGTTGCTGCAAGACACCGTGCCTGAGCTAGACACCACCCCGTTGGGCAAGCTGCGCGGCCAAGTGCGGCGCTACCAAGGTGTGCCGGTGGTGGTGACGTACCACCCAGCCTACGTGCTGCGCAACCTACCTGAAAAAGCCAAGGTGTGGGCCGATTTGTGTTTGGCCATGGCGCAGATCAGCGATCAACCTTAACTGGTTTTCGCCGGCCACAGCACCGAGGCAATGGCCACCACCATCAAAGCGACAGCGGTCCAGTCTTGCCAGTGCAGCACCTCGCCCAGCCACCACGCGCCGCTGAACACACCCAGCACGGGAATGAACATCACGCTCAAAGTAGAGGCCACAGGTGGCAGGCCGCGAGCCAAGGTCAGCCAAGCGGCTTGTGCAAAGGCAAACACGCCCACAGCGTTGTAGGCAATGGCCCACGCGGTGCTGGCGGCAGGCATCTGCCAGCGGTCTTGTTCGGTGGCCACGCTCAAAACAATCATCAGCAACGTGGTCAGCGTGGTCATCCAAAACGCGATGGTCAGTGTGGGCACGGACATGGGCGTGTGACGCAAACGCTGTGTGCCGTAAGCCCAAGTGGCGGCAGCAACCAACACCATCAGCACACCCACAGGTTGGCCCGCAAAGTGTGTCAACTCATTCCACAGCAACAACAAAACGCCCACGGCTGCCGCCACCACGCCCAGCCATTGGCGGGGCCGCAATGGCGCTTTGAACCACCACACGCCGCACATGGCCGAAAAAATAGGCATGGTGTAGCCCAAGATTGCGGCCCGTCCGCTGGACAGCAAAGGCAGCGCCAGAATCACCAAGATGTGCCACACAAACATGTTGAACACCGCCAGCACCAACAACTCGCGCCAATGCGCCCGCGGAATGCGAAACGGCACCTTCATCACAACCAACGCCAAGCCCAGCAGGGGCAAGCCTGCGACCATCGACAAGCTGCGAAAGGTGAGCGGTGGAAAGCCTGTGACGCCCAGTTTCATGATGGGCCAATTCAAGCCCCAGACCAGGGTCAGTGCGATCAGGGTCCACAGCTGGCGGCGTGTCAGCAGCGGCAGGCGTGTGCCCATGTTGGAGGTGGGCTTAGGTGTGGGGGTGGGGGTGGCCTGCGGGGCCGGTGTGTGCTGCGCATTCATGAGGTGCATGGTAAGGCTTCTAAAATCAAGCCATGACCTTCCTTGACATGTTGAGCGCCGCCGAGCGCCAAAACGCCTCCATGCTTTGCGTGGGACTTGACCCCGAACCCACCAAGTTCCCCGACCGCATCAAGGGCGACTCGAACAAGATTTATGACTTCTGCGCAGCCATCGTCGACGCCACGGCCGACTTGGCCATGGCCTTCAAGCCCCAAATCGCCTACTTCGCCGCGCACCGCGCCGAAGGTCAGTTGGAGCGTTTGATGGAACACATGCGCCGCGTCGCGCCCCAAGTGCCCATCATCTTGGATGCCAAGCGCGGCGACATCGGCAGCACCGCTGAGCAATACGCCATCGAAGCCTTCGAGCGCTACGGTGCAGACGCCGTCACCCTCTCGCCCTTCATGGGCTGGGACTCGGTGGCCCCGTATTTGAAGTACCACGGCAAAGGCGCGTTTTTGCTGTGCCGCACCTCCAACCCTGGCGGTGACGACCTGCAAAACCAACGCCTCGCATCCGTCGACGGCCAGCCCTTGATGTACGAGCACATCGCCAAATTGGCCCAAGGCCCATGGAACTTGAATGGCCAATTGGGCTTGGTGGTGGGCGCGACCTACCCTAAAGAAATTGAGCGTGTGCGTGAACTCGCGCCCACCTTGCCGTTGCTGATCCCCGGCGTTGGCGCACAAGGTGGCGATGCGGTGGCTACCGTGAAAGCGGGCTTGCGTGTGGCCGACGGCAACACCACAGGCCCCATCATCGTCAACTCCTCGCGTGCGATTTTGTATGCGTCAAAAGGCGATGACTTTGCAGACGCTGCGCGTCGGGTGGCCTTGCAAACGCGTGAGACCTTGCAAGCGGCTGCGCGCGCATAAAGCTTTAGCCAAAGCGGGTTCAATTCCCGCGGCGGTTTTGCAGACTGAAGAAACTCTTGCGCACTGTCATCTGCGTGCCAGTTCGCAGCTTGCATGGCTGATAGCCTCTGGCCATGATCGACCTCTACACCTCCGCCACGCCCAACGGGCACAAAGTCTCCATCGCGCTTGAAGAGTTGGCGCTGCCCTACACGCTCAAGGTGTTGGACCTGTCTAAGGGCGAGCAAAAGCTGCCCGACTTTTTGGCCATCTGCCCCAATGGCCGAATCCCTGCCATCGTGGACCGCGAGGCCGATGACTTTGCGGTGTTCGAGTCGGGCGCTTGCCTGATTTACTTGGCCGAAAAAACAGGCCAACTCATGCCGACGGACGCCAAGGGCCGCTCACGCGTGCTGCAGTGGCTGATGTTTCAGATGGGCGGCATCGGGCCGATGATGGGGCAGGCGAATGTGTTTTTTCGCTACTTTCCCGAAAAGATCCAGCCCGCCATCGACCGCTACCAAGGCGAGAGCAAGCGCCTGTTCACGGTGCTCGACAGCCACCTGAAAGACCACGAATATTTGGCGGGCGATTATTCGATTGCTGACATCGCCAATTGGGCCTGGGTGCGCACGCACCGCTGGTCGGGCGTGGAGGTGGACGACTTGCCGCACCTCAAGCGCTGGCTCGATGCGATCCGCCAGCGCCCTGCCGTGTTGCGTGGCATCGAAGCACCGCCGTCGCGGATCAACCTGACCAAAGACGGCGACGATGCCGCCAAGAAGTTTTCAGAAGAAGCCCGCAAGATGGTCGAGATGGGCCAAAACCAAAGTGCTCTCAACAAGGACAAGCCATGAAGCTCTATACCGCCCACCGCGCCCCCAGCCCCCGCAGAGTGTTGATGTTTTTGGTCGAGAAAAACATCACGGGCATTGAGATGGTCAACATGGACCTGAACGGTGGCGAGCACCGCCAGCCCGAATACTTGGCCAAGAGCCCGTTGGCCAAAGTGCCTGCGCTGGAGCTGGATGATGGCCGCGTGATCACCGAGACGCGGGCGATTTGCACGTTGCTGGAGGGCCGCTTTCCCGAGCCTAACCTGATGGGCTTGGACGGCGATGAGCGTGGCTTCATTGAGATGGCCGACCGGCAGGTGGAGCTGTATTTGCTGGGCGGCATAGCCAACGCGATTCGCCACAGCCATCCCGGCTTGGCTGCTTTAGAAAAGCCACAGTTCCCCGAATTTGGCCGCTCGCAGGCAGAGAAGGTGCGCGAGGTGGCGCGGGGTTTTGACCAGCGGCTGCAAAGCCAGCCCTTCATCGCGGGCGAGCGTTTCACCATTGCCGACATCACCGCGTTTTGCGCGTTGGAGTTTGCACGCGGCTTGATGAAGTTTGTGCCCGGCGACGAGGGCATGAGCGCCTTGCAGGCTTGGCGCGACCGCATGAACGAGCGGCCGAGCGCCAGGGTTTGATCGGCTGAGTTTGATCAGCTGAACACGCCGCCGTATTCCTTGCGCAGGTCGTTTTTCTGAACCTTGCCGGTGCCGCCAACGGGCAGCGATTCGAGGAACACCACATCGTCCGGCACCCACCACTTGGCGACCTTGGTGGTGAGGAAGTCGAGGATCTCTTGCTTCTCCAGCGCCTGCCCGGGCTTGCGCACGATGAACAGCAGCGGGCGCTCGTCCCACTTGGGGTGCTTGACGCCAATGACAGCCGCCATGGCCACGGCGGGGTGACCCACGGCGGCGTTTTCCAGGTCGATGGAGCTGATCCACTCGCCACCGGTTTTGATCACGTCTTTGGTACGGTCGCGGATCTGCATGGTGCCGTGTGCATCGATGGTGGCGATGTCGCCGGTGGGGAACCAGCCGTCGATCAGCGCGGTTTTGTCGGACTTGAAGTAGCGCTCCATGATCCACTGGCCGCGCACCATCAGCTCGCCTTGTGATGTGCCGTCGCGGGGCAAAGTCGCACCTTTTTCATCGACCACTTTGATCTCGATGCCCGAGACGGTTTTGCCTTGCTTGGCCACGATAGCGTGTTGCTCGGCAGCGGGGCGCAGGCGGTCAGCACGGCTCAGGTTGCTCATGGTGGCCACGGCGGTGGTCTCGGTCATGCCCCAGCCGTGGCGCACTTCCACGCCGTAGGTGTCCATGAACTTGGCGATCAGCGCCATGGGCATGGCCGAGCCGCCCACGCAGGTGCGCTTCATGTGGGCAAAGCGCAAGTTGTTTTGCTCAACGTGCTGGATCAGACCCATCCAGATGGTGGGCACGCCTGCGCTGATGGTGACTTGCTCGCTGTCCATCAATTCGAACAGGCTGGCACCGTCGAGCTTGGGGCCGGGCAAAACCAGCTTGGTGCCCGCCACCAACGCGGCGTAGGGGATGCACCAGGCATTGATGTGGAACATGGGCACCACGGGCAGAACAGTCTCTTGCGTGGAGAAGCCCAGCACATCGGGCAGGCAGGCGGTGGTGGCGTCCAGCACGATGGCGCGGTGGGTGTACAGCACGCCCTTGGGGTTGCCGGTGGTGCCCGAGGTGTAGCAAAGTGCAGCGCCGGTTTGATCGTCCAATTCGGGCCAGTCGAAGCTGTCGCTGTGGCCGGTGATCAGGCCTTCGTAATTCATCACGTTGGCCACGCCTTCGATGGCAGGCGTGTTGGCTGCATCTGCCAGGCAGACCCAGGCGCGCACCTTGGGGCAATGCGCGGCAATGCCTTTGACCAGCGGCGCAAAGGTGGCGTCAAACAACACCACTTCGTCTTCGGCGTGGTTGATCACATAGATCAGCTGCTGCGGGTGCAGGCGCGGGTTGCAGGTGTGCATGACCATGCCGCAGCCCGAGACGGCGTAATACGCCTCTAAGTGGCGATGGTTGTTCCAGGCGATGGAGCCGACCGCGCTGCCAAGCTTCAAACCCATGTGGGCCAAGGCGTTGGCCAGCTGGCGCGCACGTTGGGCGGTCTCGGCATAGGTGGTGCGGTGCAGCGGGCCGTGTGTTTCGCGCGAGACGATTTCTTGGTCGCCGAACTGCGCAGCGCCGTGTTCGAGGATGCCCGAAATGAGTAGAGGGCGGGTCATCATGAGGCCGATTTGAGGCATGGTTAGGTCTCCAGTTTTTGATTGTGTGGCTGCATCTTAAGTTTGACGCACCATGTCCACGGCCTTTTCTGCCATCGCGATGACCGTGGCATTGGTGTTGGCACCGATCAAGGTCGGCATGGCCGATGCGTCCACCACGCGCAGGCCATCGAGACCGTGCACCCTCAGCTGCGAGTCCAACACGGCCATGGCGTCGGTGCCCATTTTGCAGGTGCCCACGGGGTGGTACACCGTGTCCGAGCGGTCGCGCAAGACTTGTCGAATGTCGTCGTCTGTTTTGACATGCGGGGTGAAGACGTTTTTGTGTCGGATGTTGGCTAAGGCTGGGGCATCCATCAATTTTTGGGTCAGCTTGTAGCCTTTGACCAGCGTTTCTAAATCGTCGTTGTGCGCCAAAAAGGCCGGGTCGATGAGGGGTGCGCTTCGCGCGTTGGCGTTGGCCAACGTGACTTGCCCTCGGCTCTTGGGGCGCAGCAGGCACACATGGCACGAGTAGCCGTGGGCGGTGCGCAGTTTGCGCGCGTGGTCTTCGACCAAGGCCATCACAAAGTGCAATTGCACATCGGGCGCTTCCAATGCTGGGTCGGTCTTGAGAAAGCCGCCGGCTTCGGCGTAATTGGTGCCGATAAAGCCTTGCCGCGTTCGCATGTATTTCAGGGCCTCTTTGGCCAGGTGAGCCGTGCCACCCAGCGAAATGCCCATCAGGTCCAGGCTCTTGGCGGCATAGCCAAAAATGAAATCAGGGTGGTCTTGCAGGTTCTGGCCCACGCCGGGCAAGTCGTGCAGCACGTCGATGCCGTGCTGACGCAAATGCGCGCCTGGCCCCACGCCCGAGACCATCAGCAACTGTGGCGACTGAAAAGCGCCGGCGCACAAAATCACTTCACGGCGTGCCCGGATCACCCGCTTGTTGCCCGATTGGATGCACTCCACGCCCACTGCGCGTCGGCCTTCAAACAAGATGCGTGTCACTTGAACACCCGTTTCCACATGCAGGTTCTGGCGCTGTCCCATGTGCGGGTGCAGATAGCCTCGCGCTGCGCTCCAACGCTCGCCATTGCGCTGGGTGACTTGGTAGATGCCCAATCCTTCTTGCGTGGCCCCGTTGAAGTCGTCGTTGATCGGAAAGCCCGCTTCGCGCGCGGCGTTCAGGTAGATCTGTTGAAACGGGTTGTGGGTCTGCAGGTCCGACACATGCAAGGGACCGTCGTTGCCGTGAAATTCGTTGTGAATGCGCCCGTTGTTTTCGCTGCGTTTGAAGTAGGGCAACAGCTCGTCGTACGACCAGCCTGCATTGCCCAATGCCGCCCAGTGGTCGTAATCGCTGCGGGGCCCGCGGGTATAGATCATCGCGTTGATGGCAGACGATCCGCCCAGCCCTTTGCCGCGAGGTTGGTAACCCTTGCGGCCATTGAGGCCCGCTTGAGGCACGGTCTCGAAAGCGTAGTTATTGATCGGCGTAGGCAGCATGGCCACAGCTGCTGCGGGGGTCTTGACCAGCCAGCTGTCACCAGTTCCGCCTGCTTCCAAAAGCATGATCTGCACGTTGGCGTCTTCGCTCAAGCGACCCGCCATCACGCTGCCCGCTGAGCCGCCGCCAATGATGAGGTAGTCCACTTCATGCGTCATATGTCAGTAACTTTCTTTGCGTTGTGTTGCCCGTGTTTCAGACCAAAGCTGCATAGACGAGATCGCGGAAAAGCGGGCGGTAGTAGTCGCGCTGGTTGGGCGCCTGAATCATCAGCATCGCATACATGTCGAGCGCGGGGTCCACAAAAAACGTGGTGCCCGCGATGCCGCCCCAGTAATACAAGCCCACCGAGCCCGGCACGGGCGATACGCCCACGTGTGTGCGTACTGCAAAGCCCAAACCAAAGCCATGGCCCGGCGGCAGCAAGGGGCCGTCTGAAGGAATGTCGCCCAGGTGGTCGGCCGTCATGTAGTCCACCGTGTGGGGGCCGAGCAGGCGCACGCCGTTCAGCTCGCCTCGGTTGCGCAGACACTGCAAAAAGCGCGTGTAGTCCATGGCCGTGGACATCAGGCCACCGCCGCCGCCCTCCATGGCGGGCACTTGGCGAGGTTCGATCACTTTCATGGGCACGCCGCCGTCGGGGTCGTGTGCGAAGGGTTCGGCAATGCGGTGGTGTTGCTCGGGCGGCACGGCAAAGCCGGTGTCCACCATGCCCAGCGGACCAAAAATTTCGGTTTGCAAAAATGCACCCAGGCCTTGTCCGCTGACCACCTCCACCAACCGCCCCAGCACATCGGTGGCGCGGCTGTAGGCCCACACGCTGCCGGGCTGAAACTGCAGCGGCAGGGCGGCCAGCGTTTGCGAAAACTCGGCGTTGCTGCGCTCGCGTGAGCCGATCTTGACTTGGTCGTAGTGCTGTTGCACCGACGACGTGCCCAAAAATTCATAGGTCAGTCCCGCCGTGTGGCGCAGCAGGTCTTGCACCGTGGCTGGGTTGTGCACCGGCTCTAGCCCTTTGGCGGTGGCCACTTGCTGGTTGGCGTACTCGGGCAACCAACGGCTCACGGGGTCGCTGAGCAACAACAGCCCGCGCTCCACCAGCATCATCACTGCCACCGATACGACCGGTTTGGTCATGGAGTAGATGCGGAAGATGCTGTCGGGCTGCATGGCCGAACCGCTGGCGGGGTCTTGCTGACCCACGGCTTCGAAGAGGGCAATCTTTCCTTGCCGAGCAATCATGGCCACCGCGCCCGGCAAACGCCCACTGGCCACCTCGCGGCGCAGCACGTCCATCAGGCGCTGCGTGCGCTCGGGGCACAGGCCCACGTCGGCGGGTTGGGCGTGGGGCAGTGGTTGATGGGGTGAGGTGAGTTGGGTGGTGGACATTTGACGCTCCTTGAGATGAGCGATTTGTAACTCAAGGCCGGACAACTAGGTATCACTTAGAGCACAGGCAAAACACATTTGTCACCCATGCGTCAAAGGCCAGAACCTTCGCGCAGCGCTAGCGTTGCTAGACTGAATTCATGCGAATTTCAGAACTTTCTGCCAAGACCCATGTGTCGGTGCATCGCTTGCGGCGTTACGAATCTGCAGGACTGATTGCCAGTCAGCGGCAGTTGAATGGCTATCGTGATTACGACGAAAAAACCGTCAGCCATGTGATCTTCATCGCCATGTCTCGGGAAATGGGTTTTTCGCTGCCCTTTATCGCCGAATACTTGCCCAAATTTCAATCTGGAAAGTTAACACCACAAGAAATGATGGGGGCCATTCACCAGCGCGTGGCCGAAATTGACAAGGTCATTGCAGAACATGAAGTCCTGAAAAAAACGCTGCTCAGTCACATCGACTGGTTTAAAAATCGTAAAAGGAAATCGAAATGAACGCACTTGAAATGTTGAAGAAAATCAACGCCATGGCCGAGTTCAATCGGTGGTGTGGCATTGAAGTGACGATGGCCGAATCTGGCCTCGTAGAAATTCAGATGCCCTGGCGTCCGGAGGTTGGGCAGTACTCGGGCTTTTTGCATGCGGGGCTGATCGGCACATTGATCGACACGGCTTGCGGTTTTGCTGCTGCCACGGTGGCGGGCCCGCATTTGTTGGCAGCGAACTTCTCTGTGAACTGCCTGCGCCCCGCCGTGGGCCAAAAATTCATCGCCCGTGCCCGTGTGGTCAAGCCAGGCAAGGCACAGATTTTCACAAGTTGTGACTTGTTTGCCGTCGATGCCGAGGGCGAAAAGTTGGTGGCGAATGGCCAGACCTTGCTCACCGTTGTGCAGGCCTGACCCATGTGACGCAAGTGGGTGGCGCTGTTATGTGTTCGATGTGTCCCACAACGCCATTCCCCGCTGCGCCTTGCTCGCGTCGCTAGGTGTGAGCGTCACGGGGCCTTGCGGCGTTTGGCGCAGCACATCTGCCAGCACCATCAAAGCAGATTCGGGTCCGCTGAGCAGTTCAAGTTCCAGCTCGAGTAACGGATCTTGCAACGCGGTGCCAGGCACATGGATGCGGCCTTGGTCAAGGGCCACTTCGATCTGAGCCCCGTCGTGCGTCACCACCCAGCGCTGGCGTTCAAAGTCGGTGCAAAACAGCGCTTTTAAATTGGGACGCAACGCCATCAAATCGGCGGCCAACGAGGTGTCGTCCACCAGTGTGTCGAACTGCAAGGCGCCTGGCGTTGTTGGTCCTTCCCACTCTTGGCGACGCGACAAACCGTTCTCGCTTTTTCCAGCCGTCTTCACCGTGAGCAGCCATTGCTCGCCTGCCAATCGTTCGCGCACAGCCATGCGGCGTTGCTTCAAATCTAGGGCGGGCGTGTCGAAGTAGGTGTTGAGCAGGCGTTGTGTTTGGGCCGGTTGGGTGAGGAGCGGGTGCGTCAACAGTGCAGCCACGTCTTGCTGGCACACGATGAGTTTGAGTTCGGTTTCCATGGTGTGAGGACTTGTGCCGAGCCAGACACGTTGCGCTGAGAACGGACGCGCTGAGGCGGCGAAAGATTTCAACGAGGGGCGTTCTCGAAGCGTGCGCGCAGGTAGGTCACGATGGCCGTCGAGTCTTGCAGCCACTGAGTTTGGCCGTTGGCGTCGGTGATTTGCAGGCAAGGCACTTTGGTGGCACCCGTGCCTTCTAGCAGTGCGTTGCGGTGGGTGCTGTCGTGTTGTGCATCGCGCTTGTCGATCGGCAATGACAGGCGGCGCATTTCTTGGCGCACCTTGATGCAAAACGGGCAGGTGTTGAACTGGTACAGCACCATGGTCTGGCATTGCAGGTTGACCGTGGTTTGTGCGGCGGGGTCGCGCTGCACGCCCTTGGGCTGGGTGAGTCGCTCTTTGAGCAGCATGACGGGGCCGAGGACGAGGCGCACGGTTTTAAAGAAGACACGGATGACAGGTTTCATGGGTGGGAATGGTAAGGCCTGAAGGCAGTTGAGCCGTGTGGTCGTGGACAATGGCGCTTTTCATTCAAAGCCTAGCCATGCACATCACTCAAGACACGGCCGTCACCATCAAATACCAAGTCACCACACCCACTGGCAAGCCTTTGGACTCGGGGCAATTGGCCTATTTGCACGGCGGCTACGAAAACATTTTTCCAAAGGTCGAAGCCGCACTCAATGGCCAAGCGGTGGGCTTTGCCGTCACGCTGGATTTGAGCGCAGAAGATGCCTTTGGCGAGCGCGACGAATCGTTGGTGCGCGTCATTCCTAAAGCCGAATTTCCACCGGGCGTGAAAGTGGGCGGGCAGTTGCAAGGCGCAGGCGCTGACGGGCAACCGCAAGTGTTCAACGTGGTCAAAATCAAAGGGCCCGAAGTCCACCTCGATGGCAACCACGCGCTGGCGGGCCAAGCGCTGCGTTTTAGCTGCAGCGTCACGGAAGTGCGTGCTGCCACGGCTGAAGAAATTACCCACCGCCATGTGCATGGCGCGCATGGGCATCAGCACGACTAGGTGACGATGCGGAGCTGCCGCTGCGCCGCTCAGTTTTTCAACAAGCGCTTCAAGTATCTGCCCGTGAAACTGGCTGCGTTGTCGGCCAAGTCTTCGGGTGTACCCACACCAACCACCATGCCACCGCCCGAGCCGCCCTCTGGCCCCATGTCAATCAGCCAGTCGGCGGTTTTGATCACGTCGAGGTTGTGCTCAATGATGACGATGGTGTTGCCTGCGTCGCGCAGGTGTTGCAACACTTTGAGCAGCAGCGCAATGTCGGCAAAGTGCAGGCCCGTGGTGGGCTCGTCCAAGATGTAAAGCGTGCGGCCGGTGTCGCGCTTGCTCAGCTCCAAGGCCAGCTTCACGCGTTGCGCCTCACCGCCCGAAAGGGTGGTGGCGGCTTGGCCGAGTTGCAGGTACGACAAGCCCACGTCCATCAAGGTTTGCAGCTTGCGGGCGATGTTGGGTACGGCGTTGAAAAACACCAGCGCGGCTTCGACGGTGAGCGTCAAAATTTGCGCGATGTTTTTGCCCTTGTACATGACCTCTAGCGTTTCGCGGTTGTAGCGCAAGCCCGCGCACACATCGCAAGGCACATACACGTCGGGCAAGAAGTGCATTTCGACTTTCACCATGCCGTCGCCTTGGCAGGCCTCGCAGCGGCCACCGCCTGAGCCTGCGGCCACGTTGAAGCTGAATCGCCCCGGGCCATAGCCACGTTCGCGCGCCATGGGCACTTCGGCCAAGAGTTCCCGAATGGGCGTGAACAAGCCGGTGTAGGTGGCGGGGTTGCTGCGGGGCGTGCGGCCAATGGGCGACTGGTCGACGTTGATGACTTTGTCGAAGTAGTCGAGGCCCGTGATTTCGTCGTGTGCCGCGGGCTCGTCGTGGGCGCGGTGAATGGCGTGTGCGGCCGCGGTGTACAGCGTTTCGTTGACCAGCGTTGATTTGCCCGAGCCCGAGACGCCCGTGACGCAGGTGAGCAAGCCCACGGGGAAGTCGGCGGTCACGTTTTTGAGGTTGTTGCCACGCGCGCCTTTGATGCGGATGACTTGGTGCTCGCTCGCGTCTTTGTCGAGCTTGCGGTTGTAGACCAAGTCGTCGGCGGGTACGGGCCAAAAGCTGTTGCGCTTTGTCGGCACGTCAATGCGCAGGGTTTGCGCCAAATAGCGGCCGGTCAGCGAGTTGGGGTTGGCCTCAATCTCGGCGGGTGTGCCGCTGGCCATCACTTGGCCACCGTGCACGCCCGCGCCGGGGCCCATGTCCACGCAGAAGTCGGCGCAACGGATCATGTCTTCGTCGTGCTCGACCACGATCACGCTGTTGCCAATATTGCGCAGGTGTTTGAGGGTGTCGATCAGGCGGTCGTTGTCGCGTTGGTGCAGGCCGATGCTGGGCTCGTCCAACACGTACATCACGCCGGTCAGACCCGAGCCAATTTGCGATGCGAGGCGAATGCGTTGTGCTTCGCCGCCCGATAAGGTGTCGGCGCTGCGGTCGAGGCTGAGGTAGTTCAGGCCCACGTCGTTCAAGAACTTCAGGCGTGAGGCAATTTCGCGCACCACTTTGTCGGCAATCTCGGCTTTTGCGCCTTGCAGCTGCAGGGTGTTGAAGTAGCCGAAACATTCACCCAGCGTGGTGTGGCTGATATCGAAAATGCCGCGCATTTGTTCGCCATCGCCAATGCGCACGTTGCGCGCTTCGCGGCGCAGGCGAGTACCGCCGCAGGCCACGCACGAGCGCGAGCCACGGTAGCGGGCCAAGTCTTCGCGCACCACCACCGAGTCGGTCTCGTGGTAGCGGCGCTCCATGTTGACCAAGATGCCTTCGAAGGGGTGTTTTTTGCTGAGCTTTTTGCCACCCGAGGCACCGCTGTCCAAGCTGTAGTTGAACTTGATTTCTTCGTCGCCCGAGCCGTACAAGAGCACTTGGCGCATCTCGGGGCTGAGGTCTTCAAAGGGCGCGTCAATGTCGAACTTGTAATGTTTGGCCAAGCTCTCGAGCAGGGTGAAGTAATGCGCGTTGCGGCGGTCCCAGCCTTTGATGGCGCCGCTGCCAAGGCTCAACGACGGAAATGCCACCACGCGCGCAGGATCGAAAAAGTCTTGATGGCCTAAGCCGTCGCACGAGGGGCAAGCGCCCACGGGTGAGTTGAACGAAAACAAGCGGGGCTCGAGTTCGCTGATGGAGTAGGTGCACTGCGGGCAAGAAAACTTGGCGTTGAAGCTGTGCTCTACGCCTGTGTCCATTTCTAGCGCGATGGCGCGGCCTTCAGCCAAACGCAAGGCAGCTTCAAAGCTTTCGGCCAAACGCTGGCGCAGGGCGGGCGGCGGTGGTGCTGTGGGCGTGATGGCGATGTCGCCAATGCTGGGCGCTTTGAACGTGTCAGGGGCAGCCGCAGGCGCTGGCGCTTCGTGGCGCACCTTGATGCGGTCCACTACCACGTCGATATCGTGTTTCTCGGTTTTCTTCAGCTCCGGCAGTTCGTCGTATTCGTAGACCTTGCCCTCGATGCGAAAACGCACATAGCCCTGGGCTTGCAGCTGCGTGAAAAGCTCGCTGTATTCGCCCTTGCGGTTGCGCGCGATGGGCGCGAGCAGCATGAGCTTGGTGTCTTCGGGCAGGGCCATGACGGCGTCCACCATTTGCGACACGCTTTGCGCTTGCAGCGCCAAGTTGTGGTCAGGGCAATAGGGCGTGCCGGCGCGAGCAAACAGCAGGCGCAGGTAGTCGTGAATTTCGGTCACCGTGCCCACGGTGGAGCGCGGGTTGTGGCTGGTGGCTTTTTGCTCAATGCTGATGGCGGGCGACAGGCCCTCAATCAGGTCCACATCGGGCTTGTCCAAGCGGCCCAAAAACTGGCGGGCGTAGGCCGACAGGCTTTCCACATAACGGCGCTGGCCTTCGGCATACAACGTGTCAAACGCAAGGCTGGATTTGCCCGAGCCCGACAAACCCGTGATGACCACCAACTGGTTGCGCGGAATGTCGAGGTCGATGTTTTTCAGGTTGTGCGTACGCGCCCCGCGAATGCTGATGTTTCGCATGGCGGAGGGGTGGTTCAGGGCAAGGCCTAAGTAGGCGCCGTCATCGGTGGGTTTGTTCACGGGGCAATCAAATTAAGGGCAACCCGCCATGATAGTGGCGGCGTAAGTCATTGCCAAGGAATGCGGGACAATAACAGGCTGTGACGACCAATTTAAACCCCAACCCCACGCCAGAAGACAGCCCCACCATGACGCCCATGGAGCTGCGATCCAGTTTCACGCTTGCGTCCATTTTCTCGCTCCGGTTGCTCGGTTTGTTCTTGGTGATGCCCGTATTTGCGCTTGAAGCGCGCAAGTACCCAGGCGGGGATGACCCCGCGCTGATTGGCCTAGCCATGGGCATCTACGGTTTGACGCAAGGCCTGTTGCAAATCCCCTTTGGCATGGCGTCAGACCGATTTGGCCGCAAGCGCGTGATCCTGTTTGGCCTGATTGTGTTTGCCTTGGGCAGTTTGTATGCGGGTTGTGCGGACTCGCTCTGGGAGCTTTTGGTGGGACGTGCCTTGCAAGGTGCGGGTGCGGTGTCTGCTGCAGTGACGGCCTTGTTGGCGGATCAAACCCGTGACGTGGTGCGCACCAAAGCGCTGGCACTGGTCAGCGCTGGCATTGGACTCATGTTTGCTCTATCTCTGGTGGTGGCCCCTTTGTTAGTGGCCCACATCGGGTTGGCAGGTTTGTTTTTTCTCACGGCCGTCCTGGCTGTGATGGGTATGGCGGTCGTGGTGTGGGCGGTACCTCCTGCACCTGCCGTCCTCAAAGATGCAGGGCGAGGTGGTTTGCGTCAAGTGCTGTCTAACCCTGCATTGCTGCGTTTGAACATCGGCGTGTTTGTGTTGAACGCCGTGCAACTGGCCATGTGGGTGGTGGTGCCTGCCTTGTTGGTGCAGGCGGGCTGGGTGAAAGACGACCATTGGCAAATTTATTTGCCAGCCGTTTTGGGCTCCTTCGTGGTCATGGGCGGCGTGTTCCCGCTGGAGCGCCGTGGCTATCTGCGTGCTGTCTTTTTAAGCGCGATTGCTTTGTTGGCTTTTGTGCAGTTGGCTTTGTTGTGGGTATCGTCGGGCTCGCCCAGCATCATGTGGTTGGCTTGGTTGCTGTTTGCTTTCTTTTGTGGCTTCAACGTGTTGGAGGCGACGCAACCCAGCATGGTGTCGCGCATCGCACCCGCTTCGTCGCGGGGTGCAGCCATGGGCATCTACAACACCTTGCAGTCCTTGGGCTTTTTTGTGGGTGGCTTGATGGGTGGTCAGTTGGCCAAAAGTTACGGCACGCAAGGCCTGTTTTTAACTTGCGCGGCACTCATGGTGCTGTGGCTGGTGGTAGCTTGGCCCATGGTGGCCCCTCAACGTGCGGCACCGTCCGTAACACCCCATAATTAGCCTATATCTGGAGGAATTTACCCATGGCATCTGTGAACAAAGTCATCCTCGTCGGCAACTGCGGCCGCGACCCCGAAGTGCGCTACTTGCCTAGCGGCCAAGCTGTGGCCAACGTGAGCGTGGCGACATCCAGCAAGCGCAAAGACAAAAACAGCGGTGAGATGATTGAAGACACCCAGTGGCACCGCGTCACCTTCTATGACCGCTTGGCCGAGATTGCTGGTGAATACGTCAAAAAAGGCCGTCCTATTTATGTGGAAGGCCGCTTGAAATACGGTGTTTACACCGACAAAACCACCGGCGTGGAAAAGAACACCGTCGACATCATTGCGACCGAGCTGCAACTCTTGGGCGGCCGTGAAGGCATGGGCGGTCCCAGCGGTGGTGGCGAAGAAGGTGGCGGTGGCTACAGCCGTCCTGCAGCCCCTGCTCGTCAAGCTGCCCCAGCGCCGCAACGTCAAGCACCTGCACCCGCTCCTGCACGCGGTGGGTTTGACGACATGGACGATGACATTCCATTTTGAGGCTTTGAGGATTCGATTGGCACCCCTGCCGACGCGAATGAGAAGCCGGTTGATCTCAGGTCAACCGGCTTTTACGTTATTGGCCTATCCGTGAATTGAATGAAAAATCACTATAAAACATTGGGCCTGCTGCACGACGCAGAAGAGGTGGTGATCAAAGCTGCATACAAGGCCTTGGCGCAAAAGTACCATCCGGATCGGCACCTCTCCAACAAGGTCGAAAACACGGCCAAGATGGCGTTGCTGAATGAGTCTTACGCGGTCATTGGCAACCCTGCGCTGCGCAAAATTTATGACGATTTGCGGGCATCGTTGGTGGCTAAGAAGGCACCTGCGGAAGTCAAACCTGCGCCGGTTAAGTCCAAGGAGACGCAGGAATTGATTGCCAGGCTCGATAAAAATTCACTGGATGAAATCCAGGTCATCGATCTGTTTGAAAAAGCGTTTGACTGCCGAATCCGCATTCACCACGGTTGGATCAACACGTATTCTTTGATCCGCGGGGGGGTCACGCAACCTATTGATTTCGAGACCATCAAATCTGATTTGGTGGCCCATCTCAGCAAGGACTAGGAGACTCGCCATGCCGTATCCGTTTGAGCATCTCCGATCTGACGCGCAGCAGGCGAAACTGTTCCGAGAAAAACTGCCTCAATTGAATGCGGCTATGCCTGAGTTTTTTCGAACCATGGCGATTGCGCAGCACAGCATTGCGCAAAAAAATATGTTTGGGAACCCGCAGGGCATTCGCCAAGATTTGGGGTTTGAGACGGCGCTGCGTTTGGTGCTGATGGCAGGCTTGAACGAGCGCTTGTTCACCATCAATGAAGACACCAAGAGTTTGGTCAATCTCTTGCGTTTGCTGGTGCTCAAGTGGTACTCGTTTGGCAATCAGGTCGATGCGTGTTTGTATTTCGGCCATTACTTTTATGCGTTCCAAAGCCACTCGCAATATGCCGTGAAGTTGCTGATGGAGCAGTCGCGGTTGGTGGCGCCCGAAGCGGACAAAGTGGTGCCGAACAAGGAGGGGCTGGCCTTGATTGGCATGTCGCCTGAGCCGCGTTGGTACAAATCTGTCGATGGGGTGGGCGACAAGCTATCGACGATTTTTTTAGAGATCGCCGACTTGGCCACGGTGGATGCCCAGGTCTCAGGCTTTCAAGTTCATTTTAAAAAGTCGAACCAATACGACTTGAGGGCGCCGCTTTTTATACGCGCGGATGCCATCGAAGTACCGGAAGTCCTGAACGACAAAGTGATTGTGCGTTGCCCGCATTGCGGCCAAAAATGCCGAGGCCATTACTTTCGCCACATTGAGATCACGTGTCCCAAGTGCCAAGGCCATTGGTCACAACGGATGTGACGCGCTGGCAATCACCCCGCCACCCAAACAAACGTCACCGTCATACAGCACAGCCGATTGGCCCGGTGTGACGGCCCATTGAGGATCATCAAAGGCGAGCACCAGCTCGCCTTTTTCGTTGTAGCTCAGTGCACAAGGTGCATCGGTTTGGCGGTAGCGTGTTTTGGCGGCGTAGCGGCCGGGAGCTGGTTGATGCGGCGCACACCAGCTCAGATCGTCCGCATGCAGTGCGCTGTACAGCAACCATGGGTGATCGTGGCCTTGCACTGCGAACAAGGTGTTGGTGGCTAAGTCTTTACGGGCCACAAACCACGGGTGGTGTTCGCCGCCACCACGTTGTGCACCCTTTTCCTTGAGACCGCCAATACCCAAGCCCTGACGTTGCCCCAGTGTGTAAAAACTCAAGCCCACATGGTTGCCGATTTTGCGCCCTCGCTCGTCCTTGATGGGCCCGGGCGCGTTGGCGATGTAGCGGTTTAAGAAGTCGCGGAAAGGGCGCTCGCCAATGAAGCAAATGCCCGTGGAGTCTTTTTTCTTGGCGTTGGGTAGGCCGATCTCGTCGGCGATGCGACGGACTTCGGTTTTGTGCAACTCGCCCACGGGGAACATGGTTTTGGACAGCTGCGCTTGGTTCAAGCGGTGCAAAAAATAACTTTGGTCTTTGCTGGGGTCCAAGCCTTTGAGCAACTGAAATTCCCCGTCCACGTCACGCACGCGCGCGTAATGGCCGGTGGCGATTTTGTCTGCGCCCAAGCGCATGGCGTGATCAAGGAATGCTTTGAACTTGATTTCGGCATTGCACAAAATGTCTGGGTTGGGCGTGCGCCCGTTTTGGTACTCGCGCAAAAACTCGGCGAACACGCGGTCTTTGTACTCGGCGGCGAAGTTGACGTGTTCAATCTCAATGCCGACCACGTCAGCCACGGCGGCGGCGTCGACAAAGTCAATGTTGGAGGAACAAAACTCGGAATCGTCATCGTCTTCCCAGTTTTTCATGAAGATGCCGATGACCTCATAGCCCTGCTGTTTGAGCAGGTAGGCGGTGACCGCCGAGTCCACGCCACCGCTGAGTCCCACCACCACACGTTTGTTCTTTGCCATAGGGGCAATTATCCCTTTGCGGGACGGGTGACGCTGGGGTCGGTGTAGACCATATCTAGGGGAAAGCGTTGGCCATTTTTGTGGTCTTCGATGCAGCGCAGCACCAAGGCGCTGCGCAGTCTGTGTGTGTTGGCGCGCACTTCATCTGCCGTCATCCAGAGGGTGCGAACAATGCCATGGTCCAACTTGGCGCCTGGCACGGGCTCGCCCAAGGTGCCGCAATAGGCGAAGCGTAAATAGGTCACGTCTTCGGCCGCGCGCCCTGCGCGGGCGGGGCGCTCAAGGCGCGACATGTAGATGCCGACCAGCTCGGTGGGGACGAAGGGGTGCGTGGTTTCTTCCAAAGCTTCGCGCGCACAACCTGCCTCTGGGGACTCGCCTGGGTCCAGGTGGCCGGCGGGGTTGTTCAGGCGCAAGCCCTCGGGCGTGTGTTCTTCAATGAGCATGTAGCGTCCGTCGCGTTCAATGATGGCGGCAACGGTGACACTGGGTTTCCAACGTTTGTTCATTTCATTATTATCTTTCGGGTAAGTCCGTCTCAAGATTATGTGAATTCTGGTGTAACCTTTCTGGGGTCTGACAGAGACGAACTTTTCTATTAGGAGCCTTCCCATGCAGATTGGCGTTCCTGCCGAAATATCGGCCGGTGAAACCCGTGTGGCTATCACGCCGGAGACGGCTAAAAAATTAATTGCGCAAGGCCATGCCGTGCGCGTGCAGTCCGGTGCCGGTGTTGCGGCAAGCATCACTGACGACGCTTATGCTGCAGTGGGTGTGGCCATCGTCGATGCCGCTCAGGCTTGGGCGTCAGATTTGGTGCTCAAAGTGCGCGTGCCAGAAGCGGCCGAAGCAGCCAGCATCCGATCTGGCAGCGCTGTGGTGGGGATGTTGGAGCCGTTCAATACGGAGGGCCTACAGCGTCTGGCGACTGCCGGGGCCGTTGGTTTTGCGTTGGAGGCGGCGCCGCGAACCACACGTGCGCAGAGCATGGACGTGTTGTCGAGCCAAGCCAACATCGCAGGCTACAAAGCGGTGATGTTGGGCGCAGACAAATACCAACGTTTTTTCCCCATGTTGATGACCGCAGCGGGCACCGTCAAAGCCGCACGCGTGGTGATTTTGGGCGTGGGTGTGGCGGGTTTGCAAGCGATTGCAACGGCCAAACGCTTAGGCGCGGTGATTGAAGCCACCGACGTGCGTCCCAGCGTGAAAGAGCAAGTGGAGTCGTTGGGCGGTAAGTTCATCGACGTGCCGTTTGAAACGGCCGAAGAAAAAGAAGCGGCGGAAGGTGTGGGTGGTTACGCCCGACCCATGCCACAAAGCTGGTTGGATCGTCAAAAAATTGAAGTCGCCAAGCGCGTGGCGCAGGCCGATGTGGTCATCACCACCGCTTTGATTCCTGGCCGTGCAGCCCCCGTGTTGGTGACGGCAGACATGGTGCAAGCCATGAAGCCGGGCTCAGTGATCATCGACATTGCCGCAGGCAAAGGTGCCGATGGCGTGGGCGGCAATTGCCCGCTGACCGAAGCTGGCAAAACCGTGATCAAGCACGGTGTGACCTTGGTGGGTGAAACCAACTTGCCCGCCTTGGTGGCTGCTGACGCGAGCGCGCTGTATGCCCGCAACGTGCTCGACTTTCTGAAGCTCGTCATCAACAAAGAAGGCGCGCTGCACATCGATCTAGAAGACGACATCGTGGCGGCCTGTTTGGTCACCCGTGATGGCGCCGTGGTTAAAAAGTGATCGCAAGGACCTAAGAACATGGATGCCGTTTCCCCCACCATCATCAACCTCATTATTTTTGTGTTGGCCATCTACGTGGGTTACCACGTGGTGTGGACCGTCACGCCTGCGCTGCACACGCCTTTGATGGCCGTGACCAACGCGATTTCAGCCATTGTCATTGTGGGCGCCATGTTGGCGGCTGCCATGACCGAGACCACGCTGGGTAAAACCATGGGTGTGCTCGCCGTCACGCTGGCCGCCGTCAACGTGTTCGGTGGCTTCATGGTCACGCGCCGCATGTTGGAAATGTTTAAAAAGAAAGACAAGCCTTTTAAGGCAGCTTCAGGAGACAAAGCATGAACTTAGACTTTGTTTCAATGAATTGGGTCACCTTGATGTACTTGGTGGCCAGTGTGTTTTTCATTCAAGCCCTCAAAGGCTTGAGCCATCCCACCACCTCGATACGCGGCAACGTATTCGGCATGGCAGGTATGACGATTGCTGTCATCACCACGGCTGCGCTGATCGTCAAACTGTCGGGTTCTGGCATCGGCATGAGCTGGGTGTTGCTCGGTTTGGTGCTGGGCGGCGGTGCAGGTACCTTGATGGCGCAACGCGTCGAGATGACCAAGATGCCCGAACTCGTGGCCTTCATGCACAGCATGATTGGTTTGGCTGCGGTGTTTATCGCCATTGCCGCGACGGTTGAACCAGCGGCCTTCCAGATCGTGCTCAAAGCCGCAGACGGCACCGTGCCTCCGATTCCCGCAGGTAATCGCTTGGAGCTGTTTTTAGGCGCCGCTATTGGTGCCATTACCTTCAGTGGTTCTGTCATTGCGTTTGGCAAGTTGTCTGGCAAGTACAAATTTCGCTTGTTCCAAGGCGCATCGGTCACATTTGCTGGCCAGCACCAGTTGAATTTGGTGATGGGCTTGGCAACCTTGGGCCTGGGTTTGGTCTACACCGCCACGCAAGACATGAATGCGTTTTACGCCATGTTGGCCCTGTCTTTTGTGTTGGGCGTGCTGATCATCATCCCGATTGGTGGCGCGGACATGCCGGTGGTGGTGTCTATGCTCAACAGCTATTCGGGTTGGGCAGCTGCGGGTATTGGCTTTTCGTTGAACAACAGCATGTTGATCATTGCGGGTTCGTTGGTGGGCAGCTCGGGCGCGATTTTGAGCTACATCATGTGCAAGGCCATGAACCGCTCGTTCTTCAGCGTGATTCTGGGCGGCTTTGGTGGTGAAGCCACCACGGCGGTTGCGGGGGCTCAAGAGCAGCGCCCCGTCAAGAGCGGGAGTGCCGATGACGCAGCTTACATCTTGGGCAACGCGGAGACGGTGATCATTGTGCCGGGTTATGGTTTAGCCGTGGCGCGTGCACAGCACGCCGTGAACGAATTGGCCGAAAAGCTGATGCACAGAGGCATCAACGTGAAGTACGCCATCCATCCCGTAGCGGGGCGCATGCCTGGGCACATGAACGTGTTACTGGCTGAGGCGGAAGTGCCTTATGACCAAGTGTTTGAGATGGAAGACATCAACGGCGAGTTTGCGCAAGCCGATGTGGCGATCATCTTGGGTGCCAACGACGTGGTGAACCCCGCTGCTTTGCAAAAGGGCAGCTCGATTTATGGCATGCCGATTTTGGAAGCCTATAAAGCCAAAACCATCATCGTCAACAAACGCTCGATGGCCGCGGGTTATGCCGGTTTGGACAATGAGTTGTTCTACATGGATAAAACCATGATGGTCTTCGGCGATGCTAAAAAGGTCGTGGAAGACATGATCAAGGCCGTGGAATAAGCATGATGAATCGCCCTTGGCTGAGTGCCTATCCTGACGGTGTGGCTGCTGACGTTGATACGAGCGCCTACACCTCATTGGTGGAGCTGATGCAAGACAGCTTTAAGCGCTACGGCGACAGGCCGGCGTTCAATTTCATGGGGCGCAGCATGTCCTATGCAGAATTGGACCGCTTGAGTCAAGTGTTTGCGGCTTATCTTCAAGGGTTGGGCTTGGTGGCGGGCGACCGCGTCGGCATCATGCTGCCCAATGTCCTGCAGTATCCGATCGCCGTGGCGGCTGTGTTGCGCGCGGGCTTTGTGGTGGTCAACATCAATCCTTTGTACACCGCGCGTGAGTTGGAAATGCAACTCACAAACTCGGGCGCCAAAGCCATTGTGATTCTGGAAAACTTTGCCGCCACGCTGCAGCAGTGCATTACCAAAACGCCGGTCAAACATGTGGTGTTGTGTGCGATGGGTGACCGCTTGGGCGCGCTCAAAGGCTTTGTGGTGAACCAAGTGGTGCGACGCGTCAAAAAGATGGTGCCTCCCTTTGACTTGCCCGATGCGGTGCGTTTCAATGAAGCTCTGTCTTTGGGCGAGCGCAGCACACTGACCTTGCCGGTTATCACTGGCGACGATTTGGCCGTGTTGCAGTACACGGGCGGCACGACCGGTGTGTCAAAAGGCGCCGAGTTGTTGCACCGTAATTTGGTGGCCAACGTGTTGCAGTCCGCGGCTTGGAATAGCCCCGCCCTCAAGCGTGTCCCTGCCGAAGAACAGCTGACCTTTGTCTGCGCTTTGCCGCTCTATCACATCTTTGCGTTCACCATCAACATGATGTTGACCCTGCGCATGGGCGGCTGTTCCATTTTGATTCCCAACCCGCGTGATTTGCCTGCGGTGATCAAGGAGCTGTCCAAGCACCGGTTCCACATGTTTCCTGCGGTCAACACCTTGTTCAATGGCTTGGCCAATCACCCTGACTTTGACAAGGTCGATTGGTCGCATCTGGTGGTGTCTTTGGGGGGCGGAACAGCGGTGCAAGGTGCTGTGGCTAAGCTTTGGCTGGAGAAAACGGGTTGCCCAATTTGCGAAGGTTATGGCTTGTCTGAAACCAGTCCATCGGCCAGTTGCAACCTCGTGACCAGCACGGCGTTTACCGGCAGCATTGGTGTGCCGATTCCCGGTACAGAGATGAAAATCATCGATGACGATGGCCAAGAAGTGGCACCCGGCGTGAGAGGTGAGATTGCCATCCGCGGTCCTCAAGTGATGGCGGGTTATTGGCAGCGGCCGGACGAAACAGCGCGGGTGATGACACCCGATGGTTTCTTTAAGTCTGGTGATGTGGGCGTGATGGACGAACAAGGATTTTTCCGCATCGTGGATCGCAAGAAAGACATGATTTTGGTCAGTGGCTTCAACGTCTACCCGAACGAAGTGGAAGACGTGGTGGCCAGCCTGCCCGGCGTTTTGGAGTGTGCGGTGATCGGCATTCCGGACGAGCGTTCGGGCGAAGCGGTCAAATTGGTGATTGTTAAAAAAGACCCCGCCTTGACCGAGGCGAGCGTGCGTGAACACTGCAAACAAAACCTCACGGGTTACAAACTACCCCGAGTGATTGAGTTTCGTGCCGACTTGCCCAAAACCCCCGTGGGCAAGGTCTTGCGCCGCGAGTTACGCGACCACCCATGAGCCGCTTGGCGTTGATCAGCGCCATGCATGAAGAGCTGGCGGCGGTTTTGGATCGCCTGCCAGACGAGCAAAAAACGGTGGTGGCAGGTCGCGAATTTTGGTTGGGCCATTGGCATGGCCATGAGGTCGTTGCCGTGCTGTCGCGTATTGGCAAAGTGGCCGCTGCCACCACAGCCACAACCCTGATCGAACGATTTGGCGTGACCCGCATGGTCTTCACGGGCGTAGCAGGAGGTTTGGCGCCGCATGTCAACGTGGGCGACGTGGTGGTGGCCCGAGCGTTTGTTCAGCACGACATGGATGCTTCCCCATTGTTCCCGCGTCATGAGGTGCCACTGACGGGGATGACCCACTTTCCCGCGGACGCCGACTTGCGTGATGCCTTGACGGCAGTGGCGCCTTTGGCCTTGGCCGATGTGGTGCAAAGTTTGCCATCCTGCGACTGGCTGGGCTTGTCGCTTGATGCCGCACAGGTCCACCAAGGTTTGGTGGCCAGCGGTGACCGTTTTGTGTCGACCACACTTGAAAGTGCAGAGTTGCACCGTCGTTTACCGCAGGCTTTAGCCGTAGAGATGGAATGCGCCGCCATCGCGCAGGTGTGTCACGACTACGGCGTGCCCTTGGCTGCTGTGCGGACTATTTCAGACCGTGCTGACGACGCTGCGCATGTGGACTTCCCCCGATTCATTCAAACCATTGCTAACCGCTACAGCGTGGCTGTGCTCGACCGCTTGCTGGCGCAACTGCCTGTGGCGTGAGCGGGTATTCGCCAAAGGCGGTGGGCCTATCGCTTTACTTCAACCAGCCGCGTTTACGGAAATACCACATAGGCACCAAGGCGCTGGCCAGCATCAAGGCCAAAGCGAACGGATAGCCCCAGGTTTGGTTGAGCTCGGGCATGTACTGGAAGTTCATGCCGTAAATGCTGGCAATCAATGTGGGGGGGAGCAGCGCGACGCTGGCCACCGAGAAAATCTTGATGATCTTGTTTTGGTTGATGTTGATAAAGCCGACCGTGGCGTCCATCAAAAAGTTGATCTTGTCGAACAGAAATGCGGTGTGGTTGTCCAGCGATTCAATGTCCCGCAGGATCTGGCGCGCTTCTTCAAACTGGTCAGCATTGAGCATGCGCGAGCGCATCATGAAGCTCACGGCGCGTCGGGTGTCCATCACGTTGCGACGGATACGCCCATTCAAATCTTCTTGGCGCGCGATCGCGCCCAAGACATCCCCCGCCAACGCATCGGTCACGTCTTCAGACAGAACCAATTTACCGGCTTTTTCGAGTTGGTCGTAAATGCCTTCTAGGGTGTCAGCGGAGTATTCGGCATCCGCGTCAAAGAGCTTGAGCAGGACTTCTTTGGCGTCTTCGATCAAGCCTGGTGCGCGGCGTGCGCGCATGCGGAGCAGGCGGAACACGGGCACATCTTCGTCGTGGATGGAGAACAGCACACCACGGCTGCGTAAGGCATCGTTGCTTTGGTTCAAGATGAACGCCACGCGCACGGTGCGGGGCTCGTCTTCGTCGGCGATCAAAAAGTCACTGCGGATGTGCAGTTCGCCGTTGTCTTCTTGGTAGAAACGCGCTGATTCTTCGATGTCTTCATCCATCGCATCTTCTGGAATAGACAGGCCGTAGTACTGTTTGATCCAGCGTTTTTCTTCCACTGTTGGGGCTTCTAGATCGACCCAAATCGGTTGAAATTTAGAGAGTTCTTCCAGCGACTCGATCTCTTCTTGGAAGAGTCGGCCATTGGCCAGCGTGAAAATATTGAGCATGGCGTTCCTTGTGCGTGTGGCACCGAAATTCGAAGGAGGTGAAATGCAGCTTTCGAATCCGTGCGGCACGAGGGCCTGATGCGATCCGAAAGCTACCGACTAGGGCAGGTTTCCAAGGAGATATCTCCGCTGTTAAAGAGGCTTGAATTATGGCACTTGACCCGACGGCGATAGGGGTTTACAGCTAGGACTTTTTACGAAATCTTTGAGTGCAAGGCCTTGTATTTTTTCCAAGGCAGGCGCATAGTGAAACTGCCAATTCACACTAGGAGGCTTTTATGAACCTGACGATCAGTGGTCACCATCTTGAAGTTACCCCCGCATTGCGCAGTTATGTCACTGGAAAGTTAGACCGAATCACACGGCATTTTGATCAAGTGGTGGACGTGAAAGTGCTTTTGAGTATTGAAAATCAGACTGAGAAAGATCGTCGTCAAAAGGCCGAATGCAACATTCACGTCAAAGGCAACGACATGTTTGCAGAAAGTGCCCACGAAGACTTGTACGCGGCTGTCGACGAGTTGGTCGACAAGCTCGATCGACAAGTGGTTCGTCACAAAGACAAGCTACAGCAGCATCACCACGAGAGTCCTAAGCGGTTGATGTAGGCCGTTAGCCCACAGAAACCTTCAAAAACCGCCAACTTTGGCGGTTTTTGCGTTTTTAAGTGGGGCTCACAAGGGGTGCATAATCTGCGCTCACACCATGAATCGATTAGCTTCCATCCTGCCTCCAGCACAAGTCCTTGTGCAAGTAGAGGTCACCAGTAAAAAACGTGCTTTTGAAGAGGCCGGCCTTTTGTTTGAAGGCCTGCACGGATTGAGTCGCGCGATGGTGGCCGACAGTTTGTTTGCCCGCGAGCGTTTGGGCTCTACCGGGTTGGGTCACGGCGTGGCCATCCCACATGGTCGTATCAAGGGCCTGAAGTCGCCCATGGCCGCCGTCTTTCAGTTGCACCAACCGATTGGCTTTGATGCCCCAGATGAGCAACCGGTGAATTTGCTTATCTTTTTGTTGGTGCCTGAGGCTTCTACGCAAAAACATCTTGAGATTTTGTCGGAGATCGCCGAGTTACTGAGCGACACAGCTCTGCGTGAAAAAATCAAATCATGTGACAACGCGACGGAATTGCATCGCATTGTTTCAACCTGGAATTCGGTGCCCATTTGAAACCCACCGTCATCAGTGCCGATCTGTTGTTCGAGGCCTTTCGCAGCAGTTTGCGCTGGGAATGGGTGGCTGGATTGGGTGCTTCTGAGCGGCATTTTGATGAGGTGGCCGTCCGTGCCGCACGTTCCGGTGCCGATTTGGTCGGTTACCTCAATTACATCCATCCTTATCGCGCCCAAGTCTTGGGTGAGCGAGAGGTGAACTACATCTCTCAGTGCTCTGCGGCGGATTCCGCACGCCGCATTGCCCGCATCGTGACCTTAGAGCCGCCGGTGTTGGTTTTGGCGGACGGGCAAATGGCGCCGCCTGCGTTGATCGCCATGTGCGAGCGAGCTCAAATTCCGTTGTTCTCCACGTCGGAATCTGCAGCTTTTGTGATCGATGTGTTGCGCGCTTATTTGTCTAAGCACTTTGCCGATCGCACCTCCATGCACGGCGTGTTCATGGATATTTTGGGCCTAGGCGTGATGATCACGGGCGAGTCAGGTCTAGGTAAAAGTGAGTTGGGCTTGGAGCTCATTTCCCGTGGCAACGGCTTGGTGGCCGATGATGCGGTGGATTTGTTTCGTATCAACCAAACCACCATTGAAGGACGCTGTCCCGAGTTGATTCAAAACTTGTTAGAGGTGCGAGGCATCGGTTTGTTGGACATTCGCGCCATTTTTGGCGAAACAGCCGTGCGTCGCAAAATGCGTCTCAAGCTGATTGTTCACTTGGTGCGTAAAGAGACCTTGGAGCGCGATTACGAGCGACTTCCGCACGAGCCGTTGACCCAAGACGTGCTGGGCGTGCCGGTGCGCAAGGTGGTGATTCAAGTGGTGGCCGGTCGCAACATTGCGGTGCTGGTTGAGGCGGCGGTGCGCAACACCATTTTGCAATTGCGCGGTGTTGACACCTATCAGGAATTCATTTCTAGGCACCAGCGTGCCATGTCGCAAAACTAAGCGACGTTCGTTTTTGAGGGGCGGTGCTCGCAGTTGGGCTTGCGGCAATGGGCGTACAAACTCAAGGCATGGTCGGCGATTTCAAATCCTTGGCGTTTGGCTACTTTGACCTGCAGCGCTTCGATTTCTTTGTCATGAAACTCTTCCACACGGCCGCAATCTAAGCACACCAAGTGGTCGTGGTGCTCCCCCTCATTGAGCTCGTACACCGCACGTTCACTCTCAAAATGACTGCGTTTCAAGATGTCCGCTTGTTCAAACTGCATCAGCACCCGGTAAACGGTGGCCAAACCAATGTCGACGTTTTGAAGCATTAACTGTCGGTACACATCTTCAGCGGTCATGTGGCGTTGGCCGCTGGTTTGAAATAAATCCAGTATCTTCAGTCGTGGCAATGTAGCCTTTAGGCCAATACTTTTGAGGTCGTCGGGGTGGGCCATGAGGCATCTCCAAGATGGGCGAAACAGGTGGCCCGCTACAATGAACGGATCATAGCGTTACAGCCCAATTCGGCCTTTCACACCATGTTTGAACTCTGTCGAAAAGCCTCTTTCTTGTCGTTCCCTCGACACCCCTTGCTAGGCATCGCTTGCTTGTTGGCTGCCCTAGGGTTGACCGCGTGTTCGAGCGTCATAACGCCCTACCGGCCAGATGTTGTGCAAGGCAACTTTGTCTCGCGCGAGCAAGCGCAAGCCTTGCGATTGGGCATGCCGCGACAGGCAGTGCGAGATATTTTGGGAACTCCTTTGGTGACCAGCGTGTTCCACAGTGACCGCTGGGACTACGCGTTCACCATCCGCCGTCAAGGCACCGAGCCCCAGTTGCGACGCTTCAGTGTGTTTTTCAAGAACGACATCTTGGTGCAACTCGAAGGTGACCCACTGCCCACCGAGGCAGAGTTTGCAGCCAAGATTGACACCCGTGCAACTGCCAAAAAGGTGCCCGAATTGAAGGCCTCCGAGACAGACTTGGCCCAGTTCCCAGCCAAGTCGTCCGTTTCACTGGCGCCAACGCCTGCCCCCTCCAAACCTGTCAGCTATCCGCCGCTTGAAGCCCCTGCCCGTTGATTTTTGAAAGTGCCCGTCTCATGGCCCAAACAACACCTCCTTTGAAACTTGCCATCGCTGGCGCCAGCGGCCGCATGGGCCACATGTTGATCGAAGCCGTGCGTCATGCGCCAGAGTTTCAGCTCAGTGGCGCTTTGGATGTGCCCGCCAGTCCCGGCATTGGCAACGATGCCACCGGTTTTTTAGGTCAAGCCAGCGGCGTCAACATCGAGGCCGATGTGCGTCAAGGTTTGAAAAACAGCCAAGTTTTGATCGATTTCACACGGCCCGAGGGCACCATGGCACATCTGCAGGTGTGTCGTGAGTTGGGTGTGAAACTGGTGATTGGCACCACAGGTTTTACCGACGTCCAAAAAGCAGAGATCACAGAGGCGGCAAAGGACATCGCCATTGTGATGGCGCCTAACATGAGCGTAGGCGTCAACGTGACCTTGAAGCTGTTGCAAATGGCGGCGCAAGCCATGCCCACCGGCTATGACATTGAAATCATTGAAGCGCATCACCGCCACAAAGTCGACGCGCCTTCGGGCACGGCTCTCAAAATGGGCGAGGTCATCGCCGAAGCGATGGGCCGCGATCTCAAAGATTGCGCGGTGTACGAGCGTTACGGCCACACCGGTGAGCGCGATCCGTCCACCATTGGTTTTGCGACCATCCGAGGCGGTGACATCGTGGGCGACCACACCGTGTTGTTTGCCGGAACGGGCGAGCGCATTGAGGTCACCCACAAATCCTCGAGCCGCGCCACTTACGCGCAAGGCAGTTTGCGAGCCGCCAGCTTTTTGGCCAGCAAAGACAAAGGGCTGTTCGACATGTTTGATGTGTTGAATCTGCGCTAAGTTTTTCACCGAGCCCAAGATACGATGAGTTTTTTCGAAGCCACTTTGCAAGGCGACGCACTCAGCGTGACACTGGCTGTCGTGTTGTTGGCGATGTCGGTCTTGACGTGGACGGTGATTGTTTACAAGGCTTGGTTGTTGCATCGGGTCAGCGCGGATGTGGCACAGGGCAAGGTCGCTTTTTGGCAAGCCAGAGATGCGGCTCAGGGCTTGGCCGTGCTGGGTGCCTTAGACCGTTGTGGCGTGCTACTGCCGTTGGCTCAAGCACAGCAGCAGCGCATGCCCGGCACGTTGGGTTCTCAAGGGGACGAAGCCGCTCAGCGCACCCGTGTGCTGAGAGACGCATTGCATGCTGTGCTGCATCGTTTGCAGTCGGGTCAAGTGCTGTTGGCGACGGTGGGTTCTACAGCGCCATTCGTCGGCTTGTTGGGGACGGTGTGGGGCATTTATCACGCACTCACCGGCATTTCCAACGCGGGTCAGCTCTCGATTGCGCAAGTGGCGGGTCCGGTGGGCGAGGCCCTCATCATGACGGCGGCAGGCTTGGCTGTGGCGCTTCCAGCCGTCTTGGCTTTTAACGTCATGGGCCGCGTGATCAGCCGCTTGGAGCAAGAGCTCGAAGGCTTTGCCCACGATTTGCGAGAGCTCTGATGGCGTTTGGTCGTTTTGAGCGCGCGCCAGGTCAAACGCCCATGAGCGACATCAACGTTACGCCCCTCGTGGATGTGATGATGGTTTTGTTGGTGATTTTCATCATCACCGCGCCCTTGATGGTCAGCGCATTGAAGCTCGATTTGCCCAATCAGGAAAGTGCCCAAGCCAGCAGCGCACCGCCGCAGTCGGTGCAAGTCGCCATTGATGTCAAAGGCGACGTGTTCTTGGACGACAAGGCTGTTTCTCTGACCGAGTTAAAGCAGGCCTTAACGCAACGAGCTGCACAAGCAGCGGGTCAATCCGCTGAGGCGTTGCCTGAGGTGCAGTTGCGTGCCGATGCGCGTGTGCCCTATGGCCGCGTGGTCGAAGTCATGGACTTGGCTCAGCAAGTGGGGATGAACCGGATTGGCTTTGTGACCGAGCGCAAGCGGCCTTGACACCTCCCTGACTCAAGCCCTGATCCAAGCCCTAAAATCTAGCGATATCCAGCCTTTCTTCTGAAGGCGTGCTTCCTGTGCCCATCGGGGTCTCCTGACTGATTTCATGCAAGACAAATACAACCACACCGAGGTCGAACGTGCCGTTCAGGCCGCTTGGACCCATGCCGACGCCTATCGCGTGACCGAAGACGCGTCCAAGAAAAAGTTCTACGCCTGCTCCATGCTGCCTTACCCCAGCGGCAAGCTGCACATGGGCCATGTGCGCAACTACACCATCAACGACATGCTCACGCGTAACCTGCGCATGAAGGGCTTTAATGTTTTGATGCCCATGGGCTGGGACGCTTTTGGTTTACCTGCTGAAAACGCAGCGCTGAAAAACGGCGTGCCACCGGCCAAGTGGACGTACGAAAACATTGCCTACATGAAGAAGCAAATGCAGGCGATGGGCTTGGCCATTGACTGGTCACGCGAAGTGGCTACCTGTGATCCGACCTATTACAAGTGGAACCAATGGTTGTTCTTGAAGATGCTTGAAAAAGGCATCGCATACCGCAAGACCCAAGTGGTGAACTGGGACCCGGTCGACCAAACCGTGTTGGCCAACGAGCAAGTGATTGACGGCAAGGGCTGGCGCACGGGTGCACCAGTTGAGAAGCGCGAAATTCCTGGCTACTACTTGAACATCACCCAATACGCGCCTGAGCTGTTGGACCATGTGCAAATGGGCAACGACAAAGCCACGTTGAATGGCTGGCCCGACAAAGTGCGCTTGATGCAAGAGAACTGGATTGGCAAGTCGGAGGGTGTGCGCTTTGCGTTCACGCACGACATTGCTGGTGCAGATGGCACCTTGATTGGCGACGGAAAAATGTATGTGTTCACCACACGCGCCGACACCATCATGGGTGTGACGTTTTGTGCGGTGGCGGCTGAGCATCCGCTGGCGCTGCACGCTGCGGCAAGCAACCCCGCAATGGCCGCATTCCTCGAAGAATGCAAAAGCGGTGGTACGACCGAAGCCGAGCTGGCCACGCAAGAGAAAAAGGGCATGCCTACTGGCTTGTTCGTCACGCATCCGTTGACGGGCGCGAAGACCGAAGTGTGGGTGGGCAACTACGTGCTCATGTCCTACGGCGACGGCGCGGTCATGGGCGTGCCTGCGCACGACGAGCGTGACTTTGCGTTTGCTTTGAAATATGACTTGCCCATCAAGCAGGTGGTGTCGGTCAAAGACCAAGCGTTCAATGACCAAGAGTGGCAAGAGTGGTACGCCGACAAGCAAAGCTGCGTGTGCGTGAACTCCGGCGAACTCGACGGTCTGAACCAAAAAGCAGCCGTCACCAAAGTGGCTGAACTGCTCGCTGTCAAAGGTTTGGGCGAGAAGAAAACCACGTGGCGTTTGCGCGATTGGGGCATCAGCCGCCAGCGCTACTGGGGCACGCCCATTCCCATCATCCATTGCGACGAACACGGCGCTGTGCCTGTGCCCGAAAAAGATTTGCCCGTGGTGCTGCCGCAAGACTGCATCCCAGATGGCTCGGGCAACCCGCTGCACAAGCACGAAGGTTTCCACGCCGGCGTGACTTGTCCAATCTGCGGCAAGGCAGCCCGCCGTGAGACCGACACGATGGACACCTTTGTGGATTCGTCGTGGTACTTCATGCGCTATTGCGACCCAACCAACACCGACGCCATGGTGGCCGAGGGTGCGCAGTACTGGGCGCCGATGGACCAATACATTGGCGGCATTGAACACGCTATCCTGCACTTGCTCTACGCACGCTTCTGGACCAAGGTCATGCGTGACATGGGCTTAGTGAAAGTGGACGAGCCCTTCACCAAGTTGCTCACGCAAGGCATGGTGCTCAATCACATTTACTCACGTCGCACCGCCAAAGGTGGCAAAGACTATTTCTGGCCACACGACGTCGAGCACGTGCTTGATGACGCAGGCAAAGTGGTGGGCGCTAAGTTGAAGAATGCAGCCGACAGCAGCGATGGCAAACTGCCCGTGGGCACCGCCATCGACTACGAAGGCGTGGGCACCATGTCCAAGTCCAAGAACAACGGCGTAGACCCGCAAGACCTGATCGAGCGCTACGGCGCTGACACCGCGCGTCTGTACACCATGTTCACCGCGCCACCCGAAGCCACGCTGGAGTGGAACGATGCCGCCGTGGAAGGCAGCTACCGCTTCTTGCGCCGTGTGTGGAACTTCGCGGTCAAACACGAAGCCACCCTCAAGGCTGCAACCGCTGGCAACTTGAGCGCTGCCAAGCCACGCAAAGAAGCCGCTGATTTACGTCGTGAAATGCACGTGGTGTTGAAGCAAGTCAGCTACGACTACGATCGCATGCAATACAACACCGTGGTGTCGGGTTGCATGAAGTTACTCAACGCTTTGGAAGATTTCAAGGCCGACGGCAGCGATGGCGACAACGCCGTGTTGTGCGAAGGCGTCTCCATCTTGCTGCGCATGCTCTACCCCGCTTGCCCGCACATCAGTGCGAACTTGTGGGCCGAGCTGGGCTACGCCGCCAAGGCCGGCGACCTGCTGGACACCGCTTGGCCTGAGGTGGATGAGTCTGCGTTGGTGCGCGACGAGCTGGAGCTGATGCTGCAAATCAACGGCAAGCTGCGCGGCTCCGTCACGGTCAGCGCCACGGCCAGCAAAGAGCAAATTGAGCAAGCGGCCTTGGCCACTGAAGCCTTCATCAAGCAAGCCGACGGCGCTGCACCCAAGAAGGTCATCGTGGTGCCTGGCCGCTTGGTCAACATCGTGGTTTAAGCGCTGAGTATGTCCACCACACGCCGTGCCCTGTTGGTCTCATCCAGCCTCGTTGTCGGGCTGGCGGGCTGCGGCTTTGAGTTGCGCAAGGCACCGAACTATGCCTTCAGCACACTTTTTAGCAGCGTGCCTGTGGTGTCGCCTCTGGGCATCAAGCTTTCTCGCAGCTTGACAGCGAGCGGTCAAGTTGAAGTCATCACCGATCCCAAGCAAATCGAGCGCGCCCAAGTGATCTTTGACCAGCTTTTCGAGCTGCGTGAAAAAGTGGTGGTCGGGCGCACCTCGACAGGCGCGATTCGCGAGTTTCAATTGCGCCTGCGTTACCGCTTTCGTGTGCGCAAACAAGCGGGCATCGAGTTGATCCCCGACACCGAGTTGGTGCTCACCCGTGACATCAACTTCAACGAAACCGGCGCGTTGTCCAAAGAGTCGGAAGAAGGCTTGCTGTACCGCGACATGGAAAACGATTTGGTGCAACAGATTCAGCGGCGTCTGGCTGCCATTCGCCAGCTCTGACCATGCAAGTCGCCGCCTCGCAATTCAGCCAGCACCTGCAAGCCCAGGCTTCCAAAGGTCTGCGCAGCCTCTACACCTTCCATGGCGATGAGCCCTTGTTGCAGCAAGAGGCCTTGGATGCCTTGCGCGCCACCGCGCGTGCGCAAGGCTATACCGAGCGCAGCGTGTTCACCGTGGCAGGCGCGCACTTTGACTGGGGCGAGGTGTTGGCGGCAGGTGGCTCCATGAGTTTGTTTGCCGACAAGCAGTTGATTGAAATCCGCATCCCCTCGGGCAAGCCCGGTAAAGATGGCAGCGTGGCGCTGCAAAACATTGCGGAATTGGCGGTGGGCAATGACAGCACCTTGACGGTGGTTTTGCTGCCGCGCTTGGACAAAGCCACCAAAAGCTCAGCGTGGTTTACCGCCTTGGAGAACAACGGCATCAGCGTGCAAATTGACCCGATTGAGCGTCACACCTTGCCCACTTGGATTGCGCATCGCTTGGGCGCGCAACAGCAGCGCGTGAGCGAAGGCGAAGCGGGCCAACACACCTTGCAGTTTTTTGCCGATCGGGTGGAAGGTAATTTGTTGGCGGCGCATCAAGAAATCCAAAAACTCGGTCTGCTCTACCCCGCTGGCGAGTTGAGCTTTGAGCAGGTGGAGCGCGCGGTGCTGAATGTGGCCCGCTATGACGTGTTCAAACTCTCCGAGGCTGTGCTCAGTGGCCAGCCCTTGCGTGTGCAGCGCATGCTTGATGGCCTCAAGGCCGAGGGCGAAGCCGAGGTGCTGGTGCACTACACGCTGGCCGAAGAAATTCGTGCTTTGAAGCGTGTCAAAGACGCGGTGGCCTCAGGCAAAGCCTTGCCCATGGCGCTGCGTGAGCAGCGTATTTGGGGCCCGCGTGAGCGTTTGTTTGAACGCGTGCTGCCGCGCTTGAGCGTGGGCATGCTAGATAAATTGTTGCAATCGGCACACCAAGTCGATGGCATTGTCAAAGGCCTCAAAGTGGCCGATTGGCCGACCGATAACTGGCAGGCCCTGCACCGTTTGGCCTTGCGCTTGTGCCGCGCGTGTATGCCTCGCCAAGCTTGAAAGAAAACCACACCATGACCGAACTCAACGTCGTTGACCACATGAATGCTTTGGGCGCACAAGCCAAGACGGCCTCTGCGCAAATGGCCAAAGCTTCTGCGGCTGTCAAAAACAAAGCCTTGCGTGCTTTGGCCGCTTTGCTGCGTGCCAACATCGATGCGCTCCAAATCGACAACGCCAAAGACCTAGCGCGAGCCACCGCCGCTGGCCTCGACGCACCCATGGTCGACCGCTTGAAGCTCACCCCCAAAGTATTGGAAACCTGCGCACAAGGCTGCGAACAACTCGCCGCCATGCCCGAGGTGATTGGTGAAATCACAGGCCTGAAAGAGCAACCCAGCGGCATTCGCGTGGGGCAAATGCGCGTGCCTCTGGGTGTGTTCGGCATGATTTTCGAAAGCCGCCCTAACGTGACGATTGAGGCGGCGTCGCTGTCCATCAAGAGCGGTAACGCCTGCATCTTGCGCGGCGGCTCGGAAGCGATTGAGTCCAACAAAGCCTTGGCTAAGTTGGTTCAACAAGCGTTGATCGAAAGTGGCTTGCCCACCGACGCGGTGCAACTGGTGCAAACCACCGACCGCGAGGCCGTGGGCCACCTTATTGCCATGCCTCAGTTTGTGGATGTCATCATTCCGCGCGGTGGCAAAGGCTTGATCGAGCGCATCAGCCGCGAGGCCAAAGTGCCCGTCATCAAACATTTGGATGGCAACTGCCACACCTATGTGGACGATCCGTGTGACATCGCCATGGCCGTCACCGTGGCCGACAACGCCAAAACCCAAAAGTACAGTCCTTGCAATGCCAGCGAAAGCTTGTTGGTGGCGCGTGGGGTGGCGGCAGAGTTCTTGCCCAAGATCGGCGCGATTTATGCGGCCAAGGGTGTGGAAATGCGTTGTTGCCCAGAAGCCAAAGCCATGCTCGCCAACGTGCCAGGCGCCCAGCTGAAAGACGCGACCGAGCAAGATTGGTTTGAGGAATACCTCGGTCCCATCATCAGCGTCAAAGTGGTGACAGGCTTGGACGAGGCCATTGCCCACATCAACCATTATTCGAGTCACCACACCGAATCCATCCTCACGCGCGACCACATGCACGCCCAGCGCTTTTTGCGCGAGGTGGATTCCTCCAGCGTGATGGTCAACGCCAGTACCCGTTTTGCGGATGGTTTTGAATACGGTTTAGGGGCCGAGATCGGCATTTCAACCGACAAGTTTCACGCCCGTGGCCCTGTGGGCATTGAAGGCCTGACCTCGTTGAAGTACGTGGTTTTGGGTCAAGGCGAAATCCGCGTTTAAAACGGCGCTGTTATGAGGTTGTGCCTCTAAACAAGGGCGCGACCTGACGGCCTAGAATGACGCTCCATCAAGAAGGACACCATGGTTCCCCATCTCATCACGGCCCTCACCGGCCCCATCAACGAGCTTGAACAACGCATTCTCGATTCCATGCCCGCCATTGAGCGCTGGTTTCGTTTGGAATGGATGGAGCACACGCCCCCGTTCTACACGTCAGTGGATGTGCGCAACGCCGGCTTCAAGCTGGCGCCCGTTGACACCAATCTCTATCCCGGCGGCTGGAACAACTTGACGCCCGAGATGCTGCCCTTGGCCGTGCAAGCCGCGATGGCGGCGATTGAAAAGATTTGCCCAGAAGCGCGCAACCTGTTGCTGATCCCCGAGAACCACACGCGAAACACCTTCTATTTGTCGAATGTGGCGCAGCTGCAGCGCATCTTCCACATGGCTGGTTTGAACGTGCGCATCGGCTCGATCAACCCCGAGATCAAAGAAAACACCACCATCGACTTGCCCAATGGCGACAGCGTCACCTTAGAGCCAGTGATTCGCAGTGCGCGTCGCGTGGGCCTGAAAGACTTTGACCCCTGCACCATCTTGCTCAACAACGATTTGAGCGCGGGCATTCCCGGCATTTTGGAAGACTTGCACGAGCAGCATCTCTTGCCACCGCTGCATGCGGGTTGGAGCGTGCGTCGCAAGAGCAAGCACTTTGAATGCTACGAAGAAGTGGCCAAGCGCTTTGGCAAACTTTTGGGCATCGACCCATGGCTGATCAACCCCATGTTCAACCAATGTGGTGAAGTCAACTTCGCAGAGGGTACGGGCATGGAGTGCCTGCAGACCAATGTGGATGCCTTGCTGACCAAGATCAAGCGCAAATACAAAGAGTACGGTATCAACGAAAAGCCGTTTGTGGTCGTCAAGGCCGACAACGGCACTTACGGCATGGGCATCATGACCGTGCGCGATGTCAAAGACTTGGATGTCTTGAATCGCAAAACGCGCAACAAAATGAGCGTGGTCAAAGATGGCCAGTCGGTGAACCAAGTCATCATCCAAGAAGGCGTGTTGACCAACGAGCGCGTGAACGACGCTGTAGCCGAGCCGGTGGTCTACATGATGGACCGCTACGTCGTGGGCGGCTTCTACCGTGTGCACGCGGAGCGCGGTGTGGACGAAAACCTCAACGCGCCTGGTGCCAGCTTCGTGCCCTTGGCGTTTGAGCAAAGCGCACACACGCCGCAGCCGGGCATGAAGCCGGGTGTGAGCACGCCGAACCGCTTTTACATGTATGGCGTCATTGGCCGTTTGGCCATGCTGGCGGCGAGTTACGAGTTGGAAGCGACTGACCCTGAAGCTGAGAATTACGACTGAGGTCCATGATGGAACAGCACGGCAAATCGTCGCTTGCGGCGCTCACCCTTGGTGCGATCGGCGTCGTTTACGGCGACATCGGCACCAGCGTGTTGTATGCGATGAAGGAAGTGTTTGGCTCTGGCCATGTGCAGTTCACGCCCGACAATATTTTTGGCATCTTGTCCATTTTCTTTTGGACCTTGACCCTCATCGTGTCCATCAAATACGTGGTCTTGGTGCTGCGTGCCGACAACAACGGTGAGGGGGGGTTGGTGGCGATGCTGGCGCTGGCCTCCATGGCGGTGAAAGACAAGCCCAAGTTGCGACAGCGGATGATGGTCGTCGGTATCTTTGGCACCTGCTTGTTCTATGGTGACGGCGTGATCACGCCGGCTATTTCGGTGCTGTCTGCGGTCGAGGGTTTGGAGGTCGTCTCGCCGGCCTTCAAGAAATACGTGATACCGCTGACCATCGTGATTTTGTTCTGCCTGTTTGCCGTTCAAAAGCGTGGCACCAGCGGCATTGGTAAATTCTTTGGCCCCATCACCGTGATTTGGTTCGCCGTGATTGCAGGTTTGGGCGTGTATCACATCGCCTCTCATCCAGAAATTCTGTGGGCTATCAGCCCGCATCACGCGCTGCGTTTTATCTTTGCAGAGCCCGAGGTGACCTTTTTGATTTTGGGCGCCGTGGTGCTGTGTGTGACAGGTGGCGAAGCCTTGTACGCAGACATGGGGCACTTTGGTAAAAAGCCGATCCGCGTGGCTTGGTTCACCGTGGTGATGCCGTCCTTGACCTTGAACTACTTTGGACAGGGTGCTTTGCTGCTGAGCGACCCCAAAGCCGTGTCCAACCCTTTTTACAACATGGCCCCAGATTGGTTTTTATTGCCTTTGGTGATTTTGGCCACGGCCGCCACGGTGATCGCGTCACAAGCGCTGATTTCAGGCGCCTTCAGCGTCACCAAACAGGTGGTGCAGATGGGCTTCTTGCCCCGTTTGCAAGTGCTGCATACCAGTGTCAAAGACACGGGGCAAATCTACATTCCCTTTGTCAATTGGGGCCTGTTTGCTGTCATCGTCTTGGCTGTGGTGATGTTCAAGTCGTCCAGTAATTTGGCCGCCGCGTATGGCATTGCGGTGTGCACCGACATGCTCATCACCACCGTGTTGACGTTCTTTGTGATCCGTTACAGCTGGAAATATCCGCTGTGGATCTGCTTGAGCGTCACTGGATTTTTCTTGGTCATCGACTTGACTTTCTGGGCCTCTAACTTGCTGAAGCTGATGGATGGCGGTTGGTTCCCCCTGCTGATCGCCGCGGTCATCATGATGCTCATGTTGATTTGGCGAGATGGTCGCGAGCTGCTCGATGACATCCGCAAAGAAGACGCCCTCGATTTGGACAGTTTCTTAGAGGCCGTCTTTGTGTCGCCTCCCACCCGCGTGGAAGGTACCGCCGTGTTCTTGACCACCGGCAAAGGCACTGTGCCGAATGCGCTGCTGCACAACCTCAAGCACAACAAAGTGCTGCACAAACAAAACCTGTTCGTGAACGTGCAAAACCATGAAGTGCCTTGGATCGCGGAGAACGAACGCGTGGTCATCACGCCGCTTGTCAACGAATGTTGGCAGGTGGTCATTCATTACGGCTTCAAAGACAACCCCGATGTCCCTGGCGCCTTGACCCAGCTGCGCGGCATGGGGTGCGAGGTGAATCCGATGACCACCAGTTACTTTTTGTCGCGTGACAGCATCGTGCCAACGATTGGCAAGGGCATGGCGACTTGGCGTGAAAAAATCTTTGCACAAATGCACCTCAATGCCAGTTCCGCTGCGGACTTCTTGAACTTACCGAGCAACTCGGTGGTCGAGTTGGGCAGCAAGATCGAGATCTAACCCATGCACATTCTGTTCGTTGCCGACCCGCTGTCGACTTTCAAAATTTACAAAGACACCACTTTCGCGATGATGCGCGAAGCCCAAAAGCGCGGTCATCAGGTGCTGGCGTGTGAGCCACAAGACATCGTGTGGCAAAGCGGCCAAAAGGTAACGGCGCGCGTGCAACGCGTCCGTTTGACGGGCGACGCGACCGATTGGTTTGAGGTGCAAGGCGTGGACGAACATGTGGCGTTGCACACCGCAGATGCCATCGTCATGCGCAAAGACCCGCCGTTTGACAGCGAATACTTTTACGCCACCCACTTGTTAGAGCAAGCCGAGCGCGAAGGTGCCAAGGTGTTCAACAAACCACGCGCTTTGCGGGATCACCCTGAAAAACTGGCGATTTTGGAGTTTGAGCGCTTCATCAGCCCCACCTTGGTCACCCGCAGTGCGCAGGCCGTGCGCGACTTTCATGCGCTGCATCGCGACATCATCTTGAAGCCGCTCGATGGCATGGGCGGCATGGGCATCTTTCGCGTGAAAGACGATGGCTTGAACCTCGGTGCCATCATCGAAACCCTCAATCGAGAGGGTGCGCAAACGGTGATGGTGCAAAAATTCATTCCTGCCATTGAGCAGGGTGACAAGCGCGTGCTCGTCATTGGTGGTCAAGTGGTGCCCTTCTGCTTGGCGCGTATTCCGCAAGGCGGTGAAGTGCGCGGCAACTTAGCGGCAGGCGGCAAGGGTGTGGCGCAAGCCATCTCGGCGCGCGACCGCGAGATTGCAGAAGCTTTGGGCCCCGTGTTGGCCGAGCGCGGTTTGCTGCTGGTCGGCCTCGATGTGATTGGCGACTGTTTGACCGAGGTGAACGTCACCAGCCCTACGTGTTTCCAAGAAATTTTTGACCAAACCGGCTTTGACGTGGCTGCGATGTTCATCGACGCTTTGGAAGCCGCTGCGGCTTGACGCTTTTAGGCCTCGCGGCCTTCGACAAAGACCTTTAGCTCTCCGGGCTTAAATTCGGTCCACACCTCATCGGTGGTCAGTGGCGCGGTGACCACCACAGCCACACGGTCATCGGGCTTGGCATGTTCAGCGAAGTTGATGCGCATGTCCTGATCGCTCAAGGTGGCCGTGGCAAATGGGTATTGACGCTCGATGTACCAGAGGTGGGTCGACGCATGGGCCCACAGCGCCTGCCCGTTGGAGAGTAAAAAGTTGAACGTGCCGTGCTTAGCCACTTGTGGCACCAACTCGCGCAAGGTCAACGTGAGCTCGGCGACAGACGGCACGCTGGCGTGTGATTTGGCCAGCTCTTGCATCAGCCAACAAAACGCCTCCTCGCTGTCGGTATGCCCTACCGGTTTGAAGTTGCCGTGCAAGTTAGGTTGGTAATTTTCTAGGTTGCCGTTGTGGGCAAACACCCAATAGCGGCCCCAAAGTTCGCGCACAAAGGGGTGGCAGTTTTCCAGCGCCACGACGCCTTGTGTGGCTTTGCGGATGTGCGCAATGACGTTGCGACTTTTGATCGGGTATTGGCGAATCAGCTCTGCCACGGGCGACTTGCTGGCGGGCAAATGGTCAATGAAATGGCGCAAGCCGCGGTCTTGCTCGGAGCCTTCAAAAAACGCAATGCCCCAGCCGTCACCGTGGTGATCGGTGACGCCCGCGCGCTGGGCAAAGCCACTGAAGCTGAAGGTGGCATCTGTGGGGTTGTTGCAGTTGAGGCCTAACAGTTGGCACATGGTGAGGGAACTTTGTGAAGAAAAAGAGGGCGAGACTTGTTGGCGTTGCGCTGCGGATTAAGGTGCGACGGTGTCTTGTCGTGGTGCGCGCGGCTCACGAATCTGCCAAGCGGCCACCAGCGCGAAGGCACACACGCCGGCCAGCATCAAAAACACATCGTCAAATGCGGCCAGCCTAGCGGCCGAGGTGGTGCTGTTGACCAAGGTGTCACCATGCACAGCCAGGCGCCACTCCAACAAAATACCGCACAAGCTGACCCCAGCCGCACCGCCCAGCATGCGTAAAAAATTAATGGCACTGGCGCCCTGAGGAATCAGGTGGGGTTGCAGTGACCGCATGGCGCCCAGGTTAAGTGAAGGCAAGATGAAGCCCAGCCCAATGCGCCCCAAAATGGCCAAGGCCACCAACACCCACAGCGCCGTTTGTAAATTGACCAGCAGCATCAGCGCGAACGACAGCGCCAGCAGTGTTAGACCAAAGCTCACAAACAAATGCGTGGGGTGCGTACTGGCATAGCGTCCCACCACGGCAATGGTCAAGGCCAGTAACAAGCCAGACGGCAGCATCAAGGTGCCCACATGGCTGGGGGAGAGTCCCAGCCCCAGTTGCAAATACACCGGAATCAAATAGGTCGACCCAAACATGGCGATGCCGTAGATGAAGGCGACCAGCGTACCCATGGCAAATGGCCGATGCTTGAACAGGCTCAAATTCATCAAGGGCAAGCCACCACGCTGAGCCTGCACACGCTGCCAGAACACAAAACTCACGATACACACCAAGGCCCCCGCGATCAACCACGCCGAGTTGGTCCAGTGACCGCTGTGCAGCAAGACCAAGCCATTGAGCAAACACAACGTGCCTAAGGTGGCGAGGGTCAGTCCGCCGACATCAAGCGTGGGTTTGCCGTGATTGGCCGTCACGCCACCGGGGGCGGTGATGGGGACGTAGCGTTTGGCCATCCAGAGGGAGGCCAAGCAAAACGGGATCACCATGAAAAACAAGGAGCGCCAGCTCATCCAATCCACCAAAATGCCGCCAATGCTGGGGCCGATGGCAGGTGCCAGCACCACGCCCATGCCAAAGAAGCTGTTGGCACGGCCTTGTTCGGCATTGTCAAACGCCCGCAAGATGATGATGGCGGGAATGGGTTGCACCACGCCAGCGGCGAGCCCCTCGCTCACCCGAGCCACCAGCACCCAGTTGTAGTCGTTGACCAGCCCACCGCCTATGCCCGCTGTCATCAACAGCCACATGCAGCCGTAATACGTGTTGCGGTAACCAAAACGGGCCAGTAACCAAGGGGTGGTGAGCATGGAGACCGTCATGGCCACCATGAAGCTGGAGCTCACCCATTGCGCCTGTTCTTGGCCAATGCCAAAGTGCAAGCTCATGTCGGGAATGCCCACGTTCATGATGGTGGAGGACATGATGGCCGCCATGGAGCCAATCATGACCGTGGCCAACATCAACCAGCGATGGCGCGTCCCGTAGCGGCTTTGGAGATCGGCAAGAGAGCCAGGTGCGTGCATGCGACCAAGTGTAGCTACGCTGGCAGGGCACAATTGACAAAAACAATATGCACGTATTTCCTCCTACGCTCGAAGCCGCGCGGCAGCGCTTAGCCCAAGTCAACCCCAGAGATTACGCCCAGACGCGCAATGCGTTGGAGGGCGCGGTGACGGATTTGTCTCCCTATTTGACCCATGGATTTTTGAGCGTAAAAGATGTGGCCTTTGCCATGTACAAAAAGCACCGTTTAGGCGTGCAACACAAGTTGTTGTTTCAATTGGGTTGGCGCGAGTACTACCAACATGTGCATGGCCACCTTGGCGACGGCATCGGTCAGTCTTTGCATGAAGGCGTGCTGCCGGATGACGCCTACAGCTTGGTCGTGCCCGACGATGTGCGCACCGCTTGCTCGCATGTGCCGGTGATTGACCAAGCAGTGCGCACACTCTACGCCACCGGTTATCTGCACAACCACGCCCGCATGTGGCTGGCGAGTTATTTGGTGCATTTGCGCAAAGTCCATTGGCGTGTGGCGGCCGATTGGCTTTACAGCCATTTGCTCGATGGTGACTTGGCCAGCAACTACATGAGCTGGCAGTGGATCGCGGGCACCAGCAGCAACAAGCCGTATTTGTGCAATGCAGAAAGCATAGAAAAATTTACACCGCCGTCTTGGCACAGCCCAGGGACGGTGTTGGATGAGAGCTACGAGGTCCTTGATTTGCTGGCGCGCAGCCGTGCCACGTTGTCGCACGAGCGCCGCGACAGCGCGCCTTGCCAAGAGCCCCCTGTCTCTTTGCAACCTCCTGAACATTTCGGATTTACCGCACCCGTCCATCGCGCTGTGTTGAATAAAACGGTGTGGTTGGTGCATCCTTGGCATTTGGCAGACATACCCCCTGATTTGCCTGACGACGTGGTGTGCGTGGCGGTGGCGTGGTCTGACCTCCCGTGGGCGCAGCCTTGGAGCCTCGCACGTTGGCAGTTTGTAGGTTTGCGCATGTCGAATCTCGCGCCACAGCGTTGGTACGGCACACAACAACAAGTGGCTTTGGCCTTGTCAACCGCTGCACAGGTGCACACGGTGGCGCATTTGCGCTTGCCAGCGCTTGCGAGCGTCAACTTAATTCAGCGACCGGCACCGCGCTTGTTCAAGCCGATTGAAAAACCCCAAGAGTCATTTTTCAAATGGTGGACGCAAGTGACCAAAGACGTGCGCCATTTGCAGCAACTGGTGCTGCCGCTTACTCGGTCGGAGCCAAGCGAACCGATGAAATGAAGTACTGGGTCTCGCCAAAACACTCGGGCAGGCCTCTGTGTTGCGCATATTCCAGCACCACTTTTTGGCCAATGTGGGCGTTGATTTGATCGGCAATGGCGGTATCACGCACGGTGAAGGCGAACTTCTCGGGGATGGTGGGCATATTGGCCAAGGCGCGCATTTGCTCGCCCTCCCACGTCTTGCAGACCCAGCCCTTGTAGGACAGCTTTTGCACATAGCCCACGCTCTCGCCCTGGGAGTAAGTGAAGTTGTAGGCAAACAGCAAGTAGCCGCCGGCTGCCAATGCCACGAAGAGCACCAAGCCCATTAAGGAGCGCAAGGCGATGCGAATCAAAGTTTGGCCAAACGGGGTGGACATGGTGTTTCTCGAAAGAATTGAAAAGTACGCTGAATCATAGTGCCGAGCCTCCATGAAAAACGGCTCCCGAAGGAGCCGTTTGCGCCAGGTCAAACTGAAGGCAGATTACGCCGCGCCAGCCTTGACCTTCAAGCGCCAGGCGTGCAACAAAGGCTCGGTGTAGCCGCTAGGCTGCTCTTTGCCTTTGAACACCAAGTCGAGGGCGGCTTGGTAGGCAGCGCTCTTGCTGAAGCGGCCGGCCATTTTTTGGTACAGCGGGTCACCAGCATTTTGTTTGTCCACCACCGACGCCATGCGCTTGTACGTGGCTTTCACTTCGGCGGGTGTCACCACGCCGTGGAGCAACCAGTTGGCAATGTGTTGGCTAGAAATACGCAGCGTGGCGCGGTCTTCCATCAGGCCCACGTTGTGGATGTCCGGCACTTTCGAGCAACCCACGCCTTGGTCAATCCAGCGCACCACGTAGCCCAAGATGCCTTGCACGTTGTTGTCCAACTCTTGTTGCTTGTCGGCGTCTTTCCACTTGGGCTTGGCCACCACGGGCACTTGCAGCAAGTCGTCCAAGATGCCGTCGCGCACTTTGCTGTAGTCGACTTTTTCCAACTCTTTTTGCACATCCACCACTTTGACTTGGTGGTAATGCATGGCATGCAACACGGCGGCGGTGGGGCTGGGCACCCAAGCGGTGTTGGCACCCGCTTTGGGGTGACCAATTTTTTGCTTCAGCATCTCAGCCATCAAGTCGGGCATGGCCCACATGCCTTTGCCGATTTGCGCTTTGCCGCGCAGGCCGCATGACAAGCCAACCAGCACGTTGTTCTTTTCGTAGGCCTGAATCCAAGCGCTGGACTTCATGTCGCCCTTGCGCATCATGGGGCCGGCGTACATGCCTGTGTGCATTTCGTCGCCAGTGCGGTCGAGGAAGCCGGTGTTGATAAAGGCCACGCGGCTGGCCGCAGCGGCGATACAGGCCTTCAAGTTCACGCTGGTGCGGCGCTCTTCGTCCATGATGCCCAGCTTGACGGTGCTGTCAGCGAGACCTAAGACCTTCTCGACGCGACCAAACAACTCAGCGGCAAACGCCACTTCGGCTGGGCCGTGCATTTTGGGTTTGACGATGTAGACCGAGCCGGTGCGCGAGTTGCGAATGCCGTCTTTGCCGTGGCCTTGCAAGTCGTGCAGGGCAATGGCGGTGGTGATCACCGCATCCATGATGCCCTCGGGGATCTCGTGTGTGGCGCCGTCTTTGCCGGTGTACAAAATGGCGGGGTTGGTCATCAAGTGACCCACGTTGCGCAAGAACAGCAACGAGCGGCCATGCAGCTTGACGGGCTGGCCGTCTTTGCCGGTGTAGACGCGGTCAGCGTTGAGGCCACGCGTGAAGGTCTTGCCATTTTTCTCGACAGCCTCGGTCAAAGTGCCTTTGACGATGCCCAACCAGTTGCCATAGGCCAGCACTTTGTCTTCGGCGTCCACCACGGCCACGGAGTCTTCCAAGTCCAAGATGGTGGACAAGGCGGCTTCCACGATCAAGTCGCTCACGCCCGCTGCGTCAGACGCACCGATGGCGGTGTTGCGGTTGATTTGGATGTCCAAATGCAGGCCGTTGTGTTGCAACAGCACCGACGACGGTGCAGCCGCATCACCTTGGAAGCCGATGAATTGCGCGGCTTTGGCCAGCTTGGTGGTCTTGCCGTTTTTCAGGGACACGACCAACTCGCCACCGACCACGGTGTAGCCGGTCGAGTCGATGTGCGAGCCGCTCTTCAGAGGGGCTGTGCGGTCCAACACAAAGCGTGCGTATTCAATCACTTTGGCGCCGCGCACGGGGTTGTAGCCTTTGCCTTTTTCTGCGCCGTTGGTTTCGGGCAAGGCGTCGGTGCCGTACAGGGCGTCATACAAAGAGCCCCAACGTGCGTTGGCGGCGTTCAAGGCGTAGCGGGCGTTCAACACGGGCACCACCAGTTGGGGGCCAGCTTGCAAGGCCAATTCGGCATCCACGTTTTTGGTGGTGGCCTTGACCTTGTCGGGTTGGGGCACGAGGTAGCCAATTTTTTCGAGGAAGGCGCGGTAGGCCTTCATCTTTTTGATGGGACCAGGGTTCGCTTTGTGCCAAGCATCCATCTCGAGTTGGATGCGATCACGCTCGGCCAACAAGGCGATGTTCTTGGGGGCCAAGTCTTGCACGATGGCATCAAAGCCGCTCCAGAACTGCGCTTGGCTCACGCCAGTGTCAGGCAACACTTGGGTGTTGATGAAGTCTTGCAACTGGGTGGCAACTTGCAGGCTGTGAATGGCCGTGCGGGGGGTGGTGCTTGGGGTCATGGGTCAACGCTCTCCGGTAGTTTTAAAAATACAGATCTCAAAGACAAAAATTCAGGACGAATCTTAGGCCAAAGCCACGCTCTTATTGCGTGGCTAAATTTTTCAGATGTCGTGACTTCTAGAGGCCTAATCAGCCTTCGGCCACCAGCAGCGTGCCTGCGCGCAAACCGCGCCAAGTGCCGAGGGTCAAGCCCAAAATCACCAACGAGGTGATGGCCAACATGCCCGTCGCTGGCAGTTGCAGCCAAGCGCCCTCAGGCGTGCTGCTCAGTTGCAACGTCAGTGCGGTGAATGCAGCCAGCGGAAAGCTCATGCCCCAATGTCCCATGCCGAAGGGCTGTGCGCGGATGGCATCGAGTTGGGTCAGCGCCCACATCAAAAAGAACAGGCCTACGCCCCACAGGGCCCAAACAACAGGCATGGGGGTGTTCAATTGCAGCATGTCGAGGCCAATGATGGAGGGGGGCACGACGGTGATGAAGAGCGCGGGGCTCATGCGTGCAGGCAGGGGTCCGGCTTGCACCAAGCGCACGATGAGCAAGGTCTGCAGCACTGGCCACAGCAGCAGACCGATGCCCATTTGGGCGGTGGCCCAAGGCGCAAACCCCATCGTCACGCCACCCAAGGGCGCCAACACGTTGCCGACGACAGGGATGAACAACACGGGGGTGAATGTGGTCCATTGCAAGCCGCCTTCTTCTTTGGGGCGAAGCCAGCGTCCCAGCACCCAGACCGTGGCGGCTAGTTCCAACAGCGAACCGGTCAGCCAGGTGATGCGCAGCAGGTGGTCCAGCCAAGGAGCTGTATTCCAAAACAGCGCCGTCCCTAAGGTGGACAGCAACAGCAGCGAAATGGGCAGGGTGGCCATGAAGGCATGACGTACGGGGTGCCTCAAGTCGGCTTGTACGGCGGGAGCGTGGACTTTCAGCCGGACGATGCACGCGAGGCAAAGTGCACTCAATAGCAGCAACGCGAAAGCACCAGCCACCCAGCTCAAGCTCAGCGCCGTGCCACCCAGCACATCGGTGGCACGCAGCCAAGCTTGTGCCAAACCGCACCAACCCATGACCGGCACAAACCAAGCAGGACCCATGTGGGCGAGTCGTGCCTTGGTGTTGTGAGTCCAAGGTGTGTGGGTGGCTAGGTTGGCGGCGTTCATTGGGACGATTTTAGGCGTGGGCTTCGCGGGGCCCCCCGTGGATAATCGACGGCATGGACAAACTCAAAGTCTTCGAGTCCTTCGTGTCGGTGGCCCAAAAGGGTAGCTTGACTGCGGCCGCCGTTGCCGAGGGCGTGGCACCTGCCATCATGGGCCGACGTTTGGACAGTTTGGAAGCGCACTTGGGCGTCAAGCTCTTGGTGCGCACCACGCGGCGCATCACGCTCACGCATGAAGGCACCGCCTTTTTAGAGGATTGCCAACGTTTGTTGGCCGAGGTGGCCAACGCCGAAGCCAGTGTCAGTGCAGGCGGCTTGAAAGCCAGCGGCCATTTGCGCATCACCGCGCCTGCTGGCTTTGGACGTCGCCATGTGGCGCCGCTGGTGCCCAAGTTTCACAGCATGCACCCCGACGTGACGGTGTCGCTCAACCTCAGTGACCGTGTGGTCGACTTGGCCGCCGAAGGTTTTGACTGCGCGGTGCGCGTGGGCGATTTGCCCGACTCCTCGCTGGTCAGCGTGCGCATGGCCGACAACCGTCGTCTGTGCGTGGCCACTCCTGAGTTTTTGAAACGCTACGGCACGCCTCAAACGCCGCATGATTTGATGCGCTTTCGCTGCCTCACCCTGTCCAGCGATGCGTCGCAAACCCGCGGCTGGGCCTTTCGTGCGCCCATCGCTGCCAAAGACGGCGATGTCGCAGGCCATGAGGTGATTCATCTGCGCCCTAGTGGTCCGATGGATTGCTCCGATGGCCAAGTACTGCACGACTGGTGCATGGCGGGATACGGCATTGCATGGCGCAGCACTTGGGAGGTGGAGGCCGAGGTCAGCAGCGGTCAGTTGGTGACGGTGTTGAACGATTTTTCCGCACCGCCCAACGGCATCTATGCCATTTTTTCGCAGCGCAAGCATTTGCCGCTGCGCTTGCGTTTGTGGATTGACTTTCTCAAAGACCACTATGGCCAAGCCGCCTATTGGAGGGCTGTCCAGTGAGCGTTTCATCTGTGCGTGACGTGGTGCTTTGCGCAGATGACTATGCGGTCAACGCGCCCACCTCACAAGGCATCCTGGCTTTGGTGGTGTTGGGCCGTTTGAGTGCCACCAGCGTGATGACGTGCTCGCCCCGTTGGGCGGAAGACGCGCCGGCGCTGAGCGACTTGCGAGGCCGTTTGGATGTGGGTTTGCATTTGGACTGGACCAGCAGCTTTGCCCAAAGCGCCGGTTTTGGTGGCGCTTTGAGCACGGTGATGCGCCGTGCTGCGTTGCGTCGCTTCGATCGCCAAGCGCTGCGCGATGAGATAGAGCGCCAACTCGATGCCTTTGAGCAGCACTGGCACGCCGCGCCAGACCACATCGATGGCCACCAGCATGTGCATCAGTTTGCAGGTTTGCGTGATGCGCTGTTCGAGGTGCTGTTGCGCCGTTATGGCAACGCTGCGTCGCGACCTTGGCTGCGTATTTCCAATGTGGCACAAGCTGGGTTTAAGGCGCGTGTGATCTCCACCATGGGCTCTAAAACTTTGCAGGCTTTGGCGGACGATCACCACTGGCCCACGGTCAGCCCGTTGTCGGGCGCCTACGCATTTGACGGCAGCGTGGCCGACTACGCGAAACGCATGCAAGGTTGGCTGGCGGACTTGCCCCCAGCCTCGGCCAAACCCGCCGCCATCATGTGCCACCCAGGTGCGTCGATCCAAGCCGATGATGACATTGGACCTGCCCGCGCCCGTGAGTTTGCGTATTTGGCCAGCGACGATTTTGTCCAAGATTTGCGCGATGCGGGCGTTCGCTTGGTCCGAGGCAGTGGCTTGCCCATGGCTTCGGTTTGACCGTGTACCGATGCTGCGATTCACCTGCGTTTTGACATGACCTCCTCCTCTTCTTTCTCCGAACGCAGCCGCACTTGGGCGCTGTGTGTGTTGCCGTTGCTGTTGCTGGTCTTGGCCGCCTTGCGCCCTTTGGCCTTGCCCGATGAGGGGCGTTATGCGGAGGTAGGTCGATGGATGTTGATGAGTGGCGACTGGCTGACCCCACGCTTGGACGGTATTCCTTTCTTTCATAAACCCCCCTTGCTGCATTGGTTAGAAGCCAGCGCCATGGCGGTTTTGGGCGTCACGCCTTGGGCGTCACGCCTGGTCGTAGCGTTGCATGTTTTCTTGATGTGGGCTTTGCTGTGGGCCTGTGCGCGCCACATCGCAGGCTTGGCAGTGGCCAACCGCGCGGCTTGGATGCTGGGCAGCAGCTTGGCGTTTTTGATGGGCGGCCAATACGTGAACCACGACATGATGGTCGCCACGTGGATGGGCGTGGGCATTTGGTGTTTTGCCCGGGCCCTGATGCATGCGGATGGCGTGCACGCGGGTTGGGCACGCGCGGGTTTCATCGCCTGCGCGTTGGCCGTCTTGAGCAAAGGCTTGATCGGTTTGTTGCTCCCCGGTTTTGTGCTGTGCCTCTGGGTGACGTGGACGTGGCAATGGCGCAAAGTGTGGGCCCTGCCTTGGTTCAGTGGCGTGCTGTTGTTTGCGGCCGTGGCCTTGCCGTGGTTTGTGTTGGCGGCGCGTGAGCATCCAGACATGCTGGCCTATATGTTTGGCAAGCATCAGTTTGGCCGATACACCGCCACCACCTTCAACAACGCCAGACCTTGGTGGTTTTATGGCCTAGCCGTGACGGTGTTGATGTTTCCGTGGGTGTTTTTGGTGTTGGCCAGCGCTTGGCGCAGTTTGCGCCACAGGCTGACCGCGCTGAACGTGGGCGCCGATGTGGGTGTGGGTGCGGACCCGCGTTGGACCGCACTGTGCTGGATTTGGCTGATCGCCATTTTGGGATTTTTCTCCATCCCCAACTCCAAACTCATTGGCTACGCCTTGCCCGTCGTGCCCCCGCTGGCGCTGCTCGCGGCGCTGTGGTGGCAGCGTCATGTGACGCCGCGCGCTTGGGGTGAGCGTGTGTTTGCCATCGTTGTGGGTCTCAATGTGGCGCTAGCGGTAGGCGGGCATGTGGCTGCTGAGCGCTTCACCCAAAAGCACAGCAGCATGGATGTGGCCGCTGTGCTCGCGTGCCAAGCGCGTCCTTCAGACGTGGTGGCCGCGGTGGACGAGTACCCCTACGATTTGCCGTTCTACGCGCAAGTCACTCGCCCGCTGGAAGTCATCCAAGACTGGGACACCTTGCGCCAGACCTCAGGCGACAACTGGCGCCGTGAGCTGTTTGAAGGCGCCGATTTTGATGCGCAAGCCGGGCGCAGTTTGGTGCCGTTGACGCGCTTGGAGAGCTTGAAGCAAACTCCGCGCGCTTGGGTCGTAGCACCCAACACGTCAGGTACGCTGACTGCGCAGAACCACGCAGGATTTGAGTTGGTGTTTGCGGGTCGCGCTTGGAATCTGTACCAATCCAATGCAGTGGCCTCAGGTGCGTCGGCCTCAACTTCGTCTGCGTCAAGCGCGTCTGCGAAAAGCCCAGAAGCGGCTGAGCAAAAAGGTCTGCGCGGATGCAAAGATCAAGGCAAAAAATAAAGCCAGCCAATCTGGCAAAGCCAAGCCGCGCAGCAGCGCCACAAACATGAGTTCGTTGGCGACAAAGCCCGCCAGCGCGGTCGCCGCAAAGCGACGCAGGCTTTGCCAAAAGCTGGTGTCTGCGTCTTGAAAACTCAAGCGCCGATGGCCTGCAAAGCTCACCACAAACGCCACGCAAAAGCCTGCGGCATTGGCCAACTCGGGCAGTAGATGGGCTTTGGTCAGCTCAAACACCCCCATGTGGGTGGCCGCTGCGGCGCTGCCCACCACCAAAAACCAAAAACCACTGTTCATGGGCTTAGATCGGGTGTTCGTTGTCAAACTGAGCCATCGAAGGCGCTGGCGCTTTGACGGGCGCCAAGGCCAAGCCAGAACCCCAGTGGTGGCTCACCAAATACATGGGCCGCTGCTTGACCTCTTCGTAAATACGTCCCACGTACTCGGCCAGCACGCCGATAGACAACAACTGAATGCCACTGAAAAACATCATGCCCACCACCAGCGTGGCATAGCCAGGGACACTGATGCCCCACAAAAAATATTCGGCCACCACATAAGCACCGTAGCTCAAGGCAACCATGGCCAGCAGCAAGCCTGAAACCGTCAAAGCGCGCAGCGGCGCAATGGAGAACGCCAACACGCCCGTCAAGGCCAAGGCAAACGACCCACGCAAGCCAAAACTGCTTTCGCCCGCGGCGCGGGGCAGCGGTTCGTAGTCAATGGCCGTGCTGGCAAAGCCGACCCAGGCGTAAAGGCCTTTCATGAACCGGTTGCGCTCGGGCAATTGTTTCAGCGCATCCACCACGCGGCGGTCCATCAAGCGAAAGTCGCCCGCGTGAGCAGGAATCTTCACGCGGTTGCCCATGTTGATGAGCTTGTAAAACATGCCCGTCAGCCCTGCGTGCAAGGCCGATTGGTCGTCGCGCGTGCGGCGAATGGCGTACACCACGTCCGATCCTTCACGCCAGCGTTTGACCATCTCTGCCACCAGAGAAATGGGGTGCTGGCCATCAGAGTCCATCAGCACCACCACCTCGCCGCGCGCAGCGTCAATGCCGGCGGTCAGCGCAGCTTCTTTGCCAAAGTTACGTGACAGGTTGATGCCCACCACCTCGCGGTGCGCTTCGCACAAGGCTTGGATGACCTGTGCCGTGTCGTCACGACTACCGTCGTTGATGAGCACGATTTCCACCTGCGAACCCAGCGCCTGCAAGGCTTGCAGCACCTGTGGCACCAAGGTGCCCAGGTTCTTGCCCTCGTTGTAGGCGGGCATGACGCACGACAGGGTGGGGGTGTATTGGAAACGGTCGATGGGTGTGAGGGTGTGGGCGTCGCGCATAGTGGGGTAGATCATGCCAAAAAATAAGGCGTGCCCCTTGAAAGTGAGGGCCGCCCCGTAAAATCTAGCCATGCTCCAAGTTAAACAAGAATTGCTGGCCGCCCTGAGCCAAGCCCTCGACGGTTTGTTGCCCGGTTCCGGCAACAAAGCCGCTTTTGAATCTCCTAAGGTCCCCGCGCATGGCGACTACGCCATCACCGCGGCCATGCAGCTGGCCAAACCCCTCAAGCTCAACCCACGTCAGCTCGGCGAACAACTGCGCGACGCGCTGTTGGCGGCGCCCGTTTACCAACAGTGGGTGCAAGACATCGAGATCGCCGGTCCCGGCTTCATCAACATCCGCTTGAAGCCCGCTGCCAAGCAACAAATCGTGCGTGAGGTGTTGGCCGCCAAAGATTGTTTTGGATTCCAAGCCGACAACGGCCAACGCGTGTTGGTCGAGTTTGTGTCTGCCAACCCTACCGGCCCGTTGCACGTAGGCCACGGTCGCCAAGCCGCGCTGGGCGACGCGATTTGTAATTTGTTTGCCACGCAAGGCTTCAACGTCTATCGCGAGTTTTATTACAACGACGCGGGTGTGCAAATCAACACTTTGGCCAAGAGCACGCACTTCCGCGCCCAAGGCATCAAGCCTGGCGACGCCAGCTGGGCCGTGGACCCTGAGAACCCAGAGAGCAAAGCGTTTTACAACGGCGACTACATCCAAGACATCGCCACCGATTTCTTGGCGGGCAAAACCGTCAAGTCCGACGACCGCGAATTCACCGCCAGCGGCGATGTGAACGATGTGGACGGCATGCGCGAGTTCGCTGTGGCCTATTTGCGCCACGAGCAAGACCTCGACTTGAAAGCCTTTGACGTCAAGTTCGACAACTATTACCTCGAGAGCAGCCTCTACACCAGCGGCAAAGTAGCCGATGCGGTGGGCCGCTTGCAATCAGCTGGCAAAACCTACGAACAAGACGGTGCGTTGTGGCTCAAGTCCACCGACTACGGCGACGACAAAGACCGTGTGATGAAAAAGACAGACGGCACGTACACCTACTTTGTGCCCGACGTGGCGTACCACATCACCAAGTGGGAGCGTGGTTTCACCAAGGTGGTGAACATCCAAGGCACAGACCACCACGGCACCATCGCCCGCGTGCGCGCTGGCTTGCAAGCCGCCAATGTGGGCATCCCCGAGGGCTACCCCGATTACGTGTTGCACACCATGGTGCGCGTGATGCGCGGCGGTGAAGAGGTGAAAATTTCTAAGCGAGCCGGCAGCTACGTGACCTTGCGCGACTTGATCGAGTGGACCAGCAAAGACGCGGTGCGCTTCTTCTTGCTGAGCCGCAAGCCTGATACCGAGTACACCTTCGATGTGGACTTGGCTGTGCAAAAGAACAACGACAACCCCGTGTACTACGTGCAATACGCACACGCCCGCATTTGCTCAGTGCTGCGCGCCTGGGCCGACAAAGACGGCGGCGATGTCGCCTCTTTGCAAGGGGTGGATTTGTCAGCGCTGGAAAGCCCGCAAGCCCAAGCCCTCATGTTGCAACTGGCCAAGTACCCCGCCATGCTGAGCGCCGCATCGGCCGACTTTGCGCCGCACGATGTGACCTTCTACTTGCGCGACCTCGCGGCCAGTTACCACAGCTACTACGATGCCGAGCGCATCTTGGTCGATGACAAAGCGGTGAAGAAAGCGCGCTTGGCACTGGTGGCAGCGACTGCACAGGTGCTGCACAATGGTTTGGCGGTGTTGGGCGTGTCTGCCCCCGCCAGCATGTAACTCTGTCTTCGGAGACCTATGTCAATCGTGAATCAACAACGCGGCGGAACCTTGGTGGGTTTCATCATGGGCTTGGTCGTGGGCATGACCGTGGCCTTGGGCGTGGCTGTCTACGTGACCAAGGTGCCCATTCCTTTCATGAACAAGGGCATGACCCGCTCGGCGGACCAAGATGCTGCCGAAGAGAAGAAAAACAAAGATTGGGACCCCAACGCCCCGCTTTACGGCAAGAATCCCGCCAAGCCTGCTGACAAGGCTGACGTTGTGCCAGAAGCCCCCAAATCCGATGCCAAGCCGGAGGCCAAGCCTGACGTGAAGCCTGCAGAGTCCAAGCCTGATGCTGCCGTCAAAGTGAATCCCAAAAGTGCTGATCCTTTGGGCGATTTGGCCAAAGCCAAAGCCGACCTGCAAGCCGTCGAGCCCAAGCCGGGCCCTGCTCCCATGCCTGTGGCAGCGGACCCTTTTATTTACTTTGTGCAAGCCGGCGCTTATCGCACCCCTGAAGAGGCCGATGCACAAAGGGCCAAAATGGGTTTGCTGGGGCTGGATGCCAAGGTCAGCGAACGTGACCAAGGCGGCCGCACCGTGTACCGTGTTCGCGTGGGGCCTTTGGACAAGGCCGATGCAGAACGCGTGCGTGCCAAGCTCGAAGCCGCGCACCTCGACTCCGCCATGGTGCGGGTGCAACGTTAAATTTTCCTTTGAGGGTGACTTATGAAACGTCGTGATTTTTCTTTAACCGCCATCTCCATGGCCGGTTTGCCGTTATGGGCGCAAGCCCAAGGCCCCGCTGCCGGTAAAAAGCCGGAAGAAGGCATTGAGTACGTCACCTTGGACAAACGTGTGCCCACCGAAGTGGACGCCGGCAAGATTGAGGTGATCGAGTTCTTTTGGTACAGCTGCCCGCACTGCAACGCGTTCGAACCGCGCTTTGCGTCTTGGATCAAGGCCTTGCCCAAAGACGTGGTGGTCAAACGCGTGCCGGTGCGTTTCCGCGATGACTTTGAAGCCCAGCAGCGCGCCTACTACGTGTTTGAGTCTTTAGGTTTGATCGATACGATGCATGGCAAGCTGTTTCACGCCATTCACACCGAGCGCCAGACGCTCAACACGGGCGCCGCGTTGGCCGCTTGGGCGGGCAAAAACGGCATGACCGAGCAAAAATTCAGCGAAACCTTCAACAGCTTTGGCGTGGCGACCAAGGCGCGCCGCGCTACCCAGCTGCAAGAGGCATTCAAGGTGCAAGGTGTGCCTGCATTGGGTATTGCGGGGCGCTTTTATACCGATGGCTCGCTGGCTGGCAGCATGGATCGCGCCGTTCAAGTGACCGACTTCTTGCTGAGCGAAGTGCGTCGCGGACGCTGACCCCTACACTGACCCCAATGGCCACCCCGTTGGCCTGAAAGAGACCCATGGTGTGATCTGGGGCATGGTTAGAATCATCCTCAGTTAAATACAGCAATATTCGTGCCTTGAACTCTCCCCTTTCTTTGTTGATGGTCTTGCTGGTGGCATTGGCCCCAGCCGCGGTGTGGGCCGAAAAAGCTGACCGCGACAAGCCCATGAACATCGAGGCTGACAACTTGGTGCACGATGAGCTCAAGCAAATCAGCGTGTTCACAGGGCGTGCCGTGTTGACCAAAGGCACCATGATTCTGCGTGGTTCACGCATTGAAATCCGCCAAGACCCAGATGGCTATCAATTTGGCATCATCCTGCCCGAGCCCAATCAACGCGCTTTTTTTCGTCAAAAACGTGAGGGTGTGGATGAGTTCATGGAAGGTGAAGGCCTGCGCATCGAGTACGACGGCCGGATTGACCGCATCAAGTTGATCGACCAAGCCGAGGTGCGTCGCTACCGAGGCGCTGCGCTGGCTGACCAGATGACCGGCAAGCTCATCACCTATGACAACTTGACCGATGTGTTTGCCATCGATGGTCAGCGCACGGAAGAGGGTGGCAAATCCTCTGGCGGCCGTGTGCGTGTGATTTTGGCACCGCGCAACAAAACTTTGGACGCCGATAAAAAGTGATCGTTCCCCTGTCTCCCGCCACACCAACGCCTGCTGCTGTGAGCCGTCTGGAAGCGCTTCACTTGCAAAAGTCGTATGGCAGCCGTAAGGTGGTGCACGACGTGTCGATTGCGGTGAACAAGGGCGAAGTGGTGGGTTTGTTAGGCCCCAACGGTGCCGGTAAAACCACCTCGTTCTACATGATTGTGGGCTTGGTGCGCGCCGATGGCGGCACCATCACCATTGACGGCCAGCCCGTCACGCATTTGCCGATTCACCGCCGCTCGCGTTTGGGGCTTAGCTACTTGCCGCAAGAAGCGTCGATTTTTCGCAAGCTGAATGTGGAAGACAACGTGCGCGCCGTGTTGGAGTTGCAGCGTGACGACCACGGTCAATCGCTGAGCCACGACGAGATTGAAAAGCGGTTGACGTCGTTGTTGCAAGAGCTGCGCGTGGAGCACTTGCGTGCATCGCCATCGATGGCCTTGTCGGGCGGTGAGCGGCGACGCGTCGAGATTGCGCGTGCCTTGGCCACCAACCCACGTTTCATTTTGTTGGATGAGCCGTTTGCGGGCATTGACCCGATTGCCGTGATCGAGATTCAACGCATCATTGGGTTTTTGAAAGCGCGTGGCATGGGCGTGCTCATCACCGACCACAACGTGCGCGAGACCTTGGGCATTTGCGACAACGCTTGCATCATCAGCGATGGCCGCGTGCTGGCGCAAGGCACACCGACCGAGATCGTCGAAAACGCCGACGTGCGACGCGTGTATCTCGGCGAACACTTCCGAATGTGATGGCATGAAACAAGGCTTATCACTCCGCGTTTCCCAGCATCTGGCGCTCACGCCTCAGTTGCAGCAGTCCATCCGACTGCTTCAACTGTCCACCCTGGAGTTGAGCCAAGAGATCGAGCAAATGCTCGACGACAACCCCTTTCTCGACAAAGAGTTTGAAGAGGCGCCGCGTGAAGAGTTTGGCCTCGACAAGGCCGACGCACCCACGCGCGACGAAGAGGTCGAGTCTGTACGCGAGGTGCCTTCGCTCGACGGCGGCATGTCCGAAATCACCGTCGACAACACAGCCAGCGACACCGAGCCCAGCGTGGACGGGATTGCCGAAAGCTGGGATGGTGACGGCAGCGTGGAGTTTTCCGCCGACGACTCCGAGTGGGGCGGCGACGCACCCGCCAGCAAAAACAACAACACCGCCGACAGCGATGTGGCCGACGCCACCGAGCTGGCGCGCAGCCAAGAATCGCTGACGTCCTTTTTGCACCGCCAAGCTTTGGCTCTGCGCCTAAGCGAGACCGATCGCGCCGCCCTGCGCTACTTGATCGAAAACCTCAACGACGACGGCTACCTCGAAGACAGTTTGCGCAGCTTGGCCGAAGGCTTGGGCGGCGACGACGAAGAGCAAATCGAAGAACTCGAACATCGCTTCCAAGTGGCGCTGTCGTTGCTGCAAAGCCTAGAGCCCGTCGGTGTGGGCGCGCGCCATTTGGCTGAGTGCTTGACCTTGCAACTCAAGGCCATGGACGTGGTCAGCGAAGAAGCCACCAACGTGCGCGACGTGGCGTTGGCCATGTGCAAGCAGCCGCTGGAGATGTTGGCCAAACGCGATTTCAAACGCTTGGCCGTGGCCGTGAACGACAGCGAGGCCACCGTGAAGTTGGCCATCGCCTTGATCGCCCGTTTGGAGCCCAAGCCCGGCCGTCGCTTTGCCGATGTGGAGCGCCATGTGGTGGTGCCCGACGTGTTGGTGACCCGCGTGGGCAAGTCCACCATCGCCCCCAAATTCCGCGTGGCCCTGAACCCCGATGTGATGCCGCGTTTGCGTGTGCACGACATTTACGCCAGCGCCTTGAAAGGCGGCAAGGGGGACAACCACGCCGGCTTGCAGCAGCGTTTGCAAGAAGCGCGTTGGTTCATCAAAAACATTCAGCAGCGCTTTGACACCATCTTGCGCGTGAGCAATGCGATTGCCGAGCGCCAGAAAAACTTCTTCATCCACGGCGAACTCGCCATGCGCCCCATGGTGCTGCGCGAGATTGCCGAGGAGTTGGGGCTGCACGAGTCCACCATCAGCCGTGTGACCACCAACAAGTACATGAGCACGCCCTACGGCACCTTTGAGCTGAAGTATTTCTTTGGCTCGGGGTTGGAAACCGACAGCGGCAACAACGCCTCCAGCACGGCGGTGCGTGCGTTGATCAAACAATTCGTAGCCAACGAAAACACCAAGAAGCCCCTGTCAGACAACCAACTGTCTGAGATGCTGAAAGAACAAGGCATTGAGTGCGCCCGCCGCACCGTGGCCAAGTACCGTGAGGCGCTACGCATTGCGCCAACCACTTTGCGCAAAGCGCTTTAAAGACATTTATGAATCAGTTGACCCTTTTCTTGCCCTGTGCGGCAGGCGTTGAAACCTATTTGGCCACCGAGGTCAAACGCATCACCGGCGTGGCCGATGAGGATTTGCGCGCCTTCCGCGCCGGCGTGATGGTGCGTGCCTCATGGCGCGATGCCATGTTGCTCAACCTGCACAGCCGTTTGGCGCAGCGCGTGTTGGTGGAGTTGTCGCACACCTTTTATCGCCAAGAGCAAGACCTCTACAACGCCGCTTGTGAAGTGGCGTGGGAACTGTGGTTCTCGCCCAAAGAGTCGTTCAAAATTGAAATCACCGCGCAGCACAGCCCGTTGAAGAGCTTGAACTTTGCGGCCCTCAAAATCAAAGACGCGGTGGCCGATCGCTTCCGCCACAAAACGGGCGTGCGCCCTGACGTCAACACGCAGTGGCCCGATGCTCGAATCTATGCGCACTTGACCACCGAGAACCTCACCCTCTACATCGACACCTCGGGCGAGCCTTTGTTCAAACGCGGTTGGCGTGCCGACAAAGGCGATGCGCCCTTGAAAGAAACCTTGGCCGCTGCCATGTTGGCGGCCAGCGGCTGGAGCCAAGGCGATGGTACGGCGGCCAATCCAGACGGCTTGGTGGCGCAAGGTGTGCCGTTGTATGACCCGTGTTGCGGCAGCGGCACTATCGCCATTGAAGCGGCGCAAATCGCGTGCAATATCGCGCCCGGTTCGATGCGCCGTTTTGGCTTCGAGAAATTGGTGCCTTACCAAGCCCACGTGTGGCAAGGTTTGCTCAACAACGCACGCAACCAAGAATGCGAACCGCGTGCGCCGATTTTTGGCAGCGATGTGGCTTTCCGTATGGTCGACTTTGCCGAGCGCAATGCCGAACGTGGCGGCGTGGCGCACGCCGTGCAACTGCGCGGTGGTGATGCCTTGCAGCGCATGCCCCCGTGCGAGCAACCCGGCATCATGCTGGTCAACCCGCCGTATGGCGAGCGCATTGAAGCCGCCGGTATTGCGGGTGCTGCACGCCGTGCCCGTTATGCACCACCTAGCGAATACGTGTCGCCTTACGAAGACGTCAACAGCAATGGCGATGCGGGCTTTGACGATGCCGCGTATGACAACGGCATGATTCGTGATGATGTGCCGCGCTTCGGCGCCCGTGACATTGCTCAAACCGAAGACGGCGGCGACTTCTTTGCCCAACTCGCCAGCCATTGGAAGAAAAACTACGCCGGTTGGTCGGCTTGGATGTTGACCCCCGATCTCAAGCTGCCCACCCGCATGCGCTTCAAAGAGTCGCGCCGCGTGCCCATGTGGAACGGCCCCATCGAATGCCGCATGTTCCGCTTTGATTTGCGTGCTGGCTCGATGCGCAACAAGTCTAGCGACGGCCAAGCCCCTGAGGCTCACCACACCGAGGGCAAAGGACCAGCAGCATCGTGATCTGTGATGGCGTGAGTGAAGATTTGAATGTTGGCACGCGTGACGGCTTAAATTTACAAGCCAGCCCGCCACCTGTGCTTGTGGTGCTCGACACCAACATCGTGCTCGACCTGTGGCTTTACCGAGACCCAGCAACGCCCGACTTGCAAGCCGCTTTGAGCGGCAAGTCTGTGCAGTGGTTGGCCACGCAAGTGATGCGTGACGAGCTGGAGCGCGTTTTGGCTTACACCCACATCGCCCGGCGCTTGGCCTTCAGCGCGTTGACGGCTGAAGACATCTTGCGCCAGTTTGATGCTCATGCGGTGTTACAGCCCATCGCGCCCAAAGCGCTGTTCATCTGCAAAGACGGCGATGACCAAAAGTTCATCGACCTCGCGGCGCAGCTCAAGGCACAACTCATCAGCAAAGACAAAGCCGTGCTGACCATGCGCAACCGCATGGCGCGGTTGGGAGTGGCAGTTGCCAAGCGTTTTCCGGCTGTGTTGCCGGTTTGAGATGCGAATGCGGCTAGGAGCGGCTAGCGCGTTGTCGTATCCGTCAGTCACCTAAGTTTTAAGGCGTTTGCAGCAAGGCCAGCAGCGTGCGCAAGGCGTGCTGCACCGTGGCCTCTCGCACTGCAGCGCGGTCGCCCGCGAAGTGCATCAGCTCGGTTTTGACCCAAGCGGTTTCTGCGCCCAGTGTGGGCCCCGCATCGCTGGGCAAGGCCCAGCTGAACCACACCGTGCCCACGGGCTTTTCTGCTGATCCGCCAGTGGGGCCTGCCACGCCCGTCACCGCCACCGACACCTGCGCTCGTGAATGGCGCAGCGCACCCAAGGCCATGGCTTGCGCCACGGGCGCGCTCACCGCACCGTGCTGGGCGATCAAGGTGTTGTCCACGCCCAGCATCTCGTGCTTGGCCTCGTTGGAGTAGGTCACAAAACCGCGCTCCAGCCATTGGCTCGATCCGGCCAAGTCGGTGCAGCTTGCCGCGATCATGCCGCCCGTGCAGCTTTCGGCTGTGGCCAACATCCAGCCGTGTTGCAACAAGGCTTGCGCCAAGCGTTCTACGTCAGTCTGTGTTGTTTGTGTCGTCATAGCGTTCTCCATAAGGCCATCACCAACAGGGTGCAAAACGCGGCCACAAAGTCATCGAACAGGATGCCCCAGCCACCGCGCCAGCCGAAGCCTTTGAACAGCTGATCGGCCCAACGCACCGGGCCAGGCTTAGCCGCATCAAAGTAGCGAAACAAGATGAACGCTGCCAACTCGCCGCCAAAGGTGGTGGGCGTGACCAGCCACAAAATCAGCCAAAACGCGACGATCTCGTCCCACACAATCGCGCCCGGGTCGGCCACGCCCATATGGCGTGCAGTGACCGTGCAAGCCCACCAACCCACCAGTGTGGACACCCCAATCAGCACACCCATTTGGAAGGGCGTCAACCAAATTTGCAAGAGTAAAAACACCGCCCACGCCCACAAGGTGCCTGCCGTGCCCGGCGCGAAACGGCTCAGTCCAGATCCTGCGCCAAGCGCGATGAAATGGGCGGGGTGAGAGAGAACGAAGCGGCGGGTCAGCATTTCGGTTCAGTGTTTTTTGGGTATCTGAGGGCTAAGACGGCGCTAAGCATTCAAGCGAAGTGATCAAACGATGCAAACCGCCTTGCAATGGGTTGACCTTGTGGGTCAAGTACCACCAAACCTTGTTGCTCGGTGATGCGGCCAATGCGGGTCACGGGCGTGTCGCTTTCCCAAGCTGCGGCGTGGACCATTTCGCGTTGCTCGATGGGTGCGGTGAAGCACAGCTCATAGTCGTCACCCCCCGCGAGGGCATAGTCGAGGCGCTTGTTCCACGACAGCGCTGCCAGCCAAGGGCTGATGCCAGCATCGGCATCTACACCTGCGCTGTGGCGTTGGGTGTTGGACGATTGCAGCCAAGCAGTGTCGATCTGAGCGCCCACGCCCGAGCGTTTCAAGATGTGGCCCAAGTCGCCCAGCAAACCGTCGCTCACGTCAATGGCGGCGTTGGCCACGCCGCGCAAGGCGGTGCCCAGGGCCACGCGAGGAGTGGGGCATTCCATGCGCGAACGGGAGTAAGCCAAGCCCTCTGGATCAATCGATTGGGTGCCGCGAAAAACTTCCAGCGCCAAGCGGGCATCGCCCACGGTGCCGCTGATGTAGATGTCGTCGCCCACTTGTGCGTTGTGGCGCAGCAAGGCATCGCCCGGGGGCACTTCGCCAAACACGGTGATGCAAATGTTCAACGGACCTTGGGTGGTGTCGCCGCCTACCAGTTCGCAGCTGTGTGCATCGGCCAATTGCAGTAACCCGCTGGAGAAACCAGCCAACCAAGTTTCGTCCACGCGCGGCAACGACAGTGCCAAGGTGAAGGCCATGGGCGTGGCGCCACTCGCGGCCAAGTCGCTCAAATTCACGGCCAAGGCTTTGTGGCCCAAGCGGGTGGGGTCGACGGTGCTCAAAAAATGGCGACCTTCCACCAGCATGTCGCTGGAGATGGCCAGTTGCATGCCCGCTGTGGGGGTCAACAGGGCGCAGTCGTCACCCACGCCCAACACAGCTTTTTGGGTGGGGCGCTTGAAGTAGCGCTCAATCAGGTCGAACTCACCCATGGCCGGTCTCAGTGCAGGTTGCGGTTGCCAGGCGCGTCGCTCAAGGCGTCCAGCACAAACATGGGGATGTCCACATCGAACTTTTCGCCATCTTCGGCCACACAAAAGTAGCTGCCGTGCATGGTGCCAGTGGGCGTGCGCAGGCGGGTGCCGCTGGTGTACTCAAACTGCTCGCCGGGCTTGAGCAAGGGCTGATGGCCGACGACGCCCAAGCCACGAATTTTTTCGTGCATGCCTTGGGCATCGTTCACGTTCCACGTGCGTGAGATCAATTGCGCAGGGATCGATCCCATGTTGGTGATGGTGATCGTGTAGGCAAACATAAACAGCCCGCCCTCTGGGTCCGATTGCTCAGGCAGGTATTGAGGATGAACTTCGACTTGGAATTTGTAACGTTGCATAGGCCTGATTTTGGCCTAAGCCAAAAGCGGCCTTGGCAGGGATGAAATAATCACCCCATGAACAGCACACGCCCCACCTTTCGCATTGCCCCCTCCATTTTGTCGGCCGACTTTGCCCGTTTGGGTGAAGAAGTCAAAAACGTCATTGACGCAGGCGCCGACTGGATTCACTTTGACGTGATGGACAACCATTACGTGCCCAATTTGACGTTCGGTCCCATGATTTGCCAAGCCTTGAAGCCCCACGCCAAAACCGCGGCGGGTGTGGCCGTGCCGATTGATGTGCATTTGATGATTTCGCCCGTCGACGCCTTGGCCGCTTCGTTTGCCGATGCCGGTGCCGACCTCATCAGCTTTCACCCCGACGCCAGCGCCCATGTGCATCGCAGCGTGCAGGCCATCAAGAGCAAGGGCGTGAAGGCCGGCTTGGTGTTCAACCCCGCTGAGTCGTTGGATGTGTTGAACTGGACGATTGACGAGATTGACCTCATCCTCATCATGAGCGTCAACCCCGGTTTTGGCGGTCAAAGCTTCATCGACTCTGCGCTGCGCAAAATCGAGCACGCCCGCAAATTGATCGAAGCCAGCGGCCGCGACATCCGCTTGGAAGTCGACGGCGGCATCAAGCCCGACAACATCCGCCAAGTGGCAGATGCGGGGGCTGATACCTTTGTGGCGGGCAGCGCTATTTTTGGCAAGCCCGACTACAAAGCGGTGATTGACCAGATGCGGGTGGCGTTGGCTTAAAGTGGGATCTTGCTGGTCAGGCCTACCACCCAGTTGCGGGGCAGGCCAGGCTCGAAGTATTGAGTTGCTGCTTGGTTCACGATGACCGAACTGACCGTGCTTTTATTCGTCAGGTTGTCGATGCCAACAAATGCCTCTAAGCGAGCTGTGCCAACTTGGTAACGCTGGCGTACCCGAGCATTGAAAATACTATATCCGGGGGCCAGTCCATCTGATGCAGAGTTGGAATCGCTCGCCCAGATACTTGAGCGGTGCACGAGATCTATGCCAGCCTCAAGGCCAAGCTGAGGTTTCTGCCCGGCTTGGGCAAAGCCTTTTTCAGACCACTGCAAAGATCCGAAAAGTTGTCGCTTGGGAATGGCTGGAAGTTGATTTCCCGAAGGGATAGTCGTGTTCGTAACGACGGGTGAACCGTTGACGACCCTCACGGAACTGCTGCTGAAGGCGTCTTCATAGTTTGCATTCATGATCGTTGCAGAGGCTTGGCTGCGCCAGTTGCCAGAGTGCTGGGTACGCAAGGCGAGTTCAAAGCCATCACGCAAAGTTCGTGGTGCATTTGCAAAAGACGTTTTGCCGCCTCGTGAGAGTTGCGTCACGATTTCATTTTCTGTGTTGATTTGAAACCAAGCTGCATCTACACGGGTCATGGGGGTTGGGTGCCATTTGGTTCCGACTTCAAGGTGCTTGCTTCTTGAGGCCAAAAGCGTTCGGTTGAACGATGTGTCGATCGTATTGTTAGTGCCCGTTTTGTAAGCTGCTTCCGAGAGGGTGGGTGTCTCAAATCCTTTGCCGTAGTTGGCGTAAAGGTTGAGGTTATCTTGTGCGTGCCAAGTAAGTCCTATCACTGGGCTCGTTGCTTTGTATTGAACACGGCCAGACCCATCTGCATCAGATCCCGGCCCAGTCGTTGGGTAGTCATCACGACTCTTGAGCGTGACGTCGCTTCGGCGGACACCTGTCGTAAGGGTGTAGCGCTCGTTAAGTGACCAATTGGCTTGGGCAAAATAATCAAGATTTCTTGCTGAATTCAATTCATCACGGGTCAGAGCATTGCCATTAGTTAGCGACTTTTCTCCGTTGGTGGTTGCGCCCGCCTGCCGTTGTTCTTGGGCATGGTCGTAATCGACGCCTGCAGTCCAAGTAACTCGCTTGCGATCAAATACGTGCGCCTTGCCATTGGCTTGGAGGCCCAGACCTTCAAAACGGCGTTCAAGTCCCGTCCATCCCGCAGGAACGGTTGCCTGATATTGCAAATTACTGCGTGTGCCGCTGTAAGCACGGCCTTGAAATTTGAGATCGCTGTGGACCGTATGCTCGATCACTGCGCCTACTTGGTCTTGTTTTACTGTTTTTCGCGTGTTGTTGGTTAAAGCGGAGGCGACAACTTCTTTTGGCTTCGTCAATCCAGCTTGAGTCAAACCCAGTGGGTCCTGAGCCGTTGGCATATCGAACATATTGACGATAAATTTAAAGCGCGTGTCAGGCTTGGCATCCACGGTAATCACACTATTGAGCTGCTTGCGCTCAGCACTACTTTGTTGGCGATAACCGTCAATCGAAAACGTGCTGTAGTCGGCCACGAGACCGACGTTGCCTGAGCGTTGGCTAATCTGCCAATCAGTGCGCTGCATGCCAAATGAGCCTGTGTACAAACTCACTTGAGCTTCAGGTGTAGCGCCTGCTTCCCGCGTGAACGTTTGAATCACGCCGCCCGACGCATTGCCGTAAAGCTGGGCCAGCGGGCCGGTGAGTACTTCTATACGGTCGGTGGAGGTCATGCTGATGGTTGAGGTTTGTCCTTGGCCATCAGGCATGGAAGCGGGAATGCCGTCTGTGATGAGTCGGATGCCACGCACGCCAAATGCAGCACGCGAGCCAAAACCGCGAATCGAAATTTGTACGTCTTGCGCGTAGTTGTTACGGTTCAGTGCCACCACGCCGGGGGCACGGTTCAGCACATCCGAGATGTTGACTTGAGGTCCTGAGTTACGAATGGTCTCCGCATCGATCGAAAAAACAGACGCTGGCGCATCAAATTGCTTTTGTTCCAAACGACCACTTTGCACCATCACATCGGCCAGTGCCGTCGTTGCGCTTTGGGCATGCAGGGCGGCGCTCGGGAAAACCCCAAGGCACAAACTGGCGACCAGTTTGAGGGCGTGACGTGCTTCTAAGTTTTGAGGCTGTTGCGCGATTTTCATGATCTTGACCGAGGTCTCCGTGTGGTGTCTGGTTTGAGTAAGGTGATTAAAAGAGAGAAAGGTTGTCAAGCAACCAAGTTTCTTGAGTAGGGCATTTTTGGTGGGCGGTAAAAAGTACGCAATGGTATTTCCCCTGCCACATGCTTGGTGTTTTGAACCGTGATGGGCCTTCATGTGTGTGGCCAAGTCGTGCAAGTTACGTCAGGTTTTGAGCGCTTGTGGTAGTGACTCTCAACCTGAGCCATACGCTATCTGTCGTTGTAAGGGGCGATAAACTCAAAACCATGAATACCCACTTCTCACATTTACAGGCAGCCATCATCGACCTAGACGGCACGATGGTGGACACCTTAGGCGACTTTGAAGTGGCGCTCAACCGCACGCTTGCCGATTTAGATTTGCCACCGATTCAGCGAGATTTGGTGTCGCGCACCGTGGGCAAGGGCTCCGAGCATTTGATCCGTTCGGTGCTGACGCATCAATTGGCCTTGCCCGAGGTTCAGTCGTCTGGCCTGATGTGCGCAAGCCGCACGCTGGATGATTTGTATGAACTGGCTTGGCCCCGCTACCAACACCATTACTTGGGCATCAATGGTGAGTTTGCGCAGGTCTATCCCTGTGTGGCTGAGGGCTTGCAGCAATTGCGCAGTGCGGGCTTGGTGCTCGCTTGCCTGACCAACAAGCCTTTGTCATTTGCCAAACCTTTGTTGGCGGCCAAGGGCCTGGATCGGTATTTTTCGCATGTGTTTGGCGGCGACAGCTTTGCCCGTAAAAAACCAGATCCGCTGCCCCTGCTTCGCACCTGCGAAATTTTAGGCACCGAACCGGCGCGCACCTTGATGGTGGGTGACTCTAGCAACGATGCCTTGGCCGCACGGGCCGCTGGTTGCCCTGTGGTGCTGGTCCGCTACGGCTATAACCATGGCCAGCCCGTCGATGCGGTCGATGCTGACGCGCACGTCGACGTGTTGACCCAAATTCAGGGCGCGTTGACCTTGGCTTGCTGAGCCTTTGTTAAACTGACCTTTATGTTCATTCATCGCAGCACTGTCACAGGTTGTCATGACCGGGGAGCCTGGCCCTGGCGTACGCCTTTGTTTACGCTCGTTTAACGCACGCGACACAAGCCGTGCCCCGCGCTGATGCATGGCCTTTGCCTCAGCACCTGTCCGAATGAACGCCCCATCTACACGGGGCAGAGCTGTGGAGGCTCACCATGACCGAAAACGAATTCAAAACATTGGCCCAACAAGGCTACAACCGCATCCCCTTGGTGGCACAAGCGTTTGCCGACCTCGAAACCCCTTTGTCGCTTTATCTGAAGCTGGCGCATGTCCAAAACCATGGCAAGCACAGCTTTTTGCTGGAGTCTGTGGTCGGCGGTGAGCGCTTTGGGCGTTACAGCTTCATTGGCTTGCCTGCTCGAACTTTGCTGCGCGCCAGTGGTTTTGGCGATGCTGCGAAAACCGAGGTGGTCACCGATGGTGTGGTGGTCGAGACCGTTGCGGGTAATCCGTTGGATTTTGTGGCCGCGTACCAAAAGCGTTTCAAAGTGGCGCTGCTCGAAGGCATGCCCCGTTTTTGTGGCGGATTGGCGGGTTATTTTGGCTACGACACCGTGCGTCACATTGAAAAGAAGCTGGTCAACTCTTGCCCGCCCGATGACTTGGGCATGCCTGACATCTTGTTGCTGCAAACCGAAGAGTTGGCGGTGATCGACAACCTGTCGGGCAAGCTGTCGATCATTGTCTATGCCGATCCAGCGCAGCCAGAGGCCTACGCACAAGCGCAAACGCGTTTGGCCGAGCTCAAGCTGCGTTTGAAAGCGCCTGCGTTAGCGCCCTCAATTGCACCTTGTGCCAGTCACCCCGCCGAGCGCAGCTTTGCCAAAGACGATTATTTGGCAGCCGTTTTACGGGCCAAAGATTTGATTGCTGCAGGCGACTTCATGCAAGTGCAAGTGGGCCAGCGTATTCATAAGAAGTTCACGGCCAGCCCGCTGTCCTTGTACCGCGCTTTGCGTTCGCTCAACCCTAGCCCGTACATGTACTACTACAACCTCGGTGACGCCCATGTGGTGGGTGCGTCGCCCGAGATTTTGGTGCGTCAAGAGTCAACGCCCGAGGGCCAAAAAGTCACCATCCGACCGTTGGCCGGCACGCGCCCACGCGGTGCAACGCCTGAGGCCGACAAGGCCGCTGAAGTCGAGTTGATCAACGACCCCAAAGAGCGTGCCGAGCATGTCATGTTGATTGACCTCGCGCGCAACGACATTGGCCGCATTGCCAAAATTGGCAGCGTCAAAGTGACCGAGGCTTTTGTGGTCGAGCGTTACAGCCATGTGATGCACATCGTGAGCAACGTGGAAGGCTTGTTGCTTGACGGTGCAGATGGCCAGCCACTCACCAGCATGGACGTACTCAAGGCCACGTTCCCTGCAGGCACTCTGACGGGCGCGCCCAAGGTGCATGCGATGGAATTGATTGACCAACTCGAGCTCACCAAGCGCGGTTTGTACGGCGGTGCGTGTGGTTACTTGAGCTTTGCAGGTGACATGGATGTGGCGATTGCCATTCGCACGGGCATCATCAAAAACGACACCTTGTACGTGCAAGCCGCCGCTGGTGTGGTGGCCGACTCTGTGCCCGAGTTGGAATGGAAAGAGACCGAGCACAAAGCGCGCGCCCTGTTACGCGCCAGTGAGTTGGTGGAAGAAGGTCTGGAGTAACCATCATGAAAAAAATCAAACTTCTCATGGTCGACAACTACGACAGCTTCACCTTCAACATCGTTCAATATTTTGGTGAGTTGGGTGCTGAGGTTGAGGTGTTTCGCAACGACGAAATCACGCTGGAAGGCATTGCCGCTCGTAGGCCGGATCGTTTGGTGATTTCCCCTGGCCCTTGCTCACCCGCTGAGGCGGGTATTTCGGTGGCAGCCATTCAACACTTTGCAGGTAAGTTGCCGATTTTGGGCGTGTGCTTAGGGCATCAAAGTATTGGTGCCGCATTTGGTGGAAAGATCATTCGCGCACAAGCGTTGATGCATGGCAAAACCAGCGTGATCACCACCACGCAAGAGGGGGTGTTTGCCGGTTTGCCCGAGAAATTCACGGTCAACCGTTACCACTCTTTGGCGATTGAGCGCAGCAGCTGCCCATCGTGTTTGAAGCCCACGGCGTGGACGGATGACGGCGAAATCATGGGTGTGCGGCACACCGAGCTTGATATTCAAGGGGTGCAGTTTCACCCTGAATCTATCCTCACGGAGTACGGCCACGCCATGCTCAAAAACTTTTTGTAAAGGCGCGTCATGACAGCCTCCCATGCCATTACCCCCCAAGAAGCGCTGCAACGCGTGATCGAGCACCGTGAGATTTTTCACGACGAAATGCTGCACATCATGCGGCTCATCATGGCCGGCGAAATGTCGCCGGTGTTGATGGCGGCGTTCATCACGGCTTTGCGCGTGAAGAAAGAAACGATCGGTGAAATTACCGCTGCCGCACAAGTGATGCGGGAGTTTTCCACCAAGGTGGCGGTGGCCGACCGACGTCACTTGGTGGACATCGTGGGTACGGGTGGTGATGGTTCGCACACCTTCAATATTTCGACGTGTTCCATGTTTGTGGCCGCGGCCGCTGGCGCGAAAGTCAGCAAGCATGGCAGCCGAAGCGTGAGCAGTAAAAGTGGCAGCGCGGATGTGTTGGAAAGCTTGGGCCTGAACATCAATTTATCGCCTGTACAAATTGCACAGTGCATTTCGGAGGTGGGCATCGGCTTCATGTTTGCCCCCAACCATCACCCTGCGATGAAAAACGTAGCGCCCGTTCGCAAAGAGTTGGGTGTGCGAACGATTTTCAACATCTTGGGTCCTCTCACCAACCCTGCTGGAGCACCCAATATTTTGATGGGGGTTTTCCACCCTGATTTGGTGGGGATTCAAGTGCGCGCATTAGAGCGCTTGGGCGCAGAGCATGCCTTGGTGGTTTACGGACGAGACGGTTTGGATGAGGTGTCGTTGGGGGCGTCGACCTTGGTGGGCGAGCTCAAAGACGGCCAAGTGCGCGAATACGAAATTCACCCCGAAGACTTTGGCTTTGCTATGAGCAGCAACCGTGCCTTGCGTGTGGAAACGCCGGAGCAATCGCGCGCCATGTTGCTGGGCGTGCTGGACAACCAAGCCGGTCCTGCGCGTGACATTGTGGTGCTCAACGCCGGCGTGGCTTTGTATGCGGCCAATCTGGCAGACAGCATCGAGGTTGGTATTGCGCGTGCGCGTGAGGCTTTGGCCTCGGGGGCCGCCAAAGCCAAACTTGGCCATTTGATGACAACAGCAAACCAACTCGCTGCAGCATAAATTTGCGCGTCGGCGCTAGAAAGAAAAATATGTCGGACATCCTGAATAAAATTGTTGCGGTCAAACACCAAGAGGTGGCTGCGGCGCTCAAACGCAAGTCTTTGCAAGCCATGCGTGCTGATGCCGAGAGTCGCGTCTTGACCCGTGACTTTGTGGGCGCTCTGCGCACCAAGATCGCAGCCGGTTTGCCTGGGGTGATTGCGGAGATCAAAAAAGCCAGTCCGTCCAAGGGTGTGATTCGTGAAGACTTCATTCCTGCCGACATCGCGCAAAGTTATGCCGAACACGGCGCGGCTTGTTTGTCGGTGTTGACCGACAAAGACTTCTTCCAAGGCAGTGTGGACTATTTGAAGCAAGCACGCGCCTCTTGTGATTTGCCTGTGTTGCGCAAAGACTTCATGGTTGACCCTTACCAAATCTATGAAGCGCGCGTGATGGGGGCCGATTGCATTTTGCTGATTGCCGCCTGTTTGGACGATGCGCAAATGGCGGAGTTCGAAGCGATCGCGCGCAGTCTCGACATGGCGGTGTTGGTGGAGGTGCACGATGCGCCAGAGTTGCAGCGTGCCTTGAAGTTGAAAACACCGCTGATCGGCATCAATAACCGAAATCTGCGCACCTTTGACGTCTCGTTGGACACGACGCTCGGCATGTTGGCTGATGTGCCGGCAGATCGATTGCTGGTGACCGAGAGCGGCATCGTGCAGCGCAGTGACGTGCAAACCATGCGCGACGCGAAAGTGCATGCATTTTTGGTGGGTGAAGCGTTCATGCGTGCGCCAGATCCAGGTGTGGCATTGGCGCAGTTGTTTGCCGATTGAGTCGCCGTTTTGTTGGGATGACGCAAGATTTATTTGGCGCTGATTCAGCGCAAGGGAGCGCCTCTTCGCTGGCGCCTCATTTGAAAGCGTGGTCTCCTGACACATGGCCTGTTCATGACGATTGGCAGCCGACGCTGACAACCTTTTGGCGCAGCTCTGAAGGAGAGTCTTTGTCCGCTTTTATCAAGGAGCGGTTGGCAAACGGCGCTGTTGTCTATCCAGAGCATCCGCTGTGGGCCTTGTTATTGACGCCACTGGCGAGTGTCCGTGTGGTGATTCTTGGGCAAGACCCTTATCACGGGCCTTATCAGGCCCAGGGTTTGTCGTTTTCGGTTGCGCCAGGCGTCAAGGTGCCGCCGTCACTGCGCAATATATTCAAAGAATTACAAAGAGATGTGGGTTTGTTGCCGCCGCAAAGTGGCTCACTAGAGTCATGGGCCAAGCGCGGGGTGTTGTTGCTCAACACCTGTTTGACGGTCGAGCAAGGCAGGCCAGCCAGTCATGCCAAGCGGGGGTGGGACTGTTTAACGGATGCATTGCTTACTCTGGTGGCGCGTACGGCACCAGCTTGTGTTTATATGTTGTGGGGCGTGCATGCGCAAGCCAAGGCGCCCATGATCGAGCTGCAAACTCGACGCAATATCTCGAATGTGGTCGAGGCTGGGCGTGTGCAGCGTGAGGCCTTGGTGTTGCTTGCCAACCACCCGTCGCCACTGTCTGCGTTGCGGCCGCCGCTGCCCTTTGTCGGATGTGGCCACTTTTCGACCGCTACACATTGGCTGTCGCAGCGAGGCCTAGAGATATCTTGGGCTTTATGAGCGAAATTTATTGCGGCTAAACGCGTAGCTTCCAAACTCTGGTATAGTCTGAGGTTCGCCGGAGGGGTGCCCGAGTGGCTAAAGGGGGCAGACTGTAAATCTGTTGGCTTACGCCTACACTGGTTCGAATCCAGTCCCCTCCACCAGCGAAAATAACAAGTGTTGCCTAGGTGATCCTGCGAATGTCAATGCCGGTTTCCGGTTAGATGCGGGAGTAGTTCAATGGTAGAACCCTAGCCTTCCAAGCTAATGACGCGGGTTCGATTCCCGTCTCCCGCTCCAATTGTTGTTTTTGCTGGATTGATTGGCGGTCAGAGTTATTGCCCTTGTGGCTCAGTGGTAGAGCACTCCCTTGGTAAGGGAGAGGTCGCGGGTCCGATTCCCGCCAAGGGCACCAAATTTTTTGTGATTGACTTATTTTTTTCGGAGTCGAGAAATGGCAAAAGGAAAATTTGAACGTACCAAGCCGCACGTGAACGTCGGCACGATTGGCCACGTTGACCACGGCAAAACAACCTTGACTGCAGCGATCACCACGATCCTGTCGGCCAAGTTTGGC
>NZ_NESI01000011.1 GCF_002778325.1 Limnohabitans sp. B9-3
AAAACCCCAAACGCCCCGAAAGACAAATGGCTTAAAACAACCCTTTGTATTGATCCCGCAGCAAGTTCTTCTGAACCTTGCCCATGGTGTTGCGCGGCAACTCAGCCACAACAAAACACTTCTTAGGAATCTTGAAATTCGCCAATTGCGACTTAAGCGCCGCAATCACCGCATCCGCGTCCACCTTGGCACCCGACTTAGCAATCACCACCGCCACGCCCACCTCACCAAAATCAGGATGAGGCACGCCAATCAAAGCACTCTCAGCCACGCCAGCCATGTCGTTGATGTAGCCCTCGATCTCTGCCGGATACACGTTATAGCCCCCGCTGATGATCAAGTCTTTGCTGCGACCCACGATCACCACGTAACCGCGTTCATCAATCTTGCCCACGTCGCCGGTTTTGAAATACCCATCGGCGGTGAACTCTTCTTTGGTTTTCTCAGGCATGCGCCAGTAACCCGCAAACACGTTTGGGCCTTTGACCTGAATGCCACCGATTTCGCCCACGGGCAAAGCCATGCCTTCGTCGTCTTGCACACGCAAAGACACACCAGGCAACGGGAAGCCAACTGTGCCGCCACGGCGCTCAGTTTGGCCTGGGTAGCGCGCATCAGCCGCATAAGGGTTCGATGTCAACATGACGGTTTCGCTCATGCCGTAGCGCTCGAGAATCGGCTGGCCTACTCGGTCTTGCCACTCGTTGAAAGTTTCCAGCAGCAGCGGCGCAGAGCCTGCTACGAACAAGCGCATGTTCGAGGCCTGCGCTTTCGTCAAACTGGGCTCGGCCAGCATGCGCACATACAAAGTAGGCACGCCCATGAACACGGTGGCTTCGGGCATTTTGGAGATGACCAATTTGGGGTCGAACTTGGACATCCAAATCATCTTGCTTCCGTTGAGCAAAGCACCATGAATGGCCACAAACAAGCCGTGAACATGGAAGATGGGCAGCGCGTGAATCAACACATCACCAGGCTTCCAGCCCCAGTACTTCTTCAGGGTCTGCGCGTTGCTGAGCATATTGCCGTGCGAGAGCATGGCGCCTTTGCTGCGGCCTGTGGTGCCACTGGTGTACAAAATCGCAGCCAAATCGTCGGCGTTGTTTTGCACCACCTCGTGCTGATCGGAGCAATGTGCCGCGCGCTCTAGCAAACTGCCCGTGCGGTTGTCGTCCAAGGTGAACACATTTTGTGTGCCTGCCTTGAAAGCGATCTTGCTAACCCAGCCAAAATTTTTGCTGCTGCACACCACCACGGCAGGCTCGGCGTTGCCAATGAAGTACTCAATCTCAGCGCTTTGATAGGCCGTGTTCAAAGGCAAGAACACATAACCTGCGCGCAAAGTTGCCAGGTAAAGCATCATGGCTTCGACTGATTTCTCAACTTGTACCGCGACGCGAGCGCCTTTGGGGATGCCCAACGAATCCAGCAAATTGGCCATCATGGCGCTGGCGCGCTCCAGATCAGCCCAGCTGTAGAACTGGCCGTCGTCAGTCTCCACAGCGGTGGAGCTCAAGTCTTTCGGAAAGGCCGCACGCAAGGCAGCGTAGAGATTGTGGTTCATGGTCATTTTCAAAAACACGATGCTTAGAAGTTCATATCAATCTAATTTGGCGCCAGAAGCTTTCACCACAGCCGCCCATTTTTTGATTTCAGCATTCACGAACGCTCCAAATTGCGGGCCCGTGAGGTTAGGAAATTCAGCACCGCTGTTGGACCAGCTTGTTTTGATGTCGTCGGCAGTCGCGGCCTTGCGCACTTCTTCGATCATGCGTGTTTGAATATCGGCAGGTGTACCTTTAGGCGCCCACAAGCCATACCACGTGTTCACGTTGTAGTCGGGCATGCCCAACTCAGCAGCACAGGGCACATCTGGAAAAGCGGGGTTGCGTTTGTTGCCCGACACCATCAAGGCTTTGATGCGGCCACCTTTGATGTGTTGCGCTGAAGACCCCAAACCGTCAAACATCATGTCCACGTTGCCTGCAATCAAATCTTGCAAAGCAGGGCCCGCCCCGCGGTAAGGGATGTGCGTGATGAAGGTTTTGCTCTGGAACTTGAACAACTCGCCCGCCAAATGGTGCGACGTGCCCCCGCCCGCAGAACCGTAGTTGAAGCGACCTGGCTTACTGCGCACCAGTTCCATGAAAGACTTGAAATCACTGGGCATGGTTTTGGTGTTCACCACCAAGACATGGGGCACGCTGGCCACCAGTGCAAGAGGCACAAAATCACGCTCCAAATCGTAGTCAAGTTTGGGGTACATAGACGGCGCGATCGAGTGATGGACCGCGCCCATGAAAAAGGTGTAACCATCGGGAGCTGCCTTAGCCGCAATGCCCGCACCCAGGTTGCCGCCCGCACCACCTCGGTTGTCGATCACCAAAGTTTTGCCGGACTGTTTGGAAAATTGTGCTGAAAAAGGACGTGCGAACGTATCCGTGCCTCCTCCGGCGGGAAACGGCACGATCAGGTTGACGGGTTTGCTCGGCCAGTTTGAATCCGCATAGGCGCCCAAGCTGATGGAGGCCAAAGCAGCGGCAGCCAAGCTAAGAACGCTGCGGCGCGTTGAAGTGGTGTTGAGTGGATTCATGTGGGTCTCCTTCGTGGTTTTGATCATGCGCAAAAGTTATTTGAAATACAGGCTCTGCACATCGCTAGAGGCAGGCGCTTCGCCGTTGTCGAGCATGTGACGGTGTTTGTCTAAACGCTTCAAGTCGTAAAGGTAATTGACCATCAGGCCGTAAGACTGTTTGACGCCTTTGGTGGAAGGGTCGGCAAACCAGTTGATCCGTTCGATGCGGGCGCCATTGCCTAAATGAAAACGTGCCACGGGATCAAGCACTTGCTCACCTTGGCGACTTTGCCCCAAATATTGGGCCGCGCAACGGGTCAAAAACGAACGCAGGGCCGATTTGGTCGACAAAGCGCTCAGCACCAAAGGCTGCTCGATGGCCGCCAACACATGGGTGGCAGTGGGTGGCTCAAAGCTCAACTCACGCCCCAAGGAAGACAGATCTCGGTCATTCAAGTTTACCAGCAGCTCGGGCATTTGTCGCACGAGCCAAGGGCGCAAGCCTGGGATGGGCGACAACGTGGCAAAGGTCTTGAGCTTAGGGAATTCTGCCCGCAAGGTCTCGACCACACGCTTGATCAAAGAATCACCAAAACTGACGCCCTTCAAGCCACCTTGCGTGTTGCTGATGGAATAAAAAATGGCCACGCTGGATTTTTGTAAATCTTCTGGTGCAGCCCCCTCGTCCAGCAACGGCATGATGTTGTCGGCCATCTCGTTGAGCAAGGCGACTTCCACAAAAATCAAAGGTTCGTTGGGCAAGCTGGGATGAAAGAAACCGTAGCAGCGGCGGTCACTGTCGAGGCGGTTTTTCAAATCGGACCAGCTGCGAATGTCATGCACCGCTTCGTACTTGATGAGTTTTTCAATCAAGGATGCGGGCGAGTCCCAGCTGATGGTGCGCAACTCTAAAAAGGCGACATCAAACCACGTCGAAAACAAATTTTCTAACTCAGCATCCAGCGCCAGCAAGCGTTTGTTGCCTTTGAGTTGGGGCAGCAGCTCAGCACGCAAGTCCACCAAAAACCGCATGCCACCAGAGTACGCTGCAAAGCGCTGTAACAAGCGCGTGCGCGGAGACACGAGGGCCCGCCGCAAGCGAATCTCGGCCGACCCCTCGTCGGCGGTGCCCAAGGCGGCGTCGTAGTCATCGCGCGCCGCGCGAACCTTGACTGCGTCAGGACCAAATTGCTCGCTGATCAGCAACCACAAATCTTGTCGCTCATCCACGCTGGCCTTGGCATACCAGTCGGCCAAAGCTTTGGCGCGACGCCCGCCTTCGACCTCGCTCACACGTGGATCCAACACCGCTTGTAACTCGGCCAGCGTACGGCGCAAAGAGCGAGGCGACAAAGCCTCTTTCTTTTGTCGCAGGGTGGCGTCTAAGCGTTCACGTGTGGAACGCTTTTCCTCTTGAGGGGCTGCGTTGCCGAGCGTCGTATGGCCCAGTACGTTGAGTTTGTGGTTGAGCCAGGATGATGCGGTCATGGGTTTCTTTCTTCAAATCTCTAGGACGCTCAAAGGCACCAAGCTGAGGCCTTGCGTTAATCCACGCAAAGCCTCGCGCTGTTGCAGCAAATGGTGACGCATGGCACTTTCGGCGGCCTCGGCGTCACGCGCTTTTAAGGCACGAAATACAGCCATGTGCTCTGCCAAGCTTTGTGTCAACCGACCTGGCGCGTGGAGTTGCTTCAGGCGAGTGAGCTTCAAAATTTTGCGCAAATCGGCAATGGCTTGAGCCAACCACTTGTTGCTGGCCAGCCGAATGATGGCCTCATGAATGACCAAGTTAGCTTCGTAATAATCGTTGATACGACCAGCCTCAGCATGACTTGCCAATCGCTCGTGCCATTGAGACAAAACAAGAATATCGGCTTCACTGGCACGACGGGTAGCCTCAAAGGCGCAGCGCCCCTCGAGCAAGGCAATGACCGGAAAAATATCGTCCAAATCTTGCTCGGTGACTTCGTTCACAAAGCAGCCGCGGCGAGGCTCATGGCGCACCAAGCCTTCGGCAGTCAAGACTTTGAGGGCTTCACGCAGAGGGGTTCTAGAAATAGACCATTGGGTGCACAAGGCCGCTTCGTCAACGAAACTGCCCGGCATCAATTCACCATCAAAGATGGCGGCGCGCAGCAGTGACGCGACATCATCATGGAGAGAATGGGCAAGTGGGCGCATGGCTTAATTCGGCTCGTAATTTTCTGTAATTACGCATAATTATGGAAGCCAAACCCAGCGTAGGAGGCACTCTGCGACTAGGGATTTCCCTTAACTTTTTAATAAGATGTCAAGTCTCTGCGTGCGATCGAACAGCTCGCCACCAGATCAACACACCCAAGCCCACCATGGGCACGCACAGCCACTGGCCCATGCTCAACCCCAAGGCTAACAAGCCTAAATGTGCGTCGGGCTCGCGGAAATACTCGGCCATGAATCGCAAGCAGCCGTAACCGATCAAAAAGACGCCAGACACCGCCCCCACCGCCCGAGGCTTGCGGGCATAAAGCCACATGACCACAAACAGCAGCAAACCTTCACCCAAAAATTGGTAAACCTGCGAAGGATGGCGCGGGATCATGCTGCCACTTTGCGGAAACACCATGGCCCAAGGCAGCGAGGGATCTGCCGCCCGACCCCAGAGCTCGCCGTTGATGAAGTTACCGACACGGCCCGCTGCCAAACCCGTAGGCACGCACGGCGCAATGAAATCGGTCACCAAAAACCAAGACCGTTTCCGTTGCCACGCGAACAAGGCCATGGCAGAAATCACACCCAACATGCCGCCATGAAAGCTCATGCCACCTTGCCAAACCGCAAACACCTCCAGCGGATGCGCTGCGTAATAGCCGGGTTTGTAAAACAAGCAATACCCCACGCGCCCGCCCAGCACCACACCCACCACGCCATAAAACAGCAAGTCTTCAATGTCCTGCCGGGCCCACAGTCCTTGGGCTACCAACTGCGCGTAAGGCGCTTGTCGCAACCGTAAGCGAGCCAAGCCCATGAAAAGCGCAAAGGCCGCTAAGTAAGTAAGGCCATACCAATGGATGGCCAAAGGGCCCAATTGCAAGGCAACAGGATCGATCGTGGGGTGGTACAACATAGCTTCAGATTGTGCCTTGCGCCAAGGCGACGCTTTGACACGAAAAGCCGCGGTTAAACTCAAGACTTAACCAATTTTCAGAGTCAACATGGACATTAAAACCATCAAGATCAACCGTCGCTCGGCCAACATCACCGAGGGAAAGTCCCGCGCTCCTAACCGCTCTATGTATTACGGTATGGGCTACGTAGAAAGCGATTTCTCCAAGCCCATGATCGGCGTGGCCAACGGCCACAGCACCATCACCCCATGCAACAGCGGTTTGCAAAAACTGGCGGACGCAGCCGTAGACGCGATTGAGGCAGCTGGCGGTAACGCCCAAATTTTCGGTACACCCACGATTTCCGACGGCATGGCCATGGGCACCGAAGGCATGAAGTACTCGCTGGTCAGCCGCGAAGTGATTTCAGACTGCATCGAGACCTGCGTGCAAGGTCAGTGGATGGACGGCGTGCTGGTGGTCGGCGGCTGCGACAAAAACATGCCCGGCGGCATGATGGGCATGTTGCGCGCCAACGTGCCCGCGATCTATGTGTACGGCGGCACCATCTTGCCTGGCCACTACAAGGGCCAAGACCTGAACATCGTCAGCGTGTTTGAAGCCGTGGGCCAAAACGCCGCCGGCAACATGAGCGACGAAGACCTCAAACAAATCGAGCAACGTGCCATTCCTGGTACGGGCTCATGCGGCGGCATGTACACGGCCAACACCATGTCTTCGGCCTTCGAAGCCTTGGGTTTGTCCCTGCCCTACTCGTCCACCATGGCCAACCCGCATGACGAGAAGCTGAACTCTGCACAAGAGTCGGCGAAAGTGCTGATTGAAGCAGTCAAGAAAGATTTGAAACCGCGCGACATCGTGACCAAAGCCTCGTTGGAAAACGCCGTGGCCGTCATCATGGCCACTGGGGGATCGACCAACGCTGTGCTGCACTTCTTGGCCATCGCCCACGCCGCTGGTGTGGAATGGTCCATCGACGACTTCGAGCGCGTGCGCCGCAAAGTGCCCGTCATTTGCGACTTGAAGCCCAGCGGCAAGTACTTGGCCGTTGATCTGCATCGCGCAGGTGGTATTCCCCAAGTAATGAAAACGTTGTTGGCCGCTGGCTTGCTCGATGGCAGCTGCATGACCATCACCGGCAAGACCGTGGCTGAGAACTTGAAAGACATCCCAGACGCGCCTCGCGCCGACCAAGATGTCATCCGTCCCATCAGCAACCCCATGTATGACGAAGGCCACTTGGCCATCCTCAAAGGCAATTTGTCGCCTGAAGGCGCTGTGGCCAAGATCACCGGCCTGAAGAACCCCGTCATCACCGGTCCAGCCCGTGTGTTTGACGACGAGCAATCAGCCCTCGAAGCCATTTTGGCCGGCAAGATCGTGGCCGGCGACGTGATGGTCTTGCGCTACCTCGGCCCCAAAGGCGGCCCTGGCATGCCTGAAATGCTGGCTCCCACAGGTGCCTTGATTGGCGCGGGCTTGGGCGAGAGCGTGGGCTTGATCACCGACGGACGTTTCTCTGGTGGAACCTGGGGCATGGTGGTAGGCCACGTCGCCCCTGAAGCCGCAGCGGGCGGCAACATCGCATTCGTGAACGAAGGCGATTCGATCACCATCGACGCTCGTCAATTGCTGCTGCAACTCAACGTGGACGACGCCACACTGGCCAAACGCAAAGAAGGCTGGACTGCCCCGGCACCGCGTTACACGCGTGGCGTGCAAGCCAAATTTGCCTTCAACGCTTCCAGCGCCAGCAAGGGTGCTGTGTTGGACGACTATTGATTCAAGGAGACACCATGAAACGCACTTTATTGGCTTTGATTTCGGCCACTACATTGCTCAGCCCCGCCTTTGCTGACCAAGCACTGGCAACATCGAAAAACTGTATGGCTTGCCATGCTGCCGACAAAAAGCTGGTGGGTCCGTCCTACAAGGATGTGGCTGCCAAATACGCAGCGGATAAAACAGCGGTTGACAAACTGGCCATCAAAATTCAAAAAGGTGGCGCTGGCGTTTGGGGCCCTATCCCCATGCCTGCTAACACACAAGTCAGCGATGCAGAAGCCCAAAAACTGGCGACCTGGATCTTGACTATCAAGTGATCGTCTCAACGATCGCCACGAACCCGCTGCTCACCCAGCGGGTTTTTTTATAAGCAATATTTGCAAGCCTTGTGACAGGGGTATTGAGTAAACTCTAACGCTGTTTTATCTCTGTCACCAAGCCCTTTCCAGGACCCTGAACATGACCACCATCCGCCAAAACGATTTGATTGAATCGGTCGCCGCTGCCCTTCAGTACATCAGCTACTACCACCCTGCCGATTTCATCAGTCACTTGGCCAGCGCCTACGAGCGCGAACAAAGCCCTGCCGCCAAAGACGCCATCGCGCAAATTCTGACCAATAGCAAGATGAGCGCCTTCGGCCATCGCCCGATTTGCCAAGACACCGGCATCGTGAATGTGTTCTTGAAAGTGGGCATGGACGTGCGCTGGGAAGGCTTCACGGGCAGCTTGGAAGACGCCATCAACGAAGGCGTGCGCCGCGGCTACAACTTTGCAGACAACATGCTGCGCGCCTCGGTGGTGGACGACCCTCAGTTCGCCCGCAAAAACACCAAAGACAACACCCCTGCCGTCATCTTCACGCAAATCGTGACCGGCAACCAAGTCGATGTGACTGTGGCAGCCAAAGGCGGCGGCAGCGAGAACAAGTCCAAGATGTATATGCTCAACCCCAGCGACAGCGTGGTGGACTGGGTGCTCAAAACTGTGCCCACCATGGGCGCGGGCTGGTGCCCGCCTGGCATGTTGGGCATTGGCATCGGCGGCACCGCTGAAAAAGCCGTGCTCATGGCCAAAGAAAGCTTGATGGACGACCTCGATATGTACCAGTTGTTGGAGAAATCCAGCAAGGGTGACAAGCTCAGCCAAGTGGAAGAACTGCGATTGGAGCTGTACCACAAGGTCAACGCCCTCGGGATTGGCGCACAAGGCTTGGGCGGCTTGACCACTGTGCTCGACGTGAAGATCAAGATGTACCCCACGCATGCGGCCAGCAAACCCATCGCGATGATCCCTAACTGCGCTGCCACACGCCACGCCCACTTTGTGATGGACGGCTCTGGTCCTGTGTTTTTAGAAGCGCCATCGCTGGACCTGTGGCCCAACGTCAACTGGACGCCCGACACAGAAAAAAGCAAGCGTGTGGACCTCAACACCCTCACCAAAGAAGAAGTGGCGAGCTGGAAGCCAGGCCAAACCATTTTGCTCAACGGCAAGATGCTCACCGGGCGTGATGCCGCGCACAAGCGCATTCAAGACATGCTGGCCAAGGGTGAAAAGTTGCCCGTCGACTTCACGAACCGCGTGATTTACTACGTGGGCCCGGTCGACCCCGTGGGCGACGAAGCCGTGGGCCCAGCCGGCCCCACCACCGCCACACGCATGGACAAGTTCACCGAGATGATGCTGGCCGAAACAGGCTTGATCTCGATGGTGGGCAAAGCTGAGCGCGGCCCAACCGCCATTGAAGCGATTAAGAAGCACAAGTCGGCTTACCTGATGGCTGTGGGCGGCGCGGCTTACCTCGTGTCCAAGGCCATCAAGCACGCCAAAGTGGTGGGTTTTGCTGACCTCGGCATGGAAGCCATTTACGAGTTCGATGTGGTCGACATGCCCGTGACCGTGGCGGTGGATTCGGGTGGCACCAGCGCCCACATCACCGGCCCCGCTGAATGGGAAAAGCGCATTGCCACGGGTGAGTTCAAAGGCATTGGCATCAAGTCCAACTGATCTTGACGTCTTAAAGCGCTGAGCGTTTTAAGCGCCCAATAAAAAACCGGCTCTCTTGGCAGAGGCCGGTTTTTTTACTGTCTTTTCAATTCAGTGCAAATGGCGAGGTTTGCGCCCACCATGGCCAGAGCCACCGTGCCCGTTACCACCTGACCCACGCGGGGGACGGCCGAGATCGAGCGAGTTCAACAAGTTGTCAAAGCGTTGTGAAAACAGTTTGTCAATTTCATTGACCACACCACCCAACTCGGCGCCATCGAAATGGCGCTCCATCAAATGCACCACATCGTTGATCAACATGTCGCGTTGCGCTTGCATGATGTCAGCGGGTGTAGGGCCCACGAAGAGCATCACAAAATCATCGCGTGAATCTTCGCCACGATCCTCGTCATCTTCGTCGAAGGCGTTGTCATAGAAGGTGACCTCAATCGCGGCACCTGCAGCCGTCAGTTCGTTCAAGCTCATGCACATTTCGTCCAAGCATTGGCGAAAATCGTCATCACCAGGAACGGTCCAACACATTTGCAGCAGATGCGCTTGGGCATCAAAACGAATACCGGGTTCTTCAGGGTAGGCGCTGGTTGCACCGTCTTGTAAAGAAGACGAACCGGCGTATTTCCAGAGGGGGCGCAAAGCATCTTGCAGTTGTGCAAGGTCCACATCAGCACGGAGAGAGACTTCTCCGTGAACGTGAATTTCATACGCGGCGTTGTAACGTGCCATGACGAAACTCCTTCTTTGCAGCCTAAATTGATGGTGCCCGAGACCGGAATCGAACCGGTACGCCCCTTACGGAAAGCGAGAGATTTTAAGTCTCTTGTGTCTACCTATTTCACCACTCGGGCGGTGTCTTTGACGTGATCTTGATTTTACGCCAAGCCATGGCGGCTCTCGGGGATACGTGCATTCGAATCAACAAATGGATGCGCTATATTCGATTCACCACAAAGGAGAAGCATCGTGAATTTAAATTTTTTCAAACTTTCACTCGGAATTTTTCTGGTCTTGGGCATCAACCTGAGTCACGCATCAGACCCAAAAACTGCTACGTCGGCAGAACCCGTCGTTAAAAAATCAGACGCCGGCATTTGTCACGATAAGACCAGCGCCTCATTCACCAGTACCAAAAAATTCACCGCCTTCGCGTCGATGGAAGAATGCCTTAAAACAGGTGGCCGAGCGCCCAACGGGCAAGCCGCCGCTGCCGAGGCCATGGTCAAAAAATCAGACGCCGGCATTTGCCATGACAAAGCCAGCCCCAGTTATGAACGTACCAAGAAGTTCACCGAATTCAAAACGATGGATGAATGTGTCAAGAGCGGCGGCACAGCACCCAAAAAATAAACACCCAATAAAAAGCATGCAACAAAAAAGCCTGCGTGAACGCAGGCTTTTTACTTAAGCAGTGATGCCGCACGCACAGCAACTTGATCAAAGATTTTTTGCCGAATTTCATTTTTTCGACGCAGCTGGGAGCGCTTGCTGGAGGGCACCTCTTGCTCCGAACGCGGCACCCATTCCATCGGCAAACGCCAATGCGATTTCCCGACCAACTGGGTAGCCCCCAACTCTTTCCAGATGGCATCGTAGTTTTGGCCCACCCGACGCGACAGGCTGCGATATCCCGCATAAGCGTGCTCGTGATCGGCAACACCCAACAGATCCGTCAGTTGCCAACCTGAGACCAGCGCCTGAAAAGCGGTCAACAAAATGTTGTGCGGTCGTGTGCGCTCTAGGCGCTGCGTGACCCATTTGATTTCTTGCTGGGCTTGGCGTTGACCTTGAATATTGCCAATCACCAACATATCACCCGAGTGGCCCCCTTGCAAATGCGTATGCGCCAACACACTCAAAGCAGCCTTCATGACCGTGACTTTGTTGAGCTTGAGATGCAACTCCATCTCCCCTTCGCGCCCCAAGGAACGGCCAGGTAGTAAATCAATGCTGATCACACCTTCGGGGCATTCTTGCGTGTACAACTCAATGATGCCTTGATCGTAAAAATCTTGAATAACGGATGCCGACACATGGGCCGTCAGCCAATCAAAATGCGACAACATCGCGTCAGTTCGCATCTGCGCATTGAGCGAGCGCCAGAGGTAAGAACGCATGGGTCGAAACATCAGCTGCATGTCATGGCGGGTCATGACACCGCTCAAACCCCGCGCATCAACGTAATGTCGGATGCGCGCTAAATGTCGCCGGCACATCCAGTGACGCAAATTGAACTTGAGTTGCCGCTTGGCCGTTTGCAACCAACCACCCTGACCATCGTCAAGCTGGCGAAAGTTTGTCGTCGCGCTTGCTGGCAAAGAAAGTACCTTGGTCATTTTTATAGAGTTTTCAAGCACGCATAAAAAAACCTCTGAAACCAAGTTTCAGAGGTTTTAGAACTGGAGCGGGAAACGAGACTCGAACTCGCGACCTCAACCTTGGCAAGGTTGCGCTCTACCAACTGAGCTATTCCCGCATTGCTTCGTATTTAACGAAGGCCAAATTATAAAGGTATTTATCTGCTTCCCAGATGGCGGCTTTAAATAATTCGCACAAAGCGTCAATTGCCCAAAGCTTTCGAAATCCGGTGCCGCCCTACTGTGGACTTTGGACATTGCCCCTTGGGAAGGGCAAACCAACTGCGCACATCCTGCTCCAAGCCCACCCCATGCATGAAGTTGTAGATGGCTTTTTTCAAACCCAAGCCCAAGGTGTCATGGTCTGTGCCTGTGGGATCGACAAAGCCAATGTCATTCTTCGCAAAACTCACATCCGGCAGCGGAACCAATTCAATGCCGTAAGCCTCGGGGTCTTTGCCTACGGGGGAGTGCACGGTGCAGGCAAAGCGGTGAAAGAAACCGCTTTGGATACAACCATTCTCAAAGAGCTGGCGCACGTACTCCAAAGCATCCACGGTGTCTTGTAGCGTTTGCGTTGGAAAACCATACATCAGGTAAGCGTGCACCAACACGCCCGCGTCTGAAAAGCTTTTGGTCACGCGTGCCACCTGCTCCACCGACACGCCTTTTTTCATCAAGTTCAACAAACGATCTGACGCCACTTCTAAGCCACCCGACATGGCAATACATCCACTTTCGGCCAGCAACTCGGCCAACTCAGGCGTGAAGGTTTTTTCAAAGCGAATGTTGCCCCACCAAGAAATATGGACTTGGCGACGCAGCAACTCTTCGGCCAAAGCTTTCAACGCTTTGGGTGGTGCAGCTTCATCCACAAAGTGAAATCCAGTCTGCCCGGTCTCGGCCACGATGCGTTCAATGCGATCGACCAAAGTGCTGGCAGAGGCCGTTTCGTAGCGCGAGATGTAGTCCAAACTCACGTCACAAAAGCTGCATTTTTTCCAATAACAACCATGCGCCACCGTCAGCTTATTCCAACGCCCATCGCTCCACAAACGGTGCATCGGGTTGAGCATGTCCAGCAGAGACAAATAGCGATTCAGGGGCAAGCCGTCCCACGTGGGTGTGCCCACATCTTCAAACGGGACATCTGGCTCGGCCCAGTTCATCAAACGCACTTGGTGGTCATCGTTGCGAATGAAGGTACGCACCAAACGCTGCGCACTGCGCTTGCCGTGCAAGTGCTCTAAGAGCGCGAGCAAAGGTCGCTCGCCCGCGTCCAGTGTGATGAAGTCGACAAAATCAAACAGTCGCGGATCGGTCAACTCACGCAATTCGGTGTTCACAAACCCACCGCCCATCGCAATCCGCACATTCGGGTGGTGACGCTTGATCGTTTGCGCAATCCGCAACGCCGCATACACGGCCCCCGGAAACGGCACCGACAACAGCACCAACTGCGGCTGATGCTTGGCCACTGCGGCCAAGGTCAAGCTTTGGAGCACCTCATCCACCAATGTGTCAGGTGCGGCCAGCGCTTGCGCCAAAGGCTCAAAGGTGGCCTGACTGCCGGCCAACGACTCGGCGTAACGGACAAACTCAAAACGAGCGTCGACGGCGTCGCGCAGCACATCGGCCAAATCATTCAAATACAAGGTGGCCAAATGCCGCGCTCGATCTTGCTGCCCCAAAGCGCCAAATGCCCACGCCAAGGGGTCGCCGCTGCCGTCGTCCTCGTAAGCATCCAAGGCAACAAAGCGCGGGCCTTCTGGCAAAAAGCCGCGTCCCGCAATGCGGTGACTCAAGGTAGAGTCTTGCCCTTGCAAAAAAGCAATCGTGGGCGCGATCGTGCCGTGGTAGCGAGAAAAGAAATCGAGGAAATAGTTCACTGAGGCGCTGCGCTCTTCCTCGGGCAAGGCCAAAGCTCGATCACGCACTTGCACCAAACCGCCTGGGGTGAACAGCGCGAGAACCAGCGCCAAAGCCAAATCGTCCTGCACCGCATCGACATTGTGTGCGCGCAAAAACCCCGTGAGATACGCCGTTGACGGGTAGGGTGTGTTGAGCTGCGTCATCGGCGGGATGAGGCTCAAAACACGCCATGCTGCATCAGTTGCCACAGGGCTAGCAGCTGGGGGGGAAGACAGTTTCACGGTAAGGAGTTCGATAAAAATAAGCAGTGCGTATTATCGTTTAGCAGACCAGTTGAGGATTATTTGTGTCAGTGTCAATGACTTACCGACAACCGATTCAACAAGCATTATCAAACCCTAAAATTTGATAACATTAAAAATGACAAATGCCAAAATTGAAGGCTCACATTAAAAATTTTGAATATTTACTAAATTACCTCGCCATACAGAACAGCCGCCGAATCCTGTGGATCCTCGTTGGTATTTTGGGGCTGTGGGCGACTGCACACATCTTGTGGCTTCCAAACGGCTCTGAATTTGACCGCAATAGCTATGACCAAATGGTGAAGCGCCGTTTGATAGCGCCCTCGCCAGATCCTCGCATCATCATCGTAGATATCGATGAACGATCTTTAGATCAGCTCAAAAATGAATTCGGCCGCTGGCCTTGGCCACGCGAGACTCTGGCTGCAGCGCTAGATTGGCTTAACCATCAAGGCGCACAAGCCGTTGTCTTTGATATCTTGTTTGCTGACGCTGACACACTGAACCCAGCCTCTGATGCGGCATTTGTCCAAGCCGTAGAGGATTCAAGTAACAGTTATTTCCCAGTGCTCAGACTCAACAAGGATAACGATCCACTAAGCCAAGTTCATGCTGATCAGTTATCGGGTTTTGCATCGGCCATAAACCAAGAAACCGCGAAAACTGGTCCAACAGTCGCCGTCGTGCCTCCGGTATTTGACGCCCTGATTAAGAGCCAGCGACTGGGGTACCACAACATCTACGCAGATGAGGACGGTGTCAATCGCTTTTACCAACTTTGGGAAGACAAAGAAGGCTGGCGCATGTGGTCTCTTCCTGCGCGCTTGGCACTTGACTTAGGCTGGAAACTTCCGGAACAACCCAAGCAATTGATTCAGTTCACCCGGACAAAAGATGCATTTCAAACAGTCCCATTTTCCGAGGTATGGCAAAGCAGTCAGAAGGCAGATGGTCGAAAGCCAGACCCTAGGTTCAAGAATGCTATCGTCATCATCGGGGCGACGGCAACCAGCTTATTTGATGTGAAGGTCAGCCCTTTGTCACCCAATCATCCAGGCGTGATGATCTTGGCAAATGTGGTTGACAACCTGATGCACCACAGCTTTTTAAAACGCACCTCACCTAACCTGCAAATCGTGACAGCTTGGCTTGGCTTGCTGTTGGTTGCTTGGGCGAGTACAAAAATTCGTGAAGACCAAATGAAGTGGGCCGTCCCTGCCGCACCCAGCTTATTTCTTGGGCTGAGCTATCTAAGTTTGCATACACAAAGCAACCTCTATTTAGATCTGACGCCGTCAGCCTCACATGCGTTGTTGTTTTTTACAGTTTGGACTATTTATCTCAACTGGCGCACGCGCTATTTCACGCAACCTCCGCCAGCGCCGGAACTTAACTCTGATGCGCTAATCTACGAAACATTTGCACTACTGAAAACTAACTTTGCCATTCAAGATCTAGGTGGCTTATGTGACCAGTTGCCCTCCGAAGCCAAAAATGCCAATGTCATACAACTGGGTGCGCTTGGTCAATTGCCGCATTTACAAAACGGCCTGATTTATATTTCACTACGTACGGACGAGCCCGATAAAGGCGGTCAGCTTTTGAACGAAATGATACTTAGCCTGCCATACGTACCAGACGCCTTTTACGTGAGCCCTGCACGCAAACCTCAACTATTTGCACCCCACTTCTGGGAAACTATTTGGCAAGACAGCGCCACCGCACAACACCACTGGAAACTTTCACATGCATCCAATTAAATTGATAGATCGCAAACTCATTTGCTGGGTAGTCGCCACGGCTTGTCTCATGTTAAGCGCTGATTTCATTCACGCACAAACCATCGACAGCCAAACCATCATCAATGCGCTAAAACCTGAAACGGAGCCCTCTGCGCCGGTGCGCACTCGCGGTTTACGAAACCTTCGCGTTGAACAAACCGTTGAGCCTGAGCCCCAAAAAAGTGCTCCAAAATTTGTATCGCTGACGATCGGTTTTAAATTTGATTCATCGCAAATCACGCCTGAAAGCGCTGCGACATTGAGTTCGCTCGCCAAGGCGTTGTTGTCCGATGAGCTGCGCACGCTCGAATTCATGATTGAAGGGCATACAGATGCAAAAGGGATGCCTGACTACAACCTCAAGCTGTCGCAACAACGGGCTGCAGCAGTCAAAACCTATTTAGTCCAATTGGGTGTGGATACACAGCATCTGACGTCACAAGGTAAAGGTGACACCGAATTGATCAACACACAAGATCGCTTTGCGGCAGAAAACCGTCGCGTCAAAATCATCACCCTCACGCCATGAGCTGGAAATACCCCATGTTTTTAAAAATTAAGAAAACTACCGCTCTTGGGCTCTTTTTGGGCGCATTTACGCTGACAACCTGCATGGCAGAAAGCCTCACGGTTGTACGTACGACCGAACTGAAGGCAGATCGTTACTTGGATGCAGCAACCTTAGCAACCCTGCAAGCAGCTCAGGCAGTTGACAGCATAAAAACTGAAGCAGGCTGGGTTCAAGTCAAGGTACAAGGGCAAATGGGCTGGGTTCGTGCCATGGCATTAAAAGGCAGCAATTCAGCTTCATTGGCCAATGTAGCTACGTTGGCATCAGGCCGATCAGGCGCAAACAACAGCATGTCAACAACTGGCATCCGCTCGATCCCCAAAGCATCAAGGCATGCGCTGATTATCGGCATTGGCGAATACAGCTCCGGCGGGATCATGCCTCTAAAAGGTGTCAAGCACGACATGCAAAGCGCCAAGTCGATTGCTCAGACCATGTCAATACCGGACGAAAACATCAGTTACTTACGAGATGAACAAGCGACCGCCCAACAAATTCGTCAAGCTGTTCAAGACCTCAACGCCCGCGTGCGTCCTGGTGACCGCGTCTTTGTTTACTACTCTGGTCACGGCACACGCTGGGTGGATCCCGTCGAGCCTGAGCATTGCACAGAGGGTCTGTTAAGCACTGACGGGAAGGCTATCTCGAACATCGAAATCAGCGATCTGCTCGCACCGATCGCCTCAAAAACAGACAAACTGCTGGTCTTTTACGATGCTTGCCACTCGGGAGGTATCGTCAACCAGCCGATGCGTACGCGCTCGCTTAATTTCGCAGGTGCGATGATCACCCCAAAATTCGTGGGAAATATGAGCCCAGAGGCTTGTGCGAAGCCGACAAACATGCGCACACGCTCTTTAAGCAATGAACTAAGCAAGAAAGGCGTATTACCTGACAACATCGTCTCAATCGCGGCCTCCCGCCCAGATGAAGTCTCGTTTGATGATGCGCGCTCAGGTGGATTGGCAACAGTAGCTTGGCGTGACTGCATGCTGGGCAAAGCCAAAGACTCCGATGGCAACGGCATGCTCAATGTGGAAGAAATCACAAGTTGCGCACAAAACAGTTTGGATCAAAAACTCAAGCAATTTCCAGATATCTTGGGTCAGCATATGACCATTGGCGGAAACAAGGCTTTCATTCCCTCTTACCAACTGGCTGCGAACAGCAATGCAAATTCTGCTGTCTCCTCCGTTTCAACGTCGGTGGTTACCCAAGGTGGGACCAACAATGTACAAAACTTAGAGAGCAATTCGGCGACTCCCGCGCTACCACAGCCTTCAATATCTACGGTCAAGCCTGCCGAATTGTTAGGACAAATACACGCCCAGCGGGATGCACAGCGAACACTGCAAGTTACACCAAGTTTGAAATCTTTGCGCATCTTGCAAGATCCCTTGCAGGTGACTGTGCTGTCACCGCGCAGTGGTTATTTGTACATGGCGTTGGCTGGTTCAGATGAGAAAAGTTTGTACCTTCTTTTTCCGAACAGCCTTGATGGCAACAACTACATTGAGGCCAACAAACCCATTGAGCTACCCCGTCAAGGATGGCGCATCACTGCAGCAGGGCCCAAAGGGCTAGATACGGTCTTGGTCATCGTGGCAGACTCCCCACGAGATTTATCCCAACTAGCCAGTGAGAAAGCGGGGCCCTTTGTAAAAACATTGCTTAATCCACAGGGCAACGGACAGCTTCAGTGGTTGCTCGGAAACTCTGCCAACTCAGATCAAAAAATCTGTCAGGAGGGCGGCACTAAGCGTAATCTTCAAGTCCAAGAGGCTTGCTCTGATGCCTTTGCCTCAGTACTTGTTCAGATCGAGGAAAAGGAAGCTAAGTGAATTAATCAGCCAAATTCGTCTTAGCTTCAGGCTTTTTGGCAGGTACGAGCCAACGGTATAAAGGCGCAGACTGGACCTCTTGCACGGTCGCGTCGACGTTTTGGATCAACTTATCGGCGTTATCAAGCGTCTTATTTGTTTGCTCAAGGGTACCCGTGGTTTGTACCAACGTTTTCTCCAACTCTTTCAGTGTTTCTGTCGCTTGATTGGCCGTTGGCTGCAATGCCTGCATCGTGTCTCGAGTTTGGCTCAGCACAGCCGGTAATCCTTTTTGTTCGTCGCTGATCACTTGCATCGCGTGGGTGGCTTCATCAAGCGTCTTGATGGTGTGAGAAATAACTTGTCGAGATTGCTGGAGATTTGCCTGAACGCCAACTTTTGGATCTGCAAGTTGAGTCAACAATTGCTGAAACTTTTGTAACAACGGTTCAAGCCGCTTGGTCAAATCAGCAGCAAGATCATCTCTCACGATGGGAATGTTTGCATCCTGGGCCAAGACCTCGTTTTGACTTTCATCGCGTTGTAGTAAAAGCTCAGCTGTGACAATTTTTTCCTTCGATATCTTGAGAGTGGAACCCCGGGTGAAAAACGGTGCATGTTGAACACGAATTTCCACTTGACCACGGACATCACCTCGCGGTGTCAACTCAAGCTGAGTGAGCTTCCCCACCTCAAACCCTTTGTAGTTAATTCTCATGCCCTCAAACAGATTAGCGGCAGATTCGGCATGAAAACTCAAACGCAGACGTGACTCAAAGCTCCCCTTGAGAAATGCCAAATAACTTATGACCAGCGACATCGCCAGAACAGTCCACACGAACTGCCATTTAAAACGAGAGGGAGCAGCAGCTGACATGATTTTCCTAATTGAGTGACCAGAAAAAATCGAGCAATTCAATACCCAAGATCATCAAAACACCAAATATCGTGGTGCGGGACATCATCTGATGCAATTGATCTGGCTGAGTCGATAAAAATTTGATTTCGAAAAGAGTCACCAGGCACAAGCTCAGAGACAAGACAAACATTCGAAAGGCGGCATGTAAAAGCTGTGAAAACTGGAATTCAACTAGGTAAGACTCCCAAAAAATCTGACCAAACCCAGAAAAGCTGTGCATGAATCCAAGCCATGAGCTGACTAAAACGCTTAAGAAAAACCAAGACCAAGCCAACATGGTTGCCAGAATACAAGCCAACACATAAGCACCGAATTTATTTCGCTCAAACAGGCCTTGCACCAGTTCGGCATCTGTTGCAAATTGAAAATTGACGCGCAACAAGACGAAGCAAGCGACCAGTAAAGTCGGTAGACGACCCAACATAAAGTGCGCGAATAACTGTCGACTCCACTCAGGGTCAATGGCTAAGACGCCACTTTGCGTCGCTATGGCAAAAGCCAACCCAAGCGACCCGCCTAATAAGATGGCAAACCAACCACAACCCAACAGCAAAGTTTGCGTCAAATTCAAAAACGCCGGCCCAAAGGGCATATCAATACCCGCATTGGACAAAGACGAACGATGCCTCATCGTCAGGATGCCGTCTTCGCTTTCTTAAACATAATTTTCCCGACAACGACATGCCCTGCGTCGTTGCGCTCAAGACTAATCACCGCATCGTGACCTTTGACACTTTGCGTAAGCTCTCTGTCACGCAGATCTGCAGTGGCTTTGATGACATTCCACAAACCACCGACCAAACTGATCAGCGCCAAAGGGTTGCGTGGTACCAGCTCATTAGGTGGTGGTTCAATTTCAACTCGACCACCGTTGCTTTCAACGGCATTGAGCCATTTTTGTAAGCGGTCTGGGGTGCTGTTAGGACTGACTTTGTCATACATCACCACAGTCACTAAAGGCTGTCCCTGCCTAAGTGCGAGATTCAAATCGCGATCAAACCCTGTGAAGTCGATAAAACTGATCGTGTTGGCAACCGCACTACGCCCGCCACTCACCGCTCCAATGCTTGAATCAGGTGTGGTCTGACAGCCCGATAAAACAAGGGCACTGAAAGCTAAAACCAGAAGAGAGAATTTTGATTTATTCATGTCACGTTCCTTGGGATAAATTTAACGCCCCCCCTCACCAACCAGAGCATACGGCGCCCAGTAGGTGGGGTGAGAGAAATTGGGCATTTTCATCGTATCGAGCATCGCTTGCCTGAGAGCCTCAGCGCGACGAATTTGTGTATTTTGCTTGTATGCAGCAAAGGTTTTGGTTGTCAAATTCATCGCGCTGATTGACTCAACGGCCCAATGGGTGACCAATAAGCTACGACTACCTGCATAGAAAAACCCACGCGCTAAGCCGCTCAAAGCCTCTTCCGCCTTGCCGTCAGCCCCTGCTGTATTACATGCGGATAAGACAACCCAATCTGCATTGAGTCGAAGGCTGAGCACATCCTCTAATGTCAAAAGCGGTGACTCTTTGGCGTCTTTGGTTGCAGCCATGGCAAGCGCAGGCTGGTTAAGCTGAGGCAAATCACCTGCTAGCAAACCGTGCGTAGCAAAGACTACGACCTGCTTTTGAGCCAGATTGCCCGAGGCACTTTGCTTAAGCACAGAACTCCTAGTGGCCTCGTGACCCATGATCAAATCTTGTTGAGGATCAGCTTTCAAAATAGTGGCAAGCCGCAGAACTTCATCCCTGGTTTCGGGCAGTGGCGGAATTTTGCTGTAAGCCACATAGTTGGCTGCATCCATGATGTTGCGCTGGCTTGCTTCAAGAGAGCGCGTGACCGCCATCGAACGGACCACGTTTCCTCCGCCAGCGATGCTGGTCGTGGGATTTGCATCAAACGCAGGATCGCCCCAAGCCAGCATGGGCTGTTTGGCCGTCGGCTGCTTACTCAGACGTTTGAGAGCCAGCCAGCCATTGGCGGCAGGCACATGGCTGATCGCGATGTCCTGCACAAGCCAAGCAGTGGATTTGCTGTCGGGCGTTCGAGGCAACACGGCAAATGGCAACTGCGCCAATTGGCCAGAAGTCGCAACGATCAGGTGCTTGCTGCGCTTGAGTTCATCCTCAAAGGGGGCAAGAATTTGTTTATAAATCTGGTGTGCACTGTTGACATCAAAAGGCGGGGCACGGAGTCCTAGTTCCGCGACATCCAGCGTCTTACGGGTTTGAGTCACCAGTTTCTTCAAATCTGCTTCCGATAAATTTGAGATCTGAAACTTAACCTCACCTTTCCCATCGATCGCCCAAACATAGGTTTTATCCTCCAAGGGCGTGATGGCTAAAAAAAGTTCATCGGGTTGGAGTTGTCTGGCGATATCTTGCGTCGAAGGCGGCTTAGGCTGAATGAGCTGAAAATACTCTGGATAGGTCTTTTGAATTTGAACCTTGTACTCTCGACGTTCTTTCTCAATCTCACGTAAACGCTCGCGCATTTGAGTCAGGATTTGCGGATTGCGGCGCTTGTCCTCTTCCGTGCCTTGCCCGCTGATGTAGTTGGTCAAGGTGGCAATTTCATTTTTGGCGTCTTGCTCTTTTCGAATGATGCTCGACAAACCAGGCTCCGAAACACCAGACCGAACAGCCGCTTCCGCCAACGCTTGCTGAACCTTTGAAACATTGAGCTGCTCTGCAATTTGAAAAATTAATTCTGCATCTTTCGGATCTTTATCCGCCGTTTGAGCAACCAATTGCAAATAACTTTGCAAAATGAAACGACTAATTTTTTGTTGAATCGCTGTTTCAACATAATCACCTGTCAACGACTCCGGGGCAGTCAAGCCGCGCACAGCACGGTCAAATCCTTGTCTGGCTTCGGTAACCCGACCGTTTTTCCACAAAGCAACAGCAAGTACGCCGCGATTGACTGAAGTGAAGTAGTGATCTTCACCAAAATTATTGACATGCCAATTCATATTCGCTTGCAAGATGCTCAGCGCTTTTTCGAATTGACCGTTGCGAATGTAAACATAGCCGCGTAACAAACTCTGAGACTGTGCGCCACGTGGTGCACGGCCTAGGCGCGCTGTTTCTTGATCAACCAAGTCAAAACTTTTTAACGCTTCTTGCCATTTGTCAGATCCAATCAAAGCGGAGTTGAAACGCATACGCGCCCACAACCACATCGGGGAACCCATTTGATAACCTTGATCTAGAACAATTTTCTCGCTCATCACTGCGAACTTGTAGGACTCGTCGAATTGCCCAACAGCCATGTAGTAATCAGCGACGCGGTTGTAAAAGCCCTGCATGCTGGTCTCGGGCATGCCGTAGGTTTTGGTACGTTGGTAGGCATCACGCAGCGTCCATTCAGCCTCAGCATAAAGACCTGCCAAAATTTGTTGTTGTCCCAAAGTGGCGTAGGCATGCAACATAGTTCCATAGGACCATTGCTTGGCATTTTCAGTCGGGGCCATGCTCATCAGCTTAGAGAGATCCACCGATTTAACAACGGCACTTTTTGCATCCTCAATACCCTCTTGCCATCGCCCCATGCGCATATTCAAAATAGCTTTGGCAATGTAGAACTCGACTTCGGCTCGTAGAATCCAAAAGGTTGTGTTACCTTGACGCGGCATATTTTTGACATCGCTGCGCAATATGTTTTCCGCTTCAGCGATCAACTTTGCAGACTCTTTTAAATTGCTGTCGTCAATGAAGTTACGGGCGAGTTGGATGCGCAATCGAACACGGTTTGGTGGCCATTTCTGTTCATTCACCAACTCTCGCCCGAGGCGATAGCCCTCTGCACGATTTTGGGTGTCCATCAAGAAACCGAACAAGCCCCACTTTCCATCTTGTGGATCAATGGCAGCCCAAGCGCGCAGATTTTCCTCACGGCGAACGACATCACCCAACTTAAAAGCCGCCAAATCTTTGTCACGATGAAGAACAACGCGCGATGAGAAAAGTGAACTTTCATCGATGGGTTTATCAAGGATGAGTTGCAGTCTTTCGCGCTCCTGAGCGGAAAGACGCACACCAGCTTGATCTAAATTTTGATCCTGTGCATGGATGCCGAAAACACAAAACAACAAGACAGCTGTAAAAAAAAATTTCATACTGATCAACAGTGTTAGTTCATGATTTGAGAAAAAGCAAAATGAAAAATCTTAAGTCCCATTGATTCTATCTTTGATCAATTTTTTAAAACCTTGCCATCATAGGAATTCTTATACTCGGATGGCCCGTAGTGGTCAACAATTTCCACCACTTCATCATTTTGCTTAATTTAATTAAAAATAATTCATGGAAATCAAAGTCAACTTTCTCGACAAGCTTCGCTTAGAAGCCAAGTTCGATGACTTCACGGTGGTCGCCGACCAGCCCATCCGTTACAAAGGCGATGGCTCGGCACCCGGTCCATTCGACTATTTTTTGGCCTCATCGGCTTTGTGTGCGGCCTACTTTGTGAAGCTGTATTGCGACACACGCAAAATTTCTACCGAAAACATCCGCCTTTCTCAAAACAACATCGTTGATCCTGAGAACCGCTACCAGCAGATTTTCAAAATCCAGGTCGAGTTGCCAGCGGACATCCAAGAGATCGACCGCCGAGGCATTTTGAATTCGATCGAGCGCTGCACGGTCAAAAAAGTGGTGCAAGCAGGCCCCGCGTTTGTGATCGAAGAAGTTGAGAATTTGGATGCAGACGCGCAGTCCTTGCTCACGCTGAATCCGAACGCTGACCGTAGCACCTTCATCTTGGGCAAGGACCTGCCACTGGAGCAAACCATCGCCAACATGACGAGACTGTTGGCGGGCTTGGGCATCAAGATTGAAATCGCCTCTTGGCGCAACATCATTCCCAATGTCTGGTCGCTGCACATCCGCGATGCGCACTCGCCCATGTGCTTCACCAACGGCAAGGGCGCGACCAAGGAAAGCGCGTTGGCGTCGGCCCTAGGCGAATACATCGAGCGCTTGAGCAACAACCATTTTTATGCGGGCGCCTTTTGGGGTGAAGACCTGGCCAACGCAGCATTCGTGCACTACCCGAATGAACGTTGGTTCAAGCCAGGCAAAAAAGACGCGCTGCCCTCAGAAATATTGGACGACCATTGCCTGTCCATCTACAACCCCGATGGCGAGCTGCGCAGCTCACACCTGATCGACACCAACTCAGGGAACACAAAGCGCGGCATTTGCGCCCTGCCCTATGTGCGCCAGTCGGATGGTGAGGTGGTGTACTTCCCCTCCAACCTGATCGAAAACCTGTTTGTCAGCAACGGCATGAGTGCGGGCAACACACTGGCCGAAGCGCAAGTGCAGTGCTTGTCCGAAATTTTCGAACGCGCCGTCAAGCGCGACATCATCGAAGGTGAAATCTGTTTGCCCGATGTGCCGCAAGAGGTGTTGGCTAAGTACCCCAGCATATTGGCTGGCATTCAAGGTTTGGAAGAACAAGGCTTTCCGGTGCTGGTGAAAGACGCATCTTTGGGTGGCATCTACCCTGTCATGTGCGTCACGTTGATGAACCCGCGCACAGGCGGTGTGTTTGCATCTTTTGGTGCACACCCCAGCTTAGAAGTGGCGCTTGAGCGCAGCCTGACCGAGTTACTGCAAGGCCGCAGCTTTGAAGGGCTGAACGATTTACCGCCCCCCACCTTCGAGAGCCATGCTGTCACGGAACCCAATAACTTTGTGGAGCACTTCATCGATTCGAGTGGCATCGTGTCGTGGCGATTTTTTAGTGCCAAAGCTGACTTTGAATTTGTGGAGTGGGACTTTTCTGGCCAAGGGGAAAACTCGAATGCCGAAGAAGCAGCCACCTTGTTTGAAATCCTTCAAGACATCGGTAAAGAGTCGTACACCGCGGTGTATGACCAACTAGGGGCTGTGGCATGCCGCATTTTGGTGCCAGGCTATTCGGAGATCTACCCCGTTGAAGATTTGATTTGGGACAACACCAACAAGGCGCTACTGTTTCGCGAAGACATCCTAAATCTGCATCGCCTCAGTGATGCCAGTTTGTCTGCCCTGCTCGATCGTTTGGAAAACAACGAGCTCGATGATTACTTGGACATTGCCACCTTGATCGGCATCGAATTTGACGAAAACACAGTCTGGGGACAACTCACCGTTCTTGAGTTGAAGCTGTTGATTCACCTGGCGCTGCAGCAACTGGAGGAAGCACAAGAATTGGTGGGCGCCTTCTTGCAGTACAACGACAACACGCTTGAACGCAAGCTGTTTTACCAAGCCATGAACGTCGTGCTAGAAGTACAACTTGATCAAGACCTCGCACTCGAAGACTACGAGTTCAACTTTCGGCGGATGTTTGGCAACGCGCGGATGGATGCCGTTGTGGGTTCTGTGGCAGGCAGCGTGCGCTTCTTTGGGCTCACGCCAACCAGCATGAAGCTGGAGGGCCTTGACAGGCACCATCGCCTGTTGGACAGCTACAAAAAACTGCATGCGGCGCGTTCGCTTGCGGAGCAAAGTAACTGAGTCACGCCCAAGAAAAAAGGGCCAGCAACAATGATGTTGCTAGCCCTTATCATTTTTGGTCGGTGTGAAAGGATTCGAACCTTCGACCCCTTGCACCCCATGCAAGTGCGCTACCAGGCTGCGCCACACACCGATTCAAGAAAAAAATTATAACGCGACTCTGAGTGCTTAATTGAGCAATTCACGAATTTGTACAAGTTCTTTGCGAAGAATTTGCAGAGCATCATCGTCACTCAATATCAAGGTGGTCAATGCGGTGGTCTCCGCATGGTCTGTTGCATCTTCTAAATGGTCCTCAATGCCGTCGTCATCGGACAGATCTAAATCGATCAACCCCTGAGTGCCCAAGCGACGACGGTCACGCTCAACTTGCACCAACTCTTGCAACTTGTTGCGCGCACCACTGATGGTGAAGCCTTGGTCGTACAACAGGTCGCGAATTCGGCGAATCATCAACACTTCATGGTGTTGGTAATAACGTCGATTGCCACGGCGTTTCATCGGACGCAACTGTGTGAACTCCTGCTCCCAATAGCGCAGCACGTGCTGTTTCACGCCACACAAATCACTCACCTCACCGATGGTGAAGTAGCGTTTAGCAGGGATGGGAGGGAGGGATATCTCCATGAAAATCAGTGGCTTGTAAATGGGAGCGTAGAGGTTACACGAAGTTCAGCAGGGGCACCAGTCACATCGTGCATTGCCTTTCAAAAAAGACCTGCGAAGGTCTCTTTTTTAGGCATCCTGTTTTTCGACGGTGTCACCCTGAATTTGCTCTTTCAGTTTGTGACTGGCGTGAAACGTCACCGCCCTTCGCGCCTCAATTGGAATGGCCTCACCTGTGCGCGGGTTGCGCCCTGGTCGAGGCGCTTTGGTCCGAATTTGAAAATTTCCAAAACTGGAAATCTTCACATCCGTCCCATCCACCAAACTTTTGGCGATCAAGTCAAAAAACGCGTCAATCATGTCTTTGGACTCACGCTTGTTCAAGCCAATTTGTTCAAACAACAATTCGGCCAACTGCGCCTTGGTCAAAGCAGGGGTTTCTAAGCTCTCAAACGAAAGTTCCATAACGTCTGTCTTTACATCGCGCGCATCAAGCGCGTAAGCGGGCCGCAACCTGCGTGGATAACTGATCGACAACAGCTTTCACCGCGCCTTCGATTTGTGCTTCGTTCAAAGTGGCTTCGTCGCTGTTGAGTGTGAGGCGAACCGCCAAGCTCTTTTCGTCCAAGGCCATGGACGAGCTTTCGGCTTTGGGACGATACACATCAAACAGCACAACATGGCGCAGCAAACCTTGTGTTTGAGCCGCGTGCACAGCAGCCATCAATTGCGCGTGCGTGACGCTGTCTTTGACGATGACCGCAATGTCGCGCTCCACGTTCGAGAACTTGGCCACGCCACTGGACTTGGGTACATCGCGGTGCAACACGGCATCGAGCGAGAGCTCAAACATCACAGGGGCCTGCGCCAAGTCCCAGCTTTGACGCCAGCGTGGGTGCAACTCGCCCACATGGCCCACGGCTTGGCCATTAACCAACACCTTGGCACAACGGCCTGGGTGCAGGGCGGGATGCTCAGCCGCTTCAAACTGCGGCACAGCGGGGGCCAACAAAGCTTCTACATCCGCTTTCACGTCAAAGAAGTCAGCGGCTTGCTCCTTGGTACTCCACTGCAAAGGTGCAGCGCTGCCAAAGGCAATGCCTGCCACGTGCATGGGTTGGTCAAAGCCTTGCACGGTGGTGTCTGTGTTTTGCACCGATGCGTCTTTGTGGAACACGCGGCCCAGCTCAAACACGCGCACGCGTGATGCTTTGCGATCGACGTTGAACTTCACCACGTTGAGCAACGAGCCCAACAAGGTAGAGCGCATCACGCTCATTTGGCTGGCGATGGGGTTGAGCAATTTGATGGGGTTGGTATTGCCCGCCAACTCGTGTTCCCAACGCTCATCCACAAAACTGTAGTTGATGGTTTCTTGGTAGCCCAAAGCGGCCAAGTGGTGGCGCAAAGCGTGTGGACTGCGTTGTGCTTCTTGGCACGCGCTGGCCGTGATGGGAGCCAAAGGTGGTGTGGTGGGCAGGTTGTTGTAACCCACCATGCGCGCCACTTCTTCAATCAAATCTTCTTCGATTTGCAAATCGAAACGGAAGGATGGGGGCTGCACGGTGACAACACCCTCGCCTTCTGTCACGGGCAAACCCAAACCACGCAAAGCATCCGCCACGCGTTGCTGGGTGAGCGGCATACCAATCACTTTTTCGGCACGCGCCACGCGCAAGGTGACAGGCTTGGCCACCGGCATGTTCACGCGTTGGTCGTCAATCGGGCCCACGGTGGTGTTGGGCGTGCCGCAAATGTCGATCACCAACTGCGTGATGCGCTCGATGTGCTCCACCGTCAACTCAGGATCCACACCACGCTCAAAGCGGTGACCGGCATCAGTGCTGAAGTTGAAACGGCGTGAGCGGCCTGCGATGGCCGAGGGCCACCAGAAGGCGGCTTCGATGTAAATGTTTTGCGTGTCGTCGCTCACGGCCGTGGCGTCGCCGCCCATGATGCCGGCGAGAGATTCGACTTGATGCGCGTCAGCGATGACGCCCACTTTCTCGTCCACGGTCACGGTGTTGCCGTTCAAGAGTTTGAGCTGCTCACCGGCCTTGCCCCAACGCACATCCAAGCCCCCTTGAATTTTGTCAAGGTCAAAAATATGAGTAGGGCGGCCAATCTCGAACATCACGTAATTGGAGATGTCGACCAAGGGGCTCACACTGCGTTGGCCGCAACGGGCCAAGTGGTTCACCATCCATGCAGGCGTTTGCGCTTTGGTGTTCACGCCACGCACAACGCGGCCTGAGAAGCGGCCACACAAATCGGGGGCGCTGATGTTCACAGCTACTTTGTCAGCGTTTGTAGCGGCAACAGCTGGGAAAGCAGGTGCCTTCAACGGTGCGCCTGTGAGGGCTGACACTTCGCGGGCAATGCCGTAAACGCTCAAACAATGCGCCAAATTAGGCGTGAGCTTGCATGTCATCAAGGTGTCGTCGAGGTTCAGGTACTCGCGGATGTTTTGACCCAAAGGTGCATCGGGGGGCAGCTCGAGCAAGCCGCCGTTGTCGTCCGCAATTTTGAGTTCTTTGGCCGAGCACAACATGCCTTGGCTTTCCACGCCACGCAGCTTGCCCACTTTGATTTTGAAAGGTTTGCCGTCTTCGCCGGGAGGCAACTCTGCGCCCACGGTGGCGCATGGAATTTTGATGCCTACGCGTGCATTGGGTGCACCGCACACGATGTTGAGCAACGCGCCCTGCCCCACGTCAACTTGGCAAATGCGCAAGCGGTCAGCGTCTGGGTGCTGCACGGCTTCTTTGATTTCACCGACGACGATGCCTGTGAAAGGCGGTGCGACGGGTTGGAGTTCTTCCACTTCCAAACCGGCCATGGTCAAGGTGTCGGCTAACTCTTGGGTAGTGAGGGATGGGTTGCAGAATTCGCGCAACCAGGATTCGGGGAATTGCATGATGAATCTCGTGTGTGCGTGAAGTTATTGGAACTGGCTCAAGAAGCGAATGTCGCCATCGAAGAACAAGCGCAAGTCGTTCACGCCGTAACGCAGCATGGTGAAACGGTCCATACCCATACCAAAGGCAAAGCCGATAAAACGCTCAGGGTCGAGGCCCATGTTGCGCACCACGTTCGGGTGCACTTGGCCTGAGCCCCCCACTTCGAGCCAACGGCCCGCCAAAGCGCCGCTTTGGAATTGAATGTCAATCTCAGCGCTGGGCTCTGTGAATGGGAAGAAGCTAGGGCGGAACCGCAACACCAAATCGTCGCTCTCAAAGTAAGTGCGACAGAAATCGGTGATGACCACTTTGAGGTCTTTGAAGCTCACGTTCTCACCAATCCACAAGCCTTCGCATTGGTGGAACATGGGCGAGTGCGTGGCATCGCTGTCCACACGGTAGGTGCGGCCGGGTGCGATGACGCGAATTTCGGGCATGCCTTGACCAGCATCCAAACGCGCTTGGTAACGCTTGACGTGTTGCACCGCATGGCGCACTTGCATGGGGCTGGTGTGCGTTCGCAGCAAGTTAGGCGCTTCGGCACTGCCACCTTCCACATAGAAGGTGTCGTGCATGGAACGTGCGGGATGGTCTTCAGGCGTGTTGAGCGCGGTGAAGTTGAACCAGTCTGTTTCGATCTCTGGGCCTTGAGCCACTTCAAAGCCCATCGAACCAAAAATGGCTTCGACGCGTTCGAGCGTGATCGTCACAGGGTGCAAACCGCCAGCCATGCGAGCGCGACCGGGCAAGGTCACATCCAAGGCTTCGGCTTTGAGTTGGGTCTCGAGTTCAGCATCGGCCAAGGCTTGGCGGCGTGCAGTAAGCGCGGCTTCAATCGCTTGCTTGGCCACGTTGATGGCAGCACCGGTCGATTTCTTTTCTTCGACGCTCAATGCGGCCATGCCTTTCATCATCTCAGTGATGCGACCTGACTTGCCCAAGAACTGGGCTTTGGCGTTTTCAAGATCAGCCGGTGTGGTGCTTTGCGCAAACAGGGCCTGAGCACTAGCGACCAGAGAGTCCAACTCGTTCATAACTTTGGTGATTCCAATTGACCCCTGATCATGAAAGTTATTTCATTGAAAATTTGGGGAGAGGAGAAAACAAAAAAGGGATTGAAGCTGTGTAGCCTCAACCCCTTTGCTCGTGGGTGGTTAACCCTCGGCTATCAAGCGGCCAATTTGGCTTTGACTTGAGCCACGATGCTGCTGAAGGCAGCCATGTCGTGAACGGCCAGGTCAGCCAACATCTTGCGGTCGATTTCGATCGCTGCCTTTTTCAGGCCGTTGGCGAATTGGCTGTATGTCAGACCGCACTGACGTGCAGCAGCGTTGATACGAGCGATCCACAGCTGACGGAACACACGCTTTTTAGTGCGGCGGTCACGGTAAGCATATTGACCTGCCTTCATCACCGCTTGTTTAGCGATGCGGAAGACGTTACCGCGGCGACCGCGGAAACCTTTGGCTAAAGCCAGAACTTTTTTGTGACGGGCACGGGCCGTAACACCACGTTTAACGCGAGGCATATTTTTTCTCCTTGTTCGTCAGTTAATTACAGGCCGCACTTGGGCAGCATTTGCGCCATGTGACCCATGTTGGTCTCATGCACAGCCACTGAACCGCGGAGGTGACGCTTGTTCTTGGTTGTCTTCTTGGTCAAGATGTGACGTTTGAAGGCTTGACCGCGTTTCACGGTACCACCTGGACGAACGCGGAAGCGCTTTTTAGCGCTGCTTTTGGTCTTCATTTTGGGCATTTAAATGCTCCTTTAATTTGTGCTCGCGAGGCGCCTACGCAGGGTGCGCAGTCTTGTAAGCCCCGAGACACTAATTTGCTTGCCTTTCAAGCGCGGCAGCATGCCGCGCTGCCAATTTATGCAGAGGCTGCCGAAGCGGCTTCTGCAGCGGGTTTGGCGGCGCCACCCGATTTACGCTTACCAGGCGCGATCATCATGATCATTTGACGCCCTTCGAGTTTGGGGAACTGCTCAACAACGATCAGGTCTGCCAACTCATCACGGATGCGCTGCAACAGCGCCATACCGATTTCTTGATGCGTGATCTCGCGGCCACGAAAGCGCAGCGTGATCTTGCATTTGTCACCGTCATCTAAGAAGCGCTTGATGTTGCGCATCTTGATGTTGTAGTCACCATCATCGGTACCGGGACGGAACTTGATTTCCTTGACCTCGATGACCTTTTGCTTGGACTTCGCTTCGGCAGCCTTCTTTTGCTCTTGGTACTTGAACTTACCGTAATCCATCAAACGGCACACCGGCGGCACAGCCGTGGCGGCAATTTCAACCAAGTCAACGTCGATCTCACCGGCCATGCGCAAGGCATCAGCCAAGCTCACGATACCGAGGGGTTCGTTGTCAGGACCTGAAAGGCGGACTTCCGGGGCCATGATTTCCCGGTTAAGGCGGTGTTTGCGTTCCTCGCGCTGGCGGCGGTCGCGAAATTCTGTAGCGATGGTGACTATCCTTAAAAATCAAAAACAAACCGACACACGTGTGCGACGCACAACTCTTGGCAATTTCTCAATGAAATCAGCTTTTGAGAGCGATGTCTGAGGCAATCTTTTGAGAGAAGGCTTCGAGGGACATCACACCGAGGTCTTGATTGCCTCGGGCGCGCACTGCGACGGCGCCAGCTTCCTTCTCTTTGTCGCCTACGACCAAGATGTAGGGAAGCTTTTGCATTGAATGCTCGCGTATTTTATACGTGATTTTTTCGTTGCGCAGGTCTAAATCGACCCTAAGCCCTTGATTTCGCAGCGTTTTAGCAACTTCTTTGCAATATTCGGCCTGCGAATCGGTGATATTGAGCACCGCAACTTGGGTGGGAGCCAGCCAAGTGGGCAAGGCGCCGGCGTGCTGTTCAATCAAAATTCCGATGAAACGCTCCATGCTGCCCACGATGGCGCGGTGCAAGATAACGGGGCGTTGGCGTGAGCCGTCTTCGGCCGTGTACTCAGCGTCCAAGCGCTCAGACAGGTTGAAGTCGACCTGAATCGTGCCGCACTGCCACTCGCGGCCAATCGCGTCTTTCAGGGTGTATTCAATCTTGGGACCGTAGAAAGCGCCGTCGCCTTCAGAGATGACGTACTCGCAACCTGCTGCGGTCAAACTGTCCATCAAGGCTTTTTCGGCCTTGTCCCACAGCTCGTCTGAGCCAATGCGGGCTTCAGGGCGCGTGGACACTTTGTACAAGATGTCGGTGAAGCCAAAGTCGGCGTAGACCTTCTTGAGCACCTTGGTGAAGGTGTCGCACTCGGGCAGGATTTGGTTTTCAGTACAGAAAATGTGGCCGTCGTCTTGGGTAAAACCACGCACGCGCATGATGCCGTGCAGACCGCCCGAGGGCTCATTGCGGTGGCATTGGCCAAATTCGCCGTAGCGCAGTGGTAGATCGCGGTAGCTCTTGATGCCTTGCTTGAAGATCAAGATGTGGCCTGGACAGTTCATCGGCTTCAAAGCGTAATCACGCTTTTCAGACTCCGTGGTGAACATGTTGTCGCGGTACTTGTCCCAGTGGCCGGTTTTCTCCCAAAGCGACTTGTCGATGATTTGTGGGCCTTTGACTTCGAGGTAATCGTTGTCGCGGTAAACCTGACGCATGTACTGCTCGATGGTCTGCCACACGGTCCAACCCTTGGGATGCCAAAACACCAAGCCGGGTGCATGCTCGTCAATGTGGAACAAATCCAGCTCGCGGCCCAGTTTGCGGTGGTCGCGCTTTTCAGCCTCCTCCAGGCGCTTGAGGTAGAGCTGCAAATCGTCTTTGCTGGTCCACGCTGTACCGTAAATGCGTTGCAGCATTTCGTTCTTGCTGTCGCCGCGCCAGTAGGCACCGGCTACTTTCATCAACTTGAAATGCTTGAGCTTGCCCGTGCTGGGCACATGTGGGCCACGGCACAAGTCTTCGAAAGCGCCTTCTCGGTAAAGGCTCACGTCTTCGTTACTTGGAATGCTGGCAATGATTTCGGCCTTGTAATGCTCGCCTAAACCTTTGAAATACGCCACCGCCTCGTCACGTGGCAACACGCGGCGCACCACGGCCTCGTCTTTGTTGGCCAGCTCGGTCATGCGCTTTTCGATCGCCACCAAGTCCTCGGGGGTGAAGCCGCGGGTGAATGAGAAGTCGTAGAAGAAGCCGTCGTCAATGACCGGGCCAATGGTCACTTGCGCTTCGGGGTACAGCTCTTTCACCGCGTAGGCCAACAAGTGGGCGGTGGAGTGACGAATCACCTCCAAGCCTTCGGCGTCTTTGGCAGTGATGATGGCCAAGTTGGCGTTGCTGCTCATCGTGAAGCTGGTGTCCACCACTTTGCCATCGACCTTGCCAGCCAAAGCCGCCTTGGCTAAGCCTGCGCCAATGGACGCAGCCACGTCGGCCACGGTCACGGGGCCAGGAAATTCACGTTGCGAACCGTCGGGGAGAGTAATCTGAACCATGTGTCTGAAAGTAAAAAAGCGCGGCAGGAGCCGCGCTTGGAAAAAGTATCTAAACGCTGAGACGGATTTTACGCCGCCCCGCATTTAGCTTCGCGAAGTCGATCAGTGGAACTGCTCTTCTTCAGTAGAACCTGTCAAGGCTTTCACAGAAGACGCGCCGCCTTGGATCACAGTCGTCACGTCGTCGAAGTAACCTGCGCCTACTTCTTGTTGGTGCGAAACGAAGGTGTAACCCTTGTCGCGTGCGGCGAATTCAGGCTCTTGCACCATGTTGACGTAGTGCTTCATGCCTTCGCCGTTGGCGTAGGCGTGTGCAAATTGGAAGGTGTTGTACCAGTTGATGTGGATACCAGCCAAGGTGATGAACTGGTACTTGTAGCCCAAAGCCGACAGGTCCTCTTGGAACGATGCAATTTGCTTGTCGTCCAAGTTTTTCTTCCAGTTGAACGACGGTGAGCAGTTGTAAGACAACAGCTTGCCTGGACAAGCCGCGTGCACAGCTTGTGCAAATTCGCGAGCGAAGCCAATGTCTGGCACGCCTGTTTCACACCACACCAAGTCAGCGTAAGGGGCGTAAGCCACGCCGCGGCTGATGGCTTGTTCCAAACCGTTTTTGACGCGGTAGAAACCTTCGGGCGTGCGCTCGCCGGTCAAGAAAGGCTTGTCGTTGGCATCATGGTCAGACGTGATCAAGTTGGCAGCTTCAGCATCGGTGCGAGCCAACACGATGGTGTTGACGCCCATGACGTCAGCCGCAAAGCGGGCAGAAATCAATTTTTCACAAGCCTCGTGCGTTGGCACCAACACTTTGCCGCCCATGTGACCGCATTTCTTCACGGCAGCCAATTGGTCTTCGAAATGAACACCAGCAGCGCCAGAAGCAATCATGTTCTTCATCAACTCAAATGCGTTCAACACGCCACCGAAACCGGCTTCAGCGTCAGCCACGATGGGCAAGAAGTAGTCGATGAATTCTTTGTCGCCTGGGTTGATGCCACGGCCCCACTGAATTTCGTCAGCGCGCTTGAACGTGTTGTTGATGCGGCGAACCATGGTCGGCACTGAGTCGTAGGCATAGAGCGATTGGTCGGGGTACATGGTCTCTGACGAATTGCCATCAGCCGCGACTTGCCAGCCTGACAAATACACCGCTTCCAAGCCCGCTTTAGCTTGTTGCATGGCCTGCCCAGCACTGATCGCACCGAATGAGTTGACGTAGCCTTTCTTGGCGCCACCGTTAATTTTGTCCCAGAGCTTTTCAGCACCGCGCTTGGCGAGTGTGTGCTCAATGGGCATGCTGCCGCGCAAACGTACGACGTCTGCAGCCGAGTAACCACGCTTCACACCTTTCCAGCGTGGGTTGGTGGCCCAGTCTTTTTCGAGGGCAGCAATTTGTTGTTCGCGGCTGAGTTGTTCGTTCAGGGATTGAGGCATGGTTCACTCCATTAAGTTGGTGGTTATTCACGAAGAGGCTTGTAAAGCAAGCTGCTTTCGATGGATTAACTATAAGTCTTCTATAAGAGTCAAGTCATGTCTTATGTCTTATATAAGAATTTATTTTTATCATTAAAAATCAATGACTTATGAAATATATTTTGTTATACAAAATTGCATTTCTCATATCAAGAAAAAATACTGCGTTGCAACATCAAATAAATTCATATTATGAAAATATGTTTTATGAATTCAACATCAAAAAAAAGCGCCTACACCACGTCCGCTTTGCCACCCATGACAAGGTAGCAGTGCGCTCAGGCACTAGCGTCTGCCATCAGGTGCTGCTCCCTCACAAAACCACAGTCACAAAAACAACAATCTCGAATGAAAAAAATCATTTTTCACTTGGAAAGAAGATTTTTCTCAATTAGCATGCAACTTGTTTCAAAGAGCTCGTCTCTCAGAGGCAATGACAAACACTTTTAGAAGGAACTCAAACATGGCAACTGCAAAGAAAGCACCGGCAAAAAAAGCACCAGCAAAAGCTGCTCCTGCCGCGAAAAAAGTCGTAGCTGCAAAAGCTGCTCCCGCTAAGAAAGTCGCTGCTGCAAAGCCAGCTGCTAAAAAAGCTGCGCCAGCCGCTAAGAAGGTCGTCGCTAAGAAAGCTGCTCCAGCTAAAAAAGTGGCTGCCAAAAAAGCCCCCGCTAAAAAGCGCACGCCTAATGCTGCCTTCATGAAAGCCATGACGCCTAGCGCCGCATTGGCTGCTGTGATCGGCGCCACACCTGTGCCTCGCACGGAAGTGGTCAGCAAGCTGTGGGTTTACATCAAGAAGCACGGCCTGCAAGACGCCACCAACAAGCGCAACATCAACGCTGACGACAAGCTCAAAGGCGTATTCGGCAAAGCCCAAGTCACCATGTTCGAATTGGCTGGCTTGATTGGCAAGCACCTCTCGTAATCAGGTCTTCGCCAAAAGCAAAAAGGGACGCGTTAGCGTCCCTTTTTGCTTTTGCGGTGAAGCCTCGCGAGCAAGCCTCAAACCATACACAGATTACGACGCTGCCGATTTGACTCGCTGTTGCTCCGCAGCATCCCGAATAGCGCTCAAGGTGCCGCGCGTGGTGATCACTTCTGGGTCTAGCATGACCTCAATCAATGTCCCCTGCTTGCGAGCCAACGCATCGGTCAGCGCAGCCTCAAACTCATCCGTGCGTGTGATGCGGACACCCGCGTAGCCATAGGCCTGCGCCAAGGCTGCGAAGTCGGGATTTTGCAAATACGAGCCGCTCAGGTGGTGCGGATACTCACGCTCTTGATGCATGCGAATCGTGCCGTACATGCCGTTATTCAACAACACGATGATCGTTTTAGCGCCGTGCTGTGAGGCTGTTGCCAACTCTTGGCCATTCATCAAAAAATCACCGTCACCAGCAATGGTGAACACCGTACGGCCTGTCAAGATATTGGCGGCAATACCTGCAGGCACGCCGTACCCCATAGAGCCGACCGTTGGGGCCAGTTGGGTACGCAGACCACGGGCTAAGCCATGGTGTTTGTGAAAGCGATGCACCCAACTGGCAAAGTTGCCCGCCCCGTTGGTGTAGACCGTGTCGTCGGGCATCAATCGGTTGACCACATCAATGATGGCGGGCATGTCAATGTCGCCCGGCATCGCTTGGGGGGTCATGTTGGCTTCGTAGTCGGCATGTGCTGAAGCGGTCCAAGCCTCCCAAGGCAAGCTGGTGGGTGCTGTCAACACTTCCAAGGAACGGGCTGCGGCATTCATGGTGGACAGCATGGCCAAGTCCGCTTGGTAGACGCGGTTGAGCTCTTCAGCGCTGGCGTGAATGTGCACCAGCTTTTGCGTGGGCTTGGGCGCTTGCAACAAGGTGTAACCGCTGGTGGTCATCTCGCCCAAGCGAGGGCCAATGGCCAGAATCAAATCGCTGTCACGAACGCGCTGCGCGAGCTTGGGGTTGATGCCAATGCCCACGTCGCCCGCATACTGCGGGTGGTGGTTGTCGAAGGTGTCTTGAAAACGAAAGGCATTGCCCACGGGCAACTTCCAGTTTTCCGCAAAGCGCTGTAAGGCTTGTGCAGACTGCTGCGTCCAGCCGCTGCCGCCCGCAATCACGAACGGACGCTTCGCCTCCAACAGCATTTCGCGCAACTGGCGCAAAGCCCCCGGATCGCTCCACGCTTGCGCAGGCTCCACGCGGGCTAAGGGACGCGTCTCGACCTCACGTACCAGCATGTCTTCTGGCAAGACCAGCACCACGGGGCCAGGACGGCCATTCATGGCGGTGGCAAAGGCGCGCGCCACGTATTCAGGAATGCGCGCAGGGTCATCAATGCGCTCGACGCGCTTGGCCATGCCGCGGGTACTGGGGCCGAAGAAGCTGTTGTAGTCGACCTCTTGAAAGGCCTCGCGGTCACGAAAATCGCTGCCCACATCGCCCACAAACAACACCATCGGTGCGCTGTCTTGAAACGCCGTGTGGATGCCGATCGACGCATTGGTAGCCCCAGGCCCACGCGTGACAAAACACACGCCTGGACGACCCGTTAAACGCCCTTGGGCATCGGCCATGAAGGCTGCACCGCCCTCTTGGCGGTTGGTCACAAACCGAATGCGGTCGTGGTAAGCATGAAAGCCATCTAACACGGCCAAATAGCTTTCACCCGGCACACCAAACGCGTGCGTCACACCTTGTTCAATCAAGCACTCGACCAGCAAATGGCCTGCAATTTGTTTTGTCATCTTTTGTCTCGTTTACGTTTTAACTCTGCAGCGTACGTCGGCCCACACCCAATGCCACACCCACGCTCATCAGCAACACCAGCGCAGACCCCAACAAGGTCGCGCCATACCAGCCTCGGTCCATGAACACACCAAAGATCACGGGCGACATCGCAAAACCGACATCAAGGCCGGAATACACCATCCCATACACCCGACCTGTCGCGCCTTTGGGCGTTGCTTTTTTAATCATCATGTCGCGTGACGGCCCTCCCACGCCAATGGCCATCCCGGTCAAAGCCAAGATGACCATGGTGGCGTTGGCATCGAGCCAACCGGTACCACACAAAGCCATGAAAAGTGCGGCCACCGTCATGCAAATAGCCACGACTTTGTCGCTTTGAAGCGGCCATCGCGCGGCCACAAAGCCACCGAACAACATACCCAGGGCAGCGCACAACATATACGCAGTCAAGGTCATGGTGGCCGCTTCAAACGTCACCTGATGCATGGCTTGCAAAATGGACACGGCAAAGCTTTGCACCACCGCTAAGGTCATGGTGGACAGCAAGAAAAACCCGAAACACCACCACACCACAGGAATTTTTAAAAAGGCCAAGGTGTGCTCAGCACCCGGGGCTTGTTGGTGGTGCGTGGCCTGCGTCTGTATGGCCTCACGCTGCCAAAGCAGCAAAAGAAAAATCCCAAAAAACACCAACCCCGCGCCCACATAGGCGGCACGCCAATCCAGCCAAGTGCTCAAGCCCACCATAAAAACTGGTGCGGCGGCCCAACCCAAATTGCCCGTCAGACCGTGTGCACTGAACGCGTAGCCTAAACGCGGAGGTGAAACTTTTTGATTCAAGATGGTGAAGTCGACGGGGTGAAACGCGCAATTGCCCAACCCCAGCATGGCCGCAGCCGCCATCAACCCTGCGTAACTCTGTGCAACCGAGGCGACCCCACAAGCAAGCGCCAACAACAAAAGGGAGCCAAACATCACAGGCCTCGCCCCAAAGCGGTCCACCACAAAACCGGCTGAGGCTTGCCCAATGCCCGACACCACAAAGAACACCGACATCAAAAAGCCAAGTTCTGAATAGCTCAAACCAAAGGTTTTGATGAACACAGGGAACATCAAGGGCAGCAACAGGTGAGAAAAATGCGAACTGGCGTGCGCCAAGCCCACCAAACCAATGACAGACGCGTCATCGCGCCAAGGGGTGTCTGTTGGAGCAAGCGTGGTCATAGTGGGCGGCTAAAAAGCTCGGTAAATAGGGTGCTTAATCCTAACTGCTGAACTTTTGATGCCCCGTCTACTGGGGGACAAGCCCCCCACACCGCATCAACCTGAGATGCCACTCACGTTGGGGAAGCGATTTTGGTGAACGCAAACTCGCCCGGGGCACGCACCGGGTCGACATTGACGGCAATCGTGTCTTTGGGGCCGAACTTGCCTTCGAGCAGCAGCTTCGACAAGGGGTTTTCAATCCGCTGCTGAATCGCACGCTTCAGGGGGCGAGCGCCGAACACAGGGTCAAAGCCCACCTTGGCCAACTCCGCCAACGCTGCCGGCGAAACTTGCAAGGTGAAATCCATCTTGGCCAAACGAGCCGATAGAACTTTGAGCTGAATGTCAGCAATGCTGGCGATGTGCCCAGCATCCAAGGCATGAAACACCACCGTCTCGTCAATGCGGTTCAAAAACTCGGGGCGGAAATGGTTTTTCAACTCATCCCATACCGCGTCTTTGATGTCTTGCGGGTCTTCACCCACCATGCTTTGGATGATGGGCGAGCCAATGTTGGACGTCATCACGATCACCGTGTTCTTGAAGTCCACCGTGCGGCCTTGGCCATCGGTCAATCGACCGTCGTCCAAGACTTGCAACAAGATGTTGAACACATCGGGATGCGCCTTTTCCACCTCATCGAGCAACAACACGCTGTAGGGTTTGCGACGCACGGCTTCGGTCAAATAACCGCCCTCGTCGTAGCCCACGTAGCCGGGAGGCGCACCGATCAATCGGCTCACCGAGTGCTTCTCCATGAACTCACTCATGTCGATGCGGATCATGTGGTCTTCGCTGTCAAACAAGAACCCCGCCAAGGCCTTGCACAACTCGGTCTTGCCCACGCCGGTGGGGCCCAAGAACAAGAACGAGCCGGTCGGACGGTTGGGGTCGCCCAAACCTGCGCGCGAGCGGCGAATGGCGTTGGCCACCGCGGTGATGGCCTCATCTTGACCGACCACGCGGTTGTGCAACTTGTCTTCCATTTGCAGCAATTTTTCGCGCTCGCCTTGCATCAGCTTAGAAACCGGAATGCCTGTGGCACGCGCCACCACTTCGGCAATCTCTTCCACGCCCACTTGCGTACGCAGCAGACGATGACCACCGGTCTTCGCCTGCTTGGCATTTTCTTTAGCAGTGGCGTCTTTCATGCGTTTTTCAAGCTCTGGCAATTTGCCGTATTGCAACTCGGCCACCTTGTTGAAATCGCCCTTGCGGGTGAACTCTTCAATTTGAAAACGCAAGCGGTCGATCTCTTCTTTGATCTGCGCGCCGCCGTGGGCCGACGCTTTTTCAGACTTCCAAATTTCATCCAAATCAGCGGCTTCTTTGCCCAGTTGCGTGATCTCTTCTTCCAGCAGGGCCAGGCGTTTTTGCGAGGCTTCATCTTTTTCTTTGCGCACGGCTTCACGCTCGATCTTGAGCTGAATCAAGCGGCGGTCGAGCTTGTCCATCACCTCGGGCTTGGAGTCGATCTCGATCTTCACCTTAGCCGCGGCTTCGTCGATCAAGTCAATCGCTTTGTCGGGCAAGAAACGGTCGGTGATATAGCGATGCGACAACTCAGCCGCCGCCACGATGGCGGGGTCGGTGATCTCCACGCCATGGTGCACTTCGTACTTTTCTTGCAGTCCACGCAAGATGGCGATGGTGGCTTCGACCGTGGGCTCACCGACGATAATTTTTTGGAAACGACGCTCCAATGCGGCGTCTTTCTCGATGTATTTGCGGTACTCGTCCAGCGTGGTGGCACCCACGCAATGCAGCTCGCCGCGGGCCAACGCGGGCTTGAGCATGTTGCCCGCGTCCATCGCACCTTCGGCCTTGCCTGCACCCACCATGGTGTGCAGCTCGTCGATGAAAACAATGGTCTTGCCTTCGTCTTTGGCCAATTCGGTCAAGACGCTTTTCAGGCGCTCTTCGAATTCACCGCGGAACTTGGCACCCGCTAACAGCGCGGCCATGTCTAAGGACAGCACGCGTTTGCCTTTGAGTGAATCCGGCACCTCGCCCGCCACAATGCGCTGAGCCAAGCCTTCCACAATGGCGGTCTTGCCCACGCCAGGCTCACCAATCAACACGGGGTTGTTTTTGGTGCGACGCTGCAGCACTTGAATAGCGCGGCGAATTTCGTCATCACGGCCAATCACGGGGTCGAGCTTGCCATTGCGTGCACGCTCGGTCAGGTCGACGCAGTATTTTTTGAGCGACTCACGCTGACCTTCGCTCTCGGCGTTGTCCACCTTTTGACCACCGCGCACGGCTGTCACGGCAGACTCCAAGGAGCGACGGCTCAGGCCACTGTCGGTGGCCATCTTGCCCCAGTTGCCTTTGTTGTCGCACATGGCGAGCAAAAACAACTCGCTGGCTACAAACTGATCGCCACGCTTGATGGCTTCTTTTTCAGCGGCTTGCACCAAGGACACGGTGTCACGCCCGACTTGCACTTGTTCTTGACCTTCAACTTTGGGCAAGCGGTTCATGGCAGTCTCAGCGGCGGTTAGCAAGCTGACGACGTTCGCGCCCGCGCGTTGCAGCAACGACTTGGGGCCATCGTCTTGGCGCAGCATGGCAACCAGTACGTGAGAGGGTTCGATGTAGGCATGGTCGCCACCCAAGGCCAAACTTTGAGCCTCTGACAGCGCTTCTTGAAATTTAGTGGTGAGTTTGTCGAGACGCATGGAAACTCCGGAGCAAATGTTGTGTAGATCAATAACTGAGGCTGTTGCGTCTTATTTCAAGATCACACAAGCAAAGTGACCTTGACATGGGTCAAGGCATGACACATTCGACCCGTCAAACACCGCCCTGTCTGTGCGGTGACGCACACCACTAGGGTGCGATGCTGTTCGTCGCTTGAATACCCCAACGCGCCAAGGCTTGGTCGTCGCTAACGCGGGCATCCACCCAGCGCGCGCCTTCGGGCGTGACTTCTTTCTTCCAGAAAGGCGCTTGGGTTTTGAGGTAGTCCATCAAAAACTCACAGGCCTTGAAGCTCTCACCACGGTGGGCTGAGGTCACGGCCACAAACACAATTTGGTCTTCGGGATGCAACAACCCTACACGGTGAATAACGCGAGCGGCAAAGATGTCAAAGCGCTTTTTGGCCTCGTCCATCATGGCCGAGATGGATTTCTCGGTCATGCCTGGGTAATGCTCCAGTTCCATACTGGCGACCGAGCTGCCGTCGTTGCGTTCACGCACGGTGCCAAGAAAAGAACAGACCGCGCCCACACGCGCATCCCCGGCACGCAAGGCTGCGAGCTCTTGGCTCACATCAAAATCTTGGGTTTGGATGCTGACAGTGAAAGTCATAAATCGTCTTAGAAAACCAAGGGGATCAGCCGCCGGTCACGGGGGGGAAAAATGCGATTTCGCAACCCTCGCTGAGCGCCGCATCGCCGTCGCACAAGTCTTGGTTCAAAGCCGTGCGCACAGCGCGGCCGGGTGCCAAAACTTCCGCATAAGCGCCGCCGCGCGCCAGCAACTCATCGCGCAAAGCATTGAGCGTGGGGGCTTGCGTGCTCACACTTTCACTGCCCTGCCCGATGGCTTCGCGAATGGACGCAAAGTACTTCAAGGTGACGTTCATGCCAACCACTCCGCAAAGGAAATAAAGCGAACGGTATCGCCTTTTGAAATCGTCTGCCCGGCGGGGTTATCCACCACGCCATCACCCCACACGGCCGAAGTCAAAACGCCCGAGCTTTGATTGGGAAACAAATCGAGCCCACCTTGCGCGTTGCGTTTGACACGCAAAAACTCACGGCGCTTGTCGGCACGGGGCCAATCAAAGTGGGCCGTCATCTCGGTGCGTTTCACCTCGGTTTGCGTGACGCCTTGCAAGGCCAACACAAACGGGCGGACCAACAACAAGAAGGTCACAAAACTGGACACGGGGTTGCCGGGCAAGCCCATGAAGTGGCAAGCATCGCCCTCGAACCCACGATTCACCTTGCCATACGCAAAGGGCTTACCGGGCTTGATGGCCAATTGCCAGAGGTTCAATTCACCCAAGGCCTCAACGGCGGGCTTGATGTGGTCTTCTTCGCCCACCGACACACCGCCGCTGGTCAAAATCAAATCGTGGTGTTGGGCGGCTTCTCGCATAGCCGCAATGGTGGCCTCGCGCTTATCGGGCACGATGCCCAGGTCGGTCACCTCGCAGCCCAAACGCTGCAACATGGCACGCAAAAAGAAACGGTTGGAGTTGTAAATAGCACCGGCAGGCATGGCTTCGGGGGCGACATCGCCAGGCATGACCAACTCATCACCAGTCGAGAACAAGGCCACGCGTGGTCTTGCCGATACCTGCAACTGCGCCAAGCCGATGCTGGCCGCCAAGCCCAATTCAGCGGGCGTCAGACGCATGCCCTGGGTCAGTACCTTGGCGCCACGTTTGACGTCTTCACCCGAGCGGCGAATCCACTGCGCTGGAGGCACAGACTTGCTCACTTTGATTTTTTCGCCTTCTAGGACTTCGCAGTCTTCTTGCATCACCACGGCATCTGCGCCGAGGGGGATAGGTGCACCTGTGAAGATGCGAGCTGTTTCGCCTGCATTCAAAGGTGTGCCATACGTACCGGCAGGAATACGCTGCGTCACACGCAACACGGCACCGGCTTGGGCACAGTCAGCCGTGCGCACGGCATAGCCGTCCATCGAGCTGTTGTCTTGTGGCGGAACTTGCAAGGCGGCCACGACATCCTGCGCGAGCACCCGCCCGTCCGCGTCAAAGGTGGAGATGGTTTGCTTGGCTTCCAACGGCTTGGCTTGCGCCAGCAGTTGAGGCATGGCTTCATCGAGAGACAGCAGTGCAGGACGTGTCATAGAGAACGGGGGTTGTAGTGAAAGCGATCTTCGTGGTCGATCAGCCAGGCGCACACGGCTTCGGCGTCGTTCAAATCCAACAGAGGGCGCAGGGTGGGCTCAGGCAAGGCTTGCGGGGAGTCGGTCGCGATGGCCACCACAAAATCGTCATCTGGGTAACGCACAGGCTGGCCCGAGGCATGTCGCCAGACTTCGACTTTGAGCAAATCGCTTTGCTTGAAGCCCTCAACCAACACCCAATCGACACCGTCGTACACCTCGGCCAACAATTGGTGCACCGACAAACGTGTGGGTTGCTCAAACGTGCGTTGCACCACCAGGCGTTGGCTAGAGGCGACTACAACTTCAAAAGCGCCCGCCTCACGGTGACGCCAACTGTCTTTGCCCGGCTGATCCACGTCAAAGTTGTGGTGTGCATGTTTGACCACCGACACGCGAAGCCCAAGCATGCGCATCTCCACAATCAGTTGCTCCACCAACGTGGTTTTGCCCGATCCGGAATACCCTGCAAATGCAACGACCTTCATGCGTGGTCGCAATGTTGGGTGATGTAAGTTTTGATTTGCGCCACATCCGCCTTCATCACCAGCACCCGCTTTGGCAAGGCCTCGATGCCCTCGAATTTGGCTGGGCGATGTGGCTCTTGACCCAAGGCTTCCACGATGGTGGCCGCAAATTTGATGGGCAAAGCGGTTTCCAACACGATCATGGGCACATCAGCCTTGAGGTGTTCACGCGCCACTTTCACGCCGTCTGCCGTGTGGGTGTCAATCATTTCGCCGAAGCGCTTGTACACATCTTGGATGGTGGCCAAACGGTTGGCATGTGTGCTCTTGCCGCTGGCAAAACCGTAACGCGCTGCAGCTTCTGCAAAGTGCGGGTTACCACTCAGGTCGAACTTGCCGTTCTTCGAGATTTGCGCACCAAATAAGTCTTTGGTGAGCGCTGCATCGCGACCGAGCAAATCGAACACAAAACGTTCGAAGTTGCTGGCCTTGGAAATGTCCATCGACGGGCTGGATGTTTCGTGGGTGTCAGCGCTGCCGCGCACGCGGTACACGCCGGTGCGGAAGAACTCGTCCAACACATCGTTTTCGTTGGTGGCGGCCACCAAGGTGTCCACGGGCAAACCCATCATGCGGGCCACATGGCCGGCGCACACGTTGCCGAAGTTGCCACTTGGCACCGTGAAGCTCACCTTTTGGCTGTTGGCCGTGGTCGCTTGGAAATAGCCAGCAAAGTAGTACACCACTTGGGCCAACAAGCGCGCCCAGTTGATGGAGTTGACCGTGCCAATTTTGTATTTGGTTTTGAAGTCCAAATCGTTGGAGACGGCCTTCACCAAGTCTTGGCAATCGTCGAACACGCCTTCGATGGCAATGTTGTGGATGTTCTCGTCCATCAAGCTGAACATTTGCGCTTGTTGGAACGGGCTCATCCGGCCGTGTGGGCTGGTCATGAAGACGCGCACACCTTTTTTGCCACGCATGGCGTATTCGGCTGCGCTGCCCGTGTCGCCACTGGTCGCACCAAAGATATTCAGCTCTTCGCCACGACGTGCCAACTCGTATTCAAACAAATTGCCCAGCAGTTGCATGGCCATGTCTTTGAACGCGAGGGTGGGGCCATTGGACAAAGCCTCGACCAGCAAGCCCTCTTCAAGCTTTCGCACCGGCACGATGGCCTCAGTGCCGTACACCTCTTTGGTGTAAGTCTTGGCGCACAGAGCTTTCAGATCGGCAGCAGGAATGTCGTCGATATAGAGCGACAGTACTTCAAAGGCCAAGGCTGCATAGCCTTGTGTTTTGAACGTGGTGCGCAAACGCGTCAACGCTGCATCGTCCACCTGCGGGTAGTGCTCGGGCAAATACAAACCACCATCGGGGGCCAAGCCCTCGAGGAGAATTTCACAAAAACGCTTGCGCTCGGGGTGGCCGCGCGTGGACAAATACAGCATCAGTTCAACTCTTCTTTGCGGATGCGGGTGATCGGGGCCAACACGGTGCTGAGTTGTTGCATCTCAGCCATGGCTTGGTTCATCTTGGCTTCCACGCAATCGTGGGTCAAGATGATGAGGTCGGTGTGGCTCTCACCCTCACCGGCTTCGCGCTGCAACACGGCATCAATGCTGATGTCGGCGTTGGCCAAAATGCCGGTGACCTTGGCGAGCACGCCAGCCTGGTCTGCCACGCGCATGCGCAGGTAGTAGCTGGTCACAACTTCGGCCATCGGCAAGATAGGCAGGTTGCTCATCGCGTCAGGTTGGAAGGCCAAATGCGGCACGCGGTTCAACGGGTCTGCGGTGTGCAAACGGGTGATGTCCACCAAATCGGCGATCACGGCGCTGGCGGTGGGCTCGCTGCCTGCACCTTTGCCGTAATACAACGTGGTGCCCACGGCATCGGCATGCACCATCACGGCGTTCATCGCGCCTTCGACGTTAGCAATCAAGCGCTTGGCTGGCACCAAGCAGGGGTGCACGCGCAGCTCAATGCCTGCGGTTGTGCGCTTTGAAATACCTAGCAATTTGATGCGGTAGCCCAGTTGTTCGGCGTACTTGATGTCTTGCGCTTCCAGTTTGGTGATGCCTTCCACATAGGCTTTGTCAAACTGCACCGGTACGCCAAAAGCGATGGCCGACATGAGGGTGACTTTGTGCGCGGCGTCCACACCTTCGATGTCAAAGGTGGGGTCGGCTTCGGCATAGCCCAAGGCTTGAGCTTGCTTGAGTACGTCGTTAAAAGCCAGGCCCTTGTCGCGCATCTCAGACAAGATGAAGTTGGTCGTGCCATTGATGATGCCGGCCAGCCACTGGATACGGTTGGCGGTCAGGCCTTCGCGCAGGGCTTTGATGATTGGGATACCGCCAGCCACAGCCGCTTCAAACGCCACCATCACGCCCTTTTTGTGGGCTGCTGCAAAAATTTCTGTGCCATGCACGGCGAGCAAGGCCTTGTTGGCGGTCACCACATGCTTGCCTGCCTCGATGGCTTCGAGCACGAGTTGTTTGGCAATGCCGTAGCCGCCAATCAGCTCAACCACGATGTCAATGTCGGGGTTGGCAATGACTTTGCGCGCATCGCCCACCACTTGCACGTTGGCACCCACAATGCTTTTGGCGCGTGCCACATCAAGGTCGGCCACCATCGTCACTTCAATGCCGCGACCCGCGCGACGCTGGATCTCTTCTTGGTTTCGGTTGAGCACTTCAAATGTGCCGCTGCCTACAGTGCCAATGCCCAATAGGCCAACTTGAATCGGTTTCATACTGCGTTTTTATTTCTATAGTTTTCTAGGAATTTAGCGATGCGCAAGATGGCCTCGCGCAAATCGTCGACGTGAGGCAAGAAGACAATGCGGAAGTGATCCGTGTCTGGCCAATTGAAGCCCGTGCCCTGCACCAACATGACCTTGGTTTCTTCCAACAATTCCAAAAAGAATTGTTGGTCGTCTTTGATCGGGTAGACCTTCGGGTCTAAGCGCGGGAACATATACAACGCCGCTTGAGGCTTCACACACGTCACACCAGGAATCGCGGTGATGAGTTCGTACGCCAAGTCGCGCTGCTTGCGCAAACGGCCCCCCTCACCCACCAAGTCGTTGATGCTTTGGTAACCGCCCAAGGCGGTTTGGATCGCCCATTGGCCTGGCACGTTGGCACACAAGCGCATGTTCGAGAGCATGTTGAGGCCCTCGATGTAATCGGCAGCGGGCTTTTTATCGCCTGACACCACCAACCAACCCGCGCGGTAACCGCACGAGCGATAACTCTTGGACAAGGAATTGAATGTCAACGTCAGCACGTCTTCGCTCAAGCTGCCCAGCGGCGTGTGCTTGACGCCGTCGTACAAAACCTTGTCGTACACCTCGTCGGCAAAAATGATCAAGCCATGCTCACGCGCCAAGGCCACGATCTCGAGCAACAGCTCATCAGAGTACAACGCACCCGTTGGGTTGTTCGGGTTGATGACCACAATGCCTTTGGTGTTGGGCGTGATCTTGGCGCGAATGTCGGCTATGTTGGGCATCCAACCGTTGGCTTCGTCGCACACGTAATGCACAGGCGTACCGCCCGACAAGCTCACCGCCGCGGTCCACAGCGGATAGTCGGGGGCGGGCAACAACATTTCGTCGCCATCGTTGAGCAAACCGTTGGTGGCCATGACGATCAGCTCACTGGCGCCATTACCCAAGTAAATATCGTCCAGCGTGACACCCTTGATGCCTTGCTTTTGCGTCTCGTGCATCACCGCTTTGCGCGCAGCAAAGATACCTTTGCTGTCGGAGTAACCGGCCGAGGTGGGCAGGTTACGGATCATGTCTTGCTGAATTTCTTCGGGCGCATCGAAACCAAACACAGCCAAATTGCCGATGTTGAGTTTGATGATCTTGTGGCCCTCCTCCTCCATGTGACGCGCTCGGTCCATGATGGGACCGCGAATGTCATAACAGACGTTGGACAGCTTGTTGGATTTTTGGATCTTCTTCAAAGTCCCTCCGAGGGCTCTTTAGCAGGGTGAAAACCTATAATTTGACCACATTTCTCTAGGAATTTATGAAATTACAACCCGATCGCATCGACACCTTGTCCGTCACCGGCTATGGACCTGGCTGGGTCGCTATTCAAGGTGAAAAAACACATCACAGCGTGCTGATCTCTTCAGCAGGTATTCGACTGGATTGGTCCTGCACCAGCTTTGACGATTTGCAGCCGCATCATTTTGAGCAACTGGCCGAACTCGATGTCGAACTGGTGATTTTTGGCAGCGGTGAACGCTTGCGCTTTGCCCCTCCCCAATGGCTGACGAGCCTGATGAATAAGCGCATTGGGCTCGAGACGATGGACACGCAAGCGGCCTGCCGCACCTACAACATCTTGGCGGGCGAAGGACGTAAAGTGGCGGCCGCTTTGCTGATTGAGGCAACACCAAGTAATTCATAAGTACGTATTCAGTGACCTACTGGCCAAAGCACATACCGCTTATCTTTCTAAGTTAAAATAATGGGTTGCCGCAAGGGGGCTGTCTAGACAGTCGCCTCCTTCATCCGGCCGTCTCCACTGTCACACCTGATTGAGCGCTATGGCAATTGTTGTCAACAAACCCCTTCCCGAATTTGAGGCCAATGCAACAGGTGGCATCAAGGTTTCTAACAACTCTCACAACGGCCAAATGATGGTATTGTACTTTTACCCCAAAGACAACACCCCTGGCTGCACCACCGAAGCGATGCAATTTCGCGATAAGTACAAAGACTTTGTCAAAGCTGGCGCCATCGTCTTTGGTGTGTCTCGCGACAACATGAAGTCTCACGACGATTTCAAAACCAAACTTGAACTCCCGTTCGAACTGATTGCCGACACGGAAGAAAAAATGTGTCACATGTTTGGTGTGGTCAAAAACAAAATCATGTACGGCAAAAAGGTCAAAGGCATTGAACGCAGCACGTTCTTGGTGGGGCCAGATGGCTTACTCAAAGAAGAGTGGCGCGGTTTGAAAGTCCCAGGGCATGTGGATGATGTTTTAAAAGCCGTCAAAGCCTTGAAAAAAGCAGGCGCCTAAACTTGCCCTCAAAACGTCACAGAGCTCGGTTATAGTGATTTCATGACGTTCACAAAAACGAACACGCTTTCTGTTCAAGCCGCCTTGGCCTCCAGGCGGCTTTTTCGTTTTTGAGCCCAACTTTTTCGTTACTTCATACAAAGTCATTCCATGCCACTGCCTCCTGCTCCTGCCAAACGCGCTGCTTTCCTGAATACCGAAGCCATCCAGCCTCCTGCAAAAACCAAATCGCTCCGCAGGACAGAAGAAAAATCGGAGCCCACGGCAACCATGGTGTCCGAACAGTCGCCCAAAGCACCTTTGGTGAAACCACAAGCCCCTGCCAGCAAAGTGAGTCAGGTGCGCCCCGAAAATGCTCGCCTCGCTGAAGCCCCAGCGGAGAAACCTCGCAACGAAGATCGACAGTCAGCGCCAACACGCAACACCTCGGCACGCGTCAAAAAGCCAAAACAGAGTGGACCCACCAAATTGTTCGTGCTCGACACCAACGTCTTGATGCACGACCCCATGTGCCTCTTCAATTTCGAAGAGCACGATGTGTTCTTGCCCATGATCGTGCTTGAAGAGCTCGACGGTCACAAAAAAGGCATGACTGAAGTTGCGCGCAACGCCCGCCAAACCAGCCGCACGCTCGATGCGTTGGTGGCCACGCATGGTGCGGACATCACCACCGGCATCAAGCTCGATGGCACAGGGCACCGCCAAGTGGGTGGTCGACTGTTCTTTCAAACTCAGGTGCTCGATTTCACCTTGCCCTCGAGCTTGCCCCAAGGCAAGGCTGACAACCAAATCTTGGGTGTGGTCGAAGCCTTGCGACAACGCCATGCGCCGCGTGAAGTGGTGCTGGTCTCCAAAGACATCAATATGCGCGTCAAAGCACGCGCGTTGGGCTTGGCGGCGGAAGACTACCAAAATGACAAAACCCTTGAAGACGGCGACCTGCTTTACTCGGGTGCCATCGCCCTGCCCCAAGACTTCTGGATCAAACACGCCAAGTCGGTAGAGAGCTGGCAAAGTGGCAACCAGACGTTCTACAGCTTGAGCGGCCCCATCGTGGCCGACTTGCACATCAACCAATTTGTGTATTACGAAGCGCCTGGCGAACCCAGTTTGTACGCACGCGTGACTGAGATCCGCGGCAAAAACGTGGTGCTCAAGACCCTCAAAGATTTCAACCACCTCAAGAATTCAGTGTGGGGCGTGACGACACGCAACCGCGAACAAAATTTCGCGATGAACATGTTGACCGACCCTGAGATTGACTTCGTCACCCTCACCGGCACGGCAGGCACAGGCAAGACCTTGATGGCTCTGGCTGCGGGCCTGACCCAAGTTTTAGACGATCGCCGGTACACCGAAATCATCATGACCCGCGCCACCGTGAGCGTGGGCGAAGACATCGGATTTTTGCCCGGCACAGAAGAAGAAAAAATGGGCCCTTGGATGGGTGCGTTGGACGACAACCTGGAAGTGCTGGCCAAAACCGAAACCACGTCCGGCGAATGGGGCCGTGCTGCGACCAATGAGTTGATTCGCAGCCGCATCAAGATCAAGAGCCTGAACTTTATGCGCGGACGCACGTTCTTGAACAAGTACTTGATCATTGATGAGGCGCAAAACTTGACACCCAAACAAATGAAAACTTTGATCACCCGTGCGGGCCCCGGCACCAAGATCGTCTGCATGGGTAACTTGGCCCAGATCGACACGCCTTACTTGACCGAAGGCTCGTCCGGTTTGACGTACGCCGTAGACCGCTTCAAAGGCTGGCCACACGGCGGGCACATCACCCTCGCGCGCGGTGAGCGCTCACGACTGGCAGACTATGCCAGCGATGTGCTCTAAGACTTAATAGTCGCCGCTGCTGTAGCCACTGGCCAAGCTCTCGAACTTGGTCAGCGGCTTCAAGAAGGCCAGCTTGACGGTGCCCGTGGGGCCGTTACGCTGCTTGCCAATGATGACCTCGGCCACACCCGGCTCTTTAGACTCTTTGTTGTAATAATCATCGCGGTAAATAAACATGATGACGTCCGCGTCCTGCTCAATGGCGCCCGATTCACGCAAGTCACTCATCATGGGGCGCTTGTCGGTGCGCTGTTCCACGCTTCGGTTGAGCTGAGACAAGGCAATCACGGGGCACTGCAGTTCTTTGGCGAGCATCTTCAAACCCCGAGAAATTTCGCCAATCTCGGTAGCACGGTTGTCACCACCACTGCTGCTAGAGCCACTCATCAGCTGCAAATAGTCGACCACGATCAAGCCCAATTTGCCGCACTGACGTGCCAAACGTCGGGCGTTAGCGCGTAACTCGCTAGGCGTGAGGCCAGGTGTTTCGTCAATGTGCAACGACACATTGCGCAGCTTTTCAATCGCCTCGGTCAAACGCGGCCACTCATCATCACTGAGCTTGCCGGTACGCAAATGGCCTTGGTCCACACGACCAATCGAGCCCACGATACGAACTGCCAACTGCGACGCGCCCATCTCCATCGAAAACACAGCCACAGGCAAACCTTCGTTCACCGCCACATGCTCGGCGATGTTGATGGCTAACGCCGTTTTACCCATCGACGGACGGGCCGCCAACACAATCAAGTCACCCGGCTGCAAGCCGGAGGTCATGCGGTCAAAGTCGACAAAGCCCGTTGGCACGCCGGTGATGTCGTTTTGGTTGTCGGCCATTTCTTGCACACGGTCCAACAGGTCCACCACCAACTGGGGCATGGCCTGAAAGCCCTGCTTCATGCGCGAGCCTTCTTCACCAATGTTGAAGATCTTTTGCTCGGCCTCGTCCAAAATTTGAGCCACTGCACGGCCTTGCGTATTGAAGGCGTTGGTGGCAATTTCATCGCTGGCTGTCACCAGCTTGCGCAAAATCGAACGCTCACGCACGATTTCGGCATAGCGTCTGATGTTGCTCGCGCTCGGTACGTATTGCGCCAAGGCGTTGAGATAACCCAAGCCACCGATCTCTTCGGCCTTTCCCAAAGCCTGCAAATGCTCATACACCGTGATGACGTCAGCAGGTCGACTGGTGTTCACCAAAGCCCCAATGGCGGCGTAGACCTGCTTGTGTTCGTAGCGATAAAAGTCGCCATCGACCAACAAATCGCCCACGCGATCCCACGCGCTGTTGTCCAAGAGCAAGCCCCCCAAGACGCTCGACTCGGCCTCGACGGAGTGCGGGGGAATACGCAACTGAGCGATTTGTTGATCGGCGGAAAAGCCATCTTCAAGGCTGGACAAAGCGGCAGACATAAGCATCCTGTAAAACACGCATCCTACGTCCCAGACAGCACAAGCTCGGGGATAACTCTGTGGATAAGCGGTGCGCTATTTGGGGAAAACAATATTTCAAGCAAACAAAGAAAAAAGCCGCTCCGAAGAGCGGCTTTTGCCTGGGCGGAAGAAACTTAAGCAGTTTCGCCGTACACAGACACAGTGATCTCAACGACCACATCCGTGTGCAGAGCCACGCTCACCGTGCTATCGCTCACAACCTTGATGGGGCCTGTGGGCATACGCACTTGTGACTTGACCACAGCAAAGCCGTTTTTAGTCAAGGCTTCAGCGATGTCGCTGTTGGTGACCGAACCGAACAAACGGCCGTCCACACCCGCTTTTTGGCTGAGTTTGACCGAAGTACCGGCCAATTTTTCGCCTTGTGCTTGTGCAGCAGCCAGCTTTTCAGAGGCAGCTTTTTCAAGTTCAGCGCGGCGCACTTCGAATTCCTTGATCGCGGTTTCAGTGGCGCGACGAGCACGGCCTGAAGGGATCAAGAAGTTACGTGCGTAACCGTCTTTCACTCGGACGATTTCGCCGAGGTTGCCGAGGTTCACGACCTTGTCGAGCAGAATAATTTGCATGGTCGGGCTCCTTAGATCTTGTGCTGGTCGCTGTAAGGCACCAGGGCCAAGAAGCGTGCGCGCTTGATGGCTGTGTTCAGCTGACGTTGGTAAATGGCGCGTGTGCCGGTCAGGCGTGCGGGGATGATTTTGCCGTTTTCGGCAATGAAATCACGCAATGTGTCGACGTCTTTGTAGTCGATTTCTTCAACGCCCGTGACGGTGAAGCGGCAGAAGCGCTTGCGTTTGAAGAGCAGAGATTGTGTGTTGCGCTTAGGACGCTTGTCTTTGTTGAATTTCTTGAACGTGGCCATGATCTGGGCCTCCTATGAAATTTGCTGAAAATCTTGAATATGAAGAACGACGTTTTTGCTATTGCGCGGGCTGGCTAAAAAACCGGTGAACTGCCAAAGGCTACCTAAGGGTTGACGAACTAAGCGTTCAGCCAAAGCACCCAAAGCCACTGTTTTGACACTTGTTTTGACTTGTCGCTTGTGCCCCGCTTCTTCGATGTCAGACTCATGTTCGAGCCTCAAATCAAGGGCAGGTAAACCTGCTGGGGTATACCGCATGGCCGAAACCTCTGCGATGCAAGCGTTCAAAACAACGTGATTCACACCTTGCAATAAGGCAAAAATTAGCCGGCGAACTCAGCTTGCTGAGTCTTACGGGCTTCTTCGCGCTCAACTGTCTTCATCATGAGTGAAGGCGCTGTGTCAGCTTTCTTCTTCAAGACAGTCAGGTGACGCAACACAGCATCGTTGAACTTGAACGCGTGTTCGAGTTCAGACATCACAGCTTGGTCAGCTTCGATGTTCAAGCAAATGTAGTGAGCTTTGGCGAGCTTGTTGATCATGTAGGCCAACTGGCGGCGACCCCAGTCTTCCATACGGTGAATAGCACCACCACCTGCGGTGATCATGCCTTTGTAACGCTCCAGCATGGCTGGAACTTGCTCGCTTTGATCCGGGTGGATCAACAAAATGATTTCGTAATGACGCATGGACACTCCTTGTGGGTTGAAGCTGCTCGCGGCGTCAGACGCACTGCAGCAAGGGAAAGCTCACTAGTATAGTCAATTTTGCCGTGTCCTACGCTGACTGAAGATGAATCCAGCCAATAAGCCCGTTGGAACACCGAACACGCCGGCACAAATGGGCTCTAAGCCCCACCACAAGGTGTCGCTGGGCTGCAAATTCAAAGACAGCTGGACCCAGGGGTGGTTGGCCACAATGTAATAAAACGAGACGCCTAGCCCCGACACCATCGCCGCTACCGCCCCCACGCGGTTCATACGCGGCCAATACAGCCCCATCAGCAGCACAGGGAAAAACGTGGATGCGGCCAAAGAGAACGCACACGTTACCCAAAACAGAATATTCACTGAGCGGTTGGTCGCAAACCAAGCCGCCAGCAAGGCCACCACCATCAGCATGATTTTGGACAACATCACCCGGCGCAGCGGGGGCGCATTCGGATCGACCGTGTCGAAATACAAATCTTGGGCAAGCGCATTAGAAATCGTGAGCAGCAAACCGTCTGCTGTTGACAAGGCCGCTGCCAACGCCCCTGCGGCAATCAACCCCGTAAAAACGGGTGAAATCCGCACAATTTCTGGCACTGCCAGCACGATGTATTGCTCGATCAACCGAATATCAGCGTACTGCACCACCCCATCGTTGTTGTAGTCGCTGATGCTCAGCAGCGCCAGCTTACGCAGCTTCAAGCGTTCGGCCCATTCGGGCAATTGGTTCAAGGGTGCGCCCACCAACTCATTGAGCACGAAGGACTTGAGCAACACCGCCAAAGACGATGCACACAAATAAACGATCACGATAAAAACCATCGCCCAAACAATCGATCGCTGAGCCTCGTCAGGACTTGCCGCCGTGTAAGAGCGAACCAAAATGTGCGGCAAAGCCGCCGTTCCCACCATCAAACAAAAGACCAAAGCCAGCGAATTCACCCAACCTTGCTTGAAGCCTTCTTCGCGCGGCGCTTGAAAACCAACGGGGTGTTGAATGGCCCGTGCAAGACCATCGCGCTCCTCTTGCCAGGCGCGTACCAAGCGCTCAGAACCCTGCTCTCTCCAAGCAGGATTGGCCTCTAGGCGCTGAATATCCCGCAAAGGCAGGCTGTCCGATTTTGCTTTGGCAATTTGCTTGGCTAAGACTTGTCGCTCTAGCTCGCGGGCATTCAAGGGGTCAGCCATCTTGGCCTCTAGGTCCCACATGCGCTGCGCCATCGCCTCACGCGTCGCCAATTCAGCGGGATCGGCCTGAATCACCTGAATGCGCGCCTCCATCTGCTGCAAAGTCTGCGCCGCTGCCACCGAGATCACGGGGTGCCCTTGAACCTGCCAAGACACCGCCATGGCGACGGCCAACATCGACGCCACGATCACCACGCACTGCACCACCTGCGTCCATGTGACCGCGCGCATGCCACCTAAAAACGAACACAGCAAAATGCCGCCCAGGGCCAAGAAAACACCTAATTCAAACGTCAGTCCAGAGAGCATAGAGGCGACTAAACCGACGCCATAAATCTGAGCCACCAAGTAAACGCTGGAGCACAAAATCGCTCCCCAGGCCGCCAACCAGCGCACCACCGGGCTGTTGAAACGACGTCCTAAGAATTGCGGAATGGTGGTGGCACCGGAGGCATTGAGCTTGGCCGCAAACAAAAAACCCAGCAAACAAAATCCACCTGTCCAGCCCAGCAGATAGGCCAAACCGCCAGCATGAGTGCCATCGCCGACAAAACCGTCTGACAGCAATAACCCAGCGACCCCTAAAAAGGAGGCAGCCGACATCCAGTCTGCGGCGGTGGCCATGCCATTGAACGGGGCGCTGACGCGACGCCCCGCGACGTAGTACTCCTCGGCAACTGAGGTGCGGCAAAACATCCCAATCGCGGCGTAACCCAAGATCGAGATAACTAAAAAGAAACCATTGATGACTGGCTTAGACACCCCCATCACATCCGCGGCAAGCAAGCACACGGACAACACGGCAAGGCCAACCAAGCCAGACAAAACCAAGCGCCAACGCCAAGGCTTATTGGGCATCACGGTCCTCAGTCGGAGCACTCGCCCCCCACCACGCCAAAACCACATACAAGACAGGTGTAGCTTGAGCGACCAACCAAAAATGCATCAAGGTCTGATCAGGCCAATACCAAGCCACAGACATGGTCAACACCGTCAGACCCAGCAAGCACAACACACCCCAAAAAGCGCGCTGGTTGTCTGTTGAGCTTGACCGAACTTTGTGCATCACGCCATGCCGCAAGGGCTTATTGAGCGAGCGACTTCCAAGTCTCGATCACGCTGTCTGGGTTCAGCGAAATCGAACTGATGCCTTGATCCGCCAGCCAATGGGCAAAGTCCGGGTGGTCGCTGGGGCCTTGGCCGCAAATGCCCACGTACTTGCCTTGAGCCAGACAGGCAGAGATCGCTTGCGTCAGCAAAGCTTTCACAGCGGGGTCACGCTCGTCAAAGTCAGCAGCCAGCAACTCCAAACCAGAATCACGGTCCAAGCCCAACGTCAATTGGGTCAAGTCGTTCGAGCCGATGGAGAAGCCGTCGAAGAACTTCAAGAAGTCGTTGGCGAGGATGGCGTTGCTGGGCACTTCGCACATCATGATGACCTTGAGGTCGTTCTCGCCGCGCTTCAAACCGTGCGTGGCCAACAAATCGGTCACGCGCTCGGCCTGCTTTAGCGTACGAACAAAAGGCACCATCACTTGCACGTTGGTCAAACCCATGTCGGAGCGAACGCGGCGCATGGCTTCGCACTCCATGGCAAACGCTTCGCCGAAGTCTTCGCTGATGTAACGTGCTGCACCACGGAAGCCCAGCATGGGGTTTTCTTCCTCGGGCTCGTAGCGGCTGCCGCCAATGAGCTTGCGGTACTCGTTGGACTTGAAGTCCGACATACGCACGATGACGGGCTTAGGCCAGAACGCCGCAGCGATGGTCGCAATGCCTTCGGCCACTTTGTCCACGTAGAACGCGCGGGGTGACGCATGGCCACGGGCCACAGACTCCACCGCCTTCTTCAAATCGGCGTCCACATTGGGGTAATCAAGAATCGCCTTGGGGTGCACACCAATGTTGTTGTTGATGATGAACTCCAAGCGAGCTAAGCCCACGCCTTCGTTGGGCAACTGGCAGAAGTCAAACGCCAACTGTGGGTTACCCACGTTCATCATGATCTTGGTTTTGATCTCGGGCATGGTGCCGCGCTGCACTTCGGTCACTTCGGTCTCGAGCAAACCGTCGTAAATCATGCCGGTGTCGCCTTCAGAGCAGCTCACGGTCACCAACGTGCCGTCTTTCAATTTCTCTGTCGCGTCGCCGCAACCCACCACCGCAGGAATACCCAACTCACGCGCAATGATGGCGGCGTGGCAGGTACGGCCACCACGGTTGGTCACGATGGCGCTGGCGCGCTTCATCACGGGTTCCCAGTTGGGGTCGGTCATGTCGGTCACCAACACATCGCCAGGCTGGACCGTGTCCATCTCGCTGATGTTGTGCACCAAGCGCACAGGGCCGGTGCCAATCTTTTGGCCAATCGCGCGACCTTCAGCCAACACCGTGCTGTGACCTTTGAGTTTGTAGCGGAACTCAGACTGGCCTTTGGCTTGGCTCTTCACGGTTTCTGGACGTGCTTGCAAGATGTACAAGAGGCCGTCTGTGCCGTCTTTGCCCCATTCGATGTCCATGGGACGTCCGTAATGTGTTTCGATCACCACGGCGTAATGGGCCAATTGCTCGACGTCAGCGTCGGTCAATGAATAACGGTTGCGCAACTCGGTGGGTACATCGGTGGTCTTGACCAATTTGCCAGTGGCTTTTTTCTCGTCGGCTGTCGAGAACTCCATTTGCAAGAGTTTGGAACCCAAGTTGCGGCGAATCACAGCGCGCTTGCCAGCTTTCAAAGTTGGCTTGTGCACATAAAACTCGTCGGGGTTCACCGCGCCTTGCACCACGGTCTCGCCGAGGCCGTAGCTTGAGGTGATGAACACCACGTCCTCAAAACCCGACTCGGTATCGATGGTGAACATCACGCCCGCTGCGCCCAAGTCAGAGCGCACCATGCGTTGCACGCCGGCAGACAAAGCCACATCGGCGTGGGCAAAGCCCTTGTGCACGCGGTAGCTGATGGCGCGGTCGTTGTAGAGCGACGCAAACACTTCTTTCATCTTGTGCAGCACTTCGTCGATGCCGTGCACGTTCAAGAAGGTTTCTTGCTGGCCGGCGAACGAAGCGTCAGGCAAGTCTTCGGCCGTGGCCGATGAACGCACCGCAAAGGTGGCGGCGGCGTTGCCAGCAGACAAAGTGGCAAAGGCGTCAGCAATGGCTTTTTGCAGGTCAGCAGGGAACGGTTGCGCTTCCACCATGGCGCGAATTTCGGCACCTACTTGGGCCAAAGCACGCACGTCTTCGGTGTCGAGTTTGTCCAAAGTGGCGTTGATCTTGTCGGCCAAGCCGTCGTGCGCCAAGAACTCACGGAACGCGTGGGCTGTGGTCGCAAAGCCCGTGGGCACGCGCACGCCGGTGGGGAGTTGCGAAATCATTTCGCCGAGGCTGGCGTTTTTACCGCCCACGGACTCGACGTCCGTCATTCTCAAGTTCTCAAACGGGACCACCAAAGCGGTTGGGCTGAACAGTGCTGACATGGGAAAGCTCCAAAAGTTAAAACGGGTACGGCGACTCGTCCACGGGCAACTTGGTTATTTTTCGAATAGGTTGCGCTGAGACGGCAGCGGAATTTAGATAATAGGCAATTGTAGGTGGCTGACCACCCGCACAAGCGCACCGAATCCGTGCCAATCAGCGCCTCGAACCTGAAAGTTTTTCATGCCCAATCCCACCGTATTTTTTGTCTCTGACGGCACTGGCATCACCGCCGAGACCTTTGGCAACGCCATCCTTGCACAGTTCGAGTTCAAGTTTCGCCACATCCGGCTGCCGTTTGTCGACTCGGTCGACAAAGCCCACCAGGCTGTTCGTCAAATCAACCACACCGCCGAAATTGAAGGCCGCAAGCCCATTGTGTTCACCACCTTGGTCGACATGGATGTGCTCAAAGTCATCCAAGAAGGCTGCAAAGGCCGCTTGCTTGACATGTTTGGCACCTTTGTGAATCCGCTGGAAGAAGAGCTGGGCGTCAAATCTAACCACCGCATTGGACGCTTTTCGGACGTGAGCAAAAGCAAGGAATACCACGACCGCATTGAAGCCATCAATTTCAGCTTGGCCCACGACGATGGCCAACTCAACCGCGATTTAGATTTGTCAGACGTGATCTTGGTCGGCGTGAGCCGCAGCGGCAAAACGCCTACCAGTCTGTATTTGGCCATGCAGCACGGCCTCAAAGCTTCGAATTACCCGTTGATTCCTGAAGACTTTGACCGCCGCCAACTCCCTCCCGCGCTGATCCCGCACAAGAAGAAGATTTTTGGGCTGACCATTCAGCCAGAGCGCCTGAGCGAAATTCGCAACGAACGTCGCCCCAACTCCAACTACGCCAGCCTACCTAACTGTCGTCATGAGGTGGCAGAAGCTGAGGCGATGATGCGTCGTGCTGGCATTCGTTGGCTGTCCACCACCAACAAAAGCATCGAAGAGATTGCCACCACGATTTTGCAAGAGCTCAGCCCTGAGCGCCTGATTTACTGAGGGTTCAGAGGCCAATGGCGGCAATGCCCGCCTTGGCAACTTGTGCGTCTTCGTTGGACTTCACGCCGCTCACACCCACAGCGCCAATGCACTGGCCGTCTTTCATGATCGGCACGCCACCTTCGAGCAAACCCTTCAAATCAGGCGCGCTCAAGAACGACACGCGGCCGCCATTGATCACGTCTTCGTAAATTTTGCTCTCACGACGGCCCACCGCGGCCGTGTTGGCTTTGGCGGGAGCGATGTGGGCGGAAATGGGGGCCGCGCCATCCAAACGTTGCAAGGACAGCAAATGACCGCCGTCGTCCACGATGGCGATGGTGACCGCCCAGTTGTTTTTCAATGCTTCGGCCTCTGCAGCGGCAGCGATGGCTTTGATGTCAGCGGATTCGAGGAAATGTTTGGTCTTCATGGCAATGGATCAGGTCAGTTTTAAGAGGGCTCAAGCATACCCACTCATAGGGACCGAATGCGCCCCTGAAAAGCAAAAGAAACCTCAAGAAAAGTAGGGAGTACACGCTCAGCAACAGACACACTAGAATCCGCCATATCTGCATGTGCAGGTGTTTTTCGGAGACCTTGGTATGTTTAACCAATTCCCAACTGCTGACCACTACGTCTTAGACGCACAACAGCGCAACCGTGTGTTGCGTAACACTTATGTTTTGCTGGCTGTCAGCATGCTGCCCACTGTTCTCGGTGCTTGGCTGGGTGTGAGCACAGGCCTGAGCCAATTGTTCTCAGGTGGCTTGGGCATGATCTTGATGCTCGCCGGCGCTTTCGGCTTCATCTATGCCATCGAAAAAACCAAGCACAGCATCACGGGTGTGTATGTGTTGCTCGGCTTCACCTTCTTCATGGGTCTGATGCTTTCTCGCATGATCGCCATGGTGCTGGGCTTCAAAAACGGTGCTGAGTTGGTCATGACGGCCTTCGGCGGTACAGCCGGTGTGTTCTTTTTGATGGCCAGCTTGTCCACCTTCATCAAACGCGACCTGTCGAGCATGGGCAAATGGCTGACCATCGGCGCCATCGTTCTGATGGTTGGCAGCATCATCAACGTGTTTGTTGGCTCTTCCGCTGGCATGATGGCCATCTCGGTGTTGACCATCGGCATCTTCAGCGCGTTCATGTTGTATGACCTGAAGCAAATCATCGACGGCGGCGAAACCAACTACATCAGCGCCACCTTGACGCTGTATTTGGACGTGATCAACGTGTTCCAAGGTTTGTTGGCCTTGTTGGGCTTGACAAGCGGCGAACGCGAGTAAACCGACAATAACGCGAACGCCCTAGGCGTTCAGCGCCCACAAAAAAGGCTGCTCATGAGCAGCCTTTTTTGCGTCTATTGAAACAGCGCATGCGCTCTGCCTGATTGGCTTCACGCCAAATCAAACACCGCCATGCTCTCCACATGCGCGGTGTGCGGAAACATGTTCACTGCGCCCGCAGCAGAAATGCGGTAACCCGCAGAGTTCACCAACACACCCGCATCCCGTGCCAAGGTGGCAGGGTTGCAACTGACGTAGACGATGCGCTTGGGCAGTGTCCAGCCTTGACGCAACTCGGGCTGCTCGTGCAGCGTTGCCAAGGTTTGTGCCAACGCAAACGCGCCTTCGCGCGGGGGGTCCACCAACCACTTGTCAGCCGTGCCGTCTTGAATCAACAACTCAGGCGTCATCTCAAACAAATTGCGCGCCACAAACTGCGTGGGTGCCAAAGGCGTGCGACGCCCCGCCTGGTTCACCACCAAGTTCTCGCGCGAGCGTGACACCAAAGCCTCGCTGCCCTCAATGCCCAGCACCTCACGTGCCATCGTCGCCAAAGGCAAAGTGAAGTTACCCAAGCCGCAGAACCAATCGATCACGCGCTCGGTGGGCTTCACATCTAACAAGCGCAAAGCCCGCGTCACCAACACGCGGTTGATGTGGGGGTTGACCTGCGTGAAATCGGTGGGCTTGAACGGCATGGTGATGCCAAATTCAGGCAAGGCGTAAGACAGCGGCACAGCGCCCGCCTCGTCCATCAGCTTCACCGTGTCGGGGCCTTTGGACTGCAACCACCACTGCACATCGTGCTCGGCAGCAAACTGGCGCAACAGCGTCATATCGCCATCGCTCAACGGCTCCATGTGGCGCAACACCAACGCGGTGACATGGTCACCACACGCGAGTTCGATTTGCGGCAACGTCTCACGCGCCTCCATGCTGCCAATCAAGGCACGCAGGGGCAGCAGCATGGCGTCCACATGCGGCGGCAAGATGCGGCAGCTGCGCATGTTCGCGACATAGCGGCTCTTGCGCTCATGAAAGCCCACCAGCACCTCGCCCTTTTTCACCACATACCGCACCGACAAACGGGCGCGGTAGCGGTAGCCCCAAGCAGGGCCTTGAATCGGGCGCAGCATGGTTTCGGGTTTGACCTTGCCCAAATGCCACAAGTTGTCTTCCATCGCGCGCTGCTTGATTGCCACTTGCGCCGTGGCGTCGAGGTGCTGCATCTTGCAGCCGCCGCATGCACCGGCATGCAAGCCAAAATTTTCACAACCCGGCGTCACGCGCTGTGACGACTCTTGCATCACCTCCAGCAACGAGCCCATTTCCCAGTTGTTTTTCTTGCGATGGATGTTGGCGCGCACCACCTCAAAGGGCAAGGCGCCTTCCACAAACACCACCTTGCCATCGGCACGGTGTGCCACGCCTTGGGCTTCAAGGTCCATCGATTCAATGGTCAGCGCGTTGTCTGGCCATTTTTTTTCTGTCGTTGTATCGGTCATCAGTTCGAAGGCAAATATTTGGCGGGGTCCACCGGTTTGCCTTGACGGCGAATTTCAAAATGCAGCTTCACTTGGTCGGCATCGCTGTTGCCCATTTCGGCAATTTTTTGACCGCGCTTGATCGCTTGGTCTTCCTTCACCAACAAGGTTTGGTTGTGTGCATAAGCCGTCAAATACGTGTTGTTGTGCTTCAAGATGATCAAGTTGCCGTAACCGCGCAACCCCCCACCCGCATACACCACACGGCCGTCGGCAGCGGCCAACACAGGGTCGCCCGCCTTGCCAGCAATGTCCAGACCTTTGTTCTTGGCTTCGTCAAAACCAGAAATCAAGTTGCCTCGAACGGGCCACTGAAAATTCACCGCATCTTCAACTTCTAGTGCCACAGGGGCAGCGGGCTTGACCGCGACCGCAGCCGATGCGGCACTGGCCGCTGGCGTAGCAGGCACCACACCCGCTGTGGGGGCTGGTGGATTGCTTGTCGCAGCGACGGGGGCCAATGGCTTGGCAACGACCACCTCAGGCGGTGCAATGCGCAGCACTTGGCCCGTCTCAATCAAATTGGGGTTCTCTAAATTGTTCCAACGCACCAGATCGCGCCAGGTTTGGCCGTTGTCCATGCCAATGCGAATCAAAGTGTCGCCCGGCTTGACGGTGTAGAAACCGGCCTTGCCCGCGTTTTCAGCACCGGGCAAGGGCTTGGCGACAGGCGCCCGCGTCAGCTGAGAAGATCGCTCATCCACAGGCGCTTGACGTACCTTGGTGGTACATCCTGACAGCGCGAACGCTGCCACCAGGGCTAAAGCCCCCCATTTTCCTGCACCAAACATGCGTTCTTCTCCGTCGTCAAGCAATCCCTGATTTTAGAGGTACGAAGTGCACCGCCTCGAGCAAGCTTTGCTGCAAACCCTGCGGCGTTTTGTCAATCACCACCAAAGCCTGCTGACCCGCCGTGGTTTGCATAGGCGCCACAATGCGCCCGCCCACCGCCAGCTGGTCAATCCACGCCTGCGGCACCGCCTCGCCACCTGCGGCGGCGATGATGGCGCTGTAAGGCGCGCCCTTGGGGTAACCCAACATGCCGTCACCAAACATCAAATGCACATTGGGCAAACGCATGGGCCGCAAGTTCTCTTTGGCCTTGTCGTGCAAGCCCCGCAACCGCTCAATGCTGTAGACCTCGCGCGCCACCAAGGACAAGACTGCCGCTTGGTAGCCACAGCCCGTGCCAATTTCGAGCACGCGGCCCATGGGAGCAGCTTTCAAACCCGGAGCCTCGCGCAGCAGCGCAATCATGCGGGCCACCACATTGGGCTTAGAAATCGTTTGACCTAAGCCAATCGGCAAACTCGTGTCTTCGTAGGCTTGGTTCACCAAGGCCGAGTCGACGAAACGATGGCGCTCAATGCGCCCCATCGCGTCCAGCACCACCGTGTCTTGCAGGCCCTGCTCGGCTAACTTTTGCACCATGCGCCGGCGCACGGCCGAAGAATCGAGGCCCACCCCCGTCGGGCTGGCTAACGCAACCTGCGCTGGCCCGCGCATTGCTGTTTGCGGCGTCACCACCCGCGTGGCGCCCAGCAAGGCCTTGGGCTTGGCTGAGTCGTTCGAGGTGTCTAAACGCGCCGGAAAACTGGGCCTGGGTTTCATGCCAGCTTGCTCTCGCTCAAACGTTGGGCCCACAGAGGCAAAGTGGCGTGCTCGGTGAGGTCCACATGCAGGGGCGTCACCGACACATGGCCTTCAAACGTGGCATGGAAGTCGGTGCCATCGCTGTCGTCTTTGGCCGCACCCGCGCTGCCAATCCAATACATGGTCTCGCCGCGTGGGCTGGTTTGTGTGATCACCCGTTCTGCTGAGTGGCGACGGCCCAAGCGCGTCACCCGCAGGGGTTTGAGTTGCGCCAGTGGCTGGTTGGGAATGTTCACATTCAGCAACCAAGGCTCGCCTTTGATCTGGCCTTGCTGCTGCATCTGCAACACCAAGGCGCGGGCGGCAGCGGCGGCGGCGTCAATCTGCCCCCAGCCCTTTTCTACTTGAGAAAACGCAATGGCCGGAATGCCAAACAAATAGCCCTCCATCGCCGCGCCCACCGTGCCTGAATAAATCGTATCGTCGCCCATGTTGGCGCCGTTGTTGATGCCTGACACCACCAAATCGGGCTTGTAGTCCAACAAACCCGTCAACGCGATGTGCACACAGTCGGCGGGTGTGCCATTCACATACCGAAAGCCATTCGCGGCGGTGTGCACGTACAGCGGCGAATGCAAGGTCAAGGCGTTCGACTTGGCGCTGTTGTTTTGCTCGGGGGCTACTACCTCGACACGCCCCAAATCTTTCAGCGCCTCGTACAAGGCCACGATGCCAGGGGCCTGATAGCCATCGTCGTTGGAGATCAAAATATTCATGCGAGCCTTTGAATTACTTTTCAATTGTAGAGTTTGAGACAAGCCCAACGCCCCCACACGCCTATCATGTTGCAAACACCTAAAGGAGACTCCTGTGCATGCTTGGCTTTGTGAAAACCCCATCGGCGTCGACGCCCTGACTTGGCAAGAACGCCCAACGCCCCAACCCGGTGCAGGCGAGGTGCTGATCCGCATCGAAGCGGCCAGTTTGAACTTTCCCGATCTGTTGATCGTGCAAAACAAATACCAAATGAAGCCGCCCCTGCCCTTCGTGCCTGGCTCTGAGTACGCCGGCACCATTGAGGCCGTGGGCGAAGGCGTCACGCACCTCAAAGTCGGTCAAGCCGTGGCCTGCCTCAGCGGCACCGGCGGCTTTGGCACCCACACACTGGCCCCTGCCAAGTTGTGTATGCCCTTGCCCGCGGGCTTCCCCGCGGTCGATGCCGCCGCTTTCATCATGACCTACGCCACCTCGCACCATGCGCTGATGGACCGTGGCCAACTCAAAGCGGGCGAAACCGTGTTGGTGCTCGGTGCTGCGGGCGGCGTGGGCACAGCGGCCATTCAAATTGCCAAAGCCGCAGGCGCACGCGTCATCGCGGCAGCGTCCAACGCTGAAAAGTGCGCGCTCTGCACCTCCATCGGTGCCGACGCCACCATCAACTACAGCACCGAAAACTTGCGCGAGGCCCTCAAAACCCTCACCGACGGCAAAGGCCCCGACATCATTTACGACCCCGTCGGCGGCGAATTTGCCGAGCCCGCCTTCCGGTCCATCGCGTGGCGCGGCCGTTACTTGGTGGTCGGCTTTGCCGCAGGCCCCATCCCTGCCCTGCCCTGGAACTTGGCCTTGCTCAAAGGCGCGTCCATCGTCGGCGTGTTCTGGGGCGATTTCTCGCGCCGCGAACCCGCCGCCAACGCCGCCATGATGCAAGAGCTCGCTCAGTGGTACGGCGCCGGAAAAATCAAACCCGTCATCCACAACACCTTGCCCATGGCGCAACTCAAGCAGGCCTATGCCGACATGGGCTCACGCGGCGTGATGGGCAAATTGGTGATGGTGAATTGACAACTTAGAGGCGCTCAACGCGTCACCCCATACGCCAACATCAGCAAGGTGCCCGTGAGCAAAGCGGGCACCAAGCGGCGTTTGGGGCTAGACATCATCACCCCCAAACTCAGCGCGCAAATCAACACGCGCAACCACAAGGGCACGGTGGACAACAAGCCCAAAGGCATCACGATCATGCGCATCGTCAAGGCAGCCACCATGGCGTAAGTCACCGCCGAAATCCACTTAAAAATCTCGCTCTCGGCGTGAATGTGGCCTGACAACTTCACGCCCAAAGCGCGGCAAGCATATGTACCCAAGCACGCTGCACTCAGCCCCAGCCATTGCTCCCAGCCCTGAATAGCTGCTGGCATCACCGCGCTCATGCTGACACCTCCACCGGCTTAGGTCGCAGCCACTTGCGGTCTAGGGCATAAGCCAAGGTTCCCGCCACCACACCTGTCGTGAGCAAACTGCTGTTGGCGTCCAGCAGGTAAAAAGCAGGCCCCATCACACAGCCCAACACAATCGCGATGCGGTTGGCCCAGGGCTTCACCTCGGTGAACGTCAGCAAGAAAAACAAAGGGTTGATGAACACCAGCCCCAGCGTCACCGCCGCAGGCACCCAACCCGCCGCCAGATAGCCCAACACCGTGCCGGGCAACGCCACCAGCCAGCACGGCAGCCCGAGGCCAATGAAATAACTCAAGCGGTACTTGGGCAACATGTTCGGAAACTCGCGCATCGACACCGCCCACGCCGTCATCGCCAACAGGTGCACCCACGCGTACAAACCGCGGTTACGGTCTTGGGCGTCTAGTTGGGGGAACAGCGTCACCACCATCGTCACAAAACGCGCCGACGTCAGCGTCACCGCAAAGGCAATGGCGAGCAACGACGAGCCAGAAATCAGCATCTCTAGCAGCACCACTTGGCCGGGCAACGCAAACATCAACAAACTCGTCAGCCCCGTCATCCACGCATCAAACCCATGCGTTTGCCCCATCGCACCAAACCCGATCATGCCGGCGAACAACACCAACACGGGCGCGCCCAGCGAGTCCTTGAACCCCTGCACAAACGCCTCGCGGCGCGTCGAAAAATGCTGGGAGGGATGGGGGTGATCAGGCGAAGTCATTGGTGGAATTTTAAAGTGGCACTCGCAGTCGGCTTGTCTTGTCTGCGTCGCCGTTGAGCGTTTTCACAAAACAAAAACCCACGCCCTTGTGAGGCGTGGGGTTCGCTAGCAGGGACGTATGACTTGGCGTTAACTCAGCGCCGCAAAGTTGTTGATCTTCACTGCGCCATCAGGAAAGCGCGCAACGACCTCTAGCTGACCACCCATCGCCTCAATGTGATGACGCAAAGTAGAAAGATACATGTCCGTGCGTTTTTCTAACTTAGCGATGGAGGGCTGCTGAACGTGCAAGACCTCTGCCAATGTTTTTTGCGATAAACCTCGCGCTTGACGCAATTCATGCAACGGCATTTCAGCCAACATTTCGGTCGTTTTACGCTTGGTTTTTTCTTGCGCCTGAGGCGACATTTGCTCTCGCAATTTTGCAAAGTTCTTAGTCATCAATCTGCCCTTCCTTTCGAAGCTCTTCCAAATGAACGTCATACAGTTCGTCTGCAATTGGCACATTCACTTCGTACCATCTGTTTTGCCCTGTCTTGTCGCCACCCAATAACAAAATAACGTCCCGCCGCGGATCAAACGCATACAAGGTACGAAACGGACGGCCTGCATGCTGCGTACGCAATTCCCTCATGTGCCCATGTCGTGAGCCATTCACTGCGCTACTGTGCGGAAAACCAAGCTGTGGGCCACGCGCCTCAAGCAACGCCACTGATGCGGCAACAGAAACCTGCTCGTCCTCGGACAACAATGCCCACCACGCTTCAAATTGATCGGTATATTCAACATTCCATGTCATATTAAGTATGCCTTCCATGGAATATTCTGTCAATCATTTCGACATGCCGTGTGAGCATTGATCACAAAACAAAACCCCACGCCCTTGTGAGGCGCGGGGTTCTTCTAAGCAAGTGTGTGCCGTTTAAGCTGCGACTGACAACACAGGGCTGTGGTTGATGTTGTTTTGATACAGGTCCATGATGGGGAAACACAGCTCAAAATCGCCCCACATCAAATCACCGTCTTTCAGCGCAAATGTGGCGAACTTTTTGGCGTCAATGAATGCGCGAATTTCTGGGTGGTTGGAGTGTTGCAAAAAACTGCGGAAATTCACCTCTTGAATCACACCGTCGCTGAACGTCAACCGCAAACGCAAATCACCTAAGTCTTCGGCTGCGGTAATGGAAATAACTTTGTTTGTCATTTGAGCCTCTGCTTAATGCGTTCTGATCGGACCGATTTGTGCAACACAAAATAATCAATCCACTTCGTCACGATGTCTTGCGCTTTTGCATCCACCAACTCGGTGAACACCCGTAACTCGGAAGCACTGAGCGGCGCGCGACCAGCCTCATCAGAATAACGGATAAAAGAAATAGAGCCGTTCACCAAGATTATTTCAGCTTTTGACTCACGGCCTTGGCATTTTCCATGTACGTGAATAGGTTGGTGCTCATTCGAATAAAAAAGCACCACCAATCCGAAATATTCATATAACTTTGGCATCGATGACTTCCCGCAACAGATTTCAAAAGACATCAAACCATAGAGCCGTCAAACCCTAAAAAACTCAACCATTGATCACAAAATAAAACCCCAAGCTCTTGTGAGGCTTGGGGGTCCGTTGGCGCATTCAGCGCCTAAAGCAAGCGGTGCAACTTAAACGTTCTGCACCCCCATGTGCTGCTCAATCAACAGCTGTGCGTTCACATGCGCGTTGGCGTTGTACACCGCGTACTGGTGGCCGTTTTGCAGCAGAGTTTGGCCCGAGGCGGTCCAGTCGGCGGTGTTGAGCACCACGGTGTCGTCGGCGTCGCCGTTGAGTTGCAGGGTGTTGGCATCGTTACCGTTGAAGGTGCCTTGCAACACATCGCTCAGGTTGATCTTCAGCGTGTTGGCACCGGTGCCGCTCAGGTCCACCGCGTCTATTTGGGCGTGCTGGGCCACGAAGCTCGACAGGTCGAGGTTCATGTGCGTGCCTAACAGGTTCAACGTCACCGAGGTGGCGTCGTTGCCCGCAGACGTGCCCTGCGCCGCATTGCCCGACGTGTTACCCAAGCCGCCGCTCATGCTGTACGCCACGCTGCTGTAGGCAAACGCCGCGTCGGCCACCAACATCGACGACCCGTCCGCAGAACTCGCTGTGGTCTGGCCCGCTTCTGTCACGCCCGCCACCGGTGTGCGCACCACGCCGTCGCTGGTGAGGGTGATCGAGGTGATGCCCCAATCGGCCAAGCTGCGCACCTCGCCTGCGTCGCTCACGCCGTTTTGGTTCACGTCTTGCCACACCTTGAACTCGGCAAACTTCGCGTCTTGCGGGTCGAACATGCGGTCGTGGTTGCTGTCAAACGCCTCGGCCAAGCCCGACAAGTCGGTGGGCGCTTTGCCCTGCGCATCCAAACCATTGGCATAGGTCGTGGCGTATTGGGCAAAGGCATATTGGCTGTTGTCGTGCACCAAGCCGTCTGCGAACTTGTCCCACACCAACACGCCGTCTTGCGCCCCGGCCCAAGCGGTGAGGTCAAGGTGGCCATCGCCGTTCACGTCCATCGTCACGCTGCTGTAGCTGATCTGACCGTCACGGTTCAAGTCGAACACCAGCGGGGCCACCGTCGCGGCCAATGTCGCGATGCCCGTGCTGAAGCCCGTTGAGCCACCTCGGGTTGTCACGTTGAGCGTTTGCCCCAGCGCTGCAGCCCCTGTGCTGTCCACCGCCACCGCCGACAGTGCCGTGTAACCCGTGTCGTTGTCATTCCAACGCACAAAGGTGCTGGCGTTCAAATACACCGCCTGCGACACGCTGGCATTGGCCAACGAGATCCAAGTGCTGCCATTCCAGTATTCCCAACGGCCGGGCGTGGTGTCGGCCCCCGTCTCGGTGGCGGCGCTGGTGATGGCATAGCCCACCACGCTGCCATCGGCATCAGTAGCCGCAGGCATCAGCGAGCGGATGGCTGCACCGCCACCGGCGTACTGAATAGCCACACCAACGCCACTGGGACCGCCACTAATGGTGTCAGTCACGCTCAAGCTGTTGATAGCCGTGGAGGAAGTGATGCTGTACACACCACCACCATTACCTGTGATGGTGTTGCCACTGACACTCGTTTCGGACGAGCTCAAATTAGCACTGCTGAGCACCAAATTAGCACCGTTGACTTGGAAAGACAGTGTGTCTTTATTGGTGCCGTCGTTGTTGAGAGCTGAAAACTCAATCTTGACCTGATACACCGGATTGTCAAACGACACGCTCAACGTTTCTGTCCTGTCTTGATCGCCGATCCACATGAAAGCAGAACTGCCCGTCCCGTAAGAATTGGTTGGCGTGATATCACCCGTCGCCATGATGTTGGTGGTGATGCCGCCCAAGCTAGAACTGCCATAGGTGGCCGTCCTGTACCAGACCGGCGATCCACCTGCAAGAGGAAACAACCCCGACGCCGTCGTCGCAGTGGTGGACGCAAAAACAGGTGCCACATTCGGGTCGTTGTTGGTCACCACCACGCCCGACCTGACCAACACTTGGCTGCTGGTCATTTCATTTTGGTACACGTTATAGGTGTGGGTGCCGTTGCTCACGGTGCCCACATCAGCCCAAGCCCCTGTATCTGGCGACAACACCAAGGCGTCGTTGGACGAGCCGTCCAATACCAACTGGTGATAAGCCATGCTCGCTCTCAAAGCGATGCCCGTCACATTGGTCCAGGTGTTGCCATCGGAACTGACCGAACCGGTGCGGATCAGGTTAAAGCCCGCCATATCTTTCACATCGCGACCCATCAAGGTCAAGGTGTTGGCCGCCGTGTCGGTGCCCAAGTCAATGCGCTCGATGCTCTCGATGCGGCTGTTTTCTTCTTGGCCCATCGCACCTGCATTGCGAACGGCCGTCAGATCTACGGCTGCGCCTGCGCTCATGCGGATCGTGTCAAAACCGCCGCCACCGTTCACGAGGGCTTTGGGGCCGCCCGATGTGTTGTTGGCCAAGTTGCTCACGTCGCTGGCGGTGAGCACGATGGTGTCGTTGCCCATGCCTGCATAGAAACGGTCCACACCGCCGCCACCTGTCAGGGTATCGGCTGCCGCAGAGCCAATGACAGCCTCGGCAGAAGCCGTGCCCGTCACTGTGCCGCCGCCAGACACCGCTGCGGTTACCCACTGCGTACCACCCAGCACGAGGCTGTAGCCCGCTGCGTTGGAGCCCACCAACAGGTCGGCTAAGCCATCGCCGTTAATGTCGCCTGCGCTGGAGACTCTGTAACCAAACAAACCGGCCGAAACACCAGACCCCGTGATCAAGAACCCATTGCTGGCATCAATCACGCCATTGCTACTGATGCTCACCGCCGTGCCAGTCGCATTGCCGTACACCACATAAGCCCCAGACGAATTGGAGTTCGTACCAATGATCAGGTCACCCAAACCATCACCGTTCACATCGCCTGCGCTCGACACCCATGAGCCCAAAGAAATGGTGTTCACTGTAGGCGTCGAGATTCTGAAGCCCACGCTGGAAGCAATGCCACCCGTGCTGTCAATGGCCACAGCGGTGCCGCTGGCGTTGCCATAAATCACGTACGCACTGTTGGTGTCGTAGCCACTCACCACCAAGTCTGCCAGACCGTCGCCGTTCACATCGCCTGCACTGGACGCAATGCGGGCAAAGTTAGAAGAACCTTGCAAGGTACTGATCTTGAAACCGTTGGCCTGCGCAATCGTGGCAGAAGCCACACTCACCGTTGTGCCGCTTGCATTGCCGTACACCACATAAGCCACACCCGTGCTGTCACTCACGATCACGTCGGATAGCCCGTCGGCGTTCACATCACCCGCAGAAGACACAAAAATGCCCAAGCCACTGGTACTGCCCGTGATTTGGAAACCATCGGTAGAAGCAATGCTGCCTGAACTCAAGTTCAAGCCAGTGCTGCCCGTCTTGCCGTACACCACATACGCGCTGCCAGAACTGCTGGCGGCATAAGCGCCCACGATGAAGTCAGCCAAACCGTCACCGTTGACGTCGCCTGCGCCTGACACCAAGGTGCCCAAATAGCTGTTGGCTTTGCCTGTGATTTTGAAGCCACTGCTGCTGTTGACGATGTTGTTGCTGCCATCCAAAGTCACACCAGTGCCCGTGCTATTGCCGTAAATAACGTAGGCCGCACCCGCGGTGCTGTAGCTTCCCACAATCACGTCGTCAAAGCCGTCACCGTTGACGTCACCAACGCCCGAGACCTTGTAACCCAGATAGTTACCGCCAGAAATTTTGAAACCCTTGGACGCTGCGATCGTGCCGTCTGTCAAGTTCACACCCAGCCCAGTGGCATCACCGTACACAACAAAGGCCATACCGCCGGCACCACCTGAAACGTTCGAGCCGACGATGTAGTCGCCATAGCCGTCACCGTTCACGTCACCCGCAGCCGACACCGAATAACCCACCAAGGAGCTTGCCGGACCGGTGTAAACCGTGGCGGCCACACTGCTGCTGCTAGTTGAGGTCGTAAAGCTCAAGCCCGTGTTGCTGCTCACGCCCGCAAACGTGCTGCCCGCCGCGTTTTGCACCGCGTTATCGGTCACTTTCAGGTGGTAGCTGGTGCTCGCGGTCAAGTCTGAGGTCGGGTTGATGGTCAAGGTGTTGGTGCCCCAGCCTGCCACCAGTGTGCTGCTGGCCACATCAAAGCCTTCCACCAAAGCGCCCGTTGCGCTGTTGAACAGACGAATCGTGCCTGTGCCTTTGAGCACGGCTTGGTCAAACGTCAGCGTGAGGTTGTTGCCCAATGACGTCAGGTAGCCATTGGCCACTGGATTACTCGCAGCCAACATGACCGGAGCATTCGACACACTCACGCCTGCTTGCACCAACACCTGCGTGTCTGTGGCATCGTTTTGGTACACCGTGTAATTGCAGGTGCCGTTGTTCGCAGTGCCCGCGTTGGTCCATGTGCCTGCATGGGTGTTGAGCACCAGGCTGTCGGTGTTGCCACCGTCCACTTGCAGTTGGTGGAATGCTGTGTTGGCGCTCAAAGCCGTGCCCGACACGTTGGTCCAGGTCTTGCCGTCTGCGCTGGCGCTGCCGGTGCGGAACAGGTTGAAGCCCGCCATGTCTTTCACGTCTTTGGCGGCCAGCACCAGCGTGTTGGCGGTGCTGTCGGTGGCCAGGTCGATGCGCTCGATGCTTTCGATGCGGCTGTTTTCTTCCAAGCCCATCGCACCAATGTTGCTGATGCTGCTCAGGTTCAAGCCTGCACCACCACTCAGGCGGATCGTGTCAAATCCGCCGCCGCCGTGCACTGTGGCACGGGTGGTCCCTGTAGTGGCCAAGAGGTTGCTCACGTCGCTGGCCGTCAACACGATGGTGTCGTTGCCTTGGCCAGCAAAGAATCGGTCCACACCACCGCCACCGGTCAAGGTGTCGGCTGCGCCTGAGCCGATGATGGCTTCAGTTGCGCTGGTGCCTGTGACCGTGCCGGTGCCGTTGACAGCAGAGGTGACCCACTGCGAGCCCCCCAAGAACAAGCTGTATGAACCGCCCGAACCAAAAATGAGATCCCCCAAGCCGTCGCCGTTGATGTCGCCCGCTGAAGAAACCACACCTGTCACGTTGGTGATTTTGAAGCCGTCCGTGGCCGCAATCTCGCCACTGGCGCCCACGCTCACCGTCGTGCCATCGGCCTTGCCATACACCACAGTGAAAAAATTGGCCCCGCTTGCCGAGCTCGCTCCAATGACCACGTCTGCCAAACCGTCTCCATTCATGTCTCCGGCCGCAGCAACGCGCGAGCCAAATTGACTGGTGGCATTGGAGGGTGTAGCAATCCTGAAGCCACTGCCCGCTGCGATGCTGCCGGCGCCGTTAATGCTCACATCAGCGCCTGTGGTGGTGCCAAACACCACATAAGCGCTGTTAACGCCGTAAGCACCAATCACAACATCGGCCAGACCATCGCCGTTGACGTCGCCAGCGCTAGATGAGCTGCTGCCCAAATTACTGCCAGATTGCGCTGAGCTGATGTTGAAACCCGAACTGCCTCCAATAGGCGGGAACAAGGTGGTGTAGGTGCCAGTGGGGTTGCCATAAATCACCGTGGAGTACAGAAGTACATCACCAAAACCGTCGCCGTTGACATCGCCCGCACTGGACATGGGTGGGTACCACCAGTCGACGTTGTGGATTTTGAAGCCATCGGTCGCGCCAATGGTGCCATTTGCCAAACTCAAGCCAGTACTGCTTGCTCGGCCATACACCACATAGTTCACAGCATTGCTGCCGGTGCCAGGGCCATTGATCATCAAATCGGCCAAGCCGTCGCCGTTGACGTCGCCAGCCCCCGACACCGTGTAACCCAAATAGCTGTTGACACCGCCGCTCATCCTGAAACCCTGGCTCGCTGCAATGTTTTGGCTACCGTCCAGGGTCACAGATGTGCCGGTCGAGTTGCCATACACCACATAGGCCGAGCCGGTGTTGGCATACGAACCCACAACCACGTCGGACAAGCCGTCGCCGTTGAAGTCGCCCACGCCCGACACCGACCAGCCCAATGAGTTGCCACCCGAAATTTTGAAGCCTTTGGATGCCGCAATGGTGCCATCGGTCAAGCTCACACCTGAACCACTGGCATCGCCGTACACCACAAATGCGCTGTTGGCTGAGTGCGCACTGACGATGTAGTCATCGAAACCATCGCCGTTCACGTCACCGGCTCCCGAGACTGTATAGCCCAGGTAACTGCCAGATTGGCCTGAATAAGCCGTCCCAGCAGACACACTGCCATCGGCCGCTGCCGTGCTGAAGTTCAAGGTCGTTGCATCGTTGATGCCGATAAAACTGGCACCGCCTGCGCTCTTTACGGCCGTGCTGGACACCTTGACGTAGTAGCCCGTGCTCGCAGCCAAGTCGATGCTCGGGTTGATGGTCAGCTTGTTGGTGCCCCAGCCAGTGACCAAGCCACTGCTGGCCACGTCGTAGGCGGTTTCCAGCGGCGTGTTGTCGGCCGACTTGTAAATGCCAATCGTGCCTGTGCCTTTTTCTACCGCTTGGTCAAACGTCAGCGTGATGTTGTTGCCCACGGCCACCATGTAGCCGTTGTCGCTTGGGCTGCTGTACACCAGCACGGGTGGCACGCTGACAGCCACACCCGCTTGCACCAACACCTGCGTGTCGGTGGCGGTGTTTTGGTACACCGTGTAGTTGCTGGTGCCGTTGTTCACGGTGCCTGCGTTGGTCCACACACCTGCGTGGGTGTTGAGCACCAAGCTGTCGGTGTTGCCACCGTCCACTTGCAGTTGGTGGAAGGTGGTGGTGGCGCTCAGCGCTGTGCCCAACACGTTGGTCCAGGTCTTGCCGTCTGCACTGGCGCTGCCGGTGCGGAACAGGTTGAAGCCTGCCATGTCTTTGACATCCCTGGCCGCCAGCGTCAGCGTGTTGGCTGCGCTGTCGGTGGCGAGGTCAATGCGCTCGATGCCCTCAATCCGGCTGTTTTCTTCCAAGCCCATGCCGCCACTGTTGCTGATGCTGGTCAGGTCTAGCGCGGTGCCACCGGTTAGGCGAAGGGTGTCAAAGCCTTCACCACCGCTCACGATGGCTTTGGCCGATTGACCGGTGGTGGTGTTGGCGAGGTTGGCCACGTCGCTGGTCGTCAGCACGATGGTGTCGTTGCCCATGGCTGCATAGAAACGGTCCACACCGCCGCCGCCGGTCAAAACGTCAGCGTTGGTCGAGCCGATGATGGCTTCGGCTGCAGCAGTGCCCGTCACCGTGCCGCTGCCCGTCACCGCGTTGCTCACCCACTGCGTGCCGCCAAGGATGACGCTGAAACCCGCTGAGCTGCCGTAGCCACCCACCAGCTGATCAGACAAACCATCACCGTTGATATCACCAGCGTTTGAAATTGTCCAACCAAAGTTGCCGAGTGCGCCACCCGTCACCTTGAAACCCTGACTAGCTGCAATCGATCCACTGGTCACACTCACCGTCGTGCCACTGGCGTTGCCATAAATAACGTAAGCAGCTCCAGGGTCGCCAAATCGGCCTGTCAATATATCGCCCAGACCATCGCCGTTGACATCACCGGCGCTCGAAACAAAGGAACCAAAAGCGCTGGACGATGGACCTGCAATCACAAAACCGTTGCTGGGTGCAATCACGCCGGGGGTGATGCTGACGTTGGTGCCGCTGGCATTGCCATACACAACATAAACCGACGATGTTCCGCTGCTGGTGGTGTTCGTGCCCACAATCACGTCGGCCAAGCCATCGCCGTTCACATCGCCTGCGCTCGATACTTGGTAACCTAAATATTCAGGGTTTCCAGAAGCGTAGGAAATGGTGAAGCCTGCGCTAGGGGCTGGGTTGCTGCTGATCAAGTTCAGCGATTGGCCTGTGGCGCTACTGCCGTAAATCACATAGGCTTTGTTGACGCCATGACTGCCCACAATGATGTCCGCCAAGCCGTCCCCGTTCACATCACCCGCGCTAGATACGGCATAAGAGGCAACGGGGTTTGAAGTGGTCTGTGCCGTGATGCTGAAACCCGTCACTGTCGGGGTTACGCCACTGGCTGCGCCATAAATGACCTTGATGTTGCCGCTTGAATCGCCGGTGATCAAATCGGCAAAACCATCGCCGTTCACATCGCCCGCGCCAGAGACGGCATAACCACCCGTTGGAATTTGCAAGCCCACGCTTGGTGCAATGGTGGGCGTGGCACTGCTGAGGTTGACAGCGGCTGAGCTGGTCGTGCCATAAATGACAAAAGTGTTGCCGCCGGCGCCCATCAGCAAATCGGCCAAGCCATCGCCGTTGAAATCGCCCGCGCCCGAGGCCCAAATGGTCGAGTAGGCGGAAATTTTGATGCCACTGCCTGCGGCAATGTTGCCACCGGCAATGTTGGGCGGTGTTCCTGTAGCGTTGCCGTAAATCAAATAGGCCGTGTTCGTGCTGCCCGGTGTGACCAAATAATCACCAAAACCATCGCCATTGAAGTCACCCAAGCTGGTGAGGCCGATGTAGCCCGAGTTGGATGGAACAGCGTTGACGCCCACCGGCAAACTGCCGTCTGAAGCCGTGGTGGTGAAGTTGTAAGTCGTGGTGTCAGCAATGCCTGGGTAGGCATCGCCTGCCGTGTCTTTGATGGCCGTGGCCGCAATCTTGAGGTAGTAGCCGGTGCCCGCCGTCAGGTTGGCGGTCGGGTTGATGGTCAGGGTGTTGCCACCCCAGCCGGTGACCAGACTGCTGCTGACCACATCAAAGCTTTCAACCAGGGTGTTGGCCGCGTTGTAAAGCTGAATGGTGCCCGTGCCTTTGGCCGTGGCTTGGTTGAAGGTCAGCGTGAGGTTGGCCGCCACGTTCGACAGGTAGCCGTTGTCCGCAGGGCTGCTGCTGGTCAACGAGAACACCGTCACGTTGGTCGAGGCCATGGTGGTCACACCCGACACCGTGGTTTGCGCGGTGATGGTGCTGGTCGCGGGCAATGTGGCGCCGGTGACGGACGGACTGCCGTTGTAGGTCCAGTTGCCCGAACCGTCGACGGTGACGTTGACGGTTTGGTTGTTGAAGCTCAAGGCCACTGTGGCATTGGCCGCAGCGGTACCGCTGACCACCAGCGCTTCGCTGCTGGCCAACACGTTGTCGGTCGACACGGCGTTGAGGGTGACGGGTTTGGACACCTGCTGAGCGACTGTGTCGGTCGCCGTCGAAAACGCGGTGGCGTTGCCGTTGGTGGAGGTGCTGGCGTAAGTGCCGTCGACCCCACTGGTGCGGTCCCAAGCGCGCAGGGTGATGGCGTCGGTCATCGTGCCCACGTAGGTGCCGTTGGGCTTGTAATACACGCGATTGTCGCCGTCTGCGGCCAAGAGCAAGGCGTTGGTGTCGGAGGTGGCCGTTACCGCGCTCCAATTCGTGCCGCCATCGGTGCTGACGTACAGCGTGCCGTTGGTGGTGTTCACACCAGTGATGGCGATGCCCTTTTGCGAGGCGGCAAAGCTGTCGGTGATGCCACCGACCAAGGCGCTCACCAAGTTGCCCACAGCACCCGTGGGCACAGCGGCGTTTTGTGCCACGCCTGACAGGCTGAGCGCCGTGTCTGCCAACACAGGCGCGGCGTTGGTGGCGTTGGTTTCCGAGGTGACCACGATGCCTTGCTGCACCAAGAGCTGGACTTTCAGGGCCGAGTTGGTCCAGATGTCGTAAGCAATGTCATCGTCATAGGCGGCCAAGTTGTTGGCCGCACTGGGTGCAGTAGAGCCTTTGACAAAACCTGATGTGTCAAAACCATCGCCCTTGCCCAGCACCAAGGTGTCAGCACTGGTGCCTTTGATGACCATTTGATAGTTACCACCGAGCAGATAGCTGTTGTTCAACCAGGCCGCTTTGGTCAGCGAAGCAAAGGCTTGTGCATTGCCGATCAAGGTTTGCGCGCCGGTGTCGGTGCTCATGTCGATGAACTCCATGCCCTGAATTTTGTTCAGGGTGTAGTCGTTCATGTAGTTGAGTAAGTTCAGCGAGGTGCCTGCGCCGGTCAGCTGCAAGGTGTCGTTAGCGCCGCGGCCTTCCAAGTAAGCGGTGGATTGGCTGAGGTAGTTGGAGATGCCCGCTTGGCTCAACACGAAGATATCGTCACTGCCCGAACCAACAAAGGTGCTGCTGTCGGCGGTGGTGGGCACGTTGAAGGTCGTGGCCGACGCGGCTGCCGTGGGCAAAGCGCTGGGCGTGAACGTTTTGGTCACGGTGCTCGACGCGTTGCCCGCCGCATCAACGATGCGGAAGGTGTAAGTCGTGGTCACGGTGGGCAAGGCACCTTGCATGACCGTGGCCAAGCCGTTGGTGTTCAGCGCTGGCGCAAACGAGACCCAAGTGCTGCCGCCATCGATGCTGTATTGTGCAGTTTCGGTGGTGGCACGCGCGGCCGCTGTGGTTGCCACATAAAGCGAGGTGGCACCGCCGTCGCTGGTGGTGGTCCAGTCGCTGCCGCTGGTGCCGTGGTCGTCGCTGAAATACACCGACATCGCTGAGCTGGGGGCGGTGGTGTCAACGGTGATTTGGGTGGTGTATTTGTCGGACGTGGCTTGCACGTTGCCTGCGGCATCGGTCTGGCGCACTTGCACGGCGTTGGCACCATACACGCCTTGGGCCAAGGTGAAGCTGGTGCCGGTGCCCGTTGTCCAGGTCGCGCCCGAATCGGTGCTGTACTCCCAAGTGGTGGTGCCGCCTTCCAGCCCCGTCAGGTTGATCTGGCCGTTGCTGGTGATGCCGTCGCTGGTGCTGGTGCCGGTGTCGGCAGCCAAGGTCAAGGTGCTGCTCGTCGGGGCGGTGGTGTCGACCTTGTAGCTGGCGTTGTCACTCACTGCCACTGTGGCCAAGGTGGCGTCATTGCCTACGGCATCTTTGATGGTGCCGCCATTCAGGACCAATGCGTTGGTGCCAATGCTGATGCCGTTGGGGTCGGCCTGACCCGCCAAGATGGTGTAACTGAAAGTCAGCGCACTCGTGCCCGATCCACCCACGTAATCGGCCAAAACCGAGGTGCCACCGATGTTGAGGGTGAGTTGCGGCGTGCCGGTGACGTTGATGACCAGCTCACTGAAGGTGACGGTGGCGGTGACGGTGTCGTTCGCGCTCAAGAAGTTGTTTTGCTTACCGGTATCCGCGGTGATGGCGACGCTGCTGACCACAGGGGGAATGCCCACCAAGAACATGTCGCTGACGCTGGCTGTGCCATCGCTGGCGGTGACTTTGATGTTGAAGTCAATCGTGTTGTTGGGTGTGCCGCTGAAAGTTCGCGTGGCGGCGTTGAACGTGATCCACGCAGGCAACGCTGTGCCGTCACCGCGTGTGGCGGTGTAGGTGAGTGCATTGTTTTCTGGGTCGGTGAAGGTGCCCGCTGGAAAGGTGTAACTGAACGCGGTGCCCTGCACCGCCACTTGGTCAGGGATGGCGGCGGCAACGACAGGCGCATCGTTGACGGCGGTGACGTTGATCGTCGATGTCACGGCCGATGAATTCAATGCCCCGTCGTTGACCACGTAGCTCACTGTGCGCGCTGCCGTGTTGGGGGTATCAGACGTGTTGCTGTAGCTCACTGCGCGCAAGGCGGCTTGCCATTGGGCCAGCGTGGCGGTGCTGCTGGCCGAGGTCAGCGTCATCACACCTGTATCGGCGTCGTAGCTGCCTGCAATATTGCCCATGGCGGCGTTGGTGAAGCTCAGCACATCTTGGCCCGTGGCAAAGCCAGCCGTGATGCTCACCGTGGCTGTGGCCAATGTGGTGCTGTCCACATCACTCACCGTGATGGCGGTGTTGATGGCGGTGGCCGCTGCGTTTTCTGTGTAGGCCAAGGTCGAACCGGTGGCCAACACCGGCGCGTCGTTGACCGCCGTGAGGCTCAGGGTGTAGCTGTTTGGTGCCAAGCTCATGGGACCGGTGGCACTGTTGTAGCTGCTGACATCCAAGCGCGTGCCCGAGGTGGTGGTCGGCATGGTGTTGTCGGCCAAGCGGAACCCCAGTGGGTTCACGTTGCCGTTGAAATTGGCGGCAGGGGTGAAGCGCAGGTAGTCGCTGGCATTGAGGTACAGCGCGTTTTCTGGATGGTTGGACGACACGGTTGACCCCGTGATGTCAGCCGGCAAGTCCGTCCATGTCGTGTTGTCCGTGCTCCAAGCCCACACGCCTTGCGAAGCGGTAGATTGGTTCCAACTGATGGCAATGCCTTTGAGGCTGGCACCGGCATCGGGGTCGGTCACTTGACCTGCCAAAGCGGTGGAAATTCGCACGCTGTACACCGTGTCTTCGGTGCCACTGAGTCCGATGGTGGAAGCCGAGGTGAAGGCGGGTTGGTCGTTGGCGACGGTGACGTTGATGGTGGAGGTGACCACGTTGGAGTCGGCTGCGCCATCGTTGACTTTGTAGCTCACGGTACGGGCTGAGGTGCTGGGGGCGTCCGACGTGTTGCTGTAGGCCACGGCGCGCAAGGCGGCTTGCCATTGGGCTTGGGTGGCGGTGGCGCCTGCAGAGGTGAGCGTCATCACGCCGGTGCCGGCGTTGAAACTGCCTGTGATGTTGCCCATGCTCACATTGGTGAAGCTGATCACGTCTTCGGCCAGCACGTTGTTGCTGGCGTCTTTGACGGTCACGGTGGCCGAGGCAAACGTGGTGTTGTCCACATCACTGACGGTGATGCCGGTGTTGATGGCTGTGGCTGCTGCGTTTTCGGTGTAACCCAAGGTCGAGCCTGTGGCGAGCACAGCGGCGTCGTTGACCGCGGTGACGGTGATGGCAATGGTGTCGCTGTCGGTCAGACCACCGGCGTCAGTGGTGAGCACAGTCAGCACGTCACTGCCGTTGACGTTGAGGCTGCCGGTGTAGCTCAGCGTCGACAAGGCCGCGTTGATTTGCGTGGCTGAGCCGCTGAGGGTCAAGCCTGCAGAGCCATTGACGCCGGCTGTCACGGTGGCACCTCCGGCGAGGCTGACGGTCAGGGCACCGTTGGCCACGCTGAGTTGCGTGGTGACGATGTTGCTGTCCACGTCGGCCACGCTGATGAGGTTGCCGGCGTTGATGGACAAGGCCGTGTCTTCGTTGACGGTGAGCGTGGCCAAGGGCACGGTGTTGACCGGCGCTTCGTTGACGTTGGTCACGGTCACAGCGACGGTTTGGTTGGTGTAGGCACCAGTGACGTTGGTGGCGCGCACGGTCACGTCGTACACGTTGTTGGTGCCCGCGTCGGTGGGGGCCTCAAAGTTGGGCGAGGCCACAAAGGTCAATGCGCCCGTGCTGCTGTTGATGGCGAATTGGCTGCCGTCTGCACCCACGGCTGTGTCGATGCTGTAGGTGATGCCCGTGCCTGCGGCAGCGGTGTAGACCGCTGTGCTGGTGGCGGTGTTTTCAGCCACGCTGGCGGTGGTGGCGCTGGTGAACACCGGCGCGGCCAACACGGTGAGGCTCAAGGCGGGGCTTTGGCCGCTCTCGTTGCCTGCGGCATCGGTGAGGCTGTAGGTCAAGCTCTTGGCGGTGGCGCTGGTGGCCAAGGCGCTGTTGGGCGTGAGCACACCGGTGGTGTTGTCGTAGGTGGCGGCAGTCAGCACACCGTCCACATACAGCTTGACGCTGTCGCCAGACGTGGTGAGGCCCGTGGGCAACTGAATGCCTGGGGTGGTGTCGTCGGTGCTGGCTGCGGTGCTGTTGGTGCTTTGCGTGGCACCCACGTTGTCCACATAGGCGGTCAATGCACCGGTGGGCGCGTCGGGGGCCAAGGTGTCGAGCACGAAGCTGGTGCTGCCATTGGTCAAGCTGGCGGTGCCACCCACGTCGGTGGCGGCGGCTGTGACGGTGATGGTGCCGTTGGTCAAGGTGCTCAGGTCGGTGGCGTCCAGCAGCACAGGCACAGCGGTGGCGCCATTGCCGGTGACGGTTTTTTGCACCGTGTTCGACCCGTTGGTAAAGGTCACCACCACACTGGCGCCCTGCTCGGCCGTGAGCGAGACCACGCCGGTGTTGGCGGTGGCTTCAGCGGCTGTGGCGCCACCGGTCACGCCGGTGCCCAAGGTCAGCACAGGGGCTGCGGGCGCATGGGTGTCGACCAAGTAGCTGGCGTTGTCGCCCAAGGCGGGCGTGGTGAGCACCACGTCGTTGCCTGCGGTGTCTTTGATGCTGCCACCGTTGAGGCTCAAGGCGTTGGCGTTCACGCTGATGCCATCTGTGTCGTTCAAGCCCGGCAAGATCCTGTAGTTGAACTTGAGCAAGGTGGCCGTGGAGTTGACGCTGTCATAGGTGGCGTACGGCACGGTGGAGCCACCGATGTTCAGGGTCAGGCGTGGCGAGCCTGTGACCACCACAGCTTCGCTCATGGCGAGGCCAAAGGTGATGGTGTCGCCCGCATTGAGGGTGTTGTTAACCACGCCATCGGCCCAGGTGATGGACAAGCCGCTGAAAGTGGGCGCAGCGCTGTCCAACGTGACCGACACGTTGGCGCTGCTGCTGACGCCCGACACCACCTGAGCGGCAGTGATGGTGTTAGCACCTGCACTGAGCATGGTCGAGCTGGCGTTGCCGGTGTAGGTCCAGACGCCGCTGCTGTTGGCGGTGACGTTGTAGCTGCTGCCACCGATGGTGACGGCCACGGTGGCATTGGCATCGGATGTGCCGCTGACCACCAAGGTTTCACTCGCGCCCACCAAGTTGTCGCTGGACACGGCGTTGACGGTGACAGGGGTCACCACGTATTGGCTGACGGTGTCGGTCGCACTGGAGAAAGCGCTGGTGCCGCCATTAGAAGCTGTGCTGACTTTGGCGCCAGCGATGCCAGTGGTTTGGTCCCACGCCGCAAAGCTGAAGGCATCGGCCGTGGTGCCGGTGAAACTGGCGGTCGGTTGGTAGTAAACGCGGGTGCTGGCGTTAGACGCCAACAGCAAAGCACTGGTGCTGCTGACCGCGCCGACCGCGGTCCAAGTTGCGCCCGCGTCGGTGCTGTAGTACAGCGTGCCATTGGTGGTGTTGGTGGCGGTGATGGCGATGCCTTTGACGGCACTGGTGTCAACGTCGCTGACGCCGGTGATCAAACTGCTGACCAAGCTGCCCACAGCACTGCCATTGACAGGCGCAGCTGCGCCTTGCAAAACAGCCGCCATGGCGGGTGATGCGGTGGTGTCGAGCACCGGCGCGTCATTGACGGCGGTGACCGTCAAGCTCACGGTGTCTGAGGCGCTGGAGAACGCGCTGCTACCGCCGTGGGTTGCGGTGCTGACTTTGCTGCCTGCGGTGCCGCTGGTTTGGTCCCACGCCACCAAGCTGACGGCGTCTGCCGTGGTGCCGTTGTAGTTGGCAGCGGGTTGGTAGTACAGGCGTGTGTTGGCGTCAGAGGCCAACAACAAAGCGCTGGTGCTGCTGACCGCGCCGACGGCGGTCCACGTTGCGCCAGCGTCGGTGCTGTAGTACAGCGTGCCATTGATGGTGTTGGTGCCGGTGATGGCAATGCCTTTGGCCGCGCTGGTGTCGGCATCGCTGATGCCGCCCACCAAGCTGCTGACCAACGCACCCACAGCACCCGAAGGCGCTGAAGCGTCTTCAGCCAAGGTGGTGAAGCTCAAGGTGGTGTCAGCCAACACAGGTGCATCGTTGACGGCGGTGACGGTGATGGTCACCGAACCCGAGGCGCTTTGTGCCACGCCGCCGGTGTTGCCACCGTCGTTGACGGTGAGGGTCAGGCTGTCGCTGCCGTTGTAGTTGAGCGTGGGCGTGTAGGTCACCGCGTTGGTGGTGGCCAACACGGTGTTGATGGCGGCCAAGGTGCCGGTCAGTTGCACGCTGGCGGTGCTGTTGGTGGTCACGGTCACGCCTGCGCTGGTGGCGGCACTGGCCAACACGTCGATCGTGCCTTGGGTCACCGCCAAGGTGGCGGTGACGGTGCCTGTTGCTGCATCCACATCGGTGAAGCTCAGGCCTGCGATGGCCAAAGCGGTGTCTTCGGCGGTGGTTTGTGCTGCGGGCACGGTGACCACAGGCGCATCGTTGACGGCCGTGATGGTGATGGCCACGGTGTCGCTGTCGGTCAAGGCCGCGCCGCCCGTGTTGCCACCGTCGTTGGTGAGCATGGTCAGCGTGTCGGCGCCGTTGTGGTGGGCGCTGGGCGTGTAGGTCACTGCATTGGCAGCGCTCAGGGTGGCGTTGATTTGCGTCAGCGTGCCGGTCAGGGTCACGCTGGCGGTGCCGCTGCCTGTGATGGTGGCGGTGCCGACCACCACAGCCAAGGTGCCTTGCGCCACCGACAGGGTGACGGTGAGGCTGCCCGACAGTGCATCGACGTCAGCCACGCTCAAGCCGGTGATGACTTTGGCGGTGTCTTCGGTGGTGCTTTGTGCGCCAGGCACGGTGTTGACCGGTGCATCGTTGACGGGCACCAAGGTGACGGTCAGCGTGCTGCTGCTGGTGTTGCCTGCACGGTCGGTGGTGGTGTAGCTGAAGGTGTCGACCGCGTTGGCGCTGATGGCGTTCAAGTTGGTGGCGTTGCGGGTGAAGACCCACGCGCCCGTGCTGGGGGTGAGCGCCAAGGTGCCGTAGGTGCCCACGGCCGCCGTGGTGAGGCTGTAGGTTTCTGAGCTGTCTTTGGCGGTGTCGTTGGCAGACACATCGCCGCTCAGGCTGGTGCTGTCTTCGGTGCCATTGGCGGTGTCGGCCACAGCTTGCGGCGTGGTGGTGTCAACGTTAAAGGTGGCGTTGTCGGCCACGGCCACGCTGACCAAGTTGGCGTTGTTGCCAGCGGCATCTTTGAGGGTGCCGCCGTTCAAGGTGAGCGCGTTGACAGGCAAGCTGATGCCATTGGCATCGTTGTTGCCAGCCACCACGGTGTAGTTGAACTTGAGCATGCGCGCTGTCGAGTTGCCAGCGTCGTAAGTGGCTTGCACCAAGGTGCTGCCCACGGTCAAGCCGAGTTGAGGGGCGCCGGTGACGATGACGTCTTCGCCCAAATTGACGGTGGCGGTGACCACGTCGCCGGTGTTGAGCCAAGTGCCCACTGCGCCGCTGGCACTGCTGACGGACAAGCTGGTGATGGCGGGCAGCACGGCGTCGAGCGTGACCGTTTTGCTGGCCGTGGTGACCACGCTGTTGGCATCGGTGGCCGTGGCGGTGAGGGTGTTGACACCGGCGTTGATCACTTCTTTGTCGGCTGCGTTGGGTTGCGTGACGGTGAAGGTGCCACTGTTGGCCACGCCTGAAATGACGGTGCCCGAGACGTTGGATGCCGCATCAAGCTGCGCCGACGTCATGCCTGACATGTCGCTGATCGAGTTGTAGATTTTGGCGCCGTTGAGGTTGTTGGGCGTGCCGGTTTTGGAGACCGCTTGGATGCTGTCCACGCGGTAGAAACCGCCCAGATCGACTTGCACCCACACTTCGCCGTTGCTGGTGAAGCTCTCGGTGGTGCTGGCGCTGCCGTCTGTCAAGTTGGTGATCGTGCTGCCCGTCGAAGACGACATGGACTTGCCCGAGGCCAAGTTGTTGGTGCCTTGCATGGCTTTGAGTTCAGCGATGTCAAAGGTGGTGCTGTCCACACCGCTGTCGAGCACATCGCGCACCATGATGTAGCGCACCAAGGGCACCATTTTCAGGGCGTAAGACCAGTTGCCATTGCTGTCGGCCGTCACGCCACGGGTGGTGCCGTTGATGTTGATGGACACACTGGCGTTGGAAGCGGCTGTACCGCTCAGCGTGACGGCTTCGTTGATGGCCACGAGGTTGTCCACCGACACGGTGTCGATGGTGAGCGTTTTGCCCACCGATTGGCTGACCGTCTCGGTGAAGGTTGAGAACGCGGTGGTTGTGCCGTTGGCGGTGGTGCTGACGTAGCTGCCCTGTGTGCCACTGGTTTGGTCCCAAGCACGGAAGCTCAAAGCGTCGCTGGTCACGCCCTCATAACCCGCGTTGGGCTTGAAGTAGACGCGGTTGCTGGCATCGGCTTTGAGCAGCAAGGCATTGCCTGCGCTGAGTGCGGTGGTGTTTTCTGTCCACGTTGCTCCGCTGTCGGTCGAGTAGTACAGCTTGCCATTGGCGTTGACGCCGGTGATGGCCATGCCTTGCAAGGCGCTGGCATCCACATCACTCACACCGCCCAACAAACTGCTGACGGTGTTGCCGACGGCGCCCGAAGGTGCTGCGGAGTTTTGGGCCACTGCGGGCAAGGTGAGGATGGTGTCGGCCAACACGGGCGCGTCGTTGACGGCCGCGACGCTGAGCGCCACGGTGCTGATGGCGCTTTGCGCGGCACCGCCGGTGTTGCCACCGTCGCTGGTGGTCATGGTCAGCGTGTCTGCACCGTTGTAGTTAAGCGCAGGCGTGTAGGTGACGGCGTTGGCCGCACTGAGTGTGGCGTTGATTTGCGCCAAGGTACCCGTGATGGTGACGGTGGCCGTGCCGCTATTGGCAATGCTGGCCGTGCCGCCCGAAACAGCCACGGTGCCGTTGCTGACGGCCAAGGTGACGGTCAGGGTGCCAGTGCCCGCATCAAGGTCGGCAATGGCCAAGCCGGTGATGGTGCGCGCGGTGTCTTCGTTGGTGGTGAGCGGGGTCAAAGGCACGGTGTTGACCGGTACGTCGTTGACCGCGTTGACCGTGATGGCCATGGTGTCGGTGTCGCTCAAGGTGCCACCGGTGCCGGTGTTGCCACCGTCGTTGGTGAGCATGGTCAGCGTGTCAGTGCCGTTGTAGTTGGTCGCGGGCGTGTAGCTGACGCCGCCTGGTGTGGCGAGCAAGGCATTGATGGCCGAGACGGTGCCGCTGAGTTGCACGCTGGCCGTGCCGTTGGTGGCGAGGGTGACGCCTGCGGTCGTGGCTGCCGCAGCTTGGGCGGTTAAGGTGCCTTGCAGCACCGTCAAGGTGACGGTGATGCTGGCTGTGCCGGCGTCGACATCACTCACGCTCAAACCGTTGAGCGCGGTGACGGTGTCTTCGCTGGTCACCAAGGTGGCGGGCAGTGTGTTGACCGGTGCATCGTTGACCGCACTGATGCTGATGGCCACAGTGTCGATGTCGCTTTGTGGGCCGCCCGAGCCGGTGTTGCCACCGTCGCTGGTGGTCATGGTTAACGTGTCTGCGCCGTTGTAGTGGGCCGATGGCGTGTAAGTGACGGCGTTGGCGGTGGCCAGCACGGTGTTGATGGCGCTGGCCGTGCCGCTGAGCTGCACGCTGCCGGTGCCGTTGGTGGTCAGGGTGACGCCCGCTGTGGTGGCGGCGCTGGCCAGCACGGTGACGGTGCCGTGGTCGACGCCCAAGGTGACGGTGAAGGTGCCACTGCCGCCGTCCACGTCGGCGATGCTGAGGCCGCTGATGACTTTAGCCGTGTCTTCGGTGGTGGTTTGTGCCACGGGCACGGTGTTGACAGGCGCGTCGTTGACGGCGTTGACCGTCAGGGCCACGCTGCCCGAGCCGGACTTGGTGCCTCCCGAGCCGGTGTTGCCACCGTCGCTGACGGTGACGTTGAGGGTGTCGCTGCCGTTGTAGTTGGCCGTGGGTGCGTAGGTCACGGCGTTGGCCATGGCCAACAGCGTGTTGATGGCGCTGACAGTGCCACTGAGTTGCACGCTGGCGGTGCCGTTGGTGCTGAGGCTGACGCCTGCTGTGGTGGCCGCACTGGCCAACACGGTCACGCTGCCCTGCCCCACGCTTAGGGTGACCGTCATGGTGCCAGTGCTGGCATCGACGTCGGCAATGCTCAAACCGGCAATCACTTTGGCCGTGTCTTCGTTGGTGCTTTGTGCCGCAGGCACGGTCACGGTGGGCGCATCGTTGACGGCGCTCACGGTGATGGCCACGGTGTCGCTGTCGGACGCGGTGCCGTCGCTGGTGACCATGGTCAGCGTGTCTGCGCCGTTGTAGTTGAGGGCGGGCGTGTAGGTGACGCCGTTGGTCGAGGCCAGCAAGGTGTTGATGGCACTGGCCGTGCCGCTCAGCTGCACGCTGCTGGTGCCGTTGGTGCTGAGGGTGACGCCAGCTGTGGTGGCAGCGCTAGCGAGCACCGTCATGGTGCCCTGCCCCACGCTGAGCGTGACGGTCATCGTGCTGCTGCCTGCATCCACGTCGGCAATGCTCAGGCCGGTCACGGCCAGGGCCGTGTCTTCGGCGGTGGTTTGTGCGCCGGGCACGGTGTTGACGGGCGCATCGTTGACGGCGTTGACGGTGATGGCCACCGTGTCGGTGTCGGTCAAGGTGCCGCCGGTGCCGGTGTTGCCACCGTCGCTGCTGACCATGGTGAGGGTGTCTGCGCCGTTGTAGTTGGCCGTCGGTGTGTAAGTGACGGCATTGGACGCGCTCAGGGTGGCGTTGATTTGCGCCGAGGTACCAGTGAGGGTCACGCTGGCCGTGCCGCTGCCTGCGATGGTGGCGGTGCCACCGACCACGGCCAAAGTGCCATGGGCCACGCTCAGGGTGACGGTCATGCTGCCGGTGCCTGCGTCGACGTCGGCAATGCTCAAGCCGGTGACAAGCAAGGCTGTGTCTTCGTCGGTGCTCAGCGATGCAGGCACGGTGTTGACGGGTGCGTCGTTGACGGCGGTGACGGTGATGGCCACCGTGTCGCTGTCGGTCAACGCGCCAGCGCTGCCGGTGTTGCCACCGTCGTTGATGAGCAGGGTCAGGGTGTCTGCGCCGGTGTAGTTCGCGCTCGGGGTGTAGGTGAACGCGTTGGTGGTGGCCAGCAAGGTGTTGATGGCGCTGACGGTGCCGCTCAGCTGCACGCTGGGGGTGCCGTTGGTGCTGAGGGTCACACCCGCTGTGGTCGCTGCGCTGGCGAGCACCGTCACGGTGCCCTGGCTCACGCTGAGGGTGACGCTCATGCTGCCGGTGCCTGCGTCCACGTCGGCAATGCTCAAACCGGTGATCACCAAAGCCGTGTCTTCGGCCGTGGTTTGTGCGGTTGGCACGGTGTTGACCGGCGCGTCGTTGACAGCGCTGATGCTGATGGCCACGGTGTCGGACGCCGTGGAGAAAGCGCTGCTGCCGCCATGGGTGGCGATGCTGACTTTGCTGCCCACAGTGCCGCTGGTTTTGTCCCACGCGACGAAGGTCACGGCGTCGGCGGTGCTGCCGTTGGTGTTGGCCGCAGGCTTGTAGTAAAGACGTGTGGCCGTGTCAGACGCCAAGAGCAAAGCGCTGGTGCTGCTGACCGCGCCCACGAGCGTCCATGTGGTGCCCGAGTCGGTGCTGACGTACAGCGTGCCGTTGGTGGTGTTGGTGCCCGTGATGGCGATGCCTTGGACAGCGCCCGTGTCGGCGTCAGACAGGCCGCCCACGAGGGTGCTGACGAGGTTGCCCACCACGCCCACTGGGGCGGCGGCGTCTTCGTTCAAGCCACTCAGGCTGAGCACGGTGTCGGCCAACACGGGTGCGTCGTTGGTGCCGGTGATCGTGACGGTGACAGCTTGTGAGGTGCCGTCGGCGCTGACCGCGGTGAAGCTGTCGGTGTAGGTCTGGCCCGCCACAAACTCGTTGTGGGCAGTGCCCATGGTGTACGTCCATGCGCCGTTGGTGGCCAGCGTGAAGGTGCCGTAGTTGTTGCTGCCCGCTGTGCCCGCTTGCGCCACAAAGGTGGTGGCGCTGTCCACATCACTGATGGTCAAGGCGCCGCTGGTGTTCAGGGCTGCATCGGTTTCGGTCAAGGCACCGGTGGTCGCACCGCTGATGACCGCCGCATCATTGCTGCCCGTGATATTGACGGTGACCGACTGGCTGGTGCCATCGGAACTGACCGCCGTGAACGTTTCGGTGTAGACCTGGCCAGCCACAAATTCGTTGTGTGCGCCGTCCATGGTGTAGGTCCACACGCCTGCGCTGCTGAGCGTGAAGGTGCCGTAGCTGCCTGCGGTGCCCGCTTGCGCGGTGAAGGTGGTGGCGCTGTCCACGTCAGCGATCGTCAAGGTGCCGCTGGTGCTGAGCGCCGCATTGGTTTCGGTCAAGGCCTTGACGGTGTCGCCGGTGATGACGGCGGCGTCGTTGGTGCCGGTCAGTGTGACGGTGATGATTTGGGTCGTGCCGTCGGTGGCTTTGGCGGTGTAGCTGTCGGTGTAGGTTTGGCTGTCGACCAGCGCGTTGTGGGCACTGTTCATGGTGTAGGTCCACACGCCTGCGCTGCTGATGCTGAACACACCGTAGCTGTTGTTGCCCACGATGTTGCTCTCCACCTGGAAGGTAGCAGCGCTGTCGACGTCGCTGATGAGCAGCGTGCCGGTGGCACTTTGGGCCGCGTTGGTTTCGGTCAAGGCTGCCGTGCTGACGCCGGTGATGACAGCCGCATCGTTGGTGCCGTTGAGGGTGACGGTGATGGTCTGGGTGGTGCCGTCTGCCGACACCGCCGTGAAGCTGTCGGTGTAACTCTGGCCCGCCACGAACGCATCGTGGGCCGAACCCATGGTGTAGGTCCACGCGCCAGCAGTGTTGAGCGTGAAGGTGCCGTAACTGTTGTTGCCCGTCGTGCCCGCTTGCGCGGTGAAGGTGGCTGCGCTGTCGACATCGCTGAGGGTCAAAGCACCGCTGGCACTTTGCACCGCATTGGTTTCGGTCAAGGTGGCAGTGGTCACGCCGCCGATCACAGCCGCATCGTTGGTCCCGGTGAGGGTGACGGTGATGAGCTGGGTGGTGCCGTCCACACTGAGGGCGGTGAAGCTGTCGGTGTAAGTCTGGCCATTGACGAACTGGTCTTGTGCCGAGTTCATGACATAGGTCCACGCGCCAGCCGACGTGAGGCTGAACTTGCCCCAGCCGCTGCTGCCCGCAGTGTTGGTCTGAGCTTGGAACGCGGCTTGGCCGACGCCGTCGGGGTCGGTGATGGCCAGTGTGCCGGTGGCGGTTTGGGCGGCGTTGGATTCGGTCAGCGCGCCGCTGAGGTTGCCGCCGATAACCGCTGGGTCGTTGGCGTTGGTCACGCTGATGGCCACGGCTTGGTCGGTGTAGCCGCCCGCGCTGTTGGTGGCGCGCACGGTGACGTCGTACACGTTGTTGCCGCCCACATCGGTCGGCGCTTCGAAGTCGGGCGAAGCAGCAAAGGTCAGCGCACCGGTGCTGGCGTTGATGCTGAACTTGCCCGCATCTGTGCCACCCAGGGTGTAGCTCACAGCGCTGCCCGATTGCGTGGCTTGCGCGGTGTAAACCACGGTGGCTGTGGCTGTGTTTTCTGCAAACGTGGCAGTGGCCGCGCTGGTGAACACAGGTGCTGCCAAGAGGTTCACGTTCAAAGCGGGGCTTTGGCCACTCTCGTTGCCTGCGGCGTCGGTGAGTGTGTACGTGAGCGCTTGGGCGCCGGTGGCCAGAGGTGCGACAGGGGTCAAGAAACCGGTACCGCTGTCGTACGTGGCCGCCGTCAACACGCCGTTGACGTAGAGCTTGGGCGTGGTGGTGAGACCTGCGCCGACTTGCACGCCAGGTGTGGTGTCGTCGGTGGTGGCTGCGGCACTGGCGTCACCGGTGGTGTTGCCCGCGTTGTCTTGGTATGAAACAGGAGCCGAGGGTGCAGACGGTGCTTGGGTGTCGAGTGTGAACGTGGTGGTGCCTGCGCCACCGGTGCTGCCTGCGGCGTTGGTGGCCACAGCGCTCACGTTGATGGTGCCTTCCGCCAAGCTGTCCCGCTCTGCGCTGGTCAAGACCACGGGCACAGCAGTGCTGCCGTTACCTGTGACGGTTTTGGTGAAGGTGTGGGCTGGCGTGGCGCTGTCGGTAAAAGTGACGTCCACAGTCGTACCCTGTTGGGCCGTGAGGCTGACCACGCCCGTGCTGGCGATGGCTTCTGCGGCTGTGGCGCCGCCCGACACACCAGCGCCCAAAGTGAACACCGGCGCAGTAGGCGCTGAGGTGTCGAGGGTGAAGCTGGTCGAGCCTGCGTTGCTGGCGTTACCGCCTGCATCGGTGGCAATGGCGCTGACACGGATGGTGCCGTCGATCAACAAACCACGCTCGACACTGGTCAAGACCACGGCGACAGGGGTGGTGCCGTTGCCGGTGACGGTTTTGGTGACCGTGTGCGGTGTGCTGGCACCGTCGGTGAATGTCACCGCGACAGACGCGCCCTGCTCTGCCGTGACCAAGACCACGCCGCCTGCGGCGGTGGCTTCATCGGCTGTGGCGCCATTGGCTACGCCTGTGCCCAAGGTGAGCACCGGTGCCACAGGAGCTGCGGTGTCGACCACGTAGCTGGCGTTGTCGCCCATCGCGATGTGGGTCAAGACAACGGGGTTACCAGCGGCATCTTTGAGGGTGCTGCCGTTGAGCGTCAAGGCGTTGGCTGCCACGCTGATGCCGTTGGCGTCGTTCAAACCGGCGGCGATGGTGGCGGTGAACGTGAGCGCCGTGGTGCCAGTACCGCCTGCGTAGTTGGCTTGCACGGTGGTGCCGCCGATGTTGAGGGCGAGCTTGGGCGTGCCGCCGGTGGTGTCCACCACGACCGCTTCGCTGAAGGTGACGGTGAAGGTGACGGTGTCGCCCTCGTTGAGCGTGGTGATGTTGCTGACGTCAGTCAGGCCGGTGTTGGCCGTGATGGCAGGCGCGCCGCTGATGGTGGGCAGCGCCTTATCCAGCGTGACGGTTCGGATTGGGAGTGACGTCGTACCAGTGTTGCCTACGCGGTCGCTCACGCTCGCGCTGATGGATACGTTGCCGTTAATGAAGGCGCTGATGTCGGCCTTTTGCGCCACGCTCAAAGCCCAAGCGTTGTTCAACACGGTGGCGGTTTTGGTGAGCGTATTCGTGCCATCAGTGACCGTCACGGTGACAACTTGGCCGTCTTCCGCACCAGAGGTGGAGCCGCTGACGGTGAAATCGTTGTCTTCAGCGGCATTGACGATGTTGTCGCCTGCCAGTGTGGCGTCGAGGGTGATGATGGGTGCCGTGGTGTCGATCAGCGTGTAAGACGTGCTGGCTGTGGACAAGGTGGGCGTTCCACTGACGCTGCTGGCGAGTTCGACCCGCACTTGATAAGCGGTGCCGCTCACCAGCTGGCTGGTCCAGTCGGCGTGGTTGGCGAGCGTCCAGTTTGGGCTACCTTGGTTGAGGGTGGTGGTGAAGCCTGAGGTCACCTCAACCGTGGTGCCAGTCGTGGGCACGAAACTGATTTTGGCAATCTCCAGGTTGCTCACCGCGCCCCACGAATTGCTGGAGATGGTGCCGCCAATGGTCAAGTTCGCCAGTTCTGCCGCGTTGATGCCGTTCGTGGCATTGACGCTGGCACCGCTGAATTCGACCGTGGTGACGGGGTCGGCGGGGTAGAACGTCCAGTCGCTTGCGCTGGCATAACCTGCAAATTCAACGCCGCTGAGCGAACGGAAAGCGCCCGCGTCGATCTTGGCGTAGTACTGCTGACCGAGCACAAAGGGGTTGGTGGGGTCAATGGTGACGCTGGCATGGTCAATGGTGACGACGCCGTCGATCACCACAGTGTGATCGGCATCAATGGTGGCAACCAGCGCATCGTTGGCTTGGTTGTAAAGCTTGATTTGCTTGCCTTGTACGCCCACCACATCTTGGTTAAAGACGATTTTCAAATCAGCCACAGACGCAATCGCATCGCTCACTTGGGTGACGATGGTCAACGGGGTGTTGTCGAAGTGCATCAAGCTGGTGCCGCTCGGCGTGTCGTCGCGCAAACCGTAGGCGTTTTCGGCCACGGCTTGGAAGCTGAAGTCGGCTTTGATGGTGCTGATGGGCAACGTAGGGGTGAAGGTCCAAGTGCCTGCGCCTGCGTTGACGGTGGCAACGCCCAAACGGGTGCCACTGACGGTGTCGTACACGGCAATGACTTGGCCTGCGGCCAAGGTGCCGGTGAAGGTGCCTGCCAACGTGGGGGTGGCATCGTCGCTGTAACCGTTGTTGGCAATGGTGCTGGTGGCCACGGGAAAGTCGTCGGTAACGCTGACCAGTGTGGCGTGCGCTTGCGGCACATCGGTCACGGCGTGCAAACCCGCCAAAGTACTGATCACGCTACCGTCGTCGGATGTACTGGCCAAGGCAGCGAGCACGCGAGACAAATTGACGGTGGTGACGCCGGTCACGCCCAAGAGCGTGAGCTGTGCCACGGTGTCGGCAGCGGGGGCGGTGGGGGCGATGCCCGCTGCCATGTTCATGACTGTTTTCACGGCGTCGGCCAAAGCCTGCACGTTGGCTACGGTGTTGACATCGGCAACTGATTTGAGGTCGATCACATCGGCCAACAAACTCAGTTCTGCAGCGCTGTCGACGCCCGTCACGCCAATGGCGGCGTACTGTGCGGCGGTGGGGGCTGTGGCGTTGTTGTCGGTGCCGTCGGCGCTGGCGAGGATGGCGTTGTACGCGTTGACGAGGGTTTGAATTTCAGCCGGTGTGTCGACCGACAAACCGGTGACGTTGGCCGAGGCCAAGGCGTTGTTGATGGCGGCCAAGTTGGCGGATACAAATCCGGTCACGCCTGCGTCGACGTAGTTTTGCTCAGTGGGTGCAGTGCCGGTGTTGGCCTGTGCGTAGGTGCTGATGGCAGTGACCGCCGTGTTGAGGGTGTTGACCAAGCTTTGCAGATCGGACTGGCTGTCCACACCGGTGCCATCGTTGTGGGTGGCTGCAATGGCCGCTTGGATGGCGGCCAAGTTGTCGGCCGTCACGCCCGTGATGCCCAAGGCTTGCAACTGTGCCAGCGACACGATGCCTGTGCTCACAGCGTTGGCCATCACAGCGGCGACGGCGTCGGCCAAGATTTGCACCTCGCCCACGGTGTCCACATCGGTGCTGACTTTGCTGCCGATCACGTCGCCCAGCAAATCGGTCTTCACGCCGGTGGTGATGCCAGTGACACCTATGGCGGCGTACTGTTCGGCCGTGGGGTCGGTGGCGCTGGCATCGGTCGTCGCACCATTGGCTTCGCTCAACACCGCGTTGTAGGCATCGACGATGGCTTGCACTTGCACGCGGGTGTTGGACTTGGCGGCGTCGATGACGGCGCTGGCCAAGGCGTCTTGGATGGCCGCGAGGTTGTTGGCGTCCACGCCGGTGACAGCCGCCGTCGTGAAGTCGGATAACGCAGGTGCGGCGCCTGTAGCCATCAGCAAGCCTGAGGCATTGGTTTGTGCAAACGCACTGATGGTGCCCAGCGCAGCACTGGCCGCATTGGCCGCTGCGGTGACCACGGCCTGCACTTTTGCCAAGCTGTCGGTCTCGCTGCCGTTGTCGTTTTTGGCGGCAATGGCGGCCAGCACAGCGGGCAAGTTGTCGGGGGTGACACCGGAGAAGCCCGCTTGGGTCAAGTCGGCGTCGGTCAAAGCGGGCGCGGGTGTGCCACCGGCTGCCATGGTTTGGATGGCGTTGGCGATGCGGGCCAAATCGTTGATTTTGGCGACGGTGTTGACATCGGTGTTTTGCAGGCCACCGATGATGTCGTTGAGCAGTGCCAGGTTGTCGGCGTCGCTGGCCGCGTTGCCAATGCTCGCGCCGATGAGGGCGTATTGGTCCGCAGTGGGGTCGACGGTGGGCGTCGCGTCCGTGGTGGTGTCGCCAGCCGCGCTGGTGGTGTCGTTGGCCTCGCCCAAGATGGCGTTGTAGGCGTTGACGATGGCTTGCACTTTGGCCGTGGTGTCTGCGCCGTCTTTGTCGTTGGCGTTGCCCAGCGTGGCGTCGCTGCCCTTTTGGCTGTTGATGGCGTCGTTGATGGCGCCGAAGTTGCCCGAAGCCCCTGCGGTGACGCCCGACACACCCGCGGCCGCGTAATCGGCAGCGGTGGGGGCTGGGTTACTCACGCCGTTTTCGGCATAGGCCGCGATCTTGTTGATCGCTGCTGTTTGCGCCGCAGCTGCGGTGGTGATGACGGCTTGCACTTTGCTCAGGCTGTCGGTGTCTGAGCCGTTGGGGTTTTGAGCAGCGATGGCGGCTAGCACTGCAGGCAAGTTGTCCACGGTCACGCCGCTCAAACCGGCTTTGGCCAAGTCGAGTTCGGTCAGTGCAGGCGTGCTGGTGCCACCAGCGGCCAAAATTTGGATGGCGTTGGCGATGCGGGCGAGTTCGTTGACCTCGTCCACGGTGTTCACATCCGCAGCTTGCTTGCCCGCGACGATGTCGCTGAGCAAGTTGAAGTTGTCAGCGTCGGTGGCGGCGGCACCGATGTCTGCGCCAATGGCGGCATATTGCGCGACCGTGGCGTTGGGCGTAGTGGCTGCGGTGCTGTTGCCTGCGCTGTTGGTGGCGTCGTTGGCTTGGGCCAGGATGACCTTGTAGGCGTTGACGATGGCTTGCACTTCGGCCGTGGTGTCGGCGCCGTCTTTGTCGTTGGTGTTGCCCAAGATGGCATCACTGCCCTTTTGGCTGTTGATGGCGTCGCTGACGGCATTCAGGTTGCCCGAGGCACCATCCGTCACACCGGCCACACCGGCGTCGGCGTAGTCTTGCGCGTCGGGTGCGGGGTTGTTCACGCCGTCTTCGGCGTAAGCCGCGATCTTGTTGATCGCGGCGGTTTGTGCGGCGGCTGTGGCCGTGATGAGGGTTTGCAAAGCCCCCAGGCTGGCGGTTTCGCTGCCGTTGGGGTTCTTAGCGGCAATGGCAGCAAGAACCGCTGACAGGTTGTCTGCCGTCACGCCCTCCAAACCGGCTTGTGCAAAGTCGTCAGCGCTCAAAGCGGGCGCCGGCGTGCCACCGGCGGCCACAGTTTGGATGGCGTTGGCGATGCGGGCCAAGTTGTTGATCTCGGCCACGGTGTCCACGCCCGCGGTCTGTTGACCGCCCACGATGTCGTTCAAAAGGCTGAGGTTGTCGGCGTCGCTGGCGGCGGTGCCAATGTCTGCACCGACAAGCGCGTATTGCGCGGCGGTGGCATTGGTCGAGGTGGGAGCCGTGTTGTTGCCCGCCGTGCCATCGACATCGTTGGCTTGGGCCAAGATGGTGTTGTAGGCATCGATGATGGCTTGTAATTTGGGGGCGGTGTCAGCCGCTGCACCGTTGATGGGGGCGCTGGCCAAGGCGTCATTGATGGCGTCGAGGTTGTTGGCGTTGACGCCGGTCACACCAGCGGCCACGTAGGTGCCAAGCACGGGGACGGTGCTAGGGGCTGCGTTGATGGCAGCCACCAAACCCGTGGCGTTGGCGTTGGCAAAGGTGCTCAAGTCGCCCAAGGCGACCACGGCTGCTGCTGCTGCTGCGGTGACGATGGTTTGCATCTCACTCAAGCTGTCGGTCTGGGTGCCGTCGTCGGCTTTAGCGCCAATGGCAGCCAGCACGGCGGGCAGGTTTTCTGAGGTCACGCCCGTCAAGCCCACCGTGGCAAAGTCTGAGGTCGTCAAAGCAGGGTTGGGTGTGCCACCCGCTGCGATCAGTTGAATGGCATTGGCGATGCGGGCCAAGTTGTCGATCTTGGCCACGGTGTTGACATCGCTGCTTTGTTGGCCGCCAACGATCTCATTGAGTAGGCTCAGGTTTTCTGTGTCGGTAGCGGCTGCGCCGATGTTGGCACCGATGCGCGCGTAGTGCGCCGCGGTGGCGTTGGGGCTGGTGGCGGCGGTGTTGTTGCCGGCTGTGCTGTCCACGTCGTTGGCTTGGGCCAAGAGGGTGTTGAAGGCATCCACGATGGCTTGCACTTCGGCGGTGGTGTCGGCGCCGTCTCGGTCGTTGGCGTTGCCCAAAACGAGGTCAGCGCCTTTTTGGTGGTTGATGGCGTCGTTGATGGCGCTGAGGTTGGTGGCGTTCACGCCCTTCACACCCGCAGCGGCGTAGTCGGTGGTGGCGGGTGCAGTGGCCCCAGTTTCGGCATAGGCCGCGATCAGGTTGATGGCGGTGGTTTGCGCGGTGGCGGTGGTGTCGATGAGCGCTTGCAACTTGCTCAGGCTGTCGGTCTCGGTGCCGCTGTTGGCTTTGGCGGCGATGGCCGCCAGCACGGCGGGCAAGTTGTCCACCGTCACGCCGGTGAGGCCCAGCGTCACGAAGTCGGCCACGCTCAAAGCGGGCGTGGCTGTGCCATCGGCCGCAGTGAGCTGAATGGCGTTGGCAATGCGGGCCAAGGTGTTGATCTCGGCCACGGTGTCCACGTCAGCGGCTTGTTTGCCCGCGACAGCGTCGTTCAAGAGGCCGAGGTTGTCGGTGTCGCTGGCGGCCGCGCCGATGTCGGCACCGAAGAGTTCGTATTGCACGGCTGTGGTGTTGGCCGTGGTGGCGGGCGTGTTGTTGCCCACGCTGTCGGCCACATCGTTGGCTTGGGCCAACACGGTGTTGTAGGCGTTGACGATGGCTTGCACTTGCGCCGTGGTTTGGGCAGCCGCACCGTTGACGCTGGCACTGGCCAGCGCATCTTTGATGGCATTGAGGTTGGTCGCATCGGCGCCGGTCACGCCAGCGGCGGTGAAGTCGGCCAACACAGGCGCAGTGCCGGTGGCGCTGGCCAAACCGGTGGTGTTGGTTTCGGCGTAGGCGCTGAGGGTGGCCAGCGCACTGGCGGCGGCGTTGCCAGCCGTGGTGACGATGGCTTGCAACTCGCTCAAGGCGTCTGTCGCACTGCCGTCGTTGTTTTGGGCGGCGATGGCGGCCAACACGGCGGGCAGGTTGTCAGGGGTGACGCCAGACAAACCGGCTTTGACCAAGTCGGCAGCAGTCAAGACAGGCGTGGGTGTGCCATTGGCGGCCGTGAGTTGGATGGCGTTGGCAATGCGCACCAAATCGTTGATGGCGGCGATGGTGCTGACGTCGGTGGTTTGCAGGCCGCCGATGATGTCGTTCAAGAGGTTGAGGTTGTCTGCATCGGTGGCGGCACCACCGATGTTGGCACCGATCAAGGCGTATTGCGAAGCCGTGGGGTTGACGCTCGGTGTGGCATCGGGTGTGGTGTTGCCTGCGGCGCTGGTGGTGTCGTTGGCCTCGCCCAGAATGGCGTTGTAGGCATCGACGATGGCTTGCACTTTGGCGGTGGTGTTGACCGCCGAACCGTCCACCGGTGCACTGGCCAGCGCGTCGTTGATGACGCTCAGGTTGTTGCCGTTGACACCCGCGACACCGGCTTGGGTGTAAGCGCTCAGATCAGGCACGGTGCCCGTGGGCGTGGCCACGCCTTGGGTGTTGGCTTGCGCGAACGTGCTCAGGGTGGTCAAGGCACTGGCGGCATTGGTCGCAGCGGCGCTCACCACAGCTTGCAATTTGCTGAGACTGTCCACCGCGCTGCCGTTGTCTGCGGTGGCCACGATCGCTGCACGCACGGCGCTCAGGTTGTCGTCGGTCACGCTGGTGATGCCCAGCGCTTCGAGTTGGGCTTTGCTGAGAGTACTGCTGGCACCCGCGCCCAAGGCAGCGGCGGCCATGACGGCAGACACCACATCGGCCAAGCTTTGCACGTCGGAGACTTGGTCCACATCGGCGGCAGCCAAGGCGTCGATGCGGTCGCCCAACAAATTGGCTTTGGCTGCGCTGTCAACACCGCTCACGCCAATGGCGGCGTAGTTGGCTTGCGACGGGTTGGCGGTGGTGGCATCGTTGGCGTTGTTCAACACGGCATTAAAACCGTCAACGATGGCCTGCACTTTGGCCGCGGTGTTGGCTTGCGAGCCTGTGACGTCCATGTCGTTCAGCGCGTCGTTGATGGCGGCCAGGTTCTGTGCGGTGACGCCGGTCACGCCCATGGCGGCGTATTGCGCGGCACTGGGGGTGATGGCTGTGGCGGTGTTGCTTTGGGCAGCGGCTTCAATGGCGCTCAAGGCATTGATGGCGTTGGTGACCACCGTTTGCACGCCCGTTTTGGTGTTGAGTTGGGTGGCATCTGTGGCCGCGGCCAAGGCGGCTTGCAGAGTGCTCAGATTGGCGCTGCTGACGCCGGTCACACCCAAGGCAACGAGTTGGGCTTCGCTGGCATTGCCGTTCATCACGGCTTGCACGGCGTCGGCCAAGGTTTGCACTTGGGCCACGGTGTTGACGTCGTGATTGCCTTTGCCGTCGATCACGTCGCCCATCAGGCTGACTTCTTCCGGCGTGTCCACACCGGTCACGCCGATGGCGGCGTAATGGGCTTGACTGGGGTTGGTGACCGCGTTGCTGCCACCGGTGGCGTTGTTGCGGATGGCGTTGAAGCCGTCCACGATGGCTTGCACTTTGGCCGCGGTGTTGGCTTGCGCGCCGGTGACGTCGGCGTCGTTCAACGCGTCGTTGATGGACGCCAAATTTTGCGCGGTCACACCGGTCACACCCATGGCGACGTAGAGCGCGGCGCTCGGTGTGGTGGCGGTGGCGGTGTTGGCTTGTGCAGCAGCTTCGATGGCAGCCAAAGCGCCCAGTGCGTCGCTCACCACGGTTTGCAGATGTGCGAGGGTGTCGAGCTGAGTGGCAGCGTTGGGGCCTGCGGCGACCAAGGCCGCTTGCACGGTGCTCAGGTTGGCAGCCGTGATGCCTGTCACGCCCAAAGCTTCGAGTTGGGCTTGCGTGGCGTTGCCGTTCATCACGGCTTGAACGGCGTCGGCCAAGGCTTGCAATTTGGCAGTCGTGTTCACATCGGCCTGTGTTTTGCCATCCACCACATCGCCTAGCAACGTGACTTTTTGGGCACTGTCCACACCATTGACGCCGATGGCTGCGTAGTGGGCTTGGGTGGGGTTGGCGGCGTTATTGGCAGTGCCGTCGGCGTTGTTGAACACGGCGTTAAAACCGTCCACGATGGCTTGCACTTTGGCCGCGGTGTTGGCTTGTGCGCCGGTGACATCGGCGTCATTCAAAGTACTGTTGATGGCGGCCAAGTTTTGCGCGCTGACACCGGTCACGCCCATGGCGGTGTATTGCGCAGCAGTGGGCGTGGTGTCGGTGGCGGTGTTGGTTTGCGCGGCGTTTTCAATCAAAGCCAAGCTGCTGATGGCGTTGCTCACCACGCCTTGCAGACCTGCCTGCGCGTTGAGTTGGGTGGCATCGTTGGCCGCGGCCAAGGCGGCTTGCACGGTGCTGAGGTTGGCGCTGGTGACGCCAGTCACGCCTAAGGCGACGAGTTGCGCCTCGGTGGGGTTGCCGTTCATCACGGCTTGCACAGCGTCGGCCAAGGCTTGCAGTTTGACCACGGTGTTGACGTCGGTGCTGGCTTTGGCGTCGATCACGTCGCCCAACAAACCGACTTCTTGCGGGGTGTCCACCCCGTTCACGCCAATGGCGTCGTAGTTGGCTTGAGACGGATTGCTGGCGTTGTTGGCGGTGCCGTCGGCGTTGTTCAAGACGGCGTTAAAACCGTCCACGATGGCTTTCACTTTGGCCGCAGTGTCAGCTTGGGTGCCGGTGACGTCGGCATCGTTCAAGGCGCTGTTGATGGCGGCCAAGTTTTGCGCAGTGACCCCGGTCACGCCCATGGCGTCGTACTGAGCGACGCTGGGGGTAGTGGCGCTGGCGGTGTTGCTTTGCGCAGCTGATTGGATGGCCGACAAGGCATTGAGCGCGTCGGTCACCACGCTTTGCAAACCCGCTTGGGTGTTGAGCTCGGTCGCGTCATTGGCAGCTGCCAAGGCTGCTTGTAGGGTGCTCAAGTTGTCGGGGGTGACACCGGTCACGCCCAAGGCTTCGAGTTGGGCTTGCGTGGCGTTGCCGTCCATCACCGCTTGCGCGGCATCAGCCAAGACTTGCAGCTTGGCCAAGGTGTTGATGTCGGTTTTGGTTTTGCCGTCGAGCACGTCGCCCAAGAGGCTGAGCTCTTGTGGGGTGTTCACACCGTTGATGCCGATGGCGGTGTAGTCACTAGCGGCAGGGTCGGGGGCGTTGCCCGGCACGCCGTCGGCGGTGCCCAAGATGGTGTTGTAGGCATCGACCAAGGTTTGCACTTTGGCGGCGGTGTTGGTCTGCGTGCCGTTGATGTCGGCGTCGTTCAAGGCGCTGTTCATGGCGCCCAAGTTTTGATCGGTCACACCGCTCACGCCCAAAGATTCGTATTGGGCCAAGCTGGGGTGGGTGGGGGTGGCGTTGTTGTTTTGCGCGGCCGATTGGATGGCGGTGAGCGCACTGTTGTAAGCGGCAGCAGCGCTGTCGATGACGCCTTGCAACTTGCTGAGCGAGTCGGTGCCCATGCCGTTGTTGGGCTGAGCTGCGATGGCGTTGATCAGCGCTTTCAGGTTATCGCTGTTGGCACCGGACAGGCCCACCAAAGTGAGGTCGGCTGGGGTGAGCGCAGGCGTGGCTGTGCCACCGGCAGCCACGGTTTGGATGGCGTTGGCGATGCGGGCCAATTCGTCGATCTCAGCGACGGTGTCCACACCGGCGGTGGTTTTGGCACCCACGATGTCGTTGAGCAAGCTCAGGTTTTCGGCATCGCTGGCAGCGGCACCGATGCTGGCACCGATTTGCGCGTATTGCGTGGCCGTGGGGTTGCTGGCGGAGTTGCCATCGGCCAAGTTGCCGTTGGCCTCAGCCAAAACGGCTTTGTAGGCGTTGACGATGGCTTGCACTTCAGCGGCAGAGTCGGCTAGTGAGCTGTCGACGATCAGGCTGGCCAAGGCGTCATTGATGGCGTTGAGGTTGTTGGCATCGACACCGGTGACACCGGCAGCGGCGTAGTCGGCCAACGCAGGGGTTGTGGCTGCCTGCGCGATGGCGTTGGCCAGCCCGCCTGCTTGGGCTTGGGCGAAGCCACTCAAGGTGCTGAGCGCGTTGTTGTAGCCGGTGATGGCAGCGTCGATCAGGCCTTGCAGTTCGGTCTCGCTGGCGATGGGCGAACCATTGGTGTTGCCCGCTGCGAGGGCGGCTTGCACCGCGCTCAGGTTGTCAGGCGTGACGGTGTGCGCAGCACCCGTGCCACCGGTGAGGCTGTTGAGTTGGGTGGCGTCGGGGCCGGTTTGGCCCGCTGCGCCGGTGTAGGTGACGGTGGCGGCCACGGCGTTGGCCAAGGTTTGCAGCTCGGCGACGCTGTTGACATCGCCTGCCACTTTGGCACCGATGACGGCACCGAGCAGGGTTTCTTTGGCGGCGGAGTCGACACCGGTCACGCCCACGGCGGCGTATTGCGCTTGGGTGGGGTCGGTGGTGGGGGTGGCGATGGGGCTGGCGTCGGGGGCGCTGCCATTGGCCTCAGCCAAGATGGCGCTGTAGGCGTCCACGATGGCTTGCACTTGGGCCACGGTGCGGGTGGCGGAGCCGTCCACGGCGGCGCTGGCCAAGGCGTCGTTGATGGCGCTGAGGTTGTTGGCGTCCACGCCGGTGATGCCGGCTTTTGCATATGTGGTGGCATCGGGCACGGTGCCGCTGGCGTTGACCAAACCGGTGGCGTTGGTTTGTGCAAAGGTGATGAGCGTGCTCAAGGCGGCGTTCAGCACAAACGTGGTGGTGCCGGTGTTGGCCGCGTAGTTGCCCACGTTGCCCGCCAAGTCGGTGCTGGTGACGGTGACGGTGTAAGTGCCGTCTTCGTTGACCAAGGTGTTGGCCAGCGTCAAGCTGGCGCTGCCTGCTGCTGCCTCAAGGGCGGTGACGGTGTGGCTGTCGGTGCGCACTGTGCCATCGGGCGCGGTGAACGTGAAGCTGAGCACGTCGCCGGTTTTGCTGCCGCTGGGCAGTGTGATTTGGTATTGCAGGCCGTCGGCCAACTCGGTTTGGTTCACGCCGTTGACGGCTTCGGCCAAGGTGAGCACGGGCGCAGGCAAGGCGGCGTCGGTGCCGTCGGGGTTTTGGCCCGGGGCTTGGGTGTCGAGCGTGAAGTTGGTAGCTGCGCTGACTTTGCTGGTGTTGCCGGCCACGTCTCGGGTGGTCACCGTAACCGTGTAATTGCCGTTTGCGGCAACGCTGGTCACAGGCAGCGTGAGCACCACCGCGCCCCCGTGGGTGGCGGCATAGGTGATGTCTGTGGCGGACAGTGCGTGGTCGACAGTGCGGACGGTGCCGTTGGGCGCGGTGACTGCGATTTGCACCACATCACCCGCCACCGAACCTGTAGGCAAGGTGACGTTGACTTCGATGCCGCCGCCGTCGGCCAACTCGGCCGCGCTGATGCCAGGAGTGGCGTTGACGCTCTCGGGCAACACGGCGGTGGGCAGGGCCACGGCGGCATCACTGCCGTCTGGGTTTTGACCCGGGGCTTGGGTGTCCACGGTGAGGCTGGGGCTTAGCAGCGTTTCACTGCCATAGCGGTTGGTGACACTCAACTGCGCGGTTTGTGCGCCGTTGGCCAAGTTTTGCAAGGCGGCGGCTGGCACGCTCAGCAAGAAAGTGTTGGCCGCGCCTACACCCACCCCCGCTTGCACTTGGGCGGTGTAGGTCACACCACCCACGGTGAAGGTGACCGCAGAGCCCACTTGGGCGTCGGTGGTGCCCGAAACGACCAGGTCTTGGATGTTTTCGGCGGCATTGATGTAGCCGTCGCCCGCGAGTGGGTTGAGTGTGACCACGGGTGGCGTGCTGTGGATGACCAGCTCGTTGCTGCCCAGATCGTTTTTGACGACGCCACCCGCCGCGACGGTGACCGCCACGTTGTAGCTGCCGTCGGCCAAAGGCGTGAAGCCGCTGATCAAGCTGGTGTTGAGGTTCCAAGTTTTGGCGGCAGCGTTGTAGCTCAAGCCGGCGGGCATCGCTGCGATGGTGCCGGTGATGGTTTGTCCAGCCACAGTCACGGTGATTTGGTCACTGCCGGCCAAGGCGATGTAGTTGCTGCTGACAGTGGGGTCTGCGCCCACCGAGACAAGCTTGGCAGCTTTGCCAGACAGCGTGGGCGTGGCGGCATACGCCGAGCCTTGCAGGACGCCGTGCGTGAACAGGTTGTCCACCGTGGGCATGTCAGGGTAGGCGGTATTCACAAACAGGCTGAAGCGGTCTTCCACCGTGGGGTTGCCTGCCACGTCGTTGGCCTGCACGCTCACGCTGTAGGTGTTGCCGTGGTTCAACGCGATCGCGTCGGTCGTGGGCAAGGTGATGGTCCAGGTGTTGGGCTGTGCGCTGGCACCCGCAGCCACCGTGGCGGCGTAGGTCAGACCATTGAGCGTGACTTGCACGCCCTGCCCCACTTCGGCGTTGGTGGTGCCTTGAATGATCACAGGTGTTGCCACGGCTGTGAGCACCACACCGCGCTCAACGGCGTCAAATTCGCCTTTGGCATTGATGAGTTGGCCCATGCCGTTGGTGAGCAAGGAGACAGCGTCGCCCGAGATGCTCGTCACCAACAAGGTGGGTGCAGTCGCATCCAACACAAAGTTGCTGACGCTGTCGGCGGTGATCAAGCCGTCGCTCTGGCGCGTGATGTGGCTGGTGAGGGTGTAGTTGCCGTCTTCGTCCACGGCGGTGCGGGGCACGGTCAGGGTGACGCTGCTGCTGGCCAAGTTTTGTGCGGTCAACACATGGGTGACGCTGCGCACATCGCCATTGGGGTCTTTGAGCGAGAGCGTCAACACGTCGCCCACGCTGGCATCGGCGGGCACGACCACCACGGTTTGCAAGCCATCCAGCAACTCTGTGGTGCTCACGCCGTTGGCTGCTTCAACCATCACCACGGGCGCGGTGCTGGCCAGCCAGTTGACGGTGTTGACCAAGGTTTGCAGTTCGCCCAAGGTGTCGACGGTGCGGGCATCGCTGCCCACCACGGCGGTGTCGATGGCGGCGAGCACACGGCTCAGGTTCGCGGGTGTCACACCGCTCAGACCGATGGTGGTCATGTCAGCTGCGGTCAAAGCAGTGGCAGGGGTTTGGCCTAAGCCCACTTGCACCACCCGCTCGGCAATGCTGGCGAGATTCAAAATTTTGGCGGCGCTGTCTACGCTCGCAGCCCCCGCGTTGTCGAGGGTGTCGTTGAAGAGCTGTCGTTGTGCATCAAGGGGCACCACCGCGCTGAGACCCAGGGCAAAGAGGTCGGCGTTGTCCAATTTCGGGCCTGTGTCTGAGGTGGCATCGGCCAAAGCACGGATGTGTGTCAACGCATCGACCAAGGCTTGCACTTTGGTGGGGCTGTCCACAGCACTGCCGTTGATGGCGGCTGTGTCGAGCATGTCGTTGAGGAGGCCCACATTGGCCGCGCTCACGCCGGTGACGCCTGCGTTCGCATACAGCGCGAGGGTCAACAGGCCGCCCGAGACGGCGCTGTTGTTGCCGGCTGCCGTGACGATGCCGTTGAGGGCGTTGTTGATGTTGTCCACCACGGTTTGCAAGGTGGCTTGGGTGAGCGGTGCAGCAGGCGTGGCGCTGCCGTTGGCGGCTTCGAGTGCGGCCAACACAGCAGCCAAGTTGGCCTCAGTGACGCCTGACACCAGATGGTTCAAATCGGCGGCGGTGGGCACGGTATTGGCGGCAGCGGCAGCGGCTGCGCTGGAGTAACCCAAAACCACCTTGGCGGCATCGGCCAAAGTTTGCAATTCGGACACCGTGTTCACATCGGCGTTGGCTTTGCTGTCCACCACGTCACTGAGCAAGGCAGCGGTGGCGGTGGTCACGCCCGTGAGTCCCAAGCGGGCGTAGTCGGTGGCGTTCGCGGTGTTGGCCAGTGAGGCGTCTGCGTCGGTGCCGTTGGCGGCATTGAGCACTTTGTTGAAGGCGTCGACGATGGCCTGCAACTCGGCTGGCGTGTCGGCTTTTCCGCCATCGACCACAGCGGAGGCCAGTGCGTCGTTGATGGCGGCGAGGTTGTCGGCGGTCACGCTGTTAACACCGGCGTTGGCGTAGGTGGTGAGGTCAGGCGTGGTGCCTTGCGCATGGGCCATGCCCGTGGCGTTCAGTTGCGCGAAGCTGCTCAAAGCGCTGAGTGCGGCACTGACGTTGTCGACCAAGGTTTGCAACTCGCCCTGCGATTCGGTCTGGCTGCCGTTGTCGTTTTTGCTGGCGATGGCGGACAAAACAGCGGGCAAGTTGTCGGGAGTGACGCCGGTGAGGCCTACTTTGGCGAAGTCGGCGTTGGTGAGCGCAGGCGTGGCTGTGCCACCAGCCGCAAGGGTCTGGATGGCGTTGGCGATGCGGGCGAGTTCGTTGATCTCGGCGATGGTGTCGACACCGGCGGCGATTTGCGCGCCCACGAGGTTGTTCAAGAGCGCGAGGTTGGCGGGTGTGGTGGCCGCTGCGCCGATGTTGGCCCCGATGAGGACGTACTGCTCAGCCGTGGGGTTGCTGTTGGCGTTGGCATCGATGGCCGCGCCGTTGGCTTCGCCCAAAACAGCGTTGTAGGCGTTGACGATGGCCTGCACTTCAGCGGCTGAGTTGGCTTTGTCGCCATTCACGGCTGCGCTGTTGAGCGCTTCGTTGATGGCGGCCAAGTTGCTGGCGTTGACGCCGCTGACACCGGCTGCGGTGTACTGCGTGGCGTTGGGGCTGGTGGCGCTGGCGGTGTTGTTTTCTGCCGCGGTGCTGATTTGGTTCAAGGCTGCGGTGTAGCCACTGACCGATTGGTTGACAAGGGTTTCGAGCTCGGCTTGGGTGGCCACGGGCGTGCCATCTGCGTTGGCGGCGGCTAAGGCGGCCAACACGGCAGCTAGGTTGTCGGGGGTGACGGCGCTGGTGGGTTGACCGCCACCGTTGTTACCACCGTTGATGCCGTTTGTCGCAGCATGCGTCAGCGCGTTCAGTTGGTCGACGGTTGGCGCTGTTTGAGCTTGGGCGTTGTTCCCGCCGTTGTTCCCGGTGTAAGCGAGGGTCGCCGCCACCGCATTGGCCAAGCCTTGCAGTTTGGACACGCTGTCCACTGCAGTGGCCGCATTGGCGTCAATGACAGTGCCCAACAAACCTTCGGTGGCTGGGGTGACGCCGGTCACGCCAATGGCAGCGTAGTCAGTGCTGGACGGTGTGGTGGTGGCGTTGCCCGCCGTACCATCCGCCGCAGCCAAGAGGGTGGTGTAACTGTTGACGATGGCCTGCAACTCAGAGGCCGTGTCAGCACCCGCACCATTGACGGCGCTGCTGTTCAACGCGCTGTTGATGGCGGCCAAGTTGCTGCTGTTGACACCACTCACACCCGCGGCCAGGTATTGCGGCAAGCTGGGGCTGGTGTCGGTGGCTGAGTTGTTTTGCGCGGCAGTTTGGATGGCGTCAATGGCGACCAAATAGGCGGCCAACTGGTCCACGATGCCCTGCACTTCGCCTGTGGTGTTGGTGGCCTCACCGTCAACGGCACCACCGTTGAGCAAGTTGCTCAGCGCTGACAAGTTGGCAGGCGTGACACCCGAAACGCCTGCGAGTTGGTAGACGTTTTCTGAGGGCGATGTGGCGCTGGCGTTGTTGCCCTGCGCGGCGCTGCTGATGATGGCCAAGGCGAGGGCTTGACCCGCGTTGTTGGCTGTCGTAGCTGCGCTCATGGCTGCGGTAGCAGCGGTGTTTGCGGCGTCCACAGCAGTGGTGGATGTGCCAGAGACCAAGGGGTCGGATTCATTGGCAGCAACAGCGGCGTTGTGTGCTGCCGTGGCTGCGTTTATGGCAGCTGTGGCGGCGTTGCTGGCTTCTGTGGCTTTGGCCGCAGCTTGAGTGGCTGCGGCTTCGGCGGCGCTTTGCTTGGTGCTCAATTCGGTCAGATGACTTGGCGTGGGCGATGCAGGAGGCGCAGGCAACGCCGCAACAGCAGCGGCGAGTTCAGCTTTGGCGGTTTCGGCTGCATCTTTGGCGGTGTTGGCCGCTGCGGCAGCCGTGTTGGCAGCTGTGGCGGCGGCTTCAGCGGCTGCGGCCAAAGCGGCGACTTGTGCGTCCGTGGTGGTTTCACTGGCGGTGGCTGCGTTGGTAGCAGCAGTCGCGGCGTTATTCGCTGCTGTGGCGGCGTTGTTGGCTGCAGCCACGCTGGCAGGCACGGCTTGATTCGCGGCAACCGCGGCGGCACTGGCAGCAGTGGCTGCAACTGTCGCAGCTGTGGCTTTGTTGGCCGCCTCTGTGGCAGCTGCGATTGCTGCATTTTGTTTGGCTTCCACGGCGGCCAACTGCGCTGGCGTGGCTGGTGTGGGAAGGGTTGGTAGGGCGGCAACGGCGTTGGCAAGTTCGACCTTGGCGGCGTTAGCGGCGGCAGCGGCGTTATTGGCATCGGTCGCGGCAGCGGCAGCGGCTTGATCGGCCGCGGCAGCGAGTTGTTTAGCGGCGCTGTTGTCTGCACCACCTGCAGCATTGCCGCTGCGACGAACGTTACCCGCAGCCAAAGCAATACCTGCTCCCGTACCAGCCAGATAACCCAGACCAATGCCAGTTGCAGCAGTGGTGCCTGCAGTGGCACCTGCCGTCATAGGCCACGCAACCTCTGACAACGGAACCGAATTGAGGAAATGGGACACCACGCCCCCGCCGTCCACACCCAAGCCGGACACACCCGACTCGCTGGGCAGATAGCTGTGCATAAGCCCATCTGGACCTCGGCCCATGAGGCCTTGGTTGGGGTCGATCAAGTTGGCTTCGTCAAAGTAGCCCTCGACGATCAAATCGGGCTGAGCGTGGCCATCTAGCAAGACATGCAAGTTTTTGCCAACACGCTGGGTGCGTAACGTTTGCGGACCTTGGTTGTTCAACGCGGGGTCTTGCAGCAAATAACGCCCACGCGGAAACGCCTTTAACCTGACGGGCTTGCCCAAAGAACCGTGACCGGAAACGATTTCGATGGCTTGGTAAGTATCGGCAAGGTTGGTTTTGGCGATGACTTGGATTGTGTTGACCATGGTGCGTGTGACTTAATTCGACAAAGACAGGGTGTGTGCGCAGGAGAAAAGGAGACGTTGCCAAGTTCGCGGCAAACCTCATAAATTTCTAGTTTTTATTACATTTATTTAATTAAACAAATTAAATATTAAAAACATAAAATACGCACAATTTGATAAAACCTATTTTCTTGTTTTTTTAGGTGTACGTACATGCGCCAATTGGCGTATTTGAGGGGTTTTTTAAGAGGGGAAATGCAGTTTTTGAGTACGACTTTTAAAAAGCAAAAAACCTACTCTCTTTGACTCGCGGCAGGTCGTCATAAAAGATCACCCAAGGGTTAACCCTGATTCATCATGAGAGGTGAGGAAACCGTGGGTCAAGGGACCTCAGACATGGCGGGTGCACTGTCATTTCTGCGACGAATTGGGATGGCTTGCTGAGGTCCAATGAAATTCACATTTCAAACTTGGAGACCCCATGAACCTGCCTAAATTTTTAACCCGTGCCATCGCCTGCTGGATGCTGACGAGCTCGCTGACCGCAGCCATGGCGCAAGACAAGCCTTCCGTCAAAGAATGGGTGGGAACCCCACCGACCTCGGTGGCCTACATTGGCAACAGCTTTTTCTATTTCAACAACGGCATCGTGTCGCACTTGTCCCCCATGGTCGCGGAGGGGCTGAAAGGGCATCCGTATCGCAGCTCCATGATCACGATCAGTGGATCGGGGTTTGATTGGCACGACGTGGACTCGTATTTCAGACCCAATGCGATTGGCAAATACTCGTTTGCGGCAGATAACAGCGTGGTGTTCAACCCCAGCACCAACAAGCTCTTCGAAGCGTCGGTCATGATGGATTGCAGCCAATGCCCGATTCACCCCACCATGAAGCCCGTGTTCACAGAATTCGCCAAAAAGCACAGCGACACGGTGCGCAAACATGGCTCGAAGCCCGTCTTTTTCATGTCATGGGCCTACCAAGACAAGCCCGAAATGACAGCCCAATTGGCACAGGCTTACACCGAGGCTGGCAACGCCAATCAAGCGTTGGTGATACCGGCCGGTTTGGCGTTTGCGCGCTCGATCGCCGTGCAACCGGCTGTGAATTTATACGCCCCAGACAAGCGCCACCCCAGCGTGGAAGGCACGTATTTGGCCGCTGCCACGACCTATGCCACGCTGTTCAAACAATCGCCTGTTGGCTTGAAGTTTTCTGCGGGCTTAAAGCCTGACGTAGCGCTTCATCTGCAGCAAGTGGCTTGGGACACGGTGCAGACCTACTTGAAGCCTTGATTGAAGCTGCGCTTTAATTGTTGATGAGTTGGCTCAGATAAGCCGCAGCGCCATGGGCTGCGGTTTGATCTGGGTGCGCTTTGCAATAGGCGTTGATACTCTCCGTGGCTTGCAAAGACGCGTTGGGGTTGTCGTTGTATTTGTCGACGTTACTCTTTCTAAGCCCTTTGAACGTCAGGCTCAAAGGCGCAATAAACGCGTTGGCCCAAGCCTTTTGATCGGCCTCGGACAATGTGGCCCAACGTGCACAGGTGTGGTCGCCAAACAAGCTGGCAGCATGCAGATGGATTGAACCTGCAAAGGCGATGAAAAACAAAACGCCGACACAGGTCTTGGTGAAAATTTGTATGGGCTGCATAGGTGGAGTGGATGAGGCTATGGGTCCTGCGATTTTTAGCTTCAAAAGCGACGCCATTCTGAAGCTAAAAAATTCAATCGTCGATAATTTGAGACTGTATCAATCCATCAAAACCAACAAAAATGACTATTTGTTGGGGAATTCTTTGTGCTGCACTCCATCCAAAAACGACTTGTTTTCTTTGTTCTTTCTTGTGCGCTGGTGATCGCTTGCGCTTCGGGGGTGATCTTTTCACTGCTGCCTCTGGCATTGATTCAGAGTTCAGCGGGGGCATGGCTGATGGGCGTGTTGTTCACCGCCCTGCTTTTGGTTTTGTTAATAGGCTGGGTTGTTTTGCGGCCCATCCTGACAGGTTTGCACTTTGTTCAGCAGCGGCTTGAACACACGCAAGCTCAGGGCGATGGGGATCGTGACTTGCCAGCACAGTTACCTGTCGAATTGAAGCAACTCACCCACACGGTGGCTGCGCGCCTGAATCGTCAAAGCGTTGCGATGGGACAAGTTGGCACAGCCATGTCGGCTTTGCAACGAGGCCAACTTGGCACAGCGATGTCAAGCACTGCGTCGTCTGAGACGGATAGCGAAGGCGCTCACATGCTGAGCAGCGTTCAGTTGGGATTAGGCCACTTACAAACATTGATGGCAGAGCTTGATCACTTCATCCAGCAGGTCTACACCGACGTGCACAACACGTCTGTTTCGGGTTCTTCGGTTGCGTCCGTTTGGCGCACCGATCCCCTGCTGGGGCCTGCCCTTGAAAAACTGGATGCAGGTCATTTGAATTTGCTCAAAATCGTGCACGACATGACGTTGGTGGTCGAAAACAGCTCCATCACCTTGGCAGATTTATCGTGGCAGGCCAACACCATCAACCAAGAAATGAAGGCCCTGGCCAACAAGGGTGCGCAAGTTTCTGACTCCTCGCAATCGCTGGCACACAACTCCAACCGTGTCAGCAAAGATGCGGCATCGGTCGCTCAATTGGCCCAACAATCCCGTGAGAATTCTCAATTGGGCCAAGTCGAGCTGAACAACACCATCGACGCCATGCGCCACATGGGTGCGCGTACACAGATGGTGTCGTCCTCAATCACGGATTTGCAAGCCAGCTCCCAAAAAATCGAACATGTGGTTCGGCTGATTCAAGACATTGCCAACAAAATTAATATGCTGGCATTGAATGCCGCCATTGAAGCCGCACGCGCGGGCGAACACGGCAAGGGCTTCGCCGTGGTGTCCGACGAAGTGCGTAAATTGGCTGAAAAGACGTTTGAAGCTACCCAAGAAATTGACGACAGCGTCAGAGGCATCACGAGCCAAACGGGCTTGGCGGTCAACAACATGAATGAATTGCTCAGCGATGTGCAGGCCAATGTCACGCAGATTGAGCAAGTGGGCCAACGCCTCACAGGTATCTTGAATTCGTCGAGCGAGCTGTCGGAGCAGATGGACGGCATCGTGCAAGCCTCGAGCCATTCGGCGCAAGAAGTGAACACCATCTCCAACTATTTGGGGGAGATTCAAGACGAGTTAGCCAGCTTCGGCCTGCGCATCGAATCGCAAGAACGTCAGACCATGGGGCTGACCGAACTGAGCGAAGGCTTTTACGAAAAACTGGTTGAGTTGAATTTAGAAACCATTCACAGGCGCATGTACGCTGTGGCACGTGCTGCGGCCGATGCGGTGCAAGCAGTGTTTGAAGAAGGCGTGGCGCAGGGCAAGATCAGTCAGGCTGATTTGCTGAGTGTGGAACACGTCGCCATCGTGAACACCAACCCCCAAAAGTACAGTTCCAAGTTTGATGCATTCACCGACCAAGTGTTACCCGCCATTCAGGAAACCGTGTTGAAAAGCTGCCCCGAGTTGGTGTTTGCCATTTGCACCAACAAACGCGGCTACGTGCCTACACACAACGATAAATTCGCCAAACCTCTGACCGGGCGGTACGACGTGGACTTGGTCAACAGCCGCAGCAAACGAATTTTCAGCGACCGAACCGGCAGCCGCTGTGGCTCACACACGCAAAAGTTATTGCTGCAAACGTACAAACGTGACACGGGTGAAATCATGCACGACCTGTCTGTGCCCATCATGTTGGCGGGACAGCATTGGGGCGGGTTTCGGATGGGCTACAAGGCGCAGTGATCACGATCTTCCTAATTTTGGTTTACCTGATAGGGTGGAAATCTTGCTTATGGGCCCGAGCTCTGCTGTAGCAGCAAGTACGGCTGACGACAGTTTTTGCATACGAGCCAATGTGAGTCTTTGACGCGGGCCTGCAATGCTAACGACACCAACAGTCTCTTGACCACGAACCACAGGTGCGGCTATGGCCGTCATACCTGGGGCAAACACTTCATCAATCATTGCGAAACCCCTCGCACGAGCTTCATGAATCATGTCTAAAAGTGACACCACAGTGGTGGGAGCTTTCGGTCCGTATTCTTTGGGCTGACCAAAACCTTGTCGACTGACCAGCTCAACAGCTCTCTCATCGCTCATCGTTAACAACCACGCATGACCTGAAGCTGTACACGACAAGCGCGCCTCCATACCCATGTCAGGGTCATACCGCAGCCCCATGCGAGTGCCTTGCGACTTTGAGACCCAGACCAGTCGATCGTCATCAACGATCGACAAACGAACAAGTTCGCCCGACTCTTTGGCCAATCGCTCGAGCACGGGTTCGGCGATGTCAATGATGCCCTTGCTACTCAGCAACCCCAACCCCATCGACGCAAGTTTGGCCGTGAGCATGTAATCGCCTTGGCTGCGGGATTGGCGAACATAGCCGCGCCTTTGCAGTTCTCCTAAAAGGCGATGGCATGCGCTACGTGGAATGCCTAACTCGTCAGCTAGCTCTGTGAGAGGCATGCCTTCAGGCTGATCGCAAAGCTGCTCAAGCAGGGACAGTCCACGGTCGAGGGCGAGCGTCATGCGGTGGTTCTTTCTAAACAGAATCGTTTTTAAGTCGTGATCGAATGCTTCAATTTATCTGAACATTTCAATGAAATTTCATTATATAAAAGACGTTTCCAAGTTGGAATTACGTCCTAACAAACTCAACACAATCAAGTCAAACAACTCGAAAGTCTGCAAATGGCGCACCCACTTTTCATCCTGAATGGCTCCAACTTAAACATGCTCGGCACAAGAGAGCCAGGCATTTACGGCACGACAACACTCGCCGAAATTGAAAAATCAACCAAGGAGCTGGCTGCGTCGCTTGGTTTGGATTGCGACTTTCGTCAAACGAACCACGAGGGCATTCTGGTGGACTGGATCCAGGAAGCGGCAATCAAAGATGCCGCTGTGATCATCAACCCCGCCGGCTTCTCTTTTGGCTGTGTCCCCGTTCTGGACGCACTCAAGCTCTTGCGTCAGCCCCTGATTGAAGTCCACCTCACCAACATCCATCAGCGGCCTGCTCCCTACACCTACTCCCTCGTCTCCCAAGTTGCGAACGGGGTTATCTGTGGACTGGGTCCAGCCGGCTACACGCTTGCGGTACGCGCGGTTGCAGAACGCTTGGCCGAAAGGTAAGTCATGCCTATGCTTGGTAAGGCCGCACTGGCCATGTGGTGGGATGTATCGCCAGATGTGCGAGAAGAACTGGAGCATTGGCATGCGCACGAACATGTCGCAGAGCGACTATCGATCCCAGGATTCTTGAGATCTTCACGTTGGACCGATGCATCAGGTGGTGAAGGCTTTTTTGTGATGTACGAGCTGAGTGATCATGACGTTCTCGCGTCGGCGCCCTACGTTGCACGCCTCAATGCACCCTCGCCCTGGTCGACAAAGATGATGCCCTTGCACCGCAACATGGTCCGAACCCAGTGTGAGGTGGTTCATAGCCACGGGGCAGTGACTGCCCGACACGTTTTGACAATTCGTTGCTCACCCGCTGCGGGCCAGCAAGAGAAACTTCAGAGGCAACTAGGTGACCTGGGGGCGTCTGTTTCGCAATTACCTGGAATCGTAGGTCTGCATGTGCTTCGTCACCAAGCACCCGCGATAGCGGCAACCACTGAGCAAAAAATTCGTGGAAATGCAGACCGTGCTGCCGACTGGATCATGGTTGTGAGCGGATATGACCGTGATGCTTTGCAAAAACTAGGTGACGCAGAACTCTCAAACGCCCGACTGGAGACCTTAGGTGCCATCGCTGAAACCCAACGCCAACTGTTCGTTTTGGCCTACACGGCCATTCCCTCAGATGTTCATGCACTGTGAACACGTATCAACAATTACTCAAGGAGATGACATGAAAACTAAGCTGATTAAATTCGTCGCAATTCTTGGTCTTATCGCAGCCAATACGGTTGTGCAAGCCCAAGACATTCAGGAACGCACGATTAAATTGGGACACCTGAACAACACGGATCATCCAACAAGCATGGGGGTCAAAAAGTTTGCAGAAATCGTTGCGGCTAAAAGTGGAGGAAAAATCAAAGTCACTGAATTTGCCAGCAGAGGGTGTCCCGAATTTTGTGTAAACGGAGCGAGTGTTAATTCGTCGGCATCCTTCCCTCAAACTGGATCGTAAATCGGTTCAGCACGGGCTTCCAGTTTTGCACCGGCATCGTCCACTTCTTGGCG
>NZ_NESI01000012.1 GCF_002778325.1 Limnohabitans sp. B9-3
TCTCCTGTGCCTGCAACCTAGCCAACCCAAGCAGAGCATCGGTAAAAGGCGTTGCCACCCCCACAATCTGCCCCAACTCCCGCACCGCCCCCACCAACGCATCCAGCTCCACAGCACGCTTGGCCTCCACGTCCTGCAGCATCGAGGTTTTGAAGGCCCCCAGCTTACGCGTGACCGCATGCCGGTCCTCAGGTTGTTGGTCGATGGGAATGCCGATGGCCGCGCCAATCGCCTTGGCCTCCAACATCACCTGCGAGATGAAGCCGCGCACCAGCGGATCGTTCAAAATTTTGTCGGTCGTGGCACCCGTCAACGCACTGACGGGGTTGACCGTCATGTTGCCCCACAGCTTGTACCAAGTGTCCTTTTGAATCTGCGGCGACAGCGTGGCGTCAAACCCTGCGCTTTGCAGCAAAGCATGCAGCGCCTGCACGCGTGGGCTGACCTCGCCCGAAGGTTCGCCAATGATCAGTCCATTCCCAAAGTGATGCTGCACTTCGGCGGGGCCGCGCAGAGAACAACTTGAATGCACCACACAGCCGATGATGTGTTGTGCGGGAATAGCTTGGGCGATGCGGCCTTGCGGGTCCACGCTGGCCAGCGACGTGTTGGCGTGCTCGCCACCAAAGCCTTGCAAAAACCACCACGGCACGCCGTTCATCGCGGTCAGCACCACGGTGTGTGAGCCGATCAGTGGTGCGATGTGTTGCGCGAGCTCGGCCAACGCCGGCGCTTTGACGGCGATGACCACGAGGTCTTGCACGCCTAAATCGGCAGGCTGTGCGCTGGTCTTCACAGGTACACAAAGTGGGGATGGTTGGGCTGCGGGTGATGAAGAAGCATGAGCACCAGCCACATTGGGCGTCGTCATGTGCAAGCGCAGTCCATGTTGTTGCAACGCCGCCAGCGTGGCACCCCGTGCCACCACCGAGAGTTCTACGCCAGGCTGCTGTGCCAGTCGCGCACCGATCCAGCCGCCAATCGCGCCTGCGCCGTAAATACAAACTTTGGAAAACGTCATTGTTGGTAGCTCGCGTCGATGCGGTTGACTTGACGGACCAGCGCGTCAAACACGTCCACGCCAGCGCCGCCGTGTTGGTTGTCGAATTGCAGCGAGTCGCGGGTACATTTGGCAGCCACGGCTTCGGGCACCGCAATAGGCGCGCCCATGCTCAAGGTCGCCAGTTGAATTTCGCAGGCCCGTTGCAGGGTCCACAAAATGACGAAGGTTTCGGGCACGGTGCTGCCCCATGCCAACAGGCCGTGGTTACGCAAGATCACGGCTTGTTTGCGGCCAATGCTTTGCAGCACGCGTGGCCCCTCGTCGGCGTGGATGGTGATGCCCTCAAAGTCGTGGTACGCCACCATGTCGTGCAGCTGCGCCGAGTAAAAGTTGCTTTGCGACAAGCCGCCTTGCAAGCTGGCCACTGCCACACCGGCCGTGGTGTGGGTGTGCATCACGCAGTGCGCACCTTCTAGCCCCGCGTGCAAGGTGGCGTGCACCACAAAGCCAGCCGGGTTCACGCGGTGGGTGGAGCCGTCAAGCACTTCGCCTTGGAGGTTGATCTTTACCAAGTTGCTGGCGGTCACCTCGCTGTAGTGCAAACCAAACGGGTTGATCAAAAACTGCTTCTCATCGCCGCTCACGCTGTGCGGCACGCGCACCGTGATGTGGTTGTAGATCATCTCGGTCCAGCCCTGCATGGCGAAGATTCGGTAGCAGGCCGCGAGCTGCACGCGGGCAGCCCACTCGTCGGGGTGAAAGCGGTGTTCAGACATGGTGAGTTCCTCGCAATTCAAGGCAAAGCACAAAGCTTGTTTTAGTAAACACGGCCTTTGTCATTGGCGGGGTTGGCCGTTGGCAGGCTGTCTTTGAACTTGGCGGCGAGTGCCGAGGTTTGACGGGCCAAGATCACCGCGTCCACACCCACGGCGACAAACAAAGCGCCGAGTGACAGGTAGTGACGGGCCAAGGTTTCGTCACCCATCAAGATGCCGGGGGCCTTGCCTGCTTTGCGGATGCGGGCAATCGCATCTTCAATGGCAGCTTGCACGTCGGGATGCATGGGGTTGCCGATGTGGCCCATGGAGGCCGACAAATCGGCGGGGCCGATGAACACGCCGTCCACGCCTTCGGTGGCGGCGATGGCGTCGAGGTTGTTCAGGGCTTCACGGGTTTCGGCTTGCACCAGCACGCACACCTGTGCGTTGGCTTCTTTGCCGTAGTTGGGGTAGCGGCCCCAGCGTGCGGCGCGGGTGCCGGCCATGCCGCGGATGCCGCCTTTGCCGTCGTCTTGTGGGTAGCGGCAGGCTTGGACGATGGCGGCGGCTTGCTCGGCCGTGTCCACCATGGGCACCAACACGGTGGGGGCGCCAATGTCCAAGACTTGTTTCAGCAACGCGGGGTGGTCGTGGGGCACGCGCACCACGGGGTTGGCGCCAGGGTAGGCGGCCACGGTTTGCAGTTGCGCGAGCAAGGTGGTCAGGTCGTTGGGGCCGTGCTCGCCGTCGAGCACCAGCCAATCAAAGCCAGCGCCGGCACAAATTTCGGCGGAGACCGCGTTGCCCAAACCCATCCATAAACCGATTTGGGCTTGCTTGTTGTGAAGGGCTTGTTTGAAGGCGTTGACAGGTGTTTGCATGGTGTGGCCGTTTCAGTGAAAGTGGGTTGAAAAGTGTGTGAATGGGCGAGAGCGATGGAGACGTTGGTGATGCGTTGCGTTAGAAAAAGTTGCTTCAAACAAAGCGAAATTGCAAGCAGCCCAAAGGGCCGTAGTCTGCCTCAAAGAGGTCGCCCGCCTTGGCACCCACGGGACGCGTGAACGAGCCCGCCAGCACCACCTCGCCGGCTTGCAGGTGTTCGCCCCAAGGTGCAAGTTTGTTGGCTAGCCACGCCACGCCAATGGCGGGGTCGCCTTGCACGCCTGCGGCGAGGCCGGTTTCTTCCACCACGCCGTTTTGGCGCAGCACCGCGCCGCACCACGGCAGGTTGGTGGTGTTGGGGTCGACATGCGCGCCGCCCAGCACGATGCCCGCGTTGGCCGCGTTGTCGCTGATGGTGTCGAACACTTTGCGCATCACTTTGGTCTGGCGGTCGAATTGCTCAATGCGTGAGTCGATGATCTCGATCGCGGGCGTCACATAGTCGGTGGCGGCCAGCACTTGGGCCACGGTGACGTTGGGGCCGCGCAGTTCGTGTTTGAGCACAAAGGCCAGCTCTACCTCGACGCGTGGGGCGATGAAGTTTTTCACCGGAATGTCCAGCACTTGGCCCGGCGTGCAGGTGTAACGCATGTGCTCCAGCAAGGTGCCGTAGTCGGGCTCGTCGATCTGGCTGGCTTGCTGCATGGCTCGGCTGGTCAGACCAATTTTGTGGCCCATCACGGTGTGGCCCTCGGCGAGTTTGAGCGCCATCCAAGCGCGGTTGATGCGGTAGCCGTCGTCAATGGTCATGCCAGGAAAGCGCTTGGAGAAGTGCTCAATTTGCACGCCCGATTTTTCGGACTGGTTCAACTCAGCAGCGAGTTGTTGGATCAAGGAATCATCAAACATGGAGGGCCTTTGCTGGGGAGGAATCAGGACTTGTTGAACAGGGGGTGCAGGTTGCTGTGTTTGTTGTCGAACACCTCAGCACCCACGTCCACTTGAAACGTGATGCCGATGTGGCGTTTGGCAAACACGTCGGCCAAGTGCGCATGGGCAACGTCGGCCAGCGTTTGGCCCGCGCGTTGCAGCGTGGCTTCGGTGCGGCCTCGGCCCACGCGCAGGTTGAGGTACACAAAGGCGTAGTCGCTGGAGTCGCCCGACGCGTTGGGGCCGCTGTGCGGGTGGTCGTTGAACTGCGCGGCTTCACGGCCTGCCGTGCCGCCATCGGCCACGGCGTAGTGAGCGGCGGGGTAGGCCAGCACGCGTGTGCCGCCGGTGGGAAACACGGGCTTGCCCGCTTCGTCTTTGACGGTGAGCATGGTGTCTGCCAAGCGGCGACACAGCAGGCCCATGTCGGTTTCGCGGTCGAGTTGACCGGTGTAGAGGATGACCAAGTGCGGCATGTGTGTCTCGTTGTTAAAGGCGGTTGACCGCTTGAAAACCTTGGGCTGCGCTGGCTTGTGCCGCCGGAATGTGTTCGCCGTTTTGTGGTGTGACTGGAAACACGGCATTGAGTTGGCCTGTGCCCGACGCGCCAAAGTACGGCGTGATGATTTCGGCGGGTGCGTTGTAGCCCTTCCAGCCCAAAGCACCCAGCAGCATGGCCGTGTCGTGCATGAAGCCTTCGCCGTGGCCTTTGCTGGCGTACTCGGGCAGCATCTCGCAGAAGGTGGCCCAGTCGCCGCGCTCCCAAATTTCGAGCACGCGTCGGTCGAGCTGTTCTAAAAACGGGCTCCACACCTTGAAGGCAAATTCAGGCGCCAAGCCGTTTTGGGCGAAGCGGTGGCTCAACGAGCCGCTGGCCAAAAACGCCACCGTGCCGTCGTAATGCTGCTCCACCGCTTGGCGCATGGCCCAGCCCAAGCGGGCGCTGTCGTTCAAGTAATGCGCTTGGCACAAGGCCGACACCGACACCACCTTGAAGTGCTGGTCCGCATTCATGTAACGCAACGGCACCAGCGTGCCGTACTCGGGGGCCAGCGTGGTGGCGTCGTGCGCCAAGGTGTCCACACCCAAGTCGTTGCAGGTTTTCGCCAACAACTTGCCCAGTTCGGGGTTGCCCGGCGATTCGTAGCCGAGGTTGCTGATGAAGTGCGGCAACTCGTTGCTGGTGTACGTGCCTTTGAAGTGCGGCGCGCAGTTGATGTGGTAACTCGCGTTCACCAACCAATGCGTGTCAAACACCACCAGCGTGTCCACGCCGAGTTCGCGGCAGCGGCGGCTGATTTCGTGGTGGCCGTCAATCGCGTCTTGGCGTGACCCAAAGCGCGGCCCCGGCAACTCGCTGAGGTATATCGACGGGACGTGGGTGATTTTGGCGGCGAGGGCAAGTTGTCCCATGGTGTGTTCCTTGTTTAGCTCTCGGCGGTGATGGCCGCTTTGCGGATCACTAGCGCATATTTGTCGGTCTCGCTGCGGATGAAGGCCGCAAAGCGCTCAGGGCTGGCAGCCAGCGACACGATGCCGCCTTCTTGAAAGGCCTGCACCACCGCAGGTGCTTGCAGGGCTTTGTTGATCTCGACATTCAAGCGCTGCACCACCGCATCAGGCGTGCCGCTGCGCGTGAGGATGCCGTTCCAAGAGTTCGACTCGATCGGCAGACCCTGCTCGGTGAGTGTCGCAATCTGCGGGGCCAGTGGCGAGCGCTTGGCGGTGGCCATACCTAAAGCGACCAGCTTGCCGCTTTGCACATGCTGGCGAAACTCGGGCCAGTTGCCAAACATCACCGTCACCTGTCCGCCGATCAAATCGTTGAGTGCGGGGGCCTGGCCCTTGTAGGGCACATGGATCATCTCGATGCCCGCTTGAGATTCAAGCATGGCACCCGCCAAGTGCGCCGAAGTGCCCGCACCGAAGGATGCATAACTGAGTTTGCCGGGCTGCTTTTTGGCCGCTGCGATCAGGTCGGCGAGGGACTTGAGGTTGCTACCCGGGTGCGTGGCCAGCACATGCTCGGACATGCCCATGAGACCGACGGGTCGCAAATCGCGCAGCCCGTCGTAGGGCAGATTTTTAACCAGCGTTTGGTTCACGCAAAAGCTGTTGGCCACGGTCACCAGGGTGTAGCCATCGGGCGGCGACTTGGCGGCCAGGTCCACGCCCAGCACGGTGCCTGCGCCGGGTTTGTTGTCCACCACCACGCTCTGGCCCAAAGCCTTGGTCAACTCCGCAGCGACCAGACGCGTCACCACGTCGGTGGTGCCGCCCGGTGGGAAAGGCACGATCAGTCGAATTGGTTTGGTGGGCCAAGCCGCGTTTTGCGCCCACAACGGTGTGGCGGCGAGCGCAAGGCCCGCCGTCAAGGTTTGCAAACAGCCGCGGCGTTGCATGCTCAAACGCCCCAATGCGGAATGTGGTGACTGCCCAAACTCACCGCCACGTTCTTGGGTTCGCAAAACACCTCGTAGCTCCACGTACCGCCTTCTCGGCCGGTGCCGCTGGCCTTGGTGCCGCCGAAGGGCTGGCGCAGGTCGCGCACGTTTTGGCTGTTCACGAAGCACATGCCAGCCTCGACGGCGGCGGCCACGCGGTGGGCTTTGCCGATGTTTTCGGTCCAGACATAGCTGCTCAAACCGTAGGCAATGTCGTTGGCCAATTCGATGGCATGGGCTTCGTCTTTGAACGGGATCAGGCAGGCGACGGGACCAAAAATTTCGTCTTGTGCGATCTTCATGCGGTTGTCCACATCGGCAAACACGGTGGGCCACACGAAGTTGCCGTTTTTGACGCGGGCTGATAACTCGGGCGCATAGCTCGGGCGGTCCAAGCCGCCGCACAGCAAAGTGGCGCCTTCTTTGGGGCCGAGCTCGATGTAGCTTTTCACTTTGGCCAAATGCGCTTTGGAGATCATGGGGCCGACGATGGTTTTTTCGTCCAACGGATCGCCCACGGTGATGCGTTTGGCGCGCTCGGTGAACTTGGCCACAAAGTCGGCGTAGATGCTTTGTTGCACCAAGATGCGGCTGCCCGCGGTGCAGCGCTCGCCGTTGTTGCTGAAGATCATGAAGATGGCGGCGTTCAAGGCGCGGTCCAAATCAGCGTCTTCAAAAATCACGAACGGCGATTTGCCGCCCAGCTCCATGCTGAACTTTTTCAAGCCTGCAGTTTTGACAATGCGGTTGCCCGTGGCCGTGGAGCCGGTGAACGAAATGGCGCGCACATCGGGGTGCGCTACCAGCGGCTCACCCGTGTCTTGGCCGTAGCCGTGCACAAGGTTGAGCACACCCGCGGGAATGCCGGCCTCCAACGCTAACTCGCCCAAACGGGCAGCGCTGAGGGGCGACAGCTCGCTCATCTTGAGCACGGCGGTGTTGCCAAAGGCCAAGCAAGGGGCTACTTTCCACGTGGCGGTCATGAACGGCACATTCCACGGGCTGATCAGCGCGCACACGCCCACGGGGTGAAACAGGGTGTAGTTCAGGTGCGTGGGCGTGGGGTAGGTGTGGCCGTCCACGCGGGTGCACATTTCGGCGAAGTAATGGAAGTTGTCGCCGGCACGGGGAATGAGTTGCTTGCCCGTTTGCGAGATGGTTTGGCCGCAGTCGTTGGTCTCGGTTTGCGCGATCTCGGGCACATGCTGTGCAATCAAGTCGCCAAGTTTTCGCATCAGCTTGGCGCGTTCGGGCGCGGGGGTGTTGGCCCATTTCGGGAACGCCGCTTTGGCTGCGGCCACTGCGGCGTTGACTTCGTCGGTGCCACCTGCGGCTACGTTGGCCAGCACCTCTTGGGTGGCAGGGTTGATGGTCTCGAACGTCTGGCTGCTGCTGACGTGTTGGCCGTTGATGAGGTGTTGGATGTGTGACATGGCGGTGTGTCCGTGGGCGTGTGGGTGAGCGTGTGGTTTGGCGTGAGCTTGGGGTTCAGCGTGTGGCGAGCGTGATGGTGTTGGTCAGCGCGCCAATGCCTTCGATCTCGGTGACGATCACGTCGCCGGGCTGGCAGTCCACGATGCCGTCGGGGGTGCCCGTCAAGATGACGTCACCGGGGTTGAGCGTCATGAAGCGGCTGAAGTAGGCGATGAGGGTGGGCACGTCAAAGATCATGTCGCGCGTGTTGCCGCTTTGGGTGACTTTGCCGTTGACGGTGGTTTGCAGCGCCAAGTTCATCGGGTCGCCGTAGTGGGCGTGCACATAGGCGGCGTCGACCAGCCAAGGGCCGATGGGGGTGCAGGTGTCGCGGTTTTTCACGCGCAGGTTGGGGCGGTACCAGTTCTCTAAATAGTCGCGGATGGCGTAGTCATTGGCCACGGTGTAGCCGCGCACGTAGTCGTAAGCGTCTTCTTTGCTCACGCGGCGGGCGGTGCGGCCGATGACCACCGCCAACTCGCATTCGTAGTGCATGTAGGCCACGTCGGCGGGGCGCACGGTGAGCTGTTGATGACCGATGAACGACGCTTCGCCTTTGACAAACGCCAAGGGCTCTTTGGGTGGCTCTTTGAAGGCCAGTTCTTTGGCGTGGTCGGCGTAGTTCAGGCCCAAGGCAATCACGGTGCGGGGGCGTGCGACAGGTGCCAAGGGCGGCAGCCAATGCACTTGGTCAAAGGCGACCAAGCGGCCGTCGGCCAGCAGCAGTTGGCCGTCTTGTTCGGTGGCGTCAAAGGTGTGGCCTTCAAAGCGCACGCGGGCGTGGCGCGCGGGTTTTTGTGTGGCTGTGGGTGGGCGGGTCATGCGGGCATCTCCAAAGCGGGGGCTGCTACCAAGGTGTGGCGCAAGACGCCCAAGCTGGGTAGGTGCAGCGCTTGAATGTCGATCACGTCGCCCACGCGGGCACGGGGGCGGTGGCCAGCTTCGGGGCCATCTTGGCAAATGCCGAGTCCCAGCATCAGCACGTCACCGGCTTGCAGGGTCATGAAGTCGTTCACATCGGCCAGCAAGTCGGGCAGCAGGCGACGCATGTCGGCGAGGTGCACGGTTTGGCGCACCACGCCATTGATGCGGACTTCGAGTTGCAAGGCATTGGGGTGCGCCACATCGCTGGCAGGCACCAAGTTGGGGCCGACGCCCAAAAAGCCGTCTAAGCATTTGTATTTCACGGGCGGGCGGTAAAAGCCCTGGCCTTCGACGCTGTGCGGGATGGACACATCGTTGAGCAACACAAAGCCACGCAGATGCGGTGTGCCTGCGGCGTTGGGCAAACCCAGCACCACGCCCAGTGTGGCCCCGATTTCTACCTCGGGCACATCAGCGGGCACGGGGATGTTGCTGCCGTTGCTCGACCAGGTGTTGGCGGTTTTGACATACAACACCGGCGCGACGGGCGGCGCTTTGTACGGGGCCTCGTTCATGTGCGCGCTGGCGCTTTGCCATTCGGCGTTTGAATTCAACAGCACGCCGTAGACGGTGCCGTGAATGGGGAGTTCGTGGGTGGTCATAGGCGGTGCAGGTGCGTTATTCGGTGAAGGTGTGGGTGGAGGCGCTATCAGCAGGGGCTTCTAGCGAGATCACCTCGTCGAGCAATTCGTAAAGGGCTTGCAGCTTGGCTTTGCCCATGTGCTGTTCCATCCATTGGTAATGCGCCTCAATGGTGGTGGAGAGGGTGGCGACACGCGCTAGCCCGAGTTCGGTGGCTTGCACCACGGTGCGGCGCTGGTCGTGGGTGGCGCGTGCGCGTTGAATCAAGCCGTCGCGTTCCATACGGGTCAGCACCCCGCTCAGGCTGGGGCCGATGATGAAGGCTTCGCGGGCAATGCGGCCGGTTTCGACGCCCGTGCCGCCATTGCCATGGTCTTCGCCCAATACACGCAGTACCCGCCATTGCTGGTCGCTCAGCCCTTGGTCGCGCAGGCTCGGGCGGGTGTGGGTCATCACCGCTTCTCGGGCTTGAAGCAAGAGGCGAGGCAAATTGCGGTGGACAAAAGGTGTCATAGAGCTCATTTATTTAACATGTTAAATGCTTTTGACGGTGCAAATTCTAGGGTTTACCCGTTTCAAGGCTTTCAGATGAAGAGAAGCATCTTTTGATTTTTATGAATATTTAAGTACTCTTTAAATGGTTATAAAAGAGTAACATTCCGAACTTTTTGACCCATCGGTAAGCACTGCCCCTAGGCGCTTTAGGCCTCGCCGCATGACCCGCTCCACTATGAAAAATCTGAGTATTCGGCTTCAGTTGTCCTTATCAGCGATTGCGATGGGGTTTGTGTTGTTGTTGGCCCAACTTGGCTTGCAGTTTTACGTGCTGCGCAGCGACATCGTGCAACGCATCGAGAAGCATGAGTTCAAACAACTGACCGAGTTTGCGGGCCACTTGGATGACAAGTTGCAAGAGAGCATGGGCATGCTCTCCACCGTGGCGTTGAATGCCCCGGTTAAAAACTTGGGCGATGTGGGCAAGATGGAAAGTTTTCTGCAACGTGAACATGCCTTGCTGACGGTGTTTGATGACCTTTACGTGTTCGATGCCAAGGGCGTGCTGCAGGTAGATTGGCCGATGAAGCCCGGGCGACGTGCCTTAGACATGTCCGCGCGAGATTACATCCAAGGCGTGATCAAGACGCGTCAAACCGTGATATCTGCCCCCATCTTGGGCAAGGCAACCAAGCAGCCGATCGTGGTGGTGGCCGCGCCCATCTTTGACCAAAACAACCAATTGGTGGGCATCATGGGTGGCGTGTTGAACCTGTTCAAACCCAATTTATTGGGCGCCATCGCGAACCGAAAAAATGGGGACTCTGGTTACTTCTATTTGGTCACCAAAGACCGTGTGCGCATTTCGCACCCAGACCCCAGCTTGGTGCTCAAGGCCATTGCCCCAGGCAGTGTGAATCTTCCGCTGGAAAGTGCATTTCAAGGATTTCAGGGCACCCAAGAGGGCGTGACGGCGCGCGGCCTGAAAGGCCTGTTCACTTTCAAACAGTTGGACACCACGGGCTGGATCGTGGCCTCTGTGATTCCCTCGTCTGAGGCGTTTGCGCCAATCAACGACCTCTACCAAAAAATGATCTGGGTCACCGTGCTGCTCATGCTGACGATCACCCCGCTGATGTGGGCTTTCGTCTCGCGCTTGATTCGCCCCTTGGGCGAGGTGGCCAAGGCCATGCTTGAGACGGCCACGCGCATGCGCCAGGGGGAAACGGTGGCGCCACTGACCGAGGTCGGCGGCAAAGAAGTCAACACCGTGGTGCATGCCTTTAATGAGTTTGTGGACGCACGCATCCATGCAGAAAGCGAGTTGTTGCTGGCCCGTGATGCGGCGCAGGCGGCCAACACGTCGAAAGGACACTTTTTGGCCAATATGAGCCATGAGATTCGCACGCCGATGAACGGGATTTTGGGCATGACCGAGTTGTGCCTGCAAACCCAGATGACAGCCGAGCAGCGCAGTTATTTGGAAATGGTGTCTTTGTCGGCGAATTCGTTGCTGGCGGTGATCAACGACATCTTGGACTTTTCCAAAATCGAAGCTCAAAAACTGTATTTGGACCCGCATGAGTTTTCGCTCCACGCCTTGATTCGGCAAGCCACGCGCACCTTGTCCTTGCGGGCTACCGAAAAAGAACTGGAGTTGGTGTGTGATTTGGCACCCGATGTACCCGATCACGTGGTGGGAGACCCCTTGCGCTTGCAGCAAGTCATCACCAATTTGTTGGGCAACGCCATCAAGTTCACGGGTAAGGGCGAAGTCATGATCAAGGTGGCGAGCTTGAAAAATCCGCCTAGCGCAGAGGGGGTGTGGTTGGACATTGAAATCTCAGACACGGGGATTGGCATTCCGCCAGACAAACAGGCCTTGATTTTTGATGTCTTCACCCAAGCCGACTCCAGCACGGCTCGCCGTTTTGGGGGCACGGGTTTGGGCTTGGCCATCAGCCGTAATCTGGTGAAACTGATGGGGGGTGACGTGTCGGTGCGCAGCGACGTGGGTCAAGGCAGCACCTTCAGTTTCACCGTTCAATTGCAACGCGCGGGCCTCTCGTCTGCCATGCGCCATCAAGTGCCCGCGAGGTTGGTGGGACAAACGGTGTTGGTGGTCGACGACAACGCCAGCAGCCGTATGGTGCTGACTCAGCGTCTGACCTGTGCCGGTTTGCATGCCGTGGCCAGTGACAGCGGGGCCCATGCCCTGCACAGCCCTCATTTGGCGAAAGCACGCTTTGCGTTGATTGATGTCAACATGCCCGATATCGATGGCTACGCCTTGGCCGCTCAGCTCAGACAGACCTACAACTCTGAACAGTTGCACATCATCATGCTGGGCGCTTTGAGTGAGCAACAAGGCCAAGATGAGTTGGACCGTTTGGATGTGCAAGGTTTCTTGGTCAAACCGTTGGATTCGCAAGAGTTGGTGGCAGCGCTCAGCCAGCCGTTCATGCTCGCCCAGGCCAGCGAAGGCCAGACTTTGACCCAGCCGCTGGTTGTGCCCAAGCTGGTCACCAAACGGGTGTTGCTGGCAGAGGACACCCCCATCAATCAGACCTTGCAAACCATTTTGCTCAACCGCATGGGCTACGAGGTGAGCATTGCCAACAATGGCTTAGAGGCGGTCGAAGCCTTTCAAAGCGGTGCGTTTGACTTGGTGTTGATGGACATCCAAATGCCAGAAATGGGGGGCTTGGAGGCCGCGCAGCTGATCCGTGCGTTCGAGGATGAGCGTCAGGCGACGCGCACGCCCATCATTGCGGTGACGGCCAATGCGCTGAAGGGCGATCGCGAGCACTACATGGCCTCTGGCGTGGATGGGTATGTGTCCAAACCCATTTCATTCGAGGCCTTGAAGCTGGAAATTCAAGGGCTGTTGGCCTCACCACCGCTGGACAAATACGCGGAGCAAGGGCGGGTGTCAGATCTTGTTTCAGTGGCACAAAGCAGCAGCTGAGACGCACTTTTCCGTTTGGCGATGAGGCACACTTGAGCCCTTATGGCCAAAGAAAAAACACAGTACATCTGCACCGAATGCGGCGGCACCAGCCCGAAATGGCTGGGTAAATGCCCCAGTTGCAACGCTTGGAACACCTTGGTCGAAAGCGTGGTCGACGCCGCCGGTGCTACCAAAAACCGATACGCAGGCATGGCAGCACTCGCGCCCAGCGCCGAAGTGGCCACGCTGTCTGACATCGAAGCTGCCGAAGTGCCACGCACGCCCACAGGGCAAGAAGAGCTGGATCGCGTGTTGGGCGGCGGCATGGTCGAAGGCGGTGTGGTGCTGATTGGCGGCGACCCAGGCATAGGCAAATCCACCTTGTTGCTGCAGGCGATGGACGGCTTGCAGCGCAGCGGCATGCGCACCTTGTATGTGACGGGCGAAGAGTCGGCCGCACAAGTGGCCCTGCGTTCGCGCCGCTTGGGGCTGGACCACAGTCAAGTGCAGGTGTTGGCCGAAACCTTGCTCGAAAAAGTACTGGCCACGGTGGACAAATTGCAGCCGTCGATTGTGGTGATGGACTCCATCCAAACCGTGTATTCCGACCAACTCACCAGCGCCCCCGGCTCGGTGGCGCAGGTGCGCGAATGCGCGGCGCACCTCACACGCATGGCCAAATCCACTGGCACGGCGGTGGTGCTGGTGGGCCACGTCACCAAAGAGGGCGCATTGGCTGGGCCGCGTGTGTTGGAGCACATGGTCGACACCGTGCTGTACTTTGAAGGCGACACGCATTCCACTTACCGGTTGGTGCGCGCCATCAAAAACCGCTTTGGCGCGGTCAACGAAATTGGCGTGTTTGCCATGACCGAAAAAGGCTTGAAAGGTGTGAGCAACCCCAGCGCCATCTTTTTGAGCCAACACAGCGAGCCCGTGCCCGGCAGCTGCGTGCTGGTGACGCTGGAAGGCACGCGACCGATGTTGGTGGAGATTCAAGCCTTGGTGGACAGCGGTGGCCCCTCACCGCGCCGCTTGAGCGTGGGCCTGGACCGCGACCGGTTGGCCATGTTGTTGGCGGTGTTGCATCGCCATGCGGGCGTGGCGTGCATGGACCAAGACGTGTTTGTGAACGCCGTGGGTGGTGTGCGCATCAGCGAGCCTGCGGCTGACTTGGCCGTTTTGCTGGCGATTCAAAGCAGTTTGCGCGGCAAACCGCTGCCCCAAGGCTTCATCGCCTTTGGCGAAGTGGGTTTGGCGGGCGAAGTGCGTCCGGCACCGCGTGGGCAAGAGCGCCTGAAAGAGGCTGCCAAGTTAGGCTTTACCGTGGCGGTGATCCCCAAAGCCAACGCACCTAAAAAAGCCATTCCTGGCATGACCGTGCATGCTGTGGAACGGGTGGATGAGGCCATGGGTTTGGTGCGCGGGCTTTAAGCCTTTGGCAATCACGTAGCTTTTTTTGGCCGTGGTGCCATCGTCTGCCTCTAACACCTGCGAGTCCACAGTTTCGTAACGAACGCCATTCACAAACGATGGCGAAAGTGTGCGTACCTCACATCAAGACAGCCTTAAGGCTCTCTGTGCATGCCTTAAGAAAACCCTAAGACGCGCTCACTAGCATCGGTTTTGAAAGGCACAAAACCATGCTTCACAAGTTCTTCGCGCTCCTGCTCTTTGCATCGCTCCACACGATGGCCGCCACACCCGCCGAGTTGCTGACGAGCTACACCGCGCAGGCAGGTCAGCCTGCCAATGTCGCCAAAGGTGAAGCGTTTTTCAAAGCCAACCACGGCCAAGATTGGCAATGCACCAGTTGTCACGGCAAATCGACCATGACGGGTGGGCGTCATGCCAGCACCGATAAAGCAATTGAGCCCCTCGCACCTGCAGCCAATGCCAAGCGTTTCACCGACAGCGCCAAAGCCGACAAGTGGTTTCGCCGCAATTGCAAAGATGTGCTGGCGCGTGAATGCACAGCCGCCGAAAAAGCCGATGTGTTGGCTTGGCTCATTTCTTTGCGTTGATTGGAGTTCGTCATGCATTTACCTTCTTCATATTTAGTGCGCACCTTGGTTGCGACGGCTTTCTTAAGCATCACCGCTTCATGGGCTGACAGTTACAAAGGCCCCAACCCTCCTGCGGTGTACACCCAAGAGTGCGGCAGTTGTCATTTGGCATTCCCGCCCAACTTGCTGCCTAAGGCGTCTTGGCAGCGCGTGATGAATGGGTTGGACAAACATTACGGCAGCGATGCCTCGCTGGATGCGGCCACGCAAAAGCAAATTGACACTTGGCTGCAAACCTACGGCGGTCAAGGCAAGCGTGCGCGTGAAGAGCCGCCACAAGACCGCATCACACGTTCGGCATGGTTTGAGCGCAAGCACCGTGAGGTGAGTGTGGCCACGTTCAAACGTGCGTCCATCAAAAGCCCTGCCAACTGCACGGCGTGCCACCGCGATGCCGCGCAAGGCGATTTTGAAGACGACCGTGTGAGGATTCCAAAATGACCGATAGCGTTTTAAACCCCATCCATTTAGAGCTGCCCGCACCGAGGCCCACCCAATGCAAGCCTGTGGTCGATCTTGGTACGCGCATGGCACACGCCAGCATGGCTTTGGCGTTTTTAATCTCTTATGTCACGTCCGAGTCGGAGTACTGGCGCTTGGTGCATGTGTACAGCGGCTACAGCTTGGCGGGGGTGTTGGCGTTTCGCTTGGTGTGGGGCTGGGTCGGACCGGCTTCGGCGCGTTGGGGTTTGTTGTTGCGTCGCGTCGCCATGTGGCGGGTGTGGGCTACAAAGATCAAGCAGGGCGAATGGCTGAGCCGTAATTTTTGGGTAGGTGCCAGCAGCTGGGTGCTGAGCGCTGCGGTGTTGTGCATTTATGTGTTTTGCACAGTGGCCATTGCCAGCGGGTGGGCTACCTACAATGAACTTTTAGGCGATGGTTGGTTGAACGATGCTTTGCAAGAACTGCACGAAGGCTTGGGCAACGCGGTCATGGCTGTGGTGTGTCTCCATGTGGGGTTGGTGGTGATGTTGCGCGTATGGCGCGGCCCACAAGCCCTGCGACCGATGTGGCGAGGCTATGCGAATACTTCTGGCCGAGGATGATGAGCTGCTGGGCAGCGGCCTGCGTGCGGGCCTAGACCAGCGTGGCTTTCAGGTGGATTGGGTGCGCGATGGCGTGGCTGCCGAGCGCGAGCTCCTCAGCGCCCAGCACCAAGCGGCGGTGCTTGACATTGGTTTGCCCCGCCAAGATGGCTTGGCAGTGTTGAAGGCCGTGCGTGCGCGCGGTATCGACACCCCCGTTTTGGTGCTGACCGCGCGCGACACAGTGGCCCAACGCATCGAAGGCCTCAACCTCGGTGCTGACGACTACGTGGTCAAGCCCGTGGATTTAGACGAACTCTCCGCCCGCTTACATGCCTTGGTGCGACGCGCCCACGGCAAAACACAAACCACACTGCAACTGCGCGATGTGGTGATGGACCCCAGCGCACGTCAGGTAAGCCGAGCTGGCAAAGTCATCAACCTGTCAACTCGTGAATTTGATTTGCTGCAAGCTTTGTTGCTCAACGCAGGGCGCGTCTTGTCGCGCGAACAGCTTGAGCAACACCTGTACCGTTGGGGCCACGAGGTGGAGAGCAACACCATTGAAGTTCACATTCACCACCTGCGCCGCAAGATGGGTGCGGGGCTGATCGACACCGTGCGCGGTGTGGGTTACATCGTCATGCCTTGATGGACGGCGAGAACGCGATGGCACACCAATTTTCTTTGCAGCAACGCTTGCTCACCCGCACCTTGGGCGCGGTGCTGGTGATCTGGATAGGCACGGCCGCCTTCGTGGGCTATGAAGCCAAGCATGAGGTGGACGAGCTGTTGGACGCGCACTTGGCCCAATCGGCTGCTTTGCTGGTGGTGCAACAAAACGCCACGCCCGACGATGACGAGCCTCTGCCTGACGCACCCACGCTGCATAAGTACGCCAACCGCGTGGCCTACCAAGTGTTTGACGAAGACCGCTTGGTCATGCACTCGCCCAACGTGTCGCACAGACCGATGGCTCAGCACACGCAAGGGTTTGAGACCTTGACGTTGGCCGACGGCAAATCGTGGCGAATCTTTGCGGCGCCTGGCCAAAGCAGTGATGTGCAAATTTACGTGGCCGAGCAATTGGACAGCCGCGATGAAATTTTGAGTGCTGTGCTGCGCGGCTTCTTGCCGCCGCTCACCCTTGCGCTGCCGCTGTTGCTGATCGGTCTTTGGTGGAACGTGCGCTCAGGCTTAATGCCTTTGCAGCGCTTGCGCCAGGTGCTGCTCAAGCGCGACACCCAAACGCTAGACCCTGTCAGCCTGCCCGAAACGCCGCAAGAAGTGCAACCCTTGGTCGATGCCCTGAACGACTTGTTGCAACGCTTGGCCCTGCGCATGGAAACCGAGCGCCGCTTCACCGCTGATGCTGCGCACGAGTTGCGCACGCCCATTGCGGCCATTCGCGCTCAAGCCCAAGTGGCTTTGAGCGAGGCGACAGACGGCGAAGTGCGTCAACGTGCGTTGCAAGACACCTTGGTGGGGTGCGACCGTGCTTCGCGCGTGGTCGAACAACTGCTGACCTTGGCCCGAGTTGAGGGCCCACAAGACGTGGCTTCCGAGCCGTTCCGCCTCGATCAACTGGCGCAACAAGTCTTGGCCGATCTCACGCCCGACGCCCTGCGGCGCGGTCAAACCCTAGAGCTGCTGGCGCCTGAGCACTTGCAGGTCAAAGGCCAAAGCACGCTGTGGCACATCTTGTTGCGCAACCTCATTGACAACGCGCTGCGTTACAGCCCCAAGGGTGCAACGGTGCGCATTCAGGCGCAGCGCTTGGAGAACGGTCAGCTGCAAGTGACCGTGCAAGACAGCGGTCCCGGCTTGTTAGCCGAAGACTTGGCCCGGTTGGGCGAGCGCTTTTTCCGCGTGATGGGCACATCGGGCACGGGCAGTGGTTTGGGCTGGTCCATCGTGCGACACATTGCAGCGTTGCAGCACATTGACGTTCACGTGGGTCAGTCACCCGATTTGGGTGGCTTGCAAGTCACGCTGCGTTGTCCGTGACGTCTTGGGCCTTGAGAGCCTGAGACAATCCTAGCCATGACGAACTATCAAAAATTTCTCGTGCCTATCGGCGCTGTGGGGCTCACCGCTTGGGCTTGGCAAATCAGTGGTTGGATGGGTGTGTTCATGGTGTTCACCGGCGGCGTGATGTGGCTGCTGTTGTATTTCACCCGTTTGATGCAAATCTTGAAGCGCGCCAACAACCGCCCCATTGGCTTTGTCGACAGCGCGGTCATGCTCAATGCCAAGCTCAAGCCGGGCATGAGTTTGATGCACATGATTGCCATGACGCGCGCTTTGGGTCAGCTGGAGACCGAGAAAAATACGCAACCTGAAGTTTTCAGCTGGCGCGATGGCAGCCAATCGGTGGTGCGCTGCACCTTGGTCAGCGGCAAGCTGCAAAGCTGGACGCTGGATCGCCCGTTCCAAGCCGAAGATGTCGACCCCACCACTGTGTCTGCCAACGATTGACCTTGTGGCAAACCCGTACGGTTGGCTCGCTAAAATGTGGCCATCTGTCAAATTGGCAACCCCACTTTCAAGTCCAAAGGAAACCCCATGAGCGTAGTCATCCCTTCCATGTCTGACCGTGACGGCAAAATCTGGATGGACGGCCAGATGGTCGATTGGCGCGACGCCAAGATCCATGTGCTGAGCCACACCCTGCACTACGGTTGCGGCGCTTTTGAAGGCGTGCGCGCTTACAAAACCGAACAAGGCACCGCCATCTTCCGTTTGCAAGAGCACACCCAGCGCCTGTTCAACAGCGCCAAGATTTTGCGCATGGCCATCCCTTTCACCCAAGATCAAGTCAACCAAGCGCAATGCGACGTGGTGCGTGAGAACAACTTAGAGTCCGGCTACATCCGCCCCCTCACTTGGATTGGCGACAAGAAATTGGGCGTCTCGCCCAAAGGAAACACCATCCATTTGATGGTCGCCGCTTGGACCTGGGGTGCGTACCTTGGTGAAGAAGGCATGAAGCGCGGCATCCGCGTCAAAACATCCAGCTACACCCGCCACCACGTCAACATCACCATGACGCAAGCCAAGGCGGTGAGCAACTACACCAACTCCATCTTGGCCAACATGGAAGTGACCGATGAAGGTTACGATGAAGCCCTGTTGCTCGACACCTCAGGCTTTGTGTCTGAAGGCGCTGGCGAAAACATCTTTGTGGTCAAAGATGGCGTGATCTACACGCCTGACTTGTCGGCTGGTGCTTTGAACGGCATCACCCGCAACACGGTGTTCCACATCGCCAAAGATTTGGGCCTCGAGATCGTGCAAAAGCGCATCACCCGTGACGAGGTGTACATCTCTGACGAGGCCTTCTTCACCGGCACCGCCGCTGAGGTCACACCGATCCGCGAACTCGACCGCATTGAGCTGGGCAAAGAAGGCTATGTGGGTAGCCGTGGTCCGATCACCGAAAAAATTCAAAGCGCGTTCTTTGACATCGTCAACGGCCGCAACCCCAAGTACGCCCATTGGTTGACCAAGGTCTGAACACATGAGCCACCCTATTGAACTTCTGGCCAGTGACCTCAATGGTCACGGCGGCGTGTTTTGCCCCAGCCCGAAAGCGGACATGAAAATCTGGAACAGCCACCCCAAGGTTTACTTGGATGTGGCCAGCACCGGTGAAGCCAAGTGCCCGTACTGCGGCACCGTGTACCAACTCAAAGCCGGCGAACACGTTGGCGGGCACCATTAAACAAGCACTGGCCAAAAACGCGCTGATCATCGCGCCCCAATGGATTGGGGATGCCGTGATGACAGAGCCGTTGTTGCGCCGTTTGGCCGCGCGCGGAGAGCGCCTCACCGTGGCTGCGCTGCCTTGGATTGCGCCGGTCTACCGCGCCATGCCAGGCGTGGCTGAGGTGATTGAGATGCCGTTCAAACACGGCGGTTTGCAGCTCAAGGGCCGTTGGATGCTGGCTCGCCAGCTGCGCGGTCGCTTTGAGGCGGCTTATGTTTGCCCCAACTCACTCAAAAGCGCCCTGATTCCATGGATGGCGGGCATCCCAAGGCGCATCGGCTACACCGGCGAAATGCGCTTTGGCTTGCTGACCGACCGACTGGACAACCCCCAACTCGAAGAGCGCCCCCCCATGGTGGAGTGGTATGCCGCCCTGAGTTTGGTGGGCCAGACCTATGCACAGCCTGAGCAGCCCATGAAGCTGACGGGCGATTTGCGGCCCATCCTCCAAATGCCCCCCCAGCTGATGGACCAAGCGCTGGAAGAGTTGAGCCGTATTCCGAGCTTGCCCGTGTTGGCGCGCAACAGCTATGTGGTGTTTGCACCGGGGGCCGAGTACGGCCCTGCCAAGCGCTGGCCGGCCAAACACTTTGCTGAATTAGCCACCAAAATTGACCGTCCCGTGTTGGTGTTGGGCTCGGGCAAAGAGCACGACATTGCTGAAGAAATCACCCGAACCGCGAATGCGCAGCAGCCCGGCCATTGCCACAACTTGGCGGGCAAGACCAACTTGGTGCAAGCGTTTGCCTTGATTGCCAACGCGCAACGTGTGGTCAGCAACGATTCCGGTTTGATGCATGTGGCTGCCGCCTTCGGTGTGCCGCAAGTCGCGGTGTATGGCTCGTCCAGCCCTGAGCACACGCCGCCTTTGAACGACCGTGCCCGTGTGGTGTGGTTGCGCGTGGACCCCAACTATCAGCCGCCGTTGGCCTGTGCGCCTTGTTATGAACGCACTTGTCCGTTGGGTCACACGCGGTGCTTGGAAGACGTGTCGGCCGAGCGGGTTTACAAACTGCTCTGATTCAACTTGACGTTGTGTGCCGGTGCTTTAGATCGGCAACATCACCACAAAGTTGGCACCGCCACCGCCACGGTCTTCACAGTGCACCTCACCCCCATGACGCTGCACGATCGAGCGCACCAGCGCCAAGCCTAAACCCACACCACCTTCGCGTTCACTGGCTCCGGGCAGACGGTAAAACGGTTCAAAAATGCGCTCGCGCAAATCTGCCGGTACGCCAGGGCCACGGTCGGCCACGTTCAATTGCAGCCAAGACTTGCCGTTGCGTGTCACCCGCGCCAGTCCAACTTGAATGTCTGAGGTCCCGTAACGCCGTGCGTTTTCGAGCAGGTTGCGCAGCATGCGGCGCAGCAGTTTGGCCACGCCCGGCACGCTCTGGCTTTGTGGGTGTTCACCTAAATCTAAGGTGGCGTCGAAGCGGGCGCATTCTTCAGTGGCCAAGCCAGTGAGGTCGACCTGTTCAAGGGTGCCCAGATCCATCGCTTTGGCGTCGAGGCGACTGGCCAGCAAGATTTCGTCAATCAATTGGTCCAGCTCGCCCACACTGCGCGAGATTTCTGCTTTCATCGCGGGTGAAGGTGTGTCGCCCATCAGCTCTAGGCCCATGCGAATGCGCGTCAGCGGCGAGCGCAACTCATGTGACGCATTGGCTAGCAGCGACTTGTGTGAGGTCACCAGTTGTTCTACTTTTGCGGCTGCATGGTTGAAGCGCTGCGCGAGGTAGGTCACTTCGTCATGCCCTTCTTCGGCCACGCGTGCGGACAGATTGCCTGTGCCCCATTGCTCCACGCCTTTTTGCAAATGTTCCAGGCGGCGTGTGAGACGGCGCACGATGGGGTAGGTGCCCAGTGCCACGGCGATGCCGACGAGCCCAAGGGTCCAGAAAAAACCGTAGGGCGGGCGGCTCCAAAAACTGCGCGGAGGGCGCGGCAAATGGATGTGCATCAATTCGCCGCTGTGCATGCGCACCATGAATTCGGGCCCTGTCCCGTAATGCCCTGGGGGGTGCGGCATATCGGGTGCCGTTGGCGGCGGCGCCTCCAAGGGAAAGCCGTCTGGCGGGCGCAGTCGCGCTTGGCCTTGGCCGACCAAATCACCGTCTACGTTACGGACCATCACATCGCGCAAAGGCGGCTCTGCGGTCACGCGCATGATCCATCCCGCTAGCAGCGTCAACATGGCCACTGCCAGCACCACGGCAAACCAAATGCGCACGTACAAGGGCAGGTGCAGCAAACGGCTGCGCGTGGTGAAAAGGGGCATGGCGTTAGTCTTGATGTTTGGCAAACACATAGCCCACACCCCGCACCGTCAAGATGCGTTTGGGCGATTTGGCGTCGTCTTCAATGGCCGCACGGATGCGGCCCATGTGCACGTCGATGGAGCGGTCAAAGGCTTCGAGTTCACGCCCGCGTACCGCCTCCATGATTTGGTCGCGGCTGAGCACGCGTCCTGCACGCTCGGCCAATACCCACAACAAATCGAACTGGTAGGACGTGAGTTCGCAGGCTTTGCCGTGCACGGTGACGAGACGGGCGTCGCGGTCGAGTTCTAGCGCGCCAAACTTGAGCAACTGATGCGATGAGTTGGGGCCGCCATCAGGTGACTCACCGAGTCCATGGCGGCGCAACACCGCACGGATGCGGGCCAATAACTCGCGGGGCTCGAAGGGCTTGGGTAAGTAGTCGTCTGCGCCAATTTCGAGGCCCACGATGCGGTCCATCGGATCGCCTTTGGCGGTCAACATCAGCACCGGCGTTTGTGCCAAATGGCCGGGCAAGCCACGGATGCGGCGGCAGACGTCCAAGCCGTCGATGTCGGGCAGCATCAAGTCGAGCAGCACCAACGAGGTGGGTTCGCCACGGCTGTCGGCCTCTTGCAGCAGGCGCAGCCCGGTCAAGCCATTGGCGGCGTGTTGCACCTCAAAGCCCGATTGCCGCAAGTATTCGCCCACCATGTGGGCTAAGCGGTGGTCGTCTTCAATCAGTAAGAGTGTGTTCATGGTGTTGCCATCATGCAGGGAGAACCTTGGCATGCACGGGCAACACCCGTGACGCCAGCCAGACCAACAGCAACACCGGTGCGCCCAGCCACGCGGTGTGGGTGAAGAAGTCGGCGTAGCCGTGGGCGTCCACGTACACGCCCGAAAACCCCGCCAGCCATTTGGGCGCGAGCAGCATCATGGAGCTGAACAGGGCGTACTGCGTGGCCGAGTAATTGACGTTGGTCAGGCTCGACAAATAGGCAATGAACGCTGCCGAGGCAATGCCGCTGGCCAAGTTGTCGGCGGAGATGACCCACACCAAGGCCGTTAAATCATGACCGCGCGTGGCCAACCAAGCGAATAACAGGTTGGTCAGCGCGCTCAACACAGCACCGAGCATCAAGATGCGCATGACGCCCAAACGCATGGACAACACGCCACCAATGAATGCGCCCAGCAACGTCATGATCACACCAAACACTTTGGTCACGGCGGCCACTTCGTCTTTGGTGTAACCCATGTCCACGTAAAACGGGTTGGCCATGATGCCCATCACCACGTCGCTGATGCGGTAGATGGCGATCAGCCCCAAGATGATGGCGGCTTGCCAGCGGTAGCGGCCAATGAAGTCGGCAAACGGCGCGACCAAAGCACTTTGCAACCACTCACGGGTGTTGCGTGCAGGCGCCATGGGCTGCTGCGCGGGCTCGGGCGACAGCAGCACGGTCAGCACGCCCAAACTCATGGAGGCTGCCATCACCAAATACGCGGCTTGCCACGCAGCGTGTTGGTAGGCGGTGTCGGCATCTGCGCCGGTGGCGACGCGGGCGGCGATCCACAACACGCCTGCCCCCGCCCAAATCATGGCGAGGCGGTAGCCGGTTTGGTAGGTGGCTGCGAGCGCCGCTTGGTGCTGCGCATCGGCTGATTCAATGCGAAACGCATCGAGCGCAATGTCTTGTGTGGCCGAGCCAAAAGCCACCAGCAAGGCGCACCACACCACGGGCTCCAGCGCGAGTTGCGGGTCCAGCAAGGCCATGCCGACCAAGCCACCCACCACCAACGCCTGTGCGAACAGAAGCCAGCTGCGACGCCGTCCCAACCAGCGTGTGAGCAGCGGCAGCGGCAAGCGGTCGACCAAGGGTGACCAAACCCATTTAAAGCCGTAGGCCAAACCCACCCAGCTTAAAAAGCCAATCGTGCTGCGGTCGATGCCCGCTTCGCGCAGCCGAAAACTCAGCGTGCCTAAAACCAACAAAAGTGGCAAACCCGCCGAAAACCCCAAACACAACATCCGCCAAGACGCCGGCTCCAAATACACCTTGAACGCGGCCAACCAACTGGGCGTTTGTGATGTGGATTTATCAGGTGAAGTCGTGTCAGCGGGCTGACTTGTTGTATCGTTCATGTCTCTATTTTCAGGCTTTCGAGCCAGGACATGTCATGGTCACCAAACGTGCGTTTCTTTATGGTTGTGTGGGCTGCGCCTGCGGCCTCGGCTCGGGTGCCTTGTTGGCGCGCGAGGGCGTGGAGGTGGGCAAAGAGTCGGCGTTTGCCAGTTTGGTGCCCGCGGCCGAGGTGGAGCAATCGGCGCGTCAGCAATACGGCCAAATGCTCAAAGAGGCGGCCAGCAAAAACGCGCTGGGCCCCGACGACCATCCGCAAGTGCAGCGCTTGCGCCGTATTGCCAAGGAGATCATTCCGCACAGCTACGAATGGAATGCCCGCGCGCGTGAATGGAAGTGGGAAGTGAACCTGATTGGCTCCAACCAGATCAACGCGTTTTGCATGCCTGGCGGCAAGATCGCGTTCTACACCGGCATCTTGAACCAGCTCAAACTCACGGACGATGAGGTGGCGATGGTGATGGGCCATGAAGTGGCTCATGCACTGCGCGAACACGCCCGCGAGCGCATGGGCAAAGCCACCGCCACCAACGGTTTGGCGGCGATTGGTAGCACGGTGGCTTCTGTTTTCTTTGGTGTCAACCCGCAGCTCACTGACTTGGTGGCCAAGCAAGGTGCGGGCTTGTTGAATCTAAAGTTCAGCCGCGACGACGAAACCGAGGCCGATTTGGTGGGCATGGAGTTGGCCGCGCGTGCGGGTTATGACCCGCGTTCAGGCGTGACCCTGTGGCAAAAAATGAGCGACGCCAACAAAGGTGCGCCGCCTCAGTGGCTCAGCACCCACCCCTCAGGCACCTCGCGCATTCAAGAAATTCAGGCCAATTTACCGAAGGTGTTGCCGCTGTACGAGCGCGGCAAAAACGGGCAATAGGTTGTTGAAACGAGGCCTGCAGCCGCTGCTGCTTCAGGTCCCGCCCACGTAAGGGTTGCTGCGACGCTCACGGCCGAACGTGCTTTCAGGGCCGTGGCCAGGGATGAACACCGTGTCGTCGCCCATGGGCCATAGGCGCTGAGTGATGCTGCTGATCAAGTCGTCGTGGTTGCCTTGCGGGAAGTCGGTGCGGCCAATGCTGCCTGCAAACAGCACATCGCCCACAAACGCGCGCTGGATCTCTGGCGAGTAAAAGACCACATGGCCGGGGGTGTGGCCAGGGCAGTGGCGCACTTGAAGCGTGTGCTTGCCTAATGTGACGGTGTCGCCGTCTTGCAACCAGCGTGTGGGTGTGAAAGCACGCGAAGGCGGAAAGCCATAGTTCGCGGCGGCTTGTGCCAAGCCATCAATCCAAAACTGGTCGCCCACATGCGGGCCGACGATGGGCAACTTCAAGTGCTCGGCCAAGTCGGCCGTGCCGCCCGCGTGGTCGATGTGCGCATGGGTGATCCAGATTTGTTCGAGCGTGACGCCCAGCTGCTTGCACGCGCCAACCAGCAGCTCTAAGTCGCCACCCGGGTCAATGATGGCACCTTGCATCGTTTCATCGTCCCAGACGATGGAGCAGTTTTGCTGGAAAGGCGTGACGGGGACGGTTTCGTACTGGAGCATGGCGAGACTTAATTCGTAGGGGCTTGATAACAGTGCATCTGGATGTTACCTGCCCACGTTGTGCCTGAGCTCAGATGGCCGTGCGACCCAATTGATGGGCGGATTGGATGATGCTGATCTTCAATTCGAGCATTTATATGAGGAAAGGCTTTTCTATGGAAAATATGGTTATTGAAATATTAAAGCGTATTTTGTGTAGTTAAGAAAAGCAATAAACAGATTAATCACAAAACAGTAGTTCTAGAACTAATAGGGCATTGATTTCATCAAAATTAAAAATAGGATAACCACAAAATTCAATAGATTAACTATTAAATAGCTAGTTGTAAAATGTTAAATTCAGAAAAATCAAATAAAAAATTAAACATAAATTATAAAATTCGAGCGCAGGGTGATCGTTGTATCAATGTCGATTTTGGTGAAGCCATAGACCCTGAAATTGGCCGTATGTGCTTGAGTGCTGCAGCCATGCTCCGCAGAGCACAATTGCCCGGGGTCTTTGAAATTGTGCCATCTTATATTTCAGTTGCTTTGCATTACGCACCAACCTTTCAACCCACTGCGGGATACAGTGCATTTGAAACACTCGCAATGATGGTAGAAAATTTATTGAGCGCTGGATTAACTGAGCTGACACAAGAATCGAGAACTATTCAGATACCTATATGCTATGGCGGAGTCCATGGCCCAGATTTATTGGATATCGCTGAGCGAATTAAATTATCGCCAGAAGAGGTGATTGAGCATCATACTAAATCTATAGCGATGGTGTACATGCTGGGATTTGCACCCGGTTGCCCTTATGTGGCATTGCTTGATCCCGTTTTTGCAATTCCTCGACGTGACATGCCTTTAACCTCTGTACCTGCGGGCTCGGTTGTTGTGGCTAATCGTCAAAATTTAATTTATCCAAGTGCGTTGCCGTGCGGCTGGCATATTTTAGGTGCGACACCACTCAAAATGTTTGATCTGGATCGAACGCCGCCTGCACTGCTTGCGCCAGGAGACTATTTGGAATTTACATCCATTTGTATGGAAGAGTATGAACACATTAAAAACTCAGAGGCCGTTCTCGGTGTAAATCCATGAGTATTGAAATAATAAAACCAGGAATGCTGACGACATTTCAGGACCTAGGAAGACAACAGCACCAAAGTTTGGGAATACCTGTTGCAGGTGCATTGGACGTTAACGCCCATAGGGTCGCAAATCTTCTTGTAGGAAATAATGTCAATGAAGCGACATTAGAGGTCACAGTCATCGGTCCAAAAATAAAGTTCAACAAGCCGTGTTGCATCGCTGTCTCTGGCGCAGATTTAACGCCAGCTGTCAACGGCTATGCTGTGTCTATGAACCGCCCCTTGGTGATTCGCCCTGGAGACATACTTTCTTTTGGCGAACGCAGTCATGGTGCTAGAGCGTATATCGCCATACATGGGGGTTTTGCACTAAAACCGGTCTTGGGCAGCATGAGCACTTACCTACGAAGTGCTATTGGCGGTTTAGATGGCAGAGCCTTGAGGCCGGGAGATGAAGTTCAATTCAAAAAATTTCTTGACGAGGTTGATTTAGAAAATCTTGCGCTTGACTTGTGGGCGATCAAATACTGCATGCCTGCTTCGTTGGTGAAATCAAACAGGTCAGAGTTGCGAATCATAAAAAGTGCGCAGTGGGAAGATTTCAGTACAGAAAGTCGTGTCAATATTCTTACTGAATCATTCAAGGTAACCCCGGTTTCTGATCGCATGGGATACCGATTGGAGGGGCCACAGCTTAAATTGAAAGCCCCCCGACAAATGATCTCGGAATCGGTACTATTTGGAACAATTCAAGTTCCTGTTGGTGGCCAAGCCATTATATTAATGGCAGATAGGCAGACCACGGGCGGATATCCTAAAATTGCTTACGTCGCGAGTATTGATCATCCGTTGTTGGCGCAGATGATGCCCGGTGATCGGTTTACTTTTAAGCTGATTGAAATTGGTGATGCTCAATCATTAGATTACAAACGTGAACAAGATTTTGTGGCGCTTTCCAAGCAAACTGGTCAATTTAAAAAACTCCTTGATGAAGCGTCTAGGCTCGGTCATGAGAGACAAGTAGGCATAGAGTCTGAAAACCTGATGGAATTGGCCGGTATTAGATGAATGAAATCTTATTAATAGCACTTGTATTTTTGCTGGCCGGCTATATCAAGGGGGTGGTAGGGATGGGCTTGCCTACCGTCGCAATGGGCTTGCTTGGAATACTCATTGAGCCCGTGCAAGCAGCTGCATTATTGGTCATTCCTTCTTTGGTGACTAACATTTGGCAGTTCATGAGCGGTCCATCCCGGCTTGTGATTTTGAGAAGATTTGGACTGATGATGTTTTCCTTGTGCGTGGGTACAAGTCTTGGCATCCAGTTTTTAACAGCAACAAATAACCACTGGCCAAATATCACGCTTGGTACGGTACTCGCTATTTATGCAATCGTTGCACTTTTTCATCCGAAATTCAAAGTCTCGCTGCGCTATGAAAAATTAACATCGCCACTCGTCGGCTTGACTACAGGCGTTTTGACAGGCGCTACAGGCGTTTTTGTCATACCCGCAGTGCCATATTTCAGCTCAATGGGTTTGACCAAAGATGAGTTGATACAAACGCTTGGTTTGTCATTCACGATTTCCACCATCGCATTGGGACTCGCCCTTGGTTTTTCGGGAGCCTACTCTGAAGCGAATTTCAAGCTGTCATTGTTTGCCATACTGCCAGCCATTGCCGGCATGTTTCTTGGACAACACAATCGAGACAAGATCGATCCCATAAGATTCAAGGCATACTTTTTCGGCTGCTTATTCTGTCTTGGAAGTTATATGGCTTTGACGGCTGCCTATAAATACTTCAACGCCCTTTCATAAGCGGGGCGGCCCTCGTAGGGACCGGCTAACACGCCTTTTAGGTTGGGTGCCAGCCACGTGCCCCGTGCTTGCGGGGGCGCGAAGTTTGATTAAGTTTTCAACACGTAGCCCATCTTGGTAGAAAGCTCAAGGCCTAGCTTTTTCAACAAATGTGCGGCCTCACCATCCAAGCTTGCGTTAAAGCTCGGCGACATACCCAGTGTGGTGATGGAGGCAATGGGTTCGCCTGTTTGGTCAAACAGAGGGACCGACAAAGCGTTGAGACCCGCACGTCGAGCGCCTAGGGAACTTGCAATTCCATTTCGCTGAATGGCTTCAAAGTTTTTATACACACGGTTGATCTCACTGGGTGTGCACCTATTTTTTTCTTCAAGTTCAAGTCGGACCAAAGGCTCTGTCATGGCGCGTGGCCGATGGGCGGCGAGCAGCATGGCCGTCGCCGAAGTTGTGATGCTGAGGTGAACCCCGGGCTTCATGCGAATAGACAGAGGCGAGTTGCTCTCGAACCATTTCACAATGGTCGGACCGTTGCCAACCCATTGCCCTATGCCAACGGCTTGCCCTAGATCAGGATTGGTTAATTTCCCCACAAAATTTTCAAAATAGGGCTCAAGAAAATTGAGCAGTTCTTGACCATGCGTGGCGGCTTGGCCCAAGCGATACGTCAACAAACCCAAGTCATAGCGACTGCCCATTTGCTGCTTGGAGATCAGCCCAGACTTCGTCATGCTGACCAAATACCTGTGCAGTTTGGCCGCGTTGATGCCTGTCGCCATTTCCAGCTCTTTGAGGCGAGTCGGGCGTTGTACCTGCAGCATGCCTTGCAAGATGGCGCCGACCGTTTCAGCGGCATCAACCCCTTTTTGTTCACGTTCCATCGAAATCCTTGCCAATTGGTTTGAGTGAAAACCCGAATGACGACCGTTCAAAGTTGACCTAAGATGAATTTCACCTGATGTAATTTATTATTCTATGAGTAATTAAAGGGCTGTATGAAATTCTTCAATGTGAAACATGCGTTGCTTCTTGCTTTGAGCTTTTGGGCATGCCATGGTGTGGCGCAAGACGTCAAAAATTACCCCAATCGTTCCGTTAAATTGGTCGTTCCCTTCACCGCGGGATCGACCGTCGATGTGTTGGGGCGTGCCATTGGCGAAGAATTGCAGGCGGAGTTCAATCAGCCGTTCGTCGTGGATAACCGTGCAGGTGCGAGCACGTTGCTGGCGGCCAAACTGGTGGCCGCTGCACCGGCAGATGGCTACACCCTTTTATTTCCAACCGTCACCACACTCAGCTTGGGTCCTCAGTTGATGGCCGCACCTGGGTTTGACCCCTTCAAAGATGTGTCGATGATTGCCCGGCTCGGATTGACCAACTTTTTCTTAGTGGTCACGCCCTCATTCCCAGCCCGAAACATGAAAGAGTGGATTGAGCTGATTCGGAAAAATCCAGGAAAGTACAGCTACGGGTCGTCGGGAAGCGGATCACCGCAGCATATTTTTATGGAGTTGCTCAAGAAAGATTTGAACTTAGACATCGTTCATATCCCCTACAAAGGCAGCAACAGCTCGATGATGGATTTGCTGTCAGGCAAAGTGCAAATGGCGTTCCTGGATGGGACCTTGGCCATTCCTCATCTGAAGACAGAAAAGCTCTTCACGGTGGGAACATCGATGGCCAAGCGTACGGTCTTGATACCGAGTGTGCCGACGATTGCAGATACGGTGCCCGGCTTCGATTGGTCGGGTTGGATTGCATTTGCGGGTCCTCCCAATATGCCCAGTTCAGTGGTTGACCTGTTGGCTGAAAAAATCAGGCGTTTTCAAGCCACGCCGGCTTACACCACCTTGTTGAACAAAGCAGCCATGGAGCCTTCTGAGCCCATGACGCCTGCCATGACCAGTGAGTTTGTGAAAAAAGAATACAAGCGCTGGACCCCTGTGATTGCGGCGTCAGGCGCAGCCGTGGATTGAAACTTTGGATGACGCCAGAAAGAAAACTATGCCACACAGTATTCGCCGCATCGTCACAGGCCATGACGCCTCTGGCAAAGCCATTGTCGAGATGGATGGACCCGCGCCCAATCAAAAAATAAGAGAAGGCACAGGCTTCATCAGCACGCTGGTGTGGGTGACGGATGAAACACCCGCCCGAATGGATTTACGAGCTGACCGGGCTGACAGAACCATGGGCGTACCGCCACCCGCCATGGGCTCGGTGCTTCGGGTGGTGGAGTTTCCTCCCGTCACGAAGGCCGCTGAGTCGGTGAGCCAAGCGGACATCTTGAAGGTGATGGGCGTCAGCGACAGTGCCACGAATGGACAGCCGGCACGCCACGCGTTCATGCACCGAACCAAAAGTTTGGACTACGTGTTTGTCATGTCTGGAGAAATTGACATGTTGCTTGACGACTCCGAAGTCCATATGAAAGCTGGAGACATCATGATTCAGCAGGGTACCAATCACGCGTGGGTCAATCGCTCCTCAGGCATGTGCCGCATTGCTTTTGTGTTGATCGATGGCATTGATCCCTTGCAAAGTCAGCAACAGTAAAAGCTAATTTGAAAGAAGATGTCCTATGAAATTCGGTGTTTTTGACCATTTGGACCGTGGATCCGTGTCCATCACGGACCATTACGAAAACCGATTCAAGTTGGCCGAGATTTACGATCGCGCGGGCTTTCACGCTTATCACATCGCCGAGCACCATGGCACACCGCTTGGGCTGGCCTCTTCACCCAGCGTGTTTTTGGCGGCACTGGCACAACGTACGAAACGTTTGCGTTTTGGCCCACTCGTCTACACCTTAAGCCTGACGCACCCTCTGCGCATCATTGAAGAGGTGTGCATGCTCGATCAGATGAGCGGCGGTCGTTTGGAGTTGGGCATTGGTCGTGGCAGCTCGCCCTATGAAATGGGTTATTTCGGCGTCGACGCGAAGAACTCAGGAAAGCTGTACATCGAGTCCTACGACGTCGTCATGATGGGTTTGACTTCGCAACTGATCAATTTTGAAGGTGAGCATTTCAGCTTCAAAGATGTACCCGTGGAGTTGACGTGCATCCAAAAACCGCACCCCCCTATCTGGTACGGCATGTCTGCCCCCGCCGCGGTCCCTTGGGCCGCTGAAAACAGTGTGAACATTGTTTGCAACGGGCCATCGTTGCCTGTCAAAGCCATCACGGACAAATACCGTGAGGTGAGGGCCGACAAGTTTGGTGATGAAAATGACACCCTGCCTTTCATGGGGCTAGGACGCCACATCGTCATTGCCGACACTTACAAAGAAGCGTATGAAACAGGTGAGCATGGCTTCAACTGTTGGTACAACAGCCTTCAGCACCTGTGGCGGGCGAATGGCAATCCGATGAAGAGTTATCCGATTCCGGAAGATTTTTCCGCGGCGGTGAAAGCGGGCATTGTTCTCGTTGGGACACCCGAACAAGTCACGCACGGGCTTCAGCGCGAGATTGACATTTCAGGCGTCAACTATGTGCTGACCCGCTTTGCATTTGGCGACCTCAGTTATGGGGAGTCTTTGCGCTCCTTGACGCTTTTCGAGCAAGAGGTGATGCCGCGGTTTGAGCAAGAAGTTGTGTTGGCTTGAATCGAACCGATATGACCCCTCATTCCATCATGAAGAAATTATTTTTATGGGTTTGTCTGTGCGTGCCGTTTTTAGCAGGGGCACAAGCGCAACCATTTCCTACGCGAGCCATCACCTTGATCGTGCCATTTGCAGCAGGCGGTCCGGCCGATATTCACACCCGCGCTGTGGTGGAAGAGGCGAGCAAGGCGCTCGGGCAAACCATCGTTGTCGAAAACAAGCCCGGTGCCAGCGGAACAAATGGCGCATTGACATTGCTTCGCGCACCGGCTGACGGCTACACACTGGCGTTGCTCACGTCCACCCTGTACCGAGAGCCTCACTTGACCAAAGTGAAGTACGACCCGTTGAAGGATTTTGCGTACATTCTTTTGATGTCCGATTACACGCAGGGCGTGGCCGTGCGTGCAGATGCACCTTGGAAAACATGGCAAGAGTTTGTGGCGGATGCCGCACTCAGGCCTAACAAAATCAACGTTGGCGTCAACGGCATTATTGGTGCGCCAAGGATTGTGATGGAAGAGGCCGCTGACGCGAGTAGTGTGCAGCTCAACATGATTCCCTACAAGGGTGACTCTGAAATCGTCAATGCCTTGCTGGGCGGACACCTGGACGCAGCGCCTTTGTCGGGCATCGCCACCGCCTACATTGACGATGGGAAACTTCGCTACTTGGCGCTGTTGACCGAAAACCGCGTCAAGCGTTACCCCACTGTCCCAACCTTGAAAGAAGGCGGCATCGATGTGTGGATGAGTTCACCTTATGGTGTGGGTGCGCCCAGCGGCACCGACCCTGCGCGCCTACGAATTCTTCATGATGCTTTCAAGCGCGGACTTGAATCACCGGCGAGTCAGCGCGCCATGCAACAGCTCAACCAGCTGATGTATTACCGCAACCAAGAAGACTACCGAAGCTACGTCGTGCAAACGTTTGCGCAAGAAAAAGTGCGCGTGGAGCGGTTGCGTAAAAAGGGCCTCTTAGATTGAGGTGCGTGACCGTCATTGATCGAAAAGGGGTGCTTGTGAAATCACATGTTTTATCAGGGCTCATTGCCGCCGCCATATTCGCTGTCTCGCCTGCCATGGCGGATGTATTTCCGTCAAAACCAATTCGCTTGATTGTTTCAAATCCACCCGGCGGAACGGTTGATCTTTTGCCCCGTATCTTGGCCGACAAGCTTCGGCAACAACTCGGACAGCCCATCGTGATAGAAAACAAGGCGGGTGCTGCGGGCAACCTTGCTGCGGAGGCTGTGTTTCGCGCTGAGCCTGACGGTTATACGCTGCTCGTGTCGCCGCCGCCTGCCTTGGTGATCAATCAGAGCTTGTATCCCAAGCTTGCGTTTGATCCCCAGGCCTTCACGCCCGTTTCGGTAATGGCGAAAGTGCCCAATGCGTTGTTGGTGCGTCAAGATTTCCCAGCGAAGAATATTGCAGAATTTATCGCCTACGCCAAAGCGCGACCAAAGGCTGTGACCTATGCATCCCAAGGGAATGGCTCTACCAGTCATCTCACGGCTGAGCTGTTCAGCACGATGGGATCCATCAGCATGTTGCATGTGCCCTACAAGGGATCCAGTCCTGCACTGAATGATTTGTTAGGCGGACAGGTCCATGCCATGTTTGACAACCTCGGCGCTTCACTGGAGCACGTCAAGGCGGGTAAGTTGAAAGTGCTTGGGGTAGGCAGTGCCACGCGCGTGCCTTTTCTACCCGATGTGCAAGCCATTTCTGAAACGCTGACTGGGTTTGAGGCGGTCACTTGGTTTGGCATTGTTGCGCCGCCCAAAACGCCTGCGCAGGTTGTGGAAAAGCTTTCCGCAGCCGTGGCCGATGCGTTGCGCGATGAAGGCATACGGACTCAATTGGGCAAACTCAGTGCGACGTCGGTTGGCAGCACACCTGTCGAAATGGGTGCCTTCATGAAAATTGAAGCATCGCAATGGGGTGGCGTCATTCGCAGTGCCAATGTGAAGATTGACTGAGCCCGTGTCCCTACTGAGATTCAGCAACAGGAAATAAAGTTTGAAAAAAATTGCCATTCTGGATGACTACCAAGGCGTCGCCTTGTCGCAAGGACCTTGGCGTCGCCTTGAGTCTCGGTGTGAAATTCAAGTCTTTCGTGAGCACATGGACTCTGAAGACGAATTGGTGGCCACGCTTGCTGAGTTTGACATCGTGGTGGCCAATCGCGAGCGCACCCCTTTTCCACGAACCTTGCTGCAACGTTTGCCACGTCTGCGTCTCATCGCGACCTCGGGAAAGCGCAATGCGTCCATTGATGTAACCGCAGCGCAAGAGTTGGGCATTCTGGTGTGCGGTACGGAAACACTGAGTTACCCCACCGTCGAGTTGACTTGGGCGCTGATTCTTGCTTTGTCCCGCGATCTCGTGGCTGAAGTCAATTCGGTCAGGCGTGGTGGCTGGCAACACACCCTAGGAACAGGCCTGCATGGCAAAGTCTTGGGCGTGATTGGTTTGGGACGGCTTGGCAATGCCGTCGCGAAAATTGGCCTTGCGTTTGGGATGGAAGTCTTGGCTTGTTCACGCAGCTTGACAGATTCACAAGCCCAAGCACTTGGTGTGCAGGCCGTGTCGCTTGATGAATTGTTAGTGCGATCGGACGTCGTCACGCTCCATGTCCCTCTCAACAAACAAAGCGTGAATTTGATGGGTGCAGACCAGTTCAAGCGCATGAAGCCCAGTGCTATTTTGGTCAACACCGCACGCGGTCCTGTGGTGAATGAAGCTGCACTGATTGATGCGCTGAAAAACCAACTCATTCGCGCTGCTGCTCTGGACGTTTACAACGTGGAGCCCTTGCCGGTGAACCATCCACTGCGTGAGTGTCCGAATGTTTTGCTGAGCCCGCATTTGGGCTACGTTGTTCAAGAAAACTACCAAGTCGTTTTCGAACAGTCGGTTGAAAACATCACAGCCTGGTTGGATGGCTGTCCCATCCGCTTGATAGAAGCGCCGGCTCAATCCGCTTAAGCATTGCTTCAAACTTCATTAAATCTCTCGGTTACCAGGAGCGACCATGGCCTCTTCGACTCAAAAATCACCCCCCCGAGTGTTGCCAGCAGGCGCACGCGAGGCCATGGAAGCCCTCAATCTAGAAGCTGGACCGCTCAATATTTGGCTTCGCACACAAGCCAATTCACCCGCGCAACGGCCTTGGTTCAAAGAGACAGAGATTCGAACAGAGGGCGAATTGGCGCAGGGGCGAGTGGGTGTCGCACAGATGAAAACACGCGCACACCTTTGGCGCTGGGCGGAGATTTCGCCGTATTTACACAAGATCGCCAAGATCGCTTCAACAGCAGATATCTCACCAATTGAGTTTGCCGATCGACAGCAGTTTTTGTTGACCAATCCCGGGTTGGGGGGGCGGCTGCAGGTGACCAACTCGATGCGATGCGCGGTGTCCATCTACAACGAAGGTGACCGTGCGCCGGTCCACGTGCACACACCCAATGCGAGTCGGACGATTCTTTCCGAACGTGGTGGCTACACGATGGTGGAAGGTGAACGTTGTGAGGCGGCTCGCGGCGATTTGATCTTGACACCCAACGGGACTTGGCACGACCACGGTAACGATGCCGATGAACCCGTGATTTGGATGGATGTCCTTGATTGGCCCGTCCTTGAATTTCTAGACTGTATTTGGTTAGACGATGGCTTTGAGGGTGAATTTGGAGAACACCCACGGTCACAAAAAATGACCCACACCAATGGCTACTCAGCGCGATTCTACGGGGCAGGCGGAATGATGCCAACATTTGCCCCTGCGCAGCGAGGATTTGGCCATGAAACGAGCCCCTTGGTGCATTACAAAGGTGTGGATATACGGCGTTCCCTCAACGAACTTCGCGGCGAAAAAGGGGATGCCTATGAAGGCGTGGGGCTGCGCTTTGTGAACCCTGTGACGGGCGGCACGATTTTTCCAACGATGGACTATGGCGCGCAACTATTACGACCAGGCGAGCAAACACAAGCCAAGCGAGAAACATCAAGCACCCTCTACACCGTGCTCGAGGGGCGTGGTTACACAGACATTGGCGGTCAGCGCATTGAGTGGGAGAAAAACGACATTTTTGTGGTTCCCAATTTCACGTGGCGTGCACACGGAAATGCCAGTGCCACAGAGGATGCTGTGCTGTATTCAGTGTCCGATCGGGCGCTGATGCAGCGCATAGGTCAGTACCGCGCTCAAGGACGAGGACCTGACGCGCAAGTCATTTCTCTCGCGTAATTTTCAAAAGGAAATTCCTCATGGATTTGAGAATCAAGGGGCGTGTTGCCCTGGTGTGTGCATCAACCAGTGGCATCGGATTGGCGTGCGCCACCGCATTAGCACGTGAAGGTGTGAAGGTATTCATCAACGGCCGTGATGAAGCACGGCTCGCGCATGCACAGCAATTCATTCAAAAATCGACGGGCAACGATGTGTCGACCGTGTGCGCCAACATCAACCTCGCTGAGGGGCGGGCCAAAATTTTTGAGGCGTGCCCAACGCCAGATATCTTGATCAACAACAACGCGGGCCCCACGCCTGGAAAGTTTCAGGATTGGGATGAGGCACAGTGGTTGTCTGCATTGAATGGCAATCTGCTCGCCCCCATCTTCATGATTCAAGGCTACGTGGCAGGCATGCAAGCGCGTAAGTTTGGTCGAATCGTCAATGTGACTTCCGCCATGGTGAAGTCCCCTCGCATTCACCAAGGCTTATCCACCACCGCACGAACTGGATTGACGGCATTTTGCAAAGCCTTGTCCATTGACGTTGCACGCGATAACGTCACTATCAACAATCTGCTGCCCGAGCGCATTGACACGGGGCGACTGAAGCAGATGGTCGAGCGCATGGTTGTTTTGGAGTCCATCACCGCCGAAGAAGCACGGCTCAAGATCGCCGACACGATTGCTGCTAAACGCTTTGGCACGCCTGAAGAGTTTGGTGATGCATGCGCTTTTATTTGCAGCGCGCAAGCGGGCTATATCTCTGGGCAAAACATTCAATTAGACGGCGGCTCTTATCCGGGGCTCATTTAAGTGCGCTCGTAAAAGTTAGGTTGAATTTTTTCCACTTCTTGAGCGTAAGCTCGTGAAACTCAAGACTGTAGGTCTTCAAGTTTCACCTTGACCGTTTTGCCACCGGCACGGGCTTTGACGATTTTGGTCAGGGCTGCGTCTTCTAATTTCTTGAGCATGTCCTCATAGGTTGCCGCTGAAATCAAATAGGCCGCAGGTTTGTTGTGGTTCAAAACAGCAACAGGGGACTGGGTAGCAACCTCAATCACTTCGGCTGGGTTACGCCGCAATTCGGTCATGCCGACCGTATTTCGGGCAAAAATGGGTTGAGTGATGGACATAATTTAGCGCTTTAAAAAGCATAGCATTTGATGCGTTTTTTGATGGTGTCAAGTGTCAAACGTAATGGTTTTTTTATGAGAAGTGTCTAGAAATATGGGGGAATGCCACATATGAAAACAACGGACAGCGCACTTTTAGGCGCTAGGACTACACAGACTAGCTGGCGCTGGGTTCAACCGCAGGTCGGCTGATTTCGTGCAAATGCTTAACTTAAGGTTTTCAGCGTGAGCGTAAATCAAATCGACACTCTCCCAGCGCCTGCCAAAAATAGTCGGCAAACTAGCTTTTACAGAGCCCACAAAGCAAAAACGCACGATGGGTAGATCGTGCGTTTTTGATGAGGTGATCGTATGGCTTAAGCAATACGAATTATTAGCTACTGTTGCCAAGCATTCACCACAGCGGAAGTGACGTTATGAAAAATTTTCCCTGACATTGGCGGACAGTTCTCGGAGTAACCAGACCCAGAAACATTAAATAAAGTTTCGTTGGTTTTTACATCGACTAACTCGGCTGTAAGGTGACTAAATCTAAAACCGCCACCAAAACATCTGGTCATCGGGTCCAGTGGTGCGTAACCATCTATAACCAACACATATCGAGCAGTCGACTCGCTGAACTCTTCAACTTTGCTATCGCTAACTTGCTCACGTACTCGCTTTTGACTTGCCCACCGCAATATCTGAAATCCGTTTTGACGCAATCGATTTTCGATTTCAACAACCCATGGAGTTCGGGGTGCGTCAAGCGCGATAACTTTAGGGCCTTCAATCTTTCGCTCAACAATCACTGTTGACGAGTTGTGGGCGCACCCAACAAGACAGAGAAACAGTAGCAAGCTGAGTAATTTCATTTAATGCTTTCGAATGGTGATCGTGCGTTGATTGATATGGGCGGGCTAAATCAGCTCAACACTCATCCGCTCCATGCCCAGGCGCAGCCTGCGTGGGCACATGGTGTCGCAAGCCCACTTGCTGGTTCTTCTCATCCACAAACACCAGCTGAGGTTCATGCTTAGCCACTTGATCCTCATGCACTTGCGCAAACGAAGCAATGATCAACAAGTCACCCACGCTGGCGCGGCGTGCTGCAGAGCCGTTGACCGAAATCATGCCCGAGCCACGCTCGCCTTTGATGGCGTAGGTGATGAATCGTTCGCCGTTGTTGATATTCCAGATGTGGACTTGTTCGTTTTCACAAATGTTGGCGGCGTCCAGCAGGTTTTCATCGATGGCGCAGGAGCCCTCGTAATGCAATTCGCACTGGGTGGTGGCTACGCGGTGAATTTTGGATTTGAGCAGGGTGCGGAACATGGCAAAACAGGTTGAATCTAACAATCCCGCCATCATAGTGGCCCCCCGCTTATCAATCAGGGCTGGCTGGGTGTGGCTCAGTGGCCAGTAGGCGGGCGCGTGTGGCCATCACATCGCTCAAGGGGTTGGCCCGTGCTGCCGCAATTTCAAGGCTTGTGTAGGGCACAAAGGTTTGCGGCGCGATGTCGGTGGCCAAGGTGGTCAGCACCCAGTTGGTGACTTGGGCTACGTCTTTGTCATTCAGGCCTGAACCCATCACGCCGGGGACTTGAACCAAAAATTTACGGCCTTCGGGGTGTTGTAAAAATCGGCCTAAGCGCCGCATGTCGGGCACTTGCCCTTGCACAGAGCCAGAACCATCCATGCCGTGACAGCCTGCGCAGTGCAGCACATAGAGGCTGCGTGGGCTGCTGGTTTTGGCGACCGACTCTGCATGGAGCCGCACAGGGGCAGCGGTACCCAACACACCCGCGCCGGTCAAAGTGGCACACAGGCTGGTCAGTACTGTCGCAAAGGCGTTGCGCAGTCGCATTCAGCGTAAGCCCAATAAGGCTTGTCGTTTTTGGCGCGTTTGAGGTGGGCTACCTGCCGTTTGTCGGGCGGTCGCCAGTTCGGCGGCGGTGTAGGGTGGCTCGCCTTCGGCGCTGTTTTGCAACACACGCACATGTTGGGCCAGCAATGCTAAGGCCGCATCGTCGAGTTGTGACGCAAAGGCAGGCATGCTGCCCACAAACACTTGACCATTCACCTCAATTCGACCCGACAGGCCCTTGGTCAAAACGGTGGGCAAGTATTGGCGGTCTTTGCCCAAGGTTGGCCAGTGCGCGCCTTTGAGCGCAGGGGCCAAGCCGACCGTGCCGCTGCCGTCGGCTTGGTGGCACGCGCTGCAATGCGCTTCAAACAAGGCAGCCCCTGGGGTTTGTGCCCAAAGGCTTTGACTGGCGAAAGCGCAGGCGAGTGCGAGCAGACGATGCCGCCACCCCATCATGCCAACCCCACGATGATTGAGGTGGTGCAGTGGAACATTGAGCTGGTGTTGGCCATGCACCAGTTGATGTCGTTGTGCACACCCAGCCGGTAGCCGGGGCGTTCGCGCTCGTTGTTGTTGCACAAGCATTCGCCGCACGAGCCTTTGCCGCAACAGTCGTTGTAAGACACCAAATAGTGGCGTTCGTCTTCTGGGTTCAAGCAGGTGCCTACCCAGCTCACCTTGGACGCTTCGGTGCCCGGCGGGCATTGCGTCAGCGAGCCACCGCAGCAGGTGCACAAGTAGCCGTCGAATGCGCAGTAGCGCCAATACTCACATTGCGTAGGGTCTAAGTTGGGTGCGGCCTTTTTGGGTTGCGCCGCGTTGGTTGACATGAACTGTCCGCTGCGGTCAAACGGCAGCATGGGCAACACCGCACCACCCACCAAGGCAACGCCAATTTTGGCGATGAGGCTGCGTCGTCCGTGGTTGTGGGCCACGTTGCGCACCGAGCGTTCGGTGAATCGGTCCAGAAGTTTTAAAAGCCATTGCATGACCGAACTCCTTTATGCGGGCGAGCCGCTGAGGTATTGCTGAATCGTGGGGGTTTGCATGTCGTGCGCGTTGAGTAAGCTGTCGAGTTGTTCGCGCGAATTCACCAAACCCTTAGACACCACCACGCCTTGTTTGTCGAGCAACACAGCGTAGGGCAAGCGCGACACGCGGTACTCCATGCCGAGTTGGGTCGACAGCACATAAGGCATGTCGCCCAAACCTTGTTGTTGCACAAACTGCAAATGCTCAGACGCTTCGCCATCGCTGGCCAAGACGATGCGCAATTGTTGACGCTCGTCCTGTGCGACGGCCTTGAGTACGGGCAGCAGTTTTTTGCACACAGGGCAAGTGGGCGACAAGAAGAACACCAAGTTGGGTAAGGCTTGGTCGCCACCAATTTGCACCACTTCCGATTGGATGCCCGTCAGCTGAAACACCGGCGAGGGGGCGCCCACGGGTGGGCCCGAGTCGGTGACTAAGGCACCCATGGGCGCGACGCGCTCAAACAACACACCCACTTGCCGCGAGATGGCCCACAACAGCACAGCCAACACCAGCACCGCGACCCACAACAAGACCACAGAAATTGTCAAAGCGTTCATCACAAGCTCCCAGAAAACAGACGCTGGCGCAGCAAAGCTTGCTGCATCAGTACTTGGTGAATGGCGGTGTAGAGCACCACCATCAGCAACACGGCGGCCACCACCACGCCAAAGTCGACCCAGACCAACTCGCGCATGTCGGCGGGTTGACTGGCGGTCCATGCCAAGGCGACCAGCAAAGTGTTTCGCAATACCAACACCCACGACACGGGCAGGGCTTGGCCGCCACAGCCGCAGTCGATCACACGGCGTTGCAGCAATTGCAAGGCCATGGCCAAGGCGTAAACGCCCAAGAGCAGTGCGGCCAAGCCAGCGCCTAAGTTGCGCCATGGCGAAAGAAGTGCCACAGCGCTGAGGCTCTCTAGTGCGATCACCGCGCGTGCCACGATGGCACGTGCGTTCACAGGCACGCCGTAGCCTGCCAAGTGATGCACCAGTAAATCTAGGTCGGTCACTTTGAGCAGGGCTGCATGGGCAAACAACACGGTCAGTGCCGCTGCTGCAATCACGACCCACAGAGGGTTGTTCCAGATCATGTCCATGTCGTGTTCCTAGTCGTGCGATTCAAGGTGCATGGACGACTCGCCCGCCTTGACGACCGTGGTTTGCACGCGCTTGGGGCCGGTGTCTGACCAGCGCCAAATGGTCATGCCGCCGCGTTCGCCATCTAAGCCCTGCAGACGTTGGCCGTCGCGTGAGAAGGTGAGCGAGATCGTGCCGCGTCCTGGCACCGTGCTTAGCCGTTTGCCGCTTTGCAGGTCAAAGGTCCACAGCTGTTGGGCAGGGCGCTTGTGTGTGCCTTCGCTGCCTTGGGCGTGCATGGCGACAACAAGGCGTTGGCCGCTGGGGTCGACCGCAAAGTTTTGGTAACCGCCCGGACGCCAGCCTTGACGCGCTGCGGCGGCATTGACCAAGGAGCGTGTCTGACGCACAACGGCCACGGGGCCGCTGACATCGAGTTCGGTGAGTACGCCTTTAAAAGAGACAAACCAATAACGGTCGCCCACTTGCTCTGCGTGGTGAAACCATGCATCCAGATCCGCGTCAAACAGCTGGGCGGTGGTTTGGCGATCCGTCACTTGGCCTTGTTCGTTGAGGGTGACCGTGGCCACTTTGCCGTCGCCGCACAGCATCGAAAAACGCATGGCATGTGTGGCCGATGGCAGCACGCCCCAGCAGCCGGGTGTGGCTACTTCGGTCAGTACTTTGCGTTGGTTCAAGTCCACCACGGTGATCGAGGTGGCGGGCGTCGCGTTTTGTACCAGCACCCAATTCCCTGTGCTGTTGGTGCGCACCAAGCCTCGGTAGTTGAGGGCTTGGGCACGTTTGGGCGGCAAGATCACCTCGTACTTAAAGCCCAAGGTTTCGGTGTCGTGCACCTCCAACACATCGGTGCGATCACCGCGTGAACTGCGACTCAGATGTGTGGTGGCCACGTACAACTCGTGGGCTGCTGGATTGACGGTGAAATTGCCTGCGTAGGCGGTGGACACCATGCCCAAGAACTTGCCCTGCTTGGCGTCAAACACTCGAATGCGGCCGTCAGAAATATGGCCAATCGCGATGTCGGCGACGTACACGCGTTGTGTGGCTTCTGGCGCGATGCGGCTGACTGTCAATGTCTCGGCAGGCAAGGGCTCCATGGCCACCCGCGCAGCGGGTGCAGCGTGACACAGCAACCCCGCAGCAGCCCACACCGCCCCAAGCGCGCTGTGGGTTAGCCAACGTGGCGCATGGCGTATGGTGAATATGTGCAAGGTCACAAGCCCCTCCTTCATCAAAATTTGTTTCATCCTAAGAAGGCGTGGGGCAGAGCCGCTATCGAGATTTGGCACAGTTGATTCGGGGTTTGTACTAGGGCGCAGCTGACTAAACTCACACCATGTCCAACACTTGTGTTTCTGACCACCGCTTGGGGGGCCCCGCCACGCAGCCTTGGTCACGCTTTGTCACCACCCATGATGCGCATGAGCAAGCGCAGGCGCAAGCGGGCTGGTCGCTGCAGTACGACCAAATGTCGTGCGGCAAATTTGCGGGCCAAGTTCACCTCATGCAATTGCCAGGCGTGAGCTTGGTGCATGAGGGCGCCAACCAGGCCATTCGGCAGCGCGGTGATTTGGGGGACGACAGTTATTTGTTTGCCTTGCCAGCTTCGGCAAACGCTGGGTCGGCCTTGTTCTCTGGCGCAACGGTCGGGCAGCACGACATCATGGTCGGCCCTAGCGATGGCCTCGATTTGTGCAGCCCTGCCCATTTCAATTTGATTGGCATCGTGGTGGATGCCGAGCTGTTGGAGTCGTTGTGGGCGCGTACCCATCACCCGTCGATGGCGGCGTGGGTGTCGCAGCAGCGCGTGGTGTCGATTGGCGCTGACCGAGCGCAGCGTTTGCTGGCTTTGCACCATCAAATTTTTGAATGTAGCCAATCGGGATTGCCACTGGCTGCCAATACCAAGGCGCTGGAGACTTTGCGTGACGATGTGATTTTGGAATGGGTTGACACTTTGCCCTCGTTTTGCGACTTGTCTGACGTGCGTGCCACCAGCATGCGCAAAGCCGTGGTGCACCGAGCCTGTGAGTGGATGCTGCAAACCAGCGACGACGAAGCACTGTCCATGCTCGACATTTGCAAACGTGTGGGCGTGAGCAGCCGCAAGCTCAATTACTGTTTCCAAGAAATTTTGGGCATGAGCCCGATGAAGTACCAGCGCATCACGCGGCTCAACCGGACGCAGCAAGCGCTCAAGCAAGCCCATGACGGACAAAGCGTGTTTGACATCGCTTCGCGCTGGGGCTTTTGGCACATGGGGCAGTTTTCGCAAGACTACAAACGCCTCTTTGGTGAGCTGCCCTCGACCACCTTACGGGCTTCTGCATAACGCCCTTTTGAATTGGGCGCGGGTAATCCCGATCATGAAATTGCCAATTTTTGATAGCTCTTGCGCCGCGGCGCGGCCATGCTTGGGGTTTTGACACACCTCGTCTTTGCGAAGGACTCTTATGCATTTGTTCACCTCCACCAAACGCGCGTTCATGTTGGCGGCTTTGAGCGCTGTGGCGCTGTCTTCTTGGGCCCAAAACTACCCCAGCCATTTGCTCACGATGGTGGTGCCTTACCCCGCAGGCGGTGGTTCTGACTTTGTGGCGCGGCAAATTCAGCCTGAGTTGTCCAAGCAATTGGGGCAGCAGGTGATGGTGGAAAACATTGGCGGCGTGGGCGGCGCTTTAGGCGTGCAGAAAGTGTTGAGTGCACCCGCTGATGGTTATCAGTTGGTGCTGGGATCCCCCATGGAGTTGATGCTGGCGCCCTTGGCCATGAACGCTGTCAAGTACAAACCGGAAGACTTGAAGCTAGCGGCTCAATTGGTCACCACCACCATGGTGCTGTTGACCCGCAAAGACTTACCCGCCAACAACGTGAATGAGTTGATTGAGCTGTCCAAAAAGCCTGGCGCCAAAGAGCTGTCTTACGCCAGCGTGGGACCTGGTTCGCTCTACCACTTGGTGGGCGAGCGCTTCACACAACTCACCAAAGCCAAAACCCTGCATGTGCCTTACAAAGGCATGGCACCCATCTTGACCGACTTGATGGGCAGCCAAATCGACATGGTGTTCATGCCTTTGGTGGGCAACGTGCCTGCCTTGATTCAAGAGGGCAAGGTGAAGGCTCTGGGCATCACCGCCAAGCAGCCTTTGGCCCGCTTTCCACAATTAGAGCCTTTGGCCATCAACAAAAACTTAGAGGGCTTTGAATTTGATTTGTGGGCCGGCATTCAAGTGCCCAAAAACACGCCTGCCGATGTGACCGCCAAACTCAACAAGGCCATTTACGACGGCCTGCAAAACCCAGACATTCGCAAAGCCTACGAAGGGACCGGTAACTCCTTGCCAAAGCCCATGACGCCCGCAGAGTTGGACAAGCTTTACGTTTCGGAAATTGCGCGTTATCAAGCGATTGCCAAATCGATCAATTTGCAACCTCAGTGACGCGCTGTTTCAGTCAGACGCTGCCCGCATGAAGCTCAGCGCGCGACCCTGATGTTTGACACGGCCACCTCGCTGCTGCGTCAACTCAAAGCAGGACAGACCTCCAGCGTGAGGCTGTTAGAGCAGCACATCGCTCGAGTCGAGCAACTCGACAGTCGCATCAACGCCGTGGTTGTGCGCACTTTTGATGCCGCCCGTGAACGCGCAGCAGAGGCCGACGCGGCGCGGGCTCGGGGCGAAGACTGGGGGGCGTTGCACGGCCTACCCATGACCGTCAAGGAAGCGTTCGATCTACCGGGCACGCCCACCTGCTGGGGCTTCCCGGACTACAAGGACAACATCGCCCAACAGCCCGCTGTGGCCGTGCAGCGCCTGCTGGACGCAGGAGCCGTGGTCTTTGGCAAGACCAATGTGCCCGTTGCACTGAGTGACTGGCAATCGTTCAACCCCGTCTATGGCACCACGAATAACCCTTGGGACCTGATGCGCACACCCGGCGGATCGTCTGGCGGAGCCAGTGCCGCGTTGGCCGCAGGCATGACTCCGCTGGAGCTGGGTAGCGACATCGGTGCCTCGATCCGCAACCCGGCGCATTACTGCGGTGTGTATGGCCACAAACCCACTTGGGGCGTGGTGCCCATGCAAGGCCACCAGCTGCCAAGCGTGCGATGCATCGACAGCCTCGACATTGCCGTGGCTGGGCCACTCGCACGCAGCGCACAAGACCTGCAACTGGCCATGCAGGTGCTCACCTCGCCGCTAGAGCAGTTCGGCCCGCTGGGCTGGACGCCTGCCCAATGGCGGCATACCGACAGAGCACCTTGGCAATGCCGTGTGGCCATCTTCTACGACGATGCCGAGGCGCGTGTCGACAACAGCATTCAGGACCGGCTGAATGCGCTGGCCGATTTTTTGCGCGCACAAGGTGTCACTGTGCTGGACGACCATCGCCCAGTGGACAGCGCTCAGTCGCACCGTGTGTACATGCACCTGCTGCGCTCGGCCACGGGGGCCTTGCTGGACGACGCGACCTTTGCCCGCTTTCAGGCGCTGGCTGCGCAAAGCGCCCCCTCGCTGGACACCATGCGCGAACGCGTCTGGCGCGGCAGCACCTTGACGCACCGTGATTGGGTCGAGTTTGACCAGCAACGCGCTGTGCTGCGCGCCCAGTGGCGCAGCTACTTTGAATCGGTGGACCTGCTGATCACTCCGGTAGCCACCTCGCCCGCCTTTTTACACAACCAACAGGGCGAACGCTGGGAGCGCATGTTGCAAGTCAACGGGCAAGATCAGCCCCACACCGACAGCCTGTTCTGGGCGGGCTACCCTGGCGTGGTCGGCCTTCCCGCCACCGCCATTCCCATCGGGAAAAGCTCTGAAGGTCTGCCCGTGGGGGCGCAGATCATTGGCAACACATTTGCCGATCCGCTGTGCTTGAAAATGGCCCATTGGCTCGAAAACGAATGGTGCGGTTTTGTTGCACCTGCACACCTTGGATGAGATGAATTCATATGACCCATATCACCGACCTTAATGCTTGCGAACTGTCCGAACTCATTCATCAGCGTCAAGTCTCTTGCGCCGAAGTAATGCAGGCTTACCTATCGCGCATTCATCAACTCAACCCGATCTACAACGCCATCGTCAACATGGCACCCGATGACGTTCTGCTCGCACAAGCCGATGTGTGCGACGCAGAATTGGCGGCGGGGCATACGCGGGGGTGGATGCATGGCATGCCCCAAGCCATCAAAGATACGGGTTCGACGGTCGGATTTCCGACTACTTTTGGTAGCCCTTTGCTGAAAGGTGCGATGGCGCAAAAAGACTGTGTGATGGCCGCGCGCATGAAAGCGGCGGGCAGCATTGTGGTGGGCAAAACCAACATGCCCGAGTTTGGTTTGGGTTCGCACACCTTCAACGAATTGTTTGGGGCGACTCCCAACGCGTGGGATCGCCAAGTAAGTGCAGGTGGCAGCAGCGGTGGTGCCGCCGTAGCTTTGGCGCAGCGCATGTTGCCTGTGGCCGATGGTTCGGACTTCATGGGCTCGTTGCGTAATCCCGCCGGTTGGAACCACATTTTCGGCATGCGGCCCAGCCAAGGCCGCGTGCCGTTTGGCCCCAGCGCCGATGTGTGGTTGGACCAACTCGGCACCGAAGGTCCGATGGCCCGCAACGTCACCGATTTGGCCAAGCTGCTGCAAGTGCAAGCGGGCCACGACCCACGCGTGCCGTTGTCGCTGTCGTCGCCATTCAGTGCCGAAGGGTTGGCGTGCGATGCGTCCCGCATGAAGAGCGTGCGCATTGGTTGGCTGGGTGATTTGAATGGCTATCTGGCCACCGAGCCCGGCATTTTGGAGGTGTGCGAGCAAGCCTTGCAGCGCATGGAAGCGCAAGGAGCCATCGTCACGCCGCTGTCGCTGGGGTTTGACACAGACCGTTTGTGGCAATGCTGGCTGGCTTGGCGACGTGCTTTAGCGGGCCAGCGTGTGGGTGAGTTGCTAGCGCTGCCGAATGCGCGTGCGCACATCAAGCCCGAGGCGCTGTGGGAGTACGACCATTCGCTGACCTTGAACTACACCGATTTCTCCAAAGCCAGCCAAACCCGCACTAGCTTCTACCACCACCTGCTGAGTTTGTTTGACCAGGTGGACGTCATCGCTTTGCCCGTGGCGCAGGTGTGGCCCTTTGCAATAGAACAGCGTTGGCCCCAACAGATTGGTGAGCGCACGATGGACACCTACCACCGCTGGATGGAGTCCACCATTTACGCCACCTTGGGTGGCTTGCCGGCCATCAGCGTGCCGGCTGGTTTTCATGCCACACAGCCTTGGCCCATGGGCTTGCAACTGATGGGCCGTCCGCAAGGCGATGCGGCGTTGCTGCAAGTGGCTGCCGCTTACGAAGCGGCGAATGCAGAGTTGCTGGCCAAACGCCCTGCTTGAAGCGGGTGACGCCCCCGCTGACTGGGCGTTTGAGGCGCGGTTCTAGAGCGCTTTTACCCCGCTTATTTCGACAAAAACGCGCTCGCGCCTTGCCCTGCCAAGCGGCCGCTGGCCAAGCAGGCGGTGAGCAAGTAGCCGCCTGTGGGAGCTTCCCAGTCCAGCATTTCACCGGCCACAAACACGCCGGGTAGGGCCGTGCTCATCAGCGTGTCGTTCAAGGCTTCCAAGCGCACACCGCCTGCGCTGCTGATGGCTTCGTCGATCGGGCGTGTCGCGGTCAAGGTGACGGGCAAGTGTTTGATCGCCGCTGCGAGTTGGGCAGGGTCGTTCATGGCTTCTTTGCTCAGCACTTCATGCAACAGCGCCAAGTGCAAGGCCGTGAGGTTGAGGCGGCTTTTCAAGTGGCTGCTAAGTGAGCGCGAGCCGCGTGGGTGCTTCACTTCGGTCAACACGCGCTCTGCGGTGAAGTCAGGTTTGAGGTCGAGGTGCAGCGTGGCGTGGCCGTGGCGCTCAATCTCGTCGCGCAGTAAAGCCGATGCGGCGTAAACCAAGTTGCCTTCAATGCCCGTGGCCGTCACCACAAATTCGCCTTTGCGCTGGAAGCTGTGGCCTTGCGTGTCGGTGAATGACAGTGCCACCGACTTCAAGGGCGTGCCTGCAAATTGGCTCGCTAAGTGCTGGCTCCAGCCTGTGGTGGCGGTGCCATCTGCGCTGGCGCGACCTTGCACGTCAAAGCCACAGTTGGCGGGGCGCAGCGGTGCCACGTCGACGCCAGCATCTTTGAGCCAAGGCTGCCAAGCGCCGTCAGAACCCAGCTTGGCCCAGCTGCCGCCACCCAGCGCCAACACCACGGCGTGGGCTTGTGTGGTTTGCGGGCCATTGGGGGTGTCAAAGCTCAGCTGAAATGCACTGGCTGACGTGGCAGTGTTTGTAGTCGTTTGGGTCAACGCGCCATTCCAACGGTGGCGCATGTGAAACGTGACGGGCGTGCCCTGCACGGGGTGGCGCAAACGGTGCAGCCAAGCGCGCAGCAGGGGGGCGGCTTTCATGTCGGTGGGAAATATGCGCTGCGAGCTGCCTACAAAGGTGTCAAGTCCCAAGCCTTTGACCCATGCACACACGGCCTCAGGACCAAAGGCGTTGAGCCACGCGGCGCAAGCCTCGCTGCGTTCGGCGTAGCGTTGAACGAAATACGCAAGGGGTTCGGCATGGGTGAGGTTCAAGCCGCCCAAACCGGCCAGCAAGAACTTGCGGCCGACGGAGGGCATGGCGTCATACACATGCACGTTGGCGCCTGCAGCGCTTAAAATTTCAGCAGCCATGAGGCCGGCTGGGCCTGCGCCAATGATGGCGACTTGGGGTTGGGTGGAGGCGGTCATTGGAGCGATTGTCGCTGCAGCGCGCAAGGGTAAGTACTCTTGAGAATGGGCACAAAACAAAAGTAAATATTGCGACCATCAACCAAAGAAAAAAGCATGTCGATATCACGCCGAACCCTTCTCGCCAGCTTGTCAGCAGTCACAGTCCCACACGTTTGGGCTCAAGGCGCCGCGAGCTTTCCTAATCGGCCGATCAAGATCGTTCCATTCGGTACGGCGGGTGGCCCGATTGACACCTTGGCCAGAATTTATGGCGACAAATTGCAACAGCGTTGGGGTCAGCCCATCGTTGTGGAGGCACGACCTGGCGCCAGCGGCATCATCGCCGCAGATTACGTCGCCAAAGCCGCACCCGATGGCTACACAGTCATGATGACGTTGCCCCTCACGCATGTGAACAATGCCATCTTGCAACCCAAGCTGCCCTATGACCCGGTCAAAAGCTTTACGCCGTTGAGCATGTTGGCCGTTGGCGGGCCGATGGTGGTGGTCCGTGCCAATGCCCCCTTGAACACGCTCAAAGATTTGCTTGAATTTGCGAAGAAAAAGGGCAGCCTGAGTTATGGAACTTGGGGCAATGGATCGTCTGCCCATCTCTTTGGTGAATTGTTGGCGCAGCAATCAGGGACAAGCTTGGTCCATGCGGCGTACAAATCAGAAGCTGCCGCACACAACGATTTATTTGGCGAATTGCTCGATTTCGCTTGGGCGAATCCATCCACAGCAAAGGCTCAGGTGCAGGGCGGGAAAATGAAGGTTTTGGGCGTCGCCGGTACGCGCAGAGTATCGACCATGCCCCAAATCGCAACTTTTTCAGAACAAGGATTCAAGGGCTTCGACTTGGACAGTTGGATTGGCATGTACGCGCCTGCCAATCTACCGCTTGAATTGCAAAACACGTGGGTCAATGCGCTGCGCGAGATCACGGCGATGCCAGACGTGCAAGCCAAGCTCATCAGTTTTGGCTTCGAGCCACTGGGCAACACGCCCCAGCAATTTATGGAGGTCTATAAAACAGACTATCCAAGGGTTGCTGAGCTGATCAAAGCCGCTGGCGTATAAATCCGCGCAAGTAACCACATGAGCGATCTACCACCCACTCCATCTCGCACGATTCCAATCCACGTGGACACAGGAACGGCTTATCACAAGCGTCAAGCAAGCTCCAATTTGGAAATGACCGAAGTTGGTCGCGGAACGCCCATGGGCGAACTAATGCGTCGCTATTGGCATCCGGTCGGCGTCAGCGCGGATGCCAACGCTAGGCCGCGACAAGTACGTATCTTGGGCGAAGACCTCATTTTGTTTCGGGACAAAAAAGGGCGTCCAGGACTGGTCTACCCCCATTGCGCGCACCGCGGGACATCGTTGTTTTATGGCAAGGTGGAGGAAAACGGCATCCGTTGCTGTTATCACGGTTGGTTGTTTGATGCAGAAGGGCATTGCTTGGAACGCCCTTGCGAGCCAAAGGACGATGAACATCGCCACAAAATAAGGCAGCCTTGGTACCCCGTTCAGGAACTTTACGGTTTGATTTGGGCTTACATGGGCCCACCGGAAAAGAAACCCGTGCTACCTCGTTATGAGTGCCTTGAAACTCTGGAAGAGGGTGAGTTTTTGGAGGTCAATGACAACAGCATTGGCGGTGGAGGCCCGCAAATCATTCCTTGCAATTGGCTGCAGCATTACGAAAATTTGGTCGATCCCTTCCACGTTGTGATTCTGCATTCGTCATTCAGTGGCACTCAGTTTGTGGAACAAATGGCGCTGATGCCAAAGGTGACTTGGGAAACACAAGAGCACAGCGTTCGAACAGTGTCGCTGCGAGACCTGCCAGACGGCCAAACCTTACTTCGCATCAGCGAAGCCGGATTGCCAACCTTGCGAGTGATCCCCAGTCCACGCATTGGGAAATATGGGATGGTTGAATCTTTGGGATGGGTCTTGCCGATTGATGACCATTCCTTCCGCATTTATGTTGTGGGTCGCGTGAAAGAAGAAGGTGAGCTCGTCAAAATGCGCTCACGTCTCAATGGCAAGTTGTGGGAAGAGTTGACAGAAGCCGAGCACCAACAATTTCCCGGCGACTACGAGGCTATGGTCAGCCAAGGCGCCATTGCCCATCACTCCGAAGAGCACCTTGCGACATCAGACATCGGCATTGTGAAGTTGCGTCGTCTTTTGCAGCAACAACTTCAGCGTGTCAGGGACGGACTTGATCCCGCTGGCGTGAGCTTTGACCCGCAAAGTGAGCCAGTTAAATTTACGGCAGGTAATTTTTTGGTGACACCCAAGTAAAGCAGCGATGCATCAATCACAGCCCCTCGTTGCTTTACACCTACGAAAGGGTGTGAGATGACCGTCAGATCAAACCGTTGTAGGTGATGGTGACCGGCGCATGGTCTGAGAACTTCTCGTCTTTGTAGATGTGCTCTGCATGCGCCTTGGCCGCCACGGCGGGCGTGGCCAAGTGGTAGTCCAAGCGCCAACCCACGTTGTTGGCATAGGCTTGGCCACGGTTGCTCCACCAGGTGTAGCAAGCGTCGGTGGTGTTGGGTTGCAGTTGGCGGTACACGTCGACGATGCCACCTTGCGTTGTGAGCTCCGTCATCCAAGCGCGTTCTTCGGGCAAGAAGCCGCTGTTCTTTTTGTTGCCTTTCCAGTTTTTCAAGTCGGCCTCGTTGTGCGCAATGTTGATGTCGCCGCACAACACAAACTCGCGGTCTTGTTTCAAGGCGTTGAGGTGTGGGTAAATGGCGGCCAAGAAACGAAACTTCGCATCTTGGCGCTCAGGACCCGATGATCCGCTGGGAAAGTAGCTGCTGATGATGGACAGCTTTTGGGTGGGCGTGTCAAAACGCAGCTCAATGTAGCGGCCTTCGGCATCGAACTCGCCGCCGTCAAAACCCACGATCACGTCGCTGGGCTCGTGCTTGGTGTACACGCCTACGCCCGAGTAGCCCTTTTTCTCGGCGTAATGAAAGTGGCCTTTCAAGCCTGCCAATGTGTCGAAGTTGCCCGCGATGTCTGGGGCTTGGGCTTTGATTTCTTGCACGCAAATACAATCAGGGCTGGCTTTTTCGAGCCAAGCTTCCACGCCCTTGCGGGCGGCTGAACGAATACCGTTGAGGTTGAGGCTGGTTAGTTTGAACAAGGAATTTCCCCATGAGTCAGAGTGCGGCTGCCAACGACGTGTTGGCGCAAGAGTTTGTGCAATTTTCGCTGGATTGTGGCGTGCTGAAATTTGGGGAGTTCAAAACCAAAGCGGGCCGCATGAGCCCTTACTTTTTCAATGCGGGTTTGTTTGACGATGGCGCCAAACTCGGTAAGTTGGCCAGCTTTTACGCGCAGCGCTTGGTGCAAAGCGGCATCGAGTTCGACATGATTTTTGGCCCCGCTTACAAAGGCATTCCGTTGGGCGCTGCGGTGTCGATTGAGTTGGCGCGCTTAGGCCGTAACGTACCTTTCGCTTACAACCGCAAAGAAGCCAAAGACCACGGTGAAGGCGGCAGCTTGGTGGGCGCACCGCTCAAAGGCCGCGTGTTGATCGTGGACGACGTGATGAGCGCAGGCACTGCCGCTCGCGAATCGATTGCTCTCATCAAAGCCGCAGGCGCCACGCCGCATGCGGTGGCAATTGCATTGGATCGCCAAGAAATGGCGACCGAAAAACAAGCCGATGGCACCACCAAAGATGTGCCCTACAGCGCCGTGCAATATGTGCGTGAACAAGTCGGCTTGCAGGTGTGTGCGATTGCGGAGCTGAGTGATTTGCTGACGTATTTGAACGCGCAGCCTGACAACGCGATGGGCGAGCATTTGGTGCGCACGCAGGCTTATCGCGAGCGCTACGGCGTGAAGTAAGACGAGCCCCAGAGGGGGCTCGCAGTTGGAGAGTTTGCGTTGCTGTTAAAGCGGCTTGAACCCCATGTTTTTCACCACTTTGCCCCAGTTTTCAAAATCCTTGTTCATCAAGTCTGTGAAAAATTCTGGCGGTTCGGTGTGAATTTCTAGGCCCAGTTTTTTCATACGTTCACGCACATCGGGTTGCTGCAAGGCCCAGTTGACCTCTTTGTTGATGAGGTTCGTGATCTCGCGTGGCACACCGGCCGGGCCGATGATGCCAAACCAGCCGCCAGACGCATAACCGGGCACGGTCTCCGCGATGGTGGGGATGTTGGGGTAGTCGGGAGAGCGTGTTGCGCGTGCGATGCCCAACAAGCGAAGCTTGCCCGAGTCGATCAAGGGTTGCACAGAAATGAATGAGCCAATCGACGCTGAAATCTCGCCCCCCAACATCTGGGTAAACACAGCACCCATGTCTCGGTAGGGGACGTGCATGTAGTCAAAGCCTGCCATCATGCGAAATTGCTCGGTCGCAAAGTGCAGGAATGCGCCCTCGCCATTGGTACCGAACGTCAATTTACCGGGATTGGCTTTGCCGTAGTCAATCAACTCCTTGACCGTTTTGAAGGGGGTCTTGGGACTGGCCACCAAGGCGACAAAGTTGGAGGCCATCATGGCCATGGGCGTGAAATCTTTGCGCGAGTCGTAGGCCACTTTGGCGTAGGCCAAGGGCACGATGACCATGTTGCCGCCTTGACCACAGCCCAAGGTGTAACCATCGGCAGGTGCTTGCTTGATCAGCGTCAGGCCGAGTTGGCCGGCAGAGCCCGCGCGGTTGTCAATCACAATGGGTTGGCCTAGCCGCTCCGTTAATTTAGGGGCAATCAGGCGGGACAAAATGTCACAGCTGTCACCAGGCCCCGCAGGGACAATGATGCGAATCGGCCTGTTGGGATAGGCTTGGGCCAGAGCTTGGCCACCCACACCAGCCAGTAGTGCAGCGGCAATCAGAGATAGCGTTTTTTTCAGCATGTTCGAGTTCTTTCAGGTTAGACAAATTCAGGGTTTGATTTCATTCGGCTTTGATGTTCCCGTCTCGGATCACCTGCCCCCAACGTAGCAATTCAGACTTGATATAGGCCGAAAATTCTTCGATGCCCTCCCCACCGAGCTCATAGCCCAGGCTTTGCGCATCGGCACGAAACGCGGGTGTGGACATGACGGCTGCCACATCACTTTGCAAACGCTGCACCACGGCACTTGGCGTGCCGGCTGGGACGAACAAGCCATTCCAACCCGACGCTTCGACATCAGGCAAGCCGGCTTCTGCCAGTGTGGGTACCTCGGGCAGGATTGAAATTCGCTTAGCACCCGCAACACCCAAGGCCATCAACTTACCCGAACGGATGTGCTGAGCGACCACCGCAGGCGCTAAATACGCAGCAGTCACATGGCCTGCTATCAAATCGGGAAGCTCTGCACCAATCGCTTTGTAGGGAATTTCTCGAACCTGAAGCCCCGTCACCATGTTGATCTTGGTGCCCAGTAACTGGGTGATCGAACCCGTGCCACCAGAAGCAAACGTCAGAGATTGAGGCTGACTTTTGCCCAGCGCCAAATACTCCTTGAGCGTTTTGACGCCTGTGCCTGGAAACACCACAAATACCAGCGGTGTGCTGGTGAGTTTGGTGATGGGAATGAGGGCTTCGTTTAGACGACAGCAAGGGTCCTTGGTCAACAAGTCGTTCAGTGAGTTGTTGATATTCGCGTGAAATAAGGTGTGTCCGTCTGGTGCTGCGCGGGCTGCTTCGCGAGCGCCCAGAGCGCTGTTAGCACCTGGTCTGTTTTCCACCACCACGCTTTGCCCCAGCCGCTGCGAGAGGCCTTGTGTGAGTTTGCGCGCAAATACATCGACCGCGCTTCCAGGGCCTGCAGGTTCGATGATGCGAATGGTTTTGCTTGGGAAGTTTTGAGCGTGTACGCAGGGAGAGAGCGGCAACATAAAACTGGCCAATCCCAGCATCAGCGCACGGCCGCTGAACCTTGAAAAATAGGGTTTCATCAATTGCTGGCTCCATTCAGTGCGGTGTTGCTCACCGAGTTCATAAAGTCGGCAAAAACAGTGGCGAGCGTCGCTTCATGCGCAGCCCAATCAGAAAACGGCAGCACCGCAACATCCTGATCTTGGATGGGCAGTTCGTACAAGATGCTGTTGGGAATCAAGGCTGCCGCAGCATGGCCGTTGACGGACGCATGGGTTTTGTCGTTGCCCGGCACGACGATGGTGGGCACACGAATAGCGCGCATGACATCGTCTTCCATCCCCAGCACGGGTTTTCGCGGTCCTCTGAGAAATATCGAGAGCCAATGTTGCATCACACGGATGTATTCGGCGGGGTCCATCGCCATCAAGCGCGGTAAATTGGCGGGGTTGGCTTCGATGCGTTCGCGGTATTGGTCGGTCTCGCAAACAGCTTGCATGCCGCCTTGTTGTGCTGCCTCAATGAACTGACCGTAATACGTGTGAGGCAAACGTCCCGCCGCAAAGTCGCCGCCGGTGATGCGCATCAGCACCAGCCCTTTGACCGCTTCCGGATGGCGTTGGTTGAACAACATGGACAACCGTGCACCCGACGAAGTGCCGCCAATAAAGGCAGGCGTGGCGTGCAATTGCCTAAGCAACTCGAACAAATCGTCGGCCCAAATTTCTTCTTCGCCATCGTGTCCTGCGATCAAAACATCGGAGGCACCGGTGTTGCGGCGATCGTGCAGCAACACACGAAACCCTTTTGCTGCTATTTTTTCTGCAAAAGGAATGAACTCATTGAAACCGCGTCGCCCGCCAGTGACCAGCGCCAGCCATGGCCCCGTGTCACCCATCACTTGGTAGTGAATTCTGACTTCACGAATTTGTAAAAAAGGCATTGAACTTGTCTTTCAAAGAGTGACTCAAAAGATGGGCCGCACGGGTGAGCACGCTATCCCGCACACGACTCTGCGTCCAGGTGCTTGGTGATAAATTGCCCTTACGCATTTTTAAAACCTTAACCAGAGACGCCGAATGAACACGCCCAAACCTGACCGCCTGCCCGAAATGCCCCGAGAGCAAATGACCGATGCACAGCGTGCTGCGGTGGATGAACTGATCAGTGGACCTCGGGGCAAACTCAGCGGACCGTTTGTGCCCTTGATGCGCAGTCCGGAGTTGATGCGGCGTTTGCAAAAAGTGGGTGAATACCTGCGCTACGACAACACTGTGGGTTTGCACAATTCTGAATTCGCGGTCTTGTTGGTGGCGCGTCATTGGTCGCAGTCGGTGGAGTGGCATATTCACAAGCCGATCGCCATGAAAGCCGGCGTGAGCGAAGAGACCTGCGATGCGATTGCCGAAGGTCGCCGCCCACCGCACATGAGCACTGAGGAAACTGTGGTGTACGAGTTTTTGCAAGAGCTGCTGCACAACCAATCGGTGAGCGACGTCACTTGGGCCGCTGCCCAAAAAATGTTTGGCGACCAAGGCGTCATAGACATGACAGCGCACTGCGGTTACTACAGCTTGTTGGCGATGGTGCTGAACACCACGCGCCGCGGGTTGCCCGACAACGCGGCACCCGGCATTGCGCCATTTCCTCAGTAAATTTTTCGGGTTGCATGCCGGCTTTGTTACTCAACCAAAAGCGTTGAGTGTTTGACCCCCAGCTTGAACTGGGTTGGCGTGCACCAAAATCACCGCCATCACACAGGTCTGGGTGCCTCGGTTGATCCAGTTGTGCACGGTGCCGCGTTGCACCATGACATCGCCTGCTTTGAGGTGCACTTCTTCTCCCGACTCCAACTCCATGTCGATCTCGCCAGACATGACGACGATGTAATCGACCGAGTCGGTGCGGTGTACGCGCTGCTGAACACCGGGATGAAAGTCGAGGACACGAAACACACTGCCGTTTTCAATGATCGAAAACTTGCCCTCACGTTTGCCTGCATCCACATGGCCATTGTTGTTCGCGGGGCTGGTGTCTGTGGTCCAGACATTACAAACATAACCATTGGGCCGGCCTTGACGGAAATGGCTGCAGATTTCGTCGATTTCGACGATGGCTTTGCCTTGTTCATCGTGACCTGTCACGACGCGGCGAATGGATGGGTTGATGGATTGAGTCATACAAAGGGTTCCTCAGAAGTGATGCGTTGGTTTGTGTATAGGTCAGTTGACGCCGCCTGGGATCTGGGCAGCAATTTGTCGAAGTTTGGCGGTTTCGGTGCGGATTTCTTGCACCATTTGTTCTGGTGTGCTGCCTACCAAGGTCATCCCCATGCCGTTGAGTTTGCGTTGCACATCAGGTTCTGCCAGTGCAGTTTTGACGGACGCATTCAAGCGCGCTTGAATTTCGGGAGGCAGCCCTTTGGGCGCAAAAATTCCGACCCAATAGGTGAGGTCATAGCCCGTTAGGCCACCTTCACTGAGTGTTGGGATGTCCGGGTAACGTGGATCACGCACAGAACTGGTGGTGCCAATCAGACGGACTTTGTCTGCATCGATTTGCGGTTTGGCTGCGCCATCAAAAATCACTTGGCAAACGCCTGCCAACACATCTTGCATGCCTGGGCCTGAGCCTTTGTAGGGCACATGTACCATGTCTGTTTTGCCCATGGCATTGAACAGCTCCCCCGCAAAGTGCAGGCCGCTGCCCATGCCCGACGAGGCATAGTTGATTTTTCCTTTGGTTTTGGCGTCGCGTGCATAAGCCAAAAACTCAGGCAAATTTTTAGCAGGAACCGAGGGGTTGACCACCATCAGCAAGCCATATTTGCCGACCAATGAGATGGGCGTGAAATCGTTCACAGGGTCGTAAGACAATGACTTTTCCACCACCGCCATGTAGGTCTTGGTGCCGTTGGTGGTCATCAGCAACTGATAGCCATCGGGCGTCATTTTGCTCACGGCTTCGCTGCCAATACGTCCTCCGCCACCCGCGCGGTTTTCGATCACGATGTTTTGACCCAAGTTGCGAGACATGGCTTCGGCAATCACCCGACTTGCTTGATCTGAAAAGCCGCCAGCGGCATAGGGCACGATGGCTTTGATGGGGCGCACAGGGTAGCTTTGCGCATGCGCAATACTCGTTAGGCTGACCAATCCAACAAGGCCTAGCCAGGCTAAAAACTTAAGCTGACAAATCGATCTCATAAGAAATAGCCCTTCGTCTGTGCGTGTTGACGGGTTGTATTCAGGTGAAAGAAAACGTGCATCGAATTTCGAAAATGAGTATGCGTGGGCGGTGATGGGTTGGCAATCAGGGTCCGCCCTGTGGTGGCATCTTGGCGACAGCCGCGTGGGAGTCATTCCGAATCATGGAATACTTCATTCGTCTTCTTGATCCGCCCCACCTTTTTTGTGACCTTTTAAGCACTACCACCATGACCTCATCTGCAAAAAGTGAAGGTGCGCAAAGCATTGCGCGCGCCGCACTGCTGCTACGCACGCTATCGACCTTTGGGTCACAAGGTGCCGCATTGATGCAAATCAGCGCACTCACCCAGTTGCCCAAGGCCACCGCGCATCGCATCTTGTCGGCCATGCTGGATGAGCATTTGGTCGAGCGTCCTTGGGGCACCCGCAACTACCGGTTGGGCCCTGAGGTCTATGCGTTTGGCATCTCGGTGCGCCATGTGTTCGACATCAAGGCCATTGCCCAGCCGACGTTTGAACGACTGGCAAAAGCCACGGGCGAAACGGTGTACTTGGGCATTCGTTGTGGTTATGACGCGGTGTGCTTGGACAAGCGTCAAGGCCACTTGCCACAAAACGCTGAAATTTTGCAGGTCAACGACCGATGGCCTATGGGCATTGGCTCGTTCAGCTTGGCCATCTTGGCGCATTTGCCGGACGAAGAAATTGCTGAGATCGTGGCCTTTAATCAATTGCGCAGTCGCGATGACAAGTCGTTCAGCAAGATCTCCACAAGCATTCAGAAAACGCGCAAGAACGGCTATGCCCTCACAAAAACACGCGCATCCAACGGTATTTCAGGCATCGCCGTGCCTGTGCTTGACCGACGCCGTTACCCCATTGGTTCCTTGTGTGCGGTGTCAACGCTTGCGCGCATGACGGGCAGTTACCTCAACGGTCTCGCCTCGACGTTGAAGCATGAGGCTGAAATTTTGTCTGCGCAGTATGAGCTCGCGCGCATGAACCCCAACCAGTCAGAGACTTGGCGCACCGCGATCAAGGACCCGCAAGCCCCTCGGATTGCTTATTAATACAAACCCATGCAGTTGGGCCATTTCAGCGGCCTTGACCATGGGAATTCCCTTAGTCAAAAATTCCGTATGTTGGAACACCTTGTTAAATTCAATCCGAATCCATTTCTAGAATGGATATACATCTGTTTATCGCTGCCACTCAAACATCAGGACTTCATCATGCGCTTAGGCTACTTCACCATGCCCCTGCACCCCTTTGAAAGGGACACCACAGAAACTTTGCATGAAGACCGTCAGACCATCATCTTGGCGGATAAGTTGGGGTTTTATGACGCCTTTGTGGGTGAGCATTTGACCGACAAAGCGGAGAACGTCACGAATAGCTTGTTGTTTTTGGCGACCTTGATCCCAGAAACGAAAAACATCATCTTGGGCAGCGGCACCTCCAATTTGTCGCACTCGCATCCCACGCTGTTGGCATCACAAGCGGCCATGTTTGACCATCTTGCCAAGGGTCGTTTTATTTTGGGCATCAGCCCCGGTGCGCTGGCTTCGGATGCTGAAGCCCTGGGCATCCTTGACCAAGATCGCAACAAGATGTTTGCGGAAGCCATTGATGTCATTCTGGCGATTTGGGAACGCGAGCCGCCCTACAACATCGACTTCCCTGACAACCGTTTCAAGGTCACGACGCAAGTGACGTCGGTGCCTGAAATTGGCCGAGGTTTCTTGATGAAGCCTTTTCAAAAACCGCGCCCTGAAATTGTGGGCACCGTGGTTGCCCCTTTTTCGAAAGGCGTGATTGCCATGGGCAAACGCGACTTCCATCCGATGTCTGCCAACTTCTTGATGGACCACTGGCTCAACAGCCATTGGGACAACTATTGCGAAGGCAAAACGGAGGTGGGACAAGTCGCCAATCCGGCGGACTGGCGTGTGGCGCGCACCATTTTTGTCAGCGACGACTCGACCACGGCTGACCGTTACGGACGCGCAGACGCCAACAGTCCTTACCGTTATTACTACCGTCAGATGTTGACCAAGATGATGATGTCCAAGCGACACGTCATCTTCAAAAAGCACATGGACGAGGACGACAGCCATGTCACGCTGGACCGTTTGCTGGATGAGTTGGTCATCACCGGCACCGTGAACGAAGTGGTCGACAAAATCTTGGCCATGCGCGAGAAGGTCGGGCCTTTTGGCGAAATTGTTTACGCCGGTATGGATTTGGTTGACCCCAAGTTGGGCCATCGTTCGATGGAGTTGATGGCCAACGAAGTCATGCCGCGTGTGAACCAAGCGTTGGGCTTGGGGTCCACCATCAACGCAAACGCACCCTTAGAAGCCGTGTCGGCATGAACGCTCCGTCGTTTCTGCAGTTGATGCGCAGGCATCCAGCGGCGGTGAACATCATTGCCACTGGCAAAGCGCCTCACCGCACGGGCATGACCGTCTCGGCCTTCATGTCTGTGAGCGCCGAGCCGCCTACCGTGGTTTGTGCCATCAACCGCAACGCCTTCAGTTACGCGCACATGGCCGACAACCAAGTGTTCAGCGTGAACACGCTGACGGTGGACCACATCGAGTTGGCCAAGTTGTTCGCAGGCCAAGCCAAGGTGTCTGGAGATGAGCGCTTTGACCCGCTGCGATGGGATCAGTTTGAGTCTGGCTCTCCCTGTCTGCGCGATGCGGTCATGAGCTTGGAGTGCCGCCTGATTCAACAAGTCGATCAGGGCACCCACTGCTTGATGGTGGGTGAGGTGATCTCAGGCCGTTACAGCGACCTCGCCATGCCTTTGCTCTACCGCGACGGTCAATGGGTCACCACCACGCAAGACCTCATCAAAACGGCCGAGCAAGCTTGACGCGCGTTTAGCGCGTGGCCAGCCAGTTCAAAAAGCTCGCGGTCACCGCCTCTGGCTTTTCCATCATCATCATGTGCCCCGCACCGACCACGACATCCACGGTGGGGCTTGCGGGCACCAAGTCTGCGATGTGTTGGTGTTGCTGCGGGCTGGCCCAGGCGTCGAACTCACCGGCCATCACCAGTGTGGGCACTTTCACGTGAGTCAGCACATCGCTCGCGTCGGGGCGTTCTAGCAGAGCCTTGATTTGGCGCTTGAAAACGTCTTCGGATTTGCGCTCAAACATCTGCACGATGTCTTCAATCAAAGCTGTGTCATTCAACCGAGATGGCGCCACCATGTTTTGCACCCAAGTCCGTGCCATTTGGCGAATGCCTTGGTCGTGAGCAATGTCTAGCAAGACTTGGCGTTTTCTGACCTCTTCTTCACCGGCAGCGCCCGCTTCTTTGGGGCGAAAGCCCGTGCCCAGCAAGCCCAAGCGCAACACGCGTTCTGGGGCCAAACGCAGCACTTCTAAAGCCACGCGTCCACCCATGGAGTGGCCTGCCAAATTGAACTGTGCTGGCGCGTTGTCCAAGACTTGCTGCGCCATCGTCACCAGCGAGTCGGCGTTGCCGTGCGACACCACGCGGCACGGCATGTGCGCTGACAAGGCGGGCAGCACAGGGCCCCATGAGGTGTCGTCGCACATCAGGCCGGGAACAAGGATTAGGGTAGTTTGAGTCATGGTGTGTTTCTCGTTGAAAGACCGAAAGAGAGCGACAGCGAATGCATGGGGCAGTTCAAAGATGGAGTGTCTACGAAGTTCATGAGTACCCAGTCACGCAGGTGGCCGTGATCGATGCAAGATGCGCAGCAACACGATTTACGCTTCATAAATGGAGCGTAAATCCATAAAATACGCTTCATGTACATCTGGCAATCCTCCCACTGGCCCGAATTTCAATTTGATCTGGCCACGCTGCAACCGGTCTTGGCCGCCGCACGCTATGCACAAGGGCGAGTCATGGGCTTGGCAAGCCACCTGCAATTGATGGACTTCGGGGATTTGCAATTGCAAGGATGGGCCGACGAGGCGATGGCCACGGCCCAGATTGAGGGGGAGATCCTGCAAATCAACTCGGTGCGTGCCTCCGCCGCTCGGCGGCTGGGGCTGGCCGATGCCAAAGCCATGGAGCGCGATGCACGCACTGAAGCCACGCTCGATGTGCTGCAAGCGGCCATTGCGCAAAGCCACCAGCCGTTGTGTCACGAAACCCTGCATGGCTGGCAAGCCGCCTTGTTTCCTAATGGGCGCAGTGGCATTCAAAAAATACGCACGGGCGCCTATCGCGATCATGCCGAGCCCATGCAGATCGTCACGCTGCGCTTGGGCAAGCCCGACACCGTGCACTACCAGGCGCCAGATTCAGTTCATGTGCATGCAGAGATGACACGGTTGATTGACTGGTTCAACAACAGCTTAGGCAAAACCGATGGCTTGGTGCGTGCTGCGCTGGCACATCTTTGGCTGAAGGCCATTCACCCGTATGAAGATGGCAATGGCCGCGTAGGGCGGGCACTGGTCGAAATGGCCTTGGCCCAAGACCTGAAAACTGACAAACGTTTGTGGAGTTTGTCGCAGCAGATGTGGCTGGACAGGGTGGGCTACTACGCCCAACTGCAAGCGGCCACGGGTCAAGCGAGCATGGATGTCACGCAGTGGGTGCAATGGTTCGCAGGATGCATACATAAAGCTGCCGATGCCACTTGGGTACACATGCAAACGGCGATGCAGAAAACTCGCTTTTGGGCCGAATTGCGCGCGCAACACCCGCAACTCACGCCCACGCAAACCAAGGCGATCAACAAACTATATGACGTGGGGCCTGAAGGGTTTGTCAACGGCATCAGCACAGAGAAATACGTGAACCTTTGCCGCGTGTCGCGTGCTACGGCCTACCGCGAACTCACGGCGTTGTGCGATATGGGGGTGCTGGTGCAGACGGGGACGGGGCGGGGGACTCGGTATCAACTCATCCAACACTGACAGGCCTGTGAGCGCGATCAGTGCTGAGATGCTGCCTATTCTGTACATGATGGTAATATACAAGCCATGATTGATCTTTCCACCATCGTCGGCTTTGAGTGGGATGCGGGCAACGAACGCAAGAACGACAAGCACGGGGTCAGCATGGCCGAGGCCGAGCAGGTGTTCTTCAATACCCCGCTGCTTTTGCTGGACGATGTGGCGCACAGCCTAAGCGAGGTGCGGCTTCATGCACTGGGGCAAACAGATGATGGGCGGCAATTGCACATCACTTTCACCTTGCGCCGCTCCGGAGAATTGATCCGCGTGATTTCGGCTCGAAACATGCACAGAAAGGAGCGCAGTGTTTATGAACAAGCAGACAGCTAAACAATCCATCCCCAAGTTTCAGACCGAGGCGCAAGAACGCGCCTATTGGGAATCACATGACTCCACCACGCATGTGGACTGGACAAAAGCGCAAAAGGTGAAACTGCCCAACTTGCGACCAACGACCAAAACCATTTCGTTGCGTCTGCCCCAGCACTTGCTCGACAGCATCAAGGTTGCAGCCAATGCGCGGGATGTGCCCTATCAGTCACTCATTAAGGTGTGGTTGCAAGAGAAGTTGCACAGCCATTGAGCGACATAGGGTTGTTCTGCTTCATGTGTTGACACCAACGCGTCCAGCGAGTCGGCGTTGCCGTGCGACACCACGTGGCAAGGCATGTGGGCCGACAAGGCGGGCAGCACAGGACCCCCATGAGGTGTCGTCGCACATCAGGCCGGGCACAAGGATCAAGGTGGTTTGAGTCATGGTGTTCAAACCCCGTAGTAACGGTCGGTGCGGTGATTGACGCCAATCACCACGTTCAAGGCCACAGCGCCAAGGAGTGAGAGCAGCGCTTTTTGAACATCAGAGACGGCAAAGGCGGCGAGCAAGATCACAAAGTCGACAGCCATTTGCACGTTGCCCGCACGCCAGCCGCGTGTCTTTTGAAAGTAGATGGCCATGATGGTCACGCCGCCGAGGCTGGCGCCGTGACGGATCAAAATCAAAATGCCCGTGCCCGCCAGCAAGCCCGCCATGACGGCGGCAAAGACGGGGTTGAGGTGCTCGAACCCGATCCACTGTGGCAACAGCTCCACATAGGCGGCCAGCAGGCCCACGGCGGCAAATGTTTTGACGGTGAAGAGGTGGCCGAGCTTGCGCCATCCAAATACATAAAACGGCAGGTTGATGACAAACAGCACGGCGCCCAACGGGTAGCCCAGCAGGTAGTGCGTCAAAAACGCCACGCCGGTCGTGCCACCCGTGAACAGCCCTGCCTCGCGAAACATGCACACGCCCAGCGCGACAAACAGGCAGCCAGTGAGCAGGCCTTGAATGTCTTCCAGTGGGCTGTGCGGGGATCTTGGTGTGTTGGACATAAATATGATGGCTAATACGCGATGAGTATGGAATTTAGTGGCTGTCGCGTTATTTATTTAAAATATATATTCGTTCAAATAAGGTCTTGACCTAATTCCACATTAGCTGTGGATTATTCATGTTTTGTCACATTAAGTGTGGTTGATGTATGCAGCATATCGGTTGTTTTTTCAGTAATCGTATGATCTGAAATTTCGTCTATGACCTTTCGACCTCTGGATGTGTACGTACTACTGCGAAACACCTGATGACCATCATCAAACGTTACAACGTAATCAAAGCTTGCTTCGCTTTGCGTGACCCACTTTAATATAAAGGCGCTATTAGATTTCAGACCCTTAGCAATCCGTCCGTTCATTTCTTGTCCTGATCCTTCTAAGCGAATATCTATATGGCGAACAGGTTGGTTGCTGGTATTTAAAATTTCTACCGTGGTGATCTCATGCTGCCACTCAAAAACACTTGACGTTAAAGCGCCTGAAAAAAATATTAATATTGCGACAAAGTATTTCATATGGAAATTTTAGAGAAAACGTATGGATTTTATTGGCGAAATGAAAGCAGGGGGCATCTAATTATCTGATATCACGTTGAAAGCACGGATTAAGTGTAGTTAGAAGTTGGGGTGATTCGATGAAAGCGGCTTTCGGAGGTTTATAGTCGTGGTTGAGTTTTGAGAAGGCGCAACATGAAACCTCTGCCAATTGATTTTGAACCGAACGCATCCTTTTGCTATCGGCTGGCGCGTTATCACCTGCTGAACGAAATCGCCAGTGAACCCGAGGCCATGATAGGTGAGCCCTTCAAACTTCTGCCAGTCGCCAACCGCGTGATTGGGCGTTATTTGAGCGACGAGCAGCAAGCCATGACCTATCCAGCCCGTGACACTGACGGGAAGTTGCAGCAAGTGGGATCGGCTTTGAAGTTCTTTGTCTCTCTTAGAGCGAAGCGAGGTTCTGAATCGCCATTCGTCTGGCTTGGTAAGTCGGGGATGTACCGGCTCAAGTCGGACACTGAGGTCATTGAAGAGGCTGACGAAGACACTGACGAAAACGTAGAAGACCAACCCACCGTTGAGTTCAATGGGTGGATTTACGCCTTTACATTCCCAGCCATCAAGCGGGTCGATCAGCCTTTCCCCATCAAAGTGGGATTGACGACTGCGGCGGATGTAGAGACCCGTGTCTATGGTCAGTGCAAAGGCTCAGGTTTCTTTGAGCGTCCCGAAATTCTCGGACGCTGGCAGGTCCAACGTGTGGCACAAATTGAAGACGCTATACACGCAGTTCTCAAGGCTCGTGGACGTTGGAAGGAAGATGCTCCGGGTGATGAATGGTTCATCACAACGATCGAGGAAGTCAGAGTCGTTCTGGAATTCATCAACCGATAATTTAATCATGAGCTTCCACAAAAAAGCACTGATCACATTCGCGATCTTTCACATCTTCGTCACTTTGGGAGGCGTGCTTGCTGACAAGCTTCAAACGCATCTGGAACCAACTAACGACCGAGACATGATTGCTCAAGGCGTCGGGCTTTATGTGTACGTATTGTTCACCTTGCTGATGTCGTTGATCGGACTCGGTGTTGCCTATTCAGTCCAATGCACCGCGAAATTGATTGGCCGTCTGCATAAGAAAAAACAGGCGCGAGTGATGTCCAAGATATTCTGAAACTCAAGAGACAAAAACACATGACATACCTGAACATCATCGCAACACTGCTCCTGATCGTGCTGATTGGCATATATTTTCAAATGGCCAGCTGCATAGATCTAAACCGTGCCCTGCTGCATCAAATGAAGCCCAGCGAGGGAGTCGTATGGGATGTGGATGCAAAGTTTGGTGCCGTAACGCTAGCTGACACACTGTTAAGGAAAATACGGGACCTTGAGCGTCAGCAGTTTGCCCTAGAGAAAATTCTAGGCAAACTAGATGAAATAAAGGGCTTCAACGAACTGACGCCTGAGCAAAAACACGAAATCTTTGCTGCAAAAAATAGTCTTCAAGAAATCCGATCGGTCAGTTCTGCAAAGTCATCCTCATCTTGAATGAGGAGGGCTAAGGTGTCCTAACTACGGAATTTCTTTGTAAGGCTTAGTCATTGCGCAGTAATGATCAACCCAGCTTCTTCATCAACAAAGCATTCACCTGCCCCGGGTTGGCCTTGCCCTTACTGGCTTTCATGATCGGGCCAACCAAACCATTCAGCGCCTTGGCGTTGCCAGCCTTGAACTCTTCCACGTTCTTGGGATTGGCGGCCAGCACGTCGTCGATGATCTTTTCCAGCTCGCCGGTGTCGTTCATCTGTTTGAGGCCTTTGGCTTCGATGACGGCGTCGACCTCGCCACCTTCAGACCACAACGCATCAAACACTTGGCGCGCAGCGTTGTTGCTGATGGTGTTGTCGCTGATGCGGCCAATCAGTGCGGCCAGTTGAGCTGCGCTCACAGGCGCTTGCTCAATCGCCATTTCGCTGACGTTCAGGCGGCGTGACACCTCGCCCATGATCCAGTTGCTGGCCAGTTTGGCTTGGCCACATGCTTTGGCGGCGGCTTCAAAGTAGGCCGCTGTGGCCTTGCTTTGGGTCAGTTGCGTCGCATCGTATTCGGGCAGCGCATAGTCGCGCACAAAACGCTCGGCCATGACACGTGGCAGCTCGGCCATTTCGCTTTTCACTCGCTCCACCCAGTCGCGACCAATCACCAACGGTGGCAGGTCTGGGTCGGGGAAGTAGCGGTAGTCGGCGGCATCTTCTTTGGTACGCATGGCGCGGGTCTCGCCGGTGTCGGGGTCAAACAAAACCGTGGCTTGCTGGATGGCGTGGCCGTCTTCGATTTGGTCGATTTGCCAACGCACTTCATAGTCGATGGCCTGCTGCATGAACTTAAAGCTGTTCAAGTTTTTGATTTCTCGGCGTGTGCCCAAAGGTGCGCCTGGCTTGCGCACCGACACGTTGGCGTCGCAACGGAACGAGCCTTCTTGCATGTTGCCGTCGCAAATGCCAATCCACGTGACGATTTTGTGCAGCTCTTTGGCGTAAGCCACGGCTTCTTCGCTGCTGCGCATGTCGGGTTGCGTGACGATTTCGAGCAGCGGTGTGCCAGCACGGTTCAAGTCAATGCCTGACTGACCAATGAAATCTTCGTGCAGCGATTTGCCTGCGTCTTCTTCAAGGTGGGCACGTTCCAAGCGCACGGTTTTGTGCACGGTCTCTTTGCCAACTTCCAAGAAGAACGACACCTCGCCACCTTGCACCACCGGAATCTCAAACTGGCTGATTTGGTAGCCCTTGGGCAGGTCGGGGTAGAAGTAGTTTTTGCGCGCAAAGATGCTGCGCTCAGCAATGTGCGCGTTGACGCCCAAGCCAAACTCAATCGCACGTTCTACCGCGCCAATGTTCATCACAGGCAGCGTGCCGGGCAGGGCCATGTCCACCGCGCAGGCTTGTGTGTTGGGCTCCGCGCCAAACGCCACCGAGGAGCGGCTGAAAATCTTGCTCTTGGTGGAGAGCTGGGCGTGTGTTTCGAAGCCGATGGCGACTTCGTAGCCTTGGACTAATTTGGGTGCAGTCATTTAAACGCCCTCCGGCTTGGCGTTATGGAAATCGGTGTTCAGTTGGTACTGGTGCGCCACGTTGAGCAAACGTGCTTCTTGCAAATAGTTGCCGATGAGTTGCAGGCCTACGGGCATTTTGTCAGCGCCAAAACCCACAGGCACGCTCATGCCGGGCAAGCCAGCCAATGAGGCGGGCAGGGTGAAGATGTCGGCCAAGTAATCAGCCAACGGATCGCTGGCGTTGTTGCCCAGCTTCCATGCGACCGTGGGGGCGACGGGGCCGGCGATCACATCGCACTCGGCAAACGCGCGTTGGAAGTCGTCCGCAATCATGCGGCGAATTTTTTGCGCTTGCAGGTAGTAAGCGTCGTAGTAGCCGTGGCTCAACACATACGCGCCGGTCATGATGCGGCGTTTGACCTCTTCGCCAAAACCTTCGGCGCGGGTCTTTTTGTACATGCTCACGAGGTCTGTGTAATCCTTGGCGCGATGGCCAAACTTCACGCCATCAAAGCGGCTCAGGTTCGAGCTGGCTTCGGCGGGCGCGATGATGTAGTACACAGGAATAGCCAACTCGGTGCGTGGCAACGTGATAGGCACGAGCTTGGCGCCTTGGGCCTCCAAGGTTTTGAGCGCTGCGTCAATCGCAGTGCGCACGTCGGCGGCCAAGCCGTCGCCAAAAAATTCTTTGGGGATGCCAATGCGCAAACCTTGCAAGCTGTCGCCGAGCTTGGCAGAGAAGTTCTCTGCAGGCACGTCGAGTGAAGTGGAATCACGGTCAAGGTCAGAGCCACACATGGCAGACAGCAATAACGCGCAGTCTTCGGCAGAGCGAGCCATGGGGCCGGCTTGGTCGAGGCTGGATGCGTAGGCAATCATGCCGTAACGGCTCGCGCGGCCATAGGTGGGTTTGATGCCGGTGATGCCGCAAAAACTGGCGGGTTGGCGAATCGAACCACCGGTGTCGGTGCCCGTTGCAGCAGGTGCCAAACGCGCTGCCACAGCGGCAGCACTGCCGCCCGATGAACCGCCAGGCACACGCGAGGTGTCCCACGGGTTGGTCACCGCGCCATAGGCGGAGTTTTCGTTGGCAGAGCCCATGGCGAACTCGTCGCAATTGACCTTGCCCAAAGTCACCATACCCGCGCCGCTTTGGCCGTTCACGCCAGCCCCGAGTTTTTGCACCACAGTGGCGTCAAACGGCGAGCGGTAACCGCTCAAAATTTTGGAGCCAGCGGTGGTTGCGAAATCGCGGGTGACGAACACGTCTTTGTGCGCAATGGGCACGCCTTCCAACGGGCCTGCTGTGCCTGCGGCAATGCGGGCATCACTGGCTTGGGCTTGGGCCAGGGTGACTTCGCTGTCGATGTCTAAATACGCGTTGTGTGGGTTGCCGCCGGTGCGTGCCAGAAAAGCTGTGGCGACCTCGACGGCGCTGGCTTGTTTGGTTTGGAGGGCTTGGGCCAGTTGGGCCACGCCCATGTCATGCAAATGTGTCATGCGAAAGGCCTCACTCAATCACTTTGGGAACCAAGAACAAACCACGCTCCACGGCGGGGGCGCTGCGTTGGTTCAGGTCGCGTTGGTTGGGCTCGCTGGCCACGTCGGGGCGCAGGCGCAGCTCAATGTGTGCGCCTTGCATGGCGTCTACGGGGTGAGCCATGGGCACGATGCCTGTGGTGTCGACCGCGCTGATTTGCGCGACGATGCCGAAAAAGTCGTTAATTTTGCTCAGCATGCGGGCTTGTTCGTCAGGCTGCAGCTCAAGCCGGGCCAAATTGGCGATGCGGCTGATGTCTTGGTCGTTCAGGGACATAGGTGGTGGGGCGGTAACTTAAGCAAAAAACCCGTGATTTACGGGCGATGCGGTATTATCCCGCCTTTGTGCTCGCGCTCGCGACCACCCCGCAATATGGTGCTTTGACGATTCCGTCAAGGCCAGAGAGGACAGTGATGTTTGGATCTTTTCGTCGGTATTTCTCCACCGACTTGGCGATTGACTTAGGTACCGCCAACACCCTGATTTACGTGCGCGACAAAGGCATCGTGTTGGACGAGCCTTCTGTGGTGTCGATTCGCCACGAAGGCGGCCCTCAAGGCAAAAAAACCATCCAAGCCGTGGGCCACGAAGCCAAGGCCATGTTGGGCAAAGTGCCCGGCAACATCGAAGCCATTCGCCCCATGAAAGACGGCGTGATCGCCGACTTCACCGTGACCGAGCAAATGCTCAAGCAGTTCATCAAGATGGTGCACCCACGCTCGGTGTTAAAGCCCAGCCCCCGCATCATCATTTGCGTGCCTTGCGGCTCAACCCAAGTCGAGCGTCGCGCGATTCGCGAATCCGCCTTGGGCGCTGGCGCATCAGAAGTGTTTTTGATCGAAGAGCCCATGGCCGCGGCGATCGGTGCGGGCTTGCCTGTGTCGGAAGCGTCGGGCTCGATGGTGGTCGACATTGGTGGCGGTACCACCGAAGTGGGCGTCATCTCTTTGGGCGGCATGGTCTACAAAGGCAGTGTGCGCGTGGGTGGCGACAAGTTTGACGAAGCCATCATCAACTACATCCGCCGCAACTACGGCATGTTGATCGGTGAGCCCACGGCTGAAGCGATCAAGAAAAAAATCGGTTCTGCTTTTCCTGGCTCCGAAGTCAAGGAAATGGAAGTCAAAGGTCGCAACCTTTCTGAAGGCGTGCCACGCTCGTTCACGATCTCGTCCAACGAAATCTTGGAAGCCTTGACCGACCCACTCAACAACATCGTCTCCGCCGTGAAAAACGCGTTGGAGCAAACCCCTCCCGAGTTGGGCGCAGACATTGCCGAGCGCGGCATGATGCTCACCGGCGGTGGCGCGTTGTTGCGTGACCTCGACCGTTTGTTGGCTGAAGAAACAGGCTTGCCTGTTTTGGTGGCCGAAGACCCGTTGACTTGCGTGGTGCGCGGTTGCGGTCTGGCGCTGGAGCGCATGGAGCGCTTAGGCTCCATCTTCACAAGCGAGTAATTCCGTGCCACTGGGCACTCTGGGCAGCCCGCCTCCCGCCTTTTTCAAACAGGGGCCCTCTGCGGTCTCGAAGCTGCTTTTCTTCAGCGCCTTGTCGGTGCTGTTGATGGTGGCTGACGTTCGATTTGGGGTGACCCAGCCTTTGCGGGCGGCGATGTCGGTGGTGCTCTATCCGGTGCAGTGGTTGGCGCTGCGTCCGCAAGCGCTGGCGGAGTACGGTGGCAGTTACTTTGAGGCGCGAGACACAGCGCAGGCTGCCGAGCGTGAGTTACGTCAGCAGTTGCTGGTGCAGGCAAAGCATTCGGGTCAAGTCGACCAACTTACCCTTGAAAACAACCAGTTGCGTCAGCTCTTGGCCTTGCGCGAGCGCTTGACCACCACAGGCGTTGCTGCCGAGGTGTTGTATGACGCTGCTGACCCCTACACCCGCAAGCTCATCATCGACCGCGGGCTGACGCATGGCATCAAAGTTGGCGCACCCGTGATGGATGCGCAAGGCATCTTGGGTCAAGTTACCCGTGTGTTGCCGCTGGTGAGCGAGGTGACCTTGGTCACCGACCGTGAACATTCCATTCCCGTACTCAACACCCGCACCGGTGCGCGTGGCGTGGCTTATGGCGAATCGGGCGGAGCGCCCTTGTTAGAGCTACGCTTTATGGCCACCAACGCCGACATCGAAGTGGGCGACATGTTGTCCACGAGCGGCGTGGATGGCATTTACCCAGCGGGCGTTCAGGTGGCTAAAGTGACCAAGGTGGAGCGTCGTGCCGAAACGACGTTTGCCCGCATCTTGTGCGAGCCTGTAGGGCGCGTGCAGGGCGCGCGCCATGTGATGGTGTTGGAGCCGCTGAACACGCAAATGCCCTCGCGCCCCTCCATTGAAAAGCCTCAGCCTGTTGCCAATACCAAAGGGGGGCGCCGATGATCATGCCGCGTGGCCACCAGCTGTTGCTGCCGGCCAATCCTTTGTTCATTTTGTTCACCCTGATCATGGCGCTGTTGGCCAACATGTTGGTGCACATGAGTTTGATCAGCCATGCCGCTTGGGTGCCCGATTTCTTGGCTTTGACGTTGGTGTTTTGGTGTGTGCATCAACCCCGTATGGTGGGCGTTGGCGTGGCATTTTTCTTTGGTTTGGTGACCGACGTGCACCAGTCTTCGTTGTTGGGTCAGCACGCACTGACTTACTCGGCGTTGAGCTTCATGGCCGCCTTGATCCATCGCCGCTTGCTGTGGTTCACCGTGCCTTCGCAAGCCATGCAAGTGCTGCCCATCTTTGCTGCGGCACACGCCATGGAATTGGCTGTGCGCATGATGTCCGGCGCTTTGTTTCCTGGCTGGGCGATCTTTTTGGCGCCCTTCCTTGAGGCCGTCATGTGGCCTGTGGTGAGTGTGGTGTTGCTCGCCCCTCAGCGCCGCGCGCCTAACCCCGACGTCAATCGGCCGCTATGAGCGTGATTCGCAACATCGAGTTCGATCTGCAACGCTTCAGATCGCGGGTGGTGGTGGTGTCTGGCTTCATCTTGCTGGCATTTTTACTGTTGGTGGTGCGCTTGTTTTATTTACAGGTCATTCGCTACGACGACCTCAGCGAGCAGGCCGAAAACAACCGCACGGCCATCGTCCCCATCGTTCCCAACCGCGGCGTGATCATGGATCGCAACGGGATTGTGTTGGCCACCAACTATTCGGCTTACACCTTGGAGATCACCCCATCCAAAATCGTGGTCCCGTTGGAAGAAGTCATCGAGCAACTGGCTGGCGTGATCGACATTCAGAGCCGCGATAAGCGGCGTTTTAAAAAGCTGATGACCGAGTCCAAAAACTTTGAATCGGTGCCCATTCGTACGCGCTTGAGCGACGAAGAAGTGGCGCGATTTGCGGCGCAGCGCTTTCGTTTTCCGGGCGTTGAAATTCGAGCGCGTTTGTTTCGTAACTACCCCTACAACCAATTGGCCAGTCATGTGATTGGCTATATCGGGCGCATCAATACCGCTGAAAAAGCCAAGATCGAAGAGTCCGAAGACGCAGGCAATTACCGGGGCACCGACTACATCGGCAAGCTCGGTGTGGAACAAAGTTATGAGGTCCAATTGCACGGCACCACCGGTGTGCAAGAGATGGAAACCTCGGCGGGCGGCCGCGCCGTGCGTCGCCTCAACAGCAGCCAAGCCGTACCCGGCAACAGCGTGGTGCTGTCGATTGACATCAAGCTGCAAAAGTTGGTGGAAGACTTGTACGGCAATCGTCGAGGCGCGTTGGTGGCGTTAGACCCCAAAACAGGTGAGATTTTGGCGTTTGTCAGCAAGCCCACGTTTGACCCGAATTTGTTCGTCGATGGCATCGATTTTGAAAACTGGCAAGCCCTCAACGAGTCCATCGACAAGCCGCTGCTCAACCGTGCCTTGCGTGGTACCTATCCACCTGGCTCCACCTACAAACCGTTCATGGCCCTCGCTGCTCTCCAGACGGGCAAGCGGACAGAGAAAGCACTGATCGCTGATCCAGGCTATTTCATGTTCGGCAACCACCGGTTCCGCGATGACAAAGAAGGCGGACACGGCATGGTGGATATGTACAAATCCATCGTCGAGTCTTGTGACACCTACTATTACTTGTTGGCGCGTGACATGGGTGTGGACCTGATGTATGAGCAGATGAAGCCCTTAGGTTTTGGTCAAATTACCGGCATCGATATTTTAGGCGAGTCCCGCGGCGTGCTGCCCTCTACCGAGTGGAAGCGCACCACCTACAAACGCCCCGATCAACAGCGTTGGTATGCGGGCGAGACCATTTCGCTGGGCATTGGTCAGGGATACAACAGTTTCACCATGTTGCAAGTCGCGCATGCCATGGGCACGGTGGCCAACAACGGTTTGAAGATGAAGCCGCATTTGGTGCGTGAGGTGCTGGACGTCGAAACCAAAGTCGCCACGCCTGTGGCCAAAGAGCCTGTGGGGCAACTGTCGTTTTCGCCCGAGAATTTAGAGATCATCAAGCGCAGCATGATCGGTGTCAACATTGAGGGTACCTCTGCCACTAGCTTCGTGGGCGCGGCTTATGTCAGCGCGGGTAAGACAGGCACGGCTCAGGTCTTTACCGTCAAACAAAACGAGAAATACAACGCGGCAACCATTGATGAGCGCATGCGTGATCACGCGCTGTTTGTGGCGTTTGCACCCGCTGACGACCCCAAGGTGGCGTTGGCGATGGTGGTGGAAAACGCAGGCTTTGGCGCACAAAACGCGGCACCGATTGCGCGCCGCGTGTTTGACTTTGTGTTGATGGGCCAGTATCCCTCGCAAGAGGACATCGAGGCGGTGCAAAAAGGGCAGGCCACACGCCCCATTGGCAAGCAACGTCCGATAGCCAGCGTGCCTTGGCCCCCCAAGCGCTCCGACACGCCCGAGCAAGAGGCCGCGGCCGATGCCAAAGCATCTGCCAAAGCCGATGCAAAAGCAGACGCCAAGATCGACGCCAAAGCAGAGGCCAAAGCAGAGGCCAAAGCAGAAGCTAAGAACCGGCGCTAAAAGAGCGCTTGTCGCCTTGGGCGGTTCAGCCATCCCATTCTTTGACAGATGGCTTCAGCGCAAAAACGCGTCCCAGCTGGTTTTGCAAATCAGCGCGCTCACCACCACGATGAACATCACCCGCACAAAACCGGCGCCATGCTTGAGCGCCATGCGTGTGCCCAGCAAGCTGCCTGCCACATTGGCAATGGCCATTGGCAAGGCCAAATGCCACCACACATGGCCTTTCAAGGTGAACAACACCAAGGCGGCGGCGTTGCTGGAGAGGTTGAGCAGCTTAGCCGCGACTGAGGCGTTCAAAAAGTCGTAGCCCAACCAGCGCACCAGCAAAAACACAAAGAAGCTGCCTGTGCCCGGCCCAAAAAAACCATCGTAAAAACCCATGCCCACACCCACCGTGCAAGCCGCCAGTAACTCTGTACGGCCCTGAAAGCGCGGCGCGTGGTGTTGCCCCATGTCTTTACGCATCAAGGTGTAGACCAGCACTGCCAACAGCACGAAGGGCAATAACTGGCGTAAAAATTCAGGCGAAACGCGGGTCACCAGCCAAGCACCGGCGAACGAGCCTGCCATGGCTAACGCGGCTGCGGGCAGCATGATGCGCCAGGGCATCTGCACGCGGCGGCTGTACTGCCAGGCTGCAAAGGTGGTGCCCCAGACCGAGGCGCTTTTGTTGGTGCCCAGCAACGTGGCAGGTGCGCCTGATGGGTAGACCGCAAACAAAGCGGGTAACAAGATCAAGCCGCCGCCACCCACGATGGCGTCTACAAACCCAGCCAAAGCAGATGCGAAGGTGACGAAAAGGAGTTCCATGCGGGGGATTGTGATTTGAAAGAAGGCGAGATCAGGCTGGAAAGTAAAAGCCACAAAGCAAAAGGCACCGGTTTTGCCGGTGCCTTCTCTAGAACGACCCTTTAAAGGGTCTGTCGTCTGTCTCCTCGCGCCCTCGTTGAGCTGCGCTTTGGCCGCTCCGAGTTAGACAACTGTAAGCGCCACAGATCCTCGACTTGCCTAGGATTTTCCCTTGCGGAATAACCCGATTACCGTTGAAACGTCGGCCTAAGTTTGGGTTGACAGTAAGGCGTCGTGGACCAGCCATTGCGCCGCTTTTTCGGCCAGCATCAAGGTGGGGCTGTTGGTGTTGCCGCTGGTGATGGTGGGCATCACGCTGGCGTCAACGACGCGCAGGCCGCGCACCAGACCACCGCGCCCGTCACGCACACGCAGCTCGGGGTCGACCACGGCCATCGCGTCGTCCAAGCGGCCCATGCGAGCGGTGCCCACGGGGTGGAAGATGGTGGTGGCGATGTCGCCTGCCAAACGCGCCAAGTCATCGTCGCTTTGGTATTGGACGCCAGGTTTGAACTCTTCGGGCTTGTACTTGGCGAGCGCGGGTTGGGCGGCGATGCGGCGAGTTACGCGCAGCGAGTCAGCGGCCACCTTGCGGTCTTCAGGGGTGCTCAAGTAGTTGGGCGCAATTTTGGGCGCGTCGGCGAAGTTGGCACTGGTGATGTTGACCGTGCCTCGGCTGGTGGGGTTCAGGTTGCACACGCTGGCGGTGAAGGCGGGGAAGTTGTGCAGCGGCTCGCCAAAGGCATCCAGGCTCAGCGGTTGAACGTGGTACTCGATATTGGGATAGGGCTGGTCAGGGCTGCTGCGGGTAAATGCGCCGAGCTGCGAGGGCGCCATACTCATGGGGCCGCTGCGCTTGAACGCGTATTCCATGCCAATCATGGCTTTGCCCCACCAGCTGTTGGCCAAGGTGTTGAGTGTTTTTACGCCCTGCACTTTGAAGACCGAGCGGATTTGCAAGTGGTCTTGCAAGTTCGCGCCCACGCCGGGCAGGTCGATGACAGGTTCAATGCCGTGTTGCTTGAGCAAGTCGGCAGGGCCTAGACCTGAGAGCTGCAAAATTTGTGGTGTGCCAATCGCCCCTGCGCAGAGCACCACCGATTCTTTGGCGGTGACGTTCACGAACTCTTGGCCAGTCCACACCTTGGCACCGGTGCAGCGCTGGGTGCCGTCGGCTTCGGTGGTCATCAGCAGCTGAGCCACTTGGGCGTTGGTCCACAACTCGAAGTTGGGGCGGGCGTAGCACATGGGGCGCAAAAAGGCTTTGGCGGTGTTCCAGCGCCAACCGCTTTTTTGGTTGACCTCAAAGTAGCCCACGCCTTCGTTGCTGCCACGGTTGAAGTCGTCGGTGGCAGGAATGCCGGCTTGCACGGCGGCTTGGGCAAACGCGTCGAGCACGTCCCAACGCAAGCGCTGTTTCTCGACCCGCCATTCACCGCCTGCGATGTGGTGGCGCAAGGTTTCGCCATACACCGTGGTGTCGCCCACCAAGACGTCACTGCGTGCCCCTTTGGCGCCGTGCAGGGCGTTGGCACCGGCGTGGTGGTCTTCGTGCAGTTTGAAATACGGCAGGCTGTTGTCCCAGCGCCAGCGGGCGTCACCGGTGATGTCGGCCCATTGGTCGTAGTCACGCGCTTGGCCGCGCATGTAAATCATGCCGTTGATGCTGGAGCAACCGCCCAACACCTTGCCGCGCGGGTAGCGCAAGCTGCGACCGTTCAAGCCCGCATCCGGGGCGGTGTTGAATAGCCAGTCGGTGCGCGGGTTGCCGATGCAATACAGGTAACCGACTGGGATGTGAATCCAGTGGTAATCGTCTTTGCGGCCAGCTTCAACGAGCAGCACACGTTTGCTGGCGTTGGCGCTCAGGCGGTTGGCCAACAGGCAGCCTGCGGTGCCGGCGCCAACGATGATGTAGTCAAACTGGGTGTCGCTCATACGGTTGTCTCAAGTGCTTGTTGTTATGGACCGCGATGGTACTTGGGCTGGCTGGTGTTGTTACGAAAAAAGGCGGGCAAGGCCATGTTAAGACCCTGCCCGCCCCGTGATCGACCTTTAACAGGCTCGATTATTTGGATGTCGGCATCACAAACTCAGCGCCTTTGCCAATGCTCTCAGGCCAGCGCTGCATGACGCTCTTTTGCTTCGTATAGAAACGCACGCCTTCTTCGCCGTAGGCATGCATGTCGCCAAACAAGCTCTTCTTCCAGCCGCCAAAGCCGTGCCAAGCCATGGGCACGGGAATCGGCACGTTGATGCCGACCATGCCCACTTGGATGTGACGCGAGAACTCGCGGGCCACGTTGCCGTCTCGGGTGAAGCAGCTCACGCCGTTGCCGAACTCGTGGGCGTTGATCAGGTCCACGGCTTGGGCCAAGTCAGCCACTTGCACGCAGCTCAACACGGGGCCGAAGATTTCTTCTTTGTAGATGCGCATGTCAGGGGTGACGTTGTCAAACAGCGTGCCGCCCATCCAGAAGCCGTCTTTGCAGCCTTCACCAGCGCTTGCGCCGTCAAAGTTGCGGCCGTCGACCAACAAGCGTGCGCCTTCTTTCACGCCTTGCTCGATGTAGCCAGTGATGCGCTTGTGCGCCACGTCGGTCACGATGGGGCCCATTTCGGCGGCGAGGTTGGTGCCGTTCAAGACCTTCAAAGTTTTGGTGCGCTCAATCAGTTTGGGCATGAGGCGCTCGGCCACATCGCCCACCAACACGGCCACGCTGATGGCCATGCAACGCTCGCCCGCAGAGCCGTAGGCTGCGCCAATCAAGGCATCCACCGCTTGGTCGATGTCGGCATCGGGCATGACCACCATGTGGTTCTTCGCGCCGCCCAAGGCTTGTACGCGCTTGCCGTGGTGGGCGCCAGTTTCGTAGATGTAGTTGGCGATGGGGGTGGAGCCCACAAAGCTCACGGCCTTGACATCGGGGTGAACCAAGAGCGCGTCGACCGCTTCTTTGTCGCCTTGCACCACGTTGAACACACCGTCAGGCAAGCCGGCTTTCTTCAGCAAATCAGCGATGAACAGCGCGGCTGTGGGGTCGATCGGGCTGGGCTTCAGCACAAAGGTGTTGCCGGCGGCGATGGCCACGGGGAACATCCAAGCGGGCACCATGACGGGGAAGTTGAAGGGCGTCACGCCTGCCACCACGCCGAGGGGCTGGCGCATGGTCCAGTTGTCGATGCCGGTGGACACTTGCTCAGTGAAGTCGCCTTTGAGCAACTGAGGAATGCCGGTGGCGAACTCGACGATGTCGATGCCGCGGCTCACCTCACCTTGGGCGTCGGTGAACACTTTCCCGTGCTCTGCGGTGATGATGCAGGCCAACTCGTCTTTGTGCTGGTTCATCAGTTCCAAGAACTTGAACATCACGCGGGCGCGGCGCAGGGGCGGGGTGTCGGCCCAAGCGGGGAAAGCTTTTTGCGCGGCGGCGACGGCGGCGTTGACATCGGCCACATTGGCCAAGCTCACGTTACCGGTGACGGCGCCGGTGGCTGGGTTGAACACGGGCTGTGTGCGGGTGCTGGTGCCGTTGGCAACGGCACCGTTGATGTAATGCGCGATGTGAGCGAGTTGGGTCATGGTGTGTCTCTGTAAATAGAAAAGATGGGGCAGTGTAGGCAGGCTTTTGCGCCGCAACAAGCGCGAAAACTTGAATTGATTGTTCAAAATAGTGAACAATCTATGCATGGATGAGCAAAAAATCAACGAACTCTGGAGTCATTTGCACTGGCTCAGCGTGCTGGCACAACAAGGCAGCTTTACCGCCGCCGCCGAGCGCTTGGGCGTGAGCAAGGCGGCCATGAGCCAACGCATTGCCGAGCTAGAGCGCGCCGCCCGCGTGACGCTGGTGCAGCGCACCACCCGCAGCGTGCGCTTGACCGAGGCGGGGCAACGGCTGGTGGACGACACCCGTGCCTCGTTTGCGCAAATTGCACAAAGCTTTGCGCAAGTGCAAGACTTGGCTGATCAACCCAGTGGTCTGCTTCGTGTGACTGCGCCCGTGGCTTTTGCTAGGCAACAACTGGTGCCGCTGTTGGCCGACTTTTTGAAAAATTACCCCGATGTGCGCTTGGAATTAGACCTGTCGGACCGGCTCACCACCTTGGCCACCGAAGGCTTTGACTTAGCCATTCGCCACACCGCCCGCCCGCCCGACACCCATGTGGCTTGGGCGCTTTGCCGAACGGAGACGGTGCTGGTTGCTACGCGTGCCTATTTGCGTCGACGCGGAGAGCCGCAAACTCCCGCTGATTTGCATGCCCATAACTGTCTGCATTACCCCCGCTCACAAGACACCCCGGCTTGGACCTTTGAGCCGCACCAGCCGCAAGGCGCACAAATGGACCCCGAGGGTCAGACTGCCTTTGCGCAAGAGCGCGTGACCGTGCCCGTGTCAGGCAACTTTGCCGCCAACAACAGCGAAGCCCTGCGCGAAGCCGCTCTGAGCGGTGCTGGCATCGCCCTTATGCCCGACTTCAGCGCGCAAGACGCCTTGCGCCAAGGCAAGTTGGTGCCCGTCTTGCCAGCGTGGCGCTCGGTGGGGGCGTTTGCTGAGGAGATTTATGCCATTCGACCGTATGCGCCGCATGTGCCTAGGGCGGTGGCGGCGTTGGTCGCGCATTTGAAGCAAGGGCTGGCGTTGGGTTTTGTGGTGTGAGGCAAGCACCACGTACGACTTGCTGAAACTGGTCAGTTAAAGGCAACTACTCCGCTTTAACTTCGGCTGAACTTAGTCGACGTCTGTCTGAAGCCAAGCAGGCAAATCACGCTGCCCGTGCAAGACGCGCCAAACATCGATGTGGTCAGCCCTCTCGATGTAGAAAATGCAGTGCGGGTAGCGGGTCAAAGGCCAAACCCTAAGACCGGGTAAGTTCAATTCGTGAGCGTAACGCGGGGAGCCTGTGCCAGGTTGGCGACCTATGTGAGCATAGGCCCGTTCAAGGTCATCAATGAGTCCAAGTGCGGCAGCAGGTGCGCCCTCTTTCAAATAGTAAGACAGCGCTTCTTCAACATCGCTATGTGCCAATTCACGCGGGATGACCGGCTTGGTCTTCACACTGGCGTGCTGTTTGTTTGGCTTTGACGAACCCTGTCGCGCAGACTTTCAAAGTAAGTGGCAGCCAAGGGCGCGGTAGGTGCAGAGGTGGCTCCAGCCAAGAGTTTTTCACGCAATTGCAAGCGATCCTGATCCTTGCGGATCAGCTCGCGCACGTATTCGCTGCTGGTGCCGTAGCCCCGCTGGCTGACTTGCACGTCCACAAAGGCCTTCAACGTTTGCGGCAGGGAAATGTTCATGGTGCTCATGGTGGCAGGATACTGAGTTTGGCAAAAATTGGCAAGATGCTTGAGGGGTCCTGTGCCTTCATGTGTTTTAAGCCTCAGCCGGCGTTCGCCGCCTGAACATCCCCCATCCTTCCATATTCAGCACTTTGTCACCGTTTTGGTTGAACATTTCCCAATGGTTGCGGGTCATGCCCACGTCGGGCCGTTTGGCCATGGGTTTGATTTCCAGCACGGTACTTTGCAGGCGCAACACATCGCCTGGAAACACGGGCTTGCGCCATTGGATGTTTTCCAGCCCGGGCGAGCCGAGGCTGGAGGTTTCGTGCAGAAAGTTGGTCACCATGAGGCGCATGGCCATGGAACAGGTGTGCCAGCCACTGGCGCACAGGCCGCCGAAGACCGAGGCTTTGGCCGCTTCGTCGTCGAGGTGGAAGGGCTGCGGGTCGAACTGGCTGGCGAAGGTGATGATTTCTTCGCGTGTGGGGCTGATGGTGCCTAAGTCGCGCACTTGGCCGACGGCAAAGTCTTCCCAGTAGTACTTGACGTTTTTACGCATCAACGGCCTCCCGAAACGTCCAAGAAGCTCATGGTGGTGTATTCGGCCTTGTCGGACAGCAGCCAAACAATGGCTTGGGCCACCTCTTCGGCGGTGCCGCCACGTTTGGCGGGAACCAAGTGCTGCAAGTCTTTCACGCGGTTGGGCAGGCCGCCCGAGGCGTGAATTTCGGTATCAATCAAGCCGGGACGCACGGCGTTGACGCGAATACCTTCGCCGGCCACTTCTTTGGCCAAGCCGATGGTGAAGGCGTCAATCGCGCCTTTGGCAGCCGCGTAGTCCACGTATTGGCTGGGCGCGCCCAAGCGCGAGGCGGCGCTGGAAATGTTGACGATGCTGCCCCCCGTGCCGCCGTGCACGGTGCTCATGCGGCGCACGGCTTCGCGGGCGCAGGCGATGGAGCCGAGCACGTTGATGCGCATCATGCGTTCCAACCGGCTCCAGCTCATCTCATCAACGCGCGCGGTGGCGTCGACCACGCCTGCGTTGTTGACCAAGCCGGAGAGACGGCCCATCTTGGCGTCGATTTGCTCAAACATGCGCAAGATTTGCGCTTCATCGCCCACATCGGCTTGCACGCTCATGGCGTTGCCACCGGCTTGGCGGATTTGGCGCACGACCTCATCGGCCGCCAAGGCGTTGGCGGTGTAGTTCACGGCGACGGACCAACCGTTTTGGGCGGCCAAGAGCGCGGTGGCGGCACCAATGCCTCGGCTGGCGCCGGTGATCAAAAGAACGGGGCTCATGTTGTGTCTCCTAAGTGCTGGAATGGAAAGGTTTAGTTTCACACCATAGCAGTGGCCCGCCTTGGAGCGAGTAACCTCCTAGACACTTGTTTCATTTCAACTTCAGAGAGTTAACCCATGAACGTTTCATTGACAGCCGCCGATGGCTTTGAATTTCCTGCTTACGTCGCCACACCCACAGGCCAGCCCAAAGGCGCCGTGGTGGTTTTGCAAGAGATTTTTGGTGTGAACGCACATATCCGCGAAGTGGCGGATGGCTATGCCGCAGCGGGCTACTTGGCCGTGGCCCCCGCCACCTTTCACCGCGCGAAACAGGGCGTGGAATTGGGCTACAACGGCGACGACATGCAGGCAGGCATGGCGCTCAAGGCCGCCGTTGAAGCGTTGCCCGAGCCCGGCGTGATGGCCGATATCCAAGCGGCGGTTGATTACGCCGCCAAAACCTCAGGCGGCAAAGTGGGCATTGTGGGTTACTGCTGGGGCGGTTTGTTGACGTGGCGCGCAGCTGGGCAAGTGCAAGGTTTGAGCGCGGCGGTGCCTTACTACGGCGGCGGCTCGACCTCCGAGGCCGAACGCGTACGTCAGCCCCATTGCCCCGTGTTGGCACATTTCGCAGAGCAAGATGGTTGGATTCCGATGGACACGGTGCAGGCCTTCATCCAAGCCCAACCGAAAGTGGAAGTTCACACTTACGACGCGCACCACGGCTTCAATTGCAACCACCGCGATGCGTACCAAGAGGCGGCAGCCAAGTTGGCGCTGACGCGTACCTTGGCGTTTTTTGAGAAGCACTTGGGGGCTTGAGCGACTAGATCGGCTGCGGCGAGGTCTATACGCAAGACCTCGCTACCCCATTTCGCTGGGCGAGATGGGAGCTGCGAATGGCCAGCGATCAGCTTTGGCGAATTTTCTTCGCCGCGTCGATGGCGAAGTAGGTCAAGATGCCATCTGCGCCCGCGCGTTTGAAGGCGAGCAAGCTTTCCATCATCACCGCGTCGTGGTCGAGCCAGCCGTTTTGGGCGGCGGCTTTGAGCATGGCGTATTCGCCTGAGACTTGGTAGGCGAAGGTGGGCACTTTGAATTCGTCTTTGACGCGGCGCACCACGTCGAGGTAGGGCATGCCGGGTTTGACCATCACCATGTCGGCGCCTTCGGCGATGTCCAGTGCCACCTCGCGCAGGGCTTCGTCGGTGTTACCGGGGTCCATCTGGTAAGACTTCTTGTCGCTCTTGCCCAAGTTGCCGGCCGAGCCGACCGCGTCACGGAACGGGCCGTAAAAGGCACTGGCGTATTTGGCGCTGTAGGCCATGATGCGTGTGTGAATGTGTCCTTTGGCTTCCAGCGCTTGGCGAATGGCGCCAATGCGGCCGTCCATCATGTCGCTGGGTGCCACGATGTCGACGCCGGCGTCGGCTTGGGCTAAGGCTTGTCGGACCAGCATGTCGGTGGTGATGTCGTTCAAGATGTAGCCGGTGTCGTCCAGCAAACCGTCCTGGCCGTGGCTGGTGAAGGGGTCCAGCGCCACATCGGTCATCACGCCGAGTTCGGGGAAGTGTTTTTTCAGTTCGCGCACGATATGCGGCACCAAGCCGTCTGGGTTGGTGGCTTCAACGCCGTCGGGGGTTTTGAGGTGGCTGCTGATGACGGGGAACAAGGCCATCACCGGAATGCCCAGCTTCACGCACTCTTCGGCTACGGGCAGCAGCAAATCGAGGCTAAGGCGCTCGACGCCGGGCATGGAGCCCACAGCTTCGCGACGCTTCTCGCCTTCGAGCACGAAGACGGGGTAGATCAAATCGTTCACGCTCAAGGCGTTTTCTCGCACCAAGCGTCGCGTGAAGTCGTCACGGCGCAGGCGGCGAGGGCGATTGGCGGGGAAGGAGGCGAATGGGTGTTGCATGCGCAAAATTGTGCCTGAAGCCCTGACGTGGCGCTGTCACTTTTGAGCACAGCTAAACTGTCGTCATGCTTTGGATCAAAACTTTTCACATCGTTTTCGTGGCCAGCTGGTTCGCCGGTTTGTTCTATTTGCCTCGAATTTTTGTCAATCTGGCGCAAGTGCCCGCCGAATCGGTGGCGGAAGAAGCACGCTTGTTGCTGATGGCGCGCAAGTTGATGCGTTTCACGAGTTTGTTGATGGTTCCAGCTTTGGCTTTGGGCTTGGTGCTCTGGTTGGGCTACGGCATTGGCCAAGGACCGGGCAACGGTTGGATGCACGCCAAGATGACGGTGGTGTTGCTGGCGCTGGGCTACCACCACGTGTGCGGAAGAATGCTGCGCAAATTTGAGGCACATGCCAACACACGCAGCCATTTTTGGTTCCGCTGGTTCAATGAAGTCCCCGTGGTGTTGATGACCTTGGCTGTGATTTTGGTGGTGGTCAAACCTTTTTAAAGGCGGCTGGGTCCATGCGCAAGACTTCTGCATGGCCTTTGTCGCAGCTGTGCGTGGCGTTGATCGTCTACGCCAGCCTTTACCCCTTTGACCAATGGCGCGATCAAGGCATTGCGCCCTGGGCGTTTTTAGGCGCCCCATGGCCCAAATATTGGACCTGGTTTGATGTGTCTTCCAATGTGTTGGGGTATGCGCCTTTAGGCTTTTTCTTGACCCTGAGCGCCATGCGCATGGGTTGGCGGGAGGCTGTGGTGCTGCCTGTTACGTTGGCAACGGCGTTACTCTCTTTGACGATGGAGGGGCTGCAGAGCTATTTGCCAGCGCGCGTGCCCTCGCAAGTTGATTTGTTGACCAACATGGCAGGTGGTTGGATAGGGGCGGTTTTGGCCAATGGGCTGGAGCACTGGGGCTTGCTGCACCGCTGGGGCCAGTTTCGTTCGCGTTGGTTTGTGCGAGATACCCACATGGCCTTGGTGCTGATCGCCATGTGGCCGGTTGCCTTGCTCTTTCCTGTTGCTGTGCCTTTGGGTTTGGGTCAAGTGTGGGAGCGGGTGGAAGATGCGTTGACCAGCGCTTTTGACGCAACGCCCTTTGCCGACTGGATCCCCCTACGTGCCTTTGAGTTGGAGCCCTTGCTGCCAGGGGCCGAATTGTTGTGTGTGATGTTGGGCCTGTTGATCCCATGTTTGCTCGGCTTTGGCGTGATTCGTCACACATGGCAGCGGGTTGTCTACGCCCTGTCTGTGGTGGCGGTGGGCTTGGCTGTGAGTGCCTTGTCAGCTGCCTTGACCTATGGCCCTGTGAATGCGTGGCGCTGGCTGACCTTGCCTGTGGCGCTGGGTTGGAGCCTCGGTTTTTTGTTGGCGCTGGTGTTTGCCGCTTTGTCTGCTCGCACCTGTGCCGCGTTTTTGTTGTTGGCTTTGGTGGTGCAGCAAAGTGTGCTGAACCAGTCGCCTGAAAGCGCCTACTTTGCCCAAGTCTTGCACACCTGGGAGTTGGGCCGTTTTATTCGTTTTCATGGCTTGGTGCAGTGGTTTGGGTGGTTGTGGCCTTATGCGGTTTTACTGTGGGCATTGGCGAGGGTCAGCAGCGAGCGTCAAGGAGAAATCTAGAATCACGCTATGACACAAGCCTCTTACTACAAGCACCATATTTTTTTCTGTCTGAATCAACGTGAGAACGGCGATTCTTGTTGTGCGCAGCAAGGCGCCCAAGCGGCGTTTGACCAATGCAAATCCGCGATCAAAGCTGCAGGTTTGTCCGGCCCCGGCGGTGTGCGCGTGAACAAGGCGGGTTGTTTGGACCGTTGTGCGGCAGGCCCAGTCGCCGTGGTGTATCCAGAGGGCACTTGGTACAGCTTTGTGGATCAAACCGATGTGGCAGAAATCATTGAAAGTCACCTCAAGAACGGTCAAGTGGTCGAACGCTTGTTGGTGCCTGAGCACGTCGGGCGCTGAGGCTGAGTCATGAACGCTCAAACCCAAAAACTCACGCTTCAAGGCGAGGCGGGGCTCATCGAAGCCTTGCGTGACGAGCCCGAGGGTGTGTCGCGCGGCGTTGCCATCGTGGCTCATCCCCATCCCTTGTTTGGCGGCACCATGGACAACAAGGTGGTCCAAACTTTGGTGCGTGCGTTTGTGCAATGTGGTTGGACCGCGGTGCGTTTTAACTTCCGTGGCGTGGGTGCGTCCGCAGGGGAGCACGATGCAGGCACTGGCGAAGCGCGCGACATGCTGCGCGTGGTGGCGCAAGTGGCGCCCGAGGGCGCGCTGGCGATTGCGGGGTTTTCATTTGGCTCGTTTGTGGCCAGCCATGCGCTGGCTGAGTTGTGCGCTACCCGTCAGATTGACAAGGTGGTGTTTGTGGGCACGGCTGCCCAGCGATTCACTGTGGCACCTGTCCATCCTGATTGGCACGATAAAACCTTGGTGGTGCATGGCGAACAAGACGACACGGTGTCCTTGGCATCGGTGATGGATTGGGCGCGCCCGCAGAGCTTACCCGTCACGGTGGTGCCGGGCGGTGGTCATTTCTTTCATGGACAATTGCCGCTTCTCAAGAACTTGGTGGTTCGTCACTTGCAGACTTAGGCGGCTGATGCGCTTTTTGCGCCCCTTTCACTGTCGCAGTGCCAGGCATTTCCACTCCAATGAACTCGGAATTTTCATGACACGCACTTTGCGCAACAACCTGCTGGGTTGTTTGATCAGTTTCTCATCCATTTTCAGCGCCCAGGCACAAGCCCTTCAGCCCCCTGAAATTGCCGCCCGCGCATACTTGCTCATTGATGTCACTGCGCAGCAGGTGCTGGCCGAGCTGGATGCGGATAAGCCCATTGAGCCTGCATCGTTGACCAAGTTGATGAGTGCGTATTTGGTATTTGATGCTTTGAAGTCTAAAAAAATCAGTTTGCAACAAACGTTTCCCGTCAGCGAGCGTGCTTGGAAAATGCCTGGGTCACGCATGTTCATTGATCCCAAAATGAAAGTGCCCGTTGAAGACTTGATCAAAGGCATGATCGTTCAGTCGGGCAACGATGCCACGATGGCCCTGGCCGAAGGCGTCGGCGGTACGGTTGAGCGTTTTGTTCAAATGATGAATGCGCAGGCCAAGTCCCTGGGTATGAATGCCACAGGTTACAAAAACCCCGAAGGCTTGACCGAGCCCGGTCACACCACCACAGCGCGTGACTTGGGGGTGTTGGCCAGTCGCCTGATGCAAGACTTTCCTGAGTATGTGGGGTATTACGCCATCAAGAAATACCGTTATGCGGGCACACCTGCGTCCAACGAGAGCAACCGCAATTTGCTCTTGTTTCGGGACCCAAGTGTGGATGGTTTGAAAACAGGCCACACCGAGGCCGCAGGGTATTGCTTGATCGCCACGGCCAGCCGTGAAGCGCCAGGTGTTGGGCCACGTCGCCTGCTGTCGATTGTGCTGGGTGCGTCCAGTGAGAACGCGCGCGCTACAGAGTCACAAAAGTTGCTGAATTGGGGTTACACCGCATTTGACGCCGTGAAGCTCTTTGAAGGCGGTCAAGCCGTGGTGACGCCTGCCGTTTGGAAAGGCAGCAGCAGCTCAATCAAGTTGGGCCGTTTCTCGCCCATTGTTGTGGCTGTGCCTGCCGGTGCGGGCGGGCGACTCCAAACCCAAGTGGCTCGCCCTGAGCCTTTGGTGGCCCCTTTTACCCGCGGCCAAGTGGTGGGCAGCCTCAAAGTCACGATCGATCAAAAGCCTTTGGTCGATGTGCCCTTGGTTGCGTTAGAGGCGATCGAGCAGGCCGGCTTTGTCGGACGCGCCTGGGATTCGGTGCGACTTTGGGTCAAGTAACCAGCAACTTTTTTATGCTGATACACTAGAAGGCTTTTCGGAATTTCCGAAGGGATTCACGTTTTCTTTTTTAATTCAAACGTTTAGGGACGTTTTTCAATGCCAACCATCAATCAACTGGTGCGTCAGGGGCGCGAAGTCGAAACGACTAAGTCCAAAAGCCCTGCGATGCAAAACTCGCCGCAACGCCGCGGCGTCTGCACCCGCGTCTACACCACGACGCCTAAAAAACCTAACTCTGCGCTGCGTAAAGTCGCCAAAGTTCGCTTGACCAACGGTTTCGAAGTCATTTCGTACATCGGCGGTGAAGGTCACAACTTGCAAGAACACAGCGTTGTGCTCGTGCGCGGCGGTCGTGTCAAAGACTTGCCAGGTGTGCGTTACCACATCGTGCGCGGTTCGCTCGATTTGCAAGGCGTGAAAGACCGCAAGCAATCGCGTTCTAAGTACGGCGCTAAAAAGCCTAAGGCTAAGTAAGCAACGGGTCTTTTGACTCAATAAAAGGTGCTGTTTCCCGCGTGGCGCGGTGAATCGGCGTAGTGACCCGCTGTGGGTCGAGTAAGTGAAAACCAAGATGGTTTTTGCGGTGTCTGAAAAGATGCCAACTGAAGCAATTAAGAGGTGAAATATGCCACGTCGTCGCGAAGTCCCTAAACGTGAAATCCTGCCGGATCCAAAGTACGGCAATGTCGAGCTGTCTAAATTCATGAACGTGATCATGGAAGGCGGCAAAAAAGCGGTTGCTGAGCGCATCATTTATGGTGCTCTGGAGCAAATCGAACAAAAGTCGGGCAAAGACCCTGTCGAGTTGTTCTCCGTGGCTATCAACAACGTCAAGCCTATGGTGGAAGTTAAGTCCCGCCGCGTGGGTGGTGCCAACTACCAGGTGCCCGTTGAAGTTCGCCCTGTCCGTCGCTTGGCTTTGTCCATGCGTTGGTTGAAAGAAGCTGCGCGTAAGCGTGGCGAGAAGTCCATGGCTCTACGCTTGGCCAACGAATTGTTGGAAGCGTCTGAAGGCCGTGGCGGTGCTATGAAAAAGCGTGACGAAGTTCACCGCATGGCCGAAGCCAACAAGGCGTTCAGCCACTTCCGCTTCTAAATTCAAAGGTAAAAAATGGCTCGCAATACCCCCATTGAGCGCTATCGCAACATTGGTATTTCAGCGCACATTGACGCTGGTAAAACCACCACGACAGAGCGTATTCTTTTTTACACCGGTGTGAACCACAAGATCGGTGAAGTGCATGATGGCGCCGCCACCATGGACTGGATGGAGCAAGAGCAAGAGCGTGGTATCACGATCACTTCTGCTGCGACCACGTGTTTCTGGAAGGGCATGGATGGCTCTTTTGAAGACCACCGCATCAACATCATTGACACCCCTGGCCACGTTGACTTCACGATTGAAGTTGAGCGTTCCATGCGCGTGCTTGACGGTGCTTGCATGGTTTACTGTGCTGTGGGTGGCGTGCAGCCCCAGTCTGAAACTGTGTGGCGTCAAGCCAACAAGTACAAAGTGCCACGTTTGGCCTTTGTGAACAAGATGGACCGTACCGGTGCCAACTTCTTCAAAGTGGTTGAGCAGATGAAGTTGCGCCTGAAGGCCAACCCAGTGCCCATCGTGATCCCAATCGGCGCTGAAGAAAACTTCACCGGCGTGGTTGACCTTCGCAAAATGAAAGCCATCATTTGGGACGAAGCGTCTCAAGGTATGAAGTTCACTTTCGAAGAGATTCCAGCCAACTTGGTGGAATTGGCCAAAGAGTGGCGTGAAAAGATGGTTGAAGCTGCGGCGGAAGCCTCAGATGAGCTGATGAACAAGTACCTCGAAGAAGGTGACTTGACTGAAGAAGAAATCACACACGGTTTGCGTGTGCGTACCATCAACAGCGAAATTCAGCCCATGTTGTGCGGTACAGCGTTCAAGAACAAAGGCGTTCAACGTATGTTGGATGCCGTGCTTGAATTGATGCCTTCTCCGTTGGACGTGAAAGCCATCAAGGGCTTTGATGAAGACGAAAAAGAAGTCATCCGTAAAGCCGATGACAACGAAAAATTCTCTGCCTTGGCATTCAAGTTGATGACCGATCCATTTGTGGGTCAATTGACTTTCGTGCGCGTTTATTCTGGCGTCCTGAAAAAGGGCGACACCGTGTACAACCCTGTGCGTGGCAAGAAAGAGCGTATTGGTCGTATTGTCCAAATGCACGCCAACAACCGTGAAGAAGTTGACGAAATTCGTGCGGGCGACATCGCTGCTTGCGTGGGTTTGAAAGATGTCACCACAGGCGAGACTTTGTGCGATCCAGCAGCCGTGATCACCTTGGAGCGCATGGTGTTCCCGGACTCCGTGATTCGCCAAGCTGTGGAGCCAAAGACCAAAGCTGACCAAGAAAAAATGGGCATGGCTTTGTCTCGTTTGGCTGCAGAAGATCCTTCTTTCCGCGTGCAAACCGACGAAGAATCTGGCCAGACCATCATTGGCGGCCAGGGCGAATTGCACTTGGAAATTATTGTCGACCGCATGAAGCGTGAATTCGGCGTGGAAGCCAACGTGGGCAAGCCTCAAGTGGCTTACCGCGAGACCATCCGCAAGACTGTTGAAGATGCTGAAGGCAAGTTTGTGCGTCAGTCTGGCGGTAAAGGCCAGTACGGTCACGTGGTGCTCAAGGTTGAACCTCAAGAAGCTGGCAAAGGCTTCGAGTTCGTGGACGCTATCAAGGGCGGTGTGGTTCCTCGTGAATACATCCCTGCGGTTGAAAAAGGCGTGATCGAAGCTTTGGGTCAAGGCGTGTTGGCAGGTTACCCAGTCGTTGACGTCAAGGTCACGCTGCACTTCGGTTCGTACCACGATGTGGACTCGAACGAAATGGCTTTCAAAATGGCCGCCATCTTTGGTTTCAAAGAAGGTTGCCGCAAAGCTCAGCCCGTAATTCTGGAGCCCATGATGGCTGTGGAAGTTGAGACGCCTGAAGACTACGCCGGTAGCGTGATGGGCGATTTGTCCTCACGTCGCGGCATGGTGCAAGGTATGGACGACATGGTCGGTGGCGGTAAAGCAATTAAAGCTGAAGTGCCATTGTCTGAAATGTTCGGCTACTCGACCACATTGCGTTCTATGTCACAAGGCCGCGCAACGTACACGATGGAATTCAAGCACTACGCTGAAGCTCCTCGTAACGTTGCTGAAGCCATCGTGGCCGCTCGCGCAAAATAAAAAAACCCCATGGGGCTGCGTCAAGTGGCCCCTGTCTGCGACGATGCGCCGCCCTGTCACCCGTGCGGGGCGAATCAGCAGCATCGTGCAGACATAAAACCTGTACACGGGCACTGCTCTTTGGAGAAAAGAAATGGCAAAAGGAAAATTTGAACGTACCAAGCCGCACGTGAACGTCGGCACGATTGGCCACGTTGACCACGGCAAAACAACCTTGACTGCAGCGATCACCACGATCCTGTCGGCCAAGTTTGGC
>NZ_NESI01000013.1 GCF_002778325.1 Limnohabitans sp. B9-3
CGCCAAGAAGTGGACGATGCCGGTGCAAAACTGGAAGCCCGTGCTGAACCGATTTACGATCCAGTTTGAGGGAAGGATGCCGACGAATTAACACTCGCTCCGTTTACACAAAATTCGGGACACCCTCTTCAATTAGCACCAAATCACACGCTTGCAACTTGTCCAGTAATTGATGCAGAGGTGGTTCATTGTCTTCGCTCAGTTCGTGCATCAACACCCATCTGCGTCGACCCATAACCAATACTTCTTGGCATCCTGTTTCGCGCAGTCGATAAGAGTCCTTACCTGGTCGGTCAATGTCCAAATCTTTGTGGCTGTGCTTGATCACCGACACAACCATCCCTCTGGCTTTCAGTTCCGGAACAAGATGCTCCAGCAATGTGGTTTTGCCCATTCCGGAATGTCCTGCAATGCCAAATACACGCATCTCAACTCCGTTTTACTGGGTGCAAAGGCTTGTCTTGGCCAATGATCTTTTCACCTGCTTGGAGAACCGCGTTCAAAAGTTCGCTTTGGAGCTCCTCGCTGCACATGGCGCGTGCAAGCATGACGGCACCCACGTTTTGCGCCATGATGTTCCAAGCCGAATTTGCATCTCCTGTGAGAGCCGTCACATTGGCGTGAACGGCTTGTACGCCCCGCTCAAAAGCCAATTTGACCGCGTCGTTAGCGCGTCCAATCTCTGGTGTCAAGGACGGTAACGGACAACCGGCGCCTGCGTTACGCACATGCGCCAAACTCAGGTAACCCGCTAGGGCACGTGATACCTGCACCTGATCCGTTGAATCTACCGAGGCATACATGTCTGCAGTGCGCTTCAGTTCTGCTTCGATGATGTTGATGAACAAATCCGACTTGCCCTTGAAGTGCTTGTACAAAGAGCCGGTTGTAACGCCCGCAGCAGCGGCAAGATCTGTCAAGCCACTGGCATTGAAACCATTCTGCTTTGCATGTTGTCCGCTTGCATTGAGCAGCTTCTCTCTTGCTTGTTCTTTGTAATCAGCGTTGTACCGCATAAGAATTTTCTAAAAAATTGATTTGACATTTTTTGATCGATTGACTTAGGATAACAGGCATTATCCAATTAATCAACCGCCATTGATCTAGGAACACATCGCCATGGACACTGCTGAGACAGAAGGCTGGAAAAAATCCGCGTGCATCATTTGCTCGATCAACTGCGGCTTGGAAATCAAGACGGAAGATGGGCGAATCACAAAGATCAAGGGTGACAAGGACAACCCTGTTTCTCAAGGCTACATCTGCGAGAAGTCGCAGCGAATGGACTTCTACCAAAACGGCGCGGACCGGATTGATTCACCAAAACGCCGCAAACCCGATGGCACCTACGAGAACATCGATTGGGACACCGCCATTCGCGAAATTGCTGAAAAGCTCAAAGCCATCAAACAGCAACATGGTGGTGACAGCATTCTTTATTACGGTGGCGGAAGTCAAGGCAATCATCTGGGCGGAACATACGCAGACAGCACCATCAAAGCACTGGGTATTCAGTACAGATCCAACGCACTGGCACAAGAAAAGACGGGGGAAGGCTGGGTGCAAGGCAAGATGGCTGGGGCACCAGTGCATGGTGACTTTGAACACTGCGAAGTCGCAGTTTTTCTTGGAAAAAATCCTTGGCAATCGCATGGCTTTGCACGCACACGCGTCATTCTGCGAGAGATTCAGAACGATCCGAACCGCGCCATGATCGTGATTGACCCAAGGCGCAGCGAGACCGCCAAAATGGCGGACTTCCACTTGGCCGTCAAGCCGGGAACAGACGCCTGGTGTCTGTCCGCTTTGTCCGCCATCCTGGTCCAAGAAAATTTGGTAGCCAAAACCTGGCTGGATGAGCACACTACCGGCTATGCAGCCGTTGAAGCTGCCATGACAAAGATCAACGTCGCAGAGTACGCAAAGATTTGCGGCGTGGATGAATCACTGCTTCGGTCTGCAGCGCGTCGCATTGCCAGTGCCAAAAGCGTGTCGATGATTGAAGATCTGGGTGTGCAAATGAGTTTGCATTCGACACTCAACAGCTATCTGAATCGGTTGGTCTGGCTGCTGACGGGCAATTATGCGAAGAAGGGGGCTAACAACGCTTTTGCGCCTTTCCTCAACCTCTCGAACTCCACTCGAAGCACATCTAAAAATTCGAACTCGGGCAAGTCATCGGCGCCACGAAAGTGGACGCATAGCCCAGTCACCAACTCCAAGGTGATCATGGGTTTGATTCCGTGCAACGTTATTCCAGACGAAATACTGACAGATCACCCGAAGCGCTTTCGGGCGATGTTCATCGAAAGTGCCAATCCTGTTCACTCATTGGCGGACAGTCAGCGCATGCGGCAATCGCTTCGCGCACTGGAGTGCAGCGTTGTTATCGATGTGGCCATGACAGAAACCGCACGGCAGGCCGACTATGTGCTGCCAGCCAGCAGCCAATTTGAAAAAGCCGAGGCGACGTTTTTTAATTTGGAGTTTCCACGCAACGGCTTTCATTTGCGTCATCCTCATTTTCCTCCTCGACCTGGCACGCTGACAGAGGCAGAAATCCATGCGCGTCTGCTGGAGGCGATGGGAGAGTTGGACGAAACCAATTACAGCTTTTTACGCGGTGCAGCACGCCTGGGACGCACGGCGTTTGGCCTGTCGTTTGCCTGGAAATCTACGCGCGACAAAAAGGTGGCGCGATATGCACCTGTTGTGCTGTACCGCACTTTGGGGCCTAGCCTGCCAGCCAACTTGGCTCCTGCGGCCACTCTGTGGGGAATCAGTCAGATTTACGTCCGCACGCAAGCTGCAGCCGCAAAGGGGGCTGGGTTTGGAGGCCAGCCATTGATAGCAGGTAATCGTCTGTTTGAGGCCATATTGAACAGCCCATCGGGTGTCATCTTTGGTGTTAGCCAATACAGCGACAGCTGGGACGCAGTGAAATTGCCCGATCACAAAATCAACCTGAATATCAAAGAGATGCTGGACGAGTTGGCAACGATTGACAGCAAACTGCCACACCACAGACCAGACTACCCCTTCATCTTGTGCGCCGGTGAACGCCGGGCGGAGACAAGCCAAACATCCATTCGAAATCCGGAATGGATGAAGAAGGGCGACTTCAGCGTCATGCGCATTCACCCCGAAGACGCCGCCATATTGGGATGCGATGAGGGTGACTGGGTTCAGCTCAAAACGCCCCGTGGTACTGCTAAAGCGCCCATTGAGTTATCGGACGAATTACAGCGGGGCTATGTCTCCATGCCCAATGGGCACGGTTTGGATTACCCCGATGCCGATGGCACGTTGACCCGCAGAGGTGTCTCAGTGAACGAACTCACCAACACGGCTGACCGCGACCCCTTTGCCGGAACACCTTGGCACAAGTATGTGCCTGTTCATTTAGAACGACTTTTTCAAAACTAAGAGAGTGCCGAGGACGCCATGACCCATGTTGTGACAGAGACCTGCATCCAATGCAAATACACCGACTGTGTGGATGTTTGCCCAGTGGATTGCTTTGTAGAAGGCCCCAATTTCTTGGCCATCGATCCTGACGGATGTATCGATTGCGCAGTTTGCATACCTGAATGTCCAGTCAACGCAATCTATGCGGAGGAAGATCTTCCCAACGACCAACGGCACATGACGGCTATCAATGCGGAGCTTTACCTGCACCCTGGTTGGAAAACCATCACGAAGCGAAAGAGTCCACTTCCTGATGCTGAGGCTTGGAAAGATCGCAAGGGGAAGCTCTCGGTGCTTCAACGCTAAGAAAAGTCGGCCATATGTCGATGTTGATTTCTGTTGTTTAAAAAATAGCTATGAATGTGTCCCTGATCATCGAGATGGCCCAAGAGATCAGAGCTTTGATCGGAGCGCTCAAGTTTTCCAAGCTGCCGCCGATACCCAACACATGGTTGTTTCCATGTGTTGAGTCCACGATGCGTATTTTTCATTTCCTGTCGGTTTGTCTTTTCGCTAACTCGCTGTTGCTGAGCGCCGGCACTGCCTCTGCCCAATGGAGTGAGTTGCTGAAAGACGAAGACACGTCTTATTACTATGACAAAGCAGCGGTGATGCCCGCCCATGTGTCGCGCTACGCTTGGGTGCTGACCGATTTGCCCAAGAACGACAAAACCCCCAACGGCGAAAGCTACAAGTCGATGATGATGCGCGTGCGCATGTATTGCAAAACCGACATGGTGGTGCGCCTGTCGGTGAGCTATTTTGAAAAAGCCATGGGCAAAGGCAAAGAAGTCGCGGCCGATGACCTTCAAGAATGGCGCAACCGCGAAGCGCCGATTCGTCCCAATACCTACATGGCAGCGCTGAAGAAAGAAGTGTGTTCGGCGAGCGGTAAGCCAGCGGCTTGAGGCAAACCTATCTGCAGCTGATCCAGCTTTTATTTTTTTGAATCTGCCGCGTCACTTTGTGAGCGCGGCTTTTTTTTGCGTGCGGGTACACCACTAAATTGCCTGATCCTCACCAACTTTGGGTCTTGCATGCACCGTTCTCTGAATCGCGTCACGCCTGTGTGCTTGGGATGGCTGGCGGGCACGGCTTTGCAGTTGCAAGAGGCGACGCTGTTACCGGTTTGGGCTTATGCAGGTTTAGCTGGTGCTGCTTTGATGGGGTTGGTTTGGGTGCTCGCACGACGTGAGCCTGCGTTTTCAAATGCATGGACACACCGCTCGTCAGCGGCGCGTGCCTGGCACGAGCTTGGTCACGCGATCAGCTGGGCACTGCTGGCGCTGACGCTTGCCTTTGCCCAAACCGGCTGGCGCGCACACCAATATTTAGAAGGCAGCTTGAACCCCGAGCTAGAGGGCCGATCGATTCAGTTAGAGGGCGTGGTCGCCAGTTTGCCGCAGCGCACCGATGACAGTGTGCGGTTTCGGTTGGAGGTGCTGGCCATGGATGCCGTCCTGAAAGCAATGCCACCCGGAGTGCGCAACGAGATCGCTGATCCTCAAGTGGCTTCGGCTTTGTTGCCTCGTTTTGTCTGGCTAGGCTGGTACGGCGGCCGTACTTGGGGGCAAGGCGCTGCCAACCAAGCCGAGCCGCCGCCCGAAGTGAGGGCTGGCGACCGTTGGCGCTTGACGGTACGGCTCAAAGCGCCGCATGGGCACATCAACCCGCATGGGTTTGACCATGAGTTGTGGCTGTGGGAGCAAGGTTTGCAGGCCACGGGTTATGTGCGTCACGGCGCCAAGGATGTGCCGCCTGAGTGGCTGGGCTCAAGTTGGCAATATCCCGTGGCGCGGCTGCGTCAGGCAGTCCGTGCGCGGGTAGAAGCCCACGTGCAAGACCGAGCCATGGCAGGCGTGGTGTCGGCCTTGCTGCTGGGTGACCAAGCCGCCATAGAGCGTGCCGATTGGGATGTGTTCAGGGCCACAGGCGTGGCGCATTTGATGGCGATTTCGGGGCTGCACATCACCGGCATGGCTTGGTTGGCCGCAGCTTGCATGGGGTGGCTGTGGCGGCGTAGCGATGCTTGGTCGCCGCGCAGACCTTGGAGCTTGTGGCTGCCTGCGCCTCACGCGGCCCAGGTGTGTGGCGTGTTGATTGCGCTGATGTATGCCGTGTTCACCGGCTGGGGCGTGCCGGCGCAGCGCACAGTATGGATGCTGGCTGTGGTGGCGTTGTTGCGCTGGCAGGGGTTGCGTTGGCCTTGGCCCTCGGTGTGGTTGTTGGTCTGCGCCGTGGTGCTGGCGCTGGACCCGTGGGCGTTGTTGCAAGCGGGGTTTTGGCTGAGCTTTGTGGCAGTGGGTATTTTGTTTGCCTCGGGCAGTTCCGATGCGCCCACGCGTTTTACCGAGGGTGACTTGCCAGCGTCCGTTCGCGGGCATTGGCTTCGAGCTTGGCGCGCTGCTCAGCGCATGGGGCGTGAGCAGTGGTTGATGAGCGTGTGTTTGGCACCTCTGTGCTTGCTGCTGTTCCATCAGGTGTCGCTGGTTGGGTTGTTCGCTAATTTGTTGGCCGTGCCTTGGGTGACCTTGGTGGTCACGCCGCTGTGTGTGCTGGGACTGGTGTTTGCGCCCGCGTGGGGCTTAGCAGCTGACGCGTTGCAGGTGCTGCGCTGGCTGTTGGGGGAGATGGCGAGCGTGCCTTGGGCGCAATGGTCAACACCGGCTGCGCCCATGTGGGCGAGCGCGGCCGCTTTATTAGGCATGGGGCTGTGGGCGCTGCGCGTGCCAATCTGGATGCGTCTGCTGGGGATGGCGTTGGTCATGCCTGTGTTGAGTTGGCAAACGCCGCGTCCTGCGCATGGCACGTTCGAGTTGGTCACGGCCGACATGGGGCAGGGCCACGCCGTGTTGCTGCGTACCGCCTCACACGCACTGCTGTATGACACCGGCCCGCGCTACTCTGCGGAGACCGATGCGGGCCAGCGGGTGTTGGTGCCCTTGCTGCGCGCGTGGGGCGAGCGCTTGGACCGCGTGGTGATCAGCCACCAAGACAGCGATCACAGCGGTGGCGCGCCTGCTGTGTTGGCCATGCAGCCCGAGGCCGATGTGCTGACCTCCATGCCCGCGACCCACTCGATGCAGCAATTGCGCCCCATGCAGCGTTGCGAACGCGGGCAAGCTTGGGTGTGGGACGGCGTGCAATTTGAGGTGTTGCACCCTAGCGCCCAAGACTACGACCGCAAGCTCAAACCCAATGCGCTCAGTTGTGTGTTGCGGGTGAGCGCGTCTCAAATGCTGGGCATGAATGGCGCTTTGGCAAATCAAGGTGCAATGGAAGGCCAAGGCGACAGCACATCCCAAGTGGTGTCGGCTTTGTTGGTGGGCGACATCGAAGGCCCGCAAGAGCAATCGTTGGTGCAAAGCGGCCAAGACTTGCAAGCGGATTGGTTGCTGGTGCCGCATCACGGCAGCGCCACGTCGTCGACCACGGCATTTTTAGAGGCCGTGCGCCCACAAGTGGCGGTGGTTCAGGCGGGTTACCGCAACCGCTTTGGCCATCCGCGCGCCGATGTGTTGGCGCGTTACGCCCCATTGGGGGTGCAAGTTGTGCAGAGTCCCCGTTGTGGTGCATCGTATTGGCACAGCGAGAACCCCAAGTTGGTGCGTTGTGAGCGAGAAAGCCAACAACGATATTGGTTTCATCAAGTTCCGTAGCATGGCACCTAATTTGCTAAGGTAGAAGCAGGAGTTCCCCCATGCACAAGTTTGATGAAATGTATGCCCAGCTGCCGTATATCGACAGTGCGGTCAGGCCCCATTACCGGAACTACTTAGATTGGCTCCAGCGCCAAGATCCGCAGTCCATGCGCGACAGACGCGAAGAAGCGGAGATGATTTTTCGTCGCGTCGGCATCACCTTTGCGGTGTACGGCGACAAAGACGAAGATGGCTCGGGCACCGAACGCCTGATTCCGTTTGACCTGATTCCACGCATCATTCCCGCCCATGAATGGCAAGACATGGAAAAAGGCTTGACCCAACGTGTAACCGCGTTGAATCGCTTCATCCACGACGTCTACCACGACCAAGAGATTTTGAAGGCGGGCCTCATCCCCTCGGAACAGGTGCTGAACAACGCCCAGTTCCGCCCCGAGATGATGGGGGTGGATGTGCCCAACGGCGTGTATTCACACATCAGCGGGGTTGACATTGTGCGAGCCCCCAACGCTGCGGGCGAGGGCGAGTACTACGTGCTCGAAGACAACCTGCGCGTGCCCAGTGGCGTGAGCTACATGTTGGAAGACCGCAAGATGATGATGCGGCTCTTCCCCGAGCTCTTCAGCCAACACCGCGTGGCCCCCGTGGCGCATTACCCCGACTTGTTGCTCGAGACCTTGCGTGCCAGCGGCCCCGCCACCACCGACAACCCCACCGTGGTGGTGTTGACCCCCGGCATGTACAACAGCGCTTATTTTGAGCACGCCTTCTTGGCGCAACAGATGGGCGTGGAGTTGGTCGAAGGCCAAGATCTGTTTGTGAAAGACAGCTTTCTCTACATGCGCACCACCCGTGGTCCCAAGCGCGTGGATGTGATTTACCGCCGTGTGGACGATGACTTCTTAGACCCTAAGGTGTTCCGTTCTACCTCCACGCTCGGCTGCGCAGGCTTGATGGATGTGTACCGCGCCGGTCATGTGAGCATTTGCAACGCCGTGGGAACGGGCATAGCCGACGACAAGTCGATCTACCCCTACGTGCCACAAATGATTGAGTTTTACTTGGGCGAAAAGCCCATCCTCAACAACGTGCCTACCTTCCAGTGTCGCAAAAAAGACGACTTGGCCTACACCTTGGCCAACTTGGACAAGCTGGTGGTCAAAGAAGTGCACGGCGCAGGCGGCTACGGCATGTTGGTCGGTCCTGCCGCCACCAAGGCGGAGATTGAAGAATTCCGCCAAGTGCTGATTGCCAAGCCCGACGGCTACATCTCGCAGCCCACGTTGAGTTTGTCCAGCAGCCCGACCTACGTGGAGAGTGGCATTGCGCCACGCCACATCGACTTGCGCCCGTTCGTGCTGAGCGGCAAGAGCGTGCAAATGGTGCCCGGCGGCTTGACCCGCGTGGCATTGAAAGAAGGCTCACTCGTGGTGAACAGCAGCCAAGGCGGCGGCACCAAAGACACATGGATTTTGGAGGTTTAACGATGCTGAGCCGAACTGCTGACCACCTGTTTTGGATGTCCCGCTACACCGAGCGGGCCGAAAACACCGCACGCCTGTTGGACGTGAATTACCAAACCTCGCTGCTGCCGCAGTCTGCCGAGGTGGCCCAAATGGGCTGGCAAGGCTTGCTGTCGATCAGCGAGTTGCTGCCGTCGTACCAAGCCCGCCATGGCGACATTACCCCGCATCATGTGATGGAGTTCATGGTGAAGGACGAGAGCAACCCGTCGTCCATCATCTCGTGTTTACGTGCCGCTCGTGAAAATGCGCGCGCTGTGCGTGGCAGCCTCACCACCGAGGTGTGGGAAACGCAAAACCAGACGTGGCTGGAGTTGAACCGCATGCTCAAAGGCGGCGAGTTTGAGCGCGACCCGGGGCAATTTTTTGAGTGGGTGAAGTTTCGCTCGCACCTGTCACGCGGCGTGACCGTGGGCACCATGCTGATGGACGAGGCCTTGCACTTCATGCGATTGGGCACCTTCTTGGAGCGTGCTGACAACACCGCCCGCTTGGTAGATGTGAAGTTCCATGCGGTGGCGCATGACTTCTTTGGGCAAAGCCAAACGCAAAGTCCAAGTTCCGGCGCAGGCCAGGTACAGGTCAAAGAGCAAGACCACGACTTCTACCACTGGAGCGCGATTTTGCGCAGCGTCTCCGGCTTTGAGATTTACCGCAAGGTGTACCGCGACGTGATTCACCCCGAGCGTGTGGCCGAGTTGCTGATCTTGCGTGCCGACATGCCGCGCTCGCTGCATGCTTGTATGAACGAGGTGGTTAACAACATCGCCATGGTGTCCGACGACCGCGCCATCGACAGCTATCGCCGCGCGGGAAAACTGCGTGCCGAGATGGAGTTTGGGCGCATTGAAGAAATCTTGGCGAATGGCTTGCATGCCTATCTCACCCAGTTTTTGGACCGCGTGAACGAGATTGGTGCGAGCATCAGCCGGGAGTTTTTGGTGCCGAGTTGAGTGGCTTGACGGTGGGGTCAGTACACCGTGTCGTGGTCACCGACATTGATGAGAATAATTTGCTGGTCCTGAATCAGCAGCTCCAAGGTGATGCGGTAAGACAGATTGATCGACACCGAGTGCAAACCTGCAAGCCGACCCGACAAGGCGTGGAGCCGCAAAGACGGGTGATGCGGGTTGAGCTCTAGCAAGGCCAGCGTTTTGGCATAAGGGTTGCGCAGCTCAGGATGCCGCTTTAAAAAACGCACGACACGGCGCACGTAGCTGTCGGTGATGACCAGCGCGTAGGGCATAGCCGTGTCAGTGACCAGCGTTGTCGCTCAACAGGGCATCAAGACGAGCCATATGATCTTGCGCGGTTTCTTGCACCACACGGCCTGCGGCCAAGTCGGCCTTGCTTTGCATCAGGGCTGCTTCCAATTCGCACTCACGCAAGTAGTGGTAGTGCGCCATGTCCATCACCACAAACCGTTCTTTGCCGCGCACGGAGATGGCAGCTTCGGTTTGCTCAGCCAGCACCGATTCAATGGCGGCGATGCCGCGTACTTTGAGGTCATTGGCGGTGAGTTGTTGCATAGGTTTGGGGTCTTTATTGGATGTCGTGTTATTTTAAGTACGAATTAACGTGTTGTAAATCGTACGATTGAGATGAGTTCATAACACGCTGACACCTGCTGATAAATGCCTCGCTTCATGGGTAATTTGCTTAAAAGCAATATCTTTTCCGAGACAATCCCCTCATTATTTTTGACGTGATGAGAAGAGTAAAAAGTTCATGCAGCCATCAAGCCCTGAATCCACCGACGTTGTCCAAGAATTGCCTCTCGCGGCGGCGACTTACAACGAAGGCAATGCGCATTTTCGTGAGGGCCGTTGGTCGCAAGCGCTGCAATGCTACGAGCAGTGTTTGAAGGACAACCCGCAGATGGAGCCTGCGGCGTTGCAGTTGGCCCGTTGCTGGGTCAACTTGGGCGATGGGGCGGCGGCGCGGCAAACATTCACGCAGTTGCTCAAAGCGTTCCCTAACAATTACAGCGCTTGGCTGGAAGCGGGGCACTTGTGCCGTCAACAGGGCGTGCCGCAGCAAGCGGTGGCCAGTTATCGAAAGGCGGTACAGGTTGCACCCGAGCGTTTTGAGGCGAGGTTGGGGTTGGCCCGCGTGTTGGAAGATTTGGGCGAGTTTGAAGGGGCGGCAGCGGCTTATCACCATGCCCTCAACGCGGCCGGCGCCGAGAAAAATCGTACGGTGCACTGGCGCATGGCCAAGTACCGGCTGGAGCGCGGCGATGCGGCCCGCGCCTTGGAGTCGATGCGCCAAGCCTTGCTGATCTTGCGCATCAGCGGCGAGACGCTGGACGACAACGAGCGCGGTGAAATGCAAATGGATTTGGCCGACATTTGCATGCGCTTAGGCATGACCCAAGACGGGCACCGTGCATTTGAACGCGCGAGTGTGGCCACGTCAGAGGCTACCTTGGTGCGTTTGGCCGACCTGTCGTTCCGCTACAACCTGTGGCAAGAAGCCCAATCGGTGCTGCGCCGTAACGTAGAGTTGCACCCCGACAGTGACACCGCGCATTGGAATTTGGCCCATTCTTTGGCTGAGAGCTGGAACATGCAAGAAGCCCTAGAGGTGCTGGCGCGTGCCGAGGCGATTGCGCCGCAGTCGGGTGCCAAGTCCATGCGTGCCAGCGTGGCAGGGCGCTCGGGCGATGCCGACACGGCCTTGCAGTTGTACAAAGCCTTGGCTGACGAAGAGGGGCAGGGCTCCAAAATGCATTCCAGTGCCGCGATGAGTTCGCTTTACAGCGACAAGCTGTCGGCGCAAGAGGTGGCCGATTTGCACCGCACGATGTTTGCGCACTTGGGTGAGAACGCGCGCACCGTCAGCAGCTTTAAGAACGACCGTTCGCCCAAGCGCAAGCTGCGCCTGGGCTTGGTGTCGGCAGACTTTCACCACCAACACCCCGTCAATATCTTCATGCAGCCCGTGCTGGCGCGCTTGGACCCCAAGGCTTTCGATGTGACCCTCTATTTCACGGGTGTTTCACACGACGAGCAAACCCAGTTGGCCAAGCGCCGCGTGGCGCGTTGGGTGGAGGTGACGAATTGGAGTGATGCGCAGTTGGCGCGTCGCATCGAAGAAGACGGCATCGATATTTTGTTGGACTTGTCGGGTCACACCAGCATGCAACGCATGGCCGTGTTTGGCCAACGCGCCGCGCCGGTGCAGGCCACGTTCTTGGGTTACCCCGGATCAACCGGCGTGCCCAACATCGATTGGTTGGTGGCCGACCCCGTGGTGGCCCCCAAAGGCAGCGAAGGCTTGTTCAGCGAAAAGCTGGCGCGCTTGCCCAATAGCGTGTTTTGCTTTGCCCCCGAGGTGGATTACCCCTACCCCAGTTACACGCAAGCGCACGCCACGCGTCCGTTGACCTTTGGCTCGTTCAACAATGTGCCCAAACTCACGCCGCACACGGTCAAGCTGTGGGCGGCGGTGTTGCACGAGGTGCCTGGCTCACGTTTGCTGCTGAAGGCACCCAGCTTCAAGGACGAGGGCGCTGTGGCAGCCTTTGCCCAGCGCTTTGAGGCCGAGGGCATTGCGCGTGATCGCCTTGAGTTCCGCGGCCCCGTGGGGCTGACCGACATGATGGCCGAGTACGCCGATGTGGACATTGCACTCGACCCCGTGCCCTACAACGGCGGCACCACCACTTTGCAAGCGTTGTGGATGGGCGTGCCCGTGGTGGTGAAGGCGGGCGGCAACTTTGTGTCGCGCATGGGCGCGAGCTTCATGAGCGCCGCGGGTCTGCCGGAGTGGGTGGCTCAATCAGATGCCGACTATGTGCGTATTGCCGTGTCCATGGCTCAAGATCGTCAAGCCTTACTGTCTCTTAAACAAGGTTTGCGTGAGCGCTTGATGGCTTTGCCTGCATGGGATGTGGACGAATACACCCGTGACTTTGAAAAAGCGCTGCGCGCGATGTGGACGGCGCTTTAAAAAAGGGCGTATGCGAAAACCGCATACGCCCTTTGTCTGGTTAGCTTAAGAGGCTTTAGCCGCCGCGACGCATCATGTCGAAGAACTCGACGTTGGACTTGGTGGCCTTCATGCTCTTCAAAACCATTTCCATGGATTCGATCTCGTCCATGTTGTACATGAACTGGCGCAAGATGCGGGTCTTTTGCAAGATCTCGGGTGGCAGCAACAACTCTTCGCGGCGCGTGCCGCTGCGGTTGAGTTGAATGGCGGGGAACACGCGCTTTTCGTACAAGCGGCGGTCAAGGTGAATTTCGCAGTTGCCCGTGCCTTTGAATTCTTCAAAGATCACTTCATCCATGCGGCTGCCGGTGTCGACCAAGGCAGTGGCGATGATGGTCAGTGAGCCACCTTCTTCCACTTTGCGGGCCGCGCCAAAGAAGCGCTTGGGACGTTGCAAGGCGTTGGAGTCCACACCACCTGACAACACTTTGCCCGACGAGGGCACCACGTTGTTGTAAGCGCGGGCGAGGCGGGTGATGGAGTCGAGCAAGATGACCACATCTTTTTTCAGTTCCACCAAACGCTTGGCGCGCTCAATCACCATTTCGGCCACGTGCACGTGGCGTGCGGCGGGTTCGTCAAAGGTGGAGGCAATAACTTCGGCTTTGACCGAGCGTTGCATTTCTGTCACTTCTTCAGGGCGCTCGTCCACCAACAACACCATCATGTGGGCATCGGGGTAATTGGCGGCAATCGCGTGGGCGATGTGCTGCATCATCACGGTCTTACCGCTCTTAGGCGGGGCGACGACCAAGGCGCGTTGGCCTTTGCCGATGGGCGCAATGATGTCGATGATGCGACCCGTGATGTTTTCTTCGCCCTTGATCTCGCGTTCCAACTTCATCTGTTCGCGGGGGAAGAGCGGGGTCAAGTTCTCGAACATGACCTTGTGTTTGTTGTTCTCAGGCAGGTCGTCGTTGACCTTGTCGAGTTTGGTCAATGCAAAGTAACGCTCGCCGTCTTTGGGGATACGCACTTCGCCTTCAATCATGTCACCGGTGTGTAGGTTGAAGCGGCGTACTTGGCTGGGGCTGATGTAGATGTCGTCTGTCGAAGCGGTGTAGCTGGTGTCGGGGCTGCGCAAGAAGCCAAAACCGTCGGGCAAGATTTCCAGAACGCCATCGGCAAACACTTGTTCGCCAGCACGGGCGCGCTTTTTGATGATGGCAAACATCAGCTCTTGCTTGCGCATACGGCCTGTGTTTTCGATTTCGAGTTCTTCGGCTTGTTTCAGCACTTCAGACACGTGCAGTGCCTTGAGTTCGTTCAGATGCATCTTGGGACTCCAGTAAAGGGAGTTCGTTAAAAAATTGGGGGGAGGTCGTGTGCGAGGCGTAAGGTGCCTCTAAGACCAGAATTCAAGCCCAGTGTGGGAACCAGCAGCCTCATGGGCAGTTGGCGAATTCAGATTTGATTATGACAGGAAAAAAGCCCGCTGATTTCGCAATCAGCGGGCTTGTTGGGGATGGCCAAAAATTAAGCCAGTTGTTGGTCAATGAAAGCGGTCAATTGCGCTTTGCTCATGGCGCCCACTTTGGTAGCGGCCAGTTGACCACCTTTGAACAACATGAGCGTTGGGATGCCGCGAATGCCAAATTTGGCAGGAATGTCGCGGTTTTCGTCGACGTTCATCTTGGCAATTTGCAGCTTGCCTTCGTAAGCGGCAGACACTTCGTCCAAGATGGGGGCAATCATCTTGCAAGGACCGCACCATTCGGCCCAGTAGTCGACGAGTACGGGCTTGTCCGCTTGCAGAACGTCTGCCTCGAAGGTAGTGTCAGTAATGTGTTTGATCAGATCGCTTGCCATGATGTGTCCTCTGTGAATTGGCTATAGAGCTACAGTTGGGGCATTGTGGCAGAAAGCAAGTACACCTATGAAAACTCTCACCATTGATGTTGTCTCCGATGTGGTTTGCCCGTGGTGCTACGTCGGCAAACGCCGCCTAGAGGGTGCTTTGGCACTTTGGGCGGCCGAGCACCCCGACATCACGCCTGAAGTGCGCTGGCACACCTTTCAACTCAACCCCGACATGCCCCAAGAAGGCATTGCGCGTGCTGAATACGTGCGCAAAAAATTTGGAGACCGCGCTGACACCATTTATGAGCGTGTCACAGGCGTGGGCCAAGAGGTGGGGATTGACTTTGCGTTTGACCATATCGCCCGTCAGCCCAACACCGTGGTCGCGCACAGCTTGATTGCCGTGTCCGAAGCTGGGCAAGCCCAAGACCGCATGGTCGAAGCCTTGTTCAAAGGCTACTTTTTGGATGGCAAAGACCTGACCGATGCGGTTGCGCTGATGGAGATAGCCGTCACCGCAGGGATGACGCCTGAGTTGGCCAAGCAAACGTTGGAAGATGCTGCGTTGCACACCCAAACCATGGACAGCGACAAGGCCGCCCGTGAAATGGGCTTCACCGGCGTGCCGTTTTTCATCTTCAATCGCAAGGTGGGTTTGTCGGGCGCGCACGAAAGTGAGACCTTGGTGCAAGCCATGCATGAGGCATTGGCTGACCAATCAGGCCAAAACTAGGGGCTGGCTTTTGGTTTAAAACGGCACGGTGACCGAGCTCCACATCCGAGTTCTCACGAGCGAACCATCTAAGTCTTTGCCCGTCTCAATGTTGGCAGCTGGGTTTGTTCCGATGCGTCTGGCCCAAATCAGCTTGAGGGCAATCCCGTCTTCACTTTGCCAAGCCAAGGAAAAGCCGTTGCCTTTGAGGGTGTACTTGTTGAGCGCGGTGACGTCTTGCTGGTTCAGTGCTGGGTAAAGCGTGACATTACCAATGTCATAGAAAGTCGCGGCCATCAAGCGTGGTTGAAGTTGCCAACGCAACTCAATATTTCCCATCACCCCATTGCCACCCCCCGCCTCACTGCTGGGGTAAGCTCGAACGCCCGAACTTCCACCGAGGTAAAACTTTTCGGATGAGTCGAGGTTCTTTGCACCACGCGAGCGTTGGCCGGATAGCGAACCATACACAGACCATTCAGAAGCTAACACTTGTTGGCGGCTCAATGCGTAACGAATTTTGCGATAAGCACCCGCAGTTTGCGTGGTCACAGCAACTTCAGGTGCGTTCGGTGAGCCGTCAAGGTTCATGAATCCATTAACGAAGGTCAGGTTGGCTGTATTGGACCCACCGCCACCCCAACCATCGAAACTATTGCCATAAAAACTCAAGGATTTAGGTCGGCTTGAATAGTCGCTTTTGACCTGTCCTTCACTGAAGTTTTTGAAGTGCTTTTCATCGATCGCAAAACTGGCGTACATGTTTTGAGAGCGTGACCGTATCAGCGGGTAGCTGGCCTCAATACCCGTGGTGTCGGAGGTGCCTGTGGGGGCCACGGTTTCTTGAAACTGTAAAACTCGGTAGGAGAGGTGCGATGTATTGGCCCCAATTTTTAAACCATCGGTACCGATTGGCACTGTCCAACCCACACGCGTGTAACGGCTGGCTTTGGTCTCTGTCCATGTGTTGCTGATTTGATCGCCATCACCGAAGACGCTGTTGAAATTGACGTTCATGACCAAGCGATTCACACCGGTCCCTCGTGATCCCGTGTTGTCTGTGATGACGGTTCCTTCGAAGCCAGGTTTTGCTGTGGCTTTGAGAACCAAGTCTGTTTCGCTTTCTTGTTCTCCTTCTTTCAAGTTGCCGTTCACATAAACACCGGAAATGTCGTCGGCAATCAACAAAGCGCGGTCAATGGCTGGGGAGTTCAAATACGCGCCGCTCGCCTGTTGTGATTGAACGATGCGTTTGAGTGTTTCAGGCGTGGCGGGTTTGGGAATCTCTCCATCGAACCGAATTTCGCCAAATCGGGCTTGAACAATTTCAATCTTGACCACACCATCCAGCACATCCTGTTCCGGCAGATAGGCTCGCACAACCCAGCCCGCCTCTCTGAAGACCTCAGCCAACTCGCTCACCAAGGTTTCTATCTCGCTGAAGGTCAATTCTTGCCCTTGATAGCGATTCAGCAAAGGTTGAAGTTGGGCCTGATCGAGCAAGGTGTTGCCATTGACTTCAAAACGCTGGACCAATATTTTTAAGCCAGTACGGGGCGGGTTGGCCATCGGCTTGGGTAACAACGGCGCCCTCTGACGCGGCAAGTTGAAGTTTTGTGTGCGATCAATTTGCTGCTGCAACGCGCCTGCATCAACCTCTGCGGCTTGTGAGGCACAAGGGGCAAGCAGCATCAACACCAACCAGCTGATTCGAGAAAGCGCTTGGGGTGGTCGGCTGTGTAATTCGTTCAAAGAAACGTTCATGGCGGTATTTGAAAATTGATTAGTTTTGTGACGTTTCAGAAACCACAACCACAGTGCGTTGTTCGCCCACCGTGATCACCACAGTGATGGGGAAAGTGGCGCGCGCATCCGGCGAAGTGACCAGAGCCTTTTGGCTCGCGTCATAACGAATCCAAGACGGCAAAGCTTGGTTGTTCGGCAGGGTCACATTCAGAAGAGGGCTCTCACCATTGGGCAAAGGACCCGCTGGTGCAATCACAGTTTGGGGAAGTGCAATGACCATACCCGTCGCAGCCACATTGATAGCGCCTTGTGGCACGACCACGGTGACTAGCCCAGCGATTTGCGCTGTGGGTGCCGTCACCGTGTTGACACGAATGCCTGGAGTTGAGGCGGTCGTTGTGGGTGAGCCGGGGCTTGCCGTACTTTGAGTTGCAGATGGAGATGCCGTTGCTGTTGCTGTTGCTGTTGAAGTGGTCGCTGCGGTCGCGGTGGTCGGAGCCGCTGCGGGAGCCGCCTCTGAAACAGTGCCCGTTGACGCAGAGACCGAAGGTGTCGCCGCTGATGATGATGTCGAAGTTTCGGTTGAAGTTGTTGCAGATGCAGATGCAGATGCAGATGCAGGAGCAGGAGCAGGAGCAGGAGCAGGAGCAGGAGCAGTAGCAGGAGCAGGAGCAGGAGCAGGAGCAGGAGCAGATGCAGGAGCAGCTGTCACGGTTGGTAAAACAGGTGGTGGCGCAGCGGGTAGCGTGATCACTTCGTCGGGCGATACCAACTTCACCATGTTCATGGTGTTGCCACCATCCTTTGCGTTGGCCACAGGATTGACGGCTTGTGTGATCGCGTAATTGGCCATGTTGGCAATGCCACTGCCTGGCGTTAGTGTGAGCGACTTCACATAGTTCTCGTCGTTGCGCGACACATCTTTGAAGGCCAGTGTCACCACATCGATTTTCGGAATGGTTTCACTGTTTTTCAGGCCCACCACCGTGAAGTCTCGGGACGCCAAATCAGGCAGGTCAGTTTTGGCTTTGAACAGGGTTTTGATCGCAACGCCTAAAGGGGCTTTGGTGATCGTGGCCAACTGGGCACCCCCGAGCAGGGTGTAGTTGGGGTTGTCGATCGTCAAGGTACTCACAAACTGGTTGTAAGTGCCCGCGTTGGGGCTGGTGACGGTGGCCAACCCTGCGTTGATCAAAGGCGAGGTCTCGCTGGCAATCATGCCCTTCAGGGTGTAGCCGTTGCTGTTGTCAAAACGGTTGTTGCCCTCATAGACCTTGGTGAACGCCAAATCCAGAGGCGTGGGTTTGATTTCACCCACATTTCCTGTCACGGTGCTGGCAAAGGTGTAGCCATAGACAGGCTTGCCAGATTGCTGCGCAGTTAACACCACACCAGTGACTTGCACGTCTTTTTGGGTGCCTGCACTTTGCGCATTGGCAGCGGTGCCTGCCGTCACAAACTGTCCGGCTTCTGGGTTGTTCAAGGTCAGCACATCGCGTTCGCCCGTGACTTGAACCACTTGGCCGTCAATCCGGTAATTGGCGGGTACGAGTTGAGCGTTGGTGGTGGCGTCATAGTTCCTAACCACGGTCCCGATCAAGTTGGCCACCGCCACTGGCGCGTAGCTGTAGAGCAAGCCATTGCCGGTGGGCACGTTTTGCAAAGTGCTGCGGTTGGCGTTGTACTGCACAAAGTCGTTGTTCAAGGTGTTGGCGCTGTCGCCGGTGCTGGCATTGAATGGTGAAGCATTGGTGCTCCACACCTGCCAGCGGTTGGCGGTTGGCGTGCTCAACGCATTAGCGCCAGCTTGGTTGATGAACTGTGACGTTTGCAGCACGATATCGCCACCCGTGGAGGCGATGAAGCCATCTTGCCCAATATTGACTGGCGCAGTACTGGCCAGCGTGATCGAGCCTGTGCTTTGCAAGCCGCTGTAAGTGGTGCCTGCCGTTGTGACATTGCCAACGCTCAAGGGCGCGCTGTTGTTCACATCCAGCGCCCCGACACTGGCACTTGACGCCAAGCGGGACAAGGCGTTGCTTGAGTTGCTCAGCACCGCGGCACCTGTGCCCGTGATCGCCAATCCACCCACGCTGCCATCCACCACACCCGATGCGGTGAATTGCGGGGCCACCACATCAAGGCGGCTGTCCGCAGTCAAAGCGATCGGGCCTGCCCAACTGCTGTTGCCTTGAGAGGCACGTACGGTGGCGCCTTGCAAGATCAAAGGTTTGCTGCCAACGGCCACGCCTTGCAGGTCAAGTGTGGTGCCATTGGCCAGAGTCACAGATGCGGTGTCTGTGCCTAAGCCATTGGCGTTGGAGATGGCCAAGATGCCTTCGTTCACCTTCACAGGGCCCGTGAAGCTATTGGCCTGGGTCAGCGACAAGGTACCCGCACCTTGTTTGCTCAATTCATAGGCGCCTGACACGATGCCAGAAAGTGTTCCGTTGGTAGCCACTTGGAAAGAGGTCGGTGACTGCATCACCACGTTGCCGCTGAACTGCAAATCACCCAAGGTATTGATCTGCACCGCTGAGGGGCTGTTGGTGTTACCTATCAGTGTGTTGGCGGCGGTGTTGTTGAACCCAGAAAGTGCTTGCGTCGCACCAACCGAGTTGTTCAAGTTCAGGGTGCCGTTGTCGCCAGTGTTGACGGTCAACGAACGTGGCGTGCTGTCGCTGTTGACGGTGCTGTTGGCTGTGACGGTTGCACCCACATTGCTGGCCAACAGGTTGACATCGCTGCCTAGGGTGATAGCACCCGAGTAGGTTTGATCACCCGTAGAGCTGACATTGCCAGCCAAGCGGGTGGTACCGCTGATGCCCAGCGAGCTCACGCCGCTGACGTTGCCGCCTAAGTCAGCGTTGCCCACAACGGCGAGGCTGTTGCCAGCGCCTGTCACGGTTGAGCCGCTGGTGGTGTTGACGCTGGTGCCGGTGAGGGTGGTGTTCGCACCCAAAGTGATGGCACCCGAGTAGGTTTGATCGCCCGTCGACGTCACTGTGGCGCCATTCAAACTGATGGTGCTGGCTGTGGCGTTCAAGCTGGCCAAAGCGGCGCTGTTGCCCAGTGCGCCACCCAGCACCAAGGTGCCGTTGGTCCCAGAAGCGTTGAGGGTCAGAGCGCGTGGCGTGCTGTTGGCGTCACTGTTGACAGCGCGGTTTGCAGTGATGGTCGCATTCGCACCGTTGGCTGAAAGCGTGGCATCGCTACCTAAGGTGATTGCACCCGAATAGGTTTGATTACCCGTAGAGCTGACGTTACCGGCCAAGCGTGTGGTACCGCTGACATTCAAAGCAGAGACGCCGCTGACGTTGCCGCCTAGGTCTGCGTTGCCTGCAACAGCCAGAATGTTGCCCGTGCCGCTGACTGTGGATCCGCTGGTGGTCGTGACAGTGGTACCGGTGAGGGTGGTGTTCGCACCCAAAGTGACGGGTCCGTTGTAGGTTTGGTGACCGGTTGTTGTGACAGTGGTGCCATTCAAACCGATGGTGCTGGCTGTGGCATTCAAGCTGGCCAGTGCGGCGGTGTTGCCCAGTGCGCCACCAAGCACCAACGTGCCGGCATTGCCAGAAGCGCTGAGGGTGAGGGCACGCGCGGTGCTGTCGCTGTTGACACTGCTGTTGGCAGTGATGGCAGCATTCGCACCGCTGGCTGAAAGCGTGGCATCGCTGGCAAGCGTGATCGCGCCTGAGTAGGTTTGATCACCCGTAGAGCTGACATTGCCAGCCAATCGGGTGGTACCGCTGATGGCCAGCGAGCTCACGCCGCTAACGTTGCCGCCTAAGTCTGCGTTGCCAGCCAGCGTCAACGCCTTGCCGCTACCCACCACACCGCCTTGAGCGGATAGCGAGGTTCCTGTGAGCACGGTGTCATCACTGAGCGTGAGAGCCCCGTTATAGATCTGTGTCGCGCTGGTGGTCACTGCATTGATGTTCAATGCGGTTGTTCCAGAGATGGCCAAATTCCGTAAGCCGGTGAGTGCGTCCAGCGGCGCGTCGCCCAAAGTTGCTGCACCTGAAATTTGCAAATCGTGGCCATTGCCCGAGACCGACCCTTGCAAGATAACCTGCGTTGCCGCAAGTGCGGTGTCAGTGCCCAAAGTGATGGCGTCGGCAAAAGTTTGGGCGCCAGTGGTGCGAATGCTGCCACCGTTGATCAACGTACTGCCCACAGCGTCAGTGCTGAGGCTGCTGAGTTTTTCACCTTGAGCACTAGGGCTACCGGAGCCGCCCATGGCGCCCGCAAATGTTGTGACGCCACTGTCGTTGATGTTCAGGCTGCGGTTGGTGCCGTCAGACTTGACCGTGCTGCCCAGCGTGATGCCCACACCGCTCAAGGTGGTGTTTGCGCCCAAGGTCAACGCGTCACCGAAAGTTTGCGCGCCGGTGGTGCGCACGCTGCCCCCGTTGATCAACGTGCTGCCGCCTGCATCTGTTGTCAAGCTGCTGAGCTGTTCACCCGCAGTCGCGCTGCCAACTGCACCGTCTAGCGTTGTGGTGCCGCTGTCATTGATCGTTAAGCTGCGGTTCGTGCCGTCAGATTTCACTGAGCCCAGGGTAATGCCCACGCCAGTCAATATGGTGTCAGCGGCCAAGGTCACCGCGTTGCTGTAGGTTTGCGCACCTGTGCTGGTGACATTAGCGCCCAAGCGTGTGCTGCCGCTCACGCTCAAGTTGCTCACTTGTGTGACGTTGCCACCCAGGTCGGCATTGCCCAAAACTGTCAGACTATTGCCTGCTCCTGCCAGGGTGCTGCCCGTGATGAGGGTCGCACCGGTCAAGGTGCTGTTGTTAGCCAGCGTCACTGCGCCTGTGTAGGTCTGGTCGCCACTGGTGGTGACATTGCTACCCAAACGCGTCGCACCACTCACACGCACTGAGCTGAGTTGGGACACGGCTGCATCAAACTGTGCATTGCCTGTGACTTGCAAACTTTGGCCGTTGCCAGTCACGGTTCCCAGCGTGTGCACCGTGGAGCCAGTCAATGCTGCCGCATTTGTCAGTGCCACAACGCCGTCATAGGTTTGAGCTCCAGTGGTTTTGATTTGCCCATTTGGCAAATTAATTTGTCCAGCGGTCACAGACAAATCCTTCAAAGCGCGAACGGCACCCACTTGAACAGACAACGTCAATGGGCCAGTCCCGGTATTGAGCGTCAGGCCCTGCGCGCCGGCAACATCTGCATTGATGGCTCCCGCAATGCCAAGGCTATTGGCCGTCAACGTGGTGTCTGCATAAAGCGCCAAAGTACCGCCGAATTGCTGTGCACCGATGGCTGTGATGCGGGCTCCTAATTCGACATCGCCGCTGACACTCAGGTTGTTCACGCCGGTGATTTGCCCGCCCAGGCTAGCATTGCCGACGAGCGTCAAGTTTTTCCCTGCACCCGTGATATCGCTGCCGCTGCCAATCCGAATTGTGGAGGCGGTCAAGTTGGTATCGCTGCCCAGGGTGATAGCACCCGTGTAACTCTGCTCGCCCGTGGTTTGCACTTGGGCCGTGTTCAAGGTGATGTCTGTCGCGCTCACTGAAAGCGCACTCAGGCCTGGCGAATTACCCAAGGCGCTGGCAATCACTGCACGGCTCGCATTGCCTGTGGCGTTCACGCGCAATGCCCGCGCCGAGGTCACGCTGTCGATGTTGCTGCTGATCCTGATGGCGCTGGTGTTGCCTGAGCTCGTCAAGTCGGCATCGTTTAACAAGCGCAAGGTGCCTGTGTAGGTCTGATTTCCTGTGGTGCTGATATCGCCAGCCAATTGCGTCGCACCGGAGATGGCCAAATGGTTGACGTCGGTGACATTCCCACCGATTTGCGCATCCGCACTGACCGTCCAGCTGTTTCCGCCGCCCGTGACGGTGCTGCCCGTTTGGACGGTAGTTCCGCTGAGCGTGGTGGTCGTGCCCAGCGTGATAGCTCCGCTATAGCTCTGTGCGCCGCTGGTTGTCACCGAAGCCGTGTTGATCGCGCTGCTGCCGGTCACCGAAAGTGTCGACAAGCCGCTGACCGTGTCGTTGCTGCTGTTACCCAACACGGCATTTCCAGCGATGGTCAGCGTATTGATGCCATTGCCATTCACCGTGCCCTGAGCGGTCACCGTGTTGCCGGTCAGTGTTGTGTTCTCGGTCAGGTTCAAGGCGCCGCCATAGGTCTGCGTGCCTGTGCTGGTGACCGTGCCTGTGCCCAGCGTGGTCGAGCCACTGATGGCCAAGTTATTGAGGGCGGTCACCGTATCAAGTGCGCCATTGCCCAGCACCGCATCGCCTGAAATTGTCAGGGACTTGCCCGCGCCCATCACCACGTCTTGGGTGTTGATGGTGCTACCGGTCAAGGTGGTGTCGTTGCCCAGTGTCACTGCGCCGGTATAAGTTTGCGAGCCGCTGCTGGTGATCGCGCCTGTGTTGATCGCTGTGCTGCCGCTGACTACGAGCGTGGTGAGACCGCTGATGCTGTCATCGCTGCTGTTGCCCAGCACCGCATTGCCCATGATGGTCAAGGCCTTGTCGCTGCCGATCAATGGGCCTTGGGTCGACACCGACGTGCCCGTGAGCACGGTCTCACGTGTCAGGGTCAGCGCGCCGCCGTAAGTCTGTGTGCCTGCGCTCGTCAACGTCTCGGCATTGAGCAGAGTCGTGCCACTGATGCTCAGATTGTTCACACCGTTCACCGTATCAAGGGCACCTGTGCCCAGCACCGCATTGCCGGTGATGGTCAAGGACTTGTTGTTGGCAGCCACCGCGGCTTGGGTGTTGATGGTGCTGCTGTTCAGCGTGGTGTCTTGAGTCAGGGTCAGCGCGCCACCATAGGTTTGTGTGCCCGAGCTCGTCACTGTGTTGGTGCCCAAGTTGGTCGTACCACTGATGGCTAGGTTATTCAGGCCGGTTACGGTATCGAGGATGCCATTGCCCAGCACTGCATCTCCCGTGATGGTCAAGGACTTGTCCGCGCCTACCACCACATCTTGGGTGGTGATGGTGCTGCCGGTGAGGGTCGTGTTGACGCCCAAGGTCACCGCACCGGTGTAGGTCTGCGCGCCGCTGCTAGTGATCGCGCCTGTGTTGATGGCCGTGTTGCCGCTGACTGCCAGGGTGGTCAGGCCGCTGATGCTGTCGTCACTGCTGTTGCCCAGCACCGCATTGCCGGTGATGGTCAGGGCGTTGCCGCCACCATTCACTGTGCCTTGGGTCGACACCGTGTTACCCGTCAGATGGGTGTCTGCGCTCAGGATCAGCGCGCCGCCATAGGTCTGGTTGCCGCTGGTGGTCACTGTGTTGACATTGAGCAAGGTGCTGCCACTGATGCTGAGGTTGTTCAAATTCGTCAGCGCATCGGAGCTCGCGAGGCCGAGCACAGCGTTACCTGTGATCGTCAGCGAGTTAGCGTTGCCCGCCACTGTGCTCCGAGTGGTAACAGCGCTGCCTTGCAGGGCGGTGTCGAGGCCAAGGGTTACCGCGTCGCCATAAGTTTGCGCGCCAGTGGTGCGCACGGTGCCTCCGTTGATCGCGGTGGTGCCAGTTGCGTCAGTGGTCAGGCTAGCCAGTTGATCGCTGTCTGTGCCGGCAGCAGTGGTACCGCCAACTGCTCCGCCCAAGGTGGTGGTGGCGCTGTCATTGATCGTCAAACTGCGGTTCGTGGTGCCAGACTTGACCGTGTCCCCCAAGGTGATCGCCACACCACTCAAGGTGGTGTCTGCGCCCAAGGTCACCGCACCCGTGTAGGTCTGCGCGCCCGTGGTGGTGATGGTGCTGTTGTTGATTGCAGTGGTGCCGCTGATGGACAAGGTCGCCAAACCTGTGACTGTGTCTGCAACGCCATCGCCCAACACTGCGTTACCGCTGATCGTCAGCGCGTTGGTATTGCCCGTTACCGTGCTCAGGGTGGTGATGGTGCTGCCGGCCAAGGTGGTTGCCGCGCCCAGGGTCAGCGCATCGCCATAGGTTTGTGTGCCAGTTGTGCGCACGCTGCCTGCGTTAAGCAGTGTGTTACCGCCTGCATCTATCGTCAAGCTGCTGAGCTTTTCTGCATCGGAGGTGCCGCCAACTGCTCCGCCCAAGGTGGTGGTGGTGCTGTCGTTGATCGTCAAGCTTCGGTTGGTTCCGGTGGACTTGATCGTGTCCGTCAGCGTGATGCCTGCGCCTCTCAGCGTGGTGTTCGCGCCCAAGGTTACTGGGCCGGTGTAGGTCTGGTCCAAGGTGGTGGCGAAATCGCCGCCGTTCAAGTCAATGTCGCTGGCGGTAACTGCCAGGCTCAGCAATGGGGCCGTGCTGCCGACGGGGCCACCCAAAATCACATTGGCAGCAGCGCCGCTTGCCGTGACGGTCAGTGCGCGTGGTGTTAAGGCGGCGTTGCTGTTCACGCTCGATGCCAGGGTAATGACCGCAGCTGCGTCGCTGGTCGTCAGCGTGGTGCTGGCACCCAGAGTCACTGCACCGCTATAGGTCTGCGATCCCGTGCTGCTCACATCGCTGGCATTGATTGCCGTCGTGCCGCTGATTTGTAAGCTGCTCAAGCCCGTCAAGGTGTCAACTGGCGCATCGCCAAATACCGCGTTGCCTGCGATGCTCAGTGTCTTGGCGTTGCCGGCGACGGTTCCCAAAGTTGTCACGGTTGTGCCCGTCAGGGTGGTGTTGGCGCCCAAGGTCACCGGCCCGGTATAGGTCTGGCTCGCAGTGGTGGTCACCGTGCTGCCATTGAGGTCAATGTCGTCGGCCGTGACCGCTAGGCTGTTCAAAGCTTGGGTAGCGCCGAGTGCGCCGCGCAGTAACACGTTGCCACCGATTCCACTGGCCGTGAGAGCCAGCGCGCGCGGCGTGGACGTCGCGCTGTTGATGGTCGATGCCATATCGATGACCGCAGCCGCGCCAGTTGCTGCCAGCGTGCTGTCGGCACCTAACGTCACCGCGCCAGTGTAAATTTGTGAGCCGCTGCTGGTCACATTGCTGGTGTTGATCGCGGTGGTGCCGCTGACCTGCAAGCTGTTCAGCCCCGTCACCGTGTCAACCGGTGCATCGCCCAACACGGCGTTACCTGTGATGGTCAGAGTCTTCGCATTACCGGCGACCGTGCCCAAAGTCGTCACGGTTGTGCCCGACAGCGTGGTGTTGGCCCCCAACGTCACTGGCCCGTTATAAGTTTGGTCTGCGGTGGTTGTTACCGTGCCGGCATTGAGTTCAATCCCGCCGGCAGTCACGGCCAAGCTACTCAGGGCATTGCCCACGCCAATAGGGGCCTGCAAAACTACCTTGGCACCGTTGCCAGCAGCAGACATCGTGAGTGCACGAGGCGTGCCGGGGCTATCACTGTCGATCGTGGATGCTGCGGTGATCACCGCGCTGATGTCAGTGGCGCTCAGGGCGGTGTTCTCGCCCAGCGTCAACGCCCCGCTGTAGGTTTGCGAGCCGCTGCTGCTGACATGGGTGGTGCGGATCAGGGTGGTACCACTGACCGACAGCGCGCCGAGCCCGGTCACCGTGTCGGTGGGGCCATCGCCCAGCACCGCGTTGCCGCTGATCGTCAACGCGTTCGTGTTGCCGACCACCGTGCCCAAGGTGGAGATGGTGCTACCCGTGAGCAGGGTGGTTGCTCCTAAGGTCACCGCATCGTTGAAAGTCTGCGTGCCTGTGGTGGTGATGCTGCCGCCGTTGATCGCAGTCGTGCCTGCCGCATCGGTGGTGATGCTGCTGAGTTTGTCGCCTGCGGTCCCGCTGCCCACTGCGCCACCGACTGCACCGCCCAAGCTGGTGTTGCCGCTGTCGTTGATCGCCAAGCTGCGGTTGCCACCGCTGGACTTGACCGAGCTTGCCAGCGTGATGTTCACACCCGTCAGCGTGGTGTCAAGACCCAAGGTCACCGCGTCATTGAAGGTCTGTGCACCCGAGGTGCGAACACTGCCGCCGTTGATAGCGGTGGTGCCGACTGCGTCGGTGGTCAGGCTAGTCAGTCGGTCGCCATCTGTGCCGAGCGCGCCCGAACCGCCGACCGATCCACCCAAGGTGGTTGCAACGCTGTCGTTGATGGTCAAGCTGCGGTTGGTGCCGTTGGACTTGATCGTGTCCGTCAGCGTGATGCTTGCGCCCGTCAGCGTGGTGTTCGCACCCAGGGTCACAGGGCCGGTGTAGGTCTGGCCCATGGTCGTGGTGACATCGCCGCCGTTCAAGTCAATGTCGCTGGCGGTCACTGCCATGCTGAGCAAGGGTGCGGTGCTACCGATAGGACCACCCAGAATCACATTGGCAGCGCCGCCGCCGGCCGTGACGGTCAGTGCGCGTGGTGTCGAAACGTCGTCGCTGTTGACACTTGATGCCAGGGTGATGACTGCAGCTGCGTCGCTCGCCGTCAGCGTGGTGTCGTTGCCCAGAGTTACCGCATCGCCATAGGTCTGCGCGCCGCTGGTACGAACACTGCCGCCATTTAATGTTGTGCTGCCGCCAGCGTTGGTGGTCAAGCTGATGAGCTCTTCGCCCAAAGCCGATCCGCCTACCGCGCCCACGATCGTGGTGCTTCCGCTGTCGACAATGCTCAGCGAACGCGCTGTGCCGTTGGACATGACTGTGCCGCCCAGGCTGATGCCGACGCCGCTGAGGGTGGTGTTGGCGCCCAAGGTCACCGGCCCGGTATACGTCTGACCTGCAGTGGTGGCCACCGTGCCGCCGTTGAGGTCAATGTCGCTGGCCGTCACGGACAGGCTGCCCAAGGCAGCAGTAGCGCCCACTGGGCCACCCAACACCACATTGCCGCTCGTCCCGCTGGATGTGAGGGTTAGCGCACGCGGCGTGCTTGACGAATCGCTGTTGACCGTCGATGCCGTGGTGATCACCGCGCTGGTGTCAGTCGCCGACAAGGTGGTGGAGGGGGCGCCTAGCGTCAGCGCGTCGTTGAAAGTTTGGGAACCCACGGTAGAGATGCTCCCACCGTTGATCGCCGTTGTGCCGCCCGCATCGGTGATGATGCTGCTGAGTTTGTCACCCACTGCACCGTTACCGCCGATGGCACCGCCCAGAACGGTTGCGCCGCTGTCGTTGATGGCCAAGCTGCGGTTGCCACCGCTGGATTTGACGGTGCTGGCTAAGGTGATGCCCACGCCAGTCAGCGTGGTGTCGGCGCCCAAGGTCACCGCATCATTGAAGGTCTGTATGCCCGTGGTGGTGATGCTGCCACCGTTGATCGCGGTCGTGCCCGCCGCATCGGTGGTGAGGCTGCTGAGTTTGTCGCCCGCCGTCGCGCTGCCAACCGCGCCACCGAAGGTGGTGGTGCCGCTGTCGTTGATGCTCAAGCTGCGGTTGCCACCGCTGGACTTGACGGTGCTGACCAAGTTGACGTTCACGCCATTGAGCGTGGTGTTCGCGCCCAAGGTCACCGCATCATTGAAGGTCTGCGCGCCCGTGGTGGTGATGCTGCCGCCGTTGATCGCGGTGGTGCCCGCTGCATCGGTGGTGAGGGTGCTGAGCTTTTCGCCTGCAGTCGAACTGCCGATCGCGCCGACCAGTGTTGTGGTGCCGCTGTCGTTGAGGGTCAAGCTGCGGTTCGTGCCGTCGGACTTGACGGTGCCGCCCAGGGTGATCGCCACACCGTTCAGCGTGGTGTTCGCACCCAAGGTCAATGGGCCGGTGAAGGTTTGGGCCGCGTTGGTGGTGACCGTACCGCCGTTGACATCGATGTCACTGGACGTGATCGCCAAGCTCGTCAGAGGCGTAGTTACGCCCACTGAGCCGCCCAGCACCACATTGCTGGTAGCGCCACTGGCATTGATCACCAGCGCACGCGGCGTCAAAGCGCCGTCGCTGTTGATGTTTCCCGCCACGCTGACCACCGCATTGGCGCCCGTGGCCGTCATGCTGGCGTCGGTGTTGAGCACCACCGTGCCCCCATAGGTTTGGTTGCCGCTAGAGGCCACATTGCCGCCAAGCACCGTGTTGCGCGCCACTGTGAGGCTGGACAAGCCAGTGCTGTTGCCGCCGGTCGTCAAGTTGCCGCTGCCGTTGGTGGCATTGGCCGCCACCGTCAGGCTGTAGTTACCGCCTGCCAAGGTGGAGGAGGTGGTCACCGTCGTGCCGGTTAGGGTGGCGTTGGCGCCCAGTGTCAAAGCCGTGTTGTAAAGCTGGGTTTTTGTGCTGGTGACGTTGCCGTTCGTTAATGTGACCTGAGGACCGGTGACGGTGATCAAGCCGGCGTTGACCAGGCCATTGTCGGCATAGGTCAGAGGCGTATCGACACTGAAAGTACCTGCCCGCGCTGTCAGCTCAAGCGACGACATGGTGGGCAAGGTGGTGGAAAAGGTCGCTCGTTTAACTGCGCCGATGGTGTTGTCCATGTCGGTGTTGAGCGCTGACATGCTGGGCGAACCTGAACTCAGACGTGTGATGCCTTGGGTCACCGTACCGCCCAAATTGACGTTGGCATCTGGGGCCAGCAAGTCGTTGTAGACCATGCCCGTCACGTTGCCAGCGCCGAGGGTCGTGAGCGTGGTGGCCAGCTTGGTCTTGGGTGCGTTGCTTGCGCCCACAAAGGTGGGTGGGCTCAGAGCAACACTGAAGGTGGCTGCTGTGATTTGGGGGCCGTAGCCGCCGCCGTTGAGCGTGACGGTAGGCGCCTGCGTGTAACCCGATCCTGGGTTGCCGAGCGTGATGCCGTAAATGATGTTGTTGCTGGGCTGGCCGACCACCGGGTTGGTGCGCGTCACCGTGGCGGTAGCGCCGCTGCCGCCACCCCCTGAAATCGTCACCGTGGGAACCGATGTGTAGCCACCACCGCCTGTCAAAAGGGTGATGCCGCTGATCACCTCAGGAATCGACGAATCAACGAACAAGGTGTTCGAGCCCACGACACTGTAGTAATAGCCATTGACACCTGTTGACGCAGTGCCGCCGTTGAGCAGTGTGCCATTGGTGTACTGCGCCACCTGGCCGCGCTGAGCCACCGAGCCGTCGCTGTTGTATGCGAAGCCCTCAATCGCGCGGGGCTGGGTGGGGTAAAACGCTTTCAAGTAAGGGTACATGCCTGCGCTGGTGCCCCATTCGGTGCTGTTAAAGCCAGTTGGCAAAGCACCTTTGAACGTGGCCGTGGTCAGTGAGGTGCTGCCGCCACCGGTGGCGTCAGCGGACAGATTGGAGGTGGTACTGTCCCAGTACAGATTGGTGGGCACCACCCGCAAAGCACCGCTGCTGCCTGATACGAAACCGTTGTTGACCCTGCCGAACACTGCTCCGCTGTAGAACGGCGATGGGGCTGTGGCCGCATTGCCAATCACCATACCGGTGGCATAACCGTTGCTCAATGTGGCTCTTTGTGCATATCCCACAAGACCACCCACGTTCTGCGTGCCTGCAACCGCGCCCATGGCATAAAAATCGCTGATCGAGCCTGTGAAATTGCCGCCCAAATAACCGGCAAACCCACCCACACCCGAGGTGCTACCCAGGTTTGAGGTGCTCACCTGCGTGACTGAACCCGTGGTGTAAGACTGGTTGATGGTGCCGACATTGTTCATGTAGCCCACAAAGCCGCCGATACTGCCAAAGCCCAACACCGAACCGGCCGCACGTGACGACGTGATGCTGCCGTTATCCATGTTGCCCACAAAGCCACCCACACCGGAAGAGTTTGCTGCACTGGTCTCCACCACCGTCGAATTTGTGAAGGAGGTATTGATGGCACCCGCGTTCATGAAACCTGCAAAGCCGCCCACTCGGTTCACGCCCTGAACGCTGCCCTCAGCGCCATTGAGGGTCAAGGTGCTGTTGCTCATCTGCCCCACAAAGCCGCCCACCGTGTCTTGCGTGCCCACCACGCTGGCTTGAGAAAACGAGTTGCTGATGGATCCGCCATTGCTCCAGCCGGCGAAGCCGCCCACCAAGGCCCGGCCCTTCACACCCACACCGGTAACTGGGTTGACAGTGCTGATTACCGCGGTGGAATTGTTAATTGTTGCGTCGTTCCGGCCCACAAAGCCACCGACATAATTGCCCCAGGTCGAGCTGTAGACGCTGCCCGTGGCGGAGGCCGATGCAATGGTTCCACCCGCATTCAAGCCGACAAATCCACCCACGTACTCACCCAAGGAGGTCACGGTGCTGGTGGTGTAGCTGCCAGAAATGTTGCTGTTGTTGTAACCGACAAAGCCGCCAACAAAGGCGCCGCTCGATGCCGTGACCGTACCCGTGGCGTAGGACGAAGAGATCGTGCCGCCGCCAGTTTCGCCAAAGAATCCACCGACACGCTCACTCGTCCCAGTCACCGATCCTGTTGCATAAGAGGTGGTTAGCGTTCCCCCCACGTAGTTGCCAATCAAGCCGCCTACGCGGCTGGTGCCGACCACGTTACCTGTGGCGTAACTGGTGTTGATGGTCCAGTTTCCGCCGTAGCCAATGAGTCCACCCGTCGAATCGCCGCCTTTGACATTGCCAGAGGCTCGGCTGTTGATAGATTGGTAGGTGTAACCAGCCAATCCCCCCACGGTGTCTGCGCTACCCTCCACGTTGCCTGTGGCGCGCGAGTTTTCAATGGCATTGGCAAAACCCACCAAGCCCCCCACCCAAGAGCTATTACTGTTGACGTTGCCCGTGGCGTAAGAGTCGTAAACGTTTTGGTCAATCGTCCCAATCAGGCCACCGGTGCGGTGTCCCCCTTTGACATTTCCCGTGGCATAGGAACGCCAAATAGGTTGGTTGGTGTAACCAATCAAGCCGCCGGTGTACGTGCCTGCATAGCCGCCGTTCAAGCCGGTGACTTCACCGGTGGCAAAGTTGTCGTAAATCCAGCCGCCTTGAACTCGCCCAGCCAGACCACCCACGCTGTCACTGTTGCCTCTGACATTGGCACTCGAAGAGGAATAAGTGATCGTTCCCACATAGCCGGCCACCCCACCGACATAACTTGAATTGGATTGAACCTCACCGGAGGTGGTCACGCGGAGCACCCGCCCTGCTTGGCCTATGCCGCCACCTGTCTGGTGCGAGCCCATCACCAATGGGCCCGTGTAACGCGAATCACTCGTTCCTTGCTCTACCAAACCCGCAAGTCCACCGGTGTAGTACCCAGCGAATTCCGTAACACCGTTGACAGTCCAGCCGGTGACCTTGCCACTCATCTGAGCGTTTTGTAAGTCTCTGTGCTGCAGGTAGCCCACTACGCCACCCACGCGTTCCCCGCTGCCTTCAACGTTGCTGGTTACAAAGGTGTCGTAATTTGGTGTGTTGTTCACCACGGCCGAGCCCACCATGCCTTGCGAATGGCCTACCAGCCCACCGACCCATTGGTAACCCTTGACCAGTCCGACCGTGTGGCTGCTGTTTTGGATGGTGGAGACCGATTGCTCCAAGAAGCCCACCACCCCACCCGTGCGTTGAGGGGAAGTGATGTCCACGGTCGCCTCACTGGTGACCGCACCTGACGACGTGGTGGTGCTCACCGCCGCAAAGTCAAGCCTGCCCGCCACGCCGCCAACCGAATTCACTCCAGTCACGGTGGCCGACGATTGCAGCGCTGTTAGTGGCAAAAGCGTGGCACTGCGGCCCCAGGCATAGCCAAGGACGCCGCCCACATTGCTGTAGCCGCTGCGACCGCCGGTGTTGTTGTTCTCACCCCGATCGTCATAGTCTGGGCCGTAGTAGTAGTAAAGGTCGGTGCCCGCCGCAGAGCCCGAGGTGTTGATGTTGTTCAGGCCCCTCAGCCAACTCGAGCCTGCGGCCAAGCCCAGGTTAGCAACCCCGGTGATGCCGCCCGAGACTGTCAGGTTTTCGAGCTTGAGCGCTGCGTCTGCCTGCGTGGTACTGCTGCGCAGACCTCCAACAAAACCCTGGTTGGAGGTGTATTGCGCCAGCAGCAAGTTTGTGATGGTTTTGCTGTTGCCTTTGAGCTCACCGCCCACATAAGGAATATGCAAGCCGGGGGCAGGGGCCATGTCGAAGTTGGCGTCTAGCCTGAATTTCAAGTCGCCGCGATCCGCGTAACCCAAGTAATCGCGCAAATTCTCTATCGACGACAGGCTGTAGTAATTCGAGCTGTCGGCAGCACCAAACAAGTTCGTAGAAGGGGCACCAGCCAAGCCATCGAGCGCGCCCGAGTTGAACCATGTGTTGTATTGCGGTCCATACAGTCCGCCAATGGTGAGCAAACCATTGCTGTCGTTGAGCACTACACGCGTGGTTGGGCTGGCAGGCGTATAGGCGGTGATGGTGATGCCCGCCATGTTGTAGTGGGAGTTGGTCACATCCGCGCCAGGGGAGAAATAGCCAATCAAGCCGCCGAAATTTTTATCGGCGGTGATGTTGACGCTTGCATAGGCATTGTTCACCATGCCATAACTGCCCAAACGACCAATCAGCCCACCCACGTCGTAGCGACCCGTGGTGTTACCGAGGGCATAGCTGTGACCAGTGGAGCTGCCGTATATCGAGGCAGGGGCGGTGGCGCTGTCACCCAAATTGCCTTCAAAAAAGCCAATCAATCCACCCACGTAATCTTTGGTAGCGGTGATGTTGGTGGAGGCGTAAGAGCCCTGCACCGCATTGGTGGCGCTGCTGCCCGGGCCGTTGTGTAGGCCAATCAAGCCACCCACATAGCCGCGGCCCGTGATGCTGGTGCCGATGTAGCTGGCGTTTTTGATGGTGTAGCTTTCTTGCCAACCCACCAAGCCGCCCACGTAGTCACCGCCGTCGGTGGTGTTGGTGATGCCGGAGTTGGCTACGTTGACGCCACCGGTCGTGTTGATGGTGCCGCTTGCGCGGGCTTGCGTGACGTTGCGGTCTTGTCGCCCGATCAAACCACCCACGTAGTTGCGTCCAATCAAATTGCCCGTAGCGGTGGCGTTGGTCACAGGTGTGTCGGTCGCGTAGCCGATCAGGCCACCCACGTAGTTGCCATGATCCACGTAACTCATCGCACTGACGTTGCCAGTGGCACTGGCATTCGTGACACTGCCGCCCCCGCGTGATTCGCCAATCAAACCGCCCAAGTTGTTGTAGCGCCCAATGACGCTGCCCGTTGCGCTGACGTTGATCATGCTGCCGTGGTGGTTGCCAATCAAGCCACCGACGATGCTTTCGTTGCCTTGTACGTTGGCGGTGGCGCTGCCATTGTTCAAGTTCAAGTAGGTGGTGTAACCAATCAAACCACCAATGCTTGCGCCACCCGTCGAGGTTACGGTGGCTGCTGTTGAAGACAGGTTGTTGACGTTGACGTTGTAAAGCTCGCCAATCAAGCCCCCAGCATTGCCGCCATATTGGCTGACGTTGCCAGATGCAGACCAATTGTTCGAGACGATCGAGCCGCCTTGGCCATTGACATAGCCAATCAAGCCGCCTGTCCATTGGCTGTTGGCCGTGACGTTGCCCGTAGCACTCAGGTTATTGGCGGCGCCTGTCACGACGGCGGGTGTCTGAAGATTCGTTTGGCTGTTGATCAACAAATTACCGAGCAGACCTCCTGTGCGGTAACTGTTGCCTGAAATTTGTAAATTTGAGCTCAAGGTGTCGATAGACACCCCTCCCATGTAACCCGCCACACCGCCGGTGTTGCCGCGCAACTCTTGCCATTGGTCGCCATCAACGCTGTAGTTCATCGACCCATAGACACCAGCACGTGATGGGTCTGTGACGGTATTCAGGCGTGTGGCAGTGACGTTCGAGACCGTGCCGTTGCTGAAATAACCAATGAAACCACCCGTGTTGTCATTGCCCGTGGTGCTGCCACCCAGAATTGCCGCGGAGTCGTACAACACACCGTTGTAAATGGAGCCAATCGCGGTGCCCACATAGTATTGGCCGCTGACCGCGTTGTAGTTGCCGGAGCTCTCATAAGGTGTGCTGTTCACCTTCAAATTGCTGATGGTGCTCTTGCTGACAAAGCCCAAAAATCCGACGTTCGACGTGGGTTTGTTCCACGAGAAATTATTCACGTTAAAGCCGTTACCCTTGAACGCCGAGGCGCTGAAGTAGGGCACAAACTTGGTCACGGCTGAAGTCGTGTTGAGGTCGGCGGTCAGTTTGAACTTGTAGCTGTTGGCACTGCCGCTGGCATCGCCCTGCATGAAGCCCATTAAGTTTCCCAAGTCGTTCTTGGTGATCACGCCACTGTTGATGGCAGCGGTGTTGCCGGCAATTGTGTAGAAACCGTCGGTGTCTAAATCAAAGTAATTGCCGATGGTGCTGGTCAAGGACCGAGATGCCACGGTGGTGGGGTTGCTGCTGACCCAATCGCCAAACTGTTTCTCGTACAAACCGCCAATCGTCAACATGGGAGCGTTGTTGATGAGCGAGGTGTTGACGTTGTAATACGTGTTGGAAAGATAGGCCCCTGGCTTCAAAAATCCAACAATGCCACCGTAGCTCGAGTTACCTGTGACGGAGCCTGAGAAGTATGAATCGACCAAGCGGCCGCTGGTCATTTCTCCCACCAAGCCACCGACAAAATTTGAACCCACCACGTTGGTGCCGCCGCTGCCACCGGCGTACGCGTTGGTGATGTACACCGATGATCTGCGTTGCTCACCCACCAACCCGCCGACGTAAGTGCCTCCGGTGATGTTGGCGTTCGCCACATATGAGTTGCTGATGTTCACGCCAGAACGTGCGTACCCGACAAAGCCGCCGGCGGGTCCCCCCTGGACGGAGCCAATGCTGATGCGCGCGCTGTTGTTGCTCACGCTCGAGTTGGTGATGTCGACTGAGCGGTCATGCGCATAACCTACAAAGCCACCCACGCCTTGTTCCCAAGCGCCACTGACGGACAACCCGCTGTATGTGGAGTTGGTGATGGTTGCTCCGTAATAGGCATAACCCACCAGCCCACCCACGTTGCCGAAGCGTGTAGAAATGACAGACCCACTGGCGGACACATTGCTCAGTCCCAAGGTGTTGTCCGAGTACCCAATCAAGCCGCCCACCGCATTCCATGATGCAGTGACGTTGCCAGTGGCGTACACATTGGTCAGCGTGCCGCCGTAATTGTTGCGACCCAACAGGCCACCGATGTTGCTGGAGTCCGGGTGGATGACCGTGACGTTGCCGGTGGCATACGAGTCGCTGATCTGCGAATTGCTGTTTCCGATCAGTCCGCCGGTGTTGCTGTTGCCTGTGACATTGCCTGTTGAGTGTGAATTGGTCAGTACTGTACTGTTCCATTTTTGACCGAACAAACCACCGTTTTCGTCGCCGTTGCCATACACGTTGCTACCCACGTTGTGCACGTTGTTCACCGTCATGAGCGTGCGGCCAGAGATGCCGCCAGCACCACCGCCTGCGAGCACAGAAATGGGGTTGTTAACAACCCACGCATCCCGCAGCGTGCCGCCTTCGGTGTAGGCCACCACACCGCCAGCCCATGAGCCGCTGTTGCTGATGCGTACCAAGCCATTGGCTGCCATGATGCCGCTGATGAAGGAACCGTTGGCATAGCCCGCCAAGGTGCCTAGGCTGTTCATGTTGATGCCCGTGATGTTGGGCGTCTCAAACCGGATGTCTTGCACCAAGGCATTGCCCCCCAATTGCGAGAACAAGCCCGCATTGGTTGAGCCATTGCTGTACACATTCAAGTTGGTGATGGTGTGGCCCAAGCCAGCAAAGGCACCTGTGAAATTGCCCTCACGGATGCTCATGTAAGGGTAAGCAGCTCCAAGGCCTCGGCCATTGTCTTGGTTGGCAACGCCCGCTTGAAGAAAGCTGGCAGCGTCGATATTGGTGCGCAATGCCAAATTGGCTGAAGCAGATGAGGCCCTAAGCTCATCCAGCGTGGTGATGAAGGTGTAATTCTTCAGGTTGGCGCTGTTGGTGCCGTCTTGCGTGGTGAACGTCTGACCTGTGGCACCGCTGAAATCGATGCGACCGCTGAAACCGCTGGCACTCAGGCCAAATTTGTAGTAACCCAAATTGTTGCCTGCAGCCGTGCCTTGGCTGGTTTTGATGGCAATACCGCTGTTGGCGTTGCTGACCGTGATCGGCGCCAAGATGGATACCGAGTCGGTGGCCGATAGCGTCAGCGTGCCGCCATTGTTCCAGCTGGTGAAGTTGGAACTTGCCGTGCTCGGCAGGGTCAGATTGTTAGCGTAATACGACTGGCTTCCGGTAACGCTGATGCCCAAAGGCAGGCTGTTCAAGGTCATGTCAGCGGTGTTGCCGGTCCGGCCCAACGTCAAACCACCCAAGGTGCTGCCCCCGGTGGTGAACAGCAAATCGCTGCTGGTGGTCACCGCGCTGGTAAAGCCTGTGGCACCGCTGGCATTGCTGTTTTCCAAAGCCAACGTGCCCGCACCGCTGAAAGCGGCTGCGGCGTTGATGGCGGTGGGATGCGCCACTCTGAGGGTCATTGTGCCTGCATTGATGTTGGTCGCCCCCACCGTGCCGACGTTGTAGCGGCTCGCGTCGGTCAAGGTCAAATTACCGGCGCCGAGCTTTGTCAAGCTGCCGCCAGTGCTGTTGAGCGCCGAGGCCAGCGTAATGTTCAGCCCATTGGTGTCGATCTTGTAGGCCTGACCTGCAGCGATGCTGAAGCGCGCCGAATAATCGGTGGCGTTGACGCTGGTGAACTGCAAAGCACCACCCGCAAAACTGATGGTGCCCGTGGTGCCGATCGCGTTGGCGCTGCCCAAGCTCAAGGTGCCGGCCGTCAACACGGTGCCGCCGGTGTAGGTGTTGTTGCCTGTCAACTCCAAGAGACCGTCACCGGTTTTGTTGATCTGCGTGCTGCCAGCAATCAAGGTGGGCAAGCTGATGGTTTCACCCGCGTTCGCGTTGATGGCGTAGCTTGCGCTGCTGAGCGTGCCTGTGCCAGTCACCGCACCGCCCGTCATATTCAGCGAGCCCACGGTTTGGTTGAATGCCCCCATGCTGAAGGTGCCGCCGGTGATGCTCAGGGTGCCCACGCTCGGGAGTTTGTTGCTGGCACCCAGCACCAAGGTTCCTGCGGTCAGGGTGGTGCCCCCTGTGTAGGTGTTGTCACCACTCAGCGTCAAGCTGCCTACACCTGATTTGGTGAAGGCCAAACTGGCATTCGGGCCTGAAGACATCACACCACTGAAGGTCTTGGTCAAGAGGCTGCCTAAACTGGCAGTCAATGTCACGGTTCCCGAGCCGGCACCGGTGGTGATGCTGCCCGCACCTTCAATGCTGCCCACGGTATCGGTGGCGTCCACGCTGTACACAGCGTTCTGGGCCACGCTCACTTGGGTTGAATTTGACAAGCTGCCGCTGACAGCCAAGGTTCCTGCACTGATGGTGGTGGTGCCGCTGTAAGTGTTGGCGCCAGACAGGGTGAGCTTATTGCTCGCTGACTTGGTCAAGGAGCCCGAACCACTGATGGCGCCACCGTAAGACGTGTCTGTCGAATGGTTAAAAACCAATGCCGCGTTGTTGGCGATGTTGCCCGCCACCTTGCCCGTAGCGCCGCCATTGCCCAGTTGCAAAGTGCCTCCGCTCAGCGTGCTGGTGCCACTGAAGGTGTTGTCGGCTGTCAAAGTCAGCGTGCCTAGGCCCGACTTGGCCAAGCTTGAACTGGTGAGCGCCGTCGCCCAAGTGATGTTTTGACCGTTGGTATCGATCTTGAAGGTTTGGTTGTTGGCGTTGCTGAAGCGTGCGGAATAGTCGGCGGTATTGCTGCTTGATTGTTTCAAGGTGCCGCCACCAAAGCTGATGGTGCCGCTGCTGCTGATGGCGTTCGCCGATTCCAGCGCCAGCGTGCCAGCATTGAGTGTGGTGCCCCCCGAATAGGTGTTGTTGCCCGACAGGGTGGTGATGCCGCTGCCGGTTTTGGTCAATCCCACCGCGCCAGCCAAGGCGGCAGTTGCGGTGCCTGCCTGCATGTCAAAAGCGGTGGTGCTGGTTAAGGTGCCGTTACTGATCGTGCCGCCCGTTTGTTGCACACCCGCCAAGGTGTTGCCAAAGCCTCCCAGTTCCAAGCTGCCACCAGACACCACCAAGGTACTGCTGGAGTTCAATCGGTCTGCGGCAGACAGGGTCAAGGTGCCATTGCTCACGGTGGTCGCACCGGTGTAGGTATTGGCACCAGACAGTGTGACCGCGCCCACGGTTGTTTTATTCAAACCCGCCGCACCGGCCAACACCGCACTGGCGGTACCCGCTTGCATGTCAAACGCCGTGGTGCTGGTCAAGGTGCCGTTGCTGATCGTGCCGCCTGTTTGTTGCACACCGGCCACGGTGTTGCCAAAGCCGCCCAAGTCCAACGTACCACCGGCAATCGCCAAGGTGCTGGCGTTGCTCAATCGATTTGCTGCACCCAGAGTTAAGTTGCCTGCGCTGACTGCTGTTTCGCCCGTGTAGGTATTCAGGCCTGACAGCGTGACCGTACCGCTGGTGGTTTTGTTCAAGCCCGCTGAGCCAGCCAAAGCTGCAGTGACCGAACCCGCTTGCATGTCGAAGGCAGTCGTGCTGGTCAAGGTCCCGTTGGCGATCGTGCCCCCGGTTTGCTGAACGCCGGCCAGGGTGTTGCTAAAGCCACCCAGATCAAAGCTGCCGCCACTCAACACCAAGGTGCTGGTGTTGGCCAATCGATCTGCGGCACCCAAGGCCACGGTACCGGCACTTACCAAGGTGTTGCCGGTGAAGGTGTTGGCGCCTGACAGTGTCAGCGTGCCGCTGCCTTGCTTGGTCAAACCGCCCGTGCCGCCCACCGCTCCGGCAAATGTGGTGGTGTTTGCATCGCCTGTGGTCAGCGTTTTGCTGCCCAATGTCACACTCGTGCCAGAAACACCGGACAAGGCGCCTATGGTTTCGTCGGCGTTGAGCGTCAAGTTCGCGCCGGTTGTGTCCAAAATAACTGAGCCAGAGTTGGCAATGGCACTGCCGCCCGATAGAGCCAGCGTGCCGGCACTGACCGTGGTCGCGCCTGCATAGGTATTGGCGGCCGAGAGTGTCAGCGTGCCCGCACCCGATTTGCTCAAGTTGCCACCTACGCTGGTCAGCGCTGTGGCCAAGGTGACGTTTTCAACGTCGGTGTCGATCTTGTAGGCTTGGTTGTTCGCCGTGCTGAAGCGGGCTGAATAGTCGGTGCTGTTGTTGGTCGAGTGTTGCAATGTGCCACCGCCGAAGCTGATGGTGCCGCTTGTGCCAATTGCGTCTGCTGAGCCCAAAGCCAGCGTGCCTGCATTGAGCGCCGTGCCGCCCGTGTAGGTGTTGGCACCTGACAGCGTTAGCGTGCCTGTGCCCGCTTTGGTCAAACCGCCTGTGCCGCCAATGTCTCCGGCGAAGGTTGTGCTGTTCGCATTGCCTGCCGTCAGCGTGTTGCTGCCCAGGGTCACGCTGGTGCCAGCCACACCGGTCAAAGATCCTAAAGTTTGATTTGCGTTGAGCGTCAAATTCGCGCCCGCTGTCGTTAAGTTCACTGCGCTTGTGATGGCGATGGCACTGCCGCCTGACAAAGCCAACGTGCCCGCGCTCACCGTGGTAGTGCCCGAGTAGGTGTTGGCGCCTGATAGGGTGGTCGTGCCTGTGCCGGCTTGGGTCAAGCTGCCTGTGCCTCCCAAAATGGCCGACACAGTGGCGTCGTTCCCGCTGGTGTTGTTGAAGGTGTAGCTGCTGCCAGTGAGGACACCGGTAGTGCCGGTGATGCTGCCGCCAGTGTTACCAATGGAGACGGCGCCTACGCTTAGGTTTTGGCTGCCCACATTTAAGGTGCCGCCGTTGACGCTGACACCCGCGCTGCCCAGGGCACTGGAGCTACCTGCGGTCAAAGTGCCCGCAGACACTGTGGTGCCACCGCTGTAAGTGTTGGTACCTGTCAGCAGCGACGTGCCAGTGCCAGATTTGGTCAAGCCAAAACCTGTGCCAGACACCATACCGGACACGCTGAGCTGAGTGCCAGATATGTTCAGTGTGCTGTTGGCGCCTAGGGTGACGTCACCGGAAAGGCTGCTAGTTCCGGTAGATGCAGCCAGCGTGCCACCGTTCAGGGTGACAGCGTTGGTCCCGACGGAGACGTTTTGTAAATCGAGCGTTGCGCCATTGGCCACGGTGGTGGTGGCGCTGTTGCTGCCCAAGGCGTTGGCATGCGTGACAGCCAAGGTGCCTGATGTGATGGTGTTACCGCCGGTGTGCGTGTTGTTGCCTTGCAGGGTGAGGGTGCCTGTGCCAGATTTTTCAATTTCAACCGCGCCAGACATAGCACCTGCAATGTTGCTGGCTGTGGCACTGGTGATGCTGAGTTTGCTGCTGCCCGCCACACTGGCGCTGGAGACAACAATGCCGGAGCCGCCAGCAGCTCCGTCGCCGCCTCCGCGACCGCCGCCGCCGCCACCGCCGCCCGTGTTGGCCGCGCCTGCGGTGCCGTTGATAGCGCCAGAGCCACGGCCGCCATCGCCGCCGCCGCCCAAACCACCAGTACCGCCCTGTGCGCTTCCAGAGGCACCGCCGCCGCCGCCGCCTGCATAGTAGGTGGCTGTGCCTGTGATACTTGACTGCAAGCCATCTCCGCCATCGCCACCTTTTAAATTGGGTGTGCCAGATCCGCTGCCCGTCAGACCCGCTTGCCCCGCTTGACCTGCGCCGCCACCGCCACCGGCAGATCCGTTGTTACCGCCGCCATTTCCACCCGCGTTGCCTTGGCCTGGTGTGCCCGCTAATCCAGGCATTGCGGCGCTGACGCCGTTGGCATTGGCGCTTGCACCGCCGCCCGATCCACCCGTAGAGCCGCCGTTATTTCCGTTACCTCCCCACATGCCTGTACCACCACCGATTGCGGTGAGGCCAAAAGCGGTTGAGTTTTCACCCGAAGCCCCTGCACCGGCGGCATTGCCAGCGCCACCAGCACCCACCGTGATGCTGTAACTTGCACCTGAGGTAACGGTGGATGAGCCAGAGAGAAAACCACCCGCACCGCCGCCTGCTGAGTAGTTTGAGCCCGCACCACCGCCACCAGCCACGATCAAGTAATTGATGGCGCCCGAAAAGTTAGGCGTGAATGAGTAGGCGTTGCTGGCGTACGACAACGTGCCACCTGCAATCGAGGTTGCTGAGGCACCGGCGGTTCCGCTGGTGTAAGAGCTGCCGCCGTTGTTACTGATGCGGTAGGCGCCGTCATCTAAAAACTGAAGGATTTGTTGGAAATTCAGGCCCGAGCTAACGCTGACGCCGCCAGTGATGGACACCCCTGCTGATGTCGAGGTCAGCCCCACATTGGAGTTGGCCAGCACCACAGACCCGTTGTAAGTTTGCGCGCCACCGGTGGTGACATTCACAGCCAGTTTGATCGCACCTGTGCCAGTGGCAGTGCTGTCTGGATTGACCACCAAAGCGCTGGTGCCCGTCCCGTTCAAGGCGGCATTGATGTTGATATCCCGGTAGGCAGACAAGGTGAGCTGGTTGGCCGACCAAGCCACGCTGGCATTGAGGTGGATGTCGCCATTGCCTGGAACGGCACTGTTGTCGGTGGCGATTTCGACGTTGCCACCTGCCAGCGCTGTTTGCAGTGTGCTGGCCCCAATACCGCTGCTGGTGCTGGCGGCAGAACCAGCGCTGATGGTGAAGTCGGTCGGGTCAATCAGCCAAGTCCCTGACTTACCTTTGGGGGCAAGCGTCGTCACGCTGACGTTTTCTTGGATGATGACTTGGGAGGCCGAGGTGTCAATGAACCCGCCGTCGCCCCCTAAGTCCCCGCCCTTGGCCGACAGCGTGCCGCTGATGTCTGCGCTACTGTTTGGATTTTTCAGATCAGCAATAACGGTGATGGTGCCGCCTTGCCCGCTGCTGTTGGGTGCCGCGTCAGCCAGCAGGGCGCCAGTGTTGACGATGCGTTGGCTGGCCGACAGGCGAATGACGCCGCCGTTGTCCACCAAGCCCGAGGCTTGCAGGGTGCCGCTGTTTTTGACCACGCCGCTTTGCAGTTGGTTGGCCGCTTGGGCCGACAAAATAATCAGGCCACCGGGGGCTTGCACGGCTTGGCCGTTGTCGACCAAGGCATGGATGGTGGCGGGGCTGACCAAGATGTTGGTCAGTCGGTTTTGTTTGTCAAATTCCAGCTCATAGCTTTCTCCGGCGGCCATGACCACCGTGCCCATTTTTGCCACTACCAAGCCGCTGTTCCGTACCTCAGGCGCGAGCAGGGCAATGTAGCCCTCGATGGCGGCTGAGATGTTGCCCTCGTTCACCACTTTGCCGTTGGCGCCGTTGCGCGTGTACTTCATGATGCCGGCCATGAAGTCGGTGTCGCTGATGCCGTGGGTGGTGGCGGTGAACGAGTGCACGTCCACCGACGCCGTGGGCGAAAAGTACATGCCCGCAGGGTTGGACATGACCACCTGGCCATTGGCATTGATTTGCCCGAAGATTTGCGAGGCCGAGTTGCCCAAAATGCGGTTGAGCAAGACGCTGCTGCTGGATGGCTGCGTGATGTTGACCTTGGCATCTTTGCCCACGTTGAAGCTCTGCCAATTGATGGCCGCGCGCTGGCTGTCTTGGGTGATGGCCATGGTGGCGCCCGACTGGGCAATGCGCGCACTGCCTGCGCTGACTTGACCGCCCACCGGCAGTTGCGTGGTTGCGGGGGCCAAAGTTTGGGCAAAAGCTGCACCCCAGCACATGCCGGCGCTGGCAAACGCAAAACAGAGGGTTTTGAGAACGGCTTCTAGCGGCCCCGGGGTCGCGCTGCAAACGGTAGAGCGTGCCGTGCCTTTGCCGCAAGACTTGGCTACTTCGGCCACCGCCACAAAGGTTTGGGTGTTTTTATTCCAAAGAACGCGATGAATTTTGTTCATGACGCGCCTTTTTTACTTGAAAAAAAATTAATAATATTAAATTGACTATTTTTTTGATAGACGTTGCAATATGAATGACATTGAGAGGCGAGCTGCTGAAAATAGAGAAATGTCATGTGATGCATGGTCAGAGACTGACTTACTTTGGAACTAAATGGGGTTTCACGTCCTTACGTTAATTGCTATCCAATCGAATTTGTTGCTTTGAATTTAATAACTGACATTAATGATAGATTTGTCATTTTGTTTTAGCCCCATATCGGTGCGTCAAGGAACAAGTTATTAGATGATGACGATTTTGTCATTAATGACGTTATTGTCATTAATGACGAAAACTTTGGTTAATTAAATTTAACTGACAATAGACGGGATGAAAATCCTCTTAATCGAAGACGAAATCAAAATTGCAGACTTTGTCTTGCCCGGCCTCAGGCATGCCGGTTTTGAGGCAGACCACATCGCCGACGGTGTATCGGGTCTCGATGCAATTTTTGAGCACCGCTACGATTTGGTGGTGCTCGATGTGATGCTGCCAAGAATGAGTGGCTTCGATGTTCTGACGAAGGTGCGGGAGCAGGGCAATGAGGTCCCCATCATCATGCTGACGGCAAAAAGTGAGCTGTCAGATCGCATGACGGCGTTTGAGCGTGGCGTCGATGACTTTTTACCCAAGCCTTTTTTCGTCGAAGAACTGATAGCCCGTATCAAATTGCTGGTGGGCCGAAAGCAGTCTGCAGCCCCGCAGCAGCTGTCATACGGGCAACTGCAATTGGATGTCGTGGACCGTCGTGCGCATTGGCATGGCACAAGCGCTGTATTGAGTCAACGTGAGTTCAGTTTATTGAGTTACCTCATTCGATCACCGGGTAATATTTACTCTCGGCAGCAGATTTTGAAGCACGTTTGGAATATTGATTTCGACCCCGAGACCAACGTGGTTGATGTTTGCATCCGCCGCATCAGAATAAAGCTGTCGAGAGGCTTTAGCTCTGATATGAATTTGATCGAATCCATCCGTGGTGTGGGTTACCGCATCAATGTGGGTGAGTTGGAATGAGTAAATCTTTCAAATTAAATATATTCATAAAGCTCGCGGCTTTGGTATTTCTCATTATTCTTGTGAATAGGCATATTGCACAGTATTTTTTAGTGGATCAGACAGAGAACACAATCCTCTCCGAGATGTCTAACGATCTCAAAAAGTGCAATACCCATTTGGGTGACAACCATGCATTTATTCATTGCGCACAAAAAGCTTCTAAGCTTGAAATCTTCAACAGCATCAAAGACCATTACGTGTTGTGCCATGTCGGCCGCAGCGACGAATTTGCACGGATCTGTGACTCGTTCAGCACCGCTGGGGTGACATGGGAGTCCGCATCGCTCAATGCGATAACGCCATTTTTTAATGGCGTGCAAACGATTGACGGCGCCCCATGGATGGCCGTTAAAAACGAATTGACGGTCAACAGCGATCTTGTTGTTTTGAAGAGGTCGTGGATCACCGACTTTATGAAGCAAGTGTGGGCGCTGAGAGATCAAAACCTTTTGAAAGCCCTCCCAGTCATTATTTTGATGATGATTGGACTGGCGTTATTCATGGTTTATTCGTCTTTAAAACCTATGCGTTTGATTGCGGAAAAAATGGCCAGTTTGAATTCTCAAAACTTAAGCTTGAAACAAACGATCCAGAGTCCGTACAAGGAGTTTGACCTCATCGTTGAGCAGTTTGTGAATTTGCGCGAGCGTTTGGCTCATTCGTTTGAAATGGCAAAACGTTTTTCCGCTGATGTGTCTCATGAGTTGCGTACCCCGCTGAGCGTTTTGCGGGGCGCCACAGAGCGAATCATTGCGCAGTTGCCCACTGGCTCTGATGCACAAATTCAAGTCAGGCAGATGGGCGATGAAATTGAGCGCTTGGTACAAATTACCGAAAAACTATTGCTCTTATCCAAGGCCGATGCCAATAATTTGAAATTGGATTTGCACAAAATATGTTTGACAGATGTGTTGGAAAAGTTTGTGAAAGATGCACGAACTTTTCAATCCAATCTGACCATCAAGCAGCAAATTCAACAAGGTGTTAATTGGGAATGCGATGGTTCATTGATCAACCAATTGCTCCAAAACCTCTATACCAACGCGGTGAAGTACAACAAGCTAGAGGGTTGGATCAAAATCAATTTAGAAGCTTCAAATGATCAACTTCATTTGACCATAGAGAACTCAACCACAGAGATACCGCCAGATTTAGAGGCTTTGGCTTTTGACCGGTTTTTTCGGGGTGATACATCCCGTTCGCGTGCCGTAGAAGGTTTGGGACTGGGCTTGAGTATTTGCAAAGAAATCGCGCGTGTGCATCAAGGTGAGTTGACGCTGCGTGTCACGCCTGAAAACAGCGTTTGCCTCGATTTGAGGGCGCCATTGAGCATCAAAGGTGACGGACCTTAACTTTGACAAATTACATACGTCATTTGTCTGGTGAGAAGGAAATCTCACTTGAGACCTACCTTATCTCGTCTTCAGGTGATACACCCAAGTGGTTCACGTACTTTCATTGTAA
>NZ_NESI01000014.1 GCF_002778325.1 Limnohabitans sp. B9-3
CGCCAAGAAGTGGACGATGCCGGTGCAAAACTGGAAGCCCGTGCTGAACCGATTTACGATCCAGTTTGAGGGAAGGATGCCGACGAATTAACACTCGCTCCGTTTACACAAAATTCGGGACACCCTCCGCTTTTGCGCGCCGCGCGCATGAAGCTTGCCACGCACATAAATTCGACCATCAGTGAATCCAACTTCCTCACGGATTTGACTGTCCACATTCCATCCCGCAGCTGCAAGACTTGGCGTAATGAACTTGGTGCAAATGTCGCGTTCGCTGAGTGATTTTTTGTTCATGCGCGAAAACTCTCTTGGTTCTATTTATTTTTCATCTAATAGACAACGTGCACCATTTATTAAGCACATGGAAAATTGGAATCTATTCATCTGACGTTGCGACCTGCCCACAGTACTCAATCACCAGTGCGTGGGCTTCTTGGCAGGTTTTTTCCGTGTCGGGACCAGATCTGGCAGTAAAGTATTTTTCAACTCATCATCTCGAATGTATGAACGAGTCCAGTGTGCGAGTTTCGAAAGCCCCGTGCTTGCGGGTCTTCCTTTTTTTGTGTCATTTGGATAGGTTAACGGCATAATCAGCCCAATTTTCACTGTTGGAAAATCCTCTACAAGCGCTTCCAAAACTGGCTCAGCGTCCGAGTCATTGCTGACTAGCACTAATTGATCAACCAGTCCTTTGCTTGCATCCCTGTACATGCCCATAGCGAGATTCACGTCTGTCTTCTTTTCAACCAAACGCCATACTTTGACGGTTTTTGTTTTGTCGAAAGGTTGACTATCGACATAAACCGGCAAGGATGTTCCATCTTTCTCGTAGACATGTGAGCCCAATATCTTGGTGAACGTATCTGGGTACTTGGACTCCAATGCCCGGTGATAGTCGTTCTGTGCACGCATTGACTCTTCACCATGACGGGCGAACTTTGTCAATGCAGGCGCAGTGAAGTACTTAACAGCAACCACCTGGGAGGCAGGCTCAATTGAACGAACAATCTGGCTGAATAGAGACACAACGTCCAGCCACTTGTACTCAGTGCCTCGCAATCGACCGTAATACAAGTTGTACCCGTCAATGTAAATTGCAGTCCTCTTGAGACCGGATTGATTAGACATTCTTTTTAAACTGCAGATGTGAAAAAACCGCCCGGGGGCGGCTTTTTCGTCCCAGACCGGAGCCAACTGAATGACCCGGTTAGGGAGGAGTAGTAGTTCTGAATTATACGCAGAAGCCCAAGGCTTTACAGATTTTTTTCATTCCTGGCTTTTGTTGCGGGCATCCAACACACCAAAGCTTCGACAATCCTAAGCTCTAATTCAATACTTCACAACAAACACTGATCTCACCGCCCAGCACCTAATGGTTAAACACTAAGTTAAAAGCGTGCTACAGGGCTTTTAAATGCTTTACAACTCGTATTTGGATTACTTGATAATTACGACGAGATTAGGTCCACACCCATGCCGCAGCACCACAAAGAAACAACTTTCCCGATTGAATTTTTAGGCCTCGCGGCCGCAGCAGGCGTGTTCTTTTGTGCAGTGCATTTGTTCAATGGCTGGTTGTTTGCGTCATTGGAAATTTCGCCACACATCAGCTTTATTTATCTCCCAAATTTTCTGCGATTGGCCAATGTTTTGGTGCTGGGCATGGTCTGGGGAACGCTAGGAACAGCCATTGGTTGCTTACTTTTGATTGCTTGGTCACCTGACAATTTTTGGGTGAGTTTGGCCAATGCAACGGTCTCAACGGCGGGTGCGACGTTGTCCGTATTTCTGATGCGCTTCATGCAAAAAAGAGAGCTGTCCTTGGTTCGCTTGAGCGACTTGATCTCGCTGGTCCTGCTCTACGCGGTGGTCAATTCATTGATGCACCACGCCATGTGGTCTGTGTTTGACCCTTCGCAACTGGTCAATCCCAACCAGCTGGCATTCATGATGCTGGGCGACTTGAACGGGGCTGTGATCGGGGCATTGGTGCTGCGCTGGCTGGCCAATCACACGCAGATGGTCAAATTTGCCAGTAAACGCGCCTCAACAGCGCCCATCAACAACGAGTCGAAGCATGACCCTCACTAATGATCAAGCGCTGCGTTTGGTTTTGGACAAGTCCACGCCCAGTTGCTTGAGCTTGCGATAAAGATGCGTTCGCTCTAGTCCCGTTTTTTCTGCGACGCGTGTCATCGAGCCGTTCTCTTGGGTCAAGTGATACTCAAAATAAGCACGCTCGAAAGCGTCGCGTGCTTCGCGCAAAGGCAACTCCAATTCAAAGCTTTGGTGTATCGCGGGTAACGGCGCCATAGCGGCCGCGGGGTGCCCGAGCTTCTGTGCATCGCCTGAGGCGGGTGTGGCCGAGTTTTTTGTCGCCCCCGCCACAGCTTGTTTGCGCACCAGACCTTGCTCCACCGCTTTGAGCAGTTTTTGCAAGGTGATGGGTTTTTCTAAAAACGCATGGGCGCCAATACGAGTGGCTTCGACGGCTGTGTCGATGGTGGCGTGGCCACTCATCATGATCACAGGCATATTGAGCAAGCCTGAGCCGGCCCACTCTTTCAACAACGTGACGCCGTCAGTGTCTGGCATCCAAATGTCTAGCAACACCAAATCGGGCCGTGCCTCCAAGCGTGCAGCACGCGCTTGCGCCGCATTTTCTGCCACCTGAACGGCATGCCCTTCGTCGTTAAGAATTTCAAACAGCAGGTCACGAATGCCTAACTCGTCGTCCACCACCAATATGTTTGCCATGTCTGCCCGCGTCTCGTTGCACTTAAAAATTATGTGTGTTGCAAATCTGCAACTTGGAATGATAACGACACTTGGGCCCCCACCACCGCCCCCTCGGATTCGCGGTTCTTCAAATCAATGCGCGCACCGTGTTCATCGGCAATTTTCTTGACCACGGCCAGGCCTAAGCCCGTGCCTCGGCTCTTGGTTGTGACGTAAGGTTCAAACGCGCGCTTCAATATTTTCAAAGGAAAGCCGGGTCCGTTGTCACGCACCACCAAGCGCACGCGGCCCGATGTGGGCACCCATTGCGTGGCGATGGATACGTGTGGGTGCTCGCAAGCACCCGTGGCGTCTTGTGCGTTTTGCAGCAAGTTGTGCACCACTTGGCGCAGTTGCTGGGCATCCCCTTGAATGGGTGGACAAGCAGGGTCAAGCTCAGCGTCAACGGGCACGGCGGCGTTTTCGCTGCCGTACAGCTGCATCACGTCTTGCACCAAAGCGTTCAAATCGAGTGGTTTGAGCTCTGCGACGGGCAAGCGCGCATAGTCACGAAACTCGTTGACCAGGCGCTTCATGGCATCCACTTGATCGACGATGGTTTTGACCGATTTGTTCAAAATCAAACGTTCCGGCTCTTCCACTTTGCCTTCGAGCTTCATGGCCAACCGCTCTGCCGACAACTGAATGGGCGTGAGTGGGTTTTTGATTTCATGCGCCAAACGACGCGCCACTTCGCCCCAAGCCTGTGCACGCTGGGCCGACACGATTTCAGAAATATCGTCAAACACCAACAGCCGCGCGTTGTTGGGTAACACCGCACCACGTGCCAGCAAGGTGATGTGCTGTCGATGTTCATCCGTCAGCTGCACGGCAGGGCTCATGGCGGTGGCATGCAGCTCAAACGATTGCTGCCAATGGTCCAAACCGTGCTGGCTGCGCTCGCCCCAAAATCCTTCAAATTCGTCTTGTACATGTTTGGCGAATTCGGCCAAGCCCTCAATCTCACCCAACACACGCCCCTCCCACGCGGCCAAAGGCACACGCAAGATGCGGGTGGCACCTGGGTTGGACGACTCAATGACGCCTTGATCGCTGAGCACAATCACGCCGGCAGTGAGGTTGTCCAAAATGGTTTGCAGGTTAGCCCGCGAGGTGTGCACCTGCTGCATGCTTCGGTCCACGGCGGCACGGGCATCGGACAGCTGCTGCGTCATGTCTGCAAAAGAGCGGGTCAGGCCACCGAGTTCATCCCGGCCTTGCAAAGCGGGTTTGGGACTCAAGTCACCCGCGGCCACATCGCGCACACCTTCGGCCAGCATAAGCAGGGGTCGCGCCAATTGATTGCCCAGCAGCACCGCCAGCAGCACCGCACCAAAGACAGCCAAGAACAAACTCAAGGTCAAGGTGCCAATGTACATGCTGCGCAAACCATCGCGTCCCAAGGCACGCTCTTGATACTCACGGTAGGCCGTCTCCACCGCCAAGGCGTTGCTGACCAGCGTGGGTGGAATGGCCTTGGTGACTTGCAGAATGCGCACCTCTTCCATCAGTCCCAGCCCCGACGGCGCGACCACCACCCAAGCTCGAATTCGGGCCTGTGCCGTGCCTTGCGCGTTGGCGTCTTCGAGACCTTCGATCAGCGTCACCGTTCCCTGTGCTTTCACTTGCCGAATGAAGGCCGAGGACGGTCGCGCGGGATTGATTTTGAAGCGCGACTCACCCGCGCTGGCCAAGGCTTGCCCTGAGAGGCTCCACAAAATGGCATCGTCAGCGCCCAACTGATCGCGGATTCGATCCATCGCCAAGCCCGCAGAGGCGTCTGGCAAATCGCTGATTTGCGCACTGGCATTGCGTGTTTTTTGGCCTAAGTCGTTCGCCAAGGTGTCCAGGGTGGCGCGCCCCAAACTCAGTCCCGCATCCAGGGCGCCTTCGACCTTCACGTCAAACCAGCTTTCTATCGAGCGGGATACGAACTGATAAGACACGCTGTAAATCAACAGGCCCGGAAAAAGCCCTACCAACGCAAAAGTAGCCGCAATTTTCAGCAACAACCGGCTGCCAAATTTGCCTTGTCGCAAACGCACGATCAAGCGCACACTGAGCCACGCAATCACGCCCATCAGCAGCGCTGCCACCACCACATTCAGGCCAAACAGCTGGCTGTAGTTTTGCTCATAGAGCTGTCGGTTGTCGGTGGCTTGTGTGAGCAAGAACAGCAGCACCAAACCCAAAGCCAACACCACGGCAGCACTGATCACGAGCAACCAACGGAACTGAAAGCCAGTGATCTTGGCTCGCTTATCAGCCCAAAAAATCACCGTGCGGGCTCCAGCACCAAGCGCATAGATTTGTTCAAATTCAGATTCCACTCGTTCTGCCCTGCCGCGCCAATTTGCAGTGGCCGTGGCAGCTGCGTCAGGTCGAGTTTGAAAATGAGGTTGATGTTTTGTTTGGCATCTGCATCGATGTCAGCCGCTTGCGCAATCGGCCACTGTGCGATGCGTTGAACCGCCGTCATGGCCTCGTCAACGGTGTCGTAGCTCTGACCCAGACTCATGCCTAAACCACCCGCACTGAACGGACGGGGCGAAATATTGACACGCCAGCGTCGGGTCAGCGGCATGTAAAACAAGCGGACATGGCGCTCGGCATGGGCCACCCGTTTGTCGTAAAAATACCAACGCTCACGCACCACATCGACCTCGGTGACAAAGTACAGCGACACACCTTTGAGCAACGCCTCTTCGAGAGAAGGGGGTAAATCAAAACGCATGTTGGCAGAAATCGTGACCGCATTGTCGACACGCTCGACACGCAGACCTTGCATCTCCACTGGCGTGTCCGCCCAAGCAAGCGGCGTGCAACACAGACCTAAAAGCAAGCCCATGCACAGCCACAGTCGCCCCAGAGCGCCTGAGACCAGACGGTCAAAGGGCTGAAGTTTTTTCCAGCAGAGCGTAGTAAAAGCCGTCGTGATCACCTGGCAGATTGTCGATGAGACTGGCCACTTGGTCGCTGTTTTGTGGCCTCAAATGTCCGAAAGAAGGCATCAAACGGGCATCGGTGTTGTGTTCAAGAAACGTTTTGAGCTGATCGTCCCCCTCAGCTTTGAAAACCGAGCAGGTGCAATACAACAGGCGACCGCCCGGTCGCACCATGGGCCACAGCCGTTTGAGCAAGTTTTTCTGAATCGCAGCGAGCTGTGCAATGTCGGTCTCGCGGCGCAACCACCGCACGTCCGGGTGACGTCGCACGATGCCAGACGCGGTACAAGGCGCATCCAACAAAATGCCGTCAAACACTTCGCCATCCCACCAGCCTTTGGGCAATGCGGCGTCCGCTGCAATCACGTTGGCGTGCAGGCCCAGGCGGGCTAGGTTTTCAGCCACCCGCTCGCAGCGTTTCGGGTCAATGTCCAAGGCGGTGACTTGGGCGTTGGCGGGCAACATTTCCAGCAAATGTGCCGTTTTGCCGCCAGGTGCGGCGCAAGCATCTAACACGCGCATGCCACCTTTTTGTGCCGGCACCAATCCGGACAACAACAGTTGCGCAGCGCACTGCGCCGCCGCGTCTTGCACGGAGCACAAGCCTTCGTCAAAGCCAGGAATGTCACGCACCGAACGCGCTTGGCCGAGCACCAAGCCTTGGTCGCCCACGGTGTGTGACGCGACACCAGCGGCTTGCCAACGCGTTTGCAGCGCCTCACGCGAGATGCGTTGTGTGTTGACCCGCAAGGTCATGGGGGCGGCTTGGTTATTGGCACGCAATATCTCTTGCCAATGCTGTGGGTGATCGATTTGTACGCGTTTCACCCACCAAGCGGGGTGGTTCCACTGGGCCTGCACGTCGCCGTCGGTGGCACGCACCAAGGCATCGCGCTCCCGCAAGAAACGTCGCAAACAGGCATTCAAAAAGCTGGCATTGGCCTGCAAGGTGCGGGTGTTTTTGGCGGCTTCGACGGCTTGGTTGACCAAGGTATGAGGCTCGTACGGTGCGTTGTCGGGGTCCCATGCCAAGGCCAAAGCGGTGCACAGCAAGGCATCAGGCAGCGGAGGTGGCGCACGACTGGCCAATTGGGCGCGCAAGGCTTGTGCGCGTCCTAACTGACGCAGCACTTGAAACATGAGCGCTTGAACGCCGGGTCGCAAGGCTGACGGCACGGCATCAAGTGCGGCCGTGCCTGAAACACCTCGGCGCACTTGCGCCACGGCTTGCGCGACGGCTTGCAACTGCTGCCAAAGGGGCACCGAGGTGCCCGACGTTTGAGGGGCTTGTGTCATTCGAGAACGCGTCCTGCTTTGTATTTAAAAACTCGGGCCAGCAGCACGGCTGGAAACATGGCGATGGCGTCGTTGTAAAGCAGCACCGCTTGGTTGAACCGCTGTAAATCGGGTTGAATGGCAATGCCCAACTCACGCCAGTGTTGGGTGAGTTCGGTGGGCACCGACACGTAATACACATCGGGGTGTGTCAAGGACTCCCAAGCTTCTTGCAAATCACGGCTGGTCGCCACCAAGGCGATGGCGGACGACGGGTCTAGCGGATGCTCTTGCATGCGCGCCATCGCCATGGCGGACAAATTAGCCGCCACTTGCAAGCGCGTCCAATGGCTGGCGCCCAACTCAGGGGCCACTGCGGTGTGCCACCCCGAGGGTGAGGTCACCGCTGCCGTGGTCGCCTCTTGCACCAAACTTTGATAGCGCAACATCAGCTCTTCGAGCACTGCGAATTGTTTGATGACTTGCGAGCGTAAGCCCACCAAACGCTGGTAAGCCCCAACCGCCCAAAAGACAAGCACAGCCACCACCGCCCAAAACCACCACGCTTCTACCATGCCGTCACCTTTGATTGGATTGTCAAAACTCACGTCCACCAACAACAAAGGCCCTTGCGGGCCTTTGTTGAGTGGGTCACTTTACGCTTCTTCGCCAGCGCCGTGATCGACCTGAGCTTCTTCTTCGGAAGACTCTCCGGCCAATTCAGCAGCTTCAGCTTCAGCAATGGCGCGGCGCTCGGCGTCGTCCATCGCATCTTTGACCTTGCGTGCTTTGTGATAAGCCATGCCGGTACCTGCAGGAATCAGGCGACCAACGATGACGTTTTCTTTCAAGCCGCGCAATTCGTCGCGCTTGCCCATGATGGCCGCTTCGGTCAACACACGTGTGGTTTCTTGGAAAGAAGCCGCAGAGATGAACGAGTCAGTCGACAAGGACGCTTTGGTGATACCCAGCAACAAGTTGGTGAACGTCGCAGGCACTTTGCCATCACGTTGCAGCGCTTCGTTGGTGTTCAGAATTTCTGAACGCTCCACTTGTTCGCCAGCGATGTAGTTGGTGTCACCCACGTTTTCGACCACCACACGACGCAGCATTTGACGCACGATCACTTCAATGTGCTTGTCGTTGATCTTCACGCCTTGCAAACGATAAACGTCTTGCACTTCGTCGACGATGTAGCGGGCCAACTCTTCCATACCGAGCAAACGCAAGATGTCTTGTGGGTCGGCTGGGCCGTCCACCACGCTCTCACCTTTGTTGACCACTTGGCCTTCGTGAACCAAGATGTTCTTCTCTTTAGGAATGAGTTCGTCCCACACTTTGCCTTCTGGGTCGGTGATCTGCAAACGAACCTTGCCTTTGGTTTCTTTACCAAACGACACGGTACCGGTCATCTCAGCCAACATGCCCTTGTCTTTAGGACTGCGTGCTTCGAACAGTTCGGCCACACGTGGCAAACCGCCGGTGATGTCGCGGGTCTTTTGACCTTCAACAGGGATACGTGCCAGCACTTCGCCAGGGCCCACATCCATGCCGTCGCGCACTTGAATCAACGCGCCGATTTGGAAGCCAATCGTCACCGAGTGATCGGTGCCAGGAATCTTGACTTCTTTGCCGGAGGCGTCGATCAGCTTGACCTGTGGTCGCACCACTTTGGTCGAGCCGCGGCGCTTGGGATCGATCACCACCAAGGTGGACAGACCGGTCACTTCGTCCAATTGCTTGGCAACGGTCAGGCCTTCTTCGACGTTTTCAAATTGAACCTTGCCCGCGAATTCTGTGATCACAGGACGTGTCAATGGATCCCAGTTCGCCAAGATCACGCCAGCCTTTAGGGTCTGGTCGGCTTTGACGGACAGAATGGCGCCGTATGGCACTTTGTGACGCTCACGCTCACGGCCATGTTCGTCGTGAATGATGATCTCGCCAGAACGAGAAATCACCACCAACTCGCCTTTGCTGTTGGTCACATAACGCATGGCGGCGTTGAATCCGATCACGCCGTTGGACTTGGCTTCCACGCTGGAGGCCACAGCCGCACGCGAAGCCGCACCACCGATGTGGAAGGTACGCATGGTCAGCTGAGTGCCGGGTTCACCGATGGACTGCGCAGCGATCACGCCGACTGCTTCACCGTTGTTGACCAAGCCGCCACGACCCAAGTCACGGCCGTAACACATGGCGCACAAGCCGAAGCGTGTTTCGCAGTTCAACGCGGTACGCACTTTGACTTCGTCGACGCCTTCGGCTTCGAGGATGTCGATGTAGTCTTCGTCCAGCATTTCGCCCGCTTTGACCAACACCGCGCGGGTTTCTGGATGCACGACGTCTTCCAACGCGGTACGACCCAAGATACGGTCGCGCAAAGACTCAATCACTTCACCGCCTTCGACGATGGCGCGCATGAGTTGGCCGTTTTGTGTGCCGCAATCGAGTTCGGTCACCACCAAGTCTTGTGTCACGTCAACCAAACGACGGGTCAAGTAACCTGAGTTCGCGGTCTTCAACGCCGTGTCAGCCAAACCTTTACGTGCACCGTGGGTGGAAATAAAGTACTGCAAGACGTTCAGACCTTCACGGAAGTTCGCCGTGATGGGTGTCTCAATGATGGAGCCGTCAGGCTTGGCCATCAGACCACGCATACCGGCCAACTGGCGAATCTGAGCGGCAGAACCGCGAGCGCCAGAGTCGGCCATCATGTAGATGGAGTTGAACGATTCTTGCTCGACTTCGTTGCCGTGGCGGTCGATGGTTTTCTCTTTGCGGAGTTGGTCCATCATCACTTTTGAAACAGCGTCGCCAGCCTTACCCCAGATGTCCACCACCTTGTTGTAACGCTCGCCAGAAGTCACCAAGCCGGACACGTATTGCTGTTCGATGTCTTTGACTTCTTTTTCAGACGCGCTGATGATGGCGCCTTTTTCTGGCGGCACCAACATGTCGTCGATCGCGATCGAGATACCAGCGCGTGTGGCCAAACGGAAACCGTTTTGCAACAGTTTGTCGGCGAACACCACGGTCTCTTTCAAACCGCACTTGCGGAATGACACGTTGATGAGCTTAGAAATTTCTTTCTTCTTCAACGACTTGTTGATGTTGGAGAAAGGCAAGCCCTTGGGCAAGATTTCCGACAGCAAAGCGCGGCCCACTGTCGTGTCAACCAAGCTAGTGGCTGGCACGAATTCACCGGTTTCTTTGTCCTTGGTCCACTCGGTCAAACGCACGGCCACTTTGGCGGTCAATTCGACCACACCAGCGTCCAAAGCGCGTTGCACTTCGGTCAAGTTGGCAAACACCAAGCCTTCGCCCTTGCCGTTGATACGGTCACGGGTGGCGTAGTACAAGCCCAACACCACGTCCTGCGAAGGAACGATAGAAGGTTCGCCGTTGGCAGGGAACAAGATGTTGTTCGATGCCAGCATCAGGGTACGGGCTTCCATCTGTGCTTCCACAGACAAAGGCACGTGAACGGCCATTTGGTCACCGTCGAAGTCGGCGTTGAACGCTGAACAGACAAGTGGGTGCAACTGAATGGCTTTGCCTTCGATCAAGATCGGCTCGAACGCTTGAATACCTAAGCGGTGCAACGTAGGCGCACGGTTCAACATCACGGGGTGCTCTTTGATCACCTCTTCCAAGATGTCCCACACCACGGCGGAGCCGGATTCGACTTCTTTCTTCGCCGCCTTGATCGTGGTCGCGATGCCCATGGCTTCGAGGCGCGAGAAGATGAAGGGCTTGAACAACTCGAGTGCCATCAACTTGGGCAAACCGCACTGGTGCAGTTTCAAAGTTGGGCCCACGGTAATCACTGAACGACCTGAGTAGTCGACGCGCTTACCCAACAAGTTTTGACGGAAACGACCGCTCTTACCTTTGATCATGTCGGCCAACGACTTCAAGGCACGCTTGTTAGCGCCTGTCATGGCTTTGCCACGACGACCGTTGTCCAGCAAGCTGTCCACGGACTCTTGCAACATACGCTTTTCGTTACGTGCAATGATCTCAGGCGCTTTCAACTCCAACAAACGACGCAGACGGCTGTTGCGGTTGATCACGCGACGGTACAAGTCGTTCAAGTCAGAGGTCGCAAAACGACCGCCGTCCAACGGCACCAAGGGACGCAAGTCAGGTGGCAACACGGGCAAGACTGACAACACCATCCACTCGGGCTTGATGCCAGACTTCTTGAACGCTTCCATCAATTTCAAACGCTTGGCGTTTTTCTTGATCTTGATCTCAGAGCCGGTCAAGTCGTTGCGCAGCTTTTCGATCTCGATGTCGAGGTCGAGGCTTTCGAGCAAATCTTTGATGCCTTCAGCGCCCATCTTGGCGATGAATTCGTCACCGTATTCGATGACTTTGGCGTCGTAGTCGTCTTCGGTCATGATCGCGAATTTCTTCAGCGGGGTCATGCCGGGGTCGGTCACCACGTAAGCTTCAAAGTACAACACGCGTTCGATGTCGCGCAGGGTCATGTCGAGGACCAAACCCAGACGTGATGGCAACGACTTCAAGAACCAAATGTGGGCGCAAGGTGCGGCCAGATCGATGTGACCCATGCGCTCGCGACGCACTTTGGTTTGTGTGACTTCAACGCCGCACTTCTCGCAGATCACGCCGCGGTGCTTGAGGCGCTTGTACTTGCCACACAAACATTCGTAGTCTTTGATCGGGCCGAAAATCTTGGCGCAAAACAGACCATCGCGCTCAGGCTTGAAGGTGCGGTAGTTGATGGTTTCTGGCTTTTTCACTTCGCCGAAAGACCATGAACGGATCTTCTCAGGAGAAGCCATGCCAATTTTGATGGCATCGAAATGCTCATCGGGCGTGAACTGTTTGAACAGGTCGAGTAACGATTTCATGTTTTAAATCCTTAATTTGGTTGGAGAGGCTTGATCAGTTTGGACAACGCGCGAGCGCTGTCCAAATTCCTATCAGGCGCGGTCCAACTCAATGTCGATACCCAATGAACGAATTTCCTTGACCAACACGTTGAACGACTCGGGCATGCCCGCTTCGATCGAATGCTCGCCTTTGACGATGCTCTCGTACACCTTGGTACGACCTTGCACGTCATCGGACTTGACGGTCAGCATTTCTTGCAGCGTGTAAGAAGCGCCGTACGCTTCCAACGCCCACACTTCCATCTCACCGAAGCGCTGGCCACCGAACTGCGCCTTACCACCCAGCGGCTGCTGTGTGACCAAGCTGTACGGGCCGGTAGAACGTGCGTGCATCTTGTCGTCAACCAAATGGTGGAGCTTCAAGAAGTGCATGTAACCGATGGTGGTGGGACGCTCGAAAGCTTCGCCGGTACGACCATCGAACAAATTCGCTTGTGTGCGTGTGGCGGTGAGGCCCTTGGCTTTGGCGATGTCGTCTGGGTATGCCAGTTTCAACATGGTGCGGATGTCTTCTTCTGCAGCGCCGTCGAACACGGGGGTTGCGAAAGGAACACCGTTGGTCAAGTTGCCTGCCATTTCCAACACTTGCGTGTCAGACAACTGGCTCAGGTCTTCTTTGCGACCGGTCGAGTTGTACAACTCTTCCATGAAGGTGCGCATTTCAGACACTTTGGCTTCGGCTTGCAACATGTTGCCAATGCGCTGACCGATACCTTTACCGGCCCAGCCCAAGTGAACTTCCAACACCTGACCCACGTTCATCCGTGAAGGAACGCCCAAGGGGTTCAACACGATGTCGCACGGTGTGCCGTCAGCCATGTAAGGCATGTCTTCGACGGGAACGATCTTCGAGACCACACCCTTGTTACCATGACGACCGGCCATCTTGTCACCTGGCTGCAAGCGACGCTTGACGGCCAAGTAGACCTTGACCATCTTCAACACGCCAGCTGGCAACTCGTCGCCTTGCGTCAACTTCTTGCGCTTCTCTTCGAAGGCCAAGTCAAAACTGTGACGGGTTTGTTCCATCGCGTTTTTGATGCTCTCCAATTGGCTGGCGACTTCTTCGTCTGCTGGACGAATGTCGAACCAATGGAACTTCTCAACCGATGTCATATAGGCTTTGTCGATGACGCTGCCTTTGGCCAACTTGTTGGGGCCACCGTTGGCAGCTTTACCGACCAAGAGTTTTTCGATACGGTCAAACGCGTCAGCTTCCACGATGCGGAGCTGGTCGTTCAAGTCGAGGCGGAAACGCTTGAGTTCGTCATCAATAATTTGCTGAGCACGCTTGTCGCGCACGATACCTTCACGAGTGAAGACTTGCACGTCGATGACCGTACCTTGCGAACCTTGGCTCACGCGCAGTGATGTGTCTTTCACATCGCTGGCTTTTTCGCCGAAGATGGCGCGCAACAGCTTCTCTTCTGGCGTCAGTGTGGTTTCGCCTTTAGGCGTGACCTTGCCAACCAGTGTGTCGCCGGGTTGCACTTCTGCCCCCACGTAGATGATGCCGGAGTCATCCAAACGGTTGAGTTGTTGCTCAGCCAAGTTGGGAATGTCGCGTGTGATTTCCTCAGCGCCCAACTTGGTGTCGCGCGCCATCACCACGAGTTCTTCGATGTGGATCGAGGTGTAGCGGTCTTCTGCTACCACTCGCTCGCTGATCAAGATCGAGTCTTCGAAGTTGTAACCGTTCCAAGGCATGAAGGCGATCAACATGTTTTGACCGATGGCGATTTCGCCCAAGTCAGTTGATGCCCCGTCAGCCACCACGTCACCCTTGGCAATCTTGTCGCCACGCTTAACGATAGGACGCTGATGGATGTTGGTGTTCTGGTTAGAACGTTGGTACTTGATGAGGTTGTAGATGTCCACGCCCACTTCGCCAGCCAAGGCTTCAGCGTCGTTCACGCGAACCACAACGCGGGTTGCGTCGACATAGTCAACCACACCACCGCGAGTAGCCGTCACCACCGTGCCAGAGTCGACCGCAGCAACGCGCTCGATACCGGTACCGACCATGGGTTTTTCTGGACGCAACACGGGCACGGCTTGGCGTGACATGTTGGCACCCATCAACGCGCGGTTCGCGTCATCGTGCTCGAGGAACGGCACCAAAGAGGCAGCCACTGAAACGATCTGAGCTGGCGACACGTCCATGTACTGGATGCGCTCAGCGCCGCACAAAATCGATTCGCCATTGGCACGGGCAGACACCAAGTCGCCGATCAGTTGGCCGTCTTTGTCGAGCGTGGCGTTGGCCTGCGCGATGACGTATTTGCCTTCTTCAATGGCGGACAAGTAGTCGATGTCCATCGTCACTTTGCCTTCGACCACGCGACGGTAAGGTGTTTCGATGAAGCCGTACTCGTTCAAGCGCGCGTACAAAGCCAACGAGTTGATCAAACCAATGTTTGGACCTTCTGGCGTTTCAATGGGGCACACGCGACCGTAGTGGGTGACGTGCACGTCGCGCACTTCAAAGCCTGCGCGTTCGCGTGTCAAACCGCCTGGGCCCAATGCTGAGACGCGACGCTTGTGCGTGATCTCGGCCAAGGGGTTGGTTTGGTCCATGAACTGCGACAGCTGTGAGGCGCCGAAGAATTCTTTCAACGCAGCAGAGATGGGCTTGGAGTTGATCAAGTCGTGGGGCATGAGCGGCTCTTGCTCGGCTTGGCCTAAACGCTCTTTCACGGCTTTTTCGATACGTGCCAAACCTGTGCGGTATTGGTTTTCGGCCAACTCGCCCACGCAACGCACGCGACGGTTACCCAAGTGGTCGATGTCATCGACTTCACCACGGCCGTTGCGCAAGTCCACCAAAATTTTGACCACCGACAAAATGTCTTCGTTGGTCAAGACCATGGGGCCTGTTGATTCGTTGACGCCCACTTTGGCGTTGAACTTCATGCGACCCACGCGCGACAAATCGTACGTGTCTGGGTTGTAGAACAAGCGCTGGAACAAGGCTTGCACCGCGTCTTCGGTCGGTGGCTCGCCAGGACGCATCATGCGGTAGATGGCGACGCGTGCAGCGAATTCGTCCACGGTTTCATCGGTGCGCAGTGTTTGCGAGATGAAGGCGCCTTGGTCGAGTTCGTTCGTGTAGATACATTGCAGATCTTGCACGCCAGCTTCGCGCAATTTCTTGAGCAAGGCTTCGGTCAACTCATCGTTGGAACGGGCAATCAATTCACCAGTATCCGAGTCGATGATGTTCTTGGCGATCACGCGACCGATCAAGAAATCTTCGGGCACGCTGACGTGGGTGGTGTTGGACTGCTCCAACTCACGGGTATGGCGTGCAGTCACGCGCTTGTCTTTGGCGACGATGACTTTGCCCGACTTGTCGGTGATGTCAAAACGTGCCACTTCACCGCGCAGACGCTCGGCCACAAATTCCATTTGTGCGCCACTGTCCATCAAGCGGAAGTTGTCATTCACGAAGAAGTTCGCGAGGATGGTTTCTGGTGTCAGGCCAATGGCTTTCAACAGAATGGTGACGGGCATCTTGCGACGGCGGTCAACACGGAAGTAAAGCAGGTCTTTTGGGTCGAATTCGAAGTCGAGCCATGAACCGCGGTAAGGGATGATGCGAGCGCTGAACAACAATTTGCCAGAGCTGTGGGTCTTGCCCTTGTCGTGTTCAAAGAACACGCCAGGTGAACGGTGCAACTGAGACACGATCACGCGCTCTGTACCGTTGATGATGAACGAGCCTTTGTCGGTCATCAAAGGCACTTCGCCCATGTAGACCTCTTGCTCTTTCACTTCACGAACCACTTTGGACTGAGGGGTCGACGACTCACGGTCATAAATGATCAATTGAACGCGAGCGCGCACAGCCGACGAAAACGTCAGGCCACGGGTTTGACATTCACGCACGTCAAACGCAGGCTTGGCCAAGTTGTACTCGAGATATTTCATCTCGACAAAACCGTTGTGCGACACGATCGGGAATGCAGCTTCAAATGCAGCTTGCAGACCTTCGTTGGTGCGCTTTTTAGGGATAACGTCCGCTTGCAAAAACGCGGTGTACGCGTCTTTTTGCATTTGCAACAAATAAGGAATTTCCAGCACGCTGTCGCGGCTGCCGAAACTCTTGCGGATACGCTTGCGTTCGGTGTATGAATAGGCCATGAGATCTCCGGGCTTGATCTTTCAGAACTGTGAGTTGCATGAGATTACTAAGTCTCATACAACAGGCTTGGCGGCTGGCCTCTACCAGCGTTGGCGGACGGTTGCGCATTGCACGCAACCCGAACCAAGGCATCTTCTGCAGTTGGGGTCAGAAGACACTCAAAAACCGATTTTGGTCAACCTGCTTTTGGGTGCGCTCTGTAAGCACAGAAGGCTGGAGGCCCTTGCGGGACACTCCAGCCTTGAGCGGGAACCGAATTACTTCAGTTCAACCTTGGCGCCAGCTTCTTCAAGCTTCTTCTTGGCGGCTTCGGCGTCAGCCTTGGACACGCCTTCTTTAACGGCCTTAGGAGCACCGTCCACCACGTCTTTGGCTTCTTTCAAGCCCAGACCGGTGATTTCGCGCACAGCTTTAATCACGGACACTTTGTTAGCGCCGGCTTCCATCAACATCACGTTGAATTCAGTCTTCTCTTCAGCAGCAGCAGCAGCACCGCCACCAGCCGCAGCGGGAGCAGCCATAGCGGCAGCGCTCACACCAAATTTCTCTTCGATGGCTTTCACCAAGTCGTTGAGTTCCATGACCGTCATGCTGTCCAGCGCGGTCAAAAATGCGTCTTTATCGAATGCCATTTTTATTTCCTAACAATTGGTTAAAACACGAACGCTGGCCTTAAGCGGCAACAGCTTCGCCTTCGCCTTTTTTGGCCGCCAACGCACCCAGCACAACGGCTGTACGCGACATAGGCGACATCAACAAGCCACACAACTGGGCCAACAAAACTTCTTTCGAAGGGATGCTTGCCAATTGCTTAACGCCTTCAACGTCCAGGACTTTGCCTGCGAATGCACCTGCACGAATCACCAACTTGGTGTTGGTTTTCGCGAAGTCAGACACCACCTTAGCGGCAGCTACTGCATCCTCAGAGAAGCCATAGATCAACGGGCCGGTCATCTGATCAGCGACAACTTCAAACTGTGTGCCAGCGACAGCACGGCGGGCCAATGTGTTTTTCAACACACTCAGGCTCACACCGGTGCTACGTGCTTTAGCGCGCAGTTTGGTCATGTCGGCGACCGTGATGCCGCGGTATTCCGCAATCACCAGCGTTTGAGCTTGGGCGGCGAGTGTGGTCACTTCTGAAATGACCGCTTCTTTCTCACTGCGATTCAGACTCAAGGTCTACTCCTTTAAATGTGTCGTTAAGCATTTGCTCTTCAACACGCCACTTTTGCAGCGACCTAACTGTCAGGAAAAAATCCATTTCAGCGGGATCGCCATCTGCGTTGGTCATTCAATTAAGTGAAGTCAAGCTCCACACCAACGGTCTTGGATGGCCTAGTCACCACTCATAGAGCGTGACCAGCCCACCACTCTGAGCCGCACTTTCATGCCGCTCAAATTTTGAACGCTTATTCAGCGCTCGAATTGACAAACGTCGACTTAAGCGCCGAGCGTTTGCACGTCCACGCGCACGCCAACACCCATGGTGGATGAGACGGCCACTTTGCGCAGGTAAACACCTTTGCTGCTGGCTGGCTTGGACTTGTTCAACGCTTCGATCAAAGCGGCCAAGTTACCTTGGAGTTTGTCGGTGTCAAACGAACGGCGACCAATGGTGCCGTGCACGATACCGGCTTTGTCAACGCGGAACTGGACTTGACCTGCCTTGGCATTGCGCACAGCTGTAGCGACGTCTGGTGTGACGGTGCCGACTTTGGGGTTAGGCATCAGACCACGTGGGCCCAAAATTTGACCCAAAGTACCCACAACGCGCATTGCGTCAGGGGCAGCGATCACAACGTCGAAAGGCATGTCACCGGCTTTGACCATCGCGGCCAAGTCGTCCATACCCACGATGTCAGCGCCAGCGGCTTTAGCTTCTTCGGCCTTAGCACCTTGTGCGAACACAGCCACACGCGCAGTTTTGCCGGTGCCATTAGGCAACACAACAGCGCCGCGCACGACTTGGTCAGATTTCTTTGCATCGATACCGAGTTGCACAGCAACGTCGATCGACTCGTCGAACTTGGCAGTCGCGCACTCTTTGACGATACCGATGGCATCTGTCAAGGCGTACAACTTATTGCTGTCCACTTTGCCCACAAAGGCTTTTTGTTTTTTAGTCAACTTAGACATTTACACGCCCTCCACAGTCACGCCCATCGAACGGGCAGAGCCGGCGATGATGCGAACAGCTGCGTCCAAATCAGCGGCATTCAAGTCTTCCATCTTGGTTTTGGCGATTTCTTCGAGCTGAGCGCGCGTGATCTTGCCAACTTTGTCGACGTGTGGACGAGCAGAGCCTTTGTCCAACTTGATAGCCTTCTTGATCAAGGTTGTCGCTGGAGGCGTCTTGATCACGAAAGTGAATGATTTGTCTGCAAATGCAGTGATCACCACGGGCAATGGCAGACCTGGCTCAACGCCTTGGGTCTGGGCGTTGAACGCCTTACAAAATTCCATGATGTTCAAACCACGTTGACCCAATGCTGGGCCAATAGGTGGCGATGGATTAGCTTTACCAGCTGGCACTTGCAGCTTGATGAAGCCGACGATTTTTTTCGCCATGCTTTTCTCCTTACGGGTCAAACGCTCAAAACGAGCTCCCCGGGGTTAGCGACTCTTCTCTTCAACTTGGCACCGAGTCGGGTAGCACCAAGCACTCAAATTTATTAGGTTTTTTCGACCTGGCCGAATTCCAACTCAACCGGTGTTGCCCGACCAAAAATGGTCACCGACACGCGAACCTTGCTCTTCTCGTAATTAACTTCCTCGACAGATCCATTGAAGTCGGTGAATGGGCCGTCTTTGATACGCACCAACTCACCCACCATGAATTCAACTTTATGTCGCGGCTTGTCAACGCCGTCTTGCATCTGGCTGACGATCTTTTGAACTTCAGCCTCAGAGATAGGCGCAGGACGATTCTTCGCACCACCCACAAAGCCAGTCACCTTGTTGGTGTGCTTCACCAAATGCCACGACTCATCATCCATGACCATTTCAACAAACACATACCCAGGGAAGAACTTGCGTTCAGCAGTACGGCGCTGACCATTTTTCATCTCAACAACTTCTTCAGTCGGCACCAAGATGCGACCGAACTTATTGTCCATACCTGCACGCGCAATGCTCTCGCGGATGTTGCGCTCCACAGCCTTTTCCATACCCGAATAGGCATGAACCACGTACCAACGCAAATCAGGGTTGGTTGGGACCGGCACTTCAGCAACGGCGTTATCGATGATGTCGGTCATTATTTTTTCCAGCCCAAAATCAAGTCGTAAAACACCCATTCAAGGGTCTTATCTGTCAGCCAAAGAAACAAGGCCATCACCACCACAAAAGCAAACACATACAAGGTCATTTGAATTGACTCTTTGCGCGTTGGCCACACAACCTTTTTGACCTCACGCCACGCATCATGACCAAATGCCGAGAGCTGACGACCTGGCAAGGACAGAGCAAACACAACCACAGCAGCTGCCAAACCCAAGAGCAACACCACCCATTGAACGATCACACCCTTGGCTGACAAGCCATAAAAGCCAGCAATAGATGCCACAACCAACAATGCAACCGCAACAAGCTTGGCTTTGTCAGCAGACGTGGAGACGGTTTCAATGTTTGCAGCAGACATGGGTCAAGATTTTCCTGTACCGTTTTTACGTTTATGAAGACACCGAAGCCCGCCGTATTGGCGGGCTTGGTCACCACATCATCTAAGGACTCTGTGGCAGGGGCGGAGGGAATCGAACCCCCATCGACGGTTTTGGAAACCGCTACTTTACCACTAAGCTACGCCCCTAGATTCAGCAATTAGGCAATGATCTTGGCAACCACACCAGCGCCAACGGTCTTGCCGCCTTCGCGGATAGCGAAGCGCAAGCCTTCTTCCATCGCAATGGGGTGGATCAACTTCACAGTGATCGACACGTTGTCACC
>NZ_NESI01000015.1 GCF_002778325.1 Limnohabitans sp. B9-3
AGCATCTCACGTCAGACACTCTATTCGTACTTGAGTTAAATGGAAATCGACGTAACCAAGCTGTCTCGCTAGCTACGAAAGCAGTTTGTTTCAAGTCTTTACCCAAGTGCTAAGGTGGGTATGCTCGGCAGTGGCGAATTGCCTTCGGAACTTTCACGATGAAAGGCTGATAGTTGGTCTTATTAGTAACCCAGATAGCACGCCATTCTTTCTGATAGTCATATTCTGGGTCTTTCATCACCGCAGGGTGCAGAGTATGCGGTTGTGTGTAATGAGTCGTTTTGTTTAGATATGTGACGGGTCCTAGTCCGTTGAAGACGGCTTGATGGCGAATTTTTCTGCTGATTAAATCGAAGAACTCATATGGTCGAAAAATCTGTAGGCAAGCATCGCAGCCGAACTCCTTCATGACAGTTGGGCTGTATTCTGAAGATACGCAGTAGATATAGAGATCTGGGGAATTGCTATGTGCAATTAGGCGCGCACCATCTTCGAGAATAATTTTGACTTTGGCATCTCGCTGTTCTGGCTGTAATACATGTTTACGAAAATACTCAGACTCTGGTGGGTTGGATGCTAGGTCAATTTCGCCACCACCTTTCAAAAACAACTCTGTCTTGTGAAGGCCTTCATTTTTGTCGCCGATGACATTCCCATAGGATTCAGTTTTTCTGTAGTCGTGCAGTGTGCCTATCTTCAAGCTGCCACGTGAAAGGAATGCTTGCAGATATTGCTTAGGTATGTTTCGGGCCGATTGACCATATCGAACCTAAAATAAATTTCGAGATCGGCCTTGCAAGTTTGCCACCAGCCCTAATATCAGTATGTGCAAGCATGCTGCTCCAGCAAAAAATTATTTCAAAGTACTTGATTTGTTGATATTGAATGGCGCATACTTATACAAGACATGAAGAAATGCCACTGAGTCAGTATTGCACAATAGCTTAAGTACATAAATTGACGGCTTTAAACGGTCAATTTACGTTTTAGTTTGCATATACGTCTTATACATACGAAAGTTATACATATGAAAAATCTAAATTAAAAACCAAATAAAACGCTACCTTTAACCTGTTGAACCCTCTAATAGTTTGACAGTTTGAGAAATATCACTTCCGCTCTTGGGATTTATCCTTTAACAAGACGCCGAACCCTGACCAAAAAACATTCATGCAGCAAATGCAGGTTAAACATCGCCTGTAGATTGCAAAGCATAAATACATCCAAATGCCCATTAAAGAATAAATATGTTCAAACGTGCATTCATAAATGAAGTCCACACTTCATCATCCCCAGTTTGGAAAAACGCTCGACATCTCCTTTGTGGCATTGAAGGAGATAAATCAAAGTTCATCCGTATTCGGTGTTTTGATTACAGTGCTGAAATTGATCTGATGCAGCGTCAATTTAAATTGGTGTGCCTGATTATAAAATACAAGAAACAATTATGAAAAACATTCAAACAAGAGATACAGATACAGATACTGACACATCAACTGAATCAATTACTAATTCAAACCACTCAGATCTATCAATCTATACAGACAAGACTAACTACTTGGATCAGAAATATTATTCATATAGACAGCATGGAGTTATCAAAACCTCTTTGATTCATCCACATGTCAGAAGTATTGGTAAACTAATTAAACAAAAACAAAGCGAAGGGTATATTCTTTATGCAGTAACAATTACCTATCCAGATTGGGAAACACATACACCAACTGCCAATGATATCAATACTTATTTCAGACAGATATATTGGGATAATCTATTGCCAGATCATATTTTTAAAGACAATCAGTGGCACAAAGGGAGCCAAAAAAAGGCATCACAGCCAATTGTTTATGCATTCATTGATGAACATCAATCAAAGGTAACCAGAGTCATTTCAAGGAAAAAGTCTAATAACCTAGAATTTTCCACCGCACTGCACCATCATGCAATCTTTGCGGTTCATCCAACTCATCAGGATAAGATGGACCAATTGATTGGGGAGAATACTTTGAAGCCATTCCACAAATACTTAGTAATGAGTAGTTGTGTTAAGCGATGTGATGTCAATTGGGTTCTATATGCAGGGAAATTGTATTCCAGAAATAATGAAGAATTCCCAGTCTTTGGACCACGATCCGAAGTTATTCGCCCATCAAATGCAAAATAATCTCTAATGGAGATTCTTGTCGCATACACATCTGCTGACCAAAGTCTTGATGGATTAGCTTGAAACAGGTAGAAATATCTGAGACTCCATTGAGATTTAGTTTAACCAAGGAAAATTGATGGAGTTTATTTTTGGGTAAGAAAGCAATCTCGACTTCAACTACAGGCAAGTTTAAAAGATTTGCAAGTACACGAGGAACATGGGTGCAATTCATTTCACCCATAAGTTCAAGTGATCTACTCAAAATTGGTTCTGATTGGATAAGGATACAGAATGAAAATAAATCAGCTTCGGTTTCTGATAAATTTAAGTGATCAGTGAAGAATTGTAGGTTTTTCTGCAAATAATCGGGAATAACTGGTCTTTTTGGTGAATTTTCTTCAAATTCAGACAAGATTCTACTGAAATTCGAAATTAAGATTTTTACTCCATGAGCCCTTAGACATTGTCCTGCTCTTTCAATACCTATGGACCTGCATGCTAGATCAATTAATCCAGATTCCTTGGGATCTAGCCTGCCAGTAATTAAGGCATACCTTAATGATCGAAGGATGAGTAGCCGTACAAAATTCCAATAGGGAATTTCCTCTTGGATCAATGATGAGATTGCCTGATTAGAGATGTCTGTGGAAATAAGTTTTAAGTTTGTCGAGAAACTGTTTTCAACGTAAGGTTCATCAAACTCACCGTTGTTGTACAGTTTTTGCATCCAGAAGTGAGATAAATTCAATGTACGGATGTTAATCTATTGGTGAATTTAGTGCTGACTATGCGTCGTAATCAGCAGAATCGATTTGATCTTGCATGAATTGCTTAGCATCTGCTGCTTCGGTAAATGATTCAAGCACTTCCATGCCACCTAAAGGCCTTGGATACCAAACTTGCCACTCACCACGGCAGTCATCGTACGAGCAATAGAGTTCTACTTTATCTTCATTCATATACAGTATCATTATATTACCAAATCTATTTCTTCGTGTAATTGGTCAGCCAACAAGAAAGGCTCAAATGAAAAGATCTGGACGTAATCGCAATACTAGACCTAGGATTTCATCACTTGCGGAGTATGTTCGCCTACTTGATGATAAATCTTCGCCAAAAGACATGCAACGAAAATTCATTGCTGCACATCACGGGGAGTGGACAGAAATAACCTCCGTTGCACTGATGGAAATGGTTAAAGGTCTTAACCCTAGAAAACCTGATTGATGCCATAAATTGCTGTGCAAGTACTCTATGCAGTTTAGCAATGGAAGAAAATTTAATCGTTAATTCTTTTGAGCTTAGAACACTCATAGGCTGCATCAATATGTTTGGCACCAAATGGTGAGAGATATTTAGCACTTGGTTTGATACCCACTCTTCCTAGGTCAAGGCGGTCAGCATCCCAACAGGTTTGAATAGTTGGACACTGGTGAATTTTCCCATAGCTGTGAAATCTAATGGAGTGCACCAACTTGTCGAGCCCTGAATCCGGCAGGTCGAAATAACGATGATTCAATGACTCGGCATATTCTGCTGCTCTATCTCCATGCATGCGATCTTCATTTTCATTGATCCTTTGACTGTCATGCAAAAAAGCAAAGAGTTCCACAACCAACAAATCTGCTCCAACTTCAGATCCGATAGTTAAAGCATAATGCCGAACTCGCGTCCAGTGATTGGTGCCATGGTAGCCAGATATGCTGATCCGAAACTGAGACATAACCTCAGCAAGCAATCCTTTACGGTCAAACAAACTTGGGGCCATTGAATTCATTCACACTCATTGAACAAGATTTTAGGCAAGTTGTGGTGACCACATTTGAAATAATGTACAGGTGAATGTATGAGACACTGACTTTAAAGGCTGCTATGAATCGTCAACAAAAGGCGTTGGCATATATTGTATTGTAAACGCATCACCAATTGCAAGCTATATTTTGATTATTTGTTTTGTCAAATTCCTTATCAAATCCTTGACTTTCTATATCTGAAATATTACAATAAGCATATGGACACCGATGATCCATACTTAAAGGAGTAACAATGGGGAACAAAAGACATTTTAATAAAAATATGATTATACCAAATGGTCGAGGTAGCGGACAACGCTTATGTAATGCTCCGGATGATTTAATCTACTGGGCTGTAATGCAAGCGGAACGATGTCGAAATCTTGATATGTTCTTATGGGAGTTTATGAGGAGAGGATTGACGGTCAAGAAAAGTTAAGAAACTAATTTAATACTTTAACCGCTAGATTTCTCACCTTTCATCACAAAACACTACTTTAGATGAGGTGGTTGGAGAAACACAGTATGAATCAAGTCAATTCATAATCAGCACGCATAATTATTGCACGCTGTCCAAATATTATTATGGATAATATATGTCTTCAAATTTTATAGTGTTAAATTCTGCAAATATCACGTTCGGTCAAAAGAGTGGTACTGGGCTTAAAAAGATTCAAGCTGAACTTTTGGGTGTTCCTTATCCACTCCGTCATGGATGGAAAAAAGGTTTAAACGGCAAGTCTGTTCAAGTCGAGGTCTATGACCTTTTTGTAAGTTATGGAAGAATTTAACAATACTGATATTTCATGCTTTTAAAGAAAACCCGTCATTGTGCGGGTTTTTTACTTGTTTTTCTTCATTAGCTATCACGTCCCGATGTGAAGACAATTACATCCTCGATGAGATTGATTTGGCGATAAATTCAGAAACCCATAAAATACAAGTGTTAAAACTTAATAGGATTATTACCATGACTTTCACTAATGCAGTTCTTGAATCTTTTAAAAAACGAATGCATGATATTTTGAACAAAGAACCAGTACTCAAGAAGAAATATCAAGAAAGAACCATGGCTGAGATCCTTCGTCTTGCAAATGATGCTGAATTACCGGCATCTAAAATCTTGAATGCATTGAATGGAACCAGTCCAACAAGGTCTAAAACGGTGAAATCTTCAAAGGGTACAAAGAAAACTCTGGTTCGAGCTAAGGTAGTTCCCAAATATCGTAATCCCGTAGATCCTTCTTTGACTTGGACTGGTCGGGGTAAAGCGCCTACTTGGTGTTCAGATCTCCGAGAAAAAGGCCAACTTGAGTCTGCTCTCATTAAGCCAACAACTCAATTGGGGCAAGTTGCCGTGCATGTAGGTCAATAATTGCCTATCACCATGCACTTCGTATCTGTTCAGAATGCAGCTATTCAGGCCGGTAAAGTGACATGAGGGTTGCAATCTACACGCGTGAATCCCATCTGAAGCCTTCCAATGATCAGCTAATTGCAATGCGGCAAGTTGCACTTCAATCAGGTGATTCTGTTGTTGCTACCTTCTCTGATACAGGCGATCAATGCTTGAATCCTAGGGAGTCCATGACAGGTCTTGAATCGCTGATGAAAATGTCAGAGAAAAGAACATTTGTCAAAGTCATGGTATGGGACATATCCATTTTTGGGAATTCACTTGATGACTTGGTTCGTTTGATGCACAGCCTTCACAGCTATGGGGTAGATGTGCTGTTTCAGAATCAGGGCATGGATACGAGCAATCCTGAAGGGCCTACTGTGCTTAAGTTTGTAGATGCTATGACGCACTATCAAAAGACGCTGATAGCAGCAAAGATCCGTGCTGGGCAGCAAAGGGCCCTAGAGCGAGGGGTTAAGTTGGGCCGTCCTACCAACATGAACGCTTCAGTGCGAATCGCAATCAGAATGTTGCATGCGAAGGGCTTGGGCAAGAAGAAAATTGCCAAAGAATTACGAGTGGGTGTAGGAACGGTGACCGCATCATTGTGAATTTCAAGGGTGTCCCGAATTTTGTGTAAACGGAGCGAGTGTTAATTCGTCGGCATCCTCCCCCATCAAACTGGACACTTAGATTGAATCTGCTTCTAACACTGTCAAAGCCTGATTCAAGAAGCAATGTCTTAAGCGTCCTGTTTCTTGACGCTCGTTTATCACTTCATGTTTTCATCTAGAAATCTTTTTAAATTTTTTCTAGATTCACTCGTTACTTGCGAGTCGTACCTATGCGTAAATTTCAACACTGCTCCCGCAGCAATGTACTCATCAAATGAGTGAGTTGCATTTTTGTACGTATGAACTTCATAAGTGTGGTTGGTATGAAAATGGCACGCACTTATGAAAGCAAGATCATCCTTCTCTGCCAAATGTATTTGCGTTGGCATAGCTGGTTTAAATGGCACTGAACTAATGGTGCATGCAGGATAAAACGCTACTGCAACTGAAATTGGATTCGGTTCTGAATCAGAAATGTAATCAAGGTTCCGCATGATTCTTTCATCAATCATTGACAAAACGCCTGCACCACCTTGACTAAAGCCAACAAGTGCGATCTTGCCGGCATGCCACGGTTGTTTTTGGACCCATCTTGCAGTCTCAATGTTGTCAAGAGCACGATCCTCACCACGCACACCATGTAATGCGGTTCCTGTATGTCTAGAAATCCCACGCAATGTATAGTGGTCGACAATGACAGCGTTGTATCCCCAGTCGTTCAACTCTTTTGCCAGCACTCTATTTCCATTACTAACGCCACCTGATCCGTGAGCGATGAGGACAGTCGCAGCTTTAGCTTTATCGCTGACTGGACTTGCTTCCAATCTAACTGGCAGAACTTCCCCTGAAGATCGTTTAACTCCGTCAGTTGTTGCTACACATCCCACAAACAGCATGGGAATCAGGATAAATAACCATAATGCAGTTTTGTTCATAAGCCATTCCTTTTGCTAATTTATAACAGATCTACTACGTGTTGTGCTATGTCCGTTGGGATTGGCAACGGGTTCGTTCTTGCCGTGCCCGAGGTGCTCAGCCATCTCGGCTTGGAGGGCTCGCTCGACCAAGCGTTTGGTCAATTGTTTGAGAAGCCCGTTTTCTCCGATGAGGTCTTCAGGCTTTTTGTAATCCGCCAACAGGCGGTCTATGAGTTCGTTGCTTACGGTCATTTCTCTTCCTTTGAAGATGAAGGCAGTTTCCTGCCATTAGACCGTTTACACAAAATCTAGGACACGCCCTGCCAATGATCTGAACCCTACGCCTCATGGATCATTTCATACACAATTTAGAACCCACCTCAATGCATCTGCTGATGTATTTCGGGTCACTTGATTTATACCTAGACGCTTTGGCAATCCTAGGAAAAGTTTAGACCATTTCAAAAGTAGTTCGATCACCTTGGTACGACTGGCAGCGGCAGGTCACCACAGCAAAACACCTGCAGTTTTGCTTGTCAGACTGCGGCCTGATTCATAACGAGCTAGCCGCAATGGCATGACATTGATGCTGTTGTAGCAGTAAGTTGAGCACAATACCGATGTGCCAACGCACCAGTACACGCAGTTACCTCACGTACGCCAAGCAGGTCAAGGGCTCAATGCGTCAAGTTCACCGTACTTGTTGCGAACAATCAACTGACCATCTGGTGCAATGACATTTAAAGCATTGGATATTGAAATGAGATGGATGCCTCCACATAGCGCTCGATGGCATTCGACCAATCGATGCTCAGTCAGTTCACAGGGACTGAACATTACTATCTTCTAAACCGTCGGAGCCTTATCACCAAAGGTGCACTGAATGTCACCGTTCACTAGTTGCATAAAACTGATATCTAGCGCCTTTGCAATGGAACAAAGCACGAAAAGGGATGGATTTGCAATTCCCCTCTCTATTTGGCTCGCATACGTTCGGTCTATCCCTGCCTTGTCTGCCATTGCCTCTTGGGAGAGCCGCAGAATTTTTCGGCGCTTCTTAACTGTCGTTGAAATCTTTATAGCTATAACAGCGGCATCGTTAGTCACATCTTTGACTGTGCAATTGATGTGATTGATAGTCCACGGAAAATAATCTACAAAACAATGTTATCTTTAACAAAATTTGTTTAAACTAACAAAATCACACACAAAAGGCCAGCACTGATGAAATCTTCTTCTTTAAGCCGTAACCCATTAGCCATCTTATTGCTTGCAAGCGCAATCGCCACCTTGGTTGGTTGCGGTGGAGGCGCTAGCAGTGCTACATCCAACTTGATCGGAACCTTTATTGATGATCCAGTTAGTGGTTTAACTTACTCTTGTACAAACAGCACCACTACCACCAACGGCTTGACAGACAGTCAAGGCAATTTTTCATACCCAAGCGGAGCAACTTGTATTTTTAAAGTGGGCAACGTAACACTTGGTACCGCTACAGCAGTAGGCATAGATGGCAAGGTAACACCACAAGATGTCGCAAGCGTGGCGAGGAGCGCCACGTCTGCAAATTCTGCCGTTGTGATTGCCCAGTTTCTTCAGAGCTTGCACGATGGGTCAGCTACTGGAAAAATCGTTATTCCAACCGCTACAAATACTGCATTGTCTAATGTGACTGCAGTAACACTAGTTTCCAATTCAGGGGTCGCATCGCAAGAAACCCTACAGACTCTCGTATCAGCGGTTGATCAAGGCAAAGCATTAGTTACAGCAAACGCAGCTACTACTGCGCTTGATCTGCAAAGGAGCCGTGGAGTTGTTTCAGATTCGGCCGGTACCGTTAGCACAAGTAATAAAACTCTCAACAGCATCACGGTAACTTCTTCTAAACCGAGCAATGCTGCTGGGCGTACCGAAAACTTTGTGGCCACGGGGACGTACAGCGATGGAACAACGCAAAACTTAACTGATCAAGTAACTTGGTCATCCTCCAACACCTCGGCGGTCTCGATCACCTCCGCAGGCGTGGCAACAGGTTCTGGGCAAGGGGCGTCGACCATCACAGCAAGCCTTAAGCCGACAGGATCTGCCATTAGTATTTCGGGCTCACTTTTACAAACTACCACTGCTGCAGTTTTAGATTCAATTGCTATTTCCAACACTGCAAGTCCACCGGCAGGAAAAAATGATCAACTCGCAGCTACCGGCACTTACAGTGACGGTTCGACAAAAGACTTAACGAATCAAGTAAGTTGGACCTCCACCGATGAGAGTAAAGTTGTTGTTAGTTCGACAGGTTTGGCATCTGGAGTTGCCAAGGGAAGTTCAACGATTACCGCCAGCTTGACACCAACAGGCTCGACAAATGCTATTTCAACTACCAAAAATGAAACCGTATTAGATCCAACTATTACAAACTTGGTGATCTCGTATATTGAAAGTGGCTTAACAGTACTCAAACAAGGCGCAACTACTGCCCTTAAGGCTATTGCTACACTTTCAAATAATGCAACACAAATAGTATCGTCACTAGTAGACTGGATTGTTACCCCGGCTGCTGGCAGCAATGGCGCTGTAACGATTGCAAAAAATACGATTGATGGAATAGTAAATGCTATTTTATCGGCAACCGCTGTCGGTGATGTTTCACTTTCAGCAAGCTACTTAGGATCTAGTTCAAATTCATTAACGCTTAAAGTGGAGCCCAATAACTTAATTGGAACTGTTGCCACTGGCGCACCTGTTGGAAATGCAACTATTAACGTTGTTGACTCAAAAGGCATTACTGTTGGAACGGGCACAAGCGATTCGACAGGCGCTTACACAATAACAATTTCTTCAACAGCAACCCCTCCATTTGTTATTAAAGCAAGCGGGATCATTGGGGATGCAACCTCCAATCTATATAGTGTTACAGGATCCGTTGGAACAGCTAACGTTTCTCAAGTCACAACGGCAATTGCAGCGACACTTTCAACCACTGGCAACCCTAGCGATACTTTTAATAATGCTGGAAATTCAAATTTGAGTGCAGAGCGTATTCAGGCGGTAGATACTGCTTATTCTCAGGCTTTTTCAAACCTAACATCAAGCCCAACGTCATTCATAAACTCATCCTTTAATAACAATATGGATGCAGCGCTGGATAATATTAAAGTTGAGATCAAAACTTCTGGAAAAATTGTTATAGCGACGACATCCAACTTAGCATCAAATGATTTATCGACTGGCTCGTCTAACTCAAGTCAATTGCAATCATTAACAATCCAAAAGGGACAGCTGCCGAGCGGGACTGCATCCGCACAATTAATAGCAAGCACTCCGTTGTTAACAGTTACAGATCTAGAAGGTCTTAGATCAAAACTTCAAACTTGCTTTGCTAGCTCGGCAAGTTCTCGAGGAACACCATCTAGTCCAATTGCGAATTGTGCAGATTCTAATTTTGTAGTCACAAGTGACATCACTGCAGCAAATGGCTTTAAACACTCCGGCTTCAAATGGAATAATTCGAATTGGAATAATTCAAGTTTCAACCCATCAGCGGCTAATACCGCTTTCCATTATGGATTATTCGGTTATGCGCTCACAAACTCCACTTTGGATAACGCTGTATTCCTGCAACCAAAAATTATCAGACCTTTAGATCAACTTGGAATATCATGGATTGTTCAATTTCCTATTCAACTTGCTTCGGGCGCTCTTACTAGCTTCGGCGATTCTGCCGGAAATAAGTTTCTAGTTGTTAAAAAGATTTCTTCTCTTACATCTTCTATTGACACTGGGTACAGATTAGTTGGTGATCAACGTGACTATTTAGCGACAATCACGCCAACAGTACAAAAAATGGTGAAGCAATCTGGTACTGATTATCAAACAGGCTTCAATTTAGTATTTAAGAAACTTTCATCAACTGATAACTCAAACCGCAAAGCAGTACTCGCTAATATCAAAGGAAAAGGATTACCTACTGGTGGAATCTACCTTGCACAAAATGACCCTTCCTGTGGAACAACAGTCAACGCCTCACTTGCAATATCGTTTCTTAACAACGTTTCGTATAATGGATCTGCACTAAACGAGTCAACACTTGCTTCCAACCCTAATAATTTAGCCTCAATTCAAACCACCGATATCTGCACTGGTGTATTCAGAATGTCCGAGACTGGAAATGAAAATGCTGCGATTGCATTAAGAAGCTGGGGTTCCGACGGAAATTCGATTGCCGCCGGAGGAAGTAGTGCATTTACATATCAAGGATCAACTACCGCTGGCGGTGAATGGCTATCAGATAATGACCTCAGTGCAATTGGCAGCGGTGAACCTTATAACATCACGATTTGGTTATCTGATGGTTCAACTGTTAATTATGTTAATCGCCTTCCAACTTCAATGCTGTCACTTGCCGACGCAAGAAACTATCCTGATTACCCTGACTTTACAACTGCAACAAAAACTGCTTTTTTAAGCTATGCAGGAACTTCTGGTTTTCAATCTGCGCTTACTGCAAACTCTAATATATACACATATCAAGTCGGAATGTTCTGGAATGGATCGTCAACTTCAAGCATAAACAATCTAGCGCCAAGTTCAGCATCTACCACACTGGCATGCGGATCTAATTGTTTGTCAGGTAACTGGGCACCAGGAGCAGCAATGCTAAAAGCCTTTGCGAGAACTGTTGATTCACTTGCTGTTTCGACGCAATATTGGAACTATTAATCAAGTTCAAATTAAGTGGGGCCTTCAGCCCCACTTAATACACCCGAAAATTAATTCGCTATGAAATATGTCTAGAGGTTTGGGGGAATGCCACATAGTGTTCACAGAGCGACTTCTACCGCTGCAGTTAGTCTGTCACCGAGATGTGACATCGACAGCAATCGCTGCAGTGCGGACATCAAACATATAGCCGTAATAGGCTGTATGCGGACTTTCCCTGCACTCAAAAGCTGACAATCAAATCCAGTTTATCCTGCAGCGTCCAGAATATCCTGCAGACTTTGCGGCATAAATTTCGTTAGATATCACAAATGCAAACCTTTCACATCACCCGAATTCTCGCGATTGCATGCGCATTGGTTTCTCAAACTGGAGGTTGCAATGCTCAACAGGAACCATTTGGCATTAAAGGCTGGACCATAGGTCAGTCTTCCGAAGTTGCTTGCAGGGGTGCGCCAACGACAAATTTACAGGATATTGTTCGCGAGACTGGTATAAAAGACATCGAAGTACCGGTTGTTTCTTGTGTTGTCAACGTCGACAGCATCGCTGGTATTGCTGTTGCGGAACCCGCAAGGCTTTTGTTTTGGCGTGATGGGCTCACTAGAGTCTCTATGGACCTAGGCTGGCTCGAATTAGAAGCCCTTGCCGCATTGCGCGGAACACTTTTAGAAGCATACGGAAAGCCTGTCACACGTCGATCAGATCCATTCATTACAGACAAGTGGGCGAAAGACTCGATTCAAGTTGAATTGGAAAGGACCGGAAAACTACCCTCAAATGTTGGCATATACCTGACCGGTAATCGCGGCTGGGCAGAGTATCAGCGTGTTAAAAAGCTGGTCGATGATCGCCTCGATGCGCTGAAGAAACTTTCACGCAAACGCGATCTCAAAGAGTGATGCTTAACCTGCCGTAAACTGAAGGAGTCCAATCTGGTGCTATAAGCAGAGTCTGACAATCCTGAAGAACTAGCAAACATAGTGTCAGACTGGTACCCTGAGCAAGAATCCGTTGAAATTAACTGGAACAACCAAAATACATCTGAGTAGGCAGTGTGGTGGAAGATTGTTGATTGGTTGTGCCTTGAAGCAACAGGATTGGGCTAGAAGTTCAGTCCAGCACATTCGAACTACGTAGATCAAGAGCAACGCTTAGATACTAAAAAAGTTGTTGGTATTTTTGTGAGGGTGTCCCGGATTTTGTGTAAACGGAGCGAGGGCGTGTCCTAGATTTTGTGTAAACGGTCTAATGGCAGGAAACTGCCTTCATCTTCAAAGGAAGAGAAATGACCGTAAGCAACGAACTCATAGACCGCCTGTTGGCGGATTACAAAAAACCTGAA
>NZ_NESI01000016.1 GCF_002778325.1 Limnohabitans sp. B9-3
GCCAAGAAGTGGACGATGCCGGTGCAAAACTGGAAGCCCGTGCTGAACCGATTTACGATCCAGTTTGAGGGAAGGATGCCGACGAATTAACACTCGCTCCGTTTACACAAAATTCGGGACACCCTCGAGTTCGGTGACTGGGAAAACGTGAACTCTTTCAATGGGGACTTGCGTATCAGGTCCAGCAACTTGTCCTTGGTCATCTTGGTCCCTGATTTCTCGATTTGTTTGGCTAGCGTGTCGCTCATGGCGTGGTTCCTTCTTCTTTCGTTTAATCCAATGTTTGAAGCTAAGCATGATGGTGTTGCTTAGATCTGCTTTTGCTTGGTGATGTATCTGACCCATTCCATGGTGTGTCCCTCTTTCACTGGTTCAACAAGGATGGATTGGACGGTACCAAGTGACTTGATATCCTTCAGAAGCCGATCAGTTAGGTTGTTGTTGTCGTGTGACCAGACACGATGTAGCTGCGATTTCCTGATGGGTAAGAGGCTATGAATATGGAAGGGTGACCTGCGACCAGCAGTGCGAAGTCCTGTGGATTCGAATCGCTCAAAGAAATAGAAGTCTGGAAAAGGTAGGGCAGATTCTTGATTCGCTTGATTAGGTTCTATTGCTCGACGGAACTTCTTTAGGACGCCTGCGGCGTACTCCGTTTCCCATCTTTCTCTGGTGTTGATCCTATCGACAGGTTTAAAGACGACAGTAATGGCAAACAGTTGGTGATCTTGACGCTTAGAGTCAAAGAATTCTGTCCAATGTTGGGTTTGTGTATCTTTAGATAGGCTGAACCTAGTTGTAGCTTGATTGGTCATGGTGTCCTTGATCTGAGCTGGTCCTGCTCATTAGATAGAAGAGATTGGATGGGTTGTTAAGAATATTTAGGCAATAGAAAGTCATACCAATTAAATGGCACAAAAGAAAGTGAGATTGTTAAAAATCCGCCAATCGAGGGGTGCAAGACCATCTGTTCGATTGGTGGAAATTGTTTAATATTTATATTTTATATATTTAGCGAATATTTAACAAATTATTTTTTAAAATATTTCCAATATTTAATTGCTCCAAGAAGTCCCAATGTAGATGGTGAAAATCTGAAATATTTACCTTGAGTATATTGGATTTTTCAAATTTGATTCTAGGGTTGGAGTATTCATCGCTCGTATCTTGGCTGCAAAGTAATAAAATATTTTTTTCTTCTTTTGCTCTGTATGCAATATAGCTATTACCAAAAAGATCGATGCTACTAATAAAAAATTCGAGATTAGGGTTCTGTTCAATAATCGTATCCATCACCAGTTTGGGTTCGTTGTAAACGGTGCGGAGTTCTATTGTGAAAGAGTCAGAGTCGTGTGAATAAATTTTTCCGAATTTTTCAATGTGACCATTGGATGGCGTGCCCCAGTTTTCAGTGGTCCATTTCTTCCAGTCCTTTATTTCATTATCACTTGCTGTGCTTAAATCAATATTTATTTCATTGGGAATTGAAATGATTTCTTTGAAATCAAAAAGACTATTAGAAATAGGAAGGGATTGCTCGAATTTTGTAATACTCGAGTTGTTTCCAATGGCGCAAAGAGTGGTGTAAGCGAAAAAGTTCATTTGTATTCTTTGGTTTTTGTTTAGATGTAAAAGATGTCGGTGCTTTCTGTAGAGATTTTTATTTCCAAAAAAAGTATCGAAATGAAATGTATTCTGGCTGCTCGTTATTTCTGATTAGTTGATCAAGTGAGTGATATTGAAAAATTATTTCGTGTATAAGTTCGGATGTGGATTTTTTGTCGATTGTTCTTTTTTTATATGATTTAATAATTTCGGAAATCATTTGAATTGCCTCTGACGCTTGGGTAGAGTCGCTGTTAAGAAGTTGAGTGAGCATGAGTTTTGTGAATCGGCTGTGCTTGCCGATAAAAGATGTGATGTTCATGATGAAGATTAGATTGAGATGGTGTCGATGTTGATTTTTTTAGTTGGTTTGTTGGCGAATTTTTTAATTTGATCTTTGATATTTTGTGTAGGTGTAATGTTGAATAGAGATAAGTTTTCGATAATGCGTTCGATGCATTCAATTTCCCGATTCCATTGAATAGTCGCTGTATTTAGTGTGCGGTTGATGGAAATGCTGAAAGTATTTTTTGGGTTTTGTGTGGTCTTGGTCATTTGAATAGTCCTTTAAAGAATGATTGAAATCGTTATTAATTTCAATGACTCTATTGTTCCAAAATAGTCATTTTTTGAATGCCTGTTAACTTATTAAGTTATTTAAAGTGTTAACATAATTGGCATGAAAAACGTCCCTTCGCAACGACATTTCGCCTACCGGCATCCAACGTTTGGAACTGTCAAAACTCCAAAGTCGGTTAGCCATTGGCAAGGTTCGGTTTACTTCTGGTGGTGGGCTTTTTTGCGAAAGAACGCTGAATACATTGCGTGCTGCGAGTCAGGGGGTAAGGGACCAATGGCTCCTCTGTACCAAGACTTTGGAGATGTTCGTGACGACAACTTCAAGGCGTGGTGGAGTCAAAGTGGTCGTGCGATACGTCTGTTTGCTGAACCTGCGGCAGAAGATGTCGTTAGAGAGTTGCAAGGTGGTGAATTAGCCCCGGACCAATCTAACGTGTTGACGTTGGTATTTCCGTTGGACCTACCCAAGCGATACCTGCAGAAAAGATTCAACCTGCTGTTAAAAAACCGTCACAAAGGTAAACGGGGAGTTCAATATGCCAAGTCCAGTCAGGCAAGGTATAAATTTGAAGGACAGCCAAACGTCCCAGCCTTAAAGCTGGCGATGAAGGTTTACGAGATGAAGCATGACTATCCAAAGATGAAGCTCTGGGAAATAGGTAACGAAATGCCCGGGGTCATTCGAAGCCAGAAGCTAAAGGCATCTGATGACCAATACACAAAAGAGCAAAAGAAGAAGGCTTTGGCTTCGACGGTGAGTAGATACCTTCGTCGGGCTGAAGAATCCATCCAGAGGGTCGGGCAGGGCTTGTCACCGTAACGACTGGTTATGGAATAGATAAAAAATAATCAGTCAACATAAGTTATTGATTTCAAAAGGAAAAACAAACTGCACAAAACGGTGTTCAAAAATATCTCGTTTTATTAAAATAAAAGTATGCATTTTTATAACGGGATGGTCGTATGGCACTAGGTAAACAAGCCAAGCTTCTTACCAAGCAGCAAATGGATGCCTTTTATCTATCACTGGAGCTGACTAGGAACCCAAGCAGGAATAGGCTGATCTTTCTCCTGTCGGTCAAAGCAGGTCTTAGGGCGAAAGAAATTGCGGGATTGACTTGGGGAATGGTTTTGAGTGCATCAGGGGACTTGGAAGACAACATCTCCCTCGAAAACACCGCCTCAAAGGGGAATTCAGGCAGACTAATACCAATCAACAAGCAGTTACGGTTGGAGCTTGCTAGTCAACTCAATGCGATAAGAAGTAAAGCAACCCTGCATGAGCTGAGGGATCGAAGGATAGTTCGCACACAAAGACGTATCCAGACAACCCCACAAGTAATCGTGAATATGTTCAAGGGGTGGTACAAAAAGGCAGGTCTTATGGGGTGTTCATCCCATAGTGGTCGACGAACCTTCATTACCAATGCTGCCAAAAAAATCTCTACGGTTGGAGGGTCACTGAGGGATGTTCAGTGGCTGGCAGGTCACAGCAGCTTACAGACTACGCAAAGGTATATTGATGGGGAAAGCGATGCCCGCCGGAAAGTAGTCGATCTTGTCTGAAATTCTTCACATCTACACCCGTGTCTCAACCGTGGTCCAAGCGGATGAGGGGATGTCCTTGGACATTCAAAAGGAGATAGGGATAGCAAGGGCAAAGCAACTTGGGTTTGAGTACCGCCTATGGAATGAGGGTGGTCGTTCTTCAAACCATGAAGAGATCGACAAGCGTCCAGTGCTATCGCAGCTGTTCAATGAAATCAAAACTGGTGCTGTAAAACATCTGTTTGTTTATGACCAGTCCCGACTTTCAAGAAATGACCACGTTTCGTCAATTTTCCGAGTTGAGTGCAACAAGCAAGGGGTTACTCTCTACAACAAGGAAGGTAAGTACGACCTTGGTAATCCTCATGACCAGTTCTTGAAGCAAATCCTTGATGCAGTTGGTCAATTCGACAACGCTCAAAGGGCTGAAAGAACAAGGCTTGGCAAACTAGCTCGAATCCGACAGGGCTTCTGGATGGGCGGACCACCAGCATATGGCTACGATTTGGTAGACCGTAAGCTGGTGATCAACGAGAGTGAGGCTAAGTGGGTTCGATTCATATTCGAACAGTACGCCAATAAAGTCCCACTTATGGATGTGAAGATTGAGCTTGATGCCAATGGTGTAACTCCTCGAAGAAAGAAGGGAACTTGGGCAATGGGTTCGTTACAAGCTTTGCTTCGTAACACTCACTACATTGGATATTGGGACTTCAAAGACCATAAGTCAGGTGAAGAGATTCGTGTTGAGTGCCCTCGAATCCTCTCGACCGAACTGTGGTCAAAGGTGCAGGCAACGAAAGAAGACCACCTTAGCAAGCGAAATAGCACTAACGCAGTTAAGCACTTCTATATGCTGAAGAATGTTCTTCGATGTGGGCATTGCGGGACTTGGTTGTCTGGAGTGAAGAATCCAAAGCAGCCAAGCAAGTCCCACTATTACTGTCCGAAAAAAGAACGGCAATGGGCTAAGGAGTCAATTCCCGAGGCAGAAAAATGGCAAAGGGGACGTGCCTGTGCAATGACCCGCTCTTTAAACATTGATGCAACTGACGAGCTAGTCTGGAACACTGTCATTGATGTAATTAGCAAGAGTCGTTCATTCCGTGAGCAGACTAAGGTTGAAATCCTTGGAACGGACTACGCCTCTCAAGCCGGTTCAGAGCAAGAAATCAAAGCAGCAAATTTAAAGATTCGCCAGTTGAAGAGGACGCTGGAAAAGACGTTTGAAGCCCTGACTAAAGTGGAAACTGAACGATTGATGGAACGCCTGAGTGCAACGCAATACTCAGCAGTTCGGGCGAATATTGATAGAGAGAAGTTGGCAATCGAGGTCGAAATTGAGCAGCTAACAGCCAAGGTCGAAGGAGTAGGACAGGACCGACGATGGTTCAAATGGTTGGACAATTTCCAACGAAAAATTGGAACTTTCAAGACGTTCACGCCAGAGGGTGTCCCGAATTTTGTGTAAACGGAGCGAGTGTTAATTCGTCGGCATCCTTCCCTCAAACTGGATCGTAAATCGGTTCAGCACGGGCTTCCAGTTTTGCACCGGCATCGTCCACTTCTTGGCG
>NZ_NESI01000017.1 GCF_002778325.1 Limnohabitans sp. B9-3
CTTCAGGTTTTTTGTAATCCGCCAACAGGCGGTCTATGAGTTCGTTGCTTACGGTCATTTCTCTTCCTTTGAAGATGAAGGCAGTTTCCTGCCATTAGACCGTTTACACAAAATCTAGGACACGCCCTCACGCCAGAGCAACGCAAAGAAGCCCTTAAAGGGTTGCTTACCTCCATAGACGTTTTTATAATCGACAATCAAACCCATTGGCTAGAAATCAACTTCCACGTGCCCTTAGTGGGGGATGAACTGGTCTACACCGACCCAAGCAACAAAAAGCTTGGATATTCCATCCAGAACGGTTCCAGATCCTTTATGGCTGAAATGACCCAAAAGTCATACGGCAAAAAAAAACCATAGCGGGTATGGCTTTAAGTGATGGTCAAAACAAAATTAGTCTGCCACCGTCGAGTAAGGTGGCTAGGGGGTAATTTACTTTCCCCTGCCATCCCTCTTTTCCACCCTTATTTGGGTCGTTTTTGCCCCTTTTAAGAGCTTGTAACCCTTGGCCTTTACCTTGGGGTCGTTGTATTTGATTCCGTCCCCGACGATGGGGTGCTGGAAGTGGATTTCGAGTTCGTGGTCACGGGTCTTGCGATTGAACTTTGCTTCAATCTTTTCAATCAAACCCTTCAAGTAAAGCTGGCGCTGTTCGTCGGTCAGCTTTTTCTTCTCCTCGATTTCCACCCCGAAGTTGTCCATCCAATCGACCCACTCCTTCTTCTCGGCTTCGCCTCTGAGCTTGAGACGTAGGTTCGTGATTTCGGTTTTCAGTCGGTCGGCTTCATCGTTCATTCGAGCCACGGCAGTCTTGTATGCCTTATCGTCCATTCGCTTGAGGATGCGGTTCGCTTCAAGGTTGCCGATGGACTCTTGTAGGCTTTGAAAGAGGGTTTCGTACTTTCGTAGCTGGCGCTCATAGCCTTTCATTTCCTCGGCAGAGGCAGCGGTTCCTTTGATGCCGTGCTCAGCGTAAACCCGCTTCTTCACAGCTTCTTTGAGGATGCTTGAATCTTTATGAAGCTGAACAACCGTATCGAACACCACTTTGTCAGTAAGTTGAATGTTCATCGCTCTATCGAATCCGCACCCTGTCCCTCGTTGATAGTGGGTCTTGCTTTCCCCATCCTTTACCCAAGCCCTTTCCTTATTCGGGCAGTAGTACATATATTCTGATTTGGCGGGCTTGATACGACCAGCCAACTTGCGTCCGCAATGACCACACACCATAAAGTCTCGGAGGAGGTAGAAGTTCTTGGTCGTGGCGTTCTGCTGGTCTTTTCGACTTGCCTTTCTCTTGCGTTCTAGGTTGATGGAGTTCCAAGTGACTTCATCGACCAGTTTGGGGCAGGAGACTTCGACCTTTTCGCCTGATACGCCATCGGTGTAGATGTAGCGACCGAGATAGTGTGTGTTGGTCATTAGCGATTCAATTGAACCGAGTGTCCACAGTCCACCCCGACGAGCTAACACTCCGTTGGAATCAAGCTCCTTTTTTATGGATGCAACTGAGTTACCTTTCAGTGCTTGCTTGAAGATGAACTTGACCCACTTGGACTCTGCCTTGTTCTCAGTTAGCTTGCTCTTGCTGATTTCATAGCCAAAGGGTGGAACGCCTCCGTGCCAACAGCCAGCCTTCACCTTCATCAATTTACCAATTCGTGAGCGCTCGGCTCTTACGGAGTTCTCGAATTGGGCAACGGCATCGAGCATTTGATGCAGAAGATTGTCTGACGGAACTGCGAGATCGAACTGACCATCTTTTATGTAGAGAGTGATGCCTTGTTTTTTTAGCTCATAGCGAAAGATGGAGGCGACTTGGTCGTTCCTTGATAGCCTAGATTGGTCGTAGACCCAGAGGTGCTTCACTTGGCCTGCTTTGATTGCTTGAAACAACTCGTAGAGCACAGGACGCCCTTGGATGTCTTCGTGGTGAGAGCTCTTCCCCCCTTCGTTCCAATGCTCGAATTCGAACTTGAGCTCTTTTGCCTTTTTCTTGCCCAGCGCCAATTGACTATCGAGCGAAGTGCCCTTGTCTGCTTGAACAGCCGTTGAAACACGGGTGTAAATGTGAAGAGTCTGGTCAGCTTTACTTTTGGTCTTGGTTGCCATCTGCGTTTTACCTCTCGTGGGGTTCTAGCCGACATAGTCTACGGGGCAAGCTCTGCCCACTTTAGGATGGCTTACGATACCCAGAACCAGAATCAAATAGGCTCTGCCTGAGTTCTATTTTCTCGGACTATTCAAACGCTTAAAGCTCGAAATGGACATTGCAACCGTCAACTATTACTCCGAAAACGCTCAGACAGTTGCGGTGCGGTATGAGTCCGTGGTTAGCAGCTTGTCTGATAGCTTCGCAGAGGCTTTTAAGCCCCGATCTAGGCTTCTTGATATCGGTTGTGGGTCGGGCCGAGATCTGGCTTTATTAGCCTCCCTAGGCCACGAGTGCTTCGGTGTCGATGCCACTCCTGAGTTCGTAGACCTGAGCCAAAGCCTTCACCCCGAGCTGAAAGGCAAAGTCCTTCACGCTGCGTTGCCAAACTTTGAGCCTCCGTTTGGCGGTGACTTTGATGGCGTTCTCTGCTCGGCAGTCTTGATGCACATCCCCGAGAGCGAGCTAGTTCCAGCAGCCGTATCTATCAAACGGTGCCTTAAGAGTCACGGACGACTTCTTTATTCCGTTCCAAGCAAACGCTTGGACGTGGTGACTGAAAACAGGGACGCTAACGGTCGGCTATTTGTCCCCGACCAATCCAATCGACTTCAAACTATCTTTGAGCAACTTGGTTTTAGTTTGATTTCTAAGTGGGACAACGCCGATAGTCTGGGACGTGATTCGGTTGAATGGATTTCCGTTTTGATGGAATTAACGAACGCCTAAGACCGATGGCAGCTGTGACCTTCATTCCTGCAAATCCATCAGTCGAAGACTGCTGGCGTGGAATCATCCTTTACGGTCAAAACTCTGCCTCCTACAAATTCGCTCTGGCTGAATCTTTGCTCCAGCTCAACCCTCAAGCAGGACAGTTAGTAAAGCTGGAAGACGTAGCTCCAGTGTTTGGCAGAGCGATTGCAGCGCACATCAGTCATTCACCAAAGCAAGGCACAAGGCCTGGAAAATTCCTACAAAGTGTTCAGAGCTACAACACAGACGGAAACCTCGATGCGCTTGTGAAAGCCACCGTCGCTAGTGGGTTCCAAGACGTCATTGATGCATTTCACAATATCGGCACCAGCACGGTGTTGCACAAGTTCTTTATTGACGAGCGCAAGACTAACAAAGGCATTCGAATCACAGATGAGTTTTCGAAGCTGGCGGAAGGCATACAAGTCGCCAACATCACCCAAGAGGTCGACTCTCGCTGGCGATTGGTGGAGACGGCGTGGAATCTAGGCATTTCAGCGAACCACCTAGTTGTTCAACACGATCACGAGCTGGGTGAGATCTTCACTTTTGATTCGGCCAAACGGCGTAAGGCCGTTACAAGTAGTCGGGGTGCCTTGAATGGATACCAGAAGGGTCGATGTTTTTATTGCGCTGCAGATCTTCGCCTCTTAGGTGAAGAGTTCAATACTGACGTAGACCACTTCTTTCCACATAAGCTCAAGCAGTCAAATCTGCATCTGAACCTCGATGGTGTCTGGAACTTGGTCTTGTCTTGCCAGTCTTGCAATAGAGGCCCACGTGGCAAGTTTGACCGCATCCCCTCCTTACGGTTGTTAGAACGCTTGCATCTACGGAACGAATTTCTGATTGGTAGCCACCACCCTCTGCGAGAAACGTTGATGAACCAGACGGGCAACACAACGGAGAAACGTGTGGGGTTTTTATCAAAAATCTATCAAGAGGTACAGCTCAATCCTCAAACCGCTTGGGAGCCCGAGCTGATTTCGTTGGGTAATTTCTTATGAGTGATAGGGCCACAATTATTTTTGGAAATGGTCTGGGTATGGCACTCGACCCCGATTATTTTCAACTGAAATCAGCACTCTACAGCGTCTGGAATGATTCTGATCTTCTCTCAAAAGATCAAAAAAAACTAATCCAAACGGCCTTGCCAGGAACTTCTGATGAGGTCTATCCTGAGAGTGAAGATCAGCTTAATGAACTTCAAGTAGCCATATTTGCATCAGAGCTGTTGAAGGCATATGAAACTGAAGAGGCTCCTTGGCTTAATGAAAACTCAAGAGAGATAGTTGCTGCATTCAAAAAATTTATTCATCAAACCAGTCATTACTTTCACAGAAGTGGCAAGCAACTTCCAGACGGATTCCTTGATCCATTGGTCGAATTCATCAAGACTTCCAAATCACACGTAGCTTTGTTGAACTATGACAATTTGCTTTACGACCCTCTTCTTCGAACAAAGGTGATGGATGGTTACAGTGGGACTTTGATTGATGGTTTTTTGGATGAGTTTTCACCAAAAAATTTAGATCGATACGGAACAAAACAAACGAATCTGAGCTGGTTCCTTCATCTCCACGGATCGCCTCTTTTTGTCGGCAACAAAAAGTGCGGAGGTGCCAGCAGGGACTTTTTAGAGGCAGAGGAAGAGTGCCACGTTGTTCTGACCCACGTGACACATAAACCCTCAGTAATTCAGACTTCAGACATTCTTAGTGAGTACTGGAAACGCTTTGATCGAGCACTCTCTGAATCAGAATCAATTATTGTTTTTGGCTACTCTGGCCTAGACACACATCTGAATGAAGTGATTGCCAAACACGGGCATAAAGACATTGCAGTCATTGAGTGGGAGGGCAGTGGGAACTACGAGGAGAGGCTGAATTTTTGGAAGATCTCATTTGACGATGCACCTAGCCTAACCTTGATTCAAAAGAAGAACATTCTTGAATTTAATTACTGGGCGACAGTAATTCCACCTCCGTTTTAGCTTGTTAGTAAAACCTGCCGAATAGAAGAATAGGCCAACTTGACGCCTTGCTCCTCGTTAAGCCAGCGGTGAATGGCTAAGAGGCTAGAACCACTCTCTCGCTTCGCTTTCATTTCGGCTATCAAGGCTTGCTCGGTTCCATTTGGAACTTTGATTCCGTCCACCACATCAAAGCCGAAGGCTCGGCGACCGCCAACAAAGTAGCCCTGAGCCTTGCGCATCTGTTTGACCTCGCTGATGGAGGGTGTCCCGAATTTTGTGTAAACGGAGCGAGTGTTAATTCGTCGGCATCCTTCCCTCAAACTGGATCGTAAATCGGTTCAGCACGGGCTTCCAGTTTTGCACCGGCATCGTCCACTTCTTGGCG
>NZ_NESI01000018.1 GCF_002778325.1 Limnohabitans sp. B9-3
CTTCAGGTTTTTTGTAATCCGCCAACAGGCGGTCTATGAGTTCGTTGCTTACGGTCATTTCTCTTCCTTTGAAGATGAAGGCAGTTTCCTGCCATTAGACCGTTTACACAAAATCTAGGACACGCCCCCGAACTCTAAGACGGTAGTAGTTGCCTTGAACTAAAGTGATTCATCAGGCAACTACGCTCGTTAGCCTTTTACCAGCCTCTTGAGACAGATCTAAACGACCTGCCTCAGAGGCTATTTGTTGAAGCGCTAACAATCCAAACGAGCCAACAATTCTCAACACCTCGATTATTTCGTCGTCGGTGTAGCAGGGTTCAACGAACTCTTTCGAAAATCTCCTAGCAGAATGCATTACACCAGTATGGGTGTAACTATTTAACGACCCCCAAGCACTATTCTTAAACTGAGACAGCACCTTCGATTCAAACCCAGGAACTTGCTCTATATACTCTAAAAGTTTATAAAACTTCAGATCAAGCCTATCCTCGTAGTATTGGTCAACTTGGTCATTCGTTGCGTAATTTTTTAGCCATACTCCTCGAACAAAACCCTCGAAGACCAGCCTTACCAATGCAAACGCTTAACCGTTAATCTGTGACCGAAGCAAAACACATACTGCCACTTGGTGTTCGATTACTTGGTCATAACAACCTACAGATAAAAGAGATCGACGCCCACGTGATATTGGCAGATCATCTAAACGCTTTGCAATCCACTCATGAAGTTCAAACCCTTTTTGAATCACAGCTGCCTTATTGTTCATAGGCTGGTTTTGTTTCATTTACCTACTCCAAGACTTCAAACTTTACCCAATCACTTTGATCAATTCCTCTGTGTGGCGAAAAAATTCACCATCAATCACCTCAACCATATATTTGCACAACTCATCGCAAATGATGACAACCTCTGCAGGAGAGGCGCCACCAGCGTTAGGTGTGAGTGCGCCATGAAAAAAAATGTGTCGCAACGCTTTGGCAAGTACCAACGGCGAAATTTGATCTCCCGCAGCAAAAGCATCTAGCTGCTGCTTTTGCTTGTTATCCGTGAGATGCCCCCTAACAACTTGAAAAAAGTCTTTACTTGTAAAGCATGCTCGAATGGTTTCTAAATGACTATCAAATGGGTGTAACTTAAAAATCTCTCGAGTGTCTTTTATGTTCAACGCTTTTTTGAACATCTCAAATGCCGTCCAATGCAGCGATGCCCGCATAAGCGCCGAATACCCTGCAACCGTCTGATCTGCATATCCTTCAAGTTGCATCTCTCTAAATGAACGGGCGAATTTGTACCTTGCATGAAAACGATTTACAACTGCCGCCACATTGAAAATTCCCGTTCTACTGGCATCTCGTGCTCTAGGATCGTAGGTGTCCCAACCCTTTACTTTTATTACAACTGGAGCTTTAACAATTAAGGGCATGTTTTTGGTGGTAGTCAACGAAGGGCTTGGTGCATTAACTTGCATTATCTGCAATCAACCTCAAAGCACCAACTCTTGTATTTTTTGTACACCTTTTTTCAACGTCTGTATCACGAGTGATACAGACTGCACAAAACGGTTCACATACGCATCTCCCTGAATATTATTACTTTGGTCACCCGCATGTTGCGAGTGAAATTCACTTGGAGAAAACTCATGAATGACCAAAGTACACCCACCACTGCCCAACCAGAAGAGCAAATCAAAACCCGCCGTCGATCTGACGAGAAGAGCATCAGGTCGCTTTCGTTGAATGAGGTTGATGGAGCCCTTGCGGTTTACGACAAGACCATTCGCATGAACACGGAACTGGTTAAGACCAAGCTATCAGCAGGTGGACATCTGCCCTCAGATGTCTTGCGAGACCTATCTGTTGCCAACAAACAGAAAGCACGTCTCACCATGCGTCGCATTTCCCTTCTGATTGAAACTGGTGATGCCGCAGTAATGGACCTAGTCGACAAGCTTTGCAAACTGAAACCAGCCAAAGCCTAACAACAAAAAAGGGGATGCAACTGCATCCCCTTCTTCATTTACGACTATGAAAAACTTTGACCCCACCGTTCTTAGCCTCTTCATTGGAACTGAACGCTACTACCGAATTTCACGCACACATCTCATCACGGATGGAGCCAAGTACCTCGCCGACAACGCTGAGTGCTACTGGCTACTAGATGCAACCACAAGTCACTTGATGGAGATTGGGACGAACGATTGGTTTGTCCTTGCCACTCTAACGTTCAAGGACTCAAGAGCCACATTGGTCTACAGCGATGGAGACGGTAACGAACTTGCACGTCAGCAAATCCCGTTCACCGACTTTCCGACGGACGAAATCAAACTTTATTGCTGCTTTGACGGTGAGCACTGGGTAACGATGTTGCCTTCTGAGTATTGAATGTCACCGGTCACAAGCTGTATAAAACTGATATCAAGCGCTTTTGCAACAGCACATAGTACGGACAGGGATGGGTTTGCAATTCCCCTCTCTATTTGGCTTGCATACGTTCGGTCAATTCCTGCTTTGTCTGCCATCGCCTCTTGCGACAGTCGAAGATTTTTTCGACGTTTTTTCACTGTCGTTGAAATCTGGTTGGCTATAGCTGCAGCATGGTTTGTCACAGCCATGACTGTGCAATTCATGCGATTGACAGTCCACGGAAAATAATCTACATTGTTGACTATATTCCACATCTCAACCTTCAATTTTGAAAGCCTGATAAATATGCGTTTCGTCTATGCAATTGCCTTCTTGGCTGCAAGTTTTACCTCTACAAACAGCTTTGCACAATTCGGTGGTTTATTAAACCAGCTGAAAAGTGAGGTCGAAAAAAACTTACCTAAGCCAAGCAACTCAGCTGGTCTCCCTAAAACTCAAAGTATGGGCAAGCCGAAAGTAATGTCTAGTGAAGAGTTCTGCAATAAGTTGAAGAATTCGCAAGAACTTAACGAATTTGCAGCATCCGCTAAAAAACTGGCTACCCAACACAACCTCAGTTATGTCTTTGACACAAAAGATAACCTTATTGCAAACTGGATTCAAGGCAAATTGAATCCAATGTTAAATATTCAAAATAGTGGATCATTTGCAGGTGTTAACGAATTCATCTTTCCGTCAGAAGCTTCTGCCAATGAATGCGCCTTATCAATTCGTGACTCAGATCTTTTATATTTAATGGCTAGCAATCAGAATAGCTACGAAAAAATCAAAACAACTTTAGATAAAATAGCTCAGGTGCAATCCCCGCAAACTGTTAGAAAGATGGATGCATCAGGTAATATTATTAACGAAACCATGCAGGGGAAAAATCAACCAATTAATGCTATTGGAGCTTATTCAGGAAAGTCATCAATCAGCAAGGGAAATGGCAATGGCATCACGCCAGATTGGTTGGTTACTTGGCTTATCCTCCTAGATGAAAACGGGCAAATTCTTAAAAATACTTACCCAGAAATTAAAGCAACCACAATCGAACGTATTGCTCGTTTAGAGCGTGAAAATATGGAAAGTAAAGAGAAGTTTGCAAATGAGAAAAAGCAAGAGATCGAAGCCAATGCCAAACAAGAACGTGAGCAACAAGCTGTAATTAATAAATATAAAGAATTTAGAAATTCTCCAGATGGGCAGCTAATAATCTCGTATCAGTATTACCAAGTGCTTCAAACCTGTAATGAAATTCGTAAAGGATATGCCATTCAGTTTGTTAATGACACAGAATTTTCTGCAGCAACAAAAAACATCAAGGCTATTGAAGCATCACTGAAACCTAGCCTCAAAGATAAAAACACAGACAAACTGTGGAGCAATGCTATAGAAAGAAATAAAAAATGGAATCCGTCAGAGGAATCAAGTATTATCACAGGACTCACTTCTGGCTTCACCATTGACTTAATTGATACTATCAAGACAAACAATAAATTGAACTGGGTTACTTCACAAAAAGATTGTTCGCAGTTTCTCGTAAGATTTAATGGCTTTTCAGAAAGTGTTCTTGGCACTGAAGCACCAAAGAAAGCTTTTTAACTTTTTATTGTAAATTGGGCCCATTTGGGCCCAACTTAGCTATGCGTAATTTTTATAAAATTTGAGATGATGGAGGGTGTCCCGAATTTTGTGTAAACGGAGCGAGTGTTAATTCGTCGGCATCCTTCCCTCAAACTGGATCGTAAATCGGTTCAGCACGGGCTTCCAGTTTTGCACCGGCATCGTCCACTTCTTGGCG
>NZ_NESI01000019.1 GCF_002778325.1 Limnohabitans sp. B9-3
CGCCAAGAAGTGGACGATGCCGGTGCAAAACTGGAAGCCCGTGCTGAACCGATTTACGATCCAGTTTGAGGGAAGGATGCCGACGAATTAACACTCGCTCCGTTTACACAAAATTCGGGACACCCTCCGGAGCGAGTGTTAATTCTTCGGCATCCCCCCTCAAATTGGATCTTAAGTCAGCGCCCCACCGGCTTCTAGTTTTGAACCGGCATCGTCCACTTCTTGGCAATGTTGTTCAACGCCAAATAAAACAATTTAAGCAACGCCTCATCGCTTGGGAACATCCCGAGGTTGTTTGTGATTTTGTGGAAGCTCATGTTCACCGGCTCATTCGCGTTGGTCGTGTACATGATGCGCCTGACCTCAGGCGGATAATCTTGTGAATTTGCGAAGCACATTGGTTTCTTCCAACTAAAAACAGCCAGCCACATTTGCTTGTCATGTGACCGCTGTAGGCTGATTGCTGCCGTTTGGCCTGTCCTAGCGGTGGGACTGTTTCGAGATCTGTTGCGAGCAGACTCCCAGAGCGGTGCGTGCCTGAATCCGTGTTTCAAAGTTGCCAGTGCAGAATTGCTACGATTGGAGTTGAAGATCGCAATGGGTGCGCCTATTTTTTTGGGTTGTCAGGAGGATGGCCCCTCGCTAGAACTGAACCATGACAAACCTGACTTATCCGAGACCGGCTATTGATGCCGAATTGCAGCGTATCGAAGAAGACTGCATCCATTCCGGCAAAGCACATTTCAACGCAGGGATACGCTGGGCCAGATATCACTACGTGTTGGGCATCCCGTCTGTGCTTCTGAGTGCTTTGGCCGGTCTAGCCTTCTTCAAGGATTACCCTGAGATTGCTGGCGTCATGTCCGGCATTGTTGCGATCCTCACATCACTGATAACCTTCCTAAAGCCCTCTGAGCGCTCGGTCTCTCACAAGAACAGTGGGGATCAGTACCTGTCACTGCGCAACGATGCGCGCGTCTTCCGCAAAATTAAGCTACCTGCATTGCCAGATGAGCAAGAAGCGATTGATGGGTTGGATGAATTCACCAAGCGCCGAAATGAGCTAAACCAAGCGAGTGCGCAATTTTCGCTGGAAGATTTCGAGAAAGCACGCAAGGGAGTTGATGCAGGAGAAGCCGCTCATCTCGTGGACCAGAGCAATACCTAATGTCTGTCATTTCGTATCTTGATGTGCGTTCTAGCAGTGCGGTTCTTTCAGTTGACGAACAGGCTTCAATCAATACATCAATCGCCACGATCAAAACAAGGCTGAACAGTTACTTCGGCGTCGCCCTGAGCGAGCATCTGAGATTCGGCTCATCAACGCGCGGCACCATCCTGCCGCGCAAGATGGATCAGCATTCGGATATTGATTACATGGTGGTGTTTGCGGAAGGCGGCGCTGTTCCTCAGACATATCTTGATCGTTTAAGGCGCTTTGCTGATCAGCATTACGCAACCTCTGACATCAAGCAGTCATCGCCGAGTCTTGTGCTGCAACTCAATCACATCAAGTTTGATTTAGTGCCAGCCATTAAGGCTTGGGGCACAACTTACCAGATTCCTGACGGCCCTTCGGCATGGCAGAACACGAATCCGAACGATTTCAATGGGCAACTCAATACAATCAATCAGAAAGAGATGTACAAGATCAAGCCGATGATACGACTTCTCAAGTATTGGAATGCGGAAGCCGAATACGTTTTTGACGCGTACAGCCTAGAGAAGTTCGTTATCAGTCTCTCCTATTACGGGGTAAGCAACATCCGCGACTATCTGTTCACGGCATTCGACAATATCTACCTTGGCAGTGATCAGGCGCAATGGCGTAAGGACAAATTGAAACGCGCAAAGGAAATCATTGATGAAGTTCGCTCCTTAGAGAGCAATGGCTATCCAAGCCTAGCCGAAAAAGAAGTGAAGAAGTTGATTCCATCAGACTGAACTTCTGGGGAATTACTTCCGCTCTATATGCTCACAGGAGTCGATCGTAAGGGGCTGATACAAACGCGATACGTGTTTCGTTTAGTGAAATGCTGCGGCTAGCAGTGAGCGGGTCACCACAGCCTCCTTCGGACGCAATCGGCACAAGGTCTGCGATCGCTGCACTTCAGTCATCCATGATGTCAACTTTAGCTAAAGGCTGATCGGAGACCATCGCGATGGTGGTGTGGAGGTCAGCGCAAGGGCAGTGATCAATCACTCAAGAAAAAATGTGGAAAAAGTTGGATTAACCTTGGACTCCAATGCTTAGTGTTGCTAAAAACGCTAAGTCACAAGGAGCACATCAAAAAAAATCTAATCGCCTGCTGGAAATAGCAGCGATCATTAGGGAGAAGAATCGAGCATACCCACCTTAGCACTTGGGTAAAGACTTGAAACAAACTGCTTTCGTAGCTAGCGAGACAGCTTGGTTACGTCGATTTCCATTTAACTCAAGTACGAATAGAGTGTCTGACGTGAGATGCT
>NZ_NESI01000002.1 GCF_002778325.1 Limnohabitans sp. B9-3
CGCCAAGAAGTGGACGATGCCGGTGCAAAACTGGAAGCCCGTGCTGAACCGATTTACGATCCAGTTTGAGGGAAGGATGCCGACGAATTAACACTCGCTCCGTTTACACAAAATTCGGGACACCCTCTCTTATGGAGGTTCGAGCCCCATCAGCCACCCCAATATCCATGCGCTCTAGCGACCTTTTTGGTTTCTAGGGCGTTTTTATTTTCGAGCCATTTAGGGCGGATGTAAGACTGATTTTTACTAATTGAGGCACTAAAGTTTTTTCTGTCAAACCCTGTAGCCCAACTGTTGCAAACTTATTGATAGACCAACTTCCATGTATCAGGCATCTCCATATGGCATGGGATGGAGCTTTTCCTAGATCTAAGGCCTCAGTCTTCAGGTTTTAGGAATGCCACTCAAAGGTCAATACAAACAACCGTAACGTCGTCTCTGCGGTCCTGTATGCCGCGCCAAATATTCATCGCCATTGACAAATCTTCCACAACCTCATGAACAGACTTGTCTTGGGTCGACTCAAAAACTGCATTGGTTCGAGCGTAACCAAAAGATCGCAGTCTTTCTCCGCCTCCGACTTGATCGGTCAACCCATCGGTGGTGATGAGCAAGCGGTCTCCGACAGAATAATCGATGTGATGAATCGCCATTGGAAGGTCTGCGCTAGGCTTGGCTGAAATGCCGTTGCGGGGAGACTCTACCCAATCGAGCGCCTTTTGGGCGCTCCGATAATGCATGACATCGATACCTGCAAGTCCCAACTTCAATTGACGAGATTGGGGCACTTGTTGAATCAAAACCAAATCGCAGCCGTTGGCAACATCGCTGTTTTTATCGAAACTGCCAAAGGACTGAGCTAAGGCCTGGCCTATGCCAGCGGCTGCAGCCTCTAACGAGCAAAACGGATTTTCTGCAAACAATCGGGTCAAGGTGTTGCTCACCAGCATGGCGGTCATAGCCCCTGGCACACCGTGTCCAGTGCAATCTATAACTGCTAATGTCACTGGCCCAGACGAATCTTCGGAAGACAACCACCACGTGTCGCCTCCGATGGTGTCCTTGGGCTCCCATAGAACCGCAAAGTCTTTGAATCCATGCTTAGGGCTCACTTTAGGCAATTGATTCAGCTGAACTGCTGCCGCATAACGAATGGACTCCATGGTTTTTTCATGGACCCGTTTCAGAGCCTGTTCTTGTTTGAAAGTTTGGTCTAAAGCGGCTTTAAGTAGGGCTTCTCGGCATTCAAGTCGGTCCGTCAGCGTGCAGAACGCCTGATTTTGGTCAGCGGCCATGGGCTTGATGACCAAGTCATAGAAATACTCAGAGTGAGAATCCAACTCTTGGGTTAGATCTTTGTTGATGGCTATTTGAAAATCCCAGCCTTCTGGCAAATACGTGCGTAAGTTAAATTGATTGACGCCCAGGCTCCACATAGCATAGCTCTTGGGCAATTTAGTGTTAACTTGCAAAAGGTAGTGAAGTGGCAAACCCGATGGATGTCGCAGCGTAAAGGTCCCTACAGGGTAATCGGCGTTCAAAGTGGATGCTGACAGAATCTTGCTCAACCCTTCACAAAAAGCTTCTAAATAGGTTTGAAAAAATTGGTCCAGTTCAAGAGGACTGGTTAGCAGCGTGTCATCGAACTTGATCGCGCTTAGTCGAAGCCAAACCGGAGATTTGTGCATATCTTCGATCGAAAAAAATTGCCTAGGCGATTCCCATCCAACCCAAGTCAATCCAGCTTCACCAAAACGTTCGTAAACGGCTTGAAATAAGTCCACTCGGAGCTGATTTGGGTAAAAACCCGATCTGTCGATCGAGTCAATGTTGTGCTTTGCCAAAACTGTCTCACCCAAGTGGTTGAACTCTTTGAGTGTTGCAACCGCTGATGCAAAGAAGGCCCCAGAGACCATCACCGAAGAGTTTGCTAAATTAATCATGCATTCATTCCTTGGGAGATGGCGGGCAATTTTTACGAAATTTGATTGGCTACAGCACGCAGTTGTTGTGCCAATTGTTGGCGTTCAGAAGCTGTCATGATGGACAAATCAAGATCAATGTTGACCCCAGCCTGGTGGCTCAAGGCGACGGTTTTATGAGTCTGTCTCGGCTTGAGGCCCAATACCGCGAAGGTTTTCACATCACGAGCAATGCCCTTCATTTTTACGGGCTGGCGCTCTTCCACTTCAACTAAATCTTGTACGTAGCAATAGGTCTCATAGCTCATCAAAATACCGCCTGGATCTGAATGGGCTTCCAAGCGCTGGGTCAAATTGACCTCGCCGCCGATGATGGTGTAGCTAAGCCGCTGGTCACTGCCAAAGTTACCGACATTGCAATAACCCGTGTTGATGCCAATTCGAATCACAAAGGGGTTTTCAAAACCCTTGTTTTTCCATCTGACTGCAAGGTCTTTCATTCGCGCTTGCATTGCCATGGCCATCAAAACACAGGCTTGAGCGTCTGCCTGATGGCCTTTACTTTCGGGGTCACCAAAAAAGACCATCATTGCATCGCCAATGTATTTATCAATGGTTGCGCCATGGGCCATCGCAATCTCGGTCATTTCCGAGAAGTACTCATTCAAATACTCGGTTAATGCTTCGGGTTGAAGCAGATCTGACGTAGCCGTGAAGTCGCGAATATCACTGAAAAAAACGGTGAGTTTTTTTCGTTGTGTGGCTACCTTTGACTGGTAGGTCCCTGACAACAAAGCCGACATGATTTGAGGTGGCAAATACTTTGCCAATTGTTGCGAGAGCAATTCTTGTGTCTGCCTTTTAAGTTCTAGCTCCTGGGTTTGGGCCTTTAGGTTCTGGTTCAATTTGACCAGCCGCTGCTCTTGACGGTCAGAGTGCCTCAGCAAATTTTGATTTTCATTGAACAAACTCACAAAACCCTCAAACAGCCTTTGGGCGAAAGGTTTGAGTGTTTTTAAGTCCTGAGACTCAAGAACGGCTGACCCCTCTGAAATCAGAGCCTTTTCTCGGTCATATAAATCAAAAGTATCTTTGTTCAAGCGGAATGCGTGTTGATGGTTAAATTTGGGAAGCGGTCGATGAAATCCTCACCCAGTTCTTGCATGATGTCATCGTCCTCATCTGCCGACCACTGAATGGAAACATTCTGGCCCTTTTTTCGATACTCATCGAAGCCTTCAAAGATTCTGAATATTGCTTTGATGCTGGAACTGTTGATGTAGATGAGTTGGATCTCAACGTCCAAATTGCCTATTGGCGATTCAACCAAGCTGTTAACAGCTTGAATGACTTGTCCATAAAAAGCCGAAACGTCTTCAGGGTAGGACTCTCCTTTGATGCTTAACTTGGCAGGCTGCGAAGTCAAAATAATCTCAGGCGTACGGTCGGTGGCGGCAATGTTCAGCAACATTTTTGTCCTTAAATGGTCGCGGCCAAGATGAAATCAACGGTATGTTTGTCGACATCAACAAAGGCGTAACTGATGGGTTGGCTGGATCGTCGAGCAATTTCTAACAGCCCTAAACCGGCTCCAGGCCCCTCATGTTCGTTCGAGCTGGACATGCCTTCGCGATAAAGTTGGCGGATGGTTTCTTTGTCGGCGTTTTCGATTTGACTGAGTCGCTCTCTTAGTTCAAAGGTGTCCTTTTGAGCGATCCGATTGCTGCACATGATGGTGACCTGACCCTCTTCTTGGGTGATCAAGATCATGCCCGATGTGTCTGAATCGTCCCCACCATGCCAAATCAAGTTTTGCACACCCTCCATGAAAACCGAAAAAATAGTTTTAGAGCGTTTTGGATCATCTTGAGCCAACATTCGGCTCTTTAGCAAATCAGCCAATGTCAACATCAGATCATCAGAAACTGCGCCGTTATAGGCCATGATGACCTTGTGAGTTCTTAGCTGGTTACGCAAACCAATTGCTTGATCGAGATCCATGCTGGTGCCCCTTTGGGTAAACAGGTCTAACAAATCGTTTGCATTTTAGTAGCAACCATCAATGCACTTAAAAACTGTACACACTCAAATGACCTGCCCGCAGATCATTTACTGCGTTGAGTTGAGCATAGCTTGCTTGGCTAATTTGGAATGCCTCACTCACAGTGAATGACTGATCGGGTGCGGTGGCTCATCATTCAGTTTGTCATCTTTCAAGTTTTTACTTAGCTGCAATCAATATGGATGCGGGCTGTGCTGTCTGTGCCGAGTGAATCACTGACATAAAATAGTCATATATTTCCAATATTATTGAACTATGGAAGACAAATTCGTCATCAGAGCATTAGCGGCGCTAGCTCAACCCAATCGTCTGCACATCTTTCGCTCGCTAGTGGTGAAGGGCAGTGAAGGGTTGACGCCTGCACTCTTAGCTGAAGAGCTAGGTATGCCAGCAAACACGCTTTCATTTCACTTGAAAGAGTTGATGCATGCCGATCTGATTTCTCAGGAGCGCAGTGGCCGTCACTTGATTTACCGAGCTCAGTACGACCGCATGAATGCTGTACTGACGTATCTGTCGCAAAACTGTTGCCAAGGGGAAGCCTGCGAGGTGAGTCCTGAGGAAATTTGTAAAACCTGTTAAGTCTGAGGAATCCAAAGTGACTGATGCAAAACCATTGAACGTGCTTTTTCTTTGTACCCACAACTCGGCTCGTAGCATTTTGGCTGAGGCATTGCTTAACCATTTAGGCAAAGGAAAATTCAAAGCCTTTTCTGCTGGTAGCAGTCCTAAGGACAATCAAAAACCGAATCCAATAGCCATTGCCACTCTTGATAAAGCGGGAATCTCAACGGATGGTTTAACCAGCAAAAGCTGGGACGTTTTTGCAACATCTGATGCGCCACATATGGATTTGGTGATCACGGTTTGCGACAACGCAGCAGGCGAAGTTTGTCCCTATTGGCCAGGTCAGCCTGCCACAGCTCATTGGGGATATCCAGATCCATCTGAGACAGTTGGAACTGATGAGCAAAAACTAGAAGCTTTCAAGCAGACGCTGCATCAAATCAAAAGACGTCTTGAACTCTTCACAAGCCTACCTTTGACAAGTCTCAACAAGATGGCTTTGGAAAATACAGCGAGAGAGCTGGCGAAAAAATGATCCATTGGAGACGATACCTTTCGGAACTAGTTGGCACAGCCGCCTTGTTGTGTGCGGTGATCGGCTCAGGCATCATGGCCGAGCAATTGGCAGGTGGGAATGTAGCCATCGCTCTTTTAGCCAACACGCTCGCCACCGTCTTTGCTCTTTATGCATTGATTGAAACACTTGGGCCTATCAGTGGCGCTCACTTCAATCCCGTCGTATCAATGGTTCTTGCGTTTCGCAAAGATTTGGCACGTCATCATTTGATTGGCTATGTGATTGCGCAACTCATAGGTGCTGCATTGGGCGCGTGGGCGGCACATGCAATGTTTGAACTTGAAATACTGCAATGGTCCACGAAAGTGAGAACCGGTCCAGCACAGTGGTTTGCTGAGGCAGTCGCTACGTGTGGCTTGCTGTTCGTGATCTTGCGATCGCCTGAAGGCAAAGCATCTTCTATCGTGGCTTGCTATATCGGAGCGGCATATTGGTTCACTGCCAGTACATCTTTTGCTAATCCAGCTGCTGCCTTCGGACGCATGTTCACCAATACATTTGCCGGTATCGCACCCTCTGACGTACCTGCCTTTGTGGTTGCGCAGATAGTTGGCGGATTCCTTGGACTGATGCTCTATTCGTTATTGAAGTCTGAGCATCATCACAGTCATAGTCATTGAGAAATCTAAATGGTCAAAATTTTTCATAATCCTAAGTGCGGCACATCTCGCAACACATTGGCGCTGATTCGTAACTCAGGCATTGAACCTGAGGTGGTTCTGTACTTGGAGACACCTCCTTCAAAAGAACAACTCAAGAAGTTGATTTCTGACATGTCCACTCCAGTCAGGGATGTGCTTCGTCAAAAGGGCACGCCTTATGAAGAGCTCGATTTGGGAAACGAAAAATGGTCTGATGAACAACTGTTGGACTTCATGATGGCGCACCCCATTTTGATGAACCGTCCAATTGTGGTGACTTCAATAGGCACAAAGTTGTGTCGTCCGTCGGAAGCGGTGCTCGATATTCTTGTGGATCCACAGCGTGGTGCGTTTACCAAAGAAGACGGTGAAGTCGTCATCAACGAAAAGGGTGAGCGTGTCTAAAGTCACTGATGCATTGCCCAATCTTGATCAATCCTGCTTCAAGATACCTCAGCAACAGTTGTCAGTGTCTCCGCAGGTGTCAGAGCATCCTCCAAGAATTTTGATGTTGTATGGTTCTTTGCGTGAGCGTTCTTACAGCAAGTTATTGACGTTGGAAGCAGCTAGGTTGCTTGAGGCTATGGGAGCCGAGGTGAAGGTGTTTGATCCATTGGATTTACCTCAACCTGATGCTGCGCCTGATACACATCCAAAGGTAAAAGAGTTACGTGAGTTGGCTGCTTGGTCTGAGGGTATGGTTTGGTGCTCTCCAGAGCGTCATGGAGCCATGACGGGTATCCTGAAAAGTCAGATTGACTGGATACCTTTGTCATTAGGCGCTGTTCGTCCGACTCAAGGAAAAACCTTAGCTGTGATGGAAGTCTGCGGTGGTTCGCAATCCTTCAACGCCGTGAACCAAATGCGAATCCTAGGGCGCTGGATGCGGATGCTCACGATTCCAAACCAAAGCTCAGTTGCCAAAGCATTCTTAGAGTTTGAGGAAGATGGCCGGATGAAGCCTTCGGCGTATTACGACAGGGTGGTTGACGTGATGGAGGAATTAGTGAAGTTCACGCTCCTGACCCGAGATATCGCACCTTATCTAGTGGACCGCTATAGCGAGCGCAAAGAGTCAGTTGAAGAGCTTTCTAAAAGAGTAAATCAGAAATCCGTTTAGTTTGTCCTGCGTTGCAGGGTAATCGTCCCCTAGAACCAAAAGCGTGAGAAATAGATTTTTTCCCAATGGAAGAGGTTCTGCACGAAGAGATCAAAATTCAGCGATAGCCAGATCATGGACGCCGTCAAACGGGTTGAGGCTGACATCGGCGTTCCGGCCATCTTGCAGACGCGAGATGGCCAAGAAAGCAGTCGTGGAAAGAGGTGTTTGCATACGAGTCGCCTGCTATCGCTACAAGCGCAAGCACGAGGCTGAGAATGCTGATGACAGCTTCGGTGCCAAGGTTGGAGCTGCTCAACAGCAGCGGGCGTTTAGCCGCACCGCCAAGCGTATCAGCGCCAGATCGCTTCCGGCCGGGCCGAGAAGTGAGACGCCCAGAGGTTCGCCGTCAGGCGATGTGAGCGGAATACTCACTTGCGGCAGTCCGGCCAGACCAGCGATGCAGGTGATGGCCATGGTGCGCAGGCGCACGGCGTCCACCGTCGCAGGGTTCGCGTCGCGCCGCGGCGCAAGGCTGGCCGCCGATGGCAGCACCGCCACGCCGTCGTCGCCCAACAGGTCGCGCACATATCGGCGCGCTGAAGCCATTAATCCACGGGCCGCTGAGGCCGCGTCGTCGTTGACCTCAGACGCTGCCTTCCAACGCGCCTGAATGGCCGGGCTGAATGTGGGTTGGTGGCGCGTGATCCATGCGCCGTGAACTTGCCAGCCTTCATGCGCTCCGACGGTGGCATAGATATTTCGCCACATCTCCAGCGGCACGTCCGGGCTGGCATGCAGCTGCTGCGGACTCACCGCGAAATCGTCGGCCAACGCATCGAGAACGCGCTGCAATGGCATTTGGAACACCGGGTCAGCCAGGGCCCAGGCATCGTCGAGGCGCAGCGCTCGGCGCAGTGTGTGTGCCGAGTTGGGCAGAAGTTGCCTGCCCACCCGCTCAAATGTAGACCCGTCATGGGCCAGCCATGTTGGGGTGTCGAAGCCTGGATGCAGCGGTACCAGCCCCATGCTGGACAGCCGGCCATGACTGGTGCGCAGTCCCCACAGGCCGCAGTAGCTGGCGGGCACGCGAGTGGAGCCGCCGGTGTCTGTGCCGAGCGCGAAATCCACCAGACCGGCCGCCACCGCGGCGGCCGATCCGCTCGAGGAGCCGCCGGTCACGCATTCCGGTGCGCGCGCGTTGATTGGTGTTCCGTAATGCAGGTTGTCGCCGTGAAGGCTATAGGCCAGCTCGTCGGTGAGTGTCTTGCCCATTAGGCGGGCACCGGCCGACAGAAGCTGGTCGACCAGCGGGCTGCTGCGATCGGGCGACGCGTGCGTCGCAAGCCAGGTGGGATTTCCGGCACCGGTGGGATGGCCTGCCACGTCATAGACATCTTTGACTGCGAAGGTCAAGGATGTGAGCGGCCCAGTAGACGTGGGTTCCATGACGAACCGGCCGTGCGGCACCCATGCGTTCACGGTGTCGTCGATCGAGAAAGGGGCGCTCATAAGAAGTCCTTTGGATGGTGCTGACGCATTTGTTCGACGTGGTTGCAGATGGCACCAGGCGTGGTGAACCACACGCTACCGCGGTCCCGCTCGGCTGCGATGTGTTGCAGTGCACGGCGCAGATTGCGCAAGCGATAAGGCTGGCCGATCAGGTAAGGATGCAACGCGATCCCCATCACCAGCGGTTGGCTGCGTGACTGGTCCAGCATTTCGTCAAATTGGTCAATGATCATTTGCGCAAAGTCTTTTGCGTCGAGCTGGCGCCCCACGATCATGGGAATGTCATTGAGCTCTTGTGGATAGGGAACTGCCCACAGCGTCTGATCGCCGATGGTGCGCATGCACAAAGGTTGGTCGTCATGGCACCAATTGAGGGTGTAGCGATAGCCAGTCTCGGCCAACAGATCGGGCGTTTGCAGGCTTTCCGAGATCCAGGGCGACAGCCAGCCGTTCACCTGCTGACCGCTTTCATCGCGGATGCGTTGGCGGCAGGCGACCAGCAGCTCGCGTTCCGCAGCCGCGGACATGGTGCCTTGCCGCTCCGCATTGGTGTGCCCATGGCCGATCAGCTCATCGCCGCGCGCCACCATGGCCTCCACCAGCTCCGGACAGTGGTCGTAAAGCGCGGTATTGATCAATGCGCCGCAAGGCATGCCAAGCTGATCGAAGAGCTCCAGGCAGCGCCATGCGCCCACTCGGTTGCCGTATTCGCGCCAGCTGTAATTCAGCACGTCTGGTTGTGGCGATGCTGGGCCGATCCCTGCGCCCAGCCCTTCGCCGAATGCGAAGTGTTCGACGTTAAAGCCCAGATAGACGGCCAGACGTGCACCACCCGGCCATTGGTAGTGAGGTCGGCGCGTGATAGGTCGGTAGCCGAACCGCCCGTGCGATGGCAACGCTCCTTGGTAACGGTGTTGGGCATCGTTCATCGCACGGTCCTGCAGTTGTTGATATTCATCGACGATTTCCGCGTCGGTAAGGGCTTGGTTTGAGGGGACATGTTGTCTTTCGGATCACAGCACCATGGTGGCTGACACCACACCAATTGCAAGTCGCGTGCCGAAATGTGCCTAGAGCGCACGATGAACAAAAAATGTCATGGCTTCTAAGTCTTGGCATGGCACTTGCATGACGCAGCCTACCTCGGCGCCATACCGGCTCACGCGATTGAACGCACAGACATAGGAATCACACCATGACTCGATCGGGCCCTCTTGCCACTCCCAAAAACTGCACATCGGGTTGGGCTATTCGTGGCTGAAACACGCCTCACCTTCGCAGACATCGACATGGAACAAGCAGCCATCAAGATAGGACGCAGTCCCGCCATGGACTCCCGCACCGTTACTGAGGCGCTGCAACAGGTTGAAGCTGCAGATGCGCCAGTGCCGTCGGCGCCCGAGCTGGCTGTTGAGCTCTCGCAAGTCGCGGTGACGTTTGGTCGCGGTGACAAGGCGGTGCCTGCACTGTCGCCGACTTCGCTGCGCATTGCCGATGGCGACTTTGTCGCACTGGTGGGCCCATCAGGCTGTGGCAAATCGACGATCCTCAAACTGGTTGGCGGGCTGGTTGCCCCGACATCCGGCGTCGTGGTGGTGGGGGGGCGCGAAGTTGCGGCCAAAGCGCTGCGCATCGGCATGGCTTTTCAGAACCCGACCATGCTGCCCTGGATGACGATCGAAAAGAACATCATGCTTCCGCTCAAGATTGTTGAGCCATTTCGGTCAGAGTACCGCAACAAGAAAAAAACCGAGTACCGCGACAGGGCGCATGCCCTGTTGGAGCAAGTGGGCCTGCGCGGTTTTGACCAGCATTTCCCATGGCAGCTTTCAGGTGGCATGCTCCAGCGTGCCAACCTCTGCCGTGCGCTGATCCATGAGCCGCGGCTGCTGCTGCTTGACGAGCCTTTCGGTGCGCTCGACCAGTTCACCCGCGAGGAACTTTGGGGTGTGCTGCAGTCGCTGTGGATGAACCGCAAGCCGACGGTGCTGCTGGTCACACATGACCTCAAGGAAGCTGGCTTTTTAGCCAGCCGCATCTGCGTGATGAGCGCCAGGCCTGGCCGCATTTTGGAGGATAGCCCTGTGGCTTTTGCTCGTCCGCGCAACATCGCCATGACCTTCGAGCCGGAATTTGTCAAGCTCAACCAGCAGCTGCGCGATTTGATCGTGGTCGCACGTGCAACCAACCCCACCGGGAGTACAGACCAATGAACAGCCATACATTGCGCCGTCGTGCCTCGTCGGTCGCCTTCGTTATCTTGTTTTTTGCCGCTTGGGAATTTTTTTGTCTTGCCTCGGGTATGTCGGACTTGATACTGCCGCGACCCAGCCAGATATTCCAGACGCTGTGGGAACGAATGCCGATCCTGTGGCCACACATCGTCCAGACCGTGAGCACCACCATGATTGGCTTCGCACTGGGCGTGCTGCTTGGTGTCGTGCTGGGCGCGCTGATTGGCTCCTCCCGCATTGCTTATGACACGGCCTATCCGCTGTTGATCGGGTTCTCATCCATTCCCAAAGTCGCCGTCGTGCCTATCTTTGTGTTGTGGTTCGGCTCGGGCACAGTGCCGGCCGTGCTGACTTCGCTGGCGATCTGCTTCTTCCCGATCGTCGTCAACATCGCCACCGGCCTTGCGACCACCGAGCCGGAGATGGAGGATGTGCTGAAAGCGCTTGGAGCGAATAAGTTCGACATTCTCTGGAACGTTGGCTTGCCACGCACCATGCCGTTCTTCTTTGCCTCGCTGAAGGTGTCGGTGACCTATGCCTTCGTCGGCACGGTGCTGGCAGAGACTGTTGCCTCCAACCGCGGCATCGGCAACGTCATGATGTCCGCCTCTTCCAACTTCAACACCCCGATGGTCTTCGCTGGGCTGTTCATTCTTGCCGGGCTTGGCGTTGTGCTTTATGCGGCGTTTTCTCTGATCGAGATGCGTGTCACCGGCTGGGCCAACCGCAAGAACGACCTGTTAGCTGCCTGACCACCACAGAAATCAACCCCTTTAACCCACTACCTAGGAATCCAGCATGCGCAATGTATTGTTTAAAACTCTTGCAGGCACGCTAGCCGCAACCTTCTTGCTCTGCGGTGCAGCGCAGGCACAAGACACGACGGTCCGGTTCACCCTGGGCTGGAAGACGCAAGGCTCGGATGCGGCCTTCTTCGTGGCGCGTGACAAAGGCTATTACAAGGCCGAGGGGCTTAATGTCGTCATCGACCAAGGCGAAGGCTCGGGGGCTACAGTCACGCGCATCATGGGCGGCGCTTATGACGCCGGCTTTGGCGACGTCAACGCCATCATCCAGAACGCGTCGCTCAAGCCCGGCGAGGCACCGGTGATGGTGTACCAGATGTGGAACCGTCCGCCGTTTGCCATCGTCACCAAAAAGTCCGCCAACATCACAAAGCCCAAGGATCTTGAAGGTAAGACCCTGGGCGGCGCACAGGGCACGCCCACGACGCGCCTTCTGCCGGTGTTCATCCAGAAAAACGGACTTGACGCCAGCAAGATCAAGGTGTCAAACATGGCCCCGAATCTTCAGGAGCCCATGCTGATCAAGGGTGACATCGACGGGGCACTGGTATTCAACATCACCAGCTATTTCAACCTGGTGCTCAACCGCCAGGACCCAGAGAAAGACTTCAACTGGATGTCCTTCGGCGATTACGGTATGGATCTCTACTCGAATGGTCTGATGGTTTCGCAAAAGATGATCCGGGAAAATCCAAAAGCGGTGGCTGGTCTGGTGCGCGCCACGAACAAGGCGATGCTCGAGATCGCCAAAGACCAGAACCTAGGCATGAAGTCCACGATGGCTTACGACAACCTCATCAACGAGGCGGTTGAAAAGCGCAGGATGCAGTATTCATTCACCGAGCTGATCGTCTCGCCCGAGATGAAGGAAATCGGCGTTGGCGATGTGAAGGACACCCGGATGGCGCGTGCCATTGGCATCATCGTCGAAGGCTACCAACTCACGCGCGTGCCATCACCCTCTGAAATCTTCAATCGCCAGTTCCTGCCGCCCCGGGCCGAGCGGTCACTGGTCTACACGGCCAACTGAGCCATGGCACCCATCGCTCTCACTGGCGACCGTGTCATCGAGGCGGCCAGCTGCTTTGCCGGAGAGCGGGCGGGCGTCCTGGCAAACGTCCGCCTCACGATCAAGGGTGGGCTGATTGAGCGCATGGAACCGATGTCCGAGCCAGCTGGCGGCCCACGCAGGCTGCTGCTACCGGCACTTGTCAACGCGCATGACCATGCAAGGCCGACTGGGTCTTCGTTCGGCGCGCTGAACATGCCGCTGGAGACGTGGATATTGCGCACGGCGTTGGGTACACCGCCCGATCCCTACCTGCAGGCCGCAGCTTCGCTGGCGCGGTCGGTGCGCGCCGGTTGCGCGGCCATGATGGTCCACTACACACGCCCCAGCGGGTTGATGTCGATTCCGGATGAGGCCGCTGAAATTGCCAGGGCCGCTAGCGACGTCGGCATCCGCCTGGCCTTCGCCATGGCGGTACGCGACCAAAATCCGCTGGTTTACGGCGACGCCGGTCCGGTGCTGACCGCGTTGTCGGAAAGCGATAGGCGGACGGTGGAGTCGATGTTCATCCCCCCGCCTCCGCGGCCGCAAGACTACCTCGCGCTTGTGGAGGACATTGCGGCGCGGATCGCCGGACCGATGGTGGACGTGCAGCTGGGACCGGCGGGTGTCCAATGGTGCTCGCGAGCGATGCTGTCGGCAATTGCTGGGCATTCGCAAGCGACTGGCCGGCGCATTCACATGCACCTGCTCGAAACGCCTTACCAGCGCGTCTGGGCAGACCGAGCCTTTCCCGAAGGCGTGGTGAGGTATCTCGCCGACATCGGCTTTCTGTCATCGCGCACAACGCTCGCACACTGCACCCATGCCCGCCCCGAGGAGCTTGACCTGATTGCGCAGCACGGGGCCCGCATCGTCACGAATTTTTCATCGAACCTCCATCTTCATTCCGGCCTTGCACCCATTGCCGACGCTCGGCGGCGGGGCTGCGCGGTGGCGGTCGGCACCGACGGTCTCGCGCTGGACGAGGACGACGACGCCTTGCGCGAAATGCGGCTTGTGCAGATGGCGCATGATGGATGCGGTTTTGACCGTACCTGGAGCCATGCGGCGTTTATGGACCAAGCGATCGCTGCAGGTCGGGGTGTGACCGGCGCGCCTGGGCTGGGCGTTCTCGCTGAAGGAGCACCGGCAGATCTGATCACCATAGATCTTGACCGCCTGGACCGCGATGCCATCCTCCCCGTGGACCCGCTTGGACTGCTGTTTGCACGCGGCAACATGAGTCACATCTCCGAAGTGGTTTGCGCCGGCCGTGTGCTCATGCAAGACGGCGTGGTGTTGGGCGTAGATTTGCCTGCCGTTGAGAAGGAATTGCGTCGGCTCTACCGCGCAGCGATGCCTGGGTTTGCCGGCTTGATCGCAGGTTGGGGTCGCATCGAGCCCGAGGTGCAGGGTTGGTATCACGCACACTGCGGCTGCGGATGAGGACGTTTTTATTTACGCCATGGCGTCTACTGATTTGGGGGAATACCAAAGAACAATACCCCATATTTCATTAGGGTAGGTCCCCGTTCTCACGTCAAACCGAGACACCTTGCGTTAGGCTGAGTAGATATTTTTCTTCGCAATTCATATTTTTAGTGCCTTGTGTCTCAAACCTTCTCTATCCACATTCAACGCGAATTGCGCTCAGACCATGCAGGTGAGACAGGCGCTGTTTACATTTACAAAGGCATCGCCGCTGTGGCTCAGTGGCGCGGGGATGAGGAGATGCTTTCATTTGCCAAGGCACATGGTGTCACCGAGGCCGATCACTTAAAACAGATCGAGCTTTGGCTGCCATCCGCTCAGAGAAGTTTGCTGTTGGGGCCTTGGCGGATAGCGGGCTGGTTGACAGGTGCCATACCCGCAATATTTGGCAGGCAGGCCGTTTATGGAACGATTGCAGCTGTAGAGACGTTTGTTGATCAACACTACCAGCAGCAGATCGATCACCTCAAAGAATTTGGCGGGCCAGACGGTTTGCTGCCGCTTTTACTTCGATGCCAAGCCGATGAGCAGCATCATCGGGATGAGTCCGCGGCGTTGGTTGGAGATAAACCCGGTTTGCTTTTGCGAGCTTGGTGTTGGACCGTAGGCTGTGGTTCAGCCGCTGCTGTGGTGTTGGCACGACGCCTTTAAAAAGAGCTGGAAAAACCCAGGCACCGATCCGTTTTTTCAAAAGGTTGGCTGATCCAGATCTTTTGCACAAGATCAAAGTTGATTCAGCTGTCTTGGATCTGATCCAAGACGTCAGCGAAGGTCTGATGAGATTCATCCATCAAAAGGTACAGGTATGAAGCAAGCTAGCTCAGCAGTCGTTGAATTACGAGATCTACATCTCAAAACAGACATTGGAACTTATGGACCCCATGACACCAGGCCAGAGGTTCACCTCCTTGACTTGACACTTGCGATTTCGGTCAATCAAGTGCTCATTTCTCAAGATGGCATGGCGCATGTGTTTGACTATGACCCCCTCATTGCCGAAATTGATCGACTCGCAGCGGACGGTCATTACGAAACGCAAGAGCGGCTCATCACGCGCATTGCAATAGCATGTGCCGCATACCCGGCCATCCGGCGGATTGAGATCTGCCTGAAAAAGTCACCCGTGCGATCGGGCAGTGGATCGTTGGGCGTTCGCCTGATGCTCGATGAAATTGCAACCGATGAACTGCGGCCCAATCCATTACCCCACGCCACAGGCGTTGCGTGCACAGCCTGAGATGGCAAGCTTCATCCACTGGGTTCAAGATAAACCAAGCGACTTTATTTGCGGGGGCACCATTTAGCGATTTTGAACTTCAAAGTGTCCTCCATGGACTGGTTGGCCTTGCGCAAAGACGGGCATCGCCGGGCTAGGCTCACGCCTGCTGGCGGGGTGGAATGGTTGGTGGAATGAACATGCGGTAACCACCCACTCGCTTCACATACGCCAACAACTCCCCAAAAAACGGATGCCTGCACAACGTGGACGAATCGCCCACCAGCAGCAACTTGCGCCGTGCGCGGGTCATGCCCACGTTCATGCGACGGATGTCAGACAAAAAGCCGATCTCGCCTTGGGGGTTGCTGCGCGTCAAGGTGATGGCGATGATGTCGCGCTCTTGGCCCTGAAACGAATCAACGGTGCCCACGCTGAGCCTGCGTTGCAGCAGCCAATCGTTCAGCACGGCGCTGTCTTCGATGGCGTCTTTCAAATAGTTGATTTGGGCGCGGTACGGTGCAATCACGCCAATGCTGAGCGGGCGCTGATCTGGGTCGCTGGGTTCGCCGGGTTCCGACAGTTGGGCCAGCAGCTGCGCCAGGCGCTCCAGCAGCAAGTGGGCTTCTTCGGGGTTGGCGGTTGATCGGCTTTCGGGGATGGCCAGTTCCGAAAAGCCGCAGCCCGCTGTGTCGATGAATTCCACAGGCAGGTCGGGTGCAAAACGCGGGTCATCAAAGCGCGGGTCATACGCGGCCAAGTCGGCATGGCGTACGCTGGGGTGCGCCACCAATTGGCTGCCATAAAACTTCTCAGAGCTGAACCCCATGATCTGCGCGTGCATGCGGTATTGCACCTTCAGCATGCGGGCCGTGTTGGGTTGGCGCTGGATGCACTTTTCAAACAAGGTTTCGCGCAGGCCTTCGCGGGCGGCTTTTTCGCTTTTCACCGTGGGCGGCAGCTGGTGGTGGTCGCCCGCCAACACCAGGCGCTGGCCTTTGGCAATGGGAATCCAGCAACCCGGCTCCAGGGCCTGGGCGGCTTCGTCGATGAAGACGGTCTCAAAGCCCAGGTGGCGAATGGTGCGGTGGCTGGCGCCCACCAGCGTGCAGGTGATGACTTGCACCGATTCGAGCACGTCTTCGGTCATGAAGCGCTCCAAATCGTCGGCGGCTTGGCGCAGCGTGCGGGCTTCTTCTCGCAGCCATTGGCGGCGCTCTCGCTCTTCAAAACCAAAGTTGCGTACACGTCCGCTGGCAGCCTCTCGGTGCTGCTCGGCGGTTTGGCGCATCGCATGCATCTTGGCGTAGCTGGCGTGGGCCATCACCCCGGCGTCCAGCGTGTGCTTGAGCAGCAGCTCCGACACGCGGCTGGGGTTGCCCAGGCGGATCACATTCACACCGCGCTCGGCTAGCTTTTCGGTCAGCAGGTCCACGGCGGTGTTCGAGGGGGCGCACACCAGCACACGCCGTTCGCGCCGGATGGTTTCCAGAATGGCTTGCACCAGCGTGGTGGTTTTGCCCGTGCCGGGCGGGCCGTGGATGATGGCCACGTCTTGCGCCGTGACCACATGGCGCACAGCGGCCAGCTGCGAGTCGTTGAGCGCACAGGGGTAAAACAGGTCGTCGCCTTGGGGCTCGCGAAAGCGGGCAGCCTTCGCGCCCAGCAGCACGTCGCGCAGTTCGGCCAAGCGGTTGCCGTGTGCGGCCATGACCGCGCTCAGGGCCTGGTTCATCTCGCGGTAGCTGACCTCGTCAAAGGTCAGGTCAATGCCTAACGTGTTGCCGTTTGGGGTGCTTCCGTTTAGGGTGCTGCCGTCCCGCACCCAGTCGGGTAGCGCTTCTTTGGTGGTGGCCAGCACCAGCTTGTTGCGCCGCACGCGGGTCACCACGCCGCTCACCACGGGTCGATCTGATGCCGAATGTGTGCCCGAATAGCCGGTCGCATTGCTGAACAGCGCCGCAGCAGCCCCCACCTGGAACAAATGCAGGTCTTGCCGATGCGCCGGGCGCTCCAGCTCCAGCACCACCTTGCCGCCAAAACCGATGTCTTCTTGGGTGATGGTGACGGGGTACCAAGTCAAGCCACGCCGACGGCGCTCTTTGATGCTGGCACTGGCGTTTTTGAGCTTGAACTGCGCCTGGTCTTCCTGTTGCTCCAGTTGCATGAGTGCGCGCACATGGCGTAACTCACTTTGAACATCATGTTGAACAGCGCTAGGGGCGGTGGGTGTCAGATCTTGGTCGGCCAAAGGTGTGGGGGTATTCCGAATTTTTGTCAAAGGAGCGAATGTTTATTCTGTCATGCCCCTGATTCAGTAGACAACAGACAGCACGACTGCTGTTCAGAAATTGGCAAGGCTTCGTAGCCGAGCGGGAACGCCTGATTTCGCGATAGGCTGTGTGATCAACAAAAAAATCAGAACAGCCTAAAAGCGAACTTAAACAAAATAGGCGCCGCCGTCCACCACCAGTGTTTGGCCCGTCATGAATGCCGAGTCGAGTCCCATCAAAAAACTGACCGCACCTTGCAGGTCTTGGGGCAACTGGTCGCGCTTCAAGGCTCGCGCATTTTTTCCGATGTCTCGGAATTTTTCGACGTGCTCTTTGTTCAGCAAAATCCCTTCGCTCAAGGTGAAGCCCGGGGCGACCGCATTCACCCTGATGCCACGATCGCCCAACTCGCGTGCCAAGGTTCTGGTCATGGCAATCACAGCGCCTTTGCTGCAGACATAGTGGGGCATGCCTGTGACGCCCTTGAGCGGGGAGGTGGAGGCGATGTTGACGATGGCGCCGCCGCCATGAGCTGCCAGCAAGGGGGCCACTTTTTGGGTGCCAAGGAAGGGGCCGTAGGTGTTGACTTCCATCACCTGCATCCATTCGTCGCGGGTGACTTGTTCAAAATTCTGCATTTCTAGGCTGGCAAACAGGGCGGCATTGTTGACCAACCCATGCAGGGTTTGGCCGGATACCACGATGTCTTGGAGCAGCCCATCCCAGTCACTGGCTTGGGTGACATTGGCTGTGTAGCCTTTGGCTGAAAAGCCCTCATGTACCAGTTGTTCGGCCGAATGCTCAGCCCCGACCGTATCGACAATGACTACATGAAACCCATCTTGGGCCAGTCGCTGCGCAAATGCGTGCCCAATGCCGCGTGCTCCGCCGGTCACGATCACGGCCAGCGCAGAGCCATTTTTTGTCGTTTTTAATGAAGTCATCCGAACTTTCTGAAGGGTTGAAAAAATCCACCCAAGCTAAATTTTCTTGGGTGGCTGGGAAGTCTGAATGTCGATGGCCCTGAATCCGGCCGCTGCAAATTGAACCAACTGGTCGACCAATTCTGCGGTGTCTTGGTGGTTGATCATGCCGTGCGTCAATTTTTGGACGCTCTTGGTGCGAGGGCGCGATGCGGTCAACGCAGCCCCCACCAAAAAGTACAAGCGCCACACCAAGCTGCTGCGGCTAGCTTTGGGCAAGCAGCGCTCGAGCAGGCACAAAAAGCACTCGTTCATTTCGTCATAAAGATCCAAAATGATTTGTTCAGACAGCTTGTCGTATTCGGCGCTCAGTGTCAGTGACAACGACACCACAGGCGATGCATTCTTGGACTTGGGCATCAAGAACATAGGTGCGACCCAAGCGCGAACCACATCTTCCACGGTGATGTCAGCTTGCTTTTCTAGCGCTGCGAACTGCGCCATCCTGGTGGCATTCAAGGGGCGCACAAAGGATTCCAGAACACCTTTGAACAAGCCTTCCTTGTCACCGAAATAATAGGAAATCAAGGCGGAGTTGGCCTCAGCCTCTCGCGCAATTTCGCGGATTGACACGCCTGAAAAACCTTTGCGAACAAACAACTCTTTGGCCGCTTTCAGTAGGCGTTCTTTGGTGTCCTGCTCAGCAGGCGCCGAGGCGGCTGGCAGTCCTTGGGCTGGCATGGTTTTGTTCTTTCGCATGGTCGAAATCGTACAGGGTCCGCCGCAGGTCAGGGCATGCGCACCAAGCCTCATTCACCGGCTGGGCACCTAGGGAATCCCCTCGTGCTTCAGGGCTATCACACTGAAACAAGTCTATTTATGATCGCATGAATTAATCAGTGATTAAGAAAAGGGTTGACTATGAAATTCGGAATCTTTGACCAAAACGATGACTCGGGTCGCCCGCTGCATCTTCAGTACGAACAGCGTCTGGAATTGACAGAGATGTATGACCAGGGAGGATTTCATTGTTACCACCTGAGCGAGCACCATGCCACGCCTCTGAGCATGGGCCCTTCCCAAAGTGTCTTCCTCTCTGCGGTGGCGCAAAGAACACGTCGCATCAAGCTGTGCCCCTTGGTTTATCTCTTGCCGATTCATCACCCCGTGAAATTGGCCGAAGAAATTTGTATGTTGGACCAGTTGGCGCAAGGTCGTTTCCAGTTCGGTGTGGGTCGCGGTGCGAATCCGCACGAACTCGATGCCTTGGGGTTTGACTCGGCTTCTGCGGGGGAGGCTTATGCCGAGGCTTTTGAGATTTTGATGAAGTACTTTTCATCGGATGTGCTCAATCACCCTGGCAAATTTTGGAACATCCAAAACATGCCAGTCACCATGAAACCCTTCCAGTTGCCCCATCCACCGGTTTGGTATGCGGTGGGCACGGCCGACTCAGCGGTATGGCCTGCCCAAAATAAAGTCAACATCATTTGTGGTGGTCCAGAAAGCAAAGTGGGTGACATCAGTGACCGCTACCGCCAAGAAGCTGCGGCCAGTCAAGGTGCAGGTTCAGAAGAGGCTCTGATTGGCATTTACCGAAACGTCGTGGTGGCCGATACGGACGAAGAAGCCATGGCCATTGCTGAAAGCGCATGGCCCAGTTTTTATGACAGCTTTTACAAACTTTGGCGTGTTCACGGCACAGAGCCGCAGCGTGTCAAATTGAGTCCCTCCTACGCTGACATGGTGGCCAGCGGACACGCGGTGGCAGGGTCGCCGCAAACCGTGGCCAGGGTCTTGAGCCAAAAAGCGCATGATGGCCGGCTCAACTACCTGGTTGGGCAATTCATGTTCGGCAACTTGCCACATGCGCACGCCAAGCGCTCGGTTGAGTTGTTTTCGCGCGAGGTCATGCCACGGGTTGAGGAGGCCTCCAAAGCCTGGCTCTGAACAGCCCATAAAAAAGCGGGTGGATGTTGAACACATCCACCCGCATATTTTTTGCCGATCACATCAGCGAGGAATGTTCAGGAATTTCCAAACTTTTTTGTCAACGTCCGCGGCCAACACCGTGGTGGGCACATGGCCGTCACCGGTATCGCGCATGGTGTATTTGTAGGCGCCGCTGAAGGTTTTGAGTTTCAGGAATTCGCTTTTGATGGACTCGCGTGCACTCTTGGGATCGGTGTTGCCGTCGATGCCAGCGCGCCGCATGATGTCCGCGTAAAGCAACACGCCATCGTAGCCAATGGCCCAGTTCGCGACGTTGAAGGGCGCGCCCAATGAGGCATCGGCACGCTGCAGAGCACGTTTGGCCATGTTGGCGTACACCGCTGGATCGTTGACCCCCGGAGGGCCAGCCTCGTTGGTCGAGAAGCCAATGACGTGCCAATTGCGGCCGTTTTCACCCACGATGTTGATGAAAGGCCCTGACCACAAAATGCTGGTGTTGAGGACCGGAACCTTGACGCCTTGGACGGTCAGATCTTTGGCCAGCAAGGTAGCCTGGGCTGGGAATGCAGCTGCCAAAATGGCATCTGGATTGGCCCCTTTGATCTGAATGGCCGCGGCGGATAGGTCTGTTGCCCGCGATGAAAACTCGATCACTTCCACAACTTCCAGACCCATTTGTTTGGCCAGCGCTGCATAGGCATCGGCACTGGCTTTGCTGGAGGCTTCGCGCACATCGGCAACGATCACGACTTTTTTGACTTTGGGGTAGGCCTTCAAAAAGTCTTTCATGCCTTCTGGCATCAAGGTGTCGTCTGCCGGCTGAAGGCGAATCGTCCAAGGCTTGATCGTGATACCGGGCTTGACCGCGTTCACGCTGATGGCGGGCATGCTGAGTTGGTTGGCCAAGGGACTGACGGTCTCCCATTGGGTGCCGGTCATGGGACCTACAACGCCAAAGTGTCCTTCGCTGGTGAATTTGCGAAACAGCAAAACAGCTTGGCCGGGATCGGTTTGGGAATCACCGACATCCACTTGCAACAAACTGCCATTGATGCCCCCTTTGGCGTTGATGTCCTCCACGGCCATTTTGACGATGAGATCCTGGGACTTGCCATAGCTTCCCAGTGGCCCAGTCAGCGGGGTGATCAGGCCAATTTTGATGGGTGGCTTTGGCTGCGCCATGACGGATAACGAGGTCACTGCCAAAGCGACGCTTGTCAGCGTGATGCTCAGCAGTTTTCTTTTGCTTGGGGTCATCGTGAGTCTCCTGTTTGAGGTGGTTGGGAATTCAAGTCAACGATCCAGCTGAGTTTTGAAAGCATCGGCCATTTCAAAACCCGTCAAGATGCTTTGGTGGCGCTCTTCAATCACCGACTTCATGGCGCTGTCGGTGAAGATGAAGAACTCTTTGTTTTGGATGGCCTGCCAGATGCGACGGGCAACGAATTCGGGGCTGACACCCACCGTACTCAATGTCTGTGCCAAAAATGCTTGTTCGGGTCGGTTTGTGGGACCGCCCAAACGGGGTGGTCTGCTCACGGCGCTGCCGAAGTCACTGTCCACAGCGCCAGGACACAAGACGGAGACGGTGACATGGCTATCTGCAAGCTCATTTCTCAACCCCTCAGACATGGCCACCACGGCATACTTGGTCATGGAGTAGGCGCCTGTTAACCAGTTGGGATTGACTTGCAAACCACCGATCGACGCGGTGTTGATGAAATGCGCTGCTTGTCCGTGTTGGCGCATGCGCGGCAGGATGTGGTGAATGCTGTGAACAATGCTTTTGATGTTGACATCGATGACCCATTGCCAGTCTCGCAAGCTCATCTGTGCCATGGGCACACCGTGCATGGCGACCCCCGCGTTGTTGAAAGACAGGTGGATCTCGCCAAATGCTTGCTCGGTGAAATCGGCCAGGGCTTTGACGGACTCCGGGTCGGACACGTCCGTCAAGAAGGCTTTTGCACTCAAGCCTTCACTCAGGCACTTTTGCAGACTTTGCTCGAGCAAATCCGATTGGATGTCTGCCAAGACCACATGCATGCCCTGGCGCGCCAGCAGCAGTGCGGTGGCGGCCCCGATGCCCGAGGCAGCCCCCGTCACGATCGCTGTTTTTGAGGTTGGAAGGGTAGTCATAGGGAATCAGGCTGCGGCATTCATGCGGCATGCCCCATGTAACTGGCCATGACACGAGGGTCCACCATCAAGTCACGCGCCAAGCCCTGTAAGGTGAATTCGCCGTGTGTCAAAACCATGGCCCGGTGTGACAACGCCAAGGCACGTTTGACATTCTGTTCCACCAACAAAATGGCCACACCAGCATCACGCAGTTCTGCCAAAGCATGGAAGACTTCTTTGGTGATCAATGGCGACAGGCCCATGGAGGGTTCATCGATCAACAGCAATTGCGGGCGATTGATGATGGCACGGGCCACCGACAACATTTGTTGTTCACCGCCTGACAAGTTGCCAGCCCATTGGTCCGCCCGTTCTTTCAGTCTGGGAAACCTGGCGTAAACTTTTTCGAGCGCCAATTCAAAGGGTTCTGCACTTGGGCGAATTTCCCATGCCAGTTGCAAATTCTCTTTCACCATCAGGGTTTGCAAAGTGCCCCGTCCTTCAGGCACATGCAGCATGCCCAGGCGGGCTAATTCATGCGTGGATGTTTTTGAAATGTCATGACCTAAAAATGATGCACGGCCTGATGACAAAGGCAGGAGGCTGGAGATGGCGCGCATCAAACTGGTCTTGCCCGCACCATTGGCACCCACAACAGCCACGGTCTCGCCTTCCCGAACTTCCAGCGATACGCCACGCAGCGCGCGAATGGGGCCATAACTGGCCGACAGGTCCGTGACAGAAAGAAGAATTTTGCTCATGGTTGATCACCTTCTGATTCGATGCCCAGATAGGCGCGCAGAACTTCTGGGTGCTTCAGAACAATCTCGGGACTGCCTTGGGCAATTTTTTTACCGTAGTCCATGGCCAAGATGCGGTCGGACAATTGGCGAATCAAATTCATGTCGTGCTCAATCAGCATGACGGCACCCACATGGGCGCGAATTTTTTGAACGTCATGAATCAGTTGCTGCGTTTCTGAGTCGTTCATGCCGGCCGCAGGCTCATCGAGCAGCAGCAATTTGGGCGAACCGGCCAATGCCCGCACGATCTCCAGTCGTCGTGCATCGCCATACGACAGTGAGGCTGCGGATTGATTCGCTTTGTCAGCCAGTTGAAGCAAGGACAGCCAATGCATGGCCTTCTCCATCACCTCCCGGCGATGCTGCCCCGGCCAAATCGATCGCCAAGGGTGCTCAGTGAACACCTTGAAAGCCACCAGCACGTTTTCAAGAACACTCATGCGCTTGAACAAACGGATGTTCTGAAATGTGCGGCCTACCCCCATGCGACCGATGTGGTGCATGGGCCTGTGTGTGATCTCCGTGTCACCCAAATGGATATGGCCTGAGGTCGCCCGGTAAAAACCGGTGATGGTGTTGATCAATGCCGTCTTGCCCGCCCCGTTGGGACCGATGATGCCCAAAATCTCACCGGGCAAGACTTCCAAATCGATGCCATCGATGGCTTTGACGCCGCCAAAATGTTTGCACAGATCGGTCACCTTCAAAACAGGAGAGATGACCGCTGTGTGGGGGGTGGAGGTGTTCATGATTCAAGACCTCGCTTTTTGAAACGTGTGGTCAGCGTTCGGAATGCCAGCAAGCCTTGCGGCCTGAACAACAACATGATCAGAATCGCCAAACCAAAAACCGTAGGGCGCCAGTCTGCGAGGACCCTGAAATACTCGGGCAGCAGCGTCATGACTGCGGCGCCTAGCAAAGGCCCCCACAGGTTGTTGGCCCCGCCCAGCACAACATAAAGCACCACGTAAACGGACAGCAACACATCGAAACTTTCTGGACGAACAAAGTTCATGTAATGCCCATACAGCGAGCCCGCGACCGCAGCGATGGCAGCGCCTGCAGAGAAACCGATCAAGCGCACGGCCGTCACATTGATGCCCAATGAGGCCGCCACACGATCGTCTTCGCGAACGGCATCACAGATGCGTTGCAGTGGGCTGTAAGACAGTGCCACCAAAAAGCTGCCCACAAACGCCAGTGCAATCAAAACACTGTTGAGGTCAGCCCCAACCATGCCACCAAAGCCCGAAACAGCGCCCACGTATTTGACGTTTTCGATGACGACACGAACGCAGAAGGTGATGCCCAAGGTGACCAAGATGAGGTAGATGCCGCGCTGGCGCAGTGCGGGGTAACCCAAAATTGCCGCCAAGACAGCCGCACCCGCTGCGGCGACCAAGGTCGAGGGCAAAAGGGGCCAGCCAAATTTGACGGTCAAAACGCCCGCGCCGTAACAGCCAATGGCCATGAAGGCGCCTTGGGCAAACGACAAACTGCCGGTCAGCAAGACCGTGTAAACACTCCAGGCCAACAAGACGTTGATGCCCGCAAAAAACAGGTGATCTGCAATCATGCGCGTTGCTCCTGACTATGAACGCCGCCACCGAACAGGCCACCGGGCCTGAAGGTCAGGACCACGATCATGGCGACCCAAACGGTGATCTCGACCAACCGACCAAAACCAAACACATACATCAGCGACTCCAAAACACCGACCAGCAAGCCACCAATCACAGCGCCTCGCAAATCACCCAAACCACCAATGGCCATGATGGCGAGCGCCTTGAGGCCAAAGGTCAAACCGATGTCTGAGCTGGCTGCCCCGCCGCGCAAAGCCAACAGCAATCCAGCCTCTGCAGCCAAGGCGGAAGAGATGAAAAATACCGTTTGCGTGACACGGCGCACATGGATGCCCAGCAGCGATGCCGACACACTGGACTCGGCCAAAGCCCTGATTTGTCGACCCATGCGCGTGCGTTGCAGCAGCAATTGCAAGCCGATCATCAGCACAATCGTGATGCCCAAAATCAAGAACTGCAAGTTGAGCACTTGAACGCCCAACAAAGAGGTGCGGCCCGTCAACCAACCTTCGGGGGGCGTGACGGGTACGGGCTCGGTACCCCACCATTTGTGCACCAAGTCGGCCATGACCAAACCCAACGCCATCGAAGCCAGCGCTGCAGTGATCTTGGCATCTGCCGTTTGAAACCGTCTGAACGCCAAAAACTCGGTCAACACACCGATCAAGCCGCCCACAATGAAGGCCATGGCAAACGCCCAAGGCATGGGCAGGTGCGACATGGACATCAGTCCAATAAAACCGCCGAACATGAAAACTTCTGGATGTGCAAAGTTCAATTTGTCCAGCACACCGATCACAAGTGAGAACCCGATCGCCACCAAGGCGTACATGGCCCCGCTGACAATGCCATTGATGATTTGTCCTGCCAACATGTCTAGCTCCTTGGCTTGAAAAATAGGGCGCCCAATGCGCTTGAAGGCGGATTGAAAAATTCGTTCACGACGGTTGAACCTCACGCATGAATTTCAGAGAGGAGGCCGCAAATTCAGTGGCTTGCTCCATTTGCGGCAAATGTCCACAGTTCGGGTAGACCACCAATTGGGATTGCGGTATCAGTTTTGCAAACGCATGGCCATAGGCCAAAGGCATGATCTTGTCCTGATCGCCCCAAGCGAGCTGCACGGGGCATTGGATGCGGTGCAGCCATTTGTGCAGCATGGGGTCATGCAGGCGGGGCTCGAAAGCCAGTCGTTCAACGGTGCGCCTGTTTTTCTGAGCAGTGGCTGGCTCAAGCGGGTGACTCAGCGCGAAGGCCACCATCTTGTCGTCTACAAAGGTGTTGCGCACCGCTGTAGCCGGGTCCCATTGAAACGTATCGCCAGGGGGTGTTCCTTCTAGGCGGATGCCAGCGCAGCCAATCAACACCATGGATGAAAATCGTTGTGGCTCACGAATGGCCATTTCCATGGCCAACCAGCCGCCAATGGAGCTGCCAATCACATGCACCTTAGACAAACCCAGTTGATGGAGAAAGTCGCTGTAAAAATACGCGAGGTCATGGATGTTCTCTAGCCAGTCCGGCGCGTCAGACTCACCAAATCCTGGATGCTCAGGAACCCAGACATCGAAATGCGCTGTGAAGCTTTCTAGGAATGCAGGAACCTTCGCAGCACCGTTGGCACCATGCAGATAAAGCAAGGTTGGCCCTGAGCCGCCACGGCGCACACGCACCTTGCAGTCGTTGACGGTTAACCATTTTTCTTCAAACATGCGCGGTTACCTTTAGCCAAAAAATCATGCTGAACATGTGTTTCATTTTTCGAGACGGTGCAAAACCTTGAGCATCAGTTGCGTAAAAACTGCCCGCTCTTCTACCGACAGCGGTAAGAGCAGCCACTTCTGTATGCCGACCACGGAGGCCGAGGCCGTCTTGAGCAGCACTGCGCCTTCATCGGTCAGGTAGAGCTGCCGCACGCGCCGGTCGTCTGGGGAATGGCGGCGTTGGATCAGCCCGCGTGCCTCTAACCTATCCAGGACGCCGGCAATGGTGGAGGTGTCGATATAAATTTCGCGTGACAGGGTGCTCTGGTCTAGCCCAGGACGCTGCGACGTGGTCATCAATGCCGCCCATTGGACAGGCGTGAGGCCCGTTTCATCCAGTTCGGCCGTAAAGCGCATGACCGCGAGCTGGTGCAACCTGCGAAACAGGTGCCCCGGCATGTCGTCCAGCTTGATGACTTTCTTGGTTGCCATGGTTAACGCATGAACTCGTAATCAGCGGGCTTGAAAGTGGCCGTGATGTTCCAGTAGTCCATCAGGCTGTGCGGCCAAGTCTGAGATGCACGACCTTGGCTGTTTGTATACCAACTGGTGGTGCGTGCAGCACCCCAGGCGCGTTTGAGGTTGCCTGCGTCGACCCACGCGTTGTATTCCTCGAAGGGTTCGGCCTTGCAGTCCAGCGCCTTCTGACCATTCGCCAGCAAATGGCCGATGGCACGCATGGAGTACTCCACCTGACATTCAGAGGAAAAGATGGCGCTGCCATTGATGACAACGGCTGTGTTGGGGCCTCCGGTCATGAACAGGTTTGGAAAGCCCGGCACCATGATGCCCAAATAAGCGCGGCAGTCGCCGGCCCAGCAATCGCGGTGAAGTTCTCGACCATCCATGCCGGTGATCTTCATCGGTGAGAGAAAGTCGGAAGCTTTAAAACCCGTCGCAAAAACGATCACATCGAATGCATGCAACTCACCGTCTTTGGTCCGAATGCCTGTGGTGGTGAATTCTTCGATGCCTGTTGTGTTCAGCTCCACATGCGGCACCTTCAGCATGGTGGCCCACGCACCGTTGTCGCGCAGCATGCGTTTGGCGGCGGGCGGGTAATTGGGCGTCACTTTGGCCAAGAGGTCGGGTCGGTCGCTGTACTGGCCAGCCATCCAAGCCAAGCAACCCTGACGCAGTTCTTCGTTGGCGCGGCCAACGGAAACGGGATGGTCCCAGCCTTCGTCGACTTCTGTCAGTGGCAAGCGGCCTTCAACCGCGATCCAGAATTGCCAGAAGCGAAACCAGCGGCCGTAGAAAGGCACATGTTTGAGCAGCCACTGCATACCAGGCTTGATGTCGTCGTGGTACGTGGGTGTGGGCAGCATCCAAGGTGGGTTGCGCTGGAACACGGTGAACTGCGACACACTTTGTGCAATCGATGGGCCGATTTGGAAGGCGCTCGCACCGGTGCCCACCATCGCCACCCGTTTGCCCTCCAGGTTTGGAGATTGCGGCCATTTACCGGAGTGGATGATCTGACCTTTGAAGGTGTCGATACCGGGAATGTCTGGAAAACTCGGCCGACTCAGAATGCCAACGGCAGTGATGACGGCATTGAATTCTTCTTCAAGCACAGTGCCATCAGCGTGACGCACGCTGAGTGTCCAGCAGCCACGCGCTTCATCAAAACGCATGGCATCAATTTCGGTATTGAATTGGATCTTGCTGCGGATACCGGCTTGGCCTGCCACCGTTTTTAGGTAGGCATGGATCTCGGGTTGGCGGGAGAACTGTTGTGGCCAGTCGGGCTTTTGCGCGAACGACAGGCTGTAGGCAAAGTTGGGCGTGTCCAGCCGGCAACCTGGGTACCGGTTTTCCCACCAGACGCCACCCACCTCTTCGTTTTTTTCATAAACAGAAAAGTCCACACCTGCCTGCTGCAGCCGGTAAGCTGCTGCGATACCACTGACACCTGCGCCGATGACGGCGACGCGAAAATTTCTGTCTGGTGCAATGTCTGTCAACTTCCAATCGGGGGCGCCCATGTCGCGCGTGATGTTCAATTCATGTTCTAACAGTGGCCGCAGTTCGTCCAGGTCGCCGCGGACAAGATAAGCGACACATTGGTCAATCAGTGATGGGGGAGGGGCGTCCTGCACAGTTTGCCCGCTGTCACGAAACTTGATGAGGGTCGCAGTGGCCAGGCGCCTGGCTTTATCTTGGGCCTCCGTGCTCATCCCACCTTGGGGGGCGATCGTTGTCATCATGGGCGGCGTCGGGGGCTTGAGATCCGGTGTGATCAACGACGTGTCACCGGTGATCATGGCAAGCGTCGCCAGTAGCGCGGGGAGGTCGGCCTGATCCACGGCTTGGCGAATGAAATCATCGGTCGCGTCGATTTTTTCAACGTGATTGAAATGCCCCAAGCCGTTACCGTTGGCAATGTCTGATGTCGTATTTCGCTGTTGCTGCATAGTCTTGAATTTCTTCTGACTCGTACGAATAAGCATTGTTTGCATGCGTACGATTTTTTTCGATAGTAAGACGGCCTTTGCAGCCCGTGCACTATGGAATTCCCTAGTGCCAGTGACAGGCGGTCCACTTGCTGCCGCTTGCGACTTGTCTTGCATTGGAAGGGCATTCAAAACGTAATTGACAGCATAATCATTCAACCTATTCGGCATGACCCACCACACCTCAAGGAAATATCGCCATGAAAATCTTGTTGTTCGTTGCAGCGATTCCCTTCAAACGCTCATGACCCGAGAAGCAGCTGTAACTCAGCCGAACGACACGCCAGCCAGCCGCTTACTCGGCACTTGGCAGCTGGTTTCGGTGATCCGTGAAGAGGTTCCTTCGGGTCTCACCATCGATCTCATGGGGCCGAACCCACAGGGGTTCATCACCTATTCAGCGGATGGCCGAATGGTCGTCATCATCGTCCGCGGCGATCGTCATAAGCCGGCGGCTACCACGGCCACGGCAACTGAGGCTGAGAATTTATTTCGCAGCGTCATCAGCTATGCCGGCACTTACACCATCGCCGGCAACGAGGTGACCCATCACGTGGACATCTCGTGGAATGAAACTTGGACCGGAACCCAGCAAGTGCGCATCTTCAAGCTCGAAGGCCACAGGTTGTCTCTTTCCACACCGGTATCCCCAGACCCGCTTGATGGCAAGGTCAGCATCCGAAGCCTGGTCTGGGAAAAATTGAAATAGGTCGATAGACAGACCGTGTCATGGGTTGCACATTCCTTACTTGGTAAGCTCAGAGGATGAATTCGAAACAACTTCTTGCCTATTACGACAGCGGTGAATGCTGGTCGCAGGCGGTCAGCGCCACTCAGGGCTATGACATCCATTCGGCCTATCAGGACGCACTGGCTGTTCGTGAGCTGAGGCTCGCCAGAGGTGAAACACCGCGTGGCTACAAGATTGGATTTACAAACCGTACGATCTGGCCTCGCTACAACGTCTTTGGTCCAATTTGGGGCACAGTTTGGAATACAACCCTCACGTTTTGTTCTGAGGCTCATGTTTTCTCTCTTTCGGGGATTTGCCAGCCACGAATCGAGCCAGAGATTGTTTTCGGATTCAAGGAGACGCCAAAGCCTGACGCCACCCTGGACGATATCTATCAGTCGTTGGATTGGATGGCGCCTGGTTTTGAGATCGTTCAGTCGCACATGCCAAATTGGAAGTTTGAAGCCGCGGACACCGTTGCAGATGGCGGACTTCATGCCCACCTCATCGTTGGCGAAAAAACCTCTGTGGCATCGGTGGCGAAATCAGCTCAAGAGCTTCATGCCTTGCTAGCGAAAGCAACCGCCACGTTGTACAGAGACGAGAATCTGGTTGAAGTCGGGGCAGGGGCCCATGTGTTGGATAGCCCCCTTCACGCGCTCGAGCATTTCCTGAAAGAATTGAGATGTTGCCCTGGTTCAACAGACATCCAAGCTGGTGACGTCGTGACCACAGGGACTTGGACGGATGCTTATCCAGTGGATGCTGGTGCGTCTTGGAGATCTAGTTTTAGCTTGCCCGCGGCTTCTTTGACCGTCCATTTTGAAGATTGATTGAAGCGATTTCTAATGCCTTACTCAATATCCACATCAGCAGTTGGCATGTGTTGCCACACCTTATAAACCCTTACTAAACTGGAGACTTTTTTCATGAACAAAGAGATGTCTGAAACCCTGACACGCGTTGGGCCCGGCACGCGCATGGGTAATTTGATGCGTCGCTATTGGGTGCCGGCTTTGACGAGCAGCGAAATTCCACAGCCCGATGGCCCGCAAGTGCGCATCGAGTTGTTGGGTGAAAAGCTGCTGGCGTTTCGCAACACCGATGGCCAAGCCTGCATGATCGGCGAGTTTTGTTCTCACCGAGGTGTGTCGCTTTATTTTGGCCGTAACGAAGAAAACGGCATCCGCTGCGCTTACCACGGCGTCAAATTTGACGGTAATGGCCAGTGTGTGGACGTGCCCTCCAACCCCAAAGCCTGCGCGCACATGCACATCAAGGGCTACCCCTGCGTGGAGCGCGGCGGCATTGTTTGGACCTACATGGGCCCACCCGACAAAATGCCCGAGCCGCCCGAACTCGAGTGGTGCACCTTGCCCGACAGCCATGTGTTCGTGTCCAGGCGTCTGCAGTACTCCAGTTACCTGCAGGCCATGGAGGGTGGCATCGACACCGCGCACGTGTCGTATGTGCACCGCTATGAAGTGGACACGGACCCGATGCACCAGGGCGTCAAGGCGCTCGACTACATCAAGGCCGATGGCAATGTGGTGTTTGAAATCGAAAAGACCTCGTTTGGCATGAGCTTGTACGGCCGTCGCATGGGCGAGCCCGACAGTTTTTACTGGCGCATCACCCAGTGGTTGTTCCCTTGGTTCACCATGATTCCGCCGTTTGGCCACCATGCCTTGGGTGGCCATGCCTGGGTGCCGGTCAACGACCACGAGTGCTGGGCCTGGAGCATGAATTGGCAACCCAAGCAGCCGCTGAGCGCCGAAGAAAATGAAGCCATGGCCGCCGGCAAAGGCATCCATGTGGAATACGACGCCCCTGGCAGTTTTGTGCCCAAAGCCAACCGCGACAACGACTACTTGATGGACCGCAAGGCCCAACAGGAGAAGCGCGCTTATAGCGGTGTGTTCGGGTTTTCGGCACAAGACTACTCCTTGCAGGAAAGCATGGGCGCCATTCAGGACCACGCTGCCGAAAAACTGCTGCCCACCGACCGGGCGATTGTCATGGCTCGGCGCATGCTGCACGACGCAGCGGTGGCGCTGGAGCAAGGCATTGAGCCCCCGGCATTGGATGCCGCTGAGCAACATGTTCGCCCTGCCGGCGTGTTGTTGCCCAAAGGCGATGACCCCATGGTTTGGGCCAAAGCACACCTGGCCAATGGACTGGACGAACCGGTTTTTTCGATCTGACCGACCTCCAAAGCTCAACAGGAGACAAGATGAAAAACTTCAACCGTCGACAATTGGGTGCTTTGGTGCTGGCCACCACCGTGTGTCTGGGCGCTGGCACATCGGCTTGGGCGCAAGAATGGGCGCCAACCAAGCCCGTGCGCATCATCGTGCCCATCACGGGCAGCACCAACGATGTGTTGGCGCGGCTGATCGCCCCCAAACTGCAAGAAGTTTTCGGGCAGCCCTTTGTGGTGGAAAACAAACCTGGCGCAGGCGGCAACATTGGTGCTGACATGGTTGCCAAGGCAGCCCAAGACGGCCACACCTTGCTGATTGGCTACAACGGTCCTTTGGCCATCAACGTGGGCTTGTTTGACAAGATGCCCTATGACCCCATCAAAGACTTGGCACCCATCACCCTGATGGTCAAGGCCCCGCAATACTTGGTGGTCAATCCAGCCTCCGGTATCACCAGCGTGAAGGACTTTGTAGAAAAAACCAAAGCCAATCCGACGAAGTATTCCTATGGATCTGTTGCATTGGGTAGCGCGTCTCATCTGACGATGGAAATGTTCAAGTCGGCGGGGGACTTTCACATCACCCATATTCCTTACCGAGGGGCAGGGCCCGCAATCACCGACTTGATCGGGGGCAACATTCAGGCGGGGTTTTTTGTGCCGGGCAACGTGCAGCAGTTCGCCAGCGAGGGGCGACTCAAGTTGTTGGCTACCTCGGGCCTGAAACGCTTTGCCAGCATGCCCCAAGTGCCCACTCTCAGCGAGTCAGGCTATCCCGAGTTTGAGGCGACTTCATGGATTGGCTTTCTTACCTCTGGCGGTACACCCGCGCCCATCATCGATCGCTACAACCGTGAGATCGTGAAGATCTTGCGATCCCCAGAGATCACCAAGCGTTTGTTGGAGATGGAGTTTGAAATTGTGGCTTCCACGCCCAATCAGTTCCGCGACTGGATCGGCTCTGAAATCAAGCGCTGGGGCAAAGTCATCAAAGACACCGGAACCAAGGCGGAGTGAATGGCATGAGTTCTCTGCGTCTCCAGGGCAAAGTCGCGCTCATTACCGGTGCGGGTTCAGGCATTGGTGCGGCGACGGCGCATGTGTTCTGTCAGCAAGGTGCCGCCGTTTTTCTGGTCGACACCAACACCCAGGGGCTAGCGTCCACACGTCAGAGCATTGAGCAGACCGTGCCGCAAGCTCGGGTGCTTTGCCTTGAGGCGGATGTGACTGACGCAGCGCTGGCTTCAAAGGCTGTGGATTTGTGCGTCAACGCTTGGGGCTGCTTAGACATTCTGGTGAACAACGCGGCCATGCGTAACTATTCGCCCGCTGCGGACGCCACTGCTGCCGAATGGCATGCCATCGTTGGTGTTAACTTGGTGGGCATCACGCACTACTGCCATGCCGCCTTGCCGCATTTACGCAACAGCGGGCAGGGAAGCATCGTCAATGTGTCATCCTGCTATGCCGTCAAGGGGCGTAAAGGTATGGCGCTTTACGATGCGACCAAAGCGGCCCAGGTCTCATTGACCCGATCGCTCGCTTTTGAAGAAGCCGTTCATGGTGTCAGAGTGAATGCGGTGTGCCCCGGCTCCACCTTGACCGAGTTTCATGTGGCTCGCGCCCAAAAAATAGGCAAAGGGGTGGATCAACTCAAAACAGAGCGCAAAGACACGTCGTTGCTGGGTCGCTGGGCTTCGCCTGAAGAAATTGCTTGGCCTATTTTGTGGCTGGCTTCTTCGGAGGGATCTTTCATCACGGGGACGACGTTGGTGGTGGATGGTGGCTTGCACATTGTCTGATCGCCCTACAACCTCATCCTTCAAACGGACTCCTATTTGGAAATGCAATGAATACATTTAAATTGAAATCAATTGTCGGGCTAACGCTGCTTGTGATGGCAGGTTGCGCAAGTCAACCGACGCAACTGACGACGTCTTTGGCTGCGCCAACGTATGCACAAGCCGAGCCGCTAGGGGTCGGGATGGAAGGGTGGACTTACCCTTATCCAGTGCAGTACCTTCAGTTTGAACAGCAAGGGCATTTGGTCAGAATGGCCTATATGAATGTCCAGCCAAGTGTCAAATCCAATGGACGCACTGTGGTTTTGTTTCATGGCAAAAACTTTGGCGCCGACTATTGGGAAAACACCATTCGAACGCTGTCTGCGCAGGGCTATCGGGTGATTGCCCCAGATCAAATTGGCTTTGGCAAATCTTCAAAACCCGAGATTCGTTACACCTTTGCAGATTTAGCAGACAACAACGTGCGCTTGCTTGACCAACTGGGCGTGAGTCGCGTAGCCGTTGTCGCTAACAGCATGGGCGGAATGTTGGGCGTTCATTTTGCACGCAGACACCCGCAACGTGTGAGTGCATTGGTTTTGGAGAACCCACTGGGCTTAGAGGAGTATGTGCCTGCAATTCCGAAGCAGTCGACTCAAAGTCTTCAAAAGCAGGAAATGGCACAAACGACGGACAGCTATCGCAGCTTCATCAAGAGCTATTTCAAAGACAACTACCGCCCAGAGTTTGAGCGTTTTGTCGAGCAATTCTCGCGTGTGCAGCGCAGTTCTGAATATCCGCGTTATGCCTTGGTCTCCGCTTTGACGTATCAAATGATTTATGAAGGCGCGACCTACAACGAGTTGCCCAATTTAAAGCTGCCTGTGCTGCTGACGATCGGACAGCTTGACCGTACGGTTTTTGGCAGGCGTTTTGCTCCCCCCGAGGTGGTCAAGGGCATGGGCTATTTCCCTCAACTCGGCAAGGATGCACAAAAGCGCATTCCTGGCTCGATGTTGGTTGAGCTGGATAACGTAGGCCACGTCCCACATCTTGAGGCCCCTGACCGTTTTCATTCAGCGGTGTTGCAGTTTCTCGCTGACAAATAGCCCATTTGTCTTGAACTTTTGCTGCTCCAAGTTACCCATCCGCTCTTTTTCGAATCCATCAAACGCCATGAATCCTTCTGAACCCCGTCTGACCTCTCTTTCCCACGGCGGCGGCTGTGGTTGCAAAATTGCACCAGCGGTTTTGTCTGAAATTCTCAAAGGCACATTGCAGATGCCGATTCCCAAAGAGTTGATGGTGGGAATCGCCACAGCAGATGATGCGGCTGTTTACAAACTCAACGACCAGCAAGCGTTGATTGCAACGACAGATTTCTTCATGCCCATCGTGGACGACCCTTATGAATTTGGGCGGATTGCGGCGACCAATGCCATCAGCGACGTCTACGCCATGGGCGGTAAACCCATTTTGGCGTTGGCTTTGGTGGGTATGCCCATCAACGTGTTGTCAACAGAGACCATCGGCAAAATTCTTGCCGGAGGTGCATCGGTTTGCAATACGGCAGGCATCCCCATTGCTGGCGGGCATACGATTGATTCCGTTGAGCCTATCTACGGACTGGTCGTGCTGGGTTTGGTTCATCCCGAACGTGTGAAACGAAACGACGGCGCAAAAGTTGGCGATGTGTTGGTGCTGGGCAAGCCGATTGGCGTTGGCGTTTTATCGGCGGCACTCAAAAAGGACGTGCTTGATGCGGCAGGTTACGAATCCATGATCTCGAACACCACCAAGCTCAACACCCCGGGCCCCGAGTTGGCTGAATTAAACGGCGTGCACGCCTTGACTGACGTGACGGGTTTTGGTTTGGCGGGCCATGCCCTTGAAGTCGCTCGAGGCGCCAACCTTACTGCCCATATCAAATGGGCCGATGTGCCCTTGTTGCCCAACGTGTCCGCTTTGTTGAAAGATGGCTATGTCACGGGGGCTTCTGGCCGCAACTGGGATGGTTATGGCAGCGACATCAGCCTTGACAGCGGGTTACCTGCTGAGTGCCAAGCCCTGTTGTCAGACCCGCAAACAAGTGGTGGATTGTTGGTCAGTTGTACGGCTGAGACAGTGCCCGAGGTTATGGCTGTTTTTAAGCGTCACGGGTTTGATGATGCCGCAGTCGTGGGCCACATCGGCGAGTTTCAAAACGCACGCTTGATCGTCACCTGATCGTTCAGCTTGCGCACTGCCATGAACCATGCAAAACGTCTTTAGTTGATGGCCGTTTTAAGTTTAATTTCTGTGGGGCACGCCTACGCGTCCGATGAGTGGCTCTTTCAAGGCCTCGACTTTGAGTTGGCACAGGGCGAACATGTGGCGATTCAGGGCACGTCGGGCTGTGGCAAGTCCACTTTGCTCAACATCATGGCTGGTCTGGAAGTGCCCAGCCGTGGCGAAGTGTGTTGGTCAGACCAGCCCACCTCGGCTTGGACGGCCGAGCGGCGGCGTGCTTGCCGTCAGTCCGAGATGGGTTTTGTGTTTCAAGCATTTCATTTACTGCCGCACTTGTCAGCGTTACAAAACGTCATGGTGCCTTGCTTGTTGGGTGGGCAATCTGGTCCAACCAGTGCTGCGGCTGCCCGGTCACTGCTGTGCGACCTGGGCATGCAAAAACGCTTGGATGCCAAGCCGACCAGCCTGTCGGGTGGCGAACAACAACGTGTGGCCCTGGCGCGTGCCTTGGTGCATCACCCCAAAGTGGTGTTTGCGGACGAGCCCACGGGAAATCTGGACACCACAACGGCAGCCAACACCCTGGGCTTGCTGATTGAGTTGTGTACAGCGAGGCAGACCAGTCTGGTCGTCGTCACCCATTCCGACGACGCCGCGCAAGCCATGGGTAGAACTTTGCACTTGACACCTCAGGGTTTGGTTTCTTGAACTTGAAGGGCCAACAGCTGCTGTTTGTTTGGTTGCTCAAAGGCGCCTCGGTCCAGGCCTGGGTGAGATGGTTGGTCGCGCTCACCATGGTGGCCATCGGGGTGATGCTGGCCGTTGCCATTCACACCGTCAACCACTCGGCATTGGCTTCGTTTGGTCAGGCCTTAGACACGGTGAATGGGCAAGCTTCCGCCCAGTTGGTCGCGCCCTTGGGCGACATCGATGACCGTCAAATTGATGTCTGGGACAGCCGCCGCGCTGCTTTAGGCATACGCACGGTCAGCCCTGTGTTGGTGGTGAGGACCGACCGCTTGACGGTGCTTGGCCTTGATTTTTTCAAGGCTGCTTCTGTGTCAGCTTCTTTGATGCCCAGCGTGGCGGATGGGGGCGCAGATTTGTTCAATGCCAAGGCCTTGTTTTTATCCGCGGCGGCTTTCCAAGCCTTGAAGGTGCGTGTGGGTGACACCCTGGTTTTGCAGCATGGCCCCGAGTCAGTTTCTTTGTTGGTGGCGGGTGAGGTGCCTGGTGCAGCCTCTCAAGTCATTGGCGTGATGGACATTGGCAGTGCGCAATGGGCGTTCAATCGGCTGGGTGTGGTGTCGCGCTTAGACCTGCGCTTGGAAGACGGGCAAACCCCGCAAGGCCTGAGAGTCGCCTTGCAAGCACAGTCCGAAACGCTTCAGATGGTGGCCACGCAAGACCGCGACCGCCGCATGTCCTTGCTCTCGCGGGCTTACCGCGTCAACCTTTCCGTGTTGGCCATGGTGGCTTTGTTGACGGGTGGTTTTTTGGTGTCGACCGCGGTCAACTTGTCGATCGTTCGTCAGCGCTCGGAACTGGCCTTGCTGGGGGTGTTGGGCGCGAGCGAGGCTTGGCTGCGCCGGTTCGTTTGGGCGCAGGGTGGTTTGATTGGCGCCATGGGCGGGTTGTTGGGTGTGGGCATGGGCCTGTTGCTTGCATCGGTTTTGATGCACTGGTTTGGTGGCGACTTAGGCGGCAATTACTTTGCCAGCAGCCAGCCGCCTTTGGTGATTGACTGGTCGGTCATGGCTGTTTTGGCGCTGGCTTCCACGCTGATGGGGCTGGCTTCAGCGTGGCTCCCTTTGTTGCAAATCAATTGGCGCCAACCTATGTCGGTGTTGCGTGCGGGCCAAGCTGAAACGCTGGTGTTCACACCGCCCACGCGGAAATGGAGCTTCGTGGCAGTGAGCCTATCTTTTGCTTTGCTGTTGCTGCCCAGTTTGGACGAATTGCCGTGGGCCGCTTACGCCTCGATTGCCGCTTTGCTTTGTGCGGGATTGCTGGCTATGCCCTGGGTGTTGGCCCAGCTTTGGGGTGGACTGTCGCGCGCATTGGCGCGTTCGCATGTGCCTGCTATTTTTCGATTGGCTGCTTGGCGCTTGGCGCAGGCGCCGTCAGCGGCCACGCCGTTGATCACAGGCACGGTGGCCGCGTTTTCACTGACCGTGGCCATGATGGTGATGGTCAGCAGCTTTCGCACCTCGGTTTCAGATTGGTTGAGCATGGTGCTGCCCGCCGACCTCTACACCAGCAGCCAAGCCATGGCGGATCAGCCTGGCTTTGATGCCAAGGTGCAAGCACGAATTGCCGCTGTGCCTCACGTTCAGCGGGTGGAAACCAGCCGACAAAGAAACTTGCGCTTGGGGTATGACCGCCCTGAGGTGGTTTTATTGGCCAAGCCTTTGAATCTGCAGGACCCTATCCAGTCTGTGGCTTTGGTAGGGTTGGCAAAGTTGCCACTACAAGATGGTCAAAGCAGGGTGGTGGTGTTTGGCTCTGAGGCCATGGCGGATGTGTATGGGTGGCGTGCCGGCCAAGAGGCCTCGTTGCCCTTGGCCGGTCAAGGTCAACAAAAGGTGTGGGTGGGAGGACTGTTCAGAGACTACGGTCGCCAGCACGGCACGGTGGTGATGTCTACCCCCGACTATGAGCGGTTAACCGGTGACCGATCTCGCTCTGGCGTTTCCGTGTGGTTGGTCAACGATGCAGACCCTGCCAAGGTCATGGCACAGATTCAAGCCCAAGTGCCTGAACTGGACCACTTGAAATGGATCAGTGCCAGCGATGTGCGGCAGCTTTCACTCAAAATCTTTGACCGCAGTTTCGCGATGACTTACGCACTCGAAGCGGCTGCCTTGTTTGTGGCCTTGTTTTCGGTGGCCGCTGGCGTCACGGGGCAGCTGATTTTGCGTCGCCGTGAGTTTGGCGTGTTGGCGCATTTGGGCATGTCGGCGTCAGACCGTTGGCGCTTGGTGTCGTTGGAGGTGGGCTTCTTGCTGTTGGTGGCCGTCGCATGGGCCAGTTTATTAGGGGGCTTGATCAGCCAGATCTTGATTCACAAAGTCAATCCGGAGTCTTTTCACTGGACCATGAACACCCACTTCGCTGTGGGGCAATGGGCGCTCATCAGTGGTTTGTTGCTGGCGATTGGCGTGTTGACGGCGCGGTGGGCCGCACGTCAGGGACTTGACCATCAACGTTTGGCCGAAAGCCTGCGCGCAGATTGGTAAACCGTATGACACCTCGCAGACACGCGATTCAAACTGCCGCATTTTTGCTGGCAGGGCTTTCACCTTGGGCTCCAGCCTTAGCGGCCACCGAGGGTGCGTTTTATCCACCCGCTAAGCCAAGGCGCTTGGTTTTTCCAAGGGACTACGGCGCGCATCCCGAGTACCGCACCGAGTGGTGGTATTTGACCGGGTGGTTGGGGCAAGGGCCCTCGGCCATCGGATTTCAGCTGACCTTTTTTCGCAGTCGAACCCAGCATGCGATGGACAACCCCAGTCGCCTTGCCCCGCAACAGTTGCTGTTTGCGCATGCGGCATTGGCGGTTGCCAAACAAGATGTGTTCTTGCACGCCAACCGTGCCGGGCGTCTCAGCGGTACATCCTTGCGTGCTGAAACGGCAGACACGAATGTGCAGTTCGAAGATTGGCACTTACGGCGTGTGCAACGCGCGGCCGCAGAAGTCTATGAGGGGCGATTTGCAGGGGAGGGGTTCTCCATGTCCTTTCAAGCCAGTACCCAACGACCCGTCATCTTGCGCGGCCAAGACGGTTTGTCGCAAAAAGGCCCCCAAGCTGACCAAGCGAGCTACTACTACAGCCGCGCGCCTTTGCGCTTGAATGCCCGTGTGCAGTTGGGCCAACAGACGCAAGTGCTGGAGGGTCAAGCGTGGCTGGACCACGAATGGTCCAGCCAATTGTTGATGCCAGGGGCCGTGGGTTGGGACTGGTTGGGCATCAATTTGCTGGATGGCGGCACGCTGATGGCTTTTCAAATCCGCAACAACAAATCAGAGCCGCTTCACGCGCATGTGGATGCACGCGATCGCGATGGGCTGCCCGCCAAAGGGTGGCATGGGCTGAGGTGGCAACCGCGGGGAAGCTGGCGCTCCAAGTCATTGATTGAATACCCCATCCCCATGGACTTAGTGGTAGGTGGCCAACGTTTCAGTCTTGTGCCGCTGATGCTGGCGCAAGAGGTGGACGCCCGCGCCAGCACGGGCGGCTTTTACTGGGAGGGGGCAGTCAGCCTGATGCAAGGTGAGCGCTTGCTGGGCCATGGGTATTTAGAGCTGACCGGATACGGTGCCCCTTTGCGCCTGTGAAGTCACACCGAAAGAACCCCAGTCAATCTCGGTCTTGCAAATGGCTGATCACCCAACAAGCCACCGCAATCAGCAAAATAGAGCCACTTTCATACAGAAGGATGGAAGGGTCTCCGTCTTTGCCTTGAAGGATGATGAGACGACTCAATGCCGTCATGGCAATGATCAAAGGTATGGTGATTGGAATTCGATGGCTGCTGTAGAAAGCGCCAAGCATGCCCAAAACTTCTGCATAGATGAACATCAGCAGTAAGTCCTTCAGCGCAACGCTACGTTGCTCGATCAGCACCATGACTTCTTGAACCATGGCGCCGACTGTAAAAAGGGCGATCGTGACCAGAAAACATTTTTCAGTCATGTCAATCATGCGTTTAATCAGCATCGAAATCTCCTGTTTCAGTGGTGTCGTTTCAACATTGTTACGCCAAGAGCGCATCGACGTCTTGCAATCTTTTTAAGGGATCAAGTTCGCGTAACAGTTCAAGTTTCTTTTCAACATCGATGTCCATGGCTTCTGCGTACCGGTTGGCTACCCAGCCACATTGGTCTAGAAGATAGGGTTGAAAGATGGGTAGCTGTTGGCTTTGTCCTTGCTGCTGAGCGCGGGCGATGACTTTGCCGAGTCGATCAGCGTGCGGCTGAAGGGATGTGGGCAGTTCAATATCAGGGTCGTTAGGTAGGTACGAGAAGTCACCTTGCCAGACACCGAACGGACCCGCTTGTGTGTCATGCAACTCAAAGCGAGCGCCACCTTGGCAGGTGACGAGAAACAAGTTGGGTTGAACTTGCTGAAAATGGCGGATGTGTGCCACGCAGCCGAAGCCGTGCAACAAAGGCACCTCGCCTGGCACCTGGACCTCGCTGCCTTTTTTCAGCCAAACCACACCAAAAGGAAGTCCTTGTTGGTGGCAACGTTTGATCAAGTCCAGATAGCGAACTTCGAAGATTTGCAGCGACAGCATGCCATCCGGAAACAAGCCATGTGACAGGGGGAAAAGTGGAATTTTGTCTCTCATGGTGTTGTTGTATTTTTTCAGTTTGGCGCTAGCCTAGCAACGGACTGTCACCAACAAGCTCAAGATAGGCATCTTCTAGGGTGACGGGTTGAACACTCACGCCGCTCACTTGTGTGCCGTCTAGTGCGTCAAGAATTTCTCGCAAGCCCAAGTTTTGCGGGAGTAAAAGACGCATCTGCCCCGCGTGTTGGCGAACTGTCCATCCCAGATCTAAGGCTCGTTGCATGATGGCTTCGTTGTCTTCAGCTTGCACCTTGGCTACCGCTTGGCCAGGGATGCGGGCCAACAGTTCAGGCACGCTGCCCTCTGCCACGACTTTGCCGCTGCGCATCATCGCAACCCGTCTGCACAGACGCTCGGCCTCGGCAAGGTGATGGCTGGTTAACAAGATGGTGGTGCCACTGTCGCGCAAGCCTTCGATCAGACGCCACAGGTCCATGCGTGCTTCTAAATCTACAGCCGCTGTGGGCTCGTCCAGCACCAGTAACTTGGGTCGGTGTATCAAGGCCACGGCGAGGTGAAGCCGTTGTTGCCACCCCCCTGAGAGTTGACCCACTCGGGTGCTTGCGAATTTTTCCAGCTCGAACCTGTGCATCAGCTCTGCCACCCTTTGTTTGCGCTCCATCTCAGTCAGGCCATAAAGGCGGGCAAAAAAGTGCAGGTTTTCAGCGGGCAACAAATCGGGGTACAGGGCACTGTGCTGCGTACACACGCCGACCAGTCCGCGTGCGCGATAACCCAGTTCGTTCAGTGGCTCACCCATCAGGCGCACCTGCCCAGTGTCAGGGGCGAGTAGCTTGCAAACGATGTTCAGAACCGTCGACTTGCCACACCCATTGGGGCCGAGTAGACCCACCACCTCACCTTGCTCTACCCGCAAGCTAAACCCGTCTAGGACTTGGCGATCGCCAAACCACTTGTGAACATCATCGATGTGGAGGGCTGCTGTCATTTGGATTTCTCCACGCCCAGTAGGTGCCGATACGACTGGATGCCCAAAGCCAGTGACAGCCCGCAAAACACAAACAGAAAAGTCACTTCAAAGCGCAGTTCAGCCCAGCCCATGCCATACGCCGCCACACCTTTGAAGGCTTGGTTCATGTGCAGCATGGGGTTGATGTGTGCCACGGCTTGCATGCCTTGGGGCATGATTTCGAGCGGGAAAAAGGTGCCACCCAACACCAGCAAAGGCACACCAATCGCCGATAACGCCACCACCACTTCTTCGCTGCGTCTGGCAAAGCGTGCGCCCAAGAAAAATCCCATACCCACGTAGGCAAACACGGAGAGCAGCAAAATCAATCCGCCTAAGAAAAGGCTGCCGTGGTACTTGACGCCAATGGCCAGAGCAATGCTGTACAGCATGACCACTTGCATCAAAGCCAACAACAACTGTGCAATGACAACCCCCAAAAAATACGCGGCGGGGTGCAGGGGTGTGGTCAGCAAGCGAGGCAGGGTGCCGCGTTCACGTTCTGCAGCAATCACCGCAACGGTGCCGCCCAAGCAGCTGAAGAAAAGCGCGGCACCCACCAAAATGCCAGCTGCCGCTGCATCCAGGCCTGCACGCATGCTGTCGTTGTGGGCGTAGACCAAACCGAAGAGCAGCATCATCGTCGATGGGAAAACAGCCCAAAAGATCAGCCCCCGCTTTTGCCGCCATTGCTCCAGCAATAGCCGTTGCGCCACAGCAAGTGTTTGTTCGATCAAAAGACGGCTGCTGGACATCATGAAGAAGGTTTGAAAGTCGCTGGATCAGGCAGCACGGTCTCTAGGGCTTTTGCCGACATCAGCACACCGGGTATGCCTGCACCTGGGTGGGTGCAGGCACCCACCATGAACAGGTTTTGAATGTCTTCGCTTCGGTTGTGCGGTCTGAACCAAGCGCTTTGCAAAAGAATAGGTTCAAGCCCAAAGGCGGCGCCTTGGTAAGAGAGCAGGGTGTCTTGAAAGTCTTGCGGTGTGGTCATGAACGAGACCGTCAGATGCTCGCTTAAATTGGGCAGAACCGTCGCTTCCAACGCTTGCGCAATGGCAGCACGGTAAGGCTCTGCTTGGCTAGCCCAGTCTGTGCCGCTTTTCAAGTTGGGGACGGGTGCCAGCACATAAAAGCTATCGCAACCTTGAGGCGCCATGGCTGAATCGGTGGCTGTTGGGCGATGCAAGTAAAGGCTGAAATCGTCGGCCAGATGGTAGTTTTTGAAGATGTCTTCCAACAACGCTTCATAACGCGGGCCCAGCAGCATCATGTGATGGGGCACGTCGTCAAAACGTTTGTTGGTGCCAAAGTACCAAACAAACAGACTCATGGAATATTTGCCCTTCTCGACCTTGGCGTTGGTCCACACTTTGCGGTGTTTCGAGTCGATCAGGTTTTTATAGGTCCAAGCCGCGTCGGCATTGCAAACCACGATATCAGCAGCAATGGTTTCGCCGGTGGCCAGAGTGACGCCATAAGCGCGTCCCTCTGCGACATCGATGCGGCGAACTTCAGCGCCTGTGCGCAGACTGCCACCCATGCCCTCCATCACATCCACCAAGCCTTTCACCAAAGCCCCTGTGCCGCCCATGGCCCAGTGCACACCAAAACGCCTTTCCAGCGCATTGATCAGTGAGTAGACGCAGGTCACAGAAAATGGATTGCCACCAATCAAAAGCGACTGAAGGCTCAAGGCTTGGCGCAGCTTAGGGTGTTGGATATGCGTGGCGACCATCGCATGCAGGCTTCGCCAGCCTCTCATGCGCACAATAGACGGCACAGCTTTCAACAGTTCGCCAATGCTCTCAAACGATTGGCAGCTGAGGGTGTCAAAGCACAGTTCTAAACACAGGTCTGCTTCCGCCAAGAAGGCGGCATATCCGGGACCCGCCGTAGGGTCGATGCGCAGGACTTCAGCGCGCATGCGCTCAGGGTCTCCGCTGTAATTGAAGTGGTCACCATCGTCGAAGCGGATTCGGTAATAAGGGTCGAGCAAACGCAATTCGACATCATCCGCAAGTTTGCGCCCACCTAGGCGCCACAACTCTTCCAACAAGTGTGGCACGGTGACGATCGTCGGGCCAGCATCAAAGATGTGACCGTCGACATGGTGGACGCGGGCACGGCCGCCTGGCTCATCTAACTTCTCGAGCACCTGCACGCGCCAACCTTTGGCGCATAAGCGAACAGCAGCCGCCAAGCCGCCAAAACCGCTGCCAATGACCAGTGCGAAAGGGGCATTGGCATCTGCCTTGCGGAAAGGCTGCTCTGTGGCGCTGGTTTTCATCGGGATCTAACCGATTCGCTGTTAGTTTTTAAAATTTGACAGACTTTGGCGCGTTGAGTCAGCGATCTTTGAGAGCTCCATGACCGAGGCCGTGATTTCCTCACTCGCGCTGGCATTGGATCGAGCAATGGCGTCGAGGTTCTCTAAGTTGGCGGCTATTTCTTGTACAGCGCTGTTTTGCTGCTCGATCGCCGATGAGATTCTCATCAGAAAACCATTGGAAGCGCTGGAGGCGCCATCAATTTTTGACATTTCAGCGGCGACTTCTTGGACCGTTTTGACAGCTTTTTCCGTATCGACAACCGCCTTTTCAATCAGCTGTTTGATCTCTTTGGCGTTTTGCGCACTGATGGTGGCCAATTTGCCAACCTCATCCGCCACGACACTGAAGCCCTTGCCATGCTCACCCGCTCTGGCCGCTTCAATGGCCGCATTGAGCGACAGCAAATTGGTTTTATTGGCAATGTCTTCGATGATGCCGGTGATCTTGTTGATCTTCTTTGAGTTGTCTGAAATGCTGTGAACGACGTCGACCATTTCAGTCATTTTGTCTCGCGAGTGAAGGACAACCTCCATTGAGAATTTGGACTCAATCGACGCAGACTCAGTATTCCTCGAAACATCTTCAATCGCTTGTGATGCTTCTTTGACAGCAATCACGATTTGCGAAATGGCGTGCGTTTGGTTGATCGCGCCATCACTCACCTGATTCAGGGCAATGCTGGATTGGCTGGCAGCAGCAGCAACTTGCTGTGCGTTGTGATTGAGCGCTTTCATCACGCCACCCAAAGCCTCAAGTGACACGTTGGTGTTGTTCTTGAGACGATCCAAGTCACCTGCGGCTGCAACCACAACACGACCTCTCAAATCACCCGTTGCCAAATTGGACATGACTTGGCCCAGCTCGTTGATGAGCGTCTCCATCGATTGCATGGTGACATCCACCGTCAATCTGATGTCGCCTTTGACGTCGCTGGACATGCGTTGACTGAAATCACCCTTTTGCAGGGCTTGCATCACTTCAGTTAAAGCATTCATGGTCACAAAAACACTGGTGGCACATTGATTGACTGCGATCTTCATGGTTTGAAGATCGCCGCTCATCGCCGTCTTGACCTGACGTGAAAAATCACCTTGTGCAATAGCACCAGCGACTTGATTAACCTCGGTGATGGCGGCTTGCTGGCGCGCCAGCATTTCGTTGAATACCGCTGCTGTTTGCCCAAGTTCGTCTTTTGAAACGTTGTTGACCCTGAGGTTGAAATCGAAATTTTTACCCACGTTGGTGATGACGTCTTGAATGTTTTTCAGTGGCCTTGTGATGGATCCAGTGATGACCCAAGATATCAATACCGTAAATAAAATGGCTGCCGTGGAGATGATGAGCATCCACACCTCACCCAGATTTCCGTCAGAAATAGCTTGAGCGGCAAATTGGGTGATGGATTCATTTTGAATGGCAATGAAATCCTCGATGGCATGGATGTACTGAGCTTGTACGGGCAATATCTCGCTGATCAGGTAAGCGCCGCTGGTGGCGGCATCTTTGCTTTTGATCAGGTTGACCAGCTGGTCTTGTTTTTCGCGGTAGGTGTTTCTCAGCGTTTCTAATTTTGCGAGTGCAGCTTTTCCTTCTGCCGTACTAACACTTGCAGTTAACGCATCAATGGCTTGAGCTGTTAATCTTTTGGACTCGGTTACCTTGGCTAACTCGTCGTCAACAATCTTTGGGTCTAACGAGATAATCGCCGTGCGTATGGCGCGTGCCTGACGGTTCATCTCATTTTCGACGGTGTTCGCGAGTTGGACCTTAACCATTCGATCTTTGACGATCAAATTTAAATCATGGTTGATCGAGCGGATTTCGAAAATACCAATCACTGTTACCAAGATTAGAAAAACGACGACGACGAGGAAAGATACCCCCAAGCGAAGGCCTATGAGCGTGTTTTGAATCTTGTTCATAATTAAATGGTTTTCAGTGAAATTTTATTAGTAGTATTAAATGTTTGGTATACAGACCCATATTAATATTATTAATAAAAAATTTATACGAACACACTTTAGCCCATGGCTCGAAAGCTTGAATTACGTAGGGCTAATGGGTTCGGCAGCGGACGAATTGATTGCAAGATTTCCGTCTAACGTGGCGACACAGTCAAATTGTTGTGAACTGCACGGACCGCTTTCACCTTGCTTGCCAAGTCCGTGGCTCTGTTGGATTCTCCCTGGCTGTTGACAGACCCCGTTAAGTCCACAACGCCGTGATCTGTTCTGACACTGATGTCACGCCCCTTGACCAGCTTGTCCTCCGCAAAGGCTGCTTTGACCTTGGCTGTGATGGTTGCATCGTCCACGTACTGACCAGGGGTGTCGGTTGTGGTGTCTTTGGCGGTGGCTTGCATCGGGCTCAATAGCGCGCCCAACAGTGCGCCCGACAAAAACAAAGTGCTTGCAAATTTAGTGATCATGATTGTTCCAATAAGTTGGCTGTCGCCGTTTTGACGACAGCTGGATAAGCGTTGGGTGTTTAGCTTTCACGCAAGAAGGTTTTAGGCCTTGCTGATGCTCGACTTGATGTCGCCGACTTTCGCTTGAACAACGCCAACGTTTTTCTGGATCGCGCCCTTGAGCTCAAGCTCTTTGTTGCCGACGGCTGCCCCAACGACCTCTTTCACTTTGCCCACAGCTTGGTCGGCACGTCCTTTGACTTGGTCTTTGTTGATACTCATGGTGAACCCCTTAGAAAGTTGATCGACTTGATGCCGACATGTGACGAAAATCACACACCTGCAGGCTAGTGAATGAACATCCTTTGGTCTGTGCGCCGGCGAACTCACTTTGAAACGGCAACGCCCCTTGCAGAGCCATGCATAAAGTTGACTAACATGGGTTTTTGTTATCTTTTAAATTGAGCATTTCATACCCATGAATATCCATGCTGATTACAGTCAAAGGGTGGTGATCCATCACCATGATTTGCCTTGGATTCCGAGTCCCCAGTCTGGGGTGGACAGACGAATGCTTGAGCGCCTAGGGGGCGAGGTGGCAAAAGCCACATCCATCGTTCGCTATCAGCCAGGATCCAAATTTCAAGCGCATCAACATGATTTTGGCGAAGAGATCTTGGTTTTAGACGGGGTATTCAGTGACGAGACGGGTGACTATCCCGCTGGCACTTACCTGATGAATCCACCCGGCTCGTCTCATGCGCCGTTCAGTGAGCTGGGCTGCACCCTGTTTGTGAAGTTGCGTCATCTGGGGCCCGACCAAGAGGTGCGAGAAGTCGTTGACACGACAACGGCCACTTGGCACCAAGGCATGGTGCCCGGTCTAAAGGTCATGCCGTTGATGCAGCAGGGCAGTGGCTCGACGTTAGTTCGATGGGCTCCGCAAACATTTTTCAATCCACACAGGCATTTCGGTGGTGAAGAAATCTTTGTGGTCGACGGTGTTTTTGAAGACGAGCACGGTCGCTACCCTGCCGGATCTTGGATTCGAAGCCCCCATTTGAGTTTGCACCAGCCTTTTAGCAAAGAGGGTTGCACGATTTTTGTGAAAACGGGGCATCTGCTGAGTTAGTGGGCCACGCTCAGTTGGGCAGCGGCAAAGCCGTTTTGTAACGCACTTGTTTCAACGCAAAGCTGGAACGGATTTTTTCAATGCCCGGGATCGGGGTGAGCTGCTCCAGGATGAATTTTTCCAAGGCGGTGATATCGGCTATGGCGACGCGAATCAGGTAATCGCTGTCGCCCGTCATCAGGTAACACTCCATCACCTCGTCGTGTTCGGCGATGCGCTGCTCAAACTCGGCCAAGGCAGATTTGGACTGCTCTTTCAAGCTGATCGAAATGAACACCGACAAATTCAACCCCAGTTTCTTGGGGTCGACCAAGGCCACATAACGCCCAATCACGCCACTCGCCTCGAGCGCTTTGACGCGTGTCAAACAAGGGGAGGGAGACAAATGCACCCTGCGCGCCAACTCGATGTTGGTGAGCGAGCTGTCTTGTTGCAATTCCGTCAAGATGCGCAGATCCGTGCTGTCTAAATTCATTTTGTGCTTCTTATGCGGGTATTTGAGGCATTTTATGCTGCGTGGTTGTCTTTTCTCCCCAAAAACGACACCCTATTTGGCGCATTATTTTTTACAGTTGATGCCATGACCGATCACAGCCATCCCCCCTTTTTAGTCACTGCCAACGGCGATGTGGACCCCGCCGAAACTGCCGAATGGCGCGATGCCTTTTTGGCATTGCTGGCCGCAGAAGGGCCTGAGCGCGCGCGCTTCGTGTTGGACAACTTGGTGCAACTCGCCAACACCGCCAACGTGCAGTGGCAGCCCGAGTTGACCACGCCTTATGTGAACACCGTAGCCGTGCATGAGCAGCCTGTCTTTCCGGGTGACTTGGCGATGGAAGAGCGTTTGGGGTCGTTGATGCGATGGAATGCGTTGGCCATGGTGGCGCGGGCCAATGCGGCGTATGGGGAATTGGGCGGGCACATTGCCAGCTATGCCAGCGCTGCCGATTTGTTTGAGGTCGGGTTCAACCATTTCTTTCATGCGCGCGATGCTGCGCATGGGGGTGATTTGGTGTTTTTTCAGCCACATAGCGCACCGGGCGTTTATGCACGCGCTTTTTTGGAAGGGCGCTTGAGTGAGGCCGATTTGTCGTATTACCGCCAAGAGATCACGGCCCCAGACGGCGTGCGCGGACTGAGCAGCTATCCCCATCCTTGTCTGATGCCTGATTTTTGGCAGTTCCCCACGGGCTCCATGGGTATTGGCCCCATCAGCTCGATCTACCACGCGCGCTTCATGCGCTACCTCACACACCGTCAGTTGCAAGACTGCAGTGCACGCAAGGTCTGGGGCGTGTTTGGGGACGGCGAGATGGATGAGCCCGAGAGCATGAGTGCCTTGACCTTAGCTTCACGTGAAAAGCTCGACAACTTGGTGTGGGTGGTGAACTGCAACTTGCAGCGCTTAGATGGCCCTGTGCGTGGCAACGGTCGCATCATTGATGAGTTGGAGCGTTTGTTCCGCGGTGCGGGGTGGAACGTCATCAAACTCGTGTGGGGCAGCGACTGGGATGGCTTGTTTGCACGCGACGTCACAGGCGCTTTGGTACGCGCTTTTGCCGACACGGTCGATGGCCAGATGCAAACCTTCGCGGCCAAAGACGGGCGTTTCAACCGCGACACGTTCTTTGGTCAAAACGAAGAGTTGGCCCGTTTGGCCCAAGGTATGACGGACGAGCAGATCGACCGACTCAAGCGCGGCGGCCACGACTTGGTCAAAATTCATGCGGCCTATGCGGCTGCCGCCAACCACCAAGGTCAGCCCACCGTGATTTTGGCGCACACCAAAAAAGGCTATGGCATGGGCGAGGCAGGGCAGGGCAAGATGACCACCCACAGCCAAAAGAAGCTCGACGAGACGGCCTTGATCGAATTTAGAAACCGTTTCAATCTGCCCTTGACCGACGCGCAGGCCACCCAGTTGGCGTTCTTCAAGCCGGCGGACGATTCGGACGAAATGCGCTACCTGCATGCGCAGCGCCAACGATTGGGCGGCTACATGCCTCAGCGGCTCACCCAAGCCGATGTGGTGCCCGTGCCCGTCATTGGCCAATATGCCAACTTCGCGCTCAACGCGGCGGGCAAAGAAATGTCCACCACCATGGCCTTTGTGCGCATGTTGGCCAACTTGCTCAAAGACCCACAGTTGGGGCCGCGCATTGTGCCCATCGTGGCTGATGAGGCCCGCACCTTTGGCATGGCCAACTTGTTCAAGCAGGTCGGCATTTATTCCAGCGTGGGGCAGCGTTACGAGCCCGAGGACATTGGATCGGTGTTGAGTTACCGCGAAGCCATGGACGGTCAAATTTTGGAAGAAGGCATCAGCGAAGCCGGCGCCATTGCCAGTTGGACTGCGGCTGCCACCAGCTACAGCGTGCATGGATTGGCCATGCTGCCCTTCTATATTTACTACTCGATGTTCGGGTTTCAGCGTGTGGGCGACGCCATTTGGGCGGCGGCCGACCAACGCGCCCGAGGTTTCTTGCTGGGTGCCACGTCGGGGCGCACCACCTTGGGCGGTGAAGGCCTGCAGCACCAAGATGGCAGCAGCCATTTGGTGGCAGCCACCATTCCCAATTGCCGCGCTTATGACCCTGCGTATGCGGGCGAGATGGCGGTCATCGTGGACCACGGCATGCGTGAAATGTTGCAGGAGCAACGCGATGTTTTCTATTACGTCACCTTGATGAATGAAAACTACGCACAACCCGATTTGCCTGCCGGCGTGGAGACCGATGTGATTCGTGGTTGTTACAAGTACAAAACACTCACACCACTCAACCCCACCGGCCAGCGCGTGACCTTGATGGGCTCAGGCGCCATCTTGACCGAGGTTGTCAAAGCGGCAGAGCAATTGGCTGAGCAAGGCATTGCCAGTGATGTGTTCAGTGTCACCAGCTGGAGTGAATTGGCGCGCGACGGCATGGCCTGCGATGCGCGCGAATTGGCCGATGAGCCTGCCAACATCACGTCATTTGTGACGCAGAAATTGGCGCAAAGCGAGGGGCCCATCCTCGCCGCGACAGACTATGTGCGTGCCGTGCCTGAGAGCATCCGCGCTTATGTCCCCGCAGGTCGTCAGTACATGAGCTTGGGTACCGATGGTTTTGGTCGGAGTGACACGCGAGCAGCTTTGCGTGCTTTCTTCCAAGTGGATGCGGCCAGTATTGTGAAAGCCGCGCGCCATGCCTTAAAGCCCACTAAGCACGGCGGCCCAAGGCCCTAGATAAGGTGGAAGGGCTGGCGTAGCCAGTTCGCGCCGCAATCTGTTTCAAACCGATGCCGGTCTGCACCAATTGCCGCGCTGTGGCGAGCCGTAAATTTTCCAAATACTTTCCCGGTGACACCTGCATCACGTTTTTGAAATACGTGGCAAACGAGGTTCGCGACATGCCAGCCAAGTTTGCCAACAGCTCCAAGGTCCACGGGTGAGCGGGTTTGGTATGCATCGCAACCAAGCTTCTTGCAATGCGCGGGTCTGACAAGGCTTGAAACAGTCCGGTGCCTTGTTGCGGCCGAGACGTGAGGTGTCGCATCAAGCTGACCCACAAGATATCGCCCGCCCGATTGATGAAGAAGGGTTGGCCACACCGGCTGGCCTGCATTTCATGGGCAATCAACATCATGACTTGCACAAGCGATGGGTCCGCGTTCTTCATCTCAATAGAAATGGGTTGTGAGATTTCCGCTAAAAAGCCAGGCCCCATAGGGCCATCAAAAACCACGTCAAAACTCATGAAGCATTGCTGATCGGCTTCAAGAGTGTCTTGCAGAGAGTGAGCCGCGGGGCAAACCAGCAGCGACAAGCTGTCGGGTTGAATGCCCGAGGCGCCGTTTAAGGCGTGCTCAGTTTGAGCCGTTTTGATGATGTGTAACGAAAACCCATCGGGCTGGGCTGCCAATGTCACTTTCGGGCTGAGACCTTCCAGCAAGGCCGTGAGTCGATCTAATCGGGGGGCATCCATTTGTACGAATTGCAAATTTATATGTACGAATTGTTGCATTAAGTGCTGGATACTGCCATTGGTTCTAGTTTTTCCACCAAGGAGTGAGGGTCCATGTTTTCAAAAATTGCATCCATCACGCTTCCCATCTTTACCTTGGTGTTGGTCGGCTTTTTTTACAGCCGACGCGTCAAACCGGACTTGGGTGGCGCCAACAAACTGGTCGTCGATGTCGCACTGCCTGTGTTGATTTTTATATCGCTGTCTGCCAAATCGTTTGATCCGATATCTGCCTTGTCATTCACGGGGGCATCCATCTTGTTGATTTTTCTCAGTGGATTGATCGCTTGGCCGTTGGCAAAGTTCTCAGGTGCAAGTGCGCAAGCGTTTTTGCCTTGCGCCATGTTCACCAATGTTGGACCCATTGGCATCCCATTGATTGCCCTGGCCTATGGGCCAGAGGGCATGGCCACCGCCGTGGTCTTGCTGGTGATCTCCAACATCTTGCATTTCACGCTGGGTGCTGGGGTGATGAGCGGCAAAGTTGACTGGCGCATGGTGTATGCCAACCCACTGGTTTGGGCCACGGTGCTGGGTGTGGCCAGTTCTCAGTTGCAGTGGGTGCTCCCGACATGGGTTGAAACCTCTTGCACCATGATTGGTAGTGTGTTGGTCCCCATGATGTTGATGTCGCTTGGGGCACGACTTGCCAGCAGCCAAGTGGCAGACGCTTGGGTGGGCGTGCAGTCAGGCGTACTCATACTGCTTATTAGACTCATGGCTGTCTTTGTGGCCCTGTGGCTCATTCCCTTACAAGGGCTGGAGCGGGGCGCCTTGATTTTGTTTGCCTGTTTGCCGTCTGCGGTGTTCAATTTCATGCTCGCTGACAAATTTCAGGTGGAGCCCAACAAAGTAGCGTCTACCGTCATCGTCGGACATGTGTTGAGCTTGGTGTTTCTACCGCTCGGTATTTGGCTGGCATTCATTTAGTTTTTTCATCCACACCTCAAAGGTATCCGTCATGATCAAGTTTTATTTCCATCCTTCGCCCAACCCGCTGAAGATTGCGTTGTATCTGGAAGAGACAGGCGAGCCCTACGAGCTCATTCCGGTGGACACGCGCAAAGGCGAACAGCACGCCGAAGCCTTCAAGGCCATCAACCCCAATGCCAAGACGCCGGCCATGCTGGACGACGAGGTTCGAGTTTTTGACAGCAATGCCATGTTGCTTTATTTGGCTGAAAAAGTTGGCAAGTTTGTGCCTGCCAACACGCCAAAGAACAAAGCCGAGATGTACTCATGGCTGATGTTGGTGGCCACGGGCATTGGCCCTTACTGTGGTCAGGCCGTTCACTTCAAACACTTCGCACCAGAGCCCAAAGCGTACGCCGTGAATCGCTATGACTTTGAAGCATGGCGTCATTGGCACCTCATCAACGACCACTTGGCCAATCAGCCTTACATGATGGGCGATGACTACACGATGGTTGACATGTCCGTGTGGGGCTGGGCTCGTGTCGTACCTTTTGTCTTGGGTGCAGACGCATGGGAAAAACTCCCCCACGTCAAACGCTTGCTGGATGAGATCAATGCACGTCCCGCGGCGCAACGCGCTGAAGCCTTGAAGACGAAGTTTGCTTTCAAAACCGAAATGGACGAAGACGCGCGCAAAAAGCTTTTCCCGTCGAACGAACGCCTCAAAGCCGCAGAGGCATGACGGACGATTGACTTTGAACATTGCGCCCAACACTCGCAAACCATCCGAACTTGGGCATGCGCCTCAAGTCGGCTGTGAGTCAATTGGTAAAAGGGAGGCTTAGGTGCAATGGTTGCGCAGAATCATCATTGATTGAAGGTAAGCTGCAGACGATGAAACGTTCCCTCCTACTTTGCCTGACGACTTGGTGCTTGCTTTGCGCCACCGCTTTTGCGCCATTGAAGGCAGCGCCACTCGCTCGCCCAGATGCACAAGCCGGTGGTATCTCGTCCTACACCTTAGCCAACGGCTTCAAGGTCATCCTCATTCCTTACTCTTCAGCGCCTAACACCCGCGTTGAGTTGCTGGTCAGGTCTGGCAGCAAGCTCGAAGGTTATGGCGAAACAGGCATGGCGCATTTGTTGGAGCACATGCTTTTCAAAGGGGCAGGGGATCGTCAAAACATCAAGGACGACCTGACCAAGCTTGGCGCGCGTTACAACGGCACGACCTCGCAAGATCGAACCAACTATTTCGAGACCGTGGATGCAGATCCTCAAAAAATAGACCAACTGATTCACCTCGAAGCCGACCGATTTATTCGCGCACGGTTCACGGCGGCCGACTTGGCGAGTGAGATGACGGTGGTTCGCAACGAACTCGAAAACTCGGAAAAAGAACCCTCTCAACTGGTGCTCAGTGCGTTAGCGCGCCATGGTTTCAATTGGCATGGTTATTCACGTTCAACGATTGGGTCTCGCAGTGACATCGAAGGCGCATCGTTCGCTGCGTTGCAAGCGTTTCATCGCAAACATTACCGTCCAGACAATGCCGCGCTGATTATTTCTGGCAAGTTCGAACCTCAAAGAGTGCTTGCTTTAGCAAGTCGACTTTTTGCAGTGGCCAAAAATCCACCGCTCGAAAGACCTGCAAACTGGACCCTAGAAAGTCCGCAGACCGCCATCACCAAATCCGAAATTTCCTTGTCCGCCGGAACGACGATTGCCGCCAGCGCTTGGAAGCTCCCCGGCGTCAAAGAGCGCGATGCCCACGCGCTTGACTTGGCTGCAGCCACGGTGTGCGACGCCGATTGGGGCAGCTTGCGCAAAGACATCGTGCTAGAACGTCAGTTGGCGGTGTCTGCCAGCTGCTTTACGTGGAATCAAACCGACTATGGACGGTTGATTTCGTTTGCAAAAGCAGATCAAAAAGCCAATGCCGATGTGTTGTCTCAAGAGGTGGTTCAACATATTCAAAACGCAGCAGCACGGGGTGTTTCACAAGAGCAGCTGGATCGTGCGCGACTGTCTGAGCTCAATAGATTTCAAAATGCACTGACGTCCCACGAAGCCGTTGCGCGGCTTGTTTCTGAGGCGGAAGCGGCCGGTGACTGGCGCTTGTTTTTGTGGGAGCGTGATGTGATCACGTCTGTGACGCTTGAAGAGGCCAACGTCGCACTTAAAAAGTGGCTCGTGCCTTCCAACAGAAACGACGTGATGCTCAGACACGCCGAAGCTTCGTCGCCTCTGGTGTTTCCAAAGCCCACCAGCGCTGAGGAGCGAGTCAAGGGGCAGGCATGGCCCAATCTCTTGTCTGCCGCCGATCCAGCACCGACGAGCCTGCTCGAGATCGCAAAATCGACGGTTCGTTTTGATCTTGAGGGGCAGAACGTGAAGGTGGCACTCATCCAGCGTCAAACCCAGGGGGACAGGGTGTGGTTGTCGTTTGAAAACGACTTCGGCAATTTCGAACAGCTCAAGAACCGAAAAACTTCTTGCGATGCAGCCGGTGCATTGATGGCTTATGGCGGCAATGGTTTGAACCGCGATGCGTTGAGTGCTCGCATGGAAAAGTTGCAAGCAATTTGGCAAGTGAACTTGGCAGGTCTTTATCTCGAAGTGCCTCGCAAAAACTTTGCCGAGGCGTTTCAAACGTTGATCGCGAGTTGGGCTGATCCTTTGATGCCTGTTGTCGAATTTGAAAGGTACAAGGCTTCCAGAATTGCGGCCCTAGAGGCGGCTCTGACGAACCCGATCGCGATGGCGGACAACGATGTGCGTTTGAGATTTGACAACTTTCCTGAGGGGCATTGGGGGCAGCCTAAAACCTATCCCAAGCTGATTCAAGAGGTGAAAAACCTCAATTACCAAGCGGTGCGCCAGTGCAGCCAAGACTTTGGCAAGTTGTCGCTGGCACGTATCGGTGTTGTTGGGAACATCGGTGCCGATGACATGAAAGACCTATGGGTCAAAACAGGTCTCAAAAATCCAGCACCATCGACTTATGCGCGTGTTCCGACACCTGCAGCACCCGAGAAGGTAGACGTCACGCAGATCCTTGTGGCACTGCCGGATAAAACCAATGCCAAGGTGACAGGCACGACGGTCGTTCCCATTCAATCCAAGTCAGAGGATTTTCCTGCGCTGCAGCTGGCTGTGTTCGCCTTGGGGGGCAACTCCAGCAGTTTGATTTGGCTGCAGTTGCGAGAGACGGAGGGTTTGGCGTACTCGTCTGGCATGCAGCTTGCCGCTTCTTCTTTTGATGACCGTTCGACCATTCAGCTTTATGCGACAGCCTCTAGTTCAAATGCCGACAAAGCGCTTGCCAGTCTTCAATCCGTCCTGTCGAAAGCTTTGGCTGAAGGATTGACGTCCGAGCAAGTTGAAAAAGCCAAATCAGCTTGGATGCAAAAAAGAAAGGTCTCGTTAGGCGATGAAAGTCAATTTGCATCCATTCTTGTGAATTCTTTGTACGACGGGCGTGACTTCGAAGCCATTGCGAATTTGGACAAGAAGATCGGTGGGGTCAATGCCACACAAGCAACAGCAGCAATTCGAAAATACGTCGACCCATCCAAACTGCTGTGGGCTGTGGGCAAAGGCCAATAACGCGGCAACTGCCTCAGCAACCGAAAGAGGGCATCAGATCATGGCCGGGCTTTTTCGAGGCTTTTCCTTGTCTGCGTCGCCTGGTCCACCTGCGATTTTGGCGGTGGCTTTGCGCAGCACCTCTAGGTAGCCATTGGCCAACTCCATGTGCGGGGCCATGCCTTGCTCCACCAGCATGCGGTGTGCGGCCGGCAGTTTCCAGCAGGGTGTGAAGACCAGCAGGTGGTGTTCTAAGTGGTAGTTCACCCAGTATGGTGCGACAACCAAGCGCATGAACCAGTGGGTGCGCGTGGTGCGGGTGTTGCGAAGGCGGTCGTCGTTGTCGCCGACCACTGCGTGCTCTGCAATGTTGCGAACACGGCTGATGACTTGGTACCAAGTCAGCAGAGGCAAAAGCCACAACGCGAAGTAAGCCCACCACACACCCGCAGCGGTGATGACGCCGAAGATGGCCAAGTTAGACAGTAAGAAATATTTTTCTGCGTTGAACAGGTTTTTCCAGCGCTGCCAAGTGCTGGGGTCGTTCCCCATTTCTTGGCGAAAAAACTCCAACCGTCTCTGAACGCCGGTGATGCCTAAGATATCGCGCCGCATCTTGCGCCAAAAACTTTGTTTCGTGATGGGGAAGGGGGCCGACAAAATGAGGTCTGGGTCGTCTTTTTGCTGTGTATGGCGGTGGTGACTCAGGTGGTAGGGCCTGTACAAATGTAGGCTGGCGCCAACGGGCCAGCCGCACAAAAAGGCGCCAAGGCTGTCGTTGAGCCCCGTGTTTTTGAACAACGCACGGTGCGCTGCGTCGTGCATCAGGATGGCAAGTCCCAATTGGCGGTTGCCGATGATGACCACTGCCACCAAGAAGCTCAAGGGGTTGGGCCAGAACACAAACATGGCCATGGTCAAGGCAATCACACCCCAAGCATGCAGCACCAGCCAGGCGCCCATGATGTCGGAGCGTTCTCGCAGGTAGGCGTCTTGCTCAGCGCTTAAAACGTGTTGTGGGGCAGGAGACATGATGAGGGTTGGCCATGGGAAGACGAACATCTTGTGATGAAACCTTGGCCCGCACAGTCACTGACGTGACCTTGAAGCGTGGATAAGTGATCGGTAAAAACCCTAGTTTTTTCTCCCGGCAGGCCGCGACTTCGTGAGTAAACTGGTTATCTTTCATAATTAGGAAATCACGCTTTATGCACTTCTTGGTTTCATTGGCACGGGTGTTTGCCATTCTTGCGGGCATGTTGCTGACCTTCATCACGCTGATGACTTGTTACAGCATCATCGGGCGCGAGTTTTTGGGGTCGGCGTTGCTGGGTGACTTCGAACTTTCGGGGGCTGCCACGGGAGCCGCTATCGCCATGTTCATGCCATGGTGCCAAGCCAAACGGGGCAACATCATTGTTGATTTCTTCACGGCCAAATGTTCGGATGCCAGCAACCAAGTCATGGACCGGTTTGGTGCTTTGTTTTTAGCGCTGTGCTTTGCACTGTTGGCATGGCGTACGTCCCTCGGTGGCATGAGTGCTTACGTTTCTAACTCTGGCACCATGATTTTGGGTTTTCCTGAATGGATTGTGTTTGCGTCGATGGCGCCGCCCTTTGTGTTGACCAGCCTGATCGCTTTGGGTCAAGTATTTTTAGGCTTTGACGATCAGTTGGGAGAGCAGGCATGAGTAGTTTTCAAATCGTAGGGACCATCTTCGGCATCATGCTGGTGTTGATGGCGGTCCGCGTGCCGATTGCGGTGTCGATGTTCTTTGCAGGCGGTTTTGGTTACGTGTTGCAAACCGGCTGGATGCCGTTTGCTAACTTTTTGAACAACCAAGCCTTTGCGCGTTTTGCCAGTTATGACTTGTCCGTCATCCCCTTGTTCATTTTGATGGGGCATTTTGCGACGCAAGGTGGCATCAGCAAGGCTTTGTTTGATTTCGCAGCCGGTGTCATGCGGCGCTTCAAAGGCGGCCTGGCCATGGCGGCTGTTTTGGCTTGCGCGGCGTTTGGTGCCATTTGCGGATCGTCGGTTGCCACGGCCGCCACGATCACGGGTGTGGCTTTGCCAGAGATGAAACGCCACGGCTACTCGGGCCGTTTGGCCACGGGAACCCTAGCGGCTTCGGGAACCTTGGGCATCTTGATTCCTCCTTCCGTGCCTTTGGTGATTTATGCGATTTTGACGGAGCAAAACATTGCCAAGTTGTTTGCGGCGGCCATGGTTCCCGGCATCATTGCAATGCTGGGATACATGCTAGCCATCGCCATTTATGTGCGCTTGGTGCCAGGCCATGCGCCCGAAGTGAACAAATCTGCATCAGGCGTGACGGTGGAGTCGGTCAAAGGCGTTTCTCCCATCCTTGCCATCTTTTTGATTGTGTTTGGCGGTATTTACAGCGGTGTATTCACACCCACTGAAGGTGCCGCGGTGGGGGCTGCTTGCACCTTTGTGGCTTCGCTGTTCAAAGGTGAAATGACTTGGGCCAAGTTCAAGCAGTGCTTTTATGCCACCGCTGACAGCTCTGCCATGATCTTTTTGATCTTCATCGGTGCTGACTTGATGAACGGCGCCTTGGCTTTGTCTCAAGCGTCTACCCAATTGTCTGCCCTGATTGTTGATTTGGGCTGGGCACCGCTGTGGGTGATGGCTGGCATTCTGGTGTTCTACGTGCTGTTGGGTGCGGTGATGGATGAGTTGTCCATGATTTTGCTCACGATTCCCATTTTCTTCCCCATCATCATGGGCTTGGACTTTGGCATGCCCAAAGAGTCCGTGGCCATCTGGTTCGGCATCTTGGTGCTGATGGTGGTCGAATTTGGCTTGTTGGCCCCACCCGTGGGTTTGAACGTGTATGTGGTGAACGGCATGGCCAAAGATGTGCCCATTGCCGAGAGCTACCGGGGCGTCATGCCTTTCTTGGTCAGCGACACCATTCGCACTTTGTTGATCTTGTTTTTCCCCGGTGTCTGTTTGTGGCTGGTCGCTTTGATCACCTAAATTTCCAGCAGATCCGCGTTGATCAACGCGGATGGACAGACGTAAAAAAAGGAGGCCTAGGCCTCCTTTTTTATGTTTCAACCGCCATGTGTTGACGGCTTGAGATTCATCACTTGGTGTACTTGGCGATCAGACCTTGTGCTTCGTGGACCAATTCAGCACCATTGATGCCTTTCTTTTCCATGTCAGCAATCCACTCGTTGCTCAGGCTGGCTGAGGCGCGTTTCCAGTTGTCCAGCTCGCTCTTTGGAATGACGGTGATGGTGTGACCGCCAGCGACCATCTTGGCCTTGCCTGGAACGTCATTGTCAGCTTGGGTCTTGCCCAAGAATGCAGACAGTTCACGGCCTGAGTTTTTGTCGATGACTTTCTTCAAATCAGCAGGCAAGGACTCGTACTTGGCCTTGTTCATGGGCACCACAAACACCGTGGTGTAAAGCGCGTTTTCTGAGCGCTCAGTTTCAGCGGTGTAACGCGCCAGTTCCTCAATCTTCAGTGTTTGGGCCACTTCGTAAGGAATCACAGCGCCGTCAATCACGCCTTTGGACAACGCGTCAGGCACGGCTGGCACGGGCATGCCCACAGGTGTGGCGCCCATGCTGGCCAAGAGCTTGGTGGTCAAGCGGGTTGGGCCACGCAACTTCAGGCCCTTCATGTCGGCCATGGTTTTGATTTGTTTCTTGGCCGTGAAGATGTTTCCAGGGCCATGGACGTGCATCGCCAAAACCTTGACGTCTTTGAACTCGTCTTTGGCAAACTTCTCGTAGTAATCCCAAGTGGCTCGGCTGGTGGCTTCAGCATTGGTCATCATGAACGGCAGCTCGAACGCTTCCATCTTGGGGAAACGGCCGGCTGTGTAACCAGGCAATGTCCACACCACGTCAGCCACGCCGTCACGGGCTTGGTCAAACAATTGGGGTGGTGTGCCGCCCAACTGCATGGCTGGGTAAATTTGGCATCGCAAACGATCTTTGGAGTCGCGCGCGATGTTGTCGCACCAAGTGCGCAGCATTTTGGTGTGCTGAATAGACGTTGGGCCTAAAAAGTGGTGAACTTTCAAGGTGATGGTTTCAGCGTGAGCTGCAATACCTGCGCTCAAAATGGCGGCAGCAATCGCTGCGCGCTTAAAGACGTGTGTCATCTCAGGATCTCCAGTAGAAAAATTACAGGTTCATATTAATCCGACCGAGCGGTCGGTTAATTAAGGGAAAACCCACCGGCCAGTGGGTTCAGCTGATGTCCACGTGGTGCACACCAAATTCGCCAGTCTTGGCGTCTGCGAAGTAATGTTGCAGGGTTTCTTTGACGGTGCGAAAAGCGAGTTCGTCCCACGGCACTTCATGTTCGGCAAACAAGCGCGCTTCCATGGTTTCGTGGCCGGGGTCGAACTGGTCACTGGTGAGTTGGGCGCGGTAGAAAAAGTGCACTTGGCCTACGCGCGTCACATTCATCAGCGCGAACAGTGCCTGCATCTCGAATTGCGCACCGGCTTCTTCCACAGTTTCGCGCGCCGCGCCTTGCGCCACGGTCTCGCCCAGCTCCATGAAGCCAGCAGGCAAGGTCCATTTGCCCAAGCGTGGCTCAATGTTGCGCTTGCACAACAACACTTTGTCACCCCAAACGGGAATGGTGCCCACCACGTTGAGTGGATTTTCGTAATGGACGGTGTGGCATGCGGTACAGACGGCCCGCTCGCGGGTGTCGCCGTCATCGGGCAGGCGGTAGGCCACCGCGCTGCCGCAGGCTTTGCAATGTTGAATCTGAGGACGATGCAGCATGAGCTTGAAGCGGTTAGGCCACGCGAACCGAGAGTTCGCCCAAACCGGCCACGGCACCGACCAGGGTGTCGCCAGAGACCACCGCGTTCACGCCTTCGGGGGTGCCGGTGTAAATCAAGTCGCCCGGTTGCAACTCCCACGCGGCAGACAAGTGCTCGATGGTTTCTGCCACGTTCCAAATCAGCTGGCTGATGTTGCTGCGCTGGCGGTCTTGCCCGTTGACTTGCACATAAATCTCAGCATTCATCACGTCACCGGCTTGTTCGGCGGGGGTGATGGGGCCAATGGGCGCGCTGTGGTCAAAGCCTTTGCCAATGCACCAAGGGCGGCCTTGTTTTTTCATCTCACCCTGCAAGTCACGGCGTGTCATGTCCAAACCCACGGCGTAGCCATAGATGTGGCTCAATGCGTCTCCCGCTTTGATGTTCTTGCCACCCTTTCCAATGGCCACCACCAACTCAATTTCGTGGTGGAAATTTTTGGTCAAGCTGGGGTAGGGCATGGCGCCTGTTTCGCCTGCGTTGACCACCACCAGTGAGTCGGTAGGCTTCAAAAAGAAGAAGGGGGGTTCACGACCGGTGAAGCCCATTTCTTTGGCGTGTTCTTCGTAATTGCGGCCCACGCAGTAAATGCGGTGCACCGGAAAACGCTCGGTTTTGCCAACAACAGGCACGGAGGCCACGGGGGGTGGTGTGAACAGGTAGCTCATGGATGGGGTCTCGCGGGTTGGGTGATTTGGGCGGTGTTGGAATTAGTCAGAAGACTTGGCCAGCAGCGTGAAGTGCTCAACCACAGGGGCTTGGGCGAAGAACGGGCCCACGATGGCACGCCATTCGGCGAAGGCTGCTGATTCACGGAAATCCACGGTGTGGTTTTCGAGCGTGGCCCAAAAAATTTGCAGCACGTAGCGCTCTGGCGACTCGATGCCTCGGTTGATTTTGTAGCCTTCAAAGCCTTTGGCTTTGGAGATCACGGTCTCTACGCCACGTTGAATGGCTTCGTCAAATGCGGCTTGTTGGCCAGGCTGAATACGGATATCGGCGAGTTCGAGGATCATGGTGATGCAGTCAGTTGATACGAGCTTCAAGTCTACCGCCGTCTCTGTCTGCTGAGCGCCGTGTTAGGGATATCCTCCACGCATGTTGCAACTTTTTCAGACCGAAGCGTCGCCTGGACCTATTGACTTGACACGTTCTTTGAACGCTTGGTTGCCGGCAGGTGTAAGTGCGGTGTGCACCACGCGTCAGGGCGGGGTCTCGCACGCACCCTTTGAGAGCTTCAATCTGGGCGATCACGTTCACGATGAACCTGCACATGTGGCTGCGAACCGCCAACATTTGCAAGCGCGCTTGGACGGTGCCGTCCCCATTTTTTTGCAGCAAGTGCATGGCACGCAGGTGGTGGCCTTGGACGCCCATACCCCGCAGGGCACCCTCGCGGATGCTTGCGTCACTACAGACGCTGAGGTGGCTTGCACCATCATGGTGGCCGATTGTTTGCCGCTGCTGTTCACCGATGAGGGCGGGCGAGTGGTGGCCGCAGCGCATGCGGGCTGGCGTGGTTTGGCCGCGGGCGTGATTGAGCAAACTGTGCAGGCTATGAGAGAGGCAAGTGGTGAGACAAGCGGCAAGGCCCAAAGTCCTGCATACAACGAGGCCCATGCGCCGCAGAGGCTGCAAGCCCATGCACTGCGCGCCTGGTTAGGCCCATGTATTGGTGTGGAGGCGTTTGAGGTGGGGCCTGAGGTGCGTGAGGCCTTCATCGCTCAGGACGCGTCATCGACAGCATTTTTTAAGCCGCATCCTCTTCATGCCCACAAGTGGCTGGCTGATTTGGCCGGTTTGGCGCGCGCGCGGTTGCAGGCCTTGGGTGTTCAAACCGTTGCGGGCAATGACAGCACGCAGGCGTGGTGCACGGTCACGCAGGGTACGCAGTTTTTTTCGTATCGACGCGATGGCCAAACGGGGCGCTTTGCTGTGTGCATTTGGCGTCGTTGCAACGCCTAAGCAACGGGTTCCAATTATTTGGAATTCTCTTTGTCAGATGCTTGAGCGTTGCGCTGCGCATGCATCTCTCGCCCCGCCATCTCCTTGGCTTTGAGCGCACGTTTGCGTGCTGGTGAGCCCATGATGTAGCCCACCACCCCCATAGGCAATGCCCCGTACAACAAAAAGGTGACGATAGCGCCCAGCACCGTGCCGATGGGGCTGGTGGCTTCAGCCACGGCCATCATCAGGGCCACATACATCCAAGCAATCAGAACTAAATACATCTAGGGGTTTTCTCTTGAGTTTGATGTTTGTCAGAAATACGAAGTATTTCGCTGACATACTGGTGACAGTTAAAAAAACTGCTGTGACTGTATAGGAGTGTGGTGATGGATCAGAATTCGGCCCTCAAAAGCTTGGGTGATAGCTGGGCCAAAGCCCTGGCCTCGTTTCAAACGTTAGGTGCAGGCGAGGGGGCTGCCCCAAGTTTGAGTTTTGCACCTGACAAGCTCGAAGCTTTGCAAAAGCAGTACATCAGTGACGCCACCACCCTGTGGAACCAGAGTTTGCAAGGTCACACGGCAGTCAAAGACCGCCGCTTTTCAGCCGAGGCGTGGCAGCAAAACCCCATGGCCTCATTCGCTGCGGCTGCTTATTTGCTCAACACCCGCACCATGATGGCCTTGACCGAGGCGGCTGACACCGATGCCAAGACCAAGGCGCGCATCCAATTCGCTGTCGAGCAATGGGCCGCGGCTTCAGCACCCAGCAACTTCTTAGCTTTCAACGCTGACGCTCAGAAAAAAGCCATCGACACCAAGGGCGAAAGCATTTCCAAAGGGATTCAAAACCTGTTGCACGACATGCAGCAGGGCCATGTGTCGATGACCGACGAAAGCCTGTTTGAGGTGGGCAAAAACGTCGCCACCACCGAAGGCAAAGTGGTGTTCGAGAACGAGTTCTTCCAACTCCTCGAATACAAGCCACTCACCGCCAAGGTTTACGAGCGCCCGTTCTTGTTGATTCCCCCCTGCATCAACAAGTTTTACATCCTCGACTTGCAACCCGAAAACTCGCTCATTCGGTACGCCGTCAGTCAAGGACACCGTACCTTTGTGGTGAGCTGGCGCAACCCTGATGAAGATTTGCAGCACACCACCTGGGATGACTTCGTGGAAGACGTGGCCATCAAAGCGATTGAAGTGACGCAAGAAATCGGCGGCGCCAAGCAGATCAACGCCTTGGGCTTTTGCGTAGGCGGCACGATTTTGTCGAACGCCTTGGCCGTCTTGGCCGCCCGCGGTGAAAAGCCTGTGGCCAGCGCCACCTTTCTCACCACCTTGATTGACTTCACCGACACCGGTGTGCTGGACGTCTTCATCGACGAAGCGTTTGTCAAATATCGCGAAGGCCAGTTTGCCGAAGGCGGCTTGATGAAGGGCAAAGACATGGCGTCCACCTTCAGCTTTTTGCGCCCCAACGATTTGGTGTGGAACTACGTGGTGGGCAACTACCTCAAAGGCGAAACACCTCCCCCGTTCGACTTGCTCTACTGGAACAGTGACGCCACCAACTTGCCCGGCCCCATGTACGCCTGGTACTTGCGCAACACCTACCTCGAGAACAACCTCATCAAGCCCGGTACCGCCAAAGTCTGCGGCACCACCATTGATTACCGCAAGGTGGACATTCCCGTCTATATCTACGGTTCGCGTGAAGATCACATCGTGCCCATTGGCGGCTCGTATGCCAGCACGCAAGTGTTCCCCGGCAAGAAACGTTTCGTCATGGGCGCCTCAGGCCACATTGCGGGCGTGATCAACCCACCCGCCGCCAAGAAGCGCTGCTACTGGACGGGCAGCGAAACCACCTTTCCCAAGGACGCACAGCAATGGCTAGGCAAAGCCAAAGAGCATGCTGGCAGCTGGTGGCCCGATTGGGCCGACTGGCTCAAGTCACACGCTGGCAAGCAAATTGCATCGCCTAAAACGTATGGCAAAGGCAAATACAAGGCCATCGAAAACGCACCTGGCCGTTACGTCAAAGAACGCGCCAGTAACTAAGGTTCTGATTTTTTAAAAACAACTGGAGATTCCTATGGAAGACATCGTCATCGTTTCAGCCGCTCGCACAGCGGTCGGTAAGTTTGGTGGTTCACTCGCCAAAATCGCAGCCACCGAGTTGGGTTCTATCGTCATTCGCGAAGCTCTGGCGCGTGCCAATCTTGACCCCGCCTTGGTGGGTGAAGTCATCATGGGCCAAGTGTTGGCCGCTGGCGCAGGTCAAAACCCCGCACGCCAAGCCCTCATGAAATCGGGCATTCCCAACGCCGTGCCCGCGCTCACCATCAACGCCGTGTGCGGTTCGGGCCTCAAAGCCGTGATGTTGGCCGCACAAGCCGTGGCCTATGGTGACAGCGAGATCGTGGTCGCCGGTGGTCAAGAAAACATGAGCGCTTCCGGCCATGTGCTGTTGGGCTCGCGTGACGGCCAACGCATGGGCAACTGGAACATGGTCGATACCATGATCGTCGACGGCTTGTGGGACGTGTACAACCAGTACCACATGGGCATCACCGCTGAAAACGTGGCCAAAGCCCACGGCATTACGCGCGACATGCAAGACGCCTTGGCGCTCGCCAGCCAGCAAAAAGCATCGGCTGCGCAAGACGCTGGCAAGTTTGCCGACGAGATCGTGTCGGTCGCCATTCCCCAGCGCAAGGGCGATCCGGTGATGTTCAACAGCGACGAATACATCAACAAAAAAACCAATGCCGAAGCTCTGGCTGGCCTGCGCCCCGCGTTTGACAAAGCCGGTTCAGTCACGGCTGGCAACGCCTCGGGCATCAATGACGGTGCTGCTGCGGTGGTCGTGATGACCGCCAAAAAGGCAGCCGCTTTGGGCCTCACGCCTTTGGCCCGCATTGCCGCCTTTGGCACCAGTGGTTTGGACCCCGCCTTGATGGGCATGGGCCCCGTGTCTGCTTCGCGCAAAGCCTTGGAGCGGGCTGGCTGGAAAGCGTCTGACATCGATGTGTTCGAACTCAACGAAGCCTTCGCCGCACAAGCTTGTGCCGTGAACCAAGCGCTCGACATTGACCCCGCCAAAGTCAACGTCAACGGTGGTGCGATTGCCATTGGTCACCCCATTGGTGCATCCGGTTGCCGCATTTTGGTGACTTTGCTGCACGAAATGCAGCGCAGCAATGCCAAAAAAGGCTTGGCCGCGCTGTGCATCGGCGGCGGCATGGGGGTGTCGTTGGCCTTAGAACGCGCTTGATCAACGCAATTAAGCATTCCCCTTTCAGAATAAAAAATTTTCACAACACTCATCAATCAGGAGACAAAAAATGAGCCAAAAAGTAGCGTACGTCACAGGTGGCATGGGCGGCATCGGAACCGCGATTTGCCAGCGCCTGCACAAAGAAGGCTTCAAAGTCATCGCGGGCTGCGGCCCCACGCGCGACTTCAACAAATGGTTGGATGAGCAAAAAGCCCTGGGCTACACGTTCTACGCATCGGTAGGCAACGTCGGTGATTGGGACTCCACCGTTGAGGCTTTCACCAAAGCCAAAGCTGAGCACGGCCCCATCGACGTCTTGGTCAACAACGCCGGCATCACCAAGGACCGCATGTTCTTGAAGATGACCCGCGAAGACTGGAGCGCGGTCATGAGCACCAACCTCGACTCCATGTTCAACGTGACCAAACAAGTCGTGCCCGACATGGTCGAGCGCGGTTGGGGCCGCATCATCAACATCTCGTCGGTGAACGGTGAAAAAGGCCAAGCGGGTCAAACCAACTACTCGGCCGCCAAAGCCGGTATGCACGGTTTCTCCATGGCCTTGGCCCAAGAGCTGGCCACCAAAGGCGTGACGGTCAACACCGTGTCGCCCGGCTACATCGGCACCGACATGGTCAACGCCATCCGTCCTGACGTGTTGGAAAAGATTGTGGCCACCGTGCCCGTCAAGCGCTTGGGCAAGCCCAGCGAAATCGCCTCCATCATTGCGTGGATGGCCAGCGACGATGGTGGTTACACCACCGGTGCTGACTTTGCGGTAAACGGCGGTTTGCACATGGGTTAAGCCCGTGCGGCAACTGTAAAAAAGCCCGCTTAAGCGGGCTTTTTTACGTCTGAGAAATCGTTTATTTGTCCAGCTTCACCATCTGCATGGCCGACGCAATCAGCCCCGACACCTCGGTCATGTTGCTGGGCACGATGAGGGTGGTTTTTGCATCTGACGCCACCTTGCCGTAAGCCTGCACCGCTTGCTCAGCCACTTTGAGTTGCACGGCTTGCTCGCCGCCGGGTTGGCGAATGGCTGCGGCAATGCGCTCAATCGCTTGGGCGGTGGCGTCGGCCACTGCGGTGATGGAGGCGGCTTCGCCTTGGGCTTTGTTGATGGCAGCTTGTTTTTCACCTTCTGAGCGGGCAATGAAGGCTTCGCGCTCGCCGGTGGCGATGTTGATTTGCTCTTGGCGACGGCCTTCAGAGGCGGCAATCAAGGCGCGTTTTTCACGCTCGGCCGTGATTTGCGATTGCATGGCGTGCAAGATTTCTTTGGGCGGGGTGAGGTCTTTGATCTCGTAGCGCAGCACTTTCACACCCCAGTTCAGTGCGGCTTCGTCAATGGCGGCCACCACTTGCGCATTGATGATGTCGCGCTCTTCAAAGGTTTTGTCGAGTTCGAGTTTGCCGATCACGCTGCGCAAACTGGTTTGCGCCAACTGTGTGACCGCCATGATGTAGTTGGACGAGCCGTAGCTAGCCAAACGTGGGTCGGTCACTTGGAAATACAAAATGCCGTCGACTTGCAGCTGCGTGTTGTCGCGTGTGATACAAATCTGGCTGGGCACATCAAGTGGAATTTCTTTGAGGCTGTGCTTTTGAATGACGTTGTCAATGAACGGCACCACAAAGTTCAGGCCCGGGGTGAGGCTGGCGTGGTATTTGCCGAGCCGTTCGACCACCCAGGCGTTTTGTTGCGGCACGACTTTGACCGTTTTGACGATGAACAAAACAGCGATGACAAGCAAAAGAAGGGCGATTTCCATAAGTGGTCCTTAGACAGAAGTTAAATTTTTTCGAGCACCAAGCGGCTGCCTTCGATGGCCACGATTTTGTGCAGGCCTGCTTCGAGGGGCTCGCCTTTGGCGTTGGTTTGACAGCTGGCCGCCCACACCGCACCGCGGTGCTTGACGTGGCAAAGGCCTTGTTCATCCCAAGCCTCCACATGGACGTTGGCGCCAATGTCGAGGTGAATGTGGGTGTCGGTTGCATCCGAACCTGCGGGACTGTGTTTGCGTTTGAGGTTCCACAGCACCACGCCCGCACCACCCACCACCGCTGCCGTGATGACTTGCTCTGTCATGCTGAGTCCTGCATGCGCCGCCAAGGCCGCTGCAGCGGCTCCTAAAGAGAGCATCAGCAAATAAAAGGTGCCGCTGAGCAACTCGGCGATCACCAAGGCCCCAGTGGCCATCCACCAAAAGGTTGACGCATCCATTGTTCAATCCCAAAAATGAGTTGTTTTGAATTCACGCTTCATTGTGCCCAAGTTCGGCCAAGCCAAGGACGGGATAATCGTCGTATGAATTTTCCCGATGCCTCGTTTTGGCGCACGTCTGTAGCGCCCATGATGGACTGGACAGACCGCCATTGCCGCTACCTGCACCGACTCCTTAGCCACCACACCTTGCTCTACACCGAGATGGTCACCACCGGCGCCTTGCGTCATGGCGACACGCAGCGTCATTTGCGTTTCAATGCCGAAGAGCACCCTGTGGCTTTGCAATTGGGCGGCAGCGATGCAGCCGATTTGGCGCACGGCGCTAAGTTGGGCGAGCAGTGGGGTTACAACGAGATCAACCTGAATTGCGGTTGTCCGTCTGACCGCGTGCAGCGTGGTGCGTTTGGTGCGTGCTTGATGAACGAGCCGCAAACCGTGGCCGATGGCGTGAAAGCCATGCTGGACGTGGTGAGCGTGCCGGTGACCGTGAAGCACCGCATTGGTTTAGACCGCATTGAAAGCTACGACTTTGTGCGTGACTTCGTGGGCACGGTCAGTGATGCGGGTTGCCAAGTGTTCACCGTACACGCACGCAACGCGTGGCTCGATGGTTTGAGCCCCAAAGAAAACCGCGAGGTGCCACCGTTGCGCTACGAGCTGGCTTACCAGCTGAAAAAAGACTTCCCGAGTTTGGTGATTTCCGTTAACGGCGGCATCACCACCAACGCGCAAATGGCCGAGCATTTGAAGCAGGTCGATGGCGTCATGCTGGGCCGAGAAGCCTATTACAACCCGTGGTTGCTGACCACATGGGATGCTGAGTTTTACAACGACCACCACGCCATTCCCACCCGTGAAGCGGTGGAAGAGATGATGGTGGCTTACATGGAGCGCGCGTTTAAGGAAGACGGCTGTCCTTGGTACCCGATTGCGCGCCATATGTTGGGCCTGTACCACGGCGAACGCGGCTCGCGTTTGTGGCGTCAGGTGTGGAGCAACCACAAACTCAAGCCTTTGCCACCACGCGAAGTCTTGCAAATTGCCCGCGAGGCGCTGGCCCGTGGTGCAGCGATGCCGCCTGATCGTCAAGAGATGCATGGCGATTCAGTCGAACCCCAAAAGCTGCACGAAGAGCCCCATGCCCACTGAAGCCCTGCGCGCGCAAAGCCGCAGCCAATTGGCTTTGGTGTTGATTTGGTTCACCCCTGTGCTGTGGTCCGTCAATTTGATTTCTGCGCGATTGGCCCCCGGCGTGGTCTCGCCCCATGTGCTGGCGCTGGGCCGATGGTTTTTGGCAGGTCTGATCTTGACTTGGCTGGCGCGTGCCGAGCTGTGGCGCATGCGCCGCGAGGTGCGGGCGGCTTGGCGCCAATCGGTGGTGTTGGGTGCTTGCGGCATGTGGATTTGTGGGGCATGGGTGTACCTGGCCGGCGAGAGCACGGGGGCGATGAACATCTCGCTGATTTATGCCTCCTCGCCCGTGATGATCGCTGTGGGCTCAGTGCTTTGGCTGGGCGAGCGTTTTTCTAAACGCCAAAGGGTGGGCGTGCTGGTGGCCATGCTGGGCGTGGTGCATGTGGTGGTGCGTGGCGACTGGTCAAACCTGTCGCAGGTGAATTTGGTCCCCGGCGACTTGTGGGTCGTGGCCGCTGCCGTGGCTTGGGCCGCTTACGCCTTGTTGCAAAAGAAGTGGCACAGCCCCTTGGGCTCGACTGCTCGCTTGGCCACCATTTGTATGGGCGGTGTGGCGGTGTTGTTGCCTTTTGCGCTGTTTGAGTTGGCCTCGCCGAGCACGCCGGTCTTGGGCTGGCACGCCTTGGGGCTGATCGTGGTCACCGCCTTGGTGCCAGGTTTGGCGGCGTATTGGATTTATGGCTGGACACAGAAAATACTGGGTGCAAGCCGCGTCGCCGTGACGATGTATTTGGGGCCTTTGTACTCTGGCTTGGCCGCTTGGTGGGTGTTGGGTGAGCCTTTGGGCCTGCACCACGTGATCGGTGGTGCTTTCATTTTGTCGGGCGTGGCGATGGTGATGGCGATCAAGCGATCCGCTTGAAATCTCCTTTAGATTTGCTTGAATGAAGCCTTAAAAGCTGAATGTTTCCACTTCGCGACGGTTGTTGTCGGCTATTTTGGCCAATTCAATGGCCGTCGCCGTGAGCTCTTCTGAGGCATTGGCGTTGCCAGAAGCGATCTGGCTCAAGTTTGCGACGTTGACATCGATCTCTTGCAAGGCGCTGCTTTGTTCTTCCACAGCGGCCGAGATGCGTTGCAGCATGCCATCTGTTTTGCCTGCGCCTTCTTCGATGCGGTTCATGTCCTCGTTCACGCCGGCTAACGTCTCTACCGCACGTTTGGCTTCTGTGGAGGCCTGTTTCACCAGTGCCGCAATTTCTTTGGTGCTTTCAGCGCTGCTGATGGCGAGTTTGCCCACTTCGTCGGCCACCACCGCAAAACCTTTGCCTTGCTCGCCTGCGCGGGCGGCTTCTATGGCTGCATTCAAGCTCAAGAGGTTGGTACGGTAGGCGATGCTTTCAATCACTTCGGAGATTTTGTTGATCTTTTGTGAGTTGGCTGCGATGTTTTGGACAACCTCGGCCATTTGCATCATCTTCTCTTTGCCGCTGCGCACCCAAGCCACGGATTCCCGCGATTGGTAGCTGGCCGATTCTGTGTTGCTTGACACATCCGCGATGGACTGTGCAGTCATGCCCAACGCGGTTGAGACTTGGCGGATAGCCGTCGTTTGCGTGTCAGCACCGGCCGAGATTTGTTCGACAGCCTGGCTGGTTTGGTTGGCTTGTGAAGCCAGTAAGCGCGTGTTGGTGCTGATTTCTTTCAGAGCACGACCCATTGCATTTAAAGATTGGTTGATGTTGACTTTGAGTTGCTCTAAATCACCACGGCCTTGTGCTTGCACGCGGCGGGTCAAGTCACCCTGCGAAACGCCGGACATGACGTGGCCAATATCGCCCATCATGGTTTGTAGCGCGTCGGTGAGTTGCTTGGCTCGGTCGAGCGTGACTTTGAAATCGCCCTGAACTTGGGCCTCCACTTGCACGCTGAATTGGCCGTTATAGAGCGATTGCATGACCTCGTTCAATGCCGCCATCGTCACTTTGATGCTTTCGGCACTCTCGTTCACAGCGGTTTTCATGGCGGCCAAATCGCCGCGCAACTCGGTTTGGATACGCGTGTTGAAGTTGCCAGCGGCAATGGCTGCAACCACTAAATTCACTTCGCGGATGGCCCGCTGTTGGGCGTCCAGCATTTGGTTGAAGGCCTGCGCGGTGAGGCCTACTTCGTCTCGGCTGGTCTGCGTCATGCGTTTGCTGAAGTCAGAGGTTTTCTCGACGTCGGTCAACAAGGTTTGCAATTGACCCAGCGGCAGCGTGATGGATCGGGTGGTGGCCACCGCCACGATAGCGGCCACTACCACCGCTAAGGCGGCAATGCTCAGCATGAAAGTTTTGCCAAGCGCCGCACTGTGGGCAGCCTCAGCGGCGAAGCGGTCAATGGCTTGTTTTTGGGTCAGGGCCAAAGCTTCTACGCTGGCTAGGTAACGTGTTTGAGGGCCAAGCATTTCGTTGACCAAATACCGTCGACCCTCTTCAATGCGGTTGGCTTGGATCAGCCCGATCAGCTCTAACTCATGGGTTTTGAACACCTGTCGTGCCTGTAGGACCTGGGCCAGTGCAGCTTTGCCCTCAGGCGTTGTGATGGTGGCTTGGAGTTGCTTCAGCGCATCAGTGATGATGGGGACAGATGCGTCAATTTTTTCAAGCTCAGCCGCCACGACTTTCGCTTCTGTGGCGATCAGGGCTGTGCGAATAGCCCGAGATTGGCGGTTGACTTCGTTTTCAATGCTTTGCGCCAAGTTAACTTTTGGTAAACGGTCATGCGCAATCAAATCGGTATCTGCGGCGACGTCGTCGAGTTTGAAGGTCCCGACCACGGCCAGCACGATCAGAAGGGAAACCAGGGCTGCAAAGGCGAGGCCAAGTCGCGTTCCAATCCGTAAATTTTGGATGTTCAGCATTTTCAATTGACGCAACTATTCTTGCGCTTTTAGCAAAAATGTGATTTTAGTGAGAAAGGTCGCCCATTTCAGCCATGTGACCCACAGGATTTAACGCGGTCTCAACGTTGGTCCGTGCGGCTGTGACGTCTCGTCAGCCCGCCGCTTCAAGCCCACTGGCGAAATGCGCCTGCATGCATGCCGCACTGCCCAGCGCATCACGTGCTTGCAGAGCGTCCATCAAAGCTTGGTGCTCATTCAGCGACTCTTCAATGCGCCCGCTTTTGAGCAGCGACTTATGCCGGTTGAGCTTCATCACCTTGCGCAGATCGGCCACCATTTGGTCACGCCAACGGTTGTCGGCAATTTCTAACAAACGCATGTGAAAGCGCTCATTGATTTCAAAGAACTTTTCTCGGTCAGTCACGGCTTGCGCCAGGCCCAAGTGCAAGGCTTGCAAATCTTGCAACTGTTCGGGGGTGGCTTGGGTGGCCACCACGCCCGCCGCATCGGCCTCTAACAAAGAGAGCAGGTGGTAGACATCGCGCTGGTCTTTGTCGTTGACTTCGGTCACATAAGCACCGCGCCGCACCTTCATGGTCACCAAACCTTCGGCGGCCAGCACCTTCAAGGCCTCGCGCATGGGGGTTCGGCTGATGCCGTATTCCTCGGCCAAACGCATCTCGTCGATCCAGCTGCCAGGGGCTAATTCACCCGAAAAAATGCGCTCGCGCAGAAGTTCGGCAACTTCTTGATACAGGGCGCGCGGAGTGAGGGTGAGGGCGGACATGGGACGCGATTGTAAGTTCAGATAATATTTTGCATCAATAATTATGAATGATATGATTTCGCGGATTCCAAAAACCGTGGTTTCAACCCTAATTTTTAGAGTGATTTGACATGAGCCAAAAGCCAACCGAATTCAATGCCGCCAACCTCGACGCGTGGGCGAAAGCCGCCGCCAAGTCCGCCCCCGGAGGCGATGTCAGCGCCTTGAATTGGAAGACGCTGGACGGCATCAGCGTCAAACCGCTCTACACCGCCGAAGACACCCAAAACCTTCCCTACGCCAACACCTTGCCCGGTTTCGAGCCCTATGTGCGTGGCCCACAAGCCACCATGTATGCGGTGCGCCCTTGGACGATTCGCCAATACGCTGGTTTTTCGACCGCTGAAGAATCGAATGCGTTCTACCGCAAGGCCTTGGCCGCAGGCGGTCAAGGCGTGTCGGTCGCGTTTGACTTGGCGACGCACCGTGGCTACGACTCTGACCATCCCCGTGTGACGGGCGACGTGGGCAAGGCCGGTGTGGCGATTGACTCGGTCGAAGACATGAAGATCTTGTTCAACGACATTCCGTTGGACAAAGTCTCGGTCTCCATGACCATGAACGGCGCCGTATTGCCCGTGCTGGCTGGCTACGTGGTGGCGGCTGAAGAGCAGGGCGTGAGCCAAGAGTTGTTGTCTGGAACGATTCAGAACGACATTCTGAAAGAGTTCATGGTGCGCAACACCTACATTTACCCGCCAGAGCCGTCGATGAAGATCATTGGCGACATCATTGGCTACACCGCCCAGCACATGCCCAAGTTCAACTCGATCTCGATTTCGGGTTACCACATGCAAGAGGCAGGTGCCAACCAAGCCTTGGAATTGGCCTTCACCCTGGCCGACGGCAAAGAGTATGTGAAGACCGCTATTGCTTCAGGTTTGGATGTGGACGCCTTCGCGGGCCGCTTGTCGTTCTTCTGGGCGGTGGGCATGAACTTCTATTTGGAAATCGCCAAGATGCGCGCCGCCCGTTTGCTGTGGTGCCGCATCATGAATGGCTTTGATGCCAAGAACCCCAAGAGCAAGATGCTGCGCACGCACAGCCAAACTTCGGGCTGGTCGCTTACCGAGCAAGACCCCTACAACAACGTGGTGCGCACCACCATCGAAGCGATGGCTGCGGTGTTTGGCGGCACGCAGTCGCTGCACACCAACTCCTTTGACGAAGCGATCGCCTTGCCCACTGAATTTTCATCGCGCATCGCCCGCAACACACAGCTCATCATTCAAGAAGAGACCCACATCACCAACGTGATCGACCCATGGGCTGGCTCCTACATGATGGAGTCGCTGACCCAAGAGATGGCCGACAAAGCTTGGGCCATCATCGAAGAAGTCGAGGCCATGGGCGGCATGACCAAAGCCGTGGGCAGCGGCTGGGCCAAGCTCAAGATTGAAGCCGCCGCCGCAGAAAAGCAAGCGCGCATCGACTCTGGCAAAGACGTCATCGTGGGCGTCAACAAATACAAGCTCGCCAAAGAAGACCCGATCGAGACTTTGTCCATCGACAACGTGCGTGTGCGCGATGGTCAGATTGAGCGTTTGCAAAAAATCAAAGCCACACGCGACACAGCCAAAGTGCAAGCCGCGTTGGACGCACTGACAGCCTCCGCCGAGTCTGGCCAAGGCAACTTGCTCGATTTGTCTATCAAGGCCATTCGCCTGCGCGCCACAGTGGGCGAGGTGAGTGATGCCCTCGAAAAAGTGTTTGGCCGCCACCGCGCCGACACGCAAAAGGTCACTGGCGTTTACGCCGCAGCCTATGACGACGGCGAAAACGTAGGCGACACCATGGAATATTGGAACGCCCTCAAGGCTGACATTGCCGCGTTTGCCGAAGACCATGGCCGTCGTCCTCGCGTGATGATTTCTAAGTTGGGCCAAGACGGCCATGACCGTGGCGCCAAAGTGGTGGCCACTGCGTTTGCCGACCTCGGCTACGACGTGGACATGGGCCCCTTGTTCCAAACGCCTGAAGAGTGCGCTCGCCAAGCGATTGAAAACGATGTGCACGCCGTGGGTGTGTCCACCCTCGCTGCTGGCCACAAAACCTTGGTGCCCGCCATCATTGCTGAGCTGAAGAAGCAAGGCGCTGACGACATCATCGTGTTCGTGGGCGGCGTGATTCCGCGTCAAGACTACGACTTCTTGTACGAAGCGGGTGTCAAGGGCATTTACGGTCCAGGTACACCGATTCCTGTCAGCGCCAAAGACGTGTTGACGCAAATCAGCAAGGCCATCGGGTGACACCTGCGCAGTTGCTCGACGGCTTGCTGCGCGGCAACGCTGCCGTGCAGCGGCGTGCCATGGCCAAAGCCATCACGCTTTTAGAGTCGACGCGCACCGATCACCGTGCCCTGGCCGATGACTTGCTGACGGCCATGTTGCCCCACACGGGCAAGTCGTTTCGATTAGGCATCAGTGGCGTGCCGGGCGTGGGCAAGTCCACCTTCATTGAGGCCTTGGGGCTTTACTTGATTGCTCAGGGCCACCGCGTGGCCGTGCTGACCATCGATCCGTCGTCGACCGTGTCTGGCGGCTCCATCTTGGGTGACAAAACCCGCATGGAGTTGTTGAGCGTGCACGCGCAAGCCTACATTCGCCCCAGCCCATCGAGTGGCACTTTGGGTGGTGTGGCCGAGAAAACGCGCGAGTCGATGTTGGTCTGCGAAGCTGCAGGCTACGACGTGGTGATTGTCGAAACCGTGGGTGTGGGCCAAAGCGAAACGGCAGTGGCCAACATGACCGACATGTTTGTGTTGTTGCAGTTGCCCAATGCAGGCGACGATTTGCAAGCCATCAAAAAAGGCGTGATGGAGATTGCCGATTTGGTGGTCATCAACAAAGCCGACATCGACGCCATTGCGGCCACCCGCGCCGAGTTACAGATCACCAGCGCCTTGCAGCTGTTGGGCATGCACGGCAGCGCGGGTCATGCGCACCGCAACAACGAGGTGTGGCACCCGAAAGTCGTGAAGCTCAGTGCTTTGCTAAACCAAGGCGTCGATGCGTTTTGGGCCGCCGTGTGCGAGTTCAAAGTCTTGCAAACCCAGAACGGCCGCTTCTCTGAACGCCGTCAAAACCAAGCCCTGTCGTGGATGTGGGAACGCATCGACGCAGGCCTCAAACAAAACTTCAGGGCGCAGTCCCGTGTGCAAGCGCTGCTGCCCGAATTGAGTCAACAAGTCGCGGCGGGCCAGCTGGCCGCCTCGACGGCTTCCCGTCAACTGCTCAGCGCTTATGAATCGAAAAGTTCAGGCGCAGGGTTAATTTGAAAATCTTCCTGGAGTAAAGAAAGAAAAACCATGCAAGACATCATCGAACAATTGGAAAAGAAGCGCGCTGCGGCCCGCTTAGGTGGCGGCCAAAAGCGCATTGACGCACAGCACGCCAAGGGCAAACTCACCGCCCGTGAGCGCATTGAGGTCTTGCTGGACGAAGGCACCTTCGAAGAGTGGGACATGTTTGTGGAGCACCGTTGCACCGATTTCGGCATGCAAGACAACAAGATCCCCGGCGACGGCGTGGTGACGGGTTACGGCATGATCAACGGCCGTTTGGTCTTTGTGTACAGCCAAGATTTCACCGTGTACGGTGGTGCGTTGTCTGAAACACACGCCGAGAAGATTTGCAAAATCATGGACCAAGCCATGAAAGTGGGCGCACCCGTGATCGGCCTGAACGATTCGGGCGGCGCACGTATTCAAGAAGGCGTCGCCTCACTTGGCGGTTATGCCGACGTGTTCCAACGCAACGTGATGGCCAGCGGTGTGGTGCCGCAGATCAGCATGATCATGGGTCCATCGGCCGGCGGTGCGGTTTACTCGCCTGCTTTGACCGACTTCATCTTCATGGTCAAAGACACGTCCTACATGTTTGTGACCGGTCCTGAAGTGGTCAAGACCGTGACGCACGAAGAAGTGACGGCCGAAGAACTGGGCGGCGCCCTGACACACACCACCAAGAGTGGCGTGGCCGACATGGCGTTTGAGAACGACGTCGAAGCGCTGTTGATGTTGCGCCGTCTGTACAACTACTTGCCGCTCAACAACCGCGAAAAAGCACCCGTGCGTGCAAGTGGTGACCCATCAGGCCGCATGGACATGAGCCTCGACACCTTGGTGCCCGAGAACCCCAACAAAGCCTATGACATGAAAGAACTCATCGTCAAAACGGTGGATGATGGCGACTTCTTTGAGCTGCAACCCGACTACGCCAAAAACATCTTGATTGGTTTCGCCCGCATGGAAGGCCAAACCGTCGGTATCGTGGCCAACCAACCTTTGGTGTTGGCCGGTTGCTTGGACATCAAGAGCTCCATAAAAGCCGCACGTTTTGTGCGCTTCTGCGATGCGTTCAACATCCCCGTGGTCACGTTCGTGGACGTGCCCGGTTTCATGCCCGGTACCTCGCAAGAATACGGCGGCATCATCAAGCACGGTGCGAAGTTGCTCTACGCGTACGCCGAGTGCACGGTGCCAAAAATCACCGTCATCACCCGCAAGGCCTATGGCGGCGCGTATGACGTGATGGCCTCCAAGCACTTGCGCGGCGACGTGAACTTCGCCTGGCCCAACGCTGAAATCGCTGTGATGGGTGCTAAGGGCGCGGTGGAAATCATCTTCCGCGAAGACAAGGGCGACCCCGAAAAACTGGCTGCTCGCGAAGCCGAATACAAAGCCCGTTTTGCCAACCCCTTTGTGGCTGGCGCACGCGGCTTCATCGACGACGTCATTCAACCGCACGAAACACGCAAGCGCATCTGCCGCTCGCTGGTGATGTTGAAAGACAAGAAGATCGAAAACCCATGGCGCAAGCACGGCAACATTCCGCTCTAAGCCGCTAGGAGAAGAAGAACATGTTTACAAAAATTCTGATTGCAAACCGTGGCGAAATCGCTTGCCGCGTCATCGCCACCGCTCACAAGATGGGCATCAAAACCGTGGCCGTTTACTCTGAAGCCGACAAAGAAGCACGTCACGTGCAACTGGCCGACGAAGCGGTGTTGATTGGCCCCGCGGCTTCGCGTGAGTCGTATTTGGTCGCTGACAAAATCATCGCGGCTGCCAAGGCGACTGGCGCACAAGCTATTCACCCTGGTTATGGCTTTTTGAGCGAGAACGCCGAGTTCTCTAAGCGCTGCGAAGACGAGGGCATTGCCTTCATCGGCCCACGCCACTTCTCGATTGCGGCCATGGGCGACAAGATCGAATCCAAAAAGCTGGCGGGCGCTGCGGGTGTGAACTGCATTCCCGGCGTGAACGACGCGATTGAGACGGCCGAAAAAGCGGTTGAAATCGCCAAGGGAATCGGCTACCCCGTGATGATCAAGGCTTCGGCCGGCGGCGGTGGCAAAGGCTTGCGCGTGGCCTTCAACGACAAAGAAGCTTTTGAAGGCTTCACCTCGTGCCGCAACGAAGCCCGCAACAGCTTTGGCGACGACCGCGTGTTCATCGAGAAGTTTGTGGAAGAGCCCCGCCACATCGAAATTCAAGTGCTGGGCGACAGCCACGGCAATGTCATTTATTTGAACGAGCGTGAGTGCTCGATCCAGCGGCGTCACCAAAAAGTGATTGAAGAAGCACCATCGCCTTTCATCAGCGAAGCCACCCGCAAAGCCATGGGCGAGCAAGCGGTGCAACTGGCCAAGGCGGTGAAATACCAATCGGCCGGTACGGTGGAGTTTGTGGTCGGCAAAGACCAAAGCTTCTACTTCCTCGAGATGAACACCCGTTTGCAGGTGGAACATCCCGTGACCGAAGCCATCACAGGCCTCGACTTGGTGGAGCAAATGATCCGCGTGGCAGCGGGTGAAAAACTCACGCTGACCCAAGCCGATGTGAAACGCAACGGCTGGTCCATCGAATGCCGCATCAACGCCGAAGACCCCTTCCGCAACTTCTTGCCTTCAACAGGCCGCTTGGTGCGTTTTCAAACGCCCAAACAAACCATGTTCCAAGGCAACACCGCTGACCTGCTCGGCGTTCGCGTGGACACCGGTGTGCAAGACGGTGGCGAGATCCCGATGTTCTACGACTCGATGATCGCCAAGCTCATCGTGCACGGCAAAGACCGCAACGACGCGATTGCCAAAATGCGCGAAGCCTTGAATGGTTTTGTGATCCGTGGCATCAGCTCGAACATCCCGTTCCAAGCCGCTTTGTTGGCCCACCCCAAGTTCGTTTCGGGTGACTTCAACACGGGCTTCATCGCCGAGCAGTACAGCCAAGGCTTCCGCGCCGAAGATGTGCCGCATGACGACCACGACTTTTTGGCCGCCTTGGCTGCCTTCGTGCGTCGCAAGTCACGCGAACGTGCTGCCAATTTGAGCGGACAGTTGCCGGGCTACGACGTACAAATTGGTCAAGACTATGCGGTGGTCGAACTGGGTCAGGGCGGCAACAACCGTTATGTGCCCGTGCATGTGGACGAGTTTGTAGGCAAGCCTGGTGTGGCGCAAATCACCATCGCTGGCAAGACCTATGCGATTGAAAGCAAGTCACGCTTGAACGACATCCGCATCGAAGGCACTTGCAACGGCAAGACTTTCACCGCGCAAGTCGAGCGCGGCACCTTGAAGAACCCTTTGGCGCTGCAAGTGCAACACAACGGCACACGCATTGACGCCTTGGTCATGTCGCCTCGCATGGCCGAGTTGCACAAACTCATGCCTTTCAAAGCACCGCCAGATTTGAGCAAATACGTGTTGTCGCCCATGCCTGGTTTGTTGGTTGATGTGGCGGTGGCTGTGGGCCAGAAAGTGCAAGCGGGCGAGCGCGTGGCCGTTATTGAAGCGATGAAGATGGAAAACGTGTTGTTTGCTGCCGCAGACGGCGTGGTCAAAAAAGTGGTGGCCGCCAAAGGCGAGTCACTCACCGTGGACCAGATGATTGTGGAGTTCGAATAAATGAGCGCCCCAAGCCGCCCATTCAAAGTGCTGGGCATTCAACAAATCGCCATCGGCGGCCCTGACAAAGGGCGCTTAAAAACACTGTGGGTCGACATGTTCGGTCTCGAGGTCACGGGCACGTTCCAAAGCGAACGCGAGAACGTGGACGAAGACATTTGCGCCATCGGCGTTGGTCCTTTCAAGGTCGAAGTCGATTTGATGCAACCCATGGACATTGACAAAAAGCCTGCGGTTCACGCCACGCCCTTGAACCATGTGGGCTTGTGGATCGATGACTTACCTGTGGCTGTGGAATGGCTCACCGCGCAAGGCGTACGCTTTGCACCCGGCGGCATCCGCAAAGGCGCAGCGGGCTTTGACATCACGTTTTTACACCCGAAGGCGAACGACGAGTTCCCGATTGGCGGCGAGGGCGTGTTGATTGAGTTGGTGCAAGCGCCACCTGAGGTGGTGAAGGCGTTTGCGGCCTTGGCTGCCTCCCACGCCTAACGCGTATTACGTGTGCATGGACACCCGCTTGGACAGCACATACGCCAACAAAGATGCACAGGTTGCCACCACAGCGCACAGCCAATAGTGCGTCACTTGGCCGCTGGGCGCGCTCTGCAACAACATGCCGCCCACCCAAGAGGCGATGCCCATCGAGAACGATTGCACAGCGCCATTGAGTGACATGAAGGTGCCGCGAAATTTGGGGTTGGCGGCGGAGGTGAGCAAAGCCATGCCAGGGATCATGCGCGCGTTCATGGCAAAAAACATGGCGGTGGTGGCCAGCAAGACAAAGAACAGCGGCATGGGTTGAAGCAGGGTGACCACCACCATCGGGATGATCGAGAACAACACGGCGCGTTGAAAGGTTTCACGTTTGCCTAAACGATCGGTCACGCCGCCCATCCAACGGCCGCTGAAGAGTGTGACCACACCGCCGCAAACATAAAGCCATGGAACTTCATCCGGTGTCATGATGGCGTTGTTTTGGATGTAAAGCGTGATGTAAGGCACGATGGTGAAGGCGGCAAACATCATGGTGGCTGACAAGAGCAAGGCCATGCGTTGGTTGGCTTCGCCGAGCACTTGGCCCATGGCATGCAGCACATGTTTGTCTTTGCCATGCGCCACATGCGCGTCAAGCTTGGGCACGCTGAAGTAGGCCAGCGCTCCCACCGCCATGCACATCACACCAATGGCAAAGAAGGCTGAGTGCCACCCCCACAGATTGGCAAATAACAAGCCCACCGGCACGCCTGCCACGGTGGCTACCGAGAAGGACGTCATCACAATGCCCGTGGCACGACCACGCCGCGCGAAGGGCACCACATCGCCAATGATGGTTTGTGTCATGGTGGACAACACGCCGCCAAAAAAGCCAGAGGCAATGCGTGCAGCCATCAGCCAGCCATAGGTTGGGGCAATGCCGCAAGCGACCGTGGTAAGGGCGAACAACACATACAGCGTGAGCAGCAAATGCTTACGATCAAAGCGGTCGATGAAGGTGGTGGCAAACAAGCCCGACAAGCCTGCTGATACCGTGTAAGCCGAAACCAGCAATCCAAATTCAGCAAAGCTGATGCCAAACAAACGGGTGAGCTGGGGGCCCAGCGGCATCATGATCATGAAGTCCACGATGTGTGTGAACTGAATGCCGGCGAGCGACAAAAGGAGCAGAAGTTCTCTGCGAGCAGTGAGTTGGGTGTGCATGGGGTCTTTGAAAATCGCGCATGGGGCAGAAGCTGCCCTTTGGTTGCCATTTGACCGTGCGTTGTTTAAGCCTGGTTGGCCTGACGGGCTTTGGCCTTGGCGAGTGCGGCCTCAATGATCGCACGCTTGCGGTCGACTTCAGGGGCGTTGTCTGTGCCTTTGGTATGGGCGGGCAGGTCGGCCAATTTTTGGATCGCTTTGGCTTGTAAGCGTTCGTCGTTTTCTTGGGCTTCACGCGCTAGGCGCACGGCACGCGCGTCGTAGCGCTGACGCGCCAAATCGGCCAAGTTTTGGGGCCAAGCGGCCCAACCGGTGAGGGCCATGTCCACCGGTTCTAAGGCAATGCAGTCGACGGGGCAGGCGGGAATACACAGCTCACAACCCGTGCAATAGGGCTCGATCACGGTGTGCATGCGTTTGTTGCTGCCCACGATGGCATCGGTGGGGCACACGGCAATGCACAAAGTGCAACCAATGCACCACGCTTCATCGATGATGGCGATCGTGCGTGGGCCTTCGAAGCCGTTCTCAGGGTTCAGCGCCGTGATGGCTTGACCGGTGAGAGCGGACAAACGCACCACCCCTTCGGTGCCACCGGGCGGACACTGGTTGATGCCCGCTTCGCCGTTGGCAATCGCCTCGGCGTAACGTTGACAGTCGGGGTAGCCGCAACGCGTGCATTGCGTTTGCGGCAAGGCGTCATTGATGCGAAGCGCGAGACTCACTTCTTAGCAGCAGCTGTCGTCTTCTTCGCCGCAGGCGCTGCCTTTTTTGCAGGTGCCTTGGTCACTGCCTTTGCAGGTGAGATGTCGTTGTGACTCAAGATAAAGGCTTTAACGTGTGGATACACGATGTCACGCCAGCGGCGGCCACTGAAGATACCGTAGTGGCCTGCGCCTTTGGCTTCTAGGTGGTCGAGTGCTTCACGCTTGACGCCCGTACACAAGTTGTGTGCTGCCAAAGTTTGGCCTGAGCCGGAAATGTCATCCAACTCGCCTTCCACGGTCAGCAAGGCGGTGTTTTTGATGTCTTGCGGGCGAACCAATTCGAGTTTGCCAGCCTCGTTTTTGACTTCCCAAGTGCCATGGACCAGTTTGAACGATTGGAACACCGTGTCGATGGTTTCCAAATAGTAATCGGCGTCCATGTCGAGCACGGCGTTGTACTCGTCGTAGAACTCGCGGTGCGACTCGACGCTGGAGTTGTCGCCCTTGATCAGGTCTTTGAAGTAGTCGTAATGGCTCTTCAAGTGACGGTCGGGGTTCATGGCCACAAAGCCGGTGTGCTGCAAGAAACCAGGGTAGACACGACGGCCGGCGCCAGGGAAGTTGTCAGGCACGCGGTAGATCACGTTGTTTTCAAACCAGCTGAAGCTCTTGTTGGTGGCCAAGTTGTTCACCGAGGTGGGGGACTTGGTGGCGTCAATCGGGCCACCCATCATGGTCATGCTCAACGGCGTGGTTTCGCCACGGCTAGCCATCAACGACACGGCCGCCAACACGGGGACGGTGGGTTGGCACACGCTCATGACGTGGCAGTTGCCATAGCGGCCTTGCAGGTGTCGGATGAACTCTTGCACATAGTTCACGTAATCGTCGAGGTGGAACTCGCCATCGCTCAGGGGCACCAAACGGGCATTCTTCCAGTCGGTGATGTAGACCTTGTGGTCTTTGAGCATGGTTTTGACGGTGTCGCGCAGCAGCGTGGCGTAGTGACCTGACAAGGGCGCCACGATCAAGACAGCGGGTTGGCCCTTGAGCTTGCTCAGTGTGTTGGCATCGTCGGTGAAGCGCTTGAATCGGCGCAGTTCACAAAATGGCTTGTCGATTTCGACCCGTTCATGAATGGCCACGCTGGTGCTGTCCACGTCCACAGACTGGATGCCAAACACGGGCTTGACATAGTCTTTGCCCAAGCGGTACAGCAAGTCGTAGCCCGCTGAAACACGTTGCGCCATGGGGTTTTGGCCCAGGGCAGAGGTGCTGTTGCTGTACATCTTGGCGGCAGCCTGCGCAAAATCTGCGAACGGTTCCATCAAGCTGCGTTGGGTTTCGAAGATTTGGTAAAGCATGGGTGTGGTCTCAAAAATGTTGCAGTGCAATATAGCAGTCGAGTTGGGGTTGAAAATGGAGTTTGTCCCCCAATTTACTGATAAAACATAACTGTCTAAGACGAATATGAATTTACCTTCTTTCTCCACGCGCATGCCCGTTTTGTTTGTTGGGCACGGCAGCCCCATGAACGTGATCGAAGACAGTGCTTATCGCCGGGCCTGGCAAAACTTGGGTGCGCAGTTTGGGGTGCGCTGGCCTAAGCCGAAGCTAATTTTGTGCATTTCGGCGCATTGGCTCACGCAAGGTTGGTGGCTCACAGGCATGGATAAGCCGAAGACCATCCACGACTTTGGTGGTTTTCCGCAAGAACTGTTTGACCAGCAATATCCTGCACCTGGCGCGCCTGAGTGGACTGCGCAAACGGCACGGCTGTTGCGTCAGCCAAATAACGGTCTGCCCGTGGGCATCGACTTGACCGATTGGGGCCTAGACCACGGCGCGTGGGGGGTGCTTAAGCCCATGTTTCCTGCGGCAGATATTCCTGTGGTGCAGCTGAGCATCGACGACCAACGCCCAGCAGCTGAGCACTTCGCGCTGGGCCGGCAGCTAAGGGCCTTGCGTGGACAGGGTGTTTTGATCCTGGCCAGCGGCAACACGGTGCACAACCTGCGCACCATGAACCGATCTGCCGCTGATGCCGACGCCTATGACTGGGTGATGGAATTTGACCAATGGGTGGCTGAGCAGATTAGCTCAGGGCGTTTAGAGACTTTGGTGGAGTTTCAAGCCCAAGGCGAGCTTGCAAAAAAAGCACACCCCAGCGTCGAGCACTTTTTACCCTTGCTTTACGCTGCAGGCGCGGCAGAGGCGGGTGAATCGGTGGCGTTTTTCAACGAGGGCTATCAGTTGGCTTCTATTGCGATGCGCTCTGTCATTTGGGGCTAAGCAGGTTGACGTTGAGTTAGGTCCGCGTACCTTGAGAGTCGCAGCACCATGAAAAAAGGGCCTTCACAGGCCCTTTTCTTATTTGCACGTCACACGTGCAAGCGGAGCTGTTACATCACTGCGGCAATGGCTTTGCACACATAGTCAATGTTCTTGCTGTTCAACGCAGCCACGCACATGCGGCCGGTGTCTGTGCCGTACACGCCAAATTCCGAGCGCAAACGCACCATTTGGTCTTTGTTCAAGCCAGAGTAGCTGAACATGCCGATTTGGGTGGTGATGAAGCTCATGTCTTGCTTCACGCCCGCAGCTTTAAGGCCATCGACCAAGGTCTGGCGCATGGCTTTGATGCGCACACGCATTTCGCCCAATTCTTTTTCCCACAAAGCGCGCAGCTCGGGGTTGTTCAACACCGCAGCCACCACCGCGCCGCCGTGGATGGGTGGGTTGGAGTAGTTGGTGCGAATCACGATTTTGAGTTGAGACAGCACGCGGCTGCACTCTTCTTTGTCGGCGCACAAAACGCTCAAGGCACCCACGCGCTCACCGTACAAGCTGAAGCTCTTGGAGAAAGAGGTGGACACAAAGAAGCACAGGCCAGCGGCCACAAACTTTTGAATCACAGCGCCGTCTTCGGCAATGCCGTGGCCAAAGCCTTGGTAGGCCATGTCCAAGAAAGCGGTCAGGTTTTTGGCCTTAACCACGTCCACCACTTGGTCCCACTGAGCGGCAGTGATGTCGTAGCCGGTGGGGTTGTGGCAGCAAGCGTGCAACACCACCACGGTGCCAGCAGCAGCAGCGTTCAAGGATGCCAACATCCCGTCAAAGTTCACGCCGCGTTTGTCGGCGTCGTAATAAGCGTAGGTGTCGACCTTGAAACCGGCGTTGGTGAACAAAGCGCGGTGGTTTTCCCAGCTCGGGTCAGAGATCAATACCGTGGCGTTGGGGCTCAAGCGCTTCAAGAAGTCAGCACCGATTTTCAAGCCGCCTGTGCCGCCAATGCCTTGAACCGTGGCCACGCGGCCAGAGGTGACGGCTTCAGAGTCAGCACCAAAGACCAAGCCTTTGACAGCGGCGTCGTAGGCCACGATGCCGTCGATGGGCAAGTAACCGCGCGCCGTGGGCGTGGCCATCATGGTTTTTTCAGCGGCTTGCACGCATTGCAGCAGGGGCAGTTTGCCGTTGTCGTCGAAGTACACACCCACGCCGAGGTTGACCTTGTTGGGGTTGGTGTCGGCGTTGTATTGCTCGTTGAGGCCCAAGATGGGGTCGCGGGGTGCCATTTCGACGGCGGTAAACATTGACATCGTCAGTCCTTGATCACGGATAAAGAAAGGAGGTTGGGTGAACACGCGCAGTCTGCGGTAGGCTTGCACGTTCGGCCTGAATTTTAAGGGTCAACCCTGAGTTTTTTAAGCGCCGCACGTTTTTTTCGAGCTATACCGTTTGCCCCACCATGTCTGACACCGCAGAAACACTCCCTGATGCATCGCTTGCCGCCAAGTCTGCATCAGCCGCAACCACCACAGCCACAGACTCGCCAGAACAGCCAAAGGGAACGTTTGTCCGCTACCCCGGCTCGCCGTTTGAGCTGTTTCAGCCTTACCCGCCTGCGGGCGACCAGCCCACAGCCATTGCCCAGTTGATAGAGGGTGTGAACGACGGCGAGGTGTTTCAAACCTTGTTGGGTGTGACCGGCTCAGGCAAAACTTTCACCATGGCCAACGTGATTGCCGAGCTGGGACGTCCCGCCATCATCTTTGCGCCCAACAAAACCTTGGCCGCACAGCTGTACAGCGAGTTTCGGGAGTTTTTTCCAAACAATGCGGTGGAGTATTTCGTCAGTTATTACGATTACTACCAGCCCGAGGCCTATGTGCCGCAGCGCGATTTGTTCATCGAAAAAGACAGCGCCATCAACGAGCACATCGAGCAAATGCGCCTGAGCTGTACCAAGAGCATCTTGGAGCGGCGCGATGTGATCGTGGTGGCCACGGTGTCGGCCATCTACGGTATTGGTGAGCCCGAGAGTTACCACCAGATGATCATGACGCTGCGCACAGGCGACAAAGTGGGCCAGCGCGACGCCATTGCCCAGCTGGTGCGCATGCAGTATGAGCGCAACGACCAAGATTTTTCACGCGGCAAGTTCCGCGTGCGCGGTGACACGATTGACGTGTTCCCCGCAGAACACTCCGAGCTGGCGATTCGCATTGAGCTGTTCGATGACGAGATTGAAAGCCTGCAATTGTTTGACCCCCTCACGGGCCGCATTCGCCAAAAAATTCCGCGCTTCACCGTGTACCCATCCAGCCATTACGTCACGCCACGCGACCGCGTGTTGGCGGCGGTGGAGACCATCAAGGTGGAATTGGCCAGCCGTTTGAAAGAGCTGGTGGGTATGAACAAGCTGGTGGAAGCTCAGCGCTTGGAGCAGCGCACGCGCTTCGATCTAGAGATGCTCAGCGAAGTCGGCCACTGCAAAGGCATTGAGAATTACACGCGCCATTTGTCGGGCGCCCCCGTGGGTGCACCGCCCAGTACCTTGACCGATTACATGCCCAAAGACTCGATCATGTTTTTGGACGAGAGCCACGTCATGATTGGCCAGCTCGGCGGCATGTACAACGGCGACCGCGCGCGTAAAACCACGCTGGTTGAGTATGGCTTCCGTCTGCCCAGTGCTTTGGACAACCGCCCCCTCAAACTGGAAGAGTTTGAAAAGCGCATGCGCCAAGTGGTGTTTGTCTCAGCCACGCCCGCTGATTACGAAAAGACCCACGCCAGCAAAGTGGTGGAGCAATTGGTGCGCCCCACAGGCTTGGTCGATCCGCTGGTCGAAGTGCGCCCCGCCACGCACCAAGTGGATGACGTGCTGCAAGAGATCCGCATCCGTGTGGAGATCAACGAGCGCGTGCTCATCACCACCCTGACCAAACGCATGGCCGAGCAGTTGACCGACTACCTCACCGACAACGGCGTGAAAGTGCGCTACATCCACAGCGATGTGGACACGGTGGAGCGCGTGGAAATCTTGCGTGATTTGCGCTTGGGCACCTTCGATGTGTTGGTGGGCATCAACTTGTTGCGCGAGGGTATTGACTTGCCCGAGGTGTCGCTGGTGGCCATTTTGGATGCCGACAAAGAAGGCTTCTTGCGCTCTGAGCGCAGCTTGATTCAAACCATTGGCCGTGCGGCGCGTAACTTGAGCGGCAAAGCCATTCTGTATGCCGACCGCATGACCGAGTCGATGAAAAAAGCCATTGGCGAAACCGAGCGCCGCCGCACCAAGCAAATTGCGCACAACTTAGAGATGGGCATCACGCCACGCGGTGTGGTCAAAGGCATTCGCGATTTGATCGATGGCGTTTACAGCGAGAAGGCAGGCAAAGAGGCGCAAGAGCGCGAGCTGCAACGCGCCGCCATCGAAGACATGAGCGAGCGCGATGTGGCCAAAGAAATCAAACGCTTAGAAAAACTGATGATGGAACACGCCCGCAACCTCGAGTTTGAAAACGCGGCCCGTGTGCGTGACCAACTGGCTGCTTTGCGCGAGCAAGCCTTTGGCGGGGCGGGGCACGACAACGTGGCAGTGCTGGCGCAAAAGGGATGATGGTTTTTTATCGCAGCCCTGCGTTTTTTGTCTTCGACAAAGCTAGTTTTTACCGAGTACCCGACCAAATTCGTGGGGATTAGGCTATACTTGACTCAATTAGTCGACAAAGCCCAACCAGCAAGGAGCTTGCCATGCGTCTCACCACCAAAGGCCGTTTTGCGGTCACCGCCATGATTGACTTGGCCCTGCGCCAAGCCAACGGTCCGGTCACCTTGGCTGCGATCAGCCAGCGTCAGCAAATTTCTCTGTCTTACCTCGAGCAGCTGTTCGGTAAGCTGCGCCGCCATGACTTGGTGGAGTCCACCCGTGGCCCCGGTGGCGGTTATTCGCTCGGTCGCAAAGCGGCAGACATCACCGTTGCAGACATCATTGTGTCGGTCGACGAGCCCATCGACGCCACCCACTGCGGCGGCAAAGAAAACTGTTTGGGCGAAACCGGTCGCTGCATGACGCACGAGCTGTGGGCCTCTTTGAATCAGCGCATGGTGGAGTTTTTAGACTCGGTGACGTTGCAAAAGCTGGTCGACGACCAAATTGCCAAAGGCATTGAAGTTGAAGATAAGCCTTCGGTTCGCCGTGCGATTTCCCCCATGCCGGTGGTCAAGCCCATCCATATGAACGCGCCTAATTCTGTTTTTGCGCTGGGCAATGCGTTCGCCAAAAGTTGAGCCCTGCCTGTAATTAGACTTTTGTCCATTTCGTTTAAATCTCATTGAGTACGGCCATGACACCTCACTTCCCCATTTACCTCGACTACGCCTCTACCAATCCATGTGACCCGCGCGTTGTGGATGCCATGATTCCTTGGTTGCGTGAGCACTTTGGCAACCCCGCTTCTCGCAGTCACGCATGGGGCTGGGAGGCGGAAGCCGCAGTTGAAAAAGCCCGTGAAGATGTGGCCTCTCTGCTGGGTGCCGATCCACGCGAAATCGTTTGGACTTCAGGTGCGACCGAATCGAACAACCTCGCCATCAAAGGTGCGGCGCATTTCTACAAGTCCAAAGGCAAGCACCTCATCACGGTGAAGACCGAGCACAAAGCGGTGCTTGACACCATGCGCGAACTCGAGCGTCAAGGCTTTGATGTGACTTACCTCGATGTGCAAGAAGACGGCATGCTGAGCATGGACGCGCTCAAAGCCGCGATTCGCCCTGACACGATTTTGATCAGCGTCATGCATGTGAACAACGAAATTGGCGTGATTCAAGACATCGCTGGCATCGGCGCAATGTGCCGTGAAAAAGGCATCATCTTTCACGTCGATGCCGCTCAGTCCACGGGCAAAGTTGAGATTGACATGGCCACCTTGCCGGTGGACTTGATGAGCTTGGCTTCACACAAAACCTACGGCCCTAAAGGCATTGGCGCTTTGTATGTGCGCCGCAAGCCCCGCGTGCGATTGGAAGCGCAAATGCATGGTGGTGGCCACGAGCGTGGCATGCGCAGCGGCACTTTGCCAACGCACCAATGTGTGGGCATGGGCGAAGCCTTTCGCATCGCCAAAGAAGACATGGCCAAAGACTTGGCCAAAGTCAAAACCTTGCAAAAGCGTTTGTTGGACGGTCTCAAAGACATGGAGCAAGTCTTCATCAACGGCAACATGGAGCACCGCGTGCCCCACAACTTGAACATCAGTTTCAACTATGTGGAAGGTGAGTCGCTCATCATGGGCATCAAAGGCTTGGCGGTGTCGTCGGGCTCAGCCTGTACGTCGGCCAGCTTGGAGCCCAGCTACGTGTTGCGCGCCCTAGGCCGCAGCGACGAGTTGGCACACAGCAGCTTGCGCATGACGATTGGTCGCTTCAGCACCGAAGAAGAGATTGACTACGCGATTGAAACCATTCGCCTCAACGTGGCTAAGTTGCGTGAATTGAGCCCCTTGTGGGACATGTACAAAGAAGGCATCGACATCAGCACCATCCAATGGGCTGCTCACTAATTTAGGAGATTTAACATGGCATATTCTGAAAAAGTGGTTGACCACTACGAAAACCCCCGCAACGTTGGCTCCTTCGACAAGGGCGACGATTCTGTGGGCACCGGCATGGTGGGCGCGCCCGCTTGCGGCGATGTGATGAAGTTACAAATCAAGGTCAACCCTGTGACGGGCGTGATTGAAGATGCACGTTTCAAAACCTACGGTTGCGGATCGGCCATTGCCTCATCGTCACTCGTGACCGAGTGGGTCAAGGGCAAAACCTTGGACGAAGCAGCAGCTTTGAAGAACAGCGAAATCGCTGAAGAGCTGGCGCTGCCACCCGTAAAAATTCATTGCTCCATCTTGGCTGAAGACGCCATCAAGGCCGCCGTGGATGATTACAAAAAGAAACACGCTACCGCTGCTTAACCCAAGAAGAACACCATGGCGATCTCATTGACTGAAGCTGCGGCACGACACGTGACCCGCTACCTCGCCAAACGCGGCAAAGGCTTGGGCGTGCGCCTGGGCGTGAAGACCACGGGCTGTTCTGGCTTGGCTTACAAGTTGGAGTACGTGGACGCGTCTGAACCCGAAGATGTTGTTTTCGAAGACCACGGCGTGAAGGTCCTGATTGACCCTAAGAGCTTGGCCTATATCGACGGCACGCAGCTTGACTTCGTGCGCGAAGGCCTGAATGAAGGTTTCAAGTTTTTGAATCCGAACGAACGCGACCGTTGCGGTTGCGGTGAATCGTTCCGTATTTAAAGCGAGGGGTGACGTGAGTGAACCGGCCAAGCCGTTGTCGGCCCAGCTCGCTGTCAGTGACTTTGAGCTCTTTGGCGTGCCTGAGCAGTTTGCACAAGACCGCGCGCAGCTCGATGCACGTTGGAAAGACCTACAACGCGAAGCCCACCCCGACAAATTTGCCTCCCAAGGCACGGCTGCACAGCGTGTGGCCATGCAGTGGTCGGTGCGGATCAACGAGGCGTACCAACGCCTGAAAGACCCGATGCGCCGCGCTGCCTATTTGTGTGAGTTGGGCGACGCCCCCATTCAAGCCGAGAACAACACCGCTATGCCCGCCGCATTTTTGATGCAGCACATGGAATGGCGCGAGGCCATGGACGATGCCACGGATGTGGCCGCGCTAGACGCTTTGTTCGACGAAGTGCAGCAAGCGCACAAAACTGCCTTGCAACAGTGCGCCCAGCTGATCGACACCGCACACGACCTGCCCGCAGCCGCGCAGCAGGTGAGGGGGCTGATGTTCATCGACAAGTTTTTGCGCGACATCGAAGCCCGAATCGAAAAACTAGACGCCTCCTGAAAGCGACAATACACACCTATGGCGTTGTTACAAATTTCCGAACCTGGCCAAGCGCCAGACCCACACCAGCGACGCATCGCGGTGGGCATTGACTTAGGCACCACCCACTCGCTCGTGGCTTCCATGCGCAACGGTTTTGCCGAGTGCTTGCCAGATGCAGAAGGTCATGTCATCTTGCCGTCGGCGGTGCGCTACCTTGAGAACGATGGCCGCCAAATTGGCCGCGCCGCATTGGCCGCTCAAGCCGAAGACCCACAAAACACCTTGGTGTCGGTCAAGCGTTTCATGGGCCGTGGCGTGGCTGACATTGCCAACCGTGACCAACTGCCTTATGTGTTTGTCGACAAGCCTGGCATGTTGGCCATTCAAACCCGTGTGGGTGAGAAGTCGCCGGTCGAAGTGAGTGCCGAGATTTTGGCTACCTTGCGCTTCCGTGCCGAAGACACCTTCAATGACGATTTGTACGGCGCGGTCATCACCGTGCCCGCGTACTTCGACGACGCTCAACGCCAAGCCACCAAAGATGCGGCGCAACTGGCGGGCATCAACGTGCTGCGCCTGATCAACGAGCCTACGGCTGCTGCCATTGCTTATGGCTTAGACCAAGCCAGCGAAGGCGTGTACGCTGTGTACGACTTGGGTGGCGGCACGTTTGACATCTCTGTCTTGCGTCTCACGCGCGGTGTGTTTGAAGTGCTGGCAACAGGAGGCGACTCTGCCTTGGGCGGCGACGATTACGACCGCGCTTTGGTCGATTGGGTGCAAGCCCAAACCGGCTGCGTCATTTCCACTCCCGCTGATAAATCCAATGTGTTGGTGGCAGCGCGAGCTTGTAAAGAAGCACTGTCTGCAGCGGAGAGCGCCACGTTTGAAGTGGTCTTGTCGAGCGGCGCATTGAGCCACGCCGTCACACGCACCGAGTTTGAATCCGCCACCGCAGCCTTGACTCAGCGCACCTTGTCAGCCGTGCGCAAAGCTTTGCGGGATGCCAAGCTGAGCAAAGACGATATTCAAGGCGTGGTCATGGTGGGTGGCTCTACCCGCATGCCGCAAGTTCAAAAAGCCGTGGCCGATTTGTTGGGTTGCGCACCGTTGAACAACCTCAACCCAGACGAAGTGGTGGCGCTTGGTGCATCCATTCAAGCCAACCAGTTGGCAGGCAACAACCCCGATGGTGAATTGCTGTTGTTGGACGTGATTCCTTTGTCGCTGGGCATCGAAACCATGGGCGGTTTGGTGGAGCGCATCGTGCCGCGCAACCAAACCATTCCCACCGCGATGGCGCAAGACTTCACCACCTACCAAGACGGCCAAACCGCTTTGGCCTTGCACGTGGTGCAGGGCGAGCGTGACATGGTGGCAGACTGCCGTAGCTTGGCCCGCTTTGAGTTGCGCGGCATTCCGCCCATGGCCGCAGGTGCAGCGCGCATTCGCGTGACCTTCACGGTCGATACCGATGGCATGGTGAGCGTGGGCGCGTTAGAGCAACTCAGCGGCGTCACAGCCAACATCACTGTTAAACCGTCGTACGGTTTGTCGGACGACCAAATCGCAGCCATGTTGCAAGACAGCTTCAAGACGGCTGAGCAAGACATCAAAGCCCGTGCTTTGGTGGAGGCGCGCGTGGACGCTGACCGCATGTGGCTCGCCACGCAAAGCGCTTTGCAAGCCGATGGTGATCTGTTGTCTAACGAAGACCGCTCGCGTATCGATGCTTTGATGGTGGCAACGCTCGATGCCAAAAAACTCGAAGACGCAGCCGCCATTGAAGCCATCACCGAAGCGCTGGCCAAAGGCACTGAAGCTTTCGCTGCACAGCGCATGAACCGAGGCATTCAACACGCCTTGGCCGGACAAAACATCGAGAACATCTAAATGCCCATCATCAAAATCTTGCCCCATGCCGAACTCTGCCCCAATGGCGCGGAGCTGCAAGCCCCAGCGGGAAGCACCATCTGTGAAGTGCTCTTGGAAAACCACATCAACATCGAACATGCCTGCGACATGAGCTGCGCTTGCACCACCTGCCACGTCATCGTGCGCGAGGGGTTCAAGTCGCTCAACGAAGCTGACGAAAACGAAGATGACTTGCTCGACCGTGCTTGGGGCTTGGAGCCCAACTCGCGTCTGAGCTGCCAAGCTATCGTGGCCCAGCAAAACTTGGTGGTTGAGATTCCAAAGTACACCATCAACCACGCCAAAGAAAACCACTGACCATGCGCCAGATTTTTCTTGACACCGAAACCACCGGCCTCTCCGCTGAGGGGGGAGACCGGATCATCGAAATCGGTTGTGTGGAAATGTTCAACCGCAAGTTGACCGGTAACAACTTGCACATGTACTTGAACCCCGAGCGTGACAGCCACGAAGACGCGCTACGCGTGCATGGCATCACCAACGAATTTCTAAAAGACAAGCCCAAGTTTGCGCAAGTGGTGGACCAGTTCTTGGACTTCATCGCGGGCGCAGAAATCATCATTCACAACGCACCTTTTGACATTGGCTTTTTGAATAAAGAGCTAGAGCTGCAAGGCCGTCCGCGCTTCACCACGTTCATCGATGGTGTCACCGACACCTTGGTGATGGCCAAAGAAATGTTCCCCGGCAAGCGCAACTCGCTGGACTCCTTGTGCGATCGCCTTGAGGTGGACAACTCAGGTCGCACCTTGCACGGCGCGTTGCTCGATGCTGAGCTGTTGGCCGATGTGTACATCAATATGACGCGTGGCCAAGATGCGTTGTTGATGGACGTGGAGAGCGAAGGCTCAGAGACACGCACGCTGGAAGTTGTGGATTTGAGCCGATTCAAATTACCTGTGATCGTGGCCAGCGAGCAGGAGTTGGCTCAGCACGCCGATCTTTTGACGCAACTTGATAAATCAAGCGGTGGCAAGACGGTTTGGCGAAACCCGCAAATTTCTGTGGCATAATTATGGTCTTTCCAGCGATGGATAAGGGCGATTAGCTCAGGGGTAGAGCACTGCATTCACACTGCAGGGGTCGCAAGTTCGAAACTTGCATCGCCCACCAAAATCCCAAAAAAGCACTTACTTAGTTTGTAAGTGCTTTTTTTTCGTCCCATGGAAATCAAGCGTTTCCTTGCCATACCCAGCGTACGTGATTCGTTGCTTATGTGCGACGATGTAACTTAGCAACATCTATCCTTAGCTCATTGTCAGAGGGGCATGCATGCATCAGCAACAACAACGACGCGTCTTCGTCACAGGCGCCACCAGCGGCATTGGTGAGGCGATCGCCAAAGCCTTTGCTGCACAGGGGGCGTGGGTCATGGCCACTGGCGCGACCCAGGCCGAGGTGGCGCGTGCAAGTGACTTAGCCAGTAACCAAGGCATTGACTTTCAAGTGCTTGATGTTCGAGATGATGCGGCCGTGAAGGTGCTGGTGCAGGGGGCGGGGGAGTTGGATGTCGTGGTGAATTGCGCGGGTGTGATTCAGCGCTCTTTAGAGCTGGAGCCCGAGGCCTTTGCACAAACCGTGGACATCAATTTAAACGGCACCATGCGTGTGTGTGCGGCGGCGCGCGACGGGTTGAGAGCCCGTCAGGGATGTATTGTTAACACCGCCTCCATGTTGAGTTTTTTTGGTGGCGGTTTGGTGCCCGGCTACAGCGCTAGCAAAGGTGGTGTGGCGCAATTGACCAAATCTTTGGCGATTGCTTATGCGGAAGATGGCATTCGCGTAAATGCGGTGGCGCCAGGTTGGATCGCTACGCCACTGACACAAGCGCTGCAAGATGACCCGCAGCGCGCAGCGCCTATATTGGCCCGCACCCCTATGAAACGTTGGGGAACTCCCGATGACGTGGCTGGGCCAGTTTTATTTCTTGCAAGTGTGCAAGCTAAATTTGTCACGGGTGTGGTGTTGCCTGTAGACGGCGGGTATTTGATTTCGTGAACAATGGTGCAGTTTTGAATGCATAAAGGAGTAATTCGATGACGATGGCATTTTTGGCGGTGATGGTGGCGGGTGTTTTGCCCTTGATTTGTGCGGGCATCGCCAAGGCGGGCTGGAAAAGCTATGACAACCGCGATCCGCGCGCTTGGTTGGCTAAGCAAACGGGGTTCAGAGCCCGAGCCAACGCAGCGCAAGCCAACTGTTTTGAAGCCTTCCCATTTTTTGCCGTGGGCGTGGTGTTGGCAGTCATGACCAAAGCCGATGCCAGTTTGATCGAGACTTTGTCCCTTGTTTTTGTCGCTGCTCGCGTGGCCTACATTGCGTGCTACTTGGCAGACAAAGCATCGGCACGCTCTTTGTTTTGGGCTGTGGGCTACGGTGCCGTGATTTGGCTTTACGTTTTAGCGCTTTGAACTAGAGATGTTCTAACTTTCAGGGGTGGGGGCTTGAATTTGGCCTTATCACATCGATCTTAGGGTCTTAGAGTTTGCTTTATCGTGCAGTCACACCAGACACGCACAATGAGTGTTAACTTTTTATCTGACACTTTTCTATCAAGGCGCTTTCATGAAAACTTCTTCATTTTTTAAGCCATTCTTAGCGGGCTTGATGGCTTTAGCTGCTGCAGTGGCCTTGGCCCTTCCTACGCCCAAAGAAATTGAGTCTGCCGTCAATGCAGGCAATCTCACGCAGGCAGAGTCCATGCTGCGCGAAGTGATTCAAGAAAAACCGCAAAGCGCCAAAGCGCATTACGAGCTGGGCCAAGTGCTTGCCCGTGCAACACGTTATGCCGATGCACAGACAGAGCTGAAAAAGGCCAAAGAGTTGGATCCGACGTTGAAGTTTGCGGGCAGTCCCGAGAAGTTCAACGACACCTTCGACAAGGTTAGCCGCTTGGCGCAAAACGCTGCCTCGGGCAATGTGACGTCTCCAGCGCTCAATACACCTGCAGCTGCCAAGACTGCGCCTGCAACCAAAGCACCTGCAGCACCTGAACCTGCGTTTCCAATGAGTTACGTTTGGTTCGGCATCGCCGGTTTGGTGGCGCTGGCTTTGTTCCTGCGTCGTAACAAGCCCCAGGCCCCCACCCCTTCCTACGCGCCTGCCGGTGCTGGAATGGCCGTGCCTGCTGCTGCGGGAATGGGATCACCCGCTGCCGCGACCATGGCACCTCGCGGTTTTGGCTCTCAGTTCACACCCAATGCACCCATGAACAACCCCGGCTACCCAGCGGGCTACGGCCCTCAAGGTCAGCCAGCTGGCGGCATGGGCTCTGGCATCGGTGGCGCTGTGGTGGGAGGCTTGGCGGGTGTGGCTGCAGGTTATGCGCTGTCGAAAGCCTTAGAAGGCAATCACAACAGCGATCATGGCAACAATGCCGCAGCCAATTCATCGGCTTCGAACAATGGTGGTTACGTGCCCTTTGACGCGCCTGCGCAGCCCGACTTGGGCAGCTTTGATGCGGGCTCTGGCAGCGATTGGGACGATGGGTCATCCGGTGGTGGCGACGACAGCTGGTAATCAGCAATGACGCTCCTTGACGTGGGGGCGTTAACTCAAAGCCTGCGCCACCTCATCTCGCGTGACCTGCATGGCGGCCTTGTGCGTTGCCGTCATCGGGCGGCGAGCTGACCATACCAACATCAGTTGGCTCGTGAGTTTAGGTTTTTCAATGCGGTGGGTGGTGAAGTCATGCGTGGTGCCGAAATTGCGCAGTGTGTAGGCCGGCAGCACGGCATAGCCCAGGCCCTCTTTGACCAATTCCAAAATTGCGTTCAAGCCGTCAATTTCCAGCACGATCTTGGGTTTGCAGTTGATGCGTAGCATTTCTGTTTCGATCAGTAAACGAAACGCATTGGGTCGACTTGGCAAGATCAAGGGCAACTCGGCCAAGTGGGCCAGTGGCATCACGGCTTTGAGCGCAGGCTCATGGGGTGCTGCTTGGCGTTTTTTGCTAGCAATCAAAATCAGTGCATCCTCATGCAGCACGGTCATCTCTAAATCGGGGGAGGGCGGTGGGTTGTAGAGCACGGCCATGTCCAAGCGACCGGCTCGCAGACTCTCCACCATCAACACCGAAAACCCTTCGGTCAACGACAGCTGTGCATGCGGCAGCGCTTCTCTGAATGACAAGGTCAAAGGCACGGTGACCAGCTTGGACAAGCTAGGCGGCAAGCCAATCGACACCCGACCTGCCAACGCGCCTCGTACGGAAGCCAGTTCTTCTTGCGCCACTGTCACTTGGTGCAAGATGCCGCGGCCATGGGCCAGCATCACCAAACCAGCTTCGGTGACGGTCACGCCACGGCCATTGCGCATCAGCAAGTTCTGGTGCAATTCGACTTCGAGTTGGCGCACATGCCGACTCAACAAGGGCTGCGGAATGCCCAACGCGGCGGCGGCTTTGGTGAAACTGCCTAACTCGGCCACGCGCACAAAAGATTCGATTTGTTTGAGTTCCATGATCTGACCTGTGAGTGAATTTTTTGAATAACCAATTGTGCGTTATTGAATATCGTTATAGCAGCTAGTCCTGAAGGCGCCCTATTTTGAGGGTGCAAATCTTTAGAATCTAGGCCATGCAAACCACCCAAGCTCCTCTCGTGCTGCGCGCTATTTCATCCATGGCCACCAAGGCGCTGCTCGGTGAGCTGGTTCAGGCCTACCAAGCGCAAACGGACGTGATGGTGCAGGTGGAATCGGTGGGTGGTGTAGACGCCGCCAAACGCGTGCAAGCCGGTGAGGTGTTCGACATGGTGCTGCTGGCCTCTGACGCCATCGAGCGCTTGATCGCCTCGGGCCATGTGATGCCCGATAGCCGCAGCGACTGGGTGCGCTCTCCCGTGGCCGTGGCGGTGCAAGCGGGTGCCGCACGCCCAGACCTGAGCCATGAAGCCGCGGTCAAAGCCGCTGTGTTGGCCAGCCCCACACTCAGCTACTCCACTGGCCCAAGCGGCGTGTACCTTGAGAAATTGTTTGGGCGTTGGGGCATTGCTGACGAGGTCAAAGCCCGCATCGTGGTGCCACCACCCGGTACCCCTGTGGGCGCACTGCTGGCCAGCGGCAAAGCCGCCTTGGGGTTTCAGCAGTTGAGCGAACTCATTGCTTTGCCAGGCATTTATGTGCTGGGCACTTTGCCTGCCGATGTGGCGTTCATCACCACGTTTTCTTCAGGCATTCCTACAGTCATTGCCAGCGATGCAGCCCGTGTTGCTGCCGTGCAATCGTTCTTGACATTTTTGGCTTCTGCTGAGGTGGAAGCCGTCAAACGCCAACAAGGCATGGATTGGGCGACGGCTTAAACGCTACGCTTGTTCAACACGTCACACATCCAGTCATCCCTTTTCTTTTCACCTCCAACTTAAATCTGAAGGTCATTTATGTCACTCATCATCGACGTCCACGGTCACTACACCACCGCGCCCAAGGCGCTTGAAGAGTGGCGTAATAAACAGATTGCTGGCATCAAAGACCCCGCGTCTAAGCCTAAAGTGTCCGAGCTCAAAATCAGCGACGACGAGTTGCGCGAAACCATCGAGACCAACCAGCTCGCCAAGATGAAAGAGCGTGGCTCGGACATCACCATCTTCAGCCCACGTGCCAGCTTCATGGCTCACCACATTGGTGACTTTGAGGTGTCGTCCACTTGGGCTGCCATCTGCAACGAGCTCTGCTTCCGCGTGTCTGAGCTGTTCCCCAACAACTTCGTGCCTGCAGCCATGTTGCCCCAGTCGCCCGGTGTGGACCCCGCCACGTGCATTCCTGAACTGGTCAAGTGTGTGGAGCAATACGGCAATGTGGGCATCAACCTCAACCCAGACCCCTCAGGCGGCCACTGGACATCGCCGCCTCTGAGCGACAAGTCGTGGTACCCCATTTACGAAAAAATGGTGGAGTACGACATCCCCGCCATGATTCATGTGTCCACCAGTTGCAACGGCTGCTTCCACACCACCGGCGCGCATTACTTGAACGCCGACACCACCGCTTTCATGCAGTGCTTGACCTCTGACTTGTTCAAAGACTTCCCCACCTTGAAGTTCTTGATTCCCCATGGCGGCGGCGCAGTGCCTTACCACTGGGGCCGTTTCCGTGGTTTGGCACAAGAGCTGAAAAAGCCGTTGCTCACGGAGCACTTGCTGAACAACATCTACTTCGACACCTGCGTGTACCACCAGCCTGGCATTGACTTGTTGACCAAAGTGATTCCCGTCAAGAACATCATGTTTGCCTCCGAGATGATTGGCGCGGTGCGTGGCATTGACCCAGAAACCGGCCACTATTTTGACGACACCAAGCGCTACATCGAGTCGACGCTCAACCTCAATGCCGACGAGCGCCATCAGGTGTACGAAGGCAACGCACGTCGCGTGTTCTCACGTTTGGATACCAAGCTCAAGTCGCAAGGCCGCTAAGCAAAGCTGTTTATCCGTCACTCACCTCGCCACATGGTGGGGTGCTTTAGATTTTTGGAGATTTCTTATGTACGAACTCGGCGTTGTTTACCGCAACATCACTCGCGCAGATCGCGCAACAGCCGACGCTTTGGCGTCTTTGGGCTCTGCGACTGTGCACGAAGCCATGGGTCGCGTCGGCTTGATGAAGCCCTACATGCGCCCCGTCTACGCTGGCGCGCAAGTGTCGGGCACGGCGGTGACCGTGTTGCTGCACCCCGGCGACAACTGGATGATGCATGTCGTTGCTGAGCAAATTCAGCCTGGCGACATCGTGGTGGCTGCCATCACGGCAGAGTGCACCGATGGCTACTTTGGCGACTTGTTGGCCACGTCGTTCATGGCCCGTGGCGCACGCGCCTTGGTCATCGACGCCGGTGTGCGTGACGTGAAAGAGTTGACCAAGATGGGTTTCCCCGTGTGGAGCAAAGCCATCAGCAGCAAAGGCACGATCAAAGCCACCGTGGGTTCGGTGAACATTCCCGTGGTCTGCGCAGGCATGCTTATCACCCCCGGCGACGTGATCGTGGCTGACGACGATGGCGTGGTCTGCGTGCCCGCCGCCATGGCCGCCAAAACACTGGCCACCGCACAAGCCCGCGAAGCCAACGAAGGCGAGAAGCGCGCCAAGTTGGCCTCGGGCGTGTTGGGTTTGGACATGTACAAAATGCGCGAGCCTTTGGCAGCTGCAGGTTTGAAGTACATCGACTGACGCAGCTTGCACACCATGCGCACATCGCGTCGTCTTCTGTGGCCGTTGGCCGTTGCTGCCCTGTTGGGCTTGACGGCGTGCGTCAGCACGTGGCAAATCCCATCGCCTTCCTCGGCGCTAACGGCGTTGTCCGTGGCACCCGAGGTGCAGCAAGCTTTGGCGCCGGCGGGCGTGTTGCGCGTAGGTGTGTACTTGGGCAGCCCCACCTCGCTCGTGCGTGATGCCAAAACAGGGCAGTCGCACGGTGTGGCGTTTGAGTTGGGCCACGCTTTGGGCCAACAGTTGGGGGTGCCCGTGCAAGTGGTGGAATATCCGCGCGTCGCCGAAGTGATCGAAGGGCTTAAAAAGTCTGAGATCGACATGACCTTCACCAACGCCACGGCTGCACGCGCCAAAGACATCGCCTTCACGCCAGCGTTAATTCAGCTGGAGTTGGGCGTGTTGGTGCCTGCCAACAGCCGCCTTCAAAGCTTTGCCGATGTGGACCGTGCGGGCGTGCGTTTGGGCGTGAGCCAGGGCAGCTCGTCGCAAGGCGTGTTGGGTGCGCGTTTGAAACAAGCCACTGTGGTGCCCGTGCCCTCGCTCAGCGTGGCGCAGCAAATGCTGCAGCGCGGTGAGTTAGACGCGTTTGCCACCAACAAAGGCATCTTGTTTGAATTGGCCGAAAAGGTGCCAGGCGCCCAAGTGCTCAAAGATCGCTGGGGCTTAGAGAACTTGGCGATCGCCATTCCCAAAGGTCGCGAGTCTGCCATGCCGTATCTGCGTGATTTCACACAAAGCTTGGTCACTCGTGGTGAGCTTCAAAAAATGGCCACCCGTGCAGGTTTGCGTGGTTTGGCACAAGCCGATTGATTTTTAAAAGGAAACGACGATGAGTGTTTTGAAACGTATCAGTTCGGTCCTGTTGACCTGCCTGATCGCGGGCCAAGCCTTGGCGCAGGCGTATCCCACCAAGCCCATCAAAGTGGTGGTGGGTTATGCCGCTGGCGGTGCGGTGGACGTGGTGGCGCGCACCATCGGCCAAAGCCTCTCCACCAGCATGGGCCAGCCGGTGGTCGTAGAAAACAAACCGGGCGCGGGGACCAACATCGCCGTCAAGTCGGTGATCACCGCAGAGCCCGATGGCTACACCCTGATGATGGCTGCCAACGCTTTGGCCGCCAACATGTCGTTGTACCAACCTGCGCCGTTTGATGCCGAGCGCGATTTGGTGGCGGTGTCATTCATTGGTCGTGTGCCTGTGGTGATCGCCGCCAATCCCAACGCACCTTTCGCCACCGTCAAGCAACTGATTGACGCTGCCAAAGGCAAGCCCAACACCATCGCGTTTGGCTCGCCCGGCAATGGTTCAACACCACACATGGCGATTGAGTTGTTTGCCCGCGCTGCAGGCATCGACTTGCAACACATTCCTTACCGCGGCGGATCGCCGGCCATCACCGATGTGATCGGCGGGCAGTTGCCTTTGGTTGCAGTCAATGCGCTGGAGGTGTTACCCCACGTCAAGAGCGGCAAGCTCAAAGTATTGGCCGTGCTCAGCCCGAACCGTAGCCCCATTTTTCCAGAGGTTCCCACCATCGCCGAGTCTGGTTTTGCCGGCTTTGAAGCCTCGGTGTGGTACGGCCTGGTGGCCCCCGCGGCCACACCCAAACCCATCGTGAACAAGCTGCATGAGGAAGTGCAAAAAGCGCTGCAAACCAAAGAAGTGCGTGAGCGCATGAATGCGGTGGGCGGCGAAGTCGTGCCCGGCAGCGCCGAGATGTTCGCCAACCTGATCCGCTCCGAACGCCAGCGTTATGCCAAGCTGGTGCGCGAAGCCAACATTCAACCTGATTGACACCTGAGAGGACCTCAACATGGAATTTCAAAAGACCCCTGGCTGGCTGGACTGGTACAACGGCCCAAGTAAACCCACCTTTAAATTACCCGCAGGCGCGGTGGATGCCCACTGCCACGTGTTTGGCCCCGGCAACGAGTTCCCTTACGCGCCTGAGCGCAAGTACACCCCGTGCGATGCCTCCAAGGCCCAGCTCTATGCTTTGCGCGACCACCTCGGCTTTGCCCGCAACGTGGTGGTGCAAGCCACCTGTCATGGCGCAGACAACAGTGCCATGGTCGATGCCTTGGTCAGCTCTGGCGGTAAGGCGCGTGGCGTGGCCACCGTCAAGCGCAGCGTGACTGAAGATGAGTTGCAAGCCATGCACGACGCCGGTGTGCGTGGTGTCCGTTTTAACTTTGTGAAGCGCTTGGTGGACTTCACACCGAAAGACGAATTGTTGGAAATTGCCAGACGCGTTCAGATGTACGGCTGGCATGTGGTGATTTACTTTGAAGCCGTCGACTTGCCCGAGTTGTGGGACTTCTTCACCGCCTTGCCCACCAACATCGTGGTCGACCACATGGGCCGCCCCGATGTGACCAAGCCAGTGGACGGTCCCGAGTTTGAGTTGTTCGTGAAGTTCATGCGCGAACACCCCAACGTGTGGAGCAAGGTGACGTGCCCCGAGCGTTTGTCGGTGGCTGGCCCCAAGGCTTTGAATGGCGAACAAAACGCTTACCAAGACGTGATTCCTTTTGCCAAGCGCATCGTCGACGAGTTTCCCAACCGCGTGATCTGGGGCACCGATTGGCCACACCCCAACCTCAAAGACCACATGCCCGATGACGGCTTGTTGGTGGACTTCATCCCGCACATCGCCACCACCGAAGAAAAGCAGCGTAAGTTGTTGGTGGACAACCCCATGCGCCTGTACTGGCCTGAGGAGACTTTCTAATGGCGCTCGACAAACCCTACACCGACGTTCCCGGCACCATCATTTTTGATGCTGAGCAATCGCGCAAAGGTTATTGGCTCAACCAGTTTTGTATGTCGCTCATGAAGGCGGAGAACCGCACGCGGTTCAAAGCCAACGAGCGTGCCTACCTGGACGAGTGGGCCATGACCGAGGAACAGAAGCAGGCCGTGCTAGCCCGCGATTTGAACTGGTGCATGCGCACGGGCGGCAACATTTATTTCCTCGCCAAAATCGGCGCGACCGATGGCAAGAGCTTCCAACAAATGGCGGGCTCCATGACTGGGATGACCGAAGACGAATACCGCAACATGATGATCCAGGGCGGTCGCTCGGTTGAAGGCAATCGCTACATCGGCGAAAACGGCAGTGCGCAAGCGCAGAACCAACCCCAAGGTGCTGCAGGACAAAGCGCCGCAGCAAACAAGGCTTGAACATGGCAAAAATCACCGCATCCGTTTACACCTCCCATGTGCCCGCCATCGGCGCAGCCTTGGACCTCGGCAAGACACAAGAAGATTATTGGAAGCCCGTTTTTGCTGGCTACGAGTTCTCCAAACAATGGATGAAAGACAACAAGCCAGACGTCATCTTCTTGGTCTTCAACGACCACGCCACCGCCTTCAGCTTGGACATGATTCCTACCTTTGCGATTGGTACGGCTGCACAGTTCACGCCCGCAGATGAAGGCTGGGGGCCGCGCCCCGTGCCCGTGGTTCAGGGCCACCCTGAGCTGGCCTCGCACATCGCACAGAGTGTGATTCAGCAGGACTTTGACCTGACCATCGTCAACAAGATGGACGTGGACCACGGACTGACTGTGCCACTGTCGCTGATGTGTGGCCAACAAGACCCCGTGAAAGGCGCTTGGCCTTGTCCAGTGATTCCGTTTGCGGTAAACGTGGTTCAGTACCCGGTGCCCAGTGGTCAGCGTTGTTTCAACTTGGGCCAAGCCATTCGCAAAGCGATTGAGAGTTACGACGAAGACATCAACGTGCACATCTGGGGCACAGGCGGCATGAGCCACCAATTACAAGGCGCCCGTGCGGGCTTGATCAATCGCGAGTGGGACAACGCGTGGTTGGACCAGCTGATCAACGATCCACTCGCTTGTGCAAATAGGCCGCATATGGACTATGTGCGCGAAGCGGGTAGCGAGGGTATTGAGTTGGTGATGTGGCTGATTGCGCGTGGTGCCATGTCTGACATCCAAGACGGCAAAGTCACAGGCCCAACTCCTAAGCTGGCCCACCGCTTCTACCATGTGCCTGCATCGAACACCGCCGTGGGCCACGCCATTCTTGAAAATGCAATTTAATAACTTTGCGGGACAGACCTTTAGCTCTGTCCTCAACTGGAGTAAAACATGAGCAAAACCATCAAAGTCGCCCTGGCTGGCGCAGGTGCCTTCGGCATCAAACACTTGGACGGGATCCAAAACATCGACGGCGTAGAAGTCGTGTCCTTGATTGGCCGTGAGTTGCCCAAGACCCAAGAAGTTGCGGCCAAATACGGCATCCAACACGTCACCACCGACTTGGCGGACAGCTTGGCCTTGCCCGAAGTCGATGCCGTGATTTTGTGCACGCCCACCCAAATGCACGCCGCACAAAGCTTGGCTTGCTTAAAAGCCGGCAAGCACGTGCAAGTGGAAATTCCCTTGGCTGACAGCTGGAAAGATGCTGACGAAGTCGTGCGTGTGGCCCAAGAAAAAGGCCTGGTTGCGATGTGCGGTCACACCCGTCGCTTCAACCCCAGCCACCAATGGGTGCACCACAAAATCAAAGCGGGCGAATTCAACATCCAGCAAATGGATGTGCAAACCTACTTTTTCCGCCGCACCAACATGAACGCCTTGGGCCAAGCCCGCAGCTGGACCGACCACTTGCTGTGGCACCACGCTGCCCACACCGTGGACTTGTTCGCTTACCAAGCGGGCAGCCCGATCGTCAAAGCCAATGCAGTTCAGGGACCCATTCATCCCGCCCTGGGCATCGCCATGGACATGAGCATCCAGCTGCAAGCTGCCAACGGTGCGATTTGTACCTTGAGTTTGTCGTTCAACAACGACGGCCCCTTGGGTACCTACTTCCGCTACATCGGCGACACCGGTACTTACCTGGCCCGTTACGACGATTTGTACACCGGCAAGGAAGAGCAGATCGACGTGTCCAAAGTGGCCGTCTCGATGAACGGCATCGAGTTGCAGGACCGTGAATTTTTCGCTGCGATCAAAGAGGGCCGCGAACCTAACTCTAGCGTTGCGCAAGTGCTGCCTTGTTACAAGGTACTGCACGAGTTGGAGTTGCAACTCAACGCGTGATACCGAGCTAAGCGTCGCTTTTTTGCGAGGCATGCTGCGTATCGAAGGGAGCCGTTAGGCTCCCTTTTTTGTTGCTCATGGACGGTTTGGTTTGAAGTGATTCGGTGATCGTTGCGAATTAAGGGTTTTCATAGCGTCGATGAAAATTCAATTGTCAGACAATTGATTTCTATGTCTACTCACTCATCCCATTCACACGCTGCCGGCGTGACGCACCAAGCGCCTTTACATGGCGTGCGTGTGTTGGACCTCACGCGCTTGCTTCCCGGCCCAATGTGCGGGTTGCATCTCGGGGACCTCGGTGCGGAGGTGATCAAGGTCGAGGACACGGGGGCGGGCGACTATGCCGCTGAGGCCGTGCGTCAGTTGGTGAACCGCAACAAACGCTCGATCTGCATCGACCTCAAGCAAGCCAGTGGCGTGGCGTTGTTACTCAGTCTGTGTGCACAAGCGGATGTGTTGATTGAAGGTTTTCGACCAGGCGTGATGGCACGCTTGGGTGTGGGTTACTCGGCCGTGCAAGCCGTCAATCCCAAATTGGTCTACTGCAGCATCAGTGGTTATGGACAAACGGGGCCAGACAAAGATGCGCCAGGACACGATGTGAACTACAGCGCATTGGCAGGCGTTGCCGATCAAATGGGCACCGCGCAAGATTTGGCGTTGTCCAATGTGCCCGTGGCCGATTTGTTAGGCGGCACCATGACTGCCGTGATGGGCATCTTGGCCGCTTTGTTTGACGCGTCGCGCACGGGCAAAGGACGTCACGTGGATGTGGCCATCGCCGATGGCGTGTTGGCACATGCCGTGGTGCCTTTGGCGGGAGTCAATGTGCGTGGCAGCACAAAGCCCGCAGGGGCTGACAAGCTCACAGGTGAATTGCCGTGTTATGCCACGTACCGCACGCGTGATGCACGTTTTGTCGCGGTGGGCGCTTTGGAAAAAAAGTTTTGGGACACCTTTTGCGATCTGATTGAGCGTGCAGACCTCAAGCCCTTGCACCACCCCCTGACACCTGAACAGTCGCAATGGGTACGAGATGAACTAAGCCGGCTCATTGGCGCACACACGTGGGCGTATTGGCGTGACAAATTAGACGGCGCAGACTGCTGCGTCACGCCTGTTTTGAAGTTGGAAGAAAGTCTTTCGCATCCGCAGTTTGTGGCGCGCGGCATGGTGTTGCCCGGAGTGACCGCAGCGGGGCAGCCCTTTGTGCAGTTTGGCAGTCCCGTTCAAATGACAGACTTTGATTTCGCGATTCGTCACCCCGCACCCAAGCAAGGGCAGCACACCCAAGAGATTCTTTTGCAAGCGGGCTACACGCACGATGAGGTCGATGCCTTGCTTGCGCAAGGGACAGTCGCTTGACGCGTTTGAACGGATTTCGTCATGGCTGCTAACACCCACCACACCGTGGCGATTGCCCAGGTGACGCAGATTTTGCAAGGGGCTGTACAACGTGGTTTGGATGTCAACGCCTTGCTGCAGCGCGCAGGCATCTCGCCCAGCTTGATAGATTCACCCTTGTCACGCGTGACCCAAGGTCAATATGCGGCCCTGATGCTGGTGCTGCGTCGCGTTACTCGCGATGAGCTGTGGGGCTTGTGTAGCCGTCCGTTGAAGCTGGGCAGCTTTGTGCAATCAGCGCGCATGCTGGTGCATTGCCGAACCTTGGGTGAGGTTTTGACAGAAGGTTTTCAGTTCTATCACCTCATGCTCGACGACTTTGTGCCGCGTCTGCAAGTGTCACAAGGCGTGGCCACCGTACGACTGACACATCGCGTTGCGCTCACGCCTCAACTGGCCTATGCCCAACGCACGTTTGGTTTTTATAGTTACGGTTTGGCCTGTTGGTTGGTGGCCAGACGCATTCCTTTGCTCGACGTGATTTATCCAGAAACTGATACGCAATACAAGACAGACGCTGGGCGCTTGTTTCAAGCGCCTTTGCGTTTTGAGCGCGATTCCATGGGCTTTCGATTTGAAGCCTCGTGGTTGGATTTGCCGGTGGTGCAAACGCCACAAAGCTTGACGGAGTTTTTACGGCAAGCGCCCGCGAGCTTGATCATCAAGTACCGCGACCAGACCAGTTTGACCGAGCGCATTCGTCGCTTGCTGCGTCGCAGCTTGGCGCAAGAGTTGCCATCGCTAGAAGACGTAGGACACGCCTTGGCCATGACCCCACAAACCTTGCGACGTCGCTTGCGTGATGAAGGGCAGGGTTATCAAGCCATCAAAGATGACTTGCGTCGTGACGTGGCGATTGAGTATTTGGGGCGGCCCGAATTGACCTTGCTCGACATTGCCAATCGCCTTGGATTTTCTGAGGCCAGCACCTTCCATCGGGCCTTCAAAGCGTGGACTGGGGTTTCCCCGGGGGCATACCGTCAAACGCATTTCTGATCTTTTTTGCCAATCATTTTGGTGTGATCGGTGATTGAAGTTGTGTGTGGTGAGTTTCACACTCGCATCCAACGCAACACACTTTTCAGGAACACAAATGACCCGTATGCAAAGAGCTGTTCACGTCGTAGGTGTCGGCATGATTCCGTTCACCAAGCCTGGTGCTAGCGAGCCCTACACCGTCATGGGGGCCCGCGCAGCCAAGTTGGCCCTTGACGATGCGGGTGTTGGTTATGAGCACGTTCAGCAGGCCTATGTGGGCTATGTGTACGGCGACTCCACCTCTGGTCAAGCGGCCATTTATGGCGTGGGCTTGAGCGGCATACCGGTCTTCAACGTCAACAACAACTGTTCCAGTGGCTCTAGCGCTTTGTTCTTGGCGCGGCAAGCGGTAGAGAGCGGCATGGTCGAATGTGCCATTGCCTTGGGCTTTGACCAAATGGTGCCGGGTGCCTTAAAGGGTGCGTATGACGACCGTCCATCGCCCATGCAACGCTTCGCGGATGTGATGAACACACACCAGGGTTACCAAGCCGACGTGCCGCGTGCTGCCCAGTTTTTTGGTGGTGCGGGTCGTGACTACATGGGTCAATACGGCATTCGCCGCGACACCTTTGGCCGCATCTCCGTCAAGGCGCGTCAACACGCAGCGCGCAACCCCTTGGCTGTGTTTCGCCAAACCTTGACGCTCGATGAAGTCATGGCGTCGCCCAGTGTGTTTGACCCCTTGACCCGTTATCAGTGCTGCCCACCCACCTGTGGTGCGGCAGCGGCCATTGTGTGCTCGGCTGATTTTGCCAAGAAGCACAAGCTCGACATGCGGGTGATCATCGCAGCGCAAGCCATGACGACCGACACCCCTAGCACCTTCGAGACCAACGACATGCGCCGCGTGGTGGGCTACGACATGACTGCTGCTGCTGCCAAGCAGGTGTATGAAGCCGCAGGCATTGGACCCGACGCGCTGGATGTGGTGGAACTGCACGATTGCTTCACCGCCAACGAACTCATCACCTACGAAGCCTTGGGGCTCACACCTGAGGGGACGGCCGAAAAATTCATCTTGGAAGGTGACAACACCTACGGTGGTCGTGTGGTCACCAACCCTTCTGGTGGCCTGCTGTCCAAAGGTCATCCTTTGGGGGCGACGGGCTTGGCGCAATGTGCCGAGTTGGTGTGGCAACTGCGAGGTCAAGCTGATCAACGCCAAGTGGAATGCGCGCGACTGGCTTTGCAGCACAACCTAGGTTTAGGCGGCGCGTGTGTGGTGACTTTGTACCAAGCGGTTTGAAAGGGTATCCATGATTGACAAAAAATACATCGGGCACACCATGCCTATTTTTGAGGTCTTGGTGGAAAAAGGTCGTTTGCGATTTTTCGCCAAGGCCACCGGCCAGACCGACCCGGTCTATACCGACGACGCCACAGCGCGTGCCGCTGGGCACCCAGCCTTGCCTGTGCCGCCCACATTTTTGTTTTGTTTGGAAATGGAGTCGCCTGACCCAGCCGCGATCCGCAACCTGTTGGGCATGGATTACCGCAAGCTGCTGCACGGCGAGCAGGGCTTTACCTACCACCGCATGGCCTATGCGGGTGATGTGCTGCGTTTTGAGCAGCGCATCGAAGACATCTACGACAAAAAAGGCGGTGCACTCGAATTTGTTGTGCGCAAAACCCGCGTGACCAACCAACATGGTGAGCCTGTGGCCGAACTACGCACCGTGAGCGTTTTGCGCCATGGATAAGGAAACTCAAATGACCCTCCCTAGCTTTGACACCCTTCAAGTCGGCGACGCCATTCCTGTGCTGGCGTTGCCCCCTGTCTCGCGTCTCACGTTGGCGCTCTACTGCGGCGCTTCGGGCGACCACAACCCCATCCACGTCGACACCGACTTTGCGCACATCGCAGGCCTGCCCGACGTGATCGCGCACGGCATGTTGTCCATGGGCTGGCTGGCGCGCTTGCTCACCAACTGGGTGCCGCAAACAGCCATTCGCGATTACAGCGTGCGCTTTGCTGCCATGACTCAAGTGCACGAAAACATCACTTGCACTGGCGAAGTGACCGAAAAATTCGAGGTCGATGGAGAGCGCCGCGTGCGCTTGTCGCTGACCACGGTCAATGCTGAAGGCCAGATCAAGCTGGCCGGCGACGCTGTGGTGGCGCTTGCCTGAACCCCATTTCAAACATACATGTCAAAGGATTTATCCATGACCCGCAAACTCGAAGGCCAAGTGGCCCTGGTCTCAGGCTCTGGTCGCGGCATTGGCCGCGAAATCGCGCTCAAGCTCGCCAGCGAAGGCGCACGCGTTGTCATCAACGACCTCGACCAAGCCCCGGCCGAGCAGACCGTGGCCGACATCGTCGCAAGCGGTGGCCAGGCCGTGGCCTGCATTGGTAGCGTGACAGACACCGACTTTGGCGAGCGTTTTGTCCAAACCGCGCTCGACACCTTTGGCGGCATCGACATCATCGTCAACAACGCCGGTTACACCTGGGACAACGTGCTGCAAAAGATGAGCGACGAGCAGTGGGAAGCCATGCTGGCCGTGCACCTGACCGCGCCGTTTCGCATCTTGCGTGCCGCCTCGGGCTTCATCCGAGAAGCGGCCAAGCGCGAAGCCGAAGCGGGCACGCCCAAGCACCGCAAGGTGGTCAACATCTCGTCCACGTCGGGCGTGTACGGCAACGCTGGCCAAGCCAATTACGCAGCGGCCAAGGCCGGCATCAACGGTTTGACCAAAGCCATGGCCAAAGAGTGGGGCCGCTACAAGGTCAACGTCAACAGCGTGGCCTTTGGCCTGATCATGACGCGCCTGACGCAACCCCTGACGGCAGGCGATGCCAGTGTGGAGATTCAGGGCCGCACCATCGCAGTCGGCGTGCAGCCGGATCGCCTGAAGGCCGCCGAGTCCACCATTCCGCTGGGCCGTGGCGGCACCCCCGAAGAAGCGGCAGGCGCCGTCTACATGTTCTGCATCCCCGAGTCCAACTACGTCAGCGGCCAAGTGTTGGTCTGCGGCGGCGGCCGTCCCTGAAGCGCGTATGGACAGCATCCTCACTTTCCCCCGCAGCGTGTTCCGTGATGACCATGAGATGCTGCGCACCACCGTGCGCCGCTTTTTAGAGCGGGAATGCAAACCCCGCCAAGCCCAGTGGGACAAAGACGGCAAGGTCGATCGTGAAACCTGGCTCAAGGCTGGGCGTGAAGGCCTGCTGTGCGCCACCATGGACCCTGAGTGGGGTGGGGGTGGGGGTGACTTTGGCCACGCGGCGGTGATCGTGGAAGAGATTGGCCGCTCTGGCGTGAGCGGCTTGGGCTTTGGTCTGCATTCCGATGTGGTGGCACCCTACATTGAGCGCCTTGGCACGCCCGCACAAAAAGCCCAGTGGTTGCCCCGATGCGCCACGGGTGAAGTCATCCTCGCCATTGCCATGAGCGAACCCGGCGCGGGCAGCGACCTCAAAGCCATCCGCACCACGGCGCGCCGCGAGGGCGATGAGTACGTCATTAACGGGGCCAAGACCTTCATCTCCAACGGCCTGAACTGCGACCTGGTCGTGGTGGTGGCCAAGACCGAGCCCGAGCTGGGTGCCAAGGGTGTGTCGCTGATCCTGGTGGAGGCCGACCGCGCCGGTTTTCGCAAAGGCCGCAAGCTCGACAAAATGGGCCAGGAAGCGGCCGACACCGCCGAGCTGTTTTTTGAAGACGTGCGCGTGCCCGTCACCAACATCTTGGGCGAAGAAAACAAGGGCTTTGCCTACCTGATGCAAGAACTGGCGCAAGAGCGTTTTGTGATCGCGCTGGGTGCCGCCGCCAAGATGGAAGCCATGTTTGACGAGACCGTGCGCTACACCAAGGAGCGCGTGGTCTTTGGCAAGCCGCTGTTTGATTTTCAGAACACCCGCTTCAAGCTGGCCGAAATCAAAGTCCGCACCACCGCCGTGCGCATGATGGTGGACCAATACTTGGGTGAGCATTTGCGACGCAAGCTCACCGTGCAAGAAGGTGCCATGGCCAAGCTGTTTGCCACCGAGGAGCTGGGCAAGGCACTCGACGAGTTGCTGCAGCTCTACGGCGGCTACGGCTACATGATGGAGTACCCCATCACCCGCGCCTTTGTGGACTCACGCGTGACCCGCATTTATGGTGGCACCAGCGAGGTCATGAAAGAGTTGATCTCGCGCAGTTTGTGATCACCGTTTGTGACCCCCACACCGCACCCGCCTAAAGAGCCGCTCATGTCCACATCGTCGCTGCCTTATTGGCCCAAAGGCGTTCCGCGCACGCTGAACCTGCCGCAGGTACCGCTCACGCATTACGTGCAGGTCGCGGCCGAGCGCTTTCCGAACAAGCCCGCCGTGATTTTTTGCGGCAGCACGCTGAGCTATGCGGCGCTGCATGCGCGCGTGGAGGCGCTGGCCGGTTACCTCACCCAGCGCCTGGGTGTGCAGCGCGGCGACCGGGTCTTGTTGATGAGCCAAAACTGCCCGCAATACGTGGCGGCCTACTACGGCATCATGCGCGCCGGGGCGGTGGTGGTGCCGGTCAACGCCATGTGCACGCAAAGCGAAATCCGCTACTACCTGCAAGACAGCGGTGCCCGCGTGGCCATGGTGGCGCAAGAGTTGTTGCCGCAGGTCATGCCGCTGCTGCAGCCGGGCGATGCTGATGCCTTGCAAGCCGTGCTGGTGCATGCGTATTCAGAAGGCCTGCCTGCGCAGCCCGTCAGCGACGAAGTGCCTGAAGTTGTGTTGGCCCCGCGCCAGTGGCCCGATGCCCCGGGCCTGCATGGGCTCGAAGACGCCATTGCACAGGCCTTGCCCGCGCCTGCAGAGCACCCACACAGCGACGACCTGTGTGTGCTGCCCTACACCTCGGGCACCACCGGTCACCCCAAGGGCTGCATGCACACGCACGCCACGGTGCTGGCGTCCAACATGGCTGCGCAGGTCTGGCGCAGCATGCACATGGACTCGGTGTTTTTGGCTGTCGCGCCTTTGTTCCACATGCTGGGCATGCAGGGCGGTCTCAATGTTCCGATCACGCTGGGCGCCACCGTGGTCATGCTGCCACGCTGGCATGCGGCTTCTGCGGCGCGCTTGATCGAGCAGCACCGCGTCACGACTTGGTCTGCACCTCCCGCTATGCTGATCGACTTCTTTGCCAACCCGGCCGCTGCACAGCGCGACCTAAGCAGCTTGTCGGCTTTGGCAGGTGGCGGCGCGGCCATGCCGGAGACGGTGGCGAACTTGCTGCAAACGCGTTTTGGCATCGCCTACAACGAGGCCTACGGCATGACCGAGACCGCGTCTTTTTTGTTGGGCAACCCACCGGCACGCGGCAAGCGCCAATGCCTGGGCGTCATCACGCCTGGCGTGGACGCGCGCATTGTGGACCCTGAAACTCTGCGCGAGTTGCCCGTGGGCGAGGTGGGTGAATTGGTCACGCGTGGCGCGCAACTCATGCGCGGCTATTGGCAAAACGAGCAGGCCAACCAGTCCTCATTTTTTGAACTCGATGGCCAAACGTTTTTCCGCACAGGCGACTTAGCCAGTGTGGACGAAGAGGGTTACTTCTTCATGCGCGACCGCCTCAAGCGCATGGTCAACGTCTCAGGCTTCAAGGTCTGGCCCGCCGAGGTGGAAAACACCTTGTACGAACACCCGGCCGTGCACGAGGCCTGCGTGATTGCTGTACCCGACACCAAGCGCGGCGAAAACGTGATGGCGTTACTGGTGCTTAAACCTGAATTCACAGACCAACTCACAGAGCAAGCCGTCATCGACTGGGGGCGTGAGCGCATGGCTGTTTATAAAGCCCCGCGCATCGTGCGTTTCGTCAGCAGTTTGCCCAAGTCGAGCACTGGAAAAATTTTGTGGCGCCAGTTGCAAGAGACTGAGCGTCAGGCCATCGCCACCGCAGCCGGTGAAACGTCAACCTCTGATCCTTTGTGAAAGTCGCAGTCATGACTGATTTCAAAACCATCCAATTCAAAGTCAGCAACCAGGTCGCCACGCTGACCTTGGACAACCCTAGCAAGCGCAATGCACTCGACCCCGCCATGCGTGTGGAGGTGTCGGACGTGGTGATGCAAATTCGTCGAGACCCGAGCATTCGCGCGTTGATCTTGACGGGGGCGAACGGCCATTTTTGTGCGGGGGGTGATTTGAAAAACATCGCCACCGTGGGTCTGGACAACCAAGGCTGGCGTCAACGTTTGCAAGATTTGCATGCGTGGCTGCAAGAGTTGCTCACGCTCGATCGACCCGTCATCGCTGCGGTCGATGGTGCGGCGGCGGGCGCAGGCTTTAGCTTGGCGATGGCCGCAGATTTTGTGCTGGCCACGCCGCGGGCGCGGTTTTGCATGTCGTTTTTGAAGGTGGGCTTGGTGCCCGACTGTGGGGCTTTTTACACCTTGCCGCGCATCGTGGGCGTGCAACGTGCCAAAGAACTGATGCTGTCCGCCCGTGACGTGGAAGGCCCCGAAGCCTTGAAACTGGGCTTGGTGATGGAGCTGCATGAACCTGACGCTTTGATGGCACGCGCCCAAGCCTTGGCCGATAGTTTTGTGCACGCTTCGCCCATGGCGGTCGCTTTGATCAAGCGCACGTTTGCAGGTTGGGGTGGCGATTTGTCGACCTCGCTAGAGAACGAAGCCAATGCCCAAGCTTTGGCCATGGGCAGCCAAGAACACAAGACCGCGGTGAACCGCTTTCTCAACAAAGAGCCGCTGCCGTTCCAGTGGCCCGTCAACGAATAAACAAATCACGTTATTTCAAAAAGGAGATGAAGATGAGCAACGCAGAGATGAGCCAAGCCCGCATGGTCGAAGGCAAAGTGGTGGTGGTCACCGGTGCCGGTGGCGGTATTGGCCGTGACATTGCCCTGGCCATGGCCCGCGAAGGCGCCAAAGTGGTGGTCAACGACATCGGCGCTTCGGTGTCCGGTGAAGGCAACGACGCGGGCCCCGCACAAGCTGTGGTGAACGAACTCAAAGCGCTGGGCGCAGAGGCCGTGGCTAATACCGACAGCGTGTCTGAAGCGGCGAGTGCGGGCCGCATCATTCAAACCGCGTTGGACACCTTTGGCCGCGTGGATGTGGTGGTCAACAATGCCGGCATTTTGCGTGATCGTTTCTTTCACAAAATGAGCGTGGACGAGTGGGACGCCGTCATCAAGGTCCACCTCTACGGCGCTTTCCATGTCAGCCGCGCTGCGGCCACGCATTTCAAAGAGCAGGGCAGTGGCAACTACATCCACATGACGTCCACCTCGGGTTTGGTGGGCAACCTCGGCCAAGCGAACTATGCCGCAGCCAAGTTGGGCGTGGCGGCTTTGTCGAAGTCCATCGCGTTGGACATGCAAAAGTTCAACGTGCGCTCTAACTGCATTTCGCCGTTTGCTTGGAGCCGCATGATTGGTTCCATCCCCACCGAAACGCCCGAAGAGCAAGCCCGTGTGGAACGCATCAAGCAAATGACGCCCGCCAAGATCGCGCCATTGGCCGTCGCACTGGCCAGCGACAGCTCGGCGCACGTGAATGCGCAGATCTTCGCGGTGCGTAACAACGAGATTTTTTTGATGAGCCAACCGCGCCCAGTGCGCTCGGTGCATCGCAGCGAAGGCTGGACGCCGCAAACGGTCCTCAACCACGCCATGCCAGCGCTCCAGTCAAGCTTCTTTGATCTAGAGCGTTCGGGCGATGTGTTCAGCTGGGACCCCATCTAAGGAGATAACGATGAGCGATAAAACCACAGGTGTCCTTGTGCAGCACCAAGCCGCATTGGCTGAAGGACGTTTTCTGATTCAAAAGTGCGACGGCTGCGGTCAACACATTTACTTTCCGCGTGAAATCTGCCCGCATTGCGGCAGCGATGCGGTGCAATTTGTCAGTCCCAGCGGACAAGGCACGGTCTACGCCGTGACCACCGTGCGCCGCAAGCCAGCCGATGGGGGTGACTACAACGTCAGCCTGATTGACCTCGACGAAGGTCCGCGTTTGATGAGCCGCGTGGACAACGTGAAGCCCGATGACGTGAAGATTGGCCAGCGCGTGACCGCGCGTGTGGTGGTGGCCGATGACAAAGGTGTGGTGGTGTTCGACGCCGTAGGAGGTGCAGCATGAGTGACGGATTAAAAGCCTTGCGCGGTAGCGCAGCCATTGCGGGTGTGGCCACGTTTGGGTGTGGCGAAGCCCATGGTTTTTCCGAGATGGAGCTGCTGGCACGCTCGGCGCACGCTGCGGTGGCCGATGCAGGTTTGAAGATGAGCGACATCGACGGTCTGTGCACCGCCAGCGTGGGCTCGACCATGTGGCCCATGCCCGTCATCGAGTACTTGGGCATTCGCCCGAGCTTCATCGACGGCACCATGGTGGGTGGCTCAAGTTTCATTGCACATCTGTTGCCTGCCATGCATGCTTTGCAATCTGGCCAGTGCAATGCGGTGTTGGTTTGTTACGGCAGCACGCAACGCACCGCAACCTTTGGTCGACGCGAGATCGCGCAGGCGCGGCGTTGGATGGATCCGCAGCCGTATGAAACGCCTTACGAACCTTTCAATCCGCCCAGTGCTTATGCCCTGGCTGCTTCGCGCCACATGCATTTGTATGGCACCACACGACGCGACTTGGCCGAAGTCGCTGTGGCAGCACGCAAGTGGGCGCAGCTCAACCCCGAAGCCTTCTCGCGCGATCCGCTGTCCATCGACGATGTGCTCAACGCGCGCATGGTGAGCGATCCGCTGTCGGTACGCGATTGTTGTTTGGTCACCGATGGCGGCGGCGCCTATGTGCTGGTGCGCGCCGACCGCGCCAAGCACTTGGCCAAGAAGCCGGTGTATGTGCTGGGTAACGGCACCGCTTGCTGGAACCGTCAGATCTCGGCCATGCCAGACATCACCGTCACCGCGGCCAGCGAGTCAGGTCGCCAAGCCTATGCCATGGCAGGACTGAGCGCCAAAGACATGGACGTGGTGGAGCTGTACGACGCCTTCACCATCAACACCTTGTTGTTCTTGGAAGACCTGGGCTTTTGCGCCAAAGGCGAGGCTGGTTCGTTTGTGCAAAACGGCGGCATTGCACCTGGGGGCCATTTGCCCGTCAACACCAACGGCGGTGGCTTGTCGTGTGTGCATCCGGGCATGTATGGCATTTTCACGCTCATTGAAGCCGTGCGCCAGTTGCGAGGCGAGGGCGGTGAACGCCAAGTGTCGGGCGCGCACATCGCGTTGGCCCATGGCAACGGCGGCACCTTGTCGAGCCAATCAACGGCCATTTTGGGAACGGCGGATGCGCTGTGACGCATCTGTTTTTTAACGTATCTATTTATAAAGAAATCCCATGATTCGTGATCCCCAAACCCTGAATGCGTTGCTCGACACGGTGAACCGATTTGTGCGAGAACGCCTCGTGCCTGCCGAAGCCTTGGTGGCTGAGACCGACGAAATTCCCGACGACATCGTGCAAGAGATGAAAGACATGGGCCTGTTCGGTTTGACTGTGCCGGAGTCTTATGGCGGCTTAGAGCTGACCATGGAAGAGGAAGTCATGGTCATTTTGGCGATGGGCCAAACCTCGCCGTGCTTTCGCTCGCTGTTTGGGACGACCGTTGGCATTGGGTCGCAAGGCATTTTGTTCGATGGCACGCCCGAGCAAAAAGCCAAGTATTTGCCCAAACTCGCCACCGGTGAATTGATTGCTTCGTTCGCGTTGACCGAGCCTGACGCCGGTTCAGACGCAGCCTCGCTGCGCACCACGGCCATTCGTGGCACCGATGCCGAGGGCGACCATTACATCGTCAACGGGACCAAGCGCTACATCACCAACTCACCCCATGCCGGCATCTTTACCTTGATGGCGCGTACCAACCCTGCAGACAAAGGGGCAGGTGGTGTGTCGGCTTTCATCGTCGAAGCCAACACGCCGGGCATCACGATTGGCAAGGTCGATAAAAAGATGGGCCAGCGCGGGGCGCACACGGCCGACGTGATTTTTGAAAACTGTCGCGTGCCAGCCAGCCAACTCATTGGTAACAAGGAAGGCCAGGGCTTCAAAACCGCGATGAAAGTGTTGGAGAAGGGCCGTATCCATATTGCGGCCATTTGCGTCGGCGTGGCTGAGCGCATGCAACGCGATGCGCTGAACTACGCCATCGAGCGCAAACAATTTGGCCAACCGATTGCCGAGTTTCAACTGGTGCAAGCCATGTTGGCAGACAGCCAAGCCGAAATCTATGCGGCACGTTGCATGGTGATTGATGCGGCGCGTCGACGCGATGATGGTCAATCCGTCGCTACCGAAGCATCGTGCTGCAAGTTATTCGCGTCCGAGATGTGTGGCCGTGTGGCGGATCGTGCGTTGCAAATATTTGGCGGTGCGGGTTACTTGAGCGAGTACGGCATCGAGCGGTTCTACCGCGATGTGCGCTTGTTCCGTTTGTACGAAGGCACCAGCCAGATTCAACAAATTGTGATTGCGCGCAACTTGGTGCGCGAAGCCACACGCTGAAGTTCGTTCACTACAAAGAGGAGACACCTATGAAACAAATCATTGCTCGCCGAGTCTTGATGGCCGCTGCCGCGTTGAGCGCTTTCGCGGCATCAGCGCCTGTATGGGCTCAAAACTTTCCGAGTCAACCTATCAAAGTGATCGTGCCCTACCCAGCCGGTGGTGCTACAGACGCATTGGCGCGCATGATGGCGCAGAAGTTCGGCGAGGCATGGAACACGTCTGTGGTGATCGAAAACAAACCCGGTGCAGGTGGCACCATTGGCAACAACATGGTGGCCAAAGCTGCGCCTGATGGCCACACCATTTTGATGACGATCACCGCCATCATTCAGCAGCCCTCACTGATGAGCTTGCCGTATGACCCGCTCAAAGACTTTGCGCCCGTGGTCCAAATTGCGAAAAGCCCCAGCATGTTTGTGGTGCCCCCAAGTTCACCTGCCAACAACTTGAAAGACTTCATCGCCTTGGTCAAAGCCAATCCAGGCAAGTACAACTTCGGCACCTATGGCGCAGGCACTTCGTCACACATTCAAGGTTCTTTGTTAAATCTCCAGGGAGGCATAGACATGGTGCATGTGCCGTTCCAAGGTGCGGCACCGTTGGTGAACAACATGGTGGGTGGTCAATTGACTTCGGCATTCATTGACTCTGCCTCTGCGCGCGCGCATTTGAAATCATTCAAAGCTCTGGCTGTCACGGGGCCTCAGCGCATGCCTGCTTTGCCCGATGTGCCGACGTTCAAAGAGTTGGGCTTTCACTCTTACGAGCCCTTGGGATGGTTTGGCATGCTCTTGCCCGCTAATACGCCTGCGGCCATCGTGGCCAAGTATTCAGACGAGGCCAACCGTATCTTGCGCATGCCCGATGTGGTGGCGCGCATCGAAGGCTTTGGCTTGGCTGTGGGAGGGGGCAAACCCGACGAGTTTGCGCAAGTTTTGAAGTCGGATGCGCAGGTCTACGCCAACATCATCAAAGAGGCGGGCATCAAGCTTAGCCAATGAGCTTCGGGCGGTTAACGCCCGCCATTCACGTGTGCCTATATCAATCAATCATCAGGAGACAAAACACATGAGTTTTTTTAAATTTTTAGGAACGCGACGGTTGCTGCAATCTTCACGCGCTTGGACGGCGCTGTTGCTTCTTTCGCCACTTGCTCTGTTGGCACAAACACCGGGGCAGACGGTGCGCTTGGTGGTGGGCTATGCGGCAGGTGGGCCTGTCGATGCGGCTGCACGCTTGTTTGCACCCGCGCTGTCGCGTGAGCTCGGGCAACCTGTGGTGGTGGAAAACAGAGCGGGTGCTGGCGGTGCCATGGGCGGCGATGCTGTGGCCAAAGCGACACCGAACGGCTTGCTGTTGTTTTTTGCAGCCAGCCCAACCATGACGATCAGCCCACACGTTTTGAAGTCCATGCCGTTTGATCCTGCCAAAGACGTGACGCCCATAGCCCCGATCTTGAGCTATTCCAATGTCTTGGTGGTCAACAAAGATCAACCCTTTAAAACGGTGCCCGAACTCATCAGCTATGCCAAAGCCAATCCCAACAAGTTGGCTTACGGTTCTGCAGGTATGGGCGCATCTAACCATCTGAGTGGTGAATTGTTTGCATTGCGCACCGGTACCACCTTGACGCATGTGCCTTACAAAGGCAACGCGCCGGCCATGACCGATGTGATTGGCGGGCAGATCAACATGATGTTTGACATCATTGGCAGCGCGCGTAACTACGTGGCTTCAGGGCGCGTGTTGGCCATGGCTGTCACCTCGCGTGAACGCAACGTGTCGATGCCCGATGTCCCCACCATGCGCGAAGCGGGCTTGGCCGATTACGAGGTGGGTGGCTGGTATGGCTTGTACGGCCCCGCAAAATTGCCCGCTGACATGGTGCAACGTTTGAACGAAGCCACCCGCAAAGCCTTGGCGGGCGACGAATTGAAAACCAAATGGGCTGAGCAAGGCTATGACCTGTGGGTGGGCTCGCCCCAACTGTTGGCTGAGCGAGCTGCGCGTGAGTTGGCGCTGTGGGCCACGGTGACCAAAGGTATTCAGGTTCAGTGATTGACATGAACTTTCAATATATTCATCAACTGTTTGATGCGCGCGTGGCGCAAGCGCCATCGCAAGTGTTTCTTTCCACACCAACAGCTGATTTCACGTTGGCAGAGTTGTCCGTTTTGGTCGACCGTTTGGTGCTGGAGTTGCAGTCTGACGGCGTGCGTGCAGGAGACCGCGTGTTGATCGTGTCCGAGAACTGTCCCGAGCATGTGGCTTTGATCTTGGCATGCAGCAGGGTTGGCGCTTGGTCTTGTGGTGTGAATGCCCGCATGTCACGCGGCGAGGTCAACTTGTTCGTGCAAAAGGCGGACCCGCGCGTGATGTATTTCACCAGCGAGGTGTCTTCAGCTGCGCGATCACATGCACAAGAGGCAGGTGCCAGTGGCAGTGTATTGACGGGTTTGCAACGCAGTGCTGTGCGCACGGAGGCGGTGGCCGAGGTCGGTGAGTTGGCACAACGCGTGGCAGCCATCATTTTCACGTCGGGCACAACGGGCACACCCAAGGGTGTGTTGGTGTCGCACCAAGGTTTGCTGCAGTTTGGCCGTGTGTCGACGGAGTCCCGTCAACTCACACAGGCGGACCGTTCGTATGCTTATTTGCCGATGACGCACATCTTTGGCTTGGGCACCGTGTTGATGGCTTCTTTGTATGCGCGTGCGGCTCTGGTGATGCGCAGCGCGTTTGATCCTGCCGATGTGTTCAAGGCCTTGGCTGACGGCGGTGTCACGCAGTTGCAAGGACCGCCCGCGATGTTCACGCGTTTGTTGGCTTGGTTGGATGAGCAAGGTATTGCGCATCCTGTTTGTCCTGCGTTGCGCTACGTCTACACCGGTGCAGCACCGTTGGATTTGAAGCTCAAGCGTGCGGTGGAGGCACGTTTCTCCAAGCCTTTGCACCATGGCTATGGCTTGTCTGAATACGCCGGCGCTTTGTGTTTGGGCGCCTTGAACGTGGCGCGGGACGATACATCGGCAGGCTATTTGGTCGACGGTGCGGGGCTGCGCATCGTCAACGAGCAAGGTCAAGATGCAGCGACAGGCGAGCGCGGTGAGATTTGGATGCGTGGCGTTGGCTTGATGCCCGGTTACTTTCGCGATACCGCCGCAACGGCGCAAGTGATGCGTGAAGGCGGCTGGTACACCAGTGGTGACATGGGTTACTTGGACGATTCCGGCGCTTTGTTTGTGGTGGGGCGCTTGAAAGAAATGATCATTCGCTCGGGCTTCAATGTCTACCCCGGCGAGGTGGAGTCAGTGCTCGCCCAATTCCCAGGTGTGCAGCGTGCGGCAGTCGTGGGGCGTGCCATATCTGGCGGAAATGAAGAAATCATGGCCTTCCTTGAAATGCAGCCCAACGCCAAACTCGACCGTGCGGCCTTGGATGCTTATGTGGCCGATCATTTGGCGCCTTACAAACGGCCAGCACACATCGTGGTGAGCGATGTGTTCCCGATGACGCTGAGCGGCAAAGTGCTCAAGCGTGAGCTGTTGGCTTCTTTTGAAGCACAGCCTGACTAAGGAACATGCTTTGTACTTGACCCAAGGTTTACATCGTGCTGTTCAACGGCACCCTGACACCATCGCCTTGACGCATGTAAGTGATGCTGGCGAACGGCACTGGACGTTTGCCGAAGTCGTCGATGCGGTCGGGCGTCAAGCCGCTTATTTGCAAGCCCGTGGCATAGGCGCCAATGACCGCGTGGCATTGCTGTCGCCCAATTCCGATCAATTGATTCAAGCCATTCTGGCGTGTTGGTGGCTGGGCGCAGTGGCGTGTCCCATGAACACACGGTGGAGTGAACCGGAGCTGGACTATGCGTTGAAAGACAGTGATGCCGCACTGCTGTTGCACGACGTCAGCATGCCAGCCCCTCAAGGATTTTCACCTTCTTTGAGTTTGCTGGATTTGGCGAACGCTTCGGCGTCCATGCCTGCCGTCGCTGACACACGGACCGGTGGATCAGCCTTGGCCTCGCTCCTCTACACCGGCGGCACCACAGGTCGATCAAAAGGGGTGATGTTGACGCACGCCAACTTCTGGTCCGCTTGTATGACGCGCGGTGCTGAGCTGAACAACCCGCCAGATGCCGTATCGCTGTTGGTGGCTCCCTTGTTCCATGTGGCTGGCTTGGGCCGCATGGTCGGTCAGATGGTTGTGGGTGGGCGTTGGTTGACGATGGCGCAATTCAGAACTCCCGCAGTGCTGTCCGCCATTGCGCGTTTTGGCATCAACGACACCATCGTCGTGCCCAGCATGTTGCAAGCCTTGCTAGATGATGCGAACTTTGATGCAAGCAAGTTGCAGTGTTTGGACCGCATTGCCTTTGGCGCTGCGCCCATGCCGCCTGACTTGCTCAACCGTGCCTTGGCCGCTTGGCCCAACGCTGAATTTTTCCAAGCCTATGGATTGACGGAAACCGCCGGCGCCGTGTGCATCAACTTACCTGTCAACCATCGCGGGCAGGGAGAAGCGCGTACGCTGTTGAATTCAGTTGGCCGCGCTGGCTTGGGCGCTGAAATCAAGGTAATGAATGACGCGGGCGAAGATGCACCACGCGGTCAAGTGGGTGAGGTTTGGGTGCGCGGCCCCATGGTCATGCAAGGCTATTGGAAGCAGCCCGAAGCGACTGCCGCAGCCTTTGTTGACGGTTGGTTTCGGACCGGCGACTTGGGGCGCATGCGTGAAGATGGGTATGTGTTCATCGTGGATCGCCTCAAAGACATGATCATCACGGGTGGTGAAAACGTCTACTGTGCCGAGGTCGAGGCCGTGCTGCGCAACCACCCGGATGTGGCACAAGCCGCCGTGATCGGCGTGCCCGATGTGAAGTGGGGCGAGGCGGTGCATGCGGTCATTGTTTTGACCAACACGGCGAGCTTGTCGACCGATGACATGTCAGCCGCTTTGCACGCGGCGTGTCACCAACAACTGGCTGGTTACAAATGCCCACGCAGCTTTAGCTTCTTGACGGAACTGCCGATGTCGGCTGCCGGAAAAATTCTGAAAAATGTGCTGCGTGAACGTGAACGTGCACGTGCACGTGCACGTGCACGCGCACGCGCATGAAGCTCAACTGGTCTTTCATTTCAAAAGGAAAAAACGATGAAGTCAACTCTCCTAAACCGTGTACGGCGTCATTCGTTACTGGTTGTGTGCGGCCTAGCTCTTTGTAGTGGTGGCCTCAGCGCGTTGGCGGCCGACCCTTTTCCTTCTAAACCCATTTCTTTGGTACTGCCATTTCCCCCAGGTGGCTCTGTCGATCCTGTGTTTCGATCTTTGGCTGAAGCCGCTTCGCGTGATTTAGGGCAGCCCGTGGTGTTGATGCACAAACCTGGCGCGGGCGGCATCATGGGGACGGCCTCTGTGGGCGCAATGAACGAGGCGGATGGCTATACCTTGGCGGTCATGCATAACTCAGTCATCCGTGCGCCCTTGATTCAAAAAGTGAATTTCGATCCTTTGCGCGATTTCACTTACATCGCTGGTTTGTTTGGGTTGAGCACAGGGGTTTCGGTCGCCATGGATGCACCCTGGAAGAATGTCGGTGAGCTCTTGGTAGATGCCAAAAAACAGCCGGGTGTGCTGAGTTGGGGCAACGTGGGGGCGATCAGTATCAACCGAATTTATGCCGAACGACTCGCCAAATTGGCTGGCACCAGTTTCAACATGGTGCCATTCAAAGGTGGCTCAGAAGCCTTCACCACGCTCATTGGCCGGCATTTGGATGTGTATGGCGACCCAGGCTTTGGCGCTCAGGTGCAAGGCGGCAAAGTTCGCTTGCTGGCAACCTTCACGGCGGAACGCCTCAAGCGTTACCCCAACGTACCCACGGTCAAAGAGTTGGGCTATGACTTGGTCATTGAATCCCCCATGGGTTTGGTGACCCCTAAAAATTTAGATCCCAAGATCGCGGCGCGGTTGGCGAGTGCCTTCAAAAAAGCAGCGTCTGACCCCGCTTATTTGAATCAATTGGAGCAGTTTGACTTTCAAGCGAATTGGACGTCTGGTGAGGAGTACGCAGCCTATGCCCGTTTGCAATTTGAACGCGATGCCAAGATGTTGAAAGAAATTGGCTTTAAACCTGAGTGAGCTTTATGACAACTTTGAACTTTGATTTTTCTGGCAAACATGTGTTTGTCGCCGGCGGCTCCAGCGGCATTAACTTTGGCATTGCGCAGGCGTTTGCGAAAGCCGGTGCACGCATTTCATTGATCAGCCGCTCGGCCGAGAAGGTGGATGCAGCGGTGGCGCAACTCGCGTCTACCGGCGCGCAAGCGTGGGGCGCCTCCGCAGATGTTCGACAGCCCGCAGCCTTAGAGTCTGCATTTGCACAAGCCGCAGAAAAATTTGGACCGATTGATGTGCTGATTTCTGGCGCTGCGGGTAATTTCTTAGCCAGCGTGCTGGATATGTCGCCCAACGCTTTCAAGACGGTGATCGACATTGATTTGTTGGGGAGCTTTCATGTTGTGCGCTTGGCGCATGCCTACTTGCAAAAACCGGGTGCCTGTGTGATTCAAATTTCTGCAGGCCAAGCATTTATTCCCACGCCATACCAGGCGCATGTGTGCGCGGCCAAAGCCGGTATTGACATGCTGACGCAAGTGCTGGCGTTGGAGTGGGGCGCGCAAGGCATTCGTATCAACTCCATCGTGCCTGGGCCGATTGCCGAGACAGAAGGGCTCAAACGTTTGGCACCCACCGCCGACACCTTGTCTGCCATGACCCAACGCGTGCCTCTCAAGCGCTTGGGCGCCATCCAAGACATTGCCAACATGGCCATGGTGCTGGCCAGTGATTTGGGCGCATTCATCACCGGCACCATCATTCCTGTGGATGGCGGTCTGGCGCTGACGGGGCCCCGTGACTTCAGTGCTGCGGCGGCCGCTTCGCAACAGTCGCGTTAGGCGTGACACCTGGTCAACGCATGCTTGGCCGCTAAGTAGCCAAACGTGATCGCTGGCCCAATCGTGATGCCAGGTGCGGGATACACGCCACCCATGATGGAATGCATGTCGTTGCCCGCCGCGTATAAGCCGTCAATCGCCACGCCTTGTGCGTTGAGCACACGTGCATCGCCATCGGTGAGCAAGCCTGTGGCCGCACCAATGTCGCCGGGGTAGAGCGCAATCGCGTAGAAAGGGCCTTCGCGCAAAGCGCCCAAACAGGGGTTGGGACCGTGCCATGTGGCGTCGCCATTGGCGCGTTGATAGTCGGTGGTGCCACGTTGGAAATCTTCATCTACACCTTGGTCGGCAAATGCATTGAAGCGCTCAACCGTGGCGTTGAATTTGTCTGCTGGCAGCTTGAGCTGTAGTGCGAGCTCAGCCAAGCTGTTGCCTTGTTTCAAATAACCATCAGCCAAGAACGGCTTGATGCCCTTACCGCCGGGGCGCACCATACCAATGCCATAACGCTTTAAGGCGCCTGAATCGCAAACAAGCCAAGACGGCACACTGGGAATGGTGGCATGGCGGGCTTGCATGGCTATGCCAAACAAGTGGTACGAGGTCGATTCGTTCACATAGCGCTGGCCTTGGCTGTCCACGGTGATCATGCCGGGTTTGCCGCGGTCCATCACAAAGTGCGGGAACACGGCGGTGCTGCCATCGGTACGTTGGCGTGTGGATACTGGCGCCCAAAACGCATGGCTCAAACCCTCATTGCCGAGTTGGCCACCCGCTTGAATGGCCAAGTCTTGTGCACAGCCTGTGTGGCCGGGGGCTGCGGGACACCATGCTTCTTTGGCGCCGGGTAACAAATCAGTCCGGCGTGTGGCGTGACGGTTGAAGCCGCCGCTGGCCATGACCACGCCACCTTTGCAGCGTACCGTGCGTCTGACCTGGCTTCCGTCAGTCAAGGTTTGTTGCAACACCACGCCTTGAATGACGTTGCCCTCTTGCAGCAGTCGCATGGCTTCGGTGTTCGTGACCAACAAACCATCGCGTTGGATGTAGCTGTACAGCATGCGCGCAATCATGGCGTTGCCCATGACCAAGCGCGTGCTGCGTGGGTGCAATAGTTGGTCAAGAAAGTGGCGCACGATGATGCGGACGCTGTAGCTGAATGACTTCCAATTTTGAGTCAAGCGCAACAAATGGAAAATGTCATCGCGGTCCACCATCATGCCGCCGAGCACGGTGAACTCGGGGATGGGGTTGCGCACCAGCGGCAGATTGGGTCCGAGTAATTTGCCATCAAAGGGTTGTGGCTCGATCGCACGGCCTCGCAGCACCGAGCCTTCCAATTCAGACAAATAGTCAGGGTGCAACATGCGCACTTGAAATTGCAACGCGCTGTGGGCTTCGAGTTTGGCAATGGCAGGTGGGCCATTGTCGATAAATGCTTGTCGAAGCTTGGGATCAGATCGCTCGCCGACGGCGAGGTTCAGAAAGGTGGCCACGCGCTCGGGCGTGTCGTCGGGGTTGACTTCCAAGCCGCGTTGCGTGCCAGGCACCCAGGTGGTGGCGGCGGACCAAGCGGTGGTGCCGCCCACATGGCCCGTGCGTTCGACCAACAGCACGCGTGCGCCGTCAATCGCCGCATTGAGTGCGGCTGAGAAACCTGCACTGCCAGAACCAATCACCACCAAGTCCACGGTGTCGTGGTCATTGAGTTGAGAGAGGTCGGTGCTGATGCGCTGATGAAGGGGATGCAAGGTGTCGTTCATGAATCAAGCCTCCAATAAGAAATTAACCATCAGTTCGCGCACTTGCGCAAACATATCGGCACCTGTCACGGTCTTGCAGCCTTTGGCGCGCGCCGCCGCAATCAACGGGGTGATGGCGGGGGCCGTGATGACGCAGCCGACAAACATGTCGTCATGAATTTTGGTGATGTCAATCGGCGTGGGATCGGCTTCTTTCATGCCGATGGGCGTGGCGTTGACGGCCACATCAAACCCTGTGGGGTCGGGGCTGCCAAGTGTGAACTTTTCAAGATGGGTGACCTTGCCCAGTTTCAAACTGTTGAGGCGGTCGATCAAGGATTGGCGGCGTTGGTCATCCGGGTCGTGAATGGCCAACTCGCTCACCCCCGCCAGCACCAAACTGTGCGCAATGGCAGAGCCTGCGCCACCTGCGCCGACCAACAAGGCGCGTTTGTTGTTCAACGTGCAACCGTTTTTCTCCATGGCGCGCACATAGCCCAAACCATCGAACATGTCGCCATGCCAATGGCCTTGCGCGTCGCGTCGCACGGTGTTCACGGTGCCCAGAAAAGCGGCGCGCTCTGACAAGGTGTCGCAAAACGCGGTGCATGCAAATTTGTGCGGCACGGTGACGATGAGGCCGTCGATGTTGCGCGCACGCTTGGTGCCTGCCCACCAATCGGTCAAGTCCGAAGGGGTGACGTGGGCTGGGACGCAGATGGCGTCGCGGCCATGCGATGCAAAGGCTTGGGTCACGCCAAAAGGTGATTTCACTTGGGCAATGGGGTCGCCAACAATGACGTGCACACGTGTGGCGCCGCTGAAGTTTTCAAGCATGGTGATGAAGCTTTGAGTGGATGAATGTGTCGCAGTTTATACAAAAATGGAATGACGTTCAACTTTTGAACAAATTTCATTTTTTGTGATAAAGTCCAATTCAACATTTACCAACCACACACCACTATGAGCAGCGTACTTGAGAGAACTTTGGGCATCTTGGAGCTCTTGTCTAGCCAAGAGCAGGGCGTTGAGCTGGCTGTGTTGGCCGACAAGCTCAACATGCCTAAGAGTGCTGCGCACCGCCTGTTGGCGGACCTCATTCGTTTCGGCTATGTCCGCCAAACCCGCGACATGGGCGAGTATGTGTTGACCACCAAACTTGTGTCGCTGGGCTTGACCTACCTTAGCAAAACAGGCGTCATTGATGTGGCGCAGCCCTTGCTCGACCGCTTGGCCGAGCAAACGGGCGAGCTGGTGCGTTTGTCAGTAGTGGACGGTGACCGCTTGATTTGGGTGGCACGCGCACAAGGTGCTCGCCAAGGTCTGCGCTATGACCCGGACATGGGCAGTATTGCGCGGTTGAGTTGTTCGTCATCTGGCTTGGCTTGGTTGTCCACCATGAAGGATGACGATGCTTTGGCCTTGGTGTCGCAACAAGGCCTAGGGACGCCACAAGAGTTCGGCCCCAACGCGCCCAAAAGTTTGAAAGCCTTCCTCAAGGTGTTGCAAGACACCCGTAAACAAGGCTACAGCCTGACCGAAGAAACCTACACCGCAGGGTTGAACGCCATTGCCGTGCCGGTGGGTTTGGCTGGGCAGTTGCCCATGGGCACCATCAGCGTGGCGGGACCTTCTGCACGTTTGACGCGCGAGCGCATGTTGGCACTTGTGCCTGACTTGCTGTCGTACGCCGCGCAGCTGGCCGCAGCCAGTGGTGCGTCGCCCATGTTGACGCGCGGCACCAGTCAAGTGCGTTTGCAACCTATTTACGCAGCTTGAGACCATGAGCCGCCACAGCGCCTCTACGCACTGGGATTGCGATTTGCTTGTCGTGGGCTCGGGCGCAGGTGCGCTGTCTACGGCCGTCACGGCTGCGCACTTGGGGCTCAAAGTTATCGTCGTTGAAAAGGATCCGCAATACGGCGGTACCACCGCATGGTCGGGTGGTTGGATGTGGATTCCACGCAACCCGTTGGCGATCAAAGCGGGCATGACCGAACCGATTGAAAAGCCGCTGGCGTATTTGCGCCGCGAGTTGGGCGAACAGTTTGACGAAACGCGTGTGCGCGCTTTTCTCACGCACGGGCCGCGAATGTTGCGCTTCTTTAAAGAGAACACGGCTTTGCAGTTCATCGATGGCAACTTGATTCCCGATTTCCACGGCAAGACCGAAGATGCTGCTCTGGGCGGCCGTTCGGTGTGTGCCGCGCCGTTCAATGGCCGCTGGCTGGGCAAACATGTGAAGCAGCTCAAAACGCCGTTGTACGAGATGACTTTCCTCGGCATGGGCATTGCCTCGGGGGCTGACATTCGACACTTCTTCAATGCGCTGCGTTCATGGGGCTCGTTCTTTCATGTGGCCAAGCGCCTCACGTTTCATGTATTTGATTTGGCAATCCATGGTCGAGGGATGCAGCTGGTCAACGGCAATGCCTTGGTCGCAGGTTTGGCAAAGTCGACTTTTGATGCGGGGGGGGACATTCGCGTGAACAGCCCAGCGGTGCGTTTGGTCACAGAAGCAGGTGCTGACGGTGTGCAAAAAGTGCGTGGCGCCGTGGTGATGCACAACGGTGCAGAGCAAACTATTCGCGCCAAACGCGGCGTGATGTTGGCCACTGGCGGTTTCCCGCATGACCCACAACGTAAGAGCCAACTCTTGCCGCACGACCCGACAGGCCAACAACATTTCTCAGCCGCGTCGCGTGGCAACACCGGCGATGGCTTGCGCTTGGGCGAGTCGGTGGGCGCTGTGGTCGCCACCGATTTGAAGCACGCGGCTGCCATGGCGCCCGTGTCGCTGGTGCCACGTCAAGATGGAACCACCGCCCACTTCCCACATTTGATTGAACGCGGCAAGCCCGGCCTGATTGCCGTGACACGCTTTGGTAAACGCTTTGTGAACGAAGCCGACTCCTACCACGACTTCATGCAAGGTTTGATCAACGCATTACCCGAAGGCGAGCCCGTGCAAGCGTGGTTGGTGGTGGACCACCGCTTTATCTGCCGCTGGGGCTTAGGCGCGGTCAAGCCTGCACCTGTGCCCATGCATGGCATGTTGGCCAATGGTTACTTGAAACGTGGCAACACCTTGGCCGAATTGGCGGATGCGTGTGGCATTGAAGCCGTGGCCTTGCAAAACACCGTGGCGCGTTACAACACCCAAGCCGACATTGGCTACGACGGTGAATTTGCCAAAGGCCAAACCGCGTACAACCGCGTGCAAGGCGACGCCATGCACGCAGGCCTTAACCCGAATATGGCGCCCATTCAAGACGGCCCGTTTTACGCCGTGCGCATTGTGGCTGGCAGCTTGGGCACGTTTGCGGGCTTGCGTTGCAACGAACACGCCCAAGTGCTCAACGCGCAAGGCCAGCCAATCGACGGTTTGTACGCCGGTGGCAACGACCTCTCCAGCGTGATGGGCGGCAACTATCCGAGCGGCGGTATCACTCTCGGCCCCGCCATGACATTTGGTTATTTGGCCGCGCATCATGCTGCCCGTTTATCTCCTGACTTTGCTTCTTCTGAACATCCATTTTTGAATAGGACCTCTCCCATGTATTACGAACTCGCCACCATGACGCTGCCTTTTGGCACCGCTGCCCAAGCTGCTGCCAATGTGCAAACTTTCGCTGCGCAAGGTCAAGGCGAATTGCTGGGCTGCTGGTTTACCGACATTGGTGTACTCAACCAAATGGTTGTGTTGCGCGGCTTTGACGACTTGGCCACCTTGCAAGCCGAGCGCAACCGCACGCAACACAACGCCAGCCCCTTTGGTTGTGGCGACATTTTCCAAAGTTTGGAGCAACACAGCTACCAAGGCTTTCCTTGGATGAAGCCCGTGCGACCCAGTGCCGAGAGCGGCATCAACGGCCCCGTGTATGAAATTCGAACCTACGGTATCAAACCCGGTGGCGTGCAACCCACTCTTGATTTGTGGGAGCAAGCCATTCCGGTGCGCGACAAAATTTCACCTTGTGTGGTGGCGATGGTCGCTTTAGATGGCCCGCTGCGCTTTACCAACATCTGGGCATATCCCACACTCGATGCACGCAGCAAAGCCCGTGCAGATGCTGTGGCCCAAGGTATTTGGCCACCCAAAGGCGGCCCAGCCAACCTGACCACCAACATGGTGTCCACCATCGCGTTGCCCACCGCGGTGTCGCCTTTGAAATAAGTCACGAGGGCAGCACACCATGCGTACCTATTCGCTCGCGTACTTAACGGCCAATGCCTCGACAGTTCCCGAAGCTATCAGCATTGCCGCGCAGTTGGGCTATGGTTTTGTGGGATTGCGTTTGCAGCCTAATGGGCCTGGCGCACCGTTTCAAAGTTTCATCACCGATGCAGCCGTGCAACGCGAAACCTTGGTACGCATGGCCGACACGGGTGTGCAGGTGTTTGACCTTGAAATCATTCGCATCGGCGAGCAATTTGACCCCGTAGTGCACCGCCCCTTGTTAGAGGCGGGGGCCGCACTTAAAGCTCGTGCAGTGTTGATTGCAGCCGACGACAGCAACGAGCAACGTTTGGCTCAGCATTACGCGCAACTGTGTGAGTTCATGCAACCCTATGGACTCACCGCAGATTTGGAGTTTATGCCGTGGACGGGTGTGAAAGATACACAAGCCGCGATGCGTGTGGTCAAACAAGCCGGCACGCCGAAGAACGCTGGCATCTTGGTGGATGCTTTGCACTTTGGTCGTTCCACCACCACCTTGGCAGACATCGCTGCCATTCCACGCAAGCTGTTGCACTATGCACAAATGTGCGATGCGCAAGCGGGTTTGAGTTTCACGACTGAAGAATTAATTCACAGTGCACGCCAAGAACGTTTGCTGCCAGGAGAAGGCACCATCGATGTCAAAGGTTTGTTTGCCACTTTGCCGCAAGATTTACCCGTGAGCGTAGAAATCGTGAACCTTGAGCGCTCGAAACCGATCGGTGACAAGGCTTGGGCTGAAATGTGTCTCAACGCCACTCAGAAAGTTTTAGGCGATGCCTAATTGTCTTTGCCACGCTGCCTCACATCAACGGCCGCAAACTTTGCGCGACTTCGCGCAACACGGGCAGCACTCGGTTCACGGCTTCCTTGGACGTTTCATGCTGAATGGGCATGCTCACGGTCAGCGCGCCTTGCACATTCCCTTTGTGGTCACGCAAGGGGACCGCCACGCCGCGGTACGCCAAGTCGAGCTGCTGCTCGGACAACGCCCAATCTTGCGTGCGAATGCGGGCCAACTCGGTGCGCATGCGCTTGGGATCGGTGATGGTGTGCGAGGTGAAGGCTTTGAGTTCGTGGTTCGCCAACCACGCGTCGGACTCTTCCTCACCCAACAGCGCAAGCAGCAAAACACCCGCACTGGTGAGGTGACAGGGCACACGCGCACCCAGCGCGAAGCTGGTGTTCATGCTGCGGTTTTGTCCGTTGCGCGCGATGTAGACCAAGTCGTAGCCATCGAGCACGGCAACAAACGAAATTTCTTGTGTGCCCATCGCCAAGCGTTGCAAAGAGGGTTGCACGATGCGCGGCAAGCGCGCCGATTCCAAGTACGACTGGCCCAGTCGCATGACCTTGGGTGTGAGCCAAAACAGTTTGCCGTCGGTGGCGACAAAGCCCAAATGCAAGAGCGTCAACAAATAGCGTCGTGCGGCTGTTCGCGTCAGGCCGCAGCGCTGTCCCGCTTGGGTAGCCGTCAAGCGCGGGTTGTGCTCATCAAAGGTTTGCAACATGGCAAGGCCTTTGTCCAAACCTGCGATCCAGTCTTTCTTGTCCATGTCCATGGGATGTGCCAAAAGTGTGTTTTTCATGTGTGCAGGGGGAAACCCGTGATGCGTTCGATGATCGCACAATATCGTTCGTTAATCGCTCAAATTGACGCGATTATCCCGACAGATCAAGCTTTTGCAACTAAATTGCACACATCCAATTTTTTTGAATGTTCCGCCCCAGATTTCATCACCCCGAGCCACCAAACAAAGGCTCAATTTCAAACCCAAAGAGGAGACATCCATGAATAAACGTTCCACCCTGAAAGCTGTTGCAGCTGCCGCAATTTTTGCGTTGGCAGGCATGGCACAAGCCCAGCAAACCATCCAGATTGCCAACATCGTTGAGCTCTCCGGCCCTGGTACCACAGCGGGTACGGTGTTCAAGAACGGCGTCGAGTTAGCGGTCAAAGAGATCAACGACAACGGCGGTATCTTGGGCAAGAAAATCGAAAACTACACGGTTGACACACAAACCAACCCCGGCGTGGCCAAGGGCTTGACTCAGAAGGCGGTTGACGACGGCGTGTTTGCCATTTTTGGCCCCGTTTACTCGGGTTCCATCATGGTGTCGATGGCTGAATCCAAGCGCGGCGAGGTGCCTAACTTCACCGGTGGTGAAGCCGCCTCTATCACTGCACAAGGCAACCCTTACGTGTTCCGCACCGCATTCGGTCAAAGCACGTCGTTTCCTAAGCTGGCCAAGTTCATCAACACCAAAGCCAAAACATTGGCTGTGATTTATGTGAACAACGACTTCGGTAAAGGTGGTCGTGACACCTTGACCAAGTTGTTGGCCGATGGTCCTACCAAAATCGTGGCTGATATTTCGACAGACGCGGGTCAGGTTGACTTCTCCGCTGCCGTGTTGAAAGCCAAGCAAAGCAATGCTGACGCTATCTTTGCCTACACCAACGAAGAAGAGTCCGCACGTTTGTTGCGCGAGTTGAAGAAGCAAGGTTGGACCAAGCCTGTGATCGGTGAGACCACGTTGACTGGCCAAAAAGTGATTGAGTTGGCGGGCGATGCTGCCAACGGCGCGATGGCCCACGTCGGTTTGACTGTGGATGCACCGAACCCAGAAATGTTGAAGTTCAAGGCCAAGTACTACCAAGCCTACGGCAGCATCTCTGACCACAACGGCATCAAGGGTTACACCGGTGTGTACGTGCTCAAAGCCGCCATCGAAAAAGTAGGCAAGCTTGACCGTAAAGCTGTGGCGCAAGCACTGCACGGCATCAACATCAGCGCCAAGAAATACCCAGGCGTCATCATGGATGTGAGCTTTGACGACAAAGGTGACTTGGACCGCGAAAGCTTCTTGATCGAAGTGAAAAATGGCCGCCAAGTGGTGACTGCCACGTTGCCCGCTTTGAACGCCAAGAAGTAATCAAAGAAACAAGGCACGCCTGCGGGCGTGCCTTTCTTTTTCAAGCGAATTGATATGACCGATTTCCTACAACTCTTTTTCAGTGGCCTCGCCACCGGCAGCATTTATGCGCTGGCAGCTTTAGGCTTTACCTTGCTTTGGCAAGCTTCTGGCACCATCAACTTCGCGCAAGGCGAGTTTGTGATGTTGCCTGCTTTCATGATGCTGGGCTTCATGGCTGTAGGTTTTCCTTTGGTGTTGAGCTTTGCCGCGAGTTGTGTGCTGTCGGTCATCGTCTTGGGCTGGTTGTTCAAGCGTGGTGTGGTGGACCCTCTCTTCAAGTTCGGCATGATGCCCATCGTGGTGGCGACCATTGGTCTGTCCATCGCCATGCGCAACGCAGTGCGTGCGGGCTACAGTGCTGAGCCACACCCTTTCCCCAATCTGTTTGCCGATGAGGTCTACAACATTGCCGGTGTCACCATTTCGGCCACTGACATTGGCACCTTTGTGTTCGCGATTGCACTCGTGTTGATCACACAGGCCTTCTTGGCCAAGACCGTCACGGGTCGTGCGATGCAAGCGGTAGCTCAAAACACCGAAAGCGCTTCGGTGTTGGGCATCAACGTGCCTCGCATGATTTTTTACACCTTCGCCATCAACGCCGTACTGGCTGCAGCCGCCGCGATTTTGGTGACACCCACTTATTTAGCCAAGTTCGACATGGGCGCTGCTTTGGGCACCAAGGCCTTCTTCGCCGCGATCATTGGTGGTTTCAACAACTCACGTGGTGCGTTGTTGGGCGGGGTGATTGTGGGGGTGTGCGAGAACTTGGCTGCGGCCTACATTTCGCCGGCCTACAAAGACGCGGTAGCGCTGGTCATTTTCATGGTCGTGATTTTGTTCAAGCCACAAGGCTTGCTGGGTAAAAAAGTGGAGCGCAAAGTATGAAGAAGCTCGCAATTCTTGCCGGCCTCTTGGGGCTGCTGGCCTGTATTTTTGTGCCTACGTTGCTCAAGAATCACGGCATTTATTTGTTCACCTATTGGCTGATTTACGTTATCGCCACCATGGGCTTGAACCTCACCATCGGTTACGCCGGTCAAAAGTCACTCGGCCATGCCGCGTTCTTTGGCATTGGTGCCTACACCGTGGCTGTTCTGATGCAGGCGGGCTACAGCTTTTGGTTAGGCATGCCACTTGCAGCTTTAGGCTGCTTTGTGGTGGGCTTGGCTCTGGGCTTTCCTGCGCTGCGCGTGCAAACCATTTACTTGGCGTTTGCCACACTCGGCTTCAACACCGCGGTGTGGTTGGTGATGCGCAACGAAGAGTGGCTCACCGGCGGCACATTTGGCATCAACAACATTGCACGCCCTGAAGCCTTCGGCATCAGCTTTGATGGCAATTTGGCTTACTACTATTTGGTGTTGGCGTTTGCGGTGGTGCTGGGCTTGCTCTTGTGGGGTTTGCTCAATTCACCTTGGGGCAAAGCGTTCACCGCCTTGCGTGACAACCCCATCCGTGCCGAGAGCTTGGGTGTGGACATCCGTGGCTACACCTTGTTGAGCTTTGCGATTGGTGCGGCTTATGCCGGTATCGCCGGTGGCTTGTTTGGTTCGATGGTGCAGTTCATCGACCCCGCACCGTTCACAGTGGAAGCGTCCATCATGATGTACCTCATGGTGGTGGTGGGTGGGCCAGGTTATTTCTTGGGTCCCTTGCTGGGGGCGGCCGTGGGCGTGATCTTGCCCGAGTGGTTGCGCTTTGCGCAGGCTTGGTATTTGTTTGTGTTCGGCACTGCCGTGGTGATGTTGATGATTTGGCTGCCCGATGGTTTGTTGAGCATTCCAGACCGTATCCGTGCAAAACGTCAGTCGCGTGAAGCCTCTGCTGCGCGTGCGGCGGCTGGTCAATCAGGAGTGAAAGCATGACCATGTCTACCAACCAACCCGTTCTCAAAGTCACCGACTTGAAGAAGGCCTATGGCGCGATTCAAGCGGTGGGTGGCGTGTCGTTTGAAGTGCACCCTGGTGAAATCTTTGGCGTGATTGGCCCTAACGGTTCTGGCAAAACAACGCTGTTCAACAGCATGTTGGGCCAGATCACACCGGACACCGGCAAGATTGAACTCAATGGTCAAGACGTCACGCAGTTGGGCCCCTTGGAGCTCAACCGCCTTGGCGTGGGCCGTACTTTCCAAACCCTTCAGGTGTTTGGCAAGATGACCGTGCGCGACAACTTGATCGTGGCCGCGCAAGAGCACCAAGGCACCATGTTCAGCCGCGTGTTCGCACCCAACGACTCCAACTTGGGTGACAAGGCGGATGCCTTGATTGACCAATTCCACATCCGACATGTGGCCGACAAAAAAGCGGGTGAGTTGAGCTACGGCCAACAAAAGCTGGTGGACATTGCCATGGCCTTCATGAGCGAACCTGCCCTGGTGTTGCTTGACGAACCTTGCGCGGGTGTGAACCCATCGCTGGTTGGCGGCATCAGCACCTTGCTGAAAGACTTGAACAAAACCCGCAAGGGTAGTTTTGTTGTGATCGAACACAACATGGATTTTGTGATGGACCTGTGCCACCGCATCATGGTGATGGTGGAGGGCAAGGTGATGGCCATTGGCACACCCGAAGAAATTCGCGCCAACAAACAAGTGCTCGACGCTTATCTGGGAAGCTGATCATGACCACACACAACAACACAACACCATGCATCGAGTTTGACGATGTCGTGGCGGGTTACAAAGATTTCATGATCTTGAACAACCTGTCGTTCACTGTGCCCAAGGGCTCCATCACGTTGTTGATTGGCCCGAATGGCGCTGGCAAATCGACCGTGCTCAAAACCTTGTTTGGCTTGCTCACACCGCGCCAAGGCAAGATTCGTTTGAATGGCGATGACATCACGGGCGCCACACAAAAAGACTTGCTCGCACGCGGTATTGCCTTTGTGCCGCAAGGTCGCAATTTGTTTGGCCAACTCTCCGTGTTTGAAAACCTAGAGTTGGGCGGCATCACGCTGGGCATGAAAACCACGCACGAGCGCATTCCTGAAGTGTTGGAGTTTTTCCCACGCGTGAAAGAGCGCATGAACTCCTTGGCTTCCTCGTTGTCAGGCGGTGAACAAAAGCAACTCGAAATTGGCCGTGCTTTGCTGCTGCGTCCCAAGGTTTTGTTGATCGACGAGCCCTCGATTGGTTTGTCACCCATGGTGGTGCAAGACGTCTTCAAGCTTTTGCGCAAGCTGGCTGACCAAGGCACCACGGTGCTGATGGTGGAGCAAAACGTGAAGAGTGCGCTCAAGTACTCGGACAATGCCATTGCTTTGGAGTCTGGCCGTTTGGTGCTGTACAAATCAGCCGCTGAAATTTTGGCTGACCCACAAATGGAACGCTTGTTCTTGGGGGGCGCACACACCACCACGGCGGCTGCAACCACCGTTTAAACATGACCTCGGTGAACATCGTGGTCGTCGGTGCTGGCGTGATTGGTCGCGCCCACATGGCTGTCATGGCGCAATCTTTTCAGTGTCGATTGAGCGCGATTGCCGATCCGTCTGAAGCCGCGCAGGCCTTGGCCAACGCGTACGGTGTGCCTTGGTACGCCACTTTAGATGCGCTGTTGGCTGCGACTTCGCCAGATGGCGTGATTTTGGCCACCCCCAATGCCTTGCATGTGCCGCAATCCTTGCAATGCATGGCGGCAGGTGTGCCGGTGTTGGTGGAGAAGCCGATCGCGAACACCGTGGCCGATGCCCAAAAGCTGGTGCAGGCCACGCAAACGCATTCAGCCAAAGTACTGATCGGTCATCACCGTGCGCACAGCCCCATCATGCGTGAAGCCAAAGTGGTGATTGATGAGGGTCGCTTGGGCCAGTTGGTCAGCGTGATGGGCAGCGCCATGTTTTACAAACCTGATGACTACTTCACGCAGGCGCCTTGGCGGCGTGAGGTGGGCGGCGGCCCCATCTTGATTAACCTCATCCACGAGATTCACAACTTGCGCATGCTGTGTGGCGAGATCACGCAAGTGCAGGCCATGACTTCTAATGCGGTGCGTGGTTTTGCGGTGGAAGATACGGCGTCCATCACGTTTCGTTTTGCATCGGGTGTGTTGGCGTCTTTCATGCTGTCAGACACAGCGGCGTCGGCGCGAAGTTGGGAGCAGACCAGTCAAGAGAACAAGGCTTATGCCAGCTATGACGACGAGGACTGTTATGTCATTGCAGGCACGATGGGCAGCTTGGCCGTGCCCACTATGCGCTTGAAAACGTATGGCCAGGCAGAAGATCGTTCATGGTTCAAACCTTATCAAAGCAGCACTGTGGCGCTAGAGCGGGAAGATCCCTTGCGCTTGCAGATGGACCACTTCATCCGTGTGATCCAAGGTGTGGAAGAACCTCTGGTGAGTGCACACGATGGGTTGCAAAACCTGTTGGTGGTCGAGGCCATCGCGCAAGCAGCAGCCAGCCAGAAGACCGTGCGCTTGGCCTAGATTTTTAAGATCCTATTGTCGAAATACGACTGACCTGGTGCTACTGGCGCAGGGTCACGAGCTGCCCCTTCTTGGCACTTTCTTGAATGGCATCGAGTGTGGCTGCGATGTCGTGGCTGGCTGAAGCAGCACGTTCAATGGCGGTTATGTCTCCTTCACGCACCACCTGTGCAAAGGCCTCGGCTGCAAATTGAAAGCCACTGCCGGTCGCTGAATGAACTTCTTCAAACGCAATGCTGTTGGCGATCCCTTGGCGAACGCGCAGCTGGCTGGGCAAGTAGCCCCAAGCGTGCGTGTGCGAGTTGCTGGTGTGGTTGAGGTATTCGGTCTCAACCGTGCCGTGCGAGCCCACGATGGTGGCGCGGCGGTGGTTGGCTGTGTCCATGGCGCATGACATTTGGGCGCGACGCCCATCTGCGTAAAACAAAGTGGCCATCATGCTGATGTCTACCCCTGTGGACGCCCAAGTGGCATGGGCCACCACACGCTCAGGCGCGCAGCCCATGACCAAACGAATCAAGCTGATGGGATAGCTGCCCGCGTCCAGTAATGCGCCACCACCGAGGTCGGGTTTCATGCGGATGTTGGTGTCGGGGTTACCTACCGAGAAGCCAAAGCTGGCTTGCATGCTGCGGACTTCGCCGATCTTGTCAAGGCTCAAGCACGCCAGCATGTCGCGGGTTTGCGGTTGGAACCAGTAGGGGTAAGACTCCAGCAGCATCACGCCATGTTGACGCGCTACTTCATACATTCGCGTCACTTCGCTCAAGTTGAGCGCCAAAGGTTTTTCGCACAGCACATGTTTGCCAGCTTGCATGGCGCGTATGGCCCACTCGGCGTGTAGGCTGTTGGGCAAAGGAACGTAGACAGCGTCGAGCGCGTTATCCGCCAGCAATGCGTCGTAGCTGCCATGTGCGCGAGCTATTTGAAACTGCTGTGCAAAAGCTTGAGCTTTCGCCAAGTCTCGGCTCGCGACAGCATGAATGGCAACTTGTGGGGTACCTGCGACATCGCGTGCAAATTGTTTGGCGATGTTGGCGCAGCCTAAGATGCCTAGGCGCAGGGTTTGTTGTGTGGGTTGTGTCATTTTTTTAGATCTCAAACGTGTGGCGTGTTGCTAGGGTTGTTATGGGGTGACGCCACAGTGTCTTGCGTTTTATACTTCTGGAATGAACGAAACGGTACATTCCGAACGCAAGGCGCCCAAACGCACCAACGACCCCGAGCGGACGATGGCGGGCATCATTGCTGTGGCCACGGCAGAGTTTGCTTCTAAGGGTTTGGCGGGCGGGCGCATTGACGCTATCGCCGACGCCACGCACACCAGCAAGCGCATGATCTATTACTACTACGGCAGCAAAGAAGGCTTGTACCTCGCCGTGCTAGAGGATGCTTATCGCCGTATTCGTGCGACCGAGGCTGAGTTGCACTTGTCTGACTTGTCGCCTGAGGAGGCATTGAAGGCTTTGGTGGGCTTTACCTTTGACCACCATCACAGCAACCAAGACTTCATTCGGTTGGTGATGTCAGAGAACATTCAACGTGGTAATTTTTTGGCACAAAGCACCTTGATTCAAGAGCTCAATGTGTCTGCCATTCATTCCATCGAGGCTTTGTACAAACGCGGTGTGAAGGAGGGGGTGTTTCGCAAGGGGTTGGACCCCATCGACATCCATGCGTCCATTTCGGCGCTCACGTTTTTCAACGTGTCTAACCGCTACACCTTTGATTTGATCTTCAAACGTGATGGCCAAACAGCCGAGGCTTTGGCCGCACGCCGTCAAAGTGTGGTGGACATGGTGTTGCGGTTTGTCAGTTATTCAAATTCGCCATAGCAGATAGTTAGTTATGTCGTGTCGATATGCGGGTTTACACTTATTTATCACAAACTAACTGTTTTGTACATTTTGTTCTGCTTCAAATTTTCCAAGGATTCTTCCAATGCTTCACCGTTTGCTAGACCGTTACTGTCGGCTACTTGAAATCCTCATGGCTATTGCGCTGGCCCTGATGGTGGTTTTGGTATTTGGCAACGTGGTGATGCGTTATGCCTTTAATTCGGGCATCACTTTGTCTGAAGAGTTGTCTCGTTGGTTGTTTGTGTGGGTCACCTTCTTGGGCGCCATCGTGGCGATGAAAGAAGGGGCACATTTGGGCTCGGACACTTTGGTGTCTCGGTTGTCTTTGCGTTGGCAAAAATACTTCTTTGTGGTTGGCCACTTGTTGATGTTGTTCATTTGCTGGTTGCTGTTCAAAGGCTCATACGACCAAACCATCATCAATTGGGATTCGACCAGCGCAGTGATGGAAGCTTCGATGGGCATCTTTTATGCCTGCGGCATGGTCCTGGCTGTTTCAGGCGCTTTGATTTTGGTGGATCACTTGTTGCGCTTGATGCGCGGGGAGTTGGCTGACAGTGAGCTGATTGGAGTTCGCGAGTCTGAAGAAGAACCCATCGACACGCCCGCACCTCTTAAGTAAAGCCCAAGGAATTTCATCATGACGATCGCTGTATTTTTGGGCTCCTTGCTGGCCGCCATGGCGCTGGGTGTACCCATTGCTTTTTCTTTGTTGCTGTGTGGCTCTGCGTTGATGTGGCACATGGACATGTTTGATGCGCAAATCTTGGCGCAAAACGTGATCGAAGGCTCCAACAGCTTCCCTCTGTTGGCTGTGCCATTCTTCATGTTGGCGGGGGAGGTGATGAACACCGGTGGCCTGTCACGTCGTATCGTTGACTTTGCCATGGCCTTGGTGGGCCACATCCGAGGTGGCTTGGGCTATGTGACCATCGTGGCCGCTTGTTTGTTGTCGGCCTTGTCTGGCTCTGCGGTGGCCGATGCGGCGGCGCTGACTGCCTTGCTGTTGCCCATGATGGTCAAAGCCGGCCACGACAAAGCACGCAGCGGTGGTTTGATTGCCGCTTGCGGTGTGATTGGCCCCATCATCCCGCCCTCGATTGGTTTTGTGATCTTTGGTGTGGCTGCCAACGTGTCGATCAGCAAGTTGTTTTTGGCGGGTATTTTTCCTGGCATCGTGTTGGCCGCCGGTTTGTGGGCGACTTGGTGGTGGTGCACACGCAAAGAAGACTTGACACCGCCTGCACGCAAAACCAGTGCCGAAGTGTTCGCCGCCATGCGCAGCGCGGGTTGGGCTTTGATGTTGCCTCTGATCATTTTGGTGGGCTTGCGCATGGGCGTGTTCACACCTACTGAGGCTGCTGTGGTGGCTGCGGTGTATGCGTTGTTTGTGGCGGGTGTGATTTACCGCGAACTCACGTGGCAACAGTTGTTTGACGTGTTTCGCACAGCGGCCAAAACCACGTCGGTCATCATGTTCTTGGTGGCCGCTGCCATGGTGTCGGCTTGGTTGATCACCGTGGCCAATTTGCCCGCCCAAGTGGTGACTTTGCTGCAACCTTTGCTCGATAACCCCAAGCTCTTGATGGCTGCCATCATGATTTTGTGCATGGTCGTGGGTACGGCGATGGACATGACGCCCACCATTTTGATTTTGACGCCGGTGTTGATGCCGATCGTCAAAGCCGCTGGCATTGATCCGGTTTATTTCGGCGTGATGTTCATCATCAACAACTCAATTGGTTTGATCACACCGCCCGTGGGTACCGTGCTTAACGTGGTGGCGGGTGTCGGCCGTATGCGCATGGATGACGTGACGCGCGGCGTGCTGCCTTTCATGGCGGTGCAGTTCATCGTCATGTTCTTGATGGTGCTCTTTCCAGCCATCGTGATGGTGCCTGCCCGCTTGCTGTATTGATTTTTCTTTTTCATGGTCTGTCCGGGTACGCCAGACCGTGAAACCTTCATTGGGCGTACGACCGCAAAGTTTTTTAGGAGACACTGACATGAAACGTGTATTTATCAAGACGGTGATCGCGACGGTGGCCATGGCGGCTATGGGCATCGCCTCGGCACAAGTGAAAACCATCAAGTTCGCCAACCAGAACAATGCGGGTCACCCCATCGTCCAAGGTATGGAGAAATTCAAAGAGATCGTCGAGAAAAACTCGGGCGGCAAACTCAAAGTCAACCTGTTCCCAGGCGGCACTTTGGGCAGCGACCAAGCCAACGTGTCGGCCATTCAAGGTGGTTCGTTGGAGATGGCGTCGATGAACTCAGGCATCTTCGCCAGCCAAGTCAAAGAATTTGGCGTGTTTGATTTCCCCTTCATGTTTGCGACCACCAAAGAAGCCGACGCAGTTGTGGACGGTCCCTTTGGCAAGAAGATGCATGCCAAGTTGGAAGACAAAGGTTTGGTGGGTTTGGCTTATTACGAACTGGGCTTTCGTCACATCACCAATGGCAAGCGCGCCATCAATAAAGTCTCTGAGATCGAAGGCTTGAAGCTGCGCGTCATTCCTAACCCCATCAACGTCGATTGGGTGAAGGCTTTGGGTGCTAACCCCACCCCGTTGCCTTTCCCAGAGTTGTATGCCGCACTGGAGCAAGGTGCTGTGGACGGTCAAGAAAACCCCATTCCCACCATCAACAGCGCCAAGTTGTATGAAGTGCAAAAGCACATGGTGCTGACCGCACACCAGTACAACCCTCAGTCGGTGGTCATCAGCAAGAAGTTCTGGGAAACCTTGAGCGCAGATGAGAAGAAAGTGGTGACGAACGCTGCGTTGGAGTCCGCCAAATTCCAGCGTGAAACTTCACGTAACTTGGAAGCGGGCCTGCTCGCTAACCTCAAGAAGAATGGCATGCAAGTGACCCAATTGTCTGAGCCTGAAATGTCGATCTTGCGCGACAAGATGCGTCCTGTGACTGCCAAATATGGCGTCATCGTGGGTCAAGACTTGGTCAAAGAGTTGCAGGGTGAAATCGAGCAGGTGCGTTCCGCACCTGTGAAGAAAGCCAAGTAATTCGTGAGCAATGCTTCGCTGCATGTGTGGCGAAGCATTTTTTTGAAGAAACACAACTGTCAAAGGGTGATATGAAAGTTTTGATGCTGCACGGTGTGAACCACAACATGTTCGGCAAACGCGACCCCAAGCAATACGGCACCATCACACTCGATGAGATCAATGCCAATTTGCACAAACTGGGCAAAGAGTTGGGGGCTGATGTCGAGTGCTATCAGACCAACCAAGAAGGTGACATGTGCGAGCGCATTCATCAAGGCTACTTTGACAACGTCGACGCCGTGCTGATCAACGCCGGTGCTTGGACCCATTACAGCTACGCCATCCGTGATGCTTTGGCGGTGTTGACTTGCCCTGTGGTCGAGTTGCACATGTCGAACATTCATGCGCGTGAAGAATTCCGTCACAAGTCCGTGTTCGCTGAAATTGTGAAAGGCCAAATTTGTGGCTTTGGTGCAGACAGTTATTTGTTGGCCTTGCGTGCCGCTGTGTCTGCTGTTCAATCTGCTTAATCCACCATGAGCAAGCACGGTATCTCTATCAACGGCAACACGCAACTGATTGCGCACATCGGTTATCCCACGCATTCCTTCAAGTCACCCATGATTTACAACCCGTACTTTTCCAGTGCGGGCATCAATGCGGTGGTGGTGCCCATGGGCTGCCAAACGCCTGCCTATCCCGTGTTCTTGAAGTCAGTATTCAGTCTCACCAACATTTGTGGTGCACTCATCACCATGCCGCACAAGGTGGTGACCGTGGGTTTGCTCGACGAAGTGACCGCCACCGTGCGCGTGGCCGGTGCTTGCAACGCTGTGAAAAAACTGCCCGATGGTCGTTTGGTCGGCGATATGTTTGACGGTGCAGGCTTTGTGCGCGGTGTGCAACGCAAGGGTTTTGATCTGACGGGCAAACGCGTGTTGGTAGTGGGCTCAGGCGGGGTAGGTTGCGCCATTGCGGCGTCGCTCGCAGGCGCTGGTATTGCAGCCATCAGCTTGTTTGATGTGAACACCGCTTCTGCCGAGGCCTTGGGCCAACGCCTGAAACAAAACTACCCGCACATCGATGTGCGTATGGGCTCAAACGACCCAGCGGATCACGACTTGGTGGTCAACGCCACGCCCATGGGCATGAACGAAGGCGATGCCTTGCCGATGGATGTGTCGCGCATTTCGCCCGACGCCTTTGTGGGCGAGGTGGTGATGAAAACCGAAATGACCGCGTTCTTGCAAGCCGCCAAAAACCGTGGCTGTCGCGTGCAGGTAGGCTCAGACATGTTGTTTGAACAAATCCCCGCCTACTTGGAATACTTTGGCTTGCCCACCACCACCGCCGACGTGCTGCGCGATGTGGCGCAGTTGAGTTATTGATTTCGAGCCGGTAATTTTTCTAGGAGTATTCGATGACCTTGCCATCCACTCACCGTGATTCACAGCGCGAGTCCGTGCCCGAGAGCCCCAACCGTTTGGGCTTGGACGGCATCGAGTTCATTGAATACGCCACCAGCCGCCCCCAAGCGCTGGGCCAAGTGTTAGAGAACATGGGCTTTCGCCCCGTGGCTCGCCACCGTTCGCGTGAGGTCACGTTGTACCGCCAAGGCGGTATGAATTTGGTCGTCAACGCCAGCCCCGATGACGCCCGCGTGAGCGCCACCACCGATGGCCAGCCTGTGATTTCTGCGGTGGCCTTCCGCGTGCGCGATGCACTGCAAGCACACACCCGCTGCATGGAACTGGGCGCATGGAACGTCAGCAGCCAAGCGCAAGCGATGGAGCTGCACATTCCCGCCATCCATGGCCCGGGCGGCAGCCGCTTTTACTTTGTGGACCGTTGGCAAGAGTTCTCGATTTACGACATCGACTTCAAACCCATTCCTACCGTTGACCCACACCCAGAAGCGACGGCTGGCATGAGCTACTTTGGCGTGGTGCAGTACATCGGTGCAGGCCGCAGTGCTGACTGGTTGGCTTACTTTGAACACATGTTTGATTTCAGCTTTGTGCCTGATGACCAGCGCTTTGGCATCTTGCCCAAAGGTAAGTTGATGAAGAGCCCATGTGGCAACTTCTTGTGGCAACTCATCGAGCCCGATCCTTGGATGGACACCGACGAGTCGCCCGAATGCCTGCAACGCATTGGTTTGGGTGCGGTCGATGTGGGCGCAGCAGTGGCTGCACTCAAAGCCCGTGGCGTAGAGTTTGTCGAGTCCACCCAGTTGCACCCCGAAGACCGTGGTGCGCTCACCCGCAGCGCCTTGGGCTCGGTGTCGTTTGAGTTGGTTCACAAAGACCAATGAAAGGGCATGCCATGAACTTGCTCGATGGTTTCGGGATGGACACCATCACGATGGCGGGCTCTTTAGAAGCCAAGCTGTCGGCGATGAAAGACGCAGGCTTTTCGCAAGTCATGCTCATGGCGCGTGACTTGGTCACCCACCCCGGCGGTGTGCCGGCTGCGGTGGCAGCAGTGCAGGCCAGCGGCTTGCGCCCCACGGGCTTTCAAGTGTTGCGCGACTTTGAAGGTTTGTCGGGCCACTTGCACGGCTACAAAGTCGACATCGCCAAATCGATGTTGGAGATGTGCGCGGCCACGGGCAGCAAAGTTCTGTTGGCTTGCTCGTCCACCTCACGCCACGCGACCGATGACCTCGACCACATTGCCCGCGATTTGAAGAAGCTCGCCATGATGGCTTTGCCCTTAGGTATCAAGGTGGCTTTTGAGGGTTTGTCCTGGGGCCGCACGGTCAACGAGTTCACCACAGCTTGGGATGTGGTGTGCCGCGCCGATTGTCCGAATCTCGGCATTGGCATTGACTCCTTCCATATCTTTGCCGCCAACACGCCGCTGGACGGGATTGAAGACCTCGATCCCGACAAGATTTTCTTGGTGCAACTGTCGGACTTCATGTGGCACGAAACCCCCACCTTTGAAGACCGCATGACCACCGCACGCACCTTCCGTGTGTTCCCAGGGGAGGGCGTGCACAGCGAAGCCTTGGCCGACTTGGTGCTGCGCCTAGACCGCATTGGCTATCGAGGCGACTACAGCTTTGAAGTCTTCAACGACGATTACCAACAATTGCCCCTGGCCACCGTGGCCGAGCGCGCACGCAAGAGCGCCACATGGTTGCACGACAATGTGCTGCACCGCTCTGCGCCATTGCCGGCTTGGACCCGTTCACCTAAACACTCACGCCCATGAAACAACGTCAACTCGGCCCCTACACCGTTTCAGCTATTGGCCTAGGCTGCATGAACCTCAGCCACGCCTATGGCGCACCGCCTGCATCTGGAGTGGGCGAGGCCCTCATTCACCGCGCCTTAGACCTCGGCGTGACGATGTTTGACACGGCCGCCTTGTACGGCTTTGGCACCAACGAGTTGTTGGTGGGCAAAGCGCTCAAAGCGCACCGCAGCGAAATCACCTTGTGTAGCAAAGGTGGCATGGCGGGTGTGTCATTCCCCGATGGTGTGAAGCGTGTGATCAATGGCCGTCCCGAAGCCATTCGCCAAAACTGCGAAGACAGCTTGGCCCGTTTGGGCACCGATGTGATCGACCTGTATTACCTGCACCGCTGGGACAAACAAGTGCCCATCGAAGAAAGCGTGGGTGCGATGAGCGACCTCGTGCGCGCGGGCAAAGTGCGTGAGATTGGTTTGAGCGAAGTGTCGGCTAACACGCTACGCAAAGCCCATGCCGTGCATCCCATCGCGGCCGTGCAAACCGAGTACTCGTTGTGGACACGCAACCCCGAAATTGCGGTGCTCAAAGCCTGCGAAGAGCTGGGCACGACCTTTGTGGCCTTCAGCCCCGTGGCGCGTGGTTTCTTGTGTGGCGATTTGCGCGATGTGGCTACCTTGGCAGCCAATGACATCCGTCGGTTCATGCCACGCTTTGCAGCCGACACTTATGCATCCAACTTGCCCTTGCTCGAGGGCTATCTAGCGATTGCACGCGAAGCGGGTTGTTCGCCGGCGCAACTGGCCTTGGCATGGTTGCTGCACAAAGACAGCAAGCTCATCCCGATTCCCGGCACACAAAACATTCGCCACCTAGAAGACAACATGGCTGCGGCTGATGTGGTGTTGTCGGCTGCTCAGATGCAGCAGTTGGACGCGCTCATCAACCCGCAGACCGTCAAGGGTGCCCGCTACAACGCGGTCAGTGCTTCTGAGGTGGATACCGAAGAGTTTGCCTAAGTTTGATACGTTTTAAAAAGCTAGCTCCAAAAAAACCCCGCCAGCAAAGTTTGCTGGCGGGGTTTTTTGCGGCCCTGCCAAAAACAGGGCAGGTCGAAGTCGATTAAATCGTGTCGATGAAGCTACGCAGTTTATCGCTGCGGCTGGGGTGCTTCAACTTGCGCAAGGCTTTGGCTTCGATTTGACGGATACGCTCGCGCGTGACGTCAAACTGTTTGCCCACTTCTTCTAAGGTGTGGTCGCTGGTCATCTCGATGCCAAAGCGCATGCGCAGCACTTTGGCTTCGCGTGGGGTGAGGCCATCCAAGATGTCTTTCACCACATCGCGCAAGCCCGCTTGCATGGCAGCTTCGATAGGCGCCGTGTTCACGCCGTCTTCGATGAAGTCGCCCAAATGGCTGTCGTCGTCGTCGCCGATCGGTGTTTCCATGGAGATCGGCTCTTTGGCGATCTTCATGATCTTGCGGATCTTGTCTTCTGGAATTTCCATTTTCTCGGCCAAGACGCTGGCATCAGGCTCGAAACCAAACTCTTGCAAGTGTTGACGGCTGATGCGGTTCATCTTGTTGATCGTTTCGATCATGTGTACCGGAATACGGATGGTGCGGGCTTGATCGGCAATCGAACGCGTGATGGCCTGGCGAATCCACCAAGTGGCGTAAGTCGAGAACTTGTAGCCACGACGGTATTCAAACTTGTCCACGGCCTTCATCAAACCGATGTTGCCTTCTTGGATCAAGTCCAAGAATTGCAGGCCACGGTTGGTGTATTTCTTGGCAATCGAAATGACCAAGCGCAAGTTGGCTTCGATCATTTCTTTCTTGGCGTTGCGCGAGTTGCGTTCACCCGCGTTCATGCGCTTGTTGATGTCTTTGAGTTGCTCCAAAGGCACCACCACAGTGGCTTGCAAGTTCATCAACTTTTGCTGCAAGTCTTGCACAGGTGGAATGAAACGGCCCATGGTGGTGGACCAAGGCTTACCGGCAGCAGCTTGCTTTTCGACCCACTTCAGGTTGAGCAAGTTCGGTGGGAAGTCTTTGATGAAGGTGGCTTGAGGCATGCCGCACTTGTCCACGATGATGCGGCGCAGTTCGCGCTCTTTTTTACGCACTTCATCGACTTGGCCACGTACCGATTCACACAATTTCTCAATGGTTTTGGCAGTGAAACGGATGTTCATCAGTTCCACGGTCAAGGCTGTTTGCGCTTTAACGTAGGCAGGGGTGCCGTAGCCTTCTTTGTCGTAGGTCTTGCGCAGTTTGTCGAACAAGACCGTCATGCGGTCGAAACGTTCCAAGGCTTGGTTCTTCAACTCTTCCAGCTTTTTAGTCAGTGCTTTGGAGCCGCCGTTGCCATCGTCGTCGTCTTCTTCGTCGAACTCGTCGAAGTCTTCTTCGGCCACGTAGTCATCGGCTTCGTTGAGGTTGCTGAAACCGTCCACGATGGTGGAAATCACGACCTTGCCGCTGCGAATCTCTTCGCCCATGGCCAAGATGGCCGCGATGGTGGCAGGCGAGCCGCTGATCGCAGCCATCATGTCCATCAAGCCGCCTTCGATGCGCTTGGCAATCTCAATTTCGCCTTCGCGCGTTAGCAACTCAACCGTGCCCATTTCGCGCATGTACATGCGCACGGGGTCGGTGGTGCGGCCAAATTCGCTGTCCACAGTGGACAAGGCGGCTTCGGCTTCTTCTTCGGCTTCTTCTTCGGTCGCGGCTGTGGGGGTGTTGTTGTTGAGCAGCAGAGTTTCTGCGTCAGGGGTGTGCTCGTAGACGGCTACGCCCATGTCGTTCAACATGGTGATCACGACTTCCAAGGTCTCGGCATCGACCAACTTGTCGGGCAAGTGGTCCGAGATTTCGCCGTGTGTCAGGTAGCCGCGAGTCTTGCCCAGTTTGATCAGGGTTTTCAAGCGCGAGCGGCGTTTTTGCATGTCTTCTTCAGACAGCACGGTCTCGTCCAGACCAAATTCTTTCATCAAGGCACGTTCTTTGGCCTTGCTGATTTTCATGCGAAGGGGTTTGACTTTTTCAGCCGTCGCTTCGGTCGCAACTGGCTCTTCACCCACCAAGTCGGCTTCGATGTCGCTTAAGTCTTCGTCATCTTCAGATGCTTTTTTGGCTTTTGCTTTGGGCTTGGCTTTGGCCTTTGCCGCTGGTTTGGCTTTTTCTACCTTGGGGGCGTGTGCTTCAACGGCAGCAGGCTTTTTTGGAATGAGGCGGACGACGGGCTTGGCGTCAGCGGACTTGGGTGTTTTGGATGCGGGCACGGAAGAAGCTTTCTTGGCAGTCTTGGCAGCGACAGGCGCTGCCGATTTGGCCGTCTTTGTGGGGAGCTTTGTATTTGGCTTGGCTGTAGGCTTCTTGGACTTTGGGTCGACGGGCATGAAAACTCCTAGACAACAAAAAAGAAATCACAAAAAAGAGATCACAAAAGAGCAATCAATACGCAGCGCCACAAATGCGACGCGGAGGGAAACGAGGGGGGAGGTTGGGCCTCAAAAGCAAGCGTGTGAGGGCGAACATTTGGAATGCAGTCCTTGCGATAAATTGGCGAGTCGTGCGCTTGTGTCACGGTTAGCCGGGCTCGGAGGTGCTGCTGTCGCACTTGCTAAGTTTTGGATTATACCAAAACTTCAATGCTGGACTTATGAAAAAGCCCGTCTCAGTTAGGCTTCTGCAGTGTTGGGGTTGACCGATTCAAGCTGGCGACGACGCGTTTGCAGTGCTCGGTAGCGCTGTAAAGCAGTGGGGTCCTCTTTGGCCGATTCGATGGCTTCGGTCTCTTGCATCTTGATGCTTTCGATCAACATGCGGTTGAGCATCCCGCGTAGCTCGGCGCGTGCCTCGAGCGCCAAAGCTTCAGGTGTGGCGTCATCTGGGCGCGGGTTGCCGTCGTCGTCAAGGATGGGTGTGAAGGCGGAGGCCATCACGCGCAGGGCCAAGTCTTCGCTCTCCTCGCCACGCAGGGCTTCACGCAAGACGCCCCAAGCTTGGTTGCCGTGTTCGTGGTGCTGTTGGTCCAACCATACAAACAAGGGGCCATGCGGTGCAGCCAAGTCGCACAAGAGGTTGTGGTCTTCGGTGGAGAGTTGTTCCCAAATCGACATGTCGGACAACAACACGCGGGCGGCATGGTCTGCGCGTCCTTGAGGCATGTGGCGGGTGCGGCGTGGGCCGAAACTTTGTGCCCGTTCCCGCGGTTTGAAGTTGGATGATTTTTTGTATTCGCCCGATCGTCCTGCCGTTTTGGCTGGTGCAGGTGCTTGAGGGATCCACAGGTCTTGCAACTCGTGATTACCTAAGTCTGCTAAGTTGGCGACTTCAGTCAGCAGTTGGCGCTTGAGGGCACCGTCGGGCAAGGCCATCCACATGGGTTTGGCGTTGCTGGCCATGTGCGCACGGCCTTCGGCTGAGTTCAAATCGCAGCCTTCGCGGGCCACTTCAATCAGAAAGCGGCTGAGTGGCATGGCCTCGGTCACGCAATGGGCAAAACCTTCTTTGCCAAATTCGCGGATGTAGCTGTCGGGGTCATGTTCGGCGGGCAAGAACAAAAATTTCACGCTGCGCACATCGGTGGCGTAGGGTAAGGCGCCTTCCAGGGCCTTGCGAGCCGCGCGCCGTCCAGCGCTGTCGCCGTCGAAGCTGAACACCACGTTGTCGGTAAAGCGGAACAGCTTTTGCACATGGTCGGCAGTACAAGCCGTGCCCAAGGTTGCTACAGCATTGGGGAAACCAAGCTGTGCCAACGCGACCACGTCCATGTAGCCCTCGGTGACCAGCACGTAGCCCACATCGCGCAGGGCATTGCGGGCCTCGAACAAACCGTAGAGCTCGCGGCCTTTGCTGAACACTGGCGTTTCAGGGGAGTTCAAGTACTTGGGCGTGCCCTCAAACAGCACGCGCCCACCAAAGCCAATGCATTCACCCTTGACGTTGCGAATCGGGAACATCACGCGGTCGCGGAAACGGTCGTAGCGTTTTTCGTCTTGGCCGTCTTCTTGGTTGACGATGACCAAGCCGCTCTCGGCCAACATGGGGTCTTGGTAGTCGGGGAACACGCTGGCCAAACTGCGCCAGCCTTCGGGGGCGTAGCCCAGGCCGAATTGGCGTGCAATTTCGCCACTCAAGCCTCGGCCTTTGAGGTACTCAATGGCTTTTGGGGATGACTTGAGGTGTTTGCGGTACGCCTCGCCTGCCTTTTCCAGCACATCGGTGAGGGTGGCTTGCTTTTGGCGTTGTTGTGCGGCGCGCTCGCGGTCTTGGGGCGATATGTCCTCTTCCGGCACCTGCAAGCCCACGTTTTGGGCCAAGTCTTTGACGGCTTCCACGAAGGTCATGCCCGCGTGCTCCATCAAGAAGCCTATGGCGTTGCCGTTTTTGCCACAGCCAAAGCAGTGGAAAAATTGTTTGGCGGGGCTGACCGTGAAAGAGGGGGACTTTTCGCCGTGGAAGGGGCACAAGCCCATGAAGTTGGCGCCACCCTTTTTCAGCTGTACATAGCGACCCACCACCTCGACCACGTCAACGCGGGCGAGGAGCTCTTGGATGAAAGATTGGGGGATGGCCATGGTGGGGAAAAGCGTGGAGGGTCGATTCTAGGCAGACCCTTCCGCCTTTCCCTTGAAGCACTGCTTATTTTGGTGCCAAACGAATCGCACCATCTAAGCGAATCACTTCGCCGTTGAGCATATCGTTTTCAAAAATATGCAGCGCGAGCTTGGCGTAGTCTTGCGGTGTGCCCAAGCGTGAGGGGAAGGGCACGCTGGCGGCGAGTGCATCTTGCACGTCTTGGGGCATGCCAAACATCATGGGCGTGCCAAAGATGCCGGGGGCGATGGTCATGTTGCGAATGCCGTTGCGGGCCAGGTCGCGGGCAATGGGCAAGGTCATGCCGACCACGCCGCCTTTGGAGGCGCTGTAGGCGGCTTGGCCAATTTGACCGTCATACGCTGCGACCGAGGCAGTTGAGATCATCACGCCGCGTTCGCCGGTCGCTTCTGGGGCGTTGTGGCTCATGGCTTCGGAGGCCAAGCGGATCATGTTGAAGCTGCCCACCAGGTTGACCATGATGGTTTTGCTGAAAGTGTTGAGGCTGTGCGCCCCATTTTTGCCCACGGTTTTTTCGGCGGGTGCAATGCCGGCGCAGTTGACCAAGCCCATCAATTTGCCCAGCGACACGGCTTTGGCGACCACGGCTTGGCCGTCAGCTTCGTTGCTCACATCGCATTTGACGAAAGCGCCACCGATCTCTTGGGCAATGACTTCGCCTTTGTCTGCCTGCATATCGGCAATGACCACAATGCCGCCTTGTGCGGCCAACGCCCGCGCCGTGCCTTCACCCAAGCCTGATGCGCCGCCGGTGACGATGAAAACTTTGCCTTTGATCTCCATGATCTTCTCCAGTAGATGTGTGTGGATTGAAATAGCTGACGTTTACGTAAACGTCAATTTAACGTTTGGATTATGGAGGATGAGACGACGCGATTGCCGGTATGGGTGGCAAGCGATCTAGGACAATCGATGCTTTTATATGCATGGGTCTAGGAATTTAAAAATGTCAGCTCTTTCCTCTCTTGCTGCTTCGTACGGTCGTTCATGGCGCGGTGTGGTGCTGGTTGTGTGTGTCGCCGTGTTGAGTGCTTGTCAATCGCCCGGTCGACTGGCTCCTGTGGTTGAAAAGCCGGTGCTGCAACCCGTCGCGCCGCCCGCAACACCTTCTGCCGTTGTGGACGCTGTGGAAGCGCCCGTGGTCAAAAAAGTGCCTCGTCTTGGCTTGGCATTGGGTGGCGGTGCAGCACGCGGATTCGCGCATGTCGGCGTGCTGCAAGTGTTGGAAGAGGCCGGCATCAAGGCTGACTTGGTGGTGGGCACATCTGCCGGCAGTTTGGTGGCCGCGTTTTATGCCAGTGGCAAAACCGGCGCGCAGTTGCAAAGGGTGGCGGAGACCATGGAGGAGGTCACCATCACCGACTGGACCGTGCCTTTGCTGGGCCGCGGCATGATGCGCGGCGATGCGCTGAGCCGCTACGTCAATCAACAGACCGGAGGACGACGCATTGAAGAATTGAAAATGCCGCTGGGCATTGTGGCCACCGATTTGCGCACCGGCGATGGGGTGTTGTTTCAGCGTGGTGATTTGGGTACGGCGGTTCGAGCTTCTAGTTCCGTGCCTTCGGTGTTTGAACCCGTTCGCATAGGCGCGCGTGAGTTTGTAGATGGTGGCTTGGTCTCACCCGTGCCTGTGCGTTATGCGCGACAAATGGGGGCTGAATATGTATTAGCTGTGGACATTTCAAGCACGCCAGAGGCCGCTAAAACGGACGACATGTTTCAAATCTTGATGCAAACCTTCACCATCATGGGCAAAAGCATCAACGCGTTTGAGTTGAAAGAGGCCGACTTGGTGGTGCGCCCCGCCTTGAACCAAGTGGGCAGCGCCGATTTCAGTGCGCGACGTCGTTCGATTGAAGCCGGTCGCGCTGCGATGCTGCAGGCTTTGCCTAAATTGCGTGCAGCTTTGGTGCCGCGCTGATCAAAATTTGGACCACAAAAAAAGGACTCACCTTGCGATGAGCCCTTGAAGGGATCCTTGTACCCGAGGTGACCCAAAGACCCGAGGAGACAACTGGAACCAATTAACGCTTTTTGGCAGCGGCAGTTTTGGTAGCTTTCACAGCGGTGTCGGCGGCCGCTTGCAGGTTAGTTTCAGCGATGTCGGTGGCTTGTTTGACTGCTTTTTGCACAGTTTCCACGGCGGTGTTGCTGGCGCTCACAGCTTGTTTGAAGAAGGCAACAGCTTGCTCAGAGCCAGCAGGTGCGTTTTTCAAGGCTGTTTCGATGTAAGCGGTGACGGCTTCTTGGCTTTCAGCGGCTTTGCCTTCAAAGGCTTTGCTCAACTCGGTGGTTGTGCCCGAAGCGATGTCATAGATGTGACGGCTGTAAGCCGCAGACTTTTCAGCCAAAGGCTGCAAAAAGTTGGTTTGCAAGGCGATGAACTCTTGTGGGTCTTTGGCGGCCAACACAGCTTTGGCGTGGTCAGCAGACTCAGTCAAGGCAGCGCGTGCAGCAGTCAGGTTGAGTTCAACCAATTTTTCCATGCCAGCGAAGGCTTGGTTAGACAAGCCAAAGAGATTGTTCAAGTTGGCTTTGTTCGAGGCGATGATTTGTTCGGCGTTCAGCATGGGGTTACTCCAGAAGTTAAGACAGTTTGCAGAAAATGTTGCGTTGCAGCATTGGGATGAAGTTTAGGGTTATCCCGTAAATTCGCAAGGCCTTGGCGGCGGTTTAGAGGTGTCGTTCTAAATGCGTGAGGTTTCGCGTCTTGGTCACAATCAAGCCATTGCCGCTTCATCCCGTTCGCCCATGCGTGCCTTTTATTCCGATCAATTTGTCTTGCCTTTGCCCGAAGGCCATCGCTTTCCCATGGCGAAGTACCGTTTGTTGCGTGATCGCCTCGCCTTGGCGTTACCTGAGGTGGCGATGGCGGTGGCGGGGCCTGCCAGCGATGGCGAGTTGGCATTGGTGCACACGCCGAGCTATGTTCAGTCGGTGGTGCAGGGCACGTTAAGCGCTGCGGCGCAAAGGGAAATTGGCTTTCCGTGGTCTGAGGCCATGGTGGAACGATCGCGCCGCTCAGTCGGTGCCACGGTGATGGCAGCGCGCGCGGTTTTGTTCGGTGCAGAGGGTGTCTCGGCCAATTTGGCAGGCGGCACGCACCACGCTTACGCAGACCGAGGGAGTGGTTTTTGTGTGTTCAATGACGCAGCAGTGGCTGCGCGGCTGATGCAGGCCGAGTGGGCGCGCAGCCATGTGCACCCGCTGAATGTGGCCATCATTGACCTGGATGTGCATCAGGGCAACGGCTCAGCACACATCTTTGCCAACGACAAGAACGTGTTTACCTTGTCCCTGCACGGGGCGCGGAATTTTCCTTTTGCCAAAGAAGCGAGCGATTTGGATGTCGAATTGCCCGATGGCTGTGATGACGATGCTTACCTGCACGCTTTAGATCTCGCCCTCGCTGAGTTGGCGTCGCGGTTCACGCCAAACTTGGTGATTTATCTCGCAGGTGCCGATCCGCATGAGGGCGATCGCTTGGGACGACTCAAGCTGAGCTTTGACGGCTTAGAGGCCCGAGATCGGCGCGTCTTCGATTGGGCTTGGTCACAACGCGTTCCGTTGGCGTTTTGCATGGCAGGTGGCTACGGCCACCAAATTGAAGACACAGTTCGCGTGCAAGTCAACACCTACCGTGTCGCCCAGGCGTATGCGCGACGCTGGCAAAATCTAGCTGTATGACGACTTCCACTTCTGCACGCCCCCAAGCACAGCCGCGCAGCGCCTTCAAGGTCTTTCGCACCATCACCACGCGTTGGATGGACAACGACGCCTACGGCCATGTCAACAACGTTGTGTACTACAGCTGGTTTGACACGGCGGTGAACGCGCATTTGATGGAGCAGGGCGCATTGGACATTCATCACGGCGACACGATCGGCTTGGTGATTGAAACCCAATGCAACTACTTCTCACCTTTGGCTTTTCCGCAAACCATTGAAGCCGGCATTCGTGTGGCCAAGCTGGGCTCGTCCAGCGTGCGCTATGAGGTGGGCTTGTTTGCGCAAGGCGCTGAATTGTGCGCCGCACACGGGCACTTTGTGCACGTCTATGTCGACAAAGAAAACCGCAGGCCTGTGAAGGCACTGCCTTTAAATTTAAAAACTGTTTTGGAGACTATGGTATGAGCACCCCATCTGAGAACATCGCCGCCGTTGACCACGCCATCACCTCGCGCATGTCGGCCCGCGCGTTCACGCAGCAGCCCGTGTCGCGCGAATTGATCACCGAGATTTTGCAAGTGGCCAGCCGCGCGCCCTCGGGCACCAACACCCAGCCTTGGCAGGTGTATGTACTGCAAGGCGAGAGTCGAGACAGCTTGGTCGACAAAGTGTGTGCCGCGCACGAAGCCATTCGCGCCAACCCAGAACTGGCGCAGCAATACCAAGAGCAATACGACTACTACCCCAAGCAGTGGATCAGCCCTTTCATCGACCGTCGTCGTGAAAACGGTTGGGGCTTGTACGGTTTGTTGGGCATTGGCAAGGCCGACAAAGAGCAGATGCATCTGCAAAGCCAACGTAACTTCAAGTTCTTTGATGCGCCTGTCGGCTTGATGTTCACCATCAACCCCGTGATGGGCCGGGGCTCCATGTTTGACTACGGCATGTTTGTGCAAAACATCATGTTGGCGGCGCGTGCGCGTGGCCTGCACACCTGCCCGCAAGCGGCCTGGAACAGTTTTCACAGCATCATCTTGCCGCACATTGGTGCGGGGGAAGGCGAGATGTTGGTGTGTGGTTTGTCTTTAGGTTGGGCTGACGAGAGCGACAAGGTCAACACCTTCACGACACCACGCGTGCCGGTGGCAGAGTTCACCCATTGGGTGGACTAAGTTTTAAGAGCCAATACCCGATGATCATCACCAGCCTGCTCGACACCGACCTGTACAAATTCACCATGATGCAGGCCGTGCTGCATCAGTTTCCGAGCGCGCAGGTTTCCTACAAATTCAAGTGTCGTAACCCGGGCGTGAATTTGGCGCCGTATGCGCAAGAGATTCGTGACGAAATTCGCTCCTTGTGCAGCTTGCATTTTCAAGATGCGGAGCTGGCTTGGTTGCGAAGTCTGAGGTTTATCAAAAGTGATTTCGTCGATTTCTTGGGTCTGTTTCATCTCAACGAAAAGTACATCGACGTCACGCCCTTGCCCAGTGGCGAGTTAGAGATCAGCATTCATGGGCCTTGGCTGCACACGATCTTGTTTGAGATTCCGGTGCTCGCCATTGTCAACGAGGTGTACTTTCGCAACACCCAAAAAGTGCCCGATTTCATCGAGGGCCGCAAACGCTTAGACCAGAAAATTGAAGCCCTGCACGCGGAGCGTTTGAGCGATTTGAAAATTGCCGACTACGGCACCCGCCGTCGCTTTTCACGCGCTTGGCACGAAGAGTTGCTGCGCGTGTTGACCGCCAAATTAGGCACCGGCGCGCAAGGTCAGTTGGCGGGCACCAGCAATGCGTTGTTTGCCATGAAGTTGGGCCTCACACCTTTGGGCACGATGGCGCACGAATACTTGCAGGCTTGCCAAGCTTTGGGGCCTCGTTTGCGCGATAGCCAAGTGTTTGGGTTCGAGACATGGGCGCGTGAGTACCGAGGCGACTTAGGGATTGCGTTGAGTGACGTCTACGGCATTGAGCCGTTTTTGCGTGACTTCGACATGTACTTCTGCAAGTTGTTTGATGGGGCGCGCCACGACAGTGGTGACCCTTTCACATGGGGCGAGCGCATGATTGCGCACTACCGCAACAACCGCGTAGACCCCATGACCAAGACCTTAATTTTTTCAGACGGCCTGACGGTCGAAAAAATCATTGCGTTGTATCAACAGTTCAGAGGCCGCTGCCAACTCGCGTTTGGCATTGGCACCAACCTGACGAATGACTTGGGTTACGAGCCGCTGCAAATCGTCATCAAGATGACGCAGTGCAATGGCCAGCCGGTGGCTAAGTTGTCAGACACGCCTGGCAAAGGCATGTGTGATGACGAAAAATATTTGGCCTATTTGCGCCAAGTGTTTGGCATCGTGCAACCTGCGTGATGCTTGAAGGAAAATGATGTTGAATGCACTGATTCTGATTTTCATCATTACTTATGCGGCCATTGCCTTTGAGCACTCGCTAAAAATTAACAAATCGGCTTCCGCTTTGTTGGGCGCAGGTTTGTTATGGACCTTATACGCCGTCAACACGGGCGACGCGCATCTGGTGGGCGAACATCTGAACGAGTCGCTTGTCAGCACAGCACAAATCGTGTTCTTTCTAATGGGCGCGATGGCGATTGTGGAGGTGGTGGATGCGCACCAAGGGTTTGAGGTCATCACGTCGCGCATTCAAACCACGAAGCTATCCAGCCTGATGTGGCTCGTTGGGTTTGTGACGTTTTTCTTGAGTTCGATCTTGGACAACTTGACCACCACCATCGTGATGGTTTCCTTGATGAAGAAGCTGCTAGAAAAACGCGATGACCGATTGTTCTTCGCAGGCATCATCGTGATCGCTGCCAATGCGGGCGGCGCTTGGTCGCCCATTGGCGACGTCACAACCACCATGCTGTGGATTGGTGGCCAGATCACTGCGGTCGAAATTATCAAAGGCTTGTTCTTGCCATCGTTGGTGAACTTGCTGGTTCCCTTGGTCGTCACGAGCTTTTGGTTGAAAGGACAACAGGTAGTGTCACCCGTTGCCCAGACTTTGTTGGACACAGAACATCAAACCACAGCGTTTGAGCGCAATTTGATGTTTTTTTTGGGTTTGGGTATTTTGGTTGCCGTCCCTGCTTTTAAAACATGGACGCATCTTCCACCTTTCATGGGCGTTTTGTTTGGTTTGGGTGTGCTGTGGTTTGTGGGAGATGTGGTGCATCGTGAAAAACTAAACGAGCACAAGCAGCACCTTTCTTTGACCCACGCTTTGTCGAAAATCGACATGCCCTCTATTGTTTTCTTTGTCGGTATTTTGTTGTCCGTCGCAACTTTGGAGCACACACACATCTTGTCGAATGTGGCGGCTTGGTTAGATCAAACCGTTGGGCGCCAAGATGTGATTGTCATGATCATTGGTTTGGTCAGCGCCATAGTCGATAACGTACCGTTGGTGGCTGCGTCCATGGGGATGTACAGCTTGGCCCAATACCCCGCAGACAGTTTCTTGTGGGAGTTCTTGGCTTATTGCGCAGGAACTGGAGGGTCGATTCTTATCATTGGTTCCGCTGCTGGTGTGGCCGCTATGGGCTTAGAGCGCATTGATTTTATTTGGTACGTCAAAAAAATCAGTGGCTTGGCGCTCATGGGCTATTTTGCTGGCGCATTTTTCTACATCGCTGAATACGCCTTGACACATTGACGCATTGAAAGTATTTCTATGAAACCCAAAATCATCGTTGCCCGTCCCATTTTTGAAGAAGTGTTAACGCGCTTGCGCGAGCACTTTGACGTGACCGACAACCAAGCCGATACAGCCTGGACCAAGGCGTCGTGGACGCAAGCGCTGTCGCAGCATGCTGGCGCGCTCACCACGGGTTCTGACCCTGTGGATGCAGAGGTGCTCAAGGCTTGCCCCAGTGTGAAAGCTGTGGCAAACATGGCCGTGGGCTACAACAACTTTGACGTGCCCGCCATGACGGCTCACGGTGTGCAAGCCAGCAACACGCCCGATGTGTTGACCGAGACCACCGCTGATTTCGGCTTTGCGTTGCTGATGGCCACCGCTCGCCGCTTAACCGAGAGCGAACATTACTTGCGTCGCGGTGAGTGGACGCAATGGCGCTACGACATGTTTGCGGGCGCGGAAGTGCACGGCAGCACCTTGGGCATTTTGGGCATGGGCCGCATTGGCCAAGGCATCGCCAAGCGCGGTGCACATGGTTTTGGCATGAAGGTGATTTATCACAACCGCTCGCGCCTTAGCCCCGAACTCGAAACCCAATGCGGCGCAACTTACGTGAGCAAAGAAGAGCTGCTGCGCAGCGCTGACCACGTGATGTTGGTCGTGCCTTACAGCGCGGCTTCGCACCACACCATTGGTGCGGCAGAGTTGGCGCAGATGAAGCCCACAGCCACTTTGGTCAACATCGCACGCGGTGGCATCGTGGACGATGCAGCGTTGGCTGTTGCGTTGCGTGAGCGTCGCATTGCGGCCGCCGGTTTGGATGTGTTTGAGGGCGAGCCCAAAGTGCACCCCGATTTGTTGACCGTGCCCAACATCGTGCTGACGCCTCACATTGCCAGTGCGTCGATCGCCACGCGCATGGCCATGGCCAACTTAGCGGCTGACAACTTGATCAGCTATTTCACGCAAGGCAAACCGCTGACGCCGCTCAACACAGTTGGCGCGTGATGGAAGTTTGGATTGCCGTATGCATTGGCTTGGTCAATGCATTGCTGTTGGTGGTGTTGCTGAGACGCTCGGGTTCAGGCAACCAAGACGATGCGCAATCACAAGCACTGGCGCAATCTTTGGCGTTGCAACAAAGCATGCTGAATGTGCAAGACAAGCTGGAGCGTGTGGAGCGGGAGTTGCGTTTTGAGATCACCGAATCATCGCGTGGTGGGCGGCAAGAGCTGACGCAAACCTTGGCCAGCTTTCAGCAAAGCCAAGTTCAGCAACTGAGTTTGATGCAAACCACCATCAGCGACACCTTGAACCAACAGTTGCAGCAATTGCAAAAGAGCAACGCTGACAAGCTGGATGAAATGCGTCGTACGGTCGACGAAAAGCTGCAGACCACCTTGGAGAAGCGCTTGTCCGAGAGCTTCAAGCAGGTGGCCGAGCGCTTAGAGCAAGTGCACAACGGCTTGGGGCAAATGCAAAAACTCGCCGATGGTGTGGGCAGCTTGCAACGCGTGCTGACCAACGTCAAAACACGAGGGATGTTTGGCGAGGTGCAACTCGAAGCCCTGTTGGAGCAAGTATTGACGGTGGAGCAATACGCCAAACAGGTCGAGACCAAACCCCGCAGCAACCAGCGCGTGGATTTTGCGATTCGCTTTCCGGGCCGTGGCGGCGCAGACGGTGAGCCCGTTTGGCTCCCCATTGACGCCAAGTTCCCGCGTGAAGACTACGAGCGCTTGTTGGACGCTCATGACCGCGCCGATGCCGTGGCGGCAGAGGTGTCTGCCAAGGCCTTGGAGACGCGTATTCGCACCGAGGCCAAGAGCATTGCCGAGAGCTATTTGGCACCGCCACACACCACCGACTTCGCGATTTTATTTTTGCCCATCGAAGGGCTGTATGCCGAGGTGCTGCGTCGCCCCGGTTTGATGGACAGTTTGCAGCGCGATTACCGCGTCACCTTGGCGGGCCCAACCACCTTGTTGGCGATGCTCAACAGTTTGCACATGGGTTTTCGCACCTTGGCGCTGGAACAACAAGCCTCTGAAGTGTGGAAGGTGTTGGGCGCGGTTAAAACCGAGTTCGAGCGCTATGGCGATTGGGTTGAGAAGGTGCGCGAGCAAGTGCAAAAAGCGGCAGACACCTTGGACCGTGCCGACACACGCAGTCGCCAAATGCGCCGTGCGTTGAAAAACGTGGAGGCCTTGCCCGACGCGGAGGCGCAAGCGCTGTTGCCTAAGTTTGACGAGGCCTTGGATGACTCGGATGCCCAAGTGTGAAGCGTGAACTCACACTTTTAATTGTGGGGCAAATTTGTTTGCATGCCTGTATGGCCGGCATGCGGATGGCAGCGCCCCTGATGGCCTTGCGCAGTGGTCAAAGCGAGGCTGCTGTGGGCGTGCTGTTGGCCATGTTCGCCTTGACCCAAGTGTTCTTGGCCTTGCCAGCAGGGCGTTATGCCGATGTTCACGGGCTCAAGCGACCTGTCATGTGGAGCGTGTTGATGGCATTCACAGGGGCTGGCATGGCTGCTTTGTGGCCGATTTTTCCGGTCTTGTGTTTCAGCGCCTTGTTGACTGGCGGGGCTACGGGCGGGGCCATCATCGCGCTGCAACGTCATGTGGGTCGGGCGGCAAGGGATACCGCGCAGATGAAGCAGGCTTTCAGTTGGCTGTCGATTGGGCCCGCGTTTTCTAACTTCATCGGGCCCTTCACAGCAGGCCTGTTGATTGACCACGCCAGTTTTCAATGGGCGTATGCGGCGATGGCCGTGTTGCCACTTTTGGGGTGGTTGTGCATTCGCCATGCACGAGAGTTGCCCCCTTTGGTCAAACCTGAGGGCCATGAAAAAAACCGCGCATGGGACTTGCTGAACGACCTGATGTTTCGCCGTATGTTGATGGTGAACTGGTTTTTGTCAGCTTGCTGGGACGTGCACACGTTCGTCGTGCCCATCTTGGGCCATGAGCGAGGCTTGAGTGCGTCAGCCATTGGCTCCATTCTGGGTGGTTTTGCCATAGCCGCTGCGCTGATTCGCATGTTGTTACCGATCTTGGCTGCCCGCCTGCAAGAGTGGCACGTGATTACGGCGGCCATGCTGGTTACGGCGGCTTTGCTGGGAATTTATCCCCTCATGCACACGGCTTGGACCATGGGCGTTTGCTCTGTGATGTTAGGGCTGTCATTGGGCTCGGTGCAGCCGATGCTGATGAGTACGTTGCATCAAATCACCCCCGAGCACCGTCATGGAGAGGCGTTGGGTTTGCGCTTGATGGGCATCAACGCGTCCAGCGTGCTGATGCCGATTTTGTTTGGTGCAGCCGGTACGGTGATCGGCATTGGTGGCGTGTTTTGGTGCGTCTCCGCCGTCGTGGGCTTGGGCTCACGCAGTGCGTATTTACTCAGAGTTGGTAAAAAGCACGAATGACGTTCCAAGCGTCGTCCACACTGTCGACGTACTTGAACAATTTCAAATCTTCGGCGGCAATGGCGCCTTCTTCCACCAAGACTTCTGGGTTGAACAAGCGTTTCCAGTAGTCAGACCCAAACAGCACGATGGGCACGGGTTTGACTTTTTTGCACTGAATCAAGGTGAGGGTTTCAAACAACTCGTCCAGTGTGCCAAAGCCACCCGGGAACGCTACCAAGGCTTTGGCTCGCATCATGAAGTGCATTTTGCGCAATGCGAAGTAATGAAACTTGAAGCTCAAACCGTCGGTGATGTAAGGGTTGGGGTTTTGTTCGTGGGGCAGCGCGATGTTGAGCCCGACGCTGATGCCACCCGCTTCATGGGCGCCTCGGTTGGCTGCTTCCATGATGCCGGGTCCGCCGCCCGTGCACACAAACAACTTGTGTTCCGCATGCTGATCCATGCTGTAGCGTGTGATGATGCTTCCAAGTTGACGGGCTTGCTCGTAGAAGTGTGCATTGCGCACCAAGGTTTGCGCACGCTGGAGCGCTTGGGCATCGCCTGAGGCTTGGGCCTTGTCGAGTTCGGCTTGCGCCGTGTCTTGGCTGCGAAAACGCGCGCTGCCAAACACCACCACGGTGTGCTCAATGCCATGGTCTTGCTGCGCCAGATCGGGTTTGAGCATTTCCAGCTGAAACCGAATGCCGCGTGTTTCGCGACGCATTAAAAACTCAGGATCTGCAAAAGCCAGTCGGTTGGACTGGGGGCGCAATCCGTCGCCATTGTCGTGTTGTGCCTTGAGGGTCTCCCAAGCTTCGGAGAGATTTTTATCGTGTGGGTTAAGTGTGCCGTCCATGTGTGGATGTTAATGGCAGGTCACGTTGCACCATGAAAAAAGGCCCCCGCAGGAGCCTTTGATTTGCTAAGCATTGAAGGCTTAGACGCGTTTGCGGTATTCGCCGGTGCGTGTGTCCACTTCGATCTTGTCGCCTTGAGCCACAAACAAGGGCACAGCCACTTCGAAGCCAGTTGCGATCTTGGCGGGCTTCAACACTTTGCCTGAGGTGTCGCCTTTGACAGCGGGCTCAGTCCAAGTGATTTCGCGCACGACGTTGGTGGGCAATTCGACAGAAATAGCCTTCTCGTCGTAGAACACCACTTCGAGTTCCATGCCGTCTTCGAGGTAGTTCAGGGCGTCGCCCATGTTGCTGGCTTCGACTTCGTATTGGTTGAAGTCAGCGTCCATGCACACATACATGGGGTCAGCAAAGTACGAGTAGGTGCAATCTTTCTTGTCCAAGATGACTTGGTCCATCTTGTCGTCGGCCTTGAACACCACTTCGGTGCCGAAGTTGGCGATCAGGCTTTTGAGCTTCATGCGAACGGTGGATGAGCCACGACCGCCGCGTTGGTATTCGGTGCGCAGGACGACCATAGGGTCTTTGCCGTGCATGATGACGTTACCGACGCGGATTTCTTGAGCGGTTTTCATAGTGTGTTGGTGTCTTGTGTTTGTGAAAATGGCCCGTACAGCTCAAGCTGCACTGGGTTCGCATAGCCCGCTATTTTAGCGTTTTTGAGCGACAAACCCGATCAGCTGCGTGCTTAAGTCGCTTTGGGTTTGTAAAAGCTGTTGTGTTCGTGTACTCCAAGCCTGCCAAACGGCCAAATCTGAAGGAGTCCAAGCTGGCCGTTCAGCCTCTGAGCGCCCATTCCAAACGTTGTGAACCTGTTGCAAGGTCTGAGGTATTTGCAAGGCTTGATAAAAGGCTTGCAATTTGTCGTGGTGCGCCAAGTCGTCTTGTGGGTAGATGTGCCACACAAAAGGTTTGCCGGCCCACAGGGCGCGCACCAAGGAGTCTTCGCCACGCACAAAGTTCAGGTCGCAGGCCCACAGCAAATGGTCAAACTCGGTTTGGCTCAGATAGGGCAGTTGGCTGATGTGTAACCGGCCTGTGCCGTGGGTGGGCATGTTCAGCGCTTGGGTGGCCGCTGCCACGGCTGCACTGGGTCGGCCTTGGGTTACCAGCAGGCGCGTGGACTGATCCGCTTGGCTGAGCCCTTGTAGCACTTCGGGCAAGGCCACTGGCTCGTAACAAAACAGACTGATGAGCTGTTCGTGGGCCCCAATGGGTTTGTCCAAAGGCAGTGCTTTGAGCCATGCGGCACGGTCAAACGCGGCTTGTCGATTCTGCAGATGTGGCTCGCGCAGCAAACCGCCTGTGTCTGGCGTGAAGCCCGGAAAGTAAAACCACTTGGTCGTGCCGCGTGCAGGACCGCTCATCACGGGCGAGGCCAAGCCGTGAGAGCGGGCCACGTAGGCCTCGGCGCTCAGGTATTCGAGGTTGATCCAAACAGGCACTGTGCCTCGCACCATTAGGGCTTGAAACGCTTCTGGCAACTCACAGCCAAAGGCTTCTACGACGACATTGCCCACTGCAAATGCGGGGTCTTGAGCGAATGCCTGTAGCGCTGCATCGTTGGGCCATGTACGTACCTCCACGCCTGTGTAGTTTTGCGGAGCCATCCAAGCGAGGGCAGAGGCGTCGTCGACCCAAAGGCGCACGGACTGTCCGCGCTGGGCTAGGTCTGCGGACAAGCGCCAACACACACCAAGGTCGCCGTGGTTATCGATGACGCGACAAAAAATATCCCACGTCAGAGCGGTCGTGATCATGGTGGGTGTGCCGGGGGTTAATGCAGATGGGCTGAGTTTCACGCCACAGATTGTCCACAATACGGGCATGCCTCAAACTCCTCCAGACGCCTCGCCAGAAGAACAACCAAGCAGCAAGCCTGCTGAGGCGACGCACCCCGTGTCGCAAGCCACCACAGAAAAAGCTGCCTCACGTCACGCTCCTGAGCTGTTAGAGCTGGTAGCCAGTTTGCCCGCGTTGCCCGGCGTTTACCGCTACTTTGATGCGCAGGACCAAGTGCTGTATGTGGGCAAGGCCAACAGCTTGAAGAAGCGGGTGTCGAGCTATTTCCAAAAAGACCACGGCGGCACGCGCATTGGTCACATGGTGACCAAGATTGTGCGCATGGAAACCACGGTGGTGCGCTCGGAGGCTGAAGCGCTGCTGCTGGAAAACAACCTCATCAAAACGCTCAAGCCCAAGTACAACATCTTGTTTCGGGACGACAAGAGTTACCCGTATTTGAAGATGACGCGTGGCGTGCCAGTGAAGATCCCTGAGGCTGCAAAGCTGGCTGCATCGCCCCTCGCCTTGACCAACCCAAGCACGGCCAATCCATTGAGCGTGAACCCCCAACAAGTGCCCCGCGTCGTGTACTACCGAGGTGCGGTCGACAAACGCCACGACTACTTTGGCCCTTACCCCAGCGTGTGGGCCGTGCGCGAAGCCATTCAGTTGCTGCAAAAGGTGTTTCGCTTGCGCACCTGTGAAGACACGGTGTTCAACAATCGTACGCGCCCATGTTTGCTTTATCAAATCAAACGTTGCTCGGGGCCGTGTGTGGGTCTGATCTCCGTGCTTGATTACCAGCGCGATGTGGACAGCGCCATGCGTTTGCTGCGCGGCGAAACGCAAGAGGTCATGTCTAACGTCGAATCGCGCATGATGGCGCATGCTGAGAGGTTGGAGTTTGAGCAAGCCGCTGAGTTGCGCAACCAAATGAGCGCGCTCTCCAAAGTGCTGCACCAGCAAGCGGTGGACACCGTGGGCGATCAGGACGTGGACATCCTGGCTGTCAAAGTGCAGGGCGGCAAAGCTTGCGTTAACTTGGCCATGGTGCGCGGCGGTCGCCATTTGGGTGACCGGCCATATTTCCCTGTGCATGTGGACGACGCCGAGCCTGCCGAAGTGTTGGAAGCGTTTTTGAGCCAGCACTATTTGGATGTGCCTGTGCCCCCCGCACTCATTACCAGCCACGCGGTGGACAAAGAACTGCTGCAAGCGTTGATCGATCAAACGGGTGTGAAGATCACTGCTGTGCACAACCCGCGCGAGCAGCGTCGCGTGTGGTTAGAAATGGCGCAACAAAACGCTGATATTCAACTGGCCCGCTTGTTAGCCGAAGAAGGCTCGCAACAAGCGCGCACGCGTGCCTTGGTGGATGCGCTCGATTTAGCGCCAGAAGATTTAGAACAGTTTCGCGTGGAGTGTTTTGACATTTCGCACACCTCGGGCGAGTCCACGCAGGCTTCGTGTGTGGTGTTCCATCACCACAAAATGCAGAGCGCGGAATACCGCCGTTACAACATCGAAGGCATCACGGGCGGCGACGACTACGCGGCCATGCGCCAAGTGCTGGTGCGTCGCTACAGCAAGCTGGCCGAGGCCGTGCGTGCGGGCGAGGGCAAGCTGCCTGACCTTGTGCTGATCGACGGCGGCAAAGGCCAAGTGAGCATGGCGCGTGAGGTGTTCGAGTCGCTCGGGCTCGACCTGTCGCGCATCGTCGGCGTGGAGAAAGGCGAGGGCCGCAAAGTGGGCCTGGAAGAGCTGGTGTTTGCTGATGGTCGCGAGAAGGTGTACCTCGGCCGTGATTCGGCAGCGTTGATGTTGGTTGCGCAAATTCGCGACGAGGCCCACCGCTTTGCCATCACGGGTATGCGTGCCGCGCGCGCCAAAGTGCGCGTGGGTGGCAGCAAGCTCGAAGAAATTCCGGGAGTTGGCCCCAAGAAACGCGCCAAGTTGCTGCAACGCTTTGGCGGCGCACGTGGCGTTGGAGATGCCAGCGTGCAAGACCTGTGCACCGTGGAAGGTATCTCCGAAGACTTGGCACAAACGATTTACAACGCCCTACGTTGACCCCATAGAGGAACAAACGATGAACACATTGAACCGCCGCGACTGGTTGGCACACGCGGGTTTGGCGTCGGCCAGTTGGCTGGCCACCAACGCTTGGGCGCAAAGCACTTGGCCCAACAAACCCTTGCGTTTGGTCGTGCCCTTTGCGCCAGGCGGAAGCTCTGAAATCGTGGCACGCGCTGTGGCTGCCGAGATGGGCAAGGGCTTGGGACAAAGCGTGTTTGTGGACAACAAACCCGGCGGCGCGGGCAACATCGCCATGCAAGAAGTGGCGAATAGCCATGACGAGCACACGCTCGTCCTCGGTCACATTGGCACCTTGGCCGTCAACCCGTTCATTTTTGACAAATTGTCTTACGACGCGGCGCATGACTTCACGCCCATCACCTTGGTGTCGAAAGTACCCAGCTTGTATGTGGTGCACCCTGACTTGCCTGTGAAGAACCTCAAAGAGTTTGTGGCTTACGCCAAGAGCAAACCTGGCCAACTCAATTACGGCACCGCAGGCAACGGCAGTGCAGGTCATTTGGCCTTTGAATATTTGAAGATGGTCACCGAGACTTTCGTGTTGCATGTGCCGTACCGTGGCACGGGGCCCATGTTGACGGACTTGATGGCCGGTCGTTTGCAAGCCAGCGCGGCTGGGGCACCTGCGCTGATTCAGTTCATCAAAGCGGGTAAATTGCGTTGCATCGCCACAGGGTCGAGCACGCGTTTGTCGCAATTGCCCGATGTGCCCACTGTCGCAGAGCAAGGTTTCAAAGGCTTTGAGATGACGCAGTGGTATGGCTTGATGGCACCCAGCAAATGGGCCAAACCCAATTTGGCGAAGCTAGAGTTGGAGGCGGTCAAAGCAGGCCGCAGCGCGCTGGTGAAAGATAAGCTCGCCGCCGACAACGCGTTGGCCATCGGCAGCACAGGCGCTGAGTTTGACGCGTTCATCAAAACCGAGCAAGCCCGCTGGAAGCAAGTGATTGCGCGGGCGCAAATCAAACCCGAAGGGGTCTGATTGGGTGAAGGCGCGTCGCTTTCGACGCGTTAAACCTTGACCACTTCCAGTAAGCGGTCTAAACCACCTTCATTGATCGCGACCATGGCTTGTTCGCGCACCTTGGGCTTGGCGTTGTAGGCCACTGACAAGCCCGCTTCGCCCATCATGGGCAAGTCGTTGGCACCGTCGCCCATGGCAATCGCTTGTTTGGGGCTGATGCCCATTTGCGCACAAATGTGCAGCAGCATCTTGCGCTTTTCAGCGCCATCACAAATGTCACCCCAGTCTTGTAGGGCCACTTGGCCTGTGAGTTGGCCGTTGGCAATTTCTAGCACGTTGCTCCGAGAGAAATCGATGTTCAGCATCTCGCAAACGCGGTCGGCAAAGAAAGTGAAACCACCGCTGACCAACAACACTTTCATGCCGTGGGCTTTGCAGGTGTCTACCAAGGTTTTGGCACCTGGGTTCAGGCGTAGGCGTTGTTCAAACACCTCGTGCAAGGCGGACTCTGGGACACCTTTGAGCAAGGCCAAACGACGGCGCAGGCTGTCTTTGAAGTCGGTGATTTCACCGCGCATGGCTGCCTCAGTGATGGCCGCCACTTCGGCCTTGCGCCCTGCGGCATCGGCCACTTCGTCGATGCACTCGATGTTGATGAGCGTCGAGTCCATGTCAAACGCGATGAGTTTGAAGTCTTGGAGTTTCAGCGGGGCGGTGAAGCCTTGGATGGCAAGGCCGGGGGCGAATTCGGTGGCAGTGGTCATGTTAAAAATTATCGTCAGAGTCTGTGCGTCAGGACTGAGCCTCAGCCGCTTTGGGCGCGGGTGCAATGGGCGTCCCCAGTGATCGCAACACATCACGCACCATTTGCGCGCGGGCTTGTGGCTCGGGCAGTTCACGCTCGATGCGCAGGCGGTCGTTGCCTGCCAGTTTGATGTGTTTGTTTTTTTGCACCAGCTCGATGATGCGCATGGCATCAAACGGTGGGTTGGGTTTGAAGCTGATGTGGGTCACGCCTGGCGCAGCATCGACCTTGGTCACGCCGTAGTTGCGGGCTTGCACACGCAGGCGGTGCACGTCGATCAAGGTTTGTGCTTGTGCGGGCAGTTTGCCAAAACGGTCTACGATTTCTTCCAGTAGTGCATCGATTTGATCGCCGGTTTTGGCGGTGGCTAATTTTTTGTAGAACGACAAGCGCAGGTGCACGTCGCCGCAGTAGTCGTCGGGCAGCAGGGCGGGGGCGTGCAGGTTGATTTCGGTGGTGGCACTCAAGGGACTGAGCAAGTCAGGCTCTTCGCCATTTTTCAAGGCGCGCACCGCCTCGTTGAGCATCTCGTTGTACAACTGAAAGCCCACCTCCAGCATGTTGCCGCTTTGGTTTTCGCCCAGCACTTCGCCAGCACCGCGAATTTCCAAGTCGTGCATGGCCAAGTAAAAACCGGAGCCCAGCTCTTCCATTTGTTGAATGGCGTCCAAGCGCTGCGAGGCATGCTTGGTCAAGCCTTCGATGTCGGGGACCATCAGGTAGGCATAAGCTTGGTGATGGCTACGTCCCACGCGGCCACGCAGCTGGTGCAACTGGGCCAAGCCAAACTTGTCGGCGCGGCTCATGATGATGGTGTTGGCGCTGGGCACGTCAATGCCCGTCTCGATGATGGTGGAGCACAGCAAGACATTGAAGCGTTGGGCCACAAAGTCACGCATCACGCGCTCGAGTTCGCGCTCCGGCATTTGGCCGTGCGCGATGGCAATGCGGGCCTCGGGCAGCAGCTCTTCCAAACGCGCTTTGCGGTTCTCGATGGTGTCGACTTCGTTGTGCAAAAAGTAGCACTGTCCGCCGCGTTTGAGTTCGCGCAAAACAGCTTCACGGATGACGCCATTGCCTTCGGTGCGTACAAAGGTTTTGATGGCCAAGCGGCGTTGTGGCGCGGTGGCGATCACGCTCAAGTCGCGCAGGCCCTCCAAGGCCATGCCCAAGGTGCGTGGGATAGGTGTAGCGGTGAGCGTGAGCACATCCACCTCGGCGCGCATGGCTTTCATAGCCTCCTTGTGGCGCACGCCAAAGCGGTGCTCTTCGTCGATGATGAGCAGGCCAAGGTCTTTGAATTTGACCGACGCGCTGAACAATTTGTGGGTGCCGACCACGATGTCCACTTGCCCATCGGCCAGCCCCTTGGCCGCAGCGGTGATTTCTTTGGCGGAGCGAAAGCGGCTCATCTCGGCAATCTTCACGGGCCACTTGCTGAAGCGGTCGGTCAGGGTTTGAAAGTGTTGCTCAGCCAACAAGGTGGTCGGAGCCAAGAAGGCCACTTGTTTGCCACCGGTCACCGCCATGAAGGCAGCGCGCAGAGCCACTTCGGTTTTACCAAAGCCCACATCGCCGCAGACCAAGCGGTCCATGGGGCGCGGGCTGATCATGTCTTGCATGACGGCGTGGATCGCGGCGCGTTGGTCGGCGGTTTCATCAAAGCCAAAGTCGTTGGCAAAGGTTTCGTAGTCTTGCGGCGAGAAGCGGAAGGGGTGGCCTTCGCGTGCGGCCCGACGCGCGTAGATGTTGAGCAGCTCTGCGGCGGCATCGCGCACCTGTTCGGCGGCGCGGCGTTTGGCTTTGTCCCACTGGGCGGAGCCAAGTTTGTGCAGCGGCGCTTCGTCGGCGCTGACGCCGGTGTAGCGGCCAATCAGGTGCAACTGGCTCACGGGCACGTAGAGTACGGCTTTGTCGGCGTATTCGAGGTGCAAGAACTCTTGCAGGGCGGGTGAGCCGTCGGCATTCTTTTCGCCGAGGTCCATGTTGACCAGGCCCCTGTAGCGGCCAATGCCGTGGGCGTTGTGCACCACGGGGTCGCCGACGTTGAGCTCGGCCAAGTCTTTGATGAGGGCTTCGACATCGCTGACTTGTTCTTGTTTTTTACGGCGGCGTGTGGTGCTGCCGACTGCAAACAACTCGGTTTCGGTGATCAGGTCGAGGCCCGCTTCGGTCCAGCTAAAACCCACTTGCAAGCGCGAGGTGGCAATGCCAATTTTTTCGTCGCTGGCTTGAAATTCGGCCAAGGAGTCAAACCCTGGTGGGCTGACTTTGCTGGAGCGCAAGAAGTCGAGCAGGCTTTCGCGGCGGCCATCGCTTTCGGCCAAGATCAGCAAGCGGTTGCTGGTGTGCTTGGCGTAGGTTTGCAGTTTTTGCAGCGGGTCGGTGGCCCCACGTACGACGGTCAGGTCTGGCAAAGTTTGCGCGAAGGCGTTGTCGGGCACGTCGGTGACTTGCGGACGCAACACAAATTGGGCGTAGCTGCTGGCAGCTGCGTAGAACTGTTCAGCACTCAAAAACAAGCTGGCAGGTGGCAGGGCGGGACGCTCTGGATCTCCTCGCACCAAGCGGTAACGGTCTTGTGTGTCTTGCCAAAAACGTTGAAACACAGGCTCTAAATCGCCATGCAGCACCACGGTGGCGGATGCGCCTAAGTAATCAAAGACCGTGGCTGTTTCTTCGAAGAACAAGGGCAGGTAGTACTCGATGCCTGCGGTGGCCACGCCGTTGCCAATGTCTTTGTAGATGCGGCTTTTGGTGGGGTCGCCATCCAGCAGTTCGCGCCAACGGTTGCGAAATTGCCCGCGTGCGGTGTCGTCCATCGGAAACTCGCGGCCGGGCAGCAAGCGCACTTCGGGCACGGGGTAGAGGCTGCGCTGGGTGTCGGGGTCGAAGGTGCGAATGGAGTCGATTTCGTTGTCAAACAAATCGACGCGGTAGGGCACCAAAGATCCCATGGGGAACAGGTCAATCAAGCCACCACGCACGGCGTATTCGCCAGGGCTGACGACTTGGGTGACGTGGTTGTAGCCCGCTAAGGTGAGCTGCGATTTCAGCTTGGCTTCATCCAAAGCCTGCTTGACTTTGAAGTGAAAGGTGTAGCCCGCCAAAAAGGCAGGCGGTGCTAAGCGATAGAGAGCCGTTGTGGCGGGGATGAGCACCACATCGGCATCGCCTTGCGAAATGCGCCACAGCGTGGCCAAGCGCTCGCTGATGAGGTCTTGGTGGGGCGAGAAGCTGTCGTAAGGCAGTGTTTCCCAGTCAGGGAACAGTACGCAGCGCACGTCGGGGGCGAAGAACGCCATTTCGTCTTGCAAACGCTGCGCATCGACGGCGTCGGCGGTGACGATGGCCACACGTTGATTTTTAGATTTTTCGCGGGCGCTCAGTTGCGCGAGCAGCAAAGCATCGGCGGAACCAACGGGGCGGGGAAGGGCAAATCGTTTGCCAGAGCTCAAAGAGGGCAGATGCATTGGCGCAATTCTAGAATGGGGGCCCGGTTCAATCCGTCTGTCTGGTCTATGTCCTTGATTAACTCAACGCCTGCTCGCTTCCATGTGCTGATTCCTTGTGCCGGTTCAGGCAGCCGCGCGGGCACGCCTCAGCCCAAGCAATACCAAATCGTGGCGGGTTTGCCCATGGTGGTGCACACCTTGCGTGCTTTTGGCGCTGTACCGCGTTTGGCGTGTGGCTTGGTGGTGGTTTCCCCGAATGATCTACTGATGGCTGGTACTTTAGAAGCGTATCCACAGCCAGCGTTTGAGGTGGTTAGGGTGGGCGGTGCTACGCGTGCTCAGAGCGTCTTGGCTGGACTGCATGCCTTACGTGAGCGGGGTGCACAACAGCACGATTGGGTGTTGGTCCATGATGCAGCACGCTGCTTGGTGACGCCTGCGCAAATCAATGCGTTGATGGATGCTTGCCAAGACGATGCGGTGGGCGGTTTGTTGGCGCATCAATTGGCCGATACCTTGAAGGCGGCGCAATCGGGGCGCGCGGCGAGCACGGTAGACCGTTCCGACAAATGGCTGGCTCAGACCCCACAAATGTTTCGATTGGGGATGTTGACCCAAGCGTTAGAGCAAGCCGGTGACGCTGTGACGGATGAGTCCAGCGCCCTAGAAGCCATGGGGTTGCAACCGCGTTTGGTCCAAGCCAGTGCGCAAAACTTCAAAGTCACTTACGCTGAAGACTTTGCGCTGGCCGAGGCTATTTTAAAAATACGATTTGAGGAGTAAAAATGACGATGCCTAAATTTCGTATTGGTGAAGGGTGGGATGTACATGCCTTGGTAGAGGGCCGTCCCCTGATGCTAGGCGGTGTGCATGTGCCGCATGCTTTTGGCTTGCTCGGTCACTCGGATGCGGATGTTTTGTTACATGCGATCACCGATGCCCTGCTGGGCGCGGCAGCTTTGGGGGACATCGGCCGTCATTTTCCAGACACGGATGCCAAATTTAAAGGTGCAGATTCTTGGGTTTTGTTGCAACAGGCGGCACAAGCCGTTCGTGACGCGGGTTTCACGATTGGCAACGTAGACAGCACGGTGATTGCTCAGTCACCGAAGTTGGCCTCTTACATTCCCCAAATGTGTGAACGTATTGCGCAGGCTTTGCAGGTTGATGTCAGCCAAGTGAATGTGAAAGCGAAGACGGCCGAAAAAATAGGCCCTGTGGGCCTAGGTCAAAGCATGGAGGCCAGAGCCTCCGCTTTGATTTATTGATTCTTGGGGTTCAGGGCTGCAAGACCCTCTACAACTTCTCTGACGACACGCCGTTGTTCGGGCTGCAGCGCAAAGTAGCGTGAAATGAGCTGTTGGTCCACCAAGTTCATGTGCTCATCTTTGGCGGCTTCATCGGCCGGTCGCGGCGGCGGAGTTCCAAACAAAAGCCCTTCGGGGGAAATTTTGAGCCACTTAGACAGCACTAAAAGTTTGTCTTGTTTAGGGATGGACACCCCCATGAGCCAATTACGAGCTGCATGTGAGGAAATACCTTCTCCCCAGTACCTCAAGTTGAACTCGTTGGCCACGACCGTGGCTGAGACACGAACGCCAGCGTCTTTCAACGCTGCACGGAAGCGGTCTGCAAACTTTCCAGTTTCTTTAGGGTAGCTTTGTGTCATACCTCTAAGGTAAGGGAGAAATTGTTTTATGTTTTGATTGTAAGTAGGAATTTGCTTTCTTTTAAATAAATAGTTTTAACTTTAACAATTGGAAAATGTTTATCTGAGCATCACTGCGCCGCCCAGCCGCCATCCATATTCCAAGCTACGCCACGAATGTTGTTGCCTGCGGGTGAACAAAAGAACGTGGCTAACGCACCTAATTCTTCGGGTGTTGTAAATCGCATAGATGGCTCTTTTTCGCCCAACAATTGTTTGACGGCTTCGTCGTTGCTGATGCCTAAAGCAATGGCTTTGGCATCGATTTGTTTCTGTACCAAGGGCGTTAACACCCAGCCTGGGCAAATGGCGTTGCAAGTCACGCCTGTGGTGGCGTTTTCAAGCGCCGTCACTTTGGTCAAACCGACGATGCCGTGTTTCGCTGCCACATAGGCTGATTTTTGGGCAGACCCTACCAGGCCATGGACAGACGCGATGTTGATGATGCGCCCCCAGTTGTTTTTTTGCATGTAGGGCAATGCCAAGCGGCTGGTGTGAAACGCGCTGGTCAGGTTGATGGCGATGATGGCGTCCCACCGCTCAACGGGAAAGTCTTCCACTGTGGCCACGTGTTGGATGCCAGCGTTGTTGACCAAAATGTCGACGCCTCCGAAGGTGTTGTCTGCAAATGTCATCATGGCTTCAATGTCGGCAGCTTTGCTCATGTCAGCCCCGTGGTAAGCCACTTGCACGCCCAAGGCGCTGATTTCTGCTTTGGGGCCCTCGACGTCACCAAAGCCATTGAGGACGATGTTCGCGCCTTGTTGGGCCAGCTCTTTTGCGATACCTAAACCGATGCCGCTTGTGGAGCCGGTCACCAATGCTGTTTTACCGACGAGTGTGCGATCTGACATTTGAAAACTCCATTTGAATTACGATGAGAAACTTCTGACATTATGAAGTTTTCAGTTGTCGATTCGCTGAATGAATGTGAGCCTGTTATGAAATACAACACAGACCAGCCGCAGCCGCCTGTGTTGCCTGTGACCTTGCAAGATCTGCCTGATCAGCCCCATGCTTTGACGCGAGCAAGGGCATTTGCTGAGCCCTTGTTGATGGGGGCGAACCTGGATACCGGCGAGGATGTTTTGGCACATGCCGACGCGGTTGCCGCCATTTTGTCCAGTATTGGTGGTTCAGAGGCGATGCAGGCTGCCACTTATTTGGTCTACGCCAGCGATTACCTGAACAAGCCAGAGGAAGTGATTACCAAGGCGTTTGGCAAAACCTACGCGAATTTAGCGCTTGAAACCACACGGCTGATTCGTGTGCAGCGTCAAGCGCGTGTGAACGCAGCGGAGGGCTTGCCGCTTGAATTTCAAACCGAAAACGTGCGAAAAATGCTGCTCGCCTTTTCACGGGATTTGCGCGTGGTGTTGCTGCGCTTAGCCTCGCGTTTGCAAACTTTGCGTCACTATGCGGCGAGCAAAATTTCGGTGCCCCATGCGCTTGCACATGAATCGCTTCATGTATTTGCGCCGCTTGCCAATCGGCTTGGAATTTGGCAGATCAAGTGGGAAATGGAAGATTTGTCATTCCGTTTTTTGGAGCCCCAGACTTACCGCCAAGTGGCTGGCTGGTTAGATGAAAAGCGTTTGGTGCGCGAGCAATACATGACCCAACTACGCCAACAACTCGAAACGGAGTTGCTCGCGCAAGGCATTGAGGCCCAAGTCCAAGGGCGTCCTAAACACATCTACAGTATTGTTAAAAAAATGCGTGGTAAGTCCTTGGACTTTTCACACGTCTTTGACATTCGTGCTTTGCGTGTTGTGGTGCCTTCTGTTCCAGATTGCTATGCCGCACTGAGTTGGGTACACACACATTTCTCGCCTATCGTAGAAGAGTTTGACGACTACATTGCCCGTCCTAAGCCCAACGGCTATCAATCGCTGCACACCGTGGTGAGGGATGAGCAAGGCCGAGCCATTGAAATTCAAATTCGCACTGAAGACATGCACGCCCACGCCGAAAATGGCGTTTCCGCACATTGGGCTTACAAAGAGGCGGGTACCAAAGGCTACGCGGGCGTCTCCGCCTCTGGCGATTACGACGCCAAGATTGCTGTGCTTCGTCAATTACTAGCCTGGGAGCGCGAGCTAGCCAGTGGTAATGCTCAGGTGGATGACAGTGCTGCCTCGGTGGCGAGCACTGACACCCTAAGTGACCGTATTTATGTCCTCACCCCAGATGCTGCCGTGGTTGAACTGCCTCAAGGTGCAACGCCCATTGACTTTGCGTACACCCTGCACACCAACTTGGGCCATCGTTGCCGCGGTGCGCGTGTGGATGGTGCCATGGTGCCGCTCAATACGCCTTTGAAAAATGGCCAGACCGTGGAGGTGACCGCCATTAAAGAAGGTGGGCCATCGCGTGATTGGCTGAACGTTGATTTGGGGTATTTGGTCAGCTCTCGTGCTAAGTCCAAGGTTCGTGCTTGGTTCAATGCATTGGCAGTCAACGAAACCGTAGCGAGGGGACGAGAGGCGGTCGAAAAGCTGTTGCAGCGAGAAGGTAAAACTGCGATCAAGTTAGAGGACTTAGCTTCGCAACTGGGGTTCAAAACAGCGGATGCGTTGTTTGGTGTGGTGGGCAAAGAAGAATTTTCTTTGCGAAATATTGAAATATTTTTGAATCCACCCTCACCAGCGCTGGGGGCAGATGACTATGTCTTGCTAAAAAAAGCAAAGCATTCTGACAAGACGCCAGGTGGTGGGGTGTTGGTGGTGGGTGTTGATTCTTTGCTGACGCAATTGGCACGCTGCTGCAAGCCCGCACCGCCAGATGACATTCGGGGGTTTGTCACACGCGGCAAAGGTGTGAGTATTCATCGGGGAGATTGCGCCAACTTTCGTCAGATGGCCGCGCGAGATGCGGGACGTGTAATTGAAGTGACTTGGGGGCAATCGCAATCGGCGCAAGCTTTGGTTTATCCAGTGGATGTCTACATCGAAGCCTTTGATCGACAAGGATTGCTGCGTGATATTTCGGAAGTCTTTGCCAAAGAAAAAATGAATGTGATTGGCGTGCAAACCCAATCGATCAAAGATTTGGCCTGGATGACTTTCACCATTGAGGTGGGAGATTCGCGGCGATTAGAAAAAGTTTTGACTACCGTCCGTGAAGTAAAGGGCGTTCGGTCGGCGAGGAGGAGATAAACTGGGTTATACTTTCTGAATCGAACAAGTAGGCGCGTAGCTCAGTTGGTTAGAGCACCACCTTGACATGGTGGGGGTCGTTGGTTCGATTCCAATCGCGCCTACCATTTGTTCCCCGTGCGGCCCGGCACTGATGTTTCAGTGGCGGGCTTTTGTTTGACTACGGGAGCTCTCTCATGAGCAACAAAATAAATGCCACGTCTGCACAAGACGGCGAGCGAGTGATCAAAAAATACCCCAACCGTCGGCTGTATGACACAGCAACTTCCAGCTACGTGGCGTTGGCTGACATCAAACTGTTAGTCATGGCTGGTGAGCCTTTGGTGGTTCGCGATGCCAAAACTGGCGAAGATTTAACGCGCAGCATTTTGTTGCAAATTATTTTGGAACAAGAGGCTGAGGGTGTCCCCATTTTGACCGAGCGTATGCTCGCCAATGTCATTCGTTTTTATGGCAGCACCCTGCAAGGCTTCATGGGGCCTTACCTTGAAAAGAACGTTCAAGCCTTCATGGACATTCAGTCCCAACTGGCGGATCGTTCCAAAGACTTAACGTCATTGCCCTTGATGCCGAGCGTCATGGGCAGTTACGCCGAGCAATCCACAAACGCATTCATGGATTTGCAGGAACAAATGCAAAAACACATGCAAAAGCAAACTGAACAAATGTTGGAAGTCATGGGAGTCAAACGTCGATGAGTGAAATAACTGCGCCAAAAGTAGGGTTCGTGAGCCTAGGGTGTCCCAAGGCCTTGACCGACTCTGAGTTGATCTTGACCCAACTCAGCGCCGAGGGCTATCAAACCTCTAAAACGTTTGCTGGCGCTGACTTGGTCATCGTCAACACCTGCGGCTTCATCGATGATGCCGTCAAAGAAAGCCTTGACACCATTGGTGAAGCCTTGGCCGAAAACGGCAAAGTTATTGTGACGGGTTGCTTAGGTGCGCGGCAAGCCGAAGGTGGCTCGAACTTGGTGATGCAAATGCACCCCAGTGTGTTGGCTGTCACAGGTCCGCACGCCACGCAAGAGGTGATGGATGCGGTGCATGCGCATTTGCCCAAACCGCATGATCCATTCATCGATTTGGTGCCTAACAGCTTTGGTGAAGCGGGCATCAAGCTCACGCCCAAGCACTATGCGTATTTGAAAATCAGCGAAGGCTGTAACCACCGTTGCACGTTTTGCATCATCCCGTCCATGCGTGGCGATTTGGTGAGCCGTCCCATTGGTGATGTGCTCAAAGAAGCGCGTGCACTGTTTGAAGGCGGTGTGAAGGAGTTGTTGGTCATCAGCCAAGACACCTCAGCCTACGGTGTGGATGTGAAGTACGTCACAGGTTTCTTTGATGGCCAGCCCATCAAGACGCGCACCTTGGAGTTGGCGCAAGCCTTGGCCAAGTTGGCGCAAACCTATGGCGCTTGGGTGCGTTTGCACTATGTGTACCCATACCCCAGCGTCGATGACATCATTCCTCTGATGGCCACGGGCCATGTGTTGCCGTATTTGGATGTGCCGTTTCAGCACAGCCACCCTGATGTGTTGAAACGCATGAAACGCCCAGCCAGTGGCGAGAAAAACTTAGAGCGCATTGCGCGTTGGCGTGAGCTGTGCCCGCAAATTGTGATTCGCAGCACCTTCATAGCTGGCTTTCCTGGCGAAACCGAAGAAGAGTTTGAGCATTTACTCAACTTCGTGCGTGAAGCTGAGATTGACCGTGCGGGTTGCTTCGCTTACAGCCCCGTTGACGGTGCGGCTGCCAACGACATTCCAGGCATGTTGCCGAAAGAAGTCCGTGAAGCACGTCAGGCGCGTTTCATGGAAGTGGCTGAAGAGGTGTCGATTGCCAAGCTCAAGCGCCGTATCGGTTCGACCATCCAGGTGCTGGTCGATTCCGCCCCCGCTGGCGGCCGCAAAGGCGGCGTGGGCCGCAGCTATGCCGATGCGCCAGAGATTGATGGTTCAGTGAAGCTGTTGCCGTCTGACAAACTCAGCAAAGTGTTGAAAGTCGGCGAGTTCACACGCGCGAAAGTTGTGGCGACCGATGGTCATGATCTTGTCGCACAACCCATCTAACATCAGAAAAAACAAAAGCCACCGAAGAGGTGGCTTTCATTTAACTTATATTGGTGCCCAGGAAGGGACTCGAACCCCCACGATGTTACTCGCTAGTACCTGAAACTAGTGCGTCTACCAATTCCGCCACCTGGGCATCTCAGGAAAGAGAGCATTGTATCAAAAATTCCACAGTTGCCAGTTCATTACTGGAAGAGTTTGAAGGAACCGTGTCGGGTCACCGAGATGGTCATGGTTTTGTGCAGCGTGATGACGGTGCGCCAGACATTTATTTGCCCCCGAATGAAATGCGTGCTGTCTTGCACCGAGATCGCGTGAAAGCGCGCGTGGTTCGCTTCGATCGTAAAGGTCGACCCGAAGGTCGCGTGGTTGAAATTTTGGAACGCTCCAAGCAACCCATCATTGGCCGATTGCTTCAAGAGAGTGGTGTTTGGTTGGTCGCCCCCGAAGACAAGCGCTATGGCCAAGATGTATTGATCCACAAAGGTGCCACAGGCAAAGCCATTTCGGGCCAAGTGGTGGTGGTTGAATTGACCGAACCCCCGAGTTTGTACGGCCAACCCGTGGGTCGCATCAAAGAGGTGTTGGGTGAGGTCGATGACCCCGGTATGGAAATCGAAATTGCCGTGCGCAAATATGGCGTGCCGCACGAATTTTCTGAAGGCTGTTTGGCTTTGGCGCGTGGCTTGCCAGACAAGGTGCGTGCGCAAGACAAAAAAGGCCGCGTTGATCTGACCGACGTCGCCTTGGTCACGATTGATGGAGAAGACGCGCGCGACTTTGACGATGCGGTTTATTGCGAGCCTGCGAAAGTTGGTAAAACCAAAGGCTGGCGTTTGCTTGTGGCGATTGCCGACGTGAGTCACTACGTGGATACCGGCAGTGCCATCGACATCGACGCGTATGACCGCGCTACCAGCGTGTACTTTCCGCGCCGTGTGATCCCCATGCTGCCCGAGAAACTGTCGAACGGTTTGTGTTCGCTCAACCCTGATGTCGAGCGCTTGTGCATGGTGTGCGACATGATGATCACGTCAACAGGTGATGTGCAGGCTTATCAGTTTTACCCTGCGGTCATGCACAGCCATGCGCGGTTTACTTACACCGAAGTTGCCGCGATTTTGTCGAACACGCGTGGTCCAGAAGCGGCAAAACGCAAAGAGCGCATTCCCGACTTGTTGAATTTGCATGACGTGTACGGTGCGTTATTGAAAGCACGCCACGCGCGCGGTGCCGTTGACTTTGAAACTACAGAGACACAAATTGTTTGTGACGACAGCGGACGCATTGAGAAAATCATTCCGCGTACACGCAACGACGCGCACAAGTTGATTGAAGAGGCCATGCTGGCTGCCAACGTGTGCAGTGCTGATTTTATTTTGCAGAGCAAACAACCTGGCTTGTTCCGTGTGCATGAAGGCCCCACGCCTGAAAAAATCGAAATTTTGAGAGGCTTTCTGAAAGCTTCGGGCGTGAACATGTCGGTGGGTAACGACCCTAAGCCGAGTGATTTTCAAGCGATTGCTGAGGCCACCAAAGAACGGCCCGATGCGCAGCAAATTCATGCCATGTTGCTGCGATCCATGCAGCAAGCCATTTATACGCCCATGAACAATGGTCACTTTGGTTTGGCGTTTGAGGCCTACACGCATTTCACAAGCCCCATTCGTCGCTACCCAGATTTACTGGTGCACCGCGTCATCAAAGCTATTTTGTTGCAACGCCGTTATCAACTGCCAGCCTTGCCTACACCCGGTGAAGCACATGCCAAGTTGGCGCGCCGCTTGGCCTCTCGTGTGCGCGAACCCTCGGAAAAGTTGGCTCAAAAACCCAAAGTCACAGTGGATCAACAAGCTTGGGAGGCTGCGGGCTTGCATTGCAGTGCCAATGAGCGACGTGCGGACGAGGCCAGTCGGGATGTGGAAGCTTGGCTCAAATGCAAATACATGCGTGAGCATTTGGGTGAAGAGTATGGCGGTGTTGTCACCACGGCCACTAGCTTTGGCTTGTTTGTCACGTTAGACGCCATGTACGTCGAGGGCTTGGTGCACATCACCGAGTTGGGTGGTGAATATTTCCGCTTTGATGAGGCTCGCCAAGAGTTGCGCGGTGAGCGTTCAGGTATTCGCTATGCCATTGGCTCGCGCGTGCGTGTACAAGTCAGCCGTGTCGATTTGGATGGTCGAAAAATTGACTTCCGCTTGGTGCGTGAAGGTGAGGAGGCTGCACCAGCCGTTCGTTCTGGCAAAGATCGGGCGCCTTCGCGCAACGGTGGCAGTTTTGAGGGCGGGATATCGCCCATTCAGAACTTTAAATCTGCCGTCAAGAAAGCGTTCACCAAGGTGGGCGGTAAAGCGCGTAAGGGCGACGCCAAACCTGGCGCTAAAAAGAGCGCAGGCGCTCCAACCCGACGACCTAAAAAGTAACTCAGCGCACTGACGCAGCCAAAAGTGCTGCGTCAAACGTTGGGCCTTTTGTGCCCCAAGTGTCTGCAACGAAGCCATGTGTTCGCACGGCTTCGCAACTTGCCGAAAATGCCTTTTGCCCTTGGTTTTGGCCTTGGGCTAGTTTGGCGCCAATCAACCCAGCTAAAACATCGCCAGTTCCGGCGGTCGCTAAAAGGGCGCTACCTGTCGGGTTGATGACGGAAGTTTCGCCGCTTTGCGCGATGATGCTGCCAGAGCCTTTGAGTACCACCACGGATTGGGTGTGTTGGGCTAATTTCTCAGCCGCCTCTAAGCGGTCCATTTGCACCTCAGCCGCCGTGCAGCCCAGCATCCGCGCAGCTTCGAGAGGGTGAGGCGTCAAGACCGTGGGTAAATTCTTTGCTGCGCGGTTTTTTAATAATTTCAGCAACGATGGATCGCGCGCGATGGCGTTCAAGGCATCGGCGTCTAAAACCAGTCGTGCGGCCGTAGAGAGGACGCGGGGCAGTTCGGTCCGCACTGCATCACCGCCGCCGCATCCGCAGACGATGGTAGCGTGTTCGAAGGCGAGATCTTTGACTTGCCTCACCATCAGAGCGGGGTGTTGGGCTGCGACGGCGCTGTGATCGGCGTCATCGAGAAAAGCCGTTAACACACGTCCCGCTCCGCCATGCAAGGCAGCTGTGCTCGCCAAGACGGCTGCCCCCGTCATCCCTGGTGCGCCGCCAATCACCATCACATCGCCATAACTGCCTTTGTGGCTATTTTGTGGGCGCGGTGTGGATGTTGCTGTACCAGCCTGTAGCCAAGCGTCTGGTTTTTGCATACTTTCAATGCCCAAGTTGCAGAACCAAACTTCACCTGCCGCATCTCGGCCATCGGCTGTAAAAAGCCCGGGCTTGAGTGTGAGCAGACTCAAGGTGTGCCGTTGGGCGTTGTTGAATGTCGGGGTGTTGGGCTTGAACCATTGGCCGGTTTCACTCATCAAGCCAGAGGGAACATCGACGCTCAAAATGGGAGATTCGCTGGCGTGCATCAGCGTCAGCCATTGCGCTATTGACCCATCAGGCTTGCGTTGGCAACCCATGCCGAGCAGGGCGTCGATGGCTAAGTCAAATTGTGCAGGTGGGGCGTTTTCAACTACTACGCCGGAGGCGCAAGCCCGTTGCCAAGCTTGTTGTGCATCAGGCGGCGTTAATTCGGGCGTGCCTAGCCAGGTCACGACCGCGCGCTTCCCCCATCGCTTCAAATGCATGGCGGCTTCTAGTCCATCGCCGCCGTTGTTACCGGGACCGCAGGCAATCCAAATGGTTTGAGCGTGTGGCGTTAAGGCCATTGCCAATTGTGCGGTGGCTAAACCGGCTCTCTGCATCAGGGTGTTGCTGGGTAAATTGCCTTGTGCGTGAACTTCAATAGCCCGAGTTGAGATCGTGCCAAACAAAGGCCATGCGCGATCGTTTCGTAAGCGTTGCACAAGGTTTTCAGCGTTCATCGGGTGCGACCTAGGCGTTCAATGCCCAAGCCTGTGAGGTCTATTTCTGGTTTGCGTCCGCTGATGCTGTCAGCCACCACGCGCGCGCTGCCACAGGCAAGTGCCCAGCCGCTGGAGCCATGTCCTAAATTCAGCCATATGTTGGGCACACCGCTGGCGCCTACAAGGGGAGGGCCGTCGGGCATCATGGGTCGTGCGCCTTTCCAAATTTGGACATTGTCTTGGGTGCGAGCGGCACCGGGAAACCAATCGTCCAACACTTTGTACAAAGTATGGATGCTGCCCGCATGATGCTGGCTGGAACGACCGCCAATTTCGGCGCCACCGGATACGCGCACACGCTGTCCCAATCGGGAAATAGCCACTTTGTAGCGCTCGTCCATCACGCCGCTGCGGGGGGCATCTAGATGTTCGCGCAATGCGGCGCTTACCGAATAACCATGGACTGCCGTCAGTGGAATGCGCAGGCCCAGTGGGGCGAGTAAGGAAGCACTGGCCAAAGCTGCGCACATCACCACCGCATCAAAGCTGCGTCCTGCATCGTCGGGGGCGAGTCGGATGGTGGTGGGTTGTGAGCGAAGAAGTGGCTGAATAGGCGCATTCAAATGCAGTTTCACGCCAATCGCCTCGGCTTCTTGTTTGAGCATCAGTGTGAACTGGCGCGAGTTGCTGACTTCGTCCTCAGCAAAATAAAGCGCTTCCAAAAATGGCGTGTCTGGGTTGAGAGCGGGCTCTATGGCACGTGCTTGTTCAGGGGAAAGCGTTTTCACGCTCACGCCGGCATCACGTATGACTTGCAATGAGGCTTGTGCTAATTTACGCTCACGTTCCCCTCGCAACATGACCAAAAAACCCGGCGTTCGTTCGTAGTCCAAATTCAAACGGCTGGTAAGTGCTTGTAAACGTTGCTGGCTGTAGCTAGCAAGACGAAGCATGTTGCCGCGGTTGCGCGCAAAGGTGGTGCTATCACAGGCGCGCTGCCACTGCCAAAGCCACCTTAAATCATGCCATCCAAGTCTGCCTATGCGCACCGGTGTGTGGCGTTGCCACAAATGGGTGAGTACATGCAAGGCCATCCCTGGCTTGGCCCAGGGTGTTGTGTAGCCGGGCGACACAACACCTGCGTTGGCAAAGCTGCACAGCTCTGCGGCAGAACCATTACTTTCAAAAATACTCACTTCATGGTTTTGACGTGCGAGCTCGTAAGCGGTGGTCACACCGATCACGCCTGCACCAATCACTGCAATCTTCATATGTTTGACAGGCGGGTGAAGGGTGGACGCAGGGTGTTGTGCATGTTTGGCTGTGCTAGAATCGTTGGGTTTTTCCGGATAACAACTCTTAGGGTTTATTCGGAGTAAACATCACTCGCAAACCAGCCCATTCAAGGTGTTGCCGCATGTCTCAAAGTGTTGACGTGCGGCGATGAAGGGCTGGATTTTAGACCCAACCTTTGGAGTAAATTTATGTCAGTCACAATGCGCGAAATGCTGGAAGCCGGCGTCCACTTTGGTCACCAAACTCGCTTCTGGAACCCAAAAATGGCACCGTTCATTTTTGGTCACCGCAACAAAATTCACATCATTAACTTGGAAAAATCGTTGCCGATGTTCCAAGATGCCATCAAATTCGTGAAGCAGTTGTCTGCGAATCGTGGCAATGTGTTGATGGTCGGTACAAAGCGTCAATCCCGCGAAATCGTGGCCGCAGAAGCGCAACGCGCTGGCGTGCCTTTTGTTGACCAACGTTGGTTGGGCGGCATGTTGACCAACTTCAAAACAGTCAAGACATCGATCAAGCGTTTGAAAGACATGAAAATCCAGCAAGAAGCTGGTTTGGACGCTCTGTCTAAAAAAGAACAACTGATGTTCAAGCGCGAAATGGAAAAGCTTGAGAAAGACATCGGCGGCATTCAAGATATGGCTGTGTTGCCTGATGCGATCTTCGTGATCGACGTTGGCTACCACAAGATTGCCATCGCCGAAGCCAAGAAGCTGGGCATCCCATTGATCGGCGTGGTGGACTCTAACCACTCACCTGAAGGCATCGACTACATCATCCCAGGCAACGACGACTCGTCTAAGGCTGTGACTTTGTACGCTCGCGGTATCGCTGACGCGATCATCGAAGGCCGTGCCAACGCCACCAACGACTTGGTCAAAGCTGTGACCGAAGGTAGCGAAGAGTTTGTTGAAGTCGCTGCTTAATCGCTAGGCCCAACGTCGAAAAGGGGCTTGTGTAGCCCCTTTTTCACACCTGAAATTTTTGAACTGATACGGAGAATTTAAATGGCTGCTATTACCGCAAGCATGGTCGCTGAATTGCGCGCTAAAACCGACGCCCCCATGATGGAGTGCAAAAAAGCTTTGACTGAAGCCGAAGGCGACATGGCCAAAGCAGAAGAGTTGTTGCGCGTCAAGCTCGGCAGCAAAGCCGGCAAAGCATCGAGTCGCATCACTGCCGAAGGTGTTGTCACCAGCTACATCAGTGGCAACACGGGCGCTCTGTTGGAAGTGAACTGCGAAACCGACTTTGTCACTAAAAACGATAGCTTCTTAGCTTTGGCTCAAGCAGCGGTCGAGTTGATCGTCAAGCACAACCCAGCTTCTGTGGAAGAAATGGGCGCCTTGGCCTATAGCCAAGAAGGTTTCGGTCCCACATTGGAAGACGCACGCAAAGGCCTCATCGGCAAGATCGGCGAGAACATGAGCTTCCGTCGTTTCAAGCGTTTCGACGGTGCACACAAATTGGCTTCTTACCTGCACGGTACCCGCATTGGTGTACTGGTCGAGTTTGATGGCGATGAAACCGCCGCCAAAGATGTGGCAATGCATGTGGCTGCGATGAAGCCAGTGGCTTTGACCAGCGCTGACGTGCCTGCTGAATTGATCGAAAAAGAGCGTTCAGTCGCTGCAGCCAAAGCGGCTGAATCCGGCAAGCCTGCTGACATCGTCACCAAGATGGTGGAAGGCTCTGTGCAGAAGTACCTCAAAGAGGTGTCTTTGTTCGACCAAACGTTCGTCAAGAACGACAAGCAAACCGTTGAGCAAATGCTCAAGGCTGCCAACACCAAAGTGGCTTCTTTCACCCTGTACGTGGTGGGCGAAGGCATTGAGAAGAAAGTTGACGACTTCGCTGCCGAAGTGGCTGCACAAGTCGCTGCTGCCAAGCAGTCAGCCTAATCAGAAAGGGGGGCGTAGGCTCCCCTTCTGTTATTCATCTACTACACCAATTCCACCCTATACATTCAGGAGCTTTTCATGACCACACCCCAACCAGCCCACAAGCGTATTTTGCTCAAGCTGTCAGGGGAGGCCTTGATGGGTGATGATGCATTTGGTATCAACCGTGCCACCATCGTTCGCATCGTCGGCGAAGTGGCTGAAGTGATCCATTTGGGTGTGGAAGTGGCCATTGTGATCGGTGGTGGCAACATTTTCCGCGGCGTCGCGGGCGGTGCTGTCGGTATGGACCGAGCCACGGCCGATTACATGGGGATGTTGGCTACGGTGATGAACTCCTTGGCCTTGGCCGACACCATGAACAAAGCCGGTTTGACGGCACGTGTGATGTCTGCCATTGCGATTGACCAAGTGGTGGAGCCTTACGTTCGTCCCAAAGCGTTGCAGTACCTCGAAGAGGGCAAGGTGGTGATTTTTGCCGCTGGTACCGGTAATCCCTTCTTCACGACCGACACCGCTGCAGCGTTGCGCGGTGCTGAGATTGGTGCAGAGATGGTGCTCAAAGCCACCAAAGTTGATGGTGTTTACACCGCGGACCCTAAAAAAGACCCCAACGCGACCCGTTACGACAAAATCAGTTTCGACGACGCGATTGGCCAAAACCTCGGCATCATGGACGCCACCGCTTTTGCGCTGTGCCGTGATCAAAAATTACCGATCAAAGTGTTTTCGATTTTCAAAAATGGCGCCCTCAAACGCGTGGTCATGGGTGAAGACGAAGGCACTTTGGTTCATGCCTGATCCTGATTCACTGTTCGTTTCGACTTTTTCAATGCGTTGCCTCCGGAGCACAACATGACCATCGCTGACATCAAGAAAACAACCGAAACCAAAATGGGTCAATCGATTGCGGCTTTCAGCCATAGTCTGACCAAAATTCGCACGGGCCGCCCAAGTCCGGCCTTGCTCGATAACGTGCAAGTGGACTACTACGGCTCCATGGTGCCGATCAGCCAAGTGGCCAACGTCTCGTTGTTGGATGCCCGCACCTTGAGCGTTCAACCCTGGGAAAAGCCCATGGGTGCCAAAATCGAAAAAGCCATTCGTGACAGCGATTTGGGGCTGAATCCTTCATCGATGGGCGAGTTGATTCGCGTGCCCATGCCCCCCATGTCCGAAGAGCGTCGCAAAGAACTCACCAAAGTGGTTCGTACCGAAGGTGAAAATGCCAAGGTGGCTGTACGGAACTTGCGTCGTGACGCCAACGAATCGGTCAAAAAATTGGTCAAAGACAAACTTGCTTCTGAAGATGACCAAAAACGCGCAGAAGCCGATATTCAAAAAACCACCGACAGTCATATTGGCGAGATCGACAAGCTGATCGCCAGCAAAGAACACGAAATCATGGCGGTCTAAGACCTCATGCTGAAACAACGCGTCATCACCGCCCTTGTGCTGCTGGCGCTTTTGCTGCCTGCCCTGTTGGCGACGACGGCTGAGCCTCTGGCCGGCCTCACCTTGGTTTTGATCGCGGCAGGCGCCTGGGAATGGGGACGCTTGAATGGCCTCGCTATGCGAGGTGCGCTGCGAATGGGGGCTTTCTGCGTTGTTTTGTGCTTGCTGGCATGGTCGGGACGTTGGGCTTACCAGCCTCCTGCGTTGATGTGGCCTATTTCAGGTGCAGCTTGGGTCTTGGTTGGCGCTTGGCTTTTACGAGGCGGCGTGGCCCATTGGCCTCACATTTCTCGCATCGTGCGTTGGATCGTAGGCATTCTGGCGTTGTGCTTGACGTGGCTCGCGATGTACCAAGCCAAAGTGATGGGCGTTAATTTTCTACTTTCCTTGCTGCTTTTGGTCTGGATGGCAGACATTGCCGCTTATTTTTCAGGTCGCGCCTTTGGTCGCCGAAAATTGGCCGTCGCCATCAGTCCCGGTAAAAGCTGGGAAGGTGTGTGGGGTGGCATGGTCGGTGTTCTGGCTATGGCTTTCTTTTGGGTCTGGGCTGACACCCAGTGGGCGGTCGACAGTCCCAGTTTGTTCACGCGCTTGCACAACCGAGGTTGGCCGTTCATGGTTCTGGCCACCTTGTTTTTGGTGTCCATGAGCGTGGTGGGCGATTTGGTCGAATCTCTGGTCAAGCGCAGCGCAGGCTTCAAAGACAGCAGCCAGCTGTTACCCGGTCATGGCGGCGTGTTAGACCGCGTTGACGCCTTGCTGCCCACACTGCCACTTGCGCTGATGCTGGTGCAATCGGTTTGACTTTATATTTGTCCTCACTTCATGGAGGCTCTATGCCGCAACGCATCACAGTGCTCGGATCGACCGGTTCAATTGGCACCAACACCCTTGACGTGATTGCACGTCATCCCGATCGATTTGAGGTTTTTGCCCTCACGGGTGCAACCCAAGTGGATTTGATGTTGCGACAGTGTGCGCAATTCAAGCCTCGCTTCGCGGTGATGGTGCAACCTGAAGCCGCAAAACAACTACAAGACCGGGTGCATGCTGAGGGATTGACGGTTCAAGTGCTCAGCGGCATGGCGGCACTCGATGAGGTGGCGGCTCACCCGGATGTCGATGCTGTCATGGCCGCGATTGTGGGGGCTGCGGGCTTATCGCCTTGTTTGGCAGCGGCACGCAGTGGCAAGCGATTGTTGCTGGCCAACAAAGAAGCCTTGGTGGTGGGGGCTGAGGTTTTTTTGGCTGCGGTGAAAGAGGGCGGCGCCACGCTGCTGCCCATCGACAGCGAGCACTCGGCTATTTTTCAATCGTTGCCCGAAGACCCCGCCACGTGGGATGCTCGGGTGGCCAAAATCATCCTGACAGCATCTGGCGGCCCGTTTCGCACCCGCGAGTTGGCCACGCTCAAAGACGTCACGCCTGAACAAGCCTGTGCACACCCCAACTGGGTGATGGGCCGAAAAATTTCGGTGGACTCTGCAACCATGATGAACAAGGCCTTGGAAGTCATCGAGGCGCGCTATTTGTTTGGTTTGTCCCCTGAGCGCTTGGAGGTCGTGATTCACCCCCAAAGCATCATTCACTCCATGGTGCAGTACCGCGACAACTCCGTGGTGGCGCAGCTGGGCACGCCCGACATGCGTGTGCCCATTGCCTATGGCTTGAGCTGGCCCGAGCGCATGGTCTCTGGCGCTGAGGCGCTGGACTTTCACACCATGTCGGCCATGACCTTTGAGGCCTTGGACGACCATGGCCACCCGGAGCGTTTTGCAGGCATTCATTTGGCTTGGCATGCCTTGCGTGGTCCACGTGGCACCACGGCGGTATTGAATGCTTCAAACGAAATTGCCGTGGCCGCTTTCTTGGACCGACGCATTCGCTTTGATCAAATTCACCATCTGAATTTGAACTGTTTGTCCCGCATGACGTTTGATGCCCCAAAGCATCTCGATGACTTGCTCGCGCTGGATTCACAAGCCCGTGCCGTTGCTCAAGACGAAATTCATCGCTTGGCTTTGCCATGACCGTGTTGGCCTTTCTGCTCGGTTTGGGCTTGCTCATCACCGTGCATGAGTGGGGCCACTACCGGGTCGCGGTGGCCTGTGGTGTCAAGGTGCTGACATTTTCGATTGGTTTTGGCAAACCTTTGTTGCGCTGGAAGTCGCGTCGTCCGTATCCTGGTCAGGACACTGAATTTGCCATCAGCTTGATTCCTTTAGGCGGCTACGTCAAGATGTTGGATGCTTCGTCTGAAGCCTTGACGCCTGCCGATGCTGCTATGGCTTTGGATCGCCAGCCTTTGTGGGCGCGTGCGGCCATTGTGTCGGCCGGCCCTCTGGCGAACTTTTTATTGGCACTTGCTTTGTACGCGGCGACATTTTGGCTAGGTCAATATGAAACCCGCGCCTTGTTGGCCACGCCTGTTGCGGGTTCGCCTGCAGATTTGGCCGGCTTGAACAGTGGTGACCTGGTGTTGCGCGCGGGGGGGGATGAGTCGAGTCTGCAAGATGTGGACTCTATGGAGCAACTGCGCTGGTGGCTGATGCAGCAAGATCCTATGGCGCAGGTCTTTGTGTTGGAAGTCCAGCCTAAGGGGCGCAGCTCAGCGCACACGGTGTCCTTGACGCCTCCACCTGTTGTCGAGGGCAGCAGCAACCCTGTCACGGGTTTGCAAGATTTGGGTTTGGTCGGTGCTTGGAGTCGCGCAGTTTTAGGCGACTTGCAACCGAACAGTGCAGCCCAACGCGCCGGTTTGCAGCGTGGGGATGAGGTTTTACGCATCAATGAGCGAGTGATCCATGACGCCGCAGCATTGCGTGCCACGGTCCGCGCAAGTGGTCGCGCACAAGGCCCAATCGCTGAGCAACTGTGGGAGGTCCACCGCCCAAGACAGGGGGTATTACTTTTTGCAGTGACGCCTGAGCGCGTGACCGAAGGCACCGAGTCGGTGGGGCGCATCGGCGCTCAAGTGGGCGAAGCCCCGCAGAAAATTTGGGTGCAATACGGACTGGTGGACGGTGTGGTTCTCGCTGCGCAGCGAACCTGGGAAGTTTCGCGCCTGACGCTCGATATGTTGGGGCGTTTGATCACGGGCCGTGCCTCTTTGGATAACCTCAGTGGCCCGCTGAGCATGGCCGACTACGCAGGGCGTTCTGCCAGCGTGGGGTTAGGCCCGTATTTGGCGTATTTGGCCTTGCTCAGTGTGAGCCTTGGTGTGTTCAATCTCTTGCCCCTGCCGGTGTTGGATGGCGGGCACCTGTTGTATTATCTTTACGAAGCTTTCACGGGGCATCCACCCTCGCCACGATGGCTGGAAATCCTGCAAAGTGCAGGCATGGCCTTGCTGATGGCGCTGATGGCTTTTTCTCTTTTTAACGACGTGGTTCGCTTGGGCTGGCTGAGTTAAGTCCCCCTACACAACAACCCCAAGGCCCTTGAGTTTTCAGTTCATGACCCATCCACTTCCTCGATTCCGTCGCTCGCCCCTGTCCTGTGCTGCAGCGCTTTTGCTAGGGTCTGCATTGGCCTTCAATGCCTGGGCGGTGGATCCTTTCAAAGTCCGTGATATCCGTGTCGAAGGCTTACAGCGCATTGAGCCAGGCACCGTTTTCGCCTCGATCCCGTTTCGTGTCGGCGACGATTACACCGACGAAAAAGGCGCAGCTGCTATTCGCAGCCTGTTTGCCTTGGGCTTGTTTAAAGACGTGCGCATTGAAGTCAATGGCGACGAACTGGTGCTGATCGTTGAGGAGCGTCCCAACATTGCAGCCGTTGAATTTATCGGCACCAAAGAGTTTGACAAAGACGTGTTGCGCAAAGCTTTGCGTGATATTGGGTTGGCCGAGGGCCGTCCGTTTGACAAAGCCTTGGCTGACCGTGCAGAGCAAGAACTCAAGCGCCAGTATGTGAACCGCAGTTTGTACGGTGCTGAAATTATCACCACCATCACCCCCGTGGATCGCAACCGTGTGAATTTGTCATTCACGGTCGTTGAAGGCGATTTGGCCAAAATCAAAGAAATGCGCATCGTAGGTGCCCAAGCCTTTGGCGAATCCAAATTGCTGGACCAGTTCGACCAAGGTACAGGCAACTGGCTCAGTTGGTACACCAAGTCCGATCGTTATTCACGCACCAAGCTCAATGCCGACCTTGAGACCTTGCGTGCTTGGTACTTGTCGCGTGGCTACTTGGAGTTCCGTGTGGACTCCACCCAAGTGGCTATCTCCCCCAACAAGCAAGACATTTCCATCACCATCAACGTGACCGAGGGGGACCGCTTTGTCGTGTCTGAAGTGGCTCTGGATGGCTACTACTTGGGCAAAGACGATGAGTTCAAGTCTTTGATTGAGATCAAGGCCGGCAAGCCTTACAACGCGGATGATGTGGCGAAAACCACCAAAGCCTTCAACGAGTATTTTGGTAATTTTGGCTTTGCATTTGCCCGCACCGAGGTGCGTCCCGAGATCGACCGCAGCACCAACCGCGTGAAGTTGGTGTTGGTGGCCGATCCGTCGCGTCGCGCTTACGTGCGACGCATCAACATCGTGGGCAACAACCGCACGCGCGACCAGATCGTGCGCCGCGAGTTCCGTCAGATGGAGTCCTCGTGGTACGACGGCGAGCGCATTCGCTTGTCGCGTGACCGCATCAACCGCTTGGGTTATTTCAAAGACGTCGAGGTGGACACCCAAGAGGTGGCGGCTTCCCAAGATCAGGTCGATTTGAATGTGAACGTGGTTGAAAAACCCACGGGCATGTTGACCTTGGGCGCGGGTTTCTCCAGCGCTGAAAAAGTCACTTTCTCTTTTGGTATTCAGCAAGACAACGTCTTTGGGAGTGGCCAGAACTTGGGTTTGCAGGTCAGCACGAGCAAGTTCAACCAGTACTACGTGATCAACACCACCGACCCGTATTTCACGGAAGACGGCGTGTCGCGCACCTTTGAGTACTACCACCGCTCTAGCCGGCCTTACGTGGAGCAGGGCGGTGACTACCGCCTTGTCACATCTGGCACAGGCATTCGCTTTGGTGTGCCATTCAGTGAGTTAGACCGTGTTTTTGTGGGTGCCTCGTTAGAGCAAACGCAAATTGTGCCGGGCACCAACTTGCCTGACTCCTATTTGAAATATGCCTACCAGTTTGGTTACACCACGCACACCGTGCCTTTGACGGTGGGCTGGGCGCGTGACAGTCGAGATAGTTATTTGAACCCGACGAACGGCAAGTTCATCCGTCTAAACAGTGAAACAGGTTTGGCCGGTGATACCCGTTACGCCAAGTTTGGGGCGCAATACCAGCAATATTTCCCTTTGACCAAGCAATACACCTTTGCCTTCAACGCCGACTTTGGGTTGGGTAAAGGCTTGCAAGGTCAACCCTTCCCCGTGTTTAAAAACTACTACTCGGGTGGTTTGGGCTCGGTGCGTGGTTTCGAACAAGGCACCTTGGGGCATCGTGACCCGTCCGGCATCGTCAGCGGTGGTGCGAAAAAGGTCACGCTCAATAGCGAGTTTTTGCTGCCATTTCCAGGCGCGGGCAATGACCGCAGTCTCCGTTTGTACGGTTTCTATGACATGGGTAACGTGTTTGGCGAATACGACAAAATTCAGCTCAGCGAGCTGCGCAGCTCTTATGGCGTTGGCTTGAGCTGGGTCTCACCGATGGGTCCCTTGCGTTTCGCATGGGCCCGTCCTTCGCGTGCCTTTACAGGCGATAGAATCCAACGATTGCAATTCCAGATCGGGACATCCTTCTGATGAACACGTTTTTTCGCCACCTCTCTTTGACCATCGCCTTGGGCTTGGCCGCATTCAGCGTACAAGCTGAAGAAATCCGCATTGGATTCATCAATACTGACAGAATCTTTAAAGAAGCCAATACGGCCAAACAAGCGCAAGCTAAGTTAGAGCAAGAATTTGCTAAGCGCGACAAAGACTTGATTGAGTTCGGTAACAACTTGAAATCGTCAGCCGAAAAGTTTGAGCGTGAAGCGCCTACTTTGTCTGAGTCACAGCGTCTGTCGCGTCAAAAGCAATTGGGTGAACAAGACCGCGAACTGCAGCGCAAACGCCGCGAGTTCCAAGAAGAGTTGAACGCACGCAAGAATGAAGAGTTCCAACAGGTGCTCGAACGCGCTAACCGTGTCATCAAGCAAGTGGCTGAAACTGAAAAGTTCGACCTCGTTTTGCAAGAAGCCGTTTACATCAACCCCAAGCACGACATCACCGACAAAGTGCTCAAGGTCATCAACGCTGCCAAATAAGCTGCCGTGGCACTGAGTCTCGGCCAGATCATCGAAAGTTTGGGTGGTCGCCTCGTTGGCGATCCTCAACGCCTGATTCAAAAACTCTCACCGCTTGACACAGCGCAAGCCGATACGCTGAGTTTTTTGAGCAATCCCAAATACCAGTCACAACTCGCCACCACTCAGGCGGGTTGTGTGATCGTGTCGCCGGCAGTGGCAGAGGTCACTGACACATGCTCGGCGTTGATCGTGGCTGACAACCCGTATCACTACTTCGCACGCTTGACCCAACTCTGGCGTCAGCATTTACCCAAAGACGATGCATTCTTGGTGCACCCGAGTGCGGTCATCCACCCCAGCGCTTCTGTGCACGCGACTGCACGAATAGGTCCTCTCTGCGTGGTGGAGCGGGGCGCACATATCGGTGCCAATACGTGGCTTAAATCCGGTATCACCGTGGGTGAAGATTGCCACATTGGCGAGCGCTGCATCATCCATGCGGGTGTGGTGATTGGTGCCGATGGTTTCGGTTTCGCCATGTTTGAAGGACGCTGGGAAAAAATTGAGCAACTGGGTGCTGTGCGCATTGGCAACAATGTGGAAATCGGCGCCAACACTTGCATTGATCGCGGCGCTTTGGACGACACAGTGCTCGAAGACGGCGTCAAGCTCGACAATTTGGTGCAAATCGGTCACAACGTGCACGTAGGCGCGAACACCGCGATGGCTGGATGTGCCGGTGTCGCAGGCAGCGCGCGCATTGGTGCGAATTGCACCGTAGGCGGTGGGGCGGTTGTACTTGGTCATTTGCAATTGGCCGATGGGGTGCACATTTCTGCAGCCTCAGTGGTCATGCGATCGATTCGCCAGCCTGGTCAATACAGTGGTGTGTTTCCCATCGACGACAATGCGTCATGGGAGAAAAATGCCGCGACCTTGCGTCAGTTGCACCGCTTGCGCGACCGCATCAAATCTCTTGAATCAGCCTTAGAAAGTCAAAAAAAATGAGCATGGACATCCATCAAATCTTGAAGCAATTGCCGCACCGTTACCCATTTTTGTTGGTCGACCGTGTGTTGGAATTGGAAAAAGGCAAAAGCATCAAGGCGCTCAAAAACGTGACCATGAACGAGCCATTTTTCAGTGGCCATTTCCCACACCACCCCGTCATGCCTGGTGTGTTGATTTTGGAAGCCTTGGCACAAGCCGCTGCTTTGTTGGCGTTCGACACCCTGGGTGCCGCTCCCGATGACAAAACTGTGTATTACTTCGCAGGCATCGACGGTGCACGCTTCAAGCGCCCCGTCGAGCCCGGCGATCAGCTAACCTTGGAAGTCGAGTTGGACCGCATGAAGGCCGGCATTTTCAAATTCAAAGCGCGAGCCAAAGTGGGTGATGTGATCGCCACCGAGGCCGAGCTGATGTGCACCATGCGTGCGATTGCCTAATCCGACTAGCCCTTATTTAGACGATGAGCAACATCCACGCGACCGCATTGGTTGACCCAAAAGCCGAGCTCGACAGCTCGGTGCAGGTGGGGCCTTACACCATCATTGGCCCGCATGTGCGTATTGGTGCTGGCACGACGGTCGGGCCGCACTGCGTGATCGAAGGTCACACCAGCATTGGTCAAGACAACCGTATTTTTCAGTTCAACTCCTTGGGTGCGGTGCCGCAAGACAAAAAGTATGCGGGTGAGCCTTGTGAACTGATCATTGGTGACCGCAACACCATCCGTGAGTTTTGTACCTTCAACATCGGTTCGCCCGGTGATGCGGGCGTGACGAAAGTTGGCAACGACAACTGGATCATGGCCTACGTTCACCTAGCCCACGACTGCGTGGTGGGCAATCACACCATCTTCGCCAACAGCGCGCAGTTGGCCGGCCACGTGCATGTGGGCGACTGGGTCATCTTGGGTGGCTTTACCGTGGTGCACCAGTTTGTTCGCATTGGCGCGCACAGCTTCTCCGCCATGCATTCGCTGCTTTTTGCGGACGTGCCGCCTTTTGTGATGTGTCAAGGCCAACCTGCCGAGCCACGTTCGATGAACTTCGAAGGTTTGCGCCGTCGTGGCTTTTCTGCCGAGCGCATCAGCGCGGTGAAGGCCATGCATAAAGCCTTGTACCGCGATGATTTGACCTTGGATAAAGCCAAAGAGCGCATTTCAGCGTTGGCCCAAGAGAAACCAGAAGCCGCAGCCGATGTGGCCATGATGCTGGATTTCTTAGACCACACCTCGCCGCAACGCGGCATCATTCGCTAAAACGCATGGCTGGGGCTTTGTCTTTCTCGCTGGTTGCAGGCGAGGCTTCGGGTGATTTGCTGGCGGGCTTGCTGCTGGGTGGCATGCGCCAAAAATGGCCAGACATGCAAAGCTCGGGTATCGGTGGTCTCCTTATGGAGGCCCAAGGTTTTGAACCTTGGTGGCCCTACGAAAAATTAGCGGTGCGCGGCTATGTGGAGGTGCTTCGTCATTACCGTGAAATCGTGGGCATTCGTCGCCAGTTACGTGACCGTTTGTTGGCTAATCCACCGAGCGCCTTCATTGGTGTGGATGCCCCAGACTTCAACCTCGATTTAGAACGTGACCTCAAGGGCGCAGGCATTCCTGCCGTGCATTTTGTGTGTCCCTCAATCTGGGCGTGGCGCGCAGATCGGGTAGAAAAAATCCGCCAAAGCGTCGACCATGTGTTGTGCATTTTTCCGTTCGAAGAAGCCTTGTTGGCTCAGCACGGCATTGCTGCAACTTATGTTGGCCATCCTTTGGCTCAAACTATTCCCGATGAGGTTGACCGTACGGCGGCTCGCACCGCATTAGGGCTTCCTCAAGATGCGACGGTGGTGGCCTTGTTGCCGGGTAGCCGCAGTTCTGAAATTGAGTATTTAGCACGTCGCTTTTTGCAAGCTGCGCAACGCATGGCCCAACGTCAGCCGGGCTTGCACTTTGTGTTGCCCGCAATGCCTGTTTTGCGTGCGCGCATTGACGAAATTTTGAAAGAAGTAGGGCCTGTGCCCAACCTCTTGCTGCTGAATGGTCAGTCCCATGCAGCTTTGGCGGCATGTGATGTGACTTTGATTGCCAGTGGCACCGCTACCTTGGAGGCTGCACTCTTCAAGCGCCCTATGGTGATTGCGTACAACATGAACTGGCTCAGTTGGCAAATCATGCAGCGCAAGAAGTTGCAGCCTTGGGTGGGCTTGCCCAATATCTTGAGCCAAGACTTTGTGGTGCCTGAGCTACTTCAAGATGCGGCATCGCCTGACGCGATGGCGTACGAAGTGCTGCAGTGGCTGGATCACCCCGCTGCCATGTCTGATGTTCAACAACGCTTTGCAGCGCTGCACGACAGCCTGCGTCGCGACACCCCCGCACTGGCCGCACATGCGATCGAAAAAGTTCTTGCGCGCTGAACAAGCGCCGCTTGTTTGGGATGCCCCCGGTTTGATGGCGGGTGTCGATGAGGCTGGGCGCGGACCGCTGGCTGGGCCTGTGGTGGCTGCTGCTGTGATTTTGGATGATCAAAATCCGATCCTCGGTTTGGCCGATTCCAAAAAATTGACCCCATTGAAGCGTGAGCGTTTGTACGACGAAATTCGTGCCAAAGCTTTGTGTTGCTGCATCGCCGAAGCGACGGTTGAAGAAATCGATACCTTGAATATTTTGCAAGCCACGATGCTGGCTATGCGCCGCGCGGTGGAAGGTTTGCGTCTGAAGCCACACAAAGTGTTGGTGGATGGCAACCGTTTGCCCGTGTTGGATGTCTTGGCGGAGGCGATTGTCAAAGGCGACAGCAAAGTGCCTGCTATTTCTGCGGCTTCTATATTGGCCAAAGTGCACCGTGACCGCTGGTGCATGCAGTTGCATGCCGAGTACCCGCTTTACGGTTTTGACAGTCACAAAGGCTATGGCACCGCCGCCCATTTATTGGCGCTGCAAACCCACGGTGCGACGCCGTGGCATCGAACCACGTTTTCGCCCGTTACCAAAGTGTTGACATGAATTTGATTACCTCGCGCGATAACCCCTTGGTGAAAGAGTTGCGCCGTTTGTCGCAAGACAGCTCGGCCTACCGCAAGCTCGGGCGTGTGTGGCTAGAGGGCGATCATCTGTGCCGCGCCGCGCTCACCCGTGGTGTCAAGCCCGAGCACGCGGTATTTGCAGAGTCTCAATGGGCGACAGCGCCTTCTGAGTGGACGCGTGCCGCAGAGCGCAATACGGTTTTGCCTGATGCTTTGTTTGCAGAAATCAGCAGCTTGGAGTCGCCTGCGCGCATGGGTTTTATTTTGGCCACACCCAGCACCCAAGTGGTGCAGCCCAAGGTCGCCACGGTGGTGTTGGACCGCGTGCAAGACGCAGGCAACGTCGGCTCCATCTTGCGGAGCGCCTCAGCCTTTGGTTTCACCCAAGTGTTGGCGATCAAGGGTACGGCGGCGTTGTGGTCCCCCAAGGTGTTACGCGCTGGGATGGGGGCGCATTTTGGTTTGCATTTGGTCGAGGGTTTGTCGCTAGACGCGCTTGCAGTGCTGGACATTCCTTGGGTGGCGACTAGCTCACACCAAGGGCCTTTTTTACACACGTTGTTGGCCCAAGCCAAGTTACCCATGCCTTGTGCGTGGCTGATGGGGCATGAAGGGCAGGGCGTGTCGCCTGAGTTAGCGCAGCAGGCCGAATTGGCGGTGCGAATTGCGCAGCCCGGTGGCGAGGAGTCGCTCAATGTGGCGGCGGCTGCTGCCATTTGCTTACACGCCAGTGCGACCTGTCATTTGGTGGATTAAGTCGGGCAAACACTGGGGAAAACCAGTGCCTCGGATATAATGAGAGGCTTTCCCGCATCAACCTGTACGCCCCAGCCAAAACTAGGCAAATTCCTCGAACAAAGCAGCCAAAGAGAAGACATTCTCTTGTGAGCGCTGAGGCGTACCCGAACTATTCCGGAGAACCCAGTGCTTTTGTCTCTTCAGGGAACCTTCCCGCCCGCCATCTTGGCGCTCGCAGACGGCACGGTCTTTATCGGCAACTCGATTGGAGCCTCTGGCTCCACCGTCGGCGAAGTGGTGTTCAACACCTCACTCACCGGCTATCAGGAAATCCTCACTGACCCCAGCTACTGCCAGCAGATCGTCACTTTGACGTACCCGCACATCGGTAACTACGGCGTCAACGTGGAAGACATCGAAGCTGACAAAGTCCATGCTGCTGGCTTGATCATCAAAGATTTGCCTTTGATCGCAAGCAACTTCCGCTCACACCAAACCTTGTCCGCTTACTTGGTCGAAGCTGGTACTGTTGCGATTGCCAACATCGACACCCGTCAACTGACACGCTTGTTGCGCACCCAAGGTGCCCAAAACGGTGCCATCTTGGGCTTGGCTCAAGGTCAGCAAGTGACCCAAGCCTTGATTGACCAAGCAGTGGCTGCGGCACAAGCTGCGCCTTCGATGTCTGGTCTCGATTTAGCCCAAAAAGTGACGGTGTCTGAGTCTTTTGACTGGACCGAAACGGAGTGGGTGTTGGGTCAGGGCTACGGCACTTTGGCCGCTCCTAAATTTCACGTGGTCGCCTATGACTTTGGCGTGAAGAAAAACATCTTGCGCATGTTGGCTGAGCGTGGCTGTCAAGTCACGGTGGTGCCCGCTAAAACATCGGCAGCCGATGTGCTCAAGCACAACCCTGACGGCATCTTCTTGTCCAATGGGCCTGGCGATCCACAGCCTTGTGATTACGCGATCGCTGCGGCTGCCGAGTTGATCGAAACTGGCATTCCCACATTTGGCATTTGTTTGGGCCACCAAATCATGGCCTTGGCCAGTGGCGCGAAGACCTTCAAGATGAAATTTGGTCACCATGGTGCCAACCATCCTGTGAAAGAACTTGACACGGGTCGCGTGTCCATCACCAGCCAGAACCACGGTTTTGCGGTGGATGAGAAATCGCTGCCCGCCAATTTGCGTGCCACACACGTGTCATTGTTTGACGGCACCTTGCAGGGCCTGGCCCGCACCGACAAGCCCGCGTTCTGCTTCCAGGGTCACCCCGAGGCATCGCCTGGCCCACACGACATTGCTTACCTTTTTGACCGCTTCATCAACCTGATGGAGACAAAATAATGCCAAAGCGCACAGACCTCAAAAGCATCCTCATCATTGGCGCTGGCCCGATCATCATTGGTCAAGCTTGCGAGTTCGACTACTCTGGCGTGCAGGCTTGCAAAGCTTTGCGTGAAGAGGGCTACAAAGTCATCTTGATCAACAGCAACCCTGCCACGATCATGACCGACCCGGCCACGGCCGACGTCACTTACATCGAACCCATCACTTGGCAGACGGTCGAGAAGATCATCGCCAAAGAGCGCCCTGATGCGATCTTGCCCACCATGGGTGGCCAAACCGCGCTCAACTGCGCTTTGGACCTGTGGCACAACGGCGTGCTCGAAAAGTACAAGGTCGAGCTGATTGGTGCTACGCCAGAGGCCATCGACAAAGCCGAAGATCGTCTGAAGTTCAAAGACGCTATGACCAAGATTGGTCTGGGATCGGCCCGTTCGGGCATTGCCCACAGCATGGAAGAAGCGTGGGATGTGCAAAAGACATTGGGCTTCCCCACTGTCATTCGCCCCAGCTTCACGCTGGGCGGCACGGGCGGCGGCATCGCCTACAACCCCGAAGAATTCGAAGTCATCTGCAAGCGCGGTCTGGAGGCTTCACCCACCACCGAGCTGCTGATTGAAGAATCGCTGCTCGGCTGGAAAGAGTACGAGATGGAAGTGGTGCGCGATAAGACGGACAACTGCATCATCATCTGCTCGATCGAAAACTTGGACCCCATGGGTGTGCATACCGGTGACTCCATCACCGTAGCACCCGCACAAACCTTGACTGACAAGGAATACCAAATTTTGCGCAATGCCTCTTTGGCTGTGTTGCGCGAAATCGGTGTGGACACGGGCGGCTCTAACGTGCAGTTCTCGATCAATCCTAAAGACGGCCGCATGGTCGTCATTGAGATGAACCCACGTGTGTCGCGTTCGTCCGCGTTGGCCTCCAAGGCCACGGGTTTCCCGATTGCCAAAGTCGCGGCCAAGCTGGCTGTGGGCTACACGCTCGACGAGTTGCGCAACGACATCACAGGTGGTGCCACGCCAGCCTCGTTTGAGCCATCGATCGACTACGTGGTCACCAAGATCCCCCGTTTCGCTTTCGAGAAGTTCCCAACTGCTGACAGCCGCTTGACCACCCAAATGAAATCGGTGGGCGAAGTCATGGCCATGGGCCGCACCTTCCAAGAGTCCTTCCAAAAAGCCCTGCGTGGTTTGGAAGTGGGCGTGGATGGCATGAACGAAAAAACCCAAGACCGCGAAGTGCTCGAGAAAGAACTGGGCGAACCCGGCCCAGAGCGCATTTGGTACGTGGGCGATGCCTTCGCCATGGGCTTGAGCGTGGACGAGGTGTTTGCCTTGACCAAGATCGACCCTTGGTTCTTGGTGCAAATCGAAGAGATCGTGAAGATAGAGCTTGAACTTGAAACCACCACGCTGGAAGCCATCACGGCAGACGAGCTGCGTGCGCTCAAGAAGAAGGGCTTCTCCGATCGCCGTTTGGCCAAATTGCTCAAAACCACCGAGCATGTGGTGCGTGCCCGTCGTCACGCGCTGAACATCCGTCCCGTTTACAAGCGCGTGGACACCTGCGCGGCCGAGTTCTCGACCGACACCGCCTACATGTACTCCTGCTATGAAGGCAACGGAGATGGCGAGTGCGAAGCAGAACCCACGACCAACAAGAAGATCATGGTCTTGGGTGGTGGCCCCAACCGAATCGGTCAAGGCATTGAGTTCGACTACTGCTGCGTACACGCCGCGCTCGCCATGCGCGAAGACGGTTACGAAACCATCATGGTCAACTGCAACCCTGAGACCGTGTCGACCGACTACGACACCTCGGACCGTTTGTACTTTGAGCCCGTCACCTTGGAAGATGTGCTTGAAATTGTGGACAAGGAAAAGCCTACAGGCGTCATCGTTCAATATGGCGGCCAAACGCCTTTGAAGCTCGCTTTGGATCTGGAAGCCGCTGGCGTGCCCATCATCGGCACCAGCCCCGACATGATCGACGCGGCCGAAGACCGTGAGCGTTTCCAGAAATTGTTGCAAGACCTCGGTTTGCGCCAACCCCCCAACGCCACAGCACGCACCGAGCCAGAAGCCCTCGAAAAAGCAGCCGCCTTGGGTTACCCCTTGGTGGTTCGCCCCAGCTACGTGCTGGGTGGTCGCGCCATGGAAATCGTGCACGAGCAACGTGACCTGGAGCGCTACATGCGCGAAGCGGTCAAGGTGTCGCACGACTCGCCCGTGCTGCTGGACCGTTTCCTGAACGATGCGATCGAGTGCGATGTGGACTGCCTGCGCGACCCCGAAGGTAAGACCTTCATCGGTGGCGTGATGGAGCACATCGAACAAGCGGGTGTGCACAGCGGTGACTCGGCTTGCTCTTTGCCGCCTTACTCTTTGTCGTCTGCCACGGTGGACGAGCTCAAGCGCCAATCGGCCGCCATGGCCGGTGCCTTGAACGTGGTGGGTTTGATGAACGTGCAGTTTGCCATCCAGCATGTGGATGGCCAAGACGTGATCTACGTGCTGGAAGTGAACCCCCGCGCTTCACGCACTGTGCCTTACGTGTCGAAAGCCACGGGCATCCAGTTGGCCAAGGTGGCGGCGCGCTGCATGGCGGGTCAAACACTCGCGTCGCAAGGCATCACAAAAGAAGTCACACCGCCTTATTTCAGCGTGAAAGAAGCGGTATTCCCCTTCGTGAAGTTCCCCGGCGTCGACACCATTCTCGGCCCCGAGATGAAGTCCACCGGCGAAGTCATGGGCGTGGGCAAGACCTTTGGCGAAGCCTTTGTGAAGAGCCAATTGGGCGCTGGGACCAAGCTGCCCCGCCCGAACAAAGCCGACGGCACGCCTTCGGGCAAGGTCTTCATTTCGGTGAAAAACAACGACAAGGCGCGTGCCATCGAAGTGGCTCGTCAATTGGTGGCGCAAGGCTTCGCATTGATTGCAACCAAGGGCACAGCCAGCGCGATCAACGCGGCGGGTGTGGCTTGCGCGACGGTCAACAAGGTGACCGAAGGTCGTCCGCATATCGTGGACATGATCAAAAACAACGAAGTGGTGTTGGTGATCAACACGGTGGAAGAGCGTCGCAATGCGATTGCCGATTCACGTCACATTCGTACCTCGGCATTGCTCAACCGTGTGACGACCTTCACAACAATAGCCGGCGCAGAAGCGGCCGTTGAGGGGATGAAGTACATGGACCAGTTGGATGTCATTTCTGTGCAGGAAATGCACGCCCAGTTGACGGCTTAAGCAGCCAGATTAGAAAAAACCATGGCCACCATTCCTATTACCAAACGCGGTTCAGAGAAGCTCAAAGACGAGTTGCACAAACTCAAAACCGTTGAGCGTCCCTCTGTGATCAATGCCATCGCCGAGGCGCGTGCGCAAGGTGACTTGAGCGAAAACGCCGAATACGATGCGGCCAAAGATCGCCAAGGTTTCATCGAAGGCCGCATTCAAGAAATTGAAGGCAAGCTGTCGGTGGCACAAATCATTGACCCATCCGAATTGGATGCGGGGGGGCGCGTGGTGTTTGGTGCCACCGTCTCGTTGGAAGATGAAGATTCCGGCGACAAAGTGACTTACCAAATCGTGGGTGAGGACGAGGCCGATTTGAAACTCGGTTTGGTCAACATCAGCAGTCCCATTGCGCGGGCCTTGATTGGCAAAGAAGAGGGCGATGTGGCGGAAGTGCAGGCTCCAGGCGGCATCAAACGCTATGAGATCATGACGGTTTCATACCTCTGATTGCACCCCATGGCGCGTTTGCAAGTCTTTTTAGCAGCGCTGTGGTGGGGTAGTTTGGTGGCCGTTGGTTTTGTTGTCGTGCCACTGTTATTCGTGCACTTGGAGACGCCAGTGATCGCTGGCCGCATGGCTGCCAAGCTCTTTACCGCACAGAGTTGGCTGTCTGTTGCTTGCGGTCTTTTGTTGCTTTTAGCGGCCAGACGCGAGGCGCAAGATGAACCTTATTCACCTTCAGTTTGGGTAATGGGTGGCATTTTGTTGGCGCTGCTGCTTGAATTGGCAGTGGCGCCGCACATCGTGGCGCGAGAAAATTTGTGGCTATGGCACAACGTGGGCACTGCATTTTATTTGTTGCAATCCGCATGTGCGGCGAAGGTCATGTGGCAGCTGAGCGCTTCTAAAGCGTAGACCATAGGCACAAAAAAGGGCATCCATGTGGATGCCCTTGCATTTCTAAATCGCAAAAGCGGGTTAACCCAACGTGCGTTTTTTGATGGAAATTTTCTTAGGTTTTGCACGCTTAACTTGACCGCCGGAGGTGAGTCGTTGGTTGCCCAGCACACGCAGTGTCTTGACTTCAGGGCGCTGTCCGCCGCGTTTGCTGTACTTCAGCACTTTCACGTCGCGTGGGCCTGACATGCGATCTTCGTCAGCATCATCACGCACTTTGTCAGATTTGGGGCGCCATAAGATGAAGAGTTTGCCGATGTGCTGAATCGGTGCAGCGTTCAGTTGATCGGCCAAAGCGAGATACATGGCTTCGCGAGCAGGGCGGTCATCGCCAAGAACGCGAATTTTGATGAGGCCGTGAGCGTTCAAAGCCATCTCAGCTTCTTTGAGAACGGCGGGGGTTAAACCATCGTTGCCGATCATCACAACAGGGTCGAGATGGTGCGCTTCGGCACGGTGAATTTTGCGTTGAGCAGGTGTGAGTTGTATTGCGGACATGGGGGTATTATCCCCGCTCGCTTAAGGGTATGAATTGAAAGCTAAAACTAAAAGTAAAAAGGTCAACAAGTCTTGGTTGAACGACCACGTGAATGACCCTTATGTCAAGCTCGCACAAAAAGAGGGCTTCCGTGCCCGTGCGGCTTACAAGCTCAAAGAAATTGATGAGCAACTGGGGCTGGTCAAGCCCGGCCATGTGGTGGTCGACTTAGGGTGCGCGCCAGGTGCTTGGAGTCAGTATCTGCGTCGTCGCATGTCTCCCGATGGCGCCGCCTCGGGAACGCTCAACGGCACCATCATTGGTTTGGATATTCTGCACATGGAGCCGATTGAAGACGTCACGTTTTTGCAAGGCGACTTTCGAGAGGCCGAAGTTTTAGCCCAACTCGAGACAGCCCTGAATGGCCGCATTGTTGATGTCGTGGTGTCAGACATGGCGCCGAACTTGTCGGGCATCGAATCTTCGGATGCGATGCGGATCGTCCATCTGGTCGAGTTAGCCGTTGAGTTTGCCCAAAAGCATGTCAAAGACGACGGTGCCTTGGTGGTCAAACTTTTTCATGGCAGTGGTTACAGTCAGTTGACTCAGCTTTTCAAAGACACTTTCAAAGTGGTGAAGCCCTTCAAGCCCAAATCCAGCCGTGACAAATCCAGTGAAACTTTTTTGATTGGCATGGGGCTTAAACATCGCAATTTGGTTAATCCATGAGCCCTACAAGGCTGATTCGTGCAGTTAAATTTTTATTTGCGCTTGAAAAGCTTAAAATGACACCCAACTGGTACAACTTGTATCTATTTTTATTTCGGAGCCCACATTGAACAATCAATGGTTCTCAAAAGTCGCAGTTTGGTTGGTGATCGGCTTGGTGCTGTTCACTGTGTTCAAGCAATTTGAAACACGCCCTAGCGCATCCAACGGCTACGTTGGTTATTCGGACTTCCTAGAGGAAGTGCGTGCCAAGCGCATCAAAACGGCCACCATTCAAGAAGGTGCTGGAGGCACAGAAATTGTGGCTATCACCAACGACGAGCGGAAGTTGCGCACGACTGCCACTTACCTAGACCGTGGCTTGGTGGGCGATTTAATTGCCAACGGCGTGAAGTTTGACGTCAAGCCCCGCGAAGAAGGTTCATTCTTGATGACTTTGCTGGTCAGCTGGGGCCCGATGCTATTGTTGATTGGTGTCTGGGTCTACTTCATGCGTCAAATGCAGGGTGGCGGCAAAGGCGGTGCGTTTAGTTTTGGTAAAAGCAAAGCGCGTATGTTGGACGAAAACAACAACACCGTGACGTTTGCCGATGTGGCCGGCTGCGACGAGGCCAAAGAAGAAGTCAAAGAGGTGGTTGACTTTTTGAAAGACCCGCAAAAGTTCCAAAAACTGGGCGGCCGTATTCCACGTGGTTTACTGTTGGTCGGCCCTCCCGGTACCGGTAAAACTTTGCTGGCCAAAGGTATTGCTGGCGAAGCTAAGGTGCCATTCTTTAGCATTTCAGGCTCTGATTTCGTTGAAATGTTTGTGGGTGTGGGTGCCGCCCGCGTGCGCGACATGTTTGAAAACGCTAAGAAAAACGCGCCTTGCATCATCTTCATCGACGAAATCGATGCTGTGGGTCGTCAGCGCGGTGCAGGCTTGGGTGGTGGCAACGACGAACGTGAACAAACGTTGAACCAAATGCTGGTTGAGATGGACGGTTTTGAGACCAACCTTGGCGTTATCGTGGTCGCAGCGACTAACCGCCCTGATATTTTGGACGCCGCTTTGTTGCGCCCAGGACGCTTTGACCGTCAGGTCTATGTGACCTTGCCAGACATCCGCGGTCGCGAACAAATTTTGAACGTGCACATGCGCAAAGTGCCTGTTGGACAAGACGTCAACGCCAGCGTGATTGCACGCGGCACACCCGGCATGAGTGGCGCTGATTTGGCCAACTTGTGTAACGAAGCCGCCTTGATGGCTGCCCGTCGTAATGCGCGTGTGGTCGAAATGGTGGACTTTGAAAAGGCCAAAGACAAAATTCTGATGGGCCCTGAGCGCAAGAGCATGGTCATGCCTGAAGAAGAGCGTCGTAACACGGCATATCACGAGTCAGGCCACGCTTTGATTGGCAAGTTGTTGCCCAAATGCGACCCCGTTCACAAGGTCACTATCATTCCGCGCGGCCGTGCCTTGGGTGTGACGATGAGCCTTCCCGCTCAAGACCGCTACAGCTACGACAAAGAATTCATGCTGAACCAAATCAGCATGTTGTTCGGTGGCCGTATTGCAGAAGAGGTGTTCATGAACCAGATGACCACAGGTGCCAGCAACGACTTTGAGCGTGCCACATCGATTGCACGTGACATGGTGATGCGCTACGGCATGACCCAAGCTTTGGGCCCCATGGTCTATGCCGAAAACGAAGGTGAAGTGTTCTTGGGTCGTTCCGTGACCAAAACCACCAATATGTCTGAAGCAACCATGCAAAAGGTGGACATGGAAGTGCGAAGCATCATTGATGAGCAATACACCTCGGCGCGTCGCTTGATCGAAGAAAACTCGGACAAGATGCACGCCATGGCCAAAGCTTTGCTGGAATGGGAAACCATCGATACAGAGCAATTGGATGACATCATGGCAGGGCGTGAGCCGCGCCCCCCCAAAGACTGGACCCCGCGCAAACCTCCTTCGGGCGATGGTAGTGGCGGCACGCCTGCGGTGCAGACCGACCCAACGCCTTCGGCTGCGTGATCTGCCTAGAAGACAAAACACACCAACGGGGCGCAAGCCCCGTTTTTCATGGACCTTGTATGTTTTGGCAAACCTCACGTTTTCGGATTGACCTGACCCAGCCCCAAGTCATGGGGATCGTCAATGTCACGCCTGACTCATTTTCTGATGGTGGTCGTTACGCACCGTTGGCGCACTGCGAACAGCTACTCAGAGAGGGCGCGAATATTTTGGACATTGGTGCTGAGTCCACCCGTCCTGGTGCTCAAGCCGTGTCTCTTGATGATGAGCTTGCACGTGTTTTGCCCGTGGTGCGTGAGGCGGTGCGTTTGAACGTGCCCGTGTCCGTTGACACCTACAAACCTCAGGTGATGCAGGCCGTCTTGGATGCGGGGGCGGACATCATCAATGACATTTGGGCCCTGCGCCAACCTGGTGCTGTGTCGGTGATTGCTGCGCACCCCAGTTGCGGTGTTTGTTTGATGCACATGCATGGCGAGCCTCAGACCATGCAAACCTTGCCGATGACGGGTTCGGTGATCGCGCCTGTCTCGCGATTTTTGAACGACGGTGCCACGCAACTTCAGGCGCAAGGTGTTGCGGCTGCGCGCATTGCGCTCGACCCCGGCGTCGGTTTTGGCAAAACTGTGGCACAAAACTTTGAGCTGCTGTCGGCGCAGTCGACCTTGATGGCGTTGGGCTACCCCTTGTTGGTGGGCTGGTCGCGCAAATCGTCGCTGGGGGCCGTGACGGGTTGCGACGTGGGTGAACGGTTGGTGCCCAGCTTGGCCGCTGCGTTGGTGGCTCTTGAGCGAGGTGCACGCGTTGTGCGGGTGCACGACGTACTTCAAACGGTTCAGGCGCTGAAGGTGTGGCAAGCAGCACGTTGATGCACCCCTTAATTCGCAACTACGCCTCAAAAGAGTGCACTTGTTTGCGACAATTGCTCCTCAATAAACCAAGAATAAATCACCATGACACGTCAATACTTTGGAACAGATGGCATCCGCGGCACCGTGGGTCAAGCGCCGATTACCCCTGATTTTGTGTTGCGCTTGGCGCATGCAGTAGGCCGTGTGCTCAAACGAACCGAAGCCCATCCCACGGTGTTGATTGGCAAAGACACACGGATTTCGGGCTATATGTTGGAGTCGGCCTTGGAGTCTGGCTTTAATTCCGCTGGCGTCAACGTGGTGTTGCTCGGGCCCTTACCGACGCCAGGGGTGGCCTATCTCACGCGTGCGCAACGTGCCAGCCTTGGTGTGGTCATCAGTGCCAGTCACAACCCATTTGCAGACAACGGCATCAAGTTTTTCAGCGCCAAAGGCACCAAGCTGGATGACGCTTGGGAGCTGGCCGTAGAGACCGCCCTCGATGAAACCCCCGTTTGGGTGGATTCGGCGAATTTGGGTAAAACGCGTCGTTTGGACGACGCCGCAGGTCGTTACATCGAGTTTTGCAAAAGCACGTTCTCCAACGATCTGACGCTCAAAGGCGTGAAGATTGTGGTCGATGCGGCCCATGGCGCTGCCTATCACATAGCGCCCAAAGTGTTTCACGAGTTGGGGGCGGAGGTGATCGCGATCGGCTGCAGCCCAGACGGACTCAACATCAACAAAGAGGTGGGCGCTACCCATCCAGACGCCTTGGTGCGCTCAGTCAAAGCCAACCATGCCGATTTTGGCGTGGCGCTGGATGGCGACGCCGATCGCTTGCAAATGGTCGATGCACAAGGACGTTTGTTCAATGGCGATGAGTTGCTGTATTTGATGGCCGATGACCGGCTTGCGAAAGACGAGGTGGTGCCGGGTGTGGTGGGCACGCTGATGACCAACATGGCCGTTGAAGTGGCGTTTAAAAAACGCGGTGTGAAATTTGTGCGCGCCAAAGTGGGCGACCGTTATGTGCTCGAAGAATTGGCCAAACACGGTTGGATATTAGGTGGCGAGGGCTCAGGCCATTTGCTGGCCTTGGACAAGCACACCACTGGCGACGGTTTGATCAGCGCTTTGCAAATTTTGCAAACCTGCGTGCGCAGTGGCCGAACTATGGCCGACTTGCTCAAGGATGTCACGTTGTTTCCGCAGACGTTGATCAATGTGCGTTTGCGCCCTGGTCAAGACTGGAAGGCCAACACTCGCTTGCAAGAAGAAACCCAAAAAGCAGAGGCTGAGTTAGGCGACACCGGACGTGTGTTGATTCGCGCCAGCGGAACTGAACCTTTGGTGCGCGTGATGGTCGAGGCGCGTGATGAAGCGCAAGCTAACGCCTGTGCACGCCGCATTGCGGACACCTTGTCCACTTAACGAGGTTCGTACCAACCTATCCTGCGGTTGACCACATGGAAGACGAGCAGCATCACAGCAACTTCAATCAGCACGCCCACCACCGTGGCTAAGGCGGCACCGGATTCACAGCCAAACAAAATGATGGCGGCATGAACAGCGCCCCCTTATGGGCTGAGTTCGCGTCCAAAGAAGTTCATACGTGGTTTTTGCTGATTTCACGTGCCCTGTGCCTCTGAGCTTCTCCTTGTTATAAGAAATTTAAAAAGTTAACAGCAGGTGTTGGCCGTTTATGCGAGCCAACTTAGCACGGTAAATCAGGTTGCGGCCACTGACCTGCGCGCTGATCACATCGGCATGGCTAAGGCTTTGAGGTGAAACGACAAAGCGCTGGGCGTAATTTGCAGCAAGGCAGACAAGGCTTCGACCTGTTGAATCTCAGGTGTCTGAGTTGTACTCATGGTCCAGAATTACTTGAAATGTAAAAGTTAAAAACTGTCATATATGTCACAGTTCCGTCACAATCCGACGCTAAAGTCTCGAGAGTTCTAACCAATTGAGGAATCACATGAACACGAAACGCGCATTCATCAAATCCGTGGCCGCCGCAGCAATGGCAACTTTGGCCATGGGTTCAGCCTTCGCTGCCGACATCACAGGCGCCGGGGCAACATTTCCTTTCCCTATCTACGCTAAGTGGGCTGAAGGCTACAAGGCCGCTTCGGGTAACAGCTTGAACTACCAATCTATTGGTTCTTCTGGCGGTATCCGTCAAATCAAGGCCAAGACAGTGACTTTCGGCGCGACTGACGCGCCTATGTCTGGCGACGATTTGGAGAAAGAGGGCTTGGTTCAATTCCCAGCCATCATTGGCGGCACGGTGCCAGTGGTGAACTTGGATGGTTTCAAGCCAGGCGAATTGCGCATCACTGGCCCTGTGTTGGCTGACATGTTCATGGGCAAGATCAGCAACTTCAACGATCCAAAGATCGCTGCCTTAAACCCAGGCAAAAAATTACCTGACCAAGCCATCACCGTCGTGCACCGCGCTGATGGTTCGGGCACCACCTTCAACTTCACCGACTATCTATCTGCCACCAGCAAAGGCTGGGCTGAGTCAGTGGGTAAGGGCGCTGCTGTCAAGTGGCCAGCTGCATCCTCTGTAGGCGGCAAAGGTAACGAAGGCGTTGCAGCCAACGTGAACCGTGTCAAAGGCTCTATTGGTTACGTGGAGTACGCCTACGTCAAGAAAAACAACATGAACTACATGCAAATGCAAAATGCAGAAGGCAAGTATGTCGCGCCGGACGATTTGACATTTGCTGCTGCGGCGGCGGGTGCTGACTGGTTCAGCGTCCCAGGCATGGGCGTGTCCATGGTCAACGCCAAGGGCGCCAACAGCTGGCCTATCAGCACTGCATCGTTCATCTTGATGTACAAGCAACCCTCTGACAAAGCGGCTGCTGCTGAGGCCCTCAAGTTTTTTGATTGGTCATTCACTAATGGCAAGAAGATGGCAGCTGACCTCGACTACGTGGCTCTGCCTGACGCTTTGACCACAGCTATCCGCACCCGCGTTTGGTCACAAATTCAAAAGTAAATTGAATTGCGCTACTTTATTCCGTCGGCCTTGGTTTCAAAGTCGACGGAATTTTGGTTTTTAAGAAGTCGGGTGATTCAATGAGTCTAGGGTCTGTCATGAGCTCACAAAATTTACTGCAAGAAGAATCTGGTCAAGCCGTCAGTGCTGATATGGTGGCGGTTGCCAAACGCCAGCGCGTGCAAGATTTCTTTTTTCATCGCGTCACGCAATCTTTTTCATTGCTCGTGTTGGCGGCCTTGTTGGGCATCATCATTTCCTTGTTTGTGAACGCTTGGCCTACGTTTCAAAAATTTGGTTTCCACTTTTTGTGGCGTATTGAGTGGGACATCATCAATTCAGAGTTCGGTGCGGCCATCGCCGTCGTTGGCACGATAGCCAGCGCAGGGATTGCACTTCTGCTTGCTGTCCCCCTTGCTTTTGGTGTGGCTGTCTTTTTGACCGAGACCTGTCCTACATGGCTGCGTCGCCCGTTGGGTACGTCCATTGAATTGCTGGCGGCTGTGCCCTCCATCATTTATGGCATGTTTGGTTTGTTTGTTTTTGCCCCTTTGTTTGCCGATTACGTGCAAGTGCCACTCAAGCAAGTTCTGGGTGGCATGCCTTTGGTCGGCTTTTTGTTTGGGGGTGCGACCAATGGCATGGGCATCTTGGCCGCCGGTGTGGTTCTGGCCTTCATGGTCTTGCCGTTTGTCGCTGCGGTGATGCGTGATGTGTTCGAGATCACACCGCCCATTCTTCGCGAATCAGCTTATGGCTTGGGTTGCACCACTTGGGAGGTGGTGCGCAAGGTCGTGCTGCCCTACACGCAAAAAGGTGTGATTGGCGGCATCATGTTGGGGTTGGGGCGCGCTTTGGGTGAAACCATGGCGGTGACTTTTGTGATTGGTAACGCCAACCGCATGCCCACCTCTTTGTTCTCGCCCGGCACGTCGATTGCATCGGTGTTGGCCAACGAATTTGGCGAGGCTGAAGCTTTGCATTTTTCGACTTTGTTTGCCCTGGGCTTCTTGCTATTCGTGATTACTTTTGTGGTGTTGGCCGCCGCCAAGGTGATGATCATGCGTACCGAAAAAGCCAAAGGTAATTAACAGGTATCCACGTCCATGAACAATCAACTTTATACAAAACGCCGCATCATCAGCTCTCTAGGCTTGGTGTTTTCAATGTCAGCGATGGCTATTGGCTTAGCTGTGTTGCTTTGGATTCTTTTCGTGTTGTTTTCCAATGGCTTGTCGGGCATAGATGCCAACTTGTTGTTCAGCGATACGCCCGCACCCGGCACCGAAGGTGGCGGTTTGCGCAATGCCATCGTGGGCAGCTTGATGATTGTGGGCTTGACGGTGGTGGTGTCCACCCCTGTGGGCATCTTGGCGGGTGTTTACTTGACCGAGTTCGGCGACGAAAGCAAAACTGCCGAGCTCACCCGCTTTGTGACCGACATCATGTTGTCAGCGCCTTCCATTGTGCTGGGTTTGTTTGTCTACGCCATTGCGGTGGCCACGGTGGGCAATTTTTCAGGCTATGCGGGTAGTTTGGCCTTGGCGCTCATTGCGGTGCCCGTCATCATGCGGACCACCGAAAACATGTTGCGTTTGGTGCCCGGCAGCTTGCGTGAAGCAGCCTTTGCCTTGGGTGCTCCTCGCTGGAAAGTCGCCACGTTCATCAGTCTGCGCGCAGCCAAGAGTGGTGTGATGACAGGCTTGTTGTTGGCAGTGGCCCGCATCAGTGGCGAGACAGCGCCTTTGCTGTTCACTGCGCTGAACAACCAATTCTTCAGCACCAACATGGGCGCGCCTATGGCCAACTTGCCTGTGGTCATCTTCCAATTTGCCATGAGTCCTTACGACAACTGGGTCCGCTTGGCTTGGGCCGGCGCCTTGCTGATCACGTTGACGGTGCTGGTGCTCAACATCTTGGCCCGCGTGTTCTTCCGCGACAAAGTCAGTTCCTAATTTCAATTGGATTAAAAATGTCTGAAATCAAAACAGCACCAAAGAACGCCATCGAAGTTCGCGATCTGAACTTCTTCTACGGTAAATTTCAAGGCCTCCGAAATGTCACCATGGACATTGCTGAGCGCAAAGTCACCGCATTCATTGGTCCATCAGGTTGTGGCAAGTCCACTTTGTTGCGCACCTTGAACCGCATGTACAGCCTTTACCCCGGTCAACGTGCTGAGGGTGAAATCAACTTTTACGGCCAAAACATTCTGGACCCAAAGCAAGATTTGAACTTGCTGCGCGCCCGCATCGGCATGGTGTTCCAAAAGCCCACACCGTTTCCTATGACGATTTACGACAACATCGCTTTTGGTGTCCGTTTGTATGAAACCCTCGGCAAAACTGAGATGGACGAGCGTGTGGAGTGGGCGTTGACCAAGGCCGCTTTGTGGACTGAAGTCAAAGACAAGCTGGGTCAAAACGGACTGTCCTTGTCGGGTGGTCAGCAGCAGCGTTTGTGCATTGCCCGCAGTGTGGCCGTCAAGCCCTCGGTTTTGTTGCTCGATGAGCCCACCTCGGCGCTCGACCCGATTTCGACTGGTAAGGTGGAAGAGTTGGTGCATGAGTTAAAAGCCGACTACACCATTGCCATCGTGACCCACAACATGCAGCAAGCTGCACGTTGCAGCGATTACACCGCCTATATGTATTTGGGTGAACTGGTGGAGTTTGGCGAGACCGAGCAAATCTTCTTCAAACCCAACAAGACCGCCACTGAAGACTACATCACCGGCCGCTTCGGCTAATTGGAGACACCATGCCTGATAAACACCTGTCCTCGCAGTTCGATGCCGACCTCAACAACATCTCCTCCCATGTGATGGCCTTGGGTGGGTTGGTCGAATCGCAAATTCGCCAAGCCGTCTATGCGCTCTCCCAGTTCAGCACGGAAGTGGCGGACGATGTGCTGGTAGCTGAAGTAAAGGTCAATAGCGCAGAAGTTGAGATTGACCGCGAAATTGCCTCCATCATTGGCCGCCGCCAACCGACGGCGCGCGACTTGCGACTGCTGATGGCGATGTCTAAAACCACTGCCAATTTAGAGCGTGTCGGCGATGAGGCTGCCAAAATTGCGCGTATGGTCAAGTCCATCGTGGGTAGCAGTGCACCGCGTTCACTGCCTTCTGGCGATTTGCGTTTGTCTGCAGAGCTGGCATCTGGCCTGTTGCGCAAAGCTTTGGATTCGTTTGCACGTTTGGACGTTCCCATGGCTGTCAGTATCTTGCGCGAAGACAACGACATCGACCAAGAGTTTGATGGTTTCGTGCGCAAGCTCATCACCTACATGATGGAAGACCCGCGCACCATTTCAGCCAGTTTGGATTTGTTGTTCATCGCCAAAGCGATTGAGCGCATTGGCGATCACGCCAAAAACATTGCTGAATTTGTCATCTACATCGTCAAAGGTGAGGATGTGCGTCATACCCCCTTGGCCGATGTTGAATCGTCCATGGGTCAATGAGAAATATAGTCAATGAAGATTGCACGCGTTTTAGTGGTCGAAGATGAGCCGGCGATTGCCGAGTTGATCGGGGTCAATTTGCGTCACCACGGCATGCTGGCCGTGTTGGCGGCTGACGGTGAGGCGGCGCAGGCGCACATTGATGAGGTGCTGCCAGATGTCATCTTGCTCGATTGGATGCTGCCAGGGCAATCTGGCATTCAACTGGCACGCCGTTGGCGCGCCGATGCCCGGACCAAAACCACGCCTATTTTGATGCTGACTGCCCGTGGCGATGAGCCAGACAAAATTGCAGGCCTGGATGCAGGCGCAGACGACTACATCACCAAACCTTTCTCGACCCAAGAGCTCTTGGCGCGTATTCGCGCGGTGCTGCGTCGTCGTGCACCCGAGCAAGCCAGCGATGTGGTGCGCTTGGGCGGTTTGCAGTTGGACGGTGCCACGCACCGCGTGAGTTTCAATGACCAAGCCGTCAAATTGGGACCCACGGAGTTCAAGCTGCTCAATTATTTGATGCACCATGCCGAGCGCGTTCACAGTCGCAGCCAGTTGTTGGACCGCGTCTGGGGTGACCATGTGTTCATTGAAGAACGAACTGTGGATGTACACGTCAAGCGTCTGCGTGAGGCGCTGGGCGAAGCCGGTTCGTTGGTGGAAACCGTGCGTGGCGTGGGGTATCGCTTGACGGCGTCTCAAGCCACAAAAGTTTAAGGTTCGGCCATGCTTTGGCGAATTTTCAGTATGTTGGGGGTACTCATGGTGGGTGCCGCAGCGGGCGCGTTTTGGGGCATCTACCATGGACGTCAAGCCGTTTGGACATGGTTGCTGCTCGGAGCTCTGCTAGGCGGCACCTTGTGGTGGGTGATTGATGCATCGCGTGGCTTGCGCGTATTGGCCTGGCTTCGCTCGGGAGAGCTGAATCAAGCGCCCACCATCTTCGGCTTATGGGGGGATGTGGTGGATCGCGCGCGCAGTTTGTTGCGTCAGAAAGAACGCGCCATCGCCGCCAGTGATCAACGGCTGAAAGACTTTTTGTCGGCCATCCAAGCGTCGCCCAATGGCGTGTTGTTGTTGGATGCCCAAAATCAAATTGAGTGGTGCAACCAAACCGCTGCGCAGCAGTTGGGCATTGATGTGCAGCGCGATCAAAGGCAACGCATTGGCAATTTGATGCGCGACCCGGTTTTCACGGCTTACATGGCTGCCAAAGATCCAAGTGAGTCGGTGGTGATTGAGGGGCGAGGACACCGCATGGATCGACCTGTGCGTTTGTCGTTGCAGCGTCATCCTTATGGCGAGGGCAAGCAAATGTTGCTCACGCGCGATGTCACGTTGTTGGAGCAAGCCGAAGCGATGCGTCGCGATTTTGTGGCCAATGTGTCGCATGAAATTCGCACGCCGTTGACCGTGATGTCCGGTTTTGTCGAAACTTTGCAGACCTTGAGTTTGCCGCTTGAAGATCAGCAGCGTTATTTGGGTTTGATGGCGACACAAGCGCACCGCATGCAAACCTTGGTCGAAGATTTGCTGACCCTTTCGCGCTTGGAAGGCAGTCCGAATCCAGGCTTGCATACCCAATTGCCGTTGACTCAACTGATGCAGGCTTGCGAACAAGAGGCTTTGGGCTTGTCGGCGACGATGGCCCATGGTCAAGGCATTCAAACCATTGAATTTTCCACAGCCTGCGAGTTGTCAGATGCTGTGTTGATGGGAGAACCACGCGAGTTGCAAAGTGCCTTGTCAAACTTGGTCAGCAATGCCGTGCGCTACACGCCGGCAGATGGCATGATCCAGGTTCATGCCGGTGTGAAAACTGATGGCAGTCTGCAACTGTCGGTCAAAGATTCGGGTGCAGGCATTGCCGCTGAGCATGTGCCGCGTTTGACGGAGCGCTTTTACCGTGTGGACCGCAGCCGCTCGCGTGAATCAGGGGGCACGGGCTTGGGGCTCGCCATCGTGAAGCATGTCATGCAGCGCCATGGCGGAAGTTTGCTGATCACAAGTGTCCTTGGGCAGGGTTCAACGTTTACCTTGGTCTTGCCGAGTTCGCGTTGGCGCTTGAATCCAAGCACGCCTGCTCAGCATTAAAGCCTCAAGCGTGAGGCGTGTTAGGGCGCTGTCGGTAAGCCACGCGCCATAAAACCGCCAGCAGCAGGCAGGCAGTTAAGCACAAGGCCAAGCTGCTGGTTTGCCAAAACGCCAACGGAGATTGCGGTGTCAGCCATGACTGGACGGCGACTCCGTCTGGCCACGCGTAGGCAACGCCATAGCCACCCGCCAAGCCTACGCCCCACAGCAGCAAGGTGTAAATGACCAAGGGCAGCAAGGTGACGTCGTAACAACGCAGTGCAAAGACACAAAAAACCTGAATGGCGTCAGCAAAGTGGTAGAGAACCAGCCATGCTAGCAAGGTGGCGGCCAGTGCGGCGACTTCTGGCGATTGGGTGTACAAGGACGCCAAGGCTGCGCGTTGCGTCCAGAGCAGACCCGATAAGCCCACACACATCAGCAGCACCAAGCCCAAACCTGTGCGCAAGGCTAGTCGTGCTTTGTGCACTTGGTTGGCGCCCAGCCAATAGCTGATGCGTGCACTGCTGGCGATCGACAGCGCCAGTGGCACCATGTAGAGCACCGCTGCCATGTTGGCCACAATTTGGTGGCTGGCTGACGCCACCACGCCTAAGCGCGCGATGAACAAAGACATCAAGGTGAAGGAGGTCACTTCCACGCCGATCGCCAAGCCGCTGGGCAGCCCTAAGCGCAAAAAGCGCATCAGCGTGGCTGCATTCGGCGCTTCCATCGGAGCCCAAATCTGAAAGGGTTTGTAAAAATCTTGGGTGCGCAGCAGCCACACGGCTAAGCCCAACATCAAGCAGTTCACCACCAGTGTGGCCCACCCACAGCCCACCAACCCCATGGGGTCCAGCCAGCCGGGGATACCCAGTACCAGCAAAATAGAGAGTGGCACTTTCACAGCCAATGCACCCACTTGCACCCAAGTCACCAATTTGGGCTTGCCAAGGCTTTGGTTGAGCGTGCTGTAGAGACGAAACAGCAAAGAGGCGGGCACGCCAAAGGCGACGATGGTGAGGTAGTCCTGCACCTGCGCTTGAAGCTCAAACGGTACCTGTGTCCAGCGCAGCAAGGGGCCAGGAAACAACAACGCCCACATGCCGATCACCACGGTGACGGCGCACAAGTACAAGGCTTGTCGGAAAGAACGTCCCACATCGGCGTAGCGATTGGCGCCACGCAGCTCAGCCCACACGGGCAACAGCGCTTGCAACAAGCCCATCAGCGAAATGTGGATGGTGATGTAAGCAGCCGATGCCACCGACAGCGCAGCCAAGGCCGTGTCTGCGAAGTGCCCCGCGACCAAGGTGTCGGTGATGCCAAACGCCATCACCGCCAGCTGCCCCACCACCACCGTGCTGGCGTGGCGCAAGATGGTGACGCGTTCGGTGCTCGCCAAGCTGTTTTGGCGCGTCACGGTTGACGACGGTGGTAGAGCGTCACGTCTTCGTTGTTGTCAGACGGGCGACGGATAGTGCGCACACGGCTCCACTCGTTCAAGCGCACCACGCTTGCCAGCCCTGGCCGTAAATCGTTGTCAACCACCAACCACTCGCAGTCGGCGCGTTGCGGCGTGCGGGCTTCGTCGAGCGGTTGCACCTCAAACCCACCGTGGTAGTGAAAGGCCGTCATTTGGCCCACGTCCAATCCGTAGCTCATTAAGCAGCCCGGTTTGATGGGCGATTGTTTGGCCATGACTTGGCGAATTTGTTGTACCCAAGGCGCATAGCTGCGCGCAAAGTCAAGCAACGGCAGCCACAGGGTGAGGAGCAACAGCCAGCACAAGGCTGCCCCGCCTGCGGGTAAGACCAAGCTTTTCCAGAGCGCCTGCCGATGTTTGCCAACTCGCCACAGCACCAGCCAGCCCCACGCCGCGGTAGCTAAACACGCGACGGTGAAAGCGATCCAACCAAAGCTCGGCTCAAAGCCCGGTGCGAGCCGTGCTACGTTGGCCGCAGGTTGTGCAGGCCAGCCGGTTTGCATCGCGATCCACACCACCCAAATGATGATGGCGCAGCCGCAGAAGAAAAGCAGGGTGAACCAGTCGATGAAGGCGGCCATGCTTCGCCGCAAGGTTGGCAAGGCAAAGGCTGCCAAGGTCGCCAAAGCGGGCAAGGCCAGCAGCAAGGTGCGGTCCGCCGACAGGGTGAGCAGGGCGGTGCTCACTGTCAGGGCGGCAAACCACATGGGCAGCACCATGTGACGGCTCCAATGCAACGATGTCCACTGACGACGCCAACGCCACAGCGTCCACAATGCCAAAGGCCAAGCCGGCCACGTGAACCAAGCCAACAAGCGCAGCAGACTGCGCCATTGAGTCCAATCGTTGTGTAGCGGCATCAAGCGCCAGTGCCATAGGTCTAACGCGGTGGCCAAGGCGGCGACTAGCACACCCATCAGCAACAGCCAAAAGGCGTGCTGACGGCCAATGCGAGGCGTGGTGCTTTGACGGTCTAGCAGACACAGCACGCCGCTGCCCACCGCCATCAAAACGGCAAAGCTAGGCGCCCCGCTCAGACACAAACCAAGTAAGCCAAGACTTAAGGCCAGCAGGCTGTAGCGCGGGTGATAGGGCAGGGCTGCCACGCCATAAAACGCGCAGCCCACAAATGCCAGTTGCGCCAAGATGGGCGACGCTTCGTGCGACAGCAGTGACAAGCCTAAGCACGCAATCAAGGCCAAAACAGCGCCATCGGCGATGGTTCGGGCGTAATCTTTGGGTTTGGCCTCGCCGCCAAACGCAAATGCCACAGGTTGAGCTTGCGGGCTAAGGCCCAAGTAATAAGCGCCATGCCAAGTGCTAGTCAACGTTAAGACCAACAGCAGTGCAAATGGGATGCGCGATGCCAAGCCTGCCGACATCCAACTGGGCGCAATTTGAATGGCCCAAGCCCCCAGCCAATAAGGCAACAAGGCATCCAAATCGGGGGCTTGGCCCCACACGGTTGGGTTGAGCCAGCTGCTAGCACCTTCAGACAGCGCCAACATCTGTGCAAACGCCGTGAATTCGTTGCCCTTCCAAGGTTCACGTCCAAGCAAACCTGGCAGCACATAGGCGGCACAAAACAACCACAGCGCCAAACGCGGTAGGCGGCGCACGGCACTTTGGGCAACGATGGCGGGGTTGGGGTCAGTCACAGGCTTAAAAAAGGGGGCTTGAAATGCAAAAAGGCAGCACCGGTAGTCGGGCTGCCTTTTGTAAAGTAAGCGTTTGGCTTACTTGGCGATGGTCTTGCCGTACTTGTTGCGGAAGCGCTCGACGCGGCCGCCCATGTTGTCGACAGACTTCTGTGTACCTGTATAGAAAGGATGTGATTCGCTGGTGGTATCCAGCTTGTACAACGGCAGGTCGCGGCCGTCTTCCATCTTGATCATTTCTTTGGTGTTGGCGCACGAACGTGTCACAAACTTGAACCCGTTGGACATATCCATGAAACAGATTTCACGGTAGTTGGGGTGAATGCCTTCTTTCATTGTCTTCTTCCTTAGCAGCTGCGGTAGCCACGTCGACCTATTTCGGCGCACTTTCCGCAAAACGCGTTATTGTGCCACAACCTCAAACCAGTTTTATGACATGGCCAACAAGCCGAAGGCAAAAGGCAGGCTCACCAAGCCCAAAAGTGTGGACAGTGTGACCAAGCCCGCCACATACGCGCCGTCATATCCCATGCGGGCCGCCAGCACATAACAGGAGGAGGCGGTGGGAAGGCCTGAGAACGCCATCAACACGGTGGTTTGCACGCGGTCGAGCTCAAACCAATAAGCCAAACCAAACGCCGCCACTGGTGCTAAAAAATGTCGAATAGCAAGCAAGGAAACACTGAGTGTTTTCGCTTGAAGCAGCTTGTCAAATTGCATCCCCGCGCCTGCGGCCATCAGGCCTAGAGCCAATGAGGCGCCACCAATGCGTTGCACACTGGGCATCGCCCAGTCAGGCAGTTGAAATCCCAGGAGGTTGACGGTCAAGCCCGACAGCGTGGCAATGATCAAAGGGTTGCGGACCAACTCGCTGAGAAAGCTTTTTTGCCCGTGCTTGGCCATCGGCCAGATGGCCGCCACATTGAACAAGGGCACACAAACGCCAATTAAAACGGCAATCATCACCAGGCCTTGCGGGCCTGCAGCACGATCTGCCAAAGCAAGCGCAATGAATGAGTTGAAACGAAAGCCGACTTGCGCGCTGCCCGCATAAAGTCGCGCTGGGATGCGCCGTCCTATCCAAGGAAGATGAGGCAATGCATAAGTGACACCGATGTTCCAAAGCCCCAGCAACAGCCCCGCCATGATCAGGTGAGAGGCCGCTTGTAAATCCAAAGGTGAACGCACGATGGAGTGAAACAGGAGAACGGGGAACAATACAAAATAAACCAAGCGTTCAACGGGCTCCCACACGCTGCGGTTGAGTGCCGTGAAGCGGCATAAAAAATACCCACACAGGATGAGCGAAAAATCGGGGAACAGCAACTCTAGGTAATTCACACCACCGAGAATAACCGCTGTTCAATTTTGACCCCCGTTCTTGCGTATAGGATGCGACTTGCACGAGCCGTCAAAGATTTTTATTTTCAAAAAAAGGAGTTCTTTTATGCAACATCGTCATTGGGCCGCGCTGACCCTCGCCGCTTTCGCTAGCGCTGCGTCTGCGCAGGCTTACCCCACGAAAACGATTCAGCTTCAAGTGCCCTTTGCACCGGGTGGCACCACAGACATCGTGGCGCGTGTCATCGCCGAGCCTTTGAGCAAGGCCTTAGGTCAAACAGTTGTGGTGGTCAATAAAGCGGGCGGAGGCGGTGTGGTGGGTGCCAACGAAACGGCCAAGGCCACTCCGGATGGTTATTCTTTGGGCATGGCAACGGTGTCAACCACTGCTGCGAACCCAGCGATCAACGCCAAAATTCCGTACAACCCGTTGACAGACTTCACGCCCATCATCAACGTGGCTGCCACTCCCAACGTGATTGCCGTGCACCCTTCGTTTCCCGCGACGGACTACAAGGCTTTCTTGGCAGAGGTTAAGCGCTCACCCGGCAAGTATTCGTATTCATCGTCAGGGACCGGTGGCATTGGCCATCTGCAAATGGAGTTGTACAAAAACTTGAGCCAAACGTTTATCACCCACATTCCCTACCGAGGGGGTGGTCCCGCGTTGAACGACACGGTGGCAGGCCAAGTGCCCATGATTTTTGACAACTTGCCCTCGGCCTTGCCCTTCATCAAAGACAACCGCTTGGTGCCCATCGTGGTGGCTGCGCCTCAGCGCTTGGCCGTGTTGCCCAACGTGCCCACCTTCAAAGAGGTGGGATTGGAACCTGTGAACCGCATGGCCTATTACGGCATTTACGGCCCCAAAGGTTTGCCCAAAGACGTTGTTGACAAAATCAACGCGGGTGTGCGTAAGGCCCTCGAAGATCCCGCTGTGCGTAAGCGCATTGAAGACACAGGTTCCTTGATCGTGGCCAACACGCCCGAACAATTTGCAGCCCAAATCAAGGCGGAGTTCGATGTCTACAAGCGTGTGGTGACAGAGCAAAAACTCACCTTGGATTGATGGACCTTTGGCCCTTGCTTCGACCCCTCGGGCCAACACGCCTGATGCAACCATCGACACCTTCGTCGATGCGCTCTGGTTAGAAAACGGTTTGGCGGCCAACACCTTGGCCGCCTACCGTCGCGATTTGAACTTGCTGTCGGCGTGGCTTCAAGCACAACACACCTCAAACACCTCACTTTTGGCTGCCCAAGAGCTGGACTTACAGCAGTATTTTGCAGAGCGTCACGCCGAGACCAAAGCCACCAGCGCGAACCGCCGTTTGACCGTGTTCAAACGGTTTTACCGTTGGGCTTTGAGGGAGCGTTTGCTGGTCGCAGACCCGACCCTCAAGCTTCTGACTGCCAAGCAGCCCGTTCGTTCGCCCAAAACCATGACCGAAGTGCAAGTGGAGCGGCTTTTGACAGCCCCTGATATCACCAGCCCCTTGGGGCAACGCGACCGAGCCATGTTGGAGTTGTTGTACGCCAGTGGTCTAAGGGTCAGCGAATTGGTGGGGCTCAAAACTTTGCATGTCAGCTTGAATGATGGCGTTTTGCGCATCATGGGTAAAGGTAGCAAAGAGCGCTTGGTGCCTTTTGGCGAAGTGGCGCATGAGTGGTTGCAGCGCTACTTGGCCCAAGGACGTCCCGCCTTATTGGGAGGACACCAAACCGAGGCTTTGTTTGTGACCTCAAGGGGGGCTCATGCGGGTGAGGCCATGACACGCGCCATGTTTTGGCAGCTGATCAAGCGCTACGCGCTCAAAGCAGGCATCCAGCAGTCCATTTCACCGCACACCTTGCGCCACGCCTTTGCGACGCATTTGCTCAACCACGGCGCCGATTTGCGTGCGGTGCAAATGCTGTTGGGGCATGCCGATATTTCCACCACCACGATTTACACCCACATTGCGCGTGAGCGTTTGAAATCGCTGCATGCATCGCACCATCCACGCGGCTGAGTCACGTCGGTCCTTTGCCTCATGTCCTCCAACGTGTTGGCTGCGTTAGGCCAGCAAGTACGCCAGTTCAAGGTCGGTGAAGCCCGCTTTTTTGCGTGCCGCGGTGTTAAAGGGCGGCCTGAGTTTCGGTGCGTCGTAGCGTTGCACGAGTTCTCCATACAGCGTCACGGCGTCGAGCCCGCGTTGCTCACACAGCCAGCGGTACCAGTGGTTGCCAATGGCCACGTGGCCCACTTCGTCGCGCAAGATCACGTCCAAAATTTCTACCGCTCGAATGGCGGCGGGGCTGGCCACTTTGCGTAGTTTGTCTTGAATGAGCGGTGTCGCGTCTAACCCACGCGCTTCCAGCGTGCGCGGCACCAGCGCCATGCGGGCGAGCACATCGTCCGCTGTTTTTTCGCACATTTGCCACAGACCGTCGTGCGCGTCGAAGTCGCCGTATTGGTAGCCCAAGCTTTGCAGATGCGTGTGCAGCAAGTCAAAGTGCTGCGATTCTTCGAATGCAACCCGCAGCCAGTCGTCGTAGTAAGCCTCAGGCATGTCGTTGAAGCGCCAAACGGCGTCCAGCGCCAAGTTGATGGCATTGAATTCAATGTGACACACCGCATGGACCAACGCCGCCAAGCCTTCGGGGGTAAACGGTTTACGGAAGGGAACTTGCTTTGCGGGGATCAGTCGAGGGCGCTCTGGGCGACCAGGCAAGGTGTCTGTGGCAAGGGGCTCGGGTTGGGTGTGAACAGACAGCGTCAATGTGCGGTGCTGTTGCCACAGGGCTTGCACTGCCTGTACTTTTTCTTGTGGGTTGCTAATGCAAAGGGCGATGAGGGCGTGGGGGCGAAGTTGCATACCTACAATTGTAAAAATTTCAAAACCACACAGGAGACTTTCATGGCCGTTTACCAACTCGATGTCCACACCCCCCAAATTGCGGATTCCGCATGGGTCGCAGACAGCGCCCAAGTGATGGGCGAGGTGGAGATGGCGGCGGACAGCAGCGTGTGGTTTTGCAGCGTCTTGCGCGGTGACTCAGCGAAGATCACCATCGGTGAAGGTACCAACGTGCAAGATGGCAGCGTGTTACATGCCGATGTGGGCATGCCGTTGACCTTGGGCAAGCATGTGACGGTGGGGCACATGGTCCAACTGCACGGCTGCACGGTGGGAGATGAGTCTCTTATTGGCATCGGTGCCATCGTGCTGAACGGCGCGAAAATTGGTAAGAACTGTTTGGTCGGCGCGGGTTCCTTGGTCACTGAAGGCAAAGAGTTTCCCGATGGCTCCATGATTTTGGGCAGCCCCGCTAAGGTGGTGCGCCAACTCACCCCCGAACAAATTGAAGGTCTGCGCCGCAGCGCGCAGCACTATGTTGAAAACGCTCACCGCTTTAAAGCGGGTTTGAAAAAGATTGCTTGATGTCTGAATTGCACAAATTTCTGTTTGATGGTTTGCCCGTGCGCGGCATGTTGGTGCAGCTCACCGACGTGTGGCAAGAGGTGCTGAAGCGCCGTGAGGCGAATGGGGACACGGGCGCTTACCCCGAACCTGTGCGTCATTTACTGGGTGAGATGACGGCGGCGGCGGTGTTGATGCAGTCCAACATCAAGTTCAACGGCGCATTGGTGATGCAGATTTTTGGCGATGGGCCACTCAAATTGGCCGTGGTCGAGGTGCAACCCAACCTGAGCTTACGTGCGACCGCCAAGGTGGTGGGTGACTTGGGCGATGCGAGCACTTTGCCTGAGATGGTGAACGTGAACAACGAAGGCCGCTGTGCCATCACGCTGGATCCGCAAACCAAAATGCCGGGCCAGCAGCCCTACCAAGGCGTGGTGCCTTTGTTTGACGACCAGCGCAACAAGCTGAGCAAGTTCAGCGACGTGCTGCAGCATTACATGCTGCAAAGCGAGCAACTCGACACCACCTTGGTGCTGGCCGCCAACGACACCACCGCGGCTGGTTTGCTAATTCAACGCTTGCCTATCAAGGGGCAAGGCAACTTGGCGGCCAAAGCCAGCATGGAAGACGAAGACGAAATTGGTCGCAACGAAGACTACAACCGCATCGCCATCTTGGCCGGCACATTAACGCCCGAAGAGTTGCTGACCTTGGATGCCGACACCATCTTGCGTCGCCTGTTTTGGGAAGAAACCTTGGTGCGCTTTGAACCGTTGACACCCAGTTTTGCCTGCTCGTGTAGCCGTGAACGCGTGAGCAACATGATCCGCGGCTTGGGCGCAGAAGAGGCCGAAAGCATCTTGGCCGAGCGTGGCGAGATTGAAGTGGGTTGTGACTTTTGCGGTCAGCAATACCGTTACGACCCTGTCGATGCGGCGCACATTTTTGCGCCACCCGTGCAGCAACCGCCTGCACCGACTTCGCTGCAGTAAGTTATTTTTTCGCGAGCAACTGGCTAAACAGCTGGTGCTCGCAGTCTGCATCTGCGCAGTTTTCGCAGGCCCCCGTCCAGCGTACCGGTTGTGTTTGTCGCATGTGGGCCGCCAAGGCCTCGAAACCCATGGTCTGTGCGCGTAGCGCCGCCGCATACAGGCCGTTCGTGAAGCGTTCAGCACCTTGGCCATACACCACTTGAAATTGGGTTTGTTGAATCGCTAGAACTTGTCGCAGCACCTCATCAGTTCTGTGTTCGGTCACTGACGCCGCTGACGTCAAGTCAAGCCCACAGAGCAACACGATGTCGTTGGGGGCGAGCTGTTCGGGGGAGGGGGCGTCAACCACGACCCAGTTAATTTGCCGTGCTGTGAAATAGGCCGTGAAGGCGAGTGCGAGCTGTGTTTTGCCCGTTTGAGGCGCGCCAAGGATGGCGATGCGCATGCGTTCAGCGTGCGATTTGCACGAAAATTTCGTTCGGCTTGACCATGCCGATTTCAGAACGTGCGCGCTCTTCGACCATTTCCAGTCCGTCTTTCAAATCATGAAGTTCGGCGCTTAGTCGGTCGTTGGCCAAACGTGATGCCGCATTTTGTTGCTTTTGGTCTTTGAGCACTTGGCGCAAGCGCATCACGTCGGGAACACTGCCGCGACCCAGCCAGAGTTGGCCTTGCAGCATGAGCAGCAAGGCCAACAAAACCAAGTGGAGAGGGCGCAGCAGCATGAGCCAGGCTTATCGAAGGTTGTAGAACGCGTCGCGGCCTGGGTACACCGCCACGTCGCCCAAGTCTTCTTCGATGCGCAACAGTTGGTTGTACTTGGCCATACGGTCAGAACGGCTCATGGAGCCGGTTTTGATTTGACCGGCGTTCAAGCCCACCGCGATGTCAGCGATGGTGCTGTCTTCGGTTTCGCCAGAGCGGTGGCTGATCACGGCGGTGTAGCCTGCGCGCTTGGCCATCTCGATGGCTGCAAACGTTTCGGTCAAGGTGCCGATCTGGTTGATCTTGATGAGGATCGAATTGGCGATGCCTTTGTCGATGCCTTCTTTGAAGATCTTGGTGTTGGTCACGAACAAGTCGTCACCCACGATTTGCACTTTCTTGGCCAAGCGGTCGGTCAACACTTTCCAGCCGTCCCAGTCGCCTTCAGACATGCCGTCTTCGATGCTGATGATAGGGTACTTGTCACACCAAGTGGCCAACATGTCGGTCCATTGTTGGGCGGTCAACTGCAAGCCCTCGCCCGACAAGTGGTACTTGCCGTCTTTGTAGAACTCGCTCGCAGCGCAGTCCAAACCAATGGCGATTTGCTCACCAGCGGTGTAGCCTGCGGCAGCAATCGCGTCCAAGATCATTTGGATAGCGGCTTCGTGGCTGGTGACGTTAGGCGCAAAACCACCTTCGTCGCCCACAGCGATGCTCATGCCTTTGTCGTGGATGATTTTCTTCAAGGCGTGAAACACCTCAGCACCCCAGCGCACAGCTTCACGGAAAGTGGGTGCGCCGACGGGGATGATCATGAACTCTTGCAAGTCCAAGTTGTTGTTGGCGTGTGCGCCGCCGTTGATCACGTTCATCATGGGCACAGGCAGTTGGTTGGCGTTCATGCCGCCAAAGTAGCGGTACAAGGGCAAGCCAGACTCTTCAGCGGCAGCACGCGCCACTGCCATCGACACGGCCAACATCGCGTTGGCGCCCAAACGGCTCTTGTTTTCTGTGCCGTCAAGGTCAATCAGGGTTTTGTCGAGGAAGGCTTGCTCAGAGGCGTCCAAGCCCAAAATAGCTTCAGAAATTTCGGTGTTGATGTGCTCAACGGCTTTCAACACGCCTTTGCCGAGGTAGCGGCTTTTGTCGCCGTCGCGCAGCTCGATGGCTTCACGGCTGCCGGTGGATGCGCCGGAGGGCACAGCGGCACGGCCCATCGTGCCGGACTCCAACAACACATCACATTCCACGGTGGGGTTGCCGCGGCTGTCCAAAATTTCACGGGCGACGATGTCGACGATAGCGCTCATTGCTGATTTCCTATTTCAAGTTTTTAAAAAGGGTTGGAGGCTGTGTGCTTGGCGCACCTCAGGCTTCAAAATTGTTTTCTAAGAAGGGGCGTTTTTTGGTCACAGCATCGAGCTCGACCAAGGTTTCTAACAACGCTTTCATCTTGCCCAAAGGCACGGCGTTGGGGCCATCCGACCAAGCGTCTGCGGGGCGGGGGTGGGTTTCCATGAACAAGCCCGACACACCTGCGGCCACACCAGCACGGGCCAAAACGGGAACCATCTCGCGGGCGCCACCACTGACCGTGCCTTGACCGCCTGGTTTTTGCACAGAGTGGGTCACGTCAAACACCACGGGGGCGCCAGATTTGCGCATTTCGGCCAAGCTGGTCATGTCAGCCACGAGGTTGTTGTAGCCAAAGCTCACGCCACGTTCGCAGGCCAAAAAGTTGTCTTCGGGCAAGCCAGCTTCGCGTGCGGCGTCGCGTGCTTTGTCGATGACGTTTTTCATGTCCCAAGGGGCCAAAAACTGGCCCTTCTTGATGTTCACAGGTTTGCCCGATTGCGCCACGGCGCGGATGAAGTCGGTTTGGCGGCACAAGAAGGCAGGGGTTTGCAGCACGTCGACCACGCTGGCCACGGTGGCGACTTGCGAGGCTTCATGTACATCGGTGAGGATGGGCAAATGCAGTTGTCGGCGCACTTCGTCAAGAATCTTCAAGCCTGCATCGATACCCACACCGCGTTGGGTGCTGCCCGACGAACGGTTGGCTTTGTCGAACGAGCCTTTGTAGATCAAAGGGATACCCAAGCCAGAGCAGATTTCCTTGAGCTGGCCTGCCACGTCCATCGACATTTCCAAACCTTCGATCGAGCAAGTGCCTGCGATCAAAAAGAAGCGTTGGTCCAGACCGACGTCAAATCCGCAAAGTTTCATGGGTGTCCTGTGAACAGAAAATTAAGCTTTTGCCAAAGCCTTGTGGTCCAGCGCCGCCTTCACGAAGGCGTTGAAGAGCGGGTGACCATCCCATGGCGTCGATTTGAACTCGGGGTGGAACTGAACGCCCATGAACCAAGGATGCACGGTTTGTGGCAACTCGACGATTTCAGTCAGTTGCTCGCGTTGCGTGAGGGCAGAGATTACCAAGCCTGCTTTGCGAAGCGTGTCGAGGTAATTCACGTTGGCTTCGTAGCGGTGGCGGTGACGCTCGGTCACCACGTCGCCGTAAATTTTGTGGGCCAAGGTGCCGGGGGCCACGTCTGAGCTTTGTGCACCCAAACGCATGGTGCCGCCCAAGTTGGAGTTGGCTGAGCGGGTTTGGATGCTGCCGTCCGCGTCTTTCCACTCATTGATGAGGGCGATCACAGGGTTGGGGCCATCGGGCACAAACTCGGTGCTGTTGGCGTCCGTCAAGCCAGCCATGTGGCGGGCGTACTCGATGGTGGCCACTTGCATGCCCAAGCAAATGCCGAGGTAGGGCACTTTGTGTTCACGGGCGAATTGGGCTGAGGAAATCTTGCCTTCCACACCGCGAATGCCAAACCCGCCGGGCACAAGAATGGCGTCGAATTTTTCGAGCTGCTGCACGTTGTCAGGGGTGATGAGTTCGGAGTCAATGTACTCAATCTTCACGCGCGCATGGTTCTTCATACCGGCGTGACGCAGCGCTTCGTTGAGCGATTTGTAGCTGTCGGACAGTTCGACATATTTGCCGACCATGGCAATCGACACTTCGGTCTTGGGGTTGGCCACTTCGTGGACCAAATCGTCCCAGCGTTGCAAGTTGGCGGGCTGCACGTTGATGCGCAGTTTGTCGCAGACCAAACGGTCCAAGCCTTGCTCGTGGAGCATGCGCGGTACTTTGTAGATGGTGTCCACGTCCCACATGGAAATGACGCCCCACTCAGGCACGTTCGAGAACAGGCTGATTTTTTGGCGCTCTTCTTCAGGAATTGGGCGGTCTGCACGGCACAGCAAAGCATCGGCTTGGATACCGATTTCGCGCAGTTTTTGGGCGGTGTGTTGGGTAGGTTTGGTTTTGAGTTCGCCAGCCGCAGCAATCCAAGGCACGTAGCTCAGATGCACGAAGGCGGTGTTGTGTGCGCCGAGCTTCAGGCTCATTTGGCGCGCGGCTTCGAGAAAGGGGAGTGACTCAATATCACCCACGGTACCGCCAATTTCAACGATGGCCACATCGACCGCTTCAGGTGTGCCGTAAGCCGCACCGCGTTTGATGAACTCTTGAATTTCGTTGGTGATGTGCGGGATGACTTGCACCGTTTTGCCGAGATAGTCGCCGCGACGCTCTTTGTCGAGCACGCTTTGGTAAATCTGGCCGGTGGTGAAGTTGTTGGCCTTTTTCATGCGCGTCGTGATGAAGCGCTCGTAGTGACCTAAGTCGAGGTCGGTTTCGGCGCCGTCTTCGGTCACAAACACTTCGCCGTGTTGGAAGGGCGACATGGTGCCTGGGTCTACGTTGATGTAGGGGTCCAGCTTGATGAGGGTGACTTTGAGGCCGCGCGATTCAAGGATGGCGGCGAGTGAGGCGGCTGCAATTCCCTTACCAAGGGAAGAGACAACACCGCCGGTGACGAATACAAATTGGGTCATGCCAGATCGGGAGGCTGTCTCCCGGTAGGTGGAAATCGAAATTATAGGCGCTCTGCTACATTGCGAGCCATGTCTGATCTGTCAAATAAACACATTGTTTTGGGTTTGAGCGGGGGCATCGCCTGCTACAAAGCGGCCGAGTTGTGTCGCGCTTTGATCAAAGCGGGGGCCACGGTTCAAGTGGTCATGACGGAGGCCGCAGCCCAGTTCATCACCCCTGTCACGCTACAAGCCTTGTCCAACCGCGCGGTGTACGTGTCGCAATGGGATGCGCGTGAGCCGAACAACATGGCGCACATCAATTTAAGCCGCGAGGCCGATGTGATTCTTGTCGCCCCAGCCAGTGCTGACTTCATGGCCAAACTGCTGCACGGTCGTGCAGACGATTTGCTGAGTCTTATGTGCTTGGCCCGGCCCATTGACCGCGTGCCCTTGATTCTTGCGCCTGCGATGAATCGCGAAATGTGGCAACACCCCGCCACCCAGCGCAACATGGCACAACTCAAGGCTGACGGCACACATGTGCTCGACGTGGGGCAAGGCGAACAAGCCTGCGGCGAAACGGGTGACGGCCGCATGCTGGAGCCAGAAGAAATTTTGGAAGACTTGATTGCTTTTTTTCAGCCCAAGGTGTTGGCTGGCCAGCACGTACTGGTCACAGCCGGTCCCACTTACGAGGCGATGGACCCTGTGCGTGGGATCACCAATTTGTCGAGCGGAAAAATGGGTTTTTCCATCGCCCGTGCTGCGCGCGAAGCGGGTGCTGAGGTGACCTTGGTAGCGGGCCCTGTGCATCTGCCCACACCGCGTGGTGTGCGGCGTGTGGACGTGCGCTCGGCTTTAGACATGCAAGCGGCAGTGCTCAAGTGTGTAGATGCTGCTTCGGTGTTTGTGGCCACCGCTGCCGTCGCCGATTGGCGTGTGGCGGATGTGGCGGGGCAGAAAATAAAAAAAGATGTCTCAGGTCAATTGCCCCAGCTCAACTTTGTCGAAAACCCAGACATCTTGGCCGGTGTGGCGCAGTCAGCACGAGCCCAAAGTGGCGCTTTGTATTGCGTGGGTTTTGCGGCCGAAAGCCATGATTTGCTCCAACACGCCACGACCAAACGCGCGCGCAAAGGTGTGCCGCTGTTGGTGGGCAACATTGGCCCCGCAACCTTTGGGTTAGACGACAACGCCTTGTTGTTGGTGGACGCCCAAGGCGCAAAAGAGCTACCGCACGCCACCAAGCTCGCGTTGGCGCGTCAGTTGGTGGCCGAAATTGCCAGGCGCTTACACAGCGCTTGATCCCCCTTCATGGCGGTAATGTCAGAGGGCAACTTGGCCAACAAGAGCTCATTCAATTTTCAACATTCTTTTCATTCAATTCACCATGAAACTCGACGTCAAAATTCTTGATCCCCGCATGGCAGAGCATTTGCCGCAATACGCCACGCCCGGTAGTGCGGGTCTAGATTTGCGCGCTTGCCTAGACGCCCCCATCACGCTGGAACCCAACGCATGGCAATTGGTGCCCACAGGCATCGCCATTCACTTGGCCGACCCCGCTTATGCTGCACTGATCTTGCCGCGCTCAGGTTTGGGTCACAAACACGGCATCGTGTTGGGCAACTTGGTGGGATTAATTGACAGCGATTACCAAGGCCAATTGATGGTGAGCGCTTGGAACCGCAGCACAGTGGCTTTCACCCTAGAGCCCATGGAGCGTTTGGCACAACTGGTGATCGTGCCCGTGGTGCAAGCGCAATTCAATGTGGTGAATGAGTTTGCCGCCGCCAGTGAGCGCGGCGAGGGCGGTTACGGCTCCACAGGGAAAAAGTAAGTCAGTGCAACAAGCCTCCGCCTGGGGCTTGGGGTTCGATTTTGAAAAAACCGGTGCCCATGGTGCCGCGTTCTTGCTCTTCTTGCGTGGCTTCGCGCACCGAGGCCACGGTTAAGTGAATGCGAATGGCAATGCCTGCCAGCGGATGGTTGCCGTCTAGCACCACATGCTCGGGGTAGAGGTCGGTCACGGTGTAGAGCAAGTCTTGTGGCGCATCAGGATTGCAGCCCTCGGGCAGGGCGTGTCCCTCGACCGTGTGGCCTTCTTCCAGCTCTTTCGGGAAGCGTGATCGTGCTTCCAAGAACACCAAGTTTTCGTCGTAGTCGCCAAAGGCTTCTTCGGGTTCGAGGTGCAGGTCAATCTGTGCGCCCACGCTGTGGCCTTGCAGGGCTTCTTCGATTTTTTGCAGCAAGTCATCCCCGCCGAGCAAGAACTCGATGGGCTCGTCGAGTTCGTCGAGCACCTCGCCCAAGGTGTCTTTCAAGGTCCAGGTCAGGCCGACCACGCAGTGTTGGGTAATTTCCATAGGGCAAAATTGTCGCACGATGCATGTGAACAAACCCCTGACCCTACTTGGCGGCATCAGCCCCGCCGAATTTATGACCACCTATTGGCAGCGCAAACCTTTGCTGGTGCGCCAAGCCATTCCTGAATTCACGGCCTTGCTGAGCCGCCCCGAGTTGTTTGACTTGGCGGGGCAGCCTGAGGTGGAGTCGCGCTTAGTTGTCGGCGACAACGCCGGTCAGCGCGCTTGGGACATGCAGCGTGGGCCGTTCAAGCGCCGCGCCATTCCCAAACTCACGGAGCGTGATTGGACTTTGCTCGTGCAAGGCGTGGATCTGCACGATGACCGCGTGGCTGCGCTGATGCAGCAATTTCGCTTTGTGCCGGATGCCCGCTTGGATGACGTGATGATCAGTTACGCCAGCGACGGTGGCGGCGTTGGCCCGCACTTTGACAGTTATGACGTATTTTTGTTGCAAGCCCATGGACAGCGTCGGTGGCGCATCGGGCGTCAAAAAGATCTCTCCTTGGTGCCCGACGTGCCATTGAAAATTTTGGCGAACTTCAAGCCAGAGCAAGAATGGGTGCTCAACCCCGGCGATATGTTGTATCTGCCACCGCGTTACGCCCACGACGGCGTAGCCCTGGGTGAGTGCATGACGTATTCCGTGGGTTTCAGAGCACCCCAAATGGGAGATTTGGCCCGAGAACTGCTGGTTCGTGTGAGCGAAGAGGCTGAAGATGCCGTTGGTCACGAACTTTACAAAGACGCCGATCAAGCGGCGGTGACCAAACCTGCTGCCATTCCGGAGGGCTTGGTTGACTTCGCCAAATCTGCTTTGCAGCGTGCTGTGAATGACCCGTTGGCACTGCCTCGTGCCTTGGGTGAGTTCTTGACGGAGCCTAAAGCTAACGTATGGTTTGAAGCGGGTTTGCCGCCTAAAAAGCTCAAAACAGTGCATTTAGACCGACGAAGCCGCATGATGTATGACAGTCACCATATTTTCTTAAATGGGGAAAGCTGGCGCGCCGCAGGCAAAGATGCCACCTTGATGCGCAAATTGGCGGATGAACGTGCCTTGGACGAGTCGTCAATTGCCACAGCCAGCCCCGAGGCCTTGTCGTTGCTCAATGACTGGTGCGACGATGGGTGGCTGCATGCGAATGTCCAAAAGCCCCCAAGATGACACGAGCCTGACGTGCCGGGTGCGGCAGATCGGGAATTACCCTATAATTTAAGGCTGAGTTAGAAGGTCTCGAGGTCATCGGCTCGGTCATAGTGAAAGCTATGGCAATTTTCGAAAATTGTTTTATCCCCTCCCTCCTTTAAGGAAAATTGACATGAAAAAATCGCTCCTGTTGGCGACTCTTTTGGCTGCTGCTGCTCTCGTCGCTTGCGGTAAAAAAGAAGCTCCTGCTGTTGAAGCCGCTCCTGCTGCGCCAGCCGCTGCACCTGCTGCTGACGCTTCGGCACCTGCTGCTGACGCATCTGCCGCCGCTCCTGCTGCACCTGCTTCTGAAGCCGCCAGCAAGTAATTCGTCTTCGGATGAATCCAAAAAGCCACCCTCGGGTGGCTTTTTTCATGGGCGCTTGACGGCCTAAAAGGTCAAGATACTCAAACGTGAATCCATTCATTCGCGCCGTTTGGCTCTGCCACATCAATCTCTAGTGGGTTGCATCCCATCGCTTCCGACAAGCAGGCACGGGCCAGTTCTGGCGTGTTGTTGCGCTCGCTCAGGTGGGCGGCAAGGACATGGATGAGCGCATCGTGTTTGACTTGGCGCAGCAAATCAGCGGCAGCGTGGTTGGCCAAATGCCCCCATGCACCGCCTATGCGTTGTTTGAGAAAGCTGGGGTAGCTAGAGCGCTGAAGCATCTCGGGGTCATGGTTACTCTCAAGCAACAGTGCGTGACAACCTTGCAAGGCACTCACCACATGGGGTGTGATGTGCCCCAAATCAGTCACGATGCCCAACTGACGGTCGCCATCGGTGCAACGCAACTGCAAGGGCTCGCGTGCGTCATGCGGCACGGTGAAGGGGGAAATTAGCAGGTCCCCGCAGGGCAGCGTTTGTCCATCTCGCACTTCTCGAACCCAAGTTCGCAGCGGTTCCCAGTGGGGGTCTTGGACGGCCAGCCAAGTGCCTCGGCTCATCCAAATGGGGGTGTTGTGGCGTTGAACTAGGCTGCGTGCACAGCCAATGTGGTCGCCATGCTCATGGGTGATGAAGATGGCATCGAGCGCTTCTGCCTGTGTGCCCGCTTCATCAAGCCGTGCTTCTAAATCGCGCAGCCGCAGACCGCAATCAATCAGCAAGCGAGTGGTATGCGTGCCACTCTTAGCCTCAACCAAGGTGGCATTGCCTGAGCTGCCGCTGCCCAGGCTTTTAAAGCGCAGCATGACGCAGGGTCATCTGAGCAGTCGGCTTAGCGCAAATCGTCAGACAGCAGCTTCAAGATACGCGTAGCGATCGGCGAATTGCCGGCTGCTTCGCCGGTGGCCGTGTGCACCGTGACCTGTGTTTGTGCTTGGGTTGTCACAACGCGAATTTGGTACTTCACCGGACCTGTGTCAGATGTTGAACTGCTGAACAGCTTGCTGAGGAAGCCCTTTTCTTCCTTGTCTGCTGTATCAACGTAGCGCACGAAATAAATACCTTTGGCGCGGTCACGGTCTTCGACGGTGAACCCCGTGCGGTCCAATGCCAAACCGACGCGACGCCAAGCGACGTCAAACGAGTCGGGCAGCGTCAAGGTGCTCGCGCCTCCGCTGTTGACGACCACCGCTTGCGCGGTAGGGGCTGCTTTGCTGGCCAAGATGGTTTTGCTTTGGTCCGCTGTCACGCCGAGCTTGATCATTAAGCGACTCAAAAACTCAGCTTCCAACTCGGGGTCGCTGGGCGTGGCTTGCCACATGGTACGTGTTTTTGTGGCGTCTGTGTACTCTTCGCTCATGCCGCGGTGGGTCACATAAATATCGACGCCACCGGCGGCATTGCGCTCTAAGCGCGTGCGAAATTTGTCCCGCGTGCCGGATGAATACAGGCTGTTCAGCACCTTACCCAGGGTACGACGGACGAAGTCTTGCGGAATCTTGGCGCGGTTTTCGGCCCATTCGGTTTCCAGCAAGCCCAACTGTTCTTGCTCGACGGTGTAAGTGAAGCCGTTTTCTTTCCAAAAGGCTTGGGCGATCGGCCAGACAGATTCGGCCGGGCGGTTGACCACAAGCCAGCGCTGGCGGCCATCACGCTCCAGACGTACATCATTGATTTGTTTGACCGCTGTGGCGGGCAATACGCCGGTTTGCGCTGCCGACATGTTGCTGGCCAACACCGAGCCACCAGGCACGGCATAGCGTGTGTCGCGCGCCAATTGCGTCAAGTCAGGGGGAATGTCTAAGGGCACCACTTTGGTGGTGCCGTCAGATTTGTAGTTCACCTTGTCGGTGTCCATCAGCGAGCCACAAGCGCTTAGAAAACCGAAAGCAAGCAGCATGACGGCAGTGCGCGTCAAAGAGAAAGAAAGCGTCACAGCGATAGCCTTTGTGTGAATCAAATCAAACCAGCAGCGCGCAAAGCGCCTTCAACCACGGGCTCGTTTGATGGGGTGAGTTCGGTCATGGGCAAGCGCAAGGTAGGACCGCACAGGCCCATGCGTGTCATCGCCCATTTCACGGGAATCGGGTTGGCCTCGACAAACAGGTGTTTGTGCACGGGCATTAATTTGAATTGAATCTCCATGGCACGTTTCACGTCACCCGCCATCGCAGCCACGCAGAGCTCGTGCATCAAGCGCGGCGCCACGTTGGCGGTCACGCTGATGTTGCCTTGGCCGCCGCACAACATCAAAGCCACGGCGGTAGGATCGTCACCGGAGTAAACCGCAAAGCCTTTGGGCACATCGCGAATCAGCCATTGGGCGCGTTCGATGTTGCCGGTAGCTTCTTTCATGCCAACGATGCCCGGCACTTGGGCCAAACGCAGCACGGTGTCGTGGGCCATATCGGCCACAGAGCGACCGGGCACGTTGTACAAAATCACGGGCAAGTCCACCGCTTCGGCGATGGCTTTGAAATGCTGAAACTGGCCCTCTTGGGTGGGCTTGTTGTAGTAGGGCACCACTTGCAATTGGCAATGTGCGCCAATTTTCTTGGCGAACTTGGCCAGCTCAATCGCCTCAGACGTCGAGTTGGCACCGCAGCCGGCCATGATGGGCACATGACGTTCAGTGTGTTTGGCGGCTTGTTCGACCGACACGCGGATGATTTCGCAGTGTTCTTCTACGTTAACGGTGGGCGACTCGCCGGTGGTGCCCACAACGCCGATGCAATCGGTGCCTTCGGCAATGTGCCAGTCGATGAGTTTGCGCAGGGTGGGGTAGTCAACGCTGCCGTCTGTGTGCATGGGGGTGGCCAGTGCCACGATGCTGCCGGTGATAGGTGTCATGTCCGCAAGTTCGGTCGGGGTAAAAGAGTCATTCTAGCCAGTGCTTCGACGGGTTGGACCAAGGGCTTGCCCGCTCACAACGGGTAGCGCACGGGCAATGTCATGTTGCTGGCAGGCTTTACAGCCGCGATGCGTTGCACAAAGCGATCTGGAGCGTCCAGAAATCCTTCTTCAAAGGCCACCACGCGCAGGTCTTTGCACACGTTCAACAGCTCACCGGGTTGCAGCAAAAAGTCTGGGCGCGAGGGCTTGCCCACGGTTTCGTTGCCTGCGGCAAAGGTTTCGTAAATCAAGACGCCGCCTACCTCCAAACTGGCGAGCAGCTCTGGCCACAAGGGGCGCCATAAATAATTCGTCACCACCACCGCACCAAAAGTTCGACCCGACAGCGGCCAAGGCCCGTTTTCAATGTCGGCACACAAAGTTTCGCCCAATCCAGCGACGGCGGCGATGGCATCGGGGTTGCGGTCCACGCCGATGACGTCATGGCCCAATGTGGCGAAATGCCGCATGTGGCGACCATGGCCGCACGCGACGTCCAACACTGTGGCGTTTGGTGCCACAAGGTGCGACCAGCGTTGCACCCAAGCGGAGGGTGCCTCGGTGCCATGAAGATGTGTGGGGGTGGTCATGTGGATTTATTTATTGAGGGCCGCCCACACCATGCGGTCCAGCAGTTTTGGGGCGATCAGTTTGAGCCACTGGCCCAACTTACCTTGGCCCGTCATCACCACGTCGCGTTGGCGTTTTTGCATGCCTTGGATGATCAGTGCCGCACAGGTGGCGACAGGCATGGCGTTGTCTTCTTTGAGGCCACTCACGCCGGCTTTGTGACCTTGGGCGTTGAAGCCGTTGTAGCGAATTTGGGTGTCCACCACGCCGGGGTAGGCGGTGGTCACGCTGACGCCAGCCTCTTGCACTTCGGTGCGCAGGGCTTCAAAAAACCCCGTCATGGCAAATTTGCTGGCGCTGTAGGCTGTGCGCCCGGGCACACCGACCAAGCCCGCCAGCGACGACACCGCCACCACGCGCCCGCGGCTTTGCTTGAGAAACGGCAGGGCTGCATGTGTGCACCACACGCTGCCCCACAGGTTGATGCGCATCACGTTCTCGTACCAATCGAGGTCGTCAAAACGCACCTCATCCAGCATGGCATGGGCTGAGATACCTGCGTTGTTGATCAAGGTGTCAATGCCGCCAAAGCAACGCACGGTTTCATCAATGAGTTGCTTGCATTGCACTTTGTTCGACACGTCGGTGGGCACCAGCAGCGTGTGTGCGCCATGGGCTTGGCAGATCGCCTCCATGTCGCGCAGCTTCTCGATGCGACGTGCAGCCAACACCAAATTCACGGCGGGCCCCCACTGTTTGGCCAGCTGTTGCGCGATTTCAGCGCCAATGCCGTCAGACGCTCCGGTGATGATGATGGTTGTCATGTCAGAAACACCCCCACACTTGGTTGGCCAAGGTCATTAAAAAGTCTGGCTGCAAATATAAAGACAGAACGCCCAGCAGCACCAGTGTGCAGGCCAAGCCTACCAACACCTGCCGCCAAATGGGGTGCTGCGCCATGAAGCTCATGCGGCAACCGGTGCGTGGCCGCGGGCAATTGCGTTTTCACGCACGGGCAAGTTCACCAGTGCAGCAAAAACACCCAGGGCAATCGCGATGTACCAAACCACGTCGTAGCTGCCGGTTTTGTCATACAAGTACCCGCCCAGCCACACGCCCATGAAGCTGCCAATCTGGTGGCTGAAGAACACAAAGCCACCCAGCATCGACAAATGCGCTACGCCAAAGATTTGCGCCACCACCGCATTGGTGGGCGGCACGGTGGAGAGCCACAGCAGGCCCATCACCGAAGAAAAGATGTAGACGCTCCATGGCGTCAGCGGCACGATCAAGAACACGCTGATGGCCACCGCGCGCGACAAGTAAATGAACGCCAAAATTTTGCGCTTGGCCAAGCGTTGGCCCAAACTACCCGCGATGTACGTGCCAAACACGTTGAACAAGCCAATCAGCGCCAAAGCAATGCTGGCCACTTCGGGTGACAAGCCATGGTCTTTCAAATAACTGGGCATGTGCACACCAATGAACACCACCTGAAAACCGCACACAAAGTAGCCCGCCATCAGCAGCTGAAAGCTGCGATAGCCAAAAGCTTCACGCAGCGCATGCACGATCGATTGGTCGCGCTGCGGCTTTGCGCCGCCAGCAAACCCAGGCTCGCGCAAACCATAAGCCAACGGAATGATCAGCAAGGTGGCCAGTCCCAACCAGACCAAGGCCTGTTGCCAGCCCAAGGTGCTGATCAAAAAGCCTTCGGTGGGCACCATCAAAAACTGACCAAACGAGCCCGCGGCTGCCGCCACACCCATGGCCCACGAGCGCTTTTCGGCGCTCACGTTACGGCCAATCACGCCGTAAATCACGGCGTAGGTGGTGCCCGCCTGAGCGATGCCAATCACCACGCCTGCGGTCGCGGTGAATAGCGCAGGGGTGTCTGAATACCCCATGCCCACCAAGCCCAGTGCGTACAACACCGCACAAGCCACGATCACACGGAAGGCGCCAAAACGGTCGGCCAGCATGCCCGAGAAGATGCCTGCGACACCCCACGTCAAGTTTTGGATGGCAATCGCCATGGCAAAGTTTTCACGGCTCCAGTTTTGCGCTTGCGTGATGGGTTGCAGCCACAGGCCAAAGCCGTGGCGCACCCCCATGGACAAGGTCACGATGGCGGCCCCGCAAAGCAGCACTTGCCACATGGGTATGGTTTTGTTGTTTTCAGTCATCCCTAGACTTTAACCAAGCCTGCGTGCACCAGGGTGTCGCCGTGGCTCATTCAGCGCACGTGGGCGCGATGTCCGTCAAAAGTTATCAATGCGCATTGGCTGTTGTTTTATCCAGTCCTGCGTTTTGTTCTGTCTACAATTCCTGTCCATGGCGACCAAGCAAACCACTCCCCCTCCCGAATACTCCGAAGGCTCGATTCGCGTTCTCAAAGGACTCGAACCCGTCAAGCAGCGTCCGGGCATGTACACCCGCACCGACAACCCGCTGCACATCATTCAAGAAGTGCTGGACAACGCGGCCGACGAAGCGTTGGCGGGTTATGGCAAAAAAATCAGCGTGACCTTGCACGCCGACGCGTCGATCAGCATTGATGACGACGGACGCGGCATTCCGTTTGGCATGCACCCTGAAGAAAAAGCACCTGTGATTGAGCTGGTGTTCACCCGCTTGCATGCGGGCGGCAAATTCGACAAAGGCTCGGGCGGCGCGTACAGCTTCTCCGGCGGTTTGCACGGCGTGGGCGTGAGCGTGACCAACGCCTTGGCCAAACGCATGGAAGCCACTTCGCACCGCGAAGGCCAAGTGGCCCGCTTGGTGTTCTCGGGCGGCGACGTGATCGAGCCCTTGGTGACGCGTGCACAAGCCACTGGCGACCGCAAGCAAGGCACCTCGGTGCGTGTGTGGCCTGACGCCAAATACTTTGAATCCTCGGCTTTGCCGATGAACGAGCTGGTGCACTTGCTGCGCAGCAAAGCCGTGCTCATGCCCGGCGTGAGCGTGACGCTCATCAACGAGAAAACCAAAGAAACCCAAAACTGGCTCTACAAAGGCGGCCTGCGCGACTACTTGATGCAGACCCTGCACGGCGAGCCCGTCATTCCTTTGTTTGAGGGTGATGGTTATGCCGACAGCAACCACGACAGCTTCGCCGAAGGTGAGGGCGCGGCGTGGGCCGTGGCCTTCACCGAAGACGGCGCACCGGTGCGCGAGAGCTACGTCAATCTGATTCCCACCAGCGCTGGCGGCACGCACGACAGCGGCTTGCGTGATGGTTTGTTCACCGCGGTGAAAAGCTTTATTGAGTTGCACGCTTTGCTGCCCAAGGGCGTCAAGCTCATGCCAGAAGACGTGTTTGCCCGTGCCAGCTATGTGTTGAGCGCCAAGGTGCTTGACCCGCAGTTCCAAGGCCAAATCAAAGAGCGCCTCAACTCACGCGATGCGGTGCGTTTGGTGTCGAGCTATGTGCGCCCCACCATGGAACTGTGGCTCAACCAACACGTCGAGTACGGCAAAAAGTTGGCCGAGCTGGCCATCAAAGCAGCACAAACCCGCCAAAAAGCTGGCCAAAAAGTTGAGAAGCGCAAGGGCTCCGGCGTGGCTGTGTTGCCCGGCAAGCTGACCGATTGCGAAAGCAAAGACATTGCGCACAACGAAGTGTTTTTGGTCGAGGGCGACTCAGCGGGTGGCAGCGCCAAGATGGGCCGCAACAAAGAAAACCAAGCCATCCTGCCGCTGCGTGGGAAGGTGTTGAACACCTGGGAAGTCGAGCGCGACCGCTTGTTTGCCAACAACGAAATTCATGACATTTCGGTGGCCGTGGGCGTGGACCCACACGGCCCCAACGACAGCCCTGACATGAGCGGCCTGCGTTACGGCAAGGTGTGCATCCTGTCTGATGCGGACGTGGACGGCTCGCACATTCAAGTGCTGTTGCTCACGCTGTTCTTTCGTCACTTCCCCAAGCTCATCGAAGCGGGCCATGTGTTTGTGGCGCGTCCCCCGCTGTTCCGTGTGGACGCTCCGGCGCGTGGCAAAAAGCCAGCCACCAAGGTGTATGCCTTGGACGAGGGTGAGCTCACCTCCATCCTCGACAAGCTGCGCAAAGACGGCGTGGGCGAGGGCAAATGGAGCATCAGCCGCTTCAAAGGCTTGGGTGAAATGAGTGCCGAACAACTGTGGGACACCACACTCAACCCTGACACCCGTCGCCTCATGCCCGTGCAACTGGGCTTGCTGGACTTTGCCACCACCGAAGGTTTGATCACACAACTCATGGGCAAAGGCGAAGCCGCCGCACGCCGTGAGCTGATGGAACTGCATGGCGATTCGATTGAGATTGACGTATGACCGATTTGTTCACCCCCGAACTCCCAACCGCTGACAACGACGGCGACATCGCATTGGGCCACTACGCCCAACGCGCCTACCTTGAATACGCGCTCAGCGTGGTCAAAGGCCGCGCCTTGCCCGACGTGTGCGATGGCCAAAAGCCGGTGCAACGCCGCATTCTGTATTCGATGTCTCGCATGGGCCTCGGGTTCAGTGGCCCCAACAACAACACGGGTGCGAAGCCCGTTAAGTGCGCCCGCGTGGTCGGTGACGTGCTGGGCCGCTACCACCCCCACGGCGACAGCGCCGCCTATGAAGCGCTGGTGCGCATGGCGCAAGACTTCGCCCAACGCTACCCACTGATCGACGGCCAAGGCAACTTCGGCTCACGCGACGGCGACGGCGCTGCGGCCATGCGCTACACCGAAGCCCGCTTGGCCAAAATCACCACGCTGTTGCTCGATGAAATCGACGAAGGCACGGTTGACTTCCAGCCCAACTACGACGGCTCCACCGAAGAGCCCAAGCAGTTGCCCGCCCGTTTGCCATTTGCCCTGCTCAACGGCGCAAGCGGCATTGCGGTGGGTATGGCCACTGAAATTCCAAGCCACAACCTGCGCGAAGTGGCCGATGCGTGCGTGGCGCTCATCAAGACCCCCAAGATGAGCGACGCCGAGTTGCTGCAAATCTTGCCCGCACCCGATTACCCCGGTGGCGGCCAAATCATCAGCAGCGCGTCTGACATTGCCGACGCCTACCGCACAGGCCGTGGTTCACTCAAAGTGCGCGCCCGCTGGACCATTGAAGAATTGGCCCGTGGCCAATGGCAACTGGTGGTCAACGAGTTACCACCCGGCGTGAGCAGCCAACGCGTTTTGGAAGAGATTGAAGAGCTGACCAACCCCAAGGTCAAGACCGGGAAAAAAGCGCTGAGCGCCGACCAAACCCAACTCAAAGCCACTGTGCTGGCCGTGTTGGACGTGGTGCGCGATGAGTCAAGCAAAGATGCGGCTGTGCGTTTGGTGTTCGAGCCCAAGACCCGCACGATTGAGCAACAAGAACTCATCACCACCTTGCTGGCGCATACGAGCCTTGAAACCTCGTCTTCCATCAACCTCACCATGGTGGGTATCGATGGTCGCCCTGTGCCCAAGTCGCTGCGCGACATGCTGACCGAGTGGATCGAGTTCCGCTCTGCCACTGTTCTAAGACGCTCGCAGCACCGCTTGAACAAAGTGCTGGACCGCATCCATATCTTGGAAGGTCGCCAGTTGGTGCTGCTCAACATTGACGAGGTGATTGCCATCATCCGTCAGAGCGATGAGCCCAAGCAGGCGCTGATGGAACGCTTCCGTTTGAGCGAACGCCAAGCCGAAGACATCTTAGAAATTCGCCTGCGTCAGCTGGCGCGTTTGGAAGCCATCAAGATTGAGCAAGAGCTCAAAGAACTGCGCGACGAACAAGCCAAACTTGAAGACATCGTGGGCAACCCATCGGCCCTGCGCCGCTTGATGGTCAAAGAAATTGAGGCCGACGCCAAAACCTTTGCAGACCCACGTCGCACGCTCATTCAAGAAGAGAAAAAAGCAGTGGCCGAAGTCAAGGTCATTGACGAGCCAGTGACCGTGGTGGTCTCTGAAAAAGGCTGGGTGCGCGCACGCACCGGCCACGGCCACGAAGCCAGCGCCTTCGCCTTCAAGGCGGGCGATGGCTTGTACGGCACGTTCGAGTGCCGCACGGTGGACACCTTCATCGCGTTTGGCTCCAACGGACGTATCTACTCGGTGCCCGTGTCTGCCTTGCCTGGCGCACGTGGCGATGGCCAACCTGTGACCACGCTGGTTGATTTGGAATCAGGCACCCAACTGTTGCACTACGTGGCTGGCCCCGCTGGCGCCACGTACTTGCTCAGCAGCTCGGGCGGCTATGGTTTCATGGCCAACATCGAGCACATGATTTCACGCAACAAAGGCGGCAAAGCCTTCATCACCGTGGGCGAGGGCGAAACCGTTTGCCGCCCATCCCCTGCCAGCGGTGGCTCGGGCGCGCAGCCTGTGGCACCCGCTACGCATGTGGCCTGTGCGTCGACGGGCGGCCGCTTCTTGACCTTTGAGTTGGCTGAACTCAAAGCGATGGAAAAGGGCGGTCGCGGTTTGATGCTGATTGACCTTGAAGCCAAAGACACCTTGGCCGGTGCTGCTGCGTACACACGCAGTGTGCGCATCGAAGGCATTGGCCGCGGTGGCAAAGTGCGCGAAGAAACCCTAGAAATTCGCAGCTTGAACAACGCCAAAGCCGCACGCGCCAAGAAGGGCAAAGTGGCTGACTTGGGCTTCAAGCCGAATGCGGTGGTGCGGGTGGAATAACCACTCAGTTGCCAAATTGCGGCGCTCTCTTCTCCACAAACGCCCGCACAGCCTCATGGTGATCCGTCGTCATGTGCGCAATCGCTTGGTAGCCTGCAGACAACTCCAGCAACGACTCCAAGGAGCTGCGTTCGCCTTCGCGCAGCAAGCGTTTGGTCATGCGCAGCACGCCGCCGGGGTTGGCCACAATTTTGGCGGCGAGTTTGCGGGCTTCGTCCAGCAGGGTGTCGTGCGCGACCACGCGGGACACCAAGCCACAAGACAGGGCTTCTTGTGCCGTCAAGGCCTCGCCGGTGAACGCCATTTCGCTGGCTTTGGAAATGCCCACCACGCGCGGCAGCAGCCACGCGCCGCCGTCGCCGGGCACGATGCCCACTTTGACAAAACTCTCGGCAAAGGTGGCTTTGTCGGAGGCAATGCGCATGTCGCACATGCAGGTTAAGTCCAAGCCCGCGCCAATGGCGGGGCCGTTGATGGCGGCGATCACGGGCACGTCCAAGTTGTACAGCGCTTTGGGCAAGCGCTGAATGCCGTTGCGGTATTCCTCGCGAATGGTGTCGGGTGTGAGGCTTTCTTTGAAATAGCGCTGCATGTCTTTGACGTTGCCACCCGAGCTGAACACGGGGCCGGTGCCCGTCAAGATCACACAACGGATGGTGGTGTCCAAGCGAATCGCATCGCACGCGTCGACAAACTCTTGCACCGCAGTGTTGCCCGTGAGCGCATTGCGCGTCTCGGGTTGGTTCATGGTCAAGATCAAGACAGCGCCTTCGCGCTCGGTTTTCAAAAATTGTGTCATGGTGAATTTCCTGTGTGTTTATGCGGTGACATCGGTGGCGCTGCGGATCAAGTCCAGCACCAAGCCGCTGCGGTTATCGACCAACTCGTGGCCCAAGACGGTATGCCAATAAGACTCAGCGCCACCCGATTGACGCCACGCATGCAAGCGGCGGGTGAATAGCTGCAAATCAAACTCACGCGTGAAGCCAATCGCGCCGTGGATGGAGTGGCTCAAGCTGGCCACTTCCAAGGCGGCTTCGCTGGTGCGTGCTTTGGCCACGGCCACACGCACACGGTCGGGCACGGCGGTGTCGCTGGCGCAGCCCAATTGGGCCGCCATGTGGGCGGCAAAACTGTGTTCGGCCATGACGCTGAGTTGGTGCTGAATGGCTTGGAACTTGCCAATGGCTTTGCCAAACTGCACACGGTCGTTGGCGTACTGCAAGGTGTTGTTGAACACGGCCAGCAAAGCGCCCGACAACTGCGCTGCATTGATGCAGCCCAGCAGCAAGCGCACGTCTTGGTGTTTGGGCAGCTTCACGCCAGCGGCGACGTGTTCGGGCGACCAACGCAAATCGGCATCCAGCACAAAACTGGCGGGTGAGCTTTGTGCGTGTTGGGTAGACAGCAACCACGTGTGTTGTGCATCGCTGACCAACACCGCATCGGCTACGCGACCCAGTTGCACGTTGGCACACATCAAGCTGCCGTCATCCGCCAAGCGGCCTTGCGCGAGCGTGATGCTGCCTTTGGCCGCATCCGCCCAAGCGGAATCAACCAGCCCCACCTCTGACAAACCCGCTTGCGCCAACACACTACGCGCCATCATGGTTTCAGCCAAAGGCACAGGCACGGTGTAGCGACCACACAGGGCCATCACGTCCTGTGCCTCACGCAAGGACAAGCCTGAGCCACCTTGGGCTTCTGCCACCAAAGCATCGGCAAAACCCGAGCTGTCGATGTGCGCCCACAGTGCAGCACCGTCGCCCGATGCTTCAATCTGGCGTACCACGGCAGGGGTGCATTGGTCGGCGAGGAGTTGACGCAAGGCGTCTGAAAAAAGATCGTCCATCACATGTCTTTCAACGGAGGCCTAAGCCGCGCGCGATCATGCCGCGCAAGATGTCACGCGTGCCACCGCGCAGTGAATACGAGGGCGCCACTTGCGTCACGTAGTTGAGGGTTTGCAGCAGCTCTAGGGGAATGTCTTGCGATTCGCGGGAGAACAAATCGTCGGCAATCGCCGCGGGAATCAGTTGCTCCACCCCCGTGCCCAAGTCTTTCACCAAGGCGGCTTCCACCACGGGGCTTTCGCCGCGGGTGAGCTTTTCGGTGATGGCCACCGACATGGCGCGCAAGGGCGTGAGTTGGCTGGCAATTTTTCCGGCCAAGCGCACAGCCTCGGGCGTGCGACCTTGAGGAGTTCGGATGAACGCCAACCATTGGTCAAACAACACAATGCTGGAGTACAAACGCTCGGGCCCGCTACGCTCAAAGGCGAGTTCGGCGGTGACTTGTTCCCAACCTTGGCCCTCGGCGCCAATCAAGGCATCGTCTTGGAGTTGCACGTTGTCGAAGAACACTTCGCAGAAATGGCTGTCGCCCGAGAGGTCGGTGATGGGGCGCACGGTCACGCCGGGCAACGACAAATCGACGATCACTTGCGACAAGCCTTTGTGTCGATCTTCGGTGTCGCCCGAGGTGCGCACCAGCGCGATCATGTAGTGGCAGTGGTGGGCGTTGGTGGTCCAAATTTTTTGGCCACTTAGCGACCAACCCGCGTCGGTTTTTGTCGCGCGTGTTTTGACGCTGGCCAAGTCTGAACCTGAGTTGGGCTCGCTCATGCCAATGCAAAAGAACGACTCACCGCGGCAAATGGGCGGTAGGTAAAACTGCTTTTGCGCTTCGGTGCCGTATTTCAAAATCAGCGGACCACTTTGCCGGTCGGCAATCCAGTGCGAGCCCACGGGCGCACCGAAGTTCAAAAATTCTTCGACCAGCACAAAGCGTGTGAACGCATTGCGGCCACCGCCGCCGTATTGCGTGGGCAGGGTAATGCCCAGCCAACCGCATTGGCCAAGCTGACGGCTAAAGGCAGGGTCGTAGCCCGACCACGACTTGGCACGAATGTGCGCTGGCACGTCGCGCATGGCCTCGCTCAAAAAGGCACGCACCTCGGCGCGCAAGGCCTCATCGTCCGCAGGAATGCGGCTGAGGTTCAGTGAATCCAGAGTGCTCATGCCGGTAGGTCTCCCAAAACACCTTGTTGTTGTAATTCGTTCATCGTTTGCTCAGACAGTCCCAGCACCTCGCTCAGCACGCTGCGCGTGTGTTGCCCCAACTGAGGCGGCGTGGTGCGGTATTGCACGGGGGTGTCCGACATGCGGATGGGGCTGGCCACCAACGGAATGTCGCCCGCCACGGGGTGCGGCATGGTGAACTGCAAACTACGGGCTTGCACTTGGGGGTCGGCAAACACATCGGCCAAGGTGTTGATCGGGCCACAGGGCACACCCACTTGCTCGAACAGTTCAATCCATTCGCGTGTGGTGCGCATGACGGTGGTTTGCCGCATCAAAGGAATCAACACATCACGGTGGATCACACGCGCTTGGTTCGATACAAAACGTTCGTCCGTGGCCCATTCCGACTTGCCCACGGCCTGGCAAAACTTGGTGAACTGGCCGTCGTTGCCAATGGCCAAAATCATGTAACCGTCGGCGGTGGGGAAATCTTGGTACGGCACCGTGTTGGGGTGCGCGTTGCCCATGCGGGTGGGGGACTTGCCGCTGTAGAGGTAATTCATGCCTTGGTTGGCCAAGCAGGCCACACCCACGTCCAGCAAAGCCAAATCGATGTGCTGGCCGCGTCCCGTTTTTTCGCGTGCGGCCAAGGCGGCCAAGATGGCGGTGCTGGCATACAGGCCGGTCAAGATGTCGGTCAACGCCACGCCCACTTTCATGGGGCCTTCGCCGGGTTCGCCATCTGGACGACCCGTGATGCTCATCAAGCCGCCCATGCCTTGGATCAAAAAGTCATAGCCTGCACGGTGCGCGTAAGGGCCGGTTTGCCCAAAGCCGGTGATGGAGCAATAAATCAAACGTGGGTTGATGGCTTGCAGCGAGGCGTAGTCCAAGCCGTAATGTGCCAAGCTGCCGACCTTGAAGTTTTCAATCACGATGTCGCAGCTTTTGACCAACTCGTGCAGCAGCTTTTGCCCAGCAATTTGGGTGAAGTCCACCGCGATCGATTGCTTGTTGCGGTTGGTGCACAAGTAATAGGCCGAGTCGCGTGTCGGGTTGCCTTCGTCGTCTTTGAGGAATGGAGGGCCCCAAAGCCGCGTGTCGTCGCCCGTGCCGGGGCGCTCCACCTTGATCACATGCGCGCCTAAGTCGCCCAAGGTTTGCCCAGCCCACGGACCGGCCAGCACACGGGATAGGTCGAGCACACGCACATGCGACAACGCGCCTCTGGGTGCAGTTTCAGAGGGCTGAGGCGCTGACGCGTTGTCTGCACTCATTGCTGTTCCACTTTGGCTTTGGTGACGATGCGTTTCCACAACTGAATTTCAGCACTTTGGAAAGCGCGCATTTCTTCAGCACCACCGCGCATGGTTTCGGCGCCTAACTTTTCATAGAAGTCACGGGTCTCAGGCATGGCTTCGATCTTGCCCATCAGCGCTGCCAGCTTGTCGGTTTCTGCTTTAGGAGTTTTGGCCGACACAACCGCGCCAACCCAGGTGTAGGCCGTGAAACCAGGCAAGCCAGCTTCGTTTGCGGTGGGCACGTTGGGCACCGCTGGCACGCGTCGATCACTGGCCACGGCCAAAGCACGCAGCTTGCCGCCCTTGACCAACTCGGATGCGCCCGTCACGTCGGCAAATGCCATGGTGACGGTGCCCGAAGCGACGGCCGTCATGGCTTCAGAGGCGCCTTTGAAGGGGATGTGGAGCAACTGAACGCCCGCCACGTCATTGAACAACTCGGCCATCAATTGGTAGCCGGCCGAACCCGAGCCGTAGTCGAGTTTGCCGGGCTGGGCCTTTGCTGCTGTCACCAAATCGCTCACGGTGTTGTAGTTGGACTGCGCAGGCACCACCAACAAGGCGGGGGCACGCATCATCATCGACAGAGGCGAGAAGTCGGCCACAGGGTCATAGGGCAAGCTCTTGAACAGGGCTGCATTCACCGCCAAGGTGGAGTTGCTGCCCACGAACACGGTGTAACCGTCCGCAGGTGCGCTCAAAACGGCGCGCACGGCAATGAACCCATTGGCCCCCGGCTTGTTGTCCACCACCACGTTTTGACCCGTGAGTTCGGTGAACTTCTTGGCGAAGTAACGCGCCGAGGTGTCGGTGCCGCTGCCGGGTGGGAATGGCACCACAAACTTGACAGGCTTGGAAGGAAAGTCTGCTGTCTGGGCCAAGGCCGAGGTGGTGCCCAAAGCGCCCACCACCGACATACAAGCAGCCACCACTGTTTTGAAAAAGAATGAACGGTTCATGCAAAGTCTCCTGAATGTGAAATCAATCTAGGGAAGCGCCGGTCTGCTTGACCACACGGTCCCAACGCTCCAACTCGGCTTTGATGTAGTTGCCGTATTCGATGGGCGTGGAGCCCAAAGGCTCCGCACCTTGAATCGCCAACTTGGCACGCACGTCGGCCGAGGCCAAAGCCTTAACGACCTCCGTGTTCAAACGTTTAATGATGTCGGGCGATGTTTTTGCGGGCACCAACACGCCTTGCCAAGCGCCGACTTCAAAGCCCGGCATGATGGTTTCGCTGAGGGTCGGCACATCGGGCAAGACGCTGGTGCGTTTGAGGCTGGTCACGGCCAAGGCTTTGAGGCGTTTTTCTTTGATGAAAGGCAGCGCTGAGTTGATGGTGTCGGTGGTGAATTGGGTTTGACCTGCCACCAAATCGGTCAACGCGGGGGCGCTGCCTTTGTAGGGCACATGCACGGCGGTGAGGCCTTTGTCTTGCAAGATCATGTAAGCGCCGAGGTGGGTGATGTTGCCGTTGCCCGCCGAGCCATAGCTCAGTTTGTCGGGGTTGTTTTTGGTGTACTGCACAAACTCCTGCACGGTGTTGACAGGCAGTGAGGGGTGCACGGCCAGCACCAGCGGAATGACCGCCGTCAAGGCCACGGGCGCGAAGTCGGCGCGCACGTCGTAGCTCATTTTTTTATACAACGCGGGGCTCAAGGTCACGGCTGAGGTGTTGTAAAAAATGGTGTAGCCGTCTGACGGCGCCTTGGCCACCAACTCCGCGGCGATGTTGCCGTTGGCGCCGGGTTTGTTGTCGACCACCACAGACTGGCCCATTTGCTCGGTGAGCTTTTGGGCCAACACGCGCGCGACCAAGTCGGTGGGGCCGCCAGGTGGAAACGCGATCACCATGCGAATGGGTTTGTCGGGGTAATTGGTTTGCGCCATGGCGACGCCAGAGGTGAGGGTGGCCATGGCCAGGGCAGAGGTTAAGACGGTTCGACGGGTGGTGATTTTCATGTTTGTCTCCTTTTATTGAATGGCGAGCTTGATGTGTTGAGCGCAACGCTACTTTAAGTGGGGCGACCGGCGAGCAATCGCGTGGCGGTGTAGGTCATCACCAATGTGCCGCGCTGGTTGAATACGCGAATGTCCGAGCTGACAATGGCGCGGTTTTTGGTAGAGGTGGGGCGCACGCCCGTGACGTCGATCTCAGCGTGGATGGTGTCGCCCACCACCACGGGTGCCAAGATTTTTTGCGTCAATTCCAGCATGGCCAAGCCGGTTCCTTGGATCATGGTTTGCAAAATGAAACCTTCGATCAAGGTGTAGGTCAGCGCGCCGGGCACGGGGCGGCCTTGGATGGCACCGCCTTCGTAGCCTTCTTCAATGAAGATCGCTTCCAACATGCCCGTGCAGGAAATGAAGTTGACCAAGTCGGTTTCGGTGATGGTGCGGCGGAAGGTGTCGAACTGCTGGCCAACCGAAATGTCTTGCCAATAAAAGCCTTGGCCTAAGCGTGTGGGTTGAGGTGTCATTTGCGGTGTTTTTTGGGGTGTGGGCGATGCCATGAGAGTCTCGGACCTTACTGGTGTGAATGTTTGAATCAGGGGGCGGGCATTTTTTGCGCTTCATGCGCCTTGACTGCACCGCTGGCCACCCAAGCCGACACGGTGTCGGCCGACACGCCCGCTTGCGCAAACACATCGTGCGTGTGCTCACCCAGTCGCGGCACTGAGTTCACAGGTGGGCGTTCGCCGTCAAACAAAACGGGCACGCCCGGAAAGCGCAAAGCGCCCATGGCGGGGTCATCGAGTTCTGCGAAGAATTGGGTGGCTTGCAAATGCGGATCGGTTTTGAGGTCGGCCAGTGTGTTCATGCGCGCTGCTGGAATTTCCAAGCGCTCACACAGCGCCAACCAATAGGCGGTGTCGTGCTGCGCCACGATCTGCCCCGTGATTTCGTACAAAGCTTCGATGTGTTGTGTGCGAGCGGGCATGCTGGTGAAGCGCGCATCGCTCGCCAATTCGGGATGGTCGACGCCCTGAAAGAACTTTTGCCAGTGCGCGTTGGTGTACGGCATCATGCACACGTAGCCGTCGCTGGTGCGGTAGGGCCTGCGCCAATCGGCCAGCACGCGTGGGTAGCCGGGGGCTGACAAGGGCGGCTCGAAGTGTTCGCCGTAAAAGTTTTCGACCAAGTTGAACGCCACCATGGTTTCAAACATGGGCACCTCCACCATGCCGCCCACGCCTGTGGCTTGGCGTTTCATCAAGGCTGCCATGATGGCCATGGCCGCCACCAAACCGCTGGTTTTGTCGGCCGCGATGCAGGGAAAGTAGCGGGCCACGCCACTTTGCTGTTCCATCAACGCAGCGCTGCCAGACAGGCCTTGGATGATGTCGTCGTAGGCGGGCTTGCCGCCGTAAGGTCCCGATGCCGTGAAACCATGCAAGCCCGCAAAGACCAGCTTTGGAAATGCGGCCAGCAATGCATCAGGGTCTAAGCCCACCGCGCCTAATTTTTGGGGTCGCATGCTGTGCATGAACACATCGGCGGTGGCAATGAGTTGGCGCAAGGCGGCAGGACCTTCTGGTTTTTTCAGGTCAATCACCACACTCTTTTTATTGCGGTTCACGCCCAAGAACAAAGCGGACATGCCGTTTTCGTGGCCTGGCCCGGTGTAGCGCGTGGAGTCGCCCTCGGGCGATTCCACCTTGATGACTTCGGCCCCCAAATCGGCCAGCCACTGGCTGGCGTAGGGCCCCATCACCACGACGCTGGCGTCAACGATGCGAATGCCTTGAAGCGGCAATTGGCTCATGGTTGGGTCTCCTTGGTTGGATCTTTTCTGAGCCTGAATTTAGTGTGCCGTCATAATTGAGTCCAATATTAATAATTTGTAAACCAATACTCAAACGGTATCAGTGTGAACCTTCGTCAACTTCAACAATTCGTCGCGCTGGCCGAGACCGGCAACTTTCACAAAGCGGCCGAGCGCATGCACATGGCCCAGCCACCGCTGTCGGTGTCCATCAAAAAGCTGGAAGACGAGTTGGGCGGGCCCTTGTTTCTGCGTTTGTCCACCGGCGTGCAGTTGACGCCTGCGGGGCAAGCCATGTTGGCTGACGCACGGCTGGCCATTTTTCACGCCCAGCAATGCCAGCAAGCGGTGAGCACCGCATTGCAAGGCGAGGGCGGTGTTTTGCGGGTGGGGTTTATCGGTTCGGCCACGTACTCACTGCTGCCGCGATTGATTCCGAGTTTTAGGCGGCGTTTTCCCAAAGTGGAATTGGCATTGGACGAATCAACCACGGCCAATATTTTGATGCGGCTCGAAGCCAACACACTGGACTTGGGGCTGGTGCGCTTCCCCGTGTTGCATGCGGGTGACTTTGAGCTCACGCCGGTGGAGAGCGATGAGTTTGTGCTGGCTGTCCCTGCTGATAGCCCTTGGGCCAAGCAGGCGTCCGTGGCCTTGTCTGAGTTTTCACAAGAACCGTTCGTGATGTACACCGAGGCCTCGGTGCCCAATTTGTTTGCGGTCGCCATGTTGCGTTGCCAGCAATCGGGTTTCACCCCCCGTATTGCCCAAGATGCGGTGCAGGTCCAAACCATCGTGAGTTTGGTCGAAAGCGGCTTGGGCGTGGCGCTGGTGCCGGGCGTGGCGCGGCGTTACAGCAACAACGGTGTGCGTTTTTTAAGCCTCTTGGACAACCCTGAAAAACTCAACATTGGCATTGCTTTGGCCACGGTTCGTCAATCGGGTAACCGCTTGGTGGCGCGGTTTATTCAGCATGCCAAGGCTGAGCAAGCGGAGTTCGTGCGCTGATTGGGTCATGTTTGAAATGCCAAAACTCATAAAAAAAAAGCGACTCATCGAGTCGCTTTTTTGTGTCGAACTTCAGCCTTTACGCTTTGGTTTCTTCTTTGGCCGCAGCAACGGGTTCAGCCTCTTTCTTAGGCGGGCTGCAGTCGAAGCAGACAAACATGGAAGAGCCCAAGATGCGTTTGAACGAGCCGTTGTTGCGAGGCTTGTGCACGCCACACTTGATACAGCTCATGGTGTCGCCTGTACGGCCAAGGCCTTCAAATGGAGAACCGCCCTTTTTTGACTTGTAGCGCAATCCATCGTTGGAGATTTCTGTTTTTTCTGGGCGTGACATTCGTTTGAGTTCTCGGGGCAAAGAACGTATTTTCGCAAATTTATCAACCGATCAGACGGCCTAGGCTTAAAAAGCCCAAAAATCAATGTAAAAAACGTTTTGATAGCTTCAAAACGCTGGGTCCAATGCATTTGGAGATAGCTTGGCGGTGTTTGGCGAACCACACATAGGCGGGCTGAAGCAGCGGTTGTAGCCAAGATCGCGACAAAATCCAGGCCAAAAACGGCAACTTTGCCAACTTGTAAGCCAAGGCAAACACGGGCACGCCGACCAACACCTCGCCGCTTGCCATGCGTCCGTGGATTTGCGCCATGGCCAATTCGCAGGAAATGGCGTGGGTATTGGCGTCAAAACTGTTGTGCGCCACATCCACAAAACCCAACTTTCCCTCGGCGTTGCGCGTTTGCAAAAACTCAATTTCGGCCACGCACAAGGGGCATTGGCCGTCGTAGTAGAGGGTAAGTTCGGGTGCGCTGTGCATGACAGGGGTGGCGGGTAAAACCATCAATAATTGAATGTCTTCAGGCTATCACACGAGGAATTCCCAATGTCCGACACGTTTTCTCACGCCACATCTCAAGACCGGGTCACACGCAGCTTGCAGCTGGCCCACAGCGAGGCTGCACAACACGTGTTCACCCATGTGTTCGACGAGCAAGCGCTGGCGCAAGCCCGCGCTGCTGATGCCGCTCGCCAAGCCGGCAAGCCTCTGGGCGCTTTGCATGGCCTGCCTATCACGCTCAAAGACAACTACGACATGGCCGGCCAGACCACGATGGCGGGCACGGTGGTGTGCGAGGGCGAACCTGCTGCGGCGCAAGACGCTGTCTCGGTTGCCCGTTTGCGCCAAGCCGGTGCCGTGATTGTGGGCAAAACCAACATGAGCGAGTTTGCGTTCTCAGGCGTGGGCATCAACCCGCACTACGGGACGCCGCGTAACCCGTGTGATGCCAAGGTCGCGCGCGTGCCGGGTGGTTCGTCGTCGGGTGCGGCGGTGTCGGTGGCTTTGGGGCTGGCGGTGGCGGGCTTGGGCTCAGATACGGGGGGCTCCATTCGTATTCCAGCGGCCTTGTGCGGTGTGGTCGGGTTCAAAAGCACGCAGTCACGCATTCCTTTGCAAGGGGTGATGGAGTTGTCGCGCACGCTCGATACCGTGGGTGCCATCACCCGCAATGTGCGCGACAGCTTGGTGGTGGAGGGCGTTTTGTCGCAGCAGCCCTTGTTGGCTGATGCGGCGGATTTGCGCGGTGTGCGTTTTGCTGTGCCGCAAACTTTGTTTTTGGACGAGCTGGACCCCGAAGTGGCCTTGGCGTTTGCGCGAGCTTTGACCCGCATTTCTGCGGCGGGCGCACAACTGGTTGAGTTGCCTTTGTCCGCGTTGAGCGAGATTGCAGCGCGCAGCCAGCCGGGTGGTTTTTCACCGGTTGAAGGTTTTGCGGCGCACCATGCGCGTTTGGCGCGCGCCCCAGACCGCATCGATCCGCGTGTGGCGTTTCGCATGGCGCAGGGGAAGGGCGTCAGCGCCCTCGATTATTTGGAGCTGCACAACCGGCGTCACGAATGGATCAGCCACATGGAGGCCGAGCTGCAAGGCTTTGATGCCATGCTCAGCCCGACGGTGGCCTTGGTGGCCCCAGAGTTGGCGCCGTTGCTGGTCGACGATGTGGCCTTCTTCAATACCAACCGACTGCTGTTGCGCAATCCGGCGGCCATCAACTATTTGAATGGCTGCGCGTTCAGTTTGCCGTGCCAAGTTGCAGGTGAATTGCCTGTGGGCTTGATGGTGTCGTCCTTACGCGGTCATGACGCTCGACTGGCTGCCATTGCTTTGGCGTTAGAGCCTTTGCTGATTGCGCCTTAACAAGGGTTTGCAATGCCTTTACAAATGCGTTGCGCGCGGCTTTGAGTTGGCGATGGACAATAGAGGTCTTCAAAGGAGAGCCCACATGAACTTCAATCAACGCACCCTTGGATTAGGCCTTGTGTTGCTGCTCTGCTTCAGCGCGGCCCAAGCACATGGTCCCTACAGAGGCGGCAGCTATCGCCATGGCGGTGGCTGGGGTTACAACGGCTGGTGGGCTCCGGCGTTGGTGGGCGGTGCCATGGTGGGCTCGGCGGTGTATTTGTCGCGGCCCTATCCCGATGTGCAGACGTCGACCATCATCCTCAACAACCCGCCGACGGTGGTGGTGACCCACCCTCAACCCATGTACGCCCCCCAAGTCAGTGGCATGCCTGCTGCACCTGTTGAAGCTTACTTTTGCCAAGAAACGCGTCAGTACTACCCCCAGGTGCAAACCTGCGTCAGCCCTTGGTTGGTGGTGATTCCTCGTTAACTTTGCGGGGACTTTTCAGGGGTGTGGGCGTCCGCTGTCATCCATTCGCTCAAGCCGCGCGTTGTGATCTGACCGCAAGGTCTTTGATCGCAACTTTTGCAAAGTGAGTTCCCCATGAAACGTGTTGTCCAACTCTTGGTCTGTGTTTTAGCAGGTGTGTGCGCTGTTCCCGCGATGGCGGATGGTCGTGGTCACGGTGGCTGGCATGGCGCAGGTTGGCATGGCGCAGGTGGGCATGTGAACCGCTTCAATGGTGGTCAGCAGTTCGGTGCTCACCAAGGCGGCGTTCACCAGGGTGGCGGTTTTGCTTATCGACACGGCGGTCACGGCCATCGTGGTGGTTGGAGCGGCAATTGGGTGGGCCCCGCTGTGGGGGCGGCCTTGTTAGGCGGCGCTATTTATGCTGCCAGCACCCCCAGCTATGCGGTTCAACAGCAAGTTCTGATTGCCCCCCAGCCTCTGCCTGCAGCACCGCGTGTGGCGTACTTTTGCAGCACGGCTCAGGCCTATTACCCCCAAGTGCCCACTTGCCAAGTGCCTTGGCAGTTGGTCAGCTATTAAAGCGTGACCATCTCTTTGTGACCTTCGCGGTTGGAGTAGCGCACTTGGCCGCCTTGGGTCTCAATTTCAACCCGCGCGCTGCGTTGGCCATAAACCCGGCTTTTCAGCCAATCCAACTCTTGCTGCCGTTCTTTTGGGCCAGCCACTACGCGGCTCCAGCAGCGTAACTCGGCGGACCAGCGGTAGCCCCGTGTTTTGAGCATGTCTTTGGTTTCAAACGGTGAGTTGATCGCGTAGATTTTTTCTTGCGGCTTATTGAGCGTTTCGAGCAAGGCCAGCATGGCGGTTTGTTGGCTTTGCGGCAGTACGCGGTTGAGTAACTCCAGCAAAGCCCAGCAGTCGGCTTCGGCGCGATGGGCCTCGTAAAAATAGCCTTGGGTGCCCACCAAATACTCCAGTTTGGCCGACCCAAACCCTTCATCGCGCCAGTTGATGTCGTTGATGCTGCAGGCCCAGTTCAGCTTCTGAAACAGGGGCCAGCGCGCTTCCACAAACGGGCGGTCAAATTTGGCGTTGTGGGCAATCACCACTTGCACGTCTTTCATCAGCGCGGCCACTTGGGCGTCGTCAATGCGTTTGCCTTGCACCATGTCGTCGGTGATGTGGTGCACCGCGATGGTGGCGGGGGGAATGGCAAAGCCGGGGTCTTCCAACTCGTCAAACACGTTCAGCACTTGGTAGACCACACCGGTTTCTGGATCGAACTCGAACACCAGCATGCCCAGCTCGATCACACGGTCGTTATTGGAATCAAGGCCTGTGGTTTCGGTGTCGAGCACCACGCCTTTGCACAAGCGCTGGCCCGGTTGTGCCTGGTTCATCGTGTGACGTGGCACCAAGCGGCGCAACACGCGGTAGTCGGGGTGCTGCTCCAGTTGTTGGGCAATTTGTTCGAGGGCTTGGGGGGTGAGCGTGTCGGTCATGCGAGAGAAAAACGGTGAAATGAGAAAAGTTTAAGCGCGGTCCGCTTCAGTCGCGTTGCGCCGGGCGGTGGCCTGCGAAAAAAACAAGCCCAGAGCCACCACGGCGACCGCATCGCAGGCCATCACAGCGCTCGATGAAAAGTGGTCCATCAACGCGGCCAAAGCCAATACGCCGAGGGATTGCCCCAAAAACAAGGAGCCTGCAAACAGGGTCACGCCGGTGGCGCGCGCCGTGGGCACCATCTGTGTGGCCTTGGCTTGCAAGGTGTTGTGAAGCATGGCGAAACCAAAGCCCGCCACAAAGCATGCCGGAATAGCCAAAGGCCACCAAGGCGTGAGCGCGATCCCCCCAAATGCCAAGCCTAAAGCCAAGCCGCCGTAGCGGGCCAGCCCGACTTCGCCAAAGCGGCGAATCGTCGACTTGGCGGTGGCCATGTAGGTCAAGCCACCCAATCCAAAGAGTGCTGTGGTGGCGCCTGACAAGGTCAAAGAAATGCCATGCGTGTGGTGCAAGTGCGACGCCGTCACGGCCAACAAGCCAAACACGGTGGCACCTTCGAGGACCGCGGTCCCCAATAAAGTGCGGGCCCACGGGTTGCGCGCCACTTGGGCCAGTTGTTTGAAAAATCCAGCGGGGGCATGGTCAGCAGGGGGCGTGTGGTCAAGGTGTGCGCTGTGGCGCCACAGCAGCCAAGTGACAACACAGAAAAAAGCCGCCATCAGCGCAAACGCCCAACGCCAGCCTAAGGTATCGGTCAGCAAGCCGCCAAACAGTTGGCCCGCCGTGATGCCCAGCATGGTGCCCAAGCCCACACGGGCCAAGGTTTCTTGCCGCATTTCGTAATGCACCATGTCGCCCACCCACGCCATGGTCAGCGGAATGATGGCCGCTGCGGCGACCGCGGTGACCACCCGCGCCGCCACTAAAAATTGCAAATCACCGCTTGCCACGGACAACGCGCAGCCCACGGTGCAGACCAAGGTGGCCAGCAGCACCACGCGGTACTTGCCAAAACGGTCGCCGACGGGGCCATAAAACAATTGCATCAAGCCATAGACGATGGCAAACACAGAAATAACTTGGGCCACTTCGCCAATAGGCGCATTGAACTCACGCGACAGCTCCGGCAGCATGGGGTCGCAAATGCGCTGCACCGCCATGCTCGAAAACGTGGCCAAAGACAACAGAAAAATCGCTCGTCGGGTGGCGGGCGATAGGGCGAGAGAGAGGGGATGTGGGGCAGATTTCAAAGCGCAACCACTTTACTACGGGCTTGCTTTTTCGCATGTCACAGGGGCGCATGATTTGGTGATTTATCTTTGAATTTGTTGATAAATTGATTAAATTAATTAATCAGTCATCGAGCAGATAACATTCACGCATGGAGCACCTGAGATTTGTTCGCGTGATGTTGGCCGTGTACGCGTTTGCGCTCAGCGCGGGCTGCGCGTCGGTTGACAAAGCGCCTGATTTTTCCAAGTCCTCTCTTCCCACCGCCGAGGTATTGGGGGTGTATTTCAGTCCACCGGCCGGTGCGGCTGCCGCCATCGTCAAAGCCATCGACGCCAGTGAGCGCGAAGTGCTGGTGCAAGCCTACGGCTTCACGCACCAGGGCATTGCGCAAGCCTTGGTGCGGGCGCAGCAGCGTGGGGTCGCCGTTCAAGTGCTGTTGGACATGAAAACTGGCAAATCCAACCGCGGTGTGGCGGACGTTTTAGCGGCGGGCCACGTGGCGGTGCGTGAAGATGGCAAGCACGCCATTGCGCATAACAAAGTGATGGTGATTGATGGGGCGGTGGTGATTACCGGCAGCTTTAACTTCACAAATTCGGCAGAAATGCGAAATGCCGAAAACACCTTGATTCTCAAATCTACCGAATTGGCGCAAATTTACAAAAAACAATGGACGCAGCATTGGGCGCATGGGCGGGAGTGACCAGTCCGCGTCCAGATTTAGTCTGCCGGCTCTAAACACCGGTTTCAGCGCAGGCCATTGCTTGTCAAGGCTGACATTGTCTTTAGAATTCAATCAATGCTGCACTGCAACAAAAAGCAGCCCAGGTGGGTAAGTTCTGCGCAGTTTTCATTTTTATTAATTTTGGAGATTCAACATGAACATGACCCCTGAACAAATCATCGCTGCCAACAAAGCCAATTTGGAAACACTGATGGGCTTGACCACCAAGGCTTTCTCTGGTGTAGAGCAACTCATCGAGTTGAACTTGGCGGCTGCCAAATCTGCTTTGGCTGACTCGCAGCAACAAACCCAAGCTGCTTTGAGCGTGAAAGACGCCCAAGAGTTGGTGGCTTTGCAAGCCAGCCTGTTCCAGCCTTTGGCCGAAAAAGCAGCCGCTTACAACCGTCATTTGGTCGAAATCGCGACTGGTTCCAGCGCTGAGTTTCAAGGCCACGTTGAAGGCAAAGTGGCTGAAGCTCAAAAAGCTTTCCACGCCATGATCGACAACGCCACCAAAAATGCACCTGCCGGTTCTGAAGCCGCTGTGGCTGCCTTCAAAACGGCCGTTTCTGCCGGCAACAATGCCTTAGAAACTGTGCAAAAAGCGGTGAAACAAGCAACGGATGTTGCTGACGCTAACCTGAAAACCATGACCGCTACCGCTTTGAACGCTGGCAAAACAACTGCTAAAAAGCGTTGATCCAACGCTGACCCTTTCAGGTTTTCCAAGACCTTGAGACGGCACCTTCGGGTGCCGTTTTTTTTGGTTCTAATACAAGCCTGTTGAACAAGGAGTGCTGTTTTGGACAAAGTGGATGGTGTCGTGATTGGCGCAGGGGTGGTCGGATTGGCGGTGGCGCGCGCGCTGACGCAGGCTGCGCCCGACAACGCCCGCGATTGGTTGGTCCTCGAGGCGGCAGACGCGATTGGCACTGGCACAAGTTCGCGCAACAGTGAGGTCATCCACGCTGGTATTTACTACCCGCAAGGTTCGCTCAAGGCCCAGTTATGTGTCAAAGGGCGCCAAATGCTCTATGCCTATGCGGCGGAGCGTGGCATTGGACACCAGCGTTGTGGCAAGTTGATCGTGGCGACCAACGATCACCAAGTGACGGCTCTTCAGAGCATTCTTCAAAAAGCCCATGCCAACGGCGTGACCGACTTGGTGCAAATCGACGCTGCTTCGGCACAAGCCATGGAGCCCGCCTTGTCGTGTGTGGCGGCTTTGCATTCACCCAGCACCGGTATTGTGGACAGCCACGGTTTGATGCTCAGTTTGCAGGGTGACTTTGAAAATGCAGGGGGCATCGTTGCGTTCAATTCAGCGGTGACTGACGCCGTCTGCACGCCTGAAGGGATCGTGTTGTGTATGGCCGATGGCTCGGAATTGATGGCGCAAACGGTGGTCAACGCGGCGGGTTTGACCGCACCTTGGCTGGCGCGCAAGTTTCAGGGCTTGGCCGCGCAGCATGTGCCGCAGGCTTACTTTGCCAAGGGAAACTATTTCACGCTCTCAGGTAAATCACCGTTTTCGCGCTTGATTTACCCCGTGCCTGAAGCCGCAGGTTTGGGCGTGCATTTGACTTTAGACCTGGGCGGTCAAGCCAAATTTGGCCCCGATGTGCAGTGGGTCGACAGCCCCGACGACTTGGTGGTGTCGCCCGAGCACGAGCAACTGTTCTACAACGAGGTGCGCAAATATTGGCCGGCCCTAGCCGACGGCGCTTTGCAAGCGGGCTATGCCGGCATTCGCCCCAAGATTTCTGGCCCGCAAGAGGCATCGGCCGACTTTTGCATCCAAGGCCCTGCGGTGCATGGCGTGAAGGGTTTGGTGAATTTGTTTGGCATTGAGTCGCCGGGCTTGACCAGCTCGCTCGCCATTGGCGAGGCTGTGCGGCAGGCGTTGCAATAAAAGCGGATGTTGGTGCTGACATGTCTGTGACTACAAGCACCTCCAAAGGCATACACGTCGCCATGCTTGTCCCCAGGCATGCAATGACGAAGCGCCATTTTTTGGCGTTGTGTTTCACGCCTTGGGTGTTTGGGTGTTCGACGGCACCGCGTCAGGCGTCGATTACCGCACCGACCCCGCAAACCTATCCCAATAACCCTGCCAAGCGCCAAGACATCGTGATGCAAGCCATTGCCATGCTCGACCGCGGCTACACCTACGGCGGCAAAAAACTGCACACGGGGTTTGATTGTTCGGGCTTGGTGACGTTTGTTTACAAAGAATCAGCGGGTATTTCGCTCAAAGGGAGTGCGGCGCAGATGGCCAGTGCCAGCAAACCGTTAGAAGCCCATGAAGCCCACCCGGGTGATTTGGTGTTTTTCAACACGCTAGGCAGCGCGTTTTCGCATGTGGGCATTTACATCGGCTCGGGCAAATTTGTGCACGCTGCCAATGAGCGCACCGGTGTGAAAACCGAGCGACTGAGCAACGGCTATTGGTCCAAGCGCTTTGAGGGCTACCGCACCATTTTTGCCTAACGCCTAACGCCTAACGCCTAACGCCTAACGCCTAACGCCTAACGCCTAAGCTCCGTTTATCTTTGCGTTTTAGCCATGATCGCGAATGGCCAGCGCAGCTTCTTTCACCAACGCGGGGCCTTTGTAAATCAAGCCGGTGTAAATCTGCACCACATCCGCACCCGCTTTGATTTTGGCCACGGCATCGTCGCCGCTCAAAATGCCGCCCACGCCGATGATGGGGAAGTTCGGGCCCATCGCCGCACGGAGCTGGCGAATGACTTCGTTGCTTTTCTCGAACACAGGCGCGCCTGAGAGACCACCGGTTTCTTCACCGTGCGCCATGCCTTTGACCGCATCGCGGGCGATGGTGGTGTTGGTGGCGATCACGCCCCATGAAGGCTCAGCTTGCTTACCTTCACCGGATGAATGCGAGCCATCACTCACGCAATGACGCTTCAAGGTGGCCGCAATCACCGCGATTTGGTCGCTGTCCAAATCAGGTGCAATTTTGATGAATACCGGTACTTGCTTGTTGTGCTTTTTAGCCAACTCAGCACGGCGTTTGGCGAGCGTGCCAATCAGCGCGTCTAGTGCTTCGTCGCTTTGCAACTCGCGCAGGTTCTTGGTGTTGGGGCTGGAGATATTCACCGTCACGTAGTCGGCGTGTGGGTACACGCCGTCTAGGCAAATCAGGTAGTCGTCCGCGGCGTTCTCGATGGGTGTGGCGGCGTTCTTGCCGATGTTCAGGCCCAAGAGCATGGGCGAGCCGCCTTGCTTGGCTGAATTCGTGCGGAACTTCGCCAGCTTCACGTTGGCCAAGAACGCATCCAAACCATCGTTGTTAAAACCTAGGCGGTTGATCAGCGCATTGGCTTCGGGCAAACGAAACATGCGCGGCTTGGGGTTGCCCGGCTGGCCCTTGGGCGTGACCGTGCCCACTTCGACAAAGCCAAACCCCATGGCGGCCAAGCCGTCGATGCAGTGCGCGTTTTTGTCCAAGCCTGCGGCCAAGCCCACACGGTTGGGAAAGGTCAAGCCTGCCAACTGCACGGGGTCTTGCACACGGGTTTGGCAGTAGGCCCAAGCCAGCGGTGTGTTTTGTGTGCGGGCCAGCATGGCCAGCGTGTGCTCATGGGCGGTCTCTGCATCCATGGCGAACAGAAAAGGACGGGCAAGTGAATAAGGCAACAACGACATGGATAATCTCAAGCTTTGATAGAACCCTTGGATTTTCGCCCATGAGCACCCCACAAAACGTTGCCCCCCTGACACAAGATGAATTGAAAACTTTGGTGGGCCAAGCCGCCTTGCAGTACGTGCTGCAAGGCGAGGTGGTGGGTGTGGGCACGGGCTCCACGGTGAACAAATTCATAGACGCGCTGGCGACGATGAAAGACCAAATCAAAGGCGCGGTGTCGAGCTCGGTGGCCTCCACCGAACGCTTGCAAGCCTTGGGCATCCCCGTGTTTGAAGCGGCCGACGTGGAAAGCCTGTCGGTCTACATCGACGGCGCCGACGAAATCGATCACCAAGGCCACATGGTCAAAGGCGGCGGCGCGGCGTTGACCCGCGAAAAAATTGTGGCTGCGCAATCCAAGATGTTTGTCTGCATTGCGGATGAAAGCAAGCTGGTCGATACGCTGGGTGCTTTCCCCTTGCCCGTGGAAGTCATCCCCATGGCCACTGCACGCGTGATGCGCCAGTTCGCCGCGATGGGCGGCAGCGCCAAGGTACGTTTGAAAGACGGCCAGCCGCTGGTGACCGACAACGGCCAACACATTGTCGATGTGACAGGCCTGAAAATCAGCGACCCCCTAAAGTTTGAAACTGACGTCAGCCAATGGCCGGGTGTGGTGACTGTGGGTGTGTTTGCGCACCAAAAAGCGCAGGTGTGTTTGTTGGGCACTTCGACCGGCGTGAAGACGCTGACGTTTTGAACAGCCTAGGCACTTCTTACCGCGCCTTGGTGCTGGGTGCCACAGGCGCACTGGGCAGCGCTTTTGTGGAGGCCTTGCGCGCTGATGCAGCTTGCTCGCACGTGGTGGGCTTGTCGCGCAGCTCGCAACCCGCGTTTCGCTTGGAAGACGAAGCCAGCATGGCCGCTGCAGCGGCGGCTCTCGTGGCTCAAGCGCAAGGGCCGTTTCACCTCATCATCGACGCCACGGGCGCGCTCGTGATCGACGGGCAGGGTCCAGAAAAGCATTTAGGCGCACTCAACGCCATACAGCTGGCCCGAGCATTTGAAGTCAACACCATCGGCCCCGCGTTGCTGGTCAAACACTTTGTGCCCTTGTTGGCCACCGAGCAGCGGAGCATTTACGCCAAGCTCTCAGCGCGTGTGGGCAGCATCAGCGACAACCACAAGGGAGGTTGGTATGGCTACCGCGCCGCCAAAGCTGCTCTGAATATGGTGCTGCAAACGGCCGCGATTGAAGCGGCTCGCAAACGCCCCCAACTCGTGGTCGCGGCTATGCAGCCTGGCACGGTGGCGTCTAACTTGTCAGCCCCGTTTGTGCCTGCCAAAGACTGCCTCACGCCTGCGCAATCGGTGGCAGGTTTGTTGAGTACTTTGGATGATTTGCCGGCACAAGCTGCCGCGCATTTTGTGGACTACAAAGGCGAAGCCATTCCTTGGTGAGCACGGTTTAAAACTTCGCCATCCAAGTGGCAGTCAGCACCAAGATCGCGGCCATGCCACGGTTGAACCAGCGTCGGCGCAGACCGGTATCTTTGGGGCCGTTGAGCCAAGCCCGCAACAGCGAGCCGATGAGGGCGTAAGTTAGGTTGCTTGCAAATCCAAAGGCGACCATGGCGGGCAAGAGCAGGCCCAATCGCGGCCAGAAGTCTGGGCGACCAGCCAGCCAGCCGGAGACGAGGGTCAAGGCCAGCATCCACGCTTTGATGTTCACGAACTGCAGCATCACGCCTTGGAGAAAGGTGACGTCTAGCCGTTCAACTTGGGCGCTGGAGGGTGCCGCTGCCCGCGCCAATTTGAACGCCAGCCACAGCAAATAAGCCACGCCCACGACTTGGATGCCGCTTCGCAATGCGGGCTGCGCTTCGATCAACGCGCCCACACCTGCGGCAGACAAGCTGAGTATCAAGCCCCAACCGACGGGCACCGACACCACAAACGGCAACGCATGGCGCAACCCTCGGTTGGCCGCCAGTGCGGTGGACAGTGTGGTGTTGGGCCCCGGCGTGAAGCTGGTTGCCGTCAGCAACATCAGCAGGGCTGACAGCTCGGCAGCTTGCATGGTGCTTAGGCCATACCTTGGTGTCGCAGCAGCGCGTCTAGCTTAGGCTCACGGCCTCGGAACGCTTTGAACGATGCCATCGCAGGGCGGCTGCCACCAGCTTCCAAAATTTCTTGGCGGTAGCGGCGGCCTGTCTCTAGGCTGGGCTCGCCGTCTGCGCCTGCAGTTTCTTCAAACGCGGCGTAGGCATCGGCACTCAGCACCTCAGCCCACTTGTAGCTGTAGTAGCCGGCGGCATAGCCGCCTGCAAAGATGTGGCTGAAGGTGTGCAGTGTGCGGCCCCATGCAGGGCTTTGCAGCACGGCCACTTCGGCGCGCACGTCGCGCAGTACCTGCATGAAGTCTTGGGCTTTCTCGCCATCGGTGTGCAGCTGCATGTCCACGAGTGAGAACTCGATTTGGCGCAGGGTTTGCAAGCCGCATTGGAAGTTTTTGGCGGCCAGCATTTTGTCGAACAAGGCGCGTGGCAAGGGCTCGCCGGTGTCCACATGCGCCGTCATATGGCGCAGCACAGACCACTCCCAACAGAAATTTTCCATGAACTGGCTGGGCAGCTCAACCGCATCCCATTCCACGCCGCTGATGCCCGACACATCGCGCTCGTTCACTTGTGTGAGCATGTGGTGCAGGCCGTGGCCACATTCGTGGAAGAGGGTGATCACGTCGTCGTGGGTGAGCAGCGGTGGCTTGCCGCCTACGCCCTCTGCGAAGTTGCACACGAGTTGCGCCACGGGGGTTTGCAAAATGCCCGTGTCGGGACGCAACCAGCGGGCCCGCACATCGTCCATCCATGCGCCGCCGCGTTTGCCAGCGCGCGCACCGGGGTCGAGATAGAACTGACCCACCAACTCCGGTGGCAAATTCTTTGTGCGTGTTGCTTCTGTGTGGCGTTCAATGCGATAGAACTCCACGGCAGGGTGCCACACGGGCGCGCTGTCTCTGCGAATGCTCACCTCAAACAGGGTTTCCACAATTTTGAACAAACCGGCCAACACTTTGGGTGCGGTGAAGTACGGCTTGACCTCTTGCTCGCTGAATGCATAGCGCGCCTCTTTGAGTTTCTCGCCGATGTACGGCCAGTCCCATGGTTGTGGGTCTTGCAAGTTCAAGTGTTCGGCGGCAAAGGCGCGCATCTCGGCCACGTCTTTTTCGGCATAGGGGCGGGCACGTTTGGCGAGGTCACGCAAGAAGGCCATCACCTCGGCGGGCGACTGGGCCATCTTGGTGGCCAGCGACACCTCGGCGTAGTTGGCGTAGCCCAAGAGCTGCGCTTCTTCTTGGCGCAGGGCCAAGATTTCTTTCACCCAGGGCGTGTTGTCTTGCTCAGTTTTACCCGCTTGCACCGCTTCAGATTGGTCCGAGGCGCGTGTGGCGTAGGCACGGTACAGCTTTTCACGCAGTGCCGAGCTGTGGGCAAACTGCATGATGGGCAAATAGCACGGCATTTTGAGGCTGAGCTTGTGCATCGGCGCAGCGGGGCTGAGGTTGGCCGTTCCATCGGTGGCTGGTTGGGCGCTCTGTTGCGCGGCGTCTGCCTCGGCGGCAGCGCGGGTGGCTTGTTGCACGTCGTCGGGCACGCCCGCCAATTCGTCAGCCGTAACCAGCAAGGACCATTGGTCGGTGGCATCCAGCACGTTCTCGCTGAACTTTTGGCCCACGTCGGCCATGCGCTCTTGAATTTGCGCAAAGCGTTCTTTGGCGGCACCTTCCAGTTCAGCGCCCGAGAGCACAAAGTTGCGCATGGCGTTGGTGTGGGCTTGGCGCTGCTCGGCGTTCAAACTGGCCAAAGGAATGGCTTTGTACTTGGCGTACAAGCGCTCGTCGGCCCCAAGGCGGGTGTAGAACTCGGTCACACGCGGCAGCGCTTCGGTGTACGCCGCGCGCAGCTCGGGCGTGTCGGCCACAGAATGCAAATGGCTCACCGCACCCCAAGCGCGGCTGAGTTTTTCGGTGGCCACATCCAGCACGGCAGCGATGGCTTTCCACTCGGGCGGAAAGTCAGCAGCCGTCACTTGCCCTAATGCCGCATCTGCAGCGGGCAACAGTTGATCGAGCGCGGGCGCGATGTGCTCGGGCTTGATGGCGTCAAACAGCGGGTGGTCGCCGAAGTCGAGAAGTGGGTTGGTGGGAGCAGTGTGAAGTGTCATCGTCTGTAACTCGTTAAGCGTGTTGCTTCTCAGATAAGGCACGTTGTGCCGATTCCAAGGTGTTGACCAACAACATGGTAATGGTCATCGGCCCCACGCCACCGGGCACGGGTGTGATGTAGCTGGCGACTTCTTTCACGCCGTCAAAGTCCACGTCGCCGCAGAGCTTGCCTTCCTCGTTGCGGTTCATGCCCACGTCGAGCACCACGGCACCGGGCTTGACCATGTCTGCGGTCAGCACATTGCGCTTGCCCACGGCGGCCACGATCACGTCGGCTTGCAAGGTGAGGGCCTTGAGGTTTTGGGTGCGCGAGTGCGCCACGGTCACGGTGGCGTCTTTTTGCAAAAGCATCAGGGCCATGGGCTTGCCCACGATGTTGCTGCGGCCAATCACCACGGCATGTTTGCCTTTTAGGTCGTACCCGATGCTCTCCAACATCTTCATGCAGCCGTAAGGCGTGCAAGGCCAGAAACCGGGCATGCCAGTCATCAGTGCACCGGCGCTGGCGATGTGAAAACCGTCCACATCTTTGGTGGGGCTGATGGCTTCGATCACTTTTGTTGCGTCGATGTGCGCAGGCAAAGGCAGTTGCACCAAGATGCCGTGAATGGCTGGGTCGTTGTTGAGCGCTTCCACGCGGGCCAGCAAATCGGCCTCGCTCATGGTGGCCTCGTATTTTTCGAGCACCGAGTGCAAGCCAGCGTCTTCGCAGGCTTTGACCTTGTTGCGCACGTAAACCTGGCTGGCTGGGTTGTCGCCCACCAACACCACGGCCAAGCCGGGCGTCAGGCCTTGGGCTTTGAGCGCAGCGGTGTCGATGGCGACTTGGGCGCGGAGTTGTTGGGAGAGGGCGTTGCCGTCAATGCGTTGTGCGGTCATGGTGTCTGTGAGGTGGGGGAGGAATTGAAAACGCCCGTCTGGCACGGGCGTTGAGGGGTCATTGTCGCAGCAAGGGCTCTGCAAAGCCTAGGGACGGTTAAGCCTTGGCTGTGTTTTGTCCGAGCGCTGTTTTGAGCAAATCGGCCACGGTGTTGGCGTTGAGCTTTTCCATGATGTTGGCGCGGTGCGCTTCCACAGTTTTGATGCTGATGCCCAGGTCGTCGGCAATTTGCTTGTTCAAGCGACCCGCCACGATGCGTTCCAGCACTTGGGCTTCGCGACCTGTGAGCTTGGCCATCAAGGCGTCGCGGCTGGCGGCTTGTTGCGATTCGGCAAATGACTCGTTGGCCTGAGCCAGCATGCGTTCGACCAAACTCACCAAAGCGGCTTCGTCAAACGGCTTTTGGATGAAGTCCATCGCACCTTTTTTCATGGTGTCCACGGCCATGGGTACGTCGCCATGACCGGTGATGAATACGATGGGCAAGGGCGATTTGCGTTCGACCAATTTGTCTTGCAGCGCCAAGCCGGTCATGCCACCCATGCGGATGTCTACGATCAAGCAAGCGACTTCACGGGCGTCGTAACGGCTGAGGAAGCTTTCAGCAGAATCAAAGCAGCGCACACGGTAGTCTTTACCTTCGAGCAACCATTGCAACGAATCGCGTACTGCCTCGTCATCATCAACAACGTAGACCGTGCCTTTTTTAGGGATCAAACTCATCAATAACTCCAACCTTGGCGGTTTAACGGACTGGTATCCAGAAGGAAAAGCGGCAGCCCGTTATCACTTCAGAATTGTAGAGGTTCTCAGCTTTGAGCCTGCCTTGGTGCGACTCGACGATGCTGCGGCACAAATTCAAGCCAATCCCCATGCCCTCTGGCTTGGTGGAATAGAACGCTTCGAACACCCGTTCCATGACTTCAGGGGGCACGCCACGGCCTGTGTCGGTGACGGTGAATTCAATGACAGACTGGCCTTCTTCAAGGCGTGGCAGCACTTTGAGTTCTACGGCGCGTTCCTGTGAGGGACGCTCTGCAAAGTCAATCGATTCGGCGGCGTTCTTCATCAAATTAATCAGCACTTGCTCGATCAAGATGGGGTCCACGTTGACCTGCGGCAGGTGATCTGCCATCACTTGGGTGAGGCGTACCTGTCGCCGACGCAACTCGATGCCGGCCAATTCGACGGCCTCGTCGACCATGGTGGCGATGTCCGACAAGGTTCGGTTGGGTTCGCTGCGCTTCACAAAGCTGCGAATGCGCTGAATGATTTGTCCGGCACGCTGCGCTTGGTGGGCCGTTTTTTCTAAGGCTTTGAGCAAATCTTCTTCGCTCAGGCTCTTGTTTTGAATACGCGAGACCATGCCGCTGCAATAGTTGTTGATGGCGGTGAGCGGTTGGTTCAACTCATGGGCGACGCTGGAGGCCATTTCGCCCATGGTGATCAAACGGCTGGCGGCTTGGGCCCGTTCGGCTTGCACTTGCCACTGCTCTTCGGCGTTGCGGCGCGGGGTGATGTCGGTGGCAATCACCATTTGGGCCAAACGCCCGTCCACCCAGTTGAGGTAGCGCGAGCGCACCTCCAGCCATTTGCCCAATTCAGGCACAAAGATTTCGGCGTTTTCGCTGCGCACTTCGCTCAGACCATCGGTGGGGAAACCAGCCAGCCCATCGTCTTGGTCTAAGGCGTCATCGTTGGACGCATCAGACGCGGCTTGCAGCTGCATTTGTCGCAACAGGCCTGCTTCGGCCACCAAATTCAGGTGGCCCACCGTGTTGGGTGCAAACCATTGGCGATACAGCTTGTTGGCAAAGAGCAGTTCTTTGCTGCCCAAGGGCGCCACCGACACGGAGGCGTCCAAGCCCTCCAGCACCGTCGTGAAGCGGTCCTGTGCAGCCGAGAGTTGTTCTCGGATGCGGTTGGGCTCGGTGATGTCGGTCATCGAGGTCATCCAACCCGTTTGCTGACCCAGCGCATCGATCAACGGCGACACATACAAACGTGCATCAAACACGAGGCCATCCTTGCGTTTGACGCGCACTTGAAAACCACTGGCCGTGGTTTCGCCCTGCAACTCTTGGTTGAGCTTTTCTTGCAGGTTGTCGATGTCATCATCAGGCCAGTAGGGGAAAGGTGCCTCGCAGCCCACCAGATCCTCTTCGCGCCAGCCCGTCATTTGGCAAAAGGCGGTGTTCACATAGGTGATGCGGCCTGTCATGTCCATGGCCCGCATGCCGGTGAGGATGGAGTTCTCCATGGCGCGGCGGAAGTTGGTTTCAGCCACCAGCGCTTGCTGGGCTTGCACGCGGCGCCGGGTGTGTCGCCAAGTGCCAATCAACATCCAAGCTGTCATGGCGCTAAGTACAGTGACCAACCAGAACACACCATTGCCAATCAGGCCTGGTGACGTCCTGTAGGCCTGCGCGTGCAGCGAGAGGGAATAGCCGACCGGTGTGATGGGTACCTCGTATTCGTTGGTTTTGAGTAACCACGGCAGCACCTCTGTCACGCGAGGTCGGGATTTGTTGGCTTGACCCGCCAATACGTTGTTGTCCGCATCGCGCAAAGACACCGCGTATTTGTTTCTGATGTCGGCGGGCACGCCAAAACGCAGCAGTCCGTCTAGGCTGTACTCTGCCAAGATCACGCCCTCAAACTTACCGCGGTTGACGATAGGGACTTGCAGTTCGAGCTGGGTCACGCTCTGAGAATTGGCTTGGTTGTAGGTGATGGGTTGCGAGTAGACCGGTTGCAGCAAGCCGCGGCTCAGTTCTGAGGTAGCTTTGGTCACGTTATTGCTGAGGGTCTCACCTTGCCAATGCACCACAGCCGCGCCGACGCTGGCGTAGCTCGCACGCACACGGCTGCGACCGTCTAACCAAGACAAGCTGGTGATTTCTGGGTTTTGACTCAGCAGCCCTTGGGCTTCGATCGGAAATTCAGCCACGTTGGTTTCGCGGTTCGCCAGATCGCGCGCCATGCGCAAGAGCTGTTCTTGTTTGTCCAGCAAGCGTAAGCGCAAGCGTTGTTGCGCGTACTCCACATCGCGGCGAACCGTCTCTTGTTCACGGTCGATTTCTTCAAACTTCAAATACCAAAAGGCTGTAGAGATAGCAGCCAAGAACAACACCACCGCTGCCAAAGGAGCCATGAAGGCAAATCGGTCTTGGCGCGTCGGCGTTTGTTGACGCCACCATGCGCTCCAGCGCTTGGCTAAGGGCTTGAAAACTTGAAAGTAAGAGGGCAAAGACATGGGGCTGTAGTTTAGGTCGGGCAGCTTTTGTGATTTCAGTAGAAACCCTATCAAAATTTCATAATAAGAAATCACGAACTGCTATTTGAAATTAGATTGAAAATGTGAGAAACTTATCACTGGAGTCAAAAGCCAAAAAAACTCGTGCCCACATATAGGAGACAAGCATGTCAGCACAACCGACAGATCTGCGCACATTCGCCACAAACGATGCAGACAGCCAAGAAACCCGTGAATGGATGGACGCGCTCACCGCCGTCATCAATGCCGAGGGTCCCGAGCGCGCCCATTACCTGTTGGAGCAATTGCTCGAACACGCGCGCGAGAGCAGCATCGACATGCCGTTCTCTGCCAACACCGGCTACGTGAACACGATCGAACCCGATCAAGAGGCGCATTGCCCCGGCAACATCGAAATTGAAGAGCGCCTGCGCGCCTACATGCGCTGGAACGCGATGGCGATGGTGGTCAAAGCCAACCGCCACAACCCCGCTGATGGCGGCGACTTGGGCGGCCACATTGGCTCCTTCGCCTCGTTGGCCCACATGTTTGGTGCAGGCTTTAACCACTTCTGGCACGCTGAAAACGAAAACCACGGTGGTGATTGCCTGTACATCCAGGGTCACGTATCACCTGGTGTGTACGCCCGCGCTTACCTGGAAGGCCGCTTGACCGAAGAGCAGTTGCTCAACTTCCGTCAAGAAGTGGATGGCAAAGGCTTGTCCAGCTACCCACACCCCAAACTCATGCCTGAGTTCTGGCAGTTCCCCACCGTGTCTATGGGTCTTGGTCCCTTGATGGCCATTTACCAAGCGCGCTTCTTGAAGTACTTGCACGCACGCGGCATTGCCAACACCGAAAACCGCAAAGTCTGGGTGTTCTGCGGCGATGGTGAGATGGACGAAGTCGAATCCTTGGGCGCCATTGGTCTGGCTGCGCGTGAAAACCTCGACAACTTGATCTTCGTGGTGAACTGCAACTTGCAGCGCTTGGACGGCCCAGTGCGCGGCAACGGCAAGATCGTGCAAGAGTTAGAGGGCGAATTCCGTGGCTCCGGCTGGAACGTCATCAAGCTCTTGTGGGGCAGCGAGTGGGACAAGTTGTTGGCCCGCGACAAAGACGGCGCCTTGCGCAAGATCATGATGGAAACCTTGGACGGCGACTTCCAAGCGTTCAAAGCCAACGACGGTGCCTACGTGCGCAAGCATTTCTTCGGTCGCGATCCACGCACACTCGAGATGGTCGCCCACATGAGCGATGACGAAATTTGGAACTTGAAGCGCGGCGGCCACGACCCACAAAAGGTCTACGCCGCCTACGACGCTGCCGTGAAGCACAAAGACCAACCCACGGTGTTGCTGATCAAAACCGTCAAAGGTTTTGGCATGGGCAAAGCGGGTGAAGGCAAGAACAACGTTCACCAAACCAAGAAGCTCACGGACGACGACATCCGCTACATGCGTGACCGCTTCAACATTCCCGTGCCTGACAGCGAGTTGGCCAATGTGCCGTTCTACAAGCCCGCAGACGACACCCCTGAGATGAGGTACTTGCACGAGCGCCGTAAGGCCTTGGGCGGTTACTTGCCACACCGCCGCACGAAAGCTGAAGAAAGCTTCACTGTACCGTCGTTGGACATTTTCAAATCGGTGATGGAGCCCACCGCCGAAGGCCGTGAAATCTCCACGACTCAAGCTTATGTGCGCTTCCTCACGCAGCTCTTGCGTGACCAAGCCTTAGGCCCACGCGTGGTGCCCATTTTGGTGGACGAAGCCCGTACCTTTGGTATGGAAGGTTTGTTCCGTCAAATCGGTATTTACAACCCTGCAGGTCAGCAATACACACCGGTCGATAAAGACCAAGTGATGTATTACAAGGAAGACAAAGCCGGTCAAATTTTGCAAGAAGGCATCAATGAAGCCGGCGGTATGTCGAGCTGGATTGCAGCTGCAACGAGCTACTCCACCAGCAACCGCATCATGGTGCCGTTCTACGTGTACTACTCGATGTTCGGCTTCCAACGCATTGGCGACTTGGCATGGGCGGCGGGCGACATGCAAGCACGCGGCTTCTTGTTGGGCGGCACATCAGGCCGTACCACTTTGAACGGCGAAGGCTTGCAGCACGAAGACGGCCACAGCCACATCATGGCCAACACCATCCCTAACTGCGTGTCGTATGACCCCACCTTCGCCCACGAAGTCGGCGTCATCCTGCACCACGGTTTGAAGCGCATGGTCGAGAAGCAAGAAAACGTTTTCTACTACATCACCTTGTTGAACGAAAACTACGCGATGCCTGGCCTCAAAGCAGGCACCGAAGAGCAGATCATCAAAGGCATGTACTTGCTGCAACAGGGCGAGGGCAAGAAGACGGCACCCCGCGTGAACTTGTTGGGTTCGGGCACCATCTTGCGGGAGTCCATCGCTGCACGCGACTTGCTCGCTGCCGATTGGGGCGTGGCTGCCAACGTGTGGAGCTGCCCAAGTTTCAACGAACTCACACGCGACGGCCAAGACGCTGAGCGTTACAACTTGTTGCATCCCACGGAAACACCCAAAGTGCCTTTCGTGTCGGCCCAGTTGGACCCATACGTCGGCCCCGTGGTGGCTTCCACCGACTACATGAAGGCGTATGCCGAGCAGATTCGTTCGTTCATTCCTAAAGGCCGCACCTACAAAGTGTTGGGCACCGACGGTTTCGGTCGTTCAGACTTCCGCAGCAAGCTGCGTGAGCACTTTGAAGTCAACCGCCACTACATCGTGGTGGCAGCCCTCAAGGCCCTCAGCGAAGAAGGCACCGTGCCCGTGGCACAAGTGGCGGAAGCCATCAAAAAGTACGGCATCAAAGTCGACAAGATCAACCCGCTGTACGCTTAATCTGGGAGACACAACATGGCATTGCTAGAAGTACAAGTCCCGGACATCGGGGATTTCGATGAAGTGACCGTCATTGAGTTGATGGTCAAAGTGGGCGACACCGTGAAAGCGGACCAGTCCCTGATCACCGTTGAATCAGACAAAGCCTCGATGGAAATTCCATCGAGCACAGCGGGTGTGGTGAAAGAACTGCGCGTGAACTTGGGTGACAAGGTCAAGCAAGGCTCGGTGGTGTTGGTGGTGGAAGCTGCGGGTGCCGCTGCAGTGCCTGCGACTGCCGCGCCTGCTGTAGCCGCGCCCGTTGCTGCCGCTGCTGCGCCAGCACCTGTGGCGGCTGCACCAGCTGGCGCCGCATCTGGCCCCATTGAAATTCGCGTGCCAGACATCGGCGACTTCAAAGACGTGGTCGTGATTGAAGTCATGGTCAAGGCTGGCGACACCATCAAGGTCGAACAATCGTTGATCACGGTGGAATCGGACAAAGCGGCGATGGAAATTCCATCGTCACATGCGGGTGTTCTCAAAGATCTCAAAGTCAAAGTGGGCGACACCGTCAACATTGGTGACTTGTTGGCCATTTTGGAAGGTACGGTGTCTGCCGCTGCAGCACCTGTGGCTGTTGCCGCTTCTGCGGTTGCCGCTGTGATTGCAGCACCTGCTGTCGTCGCTGCATCAACTGCTGTTGCTTCAGCCGTCGCTGCTGTGGGAACACCTGCGCATGCGCCCGGTGCGTCCACCTTAGGTTTGCCACACGCATCGCCCTCTGTTCGCAAGTTCGCCCGCGAACTCGGCGTGCCGTTGGATGAAGTCAAAGGCAATGGCCCCAAAGGGCGCATCAGCCAAGACGACGTGCAAGCCTTCACCAAAGCTGTCATGTCGGGTGCTGCCCAAACCAAAGCGCAAGCGGCCAAAGCCCCTGCAGCTTCGGGTGGTGACGGTGCGGCCTTGGGTCTGATCCCTTGGCCCAAGGTCGACTTCGCCAAGTTCGGCCCCATCGAGCGCAAAGAAATGGGCCGCATCAAGAAGATCAGCGGTGCCAACTTGCTCCGCAACGCTGTTCTGATTCCAGCCGTCACCAACCACGACGACGCCGACATCACCGACCTCGAAGCTTTCCGCGTCTCCACCAACAAAGAGAACGAGAAGAGCGGCGTCAAGGTCACGATGCTGGCGTTCTTGATCAAGGCTTGTGTGGCCGCGCTCAAGAAATACCCAGAGTTCAACAGCTCGCTGGATGGCGATGCCATCGTCTACAAAAACTACTGGCACATCGGCTTTGCCGCTGACACGCCCAATGGTTTGATGGTCCCAGTCATCCGCGATTGCGACAAAAAAGGCGTCTTACAGATCAGCCAGGAAATGGGCGAGCTGGCCAAAAAAGCCCGCGACGGCAAACTCGGCCCCGCCGAAATGACGGGCGCTACCTTCACCATCTCCAGCCTCGGCGGCATTGGTGGCAAGTACTTCACACCCATCATCAACGCCCCCGAAGTGGCCATCCTCGGTGTGTGCAAGAGCACCATGGAACCCGTCTGGGACGGCAAGGCATTCCAGCCCCGCCTGATGTTGCCTCTGAGCTTAACGTGGGACCACCGCGTCATCGACGGCGCCGCAGCGGCACGCTTCAACGCGTTCCTCGGTCAAATCCTCAGCGACTTCCGTCGCGTGTTGCTCTAAGGATTGGATATGGCAATGATTGATATCCAAGTTCCAGACATTGGCGACTTCGACGAAGTCACCGTGATCGAGTTGTTGGTCAAACCCGGCGACACCGTCAAGGCCGAGCAATCGCTCATCACGGTGGAGTCCGACAAAGCGTCGATGGAAATTCCGTCGTCACACGCGGGTGTGGTGAAAGAGTTGAAGATCAAGCTGGGCGACAAGGTCAAACAAGGCTCTGTTGTGTTGGTGTTGGATGCACAGGGTGCGGCTTCTGCTCCTGCTGCACCAGCTGCACCAGCTGCTTCAGCTACAGATCCTGCACCCGCAGCGGCTCCAGCCGCAGCAGCACCCGCTGCAGCTGCGCCTGTTTCATCAGCGCCCGCACCAACAGCGCCCGCACCAACAGCCTCATCCTTCGGTGGCTCTGCCGACATCGAGTGCGATGTGCTCGTGTTGGGTGGTGGCCCTGGCGGTTACTCAGCAGCGTTCCGCGCGGCTGACTTGGGCTTAAGCGTCGTCATCGTTGAACGTTACGCCACCTTGGGCGGCGTGTGTTTGAACGTAGGTTGCATTCCCTCCAAAGCCCTGCTGCACGTCGCAGCGGTGATGGACGAAGTAGCGCACATGGCCGACCTGGGCGTGAACTTTGGTGCATCCGTGGTCAACATCGACAAGCTGCGCGGCCACAAAGAAAAAGTCATTGGCAAACTCACAGGCGGCTTGGCGGCCATGGCCAAGATGCGCAAGGTCACCACCGTGCGCGGCTTGGGCCAGTTCGTCGGCGCCAACCACCTCGAAGTGTCCGAGACCACCGGCACTGCACAAGAACAAAACGGCAGCAAAAAAGTGATCGCCTTCAAGAAGGCCATCATCGCTGCCGGCTCGCAAGCTGTGCGCTTGCCTTTCATGCCGAATGACCCCCGCGTGGTGGACAGCACAGGTGCTTTGGAACTCAAAGAAGTGCCCAAGCGCATGCTCATTTTGGGCGGCGGCATCATCGGCCTGGAAATGGGCACCGTTTACAGCACGCTGGGCGCACGCCTGGACGTGGTGGAAATGATGGACGGCCTCATGCAAGGCGCTGACCGCGACTTGGTCAAGGTTTGGCAAAAGATGAACGCCAAGCGCTTTGACAACATCATGCTCAAGACCAAGACCGTGTCAGCACGCGCCTTGCCCGAAGGCATTGAAGTCACGTTTGCACCGGCAGAAGAGGGCGGCACCGCCCCCGCGCCGCAGGTGTACGACCTCGTGTTGCAAGCCGTGGGCCGCACGCCCAACGGCAAAAAACTCGCCGCTGAAAAAGCCGGCGTGGCGGTGACCGACCGTGGCTTCATCAACGTCGACATTCAAATGCGCACCAACGTGCCGCACATCTTTGCCATCGGCGACATCGTGGGCCAACCCATGTTGGCGCACAAGGCGGTGCACGAAGCACACGTGGCTGCTGAAGTGATTGCGGGCGAACTGCAAGGCAACAAAGAGCTGGCTGCCGCTGCGTTCAACGCACGCGTCATCCCAAGCGTGGCTTACACCGACCCCGAAGTGGCATGGGTGGGCTTGACCGAAGATCAAGCCAAAGCGCAAGGCATCAAGGTCAAAAAGGGCTTGTTCCCTTGGTCGGCTTCTGGCCGCGCCATTGCCAACGGCCGCGACGAAGGCGTGACCAAACTGCTGTTTGACGATTCACCCGAGGCCCACGGCCACGGCAAGATCTTGGGCGGCGGCATGGTGGGCACGCATGCGGGCGACATGATTGGCGAGATCGCTCTGGCGATTGAGATGGGCGCTGACGCCGTGGACATCGGCAAAACCATCCACCCCCACCCCACGCTGGGCGAAAGCATCGGCATGGCGGCGGAGGTGGCGCACGGTAGCTGCACGGACTTGCCGCCTAGCAAGAAGTAAACGCTTCGCGCAGTAAACAAAGAAGCCGCCAACCTGTGAGGGTTGGCGGCTTCTTTCATGACTTGATGTTTACCGTTATTCATGCGGGTATTCAAAAAGTCGATGTCCTTATAAAGTCAAGCGTTTTGATATTGATTCTTTATGGACCCCCTTGAACTCACCCTGATGGAAGCGGTCTCAGCACTGCGCACGCGGCAACTCGGGCACTTGGAGTATGTCCAGGCCCTGCTTGCGCAAACCGAGCGAATGGCCCCTCTCAATGCTTGGATCAGCCGTGATCCTGAGCGATTGACCGCGCAAGCCAAAGCCCTGGATCAGGAACGCACTGAACATCCAAAGCCCTTGACCGGGATACCCCTGGCCATCAAGGACAACATCGACACCACCGATTTGCCCACCACTGGTGGTACACGGGCCTTGCTCGCCGCCAGGCCGCAGCGCAACGCACCGGTTGTGGATGACCTGTTGCAGGCCGGTGCCCTGATCGCCGGTAAAACCAATCTGCATGAGTTGGCTTTGGGCGGCACCAACCACAATGCCGTCACAGGCGCATGCCACAACCCTTGGAATCCGTCGCGCATTTCGGGCGGCAGCAGCGGTGGTTCTGCGGTGGCCGTGGCCGCGCGCATGGTGCCCGCCGCCCTGGGCACCGACACGGGGGCCTCGGTGCGCCTGCCTGCGGCTTTGTGTGGGGTGATCGGCTTTCGCCCCACAACGGGGCGTTATGCCGCAGAAGGCATGCTGCATTTGTCGCCGACCAAAGACACCGTGGGGCCGATGGCGCGCAGCGTGGCAGATGTGGCTTGGCTGGACGGATGCCTGGCGCATGAAGCCTGCGACTTGCCACATCGGTCACTCAAGGGTTTGCGTCTGGGGTTGCCGCGTGCTGATTTTTTTGAGGGTGCCGACCCCGAGGTGCTGGCTGTCATCGAGCGGTCCTTGCAGGCGCTGATCCGGGAGGGCGTGGAATGTGTCCCTCTGGAAATCAATGAACTGAACTTGCACAACGACGCCACCGGCTCGACCTTGGTCATGTTCGAAATGGTGCGCAGCCTTCCCGCTTATCTGAAGCAACACCGCATGACGATGGATGCGCTCTTGGCTGGCATCGGCAGCCCGGATGTGGCTCGGCTTTTCGCGCGGCAAATTGGAGGGGAAAGGGTCACATCGGCGGCTTACGCAAGGGCACAGGAACGGCGACAGAAACTGCAAGCCGTTTATGCCCGCCACTTTGCAGATCACCGACTGGATGCCGTGGCCTTCCCGACGTGCCGCATGACCGCCCCACGCATCGGTCAGGACGATAGGGTGTTGTTGTTGGGCCAGCAGATGCCCACCTTCCCAACCCTGATCCGAAACACCGACCCGGGCAGCAATGCGGGCTTGCCGGGCATCAGCATACCGGTGGGTTTGACGGCAGAGGGTTTGCCTGTGGGGCTTGAGTTGGATGGGGCCTGGGGCTCTGATCGGCATCTTCTGCGGGTGGCAGCCGCGATTGAGCGCGCCCTGCCGCCCATGCCTCGCCCGCCCGGGGTTTAAGCCTGGCTTAAAAGTTGACCGATCTGACGGGCCAGCTTGGTGCGACCCTGCACGCCGAGTTTTTCAAAGGCATGGCCCAGGTGATAACGCACAGTGGTGAAGCCAATCTGCAACAAGTTGGCAATTTCCTTGTCTGAAAACCCATGCAAACAGTGAACCACCACATCCGTTTCGCGTGGGCTGAGTTGGCAGCGACCCATCAGCAAGCGTCTCAGTTCGGCTTCGTTGTGGCCCATCCATCTGGGTTGGGCGGCATGCACCGCTTCCAACCTGGACAAGGCCGCTGTGAACACCGGCGCAATGATGTTCAGGCAAGCCATGTCCTGACGACTGAAGTCTTCGCGCCCTCGTGCCCTGTAAATCACCAAGTCGCCCAGGCACACATCGCCTTGGTAGGCGTAAACGTTCACACCCCAATGGATCCCGTCTTGGCGCAAGTGGTCGTTGTAAAACTCGGACTGTTCGAGTTCCTGCACCGAACACACATCGCTGACCCGGGCCGGTTGGCGCAACAGGCGCAGGCGCGGCGTGATGGGATCGCAAAATTGGAAGTGCTCTTCATACGCCCGAATTCTGGAAGGCTTGACGTTGTAGGACGCACAAATGGCGTATTTTTTCTGGCCCGCATCCCACTGACGAGACACCAAATGGTCGGCCTGCATGAACTGCGCCAAGGGTTGCGCCAGACTCTGAAGCAACTGCACCTTGGTCGCATCCGAGGCCATCACCGCACACAGCTCCGCCAGACGTCGAGATTGTTGGGTGCTCAGGTACATGGCGAGTTGGTTTGGCTTTTCATGAAGGCTTCAAGTTAACAAACCAACGTGCAGCGTCAAGAGTGATAACCCGTTGTGGAGCTCACAGGCGCTGCGACGCCCGTCAATCTTGAGGGTGTTGCTGATCGACCAAAAATCATACAGTCATCGCCTGGGTTTTCACCTTTTGAACTTCAAGGAACCGTGATGAACAAGAAACTTTGGTTGAGCAGCGTGCTGCTCCTGGTGTCTGGACTGGTGCACGCCAACGACCCCTTGCCGCTCAAAGTGCTGGTGGGTTTTGGGGCTGGCGGCTCGGCCGATCTGGCCGCGCGCCTGTTGGCCGAACGTCTGAAAGACGAATTGGGCCGACCCGTGGTGGTTGAAAACCGCGTGGGAGCCGGTGGCCGCATCGCTGCTGAAGCCTTGAAAAATGCTGCGCCGAACGGGACGACGGTGATGCTGGCCCCCATTGTGGTGCCGGTGCTGACACCGCTGGTGTACAAGAAACTCAATTACGACGTGGAAAAAGACCTCGCGCCCGTGGCGCACATTGCAGACTTCCAGTTTGGGGTGTCGGTCAAGGCCGACAGCCCGATTCGCAGCATTGCGGACTTGGTGCCCGTGGTGAAAAGGAGCCCCCAAAGCGGCTCTTTTGGTTCACCCGCCCCAGGCAGTTTGCCGCATTTTTTTGGCGTGATGATCGGCCAGAAAACGGGGCTCGACATGACCCACGTACCCTACAACGGTGGTGCGCAATTGATGACCGCGCTCATCGGTGATCAAGTGACCTTGGGCATTGACACCTTGGTGGACCAAGGCGAGATGCACCGTGCGGGCAAAAGCCGCATCCTGGCCACCTCCGGCCCGAACCGCAACGCTTTGTTTCCCGATGTGCCCACCTTGCGTGAGTCGGGCTTCAGGGATCTGGTGGGCGTGGGCTGGTTTGCCTTGTTCGCACCGGGCGGCACGGATGCCACGCAAATCTCCACTTTAAATGCCGCCGTGAACCGCGCTTTGAAAAACCCGGCGCTCAAGGATCGGTTCACCAAAATGGGGCTGGAAATTGGTGGCGGCAGCCCGCAAGACCTGCAAGTATTGGTCAGCACTGAAACCGCACGCTGGGCACCGGTGGTCAAAGCCTCGGGTTTCACGGCCGATTGAGTACGCGCTTCAAAAAAGGCCAGGTGAGGTTTCTCACCTGGCCTTTTCTTTTTTTCAAACCGGCTCAAGGCCGGTCTTGATCAGACCACTGGCGCTTTCACCGAACCCCACACCGCTTCAATGGCCATGCCGATGGCCAGCAAATTGGCATCCGAGCCCAAGGGACCGTCAATCTCCATGCCCACTGGCAAGCCGCCAGCTGTCATGCCCGCAGGGATCGACAGACTAGGAAGGCCGGCGTTGGTGCACGGGTCGGTGTTGCGGATACAGGTGCCAAAGGTGTCTTTGTCCTTTTGCTCAACACCACCGACGGTGTAGCTGAGTTTGTCGGAACCTTTGGCGGCGTCGATCTTGGGTGCGGCCAGCAAGGTGGTGGGGAACAAAACGCACTCCACGCCTTGTGCCGAAAAGTAGTCTTTATAAAGTTTTTGCAGTTGTGCGCGTCCACCCGTAACGGCAACCATGGCGGCGTCATAAGCGCCATTGCCGGGGGCGGGACCAAACACATCTCCCGCGATCGCACCAAAAGCACCTTGCACATCGGGGCTGGCCAATCCGGCGATCACAGCTGCAACGGTACGAACGGGCGCGTTGTTGGCATTCAAGTAGGCCGGAATGGCTGTGACGGGTTCGTGCAGCGCAATTGGGAAAGACACCGCGTCGTTGAGCGCCATGATGCCGGACAAATCAGCCTCCACAAAGACCACACCGGCATCGGCCAGCTTTTTCTTGGCCGCTTCAGCCACAGGCTTCACGCTGTCGTCCAGGCCCGTCCAGAAGGCGGCGGGAATGCCGATTTTCAGACCTTTGAGCGCTTTGGCTGTGGGCACAGTGCCACCCGTGATGACCGCATCGAGCAGGGCAATGTCTGCGACTGTTCGACCCATGGGGCCCACCGTGTCTCGCGTGGTGCTGATGGGCAGCGCATCATTGGCGGTATCGCGGTAGCGGCGGTCCGTGCCACCATCCCCCACCGAAGGGCGAAAGCCTGCAATGCCGCAAAACGACGCCGGTACGCGGGTGGAACCACCCGTGTCAGTGCCCAGACCTGCTGGCGCGAAGCGAGCAGCCACCGCGATGGCTGTACCACCTGATGAGCCACCAGGAATTCGGCTCGTGTCATAGGGGTTCTTGCCGGCACGTGTGGCAAGGCCTGATTGGTCGGTGCCCAGCGTGAAGTTGGTGGTGGTGATGCCAAAGGCCCACTCGTGCAAATTGGATTTGCCCAAAATGATGGCGCCAGCATCCAGCAGTTTTTGCACCGAGGGCGCGTTGCTTGTGGGCTGGAAATTGCGCAGCGATGACGTGCCACCCGTGGTCTTCATGTCTTTGGTGTTGATGTTGTCTTTGACCACAACCGGCAAGCCGGCCAAAGCGCCCAATGGGGTGCCAGCGGTTTTAGCAGCATCAACGGCTTTAGCGGCTTTTAATGCCTCACTCTCGTTCAAGAAAATCATGCCGTTCAGACCACTGGCTGCTTTGGCGCGGGCGATCATGGCGGCCATGTAGGTTTCGGCCTTGAGCGTGCCGTTTTTAATGCTTGTCACCACTTGGGTGGCGGTCAAGGCCAGCAAGGGATCTTCAGAGGTGGAAGCGGAATCGCCGCCGCAAGCCGTCAACCCTGCGCCAACGCCGCCGAACATGGCAGCAGCTGATACAGCGCCTGTGCTTTTGAAAAAATTTCGCCGTGATGCATTGGGGTTCATGAGGGTCTCCTTGGATGTTGAAACGCCCGGATGGACGTTCTCTTCATGCTAGGCAGCCCCCTTGTTTGCGACCATCCTCAAGATTGCGGAGGATGACGCCCTTAGTTCCTCAACTTGTGCACCAGTGCTGCGCGGTTACTCACGCCCACTTTACGGAAAGCGTTTTCCAGGTGCGTGCGCACCGTGGTGCTTGAAATGCTCAATGCCCGGGCGATTTCTTTGTCGGGCATGCCCAACATCACAAAGCGTGCGGTGTCTTGTTCACGAGGCGTTAAGCGTTGAGACAAGGTGTTGAGTTGCACTTCATGCCGTTGGGTCGGCCGTTGTGCCCTGGCCAATGCGGTGACGAAAGCCGGCTGCAGCATGTCCAGCAAGCGCATCTCGTCGGGTGTGAAGTTATCCCTGCGCTTGTCGCGCCAGATGCGCATGTCACCCAGGTTTTGCCCCTGGTGCCAGGCGTACAGGTTCACCCCCCAGTACAAGCCGTCCTTGTTCAGGAAATCGTTGAAAAATTCGGTTTTCTTCAGATCTTCAATCGCCAGCACATCGGTGGCACGCACGGCCACCTGGTAGCGTTGCATCAGGGGAGTGATGGGGTCGTGAAACTGGTAGTAGCTTTCATAGGCCCGCAGGTTGATGGGGTCCATGTTGATCTGGGTGGGCTGTGCAAAGCTCAAAGAGTCTGGCTGCCAGACATAGCTGGCATAAAACTGTGCCCCCAGCAATTGCATGACCAAGTCACCCATGATTTCACGGATTTCCTGCTCTTCGTGCGGTTCAGCCAAGGTCTGCATGATGCTACCCAGCAGTTGGGTTTGCTTGCCTGTCAGATACATCGGGGGTCCTTGGCGCTCATATTTTTAGCGTGCATAAATTACATCCTGACAAGGTTCGCCATTGCACAGGGGTTTATCCCATCCTGTTTTTAAAGGATGGTCTTGCACAGGGTTTTGCGGTGATGACCTCGCATGCGGTCATGTCAGAAATTTTTCAACTTCAGGTTCCGTCAAGGGCAGTAACGCCACGCCCTCTAAAAGTTGAAAATCGCCTGCTTGCAGTTGTGCAATGAACAAGCGCAAAAATGCGCGGGTACACGGCATCAGATCGCGCTCAGTGGCGCGCGAGATATGAATGGCGCGGTGAAAATCTCCAAAATCCAAGGCCCTGTGTGTGGTTTGGGTGTGGGTCGAAGACTGACAACTCAAGCTGGGTAAAAACGTCATACCCAAACCTGCCGCGATCATGCCCACCAAGGTGGATTGCTGATCGACTTCGATCAAGGGCACAGGACTTTGGATCTTGTCGAGCAGCGGGTTGACCATGTCTCGAATGGCCCCACGCCGCATCACGATGAACTGCTGACGCTGCAAATCTTTCAAGCGAATCTGTGCTTGTTGCGCCAACGGGGCTGCGCTGCAGCCGACCCACCGCAAACGGTCTTTTAGTATGGGCAGGTTTTTAAGATTTTCGCCATTTTGAGAATTCGAAAAAATAGCGAAATCACCTTCACCCGATTGCATCAACACGCGCAGTTGGGGGTCGGGATGGTCATGCACTTGAATCGTAACCTCTGGATGCAAGTCGCCATAGGACTTCACCACCCTCGGAAGAAGCAGATGGGCGACAGAGGGAATGCTGAGCACACTCACACTGCCGTGCTGGCCATTCGCCCACTGTTGCGTGTTGTGCAGCAAGCGTTTGTTCATTTCAAGCACCCGTTGTGCATCCCTGAAAAACACGACCCCTGCGGGTGTTAGTTGGAGGGAGCGGGTGGTGCGCGCCATGAGTTTGACGCCCGCGATGGTTTCCAAATTTGCAATCGCCTGACTGAATGCAGGTTGCCCCATGTGCAACTGACGGGCCGCTTTGATCATGGAGCCAGTTTCGATGGCGCTGACAAAGGCTTGTAAATGCCGAGGGTTAAAGTAATTCATTTAAATCAAATAATGATTCATAAAAATCGATTTGTAGCATGGATTGAAGTTGACTAGCATGCACCACAAGTTGACCCAGAGAACCATTGCCCATGAAAACTGTTTTCGTTCTTTTTGACTCGCTCAATCGCAAAGCCTTGAGTTGCTATGGCGGCAAAGATATCGCCACCCCCAATTTCCAACGATTGGCAGACCACTCTGTGGTGTTTGACAACCACTATGTGGGCAGCTTGCCTTGCATGCCTGCCAGGCGGGACTTGCACACGGGGCGACTGAACTTCTTACATCGCGGGTGGGGGCCGCTGGAGCCGTTTGACCATTCATTTGCAGCGCTGCTTCACAAACACAATGTCTACAGCCATTTGATTTCAGACCACTTCCATTACTGGGGTGATGGCGGCGCCACTTACCACAACCGGTACGACACCTACGACTTCATTCGCGGTCAAGAAGGTGACCCTTGGAAAGCGATGGTGGATCCGCCATGGAAACGCTTCAAAGAGATGTACCACCCTGTTCAATATTCAGAGCAGCGGCGCAACAAGTTGTCGCGCAACATGATCAACCGCGAACACATCAAGGAATACTCAGACTTTCCATCGGTCAGGTGCTTTGATTCAGGCTTGGATTTTCTCAACACCAACCAAAGCGCAGACCAATGGTTGTTGCACCTGGAAACGTTTGATCCGCATGAGCCTTTCCATGCACCCAAAGAATTTCGCCAAGCATTTTCGACCGATTACAGAGGTCCAACACTGGACTGGCCTCCCTATGCGCGCGTGACCGAGACCTTTGACGAATGCGAAGAGTTGCGCGCCAATTACGCCGCCATCATCGCGCTGTGTGACCATGAGTTGGGGCGGTTGCTTGACCATTTTGATGCCCACGATTTGTGGAAAGACACCGCCTTGATCGTCACCACAGACCATGGATTTTTGCTGGGTGAACACGACTGGTGGGCAAAAAATATCATGCCGTGCTACAACGAAGTGGCGCACATTCCGCTGTTCATTCACCATCCCGATCACGCTGCGCAAGCCGGCACCCGAAGGCAGTTGCTCACCCAAACCATGGACATCATGCCCACGCTGATGGACATTTATGGGGCGCCGCTACCGCCCGAGGTGACCGCTCATTCTTTGCTACCCGCCTTGGCAGATGTGCAGTTGCGCAACCGTGAAGCCTGTATTTACGGTGTTTTTGGCAGCGCTGTGAACGTGACCGATGGTCGTTACACCAGCTTCATTTATCCGCCTGATGTGCATGGGGGCGACTTGAACCAATACACCTTGATGCCGATGCACATGAAAGAGTTTTTCAGCATTGACGAGTTGCAGCAAGCGCAACTGGTGCCTTCGATGCCCTTTTCGAGGACCGCTCCGGTGATGAAAATTCCGGCCACGCCCAAATCGCCTTTTTACAACCATCAAGGGCCTGGCACCTTGAAAGACACCGTCTCCGCGGTGTTTGATTTGCAAACAGATCCTTTGCAAAAAATACCGTTGACAGATCCCGGCATCCAAGCACGCATGCACCAATTGGCGATTGACCAAATGAAAGTTCAACACGCACCGGCTGAATATTTCGACCGACTTGCACTGGCCGCATGACCACGAATCTCCACATGAAAAGGACTGAACGATGAAATTCCTAACGGCGTTTTTAATTTTGATGAGCCCAATTTTCGGAGCTTGGTCGCAGACTGACTTTCCTAATAAGCCGATCACTTTGGTTGTAGCCACCCCCGCAGGTGGTGCAACAGACAAAACCGTGCGTTTGCTGGCCAAGCAGTTGCAACTTAAGTGGAAAAACGGTGTGGTGGTTGAAAACAGGGCAGGTGCATCAGGCAATATTGCCTCGGCGTATGTGGCCAAAGCTAACCCCGATGGCTACACCTTGCTGGTGTCCGCAGGGCCGTTTGCTATCAATCCGAGCCTGTTCAAAACCTTACCTTTTGACACCAAAAAGGACTTTGTGCCCATTGCACAGATTTCCAGCTTTGCCAGCGTGCTGTTGGTTCACGAGTCCTTTCCAGGCAAAACTTTGAATGACTTCATCGCCACGGCCAAAAACTCAAAAGAGCCGTTGGCCTATGCCTCAGCGGGCAGCGGAACCGCGCAACATCTGGGTGTGGAGTTGTTAAAAAGCAAACTCAAATTGAACCTTAACCACATTCCCTACAAGGGTGGCGCACCCGCCATGAACGACTTGTTGGCGGGTCACGTCAAAGTCATGTTGGCAGGCATGGGTGATGCAAGCCCGCATCTGAACTCGGGCAGGGTCCTTCCATTGGTCACCACAGGAAAGACCCGCTCAGCCTTGTTGCCCAACATCCCAACCCTGCAAGAGTTGGGGATTTTGGACTTTGACGCTTCCGGCTGGTGCGGCTTGCACGCCCCCGCAGGAACGCCCGCTGAACTTATCAACAAGATCAATCAAGATGTCATGGCCGCATTGGCCGATCCAGCCGTGCGTCAAGGCATGGCCGCCATGGATGTCGAGCCTCGGCCTACCTCCGTCCAAGAGTTTAGGCAGTTCATGGACAGTCAGTTCGTCAAGTGGAAAGAGGCTGTCGAATTCTCCGGCGCCAAGGCAGATTGAGCCATCTGCGCATGCCTGACTTGGCCGTTTGTCCCAAGGTTCGTCTTCAGGCGGGTCGTTACGCTGCAGAAATTTCGCCGTCAGCCGGAGGGCGTCTGCTTTCTTTGACATACAAGGACGGGCAAACGCCTATCGATTGCATCGTGCCTTGGCCCAACGAAGAGCTGTTTCACCCGCATGACTGGCCTAAAGCAGGCGCATTTGTGATGTTGCCATTCACCAACCGACTAGCGCCTGCGCAGTTCATGTGGTTTGGCAAAGACATCACACTGGACAATGCATCACCGAGCCAGCAGGGATTGCATGGCTTTGGACATCGACGTCCTTGGCAACTGTTGCAAGCCACCCGTAGCAGCGCAGAATTGCAAATGGTGCACGCGGGCGCAGATTCCGAATGGCCATGGTCATTTGAGGCCGGCTTGTTGTACAAGCTCAGTGAGGCTGGGTTACAGGTTCAAATTTCCGTTCGCAACACATCGTCCGAGGTCATGCCCTTGAGTTTGGGTTGGCACCCTTTTTTGCCTAACGCGGCGTCAGCTTCTCACCACACTGATACATGGCGCGTTCACGCACAACGACAACACGCGATTGGATTAGACGGTTTAGGCCGTGCTGAAGCTGGTATGACTCAAGGTCCGATGCAAACCTTTCCCTTGCCTCTAGAACAGGCAGGCACCATCGCTTATGAGAATTACAGCGGCCAAGTCAAGCTGCCATTGACGCGGGACTGGCAATTGACGTTGCGCAGCCAGCATGCCCCTCATTTGCTGATTCACACCCCATTGGGGTTCAGGCACGTTTGCGTGGAGCCAATCAGCGCTTTGCCTGGCGCTTTGCGGTTCACAGCGCTCGCGCAAGAGCTGCTTAGCTTGTCGCCTAGCGAGAACCGCTCTTTGGTTTGCACTTTGTGCTTGGAGGGTGCCTCTGAAACATAAAGGCATCAAGGTGAAATGAGGAAAGCCTATTCGGGTTGAATCCGCGCGACTTTGATCATTCGGCCCCAATCGGCCAGTTGGTCCGTCACGTAGTTTTTGAATTCATCGGGTGAGCGGGTGGGCTGAATGTCAAAGCCAATGCCGCTGAGTTTGCTTTGCGTTTCGGGATCGGCCATCACCGCTTGAATTTCTTGCGACAAGCGTTCGGCCACAGCTTTTGGCATATTGGCGGGACCAAAAATGCCATTCCATGCATGCAGATCAAATCCGGGGATGGTCTGCGCCAGCGGTGGTACATCGGGCAGCAATTGTGAATTGCGGTTGTTCGCCAGTCCCAGCGGCCTAACCTTGCCGGCACGGATCTGCGGCAAAGCCAACGTGAAGTCGACGACATAAAAATCCAGGTGACCGGCCATCAAATCGGTCATGGCTTGCGGGGCTGATTTGTAAGCCACATTGATCAAATCCAATTGCGCCATTTTTGCCAAGGCCTCGGATGCCAGCATGGAGGTGCCGTTGGGCGACGCAAAGGCCAATTTTCCGGGATTCTGTTTGGCATAAGACACGAACTCAGCCATATTGCGCACGGGAAGACTGGGTTTGACAACCATCACAAAGGGCATGATGCCCAAGCGTGCCACGGGTGTGAAGTCTTTAAGAGGGTCGTAGCGCAAGCTCTTGTAAAGGTAGGGGTTGGCTGAATGCGAGGTGGCAGTTGTCAGCAACAAGGTGTAGCCATCGGGGTTTGCTTTGGCTGCATATTCCACGCCAATTTGGGCGTTGGCACCGGCTCGGTTGTCGACCATCACAGCTTGTTTGAGGCGCTCAGATAATTTTTGTGCGACTTGCCGAGCAACGGCATCGGTCCCACTTCCCGCTGCAAACGGAACCACCAAGGTGATCGTTTTTTCGGGGTAGCTCTGAGCCCAAACTGAAGTGACCGCAAGCCAAACGGTCAAAGACACGGCCAGACAGCGTTTGAGAATTTGAAATGGAGAGGTGCTCATGATGTTTGCGCCTTTGTTAGTGGATGAGGGAAGGCCATGCTTTGCAGCAATGAACGAACGCATTGATGGGCCGTCATTTGCCAAATCGCATCGCATGTCCGCTGCGCGTGTTCGCCGAGAACTGGTGTGGTCAATGTCACAAACTTATTTTGAAGCGATTCATCCGTCATGGGGTGTCGCGGATGTCCCAAAGGCAGATCCACTTGCATTTGCAAACGACGCCCAGAGGTGGTCTCTATCGCCATGTGGCAGGGGATTTCGTTGGGAAAGCGTCGGGTCAAGTCTGGGTCTTCGAGCACCCTTATTTTTTGGGTCAACGCACGGTGCTGCGGGTCCTGCAACTGTTCAGTGCTGAACAAGTATTCCCCGAAATGCCCATGCAGTAAAACGCCCGCCACAATCCAAGGCATGCTGTGGTCGGCAGTTTCCCTGTTTTTTGGGGCCCATTTCTCAGGGTCGCTGGCCACCTCGCTGTGAGCAAACGCATAGGTGTGCACCACAACAGACTCAATGGCCTCGCCCTGAAGTTGGCTGTGCAATTGCATCGCTGCAGCAATGGGCGTTTGAGAGTGGTAATCGCACAAGAATTGTTTCATGTGCGCCAGCTGCATGCGTGGCACGCCATTCCCTTGATCGAACGGTTCTAGCTCAAATGCGCCTGTCAAATGCCACAGGCCACGGTCACCTTCAAAAGGCATGGCCGGTCCTTCCATGCCTGCCGCCGCCATCAGCGCTGCAAACACGCCGTTTCGACTGGCATTGGCGCTGGCGCCAGCCTTCCACATGGAGAGTGCCCCAGTTCTGGCCACCGCCAAAGACACATTGGGAACCACGGCCAAAGACAAAGCGTGGGCTGTTTGTTCGTGGTTCAGTTCCATGAGACAAGCACAACCGGCCGCAGTTCCTAGCGTCACATAAAAACTGTTGTCGATGCCCTTATCGCGCAACTGGGCCGAGACAAACAAATTGTGAAAAACGCTGTAAGCCACTCGGGCGGCGAGCAACAAATTTTGGATGTCCAGACTGCGTTCTTCGGCCACAGCTAGTAAACCAGCCCAGCAGTCACTGGGGTGTCCACCGCCTCCGGGGTAAGTGTCTGCCCCATCCAGATAGCGAATCATCCAGCCGTTGGCGAACGCCGCGAGCGCCACAGAGGTGCGCTCTTGCGTTCCCAACAAACTTGCGCCGCCACCCACGCCGTCTAGCAACGCCAGTTGGCGAGCTTGCACACAGGGGCGCTGATGCAAGGCCGCCAATCCACAGCCCAATGTGTCCAACAGCCTGCGACGGCCATCGAAGAACTCGGTATCAGACAGAGCGACATGCCTTTGGGCGATGACAAAACTTGCCAAAGCGTGCAAGGTGTTGTCGTGTGTGGAAACGATATGCATGGCTCAGATTGAATCACAAGCTGGCCTGAGCAAGATGATCGGCGTGCAGGGGCTGACCTGTCCCCGAGTGGACTTTCTTGGGGATTCCACGAGCCCTCCATTTTTGAGGTTTCTTCATAATCAAATTTGCTGCACGCGTCCTGGTGGATTCGTGGCCCGGGCTCTTCTTCTGTTGGGATGGGCCTCAATTCATGGAGATGAAGATGGCTCAAATCAATTTGAAGGTCAACGGAAAGGCTCGTGCTGTCGATGCCGATCAGGACATTCCGCTGCTTTACGCACTGCGCGATCAACTTGGCCTCAATGGCCCCAAATTTGGCTGCGGCAAGGGCCAATGCGGCGCCTGCACCGTGATCGTCAACGGGCAAGCTACGCGTTCATGTATCACGCCGGCTGCAACCGTCCAAGGCAAAGCGGTCACCACGCTCGAGGGCTTGGGCAGCTCTGCCAAGCCGGGCAAACTTCAGCAAGCCTTCATTGACACACAAGCTGTGCAGTGCGGCTATTGCATCAACGGCATGATCATGACCGCCACAGCTTTGCTGGCCAAAAACAAGAACCCCAGCGACCAGCAAATCACCGAGGCATTGGCCGGCAACCTTTGCCGCTGCGGCACCCATCAACGCATTGTGGCCGCCGTCAAACGTGCCATCACCGCCTGAGGAGAACACGATGACCCAATTCAATCGACGTCAATTCCTGGGCGCTGCTGGTGCAGGCGTTCTGTCCGTCAGCTTCTCTTTGACAGCTCAAGCGAAATCCGCGACGGGTTTGTCGCCTGTGAAAAGTGTGGCCCCCGATGTGTTGGACTCCTGGCTGACCATCGACAAAAACAATCGCATCACCCTGTACGTCGGCAAAGTCGATTTGGGCACGGGCACCAAGACGGCGCTGACCCAAATCGCAGCCGATGAGCTGGATGTCGCCTTCAGCCGCATCGATATGGTCATGGGTGACACGGGCACCACCCCCGACCAATGGCTCACGGGCGCTGCCATCACCATCTCTCAAGGCGGAAGCGAGCTTCGCATCGCCGCGGCCAACGCCCGTCAAGCTTTGCTGCAGCGTGCCTCTAAAAACTGGGGCGTGCCTGTGGCCGAGTTGGTGGTCACCGATGGTGTCATCGCGCACGAAGCCACCCGCAAAACCGCCACCTACGGCAGCCTGATTGGCTCGGGTTTTGAAGTCAAGGTCGACCCCAAGATCGCGGTGAAAAAACACACTGACTACAAGCTCGTGGGGCAGTCCATCCCCCGCGTGGACATTCCCGGCAAGGTCACTGGCGAGCACTTGTATGTCCACGATCTGCGCCTGCCCGGCATGCTGCATGCACGGGTGATTCGCCCCACCCAGATTGGCGCCACGCTGCAAGCTGTTGACGAGACAGCCGCCAAAGGCGTGAAAGGCTTTGTTCAAACTGTGAGGCAAGGCAACTTCTTGGCGGTGGTTGCCAAAAACGAGTGGGCCGCCATCAAGGCGTCCGAGGCGATCAAGACCCAATGGAGCGCAGGCCCTGACTTGCCGGCCAAGGCCAACATTTTTGAAGCCTGGCGCAAGATGCCCATCGCCAAAGAAGAGGCGACCCAAAAGGTGGGCGATGTGTCACAAGCCTTGACCAGTGGCGTGAAAAGCGTCAAGGCCACCTACAACTTTGCGGTGCAGACCCATGCGTCCATCGGCCCATCGTGCGCTGTGGCCGATTTCAAAGACGGTCAATTGGTGTGCTGGTCGGCCTCGCAAGCCACGCATTCCATGCAGCACGAGCTGTCCGTCATCACCGGCTTGCCCAAATCGGCCATTCGTTTGGTTTACCTGGATGGCTCAGGCTGTTATGGCCGCAACGGTCATGAGGATGCCACCGCAGACGCGGCCTTGATCGCCATGAAAATTGGCAAACCTGTGCGCGTGCAGTGGACGCGTCAGGACGAGACGGCGCTGGCCCCTAAAAGCCCACCTCGGTCCATGGACCTCGAGGCCAGCCTGGATGCACAAGGCAAGATCACCGGATGGAAGGGCGACTTCTTCATCGCGCTCAACCACATCGCCGCTTTCAAACCGCTGGACTTTCCGCTGCTGGCGGCCAGTGACACGGGCATTCCGCGACCTGGCAACTGGGTCGGTTTTCTGTTCCAAAATGCGGGCGCACCCTATGCAGTGCCCAACATTTTGGTGACCACCAAACACGTGGCGCAAACCTTCTTGCGCTCGTCACATTTGCGCAGCCCAGGGCGTATTGAAAACAGCTTTGCCAACGAAGCCTTCATGGACGAACTGGCCGCGGCAGCGGGTGCCGATGCCGCAGATTTCCGTTTGGCGCATTTGAACGATGCACGCGCCAGCGGTGTGATCAACGCGGTGGTCAAGGCCTCCAACTGGAGCAAGCGACCATCAGCCACTCAGGTCAACGCTGGCAATGTGACGCGAGGTCGAGGCATTTCTTATGTGCGTTACAACAATGCCATCACGTATGTGGCGACAGTGGCCGAGGTGGAAGTCAACCGCTCAACGGGTCAAATTTTGGTGACCAAGGTGTTTGTGGCCCACGACTGCGGCCAGATCATCAACCCCGATGGTGTGCAAAACCAAATCCAAGGTGGCGTGATTCAAACCGTCAGCCGCACGCTGATGGAAGAGGTGCAGTGGAGCGGCAGCACCATCGACAGCGTGGATTGGGCCAGCTACCCCATCCTGCGCTTCCCTGAAACGCCCACGGTGCAAACCGTGTTGATCGACCAGCCTGGCCTGCCGGCCTGGGGCGCTGGCGAACAAACACCCACGACCGTGCCTGCCGCGATTGCGAATGCTTTCTTTGATGCCACCGGGGTTCGCATGCGAACCATTCCTTTCACACCAGAGAGCGTGAAAGTTGCTTTGAAGGGTGCAGAACGCAAAGTTGCCTGAACTGAAAGACGGGGGGCCAGACTTTTCACCCCCTAAGCCCGACAATCCCGTCTTGATGCAGTTCATTCGACAAATCCATTCCATCGCGCGCTTAGAAGCGGGTTTCGTGCTGGGGCAAGCCAAAATTGCATGGTCTATGCTGGCTGTCGCCCTGATTCCCGCTTTGTACTCCCTCATTTACTTGTCGAGCCTGTGGGACCCTGCTTCGCACAGTCAAGCCTTGAATGTGGGCATCGTGAACATGGATCAAGGTCTCGTTTACCGTGACAGCGCTGTCAACGTGGGGCGAGACCTCAGCCAAACACTGCAAACTGCGGGTAAATTCAATTACCAAGTGATGTCCACAGCGGACGAAGTCAGGCAGCACGTTCGCCAAGGCAAGTTGGCGTTTGCTTTGATCATCCCTGAAAACTTCAGCGCCAATGCTGTGCCAGGTGAACAAGCCGGCGCGGGCCAGTTGGTGGTGTTTGCATCCCAGGGCAACAACATTGAGACAGCACGCATTGCGCAGCAGTTTGCGTCTGAGTTGGGTCACAAAATCAACGAAAGCCTCAATGCTCAGCGTTGGTCCTTGGTGCTTTTGAATGCCGCAGGTTCCAAGCAAAGTGTGTCGCGGCTGAATCAAGGGTTGAAAGAGCTCCATCATGGTGCTACCGAGCTGAGCGAGGGTTCGAGCAAAGCGGCGCAGGGTGCCAAATCAATCCACACGGGCGCACAGCAGCTCAGCGAAAACGTCTCGCAAGTGAGTCAGAATGCCAAAAAACTGAGCGCAGGCTTGCGCCAATTAGAAGCCAACCGACCCCGAAACTCAGATTTAAGGCGGCTCGATGCAGGCGCAGAAACACTGGCCAACGGCGTCTCTGAACTGGGACAAGGGTTGCAGCGACTTCATACCGGAAGTCGCTTGATCAATACCCAAGTGTCATCCTTCAAAGCAGATACCGAAAACAGCTTTTTGGTGGGTGCCACGGCTCGAGACAACGTCTTGCAACTGTCTCAGGGGTTGCAGCAGCTCGACCAGGGTTTGCAAACCGCTGCCAACAGCGGACAAAAACTCGAGGAGGGTGCTCAGAGTTTGCGCACAGGGGTCAATGCACTGACCACAGGTGTTCGCAGTATGACCACCGTTTTGAGATCTGCCACGACGCAATTGCCGGAGGACGCTCAGCTGGAGGCGCTGGACAACGGCGCTTCAGAGTTGGCCAACAGCACTGCCAACCTGGCGCAAGGTAACGAAAAAATTCGTGAAGCCAGTCAACGCTTAGAAATGGGCTTGGCACTTGTAGAGAAAGCCATACCGGATGTAGGCGATACGCCCGATGGCAGCCCCGAGGGCTTGGCAGATTCGGTCCGCCCCTTGTTTGAAATAGACGCCACCGTGCAAAACAACGGCATTGGTTTTATTGCCAACGTGATCCCGGCCGCGCTTTGGCTGGGCGCGGGCATTGCGGTGTTTTTTGTCAATCTTCGGGTGCTGCCAAGACATGCCGAGCCATTTCATCCGGTCGCGCAGTGGCTTGGGAAAATGCTGCTGCCAGGCACCTTGGTCTTGGTTCAAAGCCTCACGCTGTTGTTCACCATCATGGTGGTGCTGGAGGTGAATGTGGTCCATCCCTTGGCGTTGATACTCACCATCGTGAGCGCTGGCTTGGCTTTTTTGTGCTTAGTCAGCGCCCTGACGTGTTTCATGGGGGATGCAGGAAAAGCCATGGCGATGGTTTTGCTGGCGCTTCAAATGACCTCTTCGGGCGGGGTGATGCCCGTCGAGTTGAGTGGCAGCTTCTTTGCCACCTTGAGCCCATGGCTTCCCATCACATGGTTGGCCCATGGCCTGAAAGCCGCCATATTTGGTGCTTTTGAAAGCACATGGGTGGTGCCTTGGCTGCAAGTCACAGGCGTCGGAATTTCAGCTGCCGTGCTCACCGTGATGTTGGGACGATGGCGTTTTGTTTCTATCCGTCAACTGAAACCCCGGCTTGATTTGTAAAGCGTCAGCAGTCGCCAGCGCATCCTGCGGATTGCTTTTTTCGCTGTTAACCCAGCGGCGAAACGCCAACCACCTGCGCATGCAAAACAAACGTGATGAGTGCCCAAAGTCCAACGCCCACAACAACTGCGATGAGCGTGGCAGAAAGTTTGGGAGCTGTGGATGGTGCAGTTTCACCTGGCACCAGCGCTTGCCTTTCGGCCGAGGCACGGTCGCGTGAACGCGCAGATTTGAAGTTCATCACGGACCAAGCCAAAAAAGCACCGAACAAAATGACATCGGCCAAATTGCCGTTTGACAACAAATGGGCCAAGGCCCACACCTTGACTGACAGCACCATGGGGTGGCCCAGGCGCACTTTGAAATGATTCGCGGGTATGTTCGCGGCAACCAGCAAGATACTGGCAAACAACATCAACAACACACTGATGTGGCGCGTCGCGATGGGGGGCTGCCACAGAACAACTGGCGCCATCCGCACTTCTGCGTAGCCCACGATCAGTGCATAAAAACCCAACAAAGAGACCAAGGCGATCACTCCCTTGAAAGGCTTTTCACCCCAGGCCTCCATGGTCCTGGTGCGCCATGCTTCAGCAAAGATGCGCGTTGAATGGGCGCCTAAAAAAAGAACCAAGCCCAAAATTAACCAAGCCATGCCAACTCCTTATGAACAACAGATCGTGCATTGTCTAGGAATCTGACATGCGAATGAAGGCTTAGGCAACGCCCAAGTAAATTTGCCGAATGTGATCGTCTTTGCTGAGTTCAGCCACTGGACCATGACGTGCAACATGGCCATGCTCTAAAACATACGCCCGATCGGCAATGCGCAACGCACTGAGCGCATCTTGCTCGGCCATCAAAATCGCCACGCCGCCATCACGAATTTGCCGAATGGCGTCAAAAATCTCGTGCTTCAAGCGGTGGGCGATGCCAACGGATGGCTCATCCAGCAAGAGCAACTTGGGGGCCCCCATCAAGGCCCTTCCGATCGCGACCATTTGCTGCTGACCGCCCGACAAGGTACTCACCATCTGGCTGGCACGGTCACGCAAAATCGGAAACAAGGCATACACCCGTTCCAGATCTTTGGCGACCGCATCTGCATCGTCACGCAAATAGGCCCCCAACATCAGGTTTTTGAGCACCGTCAACTCAGGGAACAAACGACGGCCCTCCGGACAATGACAAATGCCCCGACCGACCACCTGATGCGCTGCAAATGGGTGCAGTGACACCCCATCGAGCTCGAGTTTGCCGCTGGCGTCGAGCATGCGCGAAATGCATTTGAGCAGGGTGGATTTGCCCGCACCATTGGGGCCCAATACGGCCACAAACTCGCCGGGGGCGATGTTCAGGCTGACCTCTTCCAAGGCCAATGCTTTGCCGTAAGAGGCGCTCATTTTTTCAATGTCAAGCAGCATATTCGGCATCCTGTTTTCCGATGTAGGCCTCGATCACTTTCGGGTTTTTGACAATGTCCTGTGGTGCGCCCGTGGCAATGACCTGACCGAAATCGATGGCAACCACCTGCGACACCAATTGCATGAATTCGCGCAACTTGTGTTCGATCAGCATGATGGTCAAGCCTTGTTGGCGGTGCAGATCCCGAATCAAGGTGGACAAGGCCGCAATTTCACCCGATCCTAGTCCTGCAAAGGGTTCGTCCAACAGCAGCAAACGGGGTTCTGTGGCCAGCGCACGGGCAATCTCAAGCCGCCGCTGGTCGCCATAGGACAGGAGCTCTGAGGGCGAGCTTTCTTTGCCCGCCAGCCCCACTTGATCGAGCAATTTGTAGGCGCGTTTTTCGAGGTCAACATCTGGCACGCGTGGCCCCAGACTGCCCACCATGACGTTTTCAAGCACCGTCAACCCGACGAAAGGACGGCACAACTGAAAGGTGCGGGCAATGCCCAAGCCGACCACCTTGTGGGTGGGGATGCCGAGCAATGACTGCCCATCAAGCAACACCTCGCCGTTGTCGGGTTTGATGAAGCCAGTCAGCAGGTTGTACAACGTCGTTTTGCCTGCGCCGTTGGGCCCCAAAATGCCCAAGATGTCACCCTGCTGAACTTCTAGGCTGACATCTTTTACCGCATGCAGACCACCGAAGCGCTTGTCGAGATGGCGAACGCTAAGCAAGCTCATGGTTGTCCCCCTGCCAGTCGTTGGCGAATCTTTTCCCAAGTGGGTGCCACGAGGCCTTGTGGCAAAAAGAACAAGATCAAGATCAAGGCCACGCTGTACACCATCAAGCGCCACTCACCAAAATTGCGCAGTAATTCGGTCATCAAGGTCAACAGCAGTGCGCCCCCGATGGCCCCGTAAATGGTGGACATGCCACCCACATAAACCATGGTGATGATGGTGATGGACGTGACCACGGCAAACAGTTGCGGGCTGACCTGCAATTGGTAATGTGCATACAAAGCGCCGCCCATGCCCGCAAATGCGGCGCTGATCACCAGTGACGCAATTTTGTAATACGTGACGTTCAGACCTGCGGCCTGACACGTTGCTTCATCGCCCCGAATTGCTTTCAGGATCAGCCCCCAGCGGGAACGGGCCAAGCCACCCAGCAATGCGGTGGTGAGTACCAGCATGCCCAACACAAACCAGTAGAAATAAAGGGGCGAACGGATCAAGGGCTCAATGCCGTTGATGCCTTCTTCGCCGCCCGTGTATTCCCAAAAAATCAGCATCAGCCGCTGCATGATGACCGCGCCTGACAGCATGGCCAGCGCAAAGTAAGGGCCTTTCAAACGCAAGGTCGGAATACCCATGATCAAAGCGAATGCAATGGCGGCGATCATCCCAGCTGGCAAACTCCACCAAGCACTGGCTCCCCAAGTGGTGTTCAGAAATCCGGCGGCATACGCACCCACACCAATGAACAGCGAGTGGCCAAAATTCTCCCGGCCCGTCAAGCCCGACATGAAGTCCCAACTCACCGACCAAATGCCGTAAATGGCAGCCACTGTGAGCACACCCATCAGATAGCGGCTGTCAAAGACCAGCGGCAAAACCGCCATCACTGCAATCGCGACCAAGGCACCACCTCGGTCTATGTTTTTCAGTTGCATCGTGGTTCCTAACATCAGAAGGCAGCGCGTTTGCCAAAGAACCCAGCGGGGCGCAGCACCAGCATGAGCAAGGTTGCAGCCACCGAAACAATCTCCGTCCATGAGGTCGAGATGCCATACGCCACCAAAGTTTCGGCATAGCCCAGCATCAAAGCCGCCACGATGCTGCCCGGGATCGACCCCAAACCACCGACCACCACAATCGCAAACGCTTTGACAATGGGCAACAAATGCATGGAGGGTTGGACACTCAAAAAGGGCCCAGCCATGATGCCCGCCAATGCCGCTAAACCTGCGGACATGGCCATCACCACGCCAAAAATACGGTCACTTGGAATGCCCATGTACTGCGCCGCCTCCGGGTCTTGCGAGATAGCCAAAATGGCACTGCCCAGGCGGGTTTTCTGAATGAACATGTACAGCCCACCAATCGACACCACCGCAACCAGCAAGGTCAGCAATCTCTGCCCAGCCACGTCGACGCCGCCGATCACGTATTTCTGATCGATGAAGCTGGGCACGTTGCGGTACTCAGAGCCAAAAATCAAAAACAGCGCCTGCTCAACCACCAGTGACACCGCCAGACTGATCATCAGCACCGCCAGCTGTGACTTGCGCATGGGGCGGATCAAGACCCGCTCCACGAGCATGCCGAACAGGGCGACACCTAAAACCACCAAGGGTGTCGCCACGATCAGCGGCACCTTGAAGACGGTTGTCAACACGTAGGCGCCGTATGCCCCCAGCGCATAGAACGAGCCATGCGCCAAGTTCAAAATGCGGGCCACGCCAAAAATCAAGGTGAAGCCCACGGCCAACATGGCGTAGATGGCACTGGTGACAGCACCGAAGATCAGTATTTCAAGCACACGATTTCCTTTGCGAGAAGCAAATGTGAAATGAAGCGGGTCAGATTACTTGGCCAACCAAGGCGGCATGATCATGTTGCCGCTGCGTAAGCTCTTTGGCCACAGCACCACACGTTCGCCTTTTTCTTGCCATTGCGCGAACAACAAGTTCATGAATTTGCCGCCTGCTTTCACGTCGTGTGTTTCATCAAACTCGAGTACACCGGCAACGCCGACCATGCTGGTCTTTTCCAATTCTTTGATGATGGCGTTGGTGTCAAAACTCTTGGCACGTTCAATAGCCTGCGCGTAAGCATGCACAGAGTCATAAGTGCCGAACGCGGTGTAGACCGGCACGCGACCTGTGCGCTTTTTGAACTCGTCAAAGAATGGCACGGTCTTGGCTGTCAAAGGCGCACGCACCGCGAAGTTCACGGCGACTTCACTCAATGATTTACCACCCACACGGTCAAAAAAGTCACCGTCTTGGGACTTCACATCAATGCCGCCATAGGGGATCGGGAAGCGGGCGTCGTACCACTGCTTGGCAAACACGTCGCTCGACGCATGTGACAGAACCACCACCAAGAACTGGGCATCCGAGCTTTTGATTTTGGAGAGCAAAGGCGAAAAGTCGGAGGTTGAAGTGTCAAAGAATTCAACCATCCTCACATCGGCGCCGACATCGACAGCGCCCTTGCGCAACACGGGCACCAAGTCTTGCACCCACTTGGCATTCTCACCAATGATGGCGATTTTCTTCAAGCCGAGCTCACCGATCAGGTGGCCCGAAATCCACTCCACCAAACCTCTCGCCTGGTGTACGGCGTTGATGGGGCCGGCGCGGAAGATGTACTTGTAGTTGTCGTAGTCCTGCTTCACCTTCGCCGTGATCGCCGGCGAAGCCGCACCCACGCCAAGGTAGATGGTTTTAGCCGAGGAAATGTGGGGCAACTGCGCCAGGGTCACGCCGCTGGTGTAGCCGCCCACAATCACATCGACCTTTTCATCGGCCGTCAATTTCTTGATGGCATTGATGCCCACTTCTGGGTTTTCGGTTTCATCGGCCACCACAAACGTGAGCTTGCGCCCCATCACGCCGCCCTTGGCATTGATCTCGTCAATCGCAATTTTTGCCGCTTCTTGGGTGTCCCTGCCCACTTGCAATTGCACGGCGGTGGTCAAACCAATTTTGATGGGACCTTGCTGTGCTTGTGCAGGTAAAAACACCGCTGCGGCACTGAGTGTCACGGCAAGTTGGGTGAAGGAACGCTTAGATAAAGATGAATTCAACATGCTTGTCTCCTCGGGTTTGAAAAAGGGAATCTCAGTCCACGATGGCCTGTGCCACCATGTCTTTCATGAAACGGCGGTAGTAGGCACGAATTGGGCTCGGGGCCTGCGTCATGTAAACCGCGCAGATTTGCTCTTTGGGTTCGGCCCAGAAGAAGGTGCCTGCATAGCCGGCCCACATGAACTCGCCGGTGGTGCCATGCACACCAGCAATGCCATCACTCTGGCGAACCAAAAATCCCAGACCAAAGGTGTAGCCCGGTGTGCCAAGTAGCAGCATGCCGGGGTTGACGGTGGTACTGATCGCACTGCCTAAGTGGTCCGAGGCCATGAGATTCACGGTGGTGCGCGAGAGAATGCGCGCGCCATCCAACTGCCCGCCGTTGAGCATGGCTTGGCAATAACGGAGGTAGTCGCCTGCCGTGCTGACAGCCCCAGCGCCACCTGAGTCGTTGCCAGGCGTTTTGCTGACATCGATGAGTTTGTTGGCTGCGCCGGTGGCTGGGTCTTTGGGAAAGGCTTCTGCCAACAAAGGCAGCTTGGCTGCGGGTACGCTAAAGCCGGTGTCGGTCATCTTCAAGGGCTTGAACATGCGCTCTTGCATGAAGTCGTTCAAACGCTTGCCGCTCACAGCTTCGACCACACGACCCTGAACATCCACCGACAGGCTGTACTCCCAGGCGGTGCCGGGTTGTTGGGCCAGCGGTGCTTTGCCCAAGCCATCTGCCATCTCGGCGCCACTGAGTGTGCGAGAGTCGTAGTCGAGGTCTGCTTTGAACACACCAGCTTTGATGTACGCGTCTCTCACCAAGGTGTTTTTGGTGAGCTCGCCATAGGCGATGCCGGAGGTGTGACGCAGCAGGTCCTGAATCGTGGGTTCGCGGTTGGCAGGCATCAGCTTGAAAGTCACGCCGTTAAACACAGGGTCAAAGGTGGGAACGCTGACCATCGGACCCTTGAATGAGGGCAAAAACTTGCTGACTGGATCGGTGAGTTGCACCTTGCCGTCCTCCACCAACATCATGAGTGCGGTAGACACCAGTGGCTTGGTCATGGAGTAGATGCGGAACAACGCATCTGGACTCATGGCCCCACCCGTGCTGTTGTTCAGACTGCCCACGGAGGTGCTGTAAACCAGCTTGCCTTTACGCGCCACCATCACCACTGCGCCAGGGAGTTTTTTGTCGTTCACTTCTTGTTGCAGGGCAGCGCCAATTTTGGCTAAGCGCTCAGTGGACATGCCCACTGACTCGGGCTTGGCCATGGGCAGCGCTTGTGCGAACACGCTTGAAGCGGCAAGAGTCAATGCAGCTGTCAAAAGCGTTGGGCGCATGGCTGGTGCGTGGGTGATCAAGGTGTTGTGTGACATCCGTCTAGCAAGAGAAGTCAATTTCAAGGCAGTCTCCTTTGGGTTGCTGGCCATGTCAGCCAGATTAACCAATCTACGATTCAAGGTCTAGCGTGGCAAGGGGGGCAACCATCATTAAGTCGACGTAGCTGTCACCTGTGCGATAAAACGGACCATAAGCTTCTTGGTGCGTGATTGGGTCGTTCAAAAGCTAGAACAGATGGCTTAGCCGATTCTGTTCAAACTCTATTTAGGCTGGAATCCAGCGTTCAAACAACATCTCCCACTTTGTTGCCAATTTTTTCTGCTGTGCAGAAAAATCACGGATCAGCAAAATGAGCATTGAACGCTCGTCATCAAAAAACCATGCCTAAAAACGACTTGATGACCAAGACCTAACGAGAAACTACTCCTTGACTGTTCGCAGAATAAAGTATGATCAATTTTGTAATTAAATGCCGATGGGCTTTTTAGTGATGTAAATATCCATTCAAAGGAGGAGAACAATGAATAATCCAAAATTTTCAAGGCTCACGCTGGCTTTGTTGACCTTGGGCTTAATCGGCATCCAAGGTTGTGGAGGAGGCGGTAATGCCTCCGTAACAACAGGCAGCAACACCATTGCGCTCTCAGGAATAGCAGCGACTGGTGCGCCTATGGCAGTCGCCACAGTCCAAATTTACGGAGCCGATGGCATCTCTTTGTTGCAAACGCCTGCCACCGTCGCGGCCGACGGCAGCTACGGCGCCTCAATTCCTGCAACCGCTAAATTCCCCTTGATCATCATTGCGGACGATGGTTCCACCAAATTGCTGAGCGTTGTGGCCGAGGCAGGATCAACAGCCACAGCTAACATCAACCAACTCACAAATCTGATTGCCGCCCGTCTGTCACCCACGGGCGATCCTGCGAGTTTAATAAGTGAGATCGCTGCCAGATTAGCGACGATCAACAGTTCGACCTTGGCTTCAAAAAATCAGGAAATGATGGCCGCCATTAAGCCTTTGCTCGATGCGCTCAATTTGCCCGCCACCACCAATCCACAAACCGTCAGTTTTGTAGCCAATGGCACAGGCTTTGACAAGATGTTGGATTCACTCGATGTGAAGATCGAGCCCAAGGGTTCGTCCTCCACGATTGACTTAACTTTGCGCAAATCCGTCAAAGAAGGCGAAGACCTCCCCAATGTCAGTTTCAATAGCAATAGCTCAATCACCGCATTACCCTCGGTAAATTCCAGCGAACTGGTTACCGATGGCTTGAGTGTCAAACTCCAAGCTCTGCTGGACCAAATGACCAGTTGTTATGCACTCGATAAAGCGTCCCGAACTGGCAATGTGCAAGGTACAGCAGCAGATATCACCGCCGATCAATGCAAAGCCATCTTCCATGCCAGAAATCCTGCGGGCTACAAACTCAATGGTGCTGTCGTAAAGGCTGATCAGCATTTTGGTGGGATTTTCACTGCTAATCCTGGCGTGAAATTTATCTCTCCTAAGTACTATTACACCGTCTCTGAAACGGTAGCGAATGGCCCCACTGCGGGAGACGTAGTATTTGGTTATCGTTGGCAAGACGATTACGGAAACTTCCAGTACGAGAAAAATGTGGCCAGATTGGACCCTTCGGACAACCAGTACCGGATCATTGGGAATCAGTACAGCCTTCCAGGCGGAGCGAGTCCTTATGCACAAAGACGCGAGTTCCCAAAAGATGTGGCCTACACCTATGACAGCGTAGGTTACGTATTTGACTTACCCTGCACAAATAACACCAAAAATTGGGTGAAAGTCGTTATTACGTCGCCGTCTTACAACGACGCTGGCGATAAGGCTCAAATCACTATGAAACCCAATGTAACGGGAGGCATTTGCAATTACTCCTATTTCACAGTTTCCAAAGATACGGTCACACCTTCTTCAACAGGCTTTATCAGGATTCAGTCCAAATTCACGGGCAGCGCGCCTGTTGCTCACCCGCGCGATAGGGAAGGCACATTCTTGGTCTTTGTGGATCAGGATATGACCGATGCTCAGTTGGAAAAACTGCCGCAGTTTGGTACTTGGAAATTTGAGTACTTCTTTGCGAACAACAACGCAAATACACCTAATGCAATTCAGTATTACAAAACGACGGCTAGGGCCAAGACTATTGATGGTTTCATTAAGTCAGTGCCGTTGCCAAATTTGACATCGACCCTTCCAACCATCAATTATCAAGCTCAGGGTTCTCTAACTTTGGTGCAGCATCCCAGCATTGGATATTTCATACCGCAGGGTAATAAGGTAGATTTGACTTGGTCGGTTGCCAGTGATTCAAATCCTTTGCTGAAAGGTACTGAACCAGCGACTTATCGTGCTCGTATTTATGGCGCTTATGGTGGAGCTACTACTTTTAATGCCGGCAGGGGTTATCGTCTTGGATACGAAGATTCCGTGCTTTTTAGATCATCTGCTCGCGGATCTTCTATCATTTGCGGCGAGGGGTCATCGGCGCCTCAGTGTGCCAACGGCATCTTCAAAAATACTTCATATGAAAGCATAGTTACAGATATTGACCTTATCAGCCGCACAAGTGATGCATGGGATGCGAGTCATTTCTACTCATTTAGAAAGTATTCGAATTGAGAGATAGTTAGGTAGATATCAAGCCACCGGTGCATCGCTTGCCGGTGGCTTTTTTAATTTAAAAATTCCTAATTCCGATGGTTTAAGGATTAAGCGATGTTTTCTGATGTTCTGTTCAAATTTTGACCTTCTAAGGTTGAGGGCGAGTAGACCCACTTTGGTACTTGCGCGCTGATAACCACGCCTCGAAAGCTTCTGCACTGGTTTTATCGGGCTGATAGCCAAACCGAGTTTTAAGCGCGGTGTTGAGCAGCACGGGCCGGTAGCGTAAGAAGTCGAGTTGCTCGGGGCCGTAGCGACTGATGCGCAGGGCGTGGCCAATGGCCAAGGCGGTTTGTAACAACCAAGCGGGCAGCACGCGGGGGCGTTTGTTCATTCGCTGGGCGATCTCGAAGATCGTGAGCGCGCCGTCACCCGCCAAATTGAAACAACCGCTTGGGGCTTGACCGCTGAGCGCGTGCAAGATGGCGCCGGTCACGTCGTCGTCCCAGATGAACACAAAGGGGCTGTCGCTGCCTGCAATGGCCAAGAGGCGTGGTTTTTCAAACAGCGCGGTGATTTGGTTGTCCACCCGCTCGCCCAAGATGGTGCCAATGCGCAGCACGGTTTGCTGCAGTTGCGGACAGCTTTGGCGGTAGTCGGCCAGCATGTCTTCGACCAGCCGCTTGTGGTGCGAATAAGCAAAGCTCTCATTGCCGCGCAAGGGCATGTCTTCGGTCAGCCAAGGCGCGTTGTCGGCGTGGTAGCCATAGGCTGCGCCGCTGGACGAGACCACGATGTGCGCTACGCCATGTTGCACGCAGGCTTGCAGCACATTCTGTGTGCCACCCACATCGACCGAGTATTCGAATTCGCGGTTCGAGTCTTTGCCGGGTGTGACGATGGACGCCAAGTGCACCACGGTGTCGATCTGGTGCGCGGCCAGGGTGTTCGCCAGTGCCGAGTCGCGCACGTCTTGCGTGATATACGTGATGCCCGGCAGGCGCTGGGCTGAAGGCACTTCGCGCACATCTACTGCAACCACGTTGTCGCAAGTTGCACCACTCGCCAAGGCCTTGGTCAGGGATTGACCCAGAAATCCAGCGGCGCCAGTGACCAGCACTCGGCGTGCGGCAGGCGTCACCGTGTTCATGTGGACTTAGCCTTTGGCGTGCTGAGAGCCGTCTCGGGTGTCGTTGCCGGGCCACCGCTGCGCAAAGGCCGCCGTGCCCAGAATCCGGCCAGGATCAGGCCCGCGATGATGTCCCAAAAGCCCCAAACCCCGGCCACCACGGCCATACCGCCCAGGCCACCAAAGAAGCTGAAAATCAGCACCAGACCCAAGCCCGCATTGCGGATGCCCACTTCAATCGACAGGGCACGGCAGTCGAAGTCAGACAGGCGCGCCGCCCGGGCCACGGCATAGCCGGTGCCAAAGGCCAGCGCGTCGTGCAGCACCACGGCCAACAGCACCAACCCCACGTAATCCAGAAAGTAACGCCAGTTACCCGCGATGGCTCCGACGATGAAGCCGATCAGCGCCAGAAAGCTGATGATGCGCAACGGTTTTTTGAAGCGCTCGGTGAAGACCGGAAAGCGGTGCACACAGGCCAGGCCCAGTGCAAAGGGCAGGCCGATGATCAGAAAAATGTGGCCGAACATTTGCAGTGGATCCAGCGCGATGCTGGTCAGCAGCGGCGCGGCCGTGGGGTGGATGCCGCCCCAAAACGCAAAGTTGAGCGGCATGGCCACCACCGAGATGGCGTTGGACACGGCCGTCATCGACACGCTGAGCGCGACGTTGCCGTTGGCACGGTGGGTCAGGATGTTGCTCACGTTGCCCGGCGGGCAGCAGGCCACCAGGATCATGCCCAGCGCGATGCTGGGGGCCGGTTGCAGCACCAGCGTGAGGCCGTACGTGATGGCCGGCAGCAACAAAAATTGCGCCGCAATGCCCACCGCAAACGCCATGGGCATGCGCAACAGGCGGCGAAAGTCTTCGGTGCGGGTATCGAGCGCGATGCCGAACATCAAAAAGCCCAGCACCGCGTTGAGCACGGCCAGCGAGGCGGGGTTGAAGTTCAGTCGGATGTCGTCAACAGGCAGCATGGGGTGTTCCTTGTAGGGCTGTGGGTCAGGTCAGCGCGGCCGAGGCCTCGCGCACGGCAGCGCGGTAGGCGTCTTTGTTCACGTAATAGGCCATGCGTTCGAGTTGCAGGTATTGGTAGCCGCCTGACACATCGGGCGAGGGACCTTGTCGGGCCTGGTCGAGCGCCAGCGCGGCGGGTGTGCCGCTGTCCAAGCCCTTGAAGTAGCGGGCCACCATTTCGGCCTGTTCGTAGCGGCCTTGCCAACCCAAACCGCTGGCCTCGACCATGCCCAGCACCGCCAGTCGGTTGAAGCGCGGCGACAGCATGTTGAGGTACAGCCGAGGGGCCATGCCCTGCCAGTTGAGCAAAGCGTTGTCGATGAAGGGGTAGTGCAGCTTGTAGCCGGTGGCGGCCATGAGCATGTCGTAGTCTTTTTGGCTGCCATCTTTGAAGTACACGGTGCGGCCATCCAGACGCGCAATGTCGGGCTGTACCTTCACGTCGCCATGGCCGATGTGGTAGAGGATCAGCGAGTTGACCACGGGGTGTGACTCGTACATCTTGTAGGCGGGTTGCGGAAAGCCAAAGCGCACCGGATCACCCGTGAACCATTTCAAGATGGTGCTGTCGATGGCCTGCTTCAGGCGCATGGGCAGTTTGATCTTGCCGCCCACGGTGTCGGCGGGTTTGCCGAACACATATTTGGGCACGAAGTAATAACCCCGGCGCACCGAGATGTCCACGCTTTGTGCATGGTGCACCGCGTCCACCGCGATGTCGCAGCCGGAGTTGCCCGCACCCACGATCAGCACGCGCTTGCCCTGGAACTGCGTGGCCTGCTTGTAGGCCGAGGTGTGCAGCAGCTCGCCGCTGAAATGGCCTTCAAAGGCGGGCATGTTGGGCTCGGCCAGGGTGCCGTTGGCGATGACCACACCTTTGTAATCGGCGCTCTCCAGTTGGCCGTTACCGGGGTCGATCGTCACGCGCCACAAGCTGTCGGGCGCGTCGCTCAGCGGCTCTGCCCGGACCACCCGCACGCCAAAGCGGTAATGCCGCAACAGGTCAAAGTGCGCGGCATAGGCTTTGAAATACAGCAGCAGCTCTCGGTGGCTGGGGTAATCGGCCACGTCGTCGGCCATCGGGAATTCGCTGAACTCGGTCATGCGCTTGCTGGAGATCAGGTGCGCCGACTCATACACCGTGGAGCGGGGGTTGGTGTTGTTCCACAGGCCGCCCACATCGGAGTGAGCTTCAAAACCCTGAAACGGCACGCCGTTGCGGCTGAGCGCCCGCGCACCGGCCAGGCCCGCGGGGCCTGCGCCGATGAGCGCGATTTGTTCGTGACTGGATGGCGTTGGGGTGTTCATGGTTTGGGCGATGCGTTGGGTGACGACATTTCTGTTGCGCTTTGTAGTCCTGGAATGGGGGTGGCACCCGCCTGGCCCGCACGCGGTTTGCGCGGCTGGCCCAGCAAAATGCGGTCGTGCCAACGGGCGGGCAACAGCGACAAAGCGCGCGACAGCCAGCCGATGCGGCGGGGCAAAACAATGTGCTCACGGCCCCCGGCTACGCCTTGCAGCAAGGCGCGGGCAGCGGCTTCGGGCTCCATTAATCCAGGCATGGCAAAGCTGTTGCCCGCTGTGAGCGCCGTGCGCAAATAGCCGGGGCTGATGGTGTGCACGCTCAGGCGGGTAGGGCGCAGCTCGGCACGCAGGCTTTGCAAATAGGCGATCAGCCCGGCCTTGCTGGCGCAATACGCGCCATTGCCGGGCATGCCCCGCCAGCCCGCGATGCTGGCCACACCCACCAGCGCACCGGCTTGTTGGCGGTCGAGCATGGCTTGCAGAAAAGGTTGAAAGGTGGTTGCCACGCCCAGCAGGTTGATCTCGAGCATGCGGCGCATCACGGCCAAGTCAGTGGCGTCTGCGGTTTCAAAGCCGCCAGCCACCCCGGCGTTGGCGATCACCAAATCGGGTGTGCCGTGTTGTGCAAGCCATTCGCTGGCCATGGCCTGCATGGCGGCGGCGTTGGAGACATCCGGGGTGTAAATGCGCGTGCGCTCTGGCGCGAGCGCAGCCAGTGCTTGAAGTGCGGAGAGGTTCAGGCCAACCAGCGCCACGTGAGCGCCCGAGTCGATCAGTTGGCGAGCTAGGGCCTGACCCAAGCCCCCACAGGCGCCGGTGATGACTGCGTTGCGAAACATGCGGTGTGCAAACCTATTAATTTATTCAAAAACATTCTTGCACGCCAACTTCCTCAAGCCCTTCGGTGAAGACCCTTGGGCCTCGTCTGTAAAAGGTCTGTCAATTCAATGCGCTCCCAGGTAACACCCCTCAGCCCGCTCCCCATCCACGTCATCACCTTCTTCACTACAAAGCGCCGCAATCAAAGCTTGGTCCACCACTTGACCAGGTAGCAGCAGCTCTTCATTGGTCCAGCGCTTGACCAAGTGACCATTGGCCACGCCGCCTGTGTGGGGGGCTTGGTAGGCGCGGCGGTGTTGCATGGTGAGTCGGCTGTTGGCGTTGGCAATGAAGCGACTTTCGCCCAAGGCCCACGGTTCAAAGTAGGCATTGGCGGCGGCATCGACTTGGCGGAAGTAACTGCGTGCGCCTTCGGCGTTGAGCTTTTTGCGCACGGTGCGGGTGATGAGGCCTTGCAAGTGGTCGAGCGCGGCGTCGTCCATCTGGTCCAAGGCTTCGGGGCTCATGTCTTGCGTGGCCAATGCTGTCGTGGCGGCCAACTCAGCGGGCAGCACTTGCACCATGGCTTTGACCACGTCGCGGTGCGGTGCCACAGCGGTGGCCACGCCGCGTGTTTGCGGCTGGATGGGGCAGCGAATTTCTACAAAGCGCGGCTTGACAGGGCCCGTGCAGCCGTCGTGGTGGTAGTACTCGCCTTGACTGAGCCGCCCTTTGCTAGAGCGCCCGCGCACGTCGCGGTAGGTGGGGTGTTGGGTGTGCGAATTCAGGCAGACAACCAAGCCGGTGGCATCGACTAGCTTGTAAAAGGCTTCGCGCCATTCGGGCAAGAGCAGTTTGTCGTGCAGGTAGTCGCTGGGCTCAGCACTTTCCTGGCCGACTTCACCTTCAATCACCAACACGAAGGGCTTGGGCCGGCGCACGCGCCACAAGGCGTTGGCAAACGCCAGCACCGAGCTGGCGTGTTCAGAGTGTGTGGCGGCGCTGTGGCCCGTGGGTGCTGACATGGTGGGGTTTGAGTTGAGGCCGGGCTCGAACACCGAGCTTGTAACCAAGCTTAATTTTAGGTGGCGCACCCTGCGCGTTGTGCGGGCTAACGCAAGGCCCTGCGCTGCGCCAACCACAACGCGCCTGTGCTGAGCACGCCCAGTGCAAAAAGGCATTGCAAAGCCAGCGCATAGCCTTGTTGCGGCGACCACAGCAAGCCCATCACCAGTGGTGCCGCAGCGCGGGCGAGGGCGATGGGCATGCCCAGCAGACCGTTGAGTTGGCCCACATGGTCGCGGCTCACGTACTGGGCCATGGCCGTGCCTTTGACGATGGTGTTCATGCCATTGCCCAGACCGAAGAGCACCACAAACACCAAGGCCGCGCCGGGGTTGAGGCCGCCAATCAACAAGGCTAACAGGCCCATCGGAATGAGGGCCGGTATCCAGCGGTTGGCGGTGTGCACGTCCCAATGGCGCTCGAACATCCACAGCAGCAGGCGGCCCACCACTTGTATGACACCAATAGCCGCCGGAATGGCAATCACCCAAGCGGGTGACAAGCCCGCTTCTTGCAGCAGCGCAATCATGTGTGCGGGCAGGGCCGAGGTGACACCCATCATCAACAGCATGAAAGCGGCCAGCAACCAAAACGGCGATTGCCGCAGATGCGCCCGTACCGACACGGGCCGCGTTTGGGAATGGTCTGCGTGTTCGAGTGACACTCGCTTGGGCGCTGCGCCGCGCAAAAGCATTGCATGCAAAGGTGCACACACCAAAAATTGCAATGCCGCCAACGACCACAAGGCTTGACGCCAACCCCACAGCGCAATCCACCAGCTGGTGAGCGGAATAAACACAGTGCTGGCCAGTCCACCTAAAAAAGTCAGGGTGATGATGGCGCGGCGAAAGTCCAGCGGAAAGCGCCGCGTCACCACGGCAAAGGCGGGGCTGTACAAGGTGGCGGCCAGCCCCAAGCCCAACCAAATCCACGCGGCATAAAACGCACCGACCGATTGCACCCAGCTGTGGCCTAGCAAACCTAGCCCGACCCACACCGAGCCCAAGGTCATCACTGCGCGTTCGTGGCCCGCATCGATCCAACGCCCTACTTGGTAAGCCATCAGCCCCTCGGCCAGCAGCGCCAAACTGAAGGCCAAGGACGACTCGGCGCGGCTCATACCCAGTTCAGCTTCTAGCGGCGTCATCAGCAACGAGAAGGTGTAGAACACGCTGCCCCAGGTGATGAGCTGGGGCAATGACAGCCAAAAACTGAATGGTCCCAATGCGGGCGCTTTTGAAAAAAGCGCTTTCAGAAGTGGGTGGCGGGCAAGTTGCATGTGAGCATTATCTTGGGCGGCGAAGTGCCGTTTGGCTGTCATGTGAAAGACTTGCGTGATGCCCTTGACGTGCCAAAATTTCCTAACTTTTAAACCACGAGAGACCCTGCATGACTTTTAGTTTTCGCCTTGAGAAACGCCTGCGAGTGCCCTGTGTGTTGGGTTTTGTTTTGGCTGTGTTGGGCGCTCAGTCAGCGCTGGCGCAAACGGCGCCATCAACTTTCCCCACCAAACCCGTCCGCATCGTTGTGCCCCAAACACCCGGCGGCGCGTCCGATGCACTGGCCCGCATGGTCGGACAAAAGCTGTCTGAAAAATGGGGCCAAGCGGTGGTGATTGAAAACCGTGCAGGGGCGGGCGGCAACATTGGCATGGATGTGGTGGCCAAAGCACCGGGCGATGGCTACACCTTGTTGATGTCGTATGTGGGCTCGCACGCCATCAACCCCAGCATCTACAGCAAGCTGCCGTTTGACCCAGAAGCAGACTTTGTGGCCGTCGCCACCTTGGCCAACGTGCCTTTTGTCGCGGTGGTCAATGCCGCTGTGCCGGTGACCAACCTCAAAGGGCTGGTGAGTTATTCGGCGGGCAAGCCGATTTCCTTTGGCTCTGCGGGCAATGGCTCGGTCAACCATTTGTTGGGTGAAATGTTCAACACGGCCAGCGGCGCCAAGATGCAGCATGTGCCTTACAAAGGTGCTGCACCGGCTTTGACTGATTTGATTTCCGGTCAGATCCAAGTGGTGTTCACCAGCATGCCCTCGGTGGCTCAACACATTCGCAGTGGCACGGTCAAAGGCTTGGCGGTCACGGGCTCCAAGCGCGCTGCGGCGTTCAAAGACATTCCCACGATTGCCGAGTCGGGTTATCCGACTTTTGTGATCAACCCATGGTTTGGGCTGTTTGCTTCCAAGGGCACGCCTGTTGCCATCGTCAGGCAAATCAATGCCGACGTGAAAAAAGTGATGGAGGACAAAGACCTGCTCGACAAATTCGCGGCACTCGGGGCTGAGCCCTTTGAGTCCACGCCGCAAGAGTTTCAGGCCATGCTGCACGCTGACATCAAAACGTGGGCGGCCGTGGTGAAGAGTTCAGGCGCAACCGCTGACTGATGGCGAGCCAAAGGAACAACTGACATGCAAGTTCGACGTATCGCAGGGGCATTGGGTGCCGAGATTTCCGGCGTCGATTTGACGCAAGCTATTTCGACTGATTTGGCGGCAGAAATTCGTGATGTATTTTTAAAAAACGAGGTCATCTTTCTTCGCCACCAAGCGCTGAGTCCCACGCAGTTCATGGCTTTTGCCAACGCCATGGGCGAGCCCGTGGAGTACCCGTTTGTCAAAGGCTTGGACGGCTTTCCACAGATCATTGAGGTGAAAAAACTCGAGCACGAAACCGTGAATTTCGGCGGCGTGTGGCATTCCGACACCACCTACCTTGACGAACCGCCCATGGGCTCCATGTTGCTGGCCAAAGAGATACCGCCCTACGGTGGCGACACCTTGTTTGCCAGCCAGTACGCGGCGTATGACGCTTTGTCGGACACCATGCAGCGCCTCCTGCACGGTCTGCAAGGCATCAGCACATCGGCTAAAGCCGATGTGTCGAAGACGCGCGAAGACCGCCTTAAAAGCGATGGCAAAGCGTCGGCTCCTAAAGACTTCAGCAGCAAACATCCGGTGGTGCGCACCCACCCAGAAACAGGTCGCAAAGCCTTGTACGTGAACATCGCACACACAGCCGGCATCGAGGGTTTGACGGAGCAAGAAAGCACCCCCTTGTTGAACTTTTTGTTTCAGCACCAAGTCAAGCCAGAGTTCACCTGCCGCTGGGCTTGGGAGCCTGACACCCTCACGTTTTGGGACAACCGCTGTGCGCAACACAACCCCATCAACGACTACCACGGCTTTCGTCGCGTTTTGCAGCGCATCACCTTAAAAGGCGACAAGCCCGTTTAAACGCCACAGTGATTGCGACCCATGTCAGACACCTTTTTAGAAAATAGGCAAGTCCCCCCTGAGTTCGAGATGCGGGGCAACCGCTTCCAGCCCTTGACTTGGGACGTGATGACGCCTGAGCAGCAAGCCATGACGCGTGCCGTTTTAGATGGCAAACGCGGTTCCATGCAAGGCCCTTACAACGTGCTGCTGCGCAGCCCTGAAGTGGGTCAATTGGCACAGCAGTTTGGCGCGCAAACCCGCTTCAACTCGTCGCTGCCTTTGGCTTTGAACGAGCTGGCAATTTTGTTAGTTGCTAGCGACTGGACGGCGCAGTTTGTTTGGTGGGCGCATCGTCGAATCGCTGAAGACGCGGGTCTGTCGCCCGCCTTGATTCAAGCCATCGCCACGGGGGAGTCCGTGCCTGATGGTTTGCAGCCAGAGGTCAAGGCGGTACATCAGTTCTGCAGCGAATTGCTGCGCGACAAGAAGGTCAGCGATACGACGTATGCATCTGCCGTCAGCCAATTTGGCGAACGTGGCGTGGTGGATTTGATGGCCACCATGAGCTACTACACCTTGGTGTGCATGTCACTGAATGTCGATGGGTACCCGTTGCCTGACGGTGCGCAGGCAGAACTGTTTTTGAAATGACGAACTTTCACAGCACTTCCAAGAGGCTTCTTGGGTTGGCCAGCGCAGCCTTTGTCGTGGCCGCACATGCCCAAGTGGGCGAGCGTGTGGCGTTGCCAGGTTTTGCGATAGACCGCACCGAAGTCACCATCGGTCAATTCGAACGCTATGTGCGTGTGACCGGGGCCGTCACCCGAGCAGAGAAAGAAGGCGGTGGTTTTGAATACGTGGCAGGGTGGGAGCGCCGTCCCGGCTGGACATGGCGTCAACCCGATGGTCATCCCACGAGTGCCGACCACCCCGTGGTGCATGTGACCTTTGCAGAGGCGCAGGCGTATTGCCGCTGGGTGGGTGGGCGTTTACCCACGGGGGCAGAGTGGCAAAAGGCAGGTTTTACCGAAATGCGCGAGACGCCACCCAGCCCTTGGGTCAAGGGCCGCACCTACCCATGGACCACTGGCGACAGCCCTCAAGGTGCCAACACCAGCGACGTCGACCCATGGCCACGCGCTGCGCCTGCGGGAGTCACGCGCCAAGGCGTGAATGGTTTGTATGACATGGGCGCCAATGTGTGGGAGTGGACCTCAGACAACCCGCCAAACGATCCACAGGGTCGCGAACGGCGCACGGTGGGCGGCTCTTGGTGGTACGGCGCTCACAACATGAAGGCCGACGTGCAGGCCTTCAAACCGGCTGATCTGTATGTGGTTTATGTTGGTTTTCGTTGTGCTTATGAGCGCTAAATCGCCTGCAAGCAACGTACCTTGTGTCCAAGTTTTCGGGTGTCTGGCTTTATGAAAAATTAGCCAATTATTAATTTATAAACTATAAAGTATTAAATTAATTTAATATATTTCTTGATATCAATCGTAATCCCACATAGTTAATTGGTTCTAGATGAGGCAGTTTGGAAAGATTTTTGTGAATTGGACATCCTAGAGATGTTAAATTAATTAGGAGATTTATAACATTTACAAAAAAAGAGGAGCTAAAAATGAACGTCATCAGAAAATCGATACACGCCATCAGTTTAATTGCTGGCTTAATTTTGAGTGGCTGTAGTGGAGATAGCACAGTAGTTGAAACTGCTAAGGACGCACTGATTGCAGTTGCTGAAACCGATGCTGTTGTGGATGGTGTGGACTTGTCTGAGTCCTTAGACCAGGAAGGTGTGGAAACACAAATTGCTGCTAACAAGACCAAAACAATGACTCTTTACGGAACCAATCTTCAGATGGGGTTAAAGGTGACGTTCAATGGTCAAGCATGTTTGACGCATGATTTAGTCGCCTACGACAACGAAAACGAAGACAGCGGTCAGACTGAAATACAGGTTGACTGCCCAGGTCAGGCTGTTGGCAGATACGAATTGAAGGTTGTAGATTCAGGCAAGTCGGTTTATTCACAAAATATTGATGTCGTGGATGCCTCCTTACTAGCCAATCTTCGACAAGTTCGCCTCGCCGGTATCAGGCCTGTTTATGGTTCATCACTCACCGGCCGAACTGCTAGCGTAAATCCAATGGGTATTCGGCATCAAGCTTTGGCTTTGTTGCCCAGTGGTGGTGGAATTATTACAGGTATTGTGAACGCCCAAAAACCTGGGAGCTCGAATTCAAGTGCCGCTTTAAATTACGCATCTGTCACAACTTTTCCTGTTCGTGGGGTGGTGGTTAAATTACTAGATGTTGGAAACAATGATGCAGTGTTGGGAACGACTGCAACTGATGCAAGTGGCTCATATACGTTTTCTGGTGTACCAGCATCTTCGCAAGTCAAGGTGCAAGTCATTGCACAAATTGCCGAAACAAGAGCAACAGGGGTTACCACTGGTGCCCAATACAACTTTATGTTGAGAAACAATACCGCAACAGGTGCTGCAAAGCCGTTTTATGCTTTGACAAGCGGAATAATTACATCTTCGGGCACAACTGATTTTCAAAATTTCACCGCTCAGTTGGGTTTTGATGCTTCAGGGAATGCATTAACCGCACGTGAATCAGCCCCATTTGCTATCTTGGATGTCGTCTACAACGCCGTTGCTGGTATAAAAGCCGCAGATCCAAATGTAACTTTGCCTGATCTCAATATTTATTGGAGTCCTGAGAATACTGCGGGTGATGGTGATAAGACAGCTGGAAAAATTGGAACATCTCATTTTTCTGATTCAGGTGATTACCCCGGTGTTTTCATTTTAGGCAAAGCCGATGTTGATACAGATGAATTTGACCGAGGTGTTATCGGTCATGAGTTTGGTCATTATTTGCAATTTGCAGCATCGTATTCAGACAATCCTGGTGGTTCCCACGGTAGCAACGAATTCAAAGACGCATCACTGGCTTATGGTGAGGGCTTCGGTACAGCTATTGGTGGCTTACTTTCGGGGTCGCAATATTACACAGATTCTTCGGGCTTAAAGCAGAGCGAAGGCGGTGTTCAAGACTTATTGCAGCCTCCTCCATCAGGAACTGCTAACGGCTTCTACGCAGAAAATTCAGTCGCTTATTTGTTATATAAACTGGGAAATCAATATGGATTCACCTCCTTTTGGAAGGCTACTACTAGTTTAAAAACAGGTCATGAATCTGCAACAGTATTTAATTTCTTAGATAAATTCATCACCAATAGCGGTGGTGCTGCTTCAAGAGATGCAGTTCTCTCAACAGCTCTGCCGGCAAATATTAAAACAGTCCATCCCCTTGGAGTCCTCGATCCTTCGGTGTCATTAGATGCTGCAATCAATGCCTCTACCTCTGGAGGAGCTGATGACTTAGAGGTTTTGTACAAAACATTGTCTCCTACGACTCCTATTAATGCGGATGTCCAAAAGCTTACAGCGACTGGCGGAGAATTCTGTCTAAATAAAAAGCTTCGCGGCTCTAGTGCGACATCAAACTCTAATGGCTTAGGTTGGACGAAACGCTTCACATTTACAAGTACATATACTGGAACGATGGGTGTAAAAACTTTAAATGGTGCAAATCTAGCCTATCCTGACGGTACTGTTTTCGTAAAGATTCGCAACGGTAGCACTGGAAAATCTGTGCCGCTTTATAACTGGGATGGCGCAGCAGGACGCTGGAATGTAACACAGGGTGTGACTTATTCTATCGTCTTACAAGTCGCTGATCCAGCAGTTTTTCCTTCTTCAGGAAATGCGTGTGGCAATACTTTGACATTATGGCAAGCGCCAGTGCTTCAAACTTTGTAATCTAATTTAAAGTAGGCCTATCTCAGGATAGGCCTTTTTAATCATGAAGAAAAGTTTTCTAATGGCTATCTCACTTGTGGGCATTTGTGCAGTTTTATTAGGCTTTTTTTATCCTTATCAAAAGCTGGTAAATTATGCAGAAGCCTGCCCTGGTGAACCTCTCAATTGGATTAATCAAGACATTCAAGTGGCGGCGGTAATTTCATCGGATCTGAACCAAAGGGATTGGCATAAAACGGCTAAAGTAAGTGAAAGTAAGTTCCCTTCAGGAATAAATATTCACTATAATTTCCAAACATCGGAGTATGCTTCTGAAAATAGATACACCTTAAATCTAAGATTTTCTAACGTGAATCAAGATATTGCAGTAACTAATATTTACCCTCACTCAGGGGCTAAAATTATTCATGCTAATAATGTTGTTTTAGGATTAAAAAAATCTAAAATTAGTGGTGCATCGCTTGATGTAATAGCACCCAAAGGATTAGGAGGTATTGCTGTAACAACGTGTCAGAACAAAAGACGCTCCACTATAAGTATTGATTTCCCGAATTATGAATTACCTGCTTAGTAATTTTGTTTTTGGAAGAGGAGTATTTTCAGTTTATCTAAAATTTCTCATTTTAAGTTTTTTATATTTATTTTCAAATGTCGTATTTGCGGCAATAGGAGTTGATCCGATAGATAGATTTTATGACTCTAGTAAGGTCATTACCTCTGTCAAGACTACAAATAATTATGGAAATGGATATGTGTTGCAAGAATATACTGAGATTTCTGGGAGTCAGATTAGAGAATACAGAAATTTACTTGGACAGCTATTTGCTGTAGCTTGGTCTGGGCCAGTATTGCCTGATTTGAAAAAGTTAATCTCAGAAAAATATCTTGATGATCCAATCCTTGTCGGTCCTCAGTTATCCAATAGAGTAATTTCTACGAAGAAGGGTAGTTTGGTGATAAAAAGTCAAGGACGTATGCGCTTTTTTAAAGGCTATGCTTATGATTTGAATATCTTACCCAGCCAGTTTGATTTGAGGTTGCTCGAATGAATAATTTATTCCTATCAAAGGCGCTGTTAGTTATTGCATTTTTTACCTTAATTCATGGTTGTGGTGGTCGAGAGGGTGGGAAAAATGCATATGAAACACAAGGCGATATACTTAAAAATTATTCAATTATAAAAGTTGATCGTGGCGTGACTGGTGATTACGTTAACGGGCTTTTTACAACAATTAATGTTTGTGTGCCCAATAATGACACATGCTACGAGATAGATAACGTTCTTGTAGATACTGGTTCAACTGGGGTTCGCTTGTTGTCATCTTCCCTGCCATCAGTAAATATTGATTTTAAATATGATGTAATTTTAGATAAAAATATAGCAGAATGTTCACAGTTTGTATCCGGTGTAATGTGGGGCGGTCTAATAAGGGCAGATATTAAGATAAATGGTGAATTGGCTAAGAATATACCAATCCAAATTTTAGGTGATTCTTCATTTTCCAGTGTGCCGTCTGATTGTTCTTCTCGAGGTCAAGTACTTAACTCTGTACAAAGTCTCGGCGCCAATGGCGTTCTAGGGATTTCTAACTTTATGACAGATTGCGGTTTGCATTGTAGTAATTTGGTAGACAACTTCTATTATTATCAGTGTTCACTTTACGAGTGTTCAAAAACTGCGTTGGCAGAAGCACAGCAAGTCCAAAATCCGGTCGCTCATTTTCGAGAAAATAATAACGGAACAATCATTGAATTACCAGCCGTTTCGGATGTTGCTAAAAGTTCAATCTCTGGTAAATTAATATTTGGTATTAATACCCAGGTAAATAATAAAATCGGTTCTGCAAAGAAAATTACACTTGATTCTAAGAGTGCAACATTTTCAACGATATATAAGAGCCGCAGTTACAGTCAGAGTTATTTTGATTCAGGATCAAATGGTATCTACTTCGATGATGCATCATTGGCGGAGTGTTCATCAGTTTTAAGTTCGTACTATTGTCCCGTACAAACCCTACAATTGGATGTTCTTTTGCATGGGGTAGATACAGAATTGTATGGTTATAAATTTTCAGTTGGTAATGCATTTGAATTAATTAAAAATTATCCAAACATGGCTGTACAGCCTTATCTGGTTGGTTTGGGTGGTGGTACAGGGCAAGACTTTGTATGGGGATTGCCTTTCTATTTTGGAAAAAGATTTTTCACTTCAATAGAAGGTCGTGGAGTTGACACTCCAAATATCTATTGTGCCTATGAATGACATACCGACTCAGCCTGAGAGCAGTATTGATTGAATATAGCGCAGTTGTATATTTGCTAAATTTTAAAAAAGTAGTTTGGCAATTTTTTTCATTACATGCGTAGTATTTTCAAACTTTGATTTTTTATGTAACTCATTTTTTATAATATATTTATATTTAATTATAAAGTGATTTAAGAGATAGCTAAGAGCTTAAGTTCTAGAGCGTATTTGTTATTGTTTGATCAAAGCCCACTTCATAGAATACACAGAATTATCCCTGCGATTTTTGGTGATTATGAAAAAAGAAAATTTTTTAAAATCGGTTGTTATTTATTTGGCCTACTGTTTGGCCTATGTGTCTTTTATTTCAAGTGTTCACGCTGTGGTGGAGAACACCATGATAAATAAAAAATTCTTGGGTAACGACGACGATAGTTTCATATTTTCTGGTCGTTGCCCCAATGGGCAGACGTATCGTTTGTTTTCATACCAGACTCAGGTAAACGGCATTACCCAGTTTTTTTATGACTACGAAGGACCAGTCGGCAAAGGCACGGTCAAAACGCGAGCGACAGCCAAAACCCTTGCTGTTCGGGTGTGTCGCCCACTGGCAGAAATTGCCAACGACTGAGGCATCTTTACAAAAAGAGGGGCTCCAAGATGTATGTTTCTGTTGAATATAAATTTTCGGATCAACCCACTTCCAACCGCATTGAGCATGCGCTTTTGATTTTGTTGGAGAGTTTGCATGTGCAAGGCTCTATTGCCGCAGCCGCCAAGCATCTGGGACGCTCTTACAGATACGTCTGGGGTGAACTGAAGTACTGGGAAGAACAACTGGGTACACAACTCGTTGTCTGGGGACGGTCAAGTGGTGGTGCCGTATTGACCGTCCAGGCGCTTGAATTTATTCAAGCCATGTCTCTCGCTCAAAAGGCACTTGAGGCAAGTGTCATGGCCATTAAATCCAGTGTTTTATACAACACCTTGGTTTTGAAGTCTAAAAAATAAACGGAAGACGTTCAATTGTCTTTTAAGCAGCCGGAAATGAATTCTTCGATGCGTTTGATATTGATTGGCTTGTAAAGTACATCAATGTTATGTTGGCTAAATAATTCAAGGTGTTGAGGCGAGGTGTCTGCTGTCACAATACAGGCAGGAATTTCCTCGTTAAACTCTTCGCGTAGTTTTTGTATGAAATAAATTCCATCTTTGGTGCCAAGTCTAAAGTCGCTCAAAATAAAGTTGAGCTTGGGCATATCGACCAGATACTCGGTAAAAGCATCTTCACTGTGCGGTATTAAATGAACTTGGTAACCCGCATTTGTGAAATACTCCAAATAAGCTTCTTTCAAAGAGTAATCATTTTCAATAATGCCCAAGTGATAGGCCGGAGTTGATTCGGAAAGTCTTACCTCTTCCTCAAAATTTGGCAAGTTTGAAGTGAGTTGAGATGGATCGGTCAAGGCTGTTGGTGGTGAATTGCCCTGATCTTTTGAAATTGTAAAAGGCGTATGGATAGTGAATACAGTGCCTTTGCCCACTTCAGAATGCACCAAACACTGGCCTTCAATTTTTTTAACAATTCGACTCACAATCGACAAGCCCAGACCTAATCCGTCATATTGAGCACGCGAGTGCTCTGAGCGGTAAAACTCCGTAAATATCAAAGACAAATCTTCTGTGGGTATACCGCAGCCTGAGTCTTCGACTTGAAACACCAAGTTTTCAGACGTGTCATCGAATGTGATGGTGATGTGTCCACGCTCAGTGTATTGAATGGCGTTTGAAAGCAAATTTCTCAAAATTTGCTCAGTCAGGTATGCGTCGCCTGCAACAACACCATCGTTGTAATCAAATCGCAATTCAAGTTTTTTCTCAACACACAAATCCGTGAAGGTATTCTTTAAATTTTCGACCAGGGTGTGAATCGTGAACTGGGTTTGTGTGATTGCAAAGTTGGAGTCCAGTTTGCTGATATCAAGCAGGGTGTTAAACATCCTATTCAATACCGAAACACTCTTTCTCATGCGCGCAAAAATGGTGCTTTCATTCGATTTGAGGTTGTTGTCATCGATCATTTCAATAAAGATATTGATCGACTGCATCGGTTGGCGTAGATCGTGACTGGCGGTCGCAATGAATTCAGACTTGGCAACGTTGGCCGCATTGGATGCATTTTTTTCAGCGGTTAATTGTTCAAATAACTTGTCGTTTCTCAGCCGAAGCGCAAAAGACTTTTCCCAGGATTTAGAGAAAAGAAAACTCATCTTCAAGGCTAGGTAAAAAGCGACCATCGAACCCAAGGCAATGGGCCAAACGGTGAGTTCATAATTCATCAATAAGAAAACAATCTCTGGCAGCTTCAATGGAATCATGAACGCGCAAAATGTTTTCCAATTGACACAGTAACCCACCATACCGACAAAAAGAATCGTCAGACAGCTTATTTCGTACATCAAATAATGATTGAAGCTGTCTGTATCTGGAACAAATACAAACCAACCTAAGCCCCAAACTAAGGTCACAGAGGATGTCGCGAGATGGAGAAGCCGGAAGTTTGTCTCAATTGTGCGGGTACGATTGATGCTCCTAATGAGTATGTACCGCACAATGACAGCGACTGTCATGACCGCAAACCAAATATTAAAAAGTGCAGCTGGGGTGCTGTCTTTGTACAAGGGGATGCACAAGAGTGGTGCTAATAAGGTGGCAATCGTGCTTGATTTTGCATAATCCTGCATGTATTGCAGTTTTTCCAATGCAGCAAGTTCGTTGAAATCGGCTTCATATTCCGCAGTTTGCTGCATGGTCATGGGGGGCTTCGCTTAAGGCGTGTGGTTGCTGACTACATTTTCAGCGGTGAGCAGCTGGTGTTTTTGAGCTTTTAGAACGGCTTGTGTTCTGTTGAACACCCGCAACTCTTTGAAAATTTGGTTGATATGAATTTTTACCGTTTGTTCTTTGATGTCTAAGTAATCGGCAATGATCTTGTTGGGATGACCCAATGCAATTAATTGCAGCACCTCAAGCTGGCGTTGGGTGAGTCTGAGTTTATGATCTTCAATGGCGACGGATTGAGCTTTGTTGGACTGGAAATCTTCAAAAAGAGGTTTAAGTTTTTGAAAAATATTCAAAGATGTGTAGTTTTTTGATAAAAATAAAGTAGCCCCAGCCGCAACCACCTTAGGCTCCCAAATTTGCGTGTCCAGTCCAGAGATGGAGACCACATGCGCCACACTGTGTTTCTGTTTGAACACCTTGATGCCGGCCAGTCCGTTGAGTCCTGGCATGAGCACATCCAATAAAATCACCCAGTTTTTCTCTGATGCATCAACGAGTGTTATGCCGTCGTTCGCGTTGCTGGCGGTTTTGATGTCAATGCCAAGCGTGCTGAATTGTTTAAGCAATATTTCAGCCAAAGCTTCCCGATAGACAGGATGGTCGTCGATGATGAGCAGCGCTTGGGGGACAATAGTTTGCATATATAGCAATAGATATTACAAGCATTAAATTTATTTTCAATGAAACTTAGGTTGTAGCTGAGACTTTAGTCAGCACGCTTATTTCATGATGTTTAATTTAATTAATGATTACTTTGTATTGTTTTTGAACTGAATGGTGTATCTATTCATTCGTGCACCAAGCGCAATAGATCACGCGCCATAGATCAAGCGTCGGTGACACCAGCGACCCGCGATCACCTAGCCGACGGGCACAATTCGTCCACCCAAACATAGCCACTTGACTTGCCGGAGAACCCATGACCGAACGCCTGCCCCAGATCGCCTACGCAGATTTGCCCGAAGCTGTGCGGCCCCTTGCCGACGACATTCTCAAGATTTCAAGTGCCGCGCTCGGTGGCCCTTACAACGCCTTGCTGCGCAGCCCAGACATGGCGCGCCGGTGCTTTGATTTTTTAGACTATCTGCGCTTCAAAACCTCGGTCAACAAACGTCTGAACGAGTTCGCCATCCTGATTCAGGCGCGCATATCGAACGCGCAATATGAGTGGTGGGCGCACGAAATCATTGGCCGCAAAGCAGGCTTGTCCGATGCAGTGATGCGCGATTTGCAGCAGTGCCGCCGACCCACCACCATGCAGCCCGATGAGCGGTTGGTGTACGACTACTGCGTGCAACTGTCCCTCAACCACCGTGTGCCCGATGCGCTGTGGCAAGAGGCGGTGGACCACATGGGTGAACAAGCGGTGATTGACTTGACCGTGCTCTCGGGCACCTATGTGATGGTGTCGATGCTCTTGAACGCCACCCAAGTGGGCATTCCAAACGGCGGCGCGTTGCCGCTGGAGGTGTTGGATCCGGTGGTCATTCGCCAGCGTTTGCTCGCTTGATCGTTCTCTGTCATCCAAAGAATTGCCCCAAAAACTGCCCTTAAAAAACTGGAGACTCTCATGAACGCATTCCTTCGTCGCACCTTCGTTGCTGTGTCGCTGGCCTTGGCCGGTTTGCACGCGGTCGCGCAAGACTTCCCCAACCGCACCCTCACCATGATGATGCCGTACGCCCCCGGCGGCCCAGGTGACACCATCACCCGCGTGTTTGCGGGCGCCATGCAAAAGCAGTTGGGTCAGCAAATCGTGGTCGAGAACACCGCGGGCGCCTCGGGCACCATCGGCACGGCCAAGGTGGCCCGCTCCAAACCCGATGGCTACAGCTTGCTGATGATTCATGTCAGTCACGCCACCAATCAGGCGATGTTCAAAAACTTGCCGTATCACCCCGTCGATGACTTTGAGCCGATTGGCCGCGCCACCAGTGGGCCGATGGTGATCGTCACGCGCAACGACTTTCCGGCCAAAGACTTGAATGAGTTTGTGAGCTACGTCAAAGCCAATGGCCCCAAGATCAGCCTCGCCCATGCGGGTGTGGGCTCGGCCTCCCACCTGTGCGGCTTGATGATGCAGAGCGCTTTGAATGTGCAGATGAACGACATTCCCTACAAGGGCACGGGCCCTGCATTGACCGACCTTATGGGCGGTCAAGTTGATGTGCTGTGCGACCAAACCTCGGGCACGGTGCCCCCGGTCAAGGCCGGAAAAATCAAAGCCTATGCGGCCGCAGGCAAGAGTCGCTTGAGCGGTTTGCCCGATGTGCCCGCCATCAGCGAGGCGGGCGTGCAGGGCTTGGACATCAACATTTCGTTCGGCTTGTACGCGCCCAAAGGCACGCCCAAACCCGTGCTCGATCAGCTGACCGCGGCTTTGCAAAAGTCGGTGTCTGACCCTGAAGTTCGCCAACGCTTGGAGGCCATGGGTATCTCAGCCGTGACGCCTGACCAAGCGCGGCCCGAGGCCTTGCGAGCGCATCTGAAAAATGAGATGGACACGCTCGGCAACTTGCTCATCAAAGCCGGTGTGAAGCCCAATTGAGCAACTGGTTTGCCCTACCCCTGACCCTGGTCATTCAGGCCATGGTCTCCATGGCGCTGTTGACCTTGCCGGTCATGGCGCCAGTGATCGCCCAAGACTTTCAAGTCTCGCCAGCTTTGGTGGGTGTTTACGTGGCCATCACTTACGCCGGTGCGATGGTGGCGAGTTTGACGGGCGGCGCTGCGGTCAAGCGCTTGGGTGCCATTCGCATCAGTCAAGTCGGTTTGATGTTGTGTGCCTTGGGCTTGTTGCTGTGCACATTGCCTTGGATTGGCACCGTCGCGCTTGGGGCCGTTTGTATTGGTTTGGGTTACGGACCCATCACACCCGCGAGTTCGCACTTGCTGGCCCGCACCACGCCCAAGCACCAAATGTCTCTGGTGTTCTCGCTCAAACAAACCGGTGTGCCTTTGGGCAGTTTGCTGGCGGGGGCGATTGTGCCCACGCTGTTGTTGGGTTTGCCTTGGCAAGTTTGTATGGCGGTGGTGGCGGGCGTTTGTGTGGGTTGCGCTGCCATTTCACAAATCTTGCGTGACAAACTCGACGAGGACCGGCAACCCAATCTCACCACGCAGGGTGTCAGTTGGATTCAGCCCATTCGTTTGGTGTTGGCCCACCGTGCCTTGGCCAGCATGGCGGCGTGCTCGTTCATGTTTTCGATGGTGCAGCTTTCGCTCACCACCTACCTCGTCACGTTCTTGCACGACGATTTGGCCTACGGTTTGGTGGCGGCGGGCTTGGCCTTGTCGGTCACGCAATTTGGCGGCATGGCGGGGCGGATTCTGTGGGGCTACGTGGCCGACCGTTGGCTGGGGGCCAGTCGCATGTTGCTCATCTTGGCGGCCATGATGGCGCTGGGGGCTTTGGCCACCACCACCTTGTCGCATGACACGCCAAAGTCTGTGGTCATCGCTCTGTTACTTGCTTTTGGCGCATCGGCCATTGGCTGGAACGGTGTGTACTTGGCCGAAGTGGCCAAGCGTGCGCCGGAAGGCATGGCCAGCGTGGCGACCGGTGGCACCTTGGTGTTCACCTTTTTTGGTGTGGTGGTGGGGCCGCCTGTCTTTGGGGCGTTGTCTGCACTGTTTGGCACCTACCGCGCGGGCTTCACGGCCTTGGTGGTGGTGGCCTGTGTATGCGGCTGTGTTTTGATTTGGAGTCAGCGCAAGCCTCGCGCCTGAGGCCATGGCTTGTCGAGCGGGGGACATGGCCGCGTTTGTATTTTTTGAAAACTCGATAAGCTCATTTGATATGAGTTTCATGACAGCCTTTCAACACCAAGCCACACGCACCCGCGTGGTTTGCAGGCCGGATGCGGTGCTGGATTTGCCAGACGAGCTGCGCAAATTGCAAGTGCGCCGCCCACTCTTGCTCACCAGTGCTCGCATGTCAGGCACGCCTTTGTTTGCCCAGCTTCAAGCGCTGCTGGTGGGTTGTGAGGTGGCGGTGGTGTCAGACGTCCCCGCGCATTCCTCCGTTGCAACCGTGCAGCGTTTAGTCGCGTTGGCCCTGGCCCATCAGGCCGATGGATTTGTGTGTTTGGGCGGTGGCAGCGTGTGCGACTCTGCCAAAGCCACCGCGTTGGTGCTGGCCGAAGGCGAGCCCTTGGCCCAGCATGCCAGTCGCTTCATCCCGCCTGCGCAGGTGATCACGCCCAACTTCGTGCGCGAAAAACTGCCCATCGTCGCCATCCCCATGACGGCGTCAGGTGCAGAGGTGACCCCTTCATTGGGCATTCGCACCGAGCACGGCACCAAGCTGTTGTTTTGGGATGCCGCGTTGGCCAGTCGCGTCATTTTGATCGACCCGCAAGCCAACCTGCAGATGCCTGCGGCGGTGATGCAGGCCACCGCCATGAACGGCTTGGCGCATTGCATCGAGGGCCTGTATTCCAAAAACCGTTCACCCGTGACCAATGCCTTGGCCGTAGCGGGCTTGTGCGGTTTTGACCGCGCCATGCGCGCCGTGGCGCAACATCCGCACGATGTGGCGGCACGGTCTGAGATGTTGGTGGCCGCGCATTTGTCGGGCATGGTGCTGGCCAGTGCGCGCAGTTGCCTGCATCACGCTTTGTGTCATGTGCTGGGTGCAACGTGTGGCATTGGGCATGGCGAAGCCAACTCGGTCATCTTGCCGCATGCGCTGCGTTTTAACGCGCCCGCTGTGCCAGAAGCCATGCAACACATGGCGCAAGCCTTGGGTTTGTCGACGCAAGCGGCGACGCCCACAGCAGCGGTTCTGGACTGGTTGTTGGACCTGCAACGTGTGTCGGGTGTGCCCACCCGTTTGCGCGATTTGGGGGTGGCGCAGGCTTCCTTGCGCGGCGTGGCAGAGCATGTGTTGCACGAGCGCGGTTTGGCCTACAACCCACGCGTGGTGACGTCTGCCCAAGAGATGCAAGACCTGCTGATGGCAGCGTGGTGAACTGATGTTGAACAAGGACAGAAAAGATGCAAATTATTCAGAGCGGTGAAATTTTGGGTGCTCGCGTGGAGGGCTTGGATTTGTCGCAGCCTGTGTCGCCCGCTGAGTTTGTTGAGCTTGAGCAAGCGCTGGGCCGCTATGGCGTGTTGAGCTACCCCAAGCAAGTGCTGACGTCGTTGCAACTCAAGCAATTTGCGGAGCGTTTTGGCCAGCTCGAAATCAACGTGGCCAATGCCTACCAAGAGCCGGGCTTGCCCGAGGTGATGATCTTGTCTAACAAAGTGGGCCCTGACGGCAAGCCTTTGGGTTTGAGCGATGCGGGCCAAGACTGGCACACCGACATGTCGTACAGCAAGATGGTGGCGTTCACCAACATCTTGTATGGCTTAGAAATTCCGCACCGCAACGGCGAGCCTTTGGGCAACACCGAGTTTGTCAGCATGCACGCCGCTTACGACGATTTATCCGAAGCCATGAAGCAACGCTTGGAAGGCAAAACCATCACCCACGACTTCGCCAAGTTTTGGGACATGATGCGCGCCAAGCCCGGTAGCGCGCGCGGCCCTCTGACGCCTGCACAGCGCGCGGCCAAACCGCCGGTGTCGCACCCAGCAGTGATGGTGCACCCGATCACCGGGAAAAAAGTGCTGTATGCCAACCCCGGCTATTCGATGCGCATCAACGAGCTGCCGGAAGCCGAAAGCGACGAGGTGTTGGCGTTTTTGTTCACCCACCAACTGCAAGCCAAGTTTCAATACAAGCACCGCTGGCAAGTGGGCGATGTGTTGATGTGGGACAACTTGGGCACCTTGCACAACGCCGTGCCCGATTACCGACCCGACGAGCCGCGTTACATCAAGCGCTGCCAGGTTATGGCGACCCGTTACTTTGACCTGGCGGCGGCATGAAGCTCATCACCTATCGGCAGTCTGACTCACGGGTACGCACCGGTGTCGTGCTGAACGACCGTGTGCTGGACATCTCCGATTGGCTCGAAAATTTGCCTGTGTCAGCGCAAGCCGAGGCGCATCACTTGGCCGCTGGCACCGTGGCACCTGTGGGTGGCATTTTGCGCTGGCTGAGCGCTGGCCCCGAAGCCGACGCGCTTTTGAAAGCGTACGTGGCGAAGGCGACCCATCCGAATTTGGCGCAGGCCATCACCGATTTGCCAGCGCTTGCCGCTGTCACGCTCTACGCGCCAGTGCCCAGGCCCGGCAAGATCATTGGCGTTGGCCGTAACTACGCCGATCACGCCAAAGAGACCGGTGTGGCACCGTTCGAGAAGCCGCGCATTATTTTCAAAATGCCGTCGTCCGTGGCAGCACCCGGTGCGTCCGTGGTCCGGCCCAACGGCGTGACCAAATTGGACTTTGAGTCCGAGTTGGCCGTGGTCATTGGCGCCTTCGCGCGCGATGTGGACGAGTCAGATGCTTTGAGCTTCGTGGCGGGCTACACCGTGCTCAACGATGTGAGTGCGCGCGAATTTCAGTTCGACGTCTCGCCCGCGCAAACCACCTTCGCCAAAAGCATGGACAGCTTTTGCCCCATGGGGCCGTGGCTGGTCACGCGCGATGAGGTGCCCGATCCGCAAGCCCTGGACGTGTCGTGCTGGCTCAACGGCGAGCGCATGCAGCACGGGCACACCGCGGACATGTTGTTTTCTGTGAAAGCGCTGGTGGCCTACGTGTCGCAGTTTATGACCTTGGAGCCTGGCGACATCCTCACCACCGGCACGCCCGCAGGCATTGGTGCTTTTCGACAGCCGCCGGTCTATTTGCAACCCGGCGATCAGCTGCGTTTAGAAGTCACCGGTGTGGGCAGCATGACCCACGCGATTGCCTGACGGCCCGAAACATTGACATCACGGCTCATCCATCCACTGACAAACTGAGAGACTCACATGAACCAAACCAAACTTTCTCGTGTACTTGCCGCTTCTCTGTTGGCCCTGTGCGGCTGGACGCACGCTGCCGATGTTTACCCATCCAAACCGATCCGCTTGCTGGTGGGTTTTAGCGCCGGTGGCCCGACCGATGTGATCGCCCGTGTGTTGGCCAAAGACATGTCCGTCACTTTGGGGCAATCGGTGGTGGTTGAAAACAAAGCAGGTGCCAGTTCGATGATTGCCACCCGTGAAGTGCGCAATTCACCCGGAGATGGTTACACCTTGTTGTTCTCGTCGCTGGGCATGAACGTGAATCCCATTTTGTTGGGCGAGCAAGCGGGCTACAACCCCAAGACCGATTTCACCCCCATCTCCAACGCGGCCACACTGCCCTTGGTCGCTGTGGCTGCCAACGAATCAGCCCTGAAGTCGATTCCTGATTTGCTCAAGCAGGCGCGCACCAAACCCGAAGCGGTGAGTTTTGCATCGTCGGGCAGTGGTGGGTCTGGGCACTTGGCCGGTGAGTTGTTGGGCACCACCGCGAAGGTGAAGATGCTGCATGTGCCCTACAAAGGCAACGGCCCTGCGTTGCTAGAGGTGATGGCCGGACGGGTGGACTTCATGTTCTACCCCGTGATTGGCTTGGCTGACCACTTGGCCACCAAGCGCATTCAAATTTTGGCGGTGGGCAGTGCCAAGCGTTTGGCGCAGTTCCCCGATGCGCCCACGATGGGTGAGGTGGGCTTTGCGGGTTTTGAAGAAACCGCCCCTTGGGTGGGCTTGTTAGGTCCCGCCAAAACGCCTCCTGCCGTGGTGGCCCGTTTGCACGATGCCATGAGCAAAGCCTTGGCCAAGCCCGATGTGCGTGCACAACTCGAAAAACTAGGCGCTGTGATCGTGGGCGACACGCCTGCGGAGTTCACTGCCTTTTTGAAGCGCGACTACGAGCGCTGGGACAGCGTCATCAAAGCTGCCGCCGTCAAAGCAGACCTGAACTGATGAATCCCGCCTACGCGATTGCCGACTTGCGCGCTGCGGCACAGCGCCGCTTGCCGCGTGCGATTTTTGATTTCTTTGATGGTGGCGCCGAAGACGAGCAAACCTTGTCGGCCAATCGTTTGGCATTTCAGCAGCACCGCTTTTTGCCGCGTGTGCTCAAGGATGTGTCGGTGGTGCACACCAGCACAGCGCTGTTTGGTCGGTCCATGGCCATGCCCGCGGCCATTGCCCCCACCGGCGCTTTGGGCTTTGGGCGACATGGGGCCGATGTGGCCATTGCCAAGGCGGCTGCGGCCTTGGGCATTCCGTACACCCTTTCGAGCACCGCAACGGCTTCGATTGAACGTATTGCCAATGCCGCGCCCGGGCGCTTGTGGTTTCAGGCGTACATCTTGAAAGACAAAGCGTTTTTAGCCCGCTTAGTCGAGCGCGCGCGCGTGGCCGACTACGAGGCCTTGATGATCACGGTGGACCTTCCCGTGGGTGGCAAGCGCGAGCGTGACCACCGCAATCACTTTTCGGTGCCGTTTCGCTTCACACCCAAAAACGTGATCGACTTTGCCCAAAAACCAGCCTGGTGCTGGCAGATGTTGCGCCAAGGCATGCCCGTCATGGAGAACCTCATTGGCTTGGATGAGCAAGCCAAAAGCGCCTCCAGCATGGCCTCATCGGTGGGCCGCAACTACGACCCTGCCTTTGATTGGGACGCCTTGCAACGCATGCGTGATGCGTGGCCCCGTCGCTTGATTCTCAAGGGTGTCATGCACCCCGATGATGCTGACCGCGCTTGCGCCATGGGCTGTGATGCGATTGTGGTGTCCAACCACGGCGGCCGTCAGCTCGACGGCGCCATGGCCACGCTCGACGCGCTGCCCGCTGTGGTGCAAGCCGTGGCCCAGCGCGTGCCGGTGTTTGTCGATGGCGGCGTGCGGCGAGGCCAAGACCTGGTCAAAGCCTTGGCCCTAGGCGCACATGGGGTGTTGCTGGGACGCGCCACCTTGTTTGGCGCGGTATCGGACGGTGAACGCGGTGCCGCCCGAGCCTTGGAGATTTTGCAGACGGAATTGGTGCGCACCATGCAGCTGTGTGGCGTGCCCAATGTGGGCGAAATTAACGCTACGTTGTTGGGGCGTTAACCGCCGCTTTGCTGCAACGCATCCCAAACACAAATCGCCGCATACGCATCGTTCGCGGCATAAATCAATTGCGATTCGCTCAAGTTCGCATTGGCCCAGTTGCTGGTGGCTGCTTTTTTGGATTTTTGAAAACGCTGGTTGAACAGCACCGCCACCGCACCTTTGACGCCCATGTCTTTGCGGTAACCGCGTTCGCGAAAGATGGTGTTGAGTTCCAAAATGCCTTGGGGCTCAATGCCCAGTTTGTGGATGATGCGTTTGCGGTCATCGCCCAAACCAAACCCCGCTTTGGCGATGCCGCCGCGTGCCAACAAGTCGGCCGCGACCTTGCGACATTCGGGATCGTGCAACTGAAATACCCAAGCGCGCTCGCGTGTGGAGAGTTGCAACACATGCGGCCCGTCTGACGACTCGCCCACACGGAACGTGGGTTTGGACTCCGTGTCAAAGCCCCAAGCTTGGACGCCGATCAAGGCGTCATGGGCGTCACGGGCTTGGGGTCCGGAGTTGACGAGTGTGATGCGCTCAAGCCCTAGTCGATCAAAAGGCGGGAGGAGGGCGATGGCTTCTTTGTCGGGGGTGGGCTTGTGGTTTTGCATAGGTGGTGAGTTAAAGGCCCAAGGGTCGATGGTGTGAACACCAGTCCTCCCGAAGTCTCGCACATGACGCATCGCAGCCATAAGGCCGTTTGGCTTGGCAATGGCTGCTACCTAATGGCCTCCTCGACGTGCGGGACGATTCATTCCCGTGTATCCAAAGAGAGGCAGGGAATACCCCGCTTGTAGACGACCGGTCTAATATTAAACTGACCTGCATCGTTTTGTGCTGAGACCAAGCCCAGCTGCACAGAGCAACATGTAGACACTTCATGTGCAACCACGAAAGACACAGTTCAAATGCCTGAGCAAGAGCGACTGCTAACTTTGAATCAAGTCAGTAAGAATTTTGGTGGCGTACAAGCCGTTAAAAATTTGAGCTTTGATGTGAATTCAAATGAGATTGTGGGATTGATTGGACCCAACGGATCGGGGAAATCGACGTCAGTGAATTTGATTTCAGGCGCTGTGCCTCCAAGCTCCGGAGACATTGTTTGGCGAAACCAAAATGTCAACAAACTTCCCATTGGTCAGCGTGTACCACTGGGCTTAGCGCGAACATTTCAAACCACGAGCTTGCTTGCAGAGTTCAGTGTGCTTGAGCAAGTTTTGACTGCATGCCATACCAGTTACCGCGTCTCACCGTGGCGCTCTGTTCTAAGACTCAAAGAAGCAAGAGTCCAAGACGCTGAACAAAGAGCCAAAGCACAAGAGTTGGTGGAGTTTGTTGGTTTGGGTGACGTAGCGCACGATCTAACTTCGACGATTTCATCTGCTCAACAGCGGCTATTGATGATCGCGACCGCGATGGCAGCAGAACCCAGACTGATCTTGCTGGATGAACCCGCGGCTGGGATGGTGGCAAAAGAACGTAAAGAATTAGCCGAAATCATCCTGCGCATCCGTAAGAGGGGGTTGGCTGTTTTGGTCATCGAGCATCACATGGGACTGATCATGGAGGTGTGTGAGCGCATTGTGGTGTTGAATTTCGGTGAAAAAATAGCTGAAGGTAAGCCTGAGGAAATCCAGCGAGACTCGGCAGTCATTGAAGCGTATCTGGGTGGGGTTCATTGATGCTACATATTAAAAACCTAACAGCGGGCTATGGAAAAGTTAATGTTTTGCACGGGGTCAGTCTCGATGTGAATGAGCGTGAATGTGTTGCGCTGATTGGTGCAAACGGAGCTGGAAAGAGCACCACCCTTCGCTGTATTTGCGGACTCAATGAGGTGCGCTCGGGCAGCATCGAATTTATGGGGGATTCGCTCAATGGTTTGAGCGGGCACGCCATTGTGCGTAAAGGGATCACGATGTGTCCGGAGGGGCGGCAAGTTTTTGCTGAAATGTCTGTTCTCGAAAATCTGGAGATGGGCGCGCACATACGCAGAGATGGTGAACAACTCAGCGACATAGAACGAATGCTCGACCTGTTTCCTGTTTTGCGTCAACGCGCAAAACAAAGGGCAGGAACGCTGTCTGGCGGCGAACAAGAAATGCTCGCAATCGCACGCGCACTGATGGCAAGGCCAAAACTATGTATTTTTGATGAGCCCTCGCTAGGCTTGGCTCCAAAAATAGTCGAGGAAGTAGAGCAAATTTTGGTGCGCATCAAGGCGATGGGAACAACCATCGTGCTGGTGGAGCAAAACGCGGCTATGGCTTTGCGCTTGGCCGATCGTGCTTATGTTTTGGAAGCGGGCGAGGTGGTGCTGCATGGCACCGGCCAGGAACTCAAAAACGATCCGCAAGTGAGCAAAGCCTATTTAGGCTATTGACGTTGAAGCCGCGTCCTTTGAATGGGACACTGCTGAAACATTTTTTTATAAACCGGAGACAACGAATGAAACTGAAGACACCTTTGACTTTGGCTGCACTTGCCTTGTGTGCAGCTCTGATGCCTTTGGCACACGCAGCTGATGAAGTGTTGGTGATCGGCGTGAACGATGCATTAACCGGTGGTGGTGCCGTCTACGGCTTGCCCCAAGCTAACGCAGTCCAAATGGCGGCCGATGAGATCAATGCAGCAGGGGGCATCAAGGCCGGCGCAACCAACTACAAGCTCAAGGTCATCACGTCGGATGACAAAGCCAACCCAACAGAAGCTACCAACAGCGTGCGTAAGCTGATCGACCGTGACAACGTGAAATACCTTCTGGGTTTTTGCTGCTCCGGATCAACCAGTGCTGTGGCTTCCTTCATTGCCAAAGAGGACGCTGTCATGTTGGTGGGCAATGCTGCTGAGCGTGCCATTACGGCCCAAGGAATTGCGAACGTGTTTCGTACACGTCCGCCGGCAGACTTCACGGGCGCTGCTGCCGGTACATTTGTGGCGCAAAAGGGCGCACGCAATGTCGCGGTCATTGGCGCTTTAGAAGTTGGTTTTTATACCCAATATGTCGATGCGTTCGAGAAAGAGTTAAACAAAGCTGGCGGCAAGATCATTGCTAAAGAAGCCTTTGGTCTTCGTGATCGCGATATGACGCCGCAATTGACAAAAATTCGTGGACTCAAGCCTGATGCCATCTTGGTTGTAGGTTACGTTGAGCCAGCAGCATTTGTGTATCGTCAAGCCGTGGAGTTAGGCCTCAATGTTCCGCGTTACGGTTTTACCAGCGGCAGCGAAGAGCAGTTTCTAAAGGTGGTGTCGAGTGCGCAAATGGAAGGCGTTTGGGATCTCCGCCCAACAGAGCTGACCATCGAAGCTTTAGGACCACAGGCCAAAGCATACGATGCGAATTACAGAAAAAAGTTCGACCAATCGCCCACCCCTAGCTCGCCTTACGCTTATGACCAAGTTTACGTGCTGAAAAATGCGATCGAGCGCGCTGGGAGCGCGAAGGATGCCAAGAAAGTCGCTGAAGCAGTTCGTACTTTGCCTATTCCTAAGGAAGCCGTCATGAAGTACATGGCAAACGATGGCGGTGCTATGTTCGACCAGAACGGCCAGGCTTACACGTCCAACGGTGCCTTCCAGTGGCAAAAAGGCAAATGGGTCTTTGTGTCCGAGTTGCCATCGGATAACAAAGCGTATTCACAATTTTTGCGCAGTATTCGCAAATAAGTCCAGCGCTTAATTGGCCAACAACCCGCGACTCAGTCACTCACTCAGTCGCGGGGGTTTCTGTCTCCCTCAGCTGGCATATCCGAATGGTGAAATGCGATGAATGAATTTTTGCAACAAATATTCAATGGACTTGCCATTGGTTCCGTCTACACATTGGTAGCGCTTGGACTGACCGTAGTCTTTGGAATTTTAGGAATCGCGCATTTTGCGCATGGCTCATTGGCCATGTTTGGGGGCTACCTAACGTTCGTCTTTTCCACGTCAATGGGATTGTCCTTCTTTGCCAGCATTGCAATGGCTATGCCAGTTGGTGCGGTGATGGGCATGCTCATCGAGCGGTTTGCATATCGACCTGTTCGTGATGCACCTCATATCAACGCCTTCATCATTGCTTTGGGTTTGACAATGATGTTGGAAGGCGGCAACTTGCTGTTGTTTGGAGCCGATCAGGTGATCATTCAAACGCCTTATCAGCAGGTGTTTGATTTTGGAGGAATCTTCGTTGCTCAATTACGAATGGTTGTGATCGTTACTGCAGTCACGTTGGTCGCAGTTGTGACGCTACTTCTTTTAAAGACGAAAACGGGAAAGTCTGTTCGCGCCGTGGCTCAAAACCGGCATGCAGCGGTGCTAATGGGTGTCAACGTGAACTTTGTGTCTTCTGTTGTATTTGCTATTTCGTCCGCCCTCGGTGTAGCGGCAGGCGCATTAATTGGCGCTTTGTTAGCGCTTGCACCTGGTGTCGGTGAGAGTTTTGCGGTGAAAGGGTTTGCCGTGTTGATATTGGGTGGACTTGGATCATTGCCAGGTGCTATTTTGGGCGGCTTGGTTTTGGGTGTCAGCGAATCCCTGGCCGCAGGCTTTTTATCTTCAGCCTACAAGGATGTGATTTCCTTCTTAATCATGATCTTGGTCTTGCTGGTCATGCCACAAGGCTTGATGGGGAAAAAATGACTCGCCTTATGACCAAACCGTTGATGTTCAGCGTCGTTGTTGTGGCAACCGCTTTGGCGATGCCGCACACATTCAAATCCCCTTATTACATTCATTTGATGACCTTGGCATTAATTTGGATTGTGCTTGCACAAGGCCAAAATTTAACGCAAGGATTTGTCGGTTATGTGTCGATCGCCCAGGCAGGATTTATGGGCATAGGTGCCTACATATCCACCTTATTGACCATGAACTTTGGTATTTCAGTTTGGGCAACGTTAGTGATGGCGCCTTTGCTGACTGGCGTTATGGCCGTCGTTGCGGGGTATCCGAGTCTTCGCGTTAAAGGGCACTACTTTTCAATTGTCACGTTAGCGTACAACATGGTCATCTTCATTGTGCTGATGACCTTTCGCGCGCTGACCGGAGGCGAAGCGGGCATACCTGATGTGCCACGCCCGAGTGAGCTGACACTTTTTGGGCATGTCTTTAATTTCGAAGGGCGCAGTAATCTCAACTATTACGCGCTTGCTTTGTTAGCAGCAGTCGTGGCCACCATCTTTTGCGCCTTGGTGTTGCACTCCCGCGCAGGACGGGTGATGTTGGCAATACGCCAAAACGAAGATCTCGCAGAGGCCATGGGTGTCATTACTTCACGCTACAAGTTGTTTGCGTTTGTGATGAGTTCAATTTTGGCTGGTTTGGCTGGGACGCTTTATGCGCATTACATCGGCTTTTTAAATCCTGAGCCGTTTGGCGTCGATCAATCGTTGAATATCATTTTGGCGGTCATTTTGGGCGGTAGCGGGACGCTGACAGGCCCCATCGTGGGTGCGATTTCCGTCACATTTTTGCCTGAGCTTTTACGGTTTGCTGACAGTTTTAGACTCATCACCTATGGTTTGATTTTGGTGGTGGCGACCATCTTCCTGCCTAAGGGGCTGGTGCCCTTGGTGGCCTCCTTGTGGCGGTGGTTACGCACGAGTCAATCCATCTCGAGTGATAACAAGCACACAAGCAAGGCATGAAGAAATGATCTTAGACACACAAGATCTGTCCAAACGTGCAGCGAGCGCCATCGAAGAAGCCGATCAATTTGCACAGCGGCACCTTGCTCCGAATGCCGCTCAATGGGGGCAGGGTCTTTTTGACCGTCGTGCTTTATTTGAGCCTGCTGGTGCGGCAGGATTATTGGGCTTACAAGTGCCGCACGAGTTCGGTGGATTAGGTTTGTCTTTTGGTGACAAGGTCAAGGTTCTGCACAAGCTAGCACAGAGTGATTTCAGTGCTGCCATGGCATTGGTGAATTCACACAACGTTGCAGCGCAACTGGTGAAAGCATCACCCCATGAGTTGGCACCTCGCTACGTCAGCCATTTGATGCGTGGCAGCATCGTTGCATGCACTGCATTGACTGAGCCCGGCGCTGGATCAGATTTGGGTCAACTTCAAACCACGGCGATCCGTCAAGGCGATGGTTGGTTGCTCAACGGTTCTAAGACTTGGATCATCAATGCTGCACATGCTGACGGTGTCGTGGTTTACGCCCAAACTCAAGCGGGTTCCGGCGTAAAAGGAATTGCGGCATTTTTTGTCCTGGCTGATTCACCCGGTTTCGAGCGTGTTGAGGTTGTCACTAACAGCGCACTGAGCAGCATGGGTATTGGTGGTTTTCGCTTAACGAATGTCTATTGCGATTCCTCCCACCTTTTATATCAGCCTGGAAAAGCGTTTGTCGACATCATGGGTGCTATCAACCGAGCACGCACTTATGTTGCGGCCATGTGCTGCGCAATGGTGACTCAGGCTTTGAACGATGTGAGTGTTTATGGTCATAAGCGAACTGCATTTGGCCAGTCTTTGGACCAATACCAAGGCTGGCGGTGGCAGATAGCGCAAGCAGCGACAGCGTTACAAGCGGGTGAACTATTGGTGAGGGATGCTTGCGAGCGCATTGACAAGGGAGATGAGGTCCAAACTGCTGCGGCTCAAGCCAAACTCTATGCGACAAGTATGGCTCAGACGCAATTGGGATCTCTCTTACATGCGATGGGTGCAGAAGGATTTTTGGATCGCTATGCTTTTTTAAGGCATCTCACGGCTGCTCACACCGCTTCATTAGCCGACGGATCGACAGCGATGCTACTTGAGCGAGTAGCAAACGACTATCGTTTCAAACCCGGAGCAACCTAAATGCGCTTCTTTCAGTTGGGGTGTGAAAAAACACTTCCACAGTCGTGTAGTACCCATTAAAAACGGGGGTCTGATGCTAATTCCTATTCAACCAATCAACGTTGATCCTGAAAAAATTGCATTTCAGATGTGTGAAAGTGGTGAACAAGTCACATTCGCGCAGCTCGAAAGCCGTGCGAACCAAGTTGCGCATTTGGTTACAGATTTAGGCATCCTTCCAGGCGACCACGTGGCTTTGCTGATGAATAACTGCCGTGAATTACTGGAGCTTTGCTTTGGTTTGGATCGAAGCGGGGTTTATTACACCCTGATCAGTACCCGTCTGACGACCGACGAGATTGATTACATCGTGCGAGACTGTGGTGCACGCTTGTTTGTTTATTCGGCCGCTTTGGAGTCTGTTGAGCAAGATTTGTTCTCCAAGCTACCCGATACGTTGAAGTGCATGAGCATCGATGGATGTGCCGAACACAAGTCGCACGAGGATTGGGTGGCTGAATGTGCGAAAAGGTCCACCTCTGCCACAGCACAAGCTTTGCAGGGCAGTGACATGCTTTACTCGTCGGGCACAACTGGACGCCCGAAAGGCGTGCTGTGGCCACTGCCCAAGACAGCCGCAGGACAACAAACCATGTTGGTGACCTTGCTGTCGCCACTGTTTGGATACGACGCCGACAGCCACTACCTTTCTACCGCACCTCTGTACCATGCTGCACCACTGCGTCACAGCATGACGGTCATCAAAATGGGTGGGACCGTTACGGTCATGGAGCGTTTTGACGCACTGCTAGCACTGCAGACGATTGAGCGCTATCGCATCACCCACAGTCAATGGGTGCCCACCATGTTTGTCCGATTGCTGAAGCTTGACCGAGAGACGCGTGAGAAATTCGATCTCTCATCCATGGAAATGGCTGTGCACGCTGCCGCGCCTTGCCCTGTTGATGTGAAAGAACAAATGATTAACTGGTGGGGGCCAATCGTTCACGAATACTATGCCGGCACCGAAAACAATGGTTTTTGTAGCATCACGCCTTCGGAGTGGTTGGCGCACAAAGGCTCGGTAGGTCGTGCTTCACAAGGAAAATTGCATATTTGTGACGAAGAAGGAGTTCCTGTAGATGTAGGTCAGATAGGCGCTGTGTATTTCTCAGATGGCCCCCAGTTCACTTATCACAATGACCCAGTTAGTACCGCGCAAACACGTAACTCTTTGGGTTGGACAACCCTCGGTGACATTGGCTATCTGGATGAGCAGGGTTACCTTTATTTGGTAGACCGAAAAGCCTTCATGATCATCAGTGGGGGCGTCAATATTTATCCTCAAGAAATTGAAAATGTGTTGCTACAACACCCCAAAGTAATGGATGCCGCTGTTGTTGGAGTTCCTAATCATGATTGGGGTGAGGAGGTTAAAGCCGTTGTTCAACCCGTTCACGCATACGATATCGGCCCAGCTTTGGCGGAAGAACTACAGGCATTTTGTCGGGAAAAATTAGCAGACTTCAAATGTCCGCGATCGATAGATTTCGACTTGGAGTTACCTCGTTTGCCAACAGGGAAGCTTTACAAAAAATTGGTCAAAAAACGCTACTGGCCTCAATAAGTTCAAGTTAAAAGTGAAATGTTAGACGGAGAATATTACGTGTCAGAAATCTATCCTATTCATTTGACGTCGAGTTCTAGCAAAAGCAGTCATCGTGCTTCAACACGAACAGATACTCGCACCGCATTGGTCTGGTGTGGAACTGAGCTTTTGACCGAGCGCGGATTTCAAATAACGGGTATTGATGAAGTGCTCAAGCGCGTCGGTGTCCCTAAGGGCTCTTTCTACCATTACTTTAAAAGCAAAGATCATTTTGGACATGCCGTCATTGATAACTACGAAGCGTATTACGCTAAGAAAATGGATCGCATTTTTGGTGACTCAACGCAGTCCCCGTTGCAGAGATTGGTTAACTTCACCGTGAATGCAAAAAATGGCATGGTTAAATTTGATTTCAAGAGGGGCTGTTTGATAGGCAACCTTGGTCAAGAGCTTGCTGCCCTTGATACTCAGTTTCGTGAACGACTGGAGGGGGTTCTGGTGTCGTGGGAGAAACGTGTTGCCGAGTGCTTGCGTGAAGCGATGGATATTGGAGAACTGGCAACCGGGCAAGACCCTCAAGTACTGTCGCGTTTTTTCTGGATCGGTTGGGAGGGGGCCATCTTGCGGTCAAAACTTATGCGCAGTTTGCAACCTATTGATGAATTTACCACCATTTACTTCGGGCATGTGATACGAAAAAATAGCGCTCATAACAATATTTAATTAATTGGTTAAATTCCAATAAATTAAAGGGGAAATATCGAATTTCCACCTTTCAGAATATAGCTATTTAATATTTTATAACCCAATATATTCCCTTTCTTATATAGGTTAAACGTTATTACCCTATAAGCCTTGAACTGTAGCTTCATGCTCCCAGAAGTTGGGCGAGGACCGCCTCCGCTTGGGTGTCCTCGTGGCCGCGCCAAGCCACGATTTGGTCGGGTCGAATCAAGGTCAGTGGGGCTTCGTACAGCTTCAGCAGGTCGTTGCTGGTGTGGCGCACGACTTTGAGGTCGATGCCTTTTGATTGGGCTGCCAACGCGAAGGCGTGGGTTTCGGTGGGTTCTGCGCCCAACACCAGCAGGGTCCATTCAAAGTTGAACGTGTCAAACAACGAACGTCCGTCTGGCAACCAAGCGTGGGGCGGGCGTCCACCTGGCGTGGCGCAGGGGGTGTAGGTGTTGGCGGCGTCGGGCGGGGCCGTGGTGCCGTCGCTCACGATGATGGGGCTGCCGTCGTAGCGCCCGCCAAAGGTCACGCCGGGAATGTTGAATTCGCGGCGCACATGGCCGTTCAGGTAGTCCGAGGCTAGCGCACGGGCCTGCTCGCCCTGCGGGTTGTGGTCTTCCAATTCGGGGGCGGCTTCAAACAAACCAATTGAGTCGGCAAACTGTCGGGCGTAGCCCGTGTTGCGCAGGGCCAAGGGTTGGCGTTCGCGTTCGTAGCTGTCTAGCAAGGTGGCAGGGGCTTGGCCCTTGAGCACGCTGGCCAGTTTCCAGCTCAAGTTGACGGCGTCTTCGACGGCGGTGTTGTAGCCCAGACCCCCGGTGGGCGTGAACAGGTGCGCGGCATCGCCGCCTAAAAAGATGCGGCCTTTCTGGAACGACTCCGCCACCAGCGCATGGCCAGCCAGCCAAGTGGCCATCGACAAGATGTCTATGTCGATCTCCTGCCCAAAAGCTTGCGAGAACAAACGCCGTGCATCGGCCTCGGTCAGCGCGTCGGTGGCAGCGTCATCGGCCATTTGGATGTGAAAGGCGAACTCGCTCACGCCATCCACCGACATGATGAAGGCGCGCAATTCGGGGTTGACCACCACGTACATCCACGCACGGTCGTTGGGGTTGCGGGCATAAAAGTCGGGAGCTTTGAGGTACACCGCTAGCATCTTGCCGCCCATGAATTTGCGCTTGAAACCAGTGGCGCCACCCCAAGCAATACCCAACTGGCTGCGCACAAAACTGCGTGCGCCATCGGCACCGATCAGGTAGGCCGCATTCACCTGAACCGGCTCGCCGCCGTCCACCGCTTGCACCACGGCTTCAACACCTGTGCCCAAGTCGCTGAAGCGCTTGAGTTGCCAGCCGTAGCGCATCTCGACGCTGGCCTGTTGTTGGGCATGGTGGTGCAGGCAAACCTCGACATATTTTTGCGAAACGCGGTGCGGCAGCTCGGCCGCACTCCACGAGCCCGACATGTTTTTGACCGCCTGCGGTGCCGCTGCTGCCGTGGGCAAACGCAAGCGCGCCAGTTCGGTGCCTGCAAAGCGGGTCAGGTAAGCGATGTCGGTCGGGTGATCGGGCGGCAAGCCCATGCTGCGGATTTCGTGTGCAAAGCCCAGACGCCTGAAATGCTCCATGGTCCGCGCCTGCGTCGCGTTGGCTTGTGGATTGAAAGCGGTGCCGGGCTTGGCATCTACCAGCAAGCAGCGGATGTTGCGTCGACCTAGCTCGATCGCCAGCATGAGGCCGCAGGGCCCGCCGCCTGCGATGAGCACATCGATGGAGAGCGTCGAGGTCAAGTGGTACGCCGCGTTTTAGCTTCAGCGCCCAAGTGGGTGGTGGTGCCATTGCCTGACGAGGCGAAAGCCAAGCCCAAGCCGGGGAGCGAGCGATGGATGGAAGTTTTCAAGGGATATCTCCTCGGCGGCATGATGCTGTCTGAAGAAATACTAATCCATAAAAATCGAGCCGATTTCGAGCGCGTTCTATAAAACGCGCTTAGGCGACAGCGGCTGATGTGTGTGGGCTTGCCTTTGTGGCGGGCTGCTTCAATCTTGCCCGTACATGATGTTGATGCGGGCCACGTATTTGGAGGTTCCTATACCGACTTGGCGTCCTTCATGCACCACCGAGTGCGGACCAAAGCCATGTCTGAAAAACACGGCCGAACCTTTGCGGGGCAATACATCGACTGCGCTGCCGTCTGGTCTGAACAGGCGTGTGCAACCACCGCTGACCCCATCTTCGGGCCCATTCAGGTACAAGACCATGGTCAACCGAGACCGTAAGGTGTCTCCCCATTGCAGCATCTGACTGCGGTCTTCGCTCAGGCTGTAGCCTGGCCATTCCCCATCCACGTGACGGTTGAAGACATCGCTGGCGTCGTAGCGGTACATGTTCAGGCGTTGGCTCAACAGTCCATACAAGGGTTGACCATCGACCGAGGCAGGTAGCAGGTGCATCATGCGGCTCATCATGGGGTCGAGCATGTGTTCATCGGCCACCCAATGCACCGATTTGTTCATACGCATGCCGGGTGGGGTCGAGATGCCGGGGGCTTCATCGCGGTAACCCAGCCGTTCGCTGGCGGTGACCAGAGCATCGGCCTCTTCACCGCTCAGCACATCCTCGATGACAAACGCCAACAGGCCACCGAGTTCGATGTCGGTGCGAACGGGTTTGAGTTCGGTTTGCGCTTTGAACTGCAGAGCGCGCGGGCTGCTGGCAAAGGCATGAATGGGCGTCATAGGTACAACGCCACCCATGGGCAAAGAGCCGGGCAAGTGGGCGACGGCCCAATGTTCGGGCCATACTTGGTTGGCGTTGGGGGTCACATCGTTGGTCATACTTACCATTGCCCCACGTTGGGCATCGCGATCCAAGGCTGCGCAGGGGGCAGGGGGGCACCATGTTGCAGCAATTCAATCGAGATGTTGTCCGGCGAGCGCACAAAGGCCATGTAGCCGTCACGGGGCGGCCTCAGAATCTGCACACCGTGGTCTTGCAGCCGGTGACAGGTGTCGTAAATGTTGTCGACGGCATAGGCCAGATGGCCAAAGTTGCGTCCACCGGCATAGCCGGTTTCGTCCCAGTTGTGTGTCAGTTCGACTTGGGCTTGGGTGTTTCCTGGAGCCGCTAAAAAGACCAAGGTGAAACGTCCAGCCGCTACCTCTTGTCGACGCAATTCCTGTAGTCCAAGGGCATCGCAATAAAAGCGAAGGGAGGCATCAAGGTCGCTGACCCTGACCCTGACCATGGTGTGCAGGTATTTCATGGTGGTGTGAAAGAAGGTTTCATTTGGCTTGAAGGATCCACTGTGCCAGCTTTTGGGTGTCGGCTGCAGGCAGATGGGCGTGGGGCGGCATGGCCATGTCTCCCCACTTGCCTTGACTGCCAGCGCGGATGCTTTGGTTGACCAGCGACTTGGCATCGGGTTTGTCTGCGTATCGAGCCGCAACTTCTTTGAACGAGGGTCCCACCAAGGTGCTGGCGACCGCATGGCACCCCAGACAGCCACTTTTGCGGGCGAGTGCTTCATTGGACAAACAGTGGCTAGACCAAAGCGTGGTTGCCATCAGTAAAAGGGCGACTCGCATTCAACGTCCAAGGTGTTTGAGTAAATCGGGCTGGACGATTTCAATCCAGTAGCCATCCGGGTCTTTGATGAAGGCGACATCTTTCATCTTGCCTTGATCGGGCCGTTTGACGAAGGTCAGTTGGTTCTCGTCAAACCAGGCCACGGCGGCGGCTAAGTCGGGCACCGAAAAACAGAGGTGGCCAAAGCCTTGAGGCTGGGCGTTGCCATCGTGGTATTTGAAGTCCGGATCATTTTCCGTGCCCCAGTTGTGGGTCAACTCCAAAATCCCGCGTTGGCTGAACGTCCAAGCTGTGCGTTCACCGTCGTCTTGTGGCGCGCTTTCGCCATCGGTTTGTCGGTGTAAGAAGTACAGCGAAAACTTCATTTCTGGGAAGTCCAGTTTGCGCAGTACTTGCATGCCCATGACACGGGTGTAGAAGTCCAAGGAGATTTGTGGATCTTTGATGCGCATCATGGCGTGGTTGAACACAAAACCGCGGGTCGCTTCGGAGGGCACAGCGCTCACGCCAGGGTAGCTTTCGGTATGGAATGTCATGGCTAACTTTGAAGGCAAAAAATGATGAGAACGAGTTGTTGCACCCAGGGCCTGTGAAGCACCCCAGGTACGTGCAGTGAAGAGTTGAATTACCTGCCCACTGCGGCCAGGGCTTTTGGGGCGGCGATGGCCTCCCCACTTCTGGCGGCAATGGCTGTCACAACCTGTTGCGTGGGTGGGTTGAGTTGCTTTTCGAGGCGCAACATGGAGCGGTGCAAGTAGCGCATGCTGGTGACCCGCAAGAAGGAGGCGAAGTTGGGCACCTCCCCCCGATGCTCCAAAATTTCCTCGTGAAACTTGGCAATCAGGGCGTTGGTGGTACAGCCTTCTTCTTCGGCCATTTCGGCCAAGATGTCCCAGACCATGTTTTCCAGCCGGATGCTGGTCAACACGTTTTTGATGCGCACCGTGCGTGAGCGTTGCTCATACTGAATCGGATCGGCTTTGACGAAATATTCACACATGGTGGGCTCCTGCATCAAGAACGGTCTGGGACATATTTGACATGCACTTCAGATCAGAGTGCTTTTTCGGTCATCAATTTGGCGATTTGGTCAGCCTGGCGAATGGCCAGGGTGACGATCGTCAAGGTGGGGTTTTCCGCGCCGCCAGTGGTGAACTGACTGCCGTCACTCACGAACAAGTTGCTGATGTCGTGCGATTGTCCCCATTTGTTCACGACGCCATCTTCGGGGCGTGCGCTCATGCGACAGGTGCCCATGTTGTGGGTGGACGGGTAGGGCGGCGTGCGGAATGTTTTGATGGCGCCGGCTGCGCCATAGATACGCTCGGCCTGTGTGAAGGCGTGGTTACGCATGGCGATGTCGTTGTCGTGGTCATCAAAGTGGACGTTGGGCGCGTAGTTGCCGTATTGGTCTTTGACGTTCGTATTGAGCGTGACGCGGTTGGTTTCACGCGGCATGTCTTCACCCACCAGCCACATGCCGGCCAGGTTGGTGTAATGGTCCATCCACCAGGCAAATTCAGGGCCCCAGCCGCCGGGGTTCAGGAAAGCGGCCATGAAGGGGATGCCCAGCGAGAGGGTTTCGAGTTCGTAGCCGCCCACAAAGCCTCGGCTGGGGTTGTGTGCGGCTTCGTCGCGCACGATGCCGGCCATGGTGGTGCCGCGGTACATGTGGACTGGGTTCTTGAAGGCGGCATACACCGAGCCGGTCATGTGGCGCATGTAGTTGCGGCCCACCTGGCCCGAGGAGTTTGCCAGGCCGTCCTTGAACTTGCTGGACTCGGACATCAAGAGCAAACGAGGCGTTTCGATGGCGTTACCGGCTACACAAACCACGCGGGCTTTTTGGCGCTGTTCCTTGCCGTCCTTGTCGAAGTACACCACGCCGGTCACTTTGCCTGCGGCGTTGTGCTCGATGCGGGTGACATGCGACTGCGGGCGCAACTCAAAATTGCCGGTGGCTTCGGCCTTGGGAATTTCGGTGTACAGGGTGGACCATTTGGCACCGCTCTTGCAACCCTGAAAGCAAAAGCCCAGCTGCAAGCAGCGGCCACGACCGTCACGCGGCTGGCTGTTGATGGCCATATTGCCGGTGTGCACTTCTTTGTAGCCGAGCTTGGTGGCCCCCGCATGCATGACCTTGAAGTTGTTGTTGCCGGGCAGGCCAGGGATGCCGTTGGTGCGGGTCACGCCCATTTTGTTTTCGGCTTTGGCGTAGTAGGGGGCCAGCTCGTCCAGCGTCACGGGCCAGTCGAGCAGGTTGGCACCGGCCACATTGCCGTAGACTGATTTGGTGCGGAACTCATGCTCCTGAAAGCGCAGCGAGGCACCGGCCCAATGGGTGGTGGTGCCGCCCACGGTTTTGCAGATCCAGGCAGGCAGACCGGCAAAGTCTTTGGCGACGCGCCAGGAGCCTGAGGTGGTGCGGGCATCGAGCCAAGCCAGTTGGCTGAAGGACTTCCACTCGTCGTTGATGAAGCTCGATTGCGATTGGCGTGCGCCCGCTTCGAGCGACACCACCTTGATGCCTTTTTGGCAGAGTTCGTTGGCCAATGTGCCACCGCCTGCGCCTGAACCAATGATGACGACCACGGAGTCGTCGTTGTAATCAAATTTAGCCATGTCAATCCTCTGTATGCGTTATTAGATAAGTTCGCTTCAATGCGGCGATCAGCCCATGAAGGGGGGTGGGCTGGCTTCTTTGGAGGGTGCGGGCAACCATTTCAGGTCTTGGAAGCCGCGTGTGATGTAGCCACCTTTTTCCCAAGCTGATCCGGGATAGCCAAATGCCGCATAGGCCATGTCGTTGTCGTACAGAGAGGTGACACACTGGCCACGCACGGTGGCAAAGAAGGCGGTTCCTTCCATGCTCAGCACCAGCTCGTATTGCTGCTTGGCACTGGCCTTGGCGAAGTTGCCGCCGGTGGATTTGTTGAGGTAGGCCACACCGTCTTGGATCATCTTGGCGGCGCCTGCGTCACCTGCGGCTTTGGCGTCCAGGTCTTTGGAGAGCAGGGCGTACACCGCATCGGGTAATTTTTTATGCGGGAACAAAACACGGCCCATGGCCATCAGGATTTGTCCCTCGGCGGTGGTGAGCTTTTTCAGCTCCAGCGCCCAAGCCGTTGAGGGCGCCAAGCCAGCGAGCAAACTGCCTGTGGCTAGGCTGCCAAACAGCAGGCCCGATCCCTTGAGGAAATCGCGCCGTGCCAAGGGCAAGTTGACCTTGCGGACAACGCCGCTTTCTTCGTCGCAGCCAGGGGCTTCGACATTTTGTGTGATGGGTATGACGCGCATAGTGCCTCCGATGGTTTTGAATGTCTTTGCAGGTGCTGCAAAGTACAAATCCAGTATTTCATCGGAGCGCTCAGAGCGGGTGATAGCAGGCTACTTACAAACCCAAAAAGCCTCAGGGTTTACGCTGGGAAACAGTCGCTTAGTTGACTGATGTCAACGCTTCTTGGGCTTACGCACGGTCTTCTTTGTTTTCTCAATCGCCTCTTTGCGCACCGCCCGCTCGGCATCGGCTTGCTTGCCTTCTGCCAGCCAACCCGCAAATTGCTCAGGCGTTTCTAGCGTGACGCGACCCATCGCGGCCGTGCGGAAATCGTGAATCACGATGTGCGCTGTTTTGGTGGTGTTGATGCGGCCACCGCTTTGTACCGCGCCGCGTTTGCGGCCAATGGCGTCCAGCATGTCTTCATCGGTGTGGCTGGCCACGTCGTCGATGTTGTAGCGTTGGTGCAGCACCTCAGGGTAATGAGGTATGAGGTAGTTGAGCAGCTCCAGCGCGACGGTTTCTTCGTCAAACGCGTTCACGCCAATCGCACCGCTGGCGGCCAAGTTGAAACCGCTTTGCTCGACGATGATGCGCGGCCACAGCACGCCTGGCGTGTCGTACAAATAAAAGTCATCGGCCAGCGCGATGCGTTGCTCGGTTTTGGTCACACCCGCTTCGTCGCCCGTCTTAGCGGCGCGTTTGCCTTTGAGCGTGTTGATGAGGGTGGACTTGCCCACGTTGGGTATGCCACAAATCAACACCCTCATGGGTTTGACCATGCCGCCACGGTTGGGCGCGAGTTGCTGGCACGCATCAATCAGCGCTTTGGCCGGCGAGGTCATGCTGGTGTCTAGCCCAATGGCGCGCACGCCGGGCATGGCGTTGTAGTGGGCTAGCCAAACCGCCGTGCGGGCAGGATCGGCCAAGTCTTGTTTGCTCAGGATCTTGAGGGCGGGCTTGCCTTTGATCAGCTCGGCCAACATGGGGTTGGCGCTGGAGCCCGGCAAGCGGGCGTCGAGCATTTCGATGACGACGTCAATCTCTTTGATGCGCTCTCCAATCGCTTTGCGCGTGAGGTGCATGTGTCCGGGGAACCATTGAATCGCCATAAAGAGCCGCTACTGACCGAGGGGTGAAAGGGTGTGATTGTCGGTCACCTCCGTGGTTGTGGTTTTCAAATCACTTTGTTTGCTTTAAGTAAAGCGAGTTCGCTTTCACTGAGGTTTATGGCGGCATAAAAATTTTCATTGTGTTCACCTCGATGTGGACCTGTGTGAGGGGTGGGCAACTCTTTCCCCACAAACCGAGGCACGATGCAAGGTGCTTTGACGCTGCCAAGGTCCGAGTCTGGCAAATCAATCAATGCCTTTCGCGCCATGAAGTGCGGATCTTGCGCTGCCTGGGCAATCGAGTTGACACGGCTGTAAGGGGCCTCTTGTGCATCCAGTTGCAGCATCACATGCGCAATCGGGTGCTTTCCACACCAAGTGGCAATTTCTTGGTCCAGTTCGACGAGATGGCGTGTTCTTTCGAGATTGTTGGTAAAGCGTGGATCGGTCAGCAAGTCGGTTCGATCCATGGCTTTACAAATGCGCTCGAAAATCGGATTGCCAGTGCCCACGATGGTGATCCATTGGCCATCCGCCGTTTCAAATACATTGGACGGGGCGGTGTAAGTGGCCCGAGAGCCACTGCGTTGCCTGACCATATCCATGAACTGCATTTCAGCGGCCAAGGGGTCGAGCAATCGAAATAAAGCTTCAGTGGCCGCTAAGTCGATCTCGCAACCTTTGTACTGCGCTGGTGATGTTCGCGCGCGTTCTGCCAACGCAGTTGAAATAGAGAATGCGCCGAACAACCCCGCAATCGCGTCCCCCAAGGGGTAGTTCATGTGCTGAGGTGGGCCGTCGGCCTCACCCGTCAAATGTGTGAAACCGCTCATGGCTTCAAAAACTCGCGCAAAGCCTGGGCGCTTGGCATAGGGGCCCGTTTGGCCAAATCCAGTCAAGCGCAAGACGATCAAATTTGGGTTGTGCGCGTGCAAGGTGGCGATATCCAAGCCCCATGCATCCATCGTGCCGGTGCGGAAGTTTTCGATCAGCACATCAAACTGCGGCAACATGCGCAGGAGCAAGTTGCGCCCTTGCGCTTGGCGAACATCGAGCGTGATGCCTTGCTTGCCTCGGTTGGCCACTTTCCAAAATAGCTCGTGCCCTTGCCACACAGGTGCCAATGAACGTAAGGCGTCGCCGCCTTGGGGTAGCTCGACTTTGATGACTTCGGCACCCATATCTGCACACAACGTGCCTGCCAAAGGTGCGGCCACCACGGTGGCAAGATCCAAAATGCGCACACCGCGCAAGGGCCCTTGGGAGGGCGTATCGGTGGAGGCAGTCACCTCAATTGCCTGACAAGTTGAGTTTGCCCAGCATGGGGTCCCAAGCCTTGCGGTCTTGACGCAAACGTTCATCGAATGCCGATGCTGCAGAGGGCAAGGGTGTGGCGCCCAACTGCTGCAGTTTGTCTTTGAGTGCAGGCGAGCTCATGGCTTTGGTCAAGGCCTGGTTCAAGGTTTTGATGATCTCTGGCGGTGTGCCCTTGGGCGCAACGAGGCCCATCCATAACCCCGCCTCAAGGCCCGAAATGCCCAGTTCGGCAAACGTCGGCACATCGGGCACGGCTGAGGACCGCGTCTTGCCTGTTTGTGCCAAGATGCGAATTTGCCCACTGTTCATATAGGGCAAGGTGCCACCCAAGTTGTTGCACATGGTTGGGATGTGCCCACCCATCAAGTCGGCCACTGCCGGCGCATTGCCCTTGTAAGGCACATGTTCCAGTTGGGTGCCGGTCTGGAAATTCACCATCTCGCACACCAGATGCGAAGGCGTGGCCACGCCAGCGGATGCAAAGTTAATGCTTTTAGGTTTGGCTTTTTCGGCCTTGATCAAGTCATCGAGTTTTTTGTAGGGTGTGGTTGCATTGACTGCGATCACGTTGGGCAAGTCGGCCACCAGCCCGATGTTGGCGAAATCGTCCACAGGATGAAAACGCAGATTTTTGTGCACATAGGGCAAGAAGACATTGGTCAGTCCCGCCATCAGCAAGGTGTAACCATCTGCCGGCGCTTTGGCCACCAACTCCGAGCCGAGCAAACTGCCGGCACCAGCTTTGTTGTCCACCACCACGGTTTGTTTGAGTACAGCCCCCAGTTCGACGACCAAAGCTCGAGTGACCAAATCCGTGCTGCCTCCGGCAGGAAAAGGCACGACCACTTTGATGGTTTGGCTCGGATAGTCCGCTGCCTGCACCGATAAAGCACACAGACTGAACCCCAGCAAAGCTGGAATCTGGCGCATGTAAAAACGATGATTCATGGTGTCTCCAAAATAAAATCTAGAAATGCAATGGCTTTGCTTTAGGCCGCACTGTGCTCACGCAGCACATGCTTGGCAATGTTGATCTGGTGGATTTGACTGGTACCTTCATACAACCTGAACAATCGCACATCGCGGTAATAACGTTCAATAGGGCTGAAGTCAGCCACATAGCCAGCCCCCCCGAACATCTGCACACAGCGGTCAGCCACGCGACCACACATCTCAGAGGCAAAGTATTTGCACATCGATGCGGTCAGTGCCACATCTTCGCCACGATCGCGAGCACGGGCGGCTTCCAGAATCATGGACTGCGCGGCATAAATCTCGGTCTGGCTGTCGGCCACCATGGCTTGCAGCAATTGAAAGTTGCCCACCGGCTGGCCAAATTGCTGTCTTTGTTGGGTGTGCTCAATCGCCAGGTCCAGCATACGGATGGCAGGTCCAGTGCACAAGGCAGACAAGTGCAAGCGTTGTTTGTTGAGTACCTTCATGATGGTCTTGAAGCCCACGCCTTCTTGGCCACCAATCAGGTTGTCAACAGGAATGCGGCAATCTTCAAAGTACACATCGGACACCGGTGAGCCAGCTTGGCCCATTTTTTTGTACGCCGTGCCAGTACGTAAACCCGGCGTGCCACGCGTCACAATGAAAGCCGACAAGCCAGAACTCCCCTTGCTGTTTGGCTCTGTACGGGCCACCACAGTGAACACATCGGCAATCGGAGCATTGGTGATGTAGCACTTGCGGCCATTCAAAACATAGTGGTCACCTTCTAGGCGTGCCGTGGTCTGCACATTGGACGCTTCAGAGCCCGCATCGGGTTCGGTTAAGGCCAAGCAACCGGTCAATTCGCCAGTGGCCATACGTGGCAGCCAGCGCTGCTTTTGCACGTCAGTGCCATCTGCCACCAAAGCCTCTGAGCCAATGCCGGTGTTGGTGCCTACCCGGGCTCGCAAGGCCACGGAGGCCTGAGAAAGCTCAAATGCCGCCAGAATCAGCTCTTCGGTGCTCAGGCCCAAGCCGCCATACGCCTCGGGAATGCTCCAGCCAAAAAAACCGCGTTCACGCAGTTCTTGGACGATGTCATCAGGGACATGGTCAAGTTGCTCAACCGTGTTTTCCAATGGATGCCAGCGCTCACGCACAAATGCACGAACCTCGGCCAGAAGTGTTTGTAGTTTTTCAGGGTGTCGAATCATGCTTGCAATGGTGCGCGATTGTGCTTAAGGTGTGAACGTCTGTTTCAAATATTGAAACAACTATCGTTCACTTTCTCCACGACAGCCATCATTCATCCATGCGCGCCCACTCAGCACCTCAACACCTTCGTGACCAAAGCGAATTGCAACAGCTGCGCGAAGACAACCCCAGCTTTGCCGGAACTCTGGCCAAGGGCATGATGATTTTGCAGTGCTTTGTCAGCGACCCCCGACCGCACGCCAACAGCGAATTGGCCAAACGACTGGGTATCCCGCGCCCCACAATTTCTAGACTGTGCCGCACGTTGCAAGCCATGGGCTATCTGGACCATGACGAAAGGCTTGATCGCTATTTCATTGGTCCTGCCATCGTGTCTTTGGGCTACCCTTATCTGATCAGCACGCCTCTGTTGACCCAATTACGGCCGGCGATGCAGGCCATGGCCACCCAGATGAGGGGTGCCGTGTCGATGGGGGTGGCCATGGACCTGGACGTGGTCTACCTAGACTCGTGCACCCATGAACACGGCACCTTGAAGCGTCCTGCCGTAGGCGCCGTGCGTGGCATTGTGGAAACAGCAATGGGCCGCGCCCTTTTGGCTTCGCTGGAAGAGGGCGCACGCAAGGAAACGTTGGAGCGCATACAAATTCAAAGACCCAATGACCACCAACGCTGCTTGGCGGGTGTGGAAGAAAGCTTGATGAATTACCGAAAGCGGGGCTTTGCCATCAATCTGGGCGATGCCGGTTTGGGCGTTTTGGCCGTTGGCGTGGCATCGCGCATCCGTTACGGATCGCGGCAGCTGCTTTTCAATTGCGCTGTACCCGGTTACCGCGTGAAACCGCAAGAATTACTCAAAACCATCGGCCCACGACTGACCGACATGGTGCGCATGGCCGACGCCCAATCAGGACTGCGCTGAAACCTTTATTCAACAACGACAAGGAGACCTCATGAAACGCAGAACTTTTCATCTGAGCACATTCGCTTTGTGGGCCCAATCGACAGGCTGGGCGTGGGCCGATGAGTCTTATCCTTCAAAGCCGGTCAAAGTCATCGTCCCCTACCCAGCTGGCGGTGTCGTCGACTTGCAAACCCGTGCCATGACCCAAGGCCTGTCAACCGAACTGGGCCAGCCCGTGTTGGTGGACTCTCGGCCAGGCGCCAATGGCAACATCGCTGCAGAGGCCGTGGCCCGTTCTCCGGCCGATGGCTACACCTTGCTGGTCTCCGCCCCTTATCTGATCAACAACCCCCTGAACGAAAACAACCTGCGCTGGGCCCCAAAAGACTTTGTTCCCTTGGCGCGTTTTTCGGTGTCGCCCAGTTTCATGTGTGTGCCGACTGCCTCACCCGCCCGCACGGTTCGAGACTATGTCGACATGGCGCGACGCGCCAAACCCATGCTGCAATTCGGCGATCCCGGCAGCGGCACCACACAAACCATGTCGGTTCAAATCCTCAAATCGACAGCAGGCATTGAGATCGAAGGTATTGCCTATAAAGGGGCACCACCTTTGGCGATCGACCTGATCAACAACGCGTTTTCCATGTCGGTCCTGCCATCCAGTGTGGCCTATCCACACATCAAATCCGGCAAGTTGCGGGCGCTGGCCACCACCAGCTCGGCCCGATATGCGCTATTGCCCGATGTGCCCACCATTGCCGAGGCTGGCTATCCAGAAGCCACTGTTCTTTCTTGGTATGGCATACACGTACCGGCCAACACACCTGTGGCGGTGATGCGCAAACTGGAAGCTGCCATCAAAGCCGCTGTGCAAAAGGCAGATACGCAAAACCAGTTGGTGAGCGCTGGCGGAGAAGCCGCGTATTTGGGCACAGACGATTTCAACCGATTCGTGGTCAGTGATGGCCAAATGTGGGAACGTATTAACCGGATGTTGCGCAAATGATCGACATGCAATCCCTGGCGCGGCGAGCCATTGTTTATGCGCTACCTGTTTACGAAATGGCGCGCATGCGCTCGTCCAGTACGTTGCGCAAGACATCCCACGGAGACTTTGCGGATGCGCAGGGCGGCCCGGAGTCTTTACGCCGCTGGATCAACTTGTTTTCGCATTCGCGCAGGCTGCTCAACGCCAGTGACCGGCGTGTGGTCACCCCCAACAACGACACGCTGTACACCAACGCTTGGCTGGACCTGAGCGACGGACCCTTGCTGATCCATACGCCAGACACCGGCTCACGCTATTACGTGTTGGGCTTGATTGACATGTACACCAACCCCTTCGCGCACCTGGGCACGCGCACCACAGGTCATAAAGCGCAGACCTTTTGGGTGCATGGCCCCCAATGGCAAGGTCAGGTTCCTGAAGGCTGCATTCCCGTGGCTTGCCCAACTCACAGTGTTTGGGTGCTGGGCCGCATTTTGGCCCATGCCGATGAAGACATGGCCCCCTTGCACGCTCTGCAAGACGCCTTTGTCATCCGTAAACCAGACGGTCAGCCCGCACAGCGGGTCTACGAATGTAGCGTGCAGCCGCAGGCGCTGCCCAACGATGCCGCTACCTTTGTGCGTGTGGTCAACCATGAAATGGCGATCAACCCACCTCCCCATGCCGATGCAGCTGAACTGCAAGCTTGGGCTGCGCTGGGAATAGGCCCGGGCTTAGAGGCGCCTAGCGACTTAGGCTTGCTGCAGCAAGCACTCACCGAGACGCTTCAAGAACTCGACACGCCCACTGAGGCTGACCTGCAAGGGGGATGGAAAGCCGCCGTCGAGGTCATAGACAATTTCAACGGCGACTGGCTCACCCGAGCCCGAGTCGCGCGCGCTTACATTGGCATTCTGGGCGCGCAGGAGGTCCTTTACTTGTTGGCTTTTCGTGACAGCACGGGTCAAGTCCTGAGCGGTCAGCGCAACTACACATTACGCTTTCCGCCCGGGGGCTTGCCGCAAGTGGATGCCTTCTGGTCGCTCAGCCTGTATCGGAAAGCTGATTACTTGTTTTATGACCACCCCGAGCAACGTTTTGCCATAGGTGACCGCACTGAAGGACTCAGCTATGACGCGGATGGTGGGCTCACACTTGTCATCGGTCACGTACCACCGACACAACCCACCAACTGGCTACCCGCGCCGGCCGAGGCGTTTTATTTGGCGTTGCGGCTGTACCTACCCCAAGAAGTGCATCAAATTAAACAATTCAAATACCCCGAAATTGAACCTGTTCCTTCGCAAGTGATCGGTGCGTGATCAGTTGTTGCAACTTGACGTGCACCGCGTCCATCAAATCCACAGGCCGTTGTTGCTTGGCCAGAAGATAGCGCGTGGTGTAGACGTCGAGGTAGGCGTCTAGCGTTTGCGAGGCTTGGGTGTCATTGGCCAAGTCTAGGCACATGGCCCCCACTTCTGCGGTGCAAAAGTGGGCTTCGGTTTGTGAGCGGCGTAGCTGATAGCGCGAGAGCTGGTCGGGGTGCAGGCTGAGCACGGGGAAGCGGTCGAGGTAGGGGCTTTTGCGAAACATCTTGCGCGCTTCGTCCCAGGTGCCGTCGAGCAAGATGAAAAGCGGGCGCTTCGTTGTGTCGTGCGTCACTTCGTTCACCACACGCTCAGCATCGGCGAACGCGCTAGGAAACACCACGAAGGGTTGCCATTGCGGGTCGCTCAGCAGCGCCAACAGCGCGGGGTCGATCTCGGTGCGGGCCCAGCCAAACGCGAACGTATCGGCCACCACGTCGGCAATCAACCAACCTGTGTTGCTGGGTTTGAGGGGCTCAATGTCGGCCATCAGCAAGCACATGCCAGAACGGGTAGGCACGTTGGGGCGCAGGGCACACATGCAATGGCTGGGGACGAGTCTGCAGCCTGCACACCGCTCGCCTTTGGGGCCGCCGCGGGCTAAAAAAGGTTTGGCGCTACGGGCAAGACGGGCAGAGCGGAGGCGGGCGACGGCATGGGGCATGCAGTAGCTTACGCGACAAAGGTTCGGCTTTGATCGAGGTGTGTGGCGGGTGGTGAGGCGTTCTGCGTCAACCTGCCCCCTAGAATGTTTTTCATCACACCTTTCAGGATATGTGGCGATGACACTTCCAGCAGCCTCCGTGATTGCCGCCACCCAAGCGGCTTCTTCCAAGATGGCCGATCGGCACACCCCGTTCATTTTTGACGATTGGTATGTAGCCGCATTTGCGGACGAGGTCGGCAAGCAACTCTTGCCCCGAACCTTGTTAGGCCTAGGCATCGTGATGTACCGCAGTGCTGACGGCCGAGTGGTGGCCATGCAAGACCGTTGTCCGCACCGCTCCATGCCATTGTCTGCCGGCCAATTGCAAGACGACCACATCGTTTGTGCCTATCACGGCATGAAGTTCAACCGAGAGGGCGATTGCGTCCATGTGCCATCTCAAGCCACTTGTCCGCGCGCCATGGGCGTGCGCACTTTCGCCACCCTAGAACGTGGCCCTTTGATTTGGATTTGGATGGGCGACGCAGCCAGCGTCGATGAAAGCCGCTTGCCACCACAGCCTTGGCTGACCTCAGGCGGTTGGGAAACTTCTCAAGGCTATTTGCACCTCAAAGCCAGCTATGTCCGCCTGCATGAAAACTTGTTGGACTTGACGCATTTGAGCTTCCTGCATGCCAAAAGCTTTGGCACCCCCGATTACGCCAGCGCCGCGTATGAAACCGAAATTGGCGAGGGCCAATTTGCCGTCATGCGCAACGTGGTGCCCACCACTTTGCCGCCTGTTTGGGCTGAGCCCACAGGACTCAAGGGCGAGGGGCAGGCGGCGCGTATTGTGCGTTCACAGTTTCGCAGCCCAGCCATGCATGAGGTGTCGGTGTCGTTTTACGACTGCACCTTGCCAGAAGCGGGCCGCGACACCTTCCGCATTCGCACGGCCCATTTGCCCACGCCCGAGACGGCCACCAGCACGCATTACTTTGTGGTGCACGGCCGGGACTTCGCACAGAACGACAAAGCGATGACGCAATTCATGCACGCGCAACTCTTTGTGGTGTTCAACGAAGACGTGACGGGCTTGGCTCTGCAAGAAGAGGTGTTGGCCCGCACGCCCGCGAATGACTTGTATGAGTTTTCAGTGGCGGCCGATGGCCCGTCGGTGGCCATGCGGCGCTACCTGCTGGAGCGGGCAACGAAGCGAGGGACTATAGTGACCGATAACTGACTCAGTAGACGTCAGTCAAAAACCCTTCTTCTAAAAATTCGATCGGCGTTAAAACGGCACGACAAACCGGAGCCCAACGCATGATTCACGCCGACGACATCTTTCTGGCCAACATTCTGATCGTGGACGATCAAGCGTCCAACATTGAGTTGCTCCAAGAGCTACTGGCAACCAGTGGCTACAGTAATGTGCACGCGACCGATAAGCCCGAGGAGGTGTGTGCACTGCATCGCAAGAACAGCTTTGACTTGATCCTCCTGGACTTACAAATGCCAGTGATGGACGGTTTTGCGGTGATGGAAGGGCTCAAAACCAACACCATCGACGATTACCTGCCCGTGATCGTTTTAACGGCGCAACCCGGTCACAAGCTGCGAGCCCTGCAAGCGGGCGCCAAAGATTTCATCAGCAAGCCCTTTGATCTGGCCGAGGTCAAGACCCGGATTTACAACATGCTGGAAGTGCGCCTGCTCTACAAAAAGCTGGCTGAATTCAACCGCGTGTTGGAACAGACGGTGCAAGAGCGCACTGCTGAATTGCGCGAAAGCGAAGCCCGTTACCGCAGCCTCACCGAATTGGCCTCAGACTGGTATTGGGAGCAAGACGAACACGGTCAGTTCACCAAGGTCTCAGGCCCCGTGCTGGAGATGTTGGGCATACAAGTTTCTGAGTTTGACAAACCCGATGCCAAAACCACCGCGGGTTGGAATGAGCTTGAGCGCGCCGAGTTGCGCGAAAGCATTGCCGAGCGCCGGCCGTTTTTGGACTTTGTTTTTCACCGCGTTAACAGCAATGGCTCACGCCAGCAATTTCGCGTGAGCGGCGAGCCCATGTTCAACCAGAGTTGCCGCTTCTTGGGTTACCGAGGCATTGGCGTCGAGATTTTCGACAACAGTTTGTCGCCTGTACCTTCGTTAGAAGCGTTATAAAGCAAGTTCAGAGCCCTGGCCAGAATCGGATTCTGGCCGCCTTGCCGCACCCCGAATTTGATGTCCTAACCCCACACCTTGAGCTGGTGGTCATGCCCTTGGGACAAATGCTCTACGAGCCTGGCTTGCCCCAGCGCCATGCCTACTTTCCCACCACGGCGATTGCGTCACTGCACTTTGTGACCGAGTCCGGCAGCTCTTGCGAAGCTGCTGGTGTTGGAAACGAAGGCATGGTGGGCATCTCGATCTTCATGGGGGGGCACACGACGTCCAGTTCTGCCGTGGTGCAAACAGCGGGACACGGTTACAAAATCGCATTCGGTCAGCTCAACGAGGCGTTCAATCGCTCAGGCAAGTTGCAATCTCTCTTGCTTCGCTACACCCAAGCGTTGATGACGCAAATCGCGCAAACTGCGGTTTGCAACCGTTACCACAGCATCGATCAGCAGTTGTGCCGCTGGCTGCTGCTTACCACGGACCGGCTGCCGGATCGCGAGCTGGTGATGACGCAGGAACTGGTGTCCAACTTGCTCGGTGTGCGCCGCGAAAGCGTGACCGAATCTGCAGGCCAGTTACAAACCGCTGGCTACATTCGTTACCGGCGTGGCCACATCACGGTGCTCAACCGTGCGGGCCTGGAGCGCAACACCTGCGAATGCTATGGCGTTGTCAAGAAAGAGTTGGGCCGTTTGCAAAATGACGCGCTTTACCGTTGAGGCCGGTGGATCAAACAGGGGGTTTGCCTGCCTCGGTAATTTCTAGTGCTGCATTCAGGGCCAACAACAACTCATCGACCTGGATGGGTTTGGTGAGGTAACGCAGAAAGCCTGCTTTGAGGCCTCTTTTGACATCGCTTTCCATGGCATTGGCACTGAGGGCCAGCACGGGTATGTGGGCCGTCAGCGCATCTTCGCGCAGCATCTTCAAGACCTCATAACCATTGATGCCTGGCAGGTTGATGTCCAGCAAAATCACGTCAGGTAAATCAGAGCGGGCAATATCAAAGCCCGAAAGCCCGTTGTTGCTGATCCGCAGATCGAACTCGGGTTGGCGTCCGATGATCTCTTGCATCAGCTGCATATTGGCAGGGTTGTCTTCCACATACAGCAGGGTGTGCGCTCGGTTTGCCCGTTGGACGACCGGCAAGTTCAAGTCCAGATCGTGGCGTTGTTGAGGCACCTGTGGGCCGTCTACGGTGTCGAGTTCAACCCAGAACACGCTGCCTTCACCCACCTTGCTCTGCACGCCGATGGTGCCCCCCATCAGTTCCACCAATTGCTTGGCCACCATCAGGCCAATGCCTGTGCCCTCCACACCACTGGACTCCTGCCCCAGCCTGTTGAAGGCTTGGAACAATTGCGCTTGCTGGTCCAAGCTCAAACCCATCCCGTTGTCCTGAATACTGACGCGCACACGGTCATTTACCAGTAACGTGCAAAGCACGTTCACCGAGCCCTGCGGCCTGTTGTATTTGATGGCATTGGTCAGTAAGTTGATCAACACCTGCTTCAGGCGAGTGCTGTCTGCATGCACAAACAGCGCTATATCGATCGATGGCACATGGATGGCAATGCCCAGTTGTTGCGCCTGCGTTTCAAGCATGCCCAGACATTCGCCCACCATTTTTCCCAAGTTCACCGGCTCCATGGAATAGGTCACCTGTCGCGATTCAATTTTGGTCAACTCCAAAATTTCGTTGATCAGGTTGAGCAGGTGCCAACCGGCGCGAATGATTTGTGAAATACGTCTTTGTTGTTGGTCTGTGGGTGCGGGGGACTCCGACGCCATCAACTGAGCGAAGCCTAAAATTGCATTGAGCGGACTGCGCAACTCATGGCTCATGCTCGAGAGAAAGTCAGACTTGGCTGAGTTGGCCTTGTCTGCCAGCGTGCGGGCTGCCTCTAGCTCCAAGTTTTTGTCTTCCAGCACCCCGTCAAGGCGCTTGCGCTCGTTGACATCACGCGCCGCGGCGAACACCCCTTGCAGGTTACGGTTGCGGTCATAAAAAGTGGTGGCGTTGAAGGAGACCACCGTTTCCAGACCTTCCAAGGTGCGCGCGGTCAACTCATAGTTGATGACCTTTTTTTCATTCAACACCAGGTCGATCGCAGCTTTGGCGTGCTCGGGGTCTGTGAAGTATTTTTTGAACGGTGCGCCAATCAGCTCATCTCGTGTGCAGGAGGTGAGCAACTCCATTTGTTTGTTGACGTCGGTGATGATGCCGGACGGATCGGTGGTGATGAGCGCATCGATATTCGCCTCAATCAGCGAGCGCGTGTAAAACTGTTGGTCGCGCAAACGCTGGTCTAGTTTCTTGCGCTCTTCTTCAATCTGCCGCCTGACCGTGTTGTCGGTTCCGATCAGCAGGTAGCCGATGATGGTGTCGTGCGCATCACGCAAGGCGGTGACAGAGAACAGTGCTGGAAAGCGGCTGTGGTCCTTGCGGATGTAAGTCAACTCGTAGATATCTTCAATGTCCCGCGAGGCCTTGAACACCAGCGCCTCAAACCCGGGTTTGATGGGGGTCTTCTGTTCTAGGCTGAGGCTTTTGGCACGGGCAATGAGCTCTGCGGCGTCTGAAATGTCTGCCGGGGTGATCTTGTTGATCACCTCTAGTGCGGTGTAGCCCAGCATGCGTTCGGCGCCCACATTGAAAATCTGAATCACCCCTTGGGCATCGGTTGCAATGCTGGAGAAGTTGGCACTTTCAAAGATTGCCTTTTGCAGGGCACTCCCCTTGAGCACCGCTTCTTCAGCTTGTTTGCGTTCGGTGCGGTCACGAAGAACGCCGGTGTAATGCCGTTCGTTACCCAGCCACATTTCATTGAGCGTGATTTCCAAGCTGAATTGACTGCCATCTTTGCGATGTCCTTGCACCTCGGAGACCGAAATCGCAGCAGATGCGTGCGCCAAGGGGGACAACGTGGGAATCAAAAGTCGGATGTCCTGACCCACGATCTCTGACCCTGCGTAGCCAAACATCTTTGTCATCGCTGGATTGACGGTCTCGACCAAAAAGTCGTTGCCGTGAAGGGTGAGTACGCCGTCTGCCACGCTGTTGAGGATGGTCTGCATCAGCACCGCATTGCTACGGGCACTTTCTTGCGACGCATACGCTTGTGTCACATTTCGAAACACCAGCACCGCGCCAATGACTTGACCGTCTCGCGTCAGGATGGGTGCACAGCTGTCCGCAATATCGTATTCACTGCCGTCCCTTGACAGCAGCATGGTTTGGTTGGCCAGGGCCTGACCCGACCCGTTTTGCAGAGCGGCCATGACCGGATTGGGAACTCCTTCGCGGGTGCTTTTGTTGACGATTCGCAACACGTCGTCGATGCGGCGGCCACGCGCTTGCTCTAGCGTCAAACCCGTGAGCCTGAGTGCCATGGGGTTGATGCCTGTGACCTGAGCGAGAGCGTTGGTCGTGACCACGCCGTCATCGATGGAGTTGAGGGTGATGGACAGCAGCTCTTCACTGCGTTGCAAGGCCAAATTAGATGTTTGTAGCTGCGCATTCAGTTGCTGCTGCTGTTCTAAGGATTGGCGCGTCTTTTGTAACAAGACCGCGTCCTGCCGTTGCAGGCCTTGGCGATACAGGTGGTACGTAAAGCTCAAAGCAGCGATGAAGAACAGCAAACAGGCGCCTAGCATCACGTTGAAGAGCCTAAAGAGGGTCGCTTGGTAATCGACCTCATGCTGGGCGAGGGTGACTCTCTCGGCCTGAATCAAGGTTTGCACGCGAGAACGGATGTCGTCCATCAGTTGCTTGCCTTCACCCCGATTGACAAGCTTCACTGCTTGAGCATCGTTGCGGGCGCGCTTGAGCGCAATGATCTGCGCCATTTGTGCCATCTTGGTTGTCAGTGGGAGGCGCAGTTCTTGGATGGACGCTCGGCTGGCATCGGTTTGTAAAAGTTGTTCCAAGTACTGCAACCGCGACTGCATGGTGTCGCGCTCAGCAAAGTAGGGCTGCAAAAATGCCTCATTGCCCGTGATGACAAAACCACGTTCCCCAGTTTCGGCGTCTTTCAACGCTGACAAAAAGTCCTCTAATAAGTCGATCACCCGCAGGGTGTGCCTTTGCTCACTGTAGGAGGTGGCAATGTGCTGGTAAATTTTCAGACTGGCAACGATGCCCGCGAGCAAGAACAACACGCTCAGCAGCAGCATGATCCAGATTTTGTGATTGGATTTCATGCGCTTGCACGCCGGTTTGACGAATGCATCCCATGCGTAATGGCCGGCACCGCGAAAACGTTGCCGGCTGGGTAGCCATTTTTTGGGGTCACTGCTGCTTTCTGAGGTGCGCGACCTGCGCTGAGGTGCATTGCGCGGCCGGTGGTGCAAGTTGCACCGTTGCAGCAAGTCCCATCATCACATAAGTTTGAGGTTAAAACTTATCAATTTTGATGGGGCTTAGGGTGGCGACACTACGTTGCCAAACAAGCCATTGGCTGTCCATGTTGAAAATTTAGCGCTTTTGGCAGCTTACTCGTCCGTCACATTGCACTCGCGGCGTAGCAGCGACAGGGCATCGTGCAGTTTGTAATCGTGGTCGCTCTCTAACGTGGCTTGCGCCTCTTCGACGAAGGCTTGCCACACGCGCACGTAGTCGCCTTGGTGCTCGATGGGGGCATTGTCCAAAATGAACTGCTTCGCCAACTCGGGATCAAAGCCAGATTTGCGAATTTTACGAATCAGCGCGGTGGCTGATTTTTCGGTGAGCAATGTTTTGCCAGCGCTGACTTTGCCGCCTGCGGCGATGCCCAAAAAAAGCGTGAGTAAAGAACTGTCGTCGCTGTGGCCACCGGTGGCTTTGAGCCACGCTGCAGAGGTCTCGCGGTCGAAGTGGTCAACTTCCGCCAAACCGTCTTCCACCCAAAAATAGCGGCCTACAAACGCAGGGGTTTGGTTGAAGAGCCTTTGGGGGGTGAGCTTGGCGTCCAAGATTTTGGGCAAATCGGCTTCCACGCTGTCGCGCACCGCCTCAACCACGGCTTTGAACTCAGCTGGCAACTTTTTGGGCAACGTCAGCACGATGTTTTTGCTGGTCTGCGGCGTGCGCAACTTGGCCACCATTTTCTGAAACGTCACCCAATCGGGCATTAGGGTTTGGCGGGTGGCTGCTGCCAGCAAGGCAGTGCGAATGACGGCTTCGGCGTCGCAACCGGCTTCTTCCAAATCGTCCACATGCAGGCCCAAGGCATCGGCCAGCCAAATGGCGGCCTGCATGACGAGCGCCACTTGGTGACGTTTGACAAATTCGGTTTGGTAATCGGTGAAGCTGCACAGCGACCACTTGGCCAATAGCGGGATGTGTTTGTCGTTGAACCCGCCATGCTCGTTCATGCCGAAGTGCGTGTTTTGCGGCATCACAATCAGCGCTTTAAGCAAGTCGGAGGCCGCTTTGGAGCGCGACATGAACGAATGGTCACGCAGCAACTCGGCGGCTTGGCGCAAGTCGCCCGCGCTGGTGATCTCTAAGTTCAGGCTTACCAAATTGACGATGCGGTCTTTGGCTTTTTCCAATTCAGGCCGCAAAAACTCGCTGCCAAAGTAACGCGCAATTTGCACCATGCCCTTGGGCGCATCGGTGGCGATGGCCTCGAGTTTGGCGCTGTCCAACAGGCCGTGCTGAATGCCGTAGCGCAGGGCTTTTTCAAAAAACGGACGCTGTTCGTACACCGACACGCCGCCAGCAGACGGCGAGCCAACAGAAGCTGTGCTTTGGATGGCGTCTGACATGGGCTTAGATGGCGGACTCTTCGTCTGACTCGCGTGCCGCAGGTGTGGCTTTGCCGCGGTCGGTGGCGCTGGTTTCGACGCGGTCGTCGTCCTCTTCCTCGTTTTCTTCGGACAAACCGGCTTCAAACGCGCGGGCTTTGGCGCGCAGCACCAGCAGCATTTCAATGAACAGATCGGGGATTTTGTGGCGCAGGATCCACGCCATTTGCATCCAATCTTGGTCGGCCACTTCGTCCTCTTCGACGCGGGGACGCACGTAGGCTGAGCCGCGTAGGGCGTCTTCGCTGAGCATGTCGCCGTCGTCTTCCATGGTGTCAAAAGTGCCTGTGCGGGCGAAGGCTTCGATGCGGCTCCACTTTTCGGTGAAGTAGTCGGCCAGCGCCTCGGCGCCGCCTTCGAGGTCGCCAATGGCGTTCAAGAACTCGATGGTGTCGGCATCGTCACGGAAGATGATGGAGTTCATCATGCCGCGCAGGTGGGTGCGGGTGAGGTCTTTGTATTGTTTTTCGATCACCACCGCGCGAGCAAATTGCTCGGGGCTGACCAACAGGTTGATGACCGACTCTTTGGAGGTGTCGTATTCGCGAATGACGGCCAAGATGTCTTTGGGCGGCATTTGCTCGAGCACCACCATGAGGGCTTGGTCACCCTCGGCATCGGCCAACTCCACCAAGGCAGCCTCGGCTGCAGCGATGTCGCCTGAGGCAATCAGGCTTTGGGTTTTGGCAATGAGGGTGAGGGCGTTCATGGTGTGGTTCTCGGTGAAGCTGCTTGATCTTGGCTGATTGATTTGAGTTAATTATTCTTTGCTGTCGAAGCCTTGTTCGACCATCCAAGCGTTGCCGGCTTCTTCGCGGGCGCGGGCTTCTTTTTCTTCTTCGTCGAGGTCACCGTCTAGGTCGGCGTTGTCACCTTCCTCGCGGTCTTCATCGTCTTCTTCGGCTTGTGGAATAGCTTTGCCCAACGGACGGTTGTGCATGTACTCCAAGCCTGCGGCCACGCTCATGAACCACTCGCCCATGGGCTCTTTCAAAATCTCGGCAGCGATGGGCTGGGCCCAAGGTTCCAGTTTGATCGCTTCAGACAACGCGTCCCATGACAACAACTCGTCGGAATCTTGTGTCAAAAAGTGGTCCATCAGTTTGGGCTGCGTGAAGTGAAACGCTTGGTGTAACACCACGGCCACCATTTCGGGGCTCAGCTCGATCATCTTGACCAAAAAGCCCAGTTCCTTGCGCTTCTCGTTGAGGCGCCGGCGTAGCACGTCTTTGCCTTCGGAGTCGGAGGTCAGGTCGTCGAGCTCGGCTTGGTAGGCGGAACGCAGTTCTTGGAAGAAGGGGGAAATGCTCATGGTGGGTCAGTGCTTCAAAGAGGGCGGGTGAACGAAGTCGGGGCTAAATTGGGGCAATTACCGTGGTCGCAAAGCCTGAAAGTAGTGATGCCAAATTTCGCGTGCCGTGTCTGCGGGGTCGTCGAGCAAGCTGCGCCGGCGGTTGTCGTCATAGGCTTGGCGCTTATCGGGGTCTGACAGCACATCGTAGGCTTCTTGCGCCGCCCGAAAACGCGCGGGCGCGTCTTCGTCCAAGTTGCGGTCGGGGTGAAACTGCGAGGCTTTTTGACGGAACGCCTTTTTGATGTCCGCCAACGTGGCGTCGCTTTTGAGCCCGAGGGCTGCGTAGTGCTCAGAGGTGGGCTCAGACATAGGCGTTAACAGGGTGTTCGACTTCTTAAATTGCAGCGTTTAAAGCGGCTGCTTCAGGCGAATCTCTTCGACCTTCACCGGGCCCATGGGCACGGTTTTGGCGCTGGACATTTCGCGCTTGAAGCCTGCCAGTTCATGAAAACGCATGGCGCGGTCGTTGGCAATAGGCACCCAAATCGACACATGGGTGCAGCCTTCTTCTTGCAAGCCTTCGCGGGCGGCGTCCCACAGGGCCAAGCCCACGCCTTGCGACCAGTACTCGGCGGCGGCGTAAATGTCCCAAATTTCGCCCATAGTGTTGGGCGTGCCTTTGTCGCGTGAGCGGTCGTAGCCCACAAAGCCGACGATCTTGTCGCCGTCCACGGCCACTTGCACTTGGGGTTCAGCGAACTCAATGGCGTCGCGCCAGTACTCGGCATCTTTGGCTTGGGGCACAGGCGGCACGGCCGAGCCGGTGCGCATGGACTTGAAGGCTTCTTTGGCCGTGGCGGCGTAAAGCGCGGCGATTTGTGCGGCGTCGCGTTGGGTGGCGTGGCGAACTTGTAGAGAGGTCAGGCTGGACATGAAGGGGTGAGCTGTGCGATGCAGAAATTGAGAAAGGGGTGGATTGTCTCCGCAAAAGCACGACGCTCGCGTGCGGCGGCGTACGTACAGGCGAATTGGGGCGTCGAGTTCTGTGTAGAGTAGGCCCCTTTCGCCTTGATTCCAACCCCAATGATCATCCTTGCCCCCATGGAGGGCCTCCTCGACTTTGTGCTGCGCGACGTGTTGACCCGCATTGGCGGGGTAGACCGCTGCGTGTCCGAGTTCATCCGCGTGACCAACACCTTGCTGCCCGAGCGTACGTTTTTGCGCATCGTGCCCGAGCTGTTGAATGGCGGGCTGACCCCCGCTGGCGTGCCTGTGCGCCCGCAGTTATTGGGGTCTGACCCCCATTGTTTGGCGGACAACGCCGCACGCGTGGCGGGCATGGGCTGCGATGGGGTGGACCTGAACTTTGGCTGCCCCGCCAAGCAAGTCAACCGCCACGGTGGCGGCTCGGTGTTGCTGCAAGACCCCGAAGTGCTGTACCAAATTGTGCGCACCGTGCGTGCCGCTGTGCCTGCGCACCAAGTGGTGTCGGCCAAGATGCGCTTGGGCTTCAACGACGACAGCACCGCCGAAGAATGCGCTTTGGCACTTGAGGCGGGCGGGGCGAGTGAGATCGTGGTGCATGCCCGCACCAAGGCCGATGCCTACCGCCCACCGGCTTACTGGCACCGCATTGCCGACATCAAAGCCAAGGTCAAAACGCCGTTGGTGGCCAACGGCGAAATTTGGAATGTGCAAGACGCCTTGAACGCCCGCGCCGAATCGGGCTGCTTTGACTTGATGTTGGGCCGTGGCATCGTCACCAATCCCGGCCTCGGCTGGGCCATCCAAGCCCACGACGCCGCTGTGCAAGGTTTGCCCGCGCCTGCCGCCGAGGTTCGCTGGCAAGATCTACCGCCACACTTGCACACGTTTTGGCAAATCGTGACCGGCCATGTCAGCGAGCGTCACCAAGCTGGCCGCTTGAAACAGTGGCTCAACTTTTTGCGCAAGTATTACCCCGAGGCCGAGGCCGCGTACATGCATGTGCGCACCTTGACCCGCCCCCAAGACATTCAGGCGTGGATCGATGCCAGCCGTCTTAACCACGAACACGTCACCGAATCCGCATGAACGACAACCACACCCCTGACCAAAGCCAAGACGACATCCAAGACAGCGGCTTCGCGCAAGAACCCCGCCTTTGGCAAAACGAAACGTGGACCGCCAAGGTCATCAAAAACGACGATGACGACGGCTGGGCCGTGGCCATGTTCAAAGACGGCGAATCCGAAGCCGCCCTGATTGGCCCGTGGACCATGGGCCGCGACAAAAAGAACCCCAAACCGCTGGACGGCAACGCCTTCATCACCTTGGTCAAAACCGCCAGCGAGTTTGTGCGCCGCAGCGAGCAGCAGTTACATGCCACCTTGCACCAGTCGGTCACGGTCAATGGTGAGGCGGGCCGCATCACGGTGCTGTTAGATATCGTGCCTGATGACGACAACCCTTACGCCACGTTAAGCGCCCAAGATGAAGGCGGCGACACACTGGCTGAGGTGCGAGTGGCCGCTGGTTTTAAGCTGAACCGCAACACTGCGCAGGCTTGGGTGGATGCGAGGTATGAGAAGCCGAAGGGTTAGGGGCTAAAAATTAGCCGCATCAAACGTGTTGAAGGTTGAAGTTTGACCTTGCGTAACCCTTAGTTGAGCGAATGACGCTGCAGATTCGCAATACTGGCGCAATACGAAGGAAAGTGAATCAGTTCCATTTGGGATAGAACCACGCACAAACGTGCGCACGCTCAATTTCAAATGCTGGTCATGAAGTTATTAGGATGTATATACTTCACGTTGATACATTTTTTAGGAGCCGCCATGACTTACGCCCGCATATTTCAGTCTGGGAACAGCCAAGCTGTGAGGTTACCCAAAGAGTTTCGATTTAACACAGATCAAGTTGAGATTTTTCGGCAGGGTAATGACATCGTGCTGCGTCAGATACCGGCCAATGCAGCTGCTGTGTTTGATTTGCTAACCAGCCTGCCTGTTGACTTCATGGCAGATGGCCGTGAGGACCTGCCCCCTCAAGAGCGCGAGGCTTTTTAAGTATGGCCATGCAGGCTGAGCGCTACTTGCTTGACACCAATATTTGCATTTACATCGCCAAAGGGCAGCCGCTGGCTGTGCGACGTCGCTTTGAGGCACACACCGTTCAAGAGCTGGTTATGTCAGCGATTACCGTGGGTGAGCTGCGGTTTGGCGCAGAAAAAAGTCAGGCACGCGAGCGTGCACTCGCTACCATTGCGCAATTGGTTCAAATGATTCAACCCTGTGCCTTACCTATGGCGGCTGCAGAGCACTATGGCCGTGTACGTGCCACCTTACAGCAGCAGGGATTGCCCATTGGCAACAATGACTTGTGGTTAGCCGCTCATGCGCTGGCCGAAGGTTGGACGCTGGTGACCAACAACACGCGAGAATTCTCCCGCGTACCGGGCCTGCGCGTTGAAAACTGGGTGGATTGAGCGGATGCACACCCACCCCCGCGAATTCGCCGAACAGCACATGCACACCATCTTGGCCCGTCTGGCCGGGCCTAGTGCAGTGCCCCGTGCAGACCAAGTCGACGCTGTGCACGCGGTGTTGCAACCCGCCTCGCGGGTGCTGGTGGTGCAGGCCACGGGCTGGGGCAAGTCGGCGGTGTATTGGGCGGCCACGCATGCCATTCGCAGCACGGGCGCTGGGCCCACGCTGGTGGTGTCGCCGCTGCTGGCGCTGATGCGTGACCAAGTGAGCGCGGCCGAGCGGGCGGGGTTGAAGGCGGCGACGGTCAACTCGACCAACATCGACGACTGGGACGATGTGTTTCAGCGGCTGGACGCTGACGCCATCGACGTGTTGCTGGTCTCGCCTGAGCGTTTGGGCAACCCGCGTTTTGCGGCGCGGCTGGGCGCTTTGCTGGCTAGGGTGGGGCTGATCGTGATCGACGAGGCGCATTGCATTAGCGACTGGGGTTTTGACTTTCGGCCGGACTACCAGCGGCTGGCGCGGGCGCTGTTGTCCACGCCCACGGCCAGTGTGTTGGCCACGACCGCGACAGCCAACGAGCGGGTGACGCAAGACATTGGCGCGCAGTTGAGTGGTGACCGTGCGACCATCCATGGCGGCAACACAGTCACCTTTCGCGGCACGTTGGCGCGTACCTCGCTCACGTTGTCGGTGGTGCCAGATTTGTCGCCTTTGCAGCGCTACGCGTGGATGGCCGATGCGCTGGAGCAGTTGCCGGGCTCCGGCATTATTTATGTGTTGACGGTGGCCGAGGCCGAGCGATTGACTGCGTTTTTGCGCAGTTGCGGCCACGCGGTGGATGCTTACACCGGGCAGAGCGACGCTGACACCCGCCTGAAAGTGGAAGACCGGTTGCGCCACAACCAGGTCAAGGCGGTGGTGGCCACGTCGGCGCTGGGCATGGGCTACGACAAACCCGACTTGGGTTTTTGCGTGCATGTGGGCTCGCCCTCAACACCAGTGGCTTACTACCAGCAGGTGGGACGCGCGGGCAGGGCGGTGGCACATGCCGAAGGTGTGTTGCTGCCGTCGGACGCCGACGAACGCATTTGGGATTACTTCGCCACGGCATCGATTCCGGACCCTCAAACGGCGGCTAAGGTGTTGCACAGTTTGGGCGATATGGGTGGGGTTGGTCGCAGCCTGATCGAGCTGGAAGCCGACACTGGTGTGCGCCGTGGTCGGTTGGAAGCGCTGCTCAAAATTCTGGCCGTCGAAGGTGTGGTGAGCAAAGACGGCTCGGCCTGGCATGCCACGGGTGTGCCTTATGAGCACGACACCGCCAAATGGACGGCGCTGGCCCAAGTGCGCCAGCAAGAGGCGGGCATCATGCGCCAGTACGCACATGGCCAGGGTTGCTTGATGGCGTATTTGCAGACCGCGCTGGACGACCCGTCGCCCGCGCCTTGTGGGCGCTGTTCGGTATGCACGGGGCATTTGCCGTTCCCGGGGCTCACGCCCTCACAAGACAAGCTGATCGCGGCGCGTGACTTCTTGCGCGGTGTGGACGTGGACATTGAGCCGCGCAAACGCTGGCCCAGTGGTGTCGGGCGCAAGGGCAACATCCAAGGTTTTGCGGCTGGCCGTGCTGTTGCGTTTGCCGACGACCCGGGTTGGGTGGCGGAGTTACAGGTTTTAAAAACGCAGGCTTTGAAAATGCAGGCATGGAGAGCACAGTCTCACAAGATGGCTGATACGTCGCACCATGCCGAGTTGGGCGAGATCTCGCCGGCTTTGTTGGAAGGTGCCGTGGCTACCTTGGGCCGTTGGGCCAAGAACTGGCCCGCTCGCCCTGTGTGTGTGGTGCCTTTGCCCGCGCCTGATATGGCCTTGAACCGAAACTTGGCCTCGCACATTGCGCGGCGTGGCAAGTTGCCCCTGCACGATGTGTTGCGCTGGACGGGTGGTCCCGCGCCGGATGATGTAGCCTCCACGCCCGTGGTGGCGCATTTAGAGGCGGCCATACAGTGGGGGACTCAGGCAGATGGGCACGATGATGCCCAAACCTTGCCATCAGGGCCGGTGCTGCTGGTCACCAGCCATATACGCACCCGCTGGGCCGCGACGGTGGCGGCCGCGCTGTTGCGGGAGCATGGCGCTTCGCAAGTGCTTTTGCTCGCCTTGCACTTGCAGCCTTAAGTGCTGTCAAGGCGGGCACAGCGGCCGCAAGGATGCAAGGTCAAAATGGGTCGCACAAAAAAAAGGAGACTCCCCATGACCCGCGACACCAACCGTGTTTTGGCCCACACCGGCGCCCGTTACCCCATTTTGCAAGCGCCGATGGGCTGGATTGCCCGCAGCACCTTGGCCTCCGCCGTGTCGCGCGCAGGGGGCTTGGGCATCATCGAAACCTCATCGGGCGAGACGGCCAATTGCCAACGCGAGATTCAAGCGATGGTGGACAGCGGCTTGCCGTTTGGCGTCAACCTGCCCATTCGGTTCTTGAAAGACGAGGCCATGCTGCGCTTTGTCTGCGAGTCGGGCGTGCGTTTTGTCACCACCTCGGCGGGCAGTCCGGCCAAGTTCATCGCCCCGCTCAAGGCGGCGGGCATTGTCGTGTACCACGCGGTGCCCACGCTGGAGACGGCGCTCAAGTGCGTGGAGGCGGGGGTGGACGGTTTGGTGGTCGAGGGCTCCGAGGGCGGCGGGTTTAAAAACCCAGAAGAAGTCAGCACCTTGGTGTTGTTGCAAGCCATCCGTGAACAGGTGGATGTGCCTTTGATCGCGGCGGGCGGCATTGTCGATGGCCGAGGCATGGCGGCCGCGTTTGCGTTGGGGGCGGAGGCTATTCAAATGGGCACGCGTTTTGTGGCCAGTGCCGAGAGTCCGGTGCATGCGCATTACAAAGAGGCCATCGTGTCGGCCAGCACCACGGGCACTTGGATGCTCAACACCCGCTCCACGCCCTGCATCCGCGCGCTCAAAACACCGTTCACGCAAACCATCCATGAGGCCGGACTGATGGGGCCGGAAACCTTCAACGGCATTCAAGGCGTGTATTTCGGTGGCGACATGAACGCCGCACCGGCGCTGGCTGGGCAGTCGGCGGGCTTGATCGACGAGGTGAAAACCGCGCAACAGATCATCGACGAAACCGTGGCCCAGTTCCATGCCATCACGGCACGGTTGGGCGCCATGGCCTCTGCACGTCAATTTGGTTGACGCCTGGCGTCGTCAATCAGAGCCCCTCATGCGCACGGAACAATCTCATCTTCAACCTTGGCAAGTCATCGTCGGCGGCATGTGCGGCTTGGTGTTGACCATCGGCTTGGCGCGTTTTGCTTACACGCCGTTGTTGCCCAGCCTCCAAGCGCAAACCGGTTTGACCGATGCCGCAGCAGGTGGCTTGGCCGCCATCAACTACGCGGGCTATATGACAGGCGCTTTGGCGGCCGCTTGGATTGACGATGTGCGCTGGCGTCATCGCCTCTATAGCGGTGGCCTCTGGATGGCCTTGGTCACCGTGGCGTTGATGGCCGTGTCGACCTGGATGCCCGCTTGGGCGCTGGCTCGCTATGTGGGCGGTTTATGTGGCGCGACGGGCATGCTGCTGGGCTCAGGCTTGGTGTTGGGGTGGCTGATGCGGCAAGGTCGCAGGCCGGAATTGGGTGTGCTCTTTATTGGTTTGGGGCTGGGCATTGTGGTCTCAGCCGTGGGAGCGTGGGCCTTGGCGCAGGTATGGTCGGTGTGGTCGGATCAATGGCTGGCGTTTGCGGTGCTGGGTTTGGTGTTTTTGTTACCGGCCTGGGTTTGGCGTCCGCCTGTGCCGCCGCCTGTGGCTGCCGCCGCCCAAGTTGGCGGCGCGGCAACGGCTTCGCGTCGTTGGACGTGGACCATGCTGACCAGCTACTTTGCGGCGGGGTGGGGTTTTGTCATCAGCGCCACCTTCACCGTGGCCATTGTGGAGCGTGAGCCCGCGTTGGCAGGACAGGGCGCTTTGGCTTGGGCGATGGTGGGTTTGGCCGCCATGCCCGCTGTTTTTATCTGGGACCGTGTGGCGCGTCGGTGGGGCGACAAGCAAGCGCTGCTGTTGGCCTTTGGTTTGCAAACGCTGTCGGTGGTGTTGCCAGCCGTGTCGGGCTCGCTGTGGGCGGCGTTGGCAGGGGCCTTGGGTTACGGCGCCACGTTCATTGGCATCGTCAGCCTGACGCTGGCTTTGGTGGGGCGACGCTCGCCCAACAACCCGGGCAAGGCCATGGCCCGTTTGACCCTCAGTTATGGTGTCGCTCAAATGCTGGCGCCTGTGGTGGCGGGCTATATGGCGCAGGCCACGGGCACTTTCAAGGGCGCGTTGTGGTTGACGGCGGGGGTGCTGCTGGCGGGCATGGCGTTGCTGGCCACGCTGCCTCAAGAGGATTGAGCGAAAACCCCAAGTTCTGCCGTCCTGTCAGACCCCTGACAATAGGCCTCTGCCCATCAGGGCCCGTTATTTTCTTGTCGCTGTTTTTCGTTCTATTTATTTCAAGGCGACACCCGTGCCCACACTCAGTTACATCCCCGGCAAAGACGCGCCGCTCGAAGCCACCATCAACAGCATGCAGGCCAAACTGCAAGCTTTGGGTTTTCACATCGAAGAAAAGAGCTGGCTCAACCCAATAGACGGTATTTGGTCGGTGCACATCCGCGACCGCGATTGCCCCGCCTTGTTCAGCAACGGCAAAGGGGCCACGCGCATGGCGTGTTTGGCCAGTGCGCTGGGGGAGTTTTTTGAGCGTTTGTCGACCAATTACTTTTGGACCCACTTCTACTTAGGCCCCGACACGGCGGACGCGCCGTTTGTGCACCACCCGCAAGAGCGCTGGTTTGACTTGACCGATGACGGCAGCTGGCCCGAGGGCTTGCTCAACCCCGCCTTGCACAGGTTCTACAACCCCGAGCGGAACATCGACTGCGCCAATTTGGTGGATTTCAACTCGGGCAACGTCGAACGCGGCATTTGCGCCTTGCCCTACGAGCGTTTGCGCGATGGCGTGACCACGTACATCCCCGTCAACCTCATTGGCAATCTGTATGTGAGCAACGGCATGTCGGCGGGCAACACCGCGCCAGAGGCCCGTACGCAAGCGTTGTCTGAGATTTTTGAGCGCCACATCAAGGCCAAGATCATCAGCGAGGGCATTTGTTTGCCCGATGTGCCCGAGGCTGTGATCAACCGCTACCCGCGCATTGCGGCAGGTATTGCCGCCTTGCGTGCTGCAGGCTTTGGCATTTTGGTGAAAGACGCCTCCTTGGGCGGCAAGTACCCCGTCATGAACGTGACGCTGTTGCATCCCGAAGACCAAGGCTGCTTCGCCAGCTTTGGCGCGCACCCCCGTTTTGAGGTGGCGTTGGAGCGTGCTTTGACCGAGTTGCTGCAAGGCCGCGCGTTGGACACCTTGGTCGGTTTCCCGACCCCCACGTTTGACTTGGAAGAGGCGGCCAGCGCGACCAATATTGAGATTCACTTTGTCGACTCCAGCGGCGTGGTGCATTGGGAGTTCTTGGGCGAGATTCCCGACTACGTGTTTGTCGATTGGAACTTTGCCACCAACACCGCCGAGGACTACGCGTATTGCGTGAAGCGCGTGCACGACGACGGCTTTGACATGTATGTGGCCGATTTCGAGCACTTGGGCGTTTACTGCTGCCGCATTTTGGTGCCCGGCATGTCCGAGATTTACCCGGTGGACGACCTCGACTTCGAGAACAACAGCATCGCCAACGGCATGCGCGAAGCGATTTTGAATTTGACCGACCTCGACAACGAGGAGTGCGCTGACTTGCTGGAAACTTTGAACGCGTCCAGCTTGGCCGACGAACGCTCGGTGGCCGTTGTGATCGGCATGGCCGCCGATGCTGGCAGCTTTTGGGCAGATTTGCGTGTGGGGGAGTTGAAAACCTTGCTGGCCTTGGCGATTGGCGACGAGGCGGCCACGGTGGAGGGGTGTGAGTGGATTCGCCACTTTGACCAAATCCCGCAGCAGCGACGCTTGGTTTACGCCTGCATTGAAACCTTGGTGCTGCTGAGCGACCGAGGCGACACCGCGCCGTTTGTGGGCGCGATTCGCCAGTTGTATGGTGCGGGAGTCTTTGCGCAGGCCCATGCCCTGATCATGCAAACCGATCGCTTCATGGGCATTTCAGCGCCCGGCTTGATGATGGAAGGCTGCGACACGCACCAGAAGCTGTGGGCCGCTTATGCCAAAGTGCAAAAGCACAAGAAGTTTTAAATCCCCAAACTTTCTAGCGTGACTAGGCCCTTTGGTGTGTGCAGCGTGGCTTTGAGGTTGGCAGGGCCTTCGCTCACCGCCACCCGCTTGAGTTCGATTGCGGAATACGCCTCTTGCAATTTCTTGGCGCTAGGGTGCGTCACTTCTAAGCTGTTCAGCGTGACGCCCGAGCGCGGCAGCGTGTTGCGGGGGTGCAGCTTCAAGGGCTCGGTCGCATCGGGCTTGCCCCATTGAATGACGGTGGGCATGGTGCCATCAAACAAACGTTGACCGTCGGCACGCACCGAAATTTGCCAATTCAGCACGCCTTTGGAGGTCCGGCGGTTGCCGTAAATGGCGGGGCCGCGGTCGATGGCTTCCATGCGCAGGGCCATGCGGGCGGCTTTGAGGTCGGGGGTGTTGACCACAAAGTGCACCAAACGGGGCTCGATGGCCACGGCTTTTTGCAGGGCGGGGTTGTCCATGTCGAACCATCGGGTGGGGCTGGCTTTTTTGGGGCGCACGGCGTTGGGGTCGATGGCGATGATTTCCAAATACACCATGGGGTTCGCGGGCGTGGCGATTTTTAACAGGCGGTTGTGCGTGCCGTAAAGCGCGTGTTCGCCGCCGGGTCCAGGCGTAACGCCCAGGGTTTCTTCGCACCATTGCACCCCTTGTTCTAAGGTTTTGGCAACGATGACGAGATGATCGAGTTGTGTATGCATGGGGCAGGACCTTACCACCTCAAACTGTGGGAGGATGCACCCCCTATGAATTTCAGTCACTCAGCGCCCGAAGGCGAGCGTTTGTCCAAACGTGTCATGCAACTGCGGAGCTGTTCGCGCCGCGAGGCCGAGCAGTACATCGAAGGCGGTTTTGTGCGTGTGGACGGCACAGTGGTCGAAGAGCCGCAGTTTCGCGTGAAGCAGCAAGCGGTGACGATGGACGCACACGCCAGCTTGCTCAACCTCACGCCCATCACCTTGATCATCAACAAGCCCGTGGGTTTTTCGGATGGCCTAGAGGCCTTGCCTGAAGAGCGCCCAGCGCCTTCAGGCCGAGGTGGGCCTGTGCGTCGCCCCGTCAAAAAAGGCCCGCAAAACGTGCGCACTTTGCTCACGCCTGCCCAGCACAGCGCCCACGACTTCAGCGGCGTGCGCGTGTTGAAGCGGCATTTGATGCACCTTGATGCCAGTGTGCCCTTAGAGCAAGCGGCCAGCGGTTTGGTGGTCTTCACCCAAGACTTTCGCACCCAACGTAAATTGGTGGAAGACATGGCGTTTGTTGAGCACGAGTTGATCATTGACGTGCGCGGCGAGGTGACGCCCGACGACTTGCGCCCGATTGAGCGCGCCATGCGCGATGAGCGCTTGCGCTTGCCCGCTTTCAAAATCAGCGTGGGCAGTGCGACGCCTGAGCGCAGTAAATTGCGCTTGGCCGTCAAAGGGGCGCACCCGGGTTTGTCGGCTTATTTGTGCGAGATCGGCGAATTCGAGATCTTGGGCTTGCGCCGCACCCGCGTGGGGCGCGTGAGTTTGGGCGAGTTGGAAGAGGGCGGCTGGCGCTTTTTGGCGGATGGCGAGCGGTTTTAAAACCCGCGTTGCGAGCGGCGAATGCATGTCAAAATTGCCACCTATTTCAAAGGTGTGTGCAATGAAAATTTTGGCTTTTGTGTTGGTTTGCTTGGGTTTACAAGGCTGTACGGTGCTGGCCGTGGCGGATGCCGCTGCGTCGACCGTGGTGTATGGCGTGAAAACCGCGGTGAACGTGGTGGACGCCGTGACCCCAGACATCATCAACAAGAAAAAATAAGTCATCCCAGCGTCAGTACGCTGAGCCCAAACGCAGACAACTGGGCGAATCTGCACAGGCAAAAGCCGCTGATTTCAGCGGCTTTTTTCATGGGTGTCACCTCAACAGGCCAAAGCGTCGTGCTCAGTTGCTGGTCGAATCGCCTTTGTTGTCCACGCGGCGTGCGCCGGTGAAGCGACGTTCCCAATAGGCTTGGCGCATATCGTCCACGCGCACCTGCTGGCCGGGCTTGGGAGAGTGGATGAACTTGTTGTCGCCCACGTAAATGCCCACATGGCTGAACGTTTGGCGCATAGTGTTGAAGAACACCAAGTCGCCGGGTTTGAGGTCTTGTTTGTCAATTTTTTCGGTGACGGCCGCTTGGTCGCTGGCGCGACGGGGCAGCACTTTGCCCACCGATTGCTCGAACATAGAGCGCACAAAACCGCTGCAGTCGAACCCCGTGTTGGCGTTGGTGCCGCCACGGCGGTAGGGAACGCCCAAAAAGCCCATCGCATCGAACACCAAGTTCGACGCGGTGTCGCCCACCGATTGACGCACTTGGTCGAGTTGCGCGGAAATGCCACGTTCTGCCAAGTAACGCTCAATGTCATCGGCCGCATTGTTGGACGGCGCCGCATGGGCGCTGGCAACACAGCAGAGGATGAGAAGGGCGCGTTTGAACATGGCGAGCATTCTAATCGATCGATGCTTTGGCGTGAGGTAGCTCTGCTAAGTGATTGATTTTGCAAAGCTTAGTACACAAGTCGAGGTCTATTCGAAAACATCGTCGATACTCCAAACCTTCATTTAATTTTCGGATTTCTCAGCATGTTGCTCGACGACCAAGACTCCCAACTCGTGTTGGTGGATTACCAAGCCCGCTTGATGCCTGCCATTTTTGAAGGCGAGTTGGTGCTCGCCAACGCCATGCGCTTGGCCCAAGCCGCGCATTGGATGGAAGTGCCCACCTTTGGCACCGAACAAAACCCGGACAAATTGGGCACCAACCCCGCCGCCTTGCGCGAGTTTTGCCGTCGCACCTTGCCCAAAATGAGCTTCAGCGCTTGTGCCGATGGCTTGATCGAGTTGCTCAAACCTGCTGCGCGTGCCCCGTCAGGCAACGCCCGCAGCTTGCCCAAGCACTTGCAAAAAGCGGTGCCCAAGGAGTCCAACCGCAGCAGCATCGTGATTGCGGGTGTGGAAGCCCACATTTGCCTGTTGCAAACAGCGTTGGATTTGCTGGAAGAAGAGTTTGATGTGTGGGTGGTGACCGACGCTTGTGGCTCACGCACCGAGCGCAACCGTGACGCCGCGTTTGACCGATTGGCAGGGGCAGGCGCTGAGCTGGTGACGACCGAAATGGTGTTGTTTGAATGGCTGCGCTCAGCAGACGCTGATCCGTTCAAAGAAATACAAGATTTGATCAAATAATCCGATTCCGTGGCATAAGTCAGCTTGCTGCAAGTCCGCCATTCTCATAATTATGAATTCAGTACAGATGTACGAATTCACAATGAGGAGATGTTTGAATGGTTGCTTTTGCAGATTTCCACCGTCGGTCCATCGAAGACCGTGACGCTTTTTGGTCTGAGCAGGCCCAGTTGATCGACTGGCAAACCAAGCCTCAACAGATCTGCGATTACAGCAACCCGCCTTTTGCCAAGTGGTTTGTGGGTGGCACGACCAACTTGTGCCACAACGCCGTGGATCGCCATTTGGCCGATCGCGCCGATCAAGCCGCACTGATCTTTGTCTCGACCGAGACCGACCAAGAGCACACCTACACCTACCGCGATCTGCACGCCGAAGTGCAACGCATGGCGGCGATTTTGAAAGCGCAGGGCGTCACCAAAGGCGACCGTGTGTTGATTTACATGCCCATGATTGCCGAGGCTGCGTTTGCCATGTTGGCGTGTGTGCGGATTGGGGCGATTCACTCGGTGGTGTTTGGCGGCTTTGCCTCGCATTCTTTGGCCACGCGCATTGAAGACGCAACGCCCAAAGTCATCATCAGCGCGGACGCGGGTTCGCGTGGTGGCAAGGTCATTCCTTACAAGCATTTGTTGGACGAAGCCATCCGCTTGTCCAGCCACAAGCCTGGCAAGGTCTTGATGGTCGACCGCAAGTTGGCCCCGTTCACCCCTGTGGCTGACCGTGATTTGGACTACGCCACCGAGCGCGCGCAACACATGGACACAGTGGTGCCTTGCGAGTGGGTCGAGTCCACTCACCCCAGCTACACCTTGTACACATCGGGCACCACCGGCAAGCCCAAAGGCGTGCAGCGTGACACCGCGGGTTACACCGTGGCGTTGGCGTCCAGCATTCCGCACATTTACCAAGGCAAGCCAGGCGGCACCTTCTTCTGTACCAGCGACATTGGCTGGGTGGTGGGCCACAGCTACATCATTTACGGTCCACTGATCGGCGGCATGGCCACCATCATGTACGAAGGTCTGCCCATTCGCCCAGACGGCGGCATCTGGTGGAGCTTGGTCGAGAAGTACAAAGTCAACGTCATGTTCAGCGCGCCCACGGCCATCCGTGTGCTCAAAAAGCAAGACCCTGCGTTGTTGAGCAAGTACGACTTGTCCAGTCTGCAAGCCTTGTTCTTGGCTGGCGAGCCTTTGGATGAGCCTACCGCCAAGTGGATTTCTGAAGGCCTGAACGGCAAGCCCATCATCGACAACTACTGGCAGACCGAAACCGGTTGGCCAATTTTGACGATCTGCAATGGCGTGGAAAAAGCTGAAAGCAAGTTCGGCTCGCCCGGTAAGGCGGTGTATGGCTACAACGTCAAGTTGGTCGACGACCAGACCGGCGAAGAGCTGACCGGTGCCAATCAAAAAGGTGTGTTGACCATCGAAGGTCCGCTGCCTCCCGGCAACTTGCAAACCATTTGGGGTGATGACAAGCGTTTTGTCAGTACCTACTGGAGCACAGTGCCCAACAAACTGGTCTACAACACCTTCGACTGGGCGGTGCGCGACGAAGACGGTTACTTCTTTATCTTGGGCCGCACCGATGACGTGATCAACGTCGCCGGCCACCGCTTGGGCACTCGCGAGATCGAAGAGAGTATTTCCAGCCACCCCAACATCGCCGAAGTGGCGGTGGTCGGTGTGGCCGATCAGCTCAAAGGCCAAGTGGCCATGGCGTTTGCCATTGCCAAAGACACCTCGGGTTTGACCGACGATGCCGCGCGTTCGAAGCTCGAAGCAGAAATCATGAAGGTGGTGGACACGCAGTTAGGTGCCTTGGCCCGTCCTGCCCGAGTGATGTTTGTCACGGCTTTGCCCAAGACACGTAGCGGCAAATTGCTGCGTCGCGCCATTCAGGCGGTCTGTGAAAAGCGAGATCCGGGCGACTTGACCACCATCGACGACCCCACGGCCTTGACCCAAATTCAAGATCAAATCGCCTAACTACGACATACGGCGGCTGGTCTGCGGACCGCATGGCACAATCACGGGTGTTACTAGGCCTCCTTCCAGCCACAGTCGCATCCGCCAATCGGTCCAGCCGTGTCGCGGAAGGTTTCTTTCAACCAACTAATGTTCCCCCCAGGGGAGCGAAGGTCAAGCGCAATGAGTGAGACAAACGTCTACCAAGCCTATTCAGGCAACACCTATCTGTTCGGTGGCAATGCTCCGTACGTCGAAGAGATGTATGAGAACTACCTCGCCAACCCCGGCAGCGTCCCCGATTCTTGGCGCGAGTACTTCGACGCACTGCAGCATGTGCCTGCCGTCGATGGTTCAAATGCCAAAGATGTGCCCCATCTGCCCGTCATCAACGCCTTTGCCGAGCGCGCCAAAGCGGGCGGCACCAAAGTCGTCATGGCCAGCGAAACCATCGAAATGGGTCGCAAGCGCACTGCCGTGCAGCAGCTCATTGCGGCTTACCGCAACGTCGGCCAACGTTGGGCTGACCTCGACCCCTTGAAGCGCACCGAGCGCCCCAACATTCCTGACCTCGACCCCGCGTTCTACGGCTTCACCGATGCCGACCAAGAAACCGTGTTCGACACCAGCAACACCTTTTTCGGCAAGAGCAATATGTCCTTGCGCGAGTTGCTCAACGCACTGCGTGAAACCTACTGCGGCACTTTGGGCGCTGAGTTCATGTACACGTCTGAAATGGGCGAAAAGCGCTGGTGGCAAGAAAAGTTGGAAAGCATTCGCAGCAAGCCCAACTTCAACTCAGACAAAAAGAAAGCCATTCTGGAGCGCCTGACCGCTGCGGAAGGCTTGGAGCGTTACCTCCACACCAAATACGTGGGTCAAAAGCGCTTCTCGCTCGAAGGTGGCGAAAGCTTCATCGCGGCGATGGACGAGCTGATCCAGCAAGCGGGTCTCAAAGGCGTGCAGGAAGTGGTCATCGGTATGGCCCACCGCGGCCGATTGAACGTGTTGGTCAACACCATGCGCAAGCTGCCCGCCGATTTGTTTGCCGAGTTTGACCACACAGCGCCTGAAGAGTTGCCCTCGGGTGACGTCAAGTACCACCAAGGTTTCAGCTCGGACGTGTCGACGTTGGGTGGCCCGGTCCACTTGTCGTTGGCGTTCAACCCCTCGCATTTGGAAATCGTCAACCCCGTGGTGGAAGGCTCTGTACGCGCTCGCATGGACCGCCGCGCTGACCCACATGGCAAGCAAGTGCTGCCCGTGTTGGTCCATGGTGACTCCGCGTTTGGCGGTCAGGGTGTGAACCAAGAAACTTTGGCGCTGGCCCAAACCCGTGGTTACACCACAGGCGGCACGGTGCACATCATCGTGAACAACCAAATTGGTTTCACCACCTCTGACCCCCGCGACATGCGCTCGAGCGTGTTCTGTACCGACATCGTCAAGATGGTCGAAGCCCCTGTGTTGCACGTCAACGGTGACGATCCAGAAGCCGTGGTCTTGGCCACGCAATTGGCCCTCGACTACCGCATGGCCTTCAGCAAAGACGTGGTGATTGACATCGTGTGTTTCCGCAAACTGGGCCACAACGAGCAAGACACGCCAGCGCTGACCCAGCCGCTGATGTACAAAAAAATTGCCGCTCACCCAGGTACCCGCAAGCTGTTCGCCGACAAGTTGTCTGCACAAGGCTTGGGCGATGCTTTGGGCGACGACATGGTCAAGGCCTACCGCGCCGCTTTGGACGCAGGCAAGCACACCGATGATCCTGTGTTGACCAATTTCAAGACCAAGTTCACCGTGGACTGGTCACCCTTCATGGGCAAGAAGTGGACCGACGCTGGCGACACAGCGATTCCCATGTCCGAGTGGAAGCGCTTGGCTGAAAAGATCACCACCATCCCCGCATCGGTCACGCCGCACCAGTTGGTGAAAAAGGTGTACGACGACCGCGCCGCGATGGGCCGTGGCGATACGCCCGTGGATTGGGGCATGGGCGAGCACATGGCGTTTGCCTCCTTGGTGGCCAGCGGCTACCCCGTGCGTTTGTCGGGCGAAGATTCGGGCCGTGGCACCTTCACCCACCGTCACGCGGTGATTCACGACCAAAAGCGTGAAAAGTGGGACACCGGTTCTTATGTGGCCCTGCAAAACGTGGCTGAGAACCAAGCACCCTTCGTCGTGATCGACTCGATCCTGTCTGAAGAAGCGGTGTTGGCGTTTGAGTACGGTTACGCATCCAACGACCCCAACACCATGGTCATTTGGGAAGCTCAGTTTGGCGACTTCGCCAACGGCGCCCAAGTGGTGATCGACCAGTTCATTGCCTCGGGCGAAGTGAAGTGGGGCCGTGTGAACGGCTTGACCGTCATGTTGCCTCATGGCTACGAAGGCCAAGGCCCAGAGCACAGCTCTGCCCGCCTCGAGCGCTTCATGCAATTGGCCGCGGACACCAACATGCAGATCGTGCAGCCCACCACGGCCAGCCAGATCTTCCACGTGTTGCGCCGTCAAATGGTGCGCGACTTGCGCAAGCCTTTGATCATCTTCACACCGAAGTCACTGCTGCGTAACAAAGACGCCACATCGCCTGTGTCGGAGTTCACCAAGGGCTCGTTCCAAACCATCATTCCCGAGAACAAAACGCTCAAGGCCGACAAGGTCAAACGCGTGTTGGTGTGCTCAGGCAAGGTGTATTACGACTTGGTCAAGAAGCGTGAAGAGTTGGGTGCCAATGACGTGGCCATTTTGCGCGCCGAGCAGCTCTACCCCTTCCCGCACAAGGCGTTTGCGTCTGAACTCAAGAAGTACCCGAATGCGACTGAATTGGTGTGGACGCAAGACGAGCCACAGAACCAAGGCGCTTGGTTCTTCGTGCAGCACTACATCCACGAAAACATGACAGCAGGTCAAAAGCTCGGTTACTCGGGCCGTGCTGCTTCCGCGTCGCCTGCCGTGGGTTACTCACACCTGCACCAAGAGCAGCAAAAAGCGTTGGTTGAAGGCGCGTTCGGCAAGATCAAGGGCTTTGTGCTCACCAAATAAATCGCTCACACCGACTCAAGAAATACAGAAAGAATAGATATGGCCATCATCGAAGTCAAAGTTCCTCAGCTGTCTGAATCCGTGGCTGAAGCCACCATGCTGCAATGGAAAAAGAAAGTGGGCGAGTCCGTCGCCGCAGACGAAATCTTGATCGACATCGAGACCGACAAAGTCGTGCTCGAAGTGCCCGCCCCAGCGGCCGGCGTGATCTGTGAAATCTTGGTCGCCGACGGCGGCACCGTGGTTGCTGAGCAACTCATTGCCCGCATCGACACCGACGGCAAAGTGGGTGCTGCTGCGCCTGCCGCCGCTGCGCCAGCTGCCTCACCATCGGCCGCTCCTGTGGCTGCTGCTGCCGCAGCCTCCAACAGCAAAGCCGGTGTGGCCATGCCCGCCGCCGCCAAGCTGATGGCAGACAACAACTTGGCCTCCGGCTCGGTCTCAGGCACTGGCAAAGACGGCCGCGTCACCAAAGGTGATGTGTTGTCTGCGGTAGCCGGTGGCGTGCAAGTGACGGCTGCGGTCATTCCAACAGGCGTGCCGACAAAAGCTTTGCCTCAAGTGGCAGCACCAGCCGTGAATTTGGGCGAGCGCCCAGAGCAACGCGTGCCGATGACCCGTCTGCGTGCGCGCGTGGCCGAGCGTTTGTTGCAATCGCAATCGACCAATGCCATCCTGACCACGTTCAACGAAATCAACATGGCACCCGTCATGGACATGCGCAAGCGCATGCAAGAGCGTTTCGAAAAGGAACACGGCGTGAAGCTGGGTTTCATGAGCTTCTTTGTCAAAGCGGCTGTGCACGCGTTGAAGAAGTTCCCTGTGTTGAACGCTTCGGTGGACGGCAATGACATCGTCTATCACGGCTATTTCGACATCGGTATCGCGGTGGGCTCGCCACGCGGTTTGGTGGTGCCGATTTTGCGCAACGCCGACCAAATGAGCTTTGCCGACATCGAGAAAAAGATTGCTGAATTCGGTGCCAAAGCCCGTGACGGCAAACTGGGTCTTGAAGACATGACCGGCGGTACGTTCTCGATCTCTAATGGCGGCACTTTCGGCTCCATGATGTCGACACCCATCATCAACCCACCTCAGTCTGCGATCTTGGGCGTTCACGCTACCAAAGACCGCGCCATGGTGGAAAACGGCCAAGTGGTGGTTCGCCCGATGAACTACTTTGCGATGTCGTATGACCACCGCATCATTGACGGCCGCGAAGCTGTCTTGGGTCTGGTGGCGATGAAAGAAGCGCTGGAAGATCCAGCCCGCTTGTTGTTCGATATCTAATTTCACCCTATAGCAATGCCCCCAGTTTGGGGGCGTTGTTCATTCAAGAGATATTTCTATGAGTAAACAATTCGACGTCGTCGTCATCGGCGGTGGCCCTGGTGGCTACATCGCAGCCATCCGCGCTGCCCAACTCGGTTTCCAAGTCGCTTGTATCGACGAGTGGAAAAACGCAGCCGGTGGCCCAGCGCCCGGCGGCACTTGCACCAACGTGGGTTGCATCCCGTCTAAGGCCTTGCTGCAGTCCAGTGAACACTTTGACCATGCCAACCACCACTTCGCAGAACACGGCATTTCCGCCAAAGATGTGAAGATGGACGTGGCCAAGATGCTGGCCCGCAAAGACACCGTGGTGAAGCAAAACAACGATGGCATCTTGTACCTGTTGAAGAAAAACAAGGTCACCTTCTTCCACGGTCGCGGCTCGTTCGTTAAAACCACCGAAGCGGGTCACGAAGTCAACGTGGCAGGCAAGGCGGAAGAAGTCATCACCGGCAAACACATCATCATCGCCACAGGTTCGAACGCCCGCGCGTTGCCCGGCACACCGTTTGACGAAGTCAACGTGTTGTCCAACGATGGCGCCTTGCGCTTGGGTGCGGTGCCTAAGAAACTGGCCTTGATTGGTTCAGGCGTGATCGGTTTGGAAATGGGTTCTGTGTGGCGTCGTCTCGGCGCTGATGTGACCATCCTCGAAGGTCTGCCGACATTCCTCGGCGCTGTGGACGAGCAAATCGCCAAAGAAGCCAAGAAGGCGTTTGACAAGCAAGGCTTGAAGATCGAACTCGGCGTGAAAGTCGGCGAGATCGTCAACGGCAAAAAGGGCGTCACCGTCAACTACACCAACGCCAAAGGCGAAGCCATTGTGCTGGACGCTGACAAGCTCATCATCTCCATCGGTCGCGTGGCCAATACGATTGGTTTGAACCCCGAAGCCATTGGCCTGCAAATCGACGAGCGCGGCGCCATTGTGGTGGACGGTGATTGCAAAACCAACGTGCCCGGCGTTTGGGCGGTGGGTGATGTGGTGCGTGGCCCCATGCTTGCGCACAAAGCCGAAGAAGAAGGCGTTGCCGTGGCTGAACGCATTGCAGGCCAACACGGCCATGTCAATTTCAACACCATCCCTTGGGTCATCTACACCAGCCCTGAAATCGCTTGGGTAGGACGCACTGAGCAGCAACTCAAAGCCGACGGCGTGGCCTACAAAGCCGGCACATTCCCGTTCCTCGCGAACGGCCGTGCACGCGCTTTGGGCGACACCACCGGCATGGTGAAGTTCTTGGCCGATGCCACAACCGACGAAATCTTGGGCGTTCACATGGTGGGCCCACAGGTGTCTGAGTTGATTGCTGAAGCTGTGGTGGCCATGGAGTTCAAGGCCTCGGCCGAAGACATCGCCCGCATTTGCCACGCCCATCCCTCGTTGTCAGAAGCCACGAAAGAGGCTGCTTTGGCGGTGGATAAGCGCACCTTGAACTTCTAAGAAGTTTCAGGCCTTAACGCTGTAAAGCCCGCTGGTGACAGCGGGCTTTTTGCTTACTTAGCCAAGCTCAATAGGTGCCGTGAAAGCGTAGCCCAGCCTATGGGCGGTTTCTAGTGGCAAAGTTAGGTCCCACGTATCTTTGGCTTTGTTACGTAGGCGTCTTATCAAAATTTCCAGACGCCTGAAATCGTAGTGTTCCGGATTGTGTCCAAGGCTGGTTGCAAGCGCCTCTTTCGAGACGGCTTGCCCTGACGACTGCGCCAATCTCTGAAGCAGCACATGTTCTGAGTGCGTCAATTTGAGAGGTCTTCCGTCCGGCGCAAGCAAACGCCAGCCCGTTTCGTCGAGCTTCCATACCGACACGGCTTGTCCTCGCAACCGTCGCATTAAGTTGTGCACCAACGAAACAATTTCTTCGGGTAGTACCGGCTTGACCAAATACACATCCGCACCCGCACGGATACCGCTGATACGGCTGAGGGAGTCGCTGCGAGCTGTGGTGATGATCACACCCTTGTTGCGTAAATCTTGTCGTTTCTTTAACCAGTTCAACCCGTCACCATCAGGCAGTCCCAAATCTAAAAGCAAGATGTCAAAGTTATTCAATATCATCCAGGTTTGGGCATCACTGAGATTTTTCACACCGTAAGCCTGCATGCCTTCCATATTTAAATAGTCAACCAGTGCATCCAACAGGTCTGGCTCATCTTCAATCACCAGCACTCGGGCTGATATTCCGGTGGAAGTCAAAGTCATAGGGGCTCCTCAGTTTGCGGGGTCGGCAACCAAATACAGAAAGTAGATCCATGACCCGCTGTACTCGACAACGCGACATGCCCACCATGCGCGTGCGCAATGCGTTGCACGATAGACAGACCCAATCCCACGCCTCGCACACCGCTTTCCGGTGATAGCCTGAAAAACTCAGCAAACACTTTTTCCTGAACATCTTGTGGAATTCCTGGCCCCAAATCCGTCACAGCAATGCCCACATAACCTGCTTTGAGCCTTGTTCCGACAGTAATTGATGTTCCCGTGGACGAATATTTGGCAGCGTTGTCAATCAAATTTGTCAAGGCCACACCGAGGTGGTATTCGTCGACTAGGACCGTGTTCACTTCAGGGTGCAAGTGCAATTTAACCGTGTGATTCAGCAACAGATGTGTGCTGGTCTTGATCACTGCATTGAGCCATGGCTGCAGTTCAAGTTGTTTGGGGTCAAGCGCTTCCAAGGTCTGTGTCATGGCATCGCTTTGCAGCCACTTATCAAACATCACCGTCAATCGTTGGCTTGCACTGCTAATGGCTCCCAGCCGTTTTGTAACTTGGTCAATTGCATGTTCATGCTCTTTACGCATCAAACTGGCTTGACTTTGAATGATGCTCAAAGGGGTTCGAAATTCATGCGAAATCATGGAGCCGAAACGAACATACTGTTCACGTAGGCTCTTTTCTAACAGGAGTGATGCCTCGAGCTGTTCGGTTCTTTCTTGTACCGCGTGTTTGAGCTTGTCTTCTGAAGCCTGCGTCATTTCCAGCATGGCACGGTTGGCTGCCAAAGCCTGTGCCTGAGTATGGCGATGCGCCTCATGCTCTAAGCGCAACAAATCGCCAAGAGCCAAGGCCATTAAGAGCACCTCCATGGTTGTTGATATTTGTACCGCATAGGACGTCAATCCAGTACTCGGCAGCCAACCGAAGGCGCGTAAGGCCGCAACCGAAACACCAAGCCACAGCATGAACCAGCCTGCCAGGAAAAACCGTATGCCGGGTCGCTTTTGTAAATAAGCCCTAACGCTGGCCACAGTGACCCACAGACCCATGAGCACAGAGTTAATCAGCAACAGTTGGTTGGCCGGACGCAACAGTTCGGGATAGGCGATCGCCAGAAGTGCCAACAGACTGGTTAACAAAAAAATGAACTCGCTCCATTGCAAGCACCACTTCAACCAAGATCGATCTGTGGCGCGCAGCAGAAGATTTCGCGCAAAGCGGACTGCAAAAAAAGCAGCCAAATTGAAAAATACACTTTGCGCTACCTCGTCAAAATCAAGGGCATCAGGCCAGACCAACTGGCGCCCATAACCATTGCTTGCAAACATGCCCAACCAAATGGTCACGATATAGGCGCAATAAGTTAAAAACCGTTGATCCCGCAGCGCTAAAAAAATCACCAAGCCGTACATCGCCAGAACGATCAGGCCACCGTAATAAATGAACTGCAACGATTGAAATTGCTGCTGCTCCTGCCGGTAGGCGTCGGGTTGCCAGACCGCTAAAGGTACCGTCAGTGCATAGCGTGAAGTTACTCGTAGATAGGCAAACTGGGGTTGTGGCTGTACGTCCAGAGGCAGTACAAAAAATCGATCGAAATAGGGCCGTGTGGCGAAGGCTCTGCTGCTGCCTGTCAATATCGCAGGCGCGTCCGAGAGGTAAAAGTCCAGTTCGTAAAGTTTGGCGTTCTTAGTGACAAGCAGCCAATCTTTCGGAGCATTTGCTGCACGCTGTAGGGGCACGCGAATCCAATAGGCCGAATCAGTAAAACCGAAATTCAGCTCGGTGCCACCGCGTGTCCAAGACGCAAAGCGATCGTCCATGTTGCGCACATCGTCAATGCGCAAGACACCCGACGGGTCTTCCATGAATTGCGCACTGTCAATCAGGTTCACTTCCCGGTTTTCGGTTGTCAGAACCGTCGCGTGTGCAGCTATAGCCGCTAAGGAGAGCAACAGTGAAAAGAATATTTTTTTCATGAACAACGCGTAATTCATAAACATTATGAATCTGCACTCTCAAACCTTTGGCGTCTCAATTGCGAATGTCGGAATTTGTCGTTTGAGTGATGTTTTTTGTCGGAATTTGTCGGTGCGTACGTATGGAACATCTGGCGCATTGCCAGAACAATCAAAAACAACAAAAAGTCGACAAAAACCATAAGAACAAAAAATGCTGAGGTTTACAAAAGAGATTCACAGTTTTCTTGGCGTTTGCTTGGGCCTATTTGCCATGGGGTTGCCCAATGCGTTGGCGGATAACGCTCGGCTGCACCAACTGATCTCGCAAGCGTTGACCACTCATCCCGCCGTCCAAGCCCAACAATCTCTGGTTGGCGCCGCGCAAGACAACGTCAGCGGTGCCCGCTGGCAATACTTTCCCACACCTTCTGTTTCGGTGCAAAACGCCAGAACCGGCGCTACCGACCCCGCCTATGCGGGTGATTCGCGTGTCACGGTTTTAGCCTTGACCCAGCCTTTGTGGACCGGTGGCCGCATTGAAGCCGGGGTCGACAAAGCCCAAGCCTATGCCCAAGGTGCCGCCGCGGGTCTGGCTGAGTCGCAGCAGCAACTCGCCATTCGCGTGGTGCAAGCCTACGGCGACTGGCTCAGCGCTCACCGCAAACGCGCGGCCTACCAAGTGGGCCAGGCCCAGCACATTCGCCTCAAAGACCAAGTGGCCCGCCGCATCACCGAAGGTCAAGCGGCTGCCAGTGACCTGGCCTTGGCCCAAGGTCGCTTGGCCAGTTTGGATGCCGACATGGCCTTGGCCATCACGCAAGAAGAGGTCAGTCTCGCCCGCCTGTCGCAGCTGCTGGGTCAGACCGTGGCGGCCAAGTCTTTGACCGGTTCACTGGCCGAGCCCTTGCCCAACAGCCTGAGCGTGAGTGAGTTGCTGGCCCAAGCCCAAAGCTATTCCCCCTCGTTGGCCCGCTCACGTAGCAATGCCCAGGCCCAACTTGCGGCCATTCAAGAAGCCAAAAGCGCCACCTTGCCCGAAGTGTCGTTTCGCTGGGAGCAGCAACACGGCAATTTCAACTACCTCGGTGGGCCCACGCACACCCGTGGCTTTGTCAACCTCAGCAGCCGCCTTGGGGCCGGCTTGTCCAACTTCGCTGCCATCAGCGAAGCCGTGCAACGCCACGCTGCCGCAGAGGCCGACACCGAGTCTCAACTGCGCAGCCTGAGCGAGCAAGTCATGACCGACCACGCCTTGCTGGTCACCTCGCAAAGCCGCCGTCAAGCCCTGCAAACCTCGGCCGAGCTGGCCGACCAAGTGCTCGCCTCGTGGGACCGCCAATACCTGTCGGGTCGCAAAAGCTGGCAAGACCTCATGAACTCCGCCCGCGAGCAAGTGCAAGTGCAAGCCCAACTCGCCGACCTCGAAGGCTCCCAACTCGTGGCCTCGTGGCGACTGGCCCTGACCACAGGTCAGCTTCAAGTAGCCGCAGGTCAGCTCCAAGTCTCCTCAGGCCAGCTCCAAGTGCCCACCGCTGAACAGAAATAAAAACACATGACTTCAGCACTCCCTTCAGCCACCCCTTCATCCCCGCAACTGCCGCGCTTGCTCGCGGCCTTGCTGCGTCTGGCCGAACTCCAACGCGAGCCGGTGGACCGCCTCGCCCTGCAAGAGGCTGTGCAACACGTCCAAGCCGAAGATGACTCAGCAGGTGCGGGGAAGATACAAACCCCCGCGCAGCAAATCACCCGCCTCACGCGCCACCTCGGTCTCAAGAGCGCCCGCTGGCTCAAAGCCGCCGATCCCTCGCAAGTGCCCGCCTTGGTGCACGACCCCATCGACGGATGGGGTGTGCTGGTTGGGCAGAACGCCCAGCAGCAGTGGGTGGTCTTGCGTTGGGACGAGGTTCAACGCGCCTGGTCCGAAGGCCTGCACGACGACCCCAAGCCGCTGCAGATTGCCAAGCTGCGTTTGTCTGCCCCCTTCGAGCTGGGCAAAAGTCCCGTCTTCGCCCTCATTCGCACCGAGATTGCCGCGCAAAAGGGCCGTCTCATCGAAGCCGCCGCAGGCGGTTTGATCATCGGCATCTTGGGGCTGATCACCTCGTTTTATTCGATGCAGATCTACGACCGCGTCATTCCTACCGGCGCCATGCAAACCCTCATGGTGCTGAGCTTGGGCGCCTTGATCGCCATTGGCTTGGATTGGATGGCCCGCAGCGCCCGCACCCAGCTGTACGAGAACATCATCGATGAGGTGGACAAGCGCATGGCGCGCACCGTGTATTTGCGCTTGCTGGCCGTGCGCCTGGACCAGCTGCCCCGCAGCGTGGGCAGCTTGGCTTCGCAAATGCGCGGGTATGAGAGCGTGCGCAGCTTCCTCACCCAAGTCACCACCAGCGTGCTGGTGGACCTACCGTTTGCGTTGTTGTTCTTGGTCATCATGGCGCTCATGAGCGGCGCATTGGCGCTGGTGCCCTTGCTGTTCTTTGTGGCCGCGTTGAGCTTAGGCCTGTCCACCAGAACGCGCATGGAAGAGCTGGCTAAACAAGGCGCCAAGGCTGGCAACTTCAAAACCGGCTTGCTCGTCGAAACCGTGGAAGGCGCCGAAACCCTCAAATCAGGGCAGGGCGGTTGGCGCATGCTCGGGCGCTGGCTGCACAACGTAGACGAAGCGCGTGACGCCGAGCTCCAATCGCGCAACTTGAGCGAGCACTTCCAGCACCTCATCTCTAGCTTCCAGCAAATGAGCTACGTGCTCTTGGTGGCCTTTGGCGCTTATTTGGTCACCAAAGGCGAGCTCACCCAAGGCGGTTTGATTGCCTGCACCATTTTGTCGGGCCGCGTGCTCAGCCCCGTCGCCGCTGTGGCCGCGCAGGCCCTGCAGTGGTCCTACGCCAAAGCCGCCCTCGAAGGGCTAGATGCGCTGTGGCGTTTAGAAAACGACCACCACGACCACGAACCCGTGGTGCTCGACCACGTGCATGGTAACTACCAGTTCGACAAGGTGACCGCCCGCTACGGTGCCAGCCCCGCCTTGGTTATCCCCCAGCTCAGCATCAAAGCGGGCGAGCGCATTGGCATCATCGGCCCCGTGGGCGCTGGCAAAACCACCTTGCTGCGCCTGCTCTCGGGCATGTACAAACCGCAAGAAGGCCGCATCTTGCTCGACGGTGTGGACCTCAGCCACATCGCCAAAGCCCCGCTGTCCGAGCGCATCGGTTACTTGCAACAAGAAGGGCGCTTGTTCGCAGGCACCTTACGCGAGAACCTGCTCTTGGGGCTGGCCGACCCGGGCGATCCAGCTATCTTGGCGGTGGCCCAGCGCACGGGCCTCATGCAAGCCGTCATCACGCCGCACCCGCGTGGGCTGCAGCAAGAAATCTTTGAAGGTGGCACAGGCCTCTCGGGCGGTCAACGCCAGCTCGTCAACCTCACCCGCGTGGTGCTGCGCGAGCCCGCCATTTGGTTGCTCGACGAGCCCACCTCGTCGGTGGACGGCAACAGCGAGCTGCAAATCAAACAGCTCATTTATCAAACTCTGCAGCCCCAGCACACCTTGGTGCTGGTGACCCACAAGCCCGACATGCTGCAACTGGTGGACCGCATCTTGGTGGTGGCCAACCACCAAGTGGTGATGGACGGCCCCAAAGCACAAGTCCTCGCTCGTCTGAACGCGAACACACCTACAAACGCCAACGCTAATGCCAACGGAGCCGCCGCATGATGGCCCATCGTCCTTCCAAAATGCTCAGCTTGGTCATCTTGACTGTTGTGCTGTTTATCGCCTGGTCCAGCTGGTTTGACATTGATCAGACCGTGCGCGCCCAAGGCCAGCTCATACCCGGTGGGCGCACCCAAGTCATCCAAGTGGTCGATGGTGGTGTGCTGTCCGAGATTCGTGTGCAAGAGGGCGACAACGTCAAGGCCGGTCAAGTGCTGGCCGTGCTCGAGCCCGACCGCGCCAAAGCAGCCTTTGACGAAGCGCAGGCCAAACACACCGCCTTGCGCGTGGTGCTGCAACGCGCGCAAGCCGAGGCCAACGGCACAACCCCTGTGTTTGGCAGAGAGTTTGCGGGCTACCCTGAGCTGGTCGCTGCACAAAACAAGCTCTACACCCAGCGCAAGCAAAGCCTAGACGACGCACTCGCCATGCAACAAGAAGCCATGGGCTTGGCCAAAGAAGAGCTGCAAATGAACGAGCGTTTGTTTGCCGGTGGCGACATCAGCCGGGTCGAGGTCTTGCGCGCGCGCCGCCAAGTCAGCGACATCCAGTCGCGGATCTTCGACATCCGTAATAAGTACTTGCAAGACGCCCGTGCTGAGGCTGCCAAGCAAGAAGAAGAAATCTCCAGCCAGCGCTACCGCCAAGAAGACCGCCGTTACGCCTTGTCTCAAACCGAGCTGACGGCCCCTGTGGACGGCGTGGTGAAGTATTTGCGGGTGACCACCGTGGGTGGTGTGCTGCGTGCGGGCGACGAGCTCATGCAAATCTCGCCCACCGATGGTGAGTCGCTGTTGGAGCTCAAAGTCAACCCCGCCGACATCGGCCAGCTGCAAACCGGCATGCGAGCCAACATCCGCCTAGACGCTTACGACTACGCCATTTACGGCACCTTGACGGGTGAGCTGGTCTACCTCAGCTCGGACACCCTGCAAGAGCAAGGCGCCAATGGGCAGCCCCAAACCTACTACCGAGCGCGTGTTCGCCTACTGCCCAACGCGGTGGCGGCCAACACCAAGCTCCAACCCATTGTTTTAAAGCCCGGGCTGACGGCCACGGTGGACATCCTGACAGGCCAACGCTCGGTCATGCGCTACCTCATCAAGCCGATTGCACGCGGCTTGAGCGGTGCGCTCAACGAACGCTAAGCCCTCATTCAACCCATTTCTACCCAATCTAAACCATCACTTCCTCGGAGCACATCATGGCAACAGCAGCAAACAACGCATCGCTCATCTTGAACATCAGCGGCACGCAAAGCGTAGTCTTGAAGCGCGGTGAAAAAACCAGCGTCATCGCCAAAGCCGGTCAACGCTACCGCGTGGTCAAAGAGGGTGAAGAAGCGAAAGAAGCTGCAGCCAAAGACGTGGCCGCAAGCCAAAAAGGCCAAGACCTGTTGCTCAGCTACGCAGACGGCACGCAAGTGCTGTTGGTCAGCTTCTACGAAGCCTGTAAGGCCGAGCAATGCGCGGTCGACATGCCGGGCGCCAAGGGCACAGGCACCAGCGGAGGCTACGTCATCACCGGCGACAGCGCGGTGGGTGCGAGCTTGTCGGACGGGGGCAAGTTGGTTTATGCGTTTGGTGATACGCCTTCGATGGCGGCATTGACCCAAGGTGCAGAGCAAGCCCGAGGCTTCTCGCACCAAGACAGCTTGAGCACCTACATGCCACCCAGCGATGCTGCTGTTTGGACCCCCATGCAGATGGGGTTAGGTGTGGTGGGCGTTGCTGCGCTGCTGCATCAAAATGACAAAGCATCCGTGCCCACCGTCATTCGTGGCACGGTGGTGGCTGGCCCGGTTCTGGCTGGCAACGGCTTGACGGCCGTGGCCTACAAAGCCGATGGCACCGTCTTGGCCTCGGGCGCAGTCAACGCCGATGGCACCTTCACGCTCAATGTGGGCAATGACTACTTGGGTGGCGTGTTGGTCAAAGTCAGCGACACCAACGCCAATCCAGATTACTTTGACGAAGCCACAGGCGCCCCCAAAGACCTGAGCACCGACTTGCGCGCGCTCACCGTCATTCCTACGGCGGGCACCTACAACGTCAGCGTCAACGTGTTGACCGAGCTGGCTGTGCGTAACTTAGGTTTGTCGGGTGGAGACACGGGCAATTCAAGCACCACCTTCACCAGCGTGAACGCCACCCAAATCACCCAAGCCAACCAAAAAGTGGCAGCCTCTGTGGGCCTCTCGCAAGATCTGGTGCTGGGGGCAGCGCCAGTGGCCATCATCACCACAACTGGAGCCAGCAACGCGCAATCCAACGACTACGGCCGCTTGTTGGCCGCGTTGTCGGGTGCTGAAGTGGGCAGCGACACAAATGCTGTCCTCGTGGACTTGGCCACCAAGCTGCAAAGCACGCAAGCCCAAGCCACTGGCCAAGTGCTGGAGACCTTGCTCGAAGGTGCAGCCAAGGTCAACCTGGTGGCCGCGATTTCTGACATCACCAACCAAAAGTCCACAGCCATCACCATCGGTGTGGTCTCGCAAGACAACCGCTTGAGCCCCACTGAAATGATCGCAGGCGTCGAGGTGCAAGGCACGGCCGCGGCAGGCGCTTCCGTCGTCATTGCATGGTCCGATTCGACCGGAACAGCGACCGCTACAGGCACACGCACGGTGACGGCCGACTCGCAAGGCCGCTGGAGCACCAGCTTTACGAGTGCAGAAATGCCAGCCTTGGGTGCGACCACCCTCAAAGCCACCGTGGGCAGCGACGCAGCGACGCGCAGTATTTACTTGGATGAACCTTTGGCCCCGACCATCACACTGACCCAGATGACAGGCAGTGGCAACCTGACGAGCAACGGCCATGTGGATGTCAGTGGCATCTTGAACGGCGCAGGTTGGGACTACAGCCTAGACGGCGGTGCCAACTGGACAGCAGGCAGCGGCAGCGGCTTTACGGCGACGGGCGACGGTGCCAAGCAAGTGTTGGTGCGGCAAAACATTGGCGGACATACCTCGCCCAGCAGCAACACCCTCAACTTTTCACTCGACACCGCTACCCCAGCCGTCACGCTCAGCGCAGTCACTGACGATGTGGGCAGCGTCACCGGGCCTGTTGCCTCTGGCAGCAGCACCGACGACACCGCACTTGTGCTTTCTGGCACGAATGAAGCGGGTGCAACAGTGGCGGTCTACAACGGCACCACCTTCCTCGGCGCGGCCACGGTCAGTGGCACCAACTGGACCTACAGCGCTACCGTTGCCAATGGCAGCACCTACCAATTCAACGCCACAGCCACCGATGCGGCGGGCAACACCAGCGCGGCCACAGCTAACCACACTGTCATCGGCGACACCGCTGCCCCAGCCGTTACGCTGAGCGCAGTCACTGACGATGTGGGCAGCGTCACCGGACCTGTTGCCTCTGGCAGCAGCACCGACGACACGGCTCTTGTGCTTTCTGGCACCAACGAAGCGGGCGCATCAGTAGCGGTCTACAACGGCACAACTTTGCTCGGGGCTGCCACGGTCAGTGGCACCAACTGGACCTACAACGCTACCGTTGCCAACGGCAGCACCTACCAATTCAACGCTACAGCCACCGATGCGGCGGGCAACACCAGCGCGGCCACAGCTAACCACACTGTCATCGGCGACACCGCTGCCCCAGCCGTTACGCTGAGCGCAGTCACTGACGACGTGGGCAACGTCACCGGACCTGTTGCCTCTGGCAGCAGCACCGACGACACGGCTCTTGTGCTTTCTGGCACCAACGAAGCGGGCGCAACAGTAGCGGTCTACAACGGCACAACTTTGCTCGGCGCAGCCACAGTCACTGGCACCAACTGGACCTACAGCGCCACGGTTGCCAACGGCAGCACCTACCAATTCAACGCCACAGCCACCGATGCGGCAGGCAACACCAGCGCTGCCACGACCTACCACACCGTCATCGGCGACACGGCCGAGCCCACCGTCACGATCAGCAGCAGTGCAACCAGTTTGGGCGCCAACGCCACAGCTACCTTGACCTTCACGTTGAGCGAAGCCATCGCCAATTTCAGCGACACCAGCATCACCGTCACGGGTGGCACGCTTAGCAATTTCAGCGGTAGCGGCACCAGCTACACGGCCACTTTCACGCCCGATGCGGGCCTGAGTGGCGCAGCCACCGTCAATGTGGCAGCCAGCGCTTTGACCGACGCAGCGGGTAACAGCAACAGCGCGGCCAGCAACACGGTTTCCATCAGCGTGGACACGCAGGCCCCCACCGTGGCCAGCATCACCGCCAGCCGGTCGTCATTGTTGGTTGACCAAACCGCTAGCCTCAACATCATGCTGAGCGAAGCATCCACCACCTTCGGCTTGGCCGATCTGCAGGCAGTGGGCGGCACATTGAGCAACTTGCAAGGCTCTGGCAGCAGTTACACCGCCACCTTCACGCCTGATGACAACCGCACCGCACCCGGTAGCGTGTCGGTCACATCACGCAGCTTCAGCGACGCGGCCGGCAACGACAGCGAAAAATCAGACAACGACGGCGTCGTCATGGCCATTCAGACCCTGCGGCCCACAGCGACGCTTCAAGCACGCCAAACGAAGTTGGGCATGGGTGATGCAACCACCATCGACATCACCCTGAGCGAAAAATCCAACGACTTCGTGGTGGGTGACCTCACCGCCAGCCATGGCACGCTCAGCGAATTCACGCCAAAAGGCGATGGCATGCACTACAGCGTGGTGTTCACGCCTGAAGCACCTTTCACCGGCACCGGCGGCGTCACGCTGGCAGATGGCCGCTTCACCAACGCAGCGGGCAACAGCAACAAAGGCGAGGGCCAAGTCGCCAGCACCGACAGCTTGGCCATAGACACCACACCCCCCACGGTCACCATCACCAGCGACGTTACGGCTTTGTCTATTGGCCAAAGTGCAAAAGTTACTTTTACCTTCAACAAAGACCCTGGCGACAGCTTTGACGCCAAAGACATCACCGTCAATGGCGGCACGCTGACCAACTTGGTCAACAACACCGGCACCATTTGGACGGCACGCTTCACACCCACCGATGGCAGTACCGGCCAAGCCAGCATCACAGTGGCTTCGGGCCGCTACACCGATGGCGCAGGTAACAAAGGCGCAGCAGGTACCACGCCCGCCATCACCATTGACACCCAAGGCCCCGTAGCTGACAGCTTGCTGCCAGGTAACGCCACCACCGTGCTGCCTGGCCATGCGCTGGTGTTGAACTTCAACGAGGTCGTTCACAAAGGCACGGGCAACCTCGTGCTGGTCGACGACACCGCAGCCACGCGCACCAGCTTCGCCGTGAGCGACACAGCCGTGGTGCTGTCCAACGACGGCAAAACCCTCACCATCACGCCCACTACTGCATTGGTGGCCGGTAACCAATACCACGTCGAAGCGGCACCTGGCACCTTGCTCGACGCCGCAGGCAACGCTTGGGCTGGCATCGCCAGCAGTGACTGGGCCAACAGTGGCTGGCACTTTACCGCCGCCACGCCCAGCGTGAGCTTGAACAAAATCAGCACCGACAACCGAGTGAATGGCGTGGAAAACACCGCTGGCGTGACCGTCAGTGGCGTGCTGGACTCTGAAACACTGGCTGTGGTTCAGGCCTTTCAGGCGGGTGACTTCACCGTCACCTTGACTCAAGGTGGCATAAGCATTCCCGTCACCGTCAATAGCTATGTGGTCACCAACGGTGTGGGTGCTTGGAGTGGCACCACTACGGCGGGGGCATTCACACAAAACGGCACTTACAGCGTCAATGTGACGGCCAGTCGCGTCATCAGCAGCAGCACGGTGAGTGCGCAGACCACAGGCATCGTCTTGGTCGACCTCAGCGCATCAGCGCCTACGCTCACTCTGCTCAACGACACCGGCACCAGTAACAGCGACGATATAACCAGCGACGCCACCGTCAGCGTGGCAGTCTTGGAAGACAAAGCCTCTTGGGAATACAGCACCGACAGCGGCAGCACTTGGCAGGCTGGCAGCGGCACCCAGTTCACCGGTGCCAGCACCGAGGGTGCCCACACCGTGCTGGTGCGTCAAACCGACGCAGCGGGCAACGTGTCCAGCAACGGCACGCTCAGCTTCACGCTTGACACCTCCGCAGCTAAACCTGTCATCAACGCCATCGCTACCGACAACATCATCAACGCCAGCGAAGTGGGCAGCGTTATCTCCGGCACAGCAGAGGCCGGTGCCAGCGTGCAGCTGATGCTCGGTAATGGAAAGCAAGAACGCACCGTCACCATCACGGCTGACGGCTCCGGCAACTGGACCCATACCCTCAACGCCGCCGACTTGGCCGCGATGGGCCGTGGTCAAACCCAAATCACGGCCACACAAACGGACGTGGCGGGCAACACTTCGTTCACAACGCTGCGCAACTTGACCGTGGACACCTTTGCGCCCACCGTCAGCATCGAAGCCAGGCAGACACAGCTCACGGCAGTCAACGGCACCACCACACTCACATTCACCCTTAGCGAAGAAAGCACAGACTTCACGGCCAGCAGCGTCACCGTCACGGGCGGTACGCTCAGCGGCTTTGCAGGCAGTGGCACGCAATACTCAGCCACCTTCACCCCCACCAATGCGGCCACAACAGCGGGCAGCGTCAAAGTCGCCGCGGGAGCCTTCAGCGACGCAGCAGGCAACACCAACGCCGAAGCCAGCAACCGCATTGAACTCAGTGTGGACACCGTGGTGCCCACCGTGGCTGTGTCCAGCAACGCAGCCACCTTACTGGCAGGCGAAACGGCAACCCTCACTTTCACACTCAGCGAGGCCAGCGACAGCTTTGGCGCAGACAGCCTCAACGTGGTCGGTGGCACCCTGAGCCCACTCAGTGCCAACGCTGCGCGCACTGTTTACACCAGCGTGTTCACCCCCACCCCAAGCTTTGCAGGGGCGGGCAGCGTCACGGTGGCTAACAGCGCCTTCTTTGACCGAGCTGGCAACGTCAACGCCGACGGCGCTGACACCAACAACAGCGTGTCCCTGAGCATCCAGGGCGCCATCGTCACGCTCGACATCAGCAGTGACAAAACCTTGCTGAAGGCTGGCGAGACAGCCACCATTAGCTTCACGTTCAGCAGCGCCCCCACGGGCTTTGCGGCCGGTGACATCACCGTCTCAGGCGGCACCTTGGGCGCGCTCACCACCGTCGACAGCACCCACTACACCGCCACCTTCACGCCCACAGCCAGTGCTGCCAGCGGCACGGCCAGCATCAGTGTGGCCAAGGGCAGTTATACCGGTGGCGGGGGCAATTTGGGCGAGGGCGCCAGCGTGCCCAGCATCTTCTTGGACACCCTGGCACCCACCCTCCAAACCCTCAACCCCGATGACAACGGCTTTTTGGCTGCTGGCAACGCCTTGGTGGCCACCTTCACCGAAGCGGTCAGCGCAGGCACGGGCAGCATTCGCTTGGTGGACGACACCAGCAACACCACGGTCACCTATGCCATCACCGACAGCGCCATCGTCATCGACGGTAACAAGCTGACCTTGACACCCACCACAGCTCTGGTCGCCGGACACAACTACCACCTGAGCATTGATAGCACCGCCTTGGAAGATTCCGCAGGCAACGCCTATGTGGGCATTGCCAACGCCACCAGCTGGAACTTTGGAGCCACCAACCTCTCCACCACGCTCAACCCGGTCACGGGTGACGGCCGCATCAATGACGACGAAAAAACAGCGGGCCTGATTGTGCTGAGCGGCACTGTGTCCTCCCTCAACCCAGCCGTGCTCACCGCGCTGACGGCCAGCGACATCGTGGTCAAGATCACCGTGCCGCGTGACAAAGACAGCCAAAGCTCAGACAACAAAGTGGTGACCTGCACAGGCGTTACCTACGACAGCACGACAGGCGAATGGACCGCCACGCTGCCAGCCACATGGGAGTACGCCAACTTCAACATCTTTGGGGTGATGACCAGCACCACCACCAAGACAACCCTGATCAACGGCGACACTGACAACATCGCTGTCACCATCACCGGCCGCAACGGCACCGCCGCCGCAGGCCTGACCGCCACGCTGAGCGACACGATGACGGTCGACCTGAGCGACCCCGCCACGCCCACCCTCACACTGGCCGGCGACACCGGCAGCAGCAACAGCGACGGCATCACCCGCAACGGTCTGATCAACGTTGGCGCCTTGGAGGCAGGCGGCACTTGGCAATACAGCTTGGATAACGGTGCTAATTGGCAACCGGGCACAGGCACCAGCCTGGCGCTCACGCAAGACGGCGCGGTCGCCCTGCAAGTCAAGCAAGCCGATGCCGCGGGCAACGCCTCGGGCACACGCAGCTTGGCCGTCACGCTCGACACCCAAGCAGACGCACCTGGGGTCAATGCCATTGCCACAGACTACCGCATCAACGCCAGCGAAACCAGCAGTGCCATCAGCGGCACGGCCGATGCCAATGCCAGCGTGAGTCTGGTGATTGGTGCCAACACCCGCACCGTCACCGCCAACAGCAGCGGCGTGTGGAGTTACACCTTGGTCGCAGGCGACATCACCGCCATGGGGCAGGGCAACGAGGTCATCCAAGTCACCCAAGCCGACAAAGCCGGCAACACCAGCGCGGCCACCAAGGCGGTGATTGAGGTCGACACCGTGCTGCCCACCGTCACGCTGGCCAACACCGGCAGCGCCAGTTTGTTGGCAGGCCAGAGCACCACCTTCACTGCCACACTGAGCGAACTCTCGGCCAGCTTTTCAGTGGAGAGTCTGACCGTCAGTGGCGGCACCGTGACTAACTTCAAGGCCGATGCCACGGGCTTGGTCTACACCGGCACATTCACGCCCGACAGCAACAGCACCACAGCAGGCAGCATTGGCATTGCAGCCGGTGCGGTAGGCGATGCGTCTGGCAACACCAACAGCGCCGCCAGCAACACGTTGGCCCTGACCATCAACACCGTGCAACCCAATGTGGCCGTCACCAGCAGCGTGGCGGCAACCACCCCCCTGCACGCAGGCGAAACGGCCACCGTCACCTTCACGCTCAGCGCGGCATCCAGCGACTTCACAGCCGCCGACGTGACCACCATCGGTGGTACTTTGGGCAACTGGACCGCCGTCAGTGGCACGGTGTACACCGCCAGCTTCACGCCCGACGCCAACAGCCGAGCCCCCGGCAGCGTCAGGGTGGCCAGCGGCACCTTTGCCAACGCCGCGACCAACACCAATGCCGACGGCGCGGACGACAACAACACGGTCAGCTTTGCCATCGCCACGGCTCGCCCCACGCTCACCATCAGCAGCGACCTGGGTACCTTGGGCGGCGCTCAAACGTCGCAAATCACCTTCACCTTCAGCGAAGATCCGGGTAGCAGCTTCACGCTGGCCGACATCGCCCTCACCGGTGGCACGCTCAGCGCCCTCAACGGCGCAGGTAACGTTTATACCGCCGTGTTCACGCCTACAGCTGGCTTTGTAGGCGCAGCCGTCATCAGCGTGGCCAATGGGCTCTACACCAACGCCGACGGCAGCTTGGGTCAAGCCGCTGGCAGCCCATCGCTCACCATCGACGCCGTGGCACCCACCGTGGCCATCAGTCGAAGTGCCAGCGGCACGTTAGGCGCGGGGCAAACCGACACCATCACCTTCGACTTCAGCGAAGCGCCGGGCAGCAGCTTCACACTAGACGACATCGATCTGAGCGGCGGTACTTTAGGATCACTCAGCGCCGTGTCTGCCACCCAGTATGTCGCCACTTTCACGCCAGATGCCAACGAAAGAGGCACGGCCAACATCCGTTTGGGAAATGGGCGTTTCAACGACGTCGCAGGCAACGTCAATGCCGATGGCAACGATGCCAACAACCTGCTGGCCATTGGCTATGCCACCGGCAACAGCAACGTGGGCAACGTCACGATCGCCAGCGCGCCTAGCCTGCGTTTGTCGGCCGACACAGGTGCAAGTAGCTTGGACGGCATCACCAACAACGGTGTGATCGAAGTCTCTGCCCTGATGGATGGTGCCACCTGGTCTTACAGCCTAGACGGAGGTGCCAACTGGCTAGCAGGCAGCGGTAGCAGCTTTGCCCTGACCAGTGCAGGTGTTTACACCGCCGCAGCGGGTAGCAGGCAACTGCAGGTGCGCCAGACCGCCGGGGGGTTGACCTCCAATGCGGGCACCTTGGCTGAAAACGTGGACTTCCGTCCGGCCTACAGCAGCAATGTGTCGGTAGCGCTGGACGTGGACACCGGCAGCTCGGCCACCGATGCCATCACCTACCGTGGTGCGCCCGTGGTCAGTGGCCTGGCAGCCACAGACACTTGGCGCTACAGCATTGACAACGGCCTTAACTGGGTCACGGGCTTCACCGCCACCTGGACCGACGCTGGACAAAGTTACTCGGCCAATATCATTTCAAACGGTCAACTCTGGGGCCAGGACAAGACATACAACACCCTTATGGAAGCCACAGATGTGGCTGGCAACACGCGCACCGTGCAATATGCGTTCAGACAAGACAACTTTGTCGAGTCCCCGAATTTCAAGCTCACACCCGACGGAGCCCTTGTGGCTGCCACCAACATCGAGCCGGGTGCAACTGTGTCGTACGCCCTATGGTTGGGTTCAACCTCTGTCTACCGAGGGCCAAACTACACCCCACCCACAACGCCTGGTAGATACAACCTGAACATCAGCCTTACGGATGTGGCGGGGAATAGCAGTTCAAATTCGTTTAGTTTCGATGTGGTCGCGCCAGTATTAGGCATCAAATTGTCGGCTGTTGCAGGCGGCACAGGCGGCTTTGTCATCAATGGTCAGGGTGCGTCCGACCAAAGCGGCATTAGTGTGTCAAGCGCAGGGGATGTGAACGGAGATGGCTTGAATGACCTGATCGTCGGTGCCTCTGGTAGCGATCCTGCAGCGGGATCAGGTGCTGGGCGAAGCTATGTGGTGTTTGGCAAGACGGGCACGGGGGGCATCGATCTTTCAGCCGTAGCTGCTGGTACGGACGGCTTTGTAATCAACGGGCAATGCGCGCTTGACGAAAGCGGCATCAGCGTGTCCAACGTGGGTGATGTGAATGGCGACGGCTTGGCAGACTTGATTGTCGGTGCCTCTGCTAGCGATCCTGCGGCGCGAGTAAATGCTGGGCGCAGTTATGTGGTGTTTGGCAAGACCTCGACCACGGCCGTGGATCTGTCAAGTATGGGGGCCACGTGGGGCTTCGTCATCAACGGGCAATGCGGTGGTGACTTCAGCGGCTCCAGTGTGTCCAGCGCGGGGGATGTGAACGGCGACGGACTGGCTGATCTGATCGTCGGGGCCAGCCAGAGTGATCCCACAGCTGGGCTCTCTGAGGCCGGGCGAAGCTATGTGGTGTTTGGCAAGACGGGCACTGCGGCCATCGATTTGTCGGCCGTGGCTGCGGGTCCGGGCGGCTTTGTGATCAACGGTGAGTGCCAGGGTGACAACAGCGGTATCAGTGTGTCCAGCGCTGGGGACGTCAACGGAGACGGCTTGGCCGACCTGATTGTAGGTGCCAATAAGGGCGGCTTTCTGCCATCTAGTTTGGGAAACCAAGTTGGTCGCAGTTTTGTGGTGTTTGGCAAGACGGGCTCGACAGCCATCGATCTGTCGTCCGTCGCGGGCGGCACAGACGGTTTTGTTATCAACGGCCAGTGTTATATGGACAAATCCGGCTTTAGCGTGTCCAGCGCGGGGGATGTGAACGGCGACGGACTGGCTGATCTGATCGTCGGGGCCAGCCAGAGTGATCCCACAGCTCGGCTCTCTGATGCCGGGCGAAGCTATGTGGTGTTTGGCAAGACTGCCACGGGTGCCATCAATTTGTCAGAAGTGGCCGCGGGAGTAGGCGGCTTTGTCATCAACGGCCAGTGTATTTATGACTTAAGTGGCTTCAGCGTATCTGGAGCGGGGGATGTGAACGGAGACGGTTTGGCCGATGTGATCCTTGGGGCCAAATACAGCGATCCGGTGGGGGCCAATAATGGCGGACGAAGCTATGTGGTTTTTGGCAAAACCACCACGGCAGCAATTGATCTCTCAGCTGTGGCTTCAGGTGTAGGCGGCTTTGTGATGCATGGCCAGTGCTTAAGTGACCAAAGCGGTATTAGTGTATCCGGCGCGGGGGACGTCAACGGTGACGGCTTGGCCGACTTGCTCGTTGGGGCCCCTAACAGCGATGCCTTGGCGGGTGCCGATTCAGGCCGTAGTTACGTGATTTTTGGCAACACCACCGGGGACTTTGGCCAAACCGCGGTCGACTGGCTGGGCACCGACGGTGCCGACACACGCAGCGACAACGGCAAAGCCAGCACTTTGGTGGCCGGCGCAGGCAACGACATACTCACCGCCACCGCTGCCAGCGTGCTTTACGGCGGTGCGGGCAGCGACAGATTTCTCATCAACCAAGCCATGATCACAGCGCTGCAAAGCCCCATGGGCCAAGGCGGCAACGTGGGCCAACTGGCGCGCATCGACGGCGGTAGCGGCACAGACATCCTGGCCCTGTGGGGCAGTGGCTTGACCCTTGACTTGACCAAAGTCGCCAACCAATCCGGGGCCAACCCCGACGGCGGCAGCCGCATCGACAGCGTGGAAATCATCAACTTGTCTGGCATCGGCAACAACACCTTGGTATTGGCTGGACGCGATGTGCAAGACATGGCTGGCATGAACCTTTACAACAGCGGCAACGGCTGGACGGGCCTGGCCGCCAGCGTGGCGCGCCATCAACTGTTGGTCGAGGGTGACTCCGGCGACGTACTCACCTTGGGTACAGAGTGGTCCCGCGGCGGCACAGCCATATGTTTGGGAGAGAACTACAAGATTTACAACGCAGGCTCAGGTGCTCAGGTGCTGGTGCACGAGGCGGTGACGGTGAACCTGGCGCCCCCAATGGTTCATTTGTCAGCCGTGGATGCGGGTGTGGGTGGGTTTGTGATCAACGGGCAGTGCGAAAGTGACCTCAGTGGTTCGAGTGTGAGTTCAGCTGGCGACGTCAACGGCGACGGACTGGCAGACTTGATTGTCGGGGCATCTAAAAGCGGCCCGACTACGGGTGGCAATACGGGACGAAGCTATGTTGTGTTTGGCAAGACCTCAGGCACCAGCATTGATCTGTCTGCTGTCGCCAATCAAAGCGGTGGCTTTGTGATCAATGGGCAGTGCGCTTCTGACAATAGCGGCATCAGTGTGAGTGCTGCGGGCGATGTCAACGGCGATGGTTATTCAGACCTAATCGTTGGGGCGTCCAGTGCAAACAACTTGTTGGGCCGAAGCTACGTGGTGTTTGGCAAGGCAACCGGCTCCACCATAAACCTATCTTCGGTGGCAAACGGTATTGGTGGCTTTGCCATCAACGGGTTCCTCTCGAATGCACTCAACGGTTTAGGTACGAGTGTAGGCGGCGGTTTCAGCGTGAGTTCTGCGGGCGACGTGAACGGCGATGGTCTGGCCGATCTGATCGTGGGTGCACCCTTTGGGAATAACAGTTTAGGTAGAAGCTTTGTGGTGTTTGGCAAGGCATCCTTTACAGCGATCAACCTTTCTGAGGTGGCGGGTGGCCAAGGTGGCTTTGTGATCAACGGTAACAGCACTACTCTAAACAGCGGTAACAGCGTGAGTTCTGCGGGTGATGTAAACGGCGATGGCTTAGCTGACCTGATTGTTGGCTTAACCATGCTCAAATCTGAGGGTGCCTGTTACGTGGTGTTCGGAAAGGCCACAGGCACTGCTGTGGACTTGACAACACTGGCAAAAGGTAATGCGGGTGGTTTTGTGATCAACAGACAAAGCGATTCAGGTATGAGCGAAACGCGCGTGAGTGCAGCTGGCGACGTGAACGGCGATGGCTTGGCTGACCTGATCGTGGGTGTAAGTAACATGGATAAGTTTTCGGGTCGAAGTTATCTGGTGTTTGGCAAGGCCACATTCGAAGCTGTGAATTTGTCGGCTGTGGCAGCCGGCACAGGTGGTTTTGTGATCAACGGTGACGTTAATTCCAGATCAAGCGGCTCTAGCGTGAGCGCTGCTGGCGACGTGAATGGAGATGGCCTTGCCGACTTGATCGTGGGGGCGCCCAGCGCAAACGCCGGTGTTGGGCGCAGTTACGTGGTGTACGGCAAAACTTCGGGTATTGCTTTGAACCTGTCGGATGTGGCGGCGAGCAAGGGCGGATTTGTGATCAACGCGGACTTCAACTCATTGAGCAACGGCACGAGTGTGAGTGCTGCAGGTGATGTGAACGGGGACGGCTTGGCCGACCTGATCATTGGAGCACCCAACTCGAATGCACAGGCCGGTCGCAGTTACGTGATTTTCGGCGGCACCACTGGGGTATTTGAGCAAACCGCCGTTGATCAGATGGGCACGGACGGGGCTGATATGCAAAGCGATAACGGCACAGCCAGCACCTTGGTGGCCGGGGCAGGCCAAGACACCCTCACCGCCACTGCCGCCAGCGTGCTTTACGGCGGGGCGGGTTCGGACACCTTCAAAATCAGCCAAGCCATGGTCACCGCGCTGCAAAGCCCCATGGGTACAGGCGGTAACGTGGACCAACTGGCACGCATCGACGGCGGCAGTGGCACGGATAGGATTAGCCTGACTGGTGCAGCCTTGACGTTTGACTTGACGCTGGTGGCCAACCAAGCCGCCAGCAACCCCGACGGCGGCAGCCGCATTGACAGCGTGGAGATTTTTGACATCTCAGGCTGGTATGTCAACAACACCCTCAAGTTGACGTCAAAAGATGTGCTGGAGCTCGGCTCTGCCAAGTTGTTTGACCCCGCGTCTTCGCGCCAGCAGCTGATGGTGCTAGGTGATAAGGGCGACATCGTCGATCTGGCTGACGGTACAGGTACTTCGGGGTGGACCAAGGAAAGCAAACTGGTTACGCATGGCAACGCAGGGTTGCAACAAGTCTGGAACCACAAAGACAGCTTGGCCACACTGTATATATCGTCGGATGTGACGGTGATTTGATGACAAACCCAGCCATCTACTACGCCTGCACGCTGCCCGTGCGTGCAGGCGGTGAGCTGGTGAATTTTCAGCATGTGGACAGCTTGCGCCGCCAAGGTTGGCGAGCGTTTGCGTGGCTGCAAGAAGGTGCGGAGCTGGAGTGGCCATCACAGGCTTTTCCGGTGCCGGTGGTGCAAGGTGGGCCGCACCACCGCTGGACACCGCACGATGTGCTGGTGTTGCCCGAGGTGTGGTCTGACAGCGGTTGGCAGATCATGCGCGAGCAGGGCTGCCAGCTGGTGATGCACAACCAAAACCCTTACTACACCTTCAGAGGTTTGCCCACCCTAGACGCGCTGAATGCTTTTCCACTGGCGGGCGGCCTGTGTTGCAGCGCTTTCACGCGCGACACTTTGCAGGCTTGGGGTTCGACCACCGACTGGCAGGTGGTGCAACCCATGGTGCTGCCGCATTTTGAGCAAGCGCTGGCCCATATAAGTGGCCTGTCGGCCAAGAGGCAGCAAATTGCGTTCATGCCGCGCAAGCGCCCTAACGAGGCCAAGCAGCTGCAACAGTGGTTTGCCGCGCTGTGCCCGCAGTGGGCCCAAGTGCCGTGGGTCGAGGTGGACGGCATGAGCCGCCCGCAGGTGGCGCAAACGCTGGCCGAGTCGCTGGTGTTTGTGAGCCTGAGCAAAGACGAAGGCCTGGGGCTGCCGCCGCTGGAGGCCATGGCCGCAGGCTGTTTGGTGGCGGGCTTCACAGGCGGTGGTGGGCAAGAGTACGCCACGCCTGACAACGGGCTGTGGGTGGGCGAGGCGCAGCTGCCCGACCTGGCTTTGGCCATAGCCAGTTTGCTGGCCATGGATGCGCCGCAGCAAGCGGCGCGTGTGCGAGCGGGGCAAGCCACAGCGGCCCTATTCAGTAGAGCGAATTTTGATGCGCAGCTGAACGCAGCTTGGCACCAGCTGTTGGGTGACACGGCATCGGCTTACCGGAGTGGCGCATGAGTGGTTTGCAATTCCCTAAACCCGTGGGCCATTGGCTGCAGGTGGATGTGCCGGGCCCCGCACGGTTTTGGATGGACAGCTGCACAGGCCGCGATCAAGTGGCCTTGTCAGCATGGGCCGACGGCTGGGCGGCCTATGAAGCGCCTTTGCCCAGCTTGGTGGCGTGTTGGTGTGCCGCTCTGAACCCCGTGGTGGTGGATGTGGGTGCGAACACTGGTTTTTACAGCCTGCTTGCCTTGGCCACGGGCGCTGCGCATGTGCACGCGTTTGAGCCCGTGCGCGAGATTGCCGATGTGCTGCGGGCCAATGCGCAGATGTCGGAATTGACGGCGCGGTTGGATGTGTACGAGATGGCTTTGGGGGAAGCGCAGGCGATGTTGGATTTGCATTTTCCGGACGCGTCGCATGGGTTGATGGAAACCTCGGCTTCGCTGAACAAAGCTTTTCGCACGCGCCATGCTGGTGTGCGGCGGGTACCCGTGCAGCGGCTTGACGCAGTACTTCCCCCGGACGTGCTGTGGCGTGGTGTGACGCCCAATACGCCGGTGCTGGTGAAGATCGATGTGGAGACGCACGAGCCTGCCGTGCTGAAAGGTGCGTCGGGCTGGTGGCAAACCGTTCGGCCTGCCTTGGTGTGCGAGGTACTGCCCGGCTGCGACACCCAGTTTTTTGAAAACTTTGCCCAAGCGAATGACTATGTGCATTACGCGTTGGGCAGTGATGGCGGGGTGGATGAGTTGGTGAGACATGTTGTAGCGACAGAGCGCGTCACGCCAAGCGACACCCACCGCGACCATTTGTTTTTGCCTAGATCAGACGCCGCGCGCTGGCTGGCACCTTTGGGTATGAAATGAAGAAGACAGAGAGCAAGCCGGTTAAAAAAGCGGCAACTAAGAAAACACCATCGCGTGTGAATGGTGCGAAGAACGCGACAGAGATCGCCAATGCCATGGGTGACAACACGCAAGTGATCACTCGTTTTAACGCGGGTAATGCCGCGTGGCGTGCGCAAGATTGGACGGGGGCTTTGGCTGCTTACGACGCGGCTTTGGCCTTGGAGCCAACTTTTGAATTGGCCTTGCTAGGCCGCGCCCGCGTTCTTGTGCGCTTGGGCCAATGGATGCCTGCACGCGAGGCGTTTGCCAGCTTACTGCGTGCCCACCCGCAGCAATTCAGTGGTTGGCTCGAAGCGGGGCATCTGTGCCGCCAGATGGGTGAGTTGCAACAAGCCGCGGCGGCGTATCAACGTGCGATGGACGCCGCGCCCGAGCGCTACGAAGCGCCGCTGGGCATGGCGCGGGTGCTGCACCAGCTAGACCAAAAGCCTTTGGCCGCGCAAGCGTTTGAACAAGCGATGACTTTGGCAGGCGGAGCGCAAGCCAATGGGGCTAGCCAATCTGCGAGCAAGGCAGTGGCAAATGGTTCGCCTCATTTGCCCGCCGAGGTGGCGCACCGCATGGGCCAGTACCTGCTGGAGCTGGGCGACAACGCGGCTGCTGTGCAGGTGCTGCGCTTGGCGTTGCAAAAGCTGCAAGCTCAAGCGCCAAACGCCACGGCGCGCGGCAACACGCAAGGCGGCAGCAACACAACGCTTTCCGTCATCAACATCATGGCTGAAGTTCAAATGGACTTGGGCGAGGCTTTGCTGCGTTTGGGCCAGCAGCCTGCCGCTTTGCAGGTTTTAACGGAGGCGTCGGCGGCCACCCACGAGCCCACGCTGGCCCGATTGGGCGCCTTGGCCTTCAGGCACAACCTGTGGCAAGAGGGCTTGGCCGTGCTGCGCAAGTGTGTAGACCTGTACCCGCAAAGCCCCACCGCCCGCTGGAACCTGGCGCATTTGCTGGCGGAGAGCTGGCAGATGGACGAGGCCGAGCAGGTGTTGCAAGAAGCGGAGAAGCTGGGGCCGATGCCCGGTGCGAAGAGCATGCGTGCCTCCATTGCTGGCCGCCAAGGCGATGCCGACACGGCGCTGCGCTTGTACCGTGAGCTGGCGGATGAGTCGGGCGAGCAGGGCAAGTTTGCCTCCAGCTCGGCCATGTCTTCGCTTTACAGCGATCAGTTGACGGCGCATGAAGTGGCCGACTTGCACCGCGAGCTGTTTGCACCGCTGGGGCAGGGTGCACGAGCGCGTGAGAGTTTTGTGCGGGCACCGCTGGCCGGGCGGCGCATCAAATTGGGGCTGGTGAGTGCGGATTTTCACCACCAGCACCCGGTGAACATCTTCATGCAGCCGGTGCTGCGCGAGATCGACCGCAGCCGCTTTGAGGTGTTTTTGTATTTCACGGGTGTGAGCTACGACGAGCAAACCCGATTGGCGCAGCAGCGCATCGAACACTGGGTGGAAGCCACCACGCTGAACGACACCCAACTGGCCAAACGCATCGACGCGGATGGCATTGATTTGCTGCTCGATCTGGCAGGCCACACCGGCCAGCAGCGCATGAGCTTGTTTGCCAAACGTGTGGCACCCGTGCAGGCCACGTATTTGGGCTACCCCGGCTCCACCGGTGTGCCCAACATGGACTGGGTGCTGGGCGACGAGGTGGTCACGCCCGTGGGCAGCGACTCGCTTTGTTCAGAACGCATTGCGCGTTTGCCGGGCACAGTGTTCTGCTTTGCACCGGAGGTGGACTACCCATACCCGGCGTTTGCAGACGACGTTGCGAAACGGTCTTTGACCTTTGGCTCGTTCAACAACGTACCCAAATTGACACCGCGCACCTTGCGGTTGTGGGCGCAAATTTTGAAGGCGGTGCCTGATTCACGTTTGTTGCTCAAGGCCCCAAGTTTTTCAGACGGCGGTGCGGTGCGGCTGTTTGGCGAGCGGCTGCAAAAGCTGGGCGTCGATTTGGCCCGCGTGGAGTTTCGCGGCCCTACGGGCTTGACCGACATGATGGCCGAGTACACCGATGTAGACATTGCGCTGGACCCCGTGCCCTACAACGGCGGCACCACCAGTTTGCAAGCGATGTGGATGGGTGTGCCGGTGGTGACGCAGGCCGGGCACAACTTTGTCTCGCGCATGGGCGGAAGCTTCATGACTGCCGCTGGCCTGCCCGAGTGGGTGGCAGATGACGACGAAGGCTATGTGCGTGTGGCGGTGCAAATGGCGCAAGACCGGGCCGCTTTATTGGCGCTGAAACGTGGCTTGCGCGAACGGCTTAAAGCACGGCGTGGCTGGGATGTGGTGGCGCACACGCGGGCGATGGAGGCGGCGTTTGAGGGCATGGTAAGTTAGCCCATTCCCCTTGACTGGGCTGGTTCGTTATTTGAGCGTGCGTTTGTACGCACGAAGTTCTGAGGCTAAGAACATTTGGTTGCGACCCACGCTGTGGCTAGGTTTTAGTTCCGCAGCCTGCACATGACGGCGCAAAGTTGGCAGTGACACCTCTAGGTACTCTGCGGCCTCTGCAGCCGACAAGGGCTCTCGGTCCAAATGACCAAACGCTTGTTCGTGGGTGAAGTCGTCGTCGCGAATGCTGATGGTGCTCATTGCGTGTTCTCAAGTTTTTGCATGAACTGACGTGGGGTCATCACTTGAATTCCAAAGGGGCTGGCTTTTTTTTGAATTCTGCACCGTTAACACTTGGGGCACCGCTAATGAGTGCGCTGATGCGTGACAGAGTTTTTCGTCACTGACCGTGCACAATATCCCCCGCTATGTCCGTCCATCAAAACTACCTCAAAGAACTCGAAATTCGTGGCTTCCAAAGCGACCCCGCCCAGCTTCGCGCGATAGATGCGTTAGAACGCTGCGCCAACGATTGGGCGGCTTACAGAGAGAAGCGGTCGAGCCCGCTGAAAAAACTGGTTAACCGGCCACCCATCCCGCGTGGGGTTTACATGTTTGGTGGCGTAGGCCGGGGCAAGAGCTTTTTGATGGATTGCTTTTTCGACGCGGTGCCGATCAAGCGCAAAACGCGTTTGCATTTTCACGAGTTCATGCGCGAGGTGCATCGCGAGTTGCGCGAGTTGCAAGGCACGGTGAACCCGTTGGATGTGCTGGGCAAGCGCATGTCCAAGCGCTACAAGCTGATTTGCTTTGACGAGTTTCATGTGGCGGACATCACCGACGCCATGATCTTGCACCGCTTGCTCGACGCTTTGTTTCAAAACGGCGTGGGGTTTGTGACGACGTCCAATTTCAAGCCCGACGATTTGTACCCCGGCGGCATGCACCGCGACCGCATCATGCCGGCCATTGAGCTGCTCAACCGCTCGCTGGATGTGATCAACGTGGACAACGGCACCGATTACCGCCGTCGCACCTTGGAGCAGGTCGAGTTGTATTTGCGGCCCTTGGGCGAAAAAGCCGATGCTGCCATGTCCGATGCGTTCAAGCGTTTGGCCGAATGCCCCGACGAAGACCCCGTGCTGCACATCGAGGCCCGCGAAATCAAAGCACGACGCCGTGCAGGCGGGCTGGTGTGGTTTGACTTCAAAGAGCTGTGTGGCGGCCCGCGTTCACAAAACGATTACTTAGAGATTGCAAGCCAGTTCCACACGGTGTTGCTCAGCGATGTGCCGCACATGCCGGTGAACAAAGCGGCAGAAGCGCGCCGCTTTACGTGGTTGATTGATGTGTTGTACGACCGTCGTGTGACGCTGATGATGTCTGCGGCCGTGGCGCCCGAAGAGCTGTACACCCAAGGCCCGATGGCGCATGAGTTTCCACGCACGGTGTCGCGTTTGAACGAGATGCAGTCGGCCGAGTTTCTGGCGTTGGAGCGACGCATGGTGGACACGTCCCTCACATGAAAACAAGGGTCATCGCGCTTTGGGCGCTGCTGTGCTTTGCGGGGGCCTTGGCGCAGGATGTCTCAGCGCCAGTTCCTTCTGCCGACGAACGCGCCGCGATGAGCCAGCAACTGGCCGCACGTCGTCAGCAGCTGGAGACGGACTACAACCAAGCCATGACGTTTTGCTATCAAAAGTTTGATGTCACCAGTTGCCGCTTGGAGGCGCGTGAGCGTCGTTTGCAGGCACATGCCGTTTTGCGAAAAGAAGAGATTGCCTTCAACACCGTGGAGCGCCGCCTCAAAGCCGAAGAGGCGGAGCGGCGTTTGGCCGAAAGCAATGCCTTGGCGCGTGAGCGAGAGCAAACGCGACAAACGGATGCCGCTGACAACGCCAAAGCCGCAGCGGATCGTGCTGCACAAAAACAGGCCGACCATGCCGCGCAAGGTCAGCAGCGCGAAGCCTATGACCAAAAGCAGCGAGATGCGGCCCAACGTCGCGTGGACTTAGAGCAAAAACGCCGTGAGCGTGCCAAGCCGCCTTCCGCCGCTTTGCCGCCTGTGACTGGATCCAGTCAATGACCGACTCGGCCATGAGCCACCCACTGCGCGACATGGTGCAAGAAGCCTTTGCGCCATTGGGCGTGTTGGCGCGCAGCACCGACCACTTTCAGCCGCGACAAGGCCAGACCGACATGGCCTTGGCCGTGGCCGATGTGGTGGCCTTGGGCGGCAGTTTGGTGGTGGAGGCGGGTACGGGCGTGGGAAAGACCTTTGCCTATTTGGTGCCTACCTTGTTGAGCGGCGAACGCGTGCTGCTGTCCACCGCCACCAAGGCGTTGCAAGACCAGTTGTACGCGCGCGATTTGCCGCGTTTGGTCAAAGCCTTGAACTTACCTGTGCGTTTGGCCTTGCTCAAAGGGCGCTCCAGCTATTTGTGCACCCACCGCATGGAATTGGCGCGCCAAGACCACAGCGCCACCGACCGCCACACAGCGCATTTGTTGTCGCGTGTTGAAACCTGGTCCATGGCGACCCGCAGTGGTGATTTGGCGGAGTTGCCGGGCTTGGACGAGCGTTCGCCGCTGATCCCGCTCATCACCTCGAATCGAGAAAACTGTTTGGGCTCGCAGTGCCCGAAGTTCAAAACTTGTTTTGTGAATGCGGCGCGTCGTGAGGCTTTGGGGGCTGACGTGGTGGTGATCAACCACCATTTGTTCTTTGCCGACATGGCGGTGCGCGAGTCGGGCATGGCCGAGTTGTTGCCCAGCGTGCGTGTGGTGATTTTTGATGAAGCGCATCAACTCAACGAGACGGGCGTGAACTTTTTGGGCAACCAAATTGGCACGGCGCAATTGCTGGACATCACCCGCGATGTGTTGGCCACGGGCTTGCAGTTGGCGCGTGGTTTGGCCGATTGGCAGGGAACGGCATCGGCGCTGGAGCGTTCGGCGCGTGAATTGCGCTTGGTGGTGGGCAAGCGCCAAGGCGCTTTGAAGTTGCGTTGGGTGGGTGAAGCGCCCGAAGACATTCACCCTGGCGCCTGGCAGCAGTCGCTGCACGACGTGGGCGCGGCTTGTTTGCAGGCTTTGCGCGCTTTAGAGACGGTGAGTGAAATTGCGCCCGACTTCATGCGCTTGTTTGAGCGCGTGGCCGAAATCGCCAAACGTGTGCAGGCATTTTTAGAGCCCTGTGCGCATGACGCCGTGCGTTGGGTGGACGTGAGCGCCTCGCAAATTCGCCTGATGGAAGCGCCGCTGGACATTGCAGCGACGGTGCGTGACCGGCTTTTGAAGCAAGGCGTAGCGACCCAAGACATTGGCCAAGACGACGAAGCGCCTTGGCAAGACGAGCCAGAGAGCTTGCCCGATCCTGTTGGATTTTTGGCCGAACCTGATGACTTGCAAGATTTGAACGCCGATGCGTACGTAGCGCGTGCCCGCCCCGACGAAGACACGCGCCCCCGCAGCTGGATTTTTACGTCCGCCACGTTGGGCGATGACCCGCGTTTGCGCTGGTTCACCGAGCCGTGCGGCTTGGAGTCGGCGCAGGTGCTGCGGGTGAGCAGCCCGTTTGATTACCCCGCCCAGGCTGCGCTCTATGTGCCGCGCCACTTGGTCAAGCCCAACGATCCAGCGCACAGTGGTCAGGTGGCCCAGCTGGCCAGCGACGCGGCCAGGCGCTTGGGTGGTCGCACGCTGGTGCTGACCACCACGCTGCGTGCGTTGCGTGTCATTGGTGACGTGATGAAGCAGCAGCTCGAAGGCTCGGGCATCGAGGTGCTGGTGCAGGGCGAGTGGCCCAAGCGCCATTTGATGGAGCGATTCCGAGAAGGCGCGCAAGCCGAAGAGGGCGGTTGCGTGTTGGTGGCCTCTGCCACGTTTTGGGAGGGCTTTGATGTGCCCGGCGATGCTTTGCAGTTGGTCATCATCGACAAACTGCCGTTTCCACCGCCTAATGACCCGTTGGTGGAGGCGCGTGGAAAACGCTTAGAAGCGCAGGGCCGCAGCCCGTTCAACGATTATTTTGTGCCCGAGGCCGTGGTGGCTTTGAAGCAAGGCGCAGGCCGTTTGATTCGCCGCGAAACCGACCAAGGTGTGCTGGTGCTGTGCGACAACCGTTTGGTGACGACGAGCTACGGCCGGCGTTTGATTGCTGCGTTGCCGCCTATGCGCCAGTTGGGCAGCGACACTGATTTGGCCCAAGCGCTGGAAGCACTTAAAAAGGTTTGAGCGCTAGCCGCGCGAAAACCGACTTAAGCGCTAGTCGCGCTTGTGCCAATTCAAATCACCAAAATTTCCACCAAGACTTCGGGGCTACGGCGCGTTCTGGGTACAAAAACACGCTGTTGGGGTAGGTGGCTTCAAGCACACGGCGTGTGTCATCGCGCAATTGCACCAAGCCCAGTTTGTCGTACGACTGAACCAAGATGAACAAGGCTTCTTCCACCGCGGGCACGTCGCGGAACTCTTGAACAGCAGCTTGCGCGCGGTTCACAGCGGCCACATAACCACCGCGTTGGTAGTAAAAGCGGGCCACATACACCTCGGAACGTGCCAGCGAGTTCTTGATGTAGGCCATGCGCAAGCGCGCATCTTCGGCATATTTGGATCGGGGGAATCGCAGCGTTAACTCGCGAAACGCTTCAAACGATTCTTTGGCTTGTTTCGGGTCGCGCTCGGCCAAATCTTGTTGGGCGAGGGTGGAGAACAGGCCCAAGTTGTCGTTGAAGTTCACCACGCCTTTGAGGTAGAGCGCATAGTCCAGCGCAGGGCTGGCAGGGTGCAACTTGATGAAACGGTCGAGCGTGGCCACGGCCTGAATGGGCTCGTTGGTTTTGTATTGGGCCCAGGCTTTGTCAAGCTGGGCTTGCTGTGCGAGGGGCGTACCCGCCGCACGGCCTTCGAGCTTTTCGTAGTAACCAATGGCCTTGTCGTAGCCGCCGGCAGCGAGCTCGTCTTTGGCTTCTTGGTACAACTTGTCCACACTCCATCCGGAGGTGGCGTCATAGTTTTGGGCACAACCCGATAAAAGAATGGCCGCAGACATTCCGAGAGCCATCCACACAGCCGATAATTGAAGGCGTAACACCACAGGCCACTTTCTTGAAGCAAAGACAAACCATTCTATCGGCACCGCCGACCGCCACACCCTCAAGCCTTGAGGATGTTTTGCCAGACGAGCACGTTGATTTGGTGGACGGTCCCGAGATCGAGTGGCGCGAGCTCGACATTCCCACCACGATGCACGGTGAGCGCCTCGACCGTGCCCTGGCTTTGTTGCTGCCCGAGTTCTCGCGCAGTTACTCGCAGCAGTTGTTGGCGGAGGGCTGTGTGTCGTGCATCTTGCCCACGCAGCGCGAGGTGACCAAGGCGTCGAGCAAAGTTCGCATGGGTGAGCGTTACCACGTGGCCTTGCGTCCAACGCCGCAAAGCCAGGCGTTCAAGCCGGAAGATATTCCGTTAGAGGTGGTCTACGAAGACGACGATTTACGCATCTTGAACAAACCCGCAGGCTTGGTCGTGCACCCTGCGCCTGGCAACTGGAGCGGCACCTTGCTCAACGGCTTGCTGGCCATGGACCCGCAAGCGGTGATGCTGCCCCGCGCCGGCATCGTGCACCGTTTGGACAAAGACACCAGCGGTTTGATGGTCGTGGCACGCACACGTCGCTGTATGGATGCCTTGGTTGAGCTCATTGCCGCCCGCGATGTGCACCGCGAATATTTGGCCGTGGCCTACCGTAAGTGGAACGGCAACCCCAACCGCGATGTGGTGGCTGGCATTGGTCGCGACTACCGCAACCGCCTGCGCATGGCGGTGGTTGATCTGGACCGTTTACCCGGCAAAGAAGCCCACACCACCTTTGACTGCTTGGCCAGCCAAGAAGAAGCCTGTTTGGTGCAATGCACCTTGCACACTGGCCGCACGCATCAAATTCGCGTGCATATGGGGCACATTGGCCATCCGTTGGTGGGCGATTCTTTGTACGCCGGCCCCATGACTTTGGGGATTGATCGCCAAGCGCTGCATGCGTTTCGCCTCAGTTTTGAGCACCCCATTTCAGGCAAAGCGCTCTCGTTCGAGGCCCCGTTGCCCGCGGACATGGTGGCTTTGTTGGACGGTCTGGGTCTTAAAAAGCCTTGAGATCGTGCGACTTGACGCCTTCAAGAGGCGCCAAGGCCACTTGCCGTTACAATCCATCACCCGCTTGTGAAAGCGGTGAGCCCCTTGGCTCTGACTTCGCGAACGCTAAAACCACAATTGGCCCTGTCCTTTTGAGCTTTGCCTTACCGGCCCCGAGACATGTTTCGGGGACACTTTCCTCGATTCCCTGACCTCGGAAACCCTCACGATGAACACCGTGGATGCCAAGCGTGTGCTTGAGACCGCTTTGATTTGTTCCCATCAGCCGATTCAAGTGCGCGATTTGCGCGTGCTGTTTGCAGATGACTTGGGCGCAGACACCATCAAAACGCTGCTGGAAGAACTGCAACTCGACTGGGCCCAGCGTGGCGTCGAGTTGGTGCATGTGGCTTCGGGCTGGCGTTTTCAAAGCCGCCCTCAAATGCGCCCCTTTTTGGATCGCCTGCACCCCGAAAAGCCGCCCAAATACAGCCGTGCAGCCATGGAAACCTTGGCCATCATTGCCTACCGCCAGCCCGTGACCCGCGCGGACATGGAAGATGTGCGTGGCGTGACCATCAACTCGTTGGTGATCAAGCAGCTGGAAGACCGCGGCTGGGTCGAGGTCATTGGTCATCGCGAAACGGTGGGGCGTCCCGCTTTGTTCGCCACGACCCGCCAGTTTTTGGACGATTTGGGCTTGGCGTCGTTAGACCAATTGCCCGTTTACGACACCGCCCAAGCCCAAGCCAATGCCTTTGCCCGTTTGGGTGAAGACGACCCTAGTCTGCAAATGAACATGGTGTTGGATGCGCCTGTTGATGACGCACCCACAGAACCCTCATCCACATCGGAGATCTTGCTGGCCCCCGAATTGGGCGAGCCCGAAGTCTTCCACCTATCTCTCCCTAGCGAACCCGCCACACCGGGCGACGAACCCCATGAACACTGAAAACAATCACCCTGGCAACACGCCAGAGCATGCTGACGCTTTTGACGCCGAGGACGCCGCGTTTGACTTCGACGATGTTGTCTCCGGCGAGTTTGACGCCGAGCTGATCCGCGCCGACGCCGCATCTGAAAAGCGCGTGCTCTTGCCTCAGCCCGAATCGCCCAAGTTGCACAAAGTCTTGGCCCAATCGGGTTTGGGCTCGCGCATTGAGATGGAGCGTTTGATCGCTGACGGCCATGTTGCCGTGAACAACGAAGTGGCCCACACCGGCCAGCGCGTGCAGTTTGGTGACCAAATCAAGGTCAACGGACGTCAGCTCAAAGTGCGCATTGCACCACCGCCTCCGCGCGTCATTGCTTACCACAAGCCTGCGGGCGAAGTGGTGACCATGGACGACCCACAAAACCGTCCAACCGTGTTTCGCCGGTTGCCGCGCCTCTACCAAGGCAAGTGGCAGTCGGTCGGTCGTTTGGACTTGAACACCGAAGGCTTGTTGCTGTTCACCAGCTCGGGCGAGTTGGCCAACCAGCTGATGCACCCCCGTTTTGGTTTGCAACGCGAATATGCGGTGCGCTCGCTGGGCAAACTCAGCAAAGACCAAAAAGAACAACTGGTCACAGGCATTCAACTCGACGACGGCCCTGCGCAATTTGGTTCGATCGAAGAGGGCGGCGGCGAAGGTTCTAACTGCTGGTACCGCGTCACGATTTCTGAAGGCCGTAACCGCGAAGTGCGCCGCATGTTCGAAGCCGTCGGTCACGCTGTGAGCCGTTTGATCCGTATCCGTTACGGCGCCATGGTGTTGCCACGCGGTTTGAAGCGTGGTGCGTTCGTCGAGTTGGGCGAGCGCGACATTCGCGCCTTGATGGAAGCTGCCGGTGCCGATGCGCCGATGGCCAGTGGCCCCTCGCAAAACAACCGCACCGAGCGCGCCAACAGCCGCCGCCGCGGCAACAGTGTGGGTCCGCGTCCGTCGATGCCTCGCGCACCGGAAGAGCGTCCACGCGGTCCCGAGCGTTTGGTCATGAGCGATCGCAAGCGCGGTGGCCGCGGCAAGCCTGAGCCCGTGCAGCAGCAACAGCCCGACCCGATGCAAACGTCGGTGGGTTACATCGGTGCCGACAGTTATGCGATGGAGCGTCAACGCAAAAAAGACGGTCACAAGGCTTTCAAAGCTGGTTTGGTGGGGGGCCGCAAGCCATCTACATCTCCAGCAGGCCCGCCCAAACGCGGCGGCGTTCCCGGTGGCAGTTTTGGTCGAGGCCGCAACAGCCGTTAATTCAATGCAAAAGCGCCCACTGCTCGCAAGGGGAAACCCTTTGAGCGGTTAAAATAATAGGCTTCGCTTTTGTCGAACTCAGTTTTTAAAACGTCTAACAAGGAAAATCCATCATGGCTATCGAACGTACTCTCTCCATCATCAAGCCCGACGCAGTGGCCAAGAACGTCATCGGTCAAATCTACGCCCGTTTCGAAGCTGCTGGCTTGAAAGTCATCGCCGCTCGCATGGCTCACCTGTCACGTGGCGAAGCTGAGCAGTTCTACGCTGTGCACGCTGCGCGTCCTTTCTTCAAAGACTTGGTCGACTTCATGGTCTCCGGCCCCGTCATGATCCAAGTGTTGCAAGGCGAAGGCGCGATTTTGAAAAACCGTGACTTGATGGGCGCAACCAACCCCAAAGACGCCGCACCTGGCACCATCCGCGCTGACTTCGCTGACAGCATCGATGCCAACGCTGTGCACGGTTCTGACGCCGCTGAGACTGCCGCTGTTGAAATCGGCTTCTTCTTCGCTGGCATGAACGTTTACGGCAAGTAAAGAAAGTTTGCTGTGGTTGGTGACAACAACAGCAGCGATAAAAAAATGACGGCCAACCTGCTTGATTTTGATCTCGACGGTTTGGCCGTTTTTTGTGAGCAACTGGGCGAAAAGCGCTTTAGAGCCACCCAGTTGTTTCGCTGGATTCATCAAAAAGGCGCACAAGACTTTGATCAGATGTCTGATCTCGCCAAGTCGCTGCGTGAAAAGCTGAAAACCTGCGCTCAGGTTCAGCCCTTAACCCCCATTTCCAGACACGATTCCGCGGACGGCACCATCAAGTGGCTGTTCGACGTGGGTCACGGCGACGCCGTTGAAACCGTGTTTATTCCTGAAGACGACCGTGGCACTTTGTGCATCTCGTCACAAGCCGGTTGCGCCGTGGGTTGCCGCTTTTGCTCCACGGGCCACCAAGGCTTCAGCCGCAACCTCACCACAGGCGAAATTTTGTCGCAGCTGTGGTTTGCCGAGCACACGCTGCGCAAGCAATTCAACACGACCGAGCGCGTCATCTCCAACGTGGTGATGATGGGCATGGGCGAGCCGCTGCAAAACTACAGCGTTTTGGTGCCCGCACTGCGTGCGATGTTGGACGACCACGGTTACGGCCTGTCGCGCCGCCGTGTGACCGTTTCTACCTCTGGCGTCGTCCCCATGATGGACCGCTTGGGTGAAGATTGCCCTGTGGCTTTGGCTGTGTCGCTGCATGCGCCCACCGATGCCTTGCGCGACAACTTGGTGCCGCTCAACCGCAAATACCCGTTGCACGAGTTGATGGACGCGTGTCGCCGCTACTTGGCCCATGCGCCACGCGACTTCATCACTTTCGAATACTGCATGTTGGACGGCGTGAACGACCAACCTGAGCATGCGCAAGCGTTGATCGACTTGGTCAAACCGAAGCGAGGGGCGGGTGAGGGTGTGTCGTGCAAATTCAACCTGATTCCGTTTAACCCTTTCCCTGCGTCCGGGTTGACGCGCTCCAGCGCTGCCACCGTCAAAGCGTTTGCGGCGCAACTGAGCGAAGCGGGCATCATCACCACGGTGCGTAAAACCCGAGGTGACGACATTGATGCCGCTTGCGGTCAGTTGGCCGGTGATGTCAAAGACCGCACCGATGTCGACTCGCGCATGGCCAAGCAGCGGGTGATTGCGCTCAAACAGGTGCCGTCATGAACGTGCGCTTGAGCGCGAGGCAACACATCCCAACAGCAGCGGTTCTCGCCCTCATTCTGTGCGTGATGGGTTTACAAGCCTGTCAATCGTCTGGGCAGACCGCTCGCGCTACGCAGTTAGATACGTTGACCTCGCCTGAGCCCGATGCACAGCGCCAACGGGCCATGCGTCGCTTGGCGTTGGCCTCGGCTTACTTTGAACAAAACCAATCAGAGGCAGCTTTGCAAGAGGCCCGTGCGTCCTTGCAGATTGACCCTGCCTATGCACAAGCGTTCAGTCTGATTGGGCTGATTCATCAGCGTGCCAATTCGCCAGCGTTGGCCCAGTCAAGTTTTGAGCAGGCTTTGCAACTGGCAGTCCAAGTACCGGCCATACCCGCCGATTTGGCGGAGGTGCAGCACAACTACGGCTGGTTTTTGTGCCAACAAGACCGTTTTGATGCAGGTCAAGCTCAGCTGATGCAAGCGCTCTCGCAACCTGGCTACCGCCAGGTGGCGAAAAGCTGGATGGCGCTGGGCCTGTGCCAGCTGCGCGCGGGTGATAAACCCCAGGCACGTCGAAGCTTTGATGCGGCGTTGTTGCTCGAACCCGAAAACCCTGTGGCTCGCTACCAACTGGCCGTCCTCGACTGGCAAAATGGCGATGCCAAGCGCGCCCAATCGACCTTGACCGCACTCAATAGCTCTGCCCAAGCCAGTGCGCAAAGCCTCTGGCTGGGCATCCAGTTGGCCCGTGCTTTGTCGCAGCCCCAAGACCAGGCCCGACTGGCGCAACAATTGAATCAATTTTTTCCCAACTCAACCCAAGCGCTTGCGCTGGCTCAGGGTAAATTCCAAGACCAATGACTCAAGACACTTCGACCATTTCTGAATTAACAATGCCGGATGTTCATCTCGATGTTCCTGCACCTTCGCCCGCTACGGCAGGTGCCATGTTGCGTGCCTACCGTGAAGCGCAAGGTCTCAGAATCGACAGTGTGGCGAGCTCGTTGAAAGTGCCGGCTAGCAAGCTGGAATCCCTTGAAAACGACCGTTTAGACGAGTTACCCGACACCATGTTTGCCCGAGCTTTGACGTTGGCGGTATGCCGCGTGCTCAAGGCCGACGCGGCACCGGTGCTGGCGTTGTTGCCTGGTCAAGATGTGTCGCGTTTGGCCCCGAAAGACGAGCGCGGCATCGACTTAACGCTGCAGCGCCCTTCTTTTTTGCCACAGTCACAGTGGATGTCGACGGCAAGCTTTTTGACGCCGATGCGCGGTGGTGCCATCTTGGCGTTGATCGTGGCATTGGCGCTGGCTTTTTGGCCTGATTTACAAGCGTTGTTTGCCAGCAAAGGCACACCCGAGCGCGTGGAGGTTGCTCCCGAAGTGACCCCCGTTGCGCCCGCGCTCCCTGTGGCCTCGGCTGTGCTTTCCGAACCGCCACCTGTGAACATCGTGGTCACGCCAGTGCAGTCCTTGGCTGCGCCGGGGGTGACGCAGAATCCGGCTAATTCTTTAGGAGCTTCGAATGTCCGATGACACGACCATTCCTTGTGGCATCCCGATGTCGCAACCCAAAGCCCGTCGCAGTTTGCAAGCCCGTTTGGTCTGGGGTGACCATGTGGTGACGGTGGGTGGTGACGCCCCAGTGCGCGTGCAGTCCATGACCAACACCGACACGGTGGACGCGATTGGAACGGCCATCCAAATCAAAGAGCTGGCCTTGGCGGGTTCGGAGATTGTGCGCATCACGGTCAATACGCCCGAAGCGGCGGCTGCTGTGCCGCATGTGCGCGAGCAACTGGACCGCATGGGCGTGAACGTTCCCTTGGTTGGCGACTTTCACTACAACGGCCACCGCTTGCTGACCGATTTTCCTGACTGTGCACAGGCGCTGTCGAAGTACCGCATCAACCCCGGCAACGTGGGCAAAGGCGACAAGCACGACAAGCAATTTGGCCAAATGATTGAAGCGGCGATGCGCTACAACAAACCTGTGCGCATTGGTGTGAACTGGGGCAGCCTTGACCAAGAGTTGCTGGCCAAGTTGATGGACGAAAACGCCTTGCGGGCTCAACCCTTTGAGGCCAAGCAAGTCATGTATGAGGCTTTGATCACCTCGGCCATTGACTCTGCAGCACTCGCCCAGAGCATGGGAATGTCGCCCAATCAAATTTTGCTGAGCTGCAAGGTCAGTGGTGTGCAAGACCTGATTGCGGTCTACCGCGAGCTGGCCCAGCGCTGTAACTACCCGCTGCATTTGGGTCTGACCGAAGCGGGCATGGGCACCAAGGGTACGGTGGCCTCGGCCACAGCCTTGTCTATCTTGTTGCAAGAGGGCATTGGCGACACCATCCGTGTCTCGCTCACGCCTCAACCTGGCGAAGCGCGTACGCAAGAAGTGGTGGTGGCTTCTGAAATTTTGCAATCCCTAGGTCTGCGCACCTTTGTGCCCAGTGTGACGGCTTGCCCAGGCTGCGGTCGCACCACCAGCACCACGTTCCAAGAAATGGCCAAGTCAATTGACGACTTCTTGCGCGCCCAAATGCCCGTCTGGCGCACCCAATACCCCGGGGTTGAAAACCTCAAAGTTGCCGTGATGGGTTGCATCGTGAATGGCCCCGGCGAGAGCAAGCACGCCGACATCGGCATCAGCCTGCCGGGAAGTGGTGAAGCGCCTGCTGCGCCCGTGTTCATTGATGGCGAAAAAGCCATGACTTTGCGCGGCGACAACATCGCGCAAGAGTTCCACCAAATTGTTGAAAACTACATTGAAAAACGCTTTGCTTGATGAACGCGTGGGTGCTTTGCACCTGCGATGCTAACGTTTTCTTCTTCCTCACTCCCGCGCCGATTTACCGTGACAAACGACCACTCAACTCCTTCCCCTCAAACCGCCAAGCCCGCCAAAGTTCAAGCCCTCACCGCCGTCAAAGGCATGAACGATTTGCTGCCACCGGCTTCCGCCCACTGGGAGTGGTTAGAGGACAAAGTGCGCGGCTTGATGGCGCGTCACGCGTATCGCAACCTGCGCACGCCTATCGTCGAACCCACTGCTTTGTTTGTGCGTGGTTTGGGCGAGGTGACCGACATTGTGGAAAAGGAGATGTACTCCTTTGAAGACCGTCTGAACGGCGAGCAACTCACGTTACGCCCCGAATCGACGGCCGGCGTGGTACGCGCAGTGGTCGAGCACAACATGCTGTACGACGGCGGTAAGCGCTTGTATTACATGGGCCCGATGTTTCGCCATGAGCGCCCACAACGGGGCCGCTACCGTCAGTTCCACCAAATCGGTGCGGAGGCTTTGGGCTTTCCTGGGGCTGAAGTGGATGCCGAGCTAATTTTGTTGGCCGCCACGCTGTGGCAAGAGTTGGGTTTGCAAGATGTGCGTTTGGAGCTCAACAGCTTGGGGCAACCCAATGAACGCGCAGCGCACCGCACTGCTTTGATTGCCCATCTCGAAGCCCACACCGATGTGCTGGATGAAGAGGCCAAACGCCGCTTGCACAGCAACCCTCTGCGCATTTTGGACACCAAAAACCCCGCCATGCAATCGGTGGTGGAAGCCGCGCCTAAGTTGATCGACTTCTTAGGCGAGGCGTCCTTGGCCCACTTCAACGCGGTCAAAGCCATTTTGGATGCCAGCGGCGTGGCCTACCGCATCAACCCGCGCTTGGTGCGTGGCATGGACTACTACAACCTGACGGTGTTTGAGTTTGTGACCGACCGTTTAGGCTCGCAAGGCACGATCTGCGGTGGTGGCCGATACGACTACCTCATTGAACAAGTGGGCGGCAAGCCCGCGCCGGCTGTGGGTTGGGCCTTGGGCGTCGAACGCGTGTTGGAGCTGCTCAAAGAACAAGGCACCTTGCCTGCGGCTGAGGGGCCCGATGTGTATGCCATCGTGCCCGATGCCTCCGCATTGCCCGTGGTGTTTAAAACCCTCCAAATCTTGCGTGTGAAGGGCATTTCGGTGCAAATGCATGCGGGGGCAGGCGAGGGCATGGGCAGTATGAAGTCGCAGTTCAAGAAAGCCGATGGCAGTGGTGCCCGTTTTGCCCTGATTTTCGGCGGCGACGAGTTGGCACGCGGCGAAGTTACGCTGAAGTCCCTGCGTGATGGCGTGGGCGCCCAGCAAGCGCTGCCGCTGGCCGATGTGGCACTGCAAGTTGCAGCCTTAGTTGCCGCATCCTTGACTGCCCACCCACAAAGCGTGGCGGCTTGAGCAGCCGCCCTACAATCCGCCTAACTTTTTGTAAGCACTGATCACTATGGCCACGCACCTCGACCTCGAAGAACAAGAACAACTCGACGAACTGAAGCATTTTTGGAGGCGATGGGGCAACCTCATCACTTGGCTTTTGATTGCCGTGCTCGGCAGTTACGCAGCTTGGATGGGCTGGCAGTCGTATTCCGTCAAGCAAGCCGCGCAATCTGCAGCTTTGTACGATACGTTGGAACGCGCGGCCATCGGTTCAGACATGCCCCTGTTGGACCGCTCACTCTCGGACATCAAAGACAAATTTGCAAGCACAACGTATGCCCAACAAGCCGCCTTGTTGGCCGCTCGCGCTTACGTGGACAAAGACCGTGCCAAAGACGCCAAAGCACAGCTGACATGGGTGACCGAGAAAGCCAGCGACGAGGGCTACCAAGCCTTGGCACGTTTGCGTTTGGCGAGTTTGCTGATGGAAGAAAAAGCTTTTGATGAAGCGCGCAAGCAACTCAGCGCGAAAGTGCCTGCTGCGTTTGCCCCCTTGATGGCTGACCGTTTGGGTGACCTCTACATGCTCGAAGCCAAACCTCAAGAAGCGGTCAAGCATTACCAAGCTGCTTGGAAAGATTTGGAGCCCAATGCCGAATATCGCCGTTTGGTCGCGGTCAAACTCGCAGCTTTGGGCGCTGATCCGGAAGAAAAATCGGCTCTGGAGTCTAAGAAGTGAAATCCAACGCCGCGCTTTTGATGTCCCGTTTGGCTTATGCCGCGGTGTGTGTGGCACTGGCGGCCTGCTCCTCCTCACGACCTAAACCGGCCGATGTTCCTGTGGTCACGGTGCTGCAAGATGTACGCACCAGCTGGACAGCCTCGTTGGGCGAGGTGAACTTTCCCCTTGTCGTGTCGACGCGTGAAGGCCGTGTGGCCTTGGCCAACAGCGAAGGCACGGTGGCGGTGCTAGATGCGTCCAGCGGCAAAGACGTGTGGCGTTTGAGTTTGAAGCAGCCCATTGCTGCCGGTGTGGGCAGCGATGGTCAGCAAGTCGCTGTCATCACCCGCGACAACCAACTGGTGGTCATGCGTGATGGTCAGGTGCAATGGCGTCAGACCTTGCCCGCTCAGTCGTTCACCGCACCTTTGGTGGCAGGCGCGCGCGTGTTTGTGCTCACGGCTGATCGCTCGGTCTTGGCGTTTGACGGCACTTCCGGTGCCAAGTTGTGGACCCAGCAACGTGCAGGTGAACCTTTGGTGCTCAAACAAGCTGGCGTGTTGGTGGCGTTCAAAGACACCTTGGTCACGGGTTTTGCCGGTCGCTTGGTGGGCTTGAACCCCAACACCGGTGTGATCCGTTGGGAGTCGGCCATCGCTTCGCCACGCGGCACCAACGACGTTGAGCGCTTGGTGGATTTGCTCAGCCCCGTCGACCGTTTGGGCGACAGCGTTTGCGTGCGTGCCTTTCAGTCTCAAATCGGTTGTGTCAATGCCCAAAGCGGGCAGGGCGTATGGACCCGCGCTGCTGCAGGCGCACGAGGCGTGAGTGGGAATGAAACCTTGCTCATCGCTGGACTCGCCAATGGTGTGGTTCAAGCCTGGAATCGCAACTCCGGTGAGCGTCTCTGGGAAACCGAGCGCTTGAAATACCGCATGCTCAGCGCGCCCTTGGTCACCCCTCGTGGCGTTTTGGTAGCAGATGACGGCGGCTGGCTGTACGTCTTGTCATTGGCCGATGGCGCCTTGCTCAACCGTGTCAAGCTGGAGGGCAGCGAACTTGCTGCTGCGCCTGTTTTGGCCGGTGAGCGTTATGTGTTGGTCACACGCGAAGGTCGCGTGTCAGGCCTGCAAATCCCGTAATTGGGAATGTTTAAGGAATAAGTTTTGAAACCCGTATTGGCCCTGGTGGGCCGCCCCAACGTTGGCAAGTCCACGTTGTTCAACCGTTTGACCAAGACGCGTGATGCGATCGTGGCCGACTTTGCAGGCCTGACCCGTGACCGCCACTATGGCAACGGGCACTTGGGCAAGCACGAATACATCGTCATCGACACCGGTGGCTTTGAGCCCGATGCGCACGATGGCATTTACAAAGAAATGGCCCGTCAAACGCGTCAAGCCGTGGCGGAGGCCGACGTGGTGGTGTTTGTGGTCGATGCGCGTGGCGGTATTTCTGCCCAAGACCACGACATTGCCAATTACCTGCGCCGTTTGGGCAAGCCCACGCTGCTGGTGGCCAACAAAGCCGAGGGCATGAAAGAGGGCGCTCAGCTGGTGGAGTTTTACGAGTTGGGCTTAGGCCAAGTTTTGCCTGTGTCCGCCTCGCATGGCCAAGGTGTACGCGACTTGGTTGAGTTGGCCTTGGCCACCTTGAACTTGCCCGAGGTCGACGAAGACGCCGAAGTCATGGACGACGGTTCTATCAAACTTGCCGTGGCTGGCCGCCCCAACGTAGGCAAGTCGACCCTCATCAACACGTGGCTGGGTGAAGAGCGTTTGGTGGCATTTGACATGCCGGGCACCACGCGTGACGCCATCAGCGTGCCGTTTGAACGCGACGGTCAAAAGTTTGAGCTGATCGATACCGCAGGTTTGCGCCGCAAAGGCAAAGTATTCGAAGCCATCGAGAAGTTTTCGGTGGTGAAGACCTTGCAAGCCATCGAGTCGTCCAACGTGGTTCTGTTGTTGCTTGACGCCACCCAAGGCGTGACCGACCAAGATGCGCACATTGCGGGCTATATCTTGGAGAGTGGTCGTGCCGTCGTGGTAGCTGTGAACAAGTGGGACGCGGTGGACTCGTACCAGCGCGAAATGCTGATGCGCTCCATCGAGACGCGTTTGCCCTTCTTGAAGTTTGCAGCCTTGCATTTCATCTCGGCCAAAAAGCGTCAAGGCTTGGGCCCTTTGTGGGGCGCCATTGCACAGGCGCACCGTGCTGCCAACTGCAAAATGTCTACACCCGTGCTGACGCGTTTGTTGCTGGAAGCGGTGCAGTTCCAAAGCCCGCAACGCGGCGGCATGTTCCGCCCCAAGTTACGTTATGCCCACCAAGGTGGCATGAACCCACCGGTGATCGTGATTCATGGCAACTCTCTCGAGCATGTCACCGACACCTACAAACGTTTCTTGGAAGGGCGCTTTCGCAAGGCTTTCTCACTTGAAGGCACGCCGTTGCGCATTGAGATGAAAACCTCGCAGAATCCCTACAAAGACAAGGATGCTTGATGGCTTTGACCTTTCGCTGTGGTAAGGTTCAAGCTCTTTTCAACTACTGAAACACGGAGAATATCGTGAACACCGACAACTCAAAAAACAAAGGCCAGCTGTTGCAAGACCCCTTCCTAAACATCCTCCGTCGCGAGCATGTGCCCGTGTCCATCTACTTGGTCAACGGCATCAAGTTGCAAGGCCAAATTGAGTCGTTTGACCAATACGTGGTGTTGTTGCGCAACACCGTGACGCAAATGGTTTACAAACATGCCATCTCGACCATCGTGCCGGGCCGTGCTGTGAACTTCAACGCCACGGACGGCACGGGCAGTTCGCCCGAAGTCTGAGCTGGGTAGCTCTGCGAAAAGGGCTGGTCACGGCCCTTTTTTTACGCCTTTATTTTTTTAGACTGATCGCTTGAACGACTCTGACCGCAAAGACACCGCTCCCACCTTGTTGGTGGGGGTCGATTTTGGTTTGCCCCACTTCGACACCGAACTCGAAGAGCTGGGTTTACTGGCCCAAACTGCGGGCCTTCATCCCGTGGCACGCCTGACCTGTAAGCGCAAAGCGCCTGACGCAGCCTTGTTCGTGGGCAGCGGAAAAGCCGACGAAATCAAAGAGCTCGCCACGCTGCATGGCGCTGTTGAAATTTTGTTTGAGCAACCCTTGAGTCCCGCTCAGCAGCGCAATTTAGAGCGCCACATGGGCATGCCGGTGAACGACCGCACCTTCTTGATTTTGGAAATCTTCGCGCAGCGCGCCCGCAGCCACGAGGGTAAATTGCAAGTGGAATTGGCCAAACTGCAATACCTCAGCACACGTTTGGTGCGCCGCTGGTCGCACTTGGAGCGACAAAGTGGCGGTATCGGCATGCGCGGTGGCCCTGGGGAAACCCAAATGGAGCTGGACCGACGGATGATTGGCGACTCGATCAAGCGTACCCGAGAGCGTTTGGAAAAGGTCAAAAAACAACGCACCACGCAACGCCGTCAGCGCAACCGCCGCGATGCCTTCACCATTTCTTTGGTGGGCTACACCAACGCTGGCAAATCCACGCTGTTCAACGCCATGGTCAAAGCCCGTGCTTATGCGGCTGACCAACTCTTTGCCACGCTCGACACCACCACGCGCCAGCTCTATCTGGGCAACAAAGAGGGCGCGGGCCGCTCGGTGTCGCTGTCGGACACGGTGGGGTTTATTCGCGATCTGCCCCACGGCTTGATCGATGCCTTTCAAGCCACTTTGCAAGAAGCCGCTGACGCCAGCTTGTTGATGCATGTGGTGGACGCCTCCAACCCCAACTTTCCCGAGCAAATGGCGGAGGTGCAAAAAGTGCTAGCTGAAATCGGCGCAGCCGATGTGCCGCAAGTCTTGGTGTTTAACAAACTCGACGCGATGGGTGAAGAAACGCGTCCTTTTCAGATGCACGACCACTACACGGTAGACGGCGTGGCGATTCCACGCTTCTTTGTGAGCGCCAAGTCCGGTGAGGGCCTGGCAGGCTTGCGTGAGTATTTGGCGCAAGACGCCTTGCAAAACATGCCTGATGACCTTACGTTCCATACAGCATCTGCCGACTAAAGCCTCAATTTAGGCACAATGAAGACTTCAGAGAAATAACAACGATGCGTATGAACTCCAATTCAAACAACGTGACCCCGAAAACTTGGCTGTCACGAGGGCTCGGCATGTTTAACCTCAACGATGGCCGTTGGGGTCGAGACAACGAGACGGATACCAAATCTGAGCCGGGTGCCCCTAAACCCGAAGATAAAAAACCCCAAGGCCCAGCCGCAGGTGGTCCCCCTGACTTAGATGAGTTGTGGCGTGATTTCAACGCCAAGTTGGCTGGTTTTTTCGGTCAACGCAAGGGCGGCGGTCAAACCCCACCCCCTTCTGGTCCCTCAGGTCCAGCGTTCAAGGTGCCACCTTTTGGCATCGGCGTGATTGCTGCTGTGTTGGTCGCGATTTGGATGTCTACGGGTTTCTTCATCGTGCAAGAAGGTCAGCAAGCGGTGATCACTCAGTTTGGCCGTTACCACTCGACCGTCGGTGCGGGTTTCAATTGGCGCTTGCCGTATCCGTTTCAAAGTCAAGAGTTGGTCTTCGTGACCCAAATTCGTTCAGTCGATGTGGGGCGTGACAACATCATCAAAGCCACGGGCTTGCGCGAGTCGGCCATGCTGACCGAAGATGAAAACATCCTTGAAATCAAGTTTGCCGTGCAATACCGTTTGACTGACGCTCGCGCTTACTTGTTCGAAACCAAGAACCCCACCGACACCGTGGTGCAAGCTGCTGAAACGGCCGTGCGCGAGGTGGTGGGCAAGATGAAGATGGACGCGGCCATGTCGGACGAGCGTGATCAAATTGGCCCACGCATTCGCACGCTCATGCAAAGCATTCTTGACCAATACAAAGTGGGCATTGAAGTGGTGGGCATCAACTTGCAACAAGGCGGCGTGCGCCCACCTGAGCAAGTGCAAGCCGCCTTTGACGATGTGCTCAAAGCAGGACAAGAACGCGAGCGTACCAAGAATGAAGCTGAGGCCTATGCCAATGATGTGGTGCCGCGTGCTGTGGGTGCTGCTTCGCGCCTGAAGCAAGAAGCCGATGGTTACAAAGCCCGCATCGTTGCGCAAGCCGAGGGTGACTCACAACGTTTCAAGTCGTTGGTGGGTGAGTACCAAAAGTCGCCGCAAGTCATGCGCGACCGCTTGTACATCGACGCCATGCAGCAGATTTACACCAACACCACCAAGGTCTTGGTCGATACCAAACAAGGCTCCAACCTGTTGTACTTGCCTTTGGACAAAATCATTCAGCAAACCAGCGCCATCAACGCGTCGGCCACTGCGCCCGCCGCAGACGCCGCCAGTACCAACCCAAGCAGCGTGAACACGGCCCCCGCCTCTGGCGACATCCGCACACGCGATGGTCGTTCACGCGATCGTGATGGCCGTTGAGATCAGGGGATACAAAATGCAAAACAACAAAATCGGTTTTTATATTTCCTCGGTCTTCGTCGCTTTGGCGCTGTTGAGCTCCACTTTGTTTGTGGTGGACCAACGCAAATTTGGCGTGGTTTACTCGTTTGGACAAATCAAAAACGTCATCACCGAGCCCGGCTTGAACTTTAAGCTACCGCCGCCTTTCCAAAACGTGAGTTACATCGACAAGCGTTTGTTGACGTTGGACAACGCCGACACAGAGCCCATGTTGACGGCTGAAAAACAGCGTGTCGTGATTGACTGGTATGCCCGTTGGCGCATCACTGACCCTTCGCAATACATTCGCAACGTGGGTTTGGATGAAAACGCGGGTGCGATTCAACTCGCCCGTGTGGTGAGAAATGCGTTCCAAGAAGAAATCAACAAACGCACGGTCAAAGAGTTGCTTTCTCTCAAGCGCGAGGCATTGCTCGAAGCTGTGAAACGTGAAGTCCTGGCTTCTGTCAAAGGTGCTAAGCCATGGGGCGTCGACGTGGTGGATGTGCGCATCACCCGCACCGACTATGTCGATGCCATCACTGAATCGGTGTACCGCCGCATGGAGGCCGAGCGTAAGCGTGTGGCCAACGAGTTGCGCTCCACAGGTGCTGCTGAAGGCGAAAAAATCCGTGCGGATGCTGATCGTCAACGCGAAGTCACGGTGGCCAACGCCTACCGCGAAGCGCAAATCATCAAAGGCGAGGGCGATGCACAAGCCGCGCGTATTTACGCCGAGTCGTTTGGCCGCGACCCTCAGTTCGCGCAGTTCTACCGCAGCTTGGAGGCCTACAAAGCCACCTTCAACAAAAAGAGCGACGTGATGGTGCTTGACCCATCGAGCGACTTTTTCAAAGCCATGCGTGGCAGCAGTGGCGCTAGCGCACAAGCACCTAAAAAGTAACAAGGCGGTCGCATGAGTTTGGACGGCGATACGCTGTGGATGGCGTTTGGCTTGATGCTGATCGTCGAGGGTCTCTTTCCCTTCATCTCGCCTGAGGGCTGGCGTCAGAAAATGGTTCAAGTTCTGGCGCTGCACAACGGCCAAATTCGCTTTTTTGGTTTGGCCTGCGTGATTGTTGGTGTTTTGATGCTCGGGTGGCTGGGTTAATGCCCGAGAAGACCGGTAAAATCCCTGTTTTAACAGCCTCTCACAAACACATGTCCGCTTGGGTTTTGCCGGATCACATCGCCGATGTTTTGCCTTCTGAGGCCCGGCACATTGAAGAGCTTCGTCGTCTTTATTTAGACACGGCTCGGGGCTACGGCTACGAGCTGGTCATGCCGCCGTTGCTCGAATACCTTGAATCGTTGTTGTCCGGTACCGGCCGCGCACTCGATTTACAAACATTCAAATTAGTCGACCAACTTTCAGGTCGCACCCTAGGGCTTCGCGCCGACACCACACCCCAAGTAGCCCGCATTGATGCCCATTTGCTCAACCGTGCTGGCGTGACGCGCCTGTGCTACTGCGGCCCTGTGCTGCACACGCGCCCTGATCGTCCGTTTGCTACGCGCGAGCCTTTGCAGTTTGGCGCTGAAATATATGGACATGCAGGCATAGAGGCTGACCTCGAAGTTTTGCACCTGGCCTTGGACACGCTCAAAGCCGTGTCCATCCAGCAATTGACCGTCGACCTGAGCGATGCGCGCATCGTGCCTGCTTTGCTAGCTGGCGTGACCTTGACGGCCGAATCGCGTGATGCCTTGCACAGCGCGTTGGCCGCCAAAGACACGTCAGGTGTTCAAACCCTGAGCAAAGATCTGCCTGCCAACGTGCGCGCCGCTTTGGTGTCTTTGGTCGACATGTATGGCGACGCTTCGGTGTTGGTGCACGCTGAGAAAGCCTTTGCAGCTTGGCCGGTCGTGATGCAAGCATTGGTTGAGTTGCGTCAAATCGCCGCCGATTTGAGCGGTGTGCCCACCACCTTTGATTTGGCCGATTTGCGCGGTTATGCCTACTACAGCGGCGTGCGTTTTGCCATCTTTGTGCCGGGTGTCAGCGACGCTTTGGTGCGTGGTGGTCGTTACGACGAGGTCGGTGCCGTGTTCGGCCGTAAACGACCTGCTGCAGGGTTCAGTTTGGACCTGAAAGAGTTGGTCAGCGTAGTGCCTGAGCGCGCCCTCAAAGCCGCCATTCGTGCACCTTGGGGCACAGCCAAAGGTTTGCGCGAGGCCATTGCCACCTTGCGTGCCAATGGTGAAACCGTGGTCTGCGTGATGCCAGGCCACGAGAGTGAAGTTGATGAATTTGACTGCGATCGCGAATTGATCGATGTCGCCGGTCAGTGGGCAGTGCAAGCTGTTCCTGCCGTTTAAGCCCTTTAATTTTTTAAGTAATCGAGTGGATATGAGCACTACCCAAGGACAAACTGTGGCTGCAACCAAAGGCCGTAACGTCGTTGTCGTCGGTACCCAATGGGGTGACGAAGGCAAAGGCAAATTGGTCGACTGGCTGACCGAAACCGCCACCGGCGTGGTGCGCTTTCAAGGCGGCCACAATGCCGGCCACACCTTGGTCATTAACGGCGTGAAAACCGCCTTGCATTTGATCCCTAGCGGTATCATGCGTCCTGGCGTGAAGTGCTACATCGGTAACGGTGTGGTGTTGTCTGCCACCAAGTTGCTCGAAGAAATCGCGGGCCTCGAAAAAGCTGGCGTGGAAGTGCGCTCACGTTTGCGCATCAGCGAAGCTTGCCCTTTGATCTTGCCCTACCACGCTGCCATCGACGTGGCCCGTGAGGCCGCCAAAGAGAAGGCTGGCACCGCCAAGATCGGCACCACAGGCCGTGGCATTGGCCCCGCCTACGAAGACAAAATTGCCCGCCGCGCCTTGCGCGTGCAAGACCTGAAGCACCCCGAGCGTTTCGCCACCAAATTGCGCGAAAACCTTGAGTTGCACAACCATGTCTTGACCGACATCTTGCACGCCCCCGCTGTGGACTTTGATGCCGTCTACAACGAAGCCATGGCCTATGCCAAAGAAATCTTGCCCATGGTGGCTGATGTGTCACGTGAGTTGAATGAAGCCCACGCCGCCGGCGCTAATCTTTTGTTTGAAGGCGCTCAAGGCACCTTGCTCGATGTAGACCACGGCACTTACCCCTTCGTTACCTCCAGCAACTGCGTGGCTGGTAACGCCTCAGCGGGCGCTGGCGTGGGTCCTGGCATGCTGCACTACATCTTGGGCATCACCAAGGCTTACTGCACACGCGTGGGCGGCGGACCTTTCCCTACGGAACTCGATTGGGAAACAGAAGGCACGCCCGGTTACCACATGGCCACCATTGGCGCCGAAAAGGGCACCACCACAGGGCGCTCACGCCGTTGCGGTTGGTTCGACGCAGCATTGCTCAAGCGCAGCGCACAAGTCAACGGTCTCACTGGCTTGTGTATCACCAAGCTCGATGTGCTCGACGGTTTGACCGAATTGCTCTTGTGTGTGGGTTACGAATTGGACGGCGAAAAAATTGACATCTTGCCTATGGGTGCTGACGAGATTTCGCGTTGTACCCCAATTTACGAAACCATTCCGGGTTGGACCGACAGCACCGTGGGCGTGACCGATTACAACAAGTTGCCCAAAGCAGCTCAGCATTACCTCAACCGCATCGCTGACACCACAGGCGTGCCCATTCACATGGTGTCCACCAGCCCTGACCGCGACCACACGATTTTGTTGACCCACCCTTACGTGGCTTAACGCTGCGTTTTGATTTCAGTTTTATTTTGAAGGACCATTGATATGTTGACCGAAGACGGCAAACACCTGTACGTGTCTTACGACGAGTACCACAACCTGATTGAAAAACTCGCCATCAAGATTCACCAATCTGGCTGGGAATTCGACACCATCCTGTGCTTGGCCCGTGGCGGCATGCGCCCTGGTGACATCTTGTCACGCATCTTCGACAAGCCTTTGGCCATCATGTCGACCAGCTCGTACCGCGCTGATGCTGGCACTGTGCAAGGCCATTTGGATATCGCCCGCTTCATCACCACACCCAAAGGCGAAATCGCTGGGCGTGTGTTGTTGGTGGACGACTTGGCTGACACCGGTCACACCTTGAAGGCCGTGGTGGACCAGCTCAAAAATAACTACGCGCCCATCACCGAGCTGCGCACGTCTGTGATTTGGACCAAAGGCGTGTCGGCCTTCAAGCCCGACTACTCGGTGGATTACCTGCCCACCAACCCATGGATTCACCAACCGTTCGAGCCGTATGACAACATGCGCCCAGCGGCCTTGTTGGAGAAGTGGAAGGTTTAATCTTTCACGTTTTATGAAAAAACTCCGCCATCGTGCGGAGTTTTTTTTGTCCATCGTAATATGTACTTATGACGCGCAGCACCCACCTCATTCACCACGCCTACCAACCACCCGCTGAGTTTGAAGCGCCCCAAGTGGGCGTGTTCAAAGCCTCGACGGTGATCTTCCCTAATGTGGCCGCCATGCGAACGCGGGAGTGGATGGACAAGTCGGCTTACACCTACGGCTTGCACGGCACGCCCACCACGTTCACCCTGGAAGAGCGCTTGGCCACGCTCGAGGGTGGCACGCATTGCATCCTCACGCCCAGCGGCTTGGCGGCTATCGCGCATGTGGATTTCGCGTTGCTCAAAACTGGCGATGAGGTGTTGATTCCCGACAACGCTTACGCGCCTAATAAGTCGCTTGCAGAAGGCGAGTTGGCGCACTTCGGCATCACGCATCAGGTGTACGACCCGCTGGATGTGAACGACTTGGCCGCACGCATCACACCGCGCACGCGTTTGGTGTGGCTTGAAGCGCCGGGCTCCGTGACGATGGAGTTTCCTGACTTGGTGGCTTTGGTGCAATTGTGCAAATCACGCGGTGTGCTGTGCGCACTCGACAACACCTGGGGCGCAGGCCTCGCGTTCAACGCGTTTGACCTGACGCCGGGGCAGGGCGCTCAAGGACAGCCACCCTTAGGGGTGGACTTAACCATCCATGCGCTGACCAAATACCCTAGCGGTGGTGGCGATGTGTTGATGGGCAGCATCGTCACGCGCAGCGATGAATTAGCGCAAGTCCTGAAGCTCAGCCACATGCGTTTGGGCACAGGGGTGGGCGCGAATGATGCCGAGATGGTGTTGCGCTCGCTGTCCAGCATGCCGCTACGCTACAAAGCGCAAGATGCGGCGGCGCGAACTTTAGCCGCTTGGTGTACCTCGCAGCCCGCATTCAGCCAAGTGCTTCACCCTGCGCTGAGCAGCTCACCGGGGCATGCACAGTGGCAGCAGCTTTGTGTGACGCCTCATGAGCCAGAGGGCCTGGCTGCAGGCATTTACAGCGTGGTGATGGATGAACGCTTCACCTCAGCGCAAGTGGATGCGTTTTGCGATGCCTTGCAGTTGTTCAAGATTGGCTACAGCTGGGGCGGCCCCATGAGTTTGGTGATGCCCTACAACATGGCGTCTAGCCGTGCACGCGCTACAGCGCACATGCAACGCGGTCGTGTGGTGCGCTTTTGCATTGGCTTAGAAGCGGCGAGTCATTTACAGGCTGACATCTTGCAGGCTTTACAGACTGCAAACTTGCAGGCTTAGTCGACGTAGCCCAACACGACGCCTCCGCCTCTGCCCTAGATGGCGTTATTCCGCTGTCAGTGCTTGCGCGATTTTGCGCAAGCTCTCAGCATGGCGGTTGTACGCCACGCACGCTGTGGCTTGGCCCGTTTGCGAGAAATTTCGCACCATCGAAGAGGCATACGTCGGGTCGTAATGCAGCACCAGCAGGTCCCGCACCACGTTTTCAATGTGGCCCGTATGGACTTGCTCTTTCCAGGCGTCGACCACGGCTTTGCCACGGATGGCCACCAAGGCATCAAGCCGGCGGCAAAACAAGTCATGATCGTCGACGAAGAAGTTGTAGTCTTCCATCAGCAAGGCCACACGCTCATCCAAGCTGAGTTGCAACTCAAAACACGGGCTGTCACGCATGGCGAGCATCAGCGATTCAGGCACCGACAAATTGCCCACTTTGCGGCTTTCTGATTCGACGAACACGGGGCGCGTAGGGTCAAAGCTGCGCAACGCTTGCCACACCAAGGTGTCGAAGCGTTTTTGGCTGGGTTGCGGTTGGCCGGGAATATGGCCCAGCACCGAGCTGCGGTGGCAGGCCAATTCTTCGAGGTCCAGCACTTGGGCGCCCTCGGCGGCCAGGGCATAGAGCAAACGCGTTTTGCCCGAGCCCGTAGGCCCAGAGATGACTTTGAATTGCAACGGTGCCACGCGCTTCGGAATGTCCTCGACGATGGCGGCACGGAAGGCTTTGTAGCCGCCCTCGATCAAGTGAATCTTGAAGCCAATTTGTCCCAGCACCATTGACAGCGAGCCACTGCGCTTGCCGCCACGCCAGCAGTAGATGAGCGGTTGCCAATTTTTGGGCAATTCCAGCACTTCACGCTGGATGTGCCGTGCAATGTTGGCCGCCACCATGGCCGCGCCATGTTTTTGCGCCTCAAACGCACCCTGTTGCTTGTACATGGTGCCCACGAAAATGCGCTCTTCGTTGTTCAACGACGGCCAGTTGACAGCACCCGGCAGGTGGTCGAGCGCGTGCTCGTCTTCGCTGCGTGCATCGATGATGGTGCTGAAACCGCCGGGCTCACCCAGCGGTGTGGCCATGCGGGCCATGGCGTCTTGCGCCGAAATGAAATGAACGCTCACTCAATGACCTTGTAAATTCTTTTTGATGTCGGGCCACACATTGCCCAGCATGCGCGGATGCGCTTCTTCGCGGGGATGAATGCGGTCGGGTTGAAATTGGTTGACTGCATCCGGTACGTCGGCAATGCCTTTGAGAAAAAACGGCACCAGGCTGATGTTGTTCCTCTTCGCCACTTGATGGAACATCACCGAAAACTGGGTGCTGTAATCAGGCCCGTAGTTTGGGGGAATCTGCATGCCCACTAACACCACGCGTGCGTTGACTTCCTGGCTGGCTTGAATCATGGCTTCTAAATTCTTTTGCGTGCTGGCAAGATCGAGGCCGCGCAGGGCATCGTTGCCGCCCAACTCGATCACCACGAGCACGGGGCGAACTTGGCTCAACAGTGCAGGCAAGCGAGCGCGACCGCCTGCCGTGGTGTCGCCACTGATGCTGGCATTCATCACGCTCACATCGGGGCGCTCGGCGCGCAACTTGGCTGACAGCAGCGCCACCCAGCCCTTACCCCGTGTGATGCCGTATTCGGCGCTCAGCGAGTCGCCGACCACCAAAATCGTAGCCACAGGCGCAGATCCTGGCGGGGGCACGGCGTTGTTGACGGGGGGGCGACGGCGGCGCGGTTCGGTGCCGATCACGTCACCTTCCATGCCTTCGCCTCGCGACGAGATCACGTTGTTTTGACTCCATGCCGAACGCAGGCCCAAAAGCCCTGTCAAACCGACAGCCAACGCGCTCAAGTTAAAGTCGCGTCTCCACATCCCATCGCGCTTCATGACCACGTCCTCATTAGAAAATTTATCTGCCCACGCACCCGCTGCGGTGTCGCCCTTGATCGCCGTCTCGCACTTGTTCAAATCAGTCCAAGACGCCACCGGCACACTCGACATTCTCCGCGATATCGATTTCACTTTGGCCCCGCAGCAATCCCTGGCCATCGTGGGCGCATCGGGCTCGGGCAAAAGCACCTTGCTGTCCATCATGGCGGGTTTGGACACACCCAGCCGTGGCAGCGTTTGGCTGGGCGGCGTGGATATTTTCAGTTTGAACGAAGACCAACGTGCCGCCTTGCGCGCGCGTCAAGTGGGCTTTGTGTTCCAAAGCTTTCAGCTCTTGGGCAACATGACCGCCCTCGAAAACGTCATGCTGCCTCTGGAGCTGGCGGGCTTGCCCAACCCGCGTGCCGCCGCCAAAGACATGCTGGTGCGCGTTGGCTTGGGCGAGCGTTTGAACCATTACCCCAAAGTGCTGTCGGGCGGAGAGCAACAACGCGTGGCTCTGGCCCGCGCCTTTGTCGTCAAACCCGCACTGCTGCTGGCCGATGAGCCTACCGGCAGCTTGGACCACGCGAGCGGAGAGCGCATCATGGATTTGATGTTTGCTTTGAACCAAGAATTGGGCACCACGCTGGTGTTGGTGACACATGATTTGAAGCTGGCCGCGCGGTGCGATCAGGCCATCACGATTGAGGCGGGGCAGGTGAAGGTTTAGTCAAGGGATAATCCCTGCCTATGTCCTCAGCCCCCAAAGTTCTCTTCGGCTTTCACGCCGTTGGCGTGCGCGTTAAAACAGCGCCGCAATCCGTCATCGAAATCTATTTCGACCCCACACGCCGTGATGCGCGTATGCGCCAGTTCATTGACCGCGCCAACGAGGGCGGTATTCGCTTGATCGAGGCTGATGGCCCACGTTTGGCAAAGCTCTCGGGCGGCCATGGCCACCAAGGCGTGGCGGCGCGGGTCACCGAAATCAAGATGGTGCATTCGCTGGACGAGTTGCTGGAAGGCATCGAAAAAATCGAGTCACCGTTGATTTTGGTGCTCGACGGTGTGACCGACCCGCACAACCTCGGCGCATGCTTGCGCGTGGCCGACGGTGCCGGTGCCCATGCGGTGATCGCGCCCAAAGACCACGCTGTGGGCATCAACGCCACGGTGGCCAAAGTGGCGAGCGGCGCGGCTGAAACGGTGCCTTATTTCATGGTGACCAACTTGGCGCGCACCTTGAACGAACTCAAAGAACGCAACATTTGGATCATCGGCACCAGCGACGATGCCCCCAAAACTTTGTACCAAGTCGACCTCAAAGGGCCCACTGCACTGGTGTTGGGTGCCGAAGGTGATGGCATGCGCCAACTCACGCGCAAGACGTGTGACGAGCTCATCAGCATCCCCATGTCGGGGGCGGTGGAGAGCTTGAACGTGTCGGTGGCCAGCGGGGTGTGTTTGTACGAAGCGCGCCGCCAACGCACGGTCGCCTAATTCTTAACTAAACCCGAGTCTCCTAATTTTCCCAGCGGAACACCACGTCCGCTTTGACTTTGGCCGCCTCAATGCGTCGCGCATTGGGCTCGTCTGTGTGTTGCACCCAATCGGCAGCGTCTTGTGCGCTGCGGCCAAATTGCTGGTGGCGTTGGGTCAAGCGGTCAACGCGCAGGTCGTGCGGCACGTCAACAAACCAGGTTTCATCCAGCAGCGCTTGCACTTGGTCCCAGGGGGCATCGTTGAGCAGCAAGTAGTTGCCTTCCACCACGAGTAGTGGCGTCTTCGCGTGAATGGCGATCGCACCTGCCACGCTTTCTTCTAATGTGCGTTCATAGCTGGGTGCGTAGACCACTTCATCGTCGGTTTGTGTGCGCAGACGCTTGAGTAAGGCGACAAAGCCAAACGCGTCAAACGTGTCTGGCGCGCCTTTGCGTTGTTTGCGTCCCAAACGTTCAAGTTCCACATTGGCCAAGTGAAACCCGTCCATGGGCACCACTTGCACAAGTTCAGGCCATTGCAACGCCAGCACTTGCGCCAAGGTCGATTTGCCCGCGCCGGGTGCACCGACCAAGCCCACCATGCGGCGCGTTCCGCTGGCCAGCAAAGCTTCCATGCGCTGTTGGTAAAGCTTGGGGAGTGTGGGCAGTGCAGGGTGTTTGAGGGGCAAATCCATCTCAAATCCAACCCATGGCCCCCAGCAAAGCGCCAACACCTAGCAACACCAACAAGTGCGTCTTGGTTTTCCAGACGATCAAGGTGGTGATCGCAGTGAGGGTCCAGAGGGGCCAGTCGCGCGCAGGGTTGTCGTGATCGCCGGTCAGCAACCAGCCTGTAGCAATCAAGAGCGCAATCACGATCGGAGCCATGCCCGCTTTGAAAGCTTTCACGGCGCGCAGTTCGCGATTGCGGTGCGCCCATTGCGTGGCCACAAAAGTGAGGGTACATGACGGGATCAAAATGCCTACCATGGTGATCAGCACGCCCCACAACGCCAAGCCCACTGCGTGCCAACCTGCTGCCAAGCCGCCAGCTGCGTTGAGGCCCACGTTCCAGCCCATCAGGGCCACAAACATCACATTGGGCCCAGGCGCACCTTGCGCCAAGGCGATGGACGAGGTGAACTGCGTGTCACTGAGCCAATGCGTTTCATCGACCAAGTAGCGGTGAATGTCGGGCGCGGTGGTGATGGCGCCGCCCACAGCCAGCAGCGACAGCGACACGAAGTGCAAAAACAAGGACCACCAATCGGCCAAGGTCAAGACAATGTTCATGCCTCACCTCGCTTGGCGATGCAGTGGCTGGCCCATAAGCTGGCCAGGGGCCCCAAAGTCAGCAATACCCACGCCAAAGGCAAGCGAAACAGCGCAATGCCGACGAAGGTGAGGGCGGCAATGGCGAGGCAGCTGAACTGGCCCATGGGGTTGTTTTTTAAAGCGTCCATGAGCTTGATGCCCACCGCCGCAATCAAGCCTGCGGACACTGCGCCCATGCCGCGCAGCATGCCTTGTGCCGTGGGCGTGTCCGCTACACCTGCTACGGCGGCTGCTAAAAGAAGTACCAACACAGTGGGCGCGAGCAACAGGCCCGCCAACGCTGCCAGCGCGCCTGACAAGCCAAAGGCGCGTCCACCGATCATCAAGGCGAGATTCACCACGTTGGGCCCCGGTAAGATTTGCGCAACGGACCAATCTTCCACAAACTCATCCAGTGTGAGCCATTTCTTTTTGTCCACCAACTCACGTTGCACCACCGCCAAAACGCCGCCAAAACCCTGCAAAGCGAGCAGGGTGAAGGACACAAATAAATCTGTCTTGTTGCGTGGCGCGTGTTTGTTGGGGACTTGCTGCATGGAGACCGCTTGCGCGTCACTCATACCGTCATGCCACCCGAAACTTCCAGCACCGCACCGTTCACATAAGACGCCTCGTCACTGGCCAAAAACGCGTAGACGTTGGCAATATCTTCGGCGCGGCCCAAGCGCTTCAGGGGCACGCGGCTCACCATGTCTTCAATCACTTTGTCGGGCATGGAGTCCAAGATGGGCGTGGCAATGAAGCCAGGTGCGACGGCGTTGACGCGAATACCTTTGGGGCCCAGCTCGCGACTCCAGGTTTTGGTAAATCCGATCACGCCAAACTTGGTGGCGGCGTAGTTGGTTTGGCCAAAGTTGCCGTAGATGCCCACAACGGACGACGCATTCAAAATCACGCCGCTGCCTTGCGCCACCATGGTGTCGGTGACGGCTTGGGCGCAATGAAAAACGCCACGCAGGTTCACGTCAATCACGCGGTCAAACTGTTCCATCGTCATCTTTTGCAAGCGCGCATCTTGGGTGATACCGGCGTTGTTCACCAGCACATCGATGCGCCCAAACTTCTCAATCACGGCCTTGACGGCGCCATCCACCATGTCGCGCTGGGTCACGTCCACCACAAAGCCCACCGCTTGTGCGCCTGCAGCTTGGCATTGGGCGACGGCCGCATCGACCGCAGCTTGCTTCACATCGCACAGCACCACGATGGCACCTTCATGGGCGAATTTGAGGGCGGTTGCCAAGCCAATGCCTTGTGCGGCGCCCGTGATGATGCTGACTTTGCCTGCCAGCCGTTGCGAAGTGTGGGGGGAGGTGGTGTTCATGGGCTCAGTGTAAATTGCCCACCATCTAGGGAAAATCCTTAGAACTTTGTTTAATTAATTAATGAATAATTAACGCACTCAGGAAAAGACTTGAGCCCTCTAAATCAACCAAATCGAGAGACAAACTCCATGAAACTCAACCAAATCGTTCTGGCCTGTGTGGCCGCTGTGTCGGTGTCAGCTGCTGTGGCAGGCGAAGTCGAAGTGTTGCACTACTGGACTTCCGGTGGCGAAGCCAAGTCAGCCGCTGAGCTGAAAAAAATCATGTCGGCCAAAGGCCACACCTGGAAAGATTTTGCGGTCGCTGGCGGCGGCGGTGACAACGCCATGACCGTGTTGAAGAGCCGTGTGGTGTCGGGCAACCCACCTTCCGCTGCGCAAATCAAAGGCCCCGCCATTCAAGAGTGGGCGCAAGAAGGCGTGTTGGCCAACCTCGACAGCGTGGCACAAGCCGAAAAGTGGGACAGCCTGCTGCCCCAAGTCGTGGCCAACGTCATGAAATACAAAGGCAGCTACGTGGCGGCTCCCGTCAACGTGCACCGCGTGAACTGGGTCTGGGCCAACCCTGATGTGCTGAAAAAGGCGGGCGTGGCCAGCATGCCTGCCAACTACGACGAGTTTTTCGTTGCGGCTGAAAAAATCAAAAAAGCGGGTTTCATCGCCGTGGCCCACGGTGGCCAAAACTGGCAAGACTTCACCACCTTTGAATCGGTGGTGTTGGGTGTGGGTGGCGCTAAGTTCTACCAAGAAGCCTTGGTCAAGCTCGACCCCAAAGCGTTGAGCAGCGCCACGATGAAGAAATCGCTGGAGACCTTCCGCAAGATCAAGGGCTACACCGACGCCGCCTCACCTGGCCGCGACTGGAACTTGGCCACCGCCATGGTCATGCAGGGCAAAGCTGGCTTCCAATTCATGGGTGACTGGGCCAAAGGCGAGTTCGTTGCCGCTGGCAAAAAGCCAGGCAAAGACTTCTTGTGCGCCGCTGCGCCTGGTACGTCCACTTCTTACACCTTCAACGTGGACTCGTTTGCCATGTTCAAGCTCAAAGACGCCGGTGCACAAAAAGCCCAAGGCGACTTGGCCGCCGCCATCATGAGCACCGACTTCCAAGAGGTGTTCAACCTCAACAAGGGCTCCATCCCTGTGCGCTTGAACATGTCGATGGCCAAGTTTGACGACTGCGCCAAGCTGTCCAGCAAAGACTTCGTGGACACCGCCAAAACCGGCGGATTGGTCCCATCGGTTGCCCACGGCATGGCCATCTCGCCAGCCACCGAAGGCGCCATCAAAGATTTGGTCAGCCAGTTCTGGAACGACGACAAGATCAGCATCGACGATGGCCAAAAACGCCTCGTTGCAGCCGCTGCGACCAAATAAGCAACAGACAGCCTGTTGATTTTTAAAACCCCTGAGAGACAACTATGAAAATGAAACTAACCTGCGCCGCTGCTGCACTTTGCTGCTTGAGCGCGACTGCTTTCGCGGCAGATGTGGGCGGCGTTGAAGTCACCGGCTACAGCCGTGGCGGTGGCGTGTACAGCTACAACAAAGACCAGCAAGTCAAAGGTGGCTTAACCCTCGGCGGCGACTTGCAAAAGTACCGTTTGGGCAACGAAGGTGACTACGGTGTGGAAGTCAACATCGCCAAAACTTTTGAAGTGGATGGCGTGAAATACAAGTTGGACTACATGCCCACTAAGTGGAACGATGGCAATGTGGGCACAGAACAAGCCTTCGTCGAAGTCTCGGGCTTGAGCTTTGCACCCGAAGCTAAGATTTGGGCCGGTCAACGCCGCCTCCGTATTCAAGACGTTCACATCGTTGACCATTTCTTGATGGACTACGGCGTTAACCAAGGTTCGGGTTTCACCGATCTGTCAGTGGGTGGTATCAAGGTGGGTGCCGCTTTACAAACCGGCGACACCTTCGACAAAAAGATGACCGTCGGCACCTCTGCCAACAAACTCAACGTTGACATTTCTGAAATCAACACCAACCCCGGCGGCAAAGTGCGCGTGTTGTTGACTTCAGTGACCACCTCTGGCTTGAAGAGCAGCGGCGGTTCGGGTTTGACCATCAACCACAACCAGTCGAATTTCGGCATGCCCGGTTTGACCAATAGCCTGTTCTTGCAAACCTCCAGCGGCTACGCCAATATCAATGGCCGTTTTGGTGACATCAGCTCGACCACGGTGTATGGCAAGAAAACCAACCGCATCGCTGATTCCATCAACTGGCAATCAGGTCGTTTCGGTGGTCAAGCGATTGTGGGTTACCAAACCACCAAGTCGGATGACCCTGCCGTCACACGCACCACCAAAGACACCTCTTTGGGCGGTCGTGTTTCATACGCTTACACCAAGAACTTCAAGATGTTGGTCGAAGCTGGAACGACATCACGATCCTTCAGCGATGGTGCTCAGTCACAGCGTCTGAACAAAATCACGATTGCGCCCACCATCGCCATGTCGCCTGATTTCTGGTCTCGTCCTGAGTTGCGTTTCTACGTGACCAAGGCGAACTGGAACCAAGCCGCAGCAGATGCCAACAATGGCGGAGCAGGTGAAGGTACGTTTGGGACCAACAACCGTAAAAACCAAACTTTGGCTGGTGTCCAGTACGAAGTTTGGTGGTAAATCGACCTCGGTTTTGAACAGGCGAGGGTGAGAGAAGGGGGTAACCCCTTCTCTCTTTTTTGAAACATCACAAAGGCTCAAGATGCACAAGCATCGCTTAGAAGCGTTGATTCCTAAGATGGTGGTCGCACCCGGTTTGGTGCTGGGTTTTGCGTTCATCTACGGGTTCATGATTTGGAACGGCGTGTTGTCGGTCACCGTCTCGCGCATGTTGCCCAACTACGAGTTGGTGGGTTTGGCGCAGTACGCCAAGCTGTGGGAGATGGACCGCTGGTGGGTCGCCCTGAAAAACCTCGCTATTTTTGGCATCGGCTATGTCGCTGGTGCCATGGCTTTGGGTGTCTTTTTGGCTGTTTTGTTAGACCAAAAAGTACGTGCCGAAGGCTTCATTCGCACCGTCTATCTGTACCCCATGGCTTTGTCGTTTGTGGTCACGGGCACAGCGTGGAAATGGTTGCTCAACCCCAGCATGGGCCTTGAAAAACTCATGCACGACTGGGGCTGGAGCAGCTTCAGTTTCAGTTGGTTGGTCGAAAGCGACATGGCCATTTACTGCGTGGTGATTGCCGGTGTGTGGCAGTCGGCAGGTTTTGCCATGGCCTTGTTTTTGGCGGGCTTGCGCGGCATTGACGACAGCATCATCAAAGCGGCGCAGATCGATGGCGCGTCCTTACCCCGTATTTACTGGCGCATCGTGTTGCCGGCGTTGCGACCCGTGTTCTTTTCGACCCTGATGGTGCTGTCGCATCTGGCCATCAAGAGTTTTGACCTGATCATGGCGCTCACCTCGGGCGGTCCAGGTTATGCCACCGATGTGCCCGCCACCTTCATGTACGCCATGAGTTTCACGCGTGGACAAATTGGATTGGGTGCCGCCAGCGCCACCATGATGCTGGCCACCGTGGCGGCCTTGGTCGTGCCTTATCTATACAGCGAATTGCGGAGCAAAAAGCATGAGCACTAAGTTCTTTTCTGCGCAAACGCTGTGGCGGGTGTTGCTCTATGTGACCTTGGCTGTGGGTGCCATTTTCTTCTTGGCACCGCTTTATGTGATGCTGGTGACCTCCCTCAAAGACGCCGAAGAAATTCGTCAAAATAGCTTGGTCAGTCTGCCTGGGTCGTTGAACTTTGACGCCTGGCGTTTGGCGTGGGACTCGGCCTGCACGGGCGCGCAATGCTCCGGCTTGGAACCTTACTTTTGGAACTCGGTGTGGATGGCGGTACCTGCGGTGTTGATCTCCACCACATGGGGCGCGCTCAATGGCTACGTGCTGAGCCTGTGGAAATTTCGCGGCAGCGAGACCTTGTTTGCACTGCTGTTGTTTGGCGTTTTCATGCCCTTCCAAGTGGTGCTGTTGCCCATGAGCCAAGTGCTGGGTTGGTTGGGGCTTTCTAGCTCCATCGGCGGCTTGATCTTGGTGCACTTGTTAGCGGGCTTGCCCAGTACCACCTTGTTTTTCCGCAACTACTATGCTGGCATTCCCAAAGACTTGATGAATGCCGCGCGCATGGACGGCGCTGGTTTTTGGATGATCTTTTTACGCATCATCGTGCCCATGTCCACGCCCATCGTGATGGTCACTTTGATTTGGCAATTCACCCAAATATGGAACGACTTCTTGTTTGGCGTGGCCTTCAGCGGCGCGGACTCCAAGCCCATCACCGTGGGCCTGAACAACTTGGCCAACACCACCAGCAGCGTCAAAGCCTACAACGTCGACATGGCGGCGGCCTTGATTGCGGGCTTGCCCACCATGCTGGTGTATGTGCTGGCAGGACGGTATTTTGTGCGTGGCCTCACCGCCGGCGCTGTCAAAGGTTAAAAGGAACGACGATGTCTTCAGCATTAGAAATTCGCGGCATTCGCAAATGTTTTGGCAAGGGCGATAACACGGTGGAGGTGCTCAAACGCATCGACATCGACGTGGCTCCCGGTGAGTTCTTGATCTTGGTTGGCCCCTCCGGCTGCGGCAAGTCCACCTTGCTCAACATCATTGCGGGTTTGGAAGAGCCCACCGAAGGCAGCATTGCCATTGCCAACAAAAACGTGGTGGGCGTGCCGCCCGCGCAGCGCGACATTGCCATGGTTTTTCAGAGCTACGCGCTGTACCCCACGATGAGCGTGGCCGAGAACATTGGCTTCGCCCTTGAAATCCGCAAAGTGCCCAAGGCCGAGCGTCAAGCGCGCATTGCCGAAGTGGCTGCCATGTTGCAGATTGAGCATTTGCTGGACCGTCGCCCCTCGCAACTCTCGGGCGGCCAACGCCAGCGCGTGGCCATGGGCCGTGCTTTGGCGCGCAACCCTCAGCTGTTTTTGTTTGATGAACCCCTGTCTAACCTCGACGCCAAGTTGCGCGTGGAGATGCGCGCTGAAATCAAACGCTTGCACCAGCTCAGCGGCATCACCAGCGTGTATGTGACGCATGACCAAGTCGAAGCCATGACCTTGGGCAGTCGCATCGCGGTCATGAAGGGCGGCGTTTTGCAGCAACTGGGCACACCGGACGAAATTTACAACCGACCCGCCAACACCTACGTGGCCACCTTCATTGGTTCGCCCACGATGAACCTGATCGAAGGTCGCGTCAGTGCCAATAGCGCCGCCTTTGACATTGCAGGCGCTCAGTTGGCTTTGACCGCCCCCACGCACGCGGGCAGCATCACGCAGTTGGGCTTGCGCCCTGAACACCTGAGCTTCGACGATGCAGCGCCTTGGCGCGGTGTGGTGAACTTGGTGGAGCCCACGGGGGCCGACACCTTTGTGGTGGTCGACACGGCAGCTGGCAAAGTGACCGTGCGTACCGCCCCGCAAACGCAAGTGCGTCCGGGTGACCACGTGGGATTGGGCATTCAAGCCGACCACGTCACTTGGTTCGACCATGCCTCAGGGTTGCGGTTGGCCTAAAAGGTCTGAGGCGCTTTCAGGGCGGTGCAGCGCTTGCAGGCTTGATGCGCTCAGCGGTGTTAAGTGACTTGCAGCGTGAGCTCAACCCGCAAGCCCTGCGGCTGCACCGGGAGCACGCGTGCTTCGCCGCCATGGCGACGCGCAATCTCTTGCACGATAGACAGCCCGAGGCCGCAGCCTCCTGGCAGCTCGTTGGCGCGCCAAAAACGATCAAAGGCTTGGTCGCGTTGCGCTTCCGTCAAACCCAGCCCGTTGTCTTCGACCGCCAACACGCAGGTGCGGTCATGGTGGTGCACTGATACGGTGATGGTCGCGTCGCTTCCCTCTGCAACGCCGACAGCGCCATAGCGCAGCGCGTTGTCAATCACGTTGGTGATGGCTTCGCGCAGCAGCACCACCGAGCCATTCATCCAAACGTGGGCATCGCCTTCGTAGCCCAAATCGACTTTCAGCGCCACGGCGCGTGGGCTCAGTTCGCGCGCCACATCTTGGGCCAGGCTGGCCAGATCTAAACGCGTCATGGGCACCTCGGTGCCGCTGCGGGCCAAGGCCAACAGTTGGTTGACCAAGTGCGCGCTGCGTTGTGCGCCTGCGTGCACTTTGTGCAGGCGTGCTTTGAGTAAGCTGGCATCGGGCTCACTCAGCGCCAAATCGGTTTGGTTGATCAGGCCTGCCAAAGGAGTACGCAGCTGGTGGGCGGCGTCGTTGATGAAGCGTTTTTCTTGACTCACGTTGCGTCGCACGGCCAGCAGCAAACGGTTGATCGAGCCCACCAAGGCATGCACTTCGGTGGGGGCTGTGGTCAGCTCCAAAGGTGTCAATTCGGACTCAGATCGGTCTTGCAATTGCTTGTCGAGTTTGGTGAGCGGAGCCATGCCCCGTTTGATGCCGGCATACACCAAGATGCTCAGCACCACGCCCAAGAGCAGCAGCGGGGCCAGCAAATCAGCCACCAGCTCTTCGGCAATGCGCTCGCGTGCCACATAGCTTTTGGCCAACTGCACACGCAAGCGTTGCGGGGTGTCAGCGTCGCCATAGGCGACTTCCAAAGACACGGCGCGCATGGGCTTGCCCGCCAGTTCCATGCGATAAAACACGGGCGCATCGGGGGCGTTGGCTTGCGCGCCTGTGGTGGGGGGCTCGGCAAAAGCTTGGTTGCCCAGCAAAAACTTGCCAGGCGGCGAGGACACCATGTAGCTCACGCGATCTGCAGGGTCTTCTTCAATGATGGCTTGGGCTGCGCGTGGAAAGTCCACCAACAAGCCCGAGCCCAGTGGTTTGACTTGCCGTGCCAACGAGCGCACCGATTGCGACAGCGATTGGTCCAAGCCCTTTTCTGCATAGTTCAATGCAATGCGATACGTAAGCGCGCCACCCCCCAGCCACAGCACCAACTGAGGCAACAGCAGCCAGAGCAACAACTGGCGACGCAGCGACAAGCTGGGTTGGCTCACACCGGTTCCAGCATGTAGCCCAAGCCGCGCACGTTGCGAATGTTCAGGCCCGAGCCGGTGAGCTTGCGGCGCAGACGGTGGATGTAAACCTCCAGCGCGTTCGACGCCGTCGGCTCTGCTGATTCGCTTTGCCAAGCGACAGCCACATCGTCGCGGCTGACCACTTGGTTGAGGCGTTGGTGCAGTAAGCGCAAAAGTTCCCACTCGCGTTGTGTCAAGTCGGTGGCTTGGCCGTGGATGCGCATGCGTGGCAGGTTGGGGTCAATCTCCAGCGCCTGTTTGGTGTCTTGGTCGTCAAGCACGCTGCTTTGAAAAGCGGGCAATCGGGCGCGGCGCAGCAGGGCTTGCATGCGGGCGCTGAGCTCGGCGTTGTTGAAGGGTTTGGTCAGGTAATCGTCGGCACCGGCCATCAGGCCTTCCACGCGATCGTCCACGCCGTCGCGGGCGGTCAAGATCATCACGGGCAAGCTCTCAAAGCGCTGTCGTAGCCATTGCAGCAGGGCCATGCCATCGAGTTTGGGCAGGCCCAAGTCGAGCAACACGGCGTCAACCACGTGGTCGCTCAAAAAAGTTTGGGCGCTGAGGCCGTCGGCGCAGTGGTCCACGGTGTGACCGGCTTGGCGGAACAGGTCCGTCAAGCCGTCACGCAGCAAGTCGTCGTCTTCAACAATCAGTAAATGGGCCATAGGGCTAATTTACCGCACCCTGCGCTGGGTTTAGCCCGTGTTGCGCAAACCGGCCGCAATGCCGTTGATGGAGATGTGAATGCCGCGTTGGGCTTTCTCATCGCGGTCTTGCGGGCGCAAGCCTGCCCGGTAGCGGCGAATCAACTCGACTTGCAAATGGTGCAGCGGGTCGATGTAGGGAAAGCGGTGGCGCATGGAGCGTTCCAGCGCTGCGTTGTTGACCAAACGTTGCTTGTCACCCGTGACTTGTTTCAACGCGTCTGACGTGCGGTGCCACTCCGTTTCGATCAACGCAAAGATCCGCTTGCGCAAACGCGTGTCGCTGACCAACTCGGCGTAGCGCGAGGCCAAGCCCAAATCGCTCTTGGCCAACACCATGTCGAGGTTGGAGAGCAAAGACCGGAAAAACGGCCAATGGCGTTGCATTTTTTGCAGCAAAGCCAGCGCGTCTTTGGGCTTGAGCGTGGGGTGGTGGTGGATGAACTGGTCCACTGCCGAGCCAAAGCCCAACCAACCGGGCAGCGTCAAGCGGCATTGGCCCCAGCTGAAGCCCCAAGGAATGGCGCGCAGGTCTTCAATGCGTGGCGAGGCATTACCGCTTTTTGGGCGTGCCGCAGGTCGCGAGCCAATGTTGAGTTCGGCAATTTCACGCAACGGCGTGGACGCAAAGAAGTACTCGGTGAACCCGGGTGTGTCGTACACCAAGCCACGGTAAGCCTTCATGCTCGCTTCGGACAACCATTGCGCGGCCTCTAAAAAGGATGGCGGTGCGGGTTGGGTGGTTTGCAGCATCGTGGCTTCCAACGTGGCGGCCACCAGAGTTTCTAAGTTCCGTCGACCAATTTCGGGGTTGGCGTATTTAGAGCCAATCACTTCGCCTTGCTCGGTCAGGCGAATTTGGCCACGCACCGTGCCGGGGGGCTGCGCCAGAATGGCTTGGTAGCTTGGGCCGCCGCCGCGACCCACCGTGCCGCCACGGCCGTGGAACATGCGCAAGGTGATGTCGTGGTGTTTGAACAAGCCATCGAACAAAGCCACCAAGGCGATTTCGGCGCGGTACAACTCCCAGTTACTGGTGAAGATGCCGCCGTCTTTGTTGCTGTCCGAATAGCCCAACATGATGTCTTGCTCGGCGCCGCTGCGTTTGACCAAATCGGCCACGCCAGGGACAGCGTAGAAGCCGCCCATGATGTCGGCGGCACGGCGCAAGTCGTCGATGGTTTCGAACAAAGGCACCACCACCAAATCGCAGGTGGAGGTTTTGTGGTCCAAGGTGCCGCGCATCAAGCCGGTTTCTTTTTGCAGCAACAACACTTCCAGCAAGTCGCTCACGGTTTCGGTGTGGCTGATGATGTAGTGGCGAATGGCGTCAGCACCAAAGGCTTGGCGCATGTCGCGGGCGGTTTCAAAAATTGCCAGTTCTTTGCGGGCCAAGTCTGAATAGGGCGCACCCATCACACGCAACGGGCGAGCGTCGCGCAGCAACTGTGTCAGCACCGCCACGCGTTGCTCTTCGTTGAGCTTGGCATAGTGCGCTTGCACACCTGCGGTGGCAAGCAATTCAGCGATGACCAACTCGTGTTGATCCGAGCTTTGGCGCAAGTCCACCGTGGCGAGGTGAAAGCCAAACACCTCGACCGCCCGCATGAGTGGCGTGAGGCGCTGCGCCATCAAGGCGCTGCCGTGTTGCGCTTGCAGGGACTCGGCAATCACGCGCAAGTCGGCCAACAACTCTTGGGCCGAAGCGTAGGGGTTTTGCGGGGCCACAGCATGGCGTGCGGCGTCTCCACCCGTGAGGTCTTTGAGGGTCGCTGCCAAACGGGCGTACATGCCAGTCAACGCGCGGCGGTAAGGCTCGTCTTGGCGGTGGGCGTTGGTGTCGGGCGAGCGCTCGGCCAAGGCTTGCATCTCGGGTGTCACATCGACCAGCATGGCCGACATGGACAACTCAGTGCCCAAGTAATGCAACTCGGTCAGGTAATGGCGCAGCGCCACATCGGCTTGGCGGCGCAAAGCGTAATGCAGGGTGTCGGCGTTGACGTTGGGGTTGCCATCGCGGTCACCGCCAATCCATTGGCCCATGCGCAAAAAGCTGTGCACATGGGCGTGACCCAACTCGGCTTCCAGGTCGGCGTAGAGCTTGGGGATTTCGCTCAAGAACGTGGCTTCGTAGTAGCTCAGTGCGTTCTCAATCTCGTCTGACACGGTGAGCTTGGTGAAGCGCAACAGGCGGGTTTGCCACAGCTGCAACACACGCGCGCGAATTTGCAGTTCGTTGGCAGCCAACTCGCGCAGGGCCAAGGCGTCGGGCACGGTTTTGGATTTGGTGCTGGACTGCGGCAGGGCGCGAGATTGGATGTCGTCGCGTTCACCCAGCAGCACGGCAATGCCACGCTCGGCGTCCAAGATGCTTTTGCGTTGCACCTCGGTGGGGTGGGCGGTGAGCACCGGCGACACATGGCTGTGTGCCAGGGTTTGCACAATGCTTTTGGGCGAAATGCCTGCTGCTTTGAGTCGGCTTAGCGCGACGGACAGGCTGCCTTCTTGCGTGTCGCCCGCACGTTCATGGATGGCGCGGCGGCGAATGTGGTGGCGGTCTTCGGCCAAGTTGGCCAAGTGGCTGAAATAGGTGAAGGCGCGAATCACGCTGACGGTGGCTTCGCCGCTGAGCGAGGCCAGCAGTTTTTTGAGCGCTTTGTCGGCCTCGGCGTCGGCATCGCGGCGAAAGGCTACCGAGAGTTTGCGCACTTGCTCGACCAACTCATACGACGCGCGGCCTTCTTGTTCGCGAATCACGTCACCCAAAATGCGGCCTAACAGGCGAATGTCTTCGACCAGCGGACGCTCATTGTTTTTGGTGATGCGTGTGGCGCGTGCAGCGGCAGACAGTTTCGGTGGGGCGGTGACTTTGGCTTTGGCTTTGGCTGAAGAGGTGGTGTCAGTCATTCGGGACTCGTGAAGGTGAGGAGAAATTGCGGCGCAAGGCCTTGTGAGCCTCTAGCCGAAGAAACTTGTCAGACCCACTGCGTGAGCGACAGCGCTTGCGAGGCACCTTGCAAGGCAGGCGAGACAGGGCTGTGGATGACCCAGGTGGGCACGTCTTGCAAGTATTTTTTAAAACGACCTTTGGCTTCGAAGCGTTCGCGAAATGGCGAGGACGCAAAGCGTTCGCCTAAGCGCGGCACGATGCCGCCGCCGATGTAAATGCCACCGCGTGCGCCCAAGGTCAAGGCCAAGTCGCCAGCCACCGAACCTAAGAAGCCGCAGAACATGTCGAGGGCTTCGTTGGCGGTGGACGTGGGTACCTCTTGCGCGCGCTCCAGCACTTCGGCGGGGGTGGTGATTTCACGACCTTGGCCATCTTTCAAATCGCACAGGGCGTGGTACAGATCGACCAAACCCGCGCCGGAGATGACGCGCTCGGCCGAGACATGGCCATAGCGTTTTTGCAATTGTTGAATGGCCGCAAACTCCTGTGCGGTGGTGGCGGTCAGGCTGACGTGACCGCCTTCTCCGGCGATGGGCATCCATTTATTTTGGTAGCCAACGGGGAACAGTCCTGAAACGCCCAAGCCGGTGCCTGGTCCAATCAAACCGATGGCTGCGTTGGGCGCTGCTGTGCCGCCGCCCACTTGGTGTTTTTGCAATTCAGGTAACAACGTGAGCGACAAGGCCAGGGCGGTGAAATCGTTGAGCAACAAGAAGCGCGACACGCCCAAACCTTCGCGAAGCGCGGAGACTGAGAACTTCCAGTGGTGGTTGGTCATGGCCACTTGGTCGCCCGTGACGGGGTTGGCAATGCCGAAGGCCGCGCACGGTGGTGCGCTCAACTGCTGGTCACGCAAGTAGGTTTGCGCAGCCTCTAGCAGTGATGCGTGCTCCGCACAGGGCAGCACTTGCACATGGTCGATGGGGCCGTTCTCAGCGGCTTGCCAGCCAAAGCGTGCGTTGGTGCCGCCAATGTCGCCGAGCAATCGGGGGTAGGGGGCCGCTTCGGTGACGGTGGGATCGCGTGACTCAAACATGCATCAGTCTTTCAGGCGTTCTGCGTCAGCGGCTTCCATGTCTTTGGCCATTTTTTTGCCCAATTCCACCCCCCATTGGTCGTAGGCGTGAATGCCCCAAATGGCGGCTTGGCAAAACACTTTGTGTTCGTACAAAGCCATCAAGGCGCCCATGCTTCGGGGTGTCAGTGCGTCCACCCAGATGGTGGTGCTGGGCACGTTGCCAGGGTAGCTGCGGTGCGGGGCCAAGCGTTGAATCTCGGCTTCGTCGGTGCCGCTGTCGCGCATTTCTTTCACAGTTTCTTCCAAACTGCGGCCAATCGCCAAGGCTTGCGCTTGTGCCTGCATGTTGAGCAAGACCACGCGGTGGTGTTCGGCGGCGAAGGGCAAGGGGCTGCGCTCGGTGCGCAGGCCAATAAAGTCCATGGGCACCAAGTGCTGACCTTGGTGGATCAACTGAAAGTAAGCGTGTTGACCGTCAATGCCCAACCCACCCCACAACACGGGCGAGGTGCCCACTTCGACAGGGCTGCCATCGATGTGGGTGCGCTTGCCGTTGGACTCCATGTCCATCTGTTGCAAGAACGACGCGAACTTGCCCAAGGGCGACGCGTAAGGCGCGATGTTGTGCGTTGTGGCACCTAAAAAGTTGCGGTTCCACACGCCCAACAAGGCCATCAACAGCGGCAGGTTTTGCTCTTTGGGCGCGGTCATGAAGTGCTCGTCCATGGCGCGTGCGCCCAAGAGCATGTCTTGAAAAGCGAAGGCACCGATCGAGATGGCCAAAGGCAAGCCAATGGCCGACCACACGGAATAACGGCCACCCACCCAGTCCCAAAAACCAAAGGTGTGCTCCGCGGTGAAGCCCTGCGCTGCCGAAAGTTTGGGGCTGGCTGTGACCGCCACCAAGTGCTGATGCAGTTGGTCGCTGGGGCAGCCGCCATCGCTCAACCAACGTTTGGCCGAGGCGGCCAGCGTCATGGTTTCTTGCGTGGTGAAGGTTTTGCTTTGCACCACAAAGGCAGTGCGGGCGGGGTTGAGGTGGGCGAGGGTGGTGTACAGGCTCCACGCGTCCACGTTGGACACATAGTGCACACGCACCTTGTTTTTGAAGCTGTCGCGCGTCAAGTGGCTCAGCGCTTCGGTGGTCATGCGCGGGCCGAGGTCGGAGCCGCCAATGCCGAGGTTCACCACGTCGGTGATGGACTCGCCGCCATAGCCTTTCATGTGGCCTTCGCGCACTTTTTCAGCGAAGGTGCACACGCGGTGCAGTTCGTGCGCCACTTGTTTGGAAATCTCACGGCCCCACGGTGGGTTGGGCACATGGCTGCCACGCAAGGCCACATGCAACACCGCGCGCTGCTCGGTGGCGTTGATGGGCTCGCCCTTGAACATGGCTTGCGCTTGTTGCATGACCTGCGACTCATCGGCCAAGGCCAGCAGCTGTTGCAGCACAGCCTCGTTGACGCGCTGACGCTCGTACTCAATGGTGATGCCTGCGCCACTGGCTTGCAGTTGTTCGTGACGGTGTGGCGTTTTCAGCAAGTCGCGCAAATGCGGCAGTGTACTGTCGGACAGGTTTTGGAGGGCTTTCCAAGCTGTGCGGTGTTGGGGCGGGACGAAGGTGGTCATGTGTGAATTTTCGTCAAATTAAGAGGGGTTCTTAGGCTGAGCCGATGAAAGTTCTTCAACGGTTTTGAATAAATTGAGGTGGGCTCAGACGTTGGCTGCCGCTGTGGCTTCACGCGCCAAGCGGGTGATTTCGGCCCAGTCGCCGCGCTCGACCACGTCCACAGGTGTGAGCCATGAGCCGCCGACCATCGCCACGTTGGGTTGCTTCAAGAACTCACCCATGTTGGCCAGCGACACGCCGCCCGTGGGGCAAAAACGCATGTCACCCAACGGGCCGCCCAAGGCTTTGAGCATGGCCAAGCCACCGGCTTGTGCCGCGGGAAAGAGTTTGACCACGCCAAAACCATAGTCGCGTGCGGCCATCACTTCGCCGGGGGTCATCACGCCGGGCATGAAGGGCAGCTTGCAATCCATAGCGGCTTGCACGAGCGCGTCAGTCATGCCCGGCGAGAGCGCAAAGCTGGCCCCTGCGGCTTGCACGCTTGCCATTTCTGCAGCGCGGGTGACGGTGCCTGCGCCCACATGCATCTGTGGCACATGCTTGGCGACTTGCTCAATCGCTGGCAAGCCTGCGGCATGGCGCAGCGTGATTTCCATCACGTCCACGCCACCTTCGAGCAGCGCATGTGCCATGGGCACGGCTTGGTCGGGGTGGGTGATCACGATGACTGGCACCACGCGTGACGTGAACGCGGGGCGGCTGAAAGCGGGGTTGGTGTGTGTCATGGCTTGGGTGCGAAGCAGTTGAACGTTTGAAGCGTTTGGCTGATGGGTAAATGGTGGGTGAGCAGTTGACTTAGAAAGCGTCTGATGCCGCGCTTTAAGCGACGTGCGCCAACAAAGGCGATGCGCCGTCTTCGGCGTGCGCCGCGTTGTCGCGGAACAGGGCAAAGAGGTCGCGGCCTGTGCCACGTTGGTAGGCCGACAGGTCAGGCATGACGGCGGTGCGGGCGGCCAGTTCAGCGTCGCTGATTTCGAGCGTCAAGGTTTGCGCATCGCAATCGAGGCTGATGATGTCGCCGTTTTGTACCTTGGCAATGTTGCCGCCGTTCATCGCTTCGGGGCTGAGGTGAATGGCGGCGGGCACTTTGCCAGACGCGCCCGACATGCGGCCATCGGTAACCAAGGCCACTTTGAAGCCTTTGTCTTGCAACACGCCCAAGATGGGGGTGAGTTTGTGCAACTCGGGCATGCCGTTGGCTTGTGGGCCTTGGTTGCGTACCACGGCGACAAAGTCGCGTTCCAGCTGACCGTCTTTGAAGAGTTGCGCCAGTTCTTTTTGGTCGGTCACCACCACGGCGGCGGCACGCACTTGGCGATGCTCAGGCTTCACGGCCGAGACTTTCACCACCGCCCGGCCCAAGTTGCCTTGCATCAAACGCAAACCACCATCGGCGCTGAAGGGCTGGGTGTAGGGGCGCAACACGGCATCGTCGGCGGATTGCACAGGCACATCGCGCCAAGCCAATTGACCATCGTTGAGCCAAGGCTCCACGGTATAGCGATTCAAGCCGTGGCCCATGATGGTTTGCACATCGTTGTGTAACAAGCCCGCACTCAGCAACTGGCTGATGAGGTAGCCCATGCCGCCTGCCGCTTGGAAGTGGTTCACATCGGCGCTGCCGTTGGGGTAGACGCGGGCGAGCAAAGGCACCACGCCTGAGAGGTCCGAAAAATCGTCCCAGTTGACGATGAGGCCTGCCGCGCGGGCCATGGCGATCAAGTGCATGGTGTGGTTGGTCGAGCCGCCTGTGGCCAGCAAACCCACGATGCCGTTCACCACCACTTTGGCGTTGATTTGGTAGCCCATGCCCGTCTCTTTGTTTTGCGACAGCGTCACGGCGCGTTGCACGGCGGCGACTGTGAGCGCCTCGCGCAAGGGTGTGCCTGGGTTCACAAAAGACGAGCCTGGCAGGTGCAGGCCCATGATCTCCATCAACATTTGGTTGGAGTTGGCCGTGCCGTAAAACGTGCAGGTGCCCGCGCCGTGGTAGGCCGCTTGCTCGGCTTCGAGCAGGGTTTCGCGGTCAACCAAGCCTTGGGCGTATTGCTGACGCACTTTGGATTTTTCGTCGTTCGACAAGCCCGAGGTCATGGGGCCAGCAGGCACAAACACTGCAGGCAAATGACCAAACTGCAAGGCCCCCATGAAGAGGCCGGGCACGATCTTGTCGCACACGCCCAAAAACATGGCGGCATCAAACACGTTGTGCGACAAACCCACGGCGGTGGCCAAGGCGATCACATCGCGCGAGAACAGCGACAACTCCATGCCGTCTTCACCTTGGGTGACGCCGTCGCACATGGCAGGCACGCCGCCCGCCACTTGCGCGGTGGCACCGGCAGCGCGTGCGGCGGCACGGATTTTCTCGGGATAGTGCTCATAGGGCTGGTGGGCCGAAAGCATGTCGTTGTAAGCCGTGATCACGCCCACGTTGGGCTGGCGTTCTTGGCGCAGCACCAACTTGTCGTTGGCGGGCATGGCCGCATAGGCGTGGGCCGCGTTGGCACAACCCATGCCGCCACGGTAAGGGCCGGGCTTTTTGGCTTTGGCCAGCACGTCCAAATAGGCTTGGCGTGACGCCACGCTGCGCTGTTCGATGCGTGAGGTGACGGCCACCAACGTGGCGTGTAGGGAAACGGGCGAGTGTGCAGGTGTGGTCATGGGGTCAGCCAAAGTGCGACGGGGGTTTGTGTTTGGTGCAACACGTAAGACACGGGGTAGCGCGCATCAGCTTTGCCCCACGCCTGTTGCAAGGTGTGGCGTTTGTCGACGCCACTGATGGGCAGCAGGATGTGGCGTGCACTGAGGATCTGCGCGAGGGTTTGTGTCACACGCGCATACGGGGCGTTGGCGGGCGGATGGGCCAGCTCAATCGCCACGCAGGCTTGGGTGTTGCGGAGGTCTAGGGCGTCTTGCAAATTGGGCGCGTCGGGGAACAGCGACGCAGTGTGGCCATCGGTGCCCATGCCCAGCACCAGCACATCGGCGATGCCTGCGGCCACCAACGCAATGCCTGCCACTTTGGCTTGCACCACGGGCGACAACAACGGCACATCGTTGATGTTGGGTGCGTCGCTGGTGGCTGCACTCACCATCGGCACCAATTGCGCCTGCGCGGCCAAGCCTTGCAGCAAGTGAGTTTGCACCAGCAGGGCATTGCTGTCGGGGTGGGTGTTGGGCACACAGCGCTCGTCCACCAAGGTGACGCGCACCTTGGCCCAATCAACGGCTTGCACGCGCAAAGCTTCAAACAAGGCGATGGGCGATTTGCCGCCCGACACGCTGAGCACGGCAACGCCGCGCGCGCTGATCGCGGCGTTCAGGCGTTGTGCAATGTCTTGGGCCAAGCGCGCATTGAGCGCGTCCGTGGCGACTGGCTTCACCGTGACTTGCGGCAGCGTTTGATCTTGCCAAAAGGGCAGGGGCGTTGAGCTGTTCAGCGAGGCTGCTGCTGACATCAGACTTCCTCAAACCAAGACAGGTCTTCGCGCGCCATCAGCGCGGACGATGCGGCCGGGCCCCAGCTGCCGGCTGAGTAATTGCGGGGCTTGTCGTCCAAAGCTTGCCAGCCGTCCAAGATGGGTTCGACCCACATCCATGCCGCTTCCAATTCGTCGCGACGCATGAAGTGTGTGAGGCGACCTTTGATGACGTCCATCAACAAACGCTCGTACGCTTCGGCACGGCGTTTGTCTGACGATTGCTGCAAATCGAGGCCCAGTTTGACGGGGTGCAGCGACATGCCCGTGCCCGGCTCTTTGACCATCATTTCCAACTGAATCGACTCTTCGGGCTGCAAGCTGATGATGAGGCGGTTGGGTTCGTGGTGCGCCGTGGTGCCAAAAATAGAGAAGGGCTGATCGGCGAACTCAATGATGATTTCGGACTGACGCTTTTGCATGCGCTTGCCCGTGCGCAAGAAGAAGGGCACGTTGGCCCAACGCGCGTTGTTAATCTGTGCGCGCAAGGCCACAAAGGTCTCGGTGCGGCTGCCTGCAGGCACGTTGTCTTCTTCCAAATAGCCTTTGACGGCGGCACCTTCCGAGGCACCTGCGGTGTATTGGCCCCGCACGGTGTCGCGCTTGATGTCGGCCAAATCCATCTTGCGCAGCGAGCGTAAGACTTTGAGTTTTTCGTCGCGCACATCGTCAGCACCCAGCGAGATCGGGGGCTCCATGGCCACGATGCACAGCAGTTGCAGCAAGTGGTTTTGCACCATGTCGCGCATGGCACCCGCTCCGTCGTAAAAACCAGCTCGGCTGCCCACGCCCACGCTTTCGGCCACGGTGATTTGCACGCTCTTGATGTAGGGCGCACGCCACAGGGGCTCAAAAATGGCGTTGCCAAAACGCAGCACCATCAGGTTTTGCACCGTCTCTTTGCCCAGGTAGTGGTCGATCCGGTAGATCTGCTGTTCGTCAAAGTAGCGGGCCACATCGGTGTTGATGGCGCGGGCCGAGGCGAGGTCGGTGCCCAATGGCTTTTCCAGAACCACGCGTGACTGTGCATCCACCAAACCGGCGGCCGACAAGTTGGCGCAAATTTGCGTGAACAAGCTGGGCGCGGTGGCCAGATAAAACACACGCACCATAGATTGGTCGCACACGGCTTTGAGTTTGGCGTAATCGCTGGCAGCGGTGACGTCGAGGCTCACATACACCAAGCGGTCCATGAAGCGTTTCCAGTCATCGGCCGTGAACGCATTTTTTTCGATGAACTGGGGCGAGTGCTTGTCGATGAATGCGAGGTACTCCTCGCGTGACCAGTTCTGACGACCCACCGCCACGATGCGCGTGCCGGGGGACAGTCGGCTGTGCAAATGCGCCATGTACAGCGCAGGCAAGAGTTTGCGAAACGACAAGTCGCCCGCACCGCCAAAAATCACGATGTCGAGAGCGCCTGTTTCAGTGGGGGTCGTGTTCATGAGTAACGTTTGTTCAAGAGGTTTTGTTTCATGTTGCGCAGCAAAGGCTGCAGCTGCGCACTGCCAATGCGCAGCGCCACGGAAGTGGCCAACACGTCGATGATCATCAGGTGCAGCAAGCGCGACACCATGGGGCTAAAGCGTTCGTAACTCTCGGGATGATCGGCCGCGAGGTGAATGTGTCCGGCGCTGGCCAAGGGCGAGCCCGAGGCGGTGATGACCACGGTGGTCGCGCCGTTTTTGCGGGCAATTTCACACGCGTCTTGCAAGTCACGGGTGCGGCCTGAGTTGGACACGACCACCAAGCAATCGCCGGGGCCGAGCAACGACGCGCTCATGATTTGCAAATGCCCATCGCTGTGCGCGATAGTGTGAAAACCCAACCTGAAAAATTTGTGTTGCGCGTCTTGCGCCACGATGCCCGAGTTACCAACGCCAAAAAACTCCAAGCGGTTTTTGTTGGCGTGGGCCAGGGCGATGGCGTCCACCGCTTTGTCGATGGCGGCGGTGGAGGCGTCGTTGCGGTACTTCAAAAACGCAGCCACCGTGTTGTCGATGACCTTGACCAACACATCGCCCGTGGTGTCGGCCGTGCCCACATTGCGGTGAATGAAGGGCACGCCTTCGCTGAGGCTGCCTGCGAGTTTGAGTTTGAAATCGCTCAGGCCTTCGTAACCCACGCTGCGGCAAAACCGCACCACCGTGGGCTTGCTGACCTGTGCGCGCTCTGCCAACTCCACCACCGGCAAGCCCGCAAACGTGCGTGGGTCGCTCAACAGCAACTTACCCACACGTTGTTCGGCGGGGGCTAAAGAGGCGAGCGTCGATTTGATGCGATCTAGCATGGTCATGAATGTAACTTAGTTTCATGATGCATGCAAGGATGTTACGGGTAAATCCTCATAAATAGGTAACTTGGTTACTTGGCTAAGCGCGCCTCGAAGCTTGGTATTCTTGAAGCTGAATTCAAAAACACTACAAATGCTCGACGACATCAAAAAGACCCTTTGGGCATCGGCCGACAAGCTTCGCGCCAACATGGACGCCGCCGAATACAAGCACTTGGTGCTCGGCCTCATCTTCGTTAAATACATCTCTGACGCCTTTGTGGCCCGTCAGTCTGAACTAAAAACCCGCTTGCGTGACCCAGCCGATGAACTCTTTTATGGCGATGCACCCGCTGACGAAGACATTGCCGCAGAGATCGAAGACCGCGACTACTACACCAGCGAAAACGTGTTTTGGGTGCCCGAAGGTGCCCGCTGGGAAGCCCTGCGCGCTGCCGCGCCCCAGCCCGACATTGGTAAACGCATCGACGACGCGCTGAGCCTGATCGAAGCCGACAACCCCAAGCTCAAAGGCATCCTCGACAAACGCTTTGCCCGCGCCCAATTGCCCGACGGCAAGCTGGGTGAGTTGGTCAACCTGATTTCCACCATCGGCTTTGGTGACGACCCATCGAAGGCGCGCGACATCTTGGGCCAGGTGTACGAATATTTCTTGGGCATGTTTGCTAGCGCCGAAGGCAAGCGGGGCGGGCAGTTCTACACGCCCGCCAGCATTGTCAAAACACTGGTGGCCGTGCTCTCACCCAGCAAGGGCCAGATTTACGACCCTTGCTGCGGGTCGAGTGGCATGTTCGTTCAGTCTGAAAAATTCATCGAAGACCACGGCGGCAAGCTGGGTGATGTGTCCATTTATGGCCAAGAGGCCAACCCCACCACCTGGCGCTTGGCGGCCATGAACCTCGTCATTCGAGGCATGGACTACAACTTGGGCAAAGAACCCGCCGACACCTTCACCCGCAACCAACACCCCGACCTGCGCGCCGACTTTTGTTTGGCCAACCCGCCCTTCAACATCAGCGACTGGTGGCACGCCAGCCTGGACGGCGACGCTCGCTGGGAATATGGCACACCCCCGCAAGGCAACGCCAACTACGCCTGGCTGCAACACATCCTGCACCACCTCAAGCCCACGGGTAGGGCGGGCATTGTGCTGGCCAACGGCAGCATGGCATCCAGTCAGAGCGGTGAAGGCCAGATCCGCGCCGCCATGGTCGATGCCGACGTGGTGGAAGTGATGGTGGCCTTGCCCGGCCAGCTGTTCTTCAACACGCAAATCCCTGCGTGCTTGTGGTTCTTGGCCAAGCAGAAAAAGCGTAAAGGCGAAGTGCTGTTCATCGACGCCCGCAAACAAGCCACCATGATCAGTCGCGTGCAAAGCGAGCTGACCGACGAAGTGATAGCCCGCATCAGCCAAACCGTGGCCGCGTGGCGCACGGGTGGTAACAGCTACCAAGACATTGCAGGCTTTTGCCGCAGCGTGCCCCTGGCCGAAATCGCTCAACACGGCCATGTGCTCACCCCCGGCCGCTATGTGGGGGCCGAAGAGGTGGAAGACGACGACGAAGCCTTTTCCGACAAGATGCAAACGCTCACCGCCAAGCTGGGCGAGCAAATGGCCAAAGGCGCAGAGCTAGACGCGCTGATTCGCCAGAAGCTGGGGGGGCTGGGGTATGAGTTCTGAAGTCGCCCGCTTCGGCGACCTGTTCAATGAACCTCAGCGAAATGGTCTTACAAGGCCCAAGAAGGTTCGCGGGTCAGGCCTTCCAATGGTGAACATGGGGGAGCTTTTTGCCTATCCACGCATCCGAAACATCTCCATGGATTTGGTGCCGATTGACGTAAAGGAGCATCACTATCTGCTTGAAGCCGGTGACTTACTGTTTGCACGGCAGTCATTGGTGCTTTCTGGCGCTGGTCAATGTTCAATTTTTTTGGGTAACGTTGCTCCAACTGTTTTCGAGTCTCACCTCATCAGGTGCCGCCTGAATCCAATACGTAGCAACCCACTTTTTTACTTCTATTTTTTCCGTTCACCTGATGGCCGTCGTGTTATCGAGGCGATTGTTGAGCAGGGTGCTGGTGCTTCAGGCATTCGAGGTAGCGACCTAGTTAACGTTCAAGTACCGAACCCACCAAAGCAAATTCAAGATGAAGTTGCGGGGTTACTTGGCTCAATCGACGACCGCATCACCCTCCTGCGCGAAACCAACACCACCCTCGAAGCCATCGCCCAAGCCCTGTTCAAGTCCTGGTTCGTGGACTTCGACCCCGTCCACGCCAAGATGCAAGGCCGCTCCCCCGAAGGCATGGACGAAGCCACCGCCGCCCTGTTCCCCGACAGCTTTGAAGAGTCGGAGTTGGGAGCTGTGCCCAAGGGGTGGAAGCTCGTTCCATTTGGACAATTGCTAAGCCACACGATTGGCGGCGATTGGGGCAGTGATGTGGCCGACGAAAAGAATGACACTCGTGTTGCCATCATTCGCGGAACAGACATTCCAGATTTGCAGACCAACGCGAACAGTCGAGTGCCTGTTCGCTACACCTCACAGAAAAAGTTGGCTGGGCGAAAACTGGAAGATGGTGACCTTTTGTTAGAAGTGTCCGGTGGCAGTAAAGATCAACCGACGGGCCGCTCTTTGTTTATTTCAACTGCTTTGTTGAGTCAATTTGAGTGTCCCGTTGAGCCTGCGAGCTTTTGCCGCTTATTGCGTCCTGTCAACAAAGAAGTCGGCATGCTGCTGGCGCAACACCTGACATATATCTATGCCCAAGGTAAGACGTGGGAGTACCAAAACCAAAGCACGGGGATTGCTAACTTTCAGACAACGCATTTCCTAGAAACTGAATTGGTGGCATGCCCATCTGATGATGTTTTGAAGGTATTTACAGAGACTGTCCAACCATTGATCGCTCGTGCGCATCTGACGCAAATTCAAGAGTTGACATCGCTACGCGATACGCTACTCCCTCGCCTGATTTCAGGCCAGCTTGAATTGCACGAAGTTCAAACTCACCCAGAGGATGTATTGGCATGACCAACGATCTCACGACTTCGTCTGTTGCCCGCAGCAACGTATTGAACAACCGATACGCTCTAAGTCAACTTGAAAGCCATTTATCTTTGGGGGGCTTGCGGATTGAAAATGAATTAATTTTCTTTAAATCGCATGTGGCTGAGTTGCTGGACATTGATGAGCGAACCATTGACCGTTACCTTGCTGGTCATGAGACCGAACTCAAGCAAAACGGGTACCGTGTTGTTATAGGAAAATCCTTAAAAAACATCAAGTTAGCTCAAGTCGACGACATCAATGTCGTCGACTTGATTGGTGCCAAGGTGCCCGCTTTGGGTGTCTTTACTTTCCGCTCAGTGCTCAACTTGGCGATGCTGGTGACTGAATCCGAAAGAGCTAAAGTCATTCGCAGCCGAATGCTGGACATCGTGTTGGATGTGGTTGCCGAACGCGTCGGTGGACACACACGTTTTATTAATCAACGTGATCAAGATTACTTGCCATCGGCATTCATGGAGGACAGTTACAGAAAACAGTTCACCAATGCATTACGTGATCATGTCGATATGGGTAACCACAAGTATGCGGTGTACACAGACAAGATTTATAAAGCCGTATTTTGTGAAAATGCCCGTGAATACAAACAGGTCCTGAGATTGGCCGATGGCGACAGCACACGTGACACGATGTATGCCGAAGTCCTGAAAACATTGGCCAGTTTTGAGAGTGGCTTGGCTGTGAGTATTCAGAACAAGGCACAAGAGCTTGGACGAAAAATCAAGCCATCAGAAGTAGATCAATTACTGGATGAGGCTGCTGCCAATCCATATTTAAAACCCCAAATCGATGATGCTCGCACCCGAATGGCCAGCCGCGATATGGGCTTTCGGGAAGCGCTGCATCAGAAGCTAGAGGCATATGTGCAGGCTGTGCCTGAGGCTGACTTTGAACGGTTTTTGGGTGAGCGAAGTCAAGCGCTGGAAGATCGTTTGTCAGACCCCAAGCTGTTGGCGGTACTCAAGCGGTTGAAAGATCGCTGAGCCATGGCTGATTTGACCTTGTATTTCGACGTGCAGCATGCGGTTGCCGTCCATGACTGGATTATTGATAACACGGGCGGCTTGGCGGGGATCAAAGATTTGGGGCAGTTAGACAGTGTGCTGCAACACATTCAGAACGACGACTATTACCCCACGTTCGATGCCAAGTTGATGCACCTGATTTTTGGCATCAATAAGTTTCATGCGTTCAATGATGGGAATAAGCGGTCGAGCCTCACGCTAGGGGCTTACTTTTTGACACTCAACGGCTATGACTACTGTGTGCCGCAGTTCATGCTTCAGATGGAAAACATCGTTGTGGCTTTAGCAGAAGGCTCAATCAGTAAGGACTTGCTGCATCGCGTCACGATTTCTCTGATTGAGGAGGATGACTTCTCAGACGAGCTGAAGCTTGAGTTGGTAAGTGCAATGAGTCATGAGAATCTTTTTGCTGATGGGGGCGAAGATCTTTAAAAAGCGAAAAGCCCCGATGAACCCACCGAGGCTGCAGCGCCGACCAGGAACCCCCAATCCACTTGCAACCAATTTTAGCGATAAGACACCATAGATGACCGAAGACCAACTCGAACAAGAAGCCCTAGGCTGGCTGGCCTCGGTCGGCTACACACCACTGAATGCCCGCGATCTGGATAACCTGGACCCGCGCCTTGAGCGTGCCAGCACGCGTGAGATGGTGTTGGCGGTCAGCCTGCGTGCCGCCATTGCGCGCCTCAATCCAAACATGCCCAGCAGCGCACACGAGGACGCCTATAAGCAGGTGCTCGACATGGGCCAGCCTGCGTTGCTGTCGGGCAACCGCGCTTTTCACCGCGTGCTGGTGGCGGGCGTGCCGGTGCAGTACCAAAAAGATGGCGAGACGCGTGGCGACTTTGTGCGCCTGATCGACTGGAACGATATAGGCCGCAACGAGTGGCTCGCGGTGCAGCAGCTCACCATCAAGGGACCGCGCCACACGCGCAGGCCCGACATCATTTTGATCATCAACGGTTTGCCCTTGGTGCTGGTGGAGTTGAAGAACCCCGCCGATGTGAACGCCGATATTTGGAAGGCTTACGACCAAATACAAACCTACAAAGCGCAGGTTGCCGATGTGTTCACCTACAACGAGTTGTTGGTGATTTCAGACGGCACAGACGCTCGCATGGGCTCGCTGTCGGCCAATGCTGAGCGCTTCATGCAGTGGCGCACGATTGACGGTGTGACGCTGGACCCGCTGGGCAAGTTTCAAGAGCTAGAGACGTTGGTGCGTGGCTTGTTGGCCCCCGTGTATTTGCTGGACTACCTGCGGTTCTTTGTGTTGTTTGAAGACGATGGCACCTTGGTCAAAAAGGTGGCGGGCTACCACCAGTTTCATGCGGTGCGTGCGGCGGTCGAGCAAGTCGTCACCGCCGCCAGCACCGACGAGGCCACGCGGCGCGGCAAGGGCGGGGTGGTGTGGCACACACAAGGCAGTGGCAAGAGCATCACCATGACCTGCTTTGCCGCGCGTGTGATGCAAGAGCCTCGGTTAGAGAACCCCACGATTGTGGTGATCACCGATCGCAACGACTTAGATGGCCAATTGCTGGGCGTGTTCAGCCTGAGTCAAGACCTGCTGCGCGAGCAACCCCAACAAGCCACCTCTCGTCAAAAGCTGCGCGAGTTGTTGGACAACCGGCCTTCGGGCGGCATCATTTTTGCCACGATTCAAAAGTTCATGCCGGGCGAGGATGAAGATGTGTTTCCCGTTCTGTCCAAGCGCCGCAACATTGTGGTGCTGGCCGATGAAGCGCATCGCACGCAGTATGGCTTTGAGGCGAAGCTGAAAAACATCAAGTCGTCGAACAAACCATTACCCACGGGGCAAGTGGCCAGCTCGGCTGTGGCGGCCGAGTTTGCGCCGTCTGACTATGTGGTGAAGTACCAAGCCGGTTATGCGCAGCATTTGCGCGATGCGTTGCCCAACGCGACGTTTGTGGCTTTCACGGGCACGCCCGTGAGCAGCACCGACCGCGACACGCGCTCGGTGTTTGGCGAGTACATCCATGTGTACGACATGCAGCAGGCACAAGAAGACGGCGCAACGGTGGCCATTTTTTATGAAAGCCGTTTGATCAAGTTGGGGTTGAACGATGCAGAGCGCAGCCACTTAGACGACGAGGTGGACGAGCTGACTGAAGACGAAGAAGAAAGCCAGCAAGGCAAACTCAAAAGTCGCTGGGCCGCGCTAGAAAAAGTTGTGGGGGCTGTGCCTCGCGTGGCCAGTGTGGCCGCTGACTTGGTGACCCATTTTGAAACGCGGAACAACGCCCAAGATGGCAAGGCCATGGTGGTGGGCATGAGCCGCGAAATTTGCGTGCACTTGTATGACGAGATCATCAAGCTGCGCCCCGATTGGCACAGCGACGACCCAGAGCTTGGCGCGATCAAGATTGTGATGACGGGCAGTGCCAGCGACAAAGCGTTGCTGCGCCCGCACATTTACAGCAGCCAAACTAAGAAACGCTTGGAAAAACGTTTCAAAGACCCCAGCGATGGTTTGAAGCTGGTCATCGTGCGCGACATGTGGCTAACAGGTTTTGATGCGCCTTGCGTGCATACCCTGTATGTGGACAAGCCCATGAAGGGCCACAACCTGATGCAGGCCATTGCCCGCGTGAACCGTGTGTTCAAAGACAAGCAGGGCGGCCTGGTGGTGGACTACATCGGCATTGGCGAAGACCTGAAAGCCGCAATGAAGGAGTACACCGCCAGCAAAGGCCGAGGCAAGCCCACGGTCGATGCGCACGAGGCTTTGTCGGTGCTGCTTGAAAAGCTCGATGTATTACGCGCCATGTTGCACGGCTTCGACTATTCCGAGTTTTTGACGGGCGGTCACAAAACGCTGGCAGGCGCGGCCAACCATGTGCTGGGCATCAAAGGCGAGAAAGAGCGCGATGGCAAAAAGCGTTTTGCCGATTTGGCGCTGGCCATGAGCCACGCCTACAGCCTGTGCTGCACCTTGGACGAAGCCAAAGACGTGCGCGACGAAGTGGCTTTTATGCAGGCCGTGAAAGTGATTTTGACCAAGCGCGATGTCAGCAGCCAACGCCGCACCGACGAAGCACGAGATTTGGCCATTCGCCAAATCATCAGCTCGGCCGTGGTGTCGGGTGAGGTGGTCGATATTTTTGCGGCGGTGGGCTTGGACAAGCCCAACATCGGGTTGCTGGATGACGACTTCTTGGTGCAAGTGCACAACTTGCCTGAGAAAAATTTAGCGGTCGAGTTGCTAGAGCGTTTGCTGCAAGGCGAAATCAAAAGCCGCTTTGCCAGCAACTTGGTGCAAGACAAAAAGTTCAGCGACATGTTGGCCAGTGTGATTCAGCGTTACCAAAACCGCAGCATCGAAACCGCGCAGGTGATGGAAGAGCTGATCGCCATGGCCAAGAAGTTTCGCGAGGCTGCTCACCGAGGCGACCAGCTGGGTTTGCGTGAGGACGAGGTGATGTTTTACGACGCGCTGGCCAATAACGAGTCAGCGGTGCGAATGCTGGAGGATGAAGTCCTCAAGAAGATTGCCCAAGAACTGACCCAAAGCCTGCGCGAGAACCTAACGGTCGATTGGTCAGAGCGTGAAAGCGTGCGCGCAAAACTGCGCTTGATGGTGAAGCGAATTTTGAAGAAATACAAATATCCGCCAGACCAAGCCGAAAACGCCGTGCAGCTTGTTCTGGAGCAAGCTGAGGCGTTGGGTGAGGCGTGGGCTTAAGTCCGTAACGTCTTAATTTACGCGTTGTAATTCAACGCGAGTCCTGCCGTTGGCCAATCGTCAATGGCCACCAAGCGCCCCGTGGCAGACAAGGTGATGTAGGCCGTTCGCCGGTTCGGTCCACCAAAACAGATGTTGGTGGTGAACGGGTCTGGCAAGGGCACATGCTGAACGTGTTGGCCGTCTGGGCTGACGATGGAAATGCCGCCGTGCATCAGCGTTGCCACGCATACATTGCCCTCGGCATCGACCGCCATGGAGTCGAACCTTTGCCAATGGTTCGCGGGCGAAGCGACCACCATGCGTGCGCCTTGGGGGGAGGGCCACGGGTCTTTGCGGAGCTGGCCTGGGGCTGTCACATCGAAGGCCCACAACCGAGCGCCCTCGGTTTCGGCGTAATAAAGCGTTTGGCCATTAGGCGACAGGGCAATGCCGTTGGGCGTCATCACGGGCTTTGCCACGGCGTGTATGCCAGAGCCGTTGGGTTGCGCGTAAAAAAGTCCGCCTCGGTCCATCTCGTGTTCGCGCACTTTGCCGAGGTCGGTGAAGTAAAAGCCGCCGTGTGCATCAAACACGAGGTCGTTGGGGCCGCGCAAACCGATGCCATCGACTTGTTCATACACTCGCTCAAATTTGCCGGTGTGTAGGTTGACGCGCTCGATGCGTCCGCCTGAGTAGTCGTGGGCTTGGCCAATCGGGCGCAAGTAGTTGCCGGGGTCGCGCGTCCATGCAAAACCCCCGTTGTTGCAAACGTACACCGCACCATCGGGGCCGATAGCTGCGCCGTTGGGGCCGCCGCCTAAATCAGCCACCACGTGAACCTTGCCATCTGGGGTGACGCGCGTCAGGGTGCCTCGGGCAATTTCGACCAACAACACAGACCCATCGTTCATGGCGATGGGGCCTTCAGGAAATTGCAAACCGGTGGCGAGCTCTCGAATTTTCATAGCAGTGACCTTTTTTCGTCGATGAAGTCCAATGTAGTGCCCGTGTGCAGAGCCGCAATCGGGCTATCCCTAGGCCCAGCAGCACGGACGGCTGAGCCTAAACTTGGCGGCATGACTGCCTTCACACCGCGAACCCTCAGCCCTCAAGACACGGCCCACGCACTGCCGTATGCCGCGCTCACCCGGGAAATCGAACACCTGCTGCAAGACCCCAGCGTTCATGTGCCCGCACGCCTGGTGCAACCTCTGCTTGGGGGCGGTAGTTTGTTTGTCATGCCCGCGGCCGACGCGCGAGTGGCGATGACCAAGCTGATCACCTTCATTGCAAACAACGCTCAACAGGGCTTACCCACCATCCAAGGCGACATCGTTGTGTTTGATGTGAAGACGGGTCAACGCGTGGCCTTGATGGATGGCCCCACGGTCACGGCGCGGCGTACTGCTGCTGTGTCGTTGTTGGCTGCACAAAAGTTAGCCCCGCGCAAGGACGGGCCGTTGTTGATTGTGGGTGCGGGTGTGCAAGGCCTGTCTCATCTAGAAGCCTTTCATGAAGGTCTTGGTGTGCAAGAAGTTTGGATTGCGTCGCGCTCTGCAGCCAGTGCGGACGCCTTGGTGGGCCATGCCGAACGTTTGGGGATGAAGGCGCGTCGTGTCGATGACCCGAATGCAGCTTTGGCGGAATGCCCGCTGGTGATCACCACCACACCCGCACAGCAAGTGGTGATGACGGCACGCCCCCGAGACGATGCCTTTGTGGCGGCCGTGGGCGCGTTCACGCCTCGCATGGTGGAATGGTCGGCAGACGTCTGCCAGCATGTGGCCCGCACCGGCATGCTGGTGGTGGACACCCGTGATGCTGACCACGAAGCGGGCGACTTCTTGCAAGCGGGGCTGGATGTGGCGGCATGGCCCACGTTGAGTGATGTGGTGTGCCAGACGCCGATGTGGCAAGCCGCGGCACAGCGTCATACACAGCGCCCAGGGCCGGTGTTTTTCAAGAGTTGTGGTTGGGGAGGTTGGGACTTGGCGGCTGCACGGTGTGTGGCCGCGCACAAGCCCAGCTAGATCAGCTAGATCAGCTAGATCAGCTAGATCAAACCGCGTTGTCTTGCTTTAAGAAAATATCTTTGTCAGGAAAGAATTGCGCATGCAGCGGCAACAGCGAGCCGCCCAGCGCGCGGGCATGGTTGCCCACGCGGCCCGCCAAAATTTGGGGCTGATGAAGAATGCCGTCAAAGCTGAAGTCGGCCAAGTGCTGCTGTGTTTGGGCGATCAAGGCTTGCATGAGCAACGGGTTGAGCGAGCCGTCAATCACCACGGCATCGAGGTCGAGCAGGGCAGCGGCACTGGTCACGGTCATGGCCAGCGCTTGGGCGGCTTGGGTGAGCCAAGGTTGGGTCCAAGATTGATAGGCGGCATCCATGATGTGGTCTTGTTGTACCAGCAGCGGATCGTGGCCTGCGGCCATCAAGGTTTGTTCGAGCTGCCAGCCCGAGGCGCGCTCTAGCAGTTGCGGGTGTTTGAGTCCGTTGCCCCGCGGCATGGGCAATGAGCCGATGGCGCCCGCGTTGCCACGCGGTCCGTTGACGATGTGGCCGTCCATCACCAAGCCGCCGCCGACAAAAGTGCCCACATAGACGTACAGAAAGTTGGGTACATCGCGGCCTAAGCCTTGCACCAACTCAGCCACGCACGCGGCTGTCGTGTCTTTGGCAAATTCAACGGGCAGGGTGGACAAGGCTTGCACCTCGTGCACCAAGTCGATGTGTTCCCAATCGACCATGGCTTTGCCCGCCTCGGGGCCCATCAAGTCGCCCCATTGGTGCATGGCCAATGGCGCGCTCAAGCCAATACCCACTGTGCGCGACCACGCATCAGCGCCCATGCGTCGTTGCATGAGTTTCAAACCTTCTTTGATTTTGGGCAGCACCTCGGTGGGCGAGGGGTAGGCGTAGCTTTGCTGCCATTGGTGGCGCATTTGCCCCACGAAGTCGGTGACCACCACTTCCAAGCTGCGGCGGCCCACTTGCAGGCCAATGCTGTACGCACCGTCCGGGTTGATGGAGAGCGGCACCGACGGCTGGCCCATCTTGCCGCGAATGCGGTCTTGTTTGAGCAGCAGCCCATCGTCGAGCAAACGGTTGACGATGATCGACACCGTTTGGGTCGACAGTTGCGTGAGCCGCGCCAAATCGGCTTTGGGAATGGCGCCCGCATGACGAATGGCGCGCAGCACTGTGCGCTCATTGAATTGGCGCATGCCCGTGTGGTTGGACCCACGCATGGTTTTCATAACAAGATCACGCCTTTGCAGAACATCGCATTGCCGTAGGCCGTGCCTTCACCGGTTTGCACAATCAAACTCGCGCCTTTGATTTTTTCGTAAAACGCAAAGCGCTCTACGGCTTCCACCTGTGCCTTGTTCAAACTTTCTTGGGCCACCAAATCGACCACGGCTTGCTGCGCTGATGTGCGATGGTCTGCGGCGCTTTGGCACACCTGCATGTACGCAGCGGGCTGGGCCACGTCTGTGGCGAGCGGGAACACTGACAGTACGGCTTGGCTGACACGCGTCAAGCTCAAGCCGGGCAGGCGCACCACCGGTTTGCCGTGTGCCAAAAAGTCGGCCGTGAAGTTGGCGTCCACCACGGCCACCCATTCGCCGTGGCCCATGGCGCACAGGTGCATCAGCAGTTCTGGGGTGAGGATGGGGTCGATGCCTTTGAGCACGTTTTTTTCCTTAAATTGTTATTTTTGACAGAGCTGAGAGCATGCCTGCATTTTGAACCATGGCTGGCTAGGGAATGTACTAACTAAACCAAGTTGATTTAGTTAGTCGACTTGTTTTACAGTTACACCGCGGCGCAAGAAGCGCTGGCGATGTCCAACAAACCATCTGGAGACTCCATGAAATCAATTGCCCCCAAACTGATGCTGTCCGCTGTTGTGCTGGCTGCGACCAGCGCTTACGCCGCTGAACCCGTGATCGGTTTGATCACCAAAACCGAGACCAACCCTTTCTTCGTGAAGATGAAAGAGGGCGCACAAGCAGAAGCTAAGAAATTGGGTGCAAAGGTGTTGTCTGCCGCCGGTAAGGCCGATGGCGACAACGCAGGTCAAGTCACCGCCATGGAAAACATGATCGCCGCCGGTGCCAAAACCATTTTGATCACCCCCAGCGACTCCAAAGCTATCGTGCCCGCCATCAAGAAGGCGCAAGCTCAAGGCGTGATGGTCATCGCGTTGGACAGCCCCACCGAACCCGCCAACGCCACGGACGCCTTGTTCGCCACTGACAACTACAAAGCCGGTGTGTTCATTGGCCAATACGCCAAGGCAGCGTTGGGCGGCAAAAAGCCCGTCATCGCCACGCTCGATTTGTTCCCTGGCCACCCCGTGGGAGCACAACGCCACAATGGTTTCTTGCAAGGCTATGGCTTGACATCTCTGGATGCCAAGAGCAACGAGTTGGCCAAGCCTGCTGAAGTGGTGTGTATGGCCGACAGCTTCGGCGACCGCGCCAAAGGCCAAACCGGCATGGAAAACTGCTTGCAAAAGAACCCCGACATCAACGTGGTCTACACCATCAACGAACCCGCTGCTGCCGGTGCTTACAACGCACTCAAAGCCGCTGGCAAAGAAAAAGGTGTGTTGATCGTGTCGGTCGACGGTGGCTGCGCTGGCATCAAAGACGTGGGCGCTGGCGTAATCGCTGCGACATCACAACAATACCCCTTGCGCATGGCTGCGATGGGCGTGGCGGCTGGCGTTGAATACGCCAAGACAGGCAAAAAAGTCAGCGGTTACACCGACACAGGCGTGACCCTGATTGCCGCCAAAGCATTGCCAGGCGTTGACAGCAAAGACGTGAAAACTGGCACAGACTTGTGCTGGGGCAACAAGTAAGGCAAGAGCCTCATGTCTCGTGACAATGTCACGAGACGCTGAACAAGGGGGCCACGTGCCCCCTTGGGTTTTATGTTTCGATTCGAAAATTTAGGCAAATCGTATGAACTCCTTCAAAGACAAGCTGCCCCCGTTGGGCACGCTGGGTCCCTTGATCGCGCTGGTGTTGGCTTGTGTGTTTTTCGCCAGCCAAAGCGACCGCTTTTTGAGCACCCAAAACTTCTCGCTGATCTTGGCGCAAGTCATGGTGGTGGGCGTGATTGCGATTGGCCAAACCCTCATCATCTTGACCGCGGGGATTGACTTGTCGTGTGGCATGGTCATGGCGCTCGGCGGCATTGTGATGACCAAATTTGCTTCCGACTTCGGCCTCTCCACGCCCGTGGCCATGGCCTGCGGTTTGTTGGTGACCACCGCATTTGGCTACTTAAATGGCGTGTTGGTGACGCGCATCAAACTGCCGCCCTTCATCGTGACCTTGGGCACGCTGAACATCGCGTTTGCCATCACGCAGTTGTACTCGGGTTCACAAACCATCACCGATATTCCACCCGGCATGACTTGGTTGGGCAACACCTTCAGCCTGGGCGGCGCTTCCGTCAGTTACGGTGTGCTCATGATGTTGGGCTTGTATTTATTCACATGGTTTGCGCTAAGAGAAACCGCCGCAGGCCGCCATGTGTACGCTGTGGGCAACAGCCCTGAAGCCACACGATTGACCGGCATTCCGACCGAAAAGGTGTTGCTGGGCGTGTATGTGCTGGCAGGCCTGTGTTACGGCGTGGCCGCCATGCTGGGCGTGGCCCGCACAGGCGCCGGTGACCCCAATGCCGGACAAACCGAAAACTTAGACGCCATCACCGCCGTGGTGCTGGGCGGCACCAGCTTGTTTGGGGGCCGAGGCATTGTGTTGGGCACCTTGGTGGGCGCGCTGATTGTGGGCGTGTTCCGCAACGGCCTGACGCTCATGGGCGTGTCGTCGGTGTACCAAATTTTGGTGACTGGTATTTTGGTGATCTTGGCTGTGGCCACCGATCAACTCTCACGCAAGGGAGCGCGTTAATCATGAGTGATACACACAAAATCGTGATGGAGGCCAAGGGCCTGGTCAAACGCTATGGGCAAGTGACAGCTTTGGATGGCGCAGACTTTGAACTGCGCGCGGGCGAAATTTTGGCCGTCATTGGTGACAACGGCGCAGGTAAGTCCTCGCTCATCAAATGTTTGTCGGGGGCCACGGTGCCCGATGAAGGCTTGATCTCTTTGGACGGCAACCCTATTTATTTCAAATCACCCATCGATGCACGCCGTGCTGGCATTGAAACCGTCTACCAAGACTTGGCGGTTGCCCCCGCGATGAGCATTGCCGAAAACTTATTCTTGGGCCGTGAAATTCGCCGTGAAGGCTTTGCGGGCAACGTGCTGCGCATGCTCGACAAAAAGAAAATGTTGGCGCAAAGTATTGAGCGCATGAACGACCTCAAAGTGGGCATTCGCTCCATGACGCAAGCAGTGGAAACTTTGTCTGGCGGTCAGCGCCAATGCGTGGCGGTGTCGCGTGCAGCAGCTTTTGCACAGCACGTGGTCATCATGGACGAGCCCACCGCCGCGCTCGGCGTGAAAGAGGGCAACATGGTGCTCGAGCTGATTCGCCGTGTGCGCGACAAAGGCCTGCCCGTGGTGCTGATCTCGCACAACATGCCCCATGTGTTTGAAATTGCAGACCGCATCCATGTGGCCCGCTTGGGCAAACGTGCCGCCGTGTTGAACCCCAAGAAAATCAGCATGAGCGACACCGTGGCGGTGATGACCGGCGCGATGAAACCTGAAGACATTCCGCTGGAGTGCTTGGCTTGACAGCCGCGTTGCAAGCCGTGCCGGGTCAGGCGTCCGCACACACGCCCGTTTGGGTGCTGGGTGAGGCGTTGATGGATTGCATCTCGCAGCCTGACGGCTCGCTGCAACCTTTGCTGGGCGGCAGCCCTTACAACTTGGCCTGCGCCACCGCCTTGCAAGGCATGGATGTGGGGTTCATCAACCCTTTCTCGACCGATGTGTTCGGTCAATCGTTGCTCGACCATTTGGTGCTCAACAAGGCGCGCAGTTTGTTGCCTCGTTCGGCTTTGCCGACGGCGTTGGCGGTGGTGCAAGTCACGCAGGGGCAGCCCAGTTATGGCTTTTACCGAGAAGGCATTGCCGATCGAGATTACCAAGTGGCCGATGTGGTGGCATTGCTCAAAACCTCACCCACTGGCGTGTTGCACACGGGCTCACTGATGGCTATGCCGCCCGAGCATCACAAAGTGTTGCAAATCATCGCAGCGGCCAAACAGCTGGGTTGGACCATCAGCGTGGATGTGAATTTGCGCCCGCGCGTCGCCACCGATGTGCCCGCGTACCTGAGTGCTGTGCGAGACGTCGCGGCCCACGCCGATTGGCTCAAAGCCAGCGATGAAGACCTTGAGCTTTTGGGGTTCAAAGACGTGCGCTTTACCAATGCCTCAGGATTGGCCGCACATTGGATGCAGCAAGGCTGTTCACGCGTCGCGTTGACCTTTGGCGGGCAGGGTGCTTATTTACAAATTGGCGCTGAGCGCGATCAGGCAGCTGCACCCCTTGTAAACGTGGTCGACACCGTAGGAGCAGGCGACACGTTTTGGGGCAATTGCTTGGCCGATTGGGTGCTGCATGACACCGTGAGTAACCTCATGCACGCGCAAGAACGTTTGGGGGACACCTTAGAGCGCGCATTGGTTGCTGCGGCGATCAATTGCACGCGGGAAGGTTGCAAGCCACCCAATGCCACAGATTTGGCTGCCGAATTAAAGGGGCATTTGCCAACCCCGCTGACGGTTTAAACGACGGAGGGATGGGCTTCGGCCCACGACTCAGCCTCTTGCCAAGTGGGGGGCACGCAACCGCGTTGTTGCACACACAAGCTGGCACTGGCAATTGCATGTCCCAGCAATTGGTGTGTTTGTGCATTACTCAGGGCATTGAGCGTTGTCAGCGTTTTTTGCTTGGGTGCAAGGTTGACCAACGCAGCCAGTAGGCCCGCTAAAAAGCTGTCGCCTGCGCCCACGGTGTCGATCACCGCCAACGCGCTTGGCTCTTTGGCAAACACAGCGATGCCAGATGCGGTGAGCAACCAAGCCCCTTCAGCACCCAAAGTGAGCGCAACCAATTGCGCCTTGGTGTTGGCGAGCAAGTGCTTGGCTTGTTCGAGGTGGGTTGCGCCATTGAGCTGTAGATGTGCCAAGTCTTCATCGCTGACCTTGATAATGTCTGCCTCGTTCAAAAAAGACATCACGCACGTGCGATAGCTGTCCAAATCGGGCATGACGGAGGGGCGCAAATTGGCGTCGATGACGATGCATTGACCCAAAGCCTTTTGGGTCTTGAGCCAAGGCAAGTACAAATCTTGATCGCGCGGGTCCAGTGCCAATGCGCCGCAACACACCAGATCCAATGCCTCGTGCTGAGTGCAATCGGATTGCATCTGTTGCGAAGTAACTTGGCGGTCTGCCACGCCTTCGCGATAAAACGCATAACTCGGGTGGCCGTCTGCGTTCACATTCACCACAGCCAACGAGGTCACAGCTTGAATGGGGGCGGGTTGCGACAACACCACGCCATCAGCACACATTTGGGCGCACAGGTCTTGTCCCAAACGGTCGAAAGAAAACGGATTGAGGTACGTGGTGCCCACCCCTTGGCGCGACAGTGCCCGTGCCAAGTTGTAAACCGCACCGCCCAGGCACGGGGTGAATTTGCCGTCCTTGGGGTCGGCAATCAAATCGATCAAGGCTTCGCCAGCGATGGCTGCGCGAATTTTTGTACGTTGCAAAGAGGTCCCCGCGGTCATGTCAGTCCTCGGTTTTCACGCGCAGGGTCAACACCGCGGCAATGGCTAAAAAGCAGCCGGCCAGTTGGATGACGTGACGCGGGTCACCGCCTAAAAGGCTATTGAAGAACAGCGGTAAGGTCAGCATTTGAATGATCATGGGCAACACAATGAACATGTTGAAAATACCCATGTAAACGCCAGCGCGCTCAGCCGGAATGCTTTTCGCCAACATGATGTAGGGGTTGCCCATGATGCTGGCCCAAGCCAAGCCAACGCCAACCATGGGAAGAAACAGCCAAGTTTGGTCTTGGATGGTCGGCAGCATCCACATGCCCAAGCCAGCCAAACTCAAACAGACTGCGTGAACCAACTTAGGGCCGAAGCGGCGCGTCAGCGGAATCAAACCAAAGGCAGCGAGAAAGGCGATGAAGTTGTAAAAGCCGCCAATTTGACCGTTCAGCAAGCCTGCATCTCGAAAACCTTGTGCACTGGCGTCGCTCGTATCGAAGATGGAACGTGCCAACGAGGGCACGATGTAAATCCAGTAGCACATCATGCCGTACCACTGAAACAGCTTCATCCACCACAACTGACGCATGGTTTGTGGCATGTCGCGAATGGCATCGCGCACCTCACGCAGGGTGGCGCTGATGCCACGCGGTTTGGCCAAGATGGCGTTTCTTTCGCTCATGCTCAATGGCAGTTCTGGCGTGGATCGCACCGACCACCACACGGTGGTGAGCGACAACACGGACCCAATCAAAAACGCAATCACGGTGATGTGCGGAATGTTGCTGGCATTGACGGCGTCTTTGTTCAGGCCAAACCAAAACAGCAGCGACGGCGTCAGGTAAGCCAGGGTTTGAGCCAGTCCTGTGAAGGCGCTTTGTGTCAAAAATCCGAGTGAATGTTGGTCGGGGTTGAGGCGGTCACTGACGTAGGCGCGGTAAGGCTCCATCGTCACGTTGTTGGCGGCATCCAAAATCCACAACAAGCTCGCTGCAAACCACAGCGTGGGGCTGTAAGGCATGAACAGCAAGCAAATGCTGCACAAAATAGCGCCCACCATGAAGAATGGTGTGCGTCTGCCCCAGCGGCTGATGGTTCGGTCGCTCATGGCACCCACGATGGGTTGCACCAAGAGGCCCGTCATGGGGCCTGCCAACCACAGCAAAGGCAAACTGGCTTCGTCAGCCCCCAAGTACTGGTAAATGGGGCTCATGTTGGCTTGTTGCAGGCCAAAGCTGTATTGGATGCCGAAGAATCCAAAGTTCATGCTGAGGATTTGCCAAAACGAAAGTCTGGGTTTAAGGCCTGAAGTCATGGTGCGTCTCCCTCTTGTTGTTATGGGCGTTGGGCAGTTAACCAAATGGCTGCATAAGGCATCAAGCTGCATGCAAGCATGTCAGCCTTTTCTCGTGTCAATGCATTCCACATCGGTTGTAAACCGCTGGAGAAGGAGGCGTTCAGGTCCAGTGTTACATGGGTGCGAGAGAAGTTGAACAGACCCAGGGCCTCTTCACCGCGCTGCAACAGCAACACCGAAGGGTGCGGGGTTGGCATCAAACGCAAAGCATGCGCTGTGCTCAGCGCTGCATGCTGTTTTTTAGCGTTCACATAGCCGCGCAACATGGCGTAGAGGATGCCCGCCGTGGTGTTGCTGTCGTGTCGCTGCGCAAACAAGGACTCATCGAACACAGGTCGATGCAATTCGCGGCCATCGGGACCTTGACGCACAGCCAATTCAGCCGCAGTCGTGTTGCCTTGGCCCAATTCATCCCCCATATAAATCAGCGGCAAACCGCCCACAAAGAGCGACAGCGATTGCAACAGAAGCAAGCGCGAGGTGGCAGCTGAGTGTTCTTCAGGGGTATGGGCCGAGGTCAAACCGACCAAGGCGCCAGCCATGCCGTTTGTGCCATGCACGGCGTTGGCATCGCTCGCTTGGAAAGCGGCACCTTTTGCGTAGCTGCCTTCAATCTGCCCTGCAAAAAACTGCGAGGCGTGCAGCAGTCTGCTGCGCTCATCGGAACCGCGTGCATCCAACTCGGGACGCAACACATTCCAACCAATGTCGTCGTGGCAACGCACATAGGTCATCCATGTACAACCGTCGGGCAGGGCGGGTGTGTGTGACAGCACGTCATGAATGATTTGTGTGTTTTCTTCAGCCAAAGCCACCCAGCTGGCAGACATCAAACTCGAATGGTAGGCCACATGGCACTCGGGTCCTTGGGTAGGTCCAAGGCCAAAGTAGGGCGGTAAATCTTGCGTTGGCATGATGGCCTCGGCTTTGAGCAAGGTGCCAGGCGCCGCAATGTTGGTGAGGCAACGCAGGGCCTGCAACAGCCAATGCACTTCGGGTTGGTTCATGCAGTTGGTGCCTGCACGCTTCCACAGAAAACCGGTCGAGTCCAAGCGAAACGCTTCTACGCCGTGGTTGGCCAGTTGCAACAAAGACTTGGCCATTTCTGAAAACACGACGGGTTGGGCGTAGTTCAAATCCCACTGGTAGGGGTAGAACGTGGTCCACGTCCAAGCGTTCACTTCGGGCACAAATGTGAAATTGCCTGGCGCTGTGTTCGGGAAAATTTGAACCAGATTTTTCTCGAACTGACCGATTTGCTCTGGCGACTTGACCCAATGAAAAAACGATTGGTGTTGGGCGCTGCCTGCACGCGCTTGCACAGCCCATGTGTGTTCGTGCGAGACATGGTTCAACACGAAGTCACTGCACAAACTTATGCCAGCTGCGCGCAATTCGCGTGTGAGTTGTTGCAAGTCGCTCAAGTTGCCCAAGTGTGGGTCAACCTCGTCGTAGCTGGCTACGGCAAATCCGCCGTCGTTGGGCGGTGTGCCTGGTTTTAGAAACGGAAGCAGGTGTAAATAGGTCACACCCAGCTCTTGCAAATGGGGAATGCGTTCACGCACCCCCGCCAAATTGCCTGCGAATTTATCGGTGTAGGTGCAGTACCCCAGCATGCCTTGCAAATGCCAATTCGGATTGGCTTCGCGTTGCAGGTCTAAAGCCCACAGTTCAGCAGGGCGGTCGAGCGCGATTTGTACAGTTTGAACCAAGACGCGGTTCAGCCACTGTGCGTAATCGGGGGTGTTGCTGTAGAGGCGCGACAAGCGGTCACGCAGCACAGGTAATTCTTGAGCAAGACGGGCGCGCAGCACGTCAGCACGATCTGCATCGGCGTGTGCGAGCAAATCATTCAAAACAACGGGAAGATGGGCCTCTCCAGCGAGAGTGGGGCAATCTTCAATCACAGACATAGTGTTCACAGTTCAGTAAGAGAGGCGCCGAACCTCGTGAGTTCGGCGCTGTATTCTTTAATTACATACACCCAAGTTAGGTTAGCAACTTGGGCGCTCAACAAGTTTTAGAACTCGTATTTCAAAGTAGCTTTAGCACTGCGACCGGCCAAAGCGCGTGCGGCATGACCGTCGCCTTCAACTTCTGTGAATGCCAATTTGTTGAAAGCGTTGTTCACGCTCAGGATGGCAGACGCTTGTTTGTTGATGCGGTAGTTAGCAAACAAGTTGGTCACCACGTAGCCGTCCATGGTGATGGTGTTCGCATCATCACCGTACGATTTTGTGGAGCCGATGAATGCTGCGCCGTACTCCAAATCGCCAGTGCGGTAAGAGGGAGACAAGGCATACACAACATCGGCTTGGCGACGTGGCTTTTTACCAACTTCAGCAGCAGTCAAAGATTTCTTGATTTTTGCGTCAGTGATGGTCGCGCCTGCGTTCAAGCGGAACGCGCCAGAGCGGTAGCCTGCTTCAAGTTCGAAACCTTGTGCTTTGTAGCCATTGGTCGTGAACTTTTGCGTGGTGGCTTCGTAGTTCGACTCATCGGTCTTAGCGATGAAGAACGTACCAAACAAGCTCAGGTTGCCTTCGCGGTGCTTCACACCCAATTCCTGTTGTTGCAGGCGGTTGAAAGACACGGGCTTGCTGCCATTCAACGCACCGGCAGTGCCGTACATCAAGCGATCAGCTGCGAAGTTGTAACCATCGCTGATGCGACCGTAAATCGCGGTGTCTTTGGTCAATGCATAGTTTGCACCGCCCGAGTAAGACATCTTGCTTTGCTTGTAGTTCACAGTGTCTGCAGAAGCTGCATTCCATGATCCACCAGCCAAGCTTAGGTTGCTTCCAGCAGTGCCTGTGCCCTTGAATGTTTGACCAGTAGCAGACATTTCGTTGTGACGAACGCTACCCTCAACAGTCAACTTTTCTTTTTCCCAGCTCAAAGCAGCATAAGGCGCCGTCACGTTGTACTTGACGTCATAAGAACGAGCGCAACAACCATCCCATGTGCTCCAACCGGATTTGACGGGAGCCGACCAAGAACCGTTGGTACCCACGGTGTATTGGTTCCAGAACCATGTTTGTGCCAAGTTTTGTGAACCTGTGAACAAACCACCGGTGAATACAGACTTACCACCGTTCATGTCGAAGGCCTTAGAGGCTTTCAAATCGTTGAACATATTGTCCATGTTGTCCAACGACGTGTTGAACATGGTGCCAGTGAAGCTGTTAGCGCCACCGCCGTTGTCGGCAGGGAACATGCCAACAAAGCGACCGCCGTTGGCCGTTTTACGCATTCTTTCTTCAACTGTCCAACCGCCGTCCAAGTTGAACTTGGCTTCCAAACCAATCGAGCGGCTTGTCACGTGGAGGCCGTCAGCAGGGTTCGTGGTGACTTGACCGCCATTGCGATCAATGGTGGTGTCACGCGTGATGTTTGGGTTGATGAAGAATGCAGTGCGTGGATCAACACCTGACAAGGTTTGAATCTTGCCATTGGAGAGGCGAGTAGGTACAGGCAGGATGGTGGGGGTTTTGTCATCCAAGTTTTTGAAGTTCAGGCGAACGTAGCTGCCTTTGTCAAATTCTTTGGTGATGCTGGCTTTGAGTTGGCCGCCATCTTGTGAGTTGAACCCAGTCTTGAATGGGCCACCTTCGCCTTGGCGAGTAAAACCACCAATGTTGAAGTATGTGTCGCTGTTGATGGCACTGCCAAAGTTGAAGTCGTAACGGTTCAAGCGTGAACCCAGACCCGTGGTGAAGCCTACGGCGTTACCCACATCGCGACCGTTTTTGCTCACAAAGTTGATGATCGCGCCAGGTGCGTTGCTGGCCAATGTGGATGCGCTACCGCCACGAACCACTTCAACTCGGTCTGTGGTGAAGTCTGTGCGCAGGAATTGGTCTGGCGTACCAAACGAAATATCACCAAACAGCAAGATAGGCAGACCATCTTCTTGCATTTGAACGTAACGGCTACCACCAGCAGAGATAGGAGCGCCACGCACGGTGATGTTGGCGTTACCTTCACCGCCTGAAGATTCCGAACGGATGCCTGGAACTGAGCGCAAGATTTCAGCGGCACTTGTAGCACCGCTGCGCATGATGGCTTCTTCGCCAACAGAAGTCACAGAGTCACTGGACTTCATCTTTGTACGGCCGGTTGGCGATGCTGTCACCACGACTTCGTCAAGGTTCAAGGTTTGCGCATAGACCGCACCAATTTGCATGGCAGCCAATGAGGCAGCGACTGCAATCGTTTTTGGACTGATTTTGTTTTGTGTTTTTTTCACACAAGTCTCCAGATACAAGTTTAAAAAATGGAAAACCCACTCATTTTTGGGTATTCCTTCGGTTTGAACTCTTTGTCCTGCCTTGGATGCATTGCAATGAGTTGGTTGATTCTTAACGACTTTGCAAACGTTTGCAATTGGAATTGAAATTTTCATGAATTTTCCTGGGTTAAATTTTAAAAATGACCTGCTTAAAATCTCCTGTAGGTCGCATAAATACAAGGTATTTTTGAAAAACTAGTACTTTCCCTAGTGTGAATGGATTGCAACAGCAACGCCTTGGAATTCGATTTCAATATTTTCTCCAACCTAGGGTTTTCACCTGTTAAATGTTTTCTTCGGTTGAATAGAATTGCAAACGATTGCAAAGTTAGTTTTGACCTTTGCACGTAAAGATAACCAGGAGCCACACACACATGAAAGACTACGCCAGTCAACAACGCAACCCGGGTAAGCACATGCTTGGGTTGGGTCTGGTGGTTTTGTTGCACATCCTCGTGTTTTGGGCGATCAGTTCTGGCCTTGCCAAGAATTTCGTCAAAGTCATCAAAGGGCCTGTTGAGGCTCAGTTGATTGAGGATGCCAAGCCCGACATTCCACCGCCACCGCCCCCACCACCGCCCAAAAGTGCGCCACCGCCGCCAGCCTACGTGCCGCCGGTGGATGTGCCGACGACTGCAACTGCCGGTGTGAATGCGATTGCTTCCGTGTCTGCAACGCCAGCACCCCCAGCACCACCGGCGCCACCACCGCCACCTCCAGCCCCAGTGGTTGCAGCGCCTCCTGTTAGAACTGCCCCTATCATCAATGCCGCTGCCAGCTGCCAAAAGCCTGAGTACCCCAGTGCGTCGCGTCGCAATGAAGAAGAAGGCACCGTACAGCTTCGTTTCTTGATCGGTCCCGAGGGCAATGTGCTCGAATCGCAGATCGAAAAAAGCTCAGGCTTTACCCGTTTAGACGAAGCGGCACGGTCTGCGCTGTCGCGTTGTCAGTTCAAGCCTGGCACGCTCAACGGCAAACCCGAGCAAAGCTGGGCCAGCATGAAATACACATGGCGCTTGGAATAAGCGCTGATTAAACCGTCAAAAAATTTACAGAATTTTCCTCAAGGAGTCTCTTCATCATGATTAAACATCTCAAAACCGTTGCCATCAGCGCAGGCTTGGTTGCCACCTTGTTGTTTGGCTTGGTTGGCCAAGCACAAGCCGCTAAACCCAAAGAAGCCACCGCAGCGCCTGCCTCAGTTGAGGCCGCACCACAAACAGCGGCCGCTGTTGCGCCTGTTGCGGCAGCTCCAGCAGCCGCTGACCCTCACGCGGGTGAAGAAAACCCTTACGGCTTGAAAGCCTTGTGGGCCCAAGGCGACATCGTGGCCAAGGGCACCTTGCTGATCTTGGTGCTCATGAGCATGGGCAGCTGGTACGTGTTGATCACCAAGTTTTTTGAACAAAACAAAGTGGCCCGTTTCGCCAAGCAAGCACAAGAAAAGTTCTGGTCTGCTGACAACGTTCGCCAAGGCACGGATGCTTTGGACGAAGCCAGCCCTTTCCGCTTCATCGCTGAAAAAGGGTTGGAAGGGGCGAGCAAGCACACCGGCATGTTGGGTGCGATCAACTTCAACGACTGGGTGACCATGAGCATCCAACGCGCCATCAACAACGTGCAAAGCCGTATGCAAGATGGGTTGGCTGTGTTGGCCACGGTCGGTTCGACCGGCCCGTTCGTGGGTTTGTTCGGTACGGTTTGGGGCATTTACAACGCGTTGGTCAAGATTGGTATGTCAGGCCAAGCGTCGATCGACAAAGTGGCCGGCCCTGTGGGCGAGTCCTTGATCATGACTGCCATCGGTTTGGCGGTGGCTGTGCCCGCCGTGTTGGGTTACAACTGGTTGGTGCGTCGTAACAAGTCAGCCATGGAAGACATCAATGCTTTCGGTTCAGACTTGCATTCCGTGCTTTTGGCCAACAACAAGTAAACAGGAGTCATCATCATGGCGATGAACGTTGGAGGGGACGCCGATGACGAGATCATCAGCACGATCAATACCACCCCGTTGGTCGATGTGATGTTGGTGTTGTTGATCATTTTCTTGATCACGATTCCGGTGGTCACCACATCGGTGAAGGTGGATCTCCCTAAAGAGAAAAACTTGATCCGAGAGACAAAACCTGAGAACGTGATCATTTCGGTGAACGCAGCAGGAAATATTTTTCTGTACGACACGCCGGTTAAAAACTCAACAGATTTGATCGCTCGCATGAAGACGTTTGCGGTGAAAGAGCCGCAGCCGGAAGTGCAAATTCGTGGCGACGCGAAGAGCGACTTTGAAGCTGTTGGCCGTGTGATGTATGCCGTTCAACGCGCAGGCATCACCAAAGTTGGCTTCATCACTGAGCCCAATTGATCGACGCTGAATAAGGAGATAAGCATGGGAATGAACTTAGGAAGCGGCTCGGGCAATGGCGAGCCTGAAGTGATGATGGACATCAACACCACGCCTTTGATTGACGTGATGTTGGTGCTGTTGATTATGTTGATCATCACCATCCCAGCGCAGCTACACACCGTGAACATGGACATGCCTGTATCCAAACCGGCGGCTAAAAAGGTGGATCCGGTGGTGGTGAAGATTGATGTGGATGCCAACAGCGTGATCAATTGGAATGGCAAGCCTGTGGCGACACGTGCTGAATTAGATTTAAAGCTGCAAGAGGCTTACCAAATGCAGCCTCAGCCAGAGCTGCACATTCGTTCGCATGCCAAGGCCAAATACGAGGCGGTAGCTGCGGTGTTGGCCAACGCGCAGCGCATTGGTTTGACCAAGCTGGGCATTGTGGGTTCGGAGCAATTTGTGAATTGATTTCTTCAAGGTTTTCCAACAGAAAACCCTTGCCCCTCCTCGCAAGAGGCGGGGCTTTTTTAATCACACGAGGATGATGCTTATGTGGAAAAGATTATTTGCTTACAGCGTTTTGGGTGTGGCGCTCAGCAGCGTAGCCCAAGTGAATTTGCGGTCTGAAGTCGCCAAACCTTTGCAAGCGGCTCAAGAGGCGATTCAGTCCAAGCAACCCGAAGAAGCCTTGAAGAAGATTCAAGAAGCCCGCCAAGTGGCACAGCTGACGGTGGCTGAAAAAATGCTGCTAGAGCGGCTGTCTGTGGTGGCTGCTATGAATGCCCAAAAGTTTGATTTGGCGGCTTCTTCGTTGGACTACCTGTTGCAAAGCAAAGACTTGCCCGAGGTTGATCGTTTGACCTTGATGGAAACCATGGTGAGTGTGAGCCTGCGCACCAAAGACTATCCGCGTGTGGTGGAGTGGTCACGCCGTTACCTGCAGCTAGGCGGCGCGAACTCGCGTATTCGCTTGGCCTTGATTCAGTCACTGGCCGTGCAAGGTGCACACCAAGAGGTGTTAAATGAGATGCCCGCCAAGTTGAAAGCCGATGCTGCAGCGGGCAAATTGCCCGATGAAGCCGAGTTGCGCATGTATGCCTTCAGCCAACAAAAAGTGAAAGACGAGGCGGCTTACTTCAAAACCTTGACCGAGTTGGTCAAGCGTTTCCCAAGCCAAGCCTATTGGGGCGATTTGCTCAACCGCTTACCCCGCCAAGCTGGCTTCAATGCGCGCTACCAACTCGATGTGTTTCGCTTGATGGATGCGACGGACAATCTGGAAGATGCCGAAGATTACGCAGATGCGGCGCAAGCCGCATTGAAAGTGGGTTTGCCCCACGAAGCCCAACGGATGCTGGACAAAGTGGCTCAGCCCGCAGCTGCCGCTGGTCTGAAAAAACAAGTGCTGCAACGTGTTGCTGAAGATGACAAGGCCATGCAAACCGTTGGCCCAACGTCAGAAGACGCGGTGATGTTGGCTCAGTGGGCCGATGTGCAGTTGTCCAAAGGTGAATGGAAGGCCGCCGTGCCCGCCTATGAAAAAGCGTTGGCCAAGGGGGGGTTGCGCCGTGAGGCTGAAACCCGCTTGCACTGTGGCATTGCCATGTTCAAAAGCGGTCAAACCGACGCCGCCAAAGCCATACTCTCCAGCGTGAGGGACGATGACACCGCTGTGCTTCTTGCATCGCTTTGGCTGAATCTGATGAAGTGAGGCTCTATCATCGGGTGGATAGAAATTTTTAGCTGAGATAACGAATACCTAGCTCATGGCCAGTTCAGATCCTGAAAAACGAAAAATCCAAATGATCGACATTGCCCGTATGGCGGGCGTGTCGACTTCTACCGTTTCTCGCGCCTTGAACGGCAGCGCACTCACCAATGACGAAACGCGTATTCGCATCATTGAACTTGCTCGGTCGCTCAATTACACGATCAACCAAAGCGCCAAAAACCTGCGCATGGGCGACAACCGCACCATTGGCGTTGTGATTCCCTACGACCGCAAGACCCGTCAACACATCTCAGATCCATTTTTCTTGGGCATGTTGGGTAGTTTGGCGGATGCGTTAACTGACCGAAACTACGACATGCTGCTGTCACGGGTGGATGCAGACCGCCTCGACGACATGGCCGCGTTATACGACACAGGACGTGCCCGCGGCATCATCGTGATTGGGCAGTGGGGGCACCACGACCAACTCAACGATTTGGCTCGTCGTGACGTTCCCTTGGTGGTTTGGGGCGCGCAATTGCCTAGGCAGCTGTATTGCAGCGTGGGCAGCGATAACTTGAGTGGCGGCGCGCTGGCCACCGAGCATTTGCTGGCATCAGGTCGCCGCCGCATTGCTTTCATGGGCGATAACAGCATGCCTGAAGCTGCTAAGCGTTACGAAGGCTATTTGCAAGCGCACAAAAAATTTGGGGTGGCGGTAGACCCTAAGCTATACATTCCCAGTCCGTTCACGGCAGAAGAGGCGCAAACTGCGCTGCGCGGATTTATACAAGCATCTGTGCTTTTTGACGCTCTGGTGGCGGCCAGTGACTTGATTGCCATCAACGCCATTGGCGTGATGAAGCGCGAAGGCATGGCGGTGCCTGAGCAGGTGAGCGTGGTGGGCTATGACGACATCGACATGGCCTCGCATAGCTTTCCTCCACTGACCACGGTGCGTCAACCGATCGAGTTGGCGGGCGGCGTGATGGTGGATTGCCTGCAATCGCTGCTGAATGGGGATCAACCCGATTCGCAGTTGTTGCCCACCTCGCTGGTCGTGCGAGAGTCCAGCCTGCAAACCTCGGATGCGCAACCCTGATTTAGACGGCGCTATTTGTGCCACCAGCCCCATCGGCGTCTTCGACTCCGGCGTAGGCGGCCTGTCCGTCTTGCGTGCCATTCGCGCCGCCCTGCCTTTTGAAAACTTAATTTATGTGGCCGATTCCGGTCATGCGCCGTATGGCGACCAAACCGAGGCCTACATCACGCAGCGCACTTTGCGCGTGGGGCAATGGTTGGTCGAGTCGGGCGTCAAGGCCATCACGATTGCTTGCAACACGGCCACGGTGGTGGCGGCCCGCAGCTTGCGCGAGCACACGGCGTTGCCCGTGGTGGCCATTGAGCCGGCCATCAAACCCGCTGTTGTTCAAACTCGTACTGGTGTGGTGGGCGTGTTAGCCACCCGCCAAACGGTGCAAAGCGAGAGCGTGGCGCGCTTGTGTGCCTTGCATGGCGCTGAGGTGCGTATTGTCTTGCAGGCCTGCCCAGGCTGGGTGGCGTTGGTGGAGCAGGCCGATTTGCACAGCGCCCAGACCGAGGCTTTGGTGCGTCAATACGTGCAACCGCTGATCGACCAAGGGGCAGACACGTTGGTGCTGGGCTGCACGCATTACCCGTTTTTACGCGACACCATTCAGCGCGTGGCAGGCGAGGGTGTGACATTGATTGACCCTGCCGAAGCTGTAGCGCGAGAGTTGGTGCGGCGGTTGGATGTCCACACCTTGGCCTCGGGCCCAAAGCCTGGCCAAACCTTGGTTTTCACCACGGGAAACGTGGCGCAGGTGCAAAGCACCATCGCGCAGTTGTGGGGCGAGGGTGTCACCGTCGAGGCTTTGAACGCTGTCTGAGATGAGGTTTGCACGTAAAGTGCAACTCTTTATAGATGGCTTCATAGGGGATGTCTGTGCAACTTGGCATGATTGGTTTGGGCCGCATGGGCGGCAACATTGTTAGGCGTTTGATGCGCCATGGTCACACCAGCGTGGTGTACGACGCCAACCCCGACAGCGTGGCCCAGCTCGCCCAAGAAGGTGCCACGCCCAGCCACGATTTGGCCTCTTTGGTGGCCCAATTGCAAACGCCTCGTGCGGTGTGGGTGATGTTGCCTGCGGGCGAAATCACCGCGTCGACCATCCAAATGCTGAGCACCTTGCTGGAGCCCGGTGATATTTTGATTGACGGCGGCAACTCGAATTTTCAAGACGATGTGCGCCACGCGCACATGCTCAAAGCCAAAGGCATTCGCTACCTCGACGTGGGCACCAGTGGCGGCGTGTGGGGCTTGGACCGCGGCTATTGCATGATGATTGGCGGCGACGCCACGGCAGCGCAGCACCTCGATCCGATTTTCAAAACCTTGGCGCCTGGTGTGGGCACCATCCCCAAAACGCCCGGCCGCGAAGGCAAAGTGTCGACCGCAGAAGAGGGCTACCTCTACACCGGCCCCGCGGGCTCGGGCCATTTCGTGAAGATGATTCACAACGGCATTGAGTACGGTTTGATGCAAGCGTATGCCGAGGGCATGGACGTGCTCAAAGGTGTGGGCCAAGACAGCATCCCCGAGGATCGCCGCTACCAGCTGGATTTGGCGGACATCACCGAGCTGTGGCGTCGCGGCAGCGTGGTGTCGTCGTGGTTGCTGGATTTGACGGCGATTTCGTTGGCCGAAGACCCTGAGCTCAAGGCCTATTCAGGCCATGTGCAAGACTCGGGCGAGGGGCGTTGGACCATCAACGCCGCCATTGAAGAGGCCGTGCCAGTGCCGGTGTTGTCTGCCGCGCTGTTTGCGCGTTTCCGATCACGTCAAATCAGCACCTTTGCAGACAAAATGTTGTCTGCGATGCGCAAGCAGTTTGGCGGCCATCAAGAGCCTGGCAAGCACTGGGCCGCGCAAAAATAACGGAAATACGGAGATTCAGGGGCATGGAAAACTTAGATGTGATGGTGCTGCGCACTTTGCAAGCTTGGCGTCAAAGCGGCCAACGCGCGCTGCTGGCCACGGTGGTGCGGACGTGGGGCTCGTCGCCACGGCCCATTGGCTCCATCATGGCCCTGTGCGAAACCGGTGCGGTGGTGGGCTCGGTGTCGGGCGGTTGCATTGAAGATGATTTGATTTATCGTTTCACGCAAGCCTATGCCTCCTCCGCCAACGTGCAGCCGCAAGATGCCCCGCAAACCCTGCCTAGCGGCGCGCCTCAACGCGTGAAATACGGCGTCACGGCCGACGAAGCGCACCGCTTTGGTTTGCCGTGTGGCGGCACCTTGGAGTTGGTGCTGGAGTTTGACCCAGACCCTGCCTTGTTGACCGAGTTGTTGGACGCTTTGTCGCATGGCCGTTTGATGCAGCGCCATCTTGATTTGCACAGCGGTGCCTGCCGCTTGCAAACCACCGACCAAACCGCCGAACTCAGCATTGACGACCACCGTTTGGTGAACACTTTTGGCCCAGAGTTCCGCATGTTGTTGGTGGGGGCAGGGCAGTTGACCGAATATTTGGCCACCATGGCCTTGTTTTCTGGCTTTGCCGTCACGGTGTGCGACCCGCGCGAGGAATACACCGGCGCGTGGTCGGTGCCTAACGTGACCGTGCTCAAAGACATGCCCGACGATGTGGTGCAGCAGTTCAAACCCGACAGTCGCAGCTGCGTGATTGCCTTGACCCACGACCCGAAGTTGGACGATTTGGCCTTGCTCGAAGCCCTCAACACCGAGGCGTTTTACGTGGGCGCCATTGGCTCGCGTCGCAACAACGAAGCCCGTCATCAACGCATGATTGAGCACTTTGACCAAACTGAAGCGTCCTTGGCTCGCTTGCGCGGCCCGATTGGCATTTACATCGGCAGCAAAACACCTTCCGAGATTGCGGTCAGCGTGATGGCCGAGGTGCTGGCGGTCAAAAACGGCGTGCCTTTGCCGCGTGACTTGGACGTGGCCCACATGAAGAACAGCCAAAACGTGGCGCACAACGACCCAGGCGTGCTGGTGTGCGGCATTCGTTGACACAGGGCGACTGATAACCCCGCAAAACCTGCGGACAGGGGCTAACCCTTACACTTGTCGGCTCATGAATGCCTACGCCGACGTCTCCCTTTTTCCCCGCAACGCCAAGCCCCTGAACAGTTACCGCAAGTACTGGGCAGCTCGCTTTGGCACGGCGCCTTTTTTACCCATGAGCCGCGAGGAAATGACGCAGCTCGGTTGGGACAGCTGCGACATCATCATCGTGACGGGCGACGCCTATGTGGACCACCCCAGCTTTGGCATGGCGGTGATTGGCCGCATGTTGGAAAACCAAGGCTTTCGCGTGGGCATCATCGCTCAACCTGATTGGCAAAGCGCCGATCCGTTCAAGGCTTTAGGCAAACCGAATTTGTTCTTCGGCGTGACCGCTGGCAACATGGATTCGATGATTAACCGTTACACGGCCGATCGCAAAATCCGCAGTGATGACGCTTACACAGCGGGCGACATTGGCGGCAAACGCCCCGATCGCGCCGCTTTGGTCTACAGCCAGCGCTGCAAAGAGGCCTACAGCGACGTGCCAATTGTGTTGGGCGGCATCGAAGGTTCGTTGCGCCGCATTGCGCATTACGACTACTGGTCCGACAAAGTGCGTCGCTCGGTGGTGGTGGACAGCAAGTGCGACTTGTTGCTCTATGGCAATGCCGAACGCGCCATTGTCGAAATTGCCCACCGTCTGGCCGCGAAAGAGCCCGTGCAGCAAATCACCGACGTGCGTGGCACGGCCTTTGTGCGTCGCGAAACGCCAGAAGGTTGGTTTGAGATTGACTCATCCAGCATCGATGCGCCCGGCCGTGTTGAGGCCCACGTCAACCCGTATTTGATGGTCAGCGACCAAGCCAAAGCCCAAGGTGAAACTTGTGCGCGCGAGGATGAGGCCAACGCGGTGGCGGATGCTGCTAACGCACAAGCCAAAGCACAAACCGGCGCAGCCACCGCCAAAGGTGAATCGTCGGGCAGCGCGCAAGGCTTCACCATCTCACCGCTCAAATTTGTCGACAACCCTGCGCTGCAAGGCAAAGGCAAGCTCAAAGTGCCCCCGCGTGATCGCAGCGTGATTCGCTTGCCCGCCTTCGAGCAAGTCAAGTCTGACCCCGTGCTTTACGCCCACGCCAACCGCGTGCTGCACTTAGAAACCAACCCTGGTAACGCCCGAGCCTTGGTGCAAGCCCACGGCGAAGGCCACACCGCCCGCGATGTGTGGGTCAATCCACCACCCATCCCACTCACCACGGCCGAGATGGATTTGGTGTTTGACCTGCCCTACGCCCGCAGCCCGCATCCGATTTACGCGGATGACAAAGGCGGCCACGATGGCGAGACCAAAATTCCCGCATGGGAGATGATCCGCTTCAGCGTGAACATCATGCGCGGCTGCTTTGGTGGTTGCACGTTTTGCTCCATCACCGAGCACGAAGGCCGGATCATTCAGAGCCGCAGCGAAGACTCGATCATTCGCGAAATTGAAGACATTCGCGACAAAGTGCCTGGTTTCACGGGTGTTATTTCTGACCTGGGTGGCCCCACGGCCAATATGTACCGCATTGGCTGCAAGAGCCCCGAGATTGAGTCGGCCTGCCGCAAACCCAGCTGCGTCTACCCAGGCATTTGCCAAAACCTCAACACCGACCACAGCTCGCTGATTCACATGTACCGCCGTGCCCGTGAGTTGAAGGGCGTGAAGAAAATTCTCATTGGCTCAGGCCTGCGCTACGACTTGGCTGTGCAATCGCCCGAGTACGTGAAAGAGCTGGTACAGCACCATGTGGGCGGCTACCTCAAGATCGCGCCTGAGCACACCGAGGGCGGCCCGTTGTCCAAGATGATGAAGCCCGGCATTGGCAGCTACGACAAGTTCAAACAGATGTTTGACAAGTACAGCGCCGAAGTGGGCAAGAAGCAATTCCTCATCCCATACTTCATCGCCGCGCACCCCGGCACCAGCGACGAAGACATGATGAACTTGGCCCTGTGGCTCAAGCGCAATGGCTTTCGCGCCGACCAAGTACAAACCTTCTACCCCAGCCCCATGGCCAGCGCCACGGCCATGTACCACTCAGGCCGCAACCCTTTGGGGCGCGTGACGCGCACCAGCGAAGTGGTGGACGTCGTGCGCGGCGAGCGTCGCCGCCGCCTGCACAAAGCCTTTTTGCGCTACCACGATGCCAACAACTGGCCATTGTTGCGCGAAGCCTTGAAAGCCATGGGTCGCGCCGATTTGATCGGCAACGGCAAGATGCATTTGATTCCGACGTTTCAGCCGCAAACCGATGGCAACTATGTCAGTGCGCGTCGCAAAAACAGCACGCTCACTCCCAAAGCGGGTGTGGCGAAAGCAGGGGTTGCCAAAACATCGATGCGCAACGAGCCCACAAAGGGCCGCATGCTCACGCAACACACGGGCTTGCCGCCGCGCGCTAAAAAGTGATATGACGCAAACATCAAACAAGGTCCTTAGTTCAGAGCAGTCATTCGTCAACGATATCCAAGTTCGGCAAGCTGTGCTGTCAGATTTGGAGTCGATCACATCCTTGTTTGATGCATACCGACAGTTTTATGGCCGTTCGACCGATATCGCTGGAGCCAAAGCTTTTTTGCTTGAACGCTTTAACCATGGTGAGTCTGCACTCTTCATTGCATTTCTAGGCACCGATCCTGTGGGGTTTACTCAGCTTTATCCCAGTTTCTCATCTGTGTCCTTGGCAAGAATATTCATTCTCAACGACTTATTCGTCAGCCCAGATGTGCGCAAAAAAGGCGTGGCGAAAAAGCTCATGCAAGCCGCTGCTAACTTCGCTAAATCGTTGGGCGCTGCTCGTATGTCGCTGTCGACCTCAGTGAGCAATCTATCGGCGCAAGCTTTGTATGAGTCGATGGACTGGGAAAAAGACGACCAGTTTTATCACTATCAATTGCCTTTGTAGACGCCGAAAAAAACGGCTCGTTCTAATTGGGTCCTATAAAAAACTTAATTTCTTTGGATTCGGGTCTTTTTATCAATATGCCCCTTACCTTGGCTTTGAGGTATTCGCCAAATAACCCACCATCCACGACTAATCCAGTTTTCAAAACCTGTTGTCTGGATATCAGTTAGCGACTACGCGCTTTCATAGCCCGCTCCACCTCGCGCTTGCCTTCGCGGTCCTTGATGGTGTCGCGCTTGTCGTGCTCGGCCTTGCCTTTGGCCAGCGCGATTTCGCATTTGATCTTGCCGTTTTTCCAGTGCAAATTCAGGGGCACCAAGGTGTTGCCCTTTTGCTCAACTTTGGTGATCAAGCGTTTGATTTCGTCTTTTTTAAGCAGCAACTTCTTCGTGCGCACGTTGTCTGGGTTGACGTGGCTCGATGCTGTGTGGAGCGGGTTGATTTGGCAGCCGATCAAAAACAGCTCGCCATTGCGCACCACCACGTAGCCGTCGGTGAGTTGCACCTTGCCTTCGCGGGCAGACTTGACCTCCCAGCCTTCCAGCACCATGCCTGCCTCGAATTTTTCTTCAAAGAAATAGTTGTACGCGGCCTTTTTGTTGTCGGCGATGCGTGTTTGGAGTGCAGGTTTTTTGGTGGCCATTTAGAAAATGTGGGGACAGTAGAGCTTCTTACAATAGACCCCATTCTATGAAAACCGTTCACAAGTCCGTCCTTATTTGGTTCAGCGCCGAAGAAATGTTCAGCTTGGTCACTGACGTGGCCCGGTACCCTGAATTTTTGCCTTGGTGTGACCGTTCGCGTGTGGTCGAACAGCACCCCAACGGCATGACTGCCGAGATCGGTATGTCGCTTGGCGGTTTCCGCAAAAGCTTCACCACACGCAACGTGCACATCGAGGGCCGCCAAGTCAAGCTTGAGCTGATTGATGGCCCCTTCAAACATTTGGATGGCACCTGGGACTTCCACCCGTTGACCGATCCCAACACCCAAGCCCCCCAACGTGCATGCCGCATCGAGCTGACCCTGAACTACAGTTTCGAGAGCATGTTTGGTGCGTTAGTGGGCCCTGTGTTCGACAAGATTGCGGCCACGCTGGTAGATGCGTTTGTCAAACGTGCCGAGCAGGTGTTTCCCGCGTGACCGTCGTTGTCAAAGACTCGATCACGCTGACCCTGCTTTATTCACCCACCCCCCGCGTGGTGGATGAACGAACCTTGTGTTGCGCACTGGGCACCACGGTCGAGCAAGCCTTAGAGCAAAGCGGTCTGTTGCGCGACCACCCCGAGATTGCCTTGCACAACGCCGACGAATTTGTGGCGGGTGTTTGGGGGCGAAAGACCACACCGAACCACCTCTTGCGCGACCTCGATCGCATTGAGATTTACCGCGCGTTGACCGTCGACCCCATGGTGGCTCGACGCGAACGCTTCCAAAAACAAGGCGCTGGCAGAACAGGTTTGTTCTCCAAACGCCGTCCTGGCGCAAAGCCGGGTTACTGAAGAACTTATGACACACAATTTTTGGCCCTCTAGCGGCTACACCTTGCTGACGCAAGACCAACAGGGTCACTTGGTAGTTAGCGATGACTTTTTGCGCTTCCTGCTCGAGCGACCCGAATTGGCACCGATTGCCAGCTCTTGCGCTGCAGAGATTGCCTTGCACCACAACTTGAGCGAGCAGCCTCGCATGGTCGTTAGCGCCGACACCTTGGCCGAGCTGCAAGACCCCGATGCCGCCGAGAACTACGCCGTGTGGCTGCGTTTCAGGGCGCGCCTGTTGGCGCACCCCACGTTAGAAGCCAGCTACATGGCTTTGTTCAAAGGCGAGGGCGTCGATGTGCCGCCCTTGCTGGTGCAGCACCTGACGCAAATTTTGTTGCGCCACGTCTTAGGTGAAGAGGCGACCGCCATGCAAGTGCGTGCCGCAGAAATGCTGATGCACACCCAAAAAATCACAGTACTCGAAGACGGTGCTGTCATGGCTGCCGACGACACCACGGTCGAGCGCCATGCCACGCAAGGCAGTTTCGGCTCGATTGGCGAATTGCTGCAACAAGGCGGCATCAAGTTGCGCAGCGTGGACTTGGATGTGCTCAACGACGACAACCAAGACGCCTATTGGCCCCGCAGCGAGAGTTTTGATTGGGTGCTTAGCCTCAACCGTGGTCAGCCAGGTTTGAACGCGCTGTGCGAGGTGATGGCCAAGTGGGTACAACACTTCTTGGGCGTGCAGGTGCAGATTCAAACCGAGCGTGAGATTGACGACGACCACTGGGTGTGGCACATCGGCTTGGATGCGCAGGCCAGCAGCATTTTGAATGACCTCTACCAAGGCAAAGAGGTGGAGGCCGAACGCATGGAGCGTCTGTTGTGCTTGTTCAAACTCACATTCGACGAACCCAACGCCATGTTGGCAGATGTCCGCGGCAAGCCTGTTTATTTGGCCATGGCGGTCGATGCCAATCAGCGCTTGAAGCTCAAGCCGCAAAACCTGTTGCTCAACCTGCCTTTGGCGCAGCGTTCGTAATTTGATTCAGCGCCCTTAAGGGCGTTCGATCGGCCCAGCCACTGATTTGTATAAAAACACGGCACGGCTGATGTCGGTCACCCACACCAAACCGTCGCCGATCTGGCCGATTTGCGCCACCTGAACAATCGTGTCAACGATGCTGTCACTTAGCTCATCGGGCGCCACAATTTCAATGCGCACCTTGGGCGTGTAGTCGGTCAGTTCTTCTTTTAAATTGCTGGGGCTTTGCAATTTGGTCGCAGAACAGCCTTCAGCCTTGCTCACGGTCATGCCAGGAAAGCCGGGGAGGGTACGCAGCTTTTCACGCAAGGTGGGAAGCTTGGAGGGACGAATGATGGCTTTGATTTCTTTCATGCTTTTTGTCTCAATCAGGCTTCAGGTTTTGTGTCATCGAACCAGTGATAAATCGTGGGAACCACCACCAAGGTCAGCAAGGTGCAGGTGATCAGCCCCCCAATCACCACAATGGCCAAGGGACGCTGCACTTCAGAGCCGGGGCCGTCTGAAATGAGGAACGGAATCAGGCCCAGCATGGCCACCGTGGCCGTCATCATGACGGGTCGGAATCGTTGACGGGCGCCCTCAAGCACCGCGTCTTTGACAGACATACCGCCCTCGCGCAAGCTGCGGATGTAAGACACCAGCACCACACCGTTGAGCACCGCGATGCCCCACAGTGCAATGAAGCCCACGGATGCGGGGACGGACAGGTATTCGCCGGCGATGAACAACCCCAGCACCCCACCCACCGAGGCAAAAGGCAACACGGTGATGATGAGGGTGGCGAACTTGACCGAGTTAAACAGCAAAAACAGCAAAAAGAAAATTGCTACCACTGTGATGGGCACAATAATTTTCAAATGGCCCAAGGCACGTTCCATGTTTTGAAATTGACCGCCCCATTCCAAGTAGTAGCCATCAGGTAGTTTGATTTTGTCGTCGACCTTAGCTTGTAGCTCGGCCACAAAACTGCCCAAGTCCCGATCTTTGACGTTGATGCCCACAACGATACGGCGCTTGGCCATTTCGCGTGAAATTTGCGCGGGGCCATCGAGCACTTGAATTTTGGCTACGTCGTCCAAGCGCGCCTGTGCGCCGTTGGCAGAGCTGAGGATGATGTTAGAAATAGCTTCTATGTTGTTGCGAAAGCGCTCAGGCAAACGCACGACAGCAGAGAAACGGCGCTCGCCCTCAAACACCTCGGACGCCACTTTGCCGCCAATCGCGGTTTCAATGATGTCATTCACATCTGACACGTTCAGCCCCATGCGCGCAATGGCTTGACGGTCGATGTCAATTTGCAAATACTGCTGGCCCGAGATGCGCTCCACGCGCAAGTCTTGTGCGCCTTGGATGGTTTGCGCTACCTTGGTAATTTGGTTGGCTACGCGTTTGAGCTCATCCAAATCGTCTCCAAAAACTTTCACGGCGATGTCGGAGCGCACACCTGTGACCATTTCTGCAACGCGTGCAGAAATAGGTTGCGACATGACAACTTGCGCACCAGGGAGAGCCTTCAATTTTTCACTGATCGTATTTGCAATGTCGTCTTGATTCCATCCAGAAGGCCACTCATCCTTGGGCTTCAGGCTCACAATCGGTGTTGATTCGTTGGTGCTTTGTGGGTCGGCAGGAGACTCTCCCCGTCCTAGGCCTGAGGTCGCCGACTTGACGCCAGGTACCGTGGAAATTAATTTCATAGCCTGCATTTCCATTTTTATGGATTCGCTCAATGAAATATTGGGTACACGAATAATGCTGGGCGTGATAGATCCTTCTTTCATTTCTGGAATGAAGGCGGTGCCTAAAAATGGAATGATGCCCGCAGCAAAAACAAGTGTCCCAATTGAAATGAGAACCGTGCCTTTTTGGTTCGACATGGCCAAGTCCAAAAGCTTTAAATACCGAGATTTCAGCGCTTTGATGAGTAACGTGTCGTGGTCACCATCCCCCACCGGGGGCTTGAGCAAATAAGACGACAACACAGGCGACAAAGTCATGGACAACACCAGCGATACAGCCAGTGCGATGGCAATGGTGTAGGCCAGAGGGGCAAACATCTTGCCCTCCATGCCTTGTAAGGTCATCAAGGGCAAGAACACCAAAATGATGATGCCCACGCCAAAAATCACAGGCGTGGCGACTTCGGTCACTGCGTTCAAAATGCCACGCACTTTGGTTTCGCCCAGTTCTGCAGCACGACCCAAGCGGGCATAGGCGTTTTCTACCACCACGACCGAGCCGTCCACCATCAAACCAATCGCAATGGCTAGGCCGCCCAGCGACATGAGGTTGGCAGAGATGCCCAGCTTGTTCATGGCCATGAAGGTGAGCAGCGGCGTCAGCACCAAGGTGGCCACCACGATCAGCGACGAGCGCACATCGCCTAAGAACAAGAACAACACAATCACCACCAGCACCACGCCTTCAATCAACACCTTGGTGACGGTCCACAGCGCCGCATCGACCAACTCGGAGCGGTCGTAATAGGGCACCACTTTCAGATCGCCTGGCAGCATGTCGCGGTCGTTGATTTCTTTCACACGCTTCTTGATGCGGCTCACCACCTCTTTGGCGTTACCGCCGGTCATCATCATCACAATGCCGCCCACCGCCTCGGTGTCGCCGTTTTTGATGACCGCGCCTTGGCGCACATCGTGGCCGAGTTTGATTTCGGCCACATCACGCATGTAAACCGGCGTGCCGTTGATTTCTTTCAGCACAATTTGGCCCAAGTCGCCCACGCCTTGAATCAGGCCCACGCCTCGAATCAGGTATTGCTCAGACGTTTGGGGCAGCACCCCGCCGCCAGAGTTGGCGTTGTTGCGAGAGACTGCGTTGTACACCTCTGACAGGCTGATGCGGTAATGGCGCAAACGCTCGGGGTTGACCAACACGTGGTACTGCTTAACGAAGCCGCCTTGCGAGTTGATTTCGGCCACACCAGGAATCGTGCGCAACAGGGGGCGCAGCACCCAGTCTTGGACCACGCGGCGTTGGGTCAGTTCTTCTTCGCTGAGTTCGCGGTTGCCGTCACCTGAATGCTCCAAGGTGTATTGGTACACCTCGCCCAAACCAGACGAAACAGGACCGAGCACTGGCGTGATGCCTGGGGGCAGGCGTTGGCCCACTTCCATCAGACGTTCCATGACCAATTGACGGGCAAAGTACACGCTGGTCTTGTCCGTAAAGACGAGGGTGATCAGAGAGAGACCCGGCTTGTTGAGCGAGCGCAACTCGGTCAGGCCAGGCAGGCCAGTCATGGCCACTTCGATGGGCACGGTGGCAAAGCGTTCCACCTCTTCGGGAGAGCGACCGGGGGCTTCGGTGGCAATTTGCACCTGCACGTTGGTCACGTCTGGAAATGCGTCTACCGACAGTTTGGTGGCGGCATGCAAACCAAAAAACAGCAGCATCACCGCGATGACGCAGACTACCAAGCGCTGCTTAAGCGCAGCACGAACAAGGGATTCAAGCATGACTTAGTTCCCGCTTTCCATGGCTTTGAGGTTGCGTTGGTTGTTCAAATGAAAGGCGCCTTCAACCACCACGTTTGCGCCTTGCTTAATGCCATCCATCACGACACGTTGCCCCCCACGCTCGGGGCCTAAGCGCACTTTGGTGAGCCTGAACATGCCATTGGCCTCTTGAACAAACACATGGTCGATGTCGTCTTCGCGAACCACGGCCGCAGAGGGCACAACCAGGCGCTGAACAGGAGCGGCCTCAATCAACATGGAAGCCAGCATGGAAGGCTTGAGCCGGCCGCCTTGGTTGTCGAGTTCGGTGCGCACCAGCACCGTGCGGGTGTCAGGGTTGACCGTTTGGCCCACATAAATCAGCTTGCCCATGAGCTTTTCGTTGTTCAGCGCAGGCACTTCGATTTGCACGGACTGCCCAGTTTTGACTTGTGAAATTTGTTGCTCGGGCACTTGGGCCACGGCCCAGACGCGTTGCAAGTTAGCAACTGCAAACAACACGTCAGAAGGCTGCACCACTTGACCGGCTGCAACCTTGCGCTCGACGACCACACCCTGAATGGTGGCAATCACGCTCGCCACCGAGTCAATCGCACCTGTGGCCGCCAAGCGCTCAATAGACGCGAGGCTGACGCCCAAAACGCGCAATTGATCTTGCGCAGCACGCGTTTCGGCAGAGGCAATTTCGTATTCGTTTTCGCGGCGCTGCAACTCAGCCAGGCTGAGCACATCCGCTTGGTAAAGTGTTTTGGCGCGCTCGACATTACGTCGGTGGAGCTCTTTCTCGGAGCGTGCTTTGAGATAGGCGAGCTGCGAGCTTGACAGTTCGCTGCTGTTGATGATGGCCAAGGTGTCGCCCTTCTTCACCGCGTCCCCCAGCTGCGCTTGAATTTGAGTGACACGCCCCGTCACACTGGCGCCAATCCGGGTCAAGGCTTGCTCGTCAAAGTCAATTTGACCCGCCACACGCAAGGTTTCAGAAACACCGGTGGTGAGGACCGCAGCCACTTTGATTTGGCTTTGAAGTGCAGCGTCGGCGGCAATCAAGCGGGTGTCGATGTCGTTTGTGCTGGCAGTTTCTAGTCCAGCTTTTTTGCACGCTGACAAAGACAAGGCACAACACATCAAGAGGGCGCTGATGGCGCGCATGGAAGAGGTTTTTTTCATAGGATGTATCAAGGCGTAGGGGTGGCGCGCAAGCGTTCAATTTCTGCCCAAGCGCTGGCTAATTCGTAACGTGCGGTGATTAATTCATTGCGGGCAGCACGCAAAACACGCTGTGCATCCAAGACTTCGAGAAAGCCCTTTTCGCCCGCTTTGTAGGCGATCTCCACAATTCGAAAGGCGTTGGCCGCTTGGCGAACAATGCCCGACTCCAGCGCCATCATTTGAGCTTGTGCGATGTCGTATTGCTGATAGGCCGCATCAAGCTCTTGAATGATCGAGAACTCTTGATGCAACACCTCGTTGTCCGCGCGAGACAGGCGGCTTGCGGCTTCGCCAATGGGGCCCACACGCGTGTTCCACAAGGGGACCGTGAGTGAGAAACCAATGCGTTTGTTACGAATCTCGTGGTCCTGATCAATGGCTGCTTTGAGGGCCAATTGCGGCAGACGCAAGGCTTTTTGCTCGTTGAGTTTGTGCGTGAGTTGTGCGCGTTCTGCACGGGCTTTGGCGAGTACGGGGTTTTCTTGGATGACTTCTGATTTGACCTGAGTCAGTGGTGCAGGGCGGGGTAAGTCCTGTGCGCTGTTGTCAATTTGGAAGTCGTCCGGTAACTGTGCGCCAACCACTGCACGCAATGCCGCACGCGACTGACGTGTGCGCAATTCAGCCGATTGCGCTAACTTTTGGGCATTGAGTGTTTCTGCGTCTGCTTTGACCAGCTCGTAACGCGCTGCTTCGCCCGTTTCTACGCGCAAGGCAATGCGGCTGCGAATGCCTTCCATCAACTTGCTGTCTTCTCGGCTTGCGCGTTCCTCGGCTTGACGGCGTATCAAGTCGAAGTAACGCAGCCGCAGTTTGGCAATCACATCTGTGGTGAACGCGCGTTGATGGGCTTGTTCGGCTTGCAATCCTGCTGAGGCTGCGTCGACGCGGGGCACACGTTGCCAAGGCATGTCTAAAGGCTGGGTGATGGCCCAGCTTTGCGTGGGCCCGACTTCAGCACGGTTCAGTCGCGTGACCTGTTGGCCCCGCGATGTTTCGATTTCAGGGTTTGGAAAAGCCCGCGCGGTGGTCACCGATGCGATGGCCGTGTTGACGGCCTCTTGGGTGGCTTTGACCGCAAAGCTGGAGTCAATCGTGAGTTTCTCGAGCTCACTCAAATTAAAGGTGGTGGGACTGTTGGCCCAACTCGCTGAGGCGTGCATCAGCACCGGCAGTAGCCAAACCTGGATTGGAAAAATTCGTCGCAGCAAAATAAAAACCTCTTGAGGGTGTGAGATGTGACAAACAACTAAATTATGGATTCGTAGACTAAAACTTAAGGAGCGCACGGAATTGAAACGTGCTTTTTCTGCGGCTAGATAGCTGTATACAAGTGATGCGGCGACGGTCTCTAAAATATTGTTTTTGGAGCAATCACCATGCGCCTTCTCGGCAAAGCCCTCACCTTCGACGACGTGTTGTTGGTGCCAGCCTTCTCCCAAGTCCTTCCCAAGGACACGTCCCTCGCGACCCAATTCACCCGAAACATCCGCCTGAACTTGCCCTTGGTCTCTGCGGCCATGGACACGGTCACAGAAGCCCGTTTGGCCATTGCCATCGCGCAAGAAGGCGGTATTGGCATCGTGCACAAAAACCTCACCGCGCAAGAGCAAGCCGCCCAAGTCGCGAAGGTCAAGCGCTATGAGTCGGGTGTGTTGCGCGACCCTGTGGTCATCACGCCTGACACCACCGTGCGCCAAGTGATGGCATTGAGCGACGAGCTCGGCGTGTCTGGCTTTCCTGTCTGCGAAGGCCGCCAAGTCGTGGGCATCGTCACTGGCCGCGATCTGCGCTTTGAGACACGCTATGACCAAAAGGTCAGCGAAATCATGACGCCCCGCGAGCGCTTGGTCACCGTGCCTGAAGGCACCACGCCTGAGCAAGCCAAGCATTTGTTGAACAAACACAAACTCGAACGCCTGTTGGTCATCAACGATGCCTTTGAACTCAAAGGCCTGATCACCGTCAAAGACATCACCAAACAACTCAACTTCCCCAACGCTGCCCGCGATGCCGCAGGCAAGCTGCGCGTAGGCGCTGCCGTGGGCGTGGGCGAGGGCACCGAAGAACGTGTTGAAGCCTTGGCCCGCGCTGGCGTGGATGCCATCGTGGTGGACACGGCGCACGGCCACAGCAAGGGCGTGATCGAGCGCGTGCGTTGGGTCAAGCAAAACTACCCGCACATCGAAGTCATCGGCGGCAACATCGCCACGGGCGCAGCGGCTTTGGCTTTGGTCGAAGCCGGCGCTGATGCGGTCAAAGTGGGCATTGGTCCAGGCTCTATCTGCACCACCCGCATCGTGGCGGGCGTGGGTGTGCCGCAAATCATGGCGGTGGACAGCGTGGCCACTGCCCTCAAAGGCACAGGCGTACCGCTCATTGCTGACGGCGGCATCCGCTACAGCGGCGACATCGCCAAGGCCATTGCCGCAGGCGCAGGCACCGTGATGATGGGTGGCATGTTTGCGGGCACCGAAGAGGCACCGGGCGAAATTGTGTTGTTCCAAGGCCGCAGCTACAAGAGCTACCGCGGCATGGGCTCGATTGGTGCCATGCAACAGGGCAGTGCCGACCGCTACTTCCAAGAGTCGAGCACCGGCAACCCCAACGCCGACAAACTGGTGCCCGAGGGCATTGAAGGCCGCGTGCCCTACAAAGGCTCGGTTGTGTCCATCATTTACCAAATGGCGGGTGGTTTGCGTGCCAGCATGGGTTACTGCGGTTGCGCCACCATCGAGGCCATGCACGACGAGTCACAGTTTGTTGAAATCACGGCTGCGGGCATCCGCGAAAGCCATGTGCACGATGTGCAGATCACCAAAGAAGCGCCGAACTACCGGGCTGAATAAGATCAGCCGAAGCGCTAAGAGCCAGCCACCCAAAGGGGTGGCTTTTTTGTGTCAACCAAGCTTCACCGTTAAAAGCTCTTACGTTGGTTGAGCGTCCTCTATACCCTTAGTTCTAAGGGTAAATAACATGAATATGCTTTTTCCAATACAAATAACAAGTCAATAATTAGTAACTAACACCTTCAAATCTCATCTTTCAAAGTCATGAAATTCACACTTGGCTGTACCGCGGAAACTCTTGGACTTCTGATCGTAGCCCTGACCATCGCAACGTCATCTCAGGCAGCCGACCTGAAATCGGGCGTTAAGCTTTTCAACAGTGAGTGTTCCGAGTGCCACACGATGAAAGAGGGCAAAAACAAAAAAGGGCCCTCTATTTACGGCGTGCTCGGACGCAAAGCTGCAACCATCAGTGATTACGACTATTCAACAGCGATCCGTACCAGCAATATTTTATGGACAGAAGATAAGCTGGATGAATACATCGCCAATCCAGCCAAAGTGTTGCCGGGGGGCAAGATGAAATATGAAGGGCTGCGTGACGCCGGTAAACGAGAAGACATCATCAAATATCTTAAGTTTTTCAGCGAATGAGTCCTATGAATAAATCTATTTCACTGACCATGCGATTGGTGGTCTCTATGTTCATCGTGCCCATCTTGATGGCCGTTGTCATTGCATATCAAGGTTTTCGCCAATCCGAAGACTCCAAAAGTCGACTGGACTACTTTATTTTGACAAGTGTGCCAAGCATCGAATTGCTCGAACGCATCCGTTACACCTTGGCTAAGCACGCCGCGACGGTGAACTTGGCGGTACTTGTCCACAAAGACGATAAGTCAGTCCTCGACAAACTTGATGAGTTGCAAAGTGGGATTGAGATTTTGGAAGACAAATTCGCTAACGAATACTTAGCAGATGAGGAAGACAAACGTCTCAGTGACCTAGATAAAGCACAAACTCTGCGCTACATGCAGAGCGTGGCACAAACTGTGGAAATGCTGAAGTCCGGTGAAATTGACAAAGCCAAAAATCTAATCGCGACCGACGTTGCCCTTGTTTATGCAGAAGCTGATCAAGCGATCAAAAAACATGTTTCGTACGCCACTAAGTTGGCCGCAAAGTTCCAAGAGGAAGGCAAAGAATCTGCAGTCAACAACATGTGGATTCAGCTGGGGACAACGGGCTTCGCTGTTTTATTGTTAGGCGGATTGGGATTTTTGAATTTTCACGACATCATTCGCACGCTCGGCGGCGAGCCACGACGTGCGGCCAGCGCTGTTCGCTTGATGGCACAAGGCGACTTTTCCCAATCGATTCGTGCACAGTATCCAAACAGTCTGATCGCCGACCTGGAAGCAATGCGCAGCAGTCAGGGGGAATCGATTCATAAATTGCATGAGGCTGCGCGCAGCTTGCTTTTGTATGCGGAGTCATTGGCGAGTGCCTCGCATCAGGTAGCAAGTGGTGCTAACGATGGAAGTGACAACGCCACACGCATGGCGGCCTCAGCAGAAGAAATGACCATCAATATTTCCAATGTGGCTGAGAGCGCCAACATTGTGTCTCACAAAGTTTCGCAGGCGGGTGACATTGCAATTCGCGGGGCAGAGAGCATCACCGAACTGACCCGCAACTTGGCCGACTTTTCGATCAACTTCCACCAGTCGGTGAGCACGACGCAAAATTTGGGTCAGCAATCTGGCGAAATCCGATCGATCGTTGGTGAGATTAAGGATATCGCTGAGCAGACCAATATTCTGGCTCTGAATGCAGCGATCGAAGCCGCACGCGCGGGTGAGTCGGGGCGCGGTTTCGCGGTGGTGGCTGATGAAGTCCGTAAATTGGCTGAACGGACGAAGCAATCGACGGAAGACATTGCGGGCAAGATTCAGTCCATCCAAGTCAATGTGCAGCAGGTTGTAGGGGCCATGAATAAAAACCTGCAAGACATGGCACACAGCGAAGCCTTGGCGGAGAGAGCCAATTCGGCTGTGCAAGAAATCCGCAGTGCCAGCGAGAACACGGTGCACCTCGTGGCTGACATCAGTTCAGCGATTGCGGTCAATTCGACCACCAGCAAAGAGGTCGCAAAGGCGGTCGAAAACTTCGCCTCTTTGTCAGAGGAAAACAGTGTGGCTGCCAAGCAAGTGGCCATCACCGCCAGTGAATTGTCCAAGCTCGCTGAAAGCTTGAATCAGCTCACCCGCTCGTTCAAAGTGTGAAGCAGCACTGACGGAACACACCATGGATGCCCATGATGAACTGCTGGCAGATTTCATTGCAGAAGCATGGGAGGCCATGGACAAGCTGGACCAAGGTGTGTTGCAGCTTGAAAAGTTTCCCAATGACAAGGCGACTTTGGCGAATGTGTTCAGAGCCATCCACACCATCAAGGGCAGCAGCGGATTTTTTGGTCTTAAGCGCATCGAACGCCTGAGTCATGCGGCTGAGACCTTGCTGGGACATTTGCGTGATGGAAGAATAAATATCACGCCGGCTCGGACAGATGCCCTGCTGGCGTTTCTCGACGGTTTACGGTTGCTCATCCGTGCGCTCGAAGCGCACAAAGAGGAACTACCGGGTGAGGACACGTCACTGATTGAACGACTGCGCACCCTCTCTCACGAGGACGATCATGCGGATCAGACACCGATCACAGTGCCGAGTTTTGAGGCGCATGCGGCTGAGGTACTGACGCCGCTGCTGGCATTGGCTGTCGCGCCCGACGTGGAAGCAAGTCCACCCCAATCTACCTTGGCGGAGGCACCGATACCCGTCGAGCCGTTGTCTGAGGGCCGCAGCAGTGATGCATTAGCGCCTGTGAAAGTATCCGTCGAACTGCTCGACGATATGGTGAACAACGTGAGCGAGCTCGTGCTCGCGCGCAACCGACTGCTGCCTTATGCGCAGCAACACAATGACCGAGTCTTGGCCTCGATCGTCGCAACGATCGACCGTCTGACGCTGACGTTGCAGGAGCGCGTTCTCAAAACCCGCATGCAAACGATTGGGCAGCTCTGGAGCCGCATTCCCAGACTGGCCCGTGATGTTGCGCTGACTTGCGGCAAAGAAGTCGAGGTGGTTTGCCGTGGACAAGACACCGAACTCGACCGTGCCATGCTCGATGCCATCAAGGATCCGGTAATGCACTTGTTACGCAATTGCATTGACCACGGCATCGAAAGTCCCCAAGAGCGGCTGGCCGTTGGCAAGCCTAGACAGGGACAGGTGACGATCGATGCGCGCTATGAAAACGGCACCGTGGTCGTGGTTCTCGAAGATGATGGTCGAGGCCTGAATATGAGCGCGATTGCCCAGCGCGCAGTGACGCGTGGGCTGTTGAGTCCCGAAGCCTTGCCCGCATTGAGCGACGAGCAGCTGTCTGAATTTATCTTCTTGCCAGGTTTTTCCACGCGAGACGAAGTCACAGAAATTTCCGGTCGAGGTGTGGGCATGGATGTGGTGCGCACCAACCTATCAGCCGTGGGCGGGCATATCCGATTGCGCAGTGTCTGGGGTCATGGGACGCGTTGTACCCTGACCGTGCCGCTCACACTGGCCATCATCCCAGCTCTGCTGGTTAAGGCTGGCGATGAACATTACGCCCTGCCTCAAGCGCCTGTGCGTGAATTACTGCGCCACAAGTCAGGCGTGGGCACAGACACGATCGAAGATTTCTATGGCACACGGGTGCTTCGTCGCCGCCAACAGCTGATACCCCTGTATGAACTCCGCCAGTGGGTTGAGCTACCAGAGCGTGCGCGCCAAGACGGTGAACCCTGGAACATTGTGGTGATCGAGGTGGCTGACCTGCGTTTGGGCCTGTTGGTGGACGAGATTTTGAATCTGCAAGAGATCGTCATTAAGCCTCTGCCAGCTGCCCTACAACAAGGAAGTTTGTTCACGGGCGCAACCATTCAGGGCGATGGCCGTGTTGCACTGATTCTTGATGTGGGGCAATTGGCGCGGCGCTCGAGCAGCAACGCGCGGCTAGAGATGAGCGTCCACCAAGCAAAATCTGTGGCGCAGGAGGTACGTGACACGCTACCTATGCTGCTGGTGCATATCCCCACGTTTGGTCTGTCGGCCATTCCCATGACATTTGTCTGGCGGCTCGACAAGGTGGATGCCAAAGCTGTGACGGAACAGGCTGGCCATGCCGTTCTTTCTTATCAAGGCTATGTGGTTCGCTTGCTGAACCTTGAGGCCTTGCTCATGCCCGAAACACATCCATCCAAGTTGGTCTACGACCATCACTTGAACATCGTCATGTGCTGGCATGGTCAGGCCTTGGTTGGCTTGGTGGTGCAGCACATCGTGGGCATCGCGGATCTGGCGCGCCAGTTAGACCAAGCTGAAATCTTGCAATTTGGCCTCCAAGGCATGGTCTTGCACCAAGGTGAAGTGGTCAACGTGCTACACCTCCCCCAACTGTTGCAGGGCAACTCTGTGCCAAGCATGCGTTTTGAAAACGTGGAGGCGTGATGCCATGCTGAACACCTACATGAGCTTTCGTGTGTCGGGTCTTTTGCTCGGTGTGCCGGCTGAACAAGTTATTGAAGTTTCACGCTCCGCCGAGCTGACCCGTCTGCCTCAATCGGCTGATCACGTGCTTGGACTCATCAACTTGCGTGGTGCTTTAGCCGTGGGGATTGATATGGCGAGTTGCCTGAAATCAGAGGTGACCGTCTTTGAGCAACCCGTTCACAAAGAATCAGACTTGTGGGTTTTTGCTCAGACGTCTCAGGGGCTGTTGGGGTTAAAGGTTGATGACGTGTGTGATATCCATACCGTACCGCAGGTAGATCTTGGTCCCGCCCCTGTATCCCTTAAAGGGGCGTTAGGCCGAATAGTTTGTGGCACTGTGCCATTGCCAAGTGCTTTGCTGCACGTTCTAGCGCTCAATGAAATTCCTTTGCAGGCGGATGCCCGCTTCTTCAATTCCACGCTTGAGGACACACGATGAAACTCCAGGTCAACCAAATGCCAAGAGACTTTCAAGGCGACCCACAAACCCCCTTGCTGTGGGTCTTACGCGATCACCTGCAGCTCACCAGTGTGAAATACGGATGTGGTCAGGGTCTTTGCGGAGCATGCTCGGTGCATGTTGATGGGACGCTGACACGTTCATGCTCGGTCAGTGCTGACGACGTTCAAGCCCAAAAGATCAGCACGCTTGAAGGCCTCCCGCCTCGAATTGGACAAGCTATCCAGGCTGCATGGATCGAGCTAGACGTGCCACAGTGCGGTTACTGCCAGTCCGGCATGCAGATGGCTGCAGCAGCCTTGCTCAAAGACAACATCAAGCCCAGCAACGACGACATCAACGACGCGATGAAAAAAAATGTGTGTCGTTGTGGGACCTACTCGCGCATACGCAAAGCTATTCATTTGGCCGCGCAAAAACTGGCTTAAGTAGGAAATCAAATGCAACGACGTCAATTTTTGCAAACCAGCACTGCAGCCATTTCTGGTCTTTGGTTAGGCCTGTCAGGCACATCACAAACCGTGTGGGCCGCAAGTGCCGAACTCACGAGCCCATGGTTGCGACTGTCCAAAGACAATCACTTGACCATTTTTTCGGCACGATCGGAGATGGGACAGGATGTCCACACCACCTTAGCCATGCTGATTGCGGAGGAGTTGGATCACCCATTTGATCTCATCCGTGTCGAAATGGCCCCCAGTAATGCGGCCCTCTATGGCAACGCATTGCTCGGAGGCATACAGGTGACAGGCAGTTCCACTTCCGTCCGTGAGGCGTGGGGCAAACTTCGTCAAGTTGGTGCAACGGCGCGGGCTTTGTTGCTGCAGGCCGCTGCAGCGAAGTGGGATGTACCCATCTCCGAATGTGTAGCTGCCCATGGTGTGATCAAGTCTGGCCTGCGCCAGGCAACCTATGGCGAGTTTGCCAACCTAGCTGCGCAACAAAATTTAGCTCAGCCCGCCATCCCCAAGTCGTCAGACCAATACCGATTCATAGGAAAGCGTTTGCGCCGTCTGGATACACGGGACAAAGTGCTGGGCAAACCAGTGTTTGGTATCGATGTGCGCCAACCTGGCATGCTCAGCGCGGGCGTCAGCATGTGCCCCGTGATCGGGGGCAAACCCGTCAAAGTGGACGACACGGCGGCGCGCGCTATCGCGGGTGTCAGGGGCATCTTCAACTTGCCTGACGGTGTGGCGGTGGTGGCCGATGATTTCCACATTGTTCAGCAGGCACGCGAAAAGCTCAAAATCAGTTGGGACACTTCGCATTTACCACCCGTTGTTGATAACGCCGCAATCGACGCTGTGTTGGCGCATGCTGCAGACAACACCAGCGGGTTCGTGATCAACCAAGTAGGGGAGGCACCCGAGGTCTCGCAAAGCACTGGAAGCGTGCGGATGGAGTACCGACAACCGCTTCTGGCGCATGCTGCATTGGAACCTATGAACTGCAGCGTGGTGCTGCAGATCGATGCCTGTCACGTCTGGGGGCCTTTCCAATTCCAGCAAGGTGTGAGCGCTGTGGCCAAAGCCATCACAGGCCTGCCCTTCGAGCAAATTCATGTCCACACCACTTTCCTAGGTGGCGGCTTCGGTCGCAAGATGGAGCTGGACTGTGTCACACAGGCTGTGATGATCGCCAAGCTCAGTCAGCAGCCCATTCGGCTGACATGGAGCCGAGAAGACGACACGCAACACGACTTCTACCGCCCACCATCGTTGCACCGCTTTGCAGCCCGTTTAGCGGCTGATGGTCGCTTGGAAATGTTGAGCGGAAAATTGGTGTCTCCCTCGATCCTTAAACGCTTTAGGCCGCAAGGGGTGAGTAAAGGTGTCGATCCTTTCATGGTGGAAGGTCTGAAGGATTTTCCATACGAGGTGCCTCACCTTCGACTCGAATCGGTCATGCAGGATGTCGGTGTCCGCGTGGGCTTTTGGCGCGGGGTCAGCTACAACCTCAACGCCTTTGCGATCGAGTCTCTGATGGATGAGATGGCCCAAGGCAGTGGACAAGATCCGATCGCATTCCGTTTGCGCCATCTTGGCAACCACCCCCGTGCGCAGGTGGTGTTGCAGACGCTGGCCAGTAAGGTAGCTTGGGGAAAGCCTCAACCAGCGGGCCGACATTTGGGCGTAGCGATTTGTTATTCCTACGGGTCATATGTGGCTGTGGCCGCTGAGGTGTCCTCTGAGGACGGTAACCCGCGCGTTCACAAAATCAGCTGTGTGATCGATGCAGGTATTGCTTTAAGACCCAATCAAATTGAAGCGCAGATTGAAGGTGGACTGTTATGGGGATACAGCAGCGCCATGCGTAACAGCATCACGATCAAGAACGGTGCAGTCGTCGAAGATAACTTTGATAGCTATTCGATGCTGCGCTTTTCCGAAGTCCCCGAAGTCGACGTGCAAGTGCTCAGCACCGATCACCCGCCCAGCGGTGTGGGGGAGGCCGGTGTACCCGCCGCAGCGCCTGCCATTGCCAATGCCTGGGCTCGTGCCAGTGGCAAGCGTCTGCGAAGCATGCCCTTCATCACTAGCTAAGTTGGGACACAAATGATCGACGTGCTTGTAGTCGATGACTCCCTGGTGATGCGCAAGCTGATCATCAGCACGCTGGAAGCTCACGCCTCAATCCGTGTCGTGGGAACAGCTGAAGATGGCCATCAGGCATTGCAAGCGTTAGACCGGTGCAAACCCGATCTAGTCATCCTAGATGTAGAAATGCCTGTGATGGACGGATTGACTGCGTTGGACGAAATCCGTCGCAGAGATCGTCGATTGCCCGTGCTGATGTTCAGTTCGTTGACCCAGCGAGGCGCTCAAACCACGATCGAGGCGCTGACTCGAGGTGCAAGTGACTATGTTGGCAAGCCAACACAGATGAATGATTTGAATCAAGCCCTTCAAGTGCTTCAGCAAGAGTTGATTCCCAAAGTTCTGGCCCTCGGTGAGTGTGCGCAAGCTGCAAAGGTCAAGGCATTGCCATCAACTCCAACGCTTCGTGGCGTACGACCCGGGTCTCAAGCCACCCACACAACGAGGCTTGCTGGTTCGGCAAGTTTGGAAGCCGTGTGCATTGGCGTTTCTACAGGCGGACCTGTGGCCTTGGTCAGCCTCATAGAAGCTTGGACAACACCTTTGAGCATTCCGGTCTTTGTTGTTCAACATATGCCACCACGCTTCACCCAGCTGCTTGCTGATCGACTCAGCGGATTAGGTTGCATGCCTGTGCATGAGCCTTACGATGACCAGCTGGTTCAGCCTGGCCATATTTACTTAGCCCCGGGTGGCTGGCACATGACTCTTGAGCGCAAAACCCATGGCGTGCATGTGCGGGTGGTCGATTTGCCGCCACAGAGCTCCTGCAAGCCCTCTGTGGATTTACTGTTTAATTCGGCAGCCAAAGTTTATGGACAACAGCTCCTAGGCGTGGTCATGACAGGCATGGGACACGATGGTTTGCAGGGCAGCCAGTCCATCGTCGACGCTGGCGGTGAGGTCTGGGTTCAGGATCAATACACCAGCGTGGTGTGGGGCATGCCGGGGGCGGTGGCTCAAGCCGGTTTGGCACATGCAGTTCTGCCCTTGCAAGACATTGCTTCGAGTATTGTTCGCCGTGTTCAAGTCTGAAACCGTCCAAGTCTGGCCTGAAACAGGGCCTTTTTTAGAACAAGTTGAACAACATTTAGGTTTGGCCTTGGGCTTGGAAAAGCAATACCTCGTGGCGTCTCGATTGCAGCCAATCGCACGTGCCCGAGGCATGGAGGATTGGCGCGCATTACTTCGGTCTCTTTCCCAGAGCCCGGTGGGTGAACTGCATTGGGCATGCTTCGAAGCGATGACCACACAGGAGACCCGTTTTTTCAGGGACGATTTTTGTTTCGAAACCTTGCGCCATACGGTGCTGCCTGAGGTGTTAGAACGTGCTCGTTCACGGCGCGTCCTGAAAGTATGGTCTGCTGGAACCTCCACAGGACAAGAGGCTTGCAGCTTGGCCATTTTGTTGTACGACCATTTTCCTGAGGTCCGAGACTGGCAGGTACAGATCTGGGCGACCGACATCTGCGAGCAGACGCTAGCGCAAGCCCAAGCTGCACGCTATAGCGGCCAAGAGTTGGACAAGGGGCTGAGTTCAGAACAGAAGTCGCGACATTTTCTGATTCAACCCGATGGCCACTTCTCGCTCGCACCACAACTGAAGCGTTGGATTGGGGTCGCACGCCACAATCTGCTTGATCCTGTTCCAGAAACGGGTTTTGACTTGGTGCTGCTGCGCAACGTACTGATTTATTTCCGCGCCAATCAAAAGTCGCAGGTTTTGCGGTGTGTCCACCAAAGCATGTCAGCAGCAGGCGCGAGCTTGATACTTGGCGCTTCTGAGACTATTTTTGAGCACGACCTTTTTATTCAACACAAAGCCGCACGCGGTGGGTATTTCACTCGACATGATAAATTTTCCTGAAAATTCACTGTCCGCCATGCGTGTTCTTGTGGTCGACGACAGCCGAACGCTGCGTAAGGTATTAGCTCGTGAACTGCAAAAGTTGGGCATCGAACAGATCTTGGAAGCTGAGGATGGACTCGTTGCTTTAGACATGCTCGAGAAGCACACAGTCGATCTCATGCTGCTGGACATGGAGATGCCTGAGCTCGATGGTTTGGGCGTGCTGGAGCGAATCAAAGACAGTGAGCATTTGCGTCATGTGCCGGTGATTGTCATTTCGAGCGCAGAAGAGCTGGACAAAACCGTCCGCTGCATCGAAATTGGGGCAGAAGACTACCTACCTAAAACCTTCAATCCTGTGCTCTTTCGGGCGCGTGTGCTCTCGAGCTACGAAAAAAAACGTCTGCGCGATGCTGAAAAATCCTATCTAAACCAACTGCAAGCGGAAAAGGAGATGTTGCAGATCGAGCAAATGAAAACGGAACGCTTGATGCTCAACATCTTGCCAAAGCCGATTGCTGACCAACTTCGTGACCATGAGCAAACTATTTCGAGCGAATACCCGGACGTCACAATCTTGTTCAGCGATTTAGTTGGCTTCACGCGCATGGCATCTGGACTCTCACCAGTCGCCTTAGTCAGCATGCTCAACGATCTCTTTACACGATTTGACAAGCGCGCCAGGCTTTTAGGACTGGAAAAGATAAAAACCATTGGTGATGCTTACATGGCGGCCGCTGGCTTGCCCATACCCCGTGCCGATCATGCAGAAATAGCTGCGGATATGGCCTTAGGTATGTTTGAAGATTTGGCACAGTTCAATCAAAAGAACGGCATGACACTGGACATGCGCATCGGACTCAATACAGGCCCTGTGGTGGCTGGGGTCATCGGGTACACCAAATTTTCGTACGATCTTTGGGGCAATACGGTGAACCTGGCAAGCCGCATGGAGTCCACCTCGAGACCAGGACGCGTGCAAATATCACCGACCACACAAGCCGCTTTGGCGGATAAGTTTATGTTTGAACCTTGTGGACAAGTCGAGTGCAAAGGGTTGGGCCCTGTTAACACCCATTTCCTGATAGGCCGCGCTGCGTAATTCATGCGGGGTCAATGTGCTTGAGTCGCCTCACTCAAATCATTGAGCCGAGGAGGCTTTGTTTTTTGAGACAATAAGGCGAAGGCCATTTGACGGCCATTTTTTATTTATGTCGCACCAAAAAATCCTCATCCTCGATTTCGGCTCTCAAGTCACCCAACTCATCGCCCGCCGTGTGCGCGAGGCCCATGTGTTTTGTGAAGTTCATCCTTGCGACGTGACCAGCGACTGGGTGCGCGACTACGCCAAAGACGGCAACTTGAAGGGCATCATCCTGTCAGGCAGCCACGCCAGCGTGTACGAGGTGGATGACCGCGCGCCAGACGCCGTGTTTGAACTGGGTATTCCCGTGTTGGGTATTTGCTACGGCATGCAAACCATGGCCACCCAGCTGGGGGGTAAGGTGGAGGCGGGCACCACACGCGAGTTTGGCTACGCCGAGGTGCGCGCCCACGGCCACACATCGTTGCTGAAAGGCATTGAAGACTTCAACACGCCCGAAGGCAATGGCATGCTGAAAGTTTGGATGAGCCACGGCGACAAGGTGACGCAGTTGCCCGAAGGCTTCAAGGTCATGGCCTCAACGCCTGCTTGCCCGATCGCCGGTATGGCAGATGAAGCCCGCAAGTTTTACGCAGTGCAGTTCCACCCCGAAGTCACGCACACGGTGCAAGGACAAGCCTTGTTGAACCGGTTTGTGCTGGATATTTGCGGTACGCGCCCCGACTGGATCATGGGCGACTACATCGAAGAAGCAGTGGCCGCCATTCGCCAACAAGTGGGTGACGAAGAAGTCATCTTGGGCCTGTCGGGCGGCGTGGATTCGTCCGTCGCCGCAGCCCTGATTCACCGTGCCATTGGCGACAAACTCACCTGTGTGTTTGTGGACCACGGCTTGTTGCGCTTGAATGAAGGCGACATGGTGATGGACATGTTCGTGGGCAAGTTGCACGCCCATGTGATTCGTGTGGACGCCAGCGACCTGTTCTTGGGCAAGTTGGCGGGCGTGAGCGAGCCAGAAGCCAAACGCAAAATCATCGGTGGCTTGTTTGTGGACGTGTTCAAAGAACAAGCGGCCAAACTCAAGGCGGGCGACGGTGGCCACAAAGGCGCCACATTCTTGGCCCAAGGCACGATTTACCCAGACGTGATCGAGTCCGGTGGTGCGAAGAGCAAAAAAGCCGTGACGATCAAGAGCCACCACAACGTGGGCGGCTTGCCCGAGCAGCTGGGCTTGAAACTCTTGGAGCCATTGCGCGAATTGTTCAAAGACGAAGTGCGCGAACTCGGCGTGGCCTTAGGGCTACCTCACGACATGGTGTACCGCCACCCATTCCCCGGCCCAGGCTTGGGCGTGCGCATTTTGGGCGAAGTGAAAAAGGAATACGCCGACTTGCTGCGCCGTGCCGACGCGATCTTCATTGAAGAGCTGCACAACTTCAAAGACGAAGCCACGGGCAAATCTTGGTACGCATTGACCAGCCAAGCCTTCACCGTGTTCTTGCCCGTCAAGAGCGTGGGCGTGATGGGCGATGGCCGCACCTACGACTACGTGGTGGCCTTGCGCGCCGTGCAAACCAGCGACTTCATGACGGCAGACTGGGCCGAGTTGCCTTATGCGCTGCTCAAGAAAGTCTCGGGCCGCATCATCAACGAGGTGCGTGGCATCAACCGAGTGACCTACGACGTGTCTTCAAAACCACCGGCGACCATCGAGTGGGAGTGACTTTTCCTTCTGTAACCCGCATAAACACTGGGTTTCTTTGTTACACAAAACTTCCACATACCAAATAAATTATTGATTTAATTAGGGTTTGGGTATACAGTTACACGTGAGGTTTCACACTCGTGAAACGACTTGTTTTCGTAGCTACCCAAACACCTATGTCACTCAAAAAACGAGAATTTAACGATGACGAAATCCCAATCTTTGAGGATGCGTTAGTCTATAAACGTGGTGACTATTGGCAGATGCGAATGTGGCTCAATAAAGAGCACAAGTACGCACGTTTCAGCCTAAAAACACGTAATCAAAGCACAGCGATAGACAAAGCCAAGCTCCACTATCACGAGCTAATGGCTAAGCAACTTTCAGGAAAAACGTACTTCTCAATCACAACACAAGATGGTGTTGATATGTACTTAGAGCAACGCATGAAAGACGTTGAAGCTGAGTTGATTGTGATTGGTAGGTATAAAACAATTGCTACGCACTTAAAGCATTGGCTTAAGTTCATTCACAAAGATACGAAACTCAAGGAATTAGAGCGTACTGATTGTGAGAATTACTATCACTCTCGCACGAAGGTTAAAGGCGAGGAAAAGCTAAAAGTCAGTCAAATTACAGTTGAACATGAGCAAAGTACTATCAATTCAATGATGGAATGGCTCTATAAAAAGAACGAGACTTACATTGATAAGTTTGACTTTAAGAAGCTAAAGCCAATTGATAAGGGCTTAGAAGAAAACAGACGACAAACTTTCACAGACGCTGAAATAGCAAGTATTGATAAAGCTATCAAGGCGTACATTGAAGAAGCTGAGAAAGAGTTAGATGGTGCTTTGGCGCTCAGTAAAGCAATTACAGGGGCATATTTGGGCATCTTAATGGTCACAGGTATGAGGCGAGGGGAGTTGCTTCAACAGAAATGGGGTGATATTTCTGACATGGAGCATAAGCAAGCTCTTAACAAGTCGTTTGACTTAGTGAAGATTACTGTTCGTGGTGAGACGAGTAAAGTTAGAAAAACTCGTAGATTTGTTGTCAGAGACAATAGGTACTATTCAATCGCTTTACGACTGACTAGACAGCGCCACAAAGACAAAATGACTGATGAACAACTCAAAGAGTTAGTCAAAACTGAGTTGATTTTTAGTGCTGATGGTAAAAAATCAATTACTACACGAGCAATTGACCATCACTTCAAAAAAGTTCTTGAAAAAGCTGAAATCAAAGACGTTGATGGTCGTGGTCTAGTGCCATACAGCTTTCGTCATTACTTCATCACACAGCGTGTTAACAGCAACTTACCCCCATCAGCAGTTGCTGAAATGTGTGGCACGAGCATCACGCAAATTGAGAAAACGTACTATCACACGACAGAAGCAAAGATGGTTAGCAATGCGCTTGCTGATTACGAATACGTAGATGGGATTCTTGTTCCAAAATGAACAGTTGCTGAGGGTGTCCCGAATTTTGTGTAAACGGAGCGAGTGTTAATTCGTCGGCATCCTTCCCTCAAACTGGATCGTAAATCGGTTCAGCACGGGCTTCCAGTTTTGCACCGGCATCGTCCACTTCTTGGCG
>NZ_NESI01000020.1 GCF_002778325.1 Limnohabitans sp. B9-3
GAGGGTGTCCCGAATTTTGTGTAAACGGAGCGAGTGTTAATTCGTCGGCATCCTTCCCTCAAACTGGATCGTAAATCGGTTCAGCACGGGCTTCCAGTTTTGCACCGGCATCGTCCACTTCTTGGCGATGTTGTTCAGCGCCAAATAAAACAGTTTCAACAACGCCTCGTCACTTGGGAACGCCCCACGGTTTTTCGTGATCTTGCGCAAACTCATGTTCACCGATTCGATGGCGTTGGTCGTGTAGATGATGCGCCTGACCTCCGGCGGGTAATCGAAGAACGGTGTGATGCGCTCCCAGTTTCTGCGCCACGACTGCACGATCGGCGGGTAGTCAGCGCCCCACTTTTGTTCAAACTCATCCAAGGCAGCCGTTGCCGCTTCTAGGGTCGCCGCCGCATAAACGGCTCGCAAATCAGCCGCGACCGCCTTGCGCATCTTCCAGCTCACGTAGTTCAAACTGTGGCGCACCATGTGCACCACGCACAGCTGGACGGCCGTTTGCGGGTACACCGATTCGATCGCCTCGGGGAACCCCTTCAAGCCATCCACGCAGGCAATGAAGATGTCTTGCACACCGCGGTTCTTCAGCTCAGTGACCACCTGTAGCCAGAACTTGGCACCCTCAGTCTGCGCGATCCACAAGCCCAGCAACTGCTTTTGCCCCGTCAAATCAATGCCCAGCGCCAAGTACACCGCTTTGACTTTGACCACCCCCGCATCTCTGGATTTGACGTGAATGCAGTCCAGATAAACGATGGGATACAGCGCATCTAATGGGCGAGACTGCCAAGCCTTGACTTCGTCCATCACGGCATCGGTGACGGTTGAGATCAGCGTGGGTGAGACTTCTGCGCCGTACATTTCTTCGAGGTGCGCTTGGATCTCACGCACCGTCATGCCACGGGCATACAGGGACAGGATCTTGTCATCGAACCCCGTCCACCTTGTTTGGTGCTTGGGCACGATCTGCGGCTCGAAGCTGCCGTCTCGGTCGCGGGGAATTTCGATGGGCAGTTCGCCAAACTCGCCCTTGAGCGTCTTCTTGCTCTTGCCGTTTCGGGTGTTGCCCTTGGGGTTGGCGACGGGTTCGTTCTTGCCGTGCCCGAGGTGCTCAGCCATCTCGGCTTGGAGGGCTCGCTCGACCAAGCGTTTGGTCAATTGTTTGAGAAGCCCGTTTTCTCCGATGAGGTCTTCAGGTTTTTTGTAAT
>NZ_NESI01000021.1 GCF_002778325.1 Limnohabitans sp. B9-3
AGAAATGGCAAAAGGAAAATTTGAACGTACCAAGCCGCACGTGAACGTCGGCACGATTGGCCACGTTGACCACGGCAAAACAACCTTGACTGCAGCGATCACCACGATCCTGTCGGCCAAGTTTGGCGGCGAAGCGAAGGCTTACGACCAAATTGACGCGGCTCCAGAAGAAAAAGCACGCGGTATCACGATTAACACCGCTCACGTTGAGTACGAGACTGAAAACCGTCACTACGCACACGTGGACTGTCCTGGCCACGCCGACTATGTGAAAAACATGATCACGGGCGCTGCTCAAATGGACGGCGCTATTTTGGTGTGTTCGGCTGCAGACGGCCCAATGCCTCAAACTCGCGAGCACATCTTGTTGGCTCGTCAGGTGGGCGTGCCTTACATCATCGTGTTCTTGAACAAATGCGACATGGTGGACGACACTGAGTTGTTGGAATTGGTCGAAATGGAAGTGCGCGAGCTCCTCGACAAGTACGATTTCCCAGGCGACGACACCCCAATCATTCACGGCTCTGCCAAATTGGCGCTGGAAGGCGACAAAGGTCCTTTGGGCGAAGAGGCGATCTTCAAGTTGGCTGCAGCTTTGGACAGCTACATCCCTACGCCTGAGCGCGCAGTGGACGGTGCTTTCTTGATGCCCGTGGAAGACGTGTTCTCCATTTCGGGTCGCGGTACGGTGGTGACAGGTCGCGTTGAGCGCGGCATCATCAAAGTCGGCGAAGAAATCGAAATCGTGGGTATCGTTGACACCGTCAAGACGACCTGTACCGGCGTGGAAATGTTCCGCAAATTGCTGGACCAAGGTCAAGCTGGTGACAACGTTGGTATCTTGTTGCGCGGTACAAAGCGCGAAGACGTGCAGCGCGGCCAAGTGCTGTGCAAGCCAGGTTCAGTCAAGCCACACACTCACTTCACGGCTGAGATCTATGTGTTGTCGAAAGACGAAGGCGGCCGCCATACCCCATTCTTCAACAACTACCGTCCCCAGTTCTACTTCCGTACGACTGACGTGACCGGCGCGATCGAATTGCCAGAAGGCAAAGAGATGGTGATGCCAGGTGACAACGTGTCGATCACTGTGAAGTTGATCCACCCCATTGCGATGGAAGAAGGCTTGCGCTTCGCTATCCGCGAAGGCGGCAAGACCGTTGGCGCTGGTGTGGTTGCCAAGATCATTGCCTAAT
>NZ_NESI01000022.1 GCF_002778325.1 Limnohabitans sp. B9-3
GGTGACGGACCTTAACTTTGACAAATTACATACGTCATTTGTCTGGTGAGAAGGAAATCTCACTTGAGACCTACCTTATCTCGTCTTCAGGTGATACACCCAAGTGGTTCACGTACTTTCATTGTAATGAGACCTCGGCTCCGCCTCGGTATCACACGCTGTTCACACGCCCTTTGAGCGGTTTTTTTAGCGTGACTTCATCACTTGGACCACTACGACGGTGGAAGACGCTTTGTTGAGCGTTTAAGGCCGTTTTGTGATGGTGTCCAGTTGTGGCACAGGCTAACCGTACACATGCAAATTGGCATATACGTGTCTAAATAGAGTATTTTATCTATTTCTTGACAGAATGTAAGGTTAAGTCTAAGATTCTATCTGTACATAATTAACAGGAATTGCCTATGAGTAGAGGTCAGTTGGTCGGTTACATCCGAGTGAGCACAGAAGAGCAAAATACTGCTCGTCAAGAACAAGCACTTGCCGATATGCACTTGGATAAGACATTCATTGACAAGGCATCAGGCAAAGATACTGATCGCCCACAACTGACAGCCGCTCTTGCTCACCTCCGTGAGGGTGACACATTCATCATCTACTCAATGGATCGCCTCTCCCGCTCTTTGAACGATTTAATCGGTATGGTCAAAAGTTTGACCGCCAAAGGCATCAAAGTTCAATTTATCAAAGAATCATTGACATTCACTGGCGACAATAACCCAATGGCTAACTTGATGTTGGGCATCATGGGGTCACTGGCTGAATGGGAGCGATCTGTGATTCGAGAACGTCAGTTGGCAGGAATTGCAATTGCCAAGGCTAAGGGCGTTTACAAAGGTCGCAAAAAAGCACTTTCGGCGGATGAGCAAACCGAGCTTAAAGCACTTGCCCTTGGGGGCGCAAATAAGTCAGATCTTGCAAAGCAGTTCAGCATCTCACGTCAGACACTCTATTCGTACTTGAGTTAAATGGAAATCGACGTAACCAAGCTGTCTCGCTAGCTACGAAAGCAGTTTGTTTCAAGTCTTTACCCAAGTGCTAAGGTGGGTATGCTCG
>NZ_NESI01000023.1 GCF_002778325.1 Limnohabitans sp. B9-3
CTTCAGGTTTTTTGTAATCCGCCAACAGGCGGTCTATGAGTTCGTTGCTTACGGTCATTTCTCTTCCTTTGAAGATGAAGGCAGTTTCCTGCCATTAGACCGTTTACACAAAATCTAGGACACGCCCCAAGATTTTTGATTGATTGTTCTTTGAGGCGATTTTTAATGGGGTTAGCGATTGCTTGGTAACAGAAGAACACAACAGCGAGGGCGATGAAAATCCCAACAGCGTAAAGTGCCATCGTTCCTAAGTCAGCACGATAAGTCCAAGCAGCCATGCCTAGAAAGACGCCAACAGCAATTTTCCAAATCAAGTCGTTACCCATCGCAATTTCCTATATTCAAAAAAGGCACCAACAAGTGACTCTTCTTGTTTTGATGAGGGCTAGTTTACTTCTTGAATCGTGTCACTACTCAACACAGCTTCATTCAGCTTTTCGTGTACTGAGTCTCGCCAAGTGCGAAGTACTCAACTTTCGTACTAGTACGAACGATTTTTTCAATCGCTAGAAGCTCTGAAGCTGTCAGACGCTCTCTTACTACTATGGCATCGTGAACGTTCGCTAAAACAGTCTGTCCTAGCTTCCTAAGCTCTTTGCGAACCATATCCATCATCACAGTTTCAGCGTGTTGATAGAGCCATGAAATCAGCTTGCTTCTACTGTTGTATCCCTTGAGTGTTTTGAGCTTTTTGAGTTCTTCAAGAAATGGGTAGCGGGCGTGTCCTAGATTTTGTGTAAACGGTCTAATGGCAGGAAACTGCCTTCATCTTCAAAGGAAGAGAAATGACCGTAAGCAACGAACTCATAGACCGCCTGTTGGCGGATTACAAAAAACCTGAAG
>NZ_NESI01000003.1 GCF_002778325.1 Limnohabitans sp. B9-3
CTTCAGGTTTTTTGTAATCCGCCAACAGGCGGTCTATGAGTTCGTTGCTTACGGTCATTTCTCTTCCTTTGAAGATGAAGGCAGTTTCCTGCCATTAGACCGTTTACACAAAATCTAGGACACGCCCGGGTTCTGAACTATTTTTAAAAATTTCGCTCAAGTTTTTTTTGAGCGTGTCGATTCACATCTCGTTGAACCTTCTTTGATGCGCTGAGCAATCGTGCTCAGCCTGTTCGTTAGGTTCTGAAAGGCACGATATGGGAATCGAAATTCAACCACGCAGCACCCCTTTGCCAGCGTCGAGTGAGCCTGTGCGTCATGAGCCTGCAACCAAGGTGGCAGCTCCCGTTGCGGCCAAACCCACCACTGAATTGATCGGTGACAGTGAGCGTATGCGTAAAAACTTAGACGCTGCCATTGAGCACATCAACTCGGTGATGCGAGATGGGGGCCGCAACCTTTCTTTCTCTATCGATCCAGCGTTAGGACGTCCTATCGTGGTGGTTCGCAAGCAAGACACTGGCGAAGTGATTCGTCAGTTTCCTAATGAAGTGGTCATCAAAGTGGCCCACAGCATTGACGCACTCAAGGGCGTTTTGCTCAACAAAGAAATTTAAATTTTTCTAAATTTCTCAAGTTTTTTTTGGTGTTGACGATCTATAGCTCATCAAGAAAACGTTCTTGTAAATTTTTCGGTAAATCCATCTTTCTAGGAGAAGCACCATGTCAGTGATTAACACCAACACGAAAGCGCTTGTGGCTCAAGAGTCTATGCGTTCAAGTAACCTTAACCTGAGCAACGCCATGGAGCGCTTGTCCACAGGTAAGAAGATCAACTCAGCCAAAGACGACGCTGCTGGTTTGGCCATCACCAACCGCATGACAGCGCAAATTCGCGGTATCGCCAAAGCAACGCAGAACACCAACGATGCGATTTCCATGACACAAACCGCTGAAGGCGCGATCAGCAACGTGGGTGATGTCTTGCAACGTATGCGTGAATTGGCCGTGCAAGCAGGTTCCGGCACGATGAACGACACAGACCGTTCTTCTATGCAATTGGAAGTGTCTCAGTTGAAAATGCAAATTGACGAAATCGCTACCAAGACTAACCACAACAACATCAAGTTGTTGGACGGGTCCTCTCAAAATGTGGTGATTCAAACCGGCACCAATGCGGGTGACACCATGAAAGTTGGTTTCGCCTCAATGCAAACCAAAGACATTGGTGTGGGTTCACGCGCATCTTTGTCTTCAGTGGGTGGCGCGTACACGGCTAACACCACATTAGATTCAATTTCTGCAGGCGCTTTGTTGATCAACGGTGTTTCAGTGGGCGCGTCCCTTGCCTCCGATGATTCTTCATCACCTGCAACTGCCGCTGCTGCCAGCGCGATTGCCAAAGCTGCTGCCATCAACAAAGTCTCTGACTTGAGCGGCGTTTATGCTAAGGCCGGCCCCACCACTGTTTCGGGTGCCAACTCGCAAGCCGTCGAAGCTGCGGCTTCCACGATTGCAATGACGATCAACGGCGTGACCATTGATTCGTTCTCTACATCGACCATTTCAACGGGTCTTTCCCGTCAAACTGCAGTGAACGCGATCAATGCCAAATCAGCGTTGACAGGTGTGGTTGCGACCGACACCCAAAACGACGATACAGGGGTCACTTTGACTGCTGCTGACGGCCGCAACATCGTCATCACAGGTACCACAACCAACCAAGCAGGTTTGGCTGACGCCAGCACCAACGTTGGTTCCTATTCGCTCTACACATTGGACGGCCGTGATATCAACGTCAGCATGAAAGATGGCGTAACAGGCAACGACGTTGAGGCACAAAGTGGCTTGCGTACAGGCACTTATAAGGCTGATCAAGCCATATTTACCACCATGAAGCGAACCAACCCAGCTGCCGCTACTGCACCTACCTCAGCTTTGCAGGGTTTGATGAACGGCAACAGCATGATCATCAACGGTGTTGCGATTGGCCAAGCCAACTCAAATGACGACACAGCCTCTAACACTGGCCCATTGTCTTCAGTGGCTAAAACAACAGCCATTGCCATTGCGGCTGCCATTAACCGTAAATCAGACATGACGGGTGTGAAGGCCACCGCTGCCCCTAACGTGCTGCGAGGCGAGGGCTTTACCGCTGCCGCTTCCAACGCGCAAGTCATGTTGAACGGTGTTTCGTTTACGCTGAACACACAAACACGTGATGGTGCCGTGGATTCTTACAACCAGTACTCTGGCCAAACCGGCGTGACTGCCCGTGCTGTGGGTGATGGCATTGAGTTGACAGCTGCCGACGGTCGCAACATCAACATTGGCGCTTCTGCGGGTTCTGCTGCGCTTGGTTTGACAGGCCTGACCATTGGTACCAGCGATACCTCGGCGCTTTCAGTGACCTTCATTTCAACCGTCACTTTGAGCTCTGACAACGCGTTCAAAATCGAAGCGGGTTCAAACGGCATCACCAACTTGGAAAAACTTGGCTTCCGCCAAGGTACGTATGGTGGCGCAGACAATGGCATGAAGGTCAACCAAATTGACATCAGCACGGTCACTGGTGCGAACCAAGCCCTTGCCGCGATCGATTCGGCCTTGAACACCGTCAGTGCTGCACAAGCCAAGTCAGGTGCGATCAGCAACCGTTTGGATGTGGTGGTGAGCAACTTGGCAGAAAGTTCGCAAAACATGCAAGCTTCTCGCAGCCGCATCATGGACACTGACTACGCCAGTGAGACCACCAACATGGCCAAGCAGCAGATCATTCAGCAAGCTGCAACAGCAATGTTGGCGCAAGCCAACCAGTCTTCACAAGGCGTGTTGTCTCTGTTGAAGTAAGTTTTGCTTATCTATTAAACTGGGGGAAGGGCAACCTTCCCCCTTTTTTTATGAGTAATCCCAAAAAAATACTAATAAAGGCCGAAAAGGCCATGTCAAGTGGGCACTTTTCTAAAGCCATTGAGCATTTGGATGAATTGCTTTTAGCGCATCCAGAAGAACAAAAATATTTGATGATGCGTGGCGAAGCGCATTTACGGTCTGAAAACTATGAGTCGGGATTGATTGACTTTGCCAAAGTCGTAGAAGCTGACAGTAAAAATATCAGGGCCTTGGTGAACTTCGCTGTGGCATTGATTCGTTGTAACAAACAAAATGACGCCAAAGATATTTTGGAGTATGTGCTTGAGCTCGACCCTGAAAGTTATGACGCACACATTAATTTATGTAACGTCTATCAAACATTGGGTAAGTCTGAGGAGTCTTTGAAGCTCTCTATTAAGGCAATTCAAATCAAGCCTGATTCTGTTGTGGCTTTTAATAATTTAGGTACCGCGTTTGCTGATCTGAATATGGTTTCAGAAGCGCGTGAAGCACTCATTATTGCAAACCAAATTGATCCCTCCTACATTCCTACGGTCATTAATCTAGCCCAGATTCAAGTAAAGCTAGAAAATTATGCTGAAGGTGCAAGACTTTATGAGGAAGCGCTTCTGCGCAAGAATATTTCTCCCAACGAAGCTGCGCTTGTCAAGTACTACCTTGGCTATGCCTATTTGCATCAGGGTGAATTGGGCAAAGGTTGGGACTATTATGAAAATGGTTTTGGTTCGTTACTGCCAGTGGCTGCTTTGCGATCTAAAAGAAAATTCCAACAGCCGCAATGGCAGGGCGAGCCAATTGGTGATAAAACCTTGCTTATTTGGCGTGAGCAGGGCTTAGGCGACGAAATAGAGTTTGCAACCTGCTTGCACGATGTGTCTTTGATGGGCATCAACGTCATTCTCGAATGCGAGCCTCGTTTGATTGATATTTTCAATCGTACTTTCCCCGCATTCACGGTGAGAGCGGAATCGATAGGGCCAGATTTTTTCCCTGCGGCACACGACTTCGATGTTCAATGCGCGATTGGCTCATTGCCACGTATTTTCAGGCGTGAAATGGCGTCTTTTACGCAACCTGCCACGCCACTGGCCTTGCGTGACTCGAGTTTGCAAACCTACAAAGAACGCTTATCTGGCTATTCCTCCAAGAAACTTGTGGGCATCTGTTGGCGAAGTGGTTTGTTTTCGATGGCCAGAAATTTCAATTACACGGCACTTTTAGACTGGAAAGAACTGCTTGTTCAGCAAGACTTTCAATTTGTAAATTTGCAATATGGCGATTGTGAAAATGAGTTGCTTGAAATTGAGGCCGCACTAGGCATTCAAATTCTTCGCTGGCCAGACCTAGATTTAAAAAAAGATTTAGAGAACGTATTAGCACTGATTAAGAATCTAGATGCAGTTGTGACTGTTGGAACTGCAGTCAGTTCATTGGCTGGCTCATGTGATGTACCAACGTATTTGTTAGCTAAGCCAGGCTGGATGATGCTCGGACAAACCGATCGCTACCCATGGTATTCATGCGTCACACCGCTTCTGGCTGCAAAAGGTGAACACCTTGCAGAAAAGATCCCACACATTCCGGAGTTAATCCGAAAATTAGGATGATTTTTCCATCAAAAACCACGTGGTGTCGTCGTTTGTGAAATACGCATCTCGGTGGTAATTGAACCCATAATCGATCAAGCGCAAGTTGTACTTTGAAATTAACTCGCCAGCAAAATCTCGTTTGAACAAGCGATCTTGATGGCCACGATATTCAATGGCCACGGGCGACGGGTTGTAGTACTCGCACACCATGATGTAACGATTGGACAGTTTATAAAGGTTTTCATAAACCGTATCCAGTTTTTCTGGATTGATATGAATAAGCACGCCTTTCGTGAAAGTCAAATCGAATTTTTTATCCATACCCAATGGCTCGGTGATGGTCGTATTGATAATTTCGGCCATCTTTTGATCTGCAGCGGATTGGGCTGCTGATTGGTTGATTTCGTAACCGCGAAGATCGAATTGCCGATGAATCCGATTCAGGGCTGATAGGTTGAGGCCAATGTTGCAACCCAACTCAGCCACCGATTTGACGGTGGACGCAGAACGAAATATTTTGGAGAATAGTGCGATATTAGATGCAATGAGCGCTTCACCTTCATTGCGGCTTGGGTAGTCGTTGCCAAAATCTGTGGCCCAAAACTTCTCTTGTTCAGTTTGGTAGTTCATTGTTAATTCCTCAAATAGGTTCGAATGCTGGATCCATGTGGAGTTTGATGAGCGAACGAATTTGTTCGACACTCAAAAAATCGGGATTAGAGCCTGACTCGTAAGCAAACCCAGCTGGCACGGGTTTGGCTTTTAATGCTTCAAGGTACTCAGGCATTTTGTTTTGTAAGCCCGCGCCCAAAATGGCGTAATACCCACCCAAGTCAATGGTGCTAGGGCTGTCGCTGCTGGTGATCATTTCTTCATGCAGCTTTTCGCCTGGGCGGATGCCGACAATCTCGTGCTTGCAGTTGGGTGCGACGGCCTCGGCCACATCGCCAATGCGGTAGCTGGGAATTTTGGGCACCAAAATTTCACCGCCCAATGCATGCTCTAAGGCCCAAAACACCATTTCTACGCCATCTTCCAAAGGTATGTTGAAGCGTGTCATGGCCATGTCGGTGATGGGTAGCACGCCTGTTTTGGCTTTGCTCATGAAAAAAGGAATCACGGACCCGCGTGAGCCCATTACATTGCCATAGCGCACCACAGAAAACCTCAGGTCGCGGTCGCCGCGAAAGTTGTTGGCTGCAATAAACAGCTTATCGCTGCAGAGTTTGGTGGCGCCATACAAATTGATGGGTGCTGCGGCTTTGTCGGTCGACAGGGCCACCACGCGGCGTACGCCTTTGTCAAGGCAAGCTTCGATCACGTTTTGCGCGCCCATGATGTTGGTTTTGATGAACTCAAAGGGGTTGTATTCGGCGGCAGGAACTTGCTTCAAGGCGGCAGCATGCACCACGGTGTCAATGCCTTCCATGGCGCGTGACAAACGGCCAGGGTCTCGCACGTCGCCAATGAAGAACCGAAGTGCAGGGTATTTGACTTGGGGAAACTCTTGCTGCATCTCGTACTGCTTCAACTCATCGCGGCTAAACACCACCAATCGTTTGATCTTGGGGCAGTGGTCCAGCACAGACTTGACAAACGCCTTGCCAAACGAGCCAGTTCCCCCTGTGATGAGGATGGATTGGTCGCAAATGTCCATGTTTTGATGCATACAAATGGCGTCGGTAAATCGACGATTTAATGAGAATGCAAGTTATCAAGCAGAAGGCGTGCCAACCTTGTCATTGCTGGTCTGCTAATTGCTTTGATCCAAGACGAACACCTACACATGACGGGAATTCGACATTCTTTTATGAAAAATTCACACGAAATAATTCCTTATGGACGCCAATCCATCTCAGAAGCCGATATCCAGTCGGTGGTAGATGTGTTGCGCTCTGACTTTTTGACGCAAGGTCCTGTGGTGCCCGCGTTTGAGCAAGCGCTGGCAGCGTATTGCCATGCGCAGCATGGCGTTGCCGTGAGCAGCGCCACCTCGGCCCTGCACATCGCGTGTTTGGCTTTGGGTTTAGGCTCCAGCGACTGGTTGTGGACCAGTGCCATCACCTTTGTGGCGTCTGCCAACTGTGGTTTGTACTGCGGCGCACAGGTGGACTTTGTGGACATCGACCCCCGTACCTTCAATATGTGCCCCATGGCGCTAGAGGCCAAACTGAGAGAGGCACAACAACTTGGCAAGCTGCCCAAAGTGGTGGTGCCCGTGCACATGTGCGGTCAACCCTGCGACATGGCGGCCATTCACGCCTTGTCAGTTCAATATGGCTTCAAAATCATTGAAGACGCATCGCACGCCATAGGCGCTCGGTACAAGAACGAGCCCGTGGGCAACTGCCAATACAGCAACATCACGGTGTTCAGCTTTCATCCCGTCAAAATCATCACCACCGCAGAGGGCGGCATGGCCGTGACCAACGACGCTGCGTTAGCCAATAAATTGGTCCAATTGCGAAGCCATGGCATCAGCAGCACGCCGTCAGACATGCAAGCGCGACCCGCAGATGAAATTTGGAACTACCAACAACTGAGCTTGGGCTTCAACTACCGCATGACTGAGCTTCAAGCCGCCTTGGGTTTGAGTCAGCTCAAAAAGCTGGATGAGTTTGTGCAAACCCGTCACGTTGTCGCCACTCATTACGACGAAGCTTTCAAGGAACTGCCTGTTAAAACACCGTGGCAGCACCCTGATGCTTACTCCAGCTACCACCTGTATCCCATTCAAGTTGAATCATCCATATGTGGCAAGTCTCAAAAAGAGGTCTATCAGGTATTGACCCATGCGGGCATTCGCGTGAATTTGCACTACATCCCTGTTTACAGGCAACCATACTTTGAGCGCATGGGCTTCAAGCCAGGTTACTGCCCCCATGCCGAGCATTACTTCAAGTCCAGCATCAGCATTCCTGTGTATGCATCCATGAGCGATGAGCAACAGGGCCGAGTGGTTGAAGAAATAAGGAGCGCCTTGCTATGAACATCGCTGTCATTCCAGCGCGTGGCGGCAGCAAACGCATTCCACGAAAAAACATCAAAGAATTTGGTGGCAAGCCGATGATTGCTTATGCCATCACGGCTGCAAAAAACTCAGGTTTGTTTGACCATGTGTTGGTGTCCACGGATGACGCAGAAATAGCAAAAATTGCGCAAGCGTGGGGAGCCGAAACACCCTTTGTGAGGCCAGCAGAATTGGCCAATGACTACACGGCCACAGTGCCCGTCGTGGTACATGCCATTCAGGCCTGTGAGGCGTTGGGTTGGGATTTTTCCAACGTGTGTTGTATTTATCCGGGTGTGCCATTCATTCAAGTGGAAGATTTGCAAGGTGCGTTCAAACACCTAGAAGCAGGCAGTGCTGACTATTGTTTTCCCGTCACAGAGTTTCCGTCAGCCATCCAACGCGCATTGAAGCAAGGTAGTCATGGGGTGATGCAACCCTTCTTTCCAGAGTTTCAACTCACCAGAACACAAGACCTAGAGCCTGCCTTTTACGACGCTGGGCAGTTTTATTGGGGCCAAAAAAAGGCTTGGTTAAGCAATCCACGCATTCACAGCAGTGGCGCAGGGTATGTCATTCCAAGTTGGCGCGTGGTCGATATTGACACGCCCGCAGATTGGGACCGTGCCGAGCGTTTGGCACTGGCCACAGACGTCAGGTAATTCACATGGCTTCGCAACGCATCGCATTTAGAACAGACGCAAACAGCGAAATAGGCACAGGCCATTTCATGCGCTGCTTGACATTGGCTGACGCGTTAAAAAAACAGGGTTCTGATATTTGCTTTGTTGCACGAGGAATACCTGAGCATTTGTTGCAAATGCTTCATGAAAGAAACTTCGCTTTCCATGCCTTGCCAGAATCTGTCAGGGTGGAAGGTGTGGATGAGTTGGCACATTCCAAATGGTTGAAAACAAGCCAACATCTAGACGCCGTTCACACACTGGAAAAGTTGGGACACCACAAATTTGATTGGCTCATCGTTGACCACTACGCCATAGACCAACGCTGGGAATCCACATTAAGAGTCATCGCCAACAGGCTCATGGTGATCGATGACTTGGCGGACAGGTCGCATGATTGCGATGTGTTGCTTGATCAAAATTACTACCGTGATGCACAGTCGCGTTATGTCAGTAAAGTCCCTGCTCATTGCCAGATGTTGCTCGGGCCAGCCTATGCTTTGTTGAGAAAAGAATTCACCGAGATGCGAAAGCATGTCATGCCAAGAATGGGAGAAGTGAGGCGTGTGTTGGTTTTTTTTGGCGGTGTTGACGCTGAAAATTTAACGGGCATGGCCCTGAAGGCATTGATAGAACTTAATTTGGATATCCATGTGGATGTCGTGATTGGTCAACAACACCCCAAAATTCAAGAGATAGAGTCCCTTTGCAAAACGCATTTCTTTGCGTGTCATGTCCAAACTAAGCAGATGGCTCATTTGATGGCCCAAGCTGACCTTGCGATTGGTGCGGGTGGTGCTTCTATTTGGGAGCGCTTTTGTATGGGGTTGCCGTCTATTTGCATTAGCACAGCAGACAACCAGCGACAACAAATCGCGGATTTACAGTTTGAAGACTTGGTTTTTGCGCCAAAACAAAAAATGCCCGCAATTGAATTCCTAAATCAAGTACTGCGTGAGCTTAAAAGTGGCTTGAACTTTCGGGCGGAGATGTCTGAAAAAATTTACCAATTGGTAGATGGGCATGGCGTGGTGAAAGTTAGCAATCTAATTTTTTCAGGCGATATCACCATGCGCTTGGCTGACAAATTAGATTCAAAAAATATCTTCACTTGGCGCAACCATCCAACGATTCGAAGTAAATCACTTTCTGCCGATGAAATTCAGTGGGTTGCGCATGAGAAGTGGTTTGACCAACGATGCGGGCAATTGCACAACCCCCTACTCATTGGTGAAATTGACAAAAAACCAGTTGGTGTCGTTCGGTTTGACATCACAGAAACCTTGGCCGAAGTTTCAATCTATCTCGTACCTGAGTCGGGCAACCATGGGCATGGACGCAAGTTGTTGGGGGCCGCTGAAGATTGGTTAAAGACGCATCATCCTCACGTGGATGCATTGCATGCCAAAGTGTTACAACAAAATGAGTCGTCAAAAAGGCTGTTCGCAAACTTGAATTACATCAAGCACGTTGATGCAGATCCAATTGAATTTGTAAAAAAATTATGACAAATATTTTGAAAATTGCTGGCAGATCGATTGGCAGGGGTTCGTCACCTTTCATCATTGCCGAAATGTCAGGTAACCACAACCAGTCGCTTGAGCGTGCTTTGGAAATTGTGGAGGCTGCGGCCAAGACTGGTGCGCACGCACTCAAAATCCAAACCTACACCCCTGACACGATGACGCTAGATTTGGACGAACGCGAGTTTCACATCAGCGACGCCAAAAGCCTATGGGCGGGCACATCGCTTTACAAGTTGTACGGGCAAGCGTACACACCTTGGGAGTGGCACGACGCTATCTTCAGACGTGCCAAAGAGCTGGGCATCATTGCGTTCAGCACGCCGTTTGACGACACGGCGGTTGATTTATTAGAGTCTTTGGACGTGCCCTGTTACAAGATTGCCTCTTTTGAAAACACTGACCTTACTTTGATTCGTCGGGTGGCTGCCACGGGCAAGCCCATGATCATCTCCACAGGTATGGCCAGCATTGCCGAGTTAGATGACACGGTCCGTGCGGCCAGACAGGCTGGCTGCAAAGACTTGATTTTGCTCAAATGCACCAGCACCTACCCAGCCGCTGCTGACAACACCAACATCTTGACCATCCCGCACATGCGTGAGTTGTTTGGCTGCGAGGTGGGCTTGTCTGATCACACCATGGGCGTGGGCGTGTCCGTGGCCAGCGTGGGTTTGGGGGCGACGGTGATTGAAAAACATTTCACCCTCAACCGTGCCGATGGCGGGGTGGACAGCGCCTTCTCAATGGAGCCCGCTGAAATGAGTCAGCTGGTGATTGAAACCGAACGTGCATGGCAGGCATTGGGCCAAGTGAGTTACGGCGCGACGGCGGCAGAGCAAAAGTCGTTAATGTTCAGGCGCTCACTTTACGTGGTGAAAGATTTAGAAGCGGGTGACGTGCTGACCCAAGACAACGTGCGTGCCATCCGCCCAGGTCTTGGCTTGCCCACCAAATACACCGAGCAGGTGCTGGGCAAAGTGGTGAAATATGCGGTGCCGCGTGGCACTGGCGTGAGTTGGGACATGTTTTGATGGCAGAGCAGGCCTACAAAGTCTTGATCATCGGTTGCGGCAACATGGCCGGCGGCTATGACCTGCTTCAGTCAGAAGACGCCTTGCCTTTGGGCCATGCCAAGGCGTTTTCAAAGCATGGCGGGTTCACCGTGTCTGCCTGTGTCGACCCCGACGCCGCCAAACGCGAGGTCTTTCAGCAGCGCTGGCAAGTGCCTGTTGGCTATACCAGTCTGCAAGAGGCCGCAGCTGTTGGCCCGTTTGACGTGGTCAGCATTTGTTCGCCCACGCATGCGCACGCCACAGACATTCAATTTGCCTTAGCACTCAAACCCAAGCTCATTTTTTGTGAGAAACCCATCACCGTTAACCTGCAAGAAAGCCAGCGCGCGGTGCAAGCCTGCGCTGACCAACAGGTTTTGCTGGCGGTGAACTACAGCAGACGGTGGTCGCCTCAGGTGGCCCAGCTCAAGGCAGATTTGGCTGAAGATCATTGGGGCGCTGTGCGATCGGTCTCAGCGGTTTACAACAAAGGGATTTTGAACAACGGCAGCCACATGCTGGACCTGTTGCTTTGTTTATTTGGGCCTTTGCGCATTTCCAGCGTGGGTCAAGCTGTGGACGATTTCTTTCCAAATGACCCAACGGTCGACGTCACCTTGCAGACAGAGCAGGGGCTGCCCATTCAGCTGAATGTGGCCCACGCCCAAGACTACACCTTGTTTGAGATGCAAATCGTCACCGAGAAGGGCGTGATCAACATGGAAGACGGCGGCGCGCGCTGGCGTTTTCGCCATGCCAAGCCCAGCGAGCAGTTGGCGGGCTACCGTTTTCTCAATGCGGGGGAGTGGGTTTCTCCTCAAGGCTCTTATGCCTTGACGGGTGCGGTTGCCAATATTTTTGACGCCCTGCAAAACGGCGCACCTTTGGCCAGCTCGGGCAGCAATGCCTTGCAGGCGCAAGCTTTGTGCGAACAAATTCAACACATGGCCTCGGCACAAGCCGCAAGCCTGAACCATCAGAAAGCGGCCGTATGAGCGCCAAACTTGCCTTGCTGGGCGGACCAGCCACCATCACCCAAACTTTCAAGCATTACAACCCGATTGGGGCTGAAGAGGTGCAAGCCGCCAAAGAGGTGATCGAGAGCGGTGTGCTGTCGCAGTTCATTGGCGCATGGCATCCAGACTTTTTGGGCGGGCCCAAAGTCAAAGCCTTTGAAGCCCAGTGCGCCAGCTACTTTGGCGTGAAGTACGCCATCACGGTGAACTCTTGGACCAGCGGTTTGATTGCCGCTGTGGGTGCTATTGGCATTCAGCCAGGTGACGAAGTGATCGTGCCGCCCTGGACCATGTGCGCCAGCGCCACGGCCATCTTGCATTGGAATGCCATCCCTGTGTTTGCAGACATTGACCCGGCCACATTTTGCCTAGACCCCAAGTCGGTTGAGGCGTGCATCACGCCCTACACCAAGGCCATCATGGCCGTGGATATTTTTGGTCAATCTGCCGACATGGACGCCTTGATGGCGATTGCCAAGCGCCATGGGTTGAAAGTGATTTCAGACACCGCACAAGCCCCTGGTGCGATGTACCAAGGCAAATACGCGGGCACCTTGGCCGATGTGGGGGGCTTTAGTCTGAACTACCACAAGCACATCCACACGGGTGAGGGCGGTATTTTGGTGACCAACGACGACGAGATTGCGCAACGCTTGCAACTGATCCGCAACCATGCCGAAGCGGTGGTCGAAGGCATGGGCGTGACCGACCTCACCAACATGGTGGGCTACAACTTTCGCTTGGGCGAAATTGAATGCGCCATGGGTATCAGTCAGCTCAAAAAGCTGCAAAACTTTTTGGACAGTCGTCAGCATGTGGCTCAACGGCTGAATGACAAACTGACTGGGTTAACTGGCTTGACCACACCCTACGTGATGCCAGACTGCACCCATGCGTACTACGTGTACCCGATGGTGTTGGACATTGAAAAACTGGGTGTGAACCGAAACACCTTGGTCAAGGCATTGCAAGCAGAGGGCGTTACAGGCTTGGGCAATGGCTACCAAAACGTGCATTTGTTGCCCATCTTTCAAAAGAAAGTGGCGTATGGCTCCAACGGTTTTCCTTGGACGTCAGACATTTGCCACCGAGAGGTCAGTTATGCCAAAGGCATTTGTCCCGTGGCTGAAAAACTGCACGATGAAACTTACCTGGGTTTTGCCATGTGTTTGCACGACTTGAGCGATGCGGATGTGGATCTGATTGCACAGGCCTTTCACAAGGTGTGGGGTCAGTTAGAGCAGTTGAAAACCATTTCTTAATCGTTTGCCGATCGCTATGCAAGAAAACGCTACAACGTCTTCATCACCTTATGTTTTGAGCATTTGCTCTGACATGTCGGCGTGGGACGCTTTGGTGAATGAGTCGCCACAAGGTCATGTGTTTTCCTGTCACGCCTTTTTAGAGTCTTTAGGTGCGCCTTTTGCATGCTATGTAGTGACTACTCCGCAAGGGGAAGTGCTGGCGGGGGCCGCGATCTTGAAAGATGGCAACAAAATGGCAAGAGCGCCTTTCGCGTTCACACCGCATCAGGGTATTTTGTTTGCCCAAAGTGTTTCGTCTTTAAGTCATCAAAAACGCCTGACAGCAGAATTTCGAATCACCACATTTTTCATAGATTCATTGCTGAATGTTTTCTCTAACTTCAGCATGGCTTTGTCGCCTTATTTCAGAGACCTGCGTCCTTTTCAGTGGCATAACTACGGCAAAAGTGAGCTGCCTCAATTTGAAATTCGGCAGCGTTACACAGGTCATGTGTCTTTGATCGATTTTGAGATCACTGGCTACTTATCGACGGTGCGAACTGTTCGACGGCAGGAGTACAAGAAAACACAGGCCGTCATTGAACCCTCGCAAGATTTAGATTTATTTCAGAAGCTTTACCGTCTGACGTTTGATCGACAAGGCATCGCCATGGATGCGCAAGCACTGGCGCGGGTGGAACGCATTTGCCAAAAGGCCATGGCCGACGGTTACGGATATTTGTCCTGCGCACACGTGGGTGGGCGTGCAGCGTCCATGGCTTTTTTTGTGACAGACAATAAATGTGCCTATTACTTGTTTGGCGCGAACGATCCTGATCTGCGCATTGCCAATGCCTCGTCCAAACTGCTCATTGACAACATTGCTTCGTTTGCCGCACATGGTCTAGAGCGATTCGATTTTGTGGGCGTTAATTCACCACAGCGGGGAGACTTCAAACTCAGCTTCAATGCCGAGTTGGTCCCCTATCAAGAAGTACATCTCTCAGCCCATGGTTGACCAGACGAACAATTGCTCTGCCGAGCTTCGTTCACCTGTGGCTGTGGTGTGTCACGATGCGGGTGCTGCCAACCTTGTTTTTGCATGGTTGCGCAACTGGTCGCAGTCAGGCTTTTTAGACCAACATGAGTTTCGTTTGGTGTTGCAAGGCCCTGCACACCTTGCATGGCAGGCACAAGCTTTGTCTTTGCCGCACATGCAAGTGCACTCTGAATTGAATTCAGCCTTGGCTGGCGCACACTGTGTGTTGACAGGCACAGGCTGGGCCAGCAGCCTAGAGCACGATGCCAGAAAATGGGCCATCTCGCAGCACATTCCTTGCATCGCAGTGATCGATCATTGGGTGAATTACCAGCCAAGGTTTGAGCGTGCCGGTGAGGTGGTGCTGCCCAACACCATTTGGGTGTCAGACCCATACGCAGTCGATATCGCGAAACAGACGTTCAACGACATCACAGTGATTGAACTGCCAAACGTTTATTTACAAAACATGGTCAAGGCGATTCCACCTGTTACACACGACTGCCGCAATGTGCTTTATGTTCTGGAGCCAATCCGCCATGACTGGGGCAGGGGCGTTGCGGGTGAATTTCAAGCGCTCGATTTTTTTGTGCAATGTTTGCCACAGATGGTGGGTCACCAAACGGTGAGCATCGCTTTGCGGCCCCATCCGTCAGACCCACGGGGTAAATACGACGCTTGGATTCAGGCCCATTCACATTTAAATGTTTGCCTCGATGCGCACCCGAGCTTGAACCAAGCCATTGCAAATGCCAAGTGGGTGGTGGGCGCAGAGACCTTTGCGATGGTGGTGGCCGCTGAGGCGGGCCGTCAAACTTATTCTTCTTTGCCCCCTTGGGCACACCGCTGTAGCTTGCCGCAAACTGCGATCAAGCATTTGTGTGATGGGGTCAATTAGCGGCAAAAGCTGAAGCGGTCAGTTCAATGTCGGCGTTGGAAATGCCGACTTGTCTTGCGGTTTGCCGCCAAGTGCTGGTGACCGTCAGCACTTCGTCAACGGTTTGTTTGGCTTGTGTGGGTGTGAGGCCATAAAACTCAGCAGTTGTTAAGAGGGTGTTCAGATCGGGGCGGTTATCGATCGCGTCAATGTTCAGAACGTGTTCTGATTTGTCGATGTTGGGGTTGACATCAAAGGCAGGTGACAGGCGCCAGCCTGTGGCCGCCAAGATAAAGCCATGGTTGCGAAGATGATCATCCCGGTTGCCGACGGCCACGTTAAACGCTACGCGTCGAAATAGCTGGGCGAGGTCTTTGGCGGTGTTTTCACCATCGCCTTGTGTTCGCAAAAATTGAGCGATCTCAAGGTAGCTGCACCCTTCGCTTTGTTCTTTTCTTAGCAAGGTCATAGCAGACGCATAAAACCGCCGCTTGCCCGCCAATCGGTCAAACCTTTGCGTGCAGTAGGTATGAAAGTCGTTATTGAGGCGCATCAGTCGAGACGCTGGCACATCGATGCCCGCTTTGAGCGCCATTTGATGAGTGGCGTATTCCCAGGCGCCCACATCACGGTCGTCATCGCGCGCGGGAAATTTGGCCATCCACAAAGAGCCGTCAGACTCCGTGAAGTTCGCCTTAGGCCTTGCGCCGCCTAGCGATGCGCCAGGCGCCACTAAAACGGACAGCCATCGTCTAAGTGCATCTAAGTCGTCAATACGGCGATGGCTCAGTTGATAGGCCACCGCCTCTAACTCGCGCAACGTGGAAATAGGAGGGGCAGCCAATGCGTCGTTGTTCAAAAAATCTTGGGTTCCTGACATGCGAAAACGAAGACCACCTTGGCGCGTCAGGTCCTGTACGCCAATTAAAAAATCCCATGCGTAGAGTGAGCGTGCAGCTCGGTTTTCGTCTTTGGCTTGAAGTGCCTCTCGACGCTTCATCAAAGTTTGTCCCCACCTGTCAGGTGAAGAGTCTAGAAATATGCCAAAGTTTCCCAGCTCAGGCTTAGGAAAAAAGGGGTGATCGTCCAGTGATAAGTCTGGATCAAGGACAAATGCGCTGGGGTGTTGCAGCCATTCTCGGTTGTAGTGAAACCTGATTTGCCCTCGGTCATGTGCCAGGGTACCGACGAGCATGGGTGGGGCCAAGTCGCAATCCAGCCAGACCTCGAGCATTTTTTTGGGGGGAGTCATTGGGTCAACGCCAAATCTTGAAGCTTTCGGCCGACTTTGTCGTCTGCAGCCAGTTGCTTGATGTCTCCGTCTAAGCCTAGGACCGCGAGTACACGAAGGTAAGTGCCAAGCGTGGCGCCGGCGTCACCCTTTTCAACTTTGTATAGTGATGTGCGAGAGATACCGGCACGTTGAGCGACCACCATGCTGCTGAGTTTGCGGCGTAATCTTGCGAGTTTCAGTCGCTCGCCCAGGTCGGTGAGGTTTTGTTGCTCTTGTGGAAAAACGGGTGGTGGTTTTTTAGGCATGTTTCTATTATGGACATTAAATTAATATTTTGTCCAAAATAGATTTATTTCTGTGGTGGCAGTTCAGCCAACTTGGTTGAGGTGGGGCGAAGTTACTTGATGCGAATGATGCGCCAGCCATGGTCCATTTTTCGAAACACAAACTTCCTGGGCACATTGCGCGTTCTGACGAAGTAATACGAAAGCGCTCGTAAGCTGTGCGCTTTCTTCATGTCTTCGCAAAAAATGCTGTCACCGATATCTAGCTTTTCAATCGTGACGATGTTGCTGCTGAGCGCTAGGTTGTTGAGTTCGAGTCTCTCGATGATCATGTGCTTCTGCCCAAAGATGTACCTTGTCAGAATCGGCATGACCTCCTATTTCTTAAGCCGCTTTGCGCAAAAAATTAATTGATGTATTGCTTGAGCAAATACGCCACCATGTCTTGGGACATATTGGCTTGCGCCAGCATGGCCATCGCACCGTTTTGTTTGGTTTGGGCCACCGCCAATGCGGTGGTCTCTGTGGCTAAGTCATAGTCCATGATGTTGCCGTAAGCGGTGCTGGCATGGGTGCTGAGGTCTTCTTGATAGCTGCTCTGGTAGCCCATCCGGGTGAGTTGTGCGCCTGCAATGGCTTGGTAGCTTGAAACCATATCGATGGCATCTTGGAGGGTCGCGATTGCATTGCTGCCGCCAGTGGCGGTAGAAATGTCTAGGTCTGACACCTTGGTGTCGCCGGTGGTTCCGCCATAAGTCCCCTCCCTGAAGCCAACAGTTTCTAAGCTGGTGTTGCCATTGGTGCCTGCGGCCACGGTGAAGGTGGAATCTGAGCTTAAGGTGACGGTTGCACGGTAGGTTTCGGCCGTTGCGGCAGTTTTGGCTGCTGTATTCATGCCCGAGATGCCCAGGGTGGCGCCAACGCCATCTGTGCTGCCAATTGAAATATTGCGGCCATCCGAGGCGGTCAGGGTGACACCACTGGTGTTATTTGTGGCGGTGACGCCGGTAAGGCCCGTGTAGGTGTTAAGCAACGTCACTACGCTCGCGATGCTGGTCAATGAACCTGCCGCGATGGTTTGACCATTTAAGAAAATTGAGGTGACGCTACCCGCTACAAACCCCGTGCCCACCACCACATTGGGGTTCACGGTAGCGGTGACGCCGGTGTTGGTGGTTTGGCGGTTGATGGCAGCTGCCAGGGCGATGCCACTGGCCACTTTGGTGGACGAGGTGGCTGTGGCATCTGATGCCGTGTCGTCTGAACTGAACGAGGCGCCAATGGCGTAGCCATTGATGGTCATATCGCCACTGGTGATGGCCGTGGCCGCGGAGGTGGAACCACCTAAGTTTTTACTGGCTACTTGAGCTGTATTGGCCGAGTAGGTGCCAAGTGCCAAGTCGGCATTGGCCAAGGTGCCGCCCACGTTGCTGCTGATGACGATGTCGCTTTGGTCCAAGCTGCGCAGGGTGTAGGTGCCGGCATAAGTACCCGCCGCTGCCACGCCCGTGTTGAGTTTGGTCAGGGTGCCACTGTAGGCAACGGTGATGTTGCGGCCGTCGCTGGCCGTGAGGCTTACACCTGAAGCCGTGCTGTAGTTGTCAACGGCCGTGACACCTGTTTGGCCGGAGTTGCTGTTGATCGCAGTGACCACAGAGGCACGGTTGGTGTCGTAGCTTGTGCCAGCCAGGGTGACCGAGATGGCGGTGCCATTGATGATGATGGTTCCTGTGGCGGTGGCAGACGACGTCATGGTGGTGCCGCCCACATCGGTGGTGCCAGCGGTCGCCTCGACATTGGTGGTGCCAGATATCAGGTTGATGGCCGCCGCTTTGGCAATCGCGCTGCCGGAAGCGGAGGCGTAGGAGGTGGTGTCGTAGCTGGCCAGCGAAGCCCCCACGGTGTAGCCATTGATGACCAAATCGCCTGAGGCTAGGGCGGTGGTCGATGCACCGAGTGAGCTCAGTGCCAACGCATCGCCAGAGCCCAAGGCTGACGACAACACGGAGCCAAAGCTCAGTGTGGTGGTGTCGCCGACGTTGATGCCACTTTGAACTTTCAGGGTGGGCGTGTCGCCATTGAGCAAAGAGGTGCCGTTGTACAAGGCGTTGTTGGCCAACGTATCAATGTCCTCAATGTAAGACGCAAACAGGGTTTGATTGCTTGCAAGCGTGGTGCTGTCTGTCGAACTGGCGGAGGTGGTGGCCAGTTCCAGCATGGCTGCTAATGTGGTTTGAATGCTCGACAGGGCCGTGTCTACGGTGTTCACTGCCGTAATTCCGGCGTTGATGTTGCCCACGGCTTTGGCATAAGAAGCTATTTTGGCGGCCCATTTGTTGGCGATGCCTATGCCCACGGGGTCGTCTTTGGCGCTGTTGACCTGCAGTTGTGTGCTGATGCGCGTGCTGGCTTGCGCGTAGGCCGTGCTTGCCGTTTTATAGGCATTGGCTGCAACGATTGCATTTGTATTGGTTCCGATGATCATGGCTTCACCTCATAGACGTTGGGCAACCTATCGGCAATGTTTTGCCGGTGGCAAAGCAAGTATGTGTGAGAGCGAAACCTGAACTTTAAAAACTTTAGCGATCTTTACACTTTTTACATTTTTTAAAGGTGTTGATAGTGTCGTTGAAACATGGCATACGTTTTGCTTTGGACAATTCATGAGCCAACGCATTTCGGCGAATGGCATGTTTTTCCGACACTTCAAGCAGGAGCTTTCCATGACCCTTATTCAAGAATTGATGAACCAAGCCGCCGTGGGTGGTTTGTTGAACGTCCAGTCAATCCAGCGCTTCACGCCTGCTGAGATTCGCGAAACCATTCAATCGTTGGTGGCGACAGAGCAATTTGATTTGGCCAATGCCTTGGGTGATGCTGGCATGAGCCTGCATCCACACAGCGCAGACATTTTGGCGATCACGAGCTTATTGGCCATGATGAACCAAGACTGGTCTTTGGCGGTTGAATTGATCGACGAGTTGATTGAAATTCAAGGTGCAACCACACCGGCATTTACCCACGTGATGTTGGTTCGTGCTTTGCGCTGTAACTTAGATCCTGCTCGCGCACTGGCTGCAGCCCATCAAGGTTTGGCGGCTTACCCAGAGCACACAGAATTGACGGCAGAAGCCATCGACCTCGATGCTTATGCCGACACCATGCAAGCCCCTAGCGGGTACGTCCACTAATTGGCAATTGCCGCTGGCAAAACTTAGCCGCTTTCAGCGAACAAAGCTTGCCGCAGCAAACAAAAGATTACTTTCAACCCCTTATTTGAACCGTCAAAAAAGCGCTAAAACACTTGGCACGCAGTTTGCTTTAGGGTTTGGGTAGTTAAAGACCGCATCGGTCAGGAGAATACAAATGGCAGTTATCAACACCAACGTCAAAGCGCTGTTTTCACAAGCAGCATTGAAGTCCACAGAGCGTACGCAGTCAACGGCTATGCAGCAGTTGTCGACCGGTAAACGCATTAACTCGTCACGTGACGACGCGGCTGGTATGGCGATTGCCACACGCATGACGCATCAGATTCGCAGCTTGAACCAAGCTGTGCGCAATGCGGGTGATGCTGTCACTTTGATTCAAACGGCTGAAGGCGCGACCAACGAAATCACGGACATGATGCAACGCATGCGTGAGTTGGCCATCCAAGCGTCCAACGGCACCAACGACAACAACCAACGTAGCTACTTGGACCTTGAGTTCCAGCAGCTGAAAAAACAAATTGTCCAAATTTCTGACAACACGGAATGGAACGGCTTTCCAGTCCTCAATGGCAGCACGGGCGAACGGGTGGGTATCAAGCCTGTTTATAAAACAACGTCTGAGCCATTGGTCGACAACAAAGTCAAGTTTGATGCTGCTCAGCCCACCACCACCTCTGCCACCGTGGGTGTTGCAGGCGTGAACCAAGTTGATACGGTCACTTTTTCTGCCATGGCCAACGGCGAAACCATCACGATTGCAGGTTTGACCTTCACCGCAAACCAAGCGAACACGGCCTCTGAAGTGGCTGCTGCGTTTGCCAACATTGCTGCTGGCACCGCTGCGCCTTTGTTGTCCAACCAGAAGGGCACTTATTCCGGTGCTTTGGCAGGTTTTAGTACGGGTAACAACACAGCCAGTACCGTCACAACCTCCAGCGTTGCGCAAGCGGCTACAGCCCCAGCTGTCGCGGTCACAGGAACTGCCACAGCAACATTGGCATCCCCAGCCACTGTGGTGGGTGTCCCCAATACGCTGGGTCGCACGCAAAGTTCGACTGTGACCTTCCCAGCACTGGGTGCAGGCCAGAGCATGACAGTGGCAGGTTTGACCTACACCGCCACAGTAGCCAGCAGTGGCTCTGAAGTAGCGACCGCGTTTGCCAATTTGGCAGCCGGTACAGTCGCAGCGACTTTGACTGGTCAAAAGGGTACTTATTCAGGCACTTTGACAGGTGTTAATACAGGTTCTGTGGCTGGCAGCGGTGTGACGTTCACAAGCACCACACGATTTACGGCCCTCACGCCCGTCACTGTGACGCCAGGGGGTGGTGCCTTGATGCCCACCATCACCACCGAACTGGGTGTTGCGGGTGGCGGTTCTTACTTGGGTGGCACGGCTACTTTTTCTAAGGCAGGTACCTTGTCCATCTTGGCCGCTGGCCCATCCTCAGTTTCAAAAGCCACTTACACGTTGGAGGATGGTCAAACTTTGGACATCTCCGCCAGCGTCACGATTGCAGCGGGTGTGATCACCTTGGACAAACTCAAGCTGGATCAAGCAGGACAAAACATTTTGTCGGGCCCTAGTACCGGCACTTTGACCATCACCCAGGTCGTCCCCGCCGGCACTGCGGCTGCATTTGCAGCGGCCGACCGCGTGTCCTTGAACGTGTCGCGTTCCTTGAGCAACTTGGAGCCCTTGTACGCCAGTGATGCGATCATCAACGGGGTCCAAATCGGCGCCTCTCGCGCAGCGGATGACTTGTTATCACCCAAGACCAACGCCATCGCCAGTGCCATCGCCAAGGTGGCGGCAATCAACGAAAAATCCCTTGCCACAGGCGTTCAAGCCACGGTCAACCCCAACTTGATGACCGGTGCAGCCATGTCGGGTTCGGGTCAAGCCACAGGTACGGTGCGTATCAACGGTTTCATCACACCCATGGTGACCACCACCTTGGACAACCCCCGCGATTCACGCATCAACATGGTGAAAGCCATCAACTTTATTTCTGACCAAACAGGGGTGAAAGCGATCGACACCTTTGCGGACAACAAAGGCATTACCTTGGTTGCAGCAGATGGTCGCAATATCGAAGTGATGTTCAACACAGCCAGCACTGACGCAGACTTCTCACGTTTGACGGGTCTGAATCAAGGCGTGCAATCAGGCAGCTACTCGTTAGAAAGCTCGGTGGAAACGCCGATCGACGTCACCAGTGGTACAAATGGCAGCATTGCCCGCGCGGGTTTGGAAACGGCCAAGTACGACAGCCAAACCTTGACCACCGTCACCTCTAAGCCACGTTTGCAGGCTTCGACGGTCAGCGATATCAAGATGCTGGCTGTGGGCGATTTGCGCATTAATGGTGTCGACATTCGCCCAGCTGTGCCTGGTGACGACACGCTGTCCAACACACAAAGTGTGACAAGCAAAGCCGTGGCCAGTGCCATCGCCACAGCGGCCGCGATCAACGCCAGCACTGCGAAAACGGGTGTCACGGCTGTGGCTGTTCCTGTCACCGTGACCGGCAACATCACCAGTGTCGCTTTGCCAACGGCGGCTAACTTGGCAGCTTCGAACAACGTGCAGTCCTTGTTCATCAACGGTGTGAACGTTCAAGTTGAGATGTCGTCGACACAAACAGAATCGGCACGTCGCACCGCTGTGGTGGCTGCGATTCATAAAAATGCAGGCTTGACGGGTGTCGATGCAGAGGACACCGGCAACGGTGGCGTAACCTTGAAGGCGGTCGATGGTCGTAACATTTCGATTTGGTACGACAAAACCAAAGCCACCGCCGGTAGCTTCGGTTTGGGCTTTGGCACAGAGACCAACAACCCATCTGGTGTGACGGGTATTCCCAACGCCACCCAGTTGTCCACTACAGCAGCGACGGCCTACGGCTCTATTGCTTTGCAATCGACCAAAGCCATCACCGTGGAGCCGGGTGACAACGGTTTCAACTCGGACGGCGACTTCAACAACCTTGGGTTCTCTCAAGGCACCTTTGGTGGTGAAGTGAACGAGGCGACCTCTAAGATGAGCCCACCACGCACAGGCCGTTTGGCCTTCCAAGTGGGTGCCAATGCCAACCAAACGATCAACATCGACTTGGCCGACTTCGGCAAAGGCGGTCCGATCACAGGTGAAATCACCTGGGACGTGGACTTGACGCCTTTGGGTGTCAACCAACCGATTCCTACGCCTGACGCAGGGGGACCCAAGTTGTTTGGCAAACCTTTGACACGCACGTCGATCAGCACCATGGATGGTGCCCAAGCGGTACTTTCCAAGTTGGACTCAGCTATGGACAAGGTCAACCAAACCCGCGCTACCATGGGTGCGGTGATGAACCGACTGGACCACGTTATCAACAACCTGTCCAACGTGTCGATGAACTTGTCGACATCGCGCAGCCAGATTGAAGACGCCGATTACGCCTCGGCTTCGACCGAATTGGCGAAAAACCAAATCATGCAGCAAGCTGCGACAGCGGTTTTGGCGCAGGCCAACACCAGCCAGCAGTCTGTGATGAAGTTGTTGGGCGGTTAACCGAGCCCCTCCTGACGCTGTGAAAGCTGAAGAGGGCGCTTCGCCTGGACCCAAATTGTCTAAGTCACCCAACTTACCCAAGGGCCCCAATTGCTGGGACTGTCGTTACTTGACGACCACCTGGGACGTGAATGCGCCGTATGGCTGCAAGTTCATGGGTTTTCGTTCGCGTGTGATTCCCTCGCTGGAAGTGCTGCGCACGGACGGCCGTTTTTGTGGCGCGTTTGTGGCCAAACCTCCCCGTGTAGAAAAAAAGACAGACAAGCCTGTCGAGCAACCGTCGGATCGTCAGAAAACTGACTTTCGCAGGCCTGTTGTGCGCATCAACTTAATTACATAGGTTACAAAAACACCTGGCACGCACCTTGCATAACAGTCTTACCTTTATTTCAGGCTGTTCAAAGTGATTGCTTCTTCTGTCAACGTTATTCATGCCGTGTGGTTGGACCCCTTCAGTCCACTGCAAGCGGCAGATCGCGCCCAGCTGGATGCCGCCGGTATCAGCTTGCAAACCGTCTCAACATTGGGCGACCTCACCTTGGCTTTGCGCCGTGCGCATGTGTTGGTGATTCGTCTGGGCGACAGCGCTGAGCTGTTGCAAGAAGTTCAAACCCTCGTGGCCCAACTGGGTCACACCGTGCCTGTGCTGTGCCGCGTCGAGCGTCGTCGCCTAGAAGTGGCTGTGGACGCGATGCGCATGGGCGCTTTGCATGTGTTGCCTGCGGACGAGTGGTCGGCTGGCGCTTGGCAAGATGCCGTCAAAGGCTTGAACGCCCCCGAACTCAAAACCAAGAGCTACGTGTTTGTGGACCCGACCAGCCAACATTTGCTGGCCTTGGCCCAACGTGTGGCCCAAACTGAAGTGACCGCCTTGTTGGTGGGACCCACGGGCGCCGGTAAAGAAGTGTTGGCCCGTGTGCTGCACGAATCGTCACCGCGCGCCAAAGGCCCGTTTGTGGCCTTGAACTGCGCGGCCATGCCTGAGCATTTGATCGAAGACATGTTGTTTGGCCACGAGAAGGGCGCATTCACCGGCGCTTTGAAAGAGCACAAAGGTTTGTTTGAACAAGCCCATGGCGGCACCATCTTCTTGGACGAAATTGGCGAGATGCCCATGAACTTGCAAGCCAAGTTGCTGCGCGTCTTGCAAGAGAAAAAACTCAACCGTTTGGGCGGCGAAGGCACCATTGACCTCGATGTACGTGTGGTCGCTGCTACCAACAAAGATTTGAAGCTGGCCATTGAGCAGCGCGAATTCCGCGAAGACTTGTACTTCCGCATCAGCACCTTCCGTTTGCGCATCCAGCCTTTGAAGGACCGTCCAGGCGACATCGTGCCATTGGTGGCCCAGTCTTTGGCGCGTCATGTCAAGGGCGGTGTGCCGTTCACCGTGACCGAAGATGCCCAAGTGTTGTTGCAAAGTTACCCTTGGCCCGGCAATGTGCGCGAACTCGAAAACGTGGTGCAACGTGCTGTCGTGTTGTGTGGTGGCCGCACCATCAGCCCTGCACATTTGATGTTTGACGATGCGTCCATGGACGACCAAGCTTTGCCCGCGCTGCACGCTGCGCCTGCTGCGTCTGTCATGTCCGCTTTGAACGAGGCCTTGGCCCAAGCCATGCCGGTAACTCAAGAACCGCAGATTCCTGCCTTCAACGCGGCTGTGGCTGCGATGGCGCCCATCGCAACACGCGACGCGTCTGCCCCTGTGAATTTGGGCCATGCGGTGAAAGCCAGCGAGCACCAAGTGATCATGGCTGCTATTCAAAGCACCGAAAGCCGCATGGAGGCTGCTGCCAAGTTAGGCATCAGCCCACGCACCTTGCGTTACAAACTCGCGCAGTTGCGCACCTTGGGTATGCCTGAAGGAGTGTCCGCATGATTGACCGTATTTCTAACGCCAACATCATGTCGATGATGGAAACGCTGCGTGCGCACCAAGCGCAGGCGAACGGACCGTCATCGCAGGTGAGCGAAGCCAGCTCGGCCAAGATCGAAGGCCAGTCGAACTTCTTTGACTCGGTCAAAACCGCGCTCGACAAAGTCAACGACACGCAGGCCAAGTCCAGCGCCATGTCGGACGCATTCGACCGCGGCGAAAACGTGCCCCTCACCGATGTGGTGTTGAGCATGCAGAAATCCTCGCTGGCTTTTGAAGCCACTTTACAAGTACGCAACAAGGTGATGAAGGCGTACGAAGAAATCATGAACATGCCGGTGTAATCTGGATTGAGAGACTGATATGGCAACTGATACCCTGAACATGAACCCCTTGGCCGTCGCCTCGTCGGGCAACGACAACTCAGCCATGAGCACCACGGCTGGTGGCGCGAGCAGCAAAGCCAGCAACAGCAATTTGCCTGCCTGGCTCAACGCCAAAGAAGGCCCAGGCGCCTTTGTGGGTGACATCTTGCGTCAGCCCACGGTGCGCAAAACGCTGCCCTTCATCGTGATTTTTATGATGCTGCTCTCGATTGCCGTGTTTTTCACGTCCATGAAGCCCACGCCTTACCGTCCCTTGGTGTTGATGCTCAACGACGCGGACAAGCAGTTGGCCATCGAAGCCCTGAAAGCCGGTGAATTCAAGCCTGAAGTCGATGCCAACAGCGGTCAGCTGTCGGTGCCAACCAGCCGCTACCAAGAAGCCCGCATGTTGTTGGCCTCTAAAGGTTTGCCACGCACCGAAGCCTCGGGCATGGACAACCTCAAAGACATGCCTGCCATGACCACCAGCCAATTCATGGAGCAGGTGCGTTACAACAACGCGATGGAGCAAGAGCTGGCGCGCAGCATCACGCAAATTGGCGGCATCAAGTCGGCCCGTGTGCATTTGGCATCTCCAAAGCAAAGCGTGTTTGTGCGTGACCGCGCTACCACCAAAGCATCGGTGGTGATCACCCGTTTGCCTGGACACAGCGTGTCGTCAGCCAACGTGCAAGCGATCATCCGTTTGGTCGCATCGAGCGTGCCCTACTTGGCACCCGAAAACGTGTCGGTGGTCGACAACTTCGGCAGCTTGATGAACGAAATGTTGGTGGAGCAGCCTTTGGGCATGACCTCGGCACAGCTGACACAAAAGCAGCAAATGGAAGACCTGTACCGCACCCGTTTGATCCAGTTGCTGGCCCCCATCGTGGGTGAAGCCAACGTGAGTGCCCAAGTGAGCATGAGCTTGGATTTCACACAAACCGAAATCACCACCGAAGACTACGACGCACAAGACAAAGGCCCCAAGACCCGCTCCGAGCTGTTTGTCGAAGACCGCAACAACCTGCGTGATGCGATTGGTATTCCCGGTTCGTTGTCCAACACACCTCCCGCGCCGACCAACCCGCAAGCGACCACCCAAACCAACGCCGACCCTTTGAAGGGCGTCAGCGAAAAGGGAACGCAAGTGACGGCGCGCAGCACCAAAAACTACGAACTCGATCGCTCGGTGCGTCACACCAAGGGTGCGATGGGCAACATCACCAAAATTGGTGTGGGCGTGTTGATCAACGAGCGTCCTATTCCTGCAGGCACGAAGGTTGAAAAGCCTGCCGATGGTTCTGCGCCTGCCACGTCGATTCCCTACACGGCTGAAGAGATTGAGCGTTTGAACCAGTTGGTCAAAGGCGCCGTGGGCTTTAACGCTGAGCGTGGTGACGCCGTGACGGTGGTGGGCACCAAGTTTGAGCCTCAAATTGACCCAACCGCTGTGCCTTGGTACCGCGACGAAAACTACCAAATCTTGGTGAACGCTGGTGTGGTGGGTGGCATCTTCTTGCTGGTCTTGTTGACCATCGTGATGCCCATGGTGCGCCGTTTGACCACACCGCCCGTAGACACCGCAGCCATCGCTGCCGCCGCTGCCGCCGCCGCTTCTGCTGATGCGCAAATGGCCATTGATGTGGCCACGGCCGAATCGGCTGCTGCACAAGCCAGCGCCAGAATGGCCAAAGAAGCTCATGAGGCTGAGATTGCTCGCCTCGCGGCGGAGGCCGAGAAGGCCGCAGAAATGGCCCGTGTCGCGGCTGAGGAACAAGCCGCTGCAGCCAAGGAAGAGGCGCTGAAGGCGGTGGAAGGTGACACGGATACCGCCAACATTGAAATTCAAGAAGGCGAGACGCTGGATGAAGTCAAAGCGCGCATGGCGAGCCTGAAGCCGAAGAAGCAATCGATCTCTGCTGATCTGTTGAACACGGCCAACTCGTATGATGACAAAGTGGCGTTGATTCGCATGATCGTGGCAGAGGACTCTACCCGCGTGGCGGGTGTGTTGAAGTCCCTGATTCGACCAGCTGCTTAAAAGAACAAGTGTGAGGAAAAAACATGGCTGATAACGACAACGGTGTTGTGATGACTGAGGCGCTGCGCGCCGAGCTCGCATCCATCACCTCAACCCAACGTGCGGCAGTCTTGATGTTGCTGTTGGGTGAAGAGCAAGCGGCAGACATCATCAAGTTTTTGAACCCCAAAGAAGTGCAAGCCTTGGGCGGTGCCATGGTGTCTGTGGCCGACTTTTCGCAAGATGCGGTGAACGTGGTGCTCGACGAGTTTGTGGAGCATTTGAAAAAGCAATCCACCTTGAGCATGGGCAACACCGATTACGTCGAAAACGTGATGCGACGCGCCTTGGGTGACGACAAAGCCGCTTCGGTGTTGGGCCGCATCATGCCCGACCAAGGTACCAAAGGCTTGGATATTTTGAGCTGGATGGACGCCCGCGGTATTGCTGACATGATTCGTGGCGAGCACCCACAAGTGGTGGCCATCATCTTGTCGCTGTTGGAAAGCGAAGTGGCAGCCGATGTGCTGAACTACTTGCCACCCGACACCCGCGCCGAAGTGATTCAGCGTGTGGCCAGTTTGGACACGGTTCAGCCGTCGGCCATGGCCGAGCTGGAGTCGATCATGAAGCAGCAGTTTTCTAAGAGCGCGTCGGCCCAGTCGTCGAGCTTTGGGGGCGTGCAGGCGGCGGCCAAGATCATGAACTTGACCAAGACGGCGCTGGAAGCCAGCATCATGAACGGTTTGAACGAAATCGACCCCGACTTGATGCTCAAGATCCAAGACAACATGTTCACGTTCGAGAACTTGATGAGCGTGGACAACAAAGGTATCCAGGTGCTCATGCGCAACGTCGAGCCCGACATGTTGATGATGGCCCTCAAAGGTGCCAGCGACGGTGTGAAAGACCGCTTCTTCGACAACATGTCTGAACGTGCCCGTGGCATGTTCCGTGACGACATGGAAGCCAAAGGCCCTCAGCGTATGGCGGACGTGGAAGAAGCGCAGAAGAAGATCATGCGCATGGCGCGCAAGCTGTCGGATTCCGGCGAGCTGGTTTTGGGAGGTGCGGACTTTGTTTAATCGGCCCAGTCCTGCACGCCCCACTCAGGTGTGGCATCCCAACTTAGCCGCATTGCCTGAGGGGAGCGATCGCGCTTTCACCACGCGCCGCTGGCAAGGTGAGGCAGTGCAAAGCTTTGCGAATGATGACTTTGGCCTGAACGGCTCAGGTTTCATGCTTGATGCTCGCCCGGTGTCGCATGACGCGATGTCCGAGAGCGCCCAGCGTGCCTTCAGCCTGCTGGACGATGTTAAGAAGCAGCATGAACTCGCTAAGAAAGCTTTAGAAGAACAAGAGGCAGCCAGCGCCAATGCGCATTTGCCTTTTGTGTTGGACGTGTATGAAGCGCCAGAGGTGAAACGACCTGTCCAGGCTGCGCCTACTTTGCATAAGGATGCAGGTGATGCCAAAGCGTTAGCTGTTGAGCCAGATTTGGCCGATCAGGGGGGCGGTGACGAGGTGACGCACGACGAGTTCATTTCTGATTCGCAGTTGTCAGCCCAAGCGCCTGTGGCCAATGACGATGTGCCGAATGACGACGTGCATGCTGCTCCGACGCGAATTGCTGCAGAGGTAGAGCCAGCCATCCCTGTCGGCATTCCGGCAGAAGAAGTGTCTCAGCGAGAGGCCGAGCAATTTGAAAAAGGCTTGGCCCAAGGTGTCGAGCAAGGCTTGGCTCAGGGCTTAGAGACAGGTTTGGCGCAAGGCCTCGAACAAGGACTGGCGCAAGGCCTCGAACAGGGTTTGGCCGAAGGTCGTGAGCAAGGCATGAAAGAGGGCTTGGCGTTGGCTGAAGAGCAAGCGCGTGAATTGCAAGCGCGGGCCGAGCAAGAAACGGCTGTCACCCATGATGTGATGACCGAGGTGTCTGCCAAGCTCAATGCGTTGTTGGAAGACCCGACCCAATTTTTTGAACCACTCAAGCGCTTGGCTTTGCACTTGGCCGAGCAAGTGGTGAAGTGCGAGCTACGCACGTCTAGCCATGCGGTGGAGCAGTTGATACAACGTTGCTTGGACGACCTGGACCACCCTGCCAAAGGTGCGGTGGTGATCGAGCTCAACCCAGAAGACAAGGTGCGTTTGCAAGAGGGCGGCAGTCCCTTCATTCAGGGCATGCGTCTCGACGCTGTGCACGACATGAAGCCGGGCAGTGTGCGTGTGTTTGCGAATGACATGATTGTGGAAGACTTGGTCGAGCACCGCTTAGAAGCGCTGGCGCGTACCCTGTTGATCGACGTGGACAGCTGGCGCAAACAGTCGGCCTTGGTCAAGCCTGAGGCACCAGTTGATGCTGAAGGACGGGCAGACCATGTCATGGAGGAAACTTCAGATGTACATCCCTGACGTGCTCAACACCCTGTTGATGGGGCTGATTTTCATGGTCATTGTGGTGACTGTGGTGCGCCCCATCATGCTCAACCTGTTGACGGGCCAAGCGAATCCGCAAGATGTGCAGCGCGCCGCGATTGAAGACGTGCACGCCCATGTGCAGCGTGCGACGCTAGAAGCGGCGGCCCATCGCACTGGAAAAATTCGTTACCAGCAGTTGTTGTTGGCGCTGCCCGAGCGACGTCAACCTTTGCCGCCACCCCCTATGGCGACTGAGGCAAACGTAGCCAAGGCTGAGTCTGACGTGGGCAATGGCACGTCCTCTGATGTGCAAGGTTCAAGCAACTTGGCAGGCGTGGATTCAGCTGCAGGTGATGTTCAAAGTTCTGCTGGCGTTTCCGATGCGCCCAAAGCGGGCGAGATTGAAATCGGCGAAGGCGAGTCTTTGCACGACATCAAAGAGCGCATCAAGCGCGAGAAAAAGAATTCGGCCAAGCCCACCATTCCGCCCGAGTTGCTCAACAGCGCGAAGAGCTACGAAGACAAAGTGGGCGTCGTACGCATGGTGGTGCAGCAAGACAACAGCCGTGTGGCCGGCGTGATTCGCGGCATGATTGAAGTGAACTAAGCATGTTGGACTTTGGCAAAGAAGTCGCCGCTACGTTGCCCCAGCTGCGTGTGCCTGACCCTAAACGCAGCGGCACCTTGGTGCGCTTGGTCGGTTTGACGCTGGAGACCCGCGGCATCATGGCGCCCTTGGGGGCTTGCTGTGAAGTATTGGGTCAACACGGCCATCGCGTCGAGGCCGAGGTGGTGGGTTTCAACGACAAAACCTTGTACCTCATGCCCTTTACTGACCCCGTTGGCGTGGGCCCTGGCGACACGGTGCGGGTGATGAGTAACTCTGGCCAAGTGCGTTTAGGCGCGGGCCTGTTGGGTCGCGTGATTGATGGCCGAGGTCAGCCTCTGGACGGTCGTCCTTTGCCCCACTTGCCTGATCAACTCAGTCTGTTGGGCTATCCCTTGAACCCCATGGAGCGCGGCCCCATTGACACGATTTTGGATGTGGGCGTCAAGGCCATCAACAGCGTGTTGACGATTGGCCGTGGCCAGCGCATCGGCTTGGTGGCTGGCTCTGGGGTGGGTAAAAGCGTGCTCTTGGGTATGTTGACCCGTTTCACCAAAGCCGACGTGGTGGTGATTGGTTTGATTGGCGAACGCGGCCGCGAAGTGCAAGCGTTCATTGCTGAGTCGTTGGGTGATGAGGGTTTGGCCAAGTCGGTGGTGATTGCCGCACCGGCCAACGTGTCGCCTGTGCTGCGCCTCAAAGCCACGCACATGACGCATGTGATCGCAGAGTATTTCCGCGACCAAGGCAAAAACGTGTTGATGCTGTGCGACAGCTTGACCCGTGTGGCCCATGCGCAGCGCGAGATTGGCTTGGCCATTGGCGAGCCCCCCACGGCCAAAGGCTACCCGCCTTCCGTGTTTGCGTTGTTACCTAACTTGATTGAGCGTGGTGGCGTGGGCCGTCATGGCTTTGGCTCCATCACCTCCATTTACACGGTGTTGGCCGAAGGTGACGATGCCTCAGACCCGATTGTGGACATCGCACGGGCCTCCTTGGATGGTCAGGTGATGTTGTCGCGCCGTTTGGCCGATCAAGCGCATTACCCCGCGATTGATTTGAATGGTTCGATTTCGCGTGTCATGCAAGTGTTGGTCAGTCCCGAGGAATTGCGACAGTCCAACAAATTTCGGCGTTTGTGGTCGGTCTATCAACAAAACGCAGACTTGGTGCAAGTGGGCGCGTATGAACATGGCTCCAACCCCGAGCTTGATGAAGCCATTCGCTTGCGCGATCAGATGGTGACGTTTTTGCGCCAAGAGATGCATGCCCCTGAAGATTACGACGTCACGCGCGATCAGTTGCGCCACATCCTGTCATGAAGCCCCGCGCCGCTTGGCCGATCTTGGCTAAAAAAGCCAAAGAAAAGTGTGAAGAGGCGCAAGCTGACGTGGTCAAGTCGCGCGAACGTGTGACGCATTTGGAGCAAAGCCGCGAACGCATGGAAATGCTCTACCTCGATTACGTGCACCGTTCTAAAGAAGCCGAGAAAAAGCTGCACAGCATGGCCGAGACGCTGAACTTTCGCGGTTTTATGCAGCAAGTCAAAGCGTTGGTGCAGCGCGTGGATGCAGACTTGGTCAAAGCCAACCAAGACCTAGACAACAAAAAAATGATGCTGTTGGCCGCAGAGAAAAAGCGTATTCAGATGGAAACCTTGATGGAGCAAGACCTCAAGCAAGTGCGCGCGTTTCACCAAAAACGGGAGCAGCGCGAGATGGATGCGGCGGGTGTGATGCTCTACAACCTCAAGTCTTGAGCCTTTAACCCACCCGCTTCAGAGTCCTTTACGGGGCTTCTATCCAGCCCGCTTGCAGCCAATGCCAGTCGTCATGTTTAAACGCCCACGGCAACAATTGGGTGGCGGTGCCGGTGGGGAACACGTCTTGCGTCAAATGGTCGCGCCATTCGCCGGTGGCGCCGACGCTGCTCAACAGGGTTTGTGAAACAGCCGTCACTTCAGCGCCGCTCAGGGCGAATCGCGTGGGGATGTTGGCCAAGATGGCTTGGCCGTTTGTCGGGCCAGAGAACAGGTCGTGCACGCTGCCCCATGCGCGTCCCTTCAAGTGCACTTTTAAGTTTTGTAGTTCTTTTTCCGCACGCACCACATCACCGACGCGGAACCGATGTTGGCCCAATACGTTGTCAAACCAAACACTGGCCTGGGGGTGTTGGCGCAGTAACTCGGGCAGAGTGGCGAGTGCGTCCTGACGGTGGTGTGTGACCTGAACACCCCGTTGTTGCAGATGAGCCCCGTGGCGCCAGTTGAAAAGTCGGGCAGCCAAGGGGTCGATGTCGTAGGCAGCGATGGTTTGAAACCGAGCGAGCCAAGCGGGCGGCATCATCCAGCCAGCGCTGCCACCGATGAGCAGTAGGTGTGGGGTTTGCGGTTGCACCTTGGCTAAAAAATCGTCCAGGTGCTGCACCGTGGCTTGCCACCTTGGGCGTGAGCGCCACGCATGCAGGTGCCAGCTCAAGCCGCCCGTGCCTCCCGCATGCAAGAGGTCCAGCCAAGACGGTATGACGGCTTTGTGGGAAGACATGCAATGACTATAGCGTCAGTCTTACTTGGCACGCCCCTTGCATGACACCTCCATACAGGCACGCCAGGTGTCGAAAAAGCGTCAGTGCGCACAGGAAATTCAACATGCAAAGTTTCGATTGGGGCCAGTTCTTCGCCAGTACCTTGGGGGTGCTGTTGTTGCTGTGCGCAGCGCTGTGGTGGGTCAAACGCAACCGCGTCATGGGCAACGGCGTGGTGTCTGACCGACGCATTCAGGTGAAAGAGGCCTTACCTTTGAGCCTGAAGCACAAAATTGTGTTGATTCAAGTAGACAACCAGATGGTGCTCACCAGCGTCAGCCCTGGCGAGGTGAAGACCTTACACACTTGGACTGAAGGGACTCACCATGTTGCGTAAGCCCATCACCAAAAAGATTCTTTATGTCATCTTGGGCCTGCTGCTGATCGCGTTGATATCACTGCCCATGATGGGTCACGCCCAAGGCTTGCCCATGGTGAACGTCACCGGTGGCAAGAGTGGTCAGCAGTACAGCATGAGCCTGCAATTGCTGGGCTTGATGACCACGCTCACGCTGCTGCCCTCGATGTTGCTGATGATGACCTCGTTTGTGCGCATCATCATCGTCTTGTCCATCTTGCGCCAAGCGCTGGGCACAGCCCAAACGCCGCCTAACACCGTGTTGGTGGGCTTGGCTTTGTTTCTCACGTTTTTCATCATGTCACCGGTGTTTGAGCAGGTGTACAAGGAGGCCATTGGCCCTTACATGAACAGCACGCTTGACTTTGACAAAGCCCTCATGAAAGCTGAAGCGCCAGTGCGCGACTTCATGACCAAGCAGACGCGGGAAGACGACATTGCGATGTTCATGCAAATCTCCAACCGCCGTGAATTGCAAGACGCCGCACAAGTGCCCTTCACCACCTTGATGCCTGCGTTCATCACATCAGAGATCAAGAGCGCGTTCACGATTGGTTTCTTGATTTACATCCCCTTTGTGGTGATTGATTTGATCGTTGCCAGCGTGTTGATGTCCATGGGCATGATGATGTTGTCGCCCATGATCATTTCGATGCCCATCAAGCTCATGTTGTTTGTGCTGATCGATGGTTGGACGCTGTTGATGGCGTCGCTGGCCAACAGCTTTGTGTTTTAAGGAGAGACGTATGGACACCGCAACCGTCGTCGATTTAGCCCGTCAAGCCTTATGGATGACCATGCTCATTTCTGCCCCCTTGTTGGGCGTGGGCTTGGTGGTGGGTTTAGTGATTGGTATTTTTCAGGCCGCCACCTCGATCAACGAGCAGACTTTGAGTTTTATCCCGAAGCTGGTGTGCATTGGCTTGACCATGGCGATTGCCGGTGGTTGGATGATCAACACCATGGTGGACTACACCAAGGGCATCTTCACCCGCATTCCCAGTTTGTTCATCTGATAGCCACAGCGCATGAACGCCTCACTCATTGAAATTTTGGACAAGTTTTTGGTCGTCATTTGGCCAATGCTGCGCTTGTCTGCGTTTCTGGCGTTCACGTCTATTTTTTCGATCCGTGCGGTCAACATGCGTATTCGCGTGTTGCTTGGGTTTGCAATGGCCTTTTTGGTGTCGCAGCAACTCGACATTCCCCGCATCGACCCGCTCAGTGCTGAGGGCTTGATGGAGATCTTCCGTCAAATTTTGATTGGGTTGACCATGGGCTTGGTGTCGCAAGTGGCGTCAGCTGCGATGGTGGTGGCAGGGCAGGCCATTTCGGGTTCGATGGGTTTGTCGATCGCCAACATGATGGACCCGAACATGGGTAACGTGCCCGTGATTTCTCAGTTTTTCAACATCTTGGGCACGCTGGTGTTTTTGGGCATGGGCGGCCATTTGATTGTGTTTGGTTTGGTGTTGGAGTCGTTTCAACTCATCCCGATTGGACAGCCGTTTTTCAGCCAAGACATGTTGGGCAAGATGCTCAACTGGAGCGCCATGATGTTCTTGGGCGCGTTGCTGATCGCTCTTCCCGTGATGATGACTTTGTTGTTCATCAACGTGGGCCTTGGTTTTGTGGCGCGTGCTGCGCCCAGCTTGAATATTTTCACAGTGGGTTTTCCGGCCTTGATCTTGGCGGGTTTTGTGATTTTGATTTTCTCCATGGGCAACAACGTGATGCGCATTCAATGGGTGTGGACGCAGGCGTTCATGGTGCTTCGGTCGTTTTTAGGAGCCAGCTGACATGTCAGAAGAAAGCGGCGCAGACAAAACCGAAGAACCGACGGCGCAGCGGCTGAAAAAAGCGCGCGACGATGGCCAGATTGCCCGTTCGCAAGAGCTGGCTCCTGCTGCCATGATGGTGATTGCCACTTTGTTTTTCACCATGATGGGGCAGTACCTCTTTAATGGGATGGGCAATTTGTTCAAAAAGCAGCTGCAGTTTGATCGGCTGATTGTCGACAAGCCAGATTTGTTGCCGGCTATTTTTGGACACTCCATGCTGGACGGTTTTTTGATCATCTTGCCCTTGATGGCCATCCTTTATGTGATCGCTATTTTGTCGACCGTTTTGGCAGGTGGCTTCATTTTTGCACCCAGTTTGGCGATGCCCAAGTTCAACAAGCTCAATCCGTTGACAGGCTTGGCACGCACGTTCGGGCCGCAGGCGTTGATCAACTTGGGCAAGGCCTTATTGAAGTTTTTGGTGGTGGGCGCGATCTTGTTGGTCTCGGTCATGAACAACTTGCAAGACCTCACCCACATCTCGCAAATGGATTTGGGGCCTGCCATCAAAGTGGCGGGCACCATCATTGTGGATTCCTGTTTTTGGCTCAGCCTCGGCCTGGTGTTGGTTGCTTTGGTGGATGTGCCTTTGCAACGCCATCAACTCAACAAGAAGTTGAAGATGACCAAGCAAGAGGTGCGCGACGAGATGAAGAACTCGGAAGGTAACCCCGAGGTCAAAGGTCAAATTCGTCGCCGTCAGCATGAAATCTTGAACAACAAAATGATGTCGAAGGTGAAAGACGCCGATGTCGTGATCACCAACCCCACCCACTTTGCGGTGGCTTTGTCGTATGACCCAACGGGCGATGGCGCGCCGATGTTGGTGGCCAAAGGGGAGGACGGTTTGGCTGCTCGCATTCGTGAAGAAGCCAAGGAGCATGGTGTGTATCTGTTTGAGGCGCCTTTGTTGGCTCGCGCCTTATACTTCACGACGAAGCTGGATCACCCGATTCCAGAGGCCTTGTACCACGCTGTTGCACAGGTGATTGCCTTTGTGTTCAGCTTGAATCAGTCCTATGGTCGAGGGCACGATGTGATCAAACCCGATCCGTCCATCCCCGACGAGATGAAGTTCGACGCCAACGGCAAAGCCATGAACGCTTGAGACACCACTGAGCCACCATGACAGATATTTTCCAAAGCCCCGGTGACCGGCTCCGGTTTGAAATTCTCCTCAAGTCTTTGACCGAGGGAAGCATCAACTTGGCCGTCTTGAGCGAGCACGACATGGTGCTCGACTATTACGGCAATTTGTTTGAAGAACGGTTGCGCGCCAAGGGCAACCACCAAGTGGAGTTTTGTTTTTCCACCAACTCTGAACGCTTGGTGCAAAAGTTCAATGAAATTTTGTCTGAGCTCACGCTGAATGAGGCGTTGGACAAAGACAAAAACCACGCGCCACGTCGTTTTTTGATCTTCCGTGACTCGGTGTTGATGCAAGACTTCGAGTTGCAGCTGTTGGCGCGTTTGGTGAACGGTTTTCCAGCAGGCAATATCAACGTGATTTTGTTGATCAACAGTGCGGCTGATTTCCGCAGCAAGATCGCAGCCTTTGGAAAAAATTTACTCGAGTGGGACGTCGAAACCCAAGCTGGCGAGGCTAAAAAACCGCTGACTGATTGGGTGGCTGATTCTGCAGAGGCGCAGGATGCTCAGATTGAGCCCACCTTGTCTCCGTTTCCCACAACGCTCGCGCCACCCAGTGCCGACGCGCTGGAGCTTTTAAAGCCGCCGGCAAAAACGTCATGGCGTGTGCCTGTGTTTGGCAAGTCAGCTGAGGCTGCCCCTGTCAACGATGCATTGCCTGCCGCACCGATGCCTGAGGTGTCGCGTGAGCCCGTGTTGCAAGCCAGTGCTGCGCTGACTGCCCCCAAAGTTGCTGAAGCTGAGGTACTGACGGCCCCTCGCAAATCAATCTGGGGCTGGCTGTTGTTGGCATTTTTGTTGTCAGTGGCTGCTTTTGGTGTGATGTACCAAGAGTTGGTCATGCAAGAGGTTGACGCTTTTAAGAAGTATTTGTTGCGCGGCACACCGGCTGCTGTGTCGTCTGAAAAAGATGCGGCTGTGGCTGCTGCTGCCGCGGCTGCTGCCAGTGCTGCCGCGTCGGCTCAAGCGCAAGTCGCATCGAGCGCGGCGGCATCTGCCGCGGTTGAGCCCGCGTCGCAGGTTGCCAGTGCCCCTGAATTGGCCGCATCAACGCCTGCGCTGATGCCAGCCTCAGCCGCGTTGCCTGCCGTCGTTTCGGCGCCACTTGTGGTTCCTGATAAAGCAGTCCCTGTTGTCGAACCACCCAAAGTGGCGGATAAACCCAAGCTCAAACCGATCGAAAAAGCGCCCGCCAAAGTTGCGGACGTTTCTGCCGATGACGCTTGGTTGGACAAGTTGCCGTCCAATGGGTTTGTTGTGCAATTGGCGGCGTTTGACACACAGGCCGAGGCGCTGGCCTTTCAGCGCAGCAACGCGGTCTTCGCCAATGCGCGCATTGTGGGTGCGCCCAAGAAGGGCTCAGCCCAGCGGTACTTTATTGTGTTGTCACGGCCCATGGCAGACAAAGCCCAAGCTGATGCTTTTATGCAGTCCAGTCCTTTGTTGGCCAAAGGATGGCTGCGCAGCGTGAAATCGCTGAAAGCTCAATTTAACAAGCCCTAAGAGGGGACGAACCATGAGAATTACAGAAGATACAGACGCGAAGAAATTCGTCGATGAGATTGAAATCCCTGATGCCGATGACGTGGAGTTATCGCCCGCCAAGTCAGCCGGTGACGTGGTTCGCTCCTCGGGTGAGGCCCCTTTTGCCAAAAGCTATGCACCCGAGTCGTTGCCCAAAATAGAGCTGCCTGATTTGCCGGTTGATGCGGTGAGTGTGTCTGCGCAGACTTTGGCTGAGATCGATGATTCGGACGAGGAAGATCCACTGTCTGAGCCCGCGCTGGCTTTGTCCGCGCCAGATCCAGAATTAGACCCAGAGATGGAAGCTGAACTGTTGGCGGCCATTCAAGTAATGAAGGCTCAAGCCGATCAACGTGCAGAGATCATGCAAGCTCGCATGGGCAAGCTCTCCGGCAAGATTAGTTCGTTGAACGACAAGCTGGATCGACTTGTAAACAGTTCAAGGATAGAGGTTTGACCATGGCTGATGATGCCCAACAACCCGCCCAAGGTGAACCCTTGGTGAATGTGGCCTCCACGGCAGATCGCTTGAGAGAGATCGCCAGTCAAGCTTTAGACAGCAATGAAGTTGCACGGCAAATTGAAGAGCTCACCTCGGTGGTGCTCGACTCTGCTGAAGTGTCTACGCGTTCGGCGTCGGTGGCCGCCGATATCAGCGCAACCATGCGCGCTGTGGTGGTCAAGATTCAAAGCAACAACCGTCGCAACATTTTGCATTCGCGCATTGTGTTGGCCGTTTTTGCGGCGTGCTTGCTGGTGGCGATTGGCATTTTCTTGGGCATCAGCTTGAAAATGACCAAGTCGATCAAAGAGCTTGACACCATGATTTATGCAATGGCCAAACGTGTCATCGAAGTGGATGCCAGTTTGACCGCCATCGGTAAAACCAACTCTGATTTCTCGGAGTTGACCGACAAGCAAGACGCCTTGACGATGACCCAAACACAAGTGGCTAACCGTTTGGAAGAGTTGAGCAAAGCGATGACGGCGTTGCCAACCAACATTGCCGACCAGTCCAACAAGTCCAGCGATGCCAAGTTCCAAGCCATGCAAAAACAGCTGCAAGGTTTGGAGGCCAAGTTGCAGTCCATGGAGAGCAAGTTGCAATCGTCTAGCCAAGCTGCGTCGCGTCAGCCTGCGCCTGCAGCGCCAAGTGGCCCGAGCACACAAACGCTGTTGAATGAAATTCAAAAGCTCAAACAAGACTTGAACACCTCGAGCCAGTCGCACGAAAAAGCGATGGCAGCCGCAGAGCGTGCTGCGGCCAAGGCTACGGAAAAAGCGGCTGCAGCGACCTCTGCTGCGGACAAGGCCGTGGCGTCTGAACGCGCTGCTGCGGCTGAGCGTGTGGCTTTGCAAAAGGCTGCGGCTGAACGGGCAGCCGCCGAGAAGCTGGCGTCCGAGCGTGCGGCCGCCGAAAAAGCTGCGGCTGAGCGCGCTGCAGCAGAAAGAGCGGCTGCAGAAAAAGCCAAAGCCGCCGCGGCAGTGCCGCCTAAAGACCGACCGATTCAATACCCGCGCGCTGCGGATTAAAAATGTGCTGCGCTGGCTTACTTCAATAAAGTTTGTCTTGCAGTTTTGCCGCTAACTTAGATTGTGCCAAGGCAGAGACTTCGGCACGCAGTCGTGCAGAGGACAGTTGCTGGTCGGCTGCTTGTTGCACTTCTTGCAAGTGCGTCGTGATGTTGGTACGTAGTTCGGCCAAATCTTGGTCCAAGTGTTTGAGCCTATCTTGCAACTCACGCTGCAGCGCCATGCGTTGGCTCAGCAGGTTCACTTCCGCAGCGATGGTGCGCCAAGTTTGGGTCAGCTCGTCCGTCGGCGAGACCCGAAGTTGGTCGAACAATTCATGAATCAGCGGGTCAAAAACGTGGGGTTTGGCGTCACCTGGGCCCAGCGCTAGGGGTTCAGTCAAGGTGGGCACGTTGTCTGGCACGCTTTTGAGCAAGGTCGGTGGCGTCGCAGGCGCCATCGTTTTGGACTCATTCCAGCTGGGTTGAGGGGCCTGAGGCTGGAGACCCGGGAAGGACAAAAATTGTGGTTCGGCGCGCATGGGTTGTTCATTCCTTTCATAGACGGTTAAAACATGCCTTGGACTGTAACTCTAAAATTATGAAAATCAAATAAATTAGTACTTTTTAATGATTTAAACATTAAATAAATTACAAAATTACTAAAATATTAATGTATTCGATGCCGTCGAATTTAAGCTGTCGCGTTTGGCAACGTCGATGCCGAAGCACATGATTAAAACTGGCCCTTAGAATTTCAGTGTTAAATTTTGTAAAAAAATCATTTCAAATTTCTAGCCTCAATAAAACCTCATTCTCAACATGATGCAACTCAACAGCGAACTGGTCACGAGCCCTGCGCGTGCCTCGGCCACAGTTATTTTGTTGCGCGATACGCCTCAGGTGGGTTTGGAGGTGTTTCTGTTGCGCCGCCACGCCGCTTCTGCCGTGCTGGGGGGCGCCTATGTGTTTCCGGGTGGCAAACTCGATGAGGCCGATTGCGCGCCAAGTTTGCACCAGCATCTTGACTGTTCCCCCCAAACTTTGCACCAAGCTTTGGGCGAGGCCGATTTAGACGCCCCAACTGCTGCAGGACTGTATGTCGCCGCTGTTCGGGAGTCTTTAGAAGAGTGTGGCGTGTTGTATGCGCGCCATGCCGACAGTGAGGTGTTGGCCCATGATGCGGCACAGCGCCAAGTTTGGCAGCAGCAGTTACACGCCGGTCAAAGTTTTGAGCAGGTGCTGCAAGACGCCGCCCTGCGCATCGACACCCAGCACTTGGCCCCATGGTCGCGCTGGATCACACCCTTGATGCCTTCTGTCACCAACAAGCGTTTTGACACCCGATTTTTTGTGGCGGTGTTGCCCAACGGCCAGGCCCCCATTCACGACAACGTGGAAGCCGTGGACAGCATTTGGCTCACACCCCGCGCAGCGCTCGAAAAATACTGGGCCCGCGAGCTGTTATTGGCCCCTCCGCAAATCATGACGCTGGTCAGTTTGCAGGGCCATGCCGATGCGGCCAGCGTCTTGCGCGCGGCAGCGCAGCAGCAGCCTCCCCGTGTGATGCCTGAGACCTTTGATGCCGACGGACTGCGTCACATTTGCTACCCCGGCGATCCGCTTCACTCCGTGCGCGAACGTGCCCTGGTTGGACCCACACGACTGCGTTTCATCGAGGGGCGCTTTGAACCTTTGGGTGGAATCGACGCGTTGCTCAACCCCTGACATTCAGGGCGTATTTACTTTTGGCGCAGTGACTGCCAGATATCACGCTCCACCGCAGTGGACTTGGATTCATCGGTCAGCAGCGTGTTAATTTGCTCAGCGCTTTTGCCATGCGCCATGCTACGCAGATTGCTGATTTGCTGGCGATAACGCTCCAGCATCACCTCGGGGTCTAAGCCTTCCGTCACGTCGTGGCCCACGCTGCGCATTTCATTGCGTACGCGTTCCATGATGCGGTTCACGTCTTGGGGGGTGAGGTGCAAACGTTCTGCTTCGGCGTCCAAGGCTTGGCGGTCGTGGGCGGAGTAGCGGCCGTCGGCCACGGCTTTGCGGAACTCGTTTTCAAAGGTTTCGCGGTCTATGCGCAACTGGTCGGTGAAAGCCGAGGCCATCAAACCTGCGGGGATGGCAAAAATGCCAATACCAATCAGGCTGATCACCACCGTCATGGCGCGGCCCAAAGGTGTGATGGGTGTGATGTCGCCATAACCCACGCTGGCCAGGGTGATGACGGCCCAATACATGGTGGCCGGAATGCTCTCAAATTTGTCGGGCTGGGCGGCGTGCTCTAGCTCAAACCCCAAACTGGCCGTCAAGCTGACCAGCAGCAGCATCATGAATGCAGAGGCCAACAACACCCGTTTCTCGCGCTGAACCGCTTTGAAAAGTGTGTTCAGTGTGCCCGTGTAGCGCGTGAGTTTGAGCAAGCGCGAGAGACGAAAAACCCGCAAAAACCGCAGGTCGACGTTTTCGTGAAACAGCAAATCAAAGTAAAACGGTGACACCGCCAGCAGGTCAATCAAGGCGCTAACAGACACCATGTAGCGCAGTCGGCCCCGAATCGGGTGCGCGTACTCCTCGCGCTCGCAGCAGCTGTAAACACGACCGAGGTATTCCAGCGTGAAGATGGCGACCGTCACCCATTCCAGCAATTTGAACTCGGGACCAAAGATTGCGTGAATTTCAGGCACGGTCTCCAAAATGATGCTCACCACAGACACCAAGACCGCCGCGATGATCACGTGGTCGATGTAGCGGTGCAGCGGTCCCGATGTGGCAGTCGGGTGCAACAAAGCAAAGACCTTTTGGCGGAGCGTTCGGCCTTTGTTCTTGGTGATGAAGTAGCGAAGCGCTAGATAAATAGCACCCAACATATTGAATTTCTGTAATTGCTTCATGCAGAAATCTTGCCATAAGCCTTGGAAGGTCAAATTTTTCGTGATGTTGATTCCCTAGTAAATGTCCTATTGACAGGTCAATAGAACTGATTCAACATTCAAAGTTATGAATCAAGCGATGCCATTGCCCAAGTACCACCAAATTTATTTGGTGTTGCGTGAGCAGTTGCACGATGGCAAATTTGCCCAAGGCGTGCCCAGTGAGTTGGCGTTGATGCAGCAGTTTTCTGTGGCCCGTGTGACAGTGCGTCGCGCCTTAGCACAGTTGGCACAAGAGGGTTTGATCAGTCGCGAGCCCGGTCGTGGGACACGCGCCTTGGCGCCACTGGGTGCAGCCAAAGCCAAGCCAGTGGGGCCTAAGTCTCAGCGCGCCCAACTGACGGGCTTGCTGGAAAACTTGGTCACGATGGGGCTTCGCACCACGGTCAAAGTGTTGTCCGTGCAGTACCTGCCAGCGCCAGAGGAAGTGGCCATGGCTTTGCAACTTCAGGTTGGCGATGGGGTGCAAAAAGCCCAGCGTGTGCGTCTCACCAAAGATGGTCCGTTGTCGCACATCACTACTTGGGTGCCTGAGACGATTGCGCGCAATTTTGGGCGCAAGGAGCTGGCCCAAAAGCCGATTTTGATGCTGCTTGAGGAATCAGGCGTCAAAGTGGGTCGGGCCGAGCAAAGTATTTCTGCGAAATTGGCAGATGCCAGCATGGCGCAGCATTTAGATGTGGCCCTCGGCTCAGCCTTGCTAGCCGTCAGCCGTCTGATCTATGACACCGAAGACAAACCGATCCAATGGTTGCATGGTTTGTATCGCCCCGATCGCTATGAGTACCAGATGCAGTTATCCCGCGTTGGCAGCATTGATGCCAAGGTCTGGGTGAGCAAAGAGTTATCCGCCAACTTTCATTGATTTTTCAAAAGGAGCATCGCATGACATCACGTCGTCAGTTTATGGGTCAATCGGCAGCCGCAGCTTCGGCTTTGGCATTTCCCTTGGTAGGCGGTGCGCAGCCTAAAACCGTCAAGGTGGGTGTGTTGCACCCCGTCACGGGCGCCTTGGCCTATTCCGGCCAGCAATGCCGCGAAGGCGTGATGATGGCGATTGAGGACATCAACAAAGCCGGCGGCATCAAGTCACTGGGCGGTGCCAAGATTGAAGCCTTGTTGGGTGACGCACAGTCCACCCCACAAGCGGGTGCCGCTGAGGTTGAAAAAATGAACGAAGCGGGTGTGAGCGCCATCGTCGGCGCTTTTGCCTCTGCCATCTGTTTGGCCACCACACAGGCAGCAGCCAAATACAACTTGCCACACGTCGTGGATGTGGGCGTGGCCGATCAAATCGTCGAGCGCGGTTTGAAAAACACCTTCCGCTTTGGTCCAGGCTACAAAAAGTGCGCCGAAGTGGCGGTGGCCAACTTGCACGTGCTCAACACCGCAGCAGGCAAGCCAGCACGCACCGTGATGATCATTCATGAAGAGTCGCTGTTTGGCACAGGCACGGCGAACTTGCTGTCCCGCGAGCTGCCCGGCTATGGCTACGAAGTCAAAGAAATCGTCAAGCATGCCAACCCCACGCGCGATTTCAACAACATCGTGTTGCGCATGAAGCAAGTCAACCCTGACATCGTGATCCCAGCCAACTACTACAACGAGTACGCCTTGTTGGTGCGCACCATGCAACAGCAAAAGGTGACACCCAAAGCGATTTATTCGGTCTTGGGTGGTGCGGCTTCGAGTTACAAGTTTGTCAAAGAGTTCCCCGATGCTGCCAACGGCATCATCGATTGCAACCACTGGTTCAACCCCCGCGACAAGCGTTCGATTGAGCTCAAAAAGCGCGTGGAAGCCAAGGGCTTGTTCTTCAGCTACGAGGTGTTCATGGCCTACACGGCGATGCGTTTGTTGGGCGACGCCATTGAGAACGCCAAGTCGACAGACCGCGCGGCCATCATCGACGCCTTGGGCAAGAGCACCTTCTCCGACCACATCATGCCGTACGGCACCACCCAGTTTGTCAACGGCCAAAACATGGGTGCCCAGCCTTTGATGACCCAGGTGGTCAAGGGCGACATCAAGGTGATCATTCCACGCGACTACCGCGAAGTCGAACCCCTGTTCCCCTTGAAAGCCTAAGCCGTATCGCTGAGTCACGCCATGTTTGATCTGTCTATTTTGTTTGCCTCGGTGCTCAACGGCATCACCACGGGTGCTGTCTACGCGTTAATCGCGCTGGGGCTGACCTTGATCTATGGCGTGCTGCACATCATCAACTTCGCCCATGGGGCGTCGTTGATGGTGGCTTTGTATGGGGTCTATTTTTTAAAAGAAAAGCTGGGCATCGACCCTTACTTGGCCTTGCCCATCATGGTGCCGGCTATGTTTGCCTTGGGCTATGTGTTGCAGCGTGGGGTGATCAACCGCGCCAGCCACGGCAAAGACGAAAACATCCTGTTGGTCACGCTCGGCCTGTCCATCATTTTGGAAAATTTGGCCTTGCTGTTTTTTAAATCCGACACGCGCACTATTGAAACCGCTTACACCTTGACCACCGTCAGCATTGGCTCCGCCATGATTGCGCTGCCCAAACTCGTGTCCTTTGTGGGCGCCCTGGTGGTGTCTGCCGTGTTGTTGGCAGTGATGCGCTACACCGACCTCGGACGCGCCATCCGCGCTGTGGCCAAAGAAAAACATGGCGCCCGTTTGATGGGCATTGATGTGGACCATGTCTATGCCATGTGTTTTGGCATTGGCTTGGCTTGTTTGGGGGCGGCAGCTTGCTTCTTGTTACCCGCGTATTACGTCAACCCCTTGGTGGGCAGCGGTTTTGTGCTGGTGGCTTTCACCATCGTGGTGTTGGGCGGCATGGGCAGTTTTGTCGGTGCTTTGGTGGGCGGCTTGCTGATTGGTGTTGTTGAGTCCATCGGCGGTTTGTACTTGGGCGAGTCTTTGGGGCAAGTCGGTATTTTTGCCATCTTCATTGCGGTGCTGTTGTTCCGTCCACAAGGTTTGTTTGGAGCACGCGCATGAAAGATGTCCGCGCTATTGCGCTGTTTGTGTTGTTGGTGGGCAGCATCCCGCTCCTCACCGATTCGGGTGTGGTGTTGAACTTTGTGATGATGGCTTTGTACGCCTGCTTGCTGGCGCAAGCTTGGAACGTGTTGGGCGGTTTTGGCGGCCAGTTCTCGTTTGGCCATGCGCTGTTTTTTGGCACCGGTGCTTACGTGCAAGTCATGGCTCAGGTGCATGCGGGCTGGAATCCTTGGTTCACCCTCGTTTTGGCCATTGCTGTCAGTGCGGCAGTGGGCGGGTTTGTGGGCGCCTTGTCTTTTCGCTATGGTCTCAAGGGGTCTTACTTTGCCTTGGTGACTTTGGCGTTTGCGGAGGTGTTTCGCATCGTCGCGCTGTCGGTGCCATTCACAGGAGCTGGTGTGGGTTTGATGTTGCCGCTGAGTGAGTCTGTCGGCAATATGCAGTTTGCCTCGCGGGCAGGTTATGTGTGGTTGATTTTGGGTTTGGTGACTGTGGCCTTGTGTGTCACCGCTTGGTTGCGTCACTCCCGTTTTGGCGCTTATTTGCAGGCTGTGCGTGACAACGAAGACGCTGCACGCGCGATTGGCGTCAATCCCTTTTGGGTCAAGTTGTGGGCCACGGTGTTGTCGGGCGGTTTGATGGGCGCGGGTGGTGCGTTTTATGTGCAGGTGTTTCAGTACATCGACCCAGGCTTAGCTTTTGGTCCGCACACCTCGGTCGAAGCCTTGGTCGGCGCCATTGTGGGCGGCATGGGCACGCTGTGGGGGCCTGTTGTGGGCGCCTTGGCCTTGCATGTGCTGGCTGATGTGACGCGCAATTTGTTTGGCCAATTGCCGGGGATCAACATGGTGGTTTATGGCTGTGTGCTGGTGTTGATCGTGATGTTCTTGCCCCGCGGCGTAGGTGGCATTGGGCAGCATGTGTTCAAGCGTAGCAAGGCGCTTTCATCAGACAAGAAGGAGGGCGCATGAGCTTGTTACAGGTTAGCCATGTGTCGCGTGCCTTTGGCGGCTTGCGCGCTGTGCAAGATGTGAGCTTGGAGGTGCCTGCAGGCAGTTTGACGGCCTTGATTGGCCCCAACGGCGCAGGCAAAACCACGCTGTTTGCCTTGATGTCGGGCTTCTTGTTGCCCGATGCCGGACGTGTCACCTTTGACGGGCTGGACATCACGGGTCGTGCACCACACCTGAATGCGGCTTTAGGGCTGACACGGACGTTCCAGATCGTACAACCCTTTGCCTCACAAACCGTCCGTGAAAACATCGCGGTCGGCGCGCACTTGAAACATGCCAAACGCAGCGATGCCTTGCACGCTGCCGAAGCGGTGGCCGAGCGCGTGGGCTTGTACGCGCAGCTGGACAAACCTGCCGGGGACTTGACCGTGGCAGGCCGCAAGCGCTTGGAGTTGGCGCGAGCCTTGGCCACCCAGCCCAAATTGCTGTTGCTCGACGAGGTGCTGGCTGGTTTGAACCCGCAAGAAATTCAAGACATGTTGCCCGTGGTGCGCGGCTTGGTGGACAGCGGTGTCACGGTGCTCATGATTGAGCACGTCATGCAAGCCGTGATGAACTTGGCCGAGCATGTGTGGGTGTTGGCGCAAGGGCAGCTGATTGCCCAAGGCGCACCGAACGAGGTGACACAAAACCCGCAAGTGATCGAGGCCTACTTGGGCCACGGCACCGCCGCGCGTTTGCGCAAAGCCCAGCAGGAGGCCGCATGAGCCATTTACTCACCCTCGAAGGCCTGCGCGCAGGCTATGGTGCTGTGGAGGTGTTGCGCGGTGTCGATTTGCACATCGCGCCTGGCGAATTGGTGGCTTTGCTCGGCAGCAATGGCGCTGGCAAAACAACCCTGAACTCGGTGGTCTCGGGCTTGGTTCCTGCTTGGTCCGGACGCGTGTTGTTTGACGGGCAAGACCTCACCGGCGCCCACTACCGTCGCGTGGTGCAAGCCGGTTTGATTCAAGTGCCTGAAGGTCGCAAGGTGTTTCCTAACCTCAGCGTGCTCGAAAATTTAGAACTCGGAGCCTTCACCCGCGCACGCGCACGCCGTGTCGAAAACTTGGTGCGTGTGTTCGACACCTTCCCCCGCTTGCGCGAACGCCAAGCGCAACTCGCGGGCACCATGAGCGGTGGCGAACAACAAATGCTGGCGATTGGTCGTGGCCTGATGGCCGAGCCCAAGCTGCTGATCTTGGACGAACCCTCGCTGGGGTTGTCGCCGCTGTTGGTGGAAGAAATGTTTGCCCTGATCGCGCAATTGCGTGCGGGCGGGTTGGCCGTGTTGTTGGTGGAACAAAACGTGGGCCAGTCACTCGAGATTGCCGACCGCGCCTACGTGATGGAAAACGGCAGCATCCGTTTCTCGGGTACGTCAGCAGAACTGTTGGCCAGCGACACCCTGCGTCAAGCTTACTTGGGCGTGTGAGTTTGCAGATGCATCGCCTAGGTTTTGTTTGCTTGTCGTGGTTACTGGCGCTGGGGACAGGTGGTTCAGCTTTGGCGCAAACCACCAATGCGACAGCGCCGGTGCGCATCTTGGTCGGCGCACCTGCGGGTGGCAGCACCGACACCATGGCCCGCGCCGTGGCACACGCCATGGGCCAGCAACTGGGCCGCACGGTGGTGGTCGAAAACCGCCCCGGCGCAGGCGGTAATCTGGCCGCCGAAGCGGTCGCCCGAGCCGCACCGGACGGCCAAACTTTGTTGATGAGTTTCACCAGCCACGCCATCAACGCCTCGCTGTACCCGCGCTTGCCCTTTGACCCCGTGAAAGACTTCACGCCACTGACCTTGGTGTCCACCTCACCCTCGGTGCTCGTGGCCCACCCCTCACTGCCTGCCAACAACGTGGCTGAGTTGGTGGCCTTGGCCAAAGCCAAACCGGGCCAGCTCAACTTCGCGATTGGGGCCTTGGGCTCATCGCTGCATTTGGCTGGCGAGGCCTTCAAACTCAAAGCGGGTGTTTTTATTGTGAACATTCCTTACCGCGGCACAGCGCCTGCTGTGCAAGACGTGTTGGCCGGTCAAGTGGAATTGATGTTTGCGGCGGTGGGCAATGTGCAACAACACATCCGTGCCGGCAAGCTCAAAGCCTTGGCCGTGACCAGCCCACAACGCTTGGCTGCACTGCCCGATGTACCGGCCATGGCCGAGACCTTGTCGGGCTATGAGTCCAGCGCTTGGTTTGGTTTGTTCGGGCCCGCCAAGATGGCGCCAGACTTGATGCGCGCTTGGAGCGACGCCGCCCGTGCGGCGGTACAAAGCCCCGAGGTGCGCCGTCGCATTGAAGCCGAAGGTGCCACCGCCGTGGGCAACAGTCCGCAAGAATTTGGCCGCTTTGTGGTGGCCGACATCGCGCGCTGGCGCGAGGTGGTGAAGTACTCTGGAGCCAAACCCGAATGACGCGCGTTTCTTCCTCTGCTGACATGCCCCAAACGCTGGCACAAAAACTCATCGCCCGTGCTGCAAGTCGTGCGCAGGTCGCGGTGGGTGAGGTGGTGACTTGCCAAGTTGACTTGGCCATGTTCCACGATTCTTCAGGCCCACGCCGCTTGAAGCCCATGCTCGACGACTTGGGGGCCCAAATTTGGGACCCGACCAAAGTGGTGTTGGTGATGGACCACTATGTGCCCGCACAAGACGCTGATGCCCAGCGCATTGTGCAAATGGCGCGCGACACCGCACGCGAATGGCGGCTGCCCAACGTGATTGACTCCGAGGGCATCTGCCATGTGGTGTTGCCTGAGCGCGGCCATTTGCGCCCCGGCATATTGTGTGTGGGCGGCGACTCGCATTCGCCCACGGGCGGTGCGTTTGGCACTTACATGTTTGGCATTGGTGCCACCGAAATGCTGGGTGTGGTGGTGACCGGTGAGATTTGGGTGCAAGTGCCGCGCACCTTGCGCATGCTTTGGAATGGCCAACTGGCAGCCGGTGTGTGCGCCAAAGACATGATGTTGCACATGATCGCCCGCTTCGGCATGAACGGTGGCCAATACCAAGCGGTGGAGTTTGCCGGTGAGGCCGTGATGGCCTTGGGCATGCAAGAGCGCATGACGCTCTCCAACATGAGTGCCGAGATGGGTGCGCAAGCGGGACTGATTGCGGCGGACGACACCACTTGCGATTACCTGCGCAGCGTGGGCGTATCCGAAGATGCCTTGGCGCACGCACACAGCTGGCACACCGATGCCGGCGCTGATTGCGAAGACTTTGTTTTTGACGCTTCCACTTTGAGCCCGCAAGTGGCGGCCCCCCACAGCCCCGCTAACACGCGTGCGGTGGGCGACTATGCCGACGTAGCATTGGACATCGCCTATATCGGTGCTTGCACGGGTGCCAAGCTCGAAGACTTGCGTGCAGCAGCCCATGTGTTGCGCGGTCACCATGTGGCGCAAGGTGTGCGTCTTCTGGTCGCCCCTGCAAGTGCCCGCGACCAAGCACAGGCTGAGCGCGAAGGCGTGATGCAGGTGCTGCGCGATGCGGGCGCTCAGGTGCTGCCTAACAGCTGTGGTGCCTGCGCCGGTTACGGCGGGACTTTTGAAGAAGGTGCGCGCGTCATCTCTAGCACCGCACGCAATTTCAAAGGCCGCATGGGCCCTGCCAGTGTTCAGGTTTATTTGGCATCGCCTTGGACTGTGGCCGCCTCCGCCTTGCGCGGCCGCATCAGCGATGTGCGGGAGTTGCTATGACGCCCTCACGTGTGTGGAAACTCGGTGCCGATGTGGACACCGATGCGCTGGCCCCCGGGGCCTACATGAAAAACGGCATTGACGTGATTGCCCAGCATTGCCTCGAAGCCTTGCGCCCTGACTTTGCCGCGGGTGTGCAACCCGGCGACGTGCTGGTCGCAGGCCCCAACTTTGGCATTGGCTCCTCGCGCGAGCAGGCTGCTGGCGCGCTGGTGCACTTAGGCGTGCGCGCCGTCATTGCCCCGTCGTTCAGTGGTTTGTTTTTTCGCAACGCGTTCAACCTTGGGCTGCTGTTGCTGACCTGCGCTGAGGCGGAGCAGTTGCAAGAGGGCGATGCCGTCACCCTCGTGCCTGCAGGTGTGCAAGGCCCTGATGGCCGCGTGTTGCCGTGCCAACCGATTCCCGATTTTTTGATGGACATGGTCCATGCTGGAGGTTTGATGAATGTCTTGAAACAACGCAGCCAAGGAAAAAAGCCATGAGTGCACACACTGCCGCTGCCACCCCAAATTCAGCCACCCTTGACCCAGTCACGCTGGCCGTGCTCAAAGGGCGACTGGAACAAATCGCCGACGAGATGGACGCCACGCTGTACCGCAGCGCGTTCAACCCCATCATTGCCGAGGCTCACGACGCCTGCCACGGTTTGTACGATGCCCAAAGTGGTGACACCTTGGTGCAAGGCAAATCGGGGTTGCCTGTGTTTGTGGGTGCGATGGCGTTTGCCGTGCGCGCCGCAGCGCGTGTGGCGCAAGAGCGCGGCGGCATGATTGACGGCGACACCTGGTTGTTCAACGACCCCTATGAAGGCGGCACCCACGCCAACGACTTCAAGCTGGTGCGTCCTTTCTTTCGCAACGGCCAGCTGTTTTGTTACTTGGCCTCTGCCGCGCATTGGCACGACGTGGGCGGTGCCGTACCCGGCAACTACAACCCGGCGGCCACCGAGTGCTGGCAAGAAGCGGTGCAAATCCCACCCGTGCGCATCGTGCGTCAAGGCCAATTGGATGGCGACGTGCTGGCCATCTTGCGAGCCAACACGCGTTTGCCCGACAGCTTGTGGGGCGACTTGAACGGCCAACTTGCCGCCTTGGAATTGGGCGTGAAACGGCTGGACGGTTTGCTCGACGAATACGGCGACGCCGTGGTGTTGCAAGCCATGGGCGAGTTGCGCAAACGCGCCTTGGTGTTGATGCGCGCCCACATTCAGAACCTGCCCGATGGCTGCTACAGCTTTGACGATGTGCTCGACAACGATGGCGTGAAAGACGAGTTGCTGACCATCGCCTTGGACATGACGGTGCACGGTGACCGCATGACGCTCGACTTTTCTCGCACCTCGCCGCAGTGTGCGGGCCCTGTGAATATTTCGCGTGCTACGGCCGTTGCCGCTTGCTATGTGGCCCTCAAACATGTGTTCCCCGATGTGCCAGCCAACGCCGGTGTGTTGGACGCGGTGGACTTTGTGTTGCCCGAGGGCTTGGTCATCACCGCCGAGCGTCCGCGTCCGGTGGGGGGTTACACCGAAACCATTTTGCGCATGATCGATGTGATCTTCAGCGCCACGGCCTTGGCCGACCCGAACCGTGCTGTGGCCCATGCCTACGGCACCATCAACGCTTTATCCATCGCCGGGCACCGAACCGATGCCGCTCGCAAAGGCCAGCGTTGGGTGATGTTCAGCTTCTTTGGCGGCGGTCATGGCGGCCACAGCACGGGTGATGGCTTGAGTCACAGCAATGCGCCCATTTCAACGGCCACCATTCCCCCTTTGGAGATTTTGGAAGCAGCCTATCCGGTGCGATTCACCGAATGGTCCTTGCGCCCCAACTCGGGCGGCGATGGCACACACCGAGGCGGCTTAGGTGCGGTGTATGAAATTGAGCTGCTGGAAGACAGTGCAGAAGCCTTCATCTTTGGCGAGCGTGGCAAAGCCGCACCCAAGGGCATTGCGGGCGGCAGCGAGGCGTTGCCCAACGTGTTCTCTTATCAGCAGAACGGCCAATGGCACAAGCCTCCGATGGTGTCCAAGATGCTGGGCATCCGTCTGAAAAAAGGCGAACGGGTGCGTTTAGAAACACCGGGCGGCGGCGGCTGGGGCCCTGCGGCAGGTCGTGACGACCAAGCGCGTCAACATGACGTGACCTTGGGCTACGTCAGCGATGCGATCACCACTTCTTCAAAGGTCAAACCATGAGTACGCAACTCCCTGTGAAGCCACATCTGGTGGTGGGTGTCGACGTGGGCGGTACGTTCACCGACTTGTTTGTGCTGGACGAGCGCGATGGCTCGGTACGCATTGTCAAAGTGCCGTCCACCCGTGGCGAAGAAGCCCGCGGCTTCATGAACGGCGTGGTGCGGGTCAGCGAAGGTCAGGCCTCTGACGCCAGTTCAAGCACAACCCCAGCCCAAGGTGTGGCGGCGACGTTGGCCACCATCGTGCATGGCACCACCGTGGGTACCAACGCTTTGTTAGAGCGCAAGGTGGCACGCACCGGCATCATCACCACGCGTGGTTTTCGCGATGTGCTGGAAATGCGCCGTCGCGACCGTCCGCAAACCTGGGGCTTGCGTGGCAGCTTCACCCCTGTGGTGTCGCGTGACCTGCGCCTCGAAGTCGACGAGCGTGTGCTGGCCGATGGCAGTTTGCATACGGCAGTGGACTTGGACCAAGTACGCGCCCAAACCCAAGCGCTGTTGGACGCGGGTTGCGAAGCGGTGTGTGTGTTTTTCATCAACGCCTATGCCAACCCTGTGAACGAGCAACAGGCGGTGGCCGCCGTGCGCGCTCTATGGCCGAACCCTTATGTGACCTCGGCTTGCGAAGTGCTGCCCGAGATTCGTGAGTTCGAGCGGTGCTCCACCGCCACCTTGAACGCGGCCCTGCAACCCGTGGTGGGCAGCTACTTGGCCAAGTTGGAGAACGACTTGCGCAGCCAAGGCTTTGGCGGTGAACTCTTGATTGTGCAAAGTAACGGCGGCGTGATGTCGCGTGAGACTGCGTGTGATGTGCCGGTGCGCACCGCGCTCTCGGGCCCCGCCGCTGGCGTGATCGCCTGTGCTGCGGTGGCGCGTGCCTCCGGTTACCCCAACGTGATCACGGGTGACATGGGCGGCACCTCGTTTGACGTGTCGCTGGTGGCCGAGGGCGAGGCGTCGCTGGCGGCCCAAACCTCGATCGAGTTTGGGCTGGTGGTGCGCTCGCCCATGATTCAAATTGAAACCATCGGTGCCGGTGGCGGCTCGATTGCCTCGGTGGATGCCAGTGGCATGTTGCAAGTCGGCCCTGAGTCGGCTGGCAGCAATCCGGGCCCCGTGTGTTACGGCCGTGGCAACACCCGTCCCACCGTGACCGATGCGAATGTGGTGTTGGGTCGTATCGCCGCAGACCGTCCTTTGGGCGGCGGCTTGTTGCAAGCGCTGGATGCCAAGGCCGCAGAGCTGGCCATTCAAACCCATGTGGCAACTCCGTTGGGCTTGGATGCCTTGGCCGCTGCCGAGGCGATTTTGACGGTGGCCAACGCCAAGATGGCTGGTGCAATTCGCGTGGTGTCGATCGAGCGCGGCCATGACCCACGCCAGTTTGCCTACATGCCCTTTGGTGGCGGTGGTGCCTTGCATGTCTGCGCCATGATGCGTGAGGTGGGCGTGACCACCGGCATCGTGCCGCGTTACCCCGGCGTCACCTCGGCTTTGGGTTGTGTGATGGCCGACATGCGCCACGACGCGGTGCAGACCTTGAACAAATCGTTGATGGATTTGGACTTGGCGCAGCTCAAGTCGCGTTTGGGTGACTTGGCTGCAGCCTGTCAAAAACGCCTCGATTCTGCTGGCGTGCGTTTTGATCGCGTGCAAGAAGTGCTGGCGCTGGATATGCTCTACATGGGGCAGACACACACCTTGCAAGTGCCTTTGAATCCGGCTGACATCAGCCGCGAGAGTATTCAAGCCGCGTTTGAAAAAGCCTACGCCGCCTCGTTTGGCCGTGTGCTCACGGGCATGACGATTCGGGTCATGAACCTGCGTTACGCGCGCATTGGTGTGCGTCCTAAATTTGATTTGGCTGTCTTGGCGCCGAAGGGCGCAGGCAGCACCGCGTCTTTGGGCGTGCAGCGCGTGTATCACGCAGGCCAGTGGTGGGATGCGCAGCGCTATGCGCGTTTGGATTTGCCTGTTGGCGCTCAAGTGCAAGGCCCCGCTATTCTTGAGCAGGCCGACACCACGGTGTGGCTGGAGCCCGGCTTTATCGCCCGCGTTGACACGCTCGGTAACTTGCTGGTGGAAAGGGCTGCGTCATGAGCGTGAGCCCAACATCCGCCACACCTCGCCGCATAGGCTTGGTGATCGTTGATTTACAAAACGACTTTTTGGCCCCCGAAGGCGCGTATGCGCGCGGCCAGACTGTCAGCCCCGAGGCCCTGTTGTTGCCCGCGCGTGTGGCGCCGGTGGCCGAGGCGGTCAAGCACCACCATGGCTTGGTGGCTGCGAGTTTATTCACGCTTTGGCCCGATGCCGATGGCCAGCCCATGATCTCGCCGCACTTGCTGGAGCGTCGCCCGTTTCTGCGGGCTGGTGACTTTGCGCCTGGCAGTTGGGGGCAAGCCAATGTGGACGCCATCGCGCCTTGGGTCGATGTGTCGGTGTGCAAGGTGGCGTATTCGGCCTTCTTCAACACCCAGCTTGATTGGTTGCTGCGTCGTGCAGGCATTGACACGGTGGTGGTGTGCGGCATCGTCACCAACGGTGGTGTCGCCAGCACGGTGCGTGATGCCCACATGCGTGACTACCGCACCGTGGTGCTGAGCGATGGCTGCGCCACGTTTTCAGACGCGGCGCACCAAGCCGCGCTGACTGACATGGCGTCGGTGGCCGAGGTGATGACCTGCGCCCAATTCTTGGCCACGCTATGAGCCCAACAGTTGAACGTGTGGACAGTTTCAGCGCCCCCGTGCACACAGCGGTGGCGATTGTGGGGGGCGGTGCCTGTGGCCTGACTGCGGCGCTGACTCTGAGCCAGTTGGGCGTGGACTGTGTGGTGTTGGAGCGCGATGCCTTGCCCACGGGCTCGACCGCGTTGTCCTCGGGTTTTGTACCCGCTGCGGTTACGCAAGCCCAGCAGGCGCAAGGCATCAGCGATTCGGCTGCTCTGTTTGCACAAGACATTCAGGCCAAGGCCCATGGTCGGGCTTCACCCGTGTTGGTCGAGGCCTACAGCCAAGCCATTGGCCCCGCCATGGACGCTTTGGCACAACACCATGGCGTGCCTTGGCAAGTGCTGGACACATTTTTGTACCCCGGCCACAGCGTGCACCGCATGCACGCGGTGCCTGAAAAAACGGGTGCTGGCTTGATGATGCGTTTGCACAATGCCGCCGAAGCAGCCGGCGTGGTGGTGTTGACTGAGGCACAGGTGTGCGTGCTGTATGTGAACCGGGCCGATCAAATTTTGGGCTTGGGTTTTGTGCGACCCGATGGCCAGTTGGAGCAACTCAGCTGCGACGCCGTGCTGCTCGCGTGCAATGGTTTTGGCGGCAACACCCCGTTGGTGCGCACCTTGCTGCCTGAGATGGCCGAGGCTCTGTATGCGGGCCACACGGGCAACGACGGCAGCGCCATTGAATGGGGCCAACAACTCGGTGCCCAGTTGGCCGATTTGGGTGGCTACCAAGGTCACGGCTCTTGGGCCGTGCCACAAGGCGCGTTGATTTCGTGGGCCTTGATGATGGAAGGGGCTGTGCAAATCAACGCCCAAGGACAACGTTTTCACGACGAAACCCAAGGCTACTCAGAAGCCGCTGTGCATGTGCTGGCGCAGCCGGGTGGCGCCGCGTGGAACGTCTTTGACGACACCTTGCTCACTTTTGCCCAAGACTTCCCTGATTTTTGTGATGCGCAAGCCGCAGGTGCGGTGCACAGTTTTTCTGATGTGGCCGCGTTGGCGCAGCACATCGGTTGCGCGGAGGACACCCTGCGCCACACCCTGGCAAGTGTGCAAGAGGGACTGGAGCCCATCACCGGCCGCCATTTCAAACGCAGCTTGGTGGCGCCGTTTCACGCCATTCGCGTGACGGGCGCTTTGTTCCACACACAAGGTGGACTGGACATCAATGCCCAATGCCAAGTGCTGCGCCCAGACGGCAGCCGCTTGCCCAATTTGCTGGCGGCAGGTGGTGCCGCGCGTGGCGTGTCTGGTGATGCGGTCTGGGGCTATTTGTCGGGCAATGGACTGTTGAGTGCCATTGCAGGCGGTTTCATCGCTGCCCATACGGCCGCCCATTCCGCGGCCTCTATCTCGGCCCAAAACTGAGGGAAACCCCATGAATTTGAAACACCGTTTGAACCAGCCCGAGGTGTTGCTGGCCCCCGGCGTGTACGACGCCTTCAGTGCTTTGATTGCTGAGCAGGCGGGTTTTGAGGCGCTGTATTTGTCTGGTGCGTCAATCGCCTACACGGCGTTGGGTCGCTCCGACATTGGTTTGACCACAGCCACCGAGGTGGCGACAACCTTGGCGCGCATCACCGACCGCGTGCGCGTGCCCGTCATCGTCGATGCAGACACCGGCTTTGGCAATGCCTTGAACACGCAACGCACGGTGCGCGACTTTGAGCGCGCGGGCGCGGCGATGATTCAGCTGGAGGACCAAACTTTCCCCAAACGCTGCGGCCATTTAGACGGCAAGGGTGTGGTGCCCGTCGCGGAGATGGAAGGCAAATTGCGCGCTGCGCTGGATGCCCGTCGCTCATCCGACACGCTGATCTTGGCGCGCACCGATGCGGTCGCTGTGGAAGGGTTTGAGGCTGCGCTCGAACGCGCTGAGCGTTACTTGGCGTGTGGTGTGGATGCTTTGTTCATTGAAGCCGTGCGCACCCCCGAACACATGAATACCGCGTGTCAACAGTTTGCGCACCGCGTGCCCATGTTGGCGAACATGGTGGAGGGGGGCAAAACGCCTGTCCAAAGTGCCGATGTGTTGGCGCAGCGCGGATACAAAATTGTGATTTTCCCAGGCGGCACCGCGCGCGCTGTGGCGCACACCTTGCAAGGCTATTACGCCAGTTTGCAGGTCCACCAAACGACATTGCCTTGGCAAAACCACATGCTTGATTTTGACGGTTTGAACGCCGTGATCGGCACGCCAGAGCTGTTGGCCGAGGGGCGCCGGTACGAGTGAGACCCTGTTAGGGTCTCACGCGGCCTTATTCGCCGGGTATCCGTGCTTGATGCAGCTGCACCACATCCTTGGAACGCTTGCGAAAGCGGATGTTGAGCATCTCCACAATCACCGAGAAAGCCATCGCAAAGTAGATGTAACCTTTAGGAATGTGGTGACCCAAACCCTCGGCGATCAACACTACGCCAACCACCACCAAGAAGGTCAAGGCCAGCATCTTGATAGACGGGTGGGCTGACACAAATTGACCGATGGCTTTGGCAAACAGCATCATCAAGCCCACTGACACGATCACCGCGGCAATCATGATGGCCACCTCATCCACCATGCCAACGGCGGTGATGATGGAGTCGAGTGAGAACACCAAGTCAATCACCATGATTTGCAAAATGACGCTGGCCAAGGTGGCCTTGACAGCGCTGGCATGACCACCTTCTTCGCCTTCAAACGACTGGTGAATTTCACCCGTGCTCTTCCAAATCAGGAACAAGCCACCAATGATCAAAATCAGGTCTCGCCCCGACAGTGCTTGGTCCATCACCGTGATGATGGGATCGACAAGCCCCACGATGACCGACAAGATCAGCAGCAAGCCAATGCGCATGAACATGGCCATGAACAAGCCAATGCGCCTAGCCATTTCTCGTTGGGCGGCTGGCAGCTTGTCGACCAAGATCGAAATGAAGATGATATTGTCTATGCCCAGCACCAGCTCTAGGGCAGTCAGGGTGGCAAAAGCGATCCACGCTTGGGGATTGGTGAGGAGTTCCATACTTAGCTTTCCAATTAAGAGCCCGAAGGATAGCCATTCATGCAAAAGCATGCGGTTTGTAAGGCGAACAAGCAGGACGCCCAAGAAAAAACCCACAGTCGTCAAACTGTGGGTTTTTATTTTTGGTGGTGGTAGCGGGATTTGAACCTGCGACATCAGCATTATGAATGCTGCGCTCTAACCAACTGAGCTATACCACCGACAAGGCAGCATTGTAAACCATTTTTTAACGTTTGAGGATGCCCAGCCTCGCTGCATCATGCCGGCGAGGGTCGGTGCTCAGAGACGTTTGCAGTTGAAAACCACGCTTGCCAATGTGTTCATATTTTTACAAACAACGTCAATCTGATCTGCTTATATGTTTTAAAAATCAAAATTAAGAGGCTATGCATATGTCAGAATTTAGGCATGTTTGAAAAAACTAATTCCCATGAGATGCGTCTTGAATATCAGGCACTGTGGGTGTTTTTCTGCGCAGTGATTTATTTTTACGCCTTCAAAGTCAACTCGTTTTTATTTGATTGGCTGGAATTTTCTAACGGCGTCAGTTGGATTTTTATTCCGAGTGGTCTCAGGCTTGTGTTTGTGTTGGTCTTGCACCAAGCGGGGGCGATCGGCATTGTTTTGGCTTCGTGCCTGATCAACTACACCCAAGGTCAACCGGATGCCCATCTGTTCAACATCGTGACAGGTTTGCTATCAGGCCTGTCACCGTTTCTTGCCCGTGTCATCGCCATTGATTTTTTCAAATTCAATACAAACTTGGATGGCTTGACGGTTCACACCTTGTTCAAAACGTCGATGCTTTTTGCCGTCATCAGTGGCATCCTTCATCAGCTTTGGTTCTTCTGGGCGGGGCTGACAGAAACATTCGTGACCAACACCTTCGTCATGGTGGTCGGTGATTGTGCGGGCACCATCTTGGTGATGGTGAGTGCGAGCTTCTTATTTAAAACTTATCAAAAATTATTCATTCATTGATATTTTTTAGCATGAATGGACGGTCTATTCTTTCTGATGATCTTGAGTTATGTGTGTCCGTTAAACTTGCTTCATCACTTTTATTGCCCTTATGACCACTATCCTGATCGTTGAAGACGAAGACCTGTTGCGCGAAGGTGTTCAAGAGGTTTTGGAAATGCACGGTTATGTCGTGATCGGTGCTGGCGATGGGCTAGAGGCCTTGCAGTGGTTGTCAGAAACGCATGTCGATCTGGTGGTCACTGACTTGGTCATGCCCAACATGGACGGCGTTGATTTCGTAGCCAAATTGCGTGAGACCCACCCGTATTTGCCTGTCATCGTGGCCTCGGGCAGCACCAATTCAGTGATTGAACGCTATGGGTTGAAATCGATCGACATTCCAGGGGCCAACGCCAGCATTGCAAAGCCTTTCAAGAGCAAAGATCTGCTCCTCAAGATCGAACAGTTGCTGGCTGAGCGCATCGCGGGGCAATAAGCCGTTGGCCGTTCACGTCTCGCAAGCGCTCACAGTGATGCGGTGTTGATGACGCTCACAAAATGGCTCACCATGACGGGGCAAAAGTAAATACTTTCTGCCTTGGTGATGACTGACAAGGCTTCGGCAGACGATTTGGGGCGCGTGCTGAATTCCCCTGTTGTTAACTCTTCATAAGCTTCTGCAATGGCCACAATTCTGGCCCCTATCGGGATGGCATCGCCCGCCAGTTTGTCTGGAAAACCTTGCCCGTTGAAGTGTTCGTGGTGCGCGCGGATGATCTGTGCCACGCCCTTCATGTCGTCCAAGTTTTTCAAACACGCAGCACCCAAAGCGGCATGATTTTCGTAAGCGTGGACATCCCCGAGGGGCAGCTCAAACACCTTGGCTTGCAAAATTCGGTCGCTCACACTGAGTTTGCCAATGTCGTGCAACAAGCCAGCAATGTAAATTTCTTGGCATTGCTCTTCGTCTAAACCTGCGGTGCGTGCCGTTTTGAAAGACAGTTCAGCCACGTTGCGCGAGTGCGCCAACAGACTCTCGTCGCGCATACCCAGCAGGCCAGAAAACGCTTTGATGGATGCGATGTAGGAGTCGCGCAGCTTTTGGTTGGACTCTGTCAATTCAGCTGTTCGCTCTTTGACTTTTTCTTCTAAGTTCAGCACCAAGTCGTTGAGTTTGACGTTTTGTTCTTCCGTGAGTGCGGTCAAGCGGGAGCGGTCTTTTTTGAGCGCAATCAGCTCTAAGGAAGATTCGATGGTGGCCACCAGCTCTGCATCGACCCAAGGCTTGGTCAAGTAGCGGTAAATGCCGCCTTGGTTCACCGCTGCAATGGCGCTGCTGGTGTCGGCATTGCCGGTCAACAAAATGCGCATGGCATCCGGGTGGTGTTCTTTGACGGCTGCCAACAATGCGGCACCATTCATCTCGGGCATGTGCATGTCGGAAATGACCACATCGACGGGCGTGCTAGCCAACAGCTCGAGGGCGGTTTTCCCGCTGTCAGCGGTCAACACCTTGAAGTTATTCAAGGACAACATGCGTCGCAGCGCGGCCAAGATGTTGGGTTCGTCGTCGACGCAAAGGACGGTGGATTTCATGGTGATTGGCTTACTCGGCTGTCGTTTGATGGATGGGCAGCATGACCTTGAACGTGGTGCCTTTGCCCACTTCGCTCTCCACGGTGATGCTGCCGTGGTGGCGTTCAATGATGCCATGCGTGACCGACAAGCCCAGACCCGTGCCCACCCCAACCGCTTTGGTGGTGAAGAAAGGATTGAAAATATTTTTCATGTTCTCTTCGGTCATGCCACAGCCCGAATCGGATACGGTGAAGAACACATGGCTGTCGTCTGCCGTGGTGGTGATGCGAATCAGACCCCGTTGCGCTGGGTCGATGGCTTGTGTGGCATTGACCACCAAATTCAGCACCACTTGGTTGATTTGTGAGGGGTAGCAATCGATCTCGGGCAAAGTGCCAAACACCAACTCGACGTCCGCCACGTTTTTGAATTCGCTGGCCACGATGTTCAAGGTTGAGGCAATGCCTTTGTGCAGATCGGCTTTGGACCACGCTGCCGTGTTTTCGGTGCGCGAGAAGTCTTTCAAATCTTGAATGATGGTTTTGACGCGCTGAATGCCTTCACGCGTTTCAGACAACAAAAACTTGAAGTCCTCTTGGATGAATTCGAAATTGATCTCTTCTTTGATCGCATTGATTTGCTCCAGCGTCAAGGTCTCCTGACCAGGCTGACAATGCTGCTCGAAGGCATCAATGATTTTTTGGTAGGCCTCAAAGTAGCTCACCAGCGACGTGATGTTGGACGAGACATAGCCAATCGGGTTGTTGATTTCATGCGCAACACCCGCAGACAACTGGCCCAATGCCGCCAGCTTTTCCGATTGGTACAACTTTTCGGAAGTGTCTTTGAGTTGATCGGTCACGCGTAATTCACGCCTGATGGCCGAAAAATAAGCGCGCCATAAAAACACGCCAATCGCTGTTAAACCCAACAAAATCGAGATGGCAGACAACACAAACGCATTGCGCTTGATGACATCGAGCTCTCCCCCATCGACGGCGCCCATCATGTCCAGTCGAATCCATCCCAAATTGACACCGATGTTGACTTTTTCCCAGCACACCAAGATGTCGCCTTCGATGCGGCTCACATGGTCTAGACCGGCTTCACTCGGCAGCTTGATGGGGCCGCTGTCAAAGATTTCTAGCGGTTCGTTACCGGGTGTTCTGGCCAAGTGCGTGAGCACTTTGCCTTGGCTGTCAACCACTTGAATCGACAACACCTCATCGTTGTACATGGTTTGCATCATGCGCGACTCGAGGGTCGAGAAGTCTTTCTCAATCAGCGGGTCCACCACGGCCACGATCAAGCCATGCGTGAGGTTTTGGGCACGCTTGAGCTTGTTCTCCAAGAGCAGCGCTTTGGACTGCTTAAAGGCAAACATCCCGCTGCCGATTTGCACCAGCAGCAGCACCCCAAGCACCAAGAACACGGGTTTCAGCCGCTTCCACTTGAGCCATGCTTTCAAGTCGAATTCCTCTTGCGGGTAGGCGCTTTAGGCGTTTTTGAACGCAGCGGGGCGTTTGTTGACAAACGCGTCCATGCCTTCTTTTTGGTCGGCGGTGGCGAACAAGGCGTGGAAGAGGCGACGCTCAAACATCACGCCGTCGGCCAAACCGCTTTCGAACGCACGGTTGACTGACTCTTTGGCAGCCATGGTGGCGAGTTGTGAGTAGCCACAAATCATCAGCGCTGCGCCCAAGGTTTCTTCCATCAGTTTGTCCAGCGGCACGATGCGGCTGACCAAGCCCGCTTTTTCGGCTTCGTTGGCGTCCATCATGCGACCGGTGAGTGCCAAGTCCATGGCTTTGGATTTGCCCACAGCGCGCGGCAAACGCTGCGTGCCGCCTGCGCCAGGAATGATGCCCAGTTTGATTTCGGGTTGGCCAAATTTGGCGTTGTCAGCCGCGATGATGAAGTCGCACATCATGGCCAGCTCGCAGCCGCCACCCAAGGCAAAGCCGCTGACCGCCGCGATGACGGGCTTGCGAATGCTGCGGATGGTTTCCCAGTCGCGGGTGATGTAGTCGTTTTTGTACACGTCGGCAAAGCTGTAGGTGGCCATGGCGCCTATGTCTGCACCCGCTGCAAAGGCTTTTTCGCTGCCGGTGATGATCATGCAGCCGATGGCCTCATTGGCATCAAAGGCTTTGAGGGCTTGGCCCAGCTCCACCATCAAGGGGCCATTCAGCGCGTTGAGCTGCTTGGGGCGGTTGAGGGTGATGACGCCCACTTTGTCGGCTTCGGTGTGAACGGTGATGAATTCGTAGGCCATGCATGCAGCTCCAAAAGTTTTGTAAGAAGATTTTGACGCTAACTATAGCCAAGCTTGTGTGGCCTAGAGACGGTGCGATCCAAGGGTAAACATTAACCAACCGATCGGTCGGTTAATGCTAAATTTATCCTCAGGAGACCACCCATGACCGCATCTACCCCCAATGCCAACGACAGCGCCAACGACAGCGCCACCGTCTTGTACGAAGCCCGTGGCAGCGTTGCTTTGCTCACGCTGAACCGCCCGCAAGCGCTCAACAGTTTCACCCGCCAGATGCACCACGACCTGTGGGCTGCGCTGGACCGTGCCGAAGCCGATGCGTCCATTCGCGCGCTGGTGATCACGGGGGCAGGGCGGGGCTTTTGTGCAGGGGCTGATTTGTCAGAATTCGACTTTGCACCCGGACCCGATTTGATCGAGCGTGCCAACCCCGGACCCGTGATCGAACAAGCCTTCAACCCCACCGCTCGCAGGTTGCAAGGATTGCGCATGCCCACGGTCGCTGCCATCAACGGCGTGGCTGCAGGGGCTGGGGCTTCGCTGGCCATGTGTTGCGACATCGCCATTGCGGCGCCGACGGCCAGTTTCATCCAAGCCTTTAGCAAGATTGGCTTGATTCCCGATGCAGGCGGTAGTTGGTTGTTGGTCGAGCGTTTGGGTATGGCGCGTGCCATGGCCTTGGCCATGACGGGCGACAAACTGCCCGCCGTACAAGCCAAAGAATGGGGCCTCATTTGGGAGGTGGCCGACGACAGCGTGGCCGCCGCTTTGGCTTACGCCGACAAATTGGCCGTCATGCCCACCAAAGCCCTGGTTGAAACACGCCACCTGTTGCGCGACGCAGGCACCCGCAGCTTCACCCAGCATTTAGACGCCGAGCGCGATGCGCAATCGGCCATGGGGCGCACCCATGACTACATCGAGGGCGTAACCGCCTTTTTAGAAAAACGTCCTGCCGTGTTCAAAGGCGAATGATGCGCAGCGAATTACACAACGACCCACAAGCCATCGCGCTGGCGCAGCAGGTGGCCCAATCCATGTTCGCTGTGGACACGGCGACCAAAGACACCATGGGCATCGAGATTTTGGTGTGTGAGCCCGGCCGCGCCGTGCTGCGCATGCCTGTGCAGCCGCTGCATTTGAATGGCCATCAAATCTGTCACGGTGGCTTCATCTTCACACTGGCCGATTCGACCTTTGCGTTTGCCTGCAACAGCTACAACAAAGCCGCTGTTGCGGCCGGTTGCAGCATTGAGTTTTTGAAGCCCGCCAAGTTAGGCGATGTGCTGACGTGCGAAGGCGTGGAGCAAACGCTGTCAGGTCGCCACGGTATTTACGACATGCGCGTGACCAACCAACACGGCGACACCATCGCCCTGTTCCGTGGCAAAAGCGCACAAATTCAAGGCACGGTGATCCCCGCATGAAACCCGCATTCACCTCTCAACAGTTTCCGTTAGAGCCTATCGAGAAGGCCAGCATCGACGAGTTGCGCGCCCTGCAATTCAAGCGCCTCAAAGCCACGTTGCAGCAGGCCTATGCCAACTCGCCCGTGTACCGCGCCAAGTTTGATGCGGCGGGCGTGCACCCAGACGATTGCAAATCCTTGGCCGATTTGGCCAAGTTCCCGTTCACCACCAAAGCCGATTTGCGCGACAGCTACCCGTTTGGCATGTTGGCCAAACCGCGTGAACAGTGCGTGCGCATTCACGCCTCAAGTGGCACCACGGGCAAACCCACGGTGGTGGCTTATACCCAAAACGACATCGATACGTGGGCCAACGTGGTGGCACGCAGCATCCGCGCAGCCGGTGCTCGCCCCGGCGACATGGTGCATGTCAGCTACGGCTACGGTTTGTTCACGGGCGGCTTGGGCGCGCATTACGGGGCTGAGCGTTTGGGCCTCACGGTCATTCCGTTTGGCGGTGGTCAGACCGAGCGCCAAGTGCAGTTGATTCAAGATTTCAAGCCCGACCTGATCATGGTCACGCCAAGCTACATGCTGGCCATTGCGGATGAGTTTGAGCGTTTGGGCCTGTCGGCGGCGGAGTCGAGCTTGCGCCTCGGCATCTTTGGTGCTGAGCCTTGGACCAACGACATGCGCCGCGCCATCGAGCAGCGCTGCGGCATTGACGCCGTGGATATTTACGGCTTGTCCGAAGTCATGGGCCCAGGGGTGGCCAGCGAATGCGTGGAGACCAAAGACGGCCCCACCATTTGGGAAGACCACTTCTATCCCGAGATCATCCACCCCGAAACTGGCGAGCCTGTGGCCGACGGCGAAATGGGCGAGTTGGTGTTCACCAGCCTGACCAAAGAAGCCTTGCCCATCATCCGTTACCGCACCCGCGATCTGACGCGTTTGCTGCCCGGCACGGCGCGCACCATGCGTCGCATGGAAAAAATCACCGGTCGCAGTGACGACATGATGATCGTGCGCGGTGTGAACGTGTTCCCCTCACAGATTGAGGAATACATCTTGAAGCGCCCTGAGCTGGCCCCGCACTACCAATGCGTGCTGACCCGCGAAGGCCCGATGGACAACTTGACTGTGGTGGTCGAAACCCGACCCGGCATTGACCCCGACGCCTCTGCAGCACGCGCTGCCGCGCAAGCCTTGCAGCACGATGTGAAGATGTTTGTGGGCACCAGCATTGGTGTGACACTCAAACCCGAAGGGGGCGTGGAGCGTAGCCAAGGCAAAGCCAAGCGTGTGGTGGATTTGCGGGGCTTGAAGTAAGCCGCTGGGGTCGGGTAGCAGCGGCGTGCGAGACGCGTTCGCTGCTGTTGTCTTAAGACACCAACCAAGCCGCCACTTTGTGGCTGTCTTGAATGGCCAAGCGCCAAGTCGCTTGGTCTTTGGCTTTGGGCAAACTCAGCGGTAAGCGCAGCAGTTGGCGGTCGCGGCTGACCAAGGCGGTCAGTTGCGTTGCGCGGCCTGCATAGAGCAACACATCGTCTAGCTTTTTGATGCGCCATGCCGAGTGGGTGGCTAACTTGGTGGGGCTGCCCACTTCCAGTCCCAACCATTCGTCGCCCGGTGCAAAGCCTGCACGCTGAGCCGCGCTGTCGGCCAACACTTGTTTGATCTGCACGCTGTGGTCTTCGCCCACGCGCAGGCCCAAGCGTTGGGCGAGCGGGGCAGGGTCGTGCTGGATGGTCACGCCGTGCGCTGTGAGCAGCTTTTCCAAAGGCAACTCGCGTGTGCCGTGCACCCAAGCCTTGAACTCGGGTGCCCATGAGCGGCCGGTCAGGTCGTGCAACACGGCCAGTACATCGGCTTCTTGCATGGAGCCGCTGCGTTTGCCGGTGCAGCAGCGTTGCCACAAGGCGCGCATCACGTCGTCCAACGTCACGCTGTGGTTTTTGACGCCGTGCTGGCGCAGGGTAAGGTCGAGGCACAAGGCCACCAAGGCACCTTTGGTGTAGTAGCTCACCGTCAAATTGGGCGTGTTGGCGTCGGCTCTGTAGTACTTGGTCCACGCTTCAAAGCTCGATTGCGCCACGGTGTGCACCTTGCGACCCGGCGTTTGCAGCACTTGGTTGACGGTCTTGTTGAGCAAGCGCAGGTAGGCGGCATCGTCGATCAAGCCAGCGCGGCGCAGCAAGAGGTCGTCGTAATAGCTGGTGAAACCTTCAAAGAACCACAGCAACTCGGTGGTATTTTCGCGGGTGTAGTCGTATCGGGCGAACTCGAACGGGCGCAAGCGCTTGACGTTCCAGGTGTGAAAGTACTCGTGGCTGATCAGCCCCAGCAAGGTGGTGTAGCCGTCGCTCAAGGCTGTGCTGGCGGGGGGGCTGCCCTGGCTTGGTGGTTTCGTTGCGGCCGCTTGAACGGTTGGTGCGCTGTCCAAACGCGGTAAGTCTGCGCGTTGACAAATCAAGGCAGTGGAGTTGCGATGCTCCAAACCACCGTAGCCATCGGCCACGGCGTTGAGCATGAACACATAGTTTTTGTGCGGGGTTTGGCCACGTTTTTTGCCGTGCCAAAACGCAATGGCTTGCTCGCAAATGCGTTGTGTGTCACGCAGCAGGCGCTCGCCGTCGAACGAGGGTGTGGCACCTGCCACCACGAAGCGGTGTTCAATGCCAGCTGCCTTGAAAGTGCCCGACCAAAAAGTGCCCATTTCCACAGGGCAATCGACCAGCTCGTCATAGTCGGCAGCGATGTAGGTGCCAAACCCTTGGCGGTCGATTTTGAGGGGCGTCAAACCGGTGGCAACTTGCCAGCGGGCTTGCGGTGCAATCAGTTCGAGTTGATGGGGCTGCTCGGTTTGCCCAGCTACTTGCAAACATAGGCTGGTGCCATTGAAAAAGCCGCGCTGCGCATCCAGCCAAGCGGTGCGCACCGAGTCGTCATGGGCGTGCACTTGGTAGTGCAGCGTGACGGGCGCGTCTGCTTGGCAGTCCAGCACCCACGTGCATTTGTCGAGCTGCTTCACGGTCACAGCACGCGAGCCTTGGCGAGCGGTGATGCCGACGATTTGTTTGGAAAACTCGCGCACCATGTAGCTGCCCGCAATCCACACCGGCAGGGACACGCGCTGTTGGGCGGCGGGTTGGGCTACGGTGAGGGTCACGCCATACAGGTGGGCGTGGAGGTCAGCGGCTTCGACGCGGTAATGGAGGTTGGTCGCTTCCATGGGGATGTTTGGGGTCGCCATGTCAGGTTGCCGCCGCGCCAATCAGGCAAGACAGTACCGACACCACGGTCAGGCGAAAGCGCATCGTCATCCATTCGCGCAGGCCAGCTTCCGGCCATGTTTTGCGGTCTACCAAGTAGCAGCCAACCAGCAGCAAAGCCAGCACGGGCAAGCCCGCAAAGGCCGGCATGATGACCGCCACCCAGGCCACCAGCGAGGGCGTGACGCCCCAGATCATGTGCAGCTTGCGTTGCGGCGCGTTGTGGCGCAGGCCAATGCCCCAATGGATGCCGCCTAAAAATGCGGCGATGGTGGCCGCATAGGCGCTGAGCGCGATGGCGACAAAAGGGTGGGCTTCAGGTGTGACGATGTGCAACAGCAAGGCCAGCAAGACAAACGGTGCCAAGCCTGCGTAGCCCAGGCGCTGGATCAAAAGACCAGTGTCAGAGTCGGGGGGGATGGTGGAATGGACCATGTTGTGCGCCTCTTTTATTTACTGGCGTCCGCCAACAGCTTTTCGATTTGCGGCGTGCTGATGGCGCCGGGCACGCGGGTGCCGTCCTGCGCGATCAGCGTGGGCGTGCCGGTGATTTTGTGTTTGCGTCCGAACTCGGTGTTGCGGTCAATCGCGGCGGTGTTGCAGGTGCCTGCGTTGTTGGGGGCTTGGTCGCGCGTCATCAGATCGATCCAAGCGGTGGCGGGGTCTTTGGCGCACCAGACGGCTTTGGATTTGTCGACCGAGCCTTGGCCCAGCACGGGGTAAAGAAACAGGTAAATCGTGACGTTGTCGATCTTGGCCAAGTCGCGTTCGAAGCGTTTGCAGTAGCCGCAGTTGGGGTCTTCAAAGACGGCGAGCTTGCGTTTGCCGTTGCCGCGCACCACCGTGATGGCGTCTTTGATAGGCAGCGTGTTGAAGTCGACTGCGCCTAGTTTGGCCTCGCGCTCTTCGGTCAGGTTGCGGCGGCTCTTGGTGTCGATCAAACTGCCTTGGATGAGGAAGTTGCCTTCGGCATCGCTGTAATAAATCTCGTTGGTGCTCAGACGGACTTCATACAAACCTGCCATCGGTGAGCGTGTGACTTCTTCGATTTTGGGGATTTGCGGGATGCGTTCGCTGATGTTCTTGCGAATGGTGGCTTCTTGGCCTTGTGCCCACACGGTGCTTGTCACACTCAGCGCAATCAAAGCAGTGGTGATCCATTGGCGAATTGAAAAGGACATGGTGTTGGGTTTCATGTAAGGGGAAGTTAAGTCAGTGAGACGCGTGTGGTTTGGGCGCTTAAAAGGCTTTCACCTATTTTCTAAACCCATGGCCTGTTGCATGGCCCACGCTTTGACAGGCGCGAGACTGTTGAAGCCATTCATGCCCCAGTTGCGCACCGCTTGCACGCTGGTGTTGGGGTGTGCGAACAGGCGTTGCAGTCCATCGCAAGCGGCCCAAGTGGGCAGCAGGCCTGCTTTGCGGGCGCGTTCGTAGCGGCGTAAAAAGTAACGGTCGCCTGCTTTGCGCCAATAGTCTTTGCCATCGCGGGTTTTTAAAATTTGTGCCAATTCGGCCACGTCGGCCAAGCCAAGGTTGAGGCCCAAACCAGCCAGCGGGTGAATGTTGTGCGCCGCATCGCCCGCCAAAGCCCAAGCGCTGCCATCGGCGAATTGACCCGTCCACTGTTGGGCGCGTGCCAGTTGCAGCGGCCACATGGCACGTTCGCTGGTCAGTGTCAGTTGGCCCAGCACGCCGTGACTGGCGTTTTCTAAAGCCTGCGCAAATGCGTTGGCATCGAGCGCCAACATGGCTTGCGCACGCGCTGGCGGCTGCGACCACACCAAACTGGCTGTGTCACCTTGCGCACCGCCCATGGGCAGTAACGCCAAAATCTCTAAGCCTTCGGGTCCTTGAGAGAACCATTGCAAGGCTTGTTGACGGTGCGGCGTGGTGCAACGCACGCGGGCTGCCACGGCGTGTTGTTGGTAAGGCATCACTTCAAAGTCCACACCCAAGGTTGTGCGGGTGACACTCTGGCGGCCTTCACAAATCACGGTCAAGTCGGCTTGTGTTGTTTGGCTGTCGTCGTCTGTCAAGCAGGTGATTTCTGCTTGGTAACGCACCGCCTCGGCCAGTTGGTTTTCCAGCACTGGCACGTCGACGATCCAGGTCAGACCATCGGGCGTGGGGCTTTCAAAATGCGTGAAGCCACCGTTGTCGCCCCAAACGCGCATGTGTTGCACGGGCGTGGCATGTTGTGGGCTGGGCCAGCAGCGCAGTTCAGACAGCAAGTCGCGGGATGCACTGTTGAGGGAGTAGGCCCTCACATCTTGTGCGTCGTCACTGGTGGTGTGGTTGCCTTTTGATGCGTCGTGTGAGACCAAGCCCACACGCAGGCGTTGGCGGGCCAGCAGCAGCGCCAATGTGCGCCCCACCATACCGTCACCCCGAATGCAAACGTCGAATTTTTGAGCCATGTGAAAGATTGTAGGAGGGCGGCACAATGCGGCATGACAAAGACCTTTGCCGCCCAAGTTGAAGCGCTGTGGATTTACCCCATCAAGTCGTGTGCCGGTGTGTCGGTGCAAGCCGCGCAGCTGACTGAAACCGGTCTGGCTTGGGACCGCAATTGGATGGTGGTCAACACCAAGGGCATGATGGTGACCCAGCGCGATTTGCCCCGCATGGCTTTGATTCAGCCGGTGTTGCCAGCGGCCTCGTTGGACACGTTGGGTCACAACTCCGCTTGGCTGCTGCGAGCGCCAGGCATGGCTGATTTGGGTTTGACGCGCTTTACACAGCCCGTTCCTGAATCTGAGCCTGTTTCCGTCCAAGTTTGGCAGGACACCGTGCCTGCCTTTGACCAAGGCCAAGCGGCGGGCGATTGGTTGATCACGTTTTTGGGCTCCTCAATGGGCCCTTTGCGTTTGGTGCAATTTGACACGCGTCACCGCCGCCTCTCCAGCAAAAAATGGACGCATGATGTGCCCGCCGTGAACCAATTCAGCGACGGATTTCCGATTTTGGTCGCCAGCACCGCCTCGTTGAATGAACTCAACACTCGGCTGGCGAAGCAAGGGCAGCCCACAGTCGACATGCGTCGTTTTCGACCCAACGTGGTGTTGGGCGACCTGTTGTCAGTCCACCCCATGCAAGCGGTCTCGGCGCACGACGAAGACCGCGTGGCCACCTTGACCTTTGCTACCGAGGCCGGTGATGTGCAGTTGCAGCCCGTCAAACCCTGCCCGCGCTGCCCGATTCCCAACATCGACCCCGACACCGCGCAAAGCACGCTCACCGTGGGCGACACCTTGCAGACCTACCGCCAAGATGCGCGCGTCGATGGCGCTGTCACGTTTGGCATGAACGCGATTCCCCTGCGTGGGGTCGGGCGGGTGCTGCAAGTGGGGCAGGCCGTTCAGGCCGATTGGCAGTTTTAGCCCCTAGCTACAATAGGTTCATCCCCCTGAATCACCATTAACCCCGCGCAATGCTTGTGCGGTAGAGGAATCTCCATGAGTTTGAAATGCGGCATCGTGGGTTTGCCCAACGTTGGCAAGTCCACCCTGTTCAACGCCCTGACCAAAGCGGGCATTGCTGCAGAAAATTACCCCTTTTGCACGATCGAGCCCAACACCGGCGTGGTCGAGGTGCCTGACCCACGTCTGCAGCAGTTGGCTGAAATCATCACGCCCGAGCGCATCGTCCCTGCCATTGTGGAATTTGTGGACATCGCTGGCCTGGTGGCTGGCGCGAGCACAGGTGAAGGCTTGGGCAACAAGTTTTTGGCCCACATCCGCGAAACCGACGCCATCGTCAACGTGGTGCGCTGCTTTGAAGACGACAACGTCATCCACGTCGCCAACAAAGTCGACCCGATTGCTGACATCGAAGTGATTCAGACCGAGCTCTGTTTGGCCGACTTGGCTGCCGTGGAAAAAGCCATTCACCGCGTGAGCAAAATTGCGCGCTCTGGCGACAAAGAAGCCGTCAAGCAAATGGCGATTCTTGAAAAGTGCCAAACCGCGCTGAACGACACCAAGCCCGTGCGCACCATCGACTTCAGCAAAGAAGAGCTGGTCGAACTCAAGCAGTTCTTCTTCATCACCGCCAAGCCCGCCATGTTTGTGGCCAACGTGTCGGAAGACGGTTTCGAGAACAACCCGTTCTTGGACCGCCTCAAAGAGTTTGCAAAAGCGCAAAACGCGCCTGTGGTGGCCATTTGCGCCAAGATCGAAGCCGAGTTGTCCGAAATGGACGATGCCGATCGCTTGGAGTTCTTGCAGGAGCTTGGCCAAGACGAGCCAGGCCTGAACCGCTTGATTCGTGCCGCCTACTCGCTTTTGGGTTTGCAAACCTACTTCACTGCCGGCGTGAAAGAAGTACGCGCCTGGACCATCCATGTGGGCGACACCGGCCCACAAGCCGCCGGCGTGATTCACACCGACTTCGAAAAAGGCTACATCCGTGCCCAGACCATTGCATTTGATGACTTCATCACTTTCAAAGGCGAACAAGGCGCGAAAGATGCTGGCAAGATGCGCGCCGAAGGCAAGGACTATGTGGTTAAAGACGGCGACGTGATGAACTTTTTGTTCAGCAGCTAATATCGCGCTTACTTAAAAATTGCGGAGACAGACATGCCAGGACTTTTGAACAACATTGACCCAGACGGATTGCTAGAGTTTTCCGTGGTCTATACCGACCGCGCGCTGAACCACATGTCCACACGTTTTCAAGGCGTGATGAGGGATATTTCGAGCATCCTCAAAGAGGTCTATGCGGCTAAGTCGGCGGTGTTGGTGCCGGGCAGCGGCACCTTCGGTATGGAGTCGGTGGCGCGTCAGTTCGCCACGGGCAAGAAAGTTTTGGTCATCCGCAATGGCTGGTTCAGCTACCGTTGGACGCAGATCTTTGACATGGGGCACATCCCCTCCGAATCGGTGGTCATGAAGGCCCGCCGCATTGAGGATGGAGCGCAAGCCGCTTGGGCACCGTGTCCTGTGGACGAAGTGGTGGCAGCCATCTTGGCTGAGAAGCCAGCTGTGGTGTTTGCCCCGCACGTTGAAACATCGGCTGGCATGATCTTGCCTGACGATTACCTGCGCCAAGTGTCTGACGCGGTTCACCAAGTCGGTGGCCTGTTTGTGCTCGATTGCATCGCATCGGGCGCCATGTGGGTCAACATGGAAAAGACCGGCGTGGACGTGCTGATCAGCGCGCCTCAAAAAGGCTGGAGCGGCTCGCCGTGCTGCGCCATGGTCATGTTGAGCGAGCTTGCGCGCGTGGCCATTGATCAGACCGCCAGCACCAGCTTTGCTGCCGATTTGAAGAAGTGGATGCAAATCATGGAGAGCTACGAAAACGGCACCCATTCGTACCACACCACCTTGCCCACTGACGCCTTGGCGCGTCTGCGTGAAGTGATGCAAGAAACACGCGCTTACGGGTTTGAAAAAGTGCGTGCGGAGCAAATCGAGTTGGGTGTGCAAGTGCGCACGTTGCTCGAAAGCCGTGGCATCCGCAGCGTGGCCGCAGAAGGCTTCAAAGCACCGGGTGTGGTGGTGAGCTACACCACCGACACAGGCATGCACAACAGCAAAAAGTTTTTGGCCTTGGGCTTGCAAACGGCTGCGGGCGTGCCCTTGCAGTGCGACGAGCCTGCAGATTTCATGACCTTCCGCATTGGTTTGTTTGGCTTGGAAAAGCTGCACAACGTGGACCGTACCGTCAGCCATTTGGCACAGGCCTTGGATCACATGGCGGTTGAGGCTGAAGTGGCTGTGGCTGCTTAATCTGCGATTGGGGTAGTCAACCCCAATGCTGAGGAAACACCCAAAGCAACCCACCCGTCATCACCAGATAACGCGCAAATTTACCCACCGCCATATAGGCCACGCAAGGCCAAAAGGGTAGGCGGAGCCAGCCAGCGACTGCGCACAGGGGGTCGCCCACACCGGGCAGCCAGCTGAGCAAACAGGCTTTGGGTCCAAGGGTTTGCAGCCAGCGCAAGGCGCGAGCGTTGTGTCCGGTGGTGCCTTGATGACCCAGCTTGTTGCGCACGCGCTGTGCGCCATGGCCCATCCACCAGCTGATCGCACCGCCGATGGTGTTGCCAACAGTAGCGACAAAAATGGCGGGCCAAAACAGTTCGGGGTTGAGTTTGACCAAGCCAAACACCACCGGCTCTGAGCCCATAGGTAACAGGGTGGCCGATATCAACGACACCACAAACACCGTGCTCAAACCGAATTCAGGCAGAGCCAAGGCGGCCAGTACAGATTGCATCCAGATTTCCATGGGCGCAGTGTAGTGCTGAAATTTTGGGCAGCTACAATGGCGCCTCCTTTTTAAGCACATCTGACTTCTTCCACCCATGCAAATCGGCCCCTACACATTGGCAAACAACCTGTTTGTCGCGCCGATGGCTGGCGTGACTGACCGGCCGTTTCGCATGCTGTGCAAGCAGTTGGGGGCAGGTTATGCGGTGAGTGAGATGGTCACGTCGCGCAAAGATTTGTGGAAGTCGCTCAAGACCTCGCGTCGCGCTGACCACACAGGCGAGAGCGGTCCCATCGCTGTGCAAATTGCTGGCACCGATGCCGCCATGATGGCCGAGGCGGCGGTGTACAACATTGAGCGCGGGGCGCAAATCATCGACATCAACATGGGTTGTCCCGCCAAGAAGGTGTGCAACAAATGGGCGGGTTCGGCCTTGATGCAAGACGAGCCGCTGGCCATGTCCATCGTGCAAGCCGTAGTCGATGCGGCCCAGCCACACGGCGTGCCCGTCACGTTAAAGATGCGCACCGGTTGGTGCAATGAACACAAAAATGCGGTGGCTTTGGCCCGCGCCGCAGAAGCTGTTGGCGTACAAATGATCACCGTGCATGGCCGCACCCGCGAGCAAGGCTACAAAGGCTTTGCCGAGTACGAGACCATCGCCGCCGTCAAGCAAGCGGTGAAAGTGCCGGTGGTGGCCAACGGCGACATTGATTCGCCTGAAAAAGCGCAAGAAGTTTTAAAACTCACCGGCGCTGACGCTGTGATGATTGGCCGCGCTGCTCAAGGTCGTCCATGGATTTTTAGAGAAATTGCCCACTATTTGTCGACAGGCGAGCACTTGGCACAGCCCTTGGTCGCTGAAGTGCGTCGCTTGTTGCTGGACCATTTGGACGAGCATTACGCGCTGTACGGCGAGCTCACCGGTGTGCGCAGTGCCCGTAAGCACATTGCTTGGTATGTGCAGAGCTTGCCCGAGGGTGAAGCGTTCCGCCAACACATGAACACCCTAGAAGATAGCGCCGCACAACACCGCGCTGTCGCTGCTTTTTTTGATGACTTGGCCCAGCGACACGAGCGCTTGCCTGACCCCGTTTTATCTCTCGACTCTTTGGCTTTGCATGAGTAACAAACACATTGACGAGGTGGTGCGCGCCAGCCTCGAGACCTATTTCCGCGACCTCAACGGCACCGAGCCCGACAACATGCACGACATGTTGGTGCGCCTGGTTGAAAAACCGTTGCTCGAAATCGTGATGCAGAAAGCCGACAACAACCAATCTCGCGCGGCCGAATGGCTGGGGCTGAACCGCAACACCTTGCGCAAAAAACTTCTCGATCACAAACTTCTCAAATAAGCCTCTAAGCAAAGAAAAGCATGAAAGCACTCATTTCCGTCTCTGACAAAACCGGCATCGTCGAACTTGCGCGTGATCTTCACGCCTTGGGCGTGGGCCTCATCTCCACCGGCGGCACCGCCAAGCTCTTGGCCGAACAAGGCTTGCCCGTGACCGAAGTGGCCGAAGTCACAGGCTTTCCCGAAATGCTGGATGGCCGTGTGAAAACACTGCACCCCAAAGTGCACGGCGGCCTGCTGGCCCGCCGCGACACGCCCGAGCACATGGCGGCTTTGAAGGCACACAACATCGACACGATTGATTTGTTGATTGTGAATTTGTATCCGTTTGAAGCTACTGTGGCCAAGCCTGGTTGCACGTTGGCAGACGCGATTGAGAACATCGACATCGGTGGCCCCGCCATGGTGCGCTCTGCCGCCAAGAACTGGAAAGACGTGGGCATCGTGACTGACGCCAGTCAGTACCCCGCCGTGATGGCCGAGCTCAAAGCCAACGGCAAGTTGAGCGACAAACTGCGCTTTGCTTTGTCTGTGGCCGCCTTCAACCGCATCAGCCAATACGACGGCGCGATCAGCAACTACCTCTCCAGCGTGAACTTTGAAGCCGAGAAGCTGAGCGAAGAATACGTGCCCGAGCGCGCCCAGTTCAGTGGTCAGTTCAACGAGCAATACGTCAAAGTGCAAGACCTGCGCTATGGCGAAAACAGCCACCAGCAAGCCGCTTGGTACCGCGACTTGGCACCAGCCGCTGGTTCGCTGGCTACCGGCATTCAGCTGCAAGGCAAAGAACTCAGCTACAACAACATCGCCGATGCAGACGCGGCTTGGGAATGTGTGAAGAGCTTTGACACGGGAGCCAACGGCGACCTTTCACAGTCTGCAGCTTGTGTGATTGTTAAACACGCCAACCCTTGCGGTGTGGCTGTGGGTGCGAACCCGCTCGAGGCGTACAGCAAGGCTTTTCAAACCGACCCTACCAGCGCGTTCGGCGGCATCATCGCCTTCAACCGGCCCGTGGACAAATCCACTGCCGAGGCGGTGAGCAAGCAGTTTGTGGAAGTGCTGATGGCTCCTGATTTCAGCGCCGAAGCGCTTGACGTGTTCAAGAGCAAAGTGAACGTGCGCTTGATGAAAATCGCCTTGCCCGCCAACTACGGCGACGTGCGCAATGCTTTGGAAACCAAGCGCGTGGGTTCAGGCCTTTTGTTGCAAAGCGCTGACAACCACGAGCTGGCTTTGGCCGATCTGAAAATTGTCACCGTCAAACAACCCACACCTGAAGAACTGCACGATCTGTTGTTCGCTTGGAAAGTGGCCAAGTTCGTCAAGTCCAACGCCATCGTGTTCTGCAAAAACGGCATGACCATGGGCGTGGGCGCAGGCCAAATGAGCCGCCTCGATTCAGCACGCATCGCCAGCATCAAGGCCGACGCAGCGAAGCTGAGCCTGCAAAACACCGTGGTCGCCAGTGATGCTTTCTTCCCCTTCCGCGACGGCCTCGACGTGGTGGTGGAAGCCGGCGCAACTTGTGTGGTCCAGCCCGGTGGCTCCATGCGCGACCAAGAAGTCATTGACGCGGCCAACGAGCGTGGCGTGGCCATGGTGTTCACCGGCGTGCGGCACTTCCGTCATTGATCGCTCACATTGAACATTGACCACACCAACGCGCCGCTTGATGCGGCGCAATCTGCATCCGTCAACACAACGACTGCTGAGCTGACGCAAAAGCCTGCACCCTTTAACTTTGCCCAGCTCGGCCTCAACGCCGAGCTGCAAAGTTCAGCGGCTCAAGCAGGATTTACAACGCCTACACCTGTGCAGGTCGAAGCCATTGGCTCTGTATTGAATGGCCGCGATGTATTGGCCACTGCGCAAACCGGCTCTGGCAAAACAGCAGCCTATGTGCTGCCTGTGTTGCAACTTCTCATGGCCACGGCTGCCTCGCGTGACGAAGCACCCAAGAAGCGCACCACCCAAGTGCTGGTGCTAGTGCCCACACGCGAACTCGCCACACAAGTGAGCGACGTGCTGCGCGATCTGGCGCGGCCCCTCACGCAGTCCATCAAAGTGGGTACCTTGTTTGGCGGCGTGTCGATCAATCCACAAATGATGAGCCTGCGCAGCGGTGCTGATGTGGTGGTGGCTACGCCAGGCCGCTTGCTGGACATCGTGGACCACAACGCCTTGAACTTGGGCCAAGTGCAGCACCTGGTGCTCGACGAAGCCGACCGCTTGCTCGATCTCGGCTTTGCCGAAGAGCTGCAACGCATCTTGGCGCTGCTGCCCGCCAAACGACAAAACCTGTTGTTCAGCGCCACCTTTGAGCCCGCAGTGCAGACCTTGGCCGAGGCGCTGCTGAGCAATCCCGAGCGCATCACCATTGCACACACCGAGGTGCACGCGCCTGACATTGCACAACGTGCCATTCAGGTGGATGAAAAAAGCCGCACGGCTTTGCTGCGCCATCTCATCAAAACCCACGCATGGAAGCGTGTGTTGGTGTTCGTGGCCACGCGCTACGCGTGTGAGCATGTGGCCAACAAGCTTTACAAAGCGGGCGTGTTTGCCACTGCGTTTCATGGCGAGATGAGCCAAGGCGCACGCCAAGACGTGTTGGCCGAGTTCAAAGAAGAGCGCTGGGAAGTGGTGGTCACCACCGACCTCGCAGCACGCGGGATCGACATTGCGCAGCTGCCCGTGGTGGTCAATTACGACCTGCCGCGCTCAGCCACCGATTACACCCATCGCATTGGTCGCACAGGCCGTGCCGGTGAGCACGGTGAAGCGGTCAGTTTTGTGATGGCCGCCACGCTGGCGCATTGGCAACTGATTCAAAAGCGTGCCCAAGTGCAGATGCCTGTCGAAGTGCTAGAAGGCTTCGAGCCAACCGAAGTACCACCTCCTGCGTCTGCGTTGAATGACGGCACGGGCGGCATCAAAGGCAAGCGCCCAAGCAAGAAAGACAAACTCAGGGCTGCCGCGGCGGCTTCGCCAACGCAAACTTAACGTTTGTCGGCGGGTGATTCGCCACGCAATCCCACCAAGCAAAACGCCACCTTCAAGGTGGCGTTTTTGCTGGTCGTTCGTCGCGTTAATGGCGCTGGGCACGCCACACGGTTGGGCGATCAATCGTTGATTTCATCCAAATCGTCGTCTTCATGCAAGCCGTGGATGTCTTGATGTTCACCCGCTGGGCGGATTGCGCGCACGCCACCCTTGGCCAAGAGTTCCACATAAAACTGGGTGCCTTTGTCGGCGACGACAGCATCGATGCGTTCAATGATGGTGGCCATGTGCACCACTTCCGCAGCTTCTTCAGTGACGCCAAATTTGCAATCAAAGTCCCAAAAGTCAGCGCCTTCGGGTAAGTCACGGCGGCGTTCACGCTTGATGTATTTGCGAATTTCGTGCTTGATGGCTTCGAGCAAACGGTCGGGGTGCTTGCCTTCAACGTGCAGTTGGAATGTTTTTTTCATGGAGGTCCTTCTAAGGAAAATACGCCGTGTCAGGACGAGAGAGTCTAAAAATGCAATTAAGGCTTAAAGCGGTATTTGAGTTGGAAGCTGATGGCACCGTGTAGTTTGTCTTGCACGGTGGGGACGAAGCTCACGTTCATGCCCAATTGTCGTCCTTCCAAGGCGACCACGGGAATGATGGCTGGAAACCAACCGCCTTGGTTGGCATTGGGGTAGCCGTTGAACCCACCGACCACCGCACCCGCCTTGAACGGTCCGATGTCAAAAGGCATGACGTACAGACCCACATAGTGCGAAGTGGCGCGGTCGCTGTTTTCAAACACACCGGCAGTGACCGAATAAACGTCAGTGAGTGGCACCTCAATGCCCAGACCGGTGTTGACATTGTTCAGGTGTTTATCGCGTTCGAAATGGTACGAGTAAAAGCCGGGATTAACCCAGCTGCGCGCCAAATCGACGGCGTGCGCAGCTGGCATCAAAGCAGCTGCAGCTGCGAGGGCAAGAACCCGTTTTCTCATAACTGGGCAAACACCTCGCCAGCCACTTGCACGGTTTGTGCAATGTCTGCCTCGGTGTGTGCGCCACTCACGAACCCGGCTTCATACAAAGCGGGGGCGATGTACACGCCGCGGTCAAGCAAGCCGTGGAACAGTCGGTTGAATTTGGGGCTATCGCTGGTCATGACCTTGGTGTAGTTTTGGGGCAACTCAGGCAACAAGAAGAAGCCAAACATGCCGCCTTGGCAGTCGCCGGCGAAAGGCACACCAGCTTTGGCCGCCGCCGCAGTCAAACCATCGACCAAGCTCTGTGTGCGCGTGCTCAGGGTTTCAAAAAATCCAGGCTTAGCAATTTCTCGCAATGTGGCCAATCCGCAAGCGGTGGCCACGGGGTTGCCACTCAGGGTGCCCGCTTGGTACACGGGGCCCGTGGGGGCCAGCTGCGACATGATGGCGCGAGGTCCACCAAACGCAGCCAGTGGCATGCCGCCACCAATGACTTTGCCCAGCACAGTCACATCGGGTTTGAACCCAGGAATGAGTTGGGCATAAACGCTTTGCGCTGAACCCAGGGCCACGCGGAAACCGGTCATCACCTCGTCAAACACAAAGAGTGCGCCGTACTCGGTGCACAGCTCGCGGCAGCGTTTCATGAAGGGCACACTGGCGCGCACAAAGTTCATGTTGCCGGCAATGGGTTCGATCATCACGCAGGCCAATTCTTTGCCGTGCAAGGCAAAGGCTTCTTCCAGTTGGGCGATGTTGTTGTATTCGAGCACCAAGGTGTCGCGCACCACTTCGGGCGGCACGCCCGCGCTGGTGGGGTTGCCAAAAGTCGCGAGCCCCGAGCCTGCTTTGACCAGCAAGGCGTCGGCATGGCCGTGGTAGCAGCCCTCAAACTTGATGAACTTGCTGCGGCCCGTGGCGCCTCTGGCCAAACGCAGCGCGCTCATGCCGGCTTCGGTGCCAGAGCTGACCAAGCGCACCATCTCCATCGAGGGCACATGCTTCAAAATTTCCTCGGCCAACTCAATCTCGCGCTCAGTCGGTGCACCGAAAGAAAAACCATCTAAGGCCGCTTTTTGGACCGCTTCCAAAACTACAGGGTTGCCATGGCCCAAGATCATGGGGCCCCAAGAGCCGATGTAGTCGATGTACTTTTGGCCATTGGCATCCCAAAAGTAAGCGCCTTGTGCGCGTTGCACAAAACGGGGTGTGCCGCCCACGGCACGAAAGGCACGTACGGGCGAGTTGACGCCGCCTGGAATTACTTGGGCGGCGCGGTCAAACAGGGCTTGGTTCAAGTCGGTCATAGGGTTTAGTGCTTGGTTTCGTGACGGGGAAGTGAGAAGTCTTCGGCGGTGGGCAGGCGTTCGTCGCTCTCGGTGGCGTTGTCATCCACCTCTGCCCAAAACATGCGGTCTGGCAAGGCGTGACCCATGCCGGGTCTGAAACCACTGCTGAGGCTTTGGTCGAGAAATTCCAAAGCTTCATGGGTGGCTTCTTCGAGGTCTGAGCCTGTGGCCAACATGGCGACCAAGGTGGCACTCAAGGTGTCCCCCGCGCCGGCAAAGATGGCATCGAATCGTTCAAAACGCTCGCTCAACATGATGGTGTGTGCGGTGGCCAAAGCGTTTTCAATGTGTTGGTCGGGTTGGCTGATGCCGGTGACCAACACATAGGGCACGCCCATTTCTGCCGCGGCACGGGCAATGTCCCGTGGGCCCGGACTGCGCTCGTTGCGCCATTCAGGCAGTAACCAGCGCCACAAGGTGTTGTGGTTGCCGATCAACAGGGTGGTTTGGGGCAAGATGAGTTCGCGAAAGGCATCCAAATACGCGTCGATCTTTTCGTCTTCCCACCACGACAAATTGGGCATGTAAGCGACCACGGGCACCTCGGCGTAGTCGGTGCTGATTTCTGCAATCACGCTTAAGTTTTCAGGGTCGCCGCAAAAGCCAACCTTGATGGCACGAATATTCATGTCTTCCAGCACACTGCGGGCTTGTTCAGCCACAGCCTCATCGTCAAAGGCGACATGGTCAAAAATTTCGGCGGTGTCGCGCAGATAGGCGCCGGTGACCACGGTCAAGCCATGCACCCCGATGGCAGCACAGGCCAATACATCACCGCTGAGTCCGCCAGCACCACTGGGGTCGTTGGCATTGAACATCAGCACGCACGCTGGCGCGCCGAGCATGTCGTCAGGCAGCGTGCTGTCGTTGGGGGATGAGGAAATTTCTTGCGCCATGGCCTATCTATACAATGCTTTTCATTCTATGTGCTGACGAAAGAAATGCTGTGGCGACTACTTGGATGTGTCTGATTTGTGGATGGATTTATGACGAAGAGGCTGGCGACCCTGAACACGGCATCGCCCCCGGTACAGCTTGGGCTGACGTACCCATGAATTGGACCTGTCCCGAGTGCGCCGCACGCAAAGAAGATTTTGAAATGGTGCAAATCTAAGGCCCTGCTCAATTGGCTACGGACTTTTCACAAGTCTTCAGCGTGGATGGTTCAGTGGCCTGCTGAGCCATTTATTTCACTTTTTTAACCACCGCATAACGTTCCAGCGTCTCCGTGCGCGCTTGCGCGTGATCGACGATGGGCTTGGGGTAGTCGCGGCCCAAGACCAAGCCTGCAGATTCCAGCTCCAAGGGTTTGGCTAGCCAAGGCGCGTGGATGGCCGCATTGGGTAACTTGGCCAGCGCTGGCACGTAGCGGCGAATGAATTTGCCTTCTGGGTCAAACTTCTCGCTCTGGCTGGTGGGGTTGAAGATGCGAAAGTACGGTTGCGCGTCGCAGCCGCTGGAACTGGCCCATTGCCAGCCGCCGTTGTTGGCGGCAAGGTCAAAGTCGTTCAGGTGTTGGGCAAAGTACTGCTCGCCCCAGCGCCAATCAATGCCGATGTCTTTCACCAAAAAGCTGGCCACCACCATGCGCAGGCGGTTGTGCATGTAACCCGTTTGGTTGATTTGCGCCATCGCTGCATCGACCAGCGGATAGCCGGTGCGGCCTTCGCACCAAGCGGCAAATTGTTCTTTGTCGTGTTTGTTGTGGGCCCACTTGATGGCGTCGTACTCGGGCTTGAAAGCCGCGTTCACCACGCGCGGATGGTGGTGCAAGATTTGGTGATAAAAATCCCGCCAAATCAGCTCTGACAACCACACTTCGGCGCCCGCCGAGCCCGTCAACATTCGTTGATAGGCGGTGGACGCGAGTTGGCGGATGGACACCGTGCCAAAGCGCAAATGCACGCTCAAATAGCTCGGGCCTTTCACGGCTGGAAAGTTGCGGGTTTCGTCGTAACGGTCCATGCGGTCAAAGAAGTCCTCAAACAAAGCCAAGCCGCCGGGGCTGCCTGTGGGCACGTGCAAGGTGCTGAGGTTGGTGGGTTCAAACCCTAAATCGGCCAGCGTGGGCACGCTGGTTTGGTAGGCCTTGGGGCGCGATGCCAAGGCTTTGATGTATTTGCCTACGGGGTAGCTGCGCAAAAAATACGGGTTGATTTTTTGCAGCCATGCATTTTTGTAGGGAGTGAACACGCCGTAGGGCTTGCCCATTTGGGTCAGCACTTCGCTGCGTTCAAAAATGACGTGGTCTTTGTAGGTCTGAAAACCAATGCCTGCGTTGGCCAAGGCCCCACGCACTTGGGCATCGCGCGCCAAGGCCTCGGGTTCGTCATCGTGGTTGGCAAACACCTCTTGCACGCCCAATTCCTTGGCCAAACGGGGCACTTCGTCGGCGGCCACCGCATGGCGCACGATCAGGCCTGCGCCGGCTTGGCCTGCCATGGCATGTAATTCGGCATCCAAGGTGACCAAGGACTCGCGGATGAACTCCACCCGTCGGTCTTGGCGGGGCAGTTTGTCCAAAATGGCGCGGTCGAACACGAAGACGCAGTGCACGTGGGTGCAGCTTTTCAGCGCGTGGTAGAGCGCTGCGTTGTCAAAAGCCCGTAGATCGCGTCGAAACCACATCAGTCCACTGGCCACATGCGCGGTGTGGCGCGAAGTGTTTGGCATGTTCACCCTTTAAAATTGCAATATGACCGCTGATTCTGCCTCCATCAACTTGACGCATCACTTTTTGATTGCAATGCCCGGGTTGGAGGACGAGACTTTTTCTAAAAGTGTGGTCTATGTGTGCGAGCACACCGAACGCGGCGCCTTGGGGCTGGTGATCAACAAAGTCAGCGATTTGTCGATGCGTGGTTTGTTTGAAAAAGTCGACTTGGATTTAAACCGTCCCGACTTGATTGACGCCCCTGTTTTGCAAGGGGGGCCTGTCCACACCGAGCGCGGTTTTGTCTTGCACGATGCCATGTTGGCCAACCCCGATCCCGAACTCACCGACGAAGAGTCCGCTTTGAACGCGGTGTCCAAGCACGACGCCATTTACGCCTCCACCATGCGCATTCCAGGTGGCTTAGAAATGACCACGTCTAAAGACGTGCTCGAAGCCTTGTCGGCGGGGCATGGCCCACGCCGTGTGTTGGTCTCCCTGGGGTATTCGTCATGGGGCGAAGGTCAGTTGGAGTCGGAGTTGGCCGAGAACAGCTGGTTGACCGTGCCTGCGGATACCGCTGTGATTTTTGAAACGCCCGTGGCACAGCGTTACGAGCGCGCCATGGGTTTGCTGGGCTTGCAGTCGTGGATGCTGTCGAGCCAAGTGGGGCACGCATGAGTGAAACCCGCGAGTTGCCTGCACACTTTCAATCGTTTTTGGCCTTTGACTTTGGTGTCAAACGTACGGGCGTGGCCTATGGCAGTCGCATGCTGCGCGATGCGCAGCCGCAAGCGACCGTCAATGCCGAAGGCGATGCGCGCTGGACCTTGATCACCAAGCGCATTGCCGAGTGGCAACCCGATGCTTTGGTGGTGGGCGTCCCGTTTCACCCCGACGGTGCCGCCCACGAGAACACGGCCAAAGCCAAAAAATTTGCACGCCAATTGAACGGACGTTTTAACTTGCCGGTATTTGAAGTGGATGAGCGTTACAGCACCACGGAAGCCCACGCGCAAGGTGCGAAAGATGCCGACGCTGCATCTGCTTGCATCATCCTTAACCAATTTTTCAGGGAAAACTTATGAGCACCCATGTGAACCATTGCACGCACGGAGTTTGGGCATGAGCGGCAATCTTTTGCTTGATGCTGAGAGCTTGTATTTAGAACTGCTTAAGGGCGTGCGCAGCATGCTAACGCCAGAGACCCGTTTGGTGGGCATCACCTCGGGCGGTGCTTGGCTGGCTGCGCGCTTGCAAAAAGACTTAGGGCTAGCAGGCGCGGCGGGCAGCATCTCGTCGGCAATGCACCGTGATGATTTCTCCAAGCGCGGCTTGGCGGATGGTGGCGCCACCAAGCTGCCGTTTGAAGTGAACGGCGCGCACATCATCGTGCTGGATGACGTGCTGTACACCGGGCGCACTATCCGCGCCGTGCTGAACGAACTTTTTGATTACGGTCGGCCCGCCTCTGTGCAGTTGGCCGTCTTGGTCGATCGAGGTGGCCGCGAGTTGCCGGTGCAAGCCGATTTCGCAGCCGCCCGTGTGGCCTTGCCCGCCAGTCAGTCGCTCGCCTTGGCCAAGGCCGAGAGCGGTGCATTTAATTTTTCTGTGAAGGGCTGACATGCTCTACAAACGCAACCCACAACTCAACAAAAACGGTGAACTGATTCACCTGCTGTCGACCGAAGGTTTGTCGCGCAACATCTTGACGCACATCCTCGACACGGCGGCCAACTTCACATCGGTCAACGACCGCGAAGTCAAAAAAGTGCCGCTGCTGCGTGGCAAGAGCGTGTTCAACCTCTTCTTTGAAAACAGCACCCGCACCCGCACCACGTTCGAAATCGCGGCCAAGCGTTTGTCGGCCGACGTGTTTAATTTGGACATTGCGCGCTCGTCAGCTGCCAAGGGCGAATCGCTGCTCGACACCATCGCCAACTTGAGCGCCATGGCGGCCGATATTTTTGTCGTGCGTCATGGCGAGTCTGGTGCGCCTTACCTGATTGCCGAGCACGTCGCACCGCATGTGCATGTGGTCAACGCCGGTGACGGCCGTCACGCCCACCCCACACAGGGTTTGCTGGACATGTACACCATCCGGCATTACAAAAAAGACTTCACCAACCTCACCGTGGCCATCGTGGGCGACGTGCTGCACTCGCGTGTGGCCCGCTCGGACATCCATGCGCTGACCACCTTGGGCTGCGCCGAGGTGCGCGTGGTGGGCCCCAAGACTTTGGTGCCCAGCGACTTATCGGCCATGGGCGTGCGCGTGTTCAACAACTTGGAAGAAGGCATCAAGGGCTGCGACGTGGTAATCATGCTGCGCTTGCAAAACGAGCGCATGAGTGGCGCCCTGTTGCCATCGAGCCAAGAGTATTTCAAGTCGTTTGGCCTCACACAAGAGAAGTTGCAATTGGCCAAACCCGATGCCATCGTCATGCACCCCGGGCCGATCAACCGCGGTGTGGAGATCGAGTCGGCGGTGGTCGATGGACCGCAAAGTGTGATCTTGTCGCAGGTCACGTTTGGTATTGCTGTGCGTATGGCCGTGATGTCTATCGTGGCGGGGAATGAAGCATGAACATCCTGATTCAAAACGGTCGCGTGATGGACCCAGCCTCCGGGTTCGACCAAATCGCCGATGTGGTCGTTGCTGATGGCCATGTGTTGGCCATCGTCAAGCCCGGTGAGGCCATGCCTGCTGGGTTTCGCCCCAAGCAAACGGTGGATGCCACGGGCTGCATCGTGGCGCCGGGCTTGGTCGACTTGCAAGTGCGCTTGCGTGAGCCAGGTCATGAGCACGAGGGTATGTTGGACTCCGAGCTAACTGCCGCAGTGGCCGGCGGCGTGACCAGTTTGGTGTGCCCGCCCGATACCGACCCCGTGTTGGATGAGCCCGGTTTGGTGGAAATGCTCAAGTTTCGTGCCGAGCGCTTGCATCGCGCGCATGTGTTTCCATTGGGCGCTTTGACCCGTGGCCTCAAAGGCGAAGTGTTGACCGAAATGGCGGAGCTGACCGAGGCGGGGTGTATTGGTTTTAGCCAAGCCGAAGTGCCTTTGGAAAATACCCAAGTCTTGCAACGTGCCTTGCAATATGCCTCCACCTATGGCTACACCGTCTGGTTGCGTCCGCAAGAGTTGCATTTGGGCAAAGGCGTGGCAGCCAGCGGTCCGTTGGCGACGCGTTTGGGTTTGAGTGGCGTGCCCGTAGCGGCCGAAACGATTGCCCTGCACACCATTTTTGCGCTCATGCGCAGCACCAAAGCCCGTGTGCATTTGTGTCGTATTTCCAGCGCAGAAGGCGTGGCGTTGGTGCGTGCTGCCAAACAAGAAGGCTTGGCTGTGACGGCCGATGTCAGCATCAATTCCTTGCATTTGAGCGATCACGACATGGGCTACTTCGACAGCCGCGCCCGTGTGACGCCTGTGTTGCGCCAACAACGCGACCGCGATGCTCTGCGCGCTGCCTTGGCTGATGGCACCTTGGATGCCTTGGTGTCTGACCACACCCCCGTGGATGCCGACGCCAAAGCCCTGCCGTTTGCCGAGGCTGAACCCGGTGGCACCGGCTTGGAACTGTTGCTGAGCTTGGCGCTGAAGTGGGCGCAAGACAGCGGTGCAGGTCTGATGCGTGCGTTGGATGTGTTGACCGCACAACCCGCGCAGGTCCTGCGTTCTGGCGCTGGCAAGGCCGCAGCGAAAGCCAGCGACGCAGGTCATTTGCACGTAGGTGGTGTGGCCGACTTGGTGGTGTTTGACCCGCAAATGCAATGGCAAGTTTTGCCTGATGCCTTGCATAGCCAAGGCAAGCACACGCCGTTTGCATTTGACATGACGGGTATGGCTTTGCCCGGGCGTGTCAAAGCCACCTTGGTGGCGGGTCGCTTAGCGTTCCAAGCGTGATGCGCGTTTTCTGATGCGTGCTCTTCAAGCCCTTTGGAAATTCATCCGCGTTTTGGCGTGTGTGGTGCGTGGCTATGTGATCGTTCGCTGGACGTTTGCCAAACTCAGTGATGAGCAACAGGCCCGCTATGTGGAAGTGTGGGCGCGCGGCATGTTGGCTGTGATGGGCATTCAGGTGCGCGTGAAAGGCCACCCTGCCAAAGGACCTGTGCTGATGGCAGCCAATCACATCTCATGGCTTGACATTTTGGTGATGCACGCCGCATGCCATTGCCGCTTTGTGGCGAAGTCTGAGATTCGCGCTTGGCCCGTGGTGGGTGTACTCACAACAGGGGGTGGGTCGCTGTATATCGAACGTTCGTCTAACCGTGATGCCATGCGCGTGGTCCACCAAATGGCGGACGCCTTGCGCCAAGGTCAAGTGCTGGCCGTGTTCCCCGAAGGCGGCACAGGAGATGGCGTGAGTTTGTTGCCTTTTCATGCCAATCTGTTGCAAGCGGCTATCTCAGCCGATGCGCCGATTCAGCCTATTGCCTTGCAATTTTTAGAAGCGCGAACCGGCCAGCACAGCTTTGCACCTTGCTATCACGACCATGACACGCTGGTGAGCTCTTTGTGGCGTACTCTGTGCGCCCCGCCGCTGTTGGCGCAAGTCCGCTACGGTGACACCCAAATGGCCAATGGCCGCAACCGCCGTGTGTGGGCCCTAGACCTGCAAGCGACAGTGGCAGATTTACGCAACTGATAAGCTCTTTACCCATGGCAAGCCTTTCACCTACCAAAACCAAAGTTGCGGCACGACCTCTTGCAGCAAAAAAGACGGCGGCAAAAACGGTGAAGACCGTTGCCAAGAAAGTCACAAGCGCCAAAGCGCAAGCCGCTTCAGATCAAGAAAACTTGGACCTCATGTTTTCTCTGGCCGCAGAAACGTTTCGCGTCATGTCTGCACCCATGCGCTTGAAAATCATCAACAGCTTGTGTACCGAAGAAAAGAATGTCGGTCAGTTGCTGGCCGAGATTGACACCACCCAACCCAATATGTCGCAGCATCTGAACACCTTGTTCAAGGCGAAGATTTTGGGTCGCCGCCGTGAAGGTGTGCAAATTTATTACCGCATCATCAACGACCGGGTTGTTACCTTATGCCGCGCCGTGTGCACCCAAATTGCCATCGACAGCGACATCGCCCATTGATCAGGGTTTGAGGTAGACGTAGCCTTCTTTGGCTTGCAAACGGGCCACTTCGGCCACGCCAGAGGGCACGATCTTGGCGTCCATAGAGACTTTATTGGCGTCGATGTTGCGTGAGATCAATGTGTTGTTGCACACCCTGAACTGCACGCCTTTGCCGCTTAAGTCGCTGACCACGCCACTGAACTCACGGCCTTTGCTGTCTTTGGCACCATCCAGCAAAAAGTCGATGCCCAAGCCGTGTGTGACCACCACAATTTTGGCGCTGGGGTCGGCACTCAGGTGGTTGCGCACATTGCCCAAAATGCCCGCAGCCGTTTCCACGCCCGTGTTGACGTGGTAGACGACTTTGATGTCTTGGGCATGCACAGCGCCAAAGCTCAATGCCAATATCAAGCTGGCAAATGCGTGTGAAATGTATTTGAGGATGTTCATGCGGCGTATTTTCACATCAGGCTGTCAGCCCAAATGTTTTGAGCCCAGTTCCACGCGTAAATGCCTTCGAGCTCGTTAGGGGCTGGTGATACACCGCCAGAACCAGGTACGGTTTTGTAGGTCTTGTCTTTGGCGTCGTACTGGTGGACCGACGCGACATGCACCACCAGTTTGTCGTTCACAAAGCTGTAGCAGGTGTTGCTGAGGAAGGGTGCAGGATTCACCGGCATGTCGGACAGTTCTGCCACGATAGCCGCTGCTGTGACCTTGCCATGCGAGTTGGCCATGTGGCCAGACTTGGGCATGAGCGGTGCAATCATGATCGAGTCGCCAATGACGTGAATGTCTTTGGCTTGTGTGGACTCGAAGGTTTGGTAGTGCACGCCGCACCAACGGGCGTTGACGTTGGCCAAGTTCGACTGGACGGCGATGCCACCCGCACGCATCGTAGGCAATACGTTCAGAACGTTCGCTTTGATGTCGTTTTGAATTTCGAATTTCAAAGTGTTGGTCTTCGCATCAACTGCCACGACTTTGTGCTGTGGCACGTATTCCAAGATGCCCTTATAGTTGTCGGCCCAGAATTTTTTGAACAGTGGCCCTTTGGATGTGACGTCTTGGTTGGCATCCAAGATCAGCACTTTGGATTTAGGCTTGTGTTGCTTGAAGTAATGGGCCACTTGGCTGGCACGCTCGTAAGGGCCTGGAGGGCAGCGGTAGGGGGCCTCTGGGATGGTGATCGCGAAAACCCCGCCATCGTCCATGGCTTCGAGTTGCTTGCGCAGGGCCAGCGTTTCAGGTCCGCCCTTCCAAGCTTGCAAAATTTGGCCGGAGGCTTGCGCTTCTTTCAGACCTTCGATGGTGTTGAACATCAGGTCGATGCCAGGCGACATGATCAGCTTGTCGTAGCGAATGGTGGGGCCGCTGGCCAAGGTGACGGTTTTTTTGAGGGGATCCACGCTGGCGACATAGTCGCGCACGATGTTCACGCCGTGCTTGCCCGAAAGCTTGTCGTAGGGTGTGGTGATGTCGGCCATGGTCTTGCTGCCACCGATCACCAAGTTGGAGATGGGGCAGGACACAAATGCGCCACTGGGCTCGATCATGGTGACATCGATTTGGTAATTCGACAACATGCGAACGTATTTGGCGGCAGTCGCGCCACCGTAGCCGCCACCCACCACGATCACACGCGCTTTTTCGGGTACACGACCGACGGATGCGCAACCCACCATGCTGCCAAGTGCGCCAAAAGAACCAAGCGCCAGTGAGGCTTGAACAAAACTACGACGTTTCATGATGAATCCTTAATTAACGCTTGATGGAAGCGTAGTAGCTAGCAATGGTGTCGATTTGGGCATCGGTCAAGCCCTTGGTGATCTGATGCATCACCGTCGCAGGGCGTGTGCCATTTTTAAAGGCTTGCATTTGCTGCACGTGGTAGTCCTTGGGCATGCCTGCCAGAGCGGGAATAGCTGACCCCTCGACGGTACGTCCTTCGGTGCCGTGGCAATTGGCACACATGGCTGCGGTGGCGCGGTTGTTGAGTTGCGTGGCTTTGTCTTCGGCGTATGCATTTACGCTCAAACCCACGGAAAAGACTGTCGCAGCGAGTAAACGCAGCAAGTGGGAATGTGTTTTTTTCATCGTGACCTCGTTGAAGAGAGAAAATCAATCAGTGATCGGTAATATATCCAGAATGACAAAACGCCTGCACGGGGTTTACCCAGTGTTGGTGCGCTCATCCAGTTGAAAAACTATAGCTTAAGAATTTGAATTCGTTGTCTGTCCTACCCCTGCATCCATGTCGGCGAACTGATGGGGCGCGCATTGAAGCGGGATGCGTAGGGTCTGCTTCATATGATTTAGTCGTTGCTTATATTTAGTCTATGCTATGCGCTCTGGCATACGTATAACTTGGTACAGATCAAGTCCAATACCGCGGCCTCTTTGGGAGAAGTGATGTTGAAAGCACCGTTTTTTCGTTTTCTAAGCGTGGTTTTGTGGCTGTGTTGCGCTGGCTTGGTCACTGCTTCGTATGCTGAAGTGCCACGAACGCAAGTGGCTTCACCCCAACCTCTGATGCAGGCCAAGCAAGTTGTGCCCAACGTGTACTACGTCCAGGGCGCTTCCGAAATGGGGTCGTCTGCTAATCAAAACTTCATTTCTAACGCTGGATTTGTGGTCACGCCTGCGGGGGTGGTGGTGGTTGACGCTTTGGGTTCGCCAGAACTTGCGCGTCGCTTGTTGGCTGAAATCGCCAAGGTGACAAATAAGCCCATTCACACCGTAGTGCTGACGCATTACCACGCTGATCACATTTACGGTTTGCAAGTGTTCAAAGAGGTGGGTGCACGCATCGTGGCGCATGGCGCTGCGCGCGAGTACCTCACCTCAGACACGGCGCGTTTGCGCTTGGACATTTCACGTCAAGAGCTTTGGCCGTGGGTAGACGAGAAAACCCGCTTGGTACCTGCCGACGAATGGTTGATCACATCCAAAATGCTCGTTGTGGGTGGCGTGCGCTTTGACATTCAACCGGTCGGACCATCCCATACTGCCGAAGACTTGGTGGTCTACTTGCCAAAACAGAAGGTATTGTTTGCAGGCGACTTGGTGTTTCGAAATCGCATTCCATTTGTGGGCCAAGCAGACAGCCGCCATTGGATAGATGCTATGGAAAACTTGCTCCAATTTGATACCCGATGGGTAGTTCCAGGTCATGGCCCTATCTCCAACGATCCCAAGGGGGATATGACATTGACGCGCGATTACTTGATCTATTTGCGCGAAGTCATGGGCCGAGCTGCCAGAGACATGGAACCGTTTGAAAGTGCCTACAGTGCAACGGATTGGTCAAAATTTGACAAAATGCCACTTTTTAAATCAGCCAACCGTATGAACGCTTACAACACCTATTTGCTGATGGAGCATGAAGCCAAGTGAACCGGGCTACATGTTTGTCACGACGCCAAGCTTTACAAAGCATCGCCTTGTTCGCGTTGGGCTCAGGCGCTCTGACGACTCTAGCCGCACCTGTGACTTTGCCCAGCACAGAGTCGTTGGCTGCTTCGCTTGATCAAGCACTCCGCGTCAAACAACCCTTGGTGGTGATGGTCAGTCTGCATGGCTGTGCGTTTTGCAAAGTGGTGCGCGAGAACTATTTGCAGCCCTTACGAGCCTCGGGTTTGCAGGTGGTGCAAATCGACATGCGCGACAACCGTGCTTTGGCGGATTTTGATGGCACATCCCTCACGCACGATGCGTGGGTACGCAAGCAGGGTATCAAGTTGGCGCCCACCGTGTTGTTCTTTGGCGCGCAAGGGCGTGAAGTGGCCCCTCGACTGAAAGGCGCCTATTTGCCGGATTTCTACGGTGCTTACTTGGATGAGCAGCTGGCAGTGGCACGTCGCGTGGTGGCTGGCACATGATTCCTATCAAAACCGAGTCAGCTTGGCGGGGCACATCAGACTGCCGCAATTGCGGTGTCCGAGATATGGTGTTGTTTGCCGATTTGAATGAGCAAGACTTCAAACTCATCCATGCACCGATTGACGACTTGGTTTATCGGTCTGGGCAATCGTTGTACGACGAGTCAGACAAAGCATTGGGCGTGTTCACCCTGCGAAAGGGGTTGGTCAAGCTGGTTCGTGTCACGGCAGACGGTCGAGAGCGTGTGGTGCGTGTTCTGTTTGCTGGCGATGTGGTGGGCTTAGAAGCCTTGGCCACAGGCCACTACGACAGTCAAGCTGTGGCTTTGAGTGAAGTGTCCCTGTGCCGGATTCCGCTGGATGTGATTCATCAACTCGGGGCCAATAGCCCGCGCCTGCATCGCAAGCTCATGGAGAAGTGGCAAAGTGCTTTGAAGCAGGCGGACGACTGGCTGGCTGAGTTGAACTTTGGCAGTGCGCGTCAGCGAGTGCGGCATTTCATTTACAAAATGCATGAGGTGTCCGAAGATGGCACTGCCACCTTGTTTGGTCGCGACGATATGGGCGCCATGATGGATTTGAAGCTTGAAACTGTCAGCCGCGAGGTGACAACCTTGGTGCGCGCAGGTGTCATTGAGCCTCTGGACAAGCAGGGGCGACGCTACAAGGTCCTGTTGCCCGCGCTTTTGCAAGAGAACTAACAAATAGGCTGCGCATGAAAAAGTTTCTTATTGTGATTTTGTTGATGTCTGCGAGTATCGCGAATGCGCAGCAACATCCTCTTTTTAAAGAGGCAGATCTGCAAGCGGGTGAAAAACTGATTGCAGAAAACCAATGCAACGAATGCCACATTCGTCGCGTCGGAGGCAATGGCAATGCGATTTACAAACCGAAAGGTCGCATCAACACGGCAGGTGCTTTGCGCGGCATGGTGGAGTACTGCAACACAGAACTCAACCTCGGTTTTTTTCCAGAAGACACCACCGCAGTAGCGGCTGTCTTGAACAAACGCCACTACAAGTTTCGTTAAGTTAATTTGGGTTATGGCGTAAACCCGATGGTCTTCGTATCAGAGATGATTTATATTAGCGTCTGTTGATATATAACTTGATGTGGAAGGACTGTCTGTGAAAACACCAGATGGCATTCAATCGGGACGCATTCAAAAAGCACCCGAAAATTTTTTAGACCATGACGGAATTAGCACCGTCATTGCAGAAAGCAAAAACGGTCGTCGCAGCTTCATTCGCAGTGCATTTGCCGCTGCTGCCGCAGGTGCTGCTGCACCCATGGCTTTGGCTCAGGGCAATCCTGTGCCTACCGAGGGCGGGGACACCAACATCTTGAACCTGCCAGAGCATGCGACAGGCCTCGGCCAAGGTGTGGCTGCCAACAATGGATACGGCATACCGTCCAAGTTCGAATCTAACGTGCAACGTCGTCAAAGCCCAGGCTTGACACAAACCACGCAAGCTTCGGTGTCGTTTGCGCCCTTGCAATCGTTGTTTGGCATCGTCACACCGAGTGGCTTGCACTTTGAGCGTCACCACCAAGGTTGGTGGGACATTGATCCGTCTAAGCACCGCTTCATGATCAACGGCATGGTGAAAACACCCAAGGTGTTCACCATGGATGAAATCATGCGGTTGCCTTCCGTCTCACGTTTCCACTTCATCGAGTGCGGTGCAAACACGGCGGTCGAGTGGGGTAACGTGGCTGTGCCTACGGTGCAATACACGCATGGCATGGTGTCGTGTAGCGAGTTCACTGGCGTGCCTTTGATCACCTTGCTCGAAATCGCGGGCGCTGACTTCAAGAATGCCAAATTCATCTTAGCCGAAGGTGGCGACGGTTCATCCATGACCCGCACCATTCCCATGAGCTTGATCTTGTCTGGCGAAGTGCTGGTGGCCTATGGTCAAAACGGCGAAATGCTGCGCCCGGAAAACGGCTACCCCTTGCGCCTGATCGTGCCCGGCATTCAAGGTGTGAGCTGGGTCAAGTACTTGCGCCGCATTGAGGTGGGCGACATGCCCTACGCAGCCAAAGACGAAGCCGTGCACTACATGGACTTGATGCCCGATGGTCAACACCGTCAGTACACCAACATCCAAGAGTGCAAGAGCGTAGTCACCACGCCTTCTGGTGGTCAAGTCCTGTTAGACAAAGGTTTTTACAACATCACGGGCTTGGCATGGTCGGGCCGCGGCAAGGTGAAAAAAGTTGACGTGTCTGTCGACGGTGGCCGTAATTGGCGTCAAGCCCGCTTGGAAACGCCGGTGCTCAGCAAAGCGCTGACCCGCTTCAACATCGACTGGGTGTGGGACGGCAAGCCCGCCATCATCCAAAGTCGCGCCACAGACGAGACGGGTTTTGTGCAACCCACCTACAAGCACTTGCGTGCGGCGCGTGGCACCCGTTCGATTTATCACAACAACGCCATCCAATCTTGGTTGGTGCAAGAAAACGGCGAGGTTAAAAATGTCCAAGTTTCTTAAAGTTGTTTTGACCACAGCCTTGTTGGCGACTGCTGGTTTTGCCAGTGCACAAAGCACGGCTTACCCTGGCGTGGGCCGTCCCGCCACCGTCAAAGAAGTGGCCGCATGGGACATCGACGTTCGCCCTGACTTCAAAGGGTTGCCTGCAGGCTCAGGCTCGGTTGCCCAAGGCCAAGACTTGTGGGAAGCCAAGTGCGCCCATTGTCACGGCGTGTTTGGTGAGTCCAACGAAGTTTTTAGTCCATTAGTGGGCGGCACGACCAAAGACGACATCAAAACCGGCAACGTGGCCAACTTGAAACGATCCGACTTTCCCGGCCGCACCACGATGATGAAGGTCGCCACCGTGTCCACCCTGTGGGACTACATCAACCGCGCCATGCCTTGGACGGCGCCTAAGTCACTCAAGCCGGATGAGGTGTATGCGGTGACTGCCTACATGTTGAGCTTGGCCGATGTGGTGCCTGAAAATTATGTTTTGTCCGACAAAAACATCGCGGAGGTGCAAAAGCGCATGCCTAACCGCCATGGCATGACTACCAAGCACGCAATGTGGCCAGGCAAAGAGTTCAACGGCACCCCCAAGCCCGATACAGCCAATGTCGCCTGCATGAAAGACTGCATTCCAGAAACCCATGTGGCTTCCATGCTGCCCGACTACGCACGTAACGCGCACGGTAACTTGGCTGATCAAAACCGTTTTGTTGGACAGCAACATGGCGCAAACACGACGATGCCTGAAAACAAGTCAGCCGCTGCGGGTGTGACAGCAACTCCTGCGTTTGCTAAACCAGCAGCGAAGGTGGCAGATCCTGCATTGGCATTGCTGGCCAAGCACAATTGCACGGCATGTCATGCGCAAAACACCAAAGTGGTGGGCCCAAGCTTCAGCGATATCGCAAAGAAGCATGCAGGCAAGGCCGATTACTTGACCAGCAAGATCAAGGCTGGTGGTGTCGGCGTTTGGGGCCCCATCCCAATGCCTGTTCAGAATGCGCCTGATGGGGACATCAAGATCATGGCCAATTGGCTAGCCGCAGGTGCGGCAAAATAACCCAAAACTTTTTTTAGGAGCATGACATGCAAACTCGTCGCGAGACCCTCAAGCACAGCGCTGCGGTGGCAGGCCTTTTGGCCTCAACCGGCCTGTTTCCACACTACGCGCAAGCGTTTGAAAAAGCTGCATTTGACGCGAAAAGCGTTGCAGATGCTGTCAAAGTCATGGGTGGCGCAGCCCCCGTGGAAAGCAAAGACGTCACCATCACCGGTCCAGACATCGCTGAAAACGGCGCTGTGGTGCCCTTGGGCGTGAGTACCAGCTTGGCTAACGTCAAACGTGTGTTGTTACTGGTGGAGAAAAATCCATCGGCTTTGATTGCCATGTTCAACGTGTCGCCAGACGTAGATGCCAATTTCTCTACACGCGCCAAGATGGGCCAATCGTCTGACGTGTACGCCGTCGCAATCACCAACGACGGCAAAGCTTTCTTTGCGAAGAAAGAAGTCAAAGTCACACTCGGCGGCTGCGGCGGCTAATTTAGAAAATTTAGGAGAAATAACATGGCAGATCCAATGCGCATTCGCGCCCAAGCAGCTGGCGATAAAGCAACCATCCGTGTCTTGATGAGCCACGAAATGGAATCCGGTCAACGCAAAGACGGTACCGGCAAAACCATTCCCGCTTGGCACATCCAAGACGTGACAGCCACATTGAACGGCAAAGTCGTCATGACAGCCGAGTGGGGCCCAGCTGTGTCTAAAAACCCGTTCTTGCAGTTCACCATCAAAGGCGCTAAGGCCGGTGACAAAGTGGGCGTGGTTTGGAAAGACAACAAGGGCGACACACGCTCTGACGAAGCCACCGTTTCGTGATGAACTCGAACGCAGTGGAGACACGCATGAAAAAAATAATTATTGCCTTAGGGCTCATTGGCTTGTCGGCCGCAGCGTTCGCCCAAAAGTCATCCGCCGACAGCATCGCGGAGTACCGCGCCATGCTGCAAGACGGCAATCCTGCCGAATTGTTTGAAGCCAAAGGTGAAGACCTGTGGAAGCAAAAACGCGGGCCAAAAAATGTCTCGCTTGAAAAATGCGATTTGGGCAAAGGCGCAGGTGTTGTCAAAGGCGCGTGGGTTGAATTGCCCCGTTACTTTGCCGATACGGGCCGTGTGCAAGACCTTGAATCCCGTTTGGTGACTTGCATGCAAGAGCTGCAAGGCTTCAATGGTGAAGAGATTTCCAAGACTCCTTTTGGCAGAGGCGAGCAAAGCAACGTGACCGCTTTGGCCACGTGGATTTCTGCGGAATCCAAAGGCATGAAGTTCAACCTCTCACAAAGCCACATCGAAGAACGCAAGATGTACGAAGTGGGCAAGCGCCTGTTCTTCATGCGCGGCGGCTCACACGACTTTGCCTGCGCCACTTGCCACAGCCAAGACGACAAACGCATCCGTTTGCAAGACTTGCCCAACCTGACCAAGAACCCCGGTGCTGGTGCTGGTTTTGGTGCTTGGCCCGCTTACCGTGTGTCCAACGGACAAATGTGGGGCGCCCAGTTGCGCTTGAACGATTGCTACCGTCAACAGCGTTTCCCTTACCCCTTGTTTGGCAGTGATGTCACCATCGCTTTGGGCGTGTACATGGGTGTGAACGGCAAAGGTGGCGAAGCCATCGCGCCTGCGATCAAACGATAAGGACAACGCAAATGAACCGTAAATATCAAATCGCCTTGAGCGCTGTCGCCGTTGCCTTGCTGACCGCCTGTGCGACACCCATCCCCTCTGCCGCCGATCTCGACAAGTTGACACAAGACATCTTGAATCGTTCGTTCCGCGCCGAAGGTCAGGCCAAGCTCGACCGTCTAAGTCCTGACGAGGACAACCGCTTGTGTGCTGAGTCCGATCAGACGGGCGTCCCCTTGGAGGCCAAGGTGGCCGAAGCCATCGAAGCACGCAATATGGCGACCATCAAAGCCCCAACGGACGGAAAGTTCTTAGGCGACTGGAAAGAGGGCGAGAAAGTTGCCCAGAGCGGTGCTGGCAAGACGTGGACCGACAAAGAAGGTTCGCTCAATGGTGGCAATTGCTACAACTGCCATCAGATCAGCAAAGAAGAGCTGTCTTACGGCACGCTTGGCCCCAGCTTGTACAACTACGGCAAGTTGCGCGGTGTGGCCAATCCAGCCAGTGCAGAAGCAAAACCCATTGTGGAATACACCTGGGGCAAATTGCAAAATGCACGCGCCTACAACGCATGTTCCAGCATGCCACGCTTTGCGCACAAGGTCATCCTGACGGAGACTCAAATCAAAAACGTCATGGCCCTGTTGCTCGACCCTGCGTCGCCTGTCAACAAGTAATCTTTTTTCAGCCGCAGCATGAGCAATCATCTGCGGCTTTTTTACGCTCTTTAAATAAGCAGGTGATGATATGAACTTAACCAAACGCGAATTCATGCAAGTCATGGGCGCTGGCTCAATGGCTGGCCTCAATATGAATGCCTATGCGCAAGCAGATAGTCATGTGGCTGCTCATGGCCTGTATGACATTCCTAAGTTTGGTCAAGTGTCATTTCTACACATGACCGACTGCCATGCGCAGTTGAAGCCCATCTACTTTCGTGAACCCAGTGTCAACTTGGGCATTGGCAGCATGAAAGGTCAGTTGCCCCATTTGGTGGGCGAGCATTTGCTCAAAACAGCAGGTGTGCGCCCCGGCAGCGCCGAGGCCTATGGCATGAGTTATTTGAACTTTGAAGTGGCGGCCAAACGTTACGGCAAAGTGGGCGGCTTCGCGCACTTGGCCACCTTGGTCAAGCGCCTCAAAGCCAGCAGACCCGGCGCTTTGTTGCTCGATGGGGGTGACACGTGGCAAGGCTCGGCCACATCGCTGTGGACCAACGGCCAAGACATGGTCGACGCCTGCAAATTGCTGGGCGTGGACGTGATGACCGGTCACTGGGAGTTCACCTATGGCATGGAGCGCGTGCAAGAAATTGTCGAGAAAGACTTTGCGGGCAAGGTCGACTTTGTGGCGCAAAACATCAAGACCCAAGACTTTGGCGACCCAGTTTTCAAGCCCTATGTCATTCGAGAAATGAATGGTGTGCCTTGCGCCATCATTGGCCAAGCGTTCCCTTACACGCCCATTGCCAACCCGCGTTACATGGTGGCCGATTGGGCCTTTGGCATTCAAGACGACAACATGCAAAAAATGGTCGACGAAGCCCGCGCCAAAGGGGCGCAGGTGGTGGTCGTGTTGTCGCACAACGGCATGGATGTGGATTTGAAGATGGCCAGTCGCGTCAGTGGCATTGACGCCATCATGGGCGGTCACACCCACGACGGCATGCCTGTGGCCACCTTGGTCAGCAACGCTGGCGGCAAAACCATCGTCACCAATGCAGGATCGAATGGCAAGTTTTTGGGCGTGCTTGACTTTGAGGTGAAGAACAAAAAGATCACGGACTTCCGCTACAAGTTGTTGCCCATCTTCTCCAACATGTTGCCTGCCGACAAAGAGATGGATGCGCTCATCACCAAAATCCGCGCACCTTACGAAGCCAAACTGAACGAGAAGCTCGCCATCACGGAAGGCACGTTGTACCGTCGTGGCAACTTCAACGGCACGGGTGACCAGTTGTTGCTTGATGCCTTGATGGATGTGCAAGGCGCTGACATGGCCTTCTCACCTGGTTTCCGTTGGGGCACGTCCTTGCTGCCCGGCCAAGCGATCACGCGCGAGTGGTTGATGGACATGACAGCCACGACTTACTCTTATGCCACCGTGTCCGAGATGAGCGGCGAGACCATCAAGACTGTGCTCGAAGACGTGTGCGACAACTTGTTCAACCCTGATCCGTATTACCAACAGGGCGGCGACATGGTGCGCGTGGGTGGCTTGGAGTACGTGTGCCGTCCCAACGAAAAAATGGGCAACCGCATTGGTGAAATGCGACTTAAAGGCAAGCTCATCGACGCTAATAAGAAATACAAAGTGGCGGGTTGGGCGCCTGTGGCCGAAGAGGCCAAGCATCAAAACCTAAAACCCGTTTGGGAAGTGGCTGAGCAATGGCTCAAAGCCAGTGGTGGCAAAGTGTCCAAACGCACGCTGAACACGCCCAAGCTGGAGGGTGTTTTACCCAACCCAGGCTTTGCCGCCTGAGTTGGCTTGCAGGGGCGCTGCGTTGGCTTAGCGTCCCATGCTCCAAATATTGGTAGAGCGTGCGCCGCTGCGGCAAAACGCCAGCACAGGTCCGGTTGCGGCTTTCATCAGGGCCGCGAATTGCTGTGTTTGTTCAGGCGTGATTTGACCGCTGATCACGGGCAAATAGTGGTAGCTCAAGCCAGCCGCCGCAGCGGCTGTCGCCATCTGCGCTGAGGTGGGCTGCGCTGGACCGCCTTCACCGTCGGGGCGGTTGTTGATCACGGTGGTGAAGCCATGGGCAGCAATCGCTGCCATGTCTTGCGGATCAATTTGTGGCGCTGTGGCAAAGCTGGGATTGTGCTGGGTGATTTGAACGCTCATATGAATCCTTCGAGGTTAGAGTAGCTAACGCTTAGTTTACAAAACGCCGCAACGCTATCGGTACAAGCTGTGCCCTGTGCGTCAGGGCTGTGTCGCTTTCGGTTTGCGCTCTGCCCACTCATAGATGCCCATGCCCAGCACCATGGCCAGTACAAACACCAGCGCCTTGTCTTGACCTGCCGCCATCGACACCAAGGCTGGACCTGGGCAAAAACCAGCGAGTCCCCAGCCCGCACCAAATAGCAAACCGCCCAGCACCAAACGTTTGTCGATGTGTGTGGCAGTTGGCAAATGCAAGGCACCACCCAGCACATTGGTCGTGCGCTTTTTGGCGATGGTGAAGGCCACGAACCCTACCAAAATGCCGCCGCCCATCACGAAGGCCAGTGAAGGGTCCCACGTGCCGGCCAAGTCCAAAAAGCCCTGTACTTTGCTTGGATCGGTCATGCCGGATAGCAGCAAGCCCAGTCCAAACAAAAGGCCCACGATGAATTCTGAAAGACGGTGCATGAGGGGCTCCTTAGATGACATGACGCATGACAAAAACCATGGCAAAACCAGCCGCCATGAACGACAGCGTAGCCACCAACGAACGGGGCGACAAGCGGCTCAAACCACACACGCCGTGGCCACTGGTGCAGCCTGCGCCATAACGGGTTCCCAAGCCAACCATCAAACCCGCTGCGACAACGGCTCCCCAGCCCGCATCAATGCGGGGGGTGCTGATCCAGTCGCTTGGAAACAACAGGCGTGCAGCGAGGGGCGATACAAAGAGCCCCAACAAAAACGCAATACGCCAACTGGCATCGCGCACTTTGGGAGCCAGCAACCCGCCCACGATGCCGCTGATACCCAAGATTCGGCCGTTGACCAAGATGAACATGGCCGACGCGATGCCAAGCAAAATGCCGCCCGCCAGCGACATCCAAGGGGTGAAATGGTTCCAATCGATTTGCATGGCAAAGCTTTCGTTTGAGTAAATGCAGAATTTTTAAATTGGCGTTAATATATCAGTTAATTCTTATATTTAAAAGGCCATCCATGTCGTCTGTTTCAAACCCTGTTGTTCATGGCATCTTTGACCCTGCTACATGGACCGTCACTTACGTGGTTTACGAGAAAGAGGGCAGTGCCTGCGCCATCATTGACTCGGTGCTCGACTACGATCCCAAGTCGGGCCGTACAAGCACCGAATCGGCAGACAAAGTCATTGCGTATGTGCGCGAAAAAAATCTGCAGGTGTCATGGATTTTGGAGACCCATGCGCATGCCGACCACCTCACCGCTGCACCTTATTTGAAGGCGCAATTGGGTGGTCAAACCGCGATTGGGGACCACATCACCAAGGTGCAGCACGTCTTCAAAGGCATCTTCAACTTGGAGCCTAGCTTCAAAGAAGACGGCACCCAGTTCAATCACTTGTTGAAAGAAAACGAAGTCTTCGCCATTGGCAGCCTGACGGCACGCACTTTGTTTGTGCCAGGTCACACCCCGGCTTGTGTGGCTTATCAAATTGGCGATGCGGTGTTTGTGGGCGACACCTTGTTTATGCCCGATGTCGGTTCGGCACGCTGTGATTTCCCGGGCGGTGATGCCAAGACTTTGTATGCGTCGACGCGCAAACTGTTGAGCTTGCCGACTGAGACACGTCTCTTCATGTGCCACGACTATCCGCCCAACGATAGGCCCGTTCGCTTTGAGACCACCGTCGCCGAGCAGCGCGCACACAACATCCACCTACACGATGGCATCAACGAAGCTGAGTTCATTCGCATGCGCACCACACGCGACGCCACCTTGGCCATGCCGGTGTTGATCTTGCCGTCCGTGCAAATCAACATTCGCGCGGGCGAGATGCCGCCCAAGGAAGACAACGGCGTGTCGTACCTCAAAATCCCGGTAAACGCGCTCTAAATTTGTTGGTATTCAGGTCCCTATGAATCCGCCTTAGATGATTTGGTAATTAACAACCAATAACTCAGTCGTTCCCTTTTGAGCACCACGCTCTCAGAATTCATCCATTGAAATTTTTCAGATGAATTCGAAGGGAACACACATGATTCAACGTCAACACTTTCTCAAGACACTCGCCGCTACCGCTTTGCTGGCAGTCAGCGGTTTTTCCGCAGCGCAGTCGCCCGTCACACTGTTGAATGTGTCGTATGACCCCACCCGAGAGTTGTACTCAGAGTTCAACGTCGCCTTTGCCAAACATTGGAAAGCTCAGACCGGCCAAGACGTGATCATCAAGCAATCGCATGGTGGTTCTGGCAAACAAGCCCGCTCGGTGATTGACGGCATCGATGCCGATGTGGTCACGTTGGGATTGGCCGGTGATGTGGATGCGCTCTACAAACACGGCGGCTTAATCCCTCAAGACTGGCAAAAACGTTTGCCGAATAACTCAGCGCCTTACACCTCGACCATTGTGTTGGTCGTGCGCCAAGGTAACCCCAAAGGCATCAAAGATTGGGACGACTTGGTCAAGCCAGGCATCAGCGTCATCACCCCTAACCCCAAAACATCGGGCGGCGCGCGTTGGAATTATTTGGCCGCTTGGGAGTTCGCCAAACGCAAATACGGGGGTGATGCGAAGGCCAAAGACTTTGTGGCTGCACTCTACAAAAACGTGCCTGTGCTCGACACAGGCGCACGCGGTTCGTCGGTGACGTTTGCGCAGCGCAACCAAGGTGATGTGTTCATTTCTTGGGAGAACGAGGCGCATTTGTTAGAAAAAGAGTTTGGCAACAAGGTCGACATCGTCTATCCATCCCTCAGCATCTTGGCTGAACCACCGGTCACCCTCGTGGACAAAAACGTCGATCGCAAAGGCACCCGAAAAGTGGCCGAAGCCTATTTGAATTACCTCTACACCGACGAAGGTCAGGACATTGCGGGCAAAAACTTTTACCGCCCTATCTCCGCCAAGGCACAAGCCAAATACGTCAAGCAGCTGCCCAAGTTGCCCTTGTTCACCATCGATCAAGCGTTTGGTGGTTGGACCAAGGCTGACAAAGACCACTTTGCCGATGGCGGCAGCTTTGACCAAATCTATTTGAAGAAGTGATGTTCAATGGCCAATGATCTTGGCCAAGAACGCCTGTGTGCGTGCATGGCGTGGATGCTCAAAGAATTCGGAGGGCGGGGCTTCTTCCACAATTTGCCCCTGATCCATGAACACCACGCGGTCTGCCACGGCGCGGGCAAAGCCCATTTCGTGGGTGACGCACAGCATGGTGATGCCTTGTTGGGCCAATTCCGTCATCACGTCCAACACCTCTTGAATCATCTCGGGGTCGAGAGCCGACGTGGGTTCGTCAAACAACATGATTTGCGGGCTCAGGCACAAGGCCCGCGCAATCGCCACGCGTTGTTGTTGACCGCCTGAGAGTTGCAAAGGGTACTTGTGGGCTTGGTCGGCAATACGCACACGTTCAAGTTGCTGCATGGCCCGTTGGTTCGCTTCAGCGGCGGGCAGCTTACCCACAAAGATGGGTGACAGCGTGAGGTTTTCTAGCACGGTGAGGTGCGGGAATAAGTTGAATTGCTGGAACACCATGCCCACTTGACGACGCACTTGGTCGATGTCGCGCAGGTTGTCACTCAGCGTCACGCCTGCCACCGTGAGTTGGCCTTCTTGATGCTCTTCCAAGCGGTTGATGCAGCGAATCAAGGTGGACTTGCCCGATCCCGATGGCCCGCAAATCACGATGCGCTCACCACGTTGCACGCGCAAGTTGATGTCACGCAGCGCATGAAAATCGCCAAACCATTTGTTGACGTTCTCGAAACTCAGGATAGGGTCAGACACGGGTGTTCCTTAGGGGCATCAGCGGTGCGCGAGTTGGCGCTCAACCCACAGGCTGTAGCGCGACATGGCGAAGCAAAACACAAAGTAGATCAGTGTGATGAACAGATAGCCTTCGATTTTGAAAGGTCGCCAGTTTGGATCACCACTGATAGCCAGCCCCAAAGCGCCTGAGAGTTCGTACAAACTCACGATGGTCACCAAGGAGGTGTCTTTGAAGATGGCAATGAAGTTGTTCATCAGACCCGGCACCACATGCGTCAAGGCTTGGGGCAAAACGACTAAGCGCTGTGTTTGCCAATAACTGAGCCCTAAGGTGGCAGCGGCCTCCACTTGTCCTAAGGGCACGGCTTGCAAACCACCGCGAACAATTTCGGCGGTGTAAGCCGCTGAGAACAATGTGATGCCCACCAAAACGCGCAGCAACACATCAGGCGAAGTGCCGCTGGGCAAGAGCAGCGGGAACATGAAGCTGGCCATGAACAGCACCGAAATCAAAGGCACGCCGCGCACCAACTCGATGTAGCCCACGCACACGCTGCGTAAGGCGGGCAGGGTGCTTTGCCGCCCCAGGGCCAGCAACACGCCCAACGGAAACGCCAAGCTGATGGCCAGCGTGGCCAGCATCAAGGTCAGCGGCAGGCCACCCCATTGGTCGCTGGGCACCGCTTGCAAGCCAGTTGGGGTACCCCACCAACTGCCACCGCCCATCAATCCAAAAAACAGCAGCCAAACGGCCACCCACATCAGTACCAAGCTGCGCCGCCAAAAGATGGGCAAACAACTCAGCACCAGTGCCGACGTCAATATCAGTGTGGCCACCAAAGGCCGCCATTGCGCCTCAAAGGGGTAACGCCCGAGCAAGATGAGTCGGTATTTTTCGCTCACCACGCCCCAACAGGCACCGACACCGCGCAAGGCTTGGCAGCTGTCTGCATCGGCTTGCCATACCGCCCGCCATAGTGCCCAGTTCAGTACCGTTGGTAGCCACCACAGAAGTGCCGCTATCAACAAGGCACTTACCAACGCTTGACCTGTCGTGGGCCACAGATGGGTGTGACACCACTGCCAAAGCGTGCGGTGTGCCATGGGTGCGGGTCTGGCCGACACCCAAGGGTGGTTAGTGCCTTGACTGGGCATCACCGTGCCCTCAGCGCCATGCGGCGGTTGTACATATTCATCAGCGCAGCGGTCAGTAACGACAAGCTCAAGTACACCGCCATCACAATGGCGATGCACTCCACAGCGCGGCCCGTTTGGTTCAAGGCCGTGTTGGAGATGTTGACCAAGTCGGGGTAGCCAATGGCCACCGCCAGCGATGAGTTTTTGATCAAGTTCAAATACTGGTTGGTCAAGGGCGGGATGACCACGCGCATGGCTTGGGGCAACACCACCAAGCGTTGTATCTGCCAAGCGGACAAGCCCACGCTTTTCGCCGCTTCAGTTTGGCCACGCGGCACGGCGGTGATGCCTGCACGCACCAACTCCGCCACGAAGGCGGAGGTGTACAAGCTCAAGCCCCAGGTCAGGGCTAAGAATTCGGGCGTCACGCTGGCGCCGCCTGTCACTTCGCCCACGCCTTCAACAATGCGCCACACGGGCACGTCCCACATCCAAGCGCCATCGGCATGGATCAGCCACGGCAGTGTCAAGCCGCCTTTGCTCAAAAACAGCCAATCGTTGAGGTGCAGCGGCGCATCGGTGTCTGGCATGAACTCCACCAGCAGCACGTACCACATGAAGAGTTGCAGCAGCAGGGGAATGTTGCGAAACAACTCGGTATAGCTGTAGCAAAGACCACGCGCCAAAGCGTTGTTGGATACACGTCCCAATCCTAGCAAGCCACCCCACACGGTGCAGGTGACGATGCCCAACACCGAGACGCGCAAGGTGTTGAGCAGTCCCACCAAGAAGGCTTGCCAATAGGCCTGCGTTGCGTCGTAGGAAATCATCGACTCGCCGATGTCAAAGCCCGCGGTGTCGAATAAAAATCCAAAGCCACTTTGAATGCCACGCGCACGCAAGTTAGTCAGCGTGTTGTTGAACAACCAATACGCCACGCCCACCAACACCGAAACCAACAGGAATTGGTACAACAGAGCGCGCGAGCGGCGGCTGTGCAGTGGCATATTGAGTCAGCCCAAATGAACGATGTGTGTGAGCGTGATCAGCGGATGGGCATGGCGTATTGCAAACCGCCTTTGCTCCACTGAGCATTCAGGCCGCGCTTGAGACCTAGGGGTGTTTTTTCGCCCAAGTGACGCTCGAACATTTCACCGTAATTGCCCACGGCGCCAACCGCACGCGCCAACCATTCGCGGTCTAGCCCGAGTAACTTGCCTGTGTCATCCGATTTACCAAGCAAGCGCAGTACCACGGGGTCGGTGCTCTCTGTTTTGAGTTGCTCGACGTTGGCGGTCGTGATGCCGACTTCTTCGGCCTCAATCAAGCCATACACCGTCCACTTAACGATGGCCAACCATTCGTCATCACCTCGGCGCACCATAGGACCCAAGGGTTCTTTGGAAATCAGTTCGGGCAGGATGACGTGGTCTTTCGGAGTCTTGGCTTCTTTGGCGCGGACAGAAGCCAAACCAGAGGCGTCGGTGGTGTAGGCCTTGCAACGGCCCGCAAAGTAGGCTGCATTGGCAGCATCAAACTTTTCAAACACCACGGGTTTGATGTCCAGTTTGTTAGCGCGTGAAAAATCGGTCAGGTTCTTTTCGGTGGTGGTGCCCGATTGCACGCACACGGTCGCACCTTTGAGTTGCTTGGCACTTTTGAGGTTGTTCTTGGCCGGCGTCATGAAGCCTTGGCCGTCGTAATAGGTCACGGCCGTTTGGTGCAAGCCCATAGATGAATCGCGTGTCAGAGTGAACGTAGTGTTGCGTGAGAGCACATCCACCTCGCCGGATTGCAAAGCGGTAAAACGCTGTGGGGCAGACAGGGGTACGTAGCGCACCTTGTCGGCACTGCCCAACACGGCAGCGGCGACGGCGCGGCAGACGTCCACATCCAAACCGGTCCATTTGCCTTGACTGTCGGCAGCCCCAAAGCCGGCCAAACCGGTATTCACCCCGCACACCACTTGGTCGCGTTGTTTGACGGTGTCTAAGGTCTTGCCAGCCCATGCGTTGACCGCGCCAGCGGCCAGTAAAACCAAGGCAACGACGGTGTGCGACTTACGACGAGTTGAGGGTGATTGCATGGGGTCTCCTACTTATAAAAATTACGAAATGCATTGTCCGTCAAATGCCAAAACCCTTGGCTCGATGCGGCCTGTGGCTGCATAGATGAATTAGCTATTAACAAACTACAAAACTGTAGTTTGTGAATGACGGGCGCCTACCCACAATCGCGCCCATGTTTCAAACACGCCCCCTCTCATCTCATTCCTTGGAGCTTCAAACGGTATGAAAAAATTTCTACACACCACCTTGGCCGCTGCGCTTTTGGCAGTCAGCTCTTTGGCCTCAGCCCAAACTTTGCTGAACGCGTCGTATGACGTGGCCCGCGAGTTTTACAAAGACTACAACGCCGCCTTCGTGGCCCACTACAAAAAGACCACCGGCAAAGACATCAAGGTCGACCAAGCGCACGGCGGCTCTAGCGCCCAAGCGCGTGCGGTCAACGATGGCTTGGATGCCGACGTGGTCAGCATGAACACCACCACCGACATTGAGTTTTTGGCCAGTACCGGCGTGGTGGCCAAAGACTGGGCGAAGAAGTTTCCCAACAACGCATCGCCCACCACCTCGACCATGTTGTTCCTCACGCGCAACGGCAACCCCAAGGGCATCAAAGATTGGGACGACCTGGTCAAGCCTGGGGTGCAAGTCATCATCGTCAACCCTAAGACCGGTGGCAATGGCCGTATGGCGTATTTGGCGGCTTGGGCCTATGCGCGTAAAAAAGGTCAAACCGATGCACAAGCGGCAGATTTTGTGGCCAAGCTGTTCAAGAACGTGCCGGTGCTCGCCAAAGGTGGCCGTGATGCGACCACCATCTTTTTGCAACGCAACATTGGCGATGTGTTGGTGACCTTTGAATCCGAGGTCGTGTCCGTGGACAGTGAGTTTGGCGAAGGCAAGGTGGATGCGGTACATCCCTCCATCAGCATCATTGCTGAAAACCCAGTCGCTGTGGTGGAGCGTACTGTGAACAAAAAAGGCACAGGCGAATTGGCCACGGCCTATTTGAACTACTTGTATTCAGACGAAGCGCAAGAAATTGCCGCCAAGCATGCCTTGCGCCCACGTTCGCCCACGTTGCTGAAGAAGTATGCGTCCACCTTTAAGCCTATTCAATTGGTGCCTGTGAGCGAGTATTTCGGCTCACTCAGTGAAGCGCAAAAAGTCCACTTCAATGATGGCGGTCAGTTCGACAAGATTTACACACTGAAGTAATTATTCATGGCATTGTTTTATCTGTCGCGCAGCCATAAGGCGGCGCGCGTTCTTCCTGGCTTCAACATCACGCTTGGTTTCACGCTCACTTACTTGAGCTTGATTGTGTTGATCCCTCTCTCTGCTTTGGTCTTCAAAACCTTCACGCTGACATGGGAGCAATTTTGGGCAGCCGTCACCGGCCCCCGCGTGATGGCGTCGTATCGCTTGACGTTTGGTGCGTCGCTGATTGCGGCTTTGGTCAACGTGGTGTTTGGCTTGCTTGTGGCTTGGGTGTTGGTGCGTTACGACTTTTTTGGCAAGAAGGTGGTCGACGCATTGGTGGACTTGCCCTTTGCTTTGCCCACGGCGGTAGCGGGTATTTCGCTCACAGCCTTGTTGGCGGGTAACGGCTGGATCGGTCAGTACTTAGAGCCCATGGGCATCCAACTCGCGTTCAACCCCAACGGCGTGGTGATTGCGCTGATCTTCATTGGCTTGCCCTTTGTGGTGCGGACCGTGCAGCCGGTGTTGGAAGACGCAGAGAAAGAGCTCGAAGAGGCGGCCACTTGCTTGGGTGCCACGCGCTGGCAAACCTTCACGCGGGTGATTTTTCCCAGCATCGCGCCTGCCTTGTTGACCGGCTTTGCCATGGCGTTTGCGCGTGCGATTGGTGAATACGGCTCGGTCATTTTCATTGCGGGCAATATGCCCATGGTGTCTGAAATCACGCCGCTCATCATCATCGGTAAGTTGGAGCAATACGACTACGCCGGTGCCACCGCCGTGGCCGTGGTGATGTTGGTTATTTCGTTCATTTTGTTGTTGGTCATCAATGCCCTGCAAGCTTGGCAGCGTCGCCACACAGGAGCCCCAGCATGAGCACCACGATGAATCCTTCACAGCGTCGCGCTCAAGCGGGCACGACCGAGCCCGCCTGGGTGCGTTACAGCCTGATTGGTGTGGCGTTGACCTTCATGTTTTTCTTCTTGGTCTTGCCTTTGGCGGCGGTTTTTACCGAAGCCTTGCGTAAAGGTTTTGACGCGTATTGGGTGGCCCTGCAAGAACCCGATGCTTGGTCGGCCATTCGCTTGACCTTCATCACCGCACTCATTGCTGTGCCATTGAACTTGGTGTTTGGCGTGGCGGCTGCTTGGGCGATTGCCAAATATGAATTCACAGGCAAAGCGTTTTTAACCACGCTCGTGGACTTGCCGTTTTCGGTGTCGCCGGTTGTGGCGGGTCTGATCTACGTGCTGATGTTTGGTGCACAAGGTTGGTTTGGCCCGTGGCTGCAAGCGAACGACATCCGAATCATCTTTGCGGTGCCTGGCATTGTGTTGGCCACCGTGTTTGTCACGTTCCCCTTCATCGCACGTGAGCTGATTCCGCTCATGCAAGCGCAGGGCAATGACGAAGAGCAGGCGGCCATTGTGTTGGGTGCCACAGGCTGGCAAACCTTTTGGTATGTCACGCTACCCAACATCAAGTGGGGTTTGATTTACGGCGTGATCTTGTGTAACGCCCGTGCCATGGGGGAGTTTGGCGCGGTGTCGGTGGTGTCGGGCCACATTCGCGGGCAGACCAACACCATGCCTTTGCATGTGGAAATTTTGTACAACGAATACCAATCGGTGGCGGCGTTTGCCGTGGCCTCGCTGTTGGCTTTGTTGGCATTGGTGACCTTGGCCATCAAGTCCACGGTGGAGTGGCGTCATGCGCGTGAGCTCAAAGCCACGGCTGATTTGCCGCCCGAGAACCCACACGCATAAAAAGCGCTGACGCAGAATTTAAGAATACGAGTATCGAATCATGAGCATCGAAATCAGAAACATCCACAAACAGTTTGGCGATTTCCAAGCGCTGGGCGATGTGAGCCTAGACATTCATTCTGGCGAGTTGATCGCGTTGTTAGGCCCTTCGGGCTGCGGAAAAACCACCTTGCTACGTATCATCGCGGGTTTAGAAAACGCAGATGCGGGCACTATTTTGTTCAGCGGTGAAGATACCACCCATGTGCATGTGCGCGAGCGTCAAGTGGGTTTTGTGTTCCAACACTACGCCTTGTTCCGCCACATGACGGTGTTTGAAAACGTGGCCTTTGGCTTGCGCGTCAAGCCGCGCAACGAGCGCCCCAGCGAAGAACAAATCAAAAAGAAGGTGCACGACTTACTCAGTCTCGTGCAACTCGATTGGTTGGCCGATCGCTACCCCTCGCAGCTCTCAGGTGGTCAACGCCAGCGCATTGCCTTGGCGCGTGCTTTGGCGGTGGAGCCCAAAGTGTTGTTGTTGGATGAACCTTTTGGCGCCTTGGATGCCAAGGTGCGAAAAGAGTTGCGTCGCTGGTTGCGCCGCTTGCACGACGACTTGAACGTGACGACCATTTTTGTGACGCACGACCAAGAAGAAGCCCTCGAAGTGGCTGACCGCGTGGTGGTGATGAACAAAGGCCATGTCGAACAAGTGGGCAGCCCGCAAGAGGTGTGGGAGCACCCTGCTAGCCCGTTTGTGTATGGCTTCTTGGGTGATGTGAATTTGTTCCATGGCCGTGCCCACGAAGGCGAAATGCACATTGGTGTGGAAGACCAAACGATGCGAATGGCCAGCCCCGAGCACCACGCCGCAAAGGACGCCAAAGCCTTTGCTTATGTGCGCCCCCACGACCTCGATGTGCGTCGTTACGCATCCGGCAGAGACGACGAAGGCGGCATTGTTGCGCAACTCACCCGTGCCATCGTGGTCGGGCCCATTGCGCGTTTGGAGCTGGTCGCGGCTGAGGGCGGTGCTGCGTCAGATCAGCAGATCATTGAAGCGCAAATCCCTGCATCGCAGTTCTACGAGCAGGGATTTATTGAGGGTGAGACCTTGGTGCTCACACCACGCAAAGCGCGGGTGTTTGTGGCCTAACTTCCAGCTGTTTCAGGGAGTTGGTGGGCTCAGACGTATTGCTTGAACCAAGCCACCGCGCGGCTCCAGCCATCCGCCGCAGGGGCTGCACGGTAGCTGGCGCGGTAGTCGGCATGAAACGCGTGAGGTGCGTCTGGGTAAACCACAAATTCTGAGGCCTTTGCCGCTGTGTTGCCTTTGGCCGCTGCTTGCGCCAAGGCACCTTTCATCGCGTCGACCGACGTCACAGGAATGCCCGTGTCTGCAGCACCGTACAAGCCCAGTACGGGGGCTTTCAACATAGTAGCCAACTCGATGGGATGCTTGGGGTTGTTGGCATTGGTTTGTCCTTCCATACGACCGTACCAAGCCACGCCAGCTTTGATTTTTGGGTTGTGAGACGCATAGAGCCAAGTGATGCGACCGCCCCAGCAAAAGCCCGTGATGGCAACTCGGTCTGGATTGCCGCCGTGGGTTGCGGCCCAAGCCAAACAAGCGTCTAAGTCGCTCATCACTTGGGCGTCAGGCACTTTGGAGATGATTTCTGATTGCAGTTTGGCAATTTCGCCATACATGCTGGGATCACCTTGGCGCACGAACATTTCAGGTGCGATGGCCAAGTAACCGAGCTTGGCAAAGCGTCGTGTGACATCTGCAATGTACTCATGGACACCGAAAATTTCCGAAATGACCAAGACAACAGGCAGATTCTTTTGACCCGCAGGTGCAGATCGGTAAGCGGGCATTTGAAAGCCATTGACGCTGATCATCACTTCGCCTTCTACCAAGCCTTCACCCGAGGTTTTGATCGCTGTTTGTGCCATCAATGGCATGGCTGCAGCGGCATAGCCTAAGCCCAACGCAGATTGCAAAGCCAGACGTCTCGTGGGTGGGGTATGAGACTGTCCGTCGTGGTTGAGCAGAGCTTGGGTGTCTTGAAGGGCGTTCGTGTTCATATGTTTACCTGTGCGTGTGGGACAAAATGTGGGTCAAGCTTACGATGAATCGTGGAATGGGGCTTCGCTTCAAAATGAATTCCCTCCAACAGAATTTAGATTGTTATTGCGGGCTTAAATATAAGCCATCAATGATTCATCGATACAATTTCAAGCAACCCACCCAGGCCAAACCAGCCTGTCTTCATTTCTTAAGGTCGCCATGAACCGCCATTTGTTGCTGCTCGCCATCGCCCAGGGCTTGTTCCTGACCAACAACGTGACCTTTATTGCGATCAATGGTTTGGTGGGTTTGAGTTTGGCGCCACAAGCGTGGATGGCCACGCTGCCTGTGATGGGCTATGTGGTGGGCGGTGCACTCAGCACGGGCTTGGTGGCCAAATCGCAGCAACGTTTTGGACGCAAGGGCTCGTTTCAACTCGGGTTGTTGGTGGCGTTGCTGTCTGCTGCGTTGGGCGCATTTGCGGTGCTTGCACAATCATTTTGGCTGTTGGTCACGGCCACGGTGGTGGCGGGTTACTACAGCGCCAACGGTCAGTTGTACCGCTTTGCTGCGGCTGAATTGTGCAAGCCCGACTACCGTGAGAAAGCGGTGTCGTTGGTGATGGCGGGGGGCTTGATCGGCGCCATCATCGGTCCCAACTTAGCGATTCAAACCAAAAGCATGTTTGGTCTGCCGTTTGCTGGCGCTTATGTGGCGCTGATAGGGGTGGCTGCTTTGTCGATGGCCGTGATGAGCCGCATTGAATTTCCACCGGTGCCCGTTGTCAAAGTAGACGATGGACAGGGCCGTCCTTTGCGCGTGATCATGCGACAGCCCGTATTTGTGATTGCCACTCTGGCTGCAGCTTTAGGTTACGGCGTGATGAACCTGCTGATGGCGGCCACACCCTTGGCTATGCAAGTGTGTGGTTTGCCTTTTGAAGACACAGCTTGGGTGCTGCAATGGCATGTGATTGGCATGTTTGCACCTGGGTTTTTCACGGGCCATTTGATCAAACGCTTTGGCGTGCTGCCCATCATGGGCGTTGGCGTGGTGCTCAACGCGGCGTGTATTGCCATCGCGTTGTCGGGCACCGATGTGCACCAATTTTTACTGGCTTTGTTTTTGCTGGGTGTGGGCTGGAACTTCTTGTTCACAGGCAGCACCACGTTGTCGATGCAGGCGTACACCGCGGCTGAAAAAAATCGCGCACAAGCAGCCATCAATTTTTGTGTATTCACCACCATGGCATTCACGTCGTTTGCATCGGGTGCTTTGGTCACCAGCCAAGGCTGGGCTTGGCTCAATTGGGGCTCTTTGCTCCCCGTGGCGATGACGGGGGCGGGTTTGTTGTGGCTGGCTAAGCAACGAAGCCCCAGCGCGCCATGATGTGGGCACGCTTGATGTGAATCAAGCGTGCCACATTGGCGTTTTAAGGCAGGCTGCGGGCGTAGACCGCCATGGCCTCAATTTCTTCATCGGTCAAGCTTCGCGCAGCGCTGGCCATGGTGCCGTCCATGTCCGCGCGAACGCCAGAACGCAGGTTACGAAGTTGCGCAATGAAATATTCGCTGGATTGGCCAGACAGCCGTGGCACGTGTTTTTGCCCTTGCAGTTGTGCGCCATGGCATGACGAGCAATATTGCTGTTGCGCAATTTGCTGACCGCGAGTAATTTGCGCAGCGTCGCCGCCGGCATGCGCTGGAGGCGCGGGCAGTTTGGCGTAGTGCGCCGCGATGTCGCGCATGTCTTGTTCGCTCAAGGTCGCGGCAATGGCTTCCATACCGCCGCCTTTGCGTCGTTGGTCGCGAAACTGCAGCAGCTGATAAAAGATCGACAACTGTGGTTGTGCAGCCAAGTGAGGCGTGCCGGGGATGGCCGACACGCCGTTCTCTCCATGGCAAGCCGCGCACAGTTGTGCTTTGGCTTGACCTGCCACCGCATCAGGTGCTGCAGTGGCGTAAGAGGTGGTGAGTGCTAAGAAAAAAAAGGCCATTCCAGGAATGGCCTTTGAAACGTTCGAAAACATTATTTGCTGTGTGAGACGCGGAAGATGGCACCGGCCACATCGTCAGACACCAACATCGAGCCGTCTTTCATGACGTGCACGTCGGCAGGGCGACCCCAGAAGTCATCGCCCTGAATCCAACCAGAGATGAACACTTCTTTTTTGGTCACGTTGCCTTTGGTGTCAAGCGCCACACGCACCACATCAAAACCGGTTTTCTTGGTGCGGTTCCAAGAGCCGTGTTCAGCGATGAAGATGTTGTTGGTGTATTCAGCCGGGAATTGCTTGCCGGTGTAGAAGCGCATGCCCAAGGCTGCAACGTGAGGGCCAATTTTCAAGACAGGTTTGTCGAACTCATCACAAGAGCGGCCTTTGCCAAAGTCGATGTCCAGCAGGTCGCCTTGGTGGCAGAACGGATAGCCAAAGTTCATGCCTTTGCGCGTGACGCGGTGCAAGGTGTCGTTGGGCAGATCGTCATTCACCCAATCACGGGCGTTGTTGGTGAACCACAACTCTTTGGTGACAGGGTGGAAGTCCATGCCCACGCTGTTACGCACGCCGTGCGCCACGGTTTCCAAGATGTTGGTCTTGAGGTTCAAGCGAACAATGGTGGCGTGCGTCACAGGCTGAACCACGATGTTGGCAGGTGTACCAATTTGGAAATACAAGTAGTTGCCGTCTGGGCTCAACTTCATGAACTTCCAGCCGTGTGGTTCGTCTTTTGGCAATGCGTCAAACACGACCACGGGTGTCGGTGGTGTGTCCAAGTTGGCTTCAATGTTGTCGTAGCGAATGATGCGCGACAGTTCGGCCACATACAGCGAGCCGTCTTTGAACGCCACGCCGTTGGGGCGGTGCAGACCTTTGGCAATGGTCTTGACTTCGCGCTTACCGTCTTTTTCGACCACGGCATACACATTGCCTGGGAAACGGGTGCCCACAAACAGAGTGCCGTTGGGTGTTTGCACCATGGAGCGTGCGTTGGGCATGCCAGAAGCCCACAGCTCGACTTTGAAGCCAGCAGGGACTTTGAGTTTGTCTGTAGGAATATCGCCTGCAGGCAGAGCGGTCATGCCTGGTGGGTGGGGGACCAAGTTAAGTGCGGCTTGCTCGGCGGTGCGGCCTTGTGCCCAAGTCGGTGGAATGGCTGGTGCTGCGGGTGCAGCAGCAGGGGCCTGCGCCATGGCCAGAGTGCTTAGGGCCATGCCCACGGCGAGTGAAGCGCTTTGCAAAGCGCGATTAAATCGGGTTAATTTCACAAGGGTCTCCTAAAGGTGAGGCGAATTAAAACCGAAATTTGCACCGAAAGAGTCACCAAGGCGATTGGTTTTGCAAATAATTTAGGTTGTCACTGCGGTTGCCACCTGCGCGACACGGCTTGGCTCGACGGGCCCTTAGAGTCAGGCGCGCTGGTCAAACCGCAGGAGATTTTCATGATGCCTTGTTATTTGCTTCGTTTCAAAATGGCTTTGACCTGCTGGCTATTGGCGCTGCCTTTTTGGACGGCTGCGCAAAGTGGGCCGAATTTGCCATCTCGCATTGAGCTTCATCCAGTTCAAAGCACGACCTTGACGGGTGACGAATTTTTAAACGGCGCGAAGACAGGCAAGCCCGTGACCTTGGCGGGTGAGTTGCGCCTGCCAGTGGGCACAACGGCCAAATACCCGGTGGTGGTGTTGGTGCATGGCAGCGGCGGCGTGAGCGGCAGCATGGACATGTGGCTGCACCAACTCAACCAAGCTGGCATTGCCACCTTTGTGATCGACACCTTTTCGGGCCGAGGCATTGTGAGCACCGTGCAAGACCAAACCCAGCTGCACAGTTTGGCCATGATGACGGACGCCTACCGTGCCTTGGATCTGCTGGCCAAACACCCGCGCATCGATGCTAAAAAAATCTCGGTGATGGGGTTTTCTAAGGGCGCCGTCGCCTCCATCTTCTCTGCGTCTACCCGGTTCAAAAATGCCTACGGCAGCAGCGCTCAATTCGCGGCACACATCGGGCTTTACACCCCTTGCAACACGCGTTACTTGGGCGACACACAACTCACGGGCGCACCCATGCGATTTTTTCACGGCACTACGGACGACTATGTGAACGTCGCCCCCTGCCGCACTTACGTGCAGGCCTTGAAGCAGCAGGGTATCGATGTCAGCCTCACAGAGTTTCCTGACACCGAACACGGTTACGACAGCCCGTTGGCGCCCAAACGCTTGGCTGTACCAAGCGCACAAAGCACACGCAACTGTTACTTCACCGAGAAGTCGACCGCTGAGTTAGTCAATGAAAAAACAGGCGCGGCTTTCAGCTACACCGACGCCTGCGTGGCGGTGGGCGCGCATGTGGGCCACAACCCTGAATCCACAGCCCAGACCGTGAAAGCGGTCATCGAATTTTTGAAATCTTTAAAAGGTTGACCTTATGTTTCGTTACTTGTCGCGTTTTCTGGCCATGGGCTTGTCGTTGCTCATGACCTGCGCCACTGCGCAAGACTTCTCCAATCGCAAAGAGGGCGTTTGGGTGGCCAAAGATTTCCGTTTTCATACGGGCGAGGTGATGCCGGAGTTGAAAGTGGGCTACACCACCTTGGGCAATCCTGCGAACGAAGCGGTGGTCATCTTGCATGGCACCACCGGCACAGGCGCGGGCATGTTGAGCCCCGCATTCGGTGGCGAGCTGTTTGGCCCAGGCCAAGCCTTGGATGCCAGCAAATACTTTGTCATCTTGCCCGACGCAATTGGCACGGGGCCTTCTAGCAAACCGTCAGATGGCTTGCGCGCCAAGTTCCCGCGCTACAACTACGACGACATGGTGAACGCGCAATTTCGCTTGCTCACGGAAGGACTCAACGTCAAGCATGTGCGACTGATCTTGGGGAATTCGATGGGCGGTATGCAGGTGTGGTTGTGGGGCGTCACGCATCCTCAGTTCATGGATGTGATGGTGCCCATGGCGTCCATGCCCAGCGAAATGTCCGGACGCAATTGGATGATGCGCCGGCTCATCATCGATTCGATTCGCAACGACCCCGAGTGGATGGGCGGCAACTACACCACCCAACCCCGCAGCTGGCAATTTGCCTCGGTCTTTTATGCCACGGCAACCAATGGCGGCAACCAAGCGCTGCAGCGCTTAGCCCCCACGCGCGAAAAAGCCGACCAGTTGCTGGATCAGCGCTTGAAAGCAAATTTCGCGGGTGACGCCAACGATCACCTCTACCAATGGGACTCGTCGCGTGACTACAACCCACTGGCAAGTCTGGAAAAAATCAAAGCCACGGTCATGGCCATCAACTCTGCCGATGACGAGCGCAACCCCCCTGAGCTGGGGGTGATGGACAAAGTGCTCAAACGTATTCCCAATTCACGCTTGCTCTTGATTCCTGCCAGCGACCAGACCGCGGGGCACGGCACAACAGGCCAAGCCAAATGGTGGAAAAGCGACCTTGAGGCTTTGCTCAAATCCGCACCTCGTCTTTCACGTTGACCTAACGACGATGAACTAAGTTTGACGTGAAGGAATGACGATGCACAAAGTTGCTTGGATCTTGGCCTGTGGCCTTTTGGGCGCGGTTCACATGAGCGCGCAAGCGCGTGTGACACGCATCGTCATTGATGAAACGCAGTCCATGCCGGCAGTGGCAGGCTCGGACATCGCTTACGAGCAAATTGCGGGCCGTGCCTTTGGTGAACTGGATGCCAAGTTGCCTGCCAACGCGATCATTCAAGACATTGAATTGGCCAAAGATGCCGATGGCAAAGTGCGTTACATGGCGTCGTTTGTGATTTACAAGCCTGTGGATTTGAAACAAGCCAGTGGCTTGATGTGGCACGACGTGCCCAATCGCGGTCGGGTCTACCCCTTTGCCGCGCAAGAGCGGGCTTTCGGCGACATTGAATTGGCCAGCGCTTGGCAGGGTGACAACGCAGGCTGGACCGCCATTAAGCCGAAGGCCTCTGTGTCAGGCATGCAGTTTTTGCAAGTGCCGGTGGCCAAGCACAAAGATGGTTCGCGTGTGACGGGCCAAGTGTTGGGCCGTATCGTCAACCAAGCGGGACCAAACTCGCAGCCTTTGATCGTGCAAAACAACCCCGTGCCCTACAAGCCCATGGACTTGGACACGTCCAAAGCTACTTTGACATCGCGCGGTTCAGAAAACATGCGGGGTGAGGTGACCGATGAACAACCCATCGCCGCCACCGATTGGGCCTGGGCCAAATGTGATGCCCAAAATCCGTTTCCTGGATTGCCAGACCCCACACAAATTTGTTTGAAACATGGCTTCGATGCCAAGCGCCTCTACCAAGTGGTGTTCACCGCTGCCGATCCTTATGTGTTGGGGGTGGGCTTTGCAGTTTGGCGCGATGTGGGTGTTTTCTTCAAACACGCCAGCGCGGATGATCAAGGCACGCCCAACCCCATTGCCAACTCAGTCAAGCACAGCATTGGCAGAGGCGTGTCGCAGTCGGGCAACTATTTGCGCGGTTGGTTGCACTTGGGTTTTAACCAAGATGAAGCCGGCAAACAGGTGCATGAAGGTCTTTGGCCCATCATCGCTGGGCGTCGTATTGCCTTGAACTTCAGATGGGCACAGCCCGATGGGGTGCTGGAGTTGTACCAAGCGGGCAGTGAAGGTCCGCAGTGGTGGTTGCCGCATCCTGACCCTGTGCGTGGTCTGCCTTCGGCGGGTATTTTGGACCGCTGTACCCGCACCCAAACCTGTCCCAAAATTGTGGAGCATTTTGGGTCTGCCGAGGTCTGGGCTTTGAAGCTCACCCCTGAGTGGGTGGGCACCGATGGCAAACAAGATTTACCTTTACCTTCCAACGTCAAGCGCTATTACATCGCCAGCAGCAACCATGGCGGTGGTGCAGGTGGGTTTGATACCAGCTTGCCGGGCGTTGGGTTGCCCAAGACAGGCCCGATGTGCCCTGGCAATAACTTTGGCCAAGGCGTGTTGCCTGCCAACCCAGTGCCCCACACACAAACCGTGAATGCCTTGCGCGTGCACTTTCGCAATTGGGTCATGAAAGGCACAGAGCCTCCGGCCAGCCGTTACCCCACCTTGGCGCGTGGCGAATTGGCCGTTGCCAGCAAAGACGCCTTGGGCTATCCCCGTTTGCCCGGCTTGCGTGCCACGGTGCCCGAGCGCGACTTCATCATGCCTGTGCACGATTACGACTGGGGCCCAGATTTCAATGCCTTGGACGGGTCAGGCGTACCGTCATTTGCACCGCCTCGCATCAAACAAGTGCTGACGATGTTCGCACCCAAGGTGGACGCCGATGGCAATGAACGCGGCGGCGTTCCCGTGGTGTTGCTTGATGCACCCTTGGGCACCTATTTGGGATGGAACGTCACGGCCGATGGCGCCAAGCCTTTTCACAAGAACGAGATTTGCAATTACGTGGGCGGCATGGTGCCGTTTGCGCGCACAGCGCAAGAACGCCAGGCCAACCAAGATGTGCGGCCCTCTTTGCAAGAGCGTTATGGCTCACATGACGGTTATGTGCAAGCCGTTCGCAAAGCCACAGAACGGGCCGTGAAAGAAGGCTTTTTGCTGCCTGAAGATGCCCAGTCGCTGATTCAAGCGGCCGATGCCAGCGCCGTGCTGCGTTGAGCGAAAACATGAATGTGAAATAAGGAGACAGCTATGAAATTGAACGTGAACGGAACCGTCCGCACCTTGGACGTTGAACCCCAAATGCCTTTGCTCTGGGCCTTGCGCGAAGAGCTGGGACTGACAGGCACCAAATACGGTTGTGGTGTGGCCCAGTGCGGCGCCTGTACCGTGCATCTGAACGGGCAGCCTGCGCGCTCATGCTCGATCCCGGTGTCGGCCGTGGGGCAAATGAAAGTCATCACCGTTGAGGGTTTGTCCAAAAACGCCACGCATGCGGTTCAAAAAGCGTGGACCGAGTTGGATGTGCCTCAATGCGGCTATTGCCAGTCGGGGCAAGTGATGGCAGCAGCAGCGCTGTTGGCGCGTATTCCCAAACCGACTGACGCCGACATCGATGAAGCCATGAACAACATCTGCCGCTGCGGCACCTACCAACGCATTCGCGATGCCATCCATGTGGCTGCTGGACAGGCAAAGTTGGGCGACGTCTTGGCGTCTTACGACCCCGTTAACACCACCCAATTGGCTTGAGGAGCGCAACATGACTGACTTCAACACCTCACGCCGTTCTTTTTTGATGGGGACAGCCACACTCGGTGGCGGCTTGGCCTTGGGCCTGAGCTTCGCCCCAGACGCCATGGCGCAAGCGGCCTACACGACCTTGACGCCCAATGAGATCAACATTTGGGTGGTGGTCAAGCCCGATGACACCTGTGTGATTCGCATTGCCCGTTCCGAAATGGGGCAAGGCACGCGCACGGGTTTGGCGCAATTGGTGGCCGAGGAGCTGGATTGCGATTGGTCCAAAGTGACCACCGAAATGCCAACACCAGGTCAGAGTTTGGCCCGCAACCGCGCTTGGGGCGACATGTCCACAGGCGGAAGCCGAGGCATTCGCACCTCGCATGACTACGTGCGCCGAGGCGGAGCAGCGGCGCGTTTGATGCTGATGCAAGCGGCCGCAAACCGTTGGAACGTGCCTGTGGCTGAGGTGATGACCAAAGAGGGTGTCATTCATCACGCCTTGTCGGGACGGAGTTTGAGTTACGGCAAGGTGGCGGACGATGCCGCCAAACTCACGCCGCCAGACGTCAAAGCCTTGGTGCTCAAAAAGCCTAGCCAGTGGCGCATTGCGGGCAAGTCCATGCGCCGCTTAGACACCGCAGACAAAGTCGATGGTCGCAAAAATTTCAGCATTGATTTGCAGTTGCCGGGCATGCTGAACGCCTCCGTCAAGCAAAGCCCCGTGTTTGGCGGCAAGTTGGTGAGTTACGACGAAAGCAAGATCGCGAAGATGCGTGGCGTCAAAGGCGTGGTCAAGATCAACGACAGCACCTTGGCCGTGGTGGCGGACACGTTTTGGCGCGCCAATACCGCGCTGGCTGCGTTGCCCATCGTGTGGGACGACGGCGTGAACGCCAACGCTTCCAGCGCCACCATCGACGCCATGCTGCGTGAAGGCCTCAAGGCTGAAGGTGATTTTTGGCAACGCAAAGTCGGTGACGCGCCGGCTGCCATTCAGGGTGCGGTCAAGCAAGTAGAAGCAACCTACACCAGCCCGTTCTTGGCGCATGCCACGATGGAGCCGATGAACTGCACGGTGCGCATCACGGGGGACCGTGCTGAAGCTTGGGTGCCTACGCAAAGTGCCGAAGCCTCACTGGCGGCATTGGCGGAAGCTACGGGTTTGCCGTTGGCCAAGTGCGATGTGTACAAGATGGACATCGGTGGCGGCTTTGGCCGTCGTGGTGGTCAGCAAGAGTATGTGAATCAAGCGGCAGAAGTGGCGAAGAAGTTTCCGGGCAAACCCATCAAGCTGGTGTGGAGCCGTGAAGAAGACATGACGCATGACTTTTACCGTCCCATCTCGATGGCCAAGATGTCGGCTGGCATCGATGCACAAGGTCAGATGACCGGTTTCCATGTGCGTGTGTCTGGACAATCTTTGAATGCCTTGTTGTCCCCCATGTCGATCAAGAACAACAAGGACACGCGCCAAATGCAAGGATTTTGGGAGGAGGCTGGTGATGCCCAACTGGGCTACACCTTCCCCACGCTGCTGACCGAATATGTGATGCGCAACACCCACGTTCCCGTGGGGCCTTGGCGTGGTGTGAACACCAACCAAAACGGCATTTATATGGAGTGCTTCTTAGAGGAGTGCGCCAGGGCGGCGGGCAAAGATTCGCTGGAATTTCGCCGTGCGTTGATGAAGAACCATCCCAAGCATTTGGCCGTGCTCAATGCAGCTGCTGAAAAGGGTGACTGGGGCAAGCCGCTGCCAAAGGGTGTGTACCGTGGCATTGCGCAATTCATGGGTTACGCCAGTTACTCGGCCGCGACGGCTGAGGTGTCGGTGTCGTCCAAAGGTGAAGTGCGCCTGCACCGCATGGTGTTTGCGTTGGACTCAGGCCATGTGGTCAACCCCGCTCAAGTGCGCGCACAGATTGAGGGCTCGGTGGTGATGGGCTTGTCGGCTGTCTTCATGGGCGAAAACACGGTGGAGAAGGGGCGCATGAAAGAGCGCAACTTTGACACTTACCCCGTCATGCGCATGCAGCACACACCCAAGGTGGAAACGGTGTTGGTGCCGAGCGGCGACTTCTGGGGTGGTGTGGGCGAGCCCACGATTTGCGTGGTGGGCCCTGCGGTGCTCAACGCGATTTATGCCGCCACAGGTAAGGCACCGCGTGACTTACCTTTGCGCAACCACGGCTTGACGCTGGTCTAACTCAGCGGCGAATCGAAGGCCCGTCCAGCGGCATGCCGTTGGCGCGCACTTTCAAGTACAGCTCCAGTTGACGCAGTTCCGCACTGCCTGGAGCGGGTATTTGGGCTTGTACGCCGGAGTAGCAAGCACGCAAACGTCGGTCCATGCTGCCCAGTGTTTGCCAATTCAAACGGTAAATCGGAAACCCCGTGGGGTGCGCTGGGCTGATGACCTCAGCGCGCAGCTGGGTGCCCACTTTGCCATCGTGGCAATGTACACACGCCAAGTTCATGCGGCCTAGGCGGGTAGCGTAAAGCTGGGTGCCTTGGGTCAAGGCGCTTAGCCAACCCGCTTGTGCTCTTGAGTCTGCGTTGGGCGGCTGCACGTCAATGGCCAAGCCTTGGGCTTGCGCATGAAGGTAGGTGCTGAGTGACAAGGTCTCCGCATCTTCTAGGCTTTTGGCAGGCTGTAGGGTGCGTTGGCGGCACACATTGATTTGATCTTCCAGGTTACGCAGTTCTGGCGTGGCGTTCGTCATCACCACTTTCGGAAAGCGCGTCGCCACGTCTTTCATGGCCTCGGTTTTGGGATGGCAAGCTGAGCACTGAGCCGTCCACAGTGTTTGGCCTTGGTCTCGCCACAGGCTGATGGGGTTGGTGTCGGGATCGCGCTGCATGGCTTGCAGTTGTGGCGTTAAGAACAGCAGCCCACTTTGCCGAGTTTGTGCGTGGACGACCACCGAGAGGCTAGGCATCAACAACAGTGCCAAGAACAGCGCCAAAATTCCAGCGCGGGGAAGTCGCCAGACGCGCATGGGCTTATTCGACCACCAAGAGCTTGCGGGTGCTGCCACTGCGGCCTTGGTCGTCTATCCAAGTCACGGTCAACGTGCCGCCGCCCGGTGGCAGTGTGAGCGGGAAAAACAACATGGGGTTGGCGGCCATGCCCGTGCCCAAGGTGGCCTCAAAAATCAGCGTCTGGTTCAGCGTCACGGTGATGGTTTCTAGGATGTTTTTGGCCACCCGAACCCCTGAGCTGTCGTGCCTGAAGCCAGTTTCCATGTCGTGACCCAGCATGAGTCGTACTTCGACCTCGTTGTTTGGCCGCATCGCACCTGCAATGGTCAAGCGGACGGGGATTTGAAGCGCTGTGGTGGCCATGTCAGGTCTCGTCAAAACAAGCGGTGGCTGTCACGATGATGGGCGACGCCTTGCCCAACTGTTGACCATTGTCGAGCGTGGCGATCACCCATACCTCTTGGGTCATCGCCAAACGAATGCGGGTGTTCAAGCGGTAGCGGGCTTGGGCTTGCTGAAGCTTGAGTCGCAACACGAGGGGGTTGGGGTTTTCAGGCGCCACGATGTCCAAGCTTTGAATGCGTCGGCCTTGCGGCGCTTGTAAAGCGAGTTGCATGGGAATGGCGTTGCTGTTGTCCGAGAGTGGCGGTAGATCGACGGTGATGCCTTGTTCGGACAGCCCGCGTGATTTCAAGTGCGCTTGTGTCAAGTCCTGGGCTTGAGCAAAGCTTGCAACGCTTAGGCTGGCACTGATGGCCGCGAGCTGTTTCAAATGTTGTCGGCGATGGGTCGGCAGGTTTGGCATGGCGCGTGGGTCTGGGTTATTGCAAGGTGCTGAGTGCGGCTGCCACCGCTTGGCGCTGCTCGTGCGTGAGCAGGGGACGCAAGCCGTTGGCTAAGTTCAGTCCCTCGATGCTGCCATAAGGCGGCATCAAGGTGTCAGGTTTGATTTTGCGTGCATCCGTGACCCATTGCAAAAGGGTTGCCGTGTTGTAGCGCCCGCCCACGCCGTCTAATGGCGGTCCAAAACTACCTTGCATACCCACGCCTTTTGGCGCCAGTTTGGTCAGTTGTGTGGTGCTCAGGGCGTGGCACGTCAAGCAGTTGCCTGATTGCCGATCGAGGATGATTTGGAACCCTGCTTCCACTTGGGCATCAACGTCGGTGACAACGCGTGCTGTGTCTGGATGGCGAGGTGGCGTTTGTCCGTGTGAGGCGCTATGCATCAGCCACACACAGAGTACGCTCCAAAGTACCCTGCGTGGGTGGTGGGTTTGGACTTTGTGCTTCATCGTTTGCGCAACCCTAAAAACATCACCGTTGCCACCACCAGCAAGCCACCGATGACTTGGATTGGGGCAATCGCTTGGTCCAGTAAAATCCAAGCCAACACCAAGGCAAACACCGGCTCCACATTCATGATGGCCGAGTTGCCCACCACGCCTAAGCGCGGTAGCACGGTGAACATGATGGTGAACGCTGTGCCATACAAATAAGTGAGCGCGCCTAAGCCCCACCAGCCGGCTGAAGCAGTGGGTAGGTGAAAACCACCCTGCGCTGCCACAACGCTGCTGCCGAGCAGGAACACCAAGCTCATGGTGCTGAGGGTGCGCAGGCGGCCGTCTAAGTCGCCGGCTTCGTGCTGGGTGAACACCAAAGCCAAGCCAAAGGTGGCGGCTGCGGTGAGTGCAAATGCGACGCCGACGCCAATCACGGCCCATTGCGCTTGAGCGCCTAGGCCAGAGGCTGCCCCGAAGACGTCGAGTGCCAGCGCCAAGCCTAAGAGCATCACCGGCATGGCGCGTAGCAATGTCTGGTCAGTCTTGTGTCCGTAGACGATGCGATCCCACAACGCTGTCCAGAGTGGGTAGGTGTTAAAAGCCAGCAGGGCCAAGGCCACAGGCAAACGCGCCACCGATGAATACAGGCACAGGCTCTGAATGCCCACCAGCAGGCCAACAGCCAGCAAACCACGTTTGTGTTGGCGCGTCAACCGCATGGACACACGGTGATGCCATAGCAAGCATGCCACCACAAAAGCCGTGATACCGCTGCGGATGGTCACGGCGGTGGCGACATCCACCCCGTTTTGAAACGCAAATCGAGCCGCCACATGGTTGGAGCCCATCATCAACGCGATGAGCAACAGCGTGGCAAAGGCCGTTGCCGAAAGGCGAGTTCGAGTGACAGTCATTTTTTCAGCATAAGGCAAGGTGAGAAGACGTGCGGTCGCCACCGTGTCTTTTGCGGCAGGAATGACATTTTTGTAACATTAATAATATTTGTAGAATTCCTTACATGATTGAACATACGCCAATTGGTGTATCTGTTAATATCCATATAAAGAATACGTCTAAGACAATTTTGTGAGATTCCCAGTTTTAACATTTGAGGCACTCTCTTGAAAATCGCTTACTTGCGCTATCTCCAGCTGATCGAATCCCTCAATACAGAACCTTCGAGTCGCATGTCGGAGATGGATCCCTTGGCGAAACAGTTGCTGGACAAGATTTTGTTGCGCCACACCCAAGACAATCCCATGACGGTGAGCGACGCCATGGCGTTGTCCTTCATTGCCTCTCCCGCCACGATTCAGCGTAAATTGGATTTGCTGCGCGAATCAGGTCTGATCGAGCAAGTCTTCAAAGGTAAAAACCGCCGTACCAAATATTTGGTAACGACGGCTTTGTCAGAACAATATTTCAAAGACTTGAGCGATGCGATGGCTCAAGCCGTCGCCCAACCTGATGAGATGAGCGCTTAAATCGGGCGTGTCAAGACTTTGCGGAATTTCACAACGCCGCTGCCAAACTGAAGCGCCATGTAGCCGCTGCTGAATTTGTTGTCGATGGCGTCTGCGGTGACAACGCCATTGAGTTTCACAGTCAATTTGTTATTTTTGGCCTTGATTTCTAAGGTGTTCCATTGCCCACCCGCCTTAGGCATCGGTGAGACTTTCGCGACATCCACAATCGCACCTGTGCCGTAGCTTGGGTCAGGGCGCGTGTCCCAAACATTGATTTCGTAGCAGCTGTCAGCTCCAATTTTTTGAGCGTCTTGGCAGCGAATGAAGATACCGCTGTTGGTGTGTGTGTCCACCCAGATTTCTGCGTAAATTTCTTGGTCGGTGAAGGTTTGCTTGCTGACGAGATAACTGGGCCCTTTGCTGCGCAGCAAGTCGGCTTGAATGGCGCCGTCTTGAAGGCGCCAATTGGCATCGCCCACCAAGGTCCAACCATTGAGGTTACTGCTGCTGTCAAAAAGTGCCGTCCAGCCGTGGGCCGGGGGAGATAGTTGGGCGCAGGCGGCCAAGCAAAGGGTTGCGAGTGGTGCAGCCATGCGTTTGAGTAGGGTGAATTTCATGGGGGTGTCTCCAGTTAGCGAAGCTTAAGTCTGGTGCCTCCGACGGGAATCGAACCCATATCTACACCTTAGGAGGGAGTCGTTCTATCCATTGAACTACGGCGGCGGCTGATGTGTATTTTAGAGACTCACTTGCTCAACATCCGCATGGCTTCTTCCAAGCCTTTCAAGGTCATGGGGTACATGCGGTTGCTCATGAGCTGCTGAATGATGCTGACGCTTTGGCGGTATTGCCACACACCTTGCGGTTCAGGGTTGATCCACGCGTATTTAGGGAACGCATGGGTGAGGCGTTGCAGCCATTCAGCGCCCGCCTCTTCGTTGTTGTATTCCACGCTGCCACCGGGCTGCACAATTTCGTACGGGCTCATGGTGGCATCACCAATGAAGATGAGTTTGTAGTCTTTGTTGTACTTGCGCAGGATGTCAACCGTGGCGAATTTCTCGGCAAAGCGGCGTTTGTTGTTGCGCCACATGAAGTCGTACACGCAGTTGTGGAAGTAATAAAACTCCAAGTGTTTGAACTCAGCTTTGGCAGCAGAGAACATCTCTTCCACACGCGCGATGTGATCGTCCATGGTGCCGCCCACATCCATGAGCAGCAGGACTTTCACGTTGTTGTGGCGCTCGGGCCGCATCAAAATATCGAGGTAACCGGCGTTGGCTGCGGTTTTGTGGATGGTGCCTTCCAAGTCCAGTTCTTCGACGGAGCCTTCACGCGCAAAGCGACGCAAACGGCGCAGGGCGACTTTGATATTGCGCGTGCCCAGCTCTTGGGTATCGTCGTAGTCTTGGTAGCTACGCTGGTCCCAGACTTTGACAGCGCTTTTGTTGCCACCTTTGCCGCCAATGCGAACACCTTGTGGGTTGTACCCCCCGTTGCCGAACGGCGATGTGCCGCCTGTGCCGATCCATTTGTTGCCGCCTTCATGGCGTTCTTTTTGTTCTTCAAGACGCTTTTTGAGCGTCTCCATCAACTCGTCCCAGCCCATTTTTTCAATGGCGGCTTTTTGTTCTGGGGTGAGTTCTTTTTGCAGTATTTTCTCGAGCCAGTCCAACGGCACGTCTTTGGTGAAGTCGGTGAGCCTCTCGACGCCTTTGAAGTACGCACCAAAGGCGCGGTCAAATTTGTCGTAGTGTTTTTCATCTTTGACCAAGATGAGGCGACTCAAGAAATAGAAATCATCCAAACTGCAGGCGTCGCTGCCGGGGCCTACCACTTGGGCTTTCAGGGCCTCCAAAAGCGTCAGGTATTCCTTGACGGAGACGGGCAGTTTGGCGGCACGCAGGGTGTAGAAAAAATCGGTCAGCATGGCGTGGGTCAGTCTTCTTTCGCCTTGCGTGTGTGCAATCGGCGGGCCGCTTGTAAGCCAATACCACCGCCCAAGCCCACCAGCAAAATTGCGACCATGCTACCCGCGCCATAGCCTTCGGCAAACAAGTTCAGCCCAAACGTCACGCCTAAGCCATAACCCAGCAGGGCGCCAACCACGAAGCCCAGGGCATCGGTCAAACCTTCAATGAATTGTGCAAGCATGAGCGTGCGATCAGCGGTTGCGGCTTTGCATGAACACCAGTTTTTCAAACAGTGTCACGTCTTGCTCGGTTTTCAACAGCGCGCCGACCAAGGGCGGCACGGCAACTTTCTCATCTGCCGTTTGCAGGACAGACAAGGGAATGTCTTCTGCCACCAGCAGTTTGAGCCAGTCGATGAGTTCACTCGTCGATGGCTTTTTCTTCAAACCGGGTAAGTTGCGAATGTCAAAGAAGGTTTTCATCGCCATGCTCAGCAACTCTTGCTTGATGTTGGGAAAGTGCACGGCCACGATTTGACGCATGGTGTCCGAATCGGGGAACTTGATGTAGTGGAAAAAGCAGCGGCGCAAGAACGCATCAGGCAGCTCTTTTTCGTTGTTCGAGGTGATGAACACCAAGGGACGGTTTTTGGCTTTGATCAGCTGGCGCGTCTCGTAGCAATAAAACTCCATGCGGTCGAGTTCGCGCAACAAGTCGTTGGGAAATTCGATGTCGGCTTTGTCGATCTCGTCAATCAGCAAGGCAATGGGCTCTTCGGCCATGAAGGCTTGCCACAACACGCCTTTGATGATGTAGTTGTCGATGTTTTTGACGCGCTCGCCGCCGTCTAAATCAGACATTTGGCTGTCGCGCAGTCGACTGACCGCGTCGTACTCGTACAAGCCTTGCTGCGCCTTGGTGGTCGATTTGATATGCCACTGCAGCAAAGGCATGCCCAGCGACTGAGCCACCTCTTCGGCCAACATGGTCTTGCCGGTGCCGGGTTCGCCTTTGACCAACAAGGGGCGCTTGAGCGTCATGGCGGCGTTGACGGCCAACATTAAGTCTGGGGTGGTGACGTAGTTCTCGGTACCGGTGAATTTCATGGTGAGGGGCTCTATATAATTGAAGGCTGACTTTAATCAATCTGTCTCGGCTGGATTTGCACTATGAACAAGTTTCTCTCAATCACATTCGCTTTCGTTGTCGCCGCTGCGACCTTTTCAAGCCAAGCGCAAGAGCTCAAAGGCGATGCCAAAGCTGGCGAAACCAAAATTGCCATGTGTATCGGTTGCCACGGCATTATTGGCTACCAAGCCAGTTTCCCTGAAGTTTACAAAGTCCCCAAAATTTCTGGCCAAGGCGAGAAGTACATCGCCAATGCACTGACAGCTTACAAAAAGGGCGAGCGCAAGCACCCCACCATGCGCAGCATTGCGACCAGTTTGACCGAGCAAGACATTGCTGACCTGTCCGCTTACTACAGCGCGCACGGCAAAGTGGAAGGCGCTGTTCTGCCAGAAGCCGCCACCGAAGCCAAAGGTAATGTGGCCGCCTTGTTGACCAAGGGTGCATGCGCCTCTTGTCACGGCGCTAACTTCGCCAAGCCGATTGATCCGAGCTACCCCAAGATTGCGGGCCAATATGCCGACTACCTGTTTGTCGCTTTGAAATCCTACAAAGTGGAAGGCACATCGTCATGGGGCCGTACCAATGGCGTGATGGGTGGTGTTGCCAAGCAGTTCAGCAATGCTGAACTCAAAGAATTGGCCAACTATTTGGCAGCTCAGCAAGGCGACATGAAAACCTTGCCACAGTCGAAATTCCGTTGAACTGAATTTCTTCAAACGTTAAAAAGCCCGCTGCGCGCGGGCTTTTTAACGTCTGTCTGCGGTGAAGTTCAATCCCGCGTAGCTCGCCGTTGCACCGCGTCGATGTAGGCATGACCATCGGGCGGACGACCGCTGCGTTGGCTCTCCCAAATCATTTGGCCCAAAGCGTCCATGGTTTCATGGTGGGCCGTGTGCAAGCTGTCGCGGCGCACGGTCAGCAACTCAACGGCTTGGCGGATGCCGCGAGGCTGGTCGATCGAGCATTGCTCGCTGACCGACAAGTGCATCGACAAATGCAGAAAAGGGTTGACTTGACCATCCTTGACCTCGTACATGCGGGCCAAGGCTGCATCGACGTCGGCAAAGTCGGCGTGGTATTCGGGGTGCTCGGCCACCCATTGACTGGCAAGGGTTTCGAGTGCGTCCATGGGTTGTGCGTCGCGCCATTTGGCGTAGACCGCACAGAAAAAACGCCGTACATCGGCTTGGCTGGGTTCAAACATGGCTGCATTGTCACTCAGGCGTCCTGGCTGGATCACAAGCAGGAGCGATTGGCTATATTCAGCCATCAAGATTCAAAATCAACGAGGAAGACCATGAACCAAGCTTTTATTTGTGACGCTATTCGAACGCCTTTCGGTCGCTACGGGGGCGCGTTGTCGTCCGTGCGTACTGATGATTTGGCCGCTGTACCGCTCAAGGCTTTGATGGCACGTAACCCCAATGTGGATTGGCTGGCCGTGACTGATTTGATTTACGGCTGTGTGAACCAAGCCGGCGAAGACAACCGCAACGTGGCCCACATGGCCAGTTTGTTGGCCGGTTTGCCCATGGAATTACCCGGTGCGACGATCAACCGTTTGTGCGGGTCGGGGCTCGATGCCATCGGCACGGCGGCGCGTGCCATCAAATCTGGTGAGGCCACGATGATGATTGCGGGCGGTGTTGAGAGCATGAGCCGCGCACCCTTTGTGATGCCCAAGGCGGAGAGCGCCTTCAGCCGCAGCAACACCGTGTACGACACCACCATTGGCTGGCGCTTCATCAACAAATTGATGAAAGAAAAGTATGGCGTTGATTCCATGCCCGAGACGGCAGAGAACGTGGCCACCGACTTCAACATCAACCGAGAAGACCAAGACAAGATGGCCTTGGCCAGCCAAATGAAAGCGGTGGCCGCTCAGAAGTCGGGGTTTTTTGACGCTGAAATTTGCCCTGTCACCATCCCCCAGAAAAAGGGCGATGCCGTGGTGGTCAGCCAAGACGAACACCCACGCGCCACCAGCATGGAGTCGCTGGCCAAACTCAAGCCCGTGGTGCGCGCCGACGGCACTGTGACGGCCGGTAATGCCAGTGGCGTGAACGACGGCGCCTGCGCCTTGCTACTGGCCGATGAGAAAACAGCGGCCAAGCAAGGGTTGACGCCCCGCGCGCGCATTGTCGGCATGGCCACGGCTGGCGTACCACCTCGCATCATGGGCATTGGCCCCGCACCTGCCACACAAAAGGTGTTGGCGCTGACAGGGCTGACCTTGGCTGATTTGGATGTCATCGAACTCAACGAAGCTTTTGCCGCGCAAGGCTTGGCCGTGTTGCGTCAACTCGGTTTGCAAGACGACGACCCGCGTGTCAACCCCAATGGCGGCGCGATCGCTTTGGGCCACCCCTTGGGCGCGAGTGGCGCGCGTTTGATGACCACCGCCATCAACCAACTGCACCGCACTGGCGGCCGCTACGCCTTGTGCACCATGTGTATTGGCGTGGGGCAGGGCATTGCCGTGATTGTTGAACGCGTGTAATCACCATGATCAACAAAGTGGCTGACTCCATCGCGCAAGCGCTGGCCAACATCCCCGACCAAGCCACCGTGATGATTGGTGGCTTTGGCACTGCGGGCATTCCGGATGAGCTGATCGAGGGCTTGATTGCCTCGCTGTCTGACAGCGTGGTGCAAGGCCTGACTTTGGTCAACAACAACGCGGGCAATGGCGATTCAGGCATTGCGGCGCTGTTGAAAACGGGGCGTGTGCGCAAGATCATTTGTAGCTTTCCGCGCCAAGCCGACAGCTATGTGTTTGATGAACTTTACCGCTCGGGCAAGGTGGAGTTGGAGTTGGTCCCGCAGGGCAATTTGTCTGAACGCATTCGTGCGGCAGGTGCTGGTGTGGGCGCATTTTTTTCACCCACGGGCTATGGCACCGAATTGGCCAAAAACGCGGATGGCTCGCTCAAAGAAACTCGCGAAATCAATGGTCGCATGTACGTCTTGGAGCACCCCATTCATGCCGATGTGGCTTTGATCAAGGCTGAAAAAGGCGATCGTTGGGGCAACCTGACTTACCGCAAATCGGCCCGCAACTTTGGACCTTCGATGGCCATGGCCGCCAAGCGCACCGTGGCTTCTGTGCATGAGGTGGTCGAATTGGGGGCGTTGGACCCCGAGGTCATCGTTACGCCGGGGATTTTTGTCACCCATGTGGTGAAAGTGCCGCGTGTCGCCACCCAAGGTGGTGGTTTTAAGAAGGAGGCTTGAGCATGGCCTACACCCGCAGAACCAAAGACCAAATGGCCGCCCGCGTGGCGCAGGACATGCCCGAAGGCGCCTATGTGAATTTGGGCATTGGCATGCCCACCTTGGTGGCCAACCACCTGCCAGCCGGCTTAGAAATTATTTTGCACAGCGAGAACGGCATCTTGGGCATGGGCCCTGCGCCAGCTGCAGGCGAAGAAGATTTTGACTTGATCAACGCGGGTAAGCAGCCCGTGACCCTGATGCCGGGTGGGTCGTATTTTCACCACACCGACAGCTTCGCCATGATGCGTGGCGGCCACTTGGACATTTGCGTGTTGGGCGCATTTCAAGTCAGCGAGCATGGCGATTTGGCCAATTGGCACACCGGCGAACCCGGTGCGATTCCCGCAGTAGGCGGAGCCATGGATTTGGCGATTGGTGCCAAGCAAACCTGGGTGATGATGGATTTGCTCACCAAGCAAGGCCAAAGCAAAGTGGTCAGTCAGTGCACGTATCCGCTCACTGGCTTGGCGTGTGTGAAGCGCATTTACACCGACTTGGCCACCTTGGTGGTGTCACCCCAAGGCTTGCAGTTGGTCGACTGTGTGGACGGCTTGTCGCATGCTGAGCTAGAGCAGTTGGTCGGGTTGAAAATTCAGGCGTAAAAAAAGCACTCAGCGTTCGCCGCTGAGTGCTTGCTCGATTCGGCTTGGCTTACTGCTCAGCGAAAGCACGCTCAATCACAAAATCACCAGGCTTGGTGGTGTTGCCTTCTTGAAATTGGCGTTCTTCCAGCATGTGCTTCAAGTCTTTGAGCATTTGTGGGCTACCGCAAATCATGACGCGGTCGCTCACGGGGTCGAGTGCAGGCAGACCGAGGTCGCTGAACATCTTGCCGCTTTCCATCGCATCGGTTAGGCGGCCTTGGTTGCGGAACGGCTCGCGGGTGACGGTGGGGTAGTAGAGCAGCTGCTTGCTGACCATCTCGCCCAAAAACTCATGCTTGGGCAGCTCTTGGGTGATGTAGTCGTGGTAGGCCAGTTCTTTGACTTCACGCACGCCGTGCACCAAGATCACTTTTTCAAAGCGCTCATAGGTGTCGGGGTCGCGGATGACGCTCAAGAACGGCGCCATGCCTGTGCCTGTGGAGAGCAAATACAGGTTCTTGCCTGGTAACAAATAGTCGATCAACAAAGTGCCTGTGGGCTTACGGCCCACCACGATTTTGTCGCCGACTTTGATGTGTTGAAGCTTGGAGGTGAGCGGGCCGTCTGGCACCTTGATGCTCAAAAACTCCAGATGCTCTTCGTAATTGGGGCTGACGATGCTGTACGCGCGCAGCAACGGCTTGCCGTTTTCGCCACGCAGGCCAATCATGGTGAAGTGGCCGTTGGAGAAACGCAGCGCTTGGTCACGGGTGGTGGTGAAGCTGAACAGGCGATCGGTCCAGTGATGGACGGACAAAACTTCTTCTTCGAGAAATGCACTCATGGGTTGAATAAATCTATAGAAATCAAGCCTCTAGTGTAGGTCAGTGCTTCAAACGCTGGGCTATAAGAACTTGAGCAAAGTTGCATATGGGGTGGGCACGGTGTTCGGGTGGGGTGATACATTTCTTAGCGTTTATTTTCTTATTTTTGTGTTTTTTACCCGATGTCAGACGTCACCCCTTCTTTGCCTTTGACTGATTTACCAGGTCACCACATCCGCCGTTTGCAACAAATTGCGGTGGGCTTGTTCATGGAAGAGACTCAGGCGTTTGGGCTCACGCCGGTGCAGTTTGCGGCGCTGAATGCGGTCGTCGCTCACCCGGGCATTGACCAAAGCACCTTAGCCGCCAGCATTGGGTTTGACACATCGACCATCGGTGGTGTGGTGGACCGCTTAGAAGCGCGTGCTTGGGTGAAGCGTCAGGTCTCGCCTGAGGACAGGCGAGCCCGTTTGTTGTATGCGACGCCCGAAGGGGCGCAGCTGCTTGTTCAGGTGCGTCCTTCGGTGTTGCGGACGCAGCAACGTATCTTGGGGCCCTTGTCTGAAGCGCAGCAACAAGAGTTTGTGAGTATGTTGATGGTTTTGGTCGAAGCCAACAACGATGCCAGCCGCGCACCGCGCAGTGGCGAATGAGGTAATCGTTTTAAGACGACTCGCTGTCTCTTCGTCGACAGCACGAACTTTGCAGTTGTTTCAATGTGCGTCAAAGTCGTGTCCATGAAAATATTCAACACATTGCAAGACGTTCAAGCGTCGGTCGGTCAAGCAGGCGTTGTCAGCGATTGGCTGACCGTGACGCAAGACCAAGTTAACCAATTTGCCCAAGCCACTGGTGACCACCAGTGGATTCACATTGATCCTGAGCGTGCCAAAGAAGGACCTTTTGGCACCACCATCGCACATGGTTTTTTGACCTTGTCGCTGTTGCCGAGTTTTTACGCCACCGCCTTCAAGGTGGACAACGTGCGCATGGGGGTGAATTACGGCTTGAACAAGGTTCGCTTCACCTCGCCTGTCCCCGTGGGCAGCCGTTTGCGGGCGCACATGGTGCTGCAAGCTTGCGAGCCGATTGACGGCAACGGGATGCAGCTGACTTGGCAAGTGACGGTGCAACGCGAGGGTTCTGAAAAACCTGTGTGTGTGGCCGAGTCACTGACTAGGCTTTATGCGTAAACCCGTTTTGTCGCCAAGCTTCAAACACGATCACCGCGACGGCGTTTGACAGGTTGAGGCTGCGTTGGCCCTCGCGCATGGGCAAACGCAGGCGTTGGTTGAGGGGGAAGGTGTCGCGCACTTCAGCAGGCAAACCGCTGGTTTCTGAACCAAAAACCAACCAGTCGCCCGGCTGGAATGCCACGTCGTGTGCTGTGCCCGAGCCCTTAGTGGTGAGGGCGAACAGGCGATCTGTGGCTGGCTTGGCGTCTTTTAAAAATGACGCCCAATTGGCATGGCGCAAAACCGGCGCGTACTCGTGGTAGTCGAGGCCGGCACGGCGCATGTGCTTGTCATCCATCGAAAACCCCAAGGGTTCTATCAAATGCAAGCTGCAACCTGTGTTGGCCGCTAAGCGGATGATGTTGCCCGTGTTGGGGGGGATTTCTGGGTGCACGAGGACGATATGAAACATGCCTACATTGTCTCGCGTGTTTCCGTACGTGCAAAGACCACGGCCGTGATGTGTGAGGCACCCGCGGCACGCAATGTGCGCGCCGCCTCGAACAACGATGCCCCAGTGGTCATCACATCGTCCACCAACACGACGCGTTGACCGTGCACGAAAGCCATGCGCGCGGGGTCTATCCAAAAAGCATCGCGCACGTTTTCAAATCGGGCGTCGCGCTCAGCCCCAACTTGATGGGCGCTGTCTGTGGCACGTTGCAAGGTGTGGGCGTCTGCTTTGTCGGGGGCGAGGTGACGGGCCAGTTCGAAGGCTTGGTTAAAACCGCGTTCGCGCAGCCGTTGGGCAGATAAAGGCATGGCGATCACGGCGTGTGCCGCGTCTAGGGCCGGTTCCACCCAAGGCGCATGCCGCATGACCTCGGCCAAGCTGCGGCCCAGGCTCGGGTCAGCTTGAAATTTGAAGCGAGCGATGCATTCAGACCATGGGAATGAGTAACTCACCGCTGCCACGCAGGCATCCAGTGGCGGCGGGTTTTGGGTGCATGGGTGGCAAGTGGCTTGATTGAGGGTCAGGGCGCAGCTTGGGCAGCGTACCCGCGGTTGTGCATAGAGGGCTATGCAGTTTTCACACACGGGTCGGCTAGGCCAAGCTTGGCAAACCTGGCAAAGGCTTGGCCAATGGTGTAACTTGAGAAATGGGTTCAACCCAAGTCCGAACAAGGCTTTGCTGCGGGATGCAAACGTCATGCCTCAATATACTGCTGACCCATGTCCGAACTTGTCACTGACTCTCCCCCAACCCTTGACCCTATTGCCAGCGCCCGTTGGGCGCAGTGGCCCCACGCGCAGTCGCCTTGGCTGAATGAAGAGGTCGGGCGTCGAATGGCAGACCGCCTGCAATGGATTCGTCTCGAACCGCAACGCTGGGTGGACTGGGCACCTCTGAGCGGAGGTCTCCAAACTCACAGAACCGTGCAGGCTCGCTACCCCAAGGCCTTGTGTGATGTGGTGGAGTCCACTGCAGCGCTTGCTGCAAGGGCTAAAAAAGAGCTGCAAGCCCCCTGGTGGCAGAGGTTGGCGCGTTCTGATGTCGTGTCAATGGATCAACCCGAATCCGGCGCAGCAGAGATGGTGTGGGCCAATATGGCGCTGCATACCGCCGCTGACCCACAGGCTTTGTTGCGTCAATGGCACGACATGCTGGCAGTCGACGGATTTTTGATGTTCTCGTGTCTTGGGCCTGACACCCTGCGCGAGTTGCACGCCGCCTACTACAAAGCGGGTTGGCCACCAGCCAGCCATGCGTTCACCGATATGCACGATTGGGGTGATATGTTGGTACAAGCAGGTTTTGCGGAGCCTGTCATGGACATGGAGCGCATCACCCTCACGTATGACAGCCCAGCGAGCCTGATCGCCGAATGCCGAGTTTTGGGTCGTAATTTGCACCGCGGTCGATTTGCCAATTTGCGTGGACGGACCTGGCGTGCCCAGCTGGAGCAGATCTTGTCGACGCTGGCTCAGCCCTCGCAAGACGGACGATTGGTGGTCACGGTTGAGGTCATTTACGGCCATGCCTTGAAACCCCTACCACGTGCCAAGATGAGCAGTGAAAGCACCGTGACACTTCAGGCCATGAGGTCTCTGCTGAATCAGTCGAAGCGCGGTTGAGGCTTGCTAGAATGCGAGTTGGATTTTTTATAGGGCAAACACCAACCCCCGATGCTGAGTCAAATCAGTATTTGACGTGTGTTTGTAAAGCTGAGGGCTATCAATTGAGGCAATCTAACGTGATGAAGAACAATCTTTTACAAAAGGTGGCTTCGGGTTTGCTGTTCGCCGCCGCCTGGGCGAGTACAGCAGCTTGGGCTGTGAATGACTTGCCTGGAGGTCCAGGTGTGCGACAACTGAACTTGCAGGTCGGCGCGACAAAAATTGCCCAAGAGCAAGCTTGGCTGCATTGGTTCATGTTGATCATCTGTACAGTCATTTTTGTGGCTGTATTTGGTGTGATGTTTTATTCGATTTGGAAACACCGCAAATCAGTGGGCCACAAGCCAGCTACGTTTCACGAGTCTGTGAATGTTGAGATTGCATGGACCGTGATTCCTTTTGTGATCGTGATCTTGATGGCGCTGCCCGCCACCAAGGCCGTCGTGGCACAAAAAGACACGTCAAACGCTGACCTGACCATCAAAGCCACGGGTTACCAGTGGAAATGGGGTTACGACTACATCAAAGGACAAGGCGAGGGGATTGCTTTTATCTCTACCTTGGACAATGCCCACCGCGAAATGTCTAACAACGGCGCCAAAGGCGTTGACTTGGACGACTACTTGCTCAAAGTGGACAATCCTTTGGTGGTCCCCGTCAATCAAAAAGTTCGCATCATCACCACGGCCAATGACGTGATTCACGCCTTTGCAGTGCCCTCTTTGGGTGTGAAGCAAGATGCCATTCCTGGCTTTGTTCGTGACACTTGGTTCCGTGCTGAAACCGTGGGTGACTATCACGGTCAATGCCAAGAGCTTTGCGGTAAAGAACATGCTTACATGCCCATCCACGTTAAGGTGGTGAGCGCAGAAGACTACACCGTCTGGGTGGCAGACCAACAAAAGAAGATGGCCGCGTTGCAAGACGATCCATCCAAAGTTTGGACGTTGGACGACATCACCAAGCGCGGTGAAAAGGTCTACGCTGCCAACTGTTCAGCCTGTCATCAGCCTAACGGCAAAGGCGCAGGCCCAATCAAGCCACTCGACGGCGCGGCCGTTGTGTTGGATGCTGACAAGCTCAAGGAAATCAAAGTGTTGTTGAACGGTCAAAACAATTTGGCGATGCCAAGCTGGAAACAGCTGAGCGACACAGACATTGCTGCCGTGATCAGCTACACCAAAAACAGTTGGTCGAACAAGACGGGTCAGGTCGTTCAGCCTGCCGACGTCAAAGCCGCCCGTTAATTCACTAGCGTTGAGAAGGAAACAATCATGAGCGCAGTCCTAGACTCTCACGGCCACGCAGTGGGTGACCACGGCCACGACCACCACGGGGCCCCTCACGGCTGGCGCCGTTGGGTTTACGCGACCAACCACAAAGACATTGGTACTTTGTATATGTTGTTCGCATTCAGCATGTTGATGATTGGCGGCGTTTTGGCGCTGCTGATTCGTGCAGAACTGTTCCAACCTGGCTTGCAATTGGTGAACCCTGAGTTGTTCAACCAATTCACCACCATGCACGGTCTGATCATGGTGTTTGGCGCCATCATGCCGGCCTTCGTGGGTTTTGCAAACTGGATGATTCCGTTGCAAATCGGCGCTTCTGACATGGCTTTTGCCCGCATGAACAACTTCAGCTTTTGGTTGATGATTCCTGCAGCAGCCATGTTGGCAGGTTCGTTCTTCATGCCCGGCGGTGCTCCTGCTGCTGGTTGGACTTTGTACGCACCGTTGACCCTGCAAATGGGACCATCGATGGATGCAGGCATTTTTGCCCTGCACATCTTGGGTGCTTCGTCCATCATGGGTTCGATCAACATCATCGTCACCATCTTGAACATGCGCGCACCTGGCATGACCTTGATGAAGATGCCCATGTTCGTTTGGACATGGTTGATCACGGCTTACTTGTTGATCGCTGTGATGCCCGTTTTGGCTGGCGCGATCACCATGACATTGACGGACCGCCATTTCGGCACCACGTTCTTCAACCCCGCCGGTGGTGGTGACCCGATCATGTACCAGCACATTTTCTGGTTCTTCGGTCACCCTGAGGTGTACATCATGATCTTGCCGGCCTTCGGCATCATCAGCCACATCGTGCCTGCCTTTGCCCGTAAGCGTTTGTTCGGTTATGCCTCTATGGTGTACGCCACTTCGTCGATCGCGATTTTGTCGTTCATCGTCTGGGCGCATCACATGTATGCCACCGGCATGCCTGTGACCGGGCAGTTGTTCTTTATGTACGCCACGATGTTGATCTCTGTGCCAACAGGCGTGAAAGTGTTCAACTGGATCGCGACCATGTGGAAAGGTTCGATGACGTTCGAGACCCCCATGTTGTTTGCTGTGGGCTTCATCTTCGTGTTCACGATGGGTGGTTTCACTGGCTTGATCTTGTCGATGGCACCCATTGACACGCAAGTGCAAGACACGTACTACGTGGTGGCTCACTTCCACTATGTGTTGGTGGCAGGCTCCTTGTTTGCCATGTTCGCTGGCTTCTACTACTGGTGCCCCAAGTGGACTGGCGTGATGTACAACGAAACTCGCGGCAAGATTCACTTCTGGTGGACCCTGATCTCGTTCAACGTGACCTTCTTCCCCATGCACTTCTTGGGCTTGGCCGGTATGCCACGTCGCTACGCTGATTACCCCATGCAGTTTGCCGACTTCAACGCTTTGGCGTCGGTCGGTGCTTTCTTCTTTGGTTTTGCGCAGGTTTACTTCTTCTTGTGGGTCGTTTTGCCTGCCATGCGCGGCAACGGTGTGAAAGCTTCTGCCAAGCCATGGGAAGCTGCGGAAGGCTTGGAGTGGGAAGTTCCTTCTCCTGCACCTTTCCACACCTTTGAAAACCCACCCAAGCTGGATGCGACTGCAACCCGCGTGATTGGCTAATGATGACAACGCCTGAGCAGCGCAAAAAGAACCTCCGCATGGGCCTGATCCTGGCCTCTGTGGCGGTGGTCTTCTTTGTTGGCTTTTTGGCCAAAATCATGCTGCTGAATCGCTAAAGCCATGTCGACCACGCGCAACAACTTGCTGATGTTTAAAAAGCTGCTCGTCGTGGCAGCTGGCATGTTTGCGTTTGGTTACGCCTTGGTGCCCATGTACAAAGCAATTTGTGAGTTCACGGGCATCAACATCTTGGCTTTAGGTGAGCGTGAACTGCCAGGTTCGGGTTCTGCTCGTGCCAAAGCGACCAACACGCAAATTGACACCAGCCGCACCATCACGGTGGAGTTTGATGCCAACGCACGTGGTCCTTGGAGGTTCAAGCCTGCGCAAAGCTCGTTGCAAGTTCATCCGGGCGAGATGATGACGGTCATGTACGAATTTGAAAACGTGCAGGACCGTGTCATGTCGGCCCAAGCCATTCCCAGTTATGCGCCTCGCCAAGCGGCAGCGCATTTCAACAAGTTGGAATGTTTTTGTTTCAACCAATACACCTTGGCGCCTGGCGAGAAAAAAGAGTGGCCTGTGGTGTTTGTGATTGACCCTAAGCTGGGCAAAGATGTGACCACCATCACCTTGTCTTACACCTTCTTTGAAGTGGGCTCTAAAACCCCACCTGCACCGACAGCCGCTTTGAGTGTGCTGCCTAAAGTTGGAGCAGGCGTGTGAGTGACAAATCGTCTTTGTGGCACTCTGTGCGCGCTGTGGCTTGGTCATTTATCGGAATTCGCAAACGAAGCGGGTTCGAAGAGGACGTGGCCAACATCAAACCTTTGCATGTGCTGGGTGTGGGTGTTGTCGCTGCGTTGTTGTTTGTGATTGGTTTGATCGTGTTGGTCAATCTGGTCGTTGCTAAATAAGAATTGAAGGAGTGAACATGAGTAGCACCACACACGGTTCAACACCGTATTACTTTGTGCCCAGTGAATCGCGCCATCCGGCGTTTGCGGCATTGGGTTTGTTTTTTGTGATTTTGGGCGCAGGCCAATGGGTCAACGGCGCTGAGTGGGGCAAATATTGTTTGTTCTTCGGCTTGGCTTTTTGGCTCGGTGTGTTGTACCAGTGGTTTGGCGATGCCATTTCCGAGAGCGAAGGCGGTCAGTACGGTCACAAGATTGACTTGTCTTACCGTTGGAGCATGAGTTGGTTCATCTTTTCGGAAGTGATGTTTTTTGGCGCTTTCTTCTCTGCTTTGTGGTGGGCGCGCTCGCACTCAGTGCCGATGTTGGGTAGCTTGGACAACGCCCTGCTTTGGCCAGATTTCAAAGCTGTGTGGCCCTCAATGGCCGCTGGTATGACGGCTTCTCCTGCCGGCATCATTGAACCGTTCCAAACGATGACCCCATTTTGGTTGCCCACCATCAACACGGCTTTGCTGTTGAGCTCTGGCGTGACCTTGACGGTGGCCCATCATGCCGTCCGTGAAAACCACCGCGCTACGGCGATCAAGTTCATGTGGTTGACCGTGCTGTTGGGTGTGGTCTTCTTGTTTGTGCAAGGCTATGAGTACTACCATGCCTACAGTGACATGAACTTGAAGCTCACTTCAGGCATCTACGGCTCTACGTTCTTCATGTTGACGGGCTTCCACGGCTTCCACGTCTTTTTGGGTATGTTGATGTTGTTGGTCATCACCTTGCGTTTACAAAAAGGTCACTTCACGGCAGACAAACACTTCGGTTTCGAAGGCGCTGCTTGGTACTGGCACTTTGTGGACGTGGTTTGGTTGGGCTTGTACATCTTGATTTACTGGCTGTAAATCGAACAGTACATTGATGAGAAAAGGCCGCATGTGCGGCCTTTTTTGTTGAGATGAAGAACTGTTGAAGCTGGGTTTATTGGCCTGCTTTGATGCCTGTTGGCTGGATGTATCCCAGCTTCCAGCCGATCAAAATAAACACAAAAATCAGAATTGAGAAGCCGACCCTCAACGACAAAGCTTTCACCATACTGCTCGATTTAGCTTGTCCGTTGCGACCGTCTCGCATCATGAAGACCAGCGCAGAGCCCAAGCTCACCAAAATAGCCAAGAACGCAATTGCAACAATGAATTTCATAAACGCCATTATCACTTTACCGCGCAGCCGTGCTTTTGCATGGGTAACGCTGGCCACGTTGGTCGGTGTTGCGGTGACGGTGCGTTTGGGGTTTTGGCAACTGTCGCGAGCGGATCAAAAGCAAGCCATACATGCAGCGATCATGGCGCAGCAATCTGCGCCTGTGTTGTCTACAGAAACTTTGCTGGCGCAGCCCGGGTTGTTGAAGCAAATGCACCGTCGCGTTCAGTTGCAAGGACGCTGGTTGCATGAGCAGACCGTTTATTTGGACAACCGACCCATGCAAGGTCGCGTTGGCTTTTGGGTCGTGACGCCTTTGGTTCTGAAGGATGACACCACCGTGTTGGTGCAGCGCGGCTGGATACCACGCAACAGCCTAGACCGCACGCAACTCGCGCCGATTGAAACGCCATCTGGGGTTGTGCGATTACAGGGGCGCTTAGCACCTGCACCTTCTCCTCTGTTGAGTTTGGTGGGTGCGCAAGAAGATATCAGCGCTGAATCAAGGACTTCCAAGATTCGGCAAAATCTAAACGTCGACCAAATGACCGCTCAAACGGGTGTCGAGTTTGCTGCGACTGTGTTGCAAACCGATCCTCCATCCGATGGCCTGTTGCGTGAGTGGCTCGAAATTTCAGCGGGGGTTGAAAAAAATCACGCTTATGCCTTTCAATGGTTTGCTTTGGCTGCTGTGCAGTTGATGCTTTATCTTTGGTTCCAATTCATCACACCTTATCGCCATGTCCGACGCTCCACGCCCTGAATCCGACCATCCTTTGGGGATGACGGTGTATGACTTGCCTTCTCCCAATGCGGTCGCACAAGCCGATGCCAAACGTACCCAGATGGGTCGGCTGCGCATGCTCGCTGTTTTGTTGATTTGCGCCGCACCTGTGCTGGCGTCTTATTTCACTTACTACGTGGTTCGCCCTGAAGGTCGGCGCAACTTTGGCGAGTTGATTCAGCCCACGCGTGCGCTGCCCAATGTGACTGTTCAAAACTTGGGCGGTCAAAAAATTCAATTGCCCCAGCTCAAAGGGCAGTGGTTGTTGGTGAGCGTGGCAGATGCTGCTTGCGATGCCGTTTGCTTACGTAATCTGTATTTGCAACGCCAAATTTTGATGGGCCTTGGCAAAGAACGTGACCGCACCGAATGGGTTTGGTTGGTCACTGACGCAGCCCAAGTCCCCGCAGAAATTATGCCGGGCTTGAAAGAAGCCAATGTCTTGCGCGTTAACCCACAAGAACTACAACAATGGCTGGTCCCCGCCGAGGGCAAAGCCTTGTCGGATCACTTGTTTGTGGTCGACCCTCATGGCCATTGGATGATGCGATTTCCTGCGCAGCTGAGCAATGAAGAAGCAGTCAAAGCCAAAAAAGATCTCGAACGTTTGCTGCGTGCGGCAGCCTCATGGGATGAGGCGGGCCGTTGATGGAAAACTTTGACCTCGGACCCGTGATTCACCTCTTGGTGATGGGCGCTCTAGTTGCCTTGGTTCCGCTGTGCTGGGTGTGGTTGCGTAATCCCCGAGCTTCTACCGCCAGACGTGTGCAATTGCTGACCTTGGTGACGCTTTTTCTCACCTTTGATTTGGTTTTGTTTGGCGCCTTCACGCGCTTGACCGATTCAGGTTTGGGTTGTCCAGATTGGCCTGGCTGTTATGGGCACGCAAGTCCAGTGGGTGCGCAGACCATGATTGCGGCTGAGCAAAGTCAAATGCCCAGTGGTCCTGTCACACACACCAAGGCTTGGATTGAGATGGTGCACCGGTACATGGCCATGGCGGTGGGTGGGCTGATTTTGACTTTGGCCACATTTGCTTGGGCTCGGCGCTGGCGTAAGGGGGGGAATAGAGGCATTGCTTTGCCTACATTCACCTTGATTTGGGTCTGTGTTCAAGGGGCATTTGGGGCCTTGACGGTGACCATGAAGTTGTTCCCGTTGATTGTCACTCTTCACCTGCTGGGCGCTTTGGTGTTGCTCGCCTTATTAACCCTGCAAGTTCAGCGCGATCGTCTCCAAAGTGGGGTCACGTTGCCTTCCAACATGACGCAAGGCTTGTTTGTGGCAACGTCTGTGGGTTTGCTGATGCTGACGGTTCAAGTGTTGTTAGGGGGATGGGTCAGTACCAACTATGCGGTGTTGGCTTGCAACACCTTTCCGCAATGCCAAGGCAGTTGGTGGCCGTTGATGGACTTTGAGCAGGGCTTTACTCTGTGGCGTCATCTGGGTCAAAACGCGCAGGGTGATGCCTTGACGTTTGAGGCACTGACAGCCATCCATTACGTGCACCGACTCGCTGCTTATTTTGTTTTGGCTTATTTGGCTTGGCTGGCCTTGCGGCTGCGTCATGTGGCTGAAATGCCTGCTCGCTTGCTGCTGTGTTTGTTGTTGTTGCAGTTGTTGACCGGGTTGTCCAATGTGGTGTTGGATTGGCCTTTGGTGGCTGCCGTGTTACACACAGGGGGTGCTGCTGCAATGGTTGTGGTGCTGGTGTGGTTGTTGACAGGTGCGCGAGCGTCGCGCGCCGCTTTGATTTGATTGTTACGAGACCCGTTTTATGAGCCTCGCTGTTCCTTTTTTCATCCGATTGCGTCAGTTCAATGCGCTAACCAAACCGCGGGTGATTCAACTCATCGTTTTTTGTGCCTTGATTGGCATGGTGCTAGCGGTGCCTGGTGTTCCGAACTTGGACGAAGTCAAACTTGGCGCTTGGTCCTGTTTGGGCATTTGGTTCGTCTCAGGTGCAGCTGCAGCTTTCAATTGTTTGGTTGAAAAAGGCATCGATTCGCGCATGAAACGAACAGCTTGGCGTCCTACCGCCAAGGGCGAGTTGAGCGACTTCGAGACACTGCTGTTCTCCACGGTCATGTGCTTGGTAGGTTCATGGATTTTGTATGAGCTGGTCAATCCGCTCACCATGTGGCTGACGTTTGCCACGTTTGTGGGCTATGCGGTGATTTATACCGTGATCTTGAAGCCCCTGACCCCACAAAACATCGTCATCGGTGGCGCTTCAGGTGCCATGCCGCCTGTGTTGGGCTGGGCTGCCATGACAGGCGACGTGGGGCCTGAAGCCCTGATTTTGTTTCTCATTATTTTCTTGTGGACGCCACCACACTTTTGGGCCTTGGCTTTGTACCGGGTCGAGGATTACCGCAAATCGGGCTTGCCCATGTTGCCAGTGACCCATGGCAATGAATTCACGCGCTTGCAAATCTTGCTCTATACCTTTGTGCTGTTTGCCTCGTGTTTGATGCCATTTATTTACCGCATGAGTGGTTGGTTTTATTTGGTCAGTGCGATTATTTTGAGTCTGGGTTTTTGCGGTTATGCCTTCGCTCTTTGGCGCAATTACTCGGATGCTTTGGCGCGCAAGACCTTTCGTTTTTCGCTCATTCATTTGAGCTTGTTGTTTGCCGCACTTTTAATTGATCATTACCTGTGATGACCTTAAAACGACGTTTTTTCCACGCATGCACCTTGGCCCTCTTAGGCTTGGTCATGACGGCTTGCACGCCTGACAAGCCCAAATTTAACGCCATTGATGTGACGGGTGCCGATTACGCCAAAGGCTTCACCTTGGCCGATCAACTGGGTCAGCAGCGAAGCTTGAGTGACTTCAAGGGCAAGGTGGTGGTGCTGTTTTTTGGTTACACCCAATGCCCAGATGTCTGTCCTACCTCGATGGTTGAATTGGCAGAGGTCAAACGATTGTTGGGTTCGCAGGGTGACAAGTTACAGGGGGCTTTCATCACCGTAGACCCTGCCCGTGATACGGCTGAGGTGCTCAACGCCTACATGGGTAACTTTGACCCGACGTTTGTGGCGTTCATTCCGACGCCTGAGCAGTTGGCGGTCGTCGCCAAAGATTACAAGGTCTACTACAAACGGTCGGAAGGCAAAACGCCCACGAGCTACACCATGGACCACTCCGCAGGCAGTTACGTTTACGACACGCAGGGTAATTTGCGCTTGTACAGCCGTTATGGAAGCGGTGCAGCTGCTCTGGCGCAAGACATTCAAGTACTTTTAAAAGCGCAGCCTTGATGGCTCTTTGATGGCGAGAAGTCAAAGAAAAGGGCCGCAATTGCGGCCCTTGTCATGTCTGCGCTAAGTTCTGTATGACGCAGTGACTTAAGCGTATTCAGCCAAAGCTGTCTTCATTTTCTTCATAGCGGCTACTTCGATTTGGCGGATGCGCTCCGCGCTTACGCCATATTCGGCGGCCAGATCATGCAGCGTCATGCCACCCGAGCCGTTATCTTGAACCTTGAGCCAGCGTTCTTCCACAATGCGGCGGCTTCGCGCATCCAACACGTTCAGTGCCGCTGTCAGGCCGTCCGAAGCTAGCACGTCGCGTTGATGCGCGGCAATCATGGCGGTAGGTTCATGGTTGGTGTCGGTCAAGTAGGCGATGGGACCGTAAGCATCTTCGTTGTCGTCACTGGGCGAGGGGTCGAGTAACACGTCGCCACCCGACATGCGCATTTCCATCTCGACCACTTCTTCTGGCTTGACATTGAGTTTGTGCGCCACGGTATCGATTTCAACCGCATTCAGTGTGTTGCGGTGCGTGGACGCATCGCCTTCGCCCGCGTCAGCCTTGAAGCCTTGCTTCATGGACCGCAAGTTGAAAAAGAGCTTGCGCTGGGCTTTGGTCGTGGCGACCTTGACCATGCGCCAGTTCTTCAAGATGTATTCGTGAATTTCAGCCTTGATCCAGTGCATGGCGTAGCTAACCAAACGCACACCTTGGTCAGGGTCAAAGCGTTTGACGGCCTTCATCAAGCCCACGTTGCCTTCTTGGATCAAGTCAGCATGGGGCAGGCCGTAGCCCAAGTATTGGCGTGACACTGAAACCACCAAGCGCAGGTGCGACAGCACCAGCTTTCCGGCAGCTTCGAGGTCGTTGTTATCACGCAGTTTGCGGGCGAATTCTTGTTCTTGCTCCAGCGTCAGCATGGGCAAGCGGTTCGCCGCCGTGATGTACGCATCGATGTTGCCCAGCGGGGGCACCATCGACCATGGATTCACGACGGAGAGGGGAGCAGCATGTGTCAAATTTGTCATTTTGTAGTCCTTTCGGATACCAACACGCCCATATTAGCACTTGAGGGGAGAGAGTGCTAAAACCTCAAAAATTTAGGGTTTACCCGTTCATGTGCCGGCGGTTCATGGCGGCGTTGCTTAAGCGCCTTGCTGTCTCTAGGTCATCGCTTTGTCCCAATGGCTGAACATGTAGTTCGTGCGAAGAAGGCGTGGGCAGCAATTGCTGGAGGGTGTGGCGAACCTGCGTTAAACGTGGGTCATCGGGCATTGCGTCGTCGGTGGTGTCGTTGATGCAAAAGAAGTCGAGGAGGCCAAATTGCGATCTCAGCTGGTCGAGTTCTGAATTGAGCCGTGCGTCACCCGTGGCCACGTAAAGATGCGAGTGGTCCTTGATCTGGGCGACACCATGGGCTAAAGCCCAGCGCAGCACAAAGTCGGACACGATCGTGGGCTTGTCCCAACTGCGAAAAACAGTGGAGCGGACACGTGCAAACAAGTCAGCTGCTTCGTCTTCAAGTGTCATCAAAATCGATTTCAACATGGGACGGGGCGAGTGCGCAAAGGTGCGCGCTGTGTGAATATAAGTGGCGTCGAGTTGATGTATCAGTTGGGGCTGCGCTAAGACGCTTGACCGTGCGTCAGCCTTGGCTTCGAGCCATTCTTTTGACAAGCGGCTGGCATTTTCGAGCGAGGTCGCATCGGTTTGCATCGTGTGTCCCACCACTTCGGGATCGTCCGACCAAGCGACGTAAAAGCCACCGTCAAAAAACCAATCACTGACTTGAACGGGTGCACCAAAGAACACGTCATCGTTGAAATAGAAATAACGCTCCGCCAGCCCGGGAATGCGGTGGATGTAAGACTCGATGTTGCCTGAGTCAAAGGTGGGCAAGGCGCTTTCGGGAATCAAATCTCTGTGATCGATCAAGGTGAGTCGATCTGAGGTTTTGAGCCATGCCGGTACTTGGCCATCGGTCACGATATAGACGTGGCCATGGTCAGGGAAAAATTGCGCCAGTGCGCGCAAGCTGTAACGCAGCTCATCGTTGTCCCGAAACCGGCCCTCGACGTTGCCAAAGCGTGCGATGGCGTGATCGCCTTGAGCACGCATGAGGTTGGAGGCATTGAGTCGCTTGGCGCGCCATCCGTCGTCGTTGCCGTCCACCCAAAGGTAAACAATGTCGATGGGAGAAGAAATTTGCATACGGTATTTTAGAAGTGAGGGCCATGCCTGGGGTAAATTGGGTCTATGTCTGAATCTCATTTTCTACCCCCCGTTGTTGTGCTCGAACACATGCTGCCTGAGTTGCAAGCAAAAGGGTATGCCGTGTTGGGCCCCCAAGATGTGGCGCGTTGGGCCCATTGCAACCTGTCTGAATTGAACGCGTTGAGTTCTGACTGGCAAGGCATGCCGCCTGATCTTTATTTGAAAGACGGCGGCCATTACCGCCGACGCCGTCATTCATGTTTTGCGTATGAGTCTGACGTGCTGTCACAGGTGCCACACCGTGCGCATTGGCAGTCGCTTGACTACAACGCTTTGCATGGCGGCATGCAGCGTTGGTTTGAGCCGATGCAAGCGCAGACCGTGGGGTCGACCGCTTGGCAGCAGCTGTTGTGTGCCTTTGGTCAAACAGCAAAAGCGTTGCGTGAGTTCAAACACGCGGGTGCAGAGCCTGCAAGGGGCTGCATTGAAGCGCATCAATTTCGCATTGACACCACCGATGGGATTGGTCGCCCCACGCCTGAAGGAGCGCACCGGGATGGGGTCGACTTGGTGGGGGTGTTTATGGTCAATCGGACGGGCATCAAAGGCGGCGAGACCCGCGTGTTTGACGCTCATGGATCAGGTGGCCAGCGATTCACGTTGACCGAGCCTTGGTCTTTGCTGTTGCTAGACGACGCTCGGGTGATTCATGAAACCACACCCATTCAACCGCTGGCCCCCAATGGCCACCGCGATACCTTGGTGTTGACGTGCTTGGCTGGCGCGTTTCAAAAAGAGGTTTCTCCGTAAGGACGCGTCTTAGCAGCGCATGGACAACTGAAACACGGAGTTGGGCGCATGAGGGATAAACATCTCAGGCAAGGGCTTGAATTTGAAGCGATTGGTCGTCGTGCTGGGCGGCGCATCCCAGTCGCGCACATCGACCAATTCAGCCAAGGTGGTGGCGGCCAGATGACGTTCAATCACTTGTTGCAGCCCCAACTCAAAGTCGGTACTCAGCACGGTGTTTTCATTGGCATGCTCTGGGTGAGTCGGCAAAGGTGTTTCAAAAATTTTGGCGATGTCCCATACCGTGACAAATGAAGGGTCCGCATCCATTTGGTAGCCGCCGCCTGGGCCTTTGCCCGATCGGATCAAGCCATGCGCTTTGAGGGACTTCAAAATGCTTTCTAAATACGACACCGACAAGTTGAGCCGCTCTGACATAGCTTTGGTGGTCAAAGGACGGCCCGCAGGCTGGCTGGCGATGGCCAAAACGGTTTTTAATGCGAAATCTGTTTTGTTAGAGATCATGGGGCTTACCTTTGGATACGTTGAGTAGCATTATGTGTTTTAAGTGTTTTTTTGTCTAGGTTTTAGCTCTATATTTCAACTTAACCTATTCAAAATCTACGCAATCAGTGTAGAGCTTACTTTTTTAGCGCCAATATGGATGCGCTGAACTTGCGCTTCAGGCTCTAAAATTCAACCATCTTGATTCAAGATCACCACACACTTCAAAGGACACGCATGGCGGATATCAACCCAAACAACAACAACCTCGTGATTGGCGAAGGCGTCACATTCAAGGGTTCCATCACTGCGCCTGGCAAGGCGGTGATCAATGGCAATGTGACCGGCGAACTCATCGCAGACGACTTGTTGATCGGCAACAAAGGCCAAGTGACTGGCACCGTGCGCGCCCGCGAGATTGATGTGCATGGCGAGCTGAACGAAGACATCATTTGCAAAGAGCATTTGTTGATTCACAGCACCGGCAAAGTGTCGGGTACCTTGGAATACCGCGAGTTGGAAATCCAGCGCGGCGGGCAATTCCGCGGCAATATGACTCAAAAATAAGTCATGCCTTGAATGACAAAGCCCGCTGTTGCAGCTGCAACAGCGGGCTTTTTTGCATTCTGGGCACGCGGGGTGGTCTTACCAATGCCAACCCAAACGGCGCAGCAGCACTTGCGCCACAAACAAAGGGCCAGTCCAAAGGTATTGCAGGTCTTCCAGAAACGAAGGTTTTTTACCTTCCAGTTTGTGGCCGATGAATTGCCCGATCCATGCCAAGACAAAGACGGTGGTGTAGGTGAGTAATTGCTGTGAGTGCAAAGAAGCGATGGCCATCCACAGCACTGAACTCCAGATCAGCATCAACACAGCGGCACGTTGAGACAAGCGCAGGTAATACACCATGCTGGCGGCAAGAAATGCCAAGGCGGCCAAGGGATGCAGCGTGTGAATCAAGCCCACCAAGCTGTACATGATGAGTGGCACACAGACACAATGCAGGGCTTCATTGGTCACGTTTTGGTGACTCAGTGCGTAATGGGCAATCAAGGCGTCGATGCGCTTCTCAGGGGTATTGATGGACGGCTGGTCTTGGCTGGGATCATTCACATTCATGTCTGAGCTCCTTGATGTTGAACAGAGATTTATCCGAGCAGGGCCTCGGCAAACTCTTGGGCATTGAAGGTTTCTAAGTCTTCCACAGACTCACCGACGCCAATGAAATAGACCGGTACGACTGACCCACCCGCAGCGGCGCGCGTTTGGCCCCACAGCGCAATGGCGGCCAGCACGCCGCCTTTGGCCGTGCCGTCGAGTTTGGTGACGACCAGTCCGGTAAGACCCAAGGTGTCGTCAAAGGCTTTGACTTGCGCCAAGGCGTTTTGACCGGTGTTGCCGTCAATCACAAGCAGAACTTCGTGGGGTGCACTGGCTTCGGCTTTTTGCACCACGCGTTTGATTTTTTTCAACTCTTCCATGAGGTGGAGTTGGGTGGGCAAGCGGCCTGCGGTGTCGACCAGCACCACGTCTTTGCCGCGCGCACGTCCGGCGGTGACGGCATCAAAACTGACGGCGGCGGGGTCGCCACCTTCTTGGCTCACGATTTCTACCGTGTTGCGGTTGGCCCAAATCGCGAGCTGCTCTTTGGCGGCGGCTCGAAAGGTGTCGGCTGCAGCCAACAACACGGAGGCACCGCTGTCGCTGAGGTGGCGTGTTAGTTTGCCAATCGATGTGGTTTTGCCCGCGCCGTTCACGCCCGCCACCATGATCACGGTGGGCTTGTGCGAACCGATCACGAGCTGTTTTTCAAGAGGTTTGAGTAGCTGCGCAATACCTGCCGCCAGCAAGGCCTTGACCGCCGAGGGCTCGGTGGTGTGTGTGTCTTTGACGCGTTGTTTCAAATCTTTGAGCAAGTATTCGGTGGCTTGCACGCCTGTGTCGGCCATGAGCAGGGCAGTCTCTAGCTCTTCATAGAGCACCTCGTCAATTTGGGTGCCCGTGAACACCGTGCTGATGCTTTGGCCGGTACGACGCAGGCCTGCGCCCAAGCGCTTGAGCCAACTTTGGCGAGGGCGCTCAGCAGGTTCTGTGATCACATGGCTGGGAACCACACGCAAAGCGGTTGCGTCGGGTGCGGCGACGGCTTGTGGCGAGTCGGTAGGGGGTGAGATTTTTTTCTTGAAAAAGCTAAACATGTGCGGAGGTTTCTAGAATCAAGCCATTCTATGAAACCCATGACACCTACTCCCCAAAAACCAGCCAAACCTACCAAACCGCACAAAGGCGCTGGCGAAGTCCGCATCATTGGTGGTCAATGGCGACGCACCAAGCTGCCTGTGGCCTTAAAGCCAGGTTTGCGACCCACGCCTGACCGTGTGCGCGAAACCTTGTTCAACTGGCTGGGCCAGTCCTTGTTGGGCTGGCGCTGTGTCGATCCGTTCGCAGGCACTGGTGCCTTGGGCCTAGAAGCCGCCTCACGCGATGCAGCGCATGTGTTGCTGTGCGAGGTTGACCCGGCCTTGGTTGAGCAATTGAACAAACAGGTGGCGCGCTTGAAAGCCACGACCGTGCATGTGCAGCGTACCGATGGCGTGGCATGCCTCAAACAACTCATGCCTTCCAGCGTAGATGTGGTTTTTTTAGACCCACCGTTTGACAGCCCTTTGTTTGAACCGGCATTGCAGGCAGCTGCCAAGGCCGTCAAATCCGAGGGGTGGGTGTATCTAGAAGCTCCTGCTGTGTGGACCGACGAGGCATTGGCACCCTTTGGGTTGATGCAGCATCGCCATTTGAAGGCCGGTGCGGTTCATGCGCACTTATTGCGTCGCGTTGCCTAAATTTTTACCGTTTTAGATTGACAGGAGCACCCATGTCCAAGCCCGTGATCGCCATCTACCCTGGCACTTTTGACCCCATCAGTTTGGGGCATGAAGATATTTTGTTGCGCGCTGCTGCCATGTTTGACAAGGTGATCTTGGCGGTGGCCACGGCCCACCATAAGAAAACCTTGTTCACCCTTGATGAGCGCATGGACATGGCGCGTGAGGCCATGGCGGCACACCCACAAATTGAAGTCGCACCGTTCACAGGCTTGGTGCGCGACTTTGCTCGCTTGCATCACGCCAAAGTCATGGTCCGTGGTGTGCGTGCCGTGACAGACTTTGATTACGAATTCCAACTCGCGGGCATGAACCGCCAGCTCATGCCAGATGTAGAAACCGTGTTTCTCACCCCGAGCGCGGAATACCAGTTCATTTCCAGCACCTTTGTTCGAGAAATTTCAATGCTGGGCGGCGAGGGCGATGGCCGTAATCTGGTGTCGCCCGGCGTTTATCAGCGCTTGATGGCCAAAAAAGCCGCTGCAACTTGATGCCCGCATGACCGAGTTTTTGCTCATTCGCCACGGCGAAACGGATTGGAACCGCGAACTGCGCTTCCAAGGCCAAATTGATGTGCCGCTCAATGACATGGGTTTGTTGCAAGCGCAGCGCTTGCAACGCCGTTTTGAGGATGCCTTGGCGGCTTGGCAGGTGGAGGGTCGTGTGCCTACGCGTTTGATCAGCAGCGACTTGGTGCGTGCGCAGCAAACTGCCCAAGCGGTGGCCCAAGCTTTGGGTCAACCGTGTGTGACCGAGACGGGGTTGCGCGAGCAATGCTTTGGCGTGTTTGAGGGCCTGCGTGCGGCGGATATTCAGACTCAGCACCCTGATGCGTGGCAGCGTTGGTTGAAGTTTGATGCGCATTACGCCGTTGAGGGGGCTGAGAGCACGCAAGTGTTTCATGACCGCGTGATCGCTGCGATGGCACAACTGGCGAAGCAGCATGCAGGCGAGCGCTTGGTGGTGGTCACCCATGGCGGCGTGCTTGACATGATTTGGCGTCATGCCCGAGCCATGTCTCTGCATGGTCCGCGGGCGTGTGACATTCCCAATGCCGGCTTGAATCAGGTGGCGTGGCGCGATGCCTCGCTGCATATCTTAGATTGGGCAGATACGGCGCACTTGGCCGATATGCCCCCGCAACCGCACTACCGTCAAACCGCTCCTCACGCATCGCAAGTCGAAGCCAAACCTTGAAAGCGACCGTACGGTCTGTGCGGGTGTCGTGGGCGGGGATAATCCTTTTCTACCTTTGAATTTTGCGGATTTTTTATGGCCTTGATGATCACCGACGAATGCATCAACTGTGATGTGTGTGAGCCCGAGTGCCCCAATGAGGCAATTTTCTTAGGTCCTGACATTTACGAGATCAACCCTGACAAATGTACCGAGTGCGTTGGGCATTTTGACGAACCCCAATGCGTGCAAGTCTGTCCTGTGGCTTGTATTCCTGTGAACCCGCAGCGCTTGGAAGGACGTGATGCCTTGATGGCCAAATTTAGGCTGCTGCAGCAACAAAGCACTTGATCAACCCAGGTTGGGACCGCTTATGGCGCAGCTTTTGGGCTAGCGCCATTTTTTTCGGCCTTGGGTTTGAGCGGCTTGGGCGTGTTGTCCTTGGCTGTGAAATACGGACTGGACAGTTTTTGATGCTTGTCATGCGTGGGTGAACTCAGGTGGCTGCTGTCGACGGTGCTGCTAAAGAGAGCATCACGGCTGAACGGGAGTGGCGTTGCCGTATGAGGTTTGCCCAGCTGTTCTGACTTGAGTCGATGCTTTTCTAAAGCATCTGCTTCTTGCTGTGCGCGGGAGGTTTGTGTGTTTTGTGCTTGGGTTTGGCGTGCGTTGCGGGCATCTTCGACAGAGGCAACAGTCGCACCGTTACAAGACGGGTTTGCACTGTATTGGTCGCCACAGCGGTACACCGTTTGCGCGGTGGTAACTGGCACCATCAAGAGGGTGGCCCAAGAGAAAAGGGCCATCTTGCGTTTAATGAGACGCAGGCTTTTGGCTGTCGTCTGGCTCGGGAGGGGGCGTTGGTGCATGGCGAGACTCCTCTTTGGCGGAGAGGCTAGCCGGCCTAGGGGGTTTGGGCCGAGGTGGCTTCGCCGTGTGAATCAATTGTGTGGCCTTGACCATATCGCCTGAGAGCAAATGGGGCAAAGCCAAACTCGTGCGCGACACGCAGTCTTCGATAGCGCTGCGTTGGTCTGGCGCTGGTTTTTTCAGCACCCAATTGGCCACTTCAGATTTATTTCCAGGATGACCAATGCCGATCCGCAGTCGCCAGTATTGGTCAGTGCCAAGTTGGGCATGGATGTCGCGCAGGCCATTGTGTCCGGCATGGCTGCCGCCGAGTTTGAGTTTGGCTTCTCCAGGTGGGATGTCCAGCTCATCGTGAACCACCAAGATCTCATCGGGCTGAATTTTGAAGAACCTAGCCAAAGCTGCCACAGATTTACCAGACAAGTTCATGAAGGTTTGTGGCTCGAGTAACCACACGTTTTGCCCTTGGACGCTGGTTCGTGCCACCAAGCCATGGTAGGCACGGTCAGGTTGCAGCTGGACTTTGAGGTCGCGGGCAATCGTGTCTATCCACCAAAAGCCAGCGTTGTGGCGGGTGGATTCATAGTCTGGGCCTGGATTTCCAAGGCCAACAAGCAGCTTGATCATGCGCAAATTATCTGTGAGGGAATGGGGCGTGCCTCATCCAAGCGCTCACAAACAAAACGGCCCACCGAAGTGGGCCGTTCAAAGCAAACGCTCAGAAAAAGATTACTTCTTCTTTTTGTTGTCGCCAGCAGCAGCGGCGGCTTCTTGAGGTGTAGGTGCCTCAGCCTTTGTGGCAACCACAGCCACCAACACGGGGTTGGAGCTACCTGGAGCCACAACGGTCACGCCTGCGGGCAGGGTGATGTCTTTGGCGTGCAGGGAGTGACCTTTGGTCAAGTTGCTCAAGTCCACAGCGATGAACTCTGGCAAATCTTTTGGCATGCAAGAGATTTCCAATTCAGTGGCGATGTGGTTGATCAAGCATTGGTCAACTTTGACCGCTGGCGAGTTCTCTTCACCGGAGTAGTGCAAAGGCACTTTTTTCTTCATCTTGGTGTTGGCATCGATGCGTTGGAAGTCGATGTGCAAAACCAATTGTTTGAAGGGGTGGTATTGCACGTCGCGCAACAACACTTCAGTGCTCTTGCCGTCGATTTCCATCTGCAATACAGAAGCGTGGAAGGCTTCTTTTTTCAGGGCATGCCACAAAGCGTTGTGATCGAGTTCGATCAACGAAGCTTCATTAGCGCCACCATAGACAATGCCTGGTGTACGACCTGTGATACGCAGACGGCGGCTCGCACCCGTTCCCTGCTTAGCGCGCTCAAAAGCGACAAATTTCATAATTAACTCCTGTAGGAACCCACCGCGACCAGTGTGGCTCTCGTTTCAAAAAAAGGCTGCCGAGGCAGCCCAAGTAATGTTCAGCGACGCAACGAACTGTTAGAACAGTTGATCTTGGTCGGAGAACAAGCTCATGACCGACTCACCTTTGGCAATGCGCTGGATTGTTTCTGCAATCAGCGGTGCAACAGTGAGTTGGCGAATTTTTTTGCAAGCTTTACCGGCATCGTTGAGGGGGATGGTGTTGGTCACCACGACCTCATCGAGGGCATCACCTTGTGCGATACGTTCGATGGCAGGGCCTGAAAAAATCGGATGGGTGCAGTAGGCGTAAACCTTCTTGGCGCCACGTGCTTTCAAAACTTCAGCCGCTTTGACCAAGGTGCCGGCTGTGTCGATCATGTCGTCCATGATGACGCAGTTACGGCCTTCAATGTCGCCAATCACGTTCATCACTTCAGACACGTTCGCTTTAGGGCGACGCTTGTCGATGATGGCCAAATCACAACCAAGTTGTTTGGCCAAGGCACGCGCACGCACCACGCCGCCCACGTCAGGGGACACAACAATCAAATCGTCGTAATTTTTTTGTCGCAAATCACCCAACAACACAGGGGAGGCATAAATGTTGTCAACGGGGATGTCGAAGAAACCTTGAATTTGGTCAGCGTGCAGATCCATGGTCAGGACGCGTGCAACACCAGCAGTTTGCAACAAATCAGCCACCAGTTTGGCAGAGATGGGGACACGGCTTGAGCGAGGACGGCGGTCTTGACGGGCGTAGCCGAAATAAGGAATCACGGCACTGATACGCTCTGCTGAGGCGCGCTTCAAAGCATCAACCATGATCAGCAGTTCCATCAAGCTTTCGTTGGTAGGCGCGCAAGTGCTCTGGACCACAAACACGTCACGGGCACGGACGTTTTGGTTGATTTCGACGGTTACTTCCCCGTCTGAGAAGCGCCCAACGTGGGCCGCACCCACTTCAATGCCAAGATGCGTGGCGATTTCGGCAGCCATCGCAGGATTGGCATTGCCGGTAAAAATCATGAAGTCTGGGGTATGTGTGGACATGATGACGGAGTGACTTTCGCTTCAGGACCAATGACGCCAACAAGCCGTCGAGTACAAACATAAATTTTGGCAGGGGAAGAAGGACTCGAACCTTCGCATGCTGGAATCAAAATCCAGTGCCTTAACCAACTTGGCGACTCCCCTACACAGGTCAACAGCTTTGCAGCTGACAACCGTTAACTTTATCTGACGACCCACCCAGCCAAGGGATGAACCATCATGTTGCTGCACACCCGCATTTGCCAATTGTGGGGTGCTGATTCTATCAACACATCACTGGACATTTGCGCAAAAACTGCACTGCCAGAACCGGTCATGCGTGGACTTAATCCGAAAAATGTGAGCCATTGAATAGCTTCGTCAATTTCGGGACACAGCGCTTGAGCGACTGGCTGCAAATCGTTTCTACCGAAGTCGAAAGGATGAACAGCGAAGACCGGCAGTATAGCAGCTTCAGAGTCCCTTTTCAAATTCGGATCGCGAAAAATTCTTTCGGTGTTCAGTCCTGCATTGGGTTTAACGACCACAAATCGACTGGGTGGCAAATCGATTGGCGTGATTTTTTCGCCAATGCCTTCTACCCAAGCGTTGTGGCCTTGCAAAAAGAAAGGCACATCAGCGCCTAAGCGCAAACCAATCGGCATCAGCTTTGAGAGCGGCCAATTCAGCTTCCAAAGTCGGTTCAGTGCAAGCAAGGTGCTGGCTGCATCAGAGGACCCGCCGCCCATACCTGCTTGTGCAGGAATGGTTTTTTCGATCGCAATATGCGCACCCAAAGACGAGCCGCTCGCCGTTTGCAAGGCTTTGGCTGCGCGAACAACCAAGTCATCTGCGGGAAGGGGCGTGGTTAAGTCTTCACGGCTAATGTGCCCGTTATCTCGCACATCAAAGTGCAGCGTGTCGCACCAGTCGATCAGCATGAACACCGATTGCAGCAAGTGATACCCATCAGAGCGTTGGCCCGTGATGTGCAAAAACAAATTCAATTTGGCAGGGGCCAAGACATGGGTCAGCGCGCGCATGGTGGGTGAGGGCTTAGTCGAGTTTGATACGGAGTTGCACGGCAGGTGTTGGCGAGACACGCTGTGCGAGGAGCAAGCCTTGTGGCAATTGCGACAAGTCTGCTTGCCATCCGGGCGAGAGGCTAGGAACGCCATTTAGCCAGTCAAACAAGGCACTCACGGGAAGTGTTGCTCCCGTCGCTTGTTCGGTCAATTCGTCCAAGGAGTTAAAACGCTGCAATTGGCCACCTTGTTGCAACTGCACATCGTGGGGAGCCCACCGCAGTGACGCCAAAGTGGTGCCTAAGGGTGAATAGAAATCCAAGCGCCCATGGCTTGCTTCTCCGCGCAGCAAAAAGCCAGCACTCATGGACGTCGCAGGTTCACTTTGAATACGTAGGCTTAGGCGGCCTTGCCATTCAGTGGTGTTAACTTGGCGCTCGCCCAAAGCTGTGTTGTCTTGCAGGCCGGGCCAATTAGGGGAGGCACAGCCAGCAAGTAAGAACATGGCTGCAACAAGGATGAATGCAAGTTGACGCATGCCATCAACAACCAAACGCATGGGTCAAAGAGATGGTTTGAGGCGTTGCAATGTTTCTTGCAAAGTCTCATTGTTGGGCGCGATGTCAAGCGCTTCACGCCACACTTTGCGTGCTTCTTCGGTGCGTTCCAGTTTCCAAAGCACTTCGCCCAGATGGGCCGCAATTTCTGGGTCTTTCCTGTCTTTATAGGCCTTGTTTAAATAAGTCAACGCAGCGGACGTGTTGCCCAATCGAAACTCAACCCAGCCCAAGCTGTCTGTGATGAAGGGGTCGTCTGGCGCAAAGGTCAGTGCTTTGATGATGAGTTGTTTGGCTTCATCCAAGCGCAAGTTGCGATCGGCCAATGAAAAGCCCAAAGCGTTGTAGGCGTTGTGGTGAGCGGGATCGAGCTGCATGACGTTGCGCAGCAATTTTTCCATGTCGTCGAGGCGGTTTAGCTTTTCTGCCAGCATGGCTTGTTCGTACATCAAATCGACGTCATCGGCACTGGCGTTGGCCAGCAACTCGTAAGCGGGTTGCCATTGGCGGTTTTCACGCAGCAACTGCACCTCTGCCAGCAGTCGGGCGCGCTGTTCGTCCGCATTGCGCGATGGCAGTTGGGCCAACAATTGGCGAGCTTCATTGATCTTGCCTTGGCGTGCCAGCAAGGTGGCGCGACGCGTTTGCGCTTGTGCCAGACCGCGGGCGGTATTTTCGTTATCGCTGTTAGCCGACAGCGACACATAACGGGCCAACGATGACTCGGCCAACAGGTCTTGGCCTTGCTCAAATTGCAGCGAACCTAAAACCAACCATGCGTCTGCATGCTGGGGAAAGTTCCGCGTGATGGCTTGCAGCTGTTCATTGGCGTTGTCGTAGCGCTGCAACTCAATCAAGACGCGCACGTAACTCATGGCCAACTCAGGCGTGTCCTGGCGACGCAAAGATTGCGTGACCAAAGGCTCTGCTTCTTTGATTTGGCGGCCCATCAGCTCCAGTGCCAACAGCGCTGGGCTCACGGCCTTGTTGTTTGCCGCAATGCCTTGGCGGGCCGCTTCGAGCGCGGCGGCCGTGTTGTTGTCTCCCAAGCGCATGCGACCAACGGCGGTCCAAGCTTCGCTGGCGGTGGCACTGTTTTTCAAATAGGGCTCGAGCGCTTGCTGAACGATGTCTGCAGCCTGTTTTTTATCACTGACGCGTGCGTATTGCCGTGGAATCTGACTGATCATCAAACTGCGCTCGGCTTCTGGTGCGAGGCTTAATTCTTTTTTGAGCGGTACCAAACTGTCCGTCACTTGGTTGAGTGCGATCAAAATTTGCAGCAAGTGACCATTGGCCTTTCGGTCTTGGGGCGCAGTTTGCGTCCAACCCCGCGCCGCCATGAGGGCGCCGTCCCCCGAGCGGGCTTTCAACGCCACATCCACCGCGCGTGCATACAGCTGCACATCTTGGGTCTTGCGTGCAGCGTCTAGCAGCAGTGCAAAGCCAGCGGCGGGTTCGCCTTGTCGCAGATTCAGCTCACCCAGCAAGATTTGGTACAACATTTCACCAGACAGGGCTGAGTTGTTGACTTTTTCAACCTCGGTTGTGGTTTGTGCCTGGCCGGTGGTGGTCAACACGGCACAAGCACTGGCACACAGAGTGACACGCAAAGCCCAAAGGCGGGCTGCAGACAAGGTGAATTTCATAAGCACATCATAATCGCGGCAGTTTTTTTGAGTCTGTCCATGCCCGAATTACCTGAGGTTGAAGTTACCCGTTTGAGCTTTGCGGATCGCATTGCCGGTGCCCGCATCACGGGCGTTCGCGTTGGCAAACCGCTACGTTGGGCTTTAGGCTGCGGTCCGCAGTCTTTGCGCGGGCGTGTGGTGCTGGGCGTGCGCCGTCGCGGCAAATATTTGTTGGTCGATTTGGACCAAGGTCTGCTGCTGTGGCATTTGGGTATGTCGGGCAGTTTGCGTTTCAGCGATGACCGAAGCCCGCCCCAAGCGCACGACCATTTCGATTTAGACACCAGCCAAGGCCTGCTGCGCCTGAACGATCCACGCCGATTCGGTGCAGTGGTGTATGCCGACGATGAGCACAGCCCCGAAGCGGTCAAGCTGCTGGGGCATTTGGGCGTCGAGCCTTTGAACGGTGATTTCGGTCTCGATGCCTTTCATGCGGGTTTGAAAAAACGCAAAACAGCCATCAAACAAGTGCTGCTGGGCGGTGAGTTGGTGGTGGGTGTGGGCAATATTTACGCGTCTGAAGCTTTGTTTTTGTCGGGGATTCGTCCCACAGTTCGTGCTGAACGTGTCAGTCGACCTCGGGCCGAAAAACTCCGCTTGGCCATCATCGACGTGCTGGCGCGTGCCGTGCAAAAAGGCGGCAGCACCTTGCGCGACTTTTCCAACGCCGATGGCCAGCAGGGTTACTTTCAATTGGAAGCCCATGTGTATGACCGAGCAGGAGCCCCTTGTCGTGTGTGCGGCAATGCCATTCGTCGCATTCAGCAAGGTCAGCGCTCCACCTATTTTTGTCCTGTATGTCAAAAGCCTTGAAGCCAGCCCAAACCTTTGCCGAGGCGGTGGTGGCTTGGCAGTTACAACACGGCCGCCACGACTTGCCTTGGCAAAACACCCAAGACCCTTACGCCGTGTGGCTGTCTGAAATCATGCTTCAGCAAACGCAAGTGGTGACGGTGCGTGACTACTTTGCGCGTTTTATGGCCCGCTTTCCCAAGGTCGCCGATTTGGCTGCCGCGCATCAAGACGAGGTGTTGGGTTTGTGGAGCGGCTTGGGCTACTACAGCCGCGCACGCAATATGCACCGCGCCGCCCAAGATGTGGTGGCCTTGCATGGCGGCGTTTTTCCACGTAGCTCAGAAGCGCTGCAAACGCTGCCAGGCATCGGTCGATCCACCGCCGCAGCTGTGGCCTCGCTGTGTTTCAGCGAGCCCATTGCGATTTTGGATGGCAACGTCAAGCGCGTGCTGACGCGATTTTTGGGGTTCAAAGAAGACTTGGCGTCCTCGCGCCACGAAAAAGCCTTGTGGCAAATCGCTCAATCCATGTTGCCTCAAACGGATGTGGCTCACGCCATGCCGCGTTACACCCAAGGCGTGATGGATTTAGGCGCGACGGTGTGCACGCCTAAAAAACCGCAATGTGACCGCTGCCCCGTTCAGGCCCAGTGCGTGGCTGCTCAGGAAGGCAAGCCCGAGTTTTACCCCGTCAAAACTCGCAAACTCAAGCGCAGTTCAGAGCAACTCTGGCTGTTGTATGCGCAGACCTCGCAGAGCGATGTTTGGCTGGTGCAGCGGCCGCAAACGGGGGTGTGGGCGGGCTTGTATTGCCTGCCCGTGTTTGACAGCTTTGATGCGTTGCAAGCGGCGGTGCCCGTTTCACACCGGTCGCAGCTGGTCGATGGTCCTGTGTTCAAGCATGTGCTGACGCACAAAGATTTGCATTTGCATGCCGTTCGCTTGGTGCTAGCCGAAGCGCTGCCGCTGCAGGCAAGTACAAGCCATGCGAGCGTGGCAGCAAATGAGCCACTGGCACCAGTGGACAACGCTGCTTGGTTTGCCGCCAACGATTGGCCCGCTTTGGGCCTGCCCGCACCCGTGCGCAAACTGCTTACGGGTTGATGTCCAACTCACGGTGGCGCTTGAGCGTGATCCAGCTTTTGGCGAAGCGTTGGCTTAGCAATTCCACCAAATAGACTGATCGGTGTTGCCCGCCCGTGCAACCAATCGCCACGGTCACGTAGCTGCGATGGTCGTGGTTCAAGTCGGGCAGCCACGTGTCCAGAAAATGGCTAATTTGTTCGGCCATTTTTTCTACGGAGGCCTGTGTCGCCAGCCACTCAGCCACCGGCGCATCTCGACCGGTCAGTGGTCGCAGCGCAGCTTCGTAGTGCGGGTTGGGCAGCATGCGCACATCAAACACATAGTCGGCATGCACGGGAATACCGCGCTTGAATGCAAACGACTCAAACATCAACGTGAGCTGCGTGGCGGGCGCTGAAATCAGCGATTTGATGTAGCTTTGAAGTTTGGTGCTGCGCAGCAAGCTGGTGTCGATGATGTGCGACTCTTCGCGCAACTCTGCCAGCAACTCCCGCTCTAGCTCAATTGCCTCCACCAAATCGCGTTGCTGATCACGCACAGGCTCGTCGTCTTTGCGCGACAAGGGGTGGCGACGGCGTGTTTCCGAAAAACGGTGCACCAAAATTTCTGTCGTGGCATCCAAGAACAGCAAGCGCACATTGACGTCCAAAGCACGCAGATGCGCCAGTTGTGCGGGCACCAGCGGCAGCGATTGGGCGCTGCGCACGTCCATCGCAATGGCAATTTTGCTGGCGCTGTGTTGCTGCTCAAGTTGCACAAAAGGCAACAGCAATTCAGGGGGTAAATTGTCGACGCAGTAGTAGCCGGCGTCTTCCAAAGCGTGCAGGGCGACCGATTTGCCGGAGCCCGACATGCCGGTGATCAGGACCAATTCTTGTTTCATGCGTTGCTTTTCAAAGGCGCAGTGTGGTTGAGCATTTCGCGGGCATGGGCCAAGGTGGTGTCAGACACTTTCTCGCCACCCAACATGCGGGCAATTTCGCCCACGCGATCTGCGTGGTTCAGCGCAGTGACTTGGCTGGCCGTGCCTTGTGCATCGCTGTGTTTGGACACCACCCAGTGGTGATCGGCACAGGCCGCGACTTGCGGCAGGTGGGTGACGGCCATGACTTGGCGATCACGCCCCAGTTGCTGCATCAAGCGGCCCACGGTTTCGGCCACGGCGCCGCCCACGCCGGAATCGACTTCGTCAAAGATCAAGGTTTGGGCGGTGCCGAGTTGGCTGGTAGTGACGGCGATCGCCAGGGCAATGCGCGACAGTTCACCGCCTGAAGCTACTTTGCCCACGGGGCGAGGTGTGCTACCGGGGTGGCCTGCCACCAAGAAGTTGACGCTCTCCAAACCACAGGCCGTGGCTTGCTCGGTGGGCTCAAGTTGCACCTCAAAGCGGCCGCCCTGCATGCCCAAACCTTGCATGGCTTGGCTGATGGCAGTGGCGAGTTTGGGGGCCGCTTGGGTGCGCGCTTTCGAAATCAGTCGCGCTTGCGATTGGTAGGCCGCAGCGGCTTTGGCCTCTGAGGCTTCGAGCGCGGCCAAGTCGGTGGCCGCGTCGAGGTGGGAGAGGCGCGCTTTCCATTCTTGGTACAGCGCGGGCAATTCTTGGGGTGTGCGCTTGAAGCGGCGGGCCAGCGACATCCACAGCGACATGCGATCGTCCAAGGCTTGCAAGCGTTCAGGGTCGAGTTCGGTGTGGCTGAGGTAGGCGTGCAGCGAGTGCGCCACATCACCGGCTTGCGCCAAGCTAGAGGCCAGCACGTCCACCCAATTGGCAAATTCGGGCGCGACGTCGGCTTGGTCTTGCAAGGCGTCTTGGGCTTTACTGAGCAAACGCAAGGCGCCTTGGTCGTCGTCTTCTAGGGCCGCAATGGCGCTTTGTGCCGCATCCATCAAGGCTTGCGCGTGTGACAGGCGGGTGTGTTGGCTGTTGATCTCTGGCCATTCGTCTGCGGCTGGCGCGAGTTTGTCGACCTCGGCCATTTGCCACACCAAACGCTCACGCTCATCTTGCAGTGTGGCCTGCGCGGTGCGCGCTTCTTGCAGGGTTTGGATGGCGCGTCGCCAGGTGGTCCATGCCGTGCTCAAGGCTTGCAGGTTCACGCTCGCGTAGGCGTCGAGCAAGCCGCGCACAGCGTCGGGGCGAGTCAAGCTTTGCCAAGCGTGTTGGCCATGAATGTCGAGCACGCGGTCGCTCAAGGCGCGAAGTTGGGTGGCAGTGGCGGGGCTGCCATTGATCCACGCGCGGCTTTTGCCTTGTGTGTCGATGGTGCGTTTGAGCAGCAAGCTGCCTTGCTCTGGCGCACCGGCAAAGCCTTCATCTTCCAGCCACGCGTGCAGGTCGGGGGTGGCGTCAAATTCCGCGCAAATTTCAGTCCGCGTTGCCCCTTCGCGCACCACACCGGCATCGGCGCGTGCGCCCATGACGAGCTGCAGTGCGTCAATCAAGATCGATTTGCCAGCACCGGTTTCGCCTGTCAGTGCGGTAAAGCCCTGAGACAAGTTCAGATCGAGCTCACGCACGATCACAAAATCACGCAAGACGATGTGTTGCAAACTCATGCCACGCCCTCGTTCCAGTGGAGTTTTTTACGCAAGGTGTCAAAGTAATTCCAGCCACGTGGGTGCAAAAACCGCGCATGGTGCTTGGATCGCGTCACCGTGATGCGGTCGCCCAGCAGCAACGAGGCCAGCGACTGCATGTCAAAGTTGGCGCTGGCGTCACGGCCCGCCACCAAATGGATCACCACCTCGCCTGTGTCGGGCAGCACGATGGGGCGGTTCGACAAGGTATGCGGCGCGATCGGCACCATCACCCACGCGGGCAAGGAAGGATGCAACAAGGGCCCGCCTGCGGACAAAGCGTAGGCGGTAGAGCCCGTGGGCGTGGCGATGATCAAGCCGTCTGCGCGCTGATTGGCCACGAAATGCCCATCGACTTCGACGCGCATCTCCACCATGCCCGAGGTGGCACCCCGGTTGACCACCACATCGTTCATGGCCAGTGCGTCAAACACGCAGTGGCCGTCGCGCCACACTTTGGCGTGCATCATGGCGCGCTTGTCTTCCTCGTAGTCGCCGTGGATCATGGCTTTGAGGGTGGTTTGAAAATCTTCCAGCGGAATGTCGGTGATGAAACCCAAGCGACCTTGGTTGATGCCAATCAAGGGCACGTTGTATTGCGCCAGTTGTCGGCCGTAGCCCAGCATGGTGCCGTCGCCGCCGACCACCAACGCCAGATCACAACTTTTGCCAATGCCCTTCACATCCATCACGGGGTAGCCGGCCAAGCCGGTGTTGGCGGCGGTGTCGTGCTCCAAAATGACTTCACAGCCTTGGGTGTGTAAAAACTGCGCCACCGTCTCCAGAATCAAGCGCGACGACGGCTTGGTGCCACCCGCGGTCGGGAGTTGGTATTTACCCAATAAGGCAATGTGACGAAACTTTGATTTCATGGGCAAATTACATCACTAAAATTTGACAACAGATGACCCATTTAGACGAACGCGCCAAGTTGTTGCTCAAAGCGCTGGTCGAGCGCTACATCGCCGACGGACAGCCCGTCGGCTCGCGCACGCTTTCTCGCGCCACAGGGATTGAGTTGTCGCCGGCCACCGTGCGCAATGTGATGTCTGATTTGGAGGCGCTAGGCCTGATCGTCAGCCCGCACACGTCGGCGGGGCGTATCCCGACGGCGCGTGGTTACCGCTTGTTTGTTGACACCATGCTCACCGCCGACCGCGGGCACTTGCATGCGCCTAGCTTGGCACCCGACCAGCCGCAAAAGGTGATCGCCAATGCGGCGCACTTGTTGTCCGATCTATCGCAATTTGTGGGCGTGGTGATTGCCCCGCGCCGCAGTTCGGTGTTCCGTCATATCGAGTTTTTGCGGCTTTCTGATCGGCGCTTGTTGGTGATCATCGTGTCGCCCGAAGGCGACGTGCAAAACCGCGTGATCTTCACCGAGGCGGACTACACGGCGTCCCAGCTCATCGAAGCGTCCAACTACTTGAACCATCATTTCGCAGGCATGGCGATTGAGCAGGTGCGCGAGAAATTGTTGGCCGAGGTCGAGTCTTTGCGCAGCGAAATTGCGACCTTGATGCAAGCGGCTGTGCAGGTCAGCACCGAGGCTTTGGCGCAAGAGCAAGACGACGTGGTGATCAGCGGTGAACGCAACTTGCTGTCGGTCAGTGACTTTTCTAGCGACATGGGCAATCTGCGCCGTGCCTTTGATTTGTTTGAGCAAAAAGCGCAGCTGGTGCGCTTGTTGGACATTTCAGCGCAAGCAGAGGGCGTTCGCATTTACATCGGTGGGGAAAGCAAAATCGTGCCGATGGAAGAGTTGTCGGTGGTCAGCGCCCCCTACGAGGTGGATGGTCAAGTGGTGGGCACTTTGGGCGTGATTGGCCCCACCCGTATGGCTTATGACCGCATGATTCACATCGTGGACATCACGTCCAAGCTGGTCAGCAACGCGTTGAGTCACAAATAATATTTTTTAGTTAACGCTCGCTTCATGCCTAAGTTGATCGTGCGTTTCTCGGGTGTCGCTCGTTTGACCTGCTTGGGCAGGTGATGTGGCAAACCCTCTTTTCACCGCCTGTTTTTTGCCTAACCATAGGCGGGTGTGATTTTTTAAACCTAAAGGAAATCTGATGAAATTAGTTGCTTGGCTCAAACTGAACTGCGCCGTGGCGCTCACGGCCGTGGCCCTGTGTGGCGGACACCTCCAGGCCCAGGCCCAAACGGCGCCTGTCGCCCCCGCCGCCAATGGCAAAACTGAAATGCTGTGGTTGGGTCAAGCCGGTTACCGCATCAAAACACCCGGTGGCAAGATCATCGTGATCGACCCTTGGCTCACTGGTGGCCCCAAAGCCCCCGCACCTTACAAAACAGATTTCGCTGCCCTCGGCAAGATCGACTTGCTGCTGGTGACGCACGCCCACGTTGACCACTTGGGCGACGCCCCAGCCTTGGCCAAGCTCAACAACACCGTGTTGTACGGCCCCGCTGACATGGTCACACCCTTAATCACCTTGGGCGTGTTGCCTGCTAACTTGGGCCACCGCTTCAACAAAACAGGCCATGTGAAGCCATTACCCGGCATCAAGGTCACAGCGGTTGCGGCAGAGCATTCATCGCTGATCGTATGGAACAACCCGGCCACTGGTAAAAACGAGTCGCACCCCGCCGGTGAAGCCGTGGGTTACATCATTGAGCTAGAAAACGGCTTCAAGATTTGGCACATGGGCGATACCGGTTTGTTTGGTGACATGAAGTTCATCAGCGAACGCTACAAGCCTGATTTGGTCTTGATGCCCATTGGCGGCAACTTCACCATGGACCCAGAAGATGCAGCCTACGCCGCTCGCAACTGGATTCAGCCCAAGATGGTCATGCCTATGCACTACAACTCTAACCCTTTGACCAAAGGCACCTTGGCTGAGTTCCAAGACGCCATGAAAGGCAGCCCCATCAAGGTGGTGCCCATGACTGAAGGTCAAACCATCGAGTTCTGAGCCGTGGTTTAAGACTTACGCACCCCGAACAAAATGCCGCAGGTCACCAGCGCGAGACCTGCGAGCAAGTTCAGGTGCATAGGCTCACCCAGCACCGCCACCGCGCCCAAGGCTGAGAGGCCGGGCACGAGGGCGGTGATCATGGTGGAGCGCACGGGGCCGTAATAGCGAATCATCACATTGAAGGTGATGCCTGAAATCACCACCGAGCCCACCCCTTGGTAAATCGCTTGGAACAACATCTCAGACACTGGCGCTGTGTCCAAGTGGCTGGCGATCAAGCCGCTTGAAACTGCCAACGCATAAATCGGCACAAAGGTGACGCACGAAAACGCCGTGATGGCGATGGTGGCGCGAACGGGGTCTAACGCGTAACGGCGCACCGTCACGCTGTAAAACGACCAGCAAAACCCAGCAGTCATGAACAGCAAGTCGCCCTTCCACACCTCGCCACCCTCAAACGCTTGGAGCAAACTGGCACCCCCCACCAGCAGGTCGCCCAAGACAATGCAGGTCAAGCCAATGGCGCGCGTGCGAGAAATGCGCTCATGCAGCAACACAATGGCCAACAGCGACGTCCACAAAGGCAAGCTACCGGGCATGAGCACGGAGGCGTGCGCGGCTGGCGCGAAAAAAAATCCTGAGTAAGCCAACATGCCGTAGAGCATGCTGCCAAAGAGGCCCGCTATCGCCGTAACGCGCAGGGGCAGGGGGGACAGTCCACCCAGTGACCCCACTTTTTCGCCCGCTGCACGCTGCTTGCGCAGTAACCACCACCCCCAAGGCAGCAGCACGCTGCCAGCGCCCAAGGTGCGCAAAAACGCGATGTCCAGCGGTAACAAGTTGTGAGAAGCGGAGGCGCGGGCGATGACGATGAAGGATGTCCAAATCAGCACCGTCACCACGGCGCAGAGTAGGCCGGCTGATCGTGGGGAAAGTTTCATGCGCGCGATGATACGACCGAGGTCGTTGCCGACACAGTCGCGTAAAGTTCGCCATGCGCACTGTGGACGCAACACACTTTCAAGGAGTCGATATGGTTAAAGCTTATTTGATCGGGCAAATTTCTGTCACCAACCCCGAGGGTTACGGGTTGTATGCCTCAAAAGTCCCGCAAACTATTGCAGACGCCGGTGGGCGTTATGTGGTCCGCGGAGGGCATGCCACTCAGGTTGAAGGCCAGAGTTTGGGCGACAGAAATGTGGTGATTGAGTTTCCCAGTCGCGATGCGGCGCAAGCTTGGTATGACGGCCCCGCCTATCAGGCCATCTTGCCGCACCGTCTTCAAAATTCAACAGGTGCCTTGGTCTTGGTTGATGGGTATGCGCCGAATTGACGCACACCTCAATCCTCAGCTGAGTAAGACGTAGCCTTTTTTGATCAAGCAGTGACGCACATCGATGATGGCGTTGTTGTTGGTGTACTTGTCGCCGTATTGCTGCAAGATTTGCTGCTGACAGACTGCCACATCGGCGTGATAGGCTTTCAGCGCTTCACCTGTCAGATTGACATGAGGCACATAGTTGCCGTGATTGATCGGCATGCTGGATGACCCTTGGCTAGCGCACCCTGAAAGCGTGATGACCAAACATGCGCTGAGTAAGTAGCTAGTTGTTGTAGAGATTTTCATAAGTCATAACTTTGTCTAATTAACAAAATTATAAGACTGACAATGAAGCCGCATCTGGCGCCGATTGATCTCAAGGCTTGAATCACAGGGCTGACACTACAATCGATAGCGTATTTGGGGCGTTAGCTCAGTTGGTTAGAGCAGAGGACTCATAATCTATTATTAAGGTTCTAACAATCGTAAATTGTCTATATAAATCAACAACTTACGTGATATTTTGGGGTGTATCAAACACTACACACCAACTACACACTTTTGACCGTTTTACACGCCTAAAAAACGAGCAAGTACAATCAGTTTTATGGGGCGTTAGCTCAGTTGGTTAGAGCAGAGGACTCATATTTTTCAAATGTGCCTTGCGCGTGGAAACTGCGTAAGGGATGGTGTCAAATTCGGTGAAACCTAAGTGTGGCAACACATACGGCAATGCCGAGCGAAGCTTAGTGCGAAAGCACTTTGAACGTGTAGAGACTTGACGGCACCCACCTAACGCGCAAGCTATGGTGAAGGCAAAGTCCAGGGAGTGGCGAAAGTCACACAAACCGGAATCCTTTGGTCGACAGTTCAAGTCTGTCACGCCCTACCAACTATGAAGAGGACTGTGTAAAAGCAGTCCTCTTTTTTTATTTCGGCACTACACACTTACTTGGTTGCTCTTTTTTTGGTTTGAAATTAAAGTCCATTGATGTCAGCCAAACTTGAAACAACGCACGTAGTCTCAGAAAACGAAATCGTCGTTTACCGGCGTGAGCGCAGTTCAATTTGGCAATGCCGCTACAAAGTTGATGGGGTTTGGCAACGAGCCTCAACTAAAGAGCGCAAGTTGAAGGATGCCAAAGAAGTAGCCAAGACTCTCAGGATTCGTGCAGAAATTCGCAAGCACGACAACCTGCCTGTCATCACACGCAAGTTTAGGGATGTTGCAAAACTTGCTATCCAGAGTATGGAGCAGAAGATTGTTAACGGTGATGGCAAAGTCTCGTTTAAAGATTACATACGCATCATCACTGAATACCTGATCCCAATTCTTGGTAACAGACTCATCACAAATATTGATAGCGCGGCCCTTGATCACTTGGATGCTGAACGCATCAAGATGATGGATAGGGCACCAAGTAAAAGCACGTTGCTCAGTCAAAACGCCGCGTTGAATTTGGTATTTGATGAAGCTGTGCTGCGTAACTTTTTAACTGAACTCAATCGGCCGAAGCTGGAAGCTAAAGGCAAGAAAAGCACCCGTCACCCAGCTTTTGAGTTGAATGAACTTCAAGCCGTGCTCAACAACTTTGAAGAATGGATTGAGCGGGCACGCAACGACCACAGCAAAGAGATGCGCCAAATAATGCGCGACTATGTAGAGATGCTGGTCGATACGGGCGCACGTCCCGGCAAAGAGCTGATGAACGTGAAATGGAAACAGATCAAATTTTCGATGGACCCCATTGAGATCGACACAGGAAAGAGCCTTGTCGTGAAGGATGGGCCAAAAGAAAAAATAGTGCTCACCGATCTCCGACGCATTGTTGAAATGACTGTTTCGGGGAAAACAGGAGCTCGTCAAATCATCGGTCGGTCACCTACGGTCAGAGTGCTGGAGAGAATTGCACGTCGCGTTTATGGCGTGAAGAATTCAGTCTCTGATCCCTTCAAAGATGTGATTACGCCGAACAATGATGACTATGTGTTGCGAACCAAGTCAAAGAAGCAAGATGTGAGTTCAGCTTTTCAACATATGTTGGAAAGGTACTTGGAAGAACATAACTTGCTTTATGACCCAATGACCGAAACGAACCGCGTGTTCTACAGTTTCAGGCATACATACGCAACGCTGGCATTGACGCACGACAAGGTGCCAATTCACACCCTTGCCAAACAGATGGGCACCAGTGTGCTGATGATCGAGCGTCATTACTCACACTTGAAAGTCATACAGGCCGTTGAGCAGTTAAGCGGTGCAGAGACTCGTAAAAGAATTGCCTCTGCGTCAACGGTTGAAGAAATATATCAATCTGCAAAAGTAAAAAATAATTCAGACTCAGAAACGAAGATGCCAGCCGCTAAAAAAGCTTTGCTCAAAAAATCTAAAAAACAAAATTTAAATTAGCCATCGGTACACCGCCAAAATGGCAGGACTTCGGTTGCTCATTTGATGTGATGAACTAATACTGTATTACACACAGTAAAGGAATACACACAATGATCACAGAAGATGAATTACTAAAGAATCTTAAACATTTCACAGGTTCAGATCATTTAGCCAGATTGACCCGAAGGGTATTGTTGACTGAGGGTACGCGATATCTAGCAGAAGCAGCAGAGTGCTTTTGGTTGCTTGATGTTTACGCATCGCATCTAGCAGCAATTGATAGCGACAAAGAAGGTTTTACTTGTTTGAAGCTTTCTAAAAAGAGTCGCTCAGCTTCGGTTTTAATTGAAGATGGAAATGGAAGGGTGCTGGCAAAGCAGAATATTGAATATACAGATTTCCCACTAAGTACCATTACTCTTTATGGGTGCTGGGCTGGTGATTTTTGGGTTTTGATGCTACCAAGCGAATACTGATCATTAAAGCCATTTATTGGCGTTCTAGAAACCTACAAAAGCGCTCCGTAGCGTAGGTTAAGAAAGTATTTAAACCGTGTCGCAAACGGAATAGAAAACGACAGCGTATAGGGGAATTTAGCTAATTTCTAAGTTTTCCTGAAATTTCCGTGGTTGTCAGTTTGGATTCGTGATCCGTTATTGCAGATGAAATAGGTAAGGTGCCAATTACCGCATAATTAATTTATACCCGTAAGAATGCTCCATCCATATTGGATGGAGCTTGGCGAAGAAATTTTGTTATTTCGTGAAGCCAGCCTTTAGCTTTTCGCTTGCTTGGCTGATGGCGTCATCCAGTTCCCCAGCCAGTACGGCAGTTTTAATAACGTCCAGTGTCGCAACGAGGTCTTTGTCGCTGGCGAGCTCTACTGCCCACTTGTTCTTTGCCAATTCCAAAACTTTAGTACCGTAGCGAACGCTGAGAGACAACTTGCCGTTTTCGCTTGTAAACCACCAACATTTGACACGCTTGGACGTTTCGACTTGCTTGCGTTCACCTGTCTCCCGGTCTGTCACTGTTCGAAATTTGATGGGAGCGAACTGGGTGCCTGCTTGATGTGCTTTTGCCAATTCCGCCTGTTCCCATAAACGCTTCACCAGTTTGTTACGGCGTTGCTGTACTTGAGAAATATTGAATGGTTTTTGAGCTGCTGTCAGCTTGAGAGTTGCTAAGGTTGTCATATGCATTGCCTTTCAGATGTTGTTAATGCATAGACAAGTATGTTGTCACCGAGTACGAAAGAGCAACCGAAGTCCGTTCAGTTTGTCGGGTCGTTCTTGAACCGTATCGAAACTACACCTGCACTAGGTAACGTAGATATGCTCTTATGCAGGCTTAGAGGGACTAGAACCTAATAATTGGATAACAGCCTGAAATAAACTGACGACGACAAAACATCCCACAAAGTCCCCAAATGCCATCGCAGCGCTTTTAGCCCATAGCTCTTGACTCGAAGTCATATTTTCGAGCATAAAAACCAAGTTATTGACTATGCCACTCAACAAACTTGCAGCAACAGAAATAACAACTATGTGCCAATACTTCAAATTACGAAGATCACTATGGACGCCTAAAAAATGCATCGCGGCAAGTATTGCTAAGGCATAAGTAATTAAATTTACAAACGCCAACAGCACCACCGAGAAAAAAGTGCTGTCAAAATAAAGCCCAGCGCCTAAATAAACGCCCGCAATCCACATTCCCATAAATGCAGGTGTACGGAGTACCAAGAGCAATAAAAGCTTAATCCCAGCCGGCAAAAAAAAGAGACTAATGTTCGAAGCGTAAGCTAACCAACTATCGAAAACTGAACTCAAGCGAAAAGCCAGAATAATGGCAATGCCGGACAGTAGTGCAGTGAAAATTTGTGTGCTGTGTATGTATTTCATAGAAGATTTAATATGGTAATTGTAAGGACTCTCATATTAAAAATTAAGGATTTGTGGATTTAATCAAACTTTGAAAGAGTCGCAACGTTCTTAAGCTTCGAATCTTATTTACTCGAATGGGGTCAGCCGTATGAATTACAAGTACTGATTTTGAATCTCGATCAACACCGACATATTGGCCGTAAGAGCCATTCATAAAATATCGTCCAGGCTGTTGTCTAAGCCAAAATTGATAGCCATAACCAGATTGAAATTCCGCCTGATTAAATTTGAACCCTTCAGGCTGACGTTCAACATTGGTAGCTTGATCTATATATTCTGAAGAAAGTACTCTGTTACCGTAAATTTCACCCATATTTGCCAACATAACACCTATCTTCGCATAATCCGTTTGCGTTGCATTGAATCCTATATACCCCAATTCATTTCCCTTGCTGTCAGTTTCCCAGCGTGCATCAAACTCTGCCCCCAGAGGCTCCCATAGTTTTTCCTGTGTGTATTGACAGATGCTCTTTCCAGTTGCACCTCGCAACATCTCGGCAAGTACAGCAGTTTCTATACTTGCATAATTGAACTTTTTACCTTCTCCAGAACTTTTACGCTGCCATTTTTTCAGCGATTCAGTAATGTCTGATCTTGAGTTATCTTCCAGCGATAATTCAAAGTCAGTTGCGTCACCTCTTGCAGTATCTGGTTCTGTATAAGGTATGCCAGACGACATACGAAGTAATGAACTAATTTTTATTTTGCTATAGCTGGAATCATTAATTCTGTTTGTATATTTCTCAACAGGGTCATCAAGGCTTTTAATAAGCCCTTCGTCAAGTGCAATTCCAATCAATATACTAATTATTGATTTGCCTGCTGAAAACGAAGTGAATAAATCATCGGCCCTTCTCTCAAAATTAAAGGTTTCATAGATAATTTTTCCGTCCCTAACAAAAGTTAGACCCATTACGGAATTTTTCTGGATATGTTCTTTTAATGTGTAATCAAAAATAGCTTCATATTTAACTGCGGATAAATCACGCGCAGCAATTGGTAAAGGCTTGGGTTTTGACGACTTAGCAATAACGCAAGTTGGTTTCACATCTTGCATATGGGTGAATAACCCCACTTGGTGGGTGGTACCCCAAACAAACGAACTCGGGATTGGGTAGCGCTTGTCTCGATCTTCGTGTTCGATGTAATGGGCGTTCGACAAATTCGCGATTAGCAGGAGCAACAAACCGAAAGATTTTTTCATACTCATTTTTTAGCTACAAGAGTTGAGTCAGTGTACGTTCTTGAGTCGACTCGCGCAACGAGTATTGATACACCCCTGTACCAAAAGTGCGAACACTTCAAGTCGCGCCAATATTGGCCAAGCTGATCTGAGCCTTCTTCAGCTTCTGCCGCTCTCGTTCCGCTTTAAGATTTTTGGCCGCCGTGTCCTTTTGTCGCTTGAGTCCGTCAATGCGTGATTGATCAGGTGTTGTCGGTGCGATAGGTTTGACACCCGTAATTTCGTTGATCTTCATACCGTCATCCTCAACCAATCAGCACGGGTAGTGCTGTGTAGTGATCGCCATCATTGCGCATCTGTACAGCAGCAACGGCTTTGATGATCATTCGTCGCACCGCTATGTTTCCTGAATTTATGTGTTGCATTCGATCAGCAATTTCTTCCGTAATTGTGATCAATGCCTGCTTTATCTCACGGCAAGGTGTGTGTGTCTGTTTGTATGTCAGCACCTCAGCTAGGTGTATGAGTGCATTTGTTGATAGGTCAAGGTTTTGCGCAATGATGCTTCCGTAATAGCCTTCACTTTTTCCGCAATACCTACTAAATCGACGTACTGTCATATCTGGAATGGCTTTTTGAGTTAGCTCATATATATCTTTTGTAGATTTCATATCTTCTCCTTTGTTTTTATAGTTAGAGTTTGCTTGCGCAAACTGCGATTTCATTTAGCTAGCGCTAAACTCATCGCATTCCTTTGTATTTAATTTATTTGAAATGTATAACAAGTTTATGTATTTATTAGATACTCATTTACTAGGAAGCGTTATGCCACGCCTAAAAAGCGTGGCCGTACATTTACTGAGGTTTTCATTTACTACATATACACAACCAGTTGTACTGGGAAGGCAGGTTTTGCGATCTCCTTTTATGTGCGTGTCTTACGCAAGCAACAGAACGCATATGTAGCGCCTTCTGTGCTTTGTGGGATTCTTGCTTAATACAAGTGTGGCTACCCACCACTTTTTGATTGAACTTCGATATATTCAATCACAACTATATAAGACATCGCAAACGGTACTGCCACAGAGGGGCGTCGTTTTATAGCATCCTGCATTAAAGCAGCAGGGTAGTGCAATGAATCGGCGTAACAAGCTACGCCTTCTTTGCCGTTACACATCAGAACGGATTTAGCAGCACAATTCAATCGGCGTGCAACCTTTTGAAATTACAGTAATGTAATTTGCATCTTGTTTTGTATAAGATATTTATGCTTATATCTATATTATGCCAATTTACAAGCTGAAAAGCAAGTTTTTCGGGGGCTGAGTAGTGCAGACTTGATGTAAGCGCTTGTAGGGCTTTTTAATGGGTTTTGCAATGCCAAATTTAATTCCTGATTTTAATATATTGAAAGATTTGGGCTTTAATATAGCATTTGCAGGCGTAATATATGATTATGCTTGATAATATGTCTGTATTTTGCTATAATATATATTGAAATCCTTGAAAAGAATTATTCTTTTTTATGGTGGTATTAAATAAATATATGAGTAAATTACAGGAGCTACAGGACATATGTCAACAAAAGGGCTATGACAAGCTATCAAGCAGGCAGGTACTTGCAGACTGGTTAGGTAAGGGCTGTACACAGCGCTTTGATATGGGTTTGACGCTGATGCCTAAAAAGGTGCATCACAAGCAGAAATCAGCTCGCTACGGGATGAAAAAAACGCAGGTACTGCGCCACTTAAACAGCAGTGAGCTTGTCAATGCAAGCAATAGGTTTGTTGAGTTGTTAAACAATATCATATATAAGCAAGCACATAAACGCTTCGGCAAGCGTTTAGAAATTGTTATGGTGACAGAGGGGGAACAGGAACTTATTGATTTGCACGTGCATTTTGCAATACTTAAGCCAGAGACGATGCCCATAAAGCAATTTGTTAGGTCTGTACATCAGGCACTTGAGCTAAGTGGTGACTTTGAAATACACAATCCAAAATATGATGCAGATGCTGAAGTTTTGGTTGATAAATACAGATATAAACTCGACTTGATTGACGAGGGTTGGATCACATACATTACAAAAAAACTTGACGGTAAAGATATGAAAAATCTTTACTTGCCGTAGTTAAGCATTCCTGTCCTAAGTGACGCTTGCGGTTGATGGTTAAAGCCATAGCAATATGCTTAATGGCGTAGCTATGTCTAAAACAATCATCAAGCAAGCAATTAAACACACAAACAGTGAAACTCTACTAAAGTAGTAGAGAAAACAGACAAACTGTGTGCAGTACACATCATATTTGAACAGCTAAAAAACTATTAAAAAGCACTAGTGCAGAACTGACACGCTAAAACAAGCTACAAGCGCTTAATCACACTCACCGAAGCATTGGATAGCTGACACAGTGAAAAACAGCGTGTAGGGCATTTAAAGCTTCTGCTCAAATACGCAAGGTTTACGTTCACAAAAAACCATATATAAGTGCAATTTCCTTTGGTTCTGCGCTAAGTCGTTGAAATTGAAGAGATGTCGGATTGAGAAAAATCGGTTGCTCAAACCGAACCAGTGAAAACATACTGTAGCTCTGTTTTTAATACATTTAGGAGTTACAGAAATGGCCAAAGCAAAAATTATTAGTTCCACAGAACTTCGCCGGGTTTTGGACTTCATCGCAACACGACCCCACGCAGTACGAAACAGAACGATGGTGCTGATGACGCATTGGGCTGGAATGCGAGTCGGCGAAGTTGCTGCACTGCGTTATTGCGATGTACTTAACAAAGACGGCACCGTAAAAGATGAAATCCATTTATCAGCGGAACAGACCAAGGGCCGCCATTCACGTACGGTTTATGTCAACACCAAGCTGCGCAAAGAACTCGCGATCTATGTTGCTGCGAAACCACCCAAGGAATCTGTGAGTGCATTGTTTTATACACAGAAGAATCCTAAGCGTGGGTTCACTGCCTCAACCTTGACCCAATATTTTGGAACTCTTTACGATCGTGTGGGCATAGAGGGTGCAAGCAGCCACAGTGGACGCCGGAGTTGCTTGACCACCCTCGCTAACAAAGGCACTGCTATTCACATTTTGAAAGTTTTGGCGGGTCACCGAAATATTTCTACAACTGCCGAGTATCTTTACGCCAGTGACACCCAACTTAAAGCCGCAGCAGAGTTAATGTAATTGCATCAATATTTTTGCGATATAGGCCTACGTTGACGTTAAATATCCAATGAAGTGCAGGGCGATTGAGTTGGTCTAGCCTATTGAAATTATGTGAATTAGTCCTTTATGTACTTATTAACGAACTTCACAAAATTGGTTTCACCATCTTTCAATGCATCCATCATAGCCATCATCTGTAGCGACTTACGAAAATATGGGTCTAACATTTTTTCAGAAGTCAATAATTTTACAATAGCTACAGTAGCCTTGGAAATGGCGTACTGCGATTGCTGAAGCTTTGCTACTGGATGATCTGAATCATCAAGCTCTTCATCTTCACTGACATATGCATCTGAGATGTCATTGAGTACATACTCAAGCGTGTCAATTTCAAGAATCAAATCCCGAATATGTTTCGCTAAGTAGTCTAGCTGATTTGACATAATAATTATGATGTTTGTTTCGTGGAATTTTTAAAGTCGCTGTCTTCTTCGCCTCGTTTGTTGCAAGCATACCCTTAAAGTCAGTGCACTTAAAGCCGTCAAGCTTCATCTTCGCCCACACGTAGAGCGCTTAACTTTCAGGGCAGATGCAGCTTCGATTCAAGCGATCTCCAGCTGCCAAGCTGGCACGTGCAAATTATTGTGCATTGTGGTGACGCCGTATATTGAAAGAACTTCAGCTTTGGCCAAATTTGCACTATGCTGACGCAACGTACAAAAATTGGCCAAAAATATGTCACTCAGTGCTGAAAGCGAAGGAATTCTGACCATCAAAGAGGTCGCTGACTACCTAAAGGTTACAGAGCGCACCATCTACAGACTCTCGCAGGCTAAGAAAATTCCTTCGTTTAAGGTCGGAGGAATGTGGCGCTACCCGCGCAAGGACATTGATGCCTGGATTGCCAGGCAGACCACGGTCACGGAGATCGCACAATGAACGCCATTGAAATTGAAGAAGCGGTCTCATCGCTTGCCTTGGCCCCTTTTGACCCTGCCGAGTTCCCTTGTGCCTTTCTAATGGCCTTTGGGAACAAAGAGACAACCATTAAGCGTCTGAAGTCCGGTACGTCAAACAAGTCTGACGTCGGCGGGGTACTCCAGACAAACAACCTGCATATTGCAGTCGCGCAGACAGGCGGCGTCACCCAATGCCTCAAGTCGCTGAAAGACAGCCCTGCGACGGCCAAGGGGAAGGTTCGTTTCATAGTCGCCACGGATGGCGCAGATTTCGAAGCTGAAGACATTGACACAGGCGAGACCATCGCCTGTGCGTTTCAAGACTTTCCTGACCACTTTGGCTTTTTCTTGCCACTTGCTGGCATCTCGACTGTTAAGCAAATTCGTGAAAGCTCCTTCGACATCAGAGCGACCAGCCGACTAAACCGGCTCTACATCGAACTGCTGAAGGACAACCCCGAATGGGGTACAGCTGAGCGCCGTCACGAGATGAACCATTTGATGGCAAGGCTGATCTTCTGCTTCTTCGCAGAAGACACGGACATTTTCAGCGGCACAAGACTGTTCACCGACACCGTGGAGAAGATGAGTGAGCGTGACTCTTCAAATACGCACCAAGTCATCAGCGAAATCTTCCGTGCAATGGACACCAAGATTGCAGAGCGTCCAAACGCTAAGTTGCCACGCTGGGCAGATGCGTTCCCTTATGTCAGTGGCAGTTATTGAGTATTGCCAGAGTGATGAATGAGAAGTTTTTTGTAGCGTAAAAGTGCTGTGAAACAAAAAAGTTTGAAGTTATTTTTAACTAAAAACGATACAGTTCACTACACACTTTGCTACACACTTTGCTACACACCTGATAAACGTCGTTGTAACGTGTTGTTTTTTAACGATATTTTTTTATTGAAACTTCTCATAATCCTTTGGTCCACAGTTCAAGTCTGTGACGCCCTACCAACGACAAAGAGGACTGTGTCAACACAGTCCTCTTTTTTTTCGCGTTGGTGAGCCCGAATGCTGACTTAGGGTTTGGTTTTGGCCGACAAGGCATCCAGCTCCTGGTGCAATTTTAAAATTTGTACTTGTGCAAGCATCGTTGAGGTGGAGGTTCGGTACAAATTCGTCAGCCCAATGACCAACGCGAGCAAAGCGATGATGAAGGTGACGGATGTCCATAAGGGCAGATTTTCGGGTTCGATGATGTGACGCTTGTCCATGGTGTTTCCTTGAGGTGCAGGGTTGAAAAATCAGGGGGGAGACAGGGTAGGCATTAACATTTGCGCGACGTTGATGACGGCAGGGCCCAATAAAACGGTCAGTAGCGCAGGGAAGACGCAAAAAATCAAAGGCATCAAAATCTTCACAGGCAATTTGGCGGCTGCTTCTTCTGCGATCAAGCGGCGTTTGGTTCGCAGTGACTCAGAATGCACCTTGAGCGACTCACCCACACTGGTCCCAAAGCGATCAGCTTGAATCAGCATAGACACCAACGCATCAATATCGTCCAAGCCAATACGCAGCGCCAAATTGCGCAGGGCGTCGGGCCTCGCCGCTCCCGCGCGCAGCTCCAGTCCCAACAGCGAAAACTCTTGGGCGAGGGCTTCGCTTTCAATTTGCATCTCGCGGCCCACCCTTTCCACCGCTGCGTCCAGCCCTAAGCCCGCCTCCACACAAACACGCAACAAATCAAGGGCATCAGGAAAAGCGCGAAACAACTCATGTTGTCGCCGCTTTACCCAATGCGATAGCAATACATTGGGCACGTAATAGCCCGAAGCCGAGGCCACCAGCATCAAGCTCAGCAACAGACTCACGTTGAAGTGCCACAACGTTGAAAAGCCAAAGAGCAAGACCAAGAGCGGCAATACAAACGTCAGCAAGGTTTTGCTGGCGAAATAAAGCGTGACGACATTGGGCGAGTTCAGCCCTGCATTGCTGAACCGAATCCGCAAGGGCGATGTCAGCCACGACTCCGCGTTCATGGCTGCACTGGCTAGGGGTTCTATCCATCGTTTAACGGGGCGTGACAGGGGCGAGGTGATGGCTTGCACCACGGGCGACAACTTGGGTGCAAACAAGGTCGCCATTCGCTTGTCCAGCGCCGTGGGCATCCAATGGTTCAACGCGACATAGGCGATGGTCACTGCCAAGGTGAAGATCACGGCTAAAAATAAGACGGTGTAAAAACTGCGCATGGTTTAAATCCGAATGTGCACCATGCGCCACATCCACCAAATGCCGATGGCCATCAGCCCCAAAGACACTTGCAGCATGCGAATGCCCATGGGTTCTGTCCACAATTTAGAAATGAATTCGGGGTTGATCAGGCTCAGCAGCAACGCAATGACAAACGGCAGCAAACCCAGAATCCAAGCCGACAAACGCCCCTCTGCCGTCAGCACCCGCACACTGCCCGTGATGCGCTGTCGGTCTCGAATTAAGGCGGCCAGTGACTTCAAGATTTCAGTCAAATTACCGCCCGTCTCCAACTGAATCAGCACGGCCACCACAAAGAACCGCAAGTCCCCGCTGGCCACACGCAGGGTGAGGTGCTTCAAAGCAACTTCGGTCGTGATGCCAAAGTTGATCTCGTCAAACGTGGCTTGAAACTCCTCTCGAATCGGGTGTGTCCCTTCGCTGCCAACAATCAGCAGCGCGCTTGAAAACGCGTGGCCGGCTTGCATCGCTCTGGCCATCAAGTCCAGCGTGTCGGGCAGTTGGGCCTCGATGTTGAACACGCGCTGGCGCCGTTGGTATTGCAGATACAGCGCCCAAAAAAGCGACGGTACGCCGCCCAACAACAGGGCAAGCCCCAAGCCGACGCCCGATATCAAACTGGCAAGCCATGTGAACAACCACAAAGCAGCGTTCACGATCAAAAAACGACCGACATTCCAGGACACACCTGCTTGGGTCAAAAATTTGTCGAGTCCTTCGATGTTGGGTACGCGCGACAGCCAGGCATTCAACACCGGCCACTCGCTGAGCAAGCGTGTCTTGACCAGCGACTGGCTGAGCACCCGAAAATCACCGCTCAAAGCGCGCAATCGGTGTCTGATGATCGACGCGTTCTCACCCCAGTGATTGCTCCAAAAGCGCAACGCGCCCAGCATGAACAAGCCCACGGCCAAAATGAGCAGGGTGACGAAGGTGATGAGATTCCAGTTCACGGATCAGCCCCTGTTGCGTGCTGGGTCGTACAAGTCTTCGCGCAAGTTCACACCCCGTGTGCGCAGGCGATGCTCAAATTTAGGCCGAATGCCTGTCGCCAGAAATCGGCCTTGCACAGCCCCCGTGGCATCCAAGCCGGTTTGGTCAAATTTGAAAATTTCTTGCATGCTCTCAATGTCGCCCTCGACACCTGTGATTTCTTGCAAGCTGGTGATTTTTCGTTTGCCGTCGGACAGCCGTGAAATTTGGATCACCACCGACAAGGCCGCGCTGATTTGCTGGCGCATTGCGCGTGGGCTGACCTGCATGCCGGCCATGCTCATCATGTGTTCAAGCCGCGTTAAGGCGTCGCGTGGGGTGTTGGCATGGATGGTGGTCATAGAGCCTTCGTGGCCCGTGTTCATGGCCTGCAACATGTCCAGCACTTCGGAGCCCCGAATTTCGCCCAAGATAATGCGGTCAGGTCGCATGCGCAAGCTGTTGCGCAGCAAGGCGCGTTGCGTCACTTCGCCTTTGCCTTCAATGTTTTGCGGGCGAGACTCAAGGCGTACCACATGGGGTTGCTGCAGTTGCAACTCGGCTGCATCTTCGATGGTGATGATGCGTTCGTTGGGCGGAATGGCCCCAGAAATCACGTTGAGCAAGGTGGTCTTGCCAGAGCCTGTGCCGCCAGACACCAACAGGTTCACTTTGGCTTTGACCAAACCAAAAATCAACTCCGCCATTTCCGGCGTCAGTGTGCCGAACTTCACCAAGTCGTCCATGCCGTAGGGCACCACCGAAAAGCGACGGATCGACAGCACGGGCCCATCGAGCGCGAGTGGCGCAATGATGGCGTTCACACGCGAGCCATCGGGCAAACGTGCATCCACCATGGGGCTGAGTTCGTCAACGCGACGCCCAATGCGCGACACAATTTTGTCGATGATGCGCAGCAAATGCGCATCGTTGTCAAACTTCACGTCGGTGGCCTCTAGGCGACCTTGGCGTTCTACATACACACGACTGGGGCCGTTCACCAAAATATCCGACACCGTGGTGTCGGCCAGCAAGGGCTCAATCGGACCCAAGCCCAGCATCTCGTTTTGAATGCTTTGCACAATCGTGCGCCGCTCTGACTCGTTGATGGCCACGCTGTCTTCGTCCAGCAAGCGTTCTGTCAACAGCTTCAGCTCCTTGCGCAGTTGCTCTGCCGACATACTTTCCATGGTCCTGAGGTCGACCAAGCTCAAGATTTTTTTATGAATCTTGGACTTGATCTTTTCGATGCGCGACAGCGCAGTGGTATCCATCAGCTGTTGCTTCCCATGAAGCGGTTGATCCAGCTCATGGTTCGCGGTGCATGGCTGGTGTCATAGCCGTGTGCCATATCGCGCAGCACTTGCACAATGCTGTTGTGAGGATTGACGGCCGTGATCGACACACCGGTGTTGATGGCTTGAGCTACATCTTGAAAACTGCTGCGTATCGTGTGAGTGACTTTGATGCCCAGTGCTTTTTCAATTTGGGCCACATCGATGGTGTCGTTCTTTTCATAGCGATTCACAACCACTCGAATTTTGCTGTCGTCGTAGCCCAAGCTGCGAAGTTTGGTCACCAAGCGTTTGGCACTGCGCACAAAGGGTAAGAGGTTTTCCATCACCAAATACACCACATCGCTGCGGTCCAAGGCTTGGATGGTCACGGGGCCCAACAGGCGTTCAAGGTCGAGAACGACCATGTCGTAATTCACCTCGATCACATCGAGCAAGCGGTCCAGTTGTGTGGCATTCATGGTGTAGCCGGACTCAGGATCTTCCGGCGCTGACAGCATGTCAAAGTTATTGTGAATGTGCAGAACGCTGGCACTCAAGAGCTTGGCGTCTAAGCGGTCAATTTGTCGGGCCAGCTCGGTGATGTCGGACCGGTTGGGTCCGGGGGAGACGTAATAAGCGGCATCCCCACATTGCAAATCGAGGTCAAGAAATGCGGTTTTTTTGCCCAAATCTTTGGCCAAAATATCAGCAAAGTTGGTGGCTAAAAACGTGGCGCCACTGCCACCCTTGCAAGACAAAAATGAAATGGTTTTAGCCCGAGTCGCTTTCAAGGGGGGCAATTTTTTTCGCAACACAACGCGCCGTAGCGCTGCTGTCAGTTCGGTGGCGATGGCGGGTGAGCTCAGCACCTCACGCACCCCCGCTTGCATGGCAGCGAGCAAGGTGGCCGCTTCGCGTTGTGTGCTCAGCAGCAGGACGACTACTTGGGTGTGAGTGGCCACAAATGCATCGATGGCGGCGATGTCTTGGGCTTGTTGAGCCTCTGTGCATTCCACGATCAGCACATCGGTGTCCAGCGGCTCGATCATCGTGCTCAAGGTGGTGTCGGCATGGTGTTGCAAGGCATTCGTGACTTCATGGCCTTCTGTTTCAACCAAGACACGAAGGCTGGCAAGCTGCGCCTCAGACCCAGAAATTAATACGGCTTTCATGGTGTTGTCTTTCTAGATGTCAAAGTCAACGTGACGCACCAGAGGCGCCCGCAGAGCCGCCGCCTACGCCAATGTTGAACACATTGGTAGGCAGGGGCGGAACTTCAAACGATTTTTGATACCGATCAACGGCTGCCCTGGCCGCTTGTCCATCGGTGGTTGCCGCTGACTCACTGCTGCGCGGCGCGCTAGGGTTGGCCGTTTGGGTCTGCACCATGTGGCGCACGGAGGCGCCGAAGTTGTCGTCGATGGGCGAGGGGTAGTTGCTGCAAGCAGACAACATCAAGGCCACGCCGACGCTGAAAAATGGGGTCATTCGCATGGCGTGGGCTTTCAGGGTTGTTGTGCAGGCACAGCGACAGGGGCGGTGGCTTTGGGGGCGCCTTCCATGCGGCCCTGCCAATGCAGTTCAGCGCGCGTGGGCTCGATGAAGGTGTCGGTGGGCAGGGGCAGGGTTTGCATGCGGGGCTTGGCCAAATGCGGCGTCACGACAAACACCAGCTCCGTGCGTTCGGCCTGAAATGCGCTGCTGCGAAACAGGGCGCCCAAAATCGGGATTTCTCCCAAAACGGGAAACGCCTTCACCGCCTCGGTCACGTTGTTTTTGATCAAGCCGCCAATTGCAAAGCTCTCGCCATCGCGCAGCTGCACCGTGGTGGAGGCTCGACGTGTCGAAATAGAAGGCAAGACGCTGACTTGTCCCGTGGAGGTGGTCACCGCGGTGCCCGCCTGTGACAGCTCGGACACTTCGGGCGTGACGCGCAAGTTGATCAAGCCATCTTCTAAAACTGTCGGGGTGAATTTGAGGCCCACACCAAACTCACGTTCTTCCAACACGATGGTGGTCGCTCCGCCGCTGCTCGACTGCGGGACGGGAATAAAGATCTTGCCACCCGCTAAAAACGAGCCTTCTTGGCCACTGATGGCGGTGATGGTGGGCTCGGCCAAAATTTTGACCAGCCCCTTTTTGATTTCTGCATCCAGCTTGATCGAGGTGCTGCCGTTGCGGGCCGATGCCGTGCCAGCGCCAGTGCCCAGCAACGAGGACAACAACCCATAGGTGGCGCCACCATTGGTTCGGTTAGCGCCCACCTCAAACCCCAGTTCATCCAGCAGGGTTTTGGACACCTCAGCCACCTTCACTTCGAGCATCACTTGCTGCGAGCCCTCAACGCGGAGCAGGTTGATGACCTTTTTGCCGCCACTGAACACTTCGGCCAGCAACATCAAACGTTGCAAGCGTACAGGGTCGGTTACCGTGCCAGTGAAGACAAGCGTGTCCCCCATGGCATCGATGCGAATGTTCTTCTCGCTGGGCACCAATTCGCGCACGTTGTCACGCAGCGTTTGCACATCGACACCCACCGACAAGTCCATCACGGTGGTGGTGCCGCCTTTGGTCCAAATCATCACATTGGTCGTGCCTAGTTTTTTGCCGAGCACATAGACCTCTCGAGGGCTAATCAGCATCACGTCGGCCACCTCTGGGTTGCCGACAGACAGTCGCACCGCGTCGGCGGGTAGCGCCATCACGGTGGACTTGCCCGTTGCCAATTGCATCTTGGGAGCCAATTGCAGCGACCAAGCAGGCCCGCTGCAACTCAGCAGCGTCGCCACGCACATCCAAGCCATGCGTTGTGTGAAAGAGGTTTGCATGGTTTTATTCCAAAGTTTTAACGCTGCCGCGGATGATTTCTGGCTTGTCTGGCGAGCGCTTGGTCTGTGTTGTTGCAGGCGCGCGAGGTTTTGGCGCGGGTGTTGTCGGCGCAGCCAATGAAAGCTCAATGGGTTTGTCGAGGACCTTTTCGGTGGACTTGAACAAATCCTCCATGCTGGCCCCTTGGGTGTTCACGCGGCCGGTGTCGACTTGGCTGCGCAGCACCAAGGACAGCGACCCGACGCTGCGTGCCAAATCAATCTGCTCGGCTTGTTGAGGCGTGACCTCTAGCGTCACGGCGTTGACCAAGCGCGGCTTGGTCTCGCTGGTGGAGGCATCTTGGGCTAACGCCAATACCAAGATGCGCTCCAGCACAATTTTGGAAACCACGCGGCCGCTTTTTTCAGTGGCATTGACCATCACATCTACGTAGTTGCCGGGCAGCGCAAAGCCAGCCACACCGACAATTTCATTGATCTTCACGGTGACAGCGCGTGTGCCCTCGTGCAGCAATGCCGACAGCCCCCCTTTTTCGCCGTGTGCCGCCAGTTTGCTGGGCAACACGGGTTCGCCACGCAAAATGGGTGTGTTGGTGACGCGTTGGTAAATGAGTTTCGGGTCGGCCACGGGTTCTTTCAACGCGTTGGCGGCTGGCCAATCGATCGTCTCCAACATGCCCTCGCGCAGTGGCGTGCCAAAAGGCAAATCGCGGGCGGCCACCACGACTTTGGTGCTGGCCACGTCGGTGCGTTCCAGCACCCAGTGCAAAGCAATGCCGACTGCGCCCGCACCGAGGGCGAGGGACAAAGCGACGAGTAAGAGGGGGCGGACATTTTTCACACGCTGACCTTTAGTTGTTCAAGAGCACATAGCCCAAGGTGCCCAAGCCAATGGCCAGTGCATAAGGCAGGCGATGCGGCCCCACCACCATGACCCATTGGCGTGGACGGCCTCCGCTGGCCATTTGCATGACAAAGCCTAGGACGCCTTGGTGCACGTTTTGCCACATGACCGTCAATTGCCCGTGCCGCAGCGCGATCAACAATGCCAACACACCGCCCGATACGCCGGTGAGCATGGCTACCGTCAAAATGCCCGGAAAGCCTACAAATGCACCCACAGCAGCGAGCAACTTGACGTCGCCCGCCCCCAAAATGCGCAGCAGATAGAACGGCAAAAACACAGCCAAACCAGCCAAGCTGCCCTCTGCCGCATCGATCCAGCCAATGCCATCGGGTTGCCAAGCGATGGCCATGCCCACCGCCCATCCCAGCAGCACCAATGGGTTGGGTATTCGGTGGGTTCTGACATCCCACCACATGGCGGCGATCAGCAGCAGGCTGCAGGCGAACGTCCACATGGCTGGGTGACTTAAACCGGCTTGGCTGCGAGCAACTTGGCCGAGATGGCCGTGAAGATGGCGTTCAAGTTCGTGCCAACAGCGGTGGCAGCGGTGATGATGACCACCGAAATCAAGGCGGCCAACAAACCATATTCAATGGCCGTTGCACCTTGTTCGTCGGCGAGAAAGTTTTGGGTGAGTTGTTTTAACGTGTTCATGTTTGACCTTTCAAAGTTCCGTGCGAAGTTGCACCACTGACGGCTTGAATTTAGGTCTTTACTTGCTTATTTGCTGATCAATAGGTCCTGGTTTCGTGCGTGTCGTCCTGTGCATGCATGGCGATCGATGTGTTTTTTGTGTGCGTCAACGTACAGATAGATCACCAGCGAGTAGGCACAGTCGATCCAAAGGAAAAAACAATGCTTGACCTATTTGCATCGACACAGGGGGACTTCGGTCACGTTGAGGTTGTGAAGTACAGCCATGATTTGGTGGTGCATGCCCATCCGCAGACCCATTTTTCATTTTGGTTGGGCGGCGGCCTGGCCTATGCCCATGTCGACAAAAGTTTGGCGCAACTCGGGCCCGACTTGGCGCTGGGCGTGAATAGCCATGCGTCGCACGATCTTTGCCTGCACGACGCGCAGCGCGGGGCTATTTTTTTAAATCTGTATTTGAACGACGCTTGGCTGGATGCACAGTGTGCTGACTTGGCGCATGCCATGGTGTTGGCACAACCGTGCATTGGCATCACGCCAGAGATGCGCGCGTTGTGCTCGCAGTTGCTGACGCATTTGGTCTCGCCCTTGCAAGAGAAAAACGGGTGTGTCGACGCCGATGTGCAGTTGTTGGTTGCGAAAACGATTGCTTCAGCCATGACGCCCGAGCAGCTGCAAGCCATGCCCTTGCGTCGCCGCCTGATTGACTTCCGCTTGCGCACGGCCATTGCCTACATGCAAGACAACTTGGGTAACCCGAAGGTGGCGGAAGAAGTGGCCGAGGTGGTGGGCTTGTCGCGCAGCCGGTTTTTTGAGTTGTTCCATGACCAGTTGGGTACATCGCCCCTGGTGTTCTGGAATGCCTTGCGCCTAGAAGCGGCCTTGACACAGCTGTATCAACGCGATGAAAACATGACGTCCATGGCGATGGGTTTGGGGTTTTCAACGCCAGGAAATTTTTCACGGTTCTTTCGTGACCAACGCGGCGTCACCCCTTCCGCTTACCGCCGCGGCTGTCATGCGGCTTAAACAGCGCGGTGCCACGCTGGTTGAGTTTGCGTTGGTGCTGCCGCTGCTGTTTCTGATCTTGGATGGCATGATCAGCTTCAGCATGGTGATGTATGACAAGGTCATTTTGACCAACGCCGTGCGCGAGGCAGTCCGCGCGGGATCCCTGATTCAAAACCCCAAACTGTCGTCCACGCAAATTGCCGATGTTGCGCGCAGCTATTGCGCCACGTACTTGCTGTCTTTTGGCGCGGCACCAGTGGTGTCGGTGGTGGTCACGCAAGCGGCAGATCCCGTGTTTCAAACGCCAGTCACGGTGACTGCGTCGTACACGTTTCAAAGCTTGTTGATGGGGCACTTTCTCACAGCGATGCGTACCCCTTTGGTGTTGACCTCCACCGCCACACGCTGGAACGAGTAGTTTTTTTACTGATACAGCCCGCTGCGAGCGCTTCCGCCGCCCCCGGGGCCATAGGTGTTGGTCATGGTGAACATGGTGTTGCCGCTGATGCTGATTTTTTGTGCCACTGCTGACCCCATCGGAATGTGGGTGCCACTGTTGCCCGTCATGGAGAGTGTGCTGTTTGGAAAATACAAATTCCCCGCCAAAATCGCACCAGAGTTGCCAACAATGCTGGCGCCCTGCGTGTTGAGCGGGTCTTGCATGAAGAGCATACCCGCATAGTTGCCCAGTGTTGGCGCACTCAAATTCAGCGTCAAGTTGCCTGACAAACTTAAGCTGCTGTAGGGGTAAGTGCTGCTGTTGCCTGAGTTGTAAAAGGTGACGTCGGTGCCTTTGATCGGTGAAATATTGCCTGATAAATTCAAACCACCCCCGTACAACACATACACCCCTGGGCTGAACGTCACGCCAAGGTTTCCCGACATCGTGATGCCACCACAGTAAGTGCCCGGCGTGAGCATCACATTGCCATCGCCTGATTTGGCATAGTTGGTGAACGTGCAACCGCTGAAGCCGGGCAGCGGCAGGTTGGCAAACGGGTCACTGGCCGCTGCGGAACCGGTGGTGACGGGGCTGATGGTGACATTGCCGTTTCTTGTGTAACCACCCACCACTTGAATCGGCGTGGCCGTGAGGGTGATGTTGCCCGTCACTTGCAAGGCGGAGGGGCTGTTCGAGTTCACAAAAATACCGCAGCTGGTGGTGGTGACAGTCGCATTGCCGGTCACACTCAACGCCCCCGATCCTGACGCCCCGAGTGTGAGCAAGCAGGGTTGCGCACTGCTGGCTGGGCCTGCCACGGCGGTGGCGGAGGTGGTGACGTTGAGTGCGCCAAAGACCCATGCCAAGAGTGTGCCGCTGGGCTGTGTGATGGTGACCCGTGCGTAGCCGGTGTCCGCCGCAAAGCTCTCGCTTCCGCCAGGAGGAATGGCCACTTGCACCGTGGTGTTGGCTTGAGCATCTTTGAAACCATTGGCGGTGCTGGCCGTTTGCGCTTGCAAGGTGGCGTTGCTGATGTCTTGGCCATGTTGTCGCGCATTGGCCGCAGACAAAGCGGCGGAATCTGCAGCGACTTGCATTTGGTTGCGCCGCAACAAGGCAATGCCCATGTCAATGGCCAAGGCCATCAGCCCCATCAGCGCAGGCAGCAACAGGGCGACCAGTACGGCGATTGCACCCGTTTGTGAGCGGTTTTTCATTCGTTGTACATCACGGTGGTGACGTTGAGTGTCGGGTTGATTTGGAAGACGCCGAGCAGCCCCCCGATCAGCAAGCCTTTGAAGGTGTAGCTGGCGCTAACTTGCAACGGCGTGAGGTAAGTGGGGTCTGAGGCTTGCACCACGGTGACGGAGGGTGCTTGCGTGGCGTGCAGCGATATCAAGGCGTCTTGGCTGGCATTGACGGCAATGGCCGTGATTTCTGCGTGGGTCAGTTTGGGCTTGCCTTGAGCCATGCCGGCACGCGCCGCCATGCTGGTGGCGCTGGTCAGCACAGACTGGTTGTGCAAGACCAGTCCAAACTCTAGAACACCGTCGAGCATGAGCAGCAACAGGGGCAGCAACATGGCAAGCTCAATAGCTGATGCACCGCTTTGTTGTTTGAGTTTTTTTTCAGAGATGTTTGCTGATAGTTGTGGCATTGTCGATGTCTCTTAAAGCTGGAAAGGTGTAGTGGTCTTCTCTGAAAATCTTGATGCAGGCGTTGACCATACGCGCGTCATACAAGGTGCCTATGCCTGCTTCTAAGGTTTGCAATGCTTGTTCAACGCTGAACGCTGCGCGGTAAGGGCGGGCGCCGGCCATCGCGTCCATGGTGTCGGCTACAGACAAGATGCGAGCATCCTCGCTGATGCTGTCGCCCTTGAGCCCGTTCGGGTAGCCGCTGCCGTCGAGTCGTTCGTGATGCTGCAACACAATTTGTGCGACCGGCCATGGAAAGTGGATGTGTTTAAGAACGTCGTAGCCCGCTTGCACATGGTTGCGCAACATCGCAATTTCAAAGCTGTTGAGTTTTGTGGGTTTCATCAGGACCTGGGCGGGAATCGAGAACTTACCGATGTCATGTACCAAGGCACTTAGGCGAATGCCCTCCACGTTGTGCGGCATCAGTTGCAGTTCGGTTGCGATAGCGACAGATAAGTTAGCCACGCGCGCTTGGTGACCAGCGGTGTACGGGTCGCGTTCTTCAATCATGGCGGAGAGTACATCCACAATTTCAGACATGCCCAAGCTCACCAAGTGTTGGTATTCCAGTAGTTGATGGTCGATTTTTTTTCGCTCCGTGATGTCACGGATGTTGCATTGAATGACGCGGTCCCCGTTCACGCCATAGGCGTTACTGACGAATTCAACGTTGATGATGACGCCGTTCTTGGTCATCAAAGGCAAGTCGTCGTAGCGGATGTAGCCCTTGTCTTGGAGCACAGCAAAAGCTTCTAGGGAAGACTTTTTGTCGATGATGGCGCCAATTTCCCACAATCGTTTGCCTACAAGTTCTTCGCGTGAATAGCCCAGAAGGTGAGTGAGAAATGGGTTGGCGTCTTCGATCTGCCCCGTTTTGAAATCTAAGATCAGGATGCCGTCTTGCGCGGTTTCAAATAAGCGGCGGTAACGCAGCTCGGAGTCGGTCTGATGGGGGGATAAAGGAAATGTCATGTCTTTTCTCGATCGCAGGTTATGAGGGTGTTGCGTGGATGTGTCGCTGTTTGTGCCATCACGCTTTGGTTACGCCCTCGGTGTTTGGCTTGCAGCATGGCTTGATCCGCAGCGCCGATCAGGTCTTCGTTGTGGGTGTGGGGCGAGATGGTCGTGGTGATGTGGCCAATGCTGATCGTGAGTTGCGGGGAGCTGTGGCCGGCGACATGCAATCGCAAATCACGAACGGATTGCAGCATGCGCTGGGCCAATTCCTCTGCGGCTTGCGAATCCGTTTGGGGCAAGACCGCCACAAACTCCTCGCCACCCCAGCGGCAAATAAAGTCACGCGGACGTTGGCAAACGCTGGCCAGCGCCTCAGCCACGGCTTGCAGCGCCACGTCACCGCTTTCGTGGCCGTAGCGTTCGTTGAACAGCCTGAAATGGTCAATGTCGATGAACAGCAACGTCAGCGGGGATTGCTCGCGTTGGGAGTGGCGCAGTAAAAGCGGCAGTTGTTCATCCAAAGCGCGTCGGTTGTGCAAACCGGTGAGTGTGTCGTGGCGTGAATCGGTTTGTGCGTTGATGAGTTGGTGTGACAGTCGGTAGAGATAAAAAAACATGGCGGAGACGACGCTCACGCCTGCGCAGGCGTAGGCCAGTAAAAATAGATTGCCTTTGAGTAACGATGGCCAAATCGCGGGCGTGATCGTTGTGGCGTTCAAATAAGCCAAGGTACAGGCGGTATGGTCCACCATCCGCACCAGCCAGTTTTGATACAGGGCAAACCCCGTGCCCACGGACCAGATCAGCAGGGTGATGGCATACAAAGTCACAATGGTGCGACTCAGCCGTGTGTGAACGCCGAGGGGTTGCTCAACAATGCCGGTCAATGTGGTGGCCCAATGAACACAAGAGAAGTGATTGTTCGGGGCTCGACTCGCACCGTCCGTACGCTACCGCACAGACCCATCTTTTTTTAAGGTCAAGATCGCACCATGCAACTTCATTCCATCACTTACACGTCCGTGGCTTCTTATGCGTTGAGCAAGGCCGATTTAGAGCATTTGCTCAGTACCGCACGCAAGCGCAATTTGGAGCAGCACATCACCGGCGTCTTGCTGTATGTGGAGGGGCGCTTTATGCAGTATTTGGAAGGCCCTAAAGCTGGCTTGGAGGTGGTCTTGCCGTACATCAAATCCTCGCCCATGCATCACCACCTAGACTTCCAGAGTATGAAAGCGATGGACGTTCGTGCGTATGAGGCGTGGTCGATGGCCTATGTCACGCCAGACGACCCTACCGCCGCGCCGACTTTGTCGAGCGACATGACGCAATTTTTGAATCAAACCAGTCGCCAGGTTTTGGACTGACTTTTTGACTGACGGGGTTGTATGCCTTTAAGTGGCCGTGAGCTGCGGCAACAGTCGGTCGTATTCGTGTTTGATCACGCCGTAGCATTCACAGGTATGGGCTTCAAGCCCTGCGCGGTCTTGCACGAACAAGTGGCCTCGTGTGTAACGGATCAGCCCCTCTTCTTGCAAACTGCCCGCCGCTTTGGTGATGCCTTCACGGCGCACGCCCAAGGCTTGGGCGATGGACTCATGCGTCACGATGAGTTCGGTTTCGCTCACGCGGTCTAGGTTCAACAGCAGCCAACGGCTCAGCTGCTGCAAGATGGTGTGATGCCGGTTGCACACGGCGATTTGCGACATTTGCGTGATGATCGCCTGTGTGTAGCGCAACATCAAATGCATCACAGCCGGCGAGCGGTGGAAGGCTTGTTTGATGAATGCGGTGCGGAGTTTGTAGCTGTGCCCAGCGCGCTGCACAACGCCACGACTCAAGGTGCTTTCGCCGCCCATGAACACAGAAATGCCCACCATGCCTTCATGACCCGTCATGGCTATTTCGGTACTGCCGCCGTCTTCCAAAATGTGCATCAGAGAAATGACGGCGGTCGTTGGGAAAAAGACGTGCGTCATGCAGGTCCCCGACTCGTACAACACCTGTCCCGCGACAAGCTGCACGTTTTGGAGTTCGGACTGCCACGCGTTGAGCTCGTCTTGCGGTAGCGCAGCCAACAAATGGTTGAGGCTTTGTTGTTCAGGCTCGAACATTTTTCACCTTTGATTTTTTTGTTGATTTAGGTAACCTTATCAGTTAACGCATGCAGGATGGCAGGTGAGTCGGCGATTTTTCTGATCTGACCGGATTCTGTGATCATTGCGTGGCGGTCAATTCCTTCGATCGGGCGAAGGGGCAGGTTAGTCTTAAATCCTGTGCTATACTTCAATCTATCCAAGCGGCTGTAGCTCAGCTGGATAGAGTACTTGGCTACGAACCAAGGGGTCGTGGGTTCGATTCCTGCCAGCCGCACCAAATTGAACAAGGGTTTACATCTTCGGATGTAAACCCTTTTTCTTTGTCCTTTCAACGTTTGCCATGGATGGGCGTCATCCACGCAGGGCGATTGCTTTAAGTGACCGTTTCTTTTTGTGTTTTCCTCTTTAATATGGACCTGCCTCATTGGCACCATGTTCAACGGAGACACCCCCATGAAGTTCACACGCCTTATTTCTGCATTCTTTGGTTTGGCCGCGGTCTTGACGGCTCAGGCGCAACAGGGTTACCCGAATCGGCCCGTCAAAATCATCGTGCCATTTGCGGCCAGCGGTCCAGCTGACAATTACGCACGCTTTATGGCGCAACGCTTGCAAGACGCGCTGGGCCAGGCCTTTGTGGTGGATAACCGCCCAGGCGCAGGCTCCATCATTGGGACTGATGCGGTGGCCAAGTCGCCTGCCGATGGCTACACCTTGCTGATGATGTCCAACACGCAAACGGTCAACGAGTCGCTGATTCCGAACAAGCCGTTCAATTTGCTCAAAGACTTTGCGCCCATCGCCCCCGTCAACTATTCCGACTTGGTGTTGGTGGTCCATCCCAAATTGCAAGTCAACACCTTGCCTGAATTGATCAAGCTCGCGCGTGCCAATCCGGGCAAGCTCAACTACGCGTCTTCTGGCAACGGCACGCCCTACCACATGGCGGGCGAGTTGTTCAAATACATGGCGAACGTTGACATGACGCACATCCCGTACAAAGGCAGTGCAGCCGCGCGCACCGACGTGTTGTCTGGCCAAGTGGACATGATGTTTGATGCGGTCACCACCATGTCTGAAAACATCAAGGCGGGCAAGGTGCGTGGCTTGGCCACGACGGGCAGAGCACGTTCCTCGGTGATGCCAGAGCTGCCAACCGCCAACGATGACGGATTGCCCAAATACGAAGCCGTCATTTGGTTGGGGCTGATGGCACCGGCGGGCACGCCTGAGGCCATCGTCACGCGCTTGAACACCGAGATCAACAAAATTGTGAACAACCCTGACGTCAAAGCCACCTGGGCCAAGCAGGGTGCGGTGCCCATGTCGATGTCGGTGCCTGCTTTCACCAAGTACGTGGCGGAAGACGTGGCCAAGTGGGCCAACATCGTTAAAGTTTCAGGTGCCAAAGCGGATTGAGCACCATGGCAGAGTTACGTTTTGAGCTGAACGGTCAGCCTCAATGGGTGCAGGCCAACGACAACGACGTGTTGCTCGATGTGTTGCGCCACACCTGTCAGCTCAAAGCCACGCGTTTTGGGTGTGGTTTGTCGCAATGCGGCGCGTGTCATGTGATGGTTGATGACCACGCCGTCCCCGCATGCAGCACCCCGATGTGGGCGGTGGCAGGCAAACGCGTGGTGACGGTCGAGGGCTTGGGCACACCTGAGCAACCGCATGCCTTGCAAACCGCATTTGCCAACGTTCAAGCGGCGCAATGCGGCTACTGCAGCAGCGGTATGTTGATGACTGCAGCAGCTTTGCTTCACACCACGCCTCAGCCCACACCTGAGCAAGTGCGTGCCGCCTTGCAGGGCAACTTATGCCGCTGCGGCGCCCACAACCGCATCGTGCGTGCGGTGTGCCAAGCGGCTGATGCGATGGGCGCTGTATGACCGCCCCCAATTCAACACCCTCTGTGCTGCCCGGCAGCTTGCAGACCAACCGCCGCTTGTCGCAGTGGCTGACTTTCTTGCCCGATGGGCGGGTGCAGGTGAAGTCTGGCAAGGTGGAGATTGGCCAAGGCATCTTGCACGCCTTGGTGCAAATTGCGGCGCAAGAGTTGGGCTTGCCCGTGCAAGCCGTGGAGGCTTTGCCGGCCAGCACCGCCTTCAGCCCCAACGAAGCCGTGACCTCGGGCAGCTTATCGGTTCAAGACTCTGGCACAGCGGTGCGGCACGCTTGCCGTCAAGCGCGGGCTTTGTTTGTGGCTCATGTGGCCGAGAAATTTGGACTGCTGGCATCTGACATTCAGGTGGTGGACGGCGTTTTCATGCACGGCTCGCGGTCCTTGTGTGGTTACGGCGATGTGTGCGGGGACGTCAGCCTAGACCGAGAGGCCTTGCCCGAAAGCGCTTTGAGTGTCAATTTGGGGGGGGTGACCGATACACCGCTGCGCCCCGATTTGTGGCGCAAGTTTTTAGGTCACACCGATTTCATCCAAGACCTTGAGTGGCCTGGCCTGTTGCACGGTCGCATGGTGCGACCGCCCAATCTACAGTCCGCCTTGAATGAGACGGCTTGGGCGCAAGCTGCCCAGCGCGCGCAAGCCATGCCCAACGTGCAAGGCGTTTACCGTGACGGTTTGCAAATTGGCGTGCTGGCACACACCGAAACTGCGGCAACCCAAGCCGCCGATCAGCTGATTGCCGATTTGGCCGAGGCAAAGGCGTGGACCACGCCCGCTGTGTTGCCCGACGCCGAGCACTTGCAAGATTGGTTGCGCCAAAGTCACTTACAAACCAGCACCGTGCATGCCGCCGACGATGGGTGGGCCAAGGCTCAAGCGCAAACCGTTCAAACCCTCCAAGCTGACTACAACCGAGGCTATGTGCAGCATGCGTCCATGTCGCCCTCTTGTGCATTGGCACATTGGCAAGGTGATGCCTTGCAGGTGTGGAGCCATTCGCAAGGTATTTTTAATCTACGTCGCGACTTGGCGCTGGCATTGGCCTGCACCCCCGAACAAGTGACGGTGCAGCATGTGCAAGGTGCGGGTTGCTACGGCCACAACGGCGCCGACGACGTGGCCTTTGATGCGGCGTGGTTGGCGCGCTTCGCCAACGGTCAGCCTGTGCGCGTGCTTTGGTCGCGTCATGACGAAATGGCTTGGTCGCCCTTGGGGCCGGCCATGAGCGTGCGTTTACAGGCGGGGCTGGACGCACAGAACGGCCTGAGTTTTTGGCAGCACACGGTGTGGAGTCAAGGCCACGGCACGCGCCCTGGCCGCCAACCCACGCCCGCGTTGCTGGGCAGCTGGCTAACGGCAAATCCCTTTCCTGTGTTGATGGCCGAGAACGCCGCCATGAGCGTGGGCGGTGGTTCGGAGCGCAACGCCGTGCCACCTTACACATTGCCAGCGCTGGAAGTGGTCAACCATCGTGTGATGGACATGCCCATGCGTGTGTCTGCTTTGCGTGCCTTGGGAGCGCATGTGAACGTGTTTGCGGCCGAGTCGTTCATGGACGAGGTCGCGTTTGCCGCAGGCCAAGACCCCCTTGCGCTGCGCTTGGCGTATTTGCAAGACCCACGCGCACGCGCTGTGCTGGAGCAAGCTGCGGCTGTGTCGAATTGGGCGCAACGTGATGCCGCCAAACACGCAGCCACGTCGACGGATGGCGAGTGGGGTCTCGGCTTGGCATTTGCCCGTTACAAAAATACAGGCGCTTACTGCGCCGTGGTGGCCGAAGTGGTGGTGGCCGAGCGCGTGCACCTTAAGCGGTTGTGGGTGGTTGCTGATGTGGGCCATGTGGTCGATGCGGACGGTGCCAGCAATCAACTCGAAGGCGGGGCCATTCAAGCCGCGAGTTGGACGCTGTTAGAAACCGCCAAATTTGACCGCCAACGCCTGCTCAGCGTCGACTGGGAGCAGTACCCCATTCTTCGTTTTGACGATGTGCCCGAGGTGTCGGTCTCTCTGATTGATACGGGTGAGCACGCGTCGTTGGGGGCGGGTGAAGCCTCGCTGGGCCCGTGTGCCGCTGCGATTGGCAATGCCGTTTTTCATGCCTTGGGCGTGCGGGTGCGCGATATGCCCATGACGCCCGAACAAATTGTCAAAGCCATCGATGCCGTCGATCGCGAGACACCCCCTGTTTTTTGAACCTAGGAATTGAGATGAAACTTTGTATTTTGAGCGGCGGTGCTGCCGCCGGTTTGGTCAACCCGTTGAAGGCAGACTTTGAAGCGGCCCATGCATGCCAGCTGCACAGCACCTTCAGTGCCGTGGGCGCGATGAAAGAAAAATTGCTGGCAGGTGAGCCATGTGATGTGCTGATCTTGACGCAGTCCTTGATCGAAGGTTTGATCGCCTCGGGTCATGTCCGTGCGGGCAGCTTGGCGGCGTTGGGTGTGGTGAAAACAGGCATTGCCGTCAAGGCAGGGGCCGCACGTCCAGCGATTCAAACCCGTGCCGATTTGCAAGCCGCATTTCGCGCAGCAGAAGGCATTTACTTTCCCGATCCCAAGCTGGCCACTGCCGGCATTCACTTCTTCAAAGTGCTGCAAACCTTGGGCTTGGATGTCGAGCTGGCCGAGCGCTTTCGCACCTTCCCCAATGGCGCAACAGCCATGGCGGCCATGGCCAAAGACACCGGTGCCAACTTGATCGGCTGCACCCAAGTGACCGAAATCAAATACACCGCGGGCATTGATTTGATTGGTTTGCTGCCGCAAGAGTTTGAATTGGCCACGGTATACGCCTTGGGTATTCCTACAACGGCGCAGCAACCGGCCTTGGCGCAGCAGTTGGCCGATTTGTTGGCGGGCTCCACAACGCGCCAGTTGCGCTTAGACGGCGGATTCGAGTTGCACGACTAAAATTCGCGTCATGAAACACCCTGCCTCTTCCTCATTCGCCGCCATTGCTTTGGGCTTCAGTGCCGCGTTGTTGTCGGGCTGTGCCACACCGGTGGCCAAACCTGCCTTTTACCCGAACGCGCATTACCAGCGCATGGGCCCTGCACAAGCGCAGGCCGATGCGCAAGGGTGTTCCGACATGGCGCGTCAATCTGAAGTGGGTGCTGTCAACAAGATCGACGCCGGTCGTGCGGCTGCAGCGGGTGCTGCGGGCGTGGGTACGGCGGGTGTCGTGGGTTCGTTACTCAGCGGCCAAAAACCGGATTTGAAAAGCATTGCCGCGGGTGCAGCTGCAATTGGTGCGGGTGGTGCGGCTGCCACTGCAGCAGGGCAGTCGGTGGGTGGCAGCGGGTTGTATCGCCAATTTGTGCAGCAATGTTTGGCTGAGCGCGGCTACCAAGTCATTGGCTGGCATTGAGCGGCTGACCCCGCATGAGCACGCAGTCCGCCCAAGGGCAAGACGCTGACGACGAAGACAGCACACTGCCCCCCATTCCGCCAGGCAGCAAAAACTACATCACACCCGAGGGCTACGCCGTGTTGCGTGCTGAGTTGTTTGAGTTGATGGACAACGAACGCCCACGCATGGTGGAGATCGTGCATTGGGCCGCCAGCAACGGCGACCGCTCAGAAAACGGCGACTACCACTACGGCAAAAAACGTTTGCGCGAGATCGATCGTCGCATTCGTTTTTTGACCAAACGCTTAGAGATTGCCGAGGTGACTGACCCGAGCGTGCACCACGGGCGTGACCAAGTCTTTTTTGGTGCCACCGTCACGTACGTCGACGAGGTGGACATCGAGCGCACGGTCACCATTTTGGGCATCGACGAAGCCGACAGCCTGAAAGGGCAGGTGACCTGGGTGTCCCCTATTGCCCGTGCCTTGCTCAAAGCGCGTGAAGGCGACGTGGTGAAGCTGGTCACCCCAATAGGGGTGCAAGAGGTGGAAGTTTTAGACGTCCGCTATCCAGAGCCCAAGGCGCTGTGATCAGCCGCTGACTTAATGTTCGCGCTCGACGCCAGACATCACGCGTTGGGCTTGCAGCACCGCAGGGACGCGACGTAAATTACGCAACACCAGGTCCAAGTGCTGCACATCGCGCACTGCAAACACAAAGCGCAAATCGGTGGCTTCTTGGCCGCTCACTTCATCGGCCATGTTGACCATGGTGATGTCGGCTTCGGCGTTGGTGATGGTGGAGGCCACGCGTGCCAGCACGCCTTTGCCGTTACTCACGGTCACCACCACGCCCACTTCAAAGGCGCGAGTGGGCTCTTCTGCCCACTCGACGGCGATGAAGCGTTCGCTGTCTTTGTGCTTCAGTCGTTGGGCTACGCCGCATTGTTCGGTGTGCACCACCAAGCCTTCGCCACGGCCTAGGTAACCCAAAATGGGGTCGCCCGGAATGGGGCGGCAACACGGTGCGTACTGCACCGAGGCGTTCTCGCTGCCGTCGACGATGACACTGCCCTGCGATAGGTTTTCGTGCGCAGTAAATCGTTCACGGCTCATCAACAACGCGTCGGGCTTGAGACCAATTTCCGTCAACAAGACCGCCAAACGCTTGGCCACAATGCTGGCCACGCGCTTGCCCAAGCCGATGTCGATCAGCAATTCGGCTTGCGTTTTGCTGCCGGTGAAGCGCAGCAGTTTGTCCCACAAGCCGGCGTGTGCTTCGTCCAGCGCCGGCATTTGTTCAATGCCTTCAGCGCGCAAGGATTGGGCCAAGAGCTTTTCACCCAAGTGTTGTGACTCCGCATGCGCCATGGTTTTCAAATGGTGGCGAATCTTTGAGCGCGCGCGACCCGTGCGCACAAAGCCCAACCACGCGGGGTTAGGTGCGGCTACGCTGGAAGTGACCACTTCGACCACATCGCCATTGCGTAGCTCGGTGCGCAGTGGCACCTGCTCGCCATTGACCTTGGCGGCCATGGTTCGGTCGCCCACATCGCTGTGGACGGCGTAGGCAAAGTCAACCACCGTGGCGCCGCGTGGCATGGCCATGATGCGGCTTTTGGGGGTGAACACATACACCGCATCGGGAAACAGGTCGACCTTGACATGGTCCCAAAACTCCGTGGCATCACGCGTTTCGTCTTGAATGTCCAGCAGCGACTGCAGCCACTTGTTGCCCAAGTTTTGACCGGGCTCGTTGTCTGAGCCTTTGTCTTTGTAAAGCCAGTGCGCCGCAACACCGGTCTCTGCGACCAAATGCATGGCCTCGGTGCGCATTTGAAATTCAACGTTCAAACCCGAGGGGCCCACCAGCGTGGTGTGCAGCGACTGATAGCCATTGAGTTTGGCAATTGCAATGTGGTCCTTGAACTTGCCTGGGACTGGCTTGTAAGTTTGGTGCAACACCCCCAATGCGGTGTAGCAGTCGACCACTTTGGGCAAGATGAGTCGAAAGCCGTAGATGTCGGTCACTTGCGCAAAGCTCAGGTGCTTGCTGTCCATTTTTTTGTAAATGGAATACAGGGTTTTTTCACGACCCGAAATACGTACATTCAAACCCGCTTTGGCAAATTCTGCGTCCACTTCTTGATGCACTTTTTGCATCAAGTCGCGGCGTCGATGGCGGGCTTTTTGCACCGCTTTGCTGAGCACTTGGTGGCGCCAAGGCCAGAGGTGTTCAAACGAAAGTTCTTGCAATTCGCGGTAAGTTTGATTTAACCCTAAGCGGTGTGCAATGGGCGCGTATATCTCTAGGGTTTCGTTGGAGATGCGTCCCCATTTGGCGCGCGGCATGTCGCCCATGGTGCGCATGTTGTGGCTGCGATCGGCTAACTTAATCAGGATGACGCGCACATCGCGCGCCATGGCCAGCAGCATTTTGCGAAATGACTCGGCTTGGTTTTCTTCTCGGGTGTTGAACTCCAGCTTGTCGAGCTTGGTCAAGCCATCGACCAGATCAGCCACTTGGATGCCAAATCGTTCTATCAAATCGGCCTTGGTGATGCCGCAGTCTTCCATTGCGTCGTGCAGCAGGGCGGCAGACAGGGCTTGCGCATCAAGTTTCCATTCGGCGCATTGCGCAGCGACGGCAATCGGATGGGTGATGTAGGGCTCACCGCTGTTGCGCATTTGCCCCAAATGGGCCTCGTCTGCGTAGCGGTAGGCGCGCCGCACCATGTCCAAGCCTTCAGCGTTCAAGTAGCTGAGTTTTTCTGTCAATGCAGCAAAGCTCGCCGCGGCTGCGTTGGCGGCGGCAGGGCTGACCACCGCTTTGGTGGAAGGCTTGGTCAATGGCTTAGAAGAGGGCTTGGCAGCAAACATGAACCACACTTTACCCGCAATGAAAAAAGCACCGAATCATCGGTGCTTTTTTGAGAAATCAAGTGATGGCTTGGATCAATTAACCTGGAACTTTTTTCAGCATTTCGATCCCGACTTGACCCGCTGCGATTTCACGCAGAGCAGTCACGCATGGCTTGTTTTTGCTTTCGACCTTAGCCGTGTGGCCTTGGCTGAGCATGCGAGCGCGGTACGTGGCGCAAAGCACCAACTGAAAGCGGTTAGGGATCTGCTCGAGACAGTCTTCAACAGTGATGCGGGCCATGTGTGTACTCCAGAATTCAGGTGATGTTCAGGGCTTGAAAGATATCAGCCCGAGCCCGGCGCTGAGCCAGGTATTTGAGTCGCTGTGCATGCACGATCGCTTTCAGGTCGAACAAGGCAGTCTCAAACAATTCATTGATTATAACGTAGTCAAATTCTTTGGCCTGTGCCATCTCATCGGCCGCGTTTTGCAGGCGCAAGTCGATGATCTCGGGGGCGTCTTCACCCCGGTTGTGCAGGCGGGACTTGAGCTCTTCCCAGCTGGGCGGCAAGATGAAAATCAGCACCGCATTCGCAAACAGCTTTTTAACCTGAATGGCACCTTGGAAGTCGATTTCCAAAATCACATCGGCGCCTTGGGCAATGCGGTCTTCAATGGCTTTGCGCGAGGTGCCGTAACGCTGGCCGTGCACATTGGCCCATTCCAAAAAGGAGTTGGCGGCCACCATTTGGTCAAACTCGGGGACCGACACGAAGAAATATTCGCGCCCGTGTTTTTCTTGTCCGCGTGGCTGGCGGGTGGTGTGAGACACCGAGGGCCGCACTTTGGCATCGAGCTCCATCAGTGCTTTTACGAGGCTTGATTTGCCAGCCCCACTGGGGGCTGCGACCACAAAGAGGTTGCCTGGAAAGTTGTCCATTATTCGAGGTTCTGTACTTGTTCGCGGAGTTGTTCGATCAACACTTTCATGTCCACCGAAATACGGGTCATTTCCATCGTGGCCGACTTGGAGCCCAAGGTGTTGGCCTCGCGGTGCAGCTCTTGAATCAAAAAGTCGAGGCGCTTGCCCACACCCTCGGCCTTGCCGCCTTTGGCCAGCAAGTCGTCCATTTCGTCAAAGTGCGACACCAAGCGCGTCAGCTCTTCGGCCACGTCAATGCGAATGGCAAACGCGGTGGCTTCGGTCAAGGCACGGTCTTGCGCGGCTTCGGGCAGTGTGTTTCCTTCTGCTAACGCCATAGCGTCGCGCCAACGTTCTAAGAATTTCAAGCGCTGTTGTTCGACCAACTGCGGCACCAGCGGTGCGGCTTGTTGGGCCAGCACGCGCAACTGGCTCAAGCGGTCACGCAGCGTTTGTGCCAGACGCTTGCCTTCGCGTTCACGGCCTTCGCTGAGTTGCTTCAAGGTGGTTTTTGTCAGTTTGAGCAGGCTGGGGCCAATGTCAGCAGGGGCGGATGGTTGGGCCGTGGTCAGTCGCAGCACATCGGCCACTGAAAGTGAGTTGGCTTTGGGCAACCACGCTTGTACGGTGTCTTGCAAGGATGAGAGTCGTTGCAGCAGCGCCGGTGTGGGGGCTGCAAATTCGTTACTGGCCGTGCTTTCGAGGTTGGCGCGCACTTCGACTTTGCCGCGCTTGAGGTGCTGGGTGATCAACTCGCGCACCGCTGCTTCGTGTGGGCGCAGCTCCTCGGGCATCTTGAAGGTCAGGTCTAGAAACCGGCTGTTGACTGAGCGTATTTCAAGTCCCAAGCGCAGGGCCGGCCCCGTGGGGGCGGTGTCGACCGATTCGCGAGGCAGCTCGGTTTGCGCGCTGGCATAACCTGTCATGCTGTAAATGGGCATGTGTGATGTTCTTTTGGCAAAGACAGCATTATCTCAGGGTGAATGTGACATACCGACACCGTCCACCGATTGGTCGACAATTGCCGTTTTACCGAACCCTACAACGCTTGATTCAAAGCCATCAAAAAATGTCCACCACCTTGCCCGCTTCTCGCCATACCCGTGCCGCCGACCAACTGCGCCCCGTGCGCATCACCCGCAACTTCACCATGCATGCCGAAGGCTCTGTACTCATTGAGTTTGGCCACACCAAAGTGCTGTGCACCGCATCGGTGGAAGAAAAAGTGCCGGGTCACAAAAAAGGCTCGGGCGAAGGCTGGGTCACCGCCGAATACGGCATGTTGCCCCGCGCTACCCACACCCGCAGCGACCGCGAAGCCGCGCGCGGCAAGCAGTCGGGCCGCACCCAAGAAATTCAGCGCCTCATTGGCCGCTCGATGCGCGCTGTGTTTGACCTGAAGAAGCTGGGCGAGCGCACCATCCATTTGGACTGCGACGTGTTGCAAGCCGACGGCGGTACACGCACCGCCAGCATCACCGGCGCGTTTGTGGCCGCACAAGACGCAGTGAGCAAGCTCATTGCTGCAGGCAAGCTCACCGAGAGTCCCATCACCCAAGGCATTGCCGCGATTTCGGTGGGCATGTTGGGCGATTTGCCTTTGCTCGATTTGGAATACACCGAAGACTCCAGCTGCGACACCGACATGAACGTGGTCATGACCAGCGCTGGCCACTATGTGGAAGTGCAGGGCACCGCCGAAGGCCTGCCCTTCACCCGCGACCAAATGAACGCCTTGTTGGCCTTGGCCGAAAAAGGCGTGCGCGAACTGATTGCCATGCAGCAAGAAGCCTTGCAGTCTTGATTCACAGCATTGCTTTAAACCTATGACACTGGCGTTGAAAAAAATCGTTCTGGCCTCCAACAACCAAGGCAAGCTTGGCGAGTTGCAAGCCATGTTTGCGCCCTTGGGCGTCGAGCTGGTGCGCCAAGGCGATTTGCAAATTGGTGAAGCCGACGAGCCGTTCCACACCTTTGTAGAAAACGCCTTGGCCAAAGCCCGCCATGCCGCGCGAGAAAGCGGCCTGCTCGCCTTGGCTGACGATGCCGGCCTGTGCGTCGACGCCTTTGGTGGCCTGCCCGGTGTGCAAACCGCCTTCTACGCCACCCAGTTTGGCTACGAGAAAAGCGACGACAACAACGTGCGCGCCTTGCTGGAGCAAATGACGAACATCGACAACCGCCGTGCCGCCTTGGTCAGCACCCTTGTTGCTGTGCGCCACCCTGACGACCCCGAGCCGCTCATTGCCGTTGGCCGCGCTGTGGGTGACATCACCCGCAAGCCCATCGGCACGAATGGCTTTGGCTTTGACCCCATCATGTTCATCCCGCGTTTTGGCAAAACCTTTGCCGAGTTGCCCATTGAGGTGAAAAACGCCAACAGCCACCGTGGCCAAGCCGCGCAGCAAATGCTTGCGCTGATGCGTGAACGTTGGTTTGCTTAAAGTTTCTTTGATGACCCAAGACATCCAACACCTCATGCGCCCCGGCACGCTGTCGTTCAGCAGCTTGCCGCCGCTCTCGCTGTACGTGCATTTGCCGTGGTGCCTGAAGAAGTGCCCATATTGCGACTTCAACTCGCACGAGCTCAACAGCAGCGTAGGTGGCGAGCTGCCCGAGCAACGCTACCTTGATGCCCTGTGCGCCGACCTTGAACACAGCTTGCCCCTCATTTGGGGCCGCAGTGTGCACAGCATCTTCATAGGGGGTGGCACACCCAGCTTGTTTTCGCCTGCCGCGATTGAGCGGCTCATCAGCGACATGCGTGCGCGTTTGCGCTTAGAGGCTGATTGCGAAATCACGCTAGAAGCCAACCCCGGCACGTTCGAGAAAGACAGCTTCCGCGCCTTTCGCGCCGCAGGCGTCACCCGCTTGTCGGTGGGCGTGCAAAGCTTCAACGACCAACATCTGCAAGCCCTAGGCCGCGTACACAACCGCGCCCAAGCCATTGCTGCGGTCGAAGAGGCGCGTGAAGCCTTTGACACCTTTAACCTCGACTTGATGTACGCCTTGCCCGGCCAAACGCTGGCGCAGTTGGACGAAGACTTGGACATGGCTTTGTCCTTGCAGCCCCCCCACTTGTCGGTGTACCACCTCACCATCGAGCCCAACACCGTGTTTGCCAAGTTCCCACCGCAAATACCGGAAGACGACGATGCCTACGCCATGCTCGACCGCATCACCGAGCGCACCGCCCTAGCAGGCCTGCACCGCTACGAAGTGTCGGCCTATGCCAAAGACAACCACCGCTGCTGGCACAACACCAACTACTGGCAGTTTGGTGACTACCTAGGCATTGGCGCTGGCGCACACAGCAAACTCAGCTTTGCCCACCGCGTGCTGCGTCAAGTGCGCAACCGCGACCCGCGCCTGTTTATGGACCACGCACTAGATACCAGCCGTGCAGACCGCGCTGTGGCCCAAAGCACCGAGGTGGCGCGTGCCGAGCTGCCGTTTGAATTCATGCTCAACGCTTTGCGCCTGCGCCACGGCTTTTCGCTGGCCGACTTCACCGACCGCACGGGCTTGCCCGTAACCGCCATTCAGGCTGCCTTGGCTGAAGCCGAAGCCAAAGGCCTGATCACACGCGACTTTCAGCGCGTGGTGCCCACGGAGCGTGGCTTTGATTTTTTGAGCGATTTGCAATCTTTGTTTTTGCAGGACGCCTGAAGCCGTAAATTGACGAAAAGGCACACTACAATATCGCCTGAATATGGAAGCTTGGCCGAGCGGTTTAAGGCACCGGTCTTGAAAACCGGCGAGGGTGTGAGCCCTCCGTGAGTTCGAATCTCACAGCTTCCGCCAAATTCAAAAAATGCGCCTCCAGAGGCGCATTTTTGTTTCTGCTGGTATTTCTCGACGTTGTGCCCGCTAAGTGGCACCCGCCGCTCCCGCCTCAATAAACGCCGCAATCTGGTCTGTTGACGTTGCCTCAGGTTGAAGCCCGTTCAATGGCCTACCTGCGAATCAATTCAACCTTCGCTATAGAAAAATCTGCCACCCCACTGAGTTGCATGGCGCGACGTAGCTCATCGATCAAAATTTCAATGGCACGATGAGCGCCTTTCTCCCCACCCACGCAGGCGCCCAGCAGGGCAGCGCGGCCAATGCCGACAGCATCGGCACCGAGGGCTTTGGCGGTGAGGGCATCGATGCCACGTCGCACACCAGAGTCCATGATCAAGGTGGCACGTCCTTGGATGGCCGCGTGAATGGCGGGCAAGGCGTCCGCCGAGGCAATGGCGCCGTCGAGTTGACGCCCGCCATGGTTCGACACCCAAATGCCGTCAATGCCCATGTCGACCATGCGGGCCGCATCAGCGGGGTGTTGCACGCCTTTGACCAGCAGCTTGCCCTGCCATTGATCGCGCAGGCGGGCCAAGTCCGACCATTGGTAGCTCGCGTTGAGGCTTTGGCCGACGCGCGCAGCAATGGTTAAACCAGCGCCTTCTTCGCCCATAAGGTCACGCACGTTTTCAAACTCAGGCAGTCCGGCGCGCAGCATTTGTAACGCCCAGGCTGGGTGGGTGATGCCCTCCCAAAGGTGCTTGCCTTTGAAGCGCAGTGGAATAGAAATGCCGTTGCGCAGGTCGCGTTCACGTTTACCGCCCACGGGCAAGTCCACCGTGACGACCAAGGCTTCATAGCCTGCAGCTTGCGCACGGGCGACGAGTTTGTCATTGACGCTTGGGTCTTTGAGCACATAGAGCTGAAACCACAAGCGCCCTTGCACAGCATCCGCCATGCGCTCGATGCTGGTGGTCGACATGGTGGACAAGGTGTACGCAATGCCGTGGGCCGCGGCCGCGCGCGCAATCGCAATGTCTGCCTCGGGCCACCCAAGCACGCAAGAGCCCATGGGGCTCACCACAAACGGGGCCGCCCACGTATGGCCAAACATAGGGGTGGCCAGTTGGGGGTTGGCCACATCGACCAGCACACGCTGCACGATGCGGTGGCGGTTGAGCGCGTGGCGGTTGTCTGCCAATGTACGTTCGTCTTCGGCACCGCCGTCGATGAATTCAAACACCGAGGCGGGCAGGCGTCGGCGCGCTAACTCACGCAGATCGGCGATGGAGAGGGCACGTGTTAGTCGGGTCATGGTGGCGGCAAGGTGGTGCCGGTTTGTTTGAGCGCGACGGCGAGTTCGCTCAAGGCGCGGTAGGCTTGCGCCGCGACAGGGCTCCATTGCTCGACCACCGCTGCTTGCGCATTCACCACGTCTGTGTCGCCGCGCGCAGCGGGGCCGGTTAAGGCGTGTGCAGGTCCTAAGGCGAGCAGGTTGTCGGTGGTGCTGGTGAGCAGGGCTCGGTTCAAGGTTTGCACCATCTCGGGGGACACGCCCGCGCTGCGCCAAGCGTCTTGTGCGATGCCTTGCAGCACGCCGGTGAAGTTGCTCGAAAACACGGCCGCTGCGTGGTACAGCGCTTTGTGGTCACTGTTGATGTCAAAGCAAAGACCGCCAATGGCTGACAAATGCGTGCGCAGCCAATCGACAGCCAAGGCCGAGCCTTCCAGCGCGCAGGGCGTGCCAGCAAATTGTCGAATGCCGGTTTCAGGCGCTGCAAAGTTCAACACAGGGTGCACGCTGGCAACATGCCAGCCTTTCGCATGCAAAGGGGCTAAGGCTTGGGCACTCAAAAATCCACTGCAATGAAAGGCGATGGCTTGCGGTGTATCGGGGGCCAAGGTGTCAGCCAATTGCTGGGCTACGTTGGTAATTTGTGAATCGGGCACAGAGAGCATCCACACCTCGGCTGTGCGCATGCTTGGCACATTTGGGGTGGGGTTGCCAGCGCCGAGAAAGCTGGCGGCTTTCTCGGCGTTGGTCAGGTTGCGGGAATGAAGGTCTTGAAGCGTGAGTTGCTTCTTTTCAAACAAAAGGTGCGCGATGGTTTGTCCCACGCGGCCACAGCCAATCACGTTCAAGCGCTTCATGTCTGCCTTCAGTGCTTAGGCTTTGCGCGAAGCCATGTAGTTGTCGAATGGCATTTCGCAGAATTGCGACCACATCACTTGCTCGTCGCGGAACTTAGACCAAGGGGTGTAAATCTTCTTGAACGCAGGGCTCTTGTCTGACAACTCGGCGTATAGCTCGTTGGCTGCTGTGCTGCATAGGTTCAACACGGGCGTTGGGAAACGACGCAATTGCGCCCCTCCTGCCACCAAGCGACGCAAAGCTTGTGGGTTGGTCACGTCGTACTTGGCCGTAGACCACTGGTTGGCCTCTGCGGCGGCCACGCGCAACGCTGCGGCGTAATCGGGCGGCAAGGCTGCCATGGCTTTGGGGTTGATGAACAATGACAGCGTCGCTGCGCCTTCCCACCAGCCGGGGTAATAGTAGTACTTGGCCACTTTGTGCAGCCCCAAATGCTCGTCGTCCGCTGGGCCCACAAATTCGGCGGCGTCAATCACACCTTTTTCCAAGGCCGGATACAAGTCGCCTGCCGCCAATTGCTGGGGTATCACGCCGAGCTTGGACAAGACCATGCCAGCCAAGCCACCCACGCGGAACTTCAAGCCCTTAAGGTCTTCTACCGTTTTGATTTCTTTGCGATACCAGCCCGCCATTTGCGCGCCAGTGTTGCCGACAGGCAGGTGTTGCACGCCGTAGTTAGAGAAAAACTCGTTCATCAACTCTTGGCCACCGCCCAAATACATCCAAGCGTTCTGGCCCCGTGCGTTCAAGCCAAAGGGCAGCGCGGTGGCAAAACCAAACGCGGGGTCTTTGCCGATGTAGAAGTAGCTGGCGGTGTGGCCGGCTTCAACCGAACCGCCTTGGACCGCATCAAACACTTGCAGCGCGGGCATCAACTCTCCCGCGGCGTGCATGCTGATTTTGAAGCGGTTGTCCGTCAACTCAGCCACACGTTTACACATGTTGTCGACAGCGCCGTAAATCGTGTCTAACGACTTAGGGTAGCTTGACGCTAAGCGCCAACGGATCTCAGGGCGGCTCGATTGTGCGATGGCCGGTGCGGCCAACGTTGAGGCAATGCCGCCGACAAGACCTGCTTGGGTGACAAAATTTCTGCGTTGCATGAGGTCGTCTCCTTAGGATGAGGGTTGCGATGTTGAGATGCGCCACGAAATACTAGCGGTATTGGTTTTTCGTGGGAGTCACCTAAAGCGCAAATGAACTTTGGAGTCAGATCAAACCTAAGCATCTATCGGGCTGGTTAAAATGAAACCAATTCCCAAAGCCAACTCTTGCGGTTGGCTTTTTTATTTCGGCAGCTGCCGAAAAGCAAAGGCGACCCGTGTTCAAAAATGTGATGGTGTATCGAATTGGTGAGGGCTGGAACCCCACCTTAGAGCAAATCGAGCTCGCCTTAGACGCCGAGCGTTTTGTGCCTTGTGGCGCGAGCCAAGAGAAGGCGATCGGCTGGATTGAGCCACGTGGGGAGGCACATGGGCCGCTGGTGGAGGCGGTGAGCGGTCAGCGCATTTTGAAGTTGAAAGTTGAAACCAAGAGCGTGCCAGGCTCGGTGGTGACGCGCAAGGCCAAAGAGCGCAGCGCCCAGATCGAGGCCACCACAGGCCGCAAGCCCGGTAAGAAAGAGATGAAGGAAATCAAGGACGATGTGAAGATGTCTTTGATGCCGATGGCATTCACCAAAGAATCGTCCGTGTTGGTGTGGATTGACCCCACCACTAATTTGCTGGTGATGGATGCAGGCAGTCAAGGCAAGGCCGACGAAGTGGTCACCATGTTGGTGAAGTCTTTGGCGGGCTTGAGCGTGACCCTGTTGAACACCGACATGTCGCCGCAGGCTGCGATGTCGCAATGGTTGATCACCCAAGAGCCGCCTGCTGGCTTCACGGTGGACCGCGAGTGCGAACTTAAGGCGGCCGACGAATCGAAGTCGGTGGTGCGGTACGTACGCCATCCACTCGACACCGAAGAGGTGAAGCAATATGTGGAAGGTGGCAAGTTGCCCACGCGCTTGGCGTTGACGTGGGACAGCCGCGTGTCCTTTGTGTTGACCGAAGCCTTACAACTCAAAAAGCTGGCCTTTTTGGATGTGGTGTTTGAAGCCACCTCCACCGAAAAAGACGAAGGCTTTGATGCCGATGTGGCCATTGCCACGGGCGAGTTGCGCAAGTTGCTACCCGAATTGTTGGACGCCTTAGGTGGTGAGGTGGCGTTGGGTTAAGGGGCAGGACGGTATGAGAATTAACTTAGTCACCCCTTTTGCCGAAAAAGACGCTGTCAAGGCGCTGGGCGCGCGTTGGGATGCTACGAAAAAAGTTTGGTACATCGTGAACGCGGAAGACCTATCGCCCTTCATGCGGTGGATTCCCGATTTGGCTGCCGCCCAAGACGTGCCTGGTGCAGCAACAGCGCAGCCCGCAGTGAAGCCACGCAGCGCGTCAACACAGAAGGCCAAGCCTGTGGCGACATCTTCACCTGCCGTTCAGATCCCACATTGCGGCTGTGATGTGCTGCCTTGGGAACACTGCGAGCATTCGCTGGCTAAGACGGCATAAGGCTTAATCGGTGATCAGTTCGGCGGCCAAGCGGCGTGCGCGTGGGTCCACGTAGTAGCCACCAAACTCGGTGTAGCGAAGCGCGTGTTGCTGACATTTGCCGCAGGCATACACATCGCAGCGGTTGTAGGGAAAAAACTTCAAAGCCACAGGCGCATCGGCGGAGTCGTAGCGGGTGCCGTTTGAGTGCTGCTCTTCAAATGTCGGTTCATACACATCGGGATCGCGCAGCGTGGCCACGTGTTGCATCTGTTGTGCAGGCCATGAGGCCTCGCTGACACTCTCCCAGCCCGCGCAGTGTTGCAGGCTGCATTGGCAGGGTGTGTGGGGTTGGTTGGCCAGTTGGCGCAGGGCTTCGGGGGTGTTTAGAAACGGTACAGAACTCATAGCGCGTGAGCCTACCACCGCGCAAGGCGCTTGGCGGCTCAGAAATGCCAAAGCCCCGACGTTCGGGCCGAACAGCGGGGCTTTGGGTGCCATCAACATGTCGCGAACGCGTCGCGGCATGTGTCTTTTGCCATTACTTGCGTGAGGCCAATGGCTCGACGTTGCGGTGATCTGCACCGGTGAACAACTGACGTGGGCGGCCGATTTTGTACTCGGGGTCGCTGATCATTTCGTTCAACTGAGCGATCCAGCCCACGGTACGTGCCAAGGCGAAGATGCCAGTGAACAAGTTCACAGGAATGCCGATGGCGCGTTGCACGATGCCAGAGTAGAAGTCGACGTTGGGGTAGAGCTTGCGGCTGACGAAGTACTCGTCTTCCAACGCGATTTTTTCCAAAGCCTTGGCCAACTTGAACAAGGGGTCGTTCTCGAGGCCAAGTTCTTTCAAGACTTCATCGCATGTCTCTTGCATCATCTTGGCGCGTGGGTCGTAGTTTTTGTAAACGCGGTGACCAAAGCCCATGAGCTTGACGCCAGAGTTCTTGTCTTTGACTTTCTCCATGAATTCGCCGACTTTGGAAATACCACCCATTTTTTGGATGTCTTCCAACATGTTCAAGCAAGCTTCGTTGGCGCCACCGTGTGCGGGGCCCCACAAGCAGGCCACGCCAGCAGCGATGGCAGCGAAAGGGTTGGTGCCGGATGAACCGCACAAGCGCACCGTAGAGGTTGAAGCGTTTTGCTCATGGTCGGCGTGCAAGGTGAAGATGCGGTCCATGGCGCGCTCGAGCACGGGGTTGACCACATACTCTTCGCAGGGCACACCGAACATCATGCGCAAGAAGTTACCTGCATAGCTCAGGTTGTTCTGTGGGTACATGAAAGGCTGACCCACGCCGTATTTGTAAGCCATGGCCACGAGGGTTGGCATTTTGGCGATCAAGCGAATCGCCGCAATTTCGCGGTGCTCAGGGTTTGTGATGTCGGTGCTGTCGTGGTAGAAGGCCGACAAAGCGCCCACCAAGCCTGTCAACACAGCCATGGGGTGTGCGTCACGGCGGAAGCCACGCAAGAAGAATTGCATTTGTTCGTTGACCATGGTGTGGTTGGTCACGGTGTGCTCAAACTCTGCTTTTTGTGCGGCGTTGGGCAGTTCGCCCTTCAACAACAAGTAGCAAGTTTCAAGGAAGTCGCAATTGGTGGCGAGTTGTTCGATGGGGTAGCCACGGTAAAGCAACTCACCTTTGTCACCGTCGATGTAAGTGATGGCCGATTGGCACGATGCGGTCGACAAGAAACCTGGGTCATACGTGAACATGCCGGTTTGGCCGTACAACTTACGGATGTCAATGACGTCAGGACCGACGCTGCCACTGTAGACGGGCATCTCGACGCTGGGGCTGCCGTTGCTGAACGACAGGGTGGCTTTGTTTTCTGAGAGTTTCATGGGTTTTCCTAAATTTCTTTTGAAAGCTTGATTTAGCTACAGGTATCGGTCAGCGACGCAACATCTGAAGTACGGTTACAGCGTCTTCGGACAGAGGGGTGTCGGGCAAGTCTTTGCGCTTCAACAAAATGTCGAGCAAGTCGTTGTCCGACAGGTCCATCAGTTCATACATGCCGCGTGCATGCCCCACCGTTAAGCGAGACTCATGCCGCTCGAAGAAGCGTTGGATGAACAAATCGTTTTCAAGCAAACCGCGTCGGCTGCGCCAATGCAGTTTGCTCATGGCACGTTCACCCAACGGCAGATGGCCGTCGAGGCCGTTGAGTAGTTCGTCACCCACGGACGTGTCACGGAATGGTGCGATGGCGTCCATTGTGGTGCTCGGTGTCAGGTGCTGCCTTGCCTTAAACGGCGCGGCGAACCATCATTTCTTTGATCTTGCCGATGGCCTTGGTAGGGTTCAAACCCTTGGGGCACACGTCGACGCAGTTCATGATGGTGTGGCAACGGAACAAACGGTAAGGATCTTCCAAGTTGTCCAAACGGCCCGCAGTGTCTTGGTCGCGGCTATCGGCAATGAAGCGATAGGCTTGCAACAAACCAGCTGGGCCCACGAACTTGTCAGGGTTCCACCAGAACGAAGGGCAGCTGGTGGAGCAGCTGGCGCACAAGATGCACTCGTACAAACCGTTCAACTCATCGCGCTCTTCAGGCGACTGCAGGCGCTCTTTTTCAGGCGCTTGTGTGTCGTTGACCAAGTACGGCTTGATGGAGTGGTATTGCTTGAAGAACTGGGTCATGTCGACGATCAAGTCGCGGATCACAGGCAGACCAGGCAACGGCTTCAACACAATCGTGCCAGGGAGCGTGCGCATGTTGGTCAAGCAAGCTAGACCGTTTTTTCCGTTGATGTTCATGGCGTCTGAGCCGCACACGCCTTCACGGCATGAGCGACGGAACGAAATGGTGGGGTCGACGGCTTTGAGTTTCATCAAAGCATCCAAGAGCATGCGCTCATTGCCATCCAATTCGACCTCGATGGTCTGCATGTAGGGCTTGGCGTCGGTGTCTGGGTCGTAGCGATAAATTTGGAACGTGCGTTTTGTCATGGTGTTTACCTGATCAGAAAGTACGGGTCTGCAGCGGGATGCTGTCGACGGTCAAGGGCTTCATTTGGACGGGCTTGTAGGTCAGCTTGTTGCCCTCTTTGTGCCACATCGTGTGCTTGTGCCAGTCTTGGTCGTTGCGACCGTTGGGATGCTCAGGCGTATCACCGTAATCGTTCACAGTGTGTGCGCCACGGCTTTCGCGACGAGCGGCGGCTGAAACGATGGTGGCTTCAGCGGCTTCGATCAAGTTTTCAACTTCCAAGGCTTCGATGCGAGCGGTGTTGAAGACTTTGGAGGTGTCTTTCAAGCCAATGTTGTTCACGCGCTCGCGCAGGGAAGCGATTTTTTTGACGCCTTCGTCCATCATGGCCTGCGTGCGGAACACGCTGGCATGAGTTTGCATGGCGTCACGGATGTCGTTGGCCACGTCTTGGGCGTATTCGCCGGTTTGATTGGCTTCCAAACGCGCCAAGCGCGCCAAGCTGATGTCTGCGGCATTGGCAGGCAAAGCTTTGTGCTCGGTGTGCTTTTGGTTGAACTCCACGACGTGGTTGCCCGCCGCGCGGCCAAACACCAACAAGTCGAGCAATGAGTTCGTGCCCAAGCGGTTGGCGCCGTGCACCGACACGCATGAGCATTCGCCTACCGCATACAAACCGTTCACCACCACGCTTTCGTTGTTGGCGTTTTGCGTCACAACTTGGCCGTTGATGTTGGTCGGGATGCCGCCCATTTGGTAATGGATGGTGGGGATCACGGGGATCGGCTCTTTGGTGATGTCGACGTTGGCAAAGTTGTGGCCAATTTCGAACACCGAAGGCAAACGCTTCATGATGGTCTCGGCACCCAAGTGGGTCATGTCGAGGTTGATGTAGTCCTTGTTAGGACCGCAGCCGCGACCTTCTTTGATCTCTTGGTCCATACAGCGTGACACGTAGTCGCGTGGGGCCAGGTCTTTGTAGGCGGGGGCATAACGCTCCATGAAGCGCTCGCCATTGCAGTTACGCAAAATAGCGCCTTCGCCACGGCAGCCTTCGGTCAACAACACGCCAGCACCGGCCACGCCAGTGGGGTGGAATTGCCAGAATTCCATGTCTTCAAGTGGGATGCCCGCGCGTGCGGCCATGCCCAAACCGTCGCCGGTGTTGATGAACGCGTTGGTCGAAGCAGCAAAGATGCGGCCTGCACCACCGGTAGCCAACATCGTGGTCTTGGCTTCCAAGATGTACAACTCGCCCGTTTCCATCTCTAACGCGGTCACGCCGACCACATCACCCGCGTCGTCGCGGATCAAGTCGAGCGCCATCCATTCCACGAAGAACGTTGTTTTGGCCGCGACGTTTTGTTGGTACAGGGTGTGCAACATGGCGTGACCGGTGCGGTCCGCGGCAGCGCAAGCACGTTCGACCGCTTTTTCACCGTAGTTGGCGGTGTGGCCGCCGAAGGGGCGCTGGTAAATGGTGCCGTCTGGGTTGCGGTCGAAAGGCATGCCCATGTGCTCCAAGTCGTACACGACTTTGGGGGCTTCACGGCACATGTATTCGATCGCGTCTTGGTCGCCGAGCCAGTCGGAGCCTTTGACGGTGTCGTAAAAGTGGTAGTGCCAGTTGTCTTCGTTCATGTTGCCCAAAGAGGCACCAATGCCGCCTTGCGCTGCCACCGTGTGCGAACGCGTAGGGAACACTTTAGAGAGAACAGCCACGTTGAGACCCGCACGGGCGAGTTGCAACGAAGCGCGCATGCCGGAGCCACCGGCCCCAACGATAACCACATCAAATTTACGACGTGGGATAGAACTTTTAACGGTCATGACTTAAAGCCTCCAGAGAACCTGAATGGCCCAGCCGAGACACGACACCAGCCAAACCATAGTGAAAACTTGCAGGAACAAACGCACAGCCACAGGCTTGACGTAGTCCATCCAAATATCGCGAACGCCGACCCACACATGCAGGGTCAACGCAATGAACACGGCGAAGGTCAATGCCTTCATCCATTGGGTGCTGAAAATACCAGCCCACTTGTCGTAACCAATGTTGCCGCTGGTGAGCAGCACTTGGGCCAGCACCACCGCAGTAAACAACACAATCAGCGCAGCGGTGATGCGTTGGGCCAACCAATCGCGTAGACCGTAATGCGCGCCCACGACGACGCGCTTTGAACCGTAATTGACGGACATCTTTTAGCTCCTAGAAATCAGTAAAGGCCGAACAGTTTGGCGCCCAGAGCAGCGGTCAGGCCCAAGCTCAACACCAAAGTGACGATGGCAGAAGATTTGCCGAACTCTTTGCTCACAGCGTGGCAAGCGTCCATGTACAAGTGGCGCACGCCAGCGATCAAGTGGTGCAAGTAAGCCCAAATGATGGCCAAAGCCACCAGCTTCACCAAGAAGCCGGGCACAAAGCCCAAGCCCACGTTGAAGGCGGCATTGAATTTGGCGAATGAGATTTCGGATGAGACAGAGCTGTCAAACATCCAAACGATGAAGGGCAACAACAGGAACATGATCAGGCCGCTGATGCGGTGCAAGATCGAGACAATTCCCGCTACAGGGAGGCGGTAAGTAGGCAGATCAGTGAACGCATTGATGTTGCGGAATTCAGGCCGCTTTTTGGCAAGCTCGGTCATGTTTGAGGGTCTTTCTTCGGGTTTATCAGAGTGCAAAAACAACGTTTCATTTTATTTCCATTTGAATGTCAAAAGCTGACGTGAGGGTTTCATGCGTTAGCTCAAAGCGTTTCGGTAGTGATGGGTGTCAGTGCGGTAGAGACCGCGTCTTAGCTCCATGGGGGTGTCGTTGTAGGTGTAGGCCACGCGCTCTACGCTCAACAAGGGCGAGGTGATGGACACGAGAAGCAGACGGGCTTGCTCTGCGTCAGGATTGACTGCGCGAATGGTTTCATCAGCACGCACCATGCGCACGCCAAATTCGGTTTCAAACAAGGCGTACATCGGACCATGGTAGCCGCTGAGGCGTTCGGCAGTCAGACCTTTGAAGGGTGAGCCGGGCAGCCAAAGGTCTTCCAAAATTGTGGGCACGCCAGAAAACGCGAGCACACGGCGCACTTGCAGCACGGGGTCCCCGCTGCGCAAGCTCAAGGCACGTGCCACCTCTGCACTGGCGCGCAGGCGTTTGCAGTCAATGATGGTGCGTTCTGCAGGCCCTTCGCTTTGCACGTTGCCGCTGTCGGGTTGCAGCTTTAAAAAGCGGTACTGAACCTGTTGCTCTGCGTGCGTGGCGACAAAGGTGCCTTTACCTTGGCGGCGAACCACCAAGTTTTCGGCAGACAGTTCGTCTATGGCTTTGCGAACCGTGCCTTGGCTGACGCGATAGCGGGCGGCTAAATCCATCTCGCTGGGGATGGCTTCCCCTGGCTTCCATTCGCCCGACTGCAAACTTTGAAGAATGAGGCCCTTGATCTGCTGGTACAGCGGGCTGAAGGCCGGCGTCAAATTGACCAAGCCAGATGCGTCGGCACCCATTAGGGACGTCGAAGTGGCATTGATCAAGGGGGACGGTTGCAGCGTTGCCATCAAGGTCGGGTCAAAAAGAAGAAATGTGTCAGGTCTTTGTCAACCTCAGATCATATCTTCTATAAGACATAAGACAGATGCCTTTGAGGGTTTTCGAGGGTAAAATTGATCGACATTCTTTTTTCAATCACTACTTGGAGTTTTTCTCATGAGCAAGAAGCCTGTTCGCGTTGCCGTCACTGGAGCAGCTGGTCAAATTGGTTACGCCCTGTTGTTCCGCATCGCCTCTGGCGAAATGTTGGGCAAAGACCAACCCGTCATCTTGCAATTGCTGGAAGTGCCCGTTGAAGGTCCACAAAAAGCCCTGCGCGGCGTGATGATGGAATTGGAAGATTGCGCATTCCCCTTGTTGGTCGGCATGGAAGCCCACGGCGATCCGATGACGGCTTTCAAAGACGTCGACTACGCGTTGTTGGTCGGCTCACGTCCACGCGGCCCTGGCATGGAGCGCGCTGAGTTGCTCGCCATCAACGGCGCCATCTTCACCGCACAAGGCAAGGCTTTGAACGCTGTGGCTTCACGTGACGTGAAAGTTTTGGTTGTGGGCAACCCCGCCAACACCAACGCCTACATCGCCATGAAGTCGGCACCTGACTTGAAGCCAGGCAACTTCACCGCTATGTTGCGTTTGGACCACAACCGCGCTGCGTCGCAAATCGCGGCGAAAACAGGCAAGGCCGTGGCCGACATCGAGAAATTGACTGTGTGGGGCAACCATTCGCCCACCATGTACGCCGATTACCGCTTCGCCACCATCAACGGCGAGTCTGTCAAAGACATGATCAACGACCAAGAGTGGAACGCCAACGTGTTCTTGCCAACCGTGGGCAAGCGCGGCGCGGCCATCATTGAAGCGCGTGGCCTGTCCTCGGCTGCTTCGGCTGCCAACGCTGCCATCGACCACATGCGCGACTGGGCCTTGGGCACCAACGGCAAGTGGGTGACGATGGGTATCCCATCACAAGGCTGGTATGGCATTCCTAAAGACGTCATGTTCGGTTTCCCCGTCACTTGCGAAAATGGCGAATACAAAGTGGTTGAAGGCTTGGCCATCGACGAGTTCAGCCAAGCTTGCATCGACAAGACGTTGAAAGAGTTGACCGACGAACAAGCTGGCGTGGCCCACTTGGTCTAAGCCCCACAAAGACAACGTGATGAGCCATCCGCGCGACGTACTGCTGGGCGCACAGTCCTCGGGAGCTTTGCTTCCCGTCTGTGACCATTACAGCGGTGTCGAGGTGCGGATGCGCAAAAGCTTGCAATTGCAAGCCGAGATGACGCAAGAGTTTGGAACCTGCGTTTTCGACGTCACGCTGGATTGTGAAGACGGTGCCCCTGTGGGCGGCGAGGCAGAGCATGCCGCGTTGGTCACGGAATTGGCACTGGCTGCCGCGCCCCAAGCCCGTGTGGCTGTGCGCGTGCACCCTGTGGATCACCCCAGTTTTGAGGCAGACATTGCCACTATTGCAGGCAAAGCTGCGAACCGCTTGACGCACATCATGGTGCCCAAGGTGGAGTCGGTCGCTGACGTGGTGCGCGCCGAACAAGCCTTGAACCAAGCAGGCGCAACAGATTTACCGCTGCATGTGCTGATTGAATCGCCAGCAGCCGTTCACCGTGCCTTTGACATTGCTGCGCACGCGCGCGTGCAATCGCTCAGTTTTGGATTGATGGACTTTGTGTCGGCCCATGGCGGTGCCATTCCTGCTGGCGGCATGTCTTCCGCAGGTCAGTTCACCCACCCTTTGGTGGTGCGTGCCAAGCTGGAAATTGCCAGCGCCTGTCATGCCCACGGCAAAGTGCCTTCGCATTGTGTGGTGACCGAATTCAACGACACGCAGGCTATGCGTGCCGCCGCCGAGCGCGCGGCCCATGAGCTGGGTTACACCCGCATGTGGAGCATTCACCCCGCGCAAATTCGCCCCATTTTGGAGGCCATGTCTCCCAAAGCAGCGGACATTGAAGTGGCCAGCGAGATCGTGCTGGCTGCGCAGGCCGCCGATTGGGCGCCGATCAGCCACCGCGGTCAGTTGCATGACCGAGCCAGTTACCGTTTCTTTTGGCAAGTGTTGGAACGTGCGCATCGCACAGGACGTCATTTGCCCGCAGAAATCCAACGATTTTTCCAAGACTAATCCGGAGGTGTTCATGCGTTATTTGGTATTAGGTGTGTTGGCTTGTTTGTGTTCTGGCTTGGCTTGGGCTGAGGTTGACGAGACCTTGGGTAAAAGCAAAGCAACCCATATCAATGCTCAAAAATTGGCCAAACCCAGCTTGAAAGCAAGCCCCAAATTGACGCCTGCTGAGCTTGCCAAATTAGCGACCGAAAAAGAAATTGCCCAAAGGCGTGCCGCCTTTGTTCCCACAGCCGCTGTGGCCACGACGGCCGCAACTGCCACACTTTCTCCAGCAGCAGCACCGCTACCGAACCCTGCGCTGGATGCCGCTGCACCCGCAACGATGCCCGAAGCGCAAGCCGCGGTGACGGGCGATGTGCACGTGGGTCGCATGGTGTGTGAGTTGGGCAATGCTGTATCGGTCACGCCAGATCCCAGCCGACTCGGAACCTACTGGGTGCAAATGCGGCAACATCGTTATCACATGACGCCTGTCGCGACCTCCACGGGCGCGGTACGCCTTGAAGACAAGCAAGCGGGCGCCATGTGGCTGCAGCTGCCCCATAAATCGATGTTGATGAACAGCAAAATCGGCCAACGCATGGCCGATGAGTGTCAAAGCGCCCACCAATTCGATGAAGCCAGTCGCATGAAGTCGGGTCCGCCATCGACTTTGCTGGATGGCCCCAGCTTCGCCAAAAAATAAGCCACCCATTTCCTTTTTGATTTGTTAGACCGGAGAAAACCATGTTGAAAGCCTACCGTGACCACGTAGCCGAGCGCGCAGCGCTGGGCATTCCCCCACTGCCGCTGGATGCCAAGCAAACGGCTGAATTGATCGAGTTGATCAAAGCCCCCGCCGCTGGCGAAGAAGCGTTCTTGATGGACTTGTTGACCCACCGCGTGCCACCCGGTGTGGACGATGCGGCTAAAGTCAAAGCCTCTTTCTTGGCTGCTGTGGCTCACGGCGAAATCAAAGTGGGCTTGATCTCTAAGTCCAAAGCCACTGAGCTGTTGGGCACCATGGTGGGTGGCTACAACGTACACCCGTTGATCGAATTGCTCGACGACGCTGAAGTGGCTGCTGTGGCCGCTGAAGCTTTGAAGAAAACCTTGTTGATGTTTGACTTCTTCAACGACGTCGCTGAAAAAGCCAAGGCCGGTAACGCCAAAGCCAAAGAAGTGATGAACAGTTGGGCCGATGCCGAGTGGTTCACCACACGTCCTGAAGTCGAGAAAAAAATCACCATCACTGTCTTCAAGGTGCCAGGTGAGACCAACACTGACGATCTGTCTCCAGCGCCTGACGCATGGAGCCGTCCTGACATCCCCTTGCACTATTTGGCGATGTTGAAAAACACCCGCGAAGGCGCAGCGTTCAAGCCAGAAGAAGACGGCAAGCGCGGCCCCATGGCCATGATCGAAGAGCTGAAGAAAAAAGGCAATTTGGTCTCTTATGTTGGCGACGTGGTGGGCACTGGTTCTTCACGCAAGTCAGCCACCAACAGCATCATTTGGGGCTTTGGTGAAGACATTCCTTTCGTGCCAAACAAGCGTTTTGGTGGTGTGACTTTGGGCGGCAAGATTGCCCCCATCTTCTTCAACACCCAAGAAGACTCAGGCGCTTTGCCGATCGAAGTGGACGTGACTGCACTCAACATGGGTGACGTGGTTGACGTGTTGCCCTACGACGGCAAGATCGTGAAGAACGGTGAAACCATCACCACGTTCCAGCTTAAGAGCGATGTGCTGTTTGACGAAGTGCGTGCCGGTGGCCGTATCAACTTGATCATCGGTCGCAGCTTGACCGCCAAGGCCCGTGAGTTCTTGGGTCTGCCAGCTTCCACCGTGTTCCGTTTGCCTACTGCACCCATCACCACCAACGCTGGCTTCACGCTGGCGCAAAAGATGGTCGGTCGTGCCGTTGGTTTGCCAGAAGGCCAAGGCGTTCGCCCCGGTACTTACTGCGAACCCAAGATGACCACCGTGGGTTCACAAGACACCACAGGCCCGATGACCCGCGACGAGTTGAAAGACTTGGCTTGCCTCGGCTTCTCTGCTGACATGGTCATGCAATCGTTCTGCCACACAGCGGCTTACCCCAAGTCGGTAGACGTCAAAACGCACCGCGAATTGCCAGCGTTCATCAGCAACCGTGGCGGCGTGGCTTTGCGTCCAGGCGACGGTGTGATTCACTCTTGGTTGAACCGTTTGTTGTTGCCTGACACCGTCGGTACTGGTGGCGATTCACACACTCGCTTCCCTATCGGTATCAGCTTCCCAGCTGGTTCTGGCTTGGTGGCCTTCGGTGCCGCCACAGGCGTGATGCCTTTGGACATGCCCGAGTCCATCCTAGTGCGCTTCAAAGGCGAAATGCAACCTGGCGTGACACTGCGCGACTTGGTGCACGCCATTCCTTTGTACGCGATCAAGCAAGGTTTGTTGACTGTGGCCAAGGCCGGCAAGATCAACGAATTCTCTGGTCGCATCTTGGAAATCGAAGGCTTGCCCAACCTCAAGGTCGAGCAAGCGTTTGAATTGTCTGACGCGTCTGCTGAGCGTTCTGCTGCTGGTTGCTCGATCAAGCTCAACAAAGAGCCTGTCGAGGAATACCTCAAGTCCAACGTGGTGTTGATGAAGAACATGATTGCCGACGGCTACGCCGACGCACGCACCTTGGCTCGCCGCATCGAAAAGGTGGAGCAATGGTTGGCTGCACCTAGTCTGTTGGAAGCCGACAAAGATGCTGAGTACGCACACGTCATCGAGATCGATTTGGCAGACATCAAAGAGCCGATCGTGTGCTGCCCGAACGACCCAGATGACGCCAAGTTCTTATCTGAAGTGTCTGGCACCCACATTGACGAAGCCTTCATCGGCTCTTGCATGACCAACATCGGCCACTTCCGCGCAGCTGCCAAGTTGCTCGGCGGCCAGCGCGACATCCCTGTCAAGTTGTGGGTGGCACCGCCAACGAAGATGGACGAGAGCGAGCTGATCAAAGAAGGTCACTACGCGGCGTTCGGCACAGCCGGTGCGCGCACCGAAATGCCAGGCTGTTCGTTGTGCATGGGTAACCAAGCGCAAGTGCGTGAAGGCGCGACGGTGGTGTCTACCTCCACACGTAACTTCCCCAACCGTTTGGGTAAGAACACCAACGTGTACTTGGCATCTGCCGAGTTGGCCGCCATCACCTCGAAGATGGGCAAGTTCCCAACCGTGGCTGAATACCACGCTGCAATGGGCGTGGTCAACAGCGACGGCGCAGCCATCTACAAGTACTTGAACTTCAACCAGATCGACGAGTATGTTGAAACTGCCAAGGGCGTGACTGCTTAAGCAGCCCGCGTCTTCACCCAGCGCTTCGGTGTTGGTTGATAAAAACCCGCAAAGCGCGAGCCTTGCGGGTTTTTTTATGCGTGGCTAAAAATCACTCAGGATCGATTTTTGCGTCTCGTACCACTTTGGCCCAGCGGGGAGCTTCAGCCTTGATGAGGGCCGCAAATTGCTCGGGCGTGCCGCCGCCCACCTCGTTGCCTTGACTCAAGATTTTGTCTTTCACCTCAGCCGTTTGCAGCGCTTGGTTGCACACGGTGTTGAGTTGCTTGACCAGCTCAGGCGACATGCCTTTGGGACCAATCAGGCCTTGCCAATTCAGCACTTCCACTGCTGGGTAGCCTTGCTCTCCCATGGTGGGCAGATCGGGCAAAAGAGGAGAGCGTTTTTTGCTGGTGATGGCCAGGGCACGCATGCGTCCACCTTGGATAGCGGGCATGGCGGCATACATTTGTTCAAACATCATGTGCACTTGGCCGCTCATCAAATCTGTAGCGCCAGCAGAGCCGCTTTTGTAGGGGGCATGAATCATGTCGATGCCTGCTTCATGCTCAAACAAGGCGCCGCTCAAATGGTGTGAACCGCCGATGCCGCCAGAGGCGTAGCTAAGTTTGCCAGGGGATGCTTTGGCTGCTGCTACGAGGTCTTTCACCGTTTTGTAAGGCGAGTCGTTGCGCACCATCAAAATGAGCGGGCCGCGCTCGATCAAGCAAATGGGTGTGAGGTCGTTGAGTGGGTCGAAGTTGAGCTTTTTGAACAAGGCTTGGTTGACGGCCAAGGGGGCGAAGTTGCCCATACCTAGGGTGTAGCCGTCTGGCTTGCCACGGGCAATGGCTTCGGTGCCAATGTTGCCGCCTGCACCCGCTTTGTTGTCGATGATGATGGGCTGCCCCAAGATGCTGCCCATGGCTTTGGCGACTTGGCGAGAACGGCTGTCGGCGTTACCACCTGCCGCGTAGGGGCAGATCCATGTGATCGTTTTGGTGGGGTATTTGTCTTGGGCTTGTGCGAACAGTGGCAGCAAGCTGGCACTGGCCGTGGCTTGAATGAGGGCGCGGCGTTTCATGGTCGGAGTCTCCTTATTTTTAAATGTAACAAAGCACAGGTCCCTGCTTGAGAACTTTGGACGCTGCCGGCATAGCACAATCACGTCCATGAATCGAAGTGTGTTGATTGCAGGAGGTGGCATTGCAGGCATGGCAGCAGGCTTCGCGGCTGCGCGTGCAGGCTGGCAATCTAGCGTGTTTGAACGGGCTGGCGCGTTTTCAGAAGTGGGTGCTGGTGTGCAGCTAGGCCCAAATGTGACCCGCATTTTGCAAGCTTGGGGTTTGGGTGATGCCCTCACGCAGGTGGCAGCATTTCCTTCGGGCTTGCATGCGCGCAGCATGACAACAGGAGAGGTGTTTGCCACACTGCCTTTGAAAGACGCGACTGCAACATATGGTGCGCCTTATGCCACCCTTCATCGCGCTGATTTACATGGCCTGTTATGGCAGGCAGCATCGCGCGAAGGTGTCACGGTGATCAGCGACGCTGTGGTGCAGAAGGTGAGCCAATCTTCGGATGATGTGGTGTTGGATGTCATGCAGCACGCGCAATGGCAGCAGCACACTGCGGCTATGGCCTTGGCTGCTGATGGTGTGTGGAGCCCGCTACGCCAACAACTTTTAGGGGACGGTTTGCCAAGCTTCACGGGGCACATCGCCTACCGAGCCTTGGTGGCACAAGCCGATTTACCTGTGAAATTTCGTAGTCAAGATGTGTCGGTGTGGATGGGTTCGCAAGCCCACGTGGTGAGCTACCCCGTGCGAGGCGGTGAGTATTTGAATGTGGTGTGTTTGACCGAAGGGCGTTTGCTGGATAGCGATGCGCACGACTTGCAGGTTTTGCAAACATGGAATGCCAAGAAGTCTGAATCGCAAACTGTGGCCGAACTGCACTACGCCCTACGTGGTGCTTGTCGTCCGTTGATTGATTTGATGGCTGCCTGTCGCGATTGGCGTTTGTGGCCTTTGTGCGGCAGACCCGCTATGCAGGGCCCACAACAGCATGTGCAAGGCCGTGTGGCTTTGGTGGGCGACGCCGCACACCCCATGCTGCCGTATTTGGCGCAAGGCGCAGGCATGGCAATTGAAGACGCACATGCATTGGCTGAAAAATTACTGGGTGCATCAGCAGCGAATGTGCCCGAACGATTGCAGGAGTTTGCCAGCGTCCGCTGGCAACGCAATGCGCGAGTGCAGGCGAGGGCGATTCGCAATGGGCAAATATTTCATGCCTCTGGGCCTCTGCGCGTGGGGCGCGATCTAGGCTTGCGCCTGATGGGCTCGCGTTTGATGGATGTGCCCTGGCTCTACGGCTACCGTCAGCCTTGAACCTCTTTAGCTAAGTGCAGGCAATCCGTGGCGCATGCGTGCACGTTGGCACGCATCGCTGCCTTCTTCAAACTCTCTGCAAGGGGAGGGGCGCCATTCGTAAATGCCGCAAGTGGCTTTTTCGCCCACTTTGCCGCTGAGTGCTGCGCAACGCGGCGGGGAGTAATCGGTGCCGCGCATGCGGCACATCGTCGACGTGAGCTCTTGGCCCAAACCTGACGGCACAGAGCCGCCGTGTGTATCCATTTCCTCCACGCTGAAATCGACCCGAAAGTTGGCGCAGCATGCACCGCAACTGGTGCAGGCCGACATCACTGACGTCCGAGCAGCAGGTACTCCATGAGCGCCTTTTGCACATGCATGCGGTTTTCGGCTTCGTCCCATACGACCGATTGCGGGCCATCGATCACGTCCGCCGACACTTCTTCGCCACGGTGAGCGGGCAAGCAATGCATGAACAGCGCGTCGGGTTTGGCGGCCGCCATCATGTCGGCGTCCACGCACCAATCGTTGAAGGCTTGTTTGCGCGCTTCGTTTTCAGCCTCATAGCCCATGCTGGTCCACACGTCGGTGGTGACCAAGTCTGCCCCTTGGCAAGCTTGCATGGGGTCGGTAAAAACTTTGTAGCAATCGCTGTTGCTGAGGCCTGCAATGGCGGGGTCGACTTCATAGCCACTTGGCGTGCTGACGTGAACGGTAAAGCCCAGCATATCGGCCGCCTGCAGCCAGGTGTTGGCCATGTTGTTGCCATCACCCACCCAAGCCACCACTTTGCCTTTGAGGCACTCTAGGGGATGCGCGGTCAAGCCGCGGTGTTCGATGAAGGTGAACAAGTCCGCCATGATTTGGCAGGGGTGAAATTCGTTGGTCAAGCCGTTGATGACGGGCACGCGCGAATTGGCGGCAAAGGTGTTGATCTTGTCTTGCCCGTAAGTGCGGATCATGACCAAGTCAGTCATGCGGCTGATGACTTTGGCGCTGTCTTCGATGGGCTCTGCGCGTCCGAGTTGGCTGTCGCCCGTGGTTAAGTGCACCACCGAACCACCCAGCTGGTACATACCGGCTTCAAAGCTCACACGGGTACGCGTAGAGGCTTTTTCGAAAATCATGGCCATCGTACGGTCGGCTAGTGAATGGTGCTTCTCGTAGGCTTTGAATTTCTTTTTGATGAACGCAGCCCGTGTGAACAAGTAGGCGTATTCATCGGCCGTGAGGTCGGTGAATTGCAGGTAGTGTTTCAGCGTTTGGGTCATGCGGCTTCTGCCAAGAAAGTTTTGATAAGCGGCACAAGGATGGCCACCACTTCGTCGGCCTCTGCCTCGGTGATGATGAGCGGTGGCACCAAACGCACCACGCTGTCTGCCGTCACGCTGAGCAACAAGCCCGCGTCGAGTGCACGTTGCATCAACGCGCCACATGAACGGTCGAGGTCGATGCCAATCATCAAGCCTTGGCCGCGAATTTCTTTAACGCCTTGCACGCCATCAAGCTCTCGGTGGAGTGCTGCGTGGAGGTGAGCGCTGACTTGGCTCACGTTGTTGAGCAATTGGTCTTCTTCCATGATGCGGATGGTTTCTACACCGGCGCGCATCGACAGCGGGTTACCACCAAAGGTGGTGCCATGGTTGCCCGGTTGGAAGATGTGGGCAGCTTTGGGGCCAGCCACCACCGCACCAATCGGCACGCCAGAACCCAAGCCTTTGGCCAAAGGCATCAGGTCAGGCACGATGCCTGCCCATTGGTGTGCAAACCATTTGCCCGTGCGGCCCATGCCGCATTGCACTTCGTCAATCATCATGAGCCAATCGCGGGCGTCGCACAGCTGGCGAACTTGCTGCATGTACTCAGCGCGCATGGGCGTCACGCCACCTTCGCCTTGGATGGCTTCCATGAACACCGCCACCACATTGGGGTTGCCTTCAGTGGCTTTTTTCAGTGCGTCGATGTCGTTCACAGGTACGCGGACGAATCCACCCATCATGGGTCCAAAACCTTCTTTGATTTTGTCGTTACCCGTGGCGGCAAGGGTCGCCAATGAGCGGCCATGGAAGGACTTTTCGTAGACCACGATCTCTGGCGACTCAATGCCCTTCATATGACCGAACTTGCGCGCCAGTTTCAGCGCTGCTTCATTGGCTTCCAAGCCGCTGTTGCAAAAGAACACGTTGGTCATGCCCGACAACTCGACCAGCTTGGCTGCCAGTGCTTCTTGCAAGGGGATGTGGTAGTAGTTGCAGCTGTGCATCATCTTTCCCACTTGGTCTTGCAAGGCGGGGGTGAGCTTGGGGTGAGCGTGGCCCAAGGTGTTGACGGCGATGCCAGCCAAGGCGTCGAGATAACACTTGCCGTCGACATCCCACACGCGCAAACCTCGGCCATGCGACACAGTCATTGGCAGGCGGCCATAGGTGTTCATGCAATGAGGGGATGCGGCAGGCGTGGTCATGTCAACTCCAAAAATAAAAACGACCCAACGAAGGTTGAGCCGTTGAAGCGTGATTTTAGAGGCAGCTTTTGACGCTTTCGTGAAACTGCCTCGCGACGTTCGCCCTGGCACCCGCATGACGCTAAAAAGCCATAAGTCTTATATAAGATAGAATGCATGACACACTGGCGACAGAGGGAGATCCCCCTTCGCTCAAGCCCAACATTCAGCATCTACCCGATGGTCTCACCCTCTGCCAAAGAAGTATTTATCCTGGGACTCACCCAAGAAGGACGCACATTCCGCCCCAGCGATTGGGCTGAGCGTTTGGCGGGTGTGATGAGCCAGTTTCGCCCAGGCGGCGCAACGCCGGGTAGCCATTTGAGCTATTCGCCTTGGTGTGTGCCCAATACCTTGGAGGGCAACAAGTGCGTGATTGTTCATACCGACTTGCGCGATGAAGAGCCTATGGCTTGGAGTTTTGTGATGAACTTTGCCAAAGACAACGGCTTGCAAGTGGTCGAAGCTTGTCTTTTGCCCGAGCCTCCCCCCAAATAACGTAGAACCTTGGCGCTTGGCTTGAAAAAGTCGAGGCAACAAAAAAGCCGCTTCACAGCGGCTTTTTGCTTTTTCTTTGCTGGCAGCGCACCCGTTACAAACGGCGGCTTGACGGATCAAGCCGGGCTGTTTGCCTGAGTGATCAGGCGGCAAGTGCCAAGGCCTTGACCTTGGTGGAGAGGCGGCTCTTATCGCGAGCAGCTTTGTTCTTGTGGAAGATGCCTTTGTCGGCAACCGTGTCCACCACAGCTTGCATCTTGGCAAACAGTTCGGTGGCTTTGGTTTTGTCGCCAGCCAAAACGGCTTTCTCGACGTTCTTCACCGCGGTGCGGTACTTCGAGCGCAACGAGGTGTTGGCGGCATTGATTTTGATGTCTTGGCGGACGCGTTTACGACCTGATGCCAGACGTGGGTTTTTTTTCTTGGGTTTAGCTGATGCCATGATGAGTTTCCTAGAGGTTTGTGGATGATGCCAGCAAAGCCCACGATTGTAGCCATAAACGCAGCGCTCGCTACACTCAGAGCCGTGTCACTGTTCAAATCTGCTTCCATCGTCTCGGGCTTGACCCTCATTTCACGCATCACGGGTTTGATGCGTGAACTCCTCATTGCCTCCACCTTCGGTGCCAGCGCCTTGACCGATGCCTTCAATGTGGCGTTTCGGATTCCCAATTTGTTTAGACGCTTGTTTGCTGAGGGCGCCTTCAGCCAAGCCTTTGTGCCTGTTTTGGCGGCCAGCCGCCAGCAGCAAGGCGATGAGGCGACCCATGCATTGATCAGCCAAGTCGCGACGTTGTTGGCGTGGGCGCTTTTTGTGACCTCTGTTTTGGGCGTTTTAGCCGCGCCTTGGTTGGTGTGGGCCATGGCCAGTGGTTTGCAACAGTCATCCGAGGGTTTTGAGGTGGCTGTGGTCTTGACCCGTTGGATGTTTCCCTACATCGCTTTCATGTCGTTGGTGGCGCTGGCGGCGGGGGTGCTCAACACTTGGAAGCGCTTTGCGGTGCCAGCGGCCACGCCAGTTTTGCTGAATGTGTCGATGATCGTGGCGGCTTGGTGGGGCGGGCCGTGGTTGGGCAGCTTGGGTGTGCCGCCCATTTATGCCTTGGCTGGCGGCGTCATGCTGGGCGGTCTGGCGCAACTCAGTGTGCAACTGGTGGCACTGCGTCGTTTGGGGCTGTTGCCACGCATTGGCTTACGTTGGCGCGATATTCGTCACGCTTGGTCAGGCCCGGGTCCTAAGCGCATCTTGCAGCTCATGGTGCCCGCCTTGCTGGGCGTGAGCGTTGCGCAAATTTCGCTGTTGATCAATACCCAAATTGCTTCGCACTTGGTGGCGGGCAGCGTGAGCTGGCTCAGTTATGCCGATCGTTTGATGGAGTTTCCGACCGCTTTGTTGGGTGTGGCGTTGGGTGTGGTGCTGATGCCCCAGCTCTCTGCTGCCAAAGCGGCCAATGACACGGCCAAATACTCAGACATGCTGGACTGGGGTTTGCGTTTGGTGGTGGTGCTAGGCGTTCCTTGTGCGTTGGCTTTGCTCGTGTTTTCCAAAGCCCTGGTCGCGGTGCTTTACAACTACGGGGCGTTCAGTGCGCACGATGTGCAGCAAACCACGCTTGCCTTGATGGGCTATGGCGTGGGCTTGCTCGGGTTGGTGGCCATCAAGGTGCTGGCACCCGGTTATTACGCCAGTCAAAACATACGCACGCCGGTGCGCATTGCGGTGGCGGTGTTGGTCATCACACAACTGCTTAATTTGGTGCTGGTCCCTTACTTGGCCCATGCTGGTTTGGCCCTCTCTATTGGCTTGGGTGCCTTGGTCAACGCGGCTTGGCTGCTATGGGGCTTGCGCCATAACGGCACGTATGTGATGAGCGCGGGCTGGTTGCGCTTTGTATTACAAGTACTGGTGGCGTGCGCCGTGCTGGGTGGGTGGCTGACTTGGGCTGCTCAGTTTTGGGATTGGACGGCTTTGCACGCCACACCGTTTTTGCGCGTGGGTTTGATGGCGGGCGTGTTGGCAGGCAGTGCGCTGTTGTACTTTGGTACGCTGTCACTCACAGGCTTAAAGCTGCGTGTTTTGTTGCGTCGATGAAAGGCGAGTTGCATGAATTTCAATTTAGAGGTACCCACTGCACTTGAATACTTTGAGTCTCTGGTGCAGAGCGATGCCCACTTTCCGTTGCTCGAAGCAGCCGCGAGTTTGGCGCAAGACGAATACCCCGAATTCGACATTCAGCAAGTGCTTGACCAAGTTGATCAACTCGTCGGACGCCTTAAGCAACGGTTGCCAGCGGATTCAGGCGCGCTACAAAAATTGCGTTTGTTGAACCAGTTTTTCTTCGATGAGCTGGGATTTGGTGGCAACCTGAACGATTACTACGACCCTGACAACAGCTTTTTACATGTGGTGCTGCGCACGCGTCGCGGCATTCCCATCAGTTTGGCCGTGTTGTGGCTGGAGTTGGCGACGGGCCTTGGGCTGGAGGCGCAGGGGGTGAGTTTTCCGGGGCATTTTTTGGTCAAAGTCCGTTTGCCCCATCCGCACGATGGCATGGCGGTGATCGATCCTTTTTCTGGCCGCTCCTTGGGCAAAGAGGACCTGATGGAGCGATTGATGCCGCTTTACAACGAGTCTGGCTTGGTGCGCAACGGTGAGGTGTCGGATGACTTGCTCAAACAATGTTTGCGCACGGCCACACCCCGAGAAATCATGGCCCGTATGCTACGTAATTTGGAAGAGGTCTACGTCAGCCACAACGACGCGCCACGTCTTGCGCTCGTGAAAAAGCGCCTGCAGGTGTTGATTCCTGAGGCGCCTGACGCCGACTAACAGCCCTTCGGGCCTGTGTTCGGCTCTGATTGAAGCAAGGTTATTGCACCAACACCGCCGCCGTGTCGCCGCGTTCGGCAATCACGCCAATGGTGTGCACTTGCTCGCCGTGCGCGCGCAGCACCTCTGCGCAGGCCTCGGCGTGGGCAGCGTCGATGACCACCACCATGCCAATGCCGTTGTTGAACGTGCGGTTCATCTCAATGTCGTCAATACCCGCTGTGCTTTGCAACCAAGCGAACAGCTCGGTTTGTGGCCAGCTGCCCTTGGTCAAGTGCGCGGCCATGCCTTCTGGCAAGACGCGTGGGATGTTTTCAAGCAAACCACCGCCCGTGATGTGCGCCAGCGCTTTGATGGGTTGGGTGGCCAACGCGGCCAACACGCTCTTCACATACAAGCGGGTGGGGGCCATGATGGCTTCTTTGAAGGGCTTGCCATCTAGGGTGACGGGGGCGTTGGCACCTGCGCGGTCGATCACCTTGCGTACCAGCGAGAAGCCGTTGGAGTGCACACCAGCAGAGGCCAAGCCCAGCACCACATCGCCAGGTTTGACGTCTTGACCGGTCAAGATTTTGGATTTTTCAACGGCACCCACCGCAAATCCTGCCAAGTCGTATTCGCCATCGGGGTACATACCTGGCATTTCAGCAGTTTCACCGCCGATCAATGCGCAGCCTGACAGCTCGCAACCTTTGGCAATGCCTCCCACAACCGCTGCGGCCGTGTCGATGTGCAATTTGCCGCACGCAAAGTAGTCGAGGAAGAACAGAGGCTCTGCGCCTTGCACCAAAACGTCGTTCACGCTCATGGCCACCAAATCGATGCCCACGGTGTCGTGCATTTGCCATTCAAACGCGAGCTTGAGTTTGGTGCCCACGCCGTCGGTGCCGCTCACCAGCACGGGTTCTTTGTAGCGCTTGGGCACTTCAAACAGAGCGCCAAATCCGCCAATGCCTGCCAACACGCCCTCGCGCATGGTTTTTTTGGCCAGGGGTTTGATGCGTTCGACCAAGGCGTCGCCAGCGTCAATGTCGACACCGGCGTCTTTGTAGGAAAGGGGTTTGTTCATGATGAGAATGTGCTGGGGCGAGCAGAAGGTGCGCGCCGATAGAATCAACACGTAATTTTAGAGCCAACACCTCCACCCGCTGTATGCAATTCAACCCCGCGCAACAACATGTCTTAGCCTGGATCGGCCTGTCGGCTGTGACCGCGCTTTTTTTGTGGTTGCTGGGTCCTGTGTTGATGCCGTTCGTGGTGGCGGCTGTGCTGGCCTATGTGCTGAGCCCTCTGGTGCGCGGTTTGCAGCGCCTGTTTGGACGCCGCTTGCCCCGCTTGATGGCGGTGGTGTTGGTCGAGGTGCTGTTTTTGCTGCTGCTGGTGGCGCTGTTTACTTTGCTGATTCCCATCTTGGCCCACGAGTTGCCGCGCATGCGCGACCAACTGCCGTTGCTGGTCGAGCGCTTGCAAACCGACATTGCGCCTTGGTTGCAAGCCAAAGGCATTCCAGTCATGTTGGACAGTGCCAGCATCAAAGCCTTTGTATTGCAAAACTTCAGCACCTCGTTTGAAGACGGCCTCAAGCAAGCGCTGAACTCATTGCGCATTGGCGGCAGCGTGGCCCTGACCGTGGTGGGTAACTTGGTGCTGATTCCGGTGGTGCTCTTTTATTTGTTGGCTGATTGGCAACGCTTGGTGCGCCATGTGGAAGCGCTGGTGCCCCTGCCCGCACGCGCGGCTTACGATAACTTTGTCTCTGAGTGTGACGATGTGTTGGGCCAATACCTTCGCGGCCAGTTGTCGGTTATGGCCTTGTTGGCGGTCTATTACAGCTTGGCGCTGTGGGCATTTGGCTTAGAGCTGGCGTTCCCCATTGGTGTGTTCACCGGCTTGGCCGTGTTTGTGCCTTACGTGGGCTTTGGCCTCGGACTGGTGCTGGCGGTGTTGGCGGGTGTGTTGCAGTTTGCGCCCAGTGAAGCCATGCTGATGGTGGCGGTGGTCTATGGGTTGGGTCAGCTGATTGAGAGCTTTTTGTTGACCCCGCGTTTGGTGGGCGAACGTATTGGTCTGCACCCCCTGCATGTCATCTTTGCGTTGATGGCGTTTGGCGAACTGTTTGGTTTTGTCGGTGTTTTGGTGGCTTTGCCTGTCAGTGCCGTGTTGCTGGTGGCGATTCGTCGTTTGCGCGCGCAGTACCAAGCCAGCCCCATGTATCGGGGTATTTGAGATCGCATGCAGCAAATCGCGCTCGATATTGGTTTGGTTTCTGGCCCCACGCTGACCAATTTTTTGGCGGGCCCCAATTTGGCGCCTTGGCAGCACATTCAGTTGTGGGTGGCCAGCGATCTACGTTCACCGGTGCCTACTTATTTGTGGGGGGAAGGCAGTTCTGGCAAAACCCATTTGCTGCGCGCAGCCCAAGCCGCGCTGCGCGACCAAGGCTGTGCGGTGGGCTGGATGGATGCATCGGTGTCTGAGCCTGCGGCGTTTGACAATGCTTGGCGGGTGTTGATCTTGGACGATGTGCATCTCTACAGCGCCTTGCAACAACACACCGCCTTCAACTGGTTTGTCAACGCCATGACGCCCGACGATGGACAGCAGCGCTGGGTGTTGTCGGCGGGTGACGCGCCGCCAACCGCGTTGATGCTGCGTGAAGATTTGCGAACCCGTTTGGGCTGGGGCCATATTTTTCAATTGCAGGTGCTGAGCGAACCCGAACGTCGCGCCGTGCTGCGTCAACAGGCCGATGAGCGTGGCGTGTTTTTGAGCGATGACGTGATGGACTTCATGCTCAAGCGCTTCAGTCGCGACCTCAGTAGCCTCGTACAACTCCTCGATCAACTGGATGGCTACGCCTTGCAAACACAACGTGCCATCACCATCCCGTTGCTCAAATCTATGCTGGAAGCCATGTGATGAAACTCGCCCTATTTGACCTCGACCACACCTTGTTGCCGATTGACTCTGACCAATCGTGGGGGGAGTTCACCGTGCGCTTAGGCTGGCACGAACGTGATGCATTCATCAAGCGCAACGACGAGTTTTATGCCCACTACCAAGCGGGCACTTTGGACATTCACGACTACGTGCGTTTTGCAGCCGATGCGTTTTGCCAGCGCAGCCCAGAAGTCGCTGCTCAAGCCCATGCGCAATTCATGCAAGAGGTGATTCAACCGGCCATTCGACCCGAAGCATTGGCTTTGGTGCAAAAGCACCGTGATGCCGGCGATCGCATCCTCATCATCACCGCCACCAACGAGTTTGTGACCCGCCCCATTGCCAAAGCCTTTGGCGTGGACGAGTTGATTGCGGTCGAGTTGGTGCGCGATGCCAAGGGTTGGTTCACCAACGAAATCAGCGGTTTGCCTAGCCTGCGCGAGGGCAAAGTGCAACGTCTGCAACAATGGCTCACACGCGAAGGCTTGGACTGGGCCGATGTAGACACCACGTTTTACAGCGATTCCCGCAACGATTTGCCCCTGTTGGAGCGCGTCAACCACCCCGTGGCCACCAACCCCGACCACACACTGCGCGCCGTGGCCTTAGAAAAAGGCTGGCCGATTTTGGAACTCTTCCCAAAACAATGATCAAACAATTCATCAACAAGCTGATGGGCAAATCGCCTGACAGCACCAAGCCCAATCTGGGCAAACGCCAAGTGGTGCCTGCCAAGGTGCATGGCATCAATGTCGATTGGGTCGACGAGCGCGCTTTGAACGTAGTCCGTACCTTGCAAGACCGTGGTTTTGAGGCCTACATCGTGGGCGGTGCCGTGCGCGATTTGTTGCTCGGTCTGAAGCCCAAGGACTTTGACGTGGCCACCAATGCCACGCCAGAACAAGTCAAAGCCGCATTCCGTCGCGCCTTCATCATTGGCCGACGTTTCCGCATCGTGCACGTGGTGTATGGCCGTGGTCGTGAGCATGACGTGATTGAAGTGTCCACCTTCCGTGCGAACTTGGACAACGCCGATGCCGAGCAAGTCAAGGGTAACGAGCGCAGCAGCAAGCAAGAGCTGGCCAACATGAAACACGCCGTCGACGCCAGCGGTCGTGTGTTGCGCGACAACGTGTGGGGCCCGCAAGACCAAGATGCAGCGCGCCGTGACTTCACCATCAACGCCATGTATTACGACCCCGAAACGGGCAACGTGATCGACTACCACGGCGGCATTGCTGACGCGAAGAAAAAAGTCATCCGCATGATTGGCGACCCCGCCTTGCGTTACCGCGAAGACCCCGTGCGCATCATCCGTGCGGTGCGTTTTGCGGCCAAATTGGCAGCGTCCGGCTTCAAGTTGGAAGCTAAAACAGCGGCCCCTTTGAAGCGTGCAGTCAAGTTGCTGGCCGATGTGCCGCAAAGCCGCTTGTTTGACGAAATGCTCAAGCTGTTGCAAACCGGCCACGCCTTGGCCAGCATTGAGCAACTCAAGCTCCAAGGCTTGCAAAAAGGCATTTACCCACTGCTCGACATCGTGGTGGAGCGTGCGGATGACGAATTTGTCAAAGCCGCTTTCAATGACACCGATCGCCGCGTGGGCGAAGGCAAACCGGTCGCACCTAGCTTCTTGTTGGCATGCGTGTTGTGGTCGGATGTGCGCGATATTTGGGCGCAGCGAAGCGTTAAACAGCCGTCGTTTCCGGCGCTGCAAGATGCGATTGACGAGGTGTTCGAGTCGCGCATTGGCGATGTCTCTGGCCGCGGCAAGTTGGGCGCGGACATGCGCGAAATTTGGACCATGCAGCCCCGTTTCGACAAACGCGTGGGCAGCGGTCCTTGGACCATGGTCGAGCAAGCGCGCTTTCGTGCGGGCTTTGACTTCATGCGTTTGCGTGCCGATGTGGGCGAGATTGATGTGGTCTTGGCCGATTGGTGGCAAGAGTTCAGCATGGCCGACGACGCCACGCGCGAAGACCTGCTGCAGCAAGTCCGCTTGGAGCAACAAAAGAATCAGCGTGCACCCCGTGTTCACTCGGTGCGTCGTGCCGAAAAGCCCGTGGATGATCCGCGCTTCCGTGAGGTAGGGCCAGATACTGAGTCTGCTGCAACTGATGCGCCAGAAAAAAAACGCCGTCGCCGTCGTCGCAAACCCAATGGCGGTGGCGAGAGCGCACCCGCGGCTGAGTAAGCATTTTCGATGGTTTTCTTAACCGAGCCATCCGTCTTGGCGTATGTGGCGCTGGGTGCCAATTTGGGTGATGCAATGGCTGAGGTTCATCAGGCTTTGCGCGATCTGTCGACCATTGACGGCACCCGTTTGGTCCGCACCTCGTCGCTTTACAGAACGGCACCCCACGAAGCTTCTGGGCCTGATTTCATCAATGCGGTGGCCTTGCTTGAGACGCAGTTGTCCCCTTTGGACTTGTTGCACGCACTTCAGAACATTGAGCATTCTCATGGGCGTCAGCGGCCTTACAGGCATGCACCGCGCACCCTCGATTTAGATCTCATTTTTCATGGCGATGTACAACTAGCCACGCCTGAGTTGACGTTGCCTCATCCGCGCTGGCAAGAACGTGCTTTTGTGTTGGTGCCTTTGGCTGAGGTGTGTCCAGATCGCGTGAGCGCGAGTTTGTTGGCGACTGTGAGTCATCAAGTGATTGAAAAGTTCACTGACGCTGAATGATCATTTTTTTGTGAATCGCGGGCACTGCCTCATTGATCTTTTTTAAGCGAGCTAGCGTTTACACTCTCTTGTCATTAAATTGTCATAAATCATTCATCTCACAGGAGAGCCCATGCTATTTGGGAAGCTGTTGCCGACAGAGGGCAATTTTTTCGTCATGTTCAACCAGCACGCCGATCGCATCGTCGAGGCTGCACATGCATTTTCAAACTTGGTCGCTAACTACAACGACCCTATATTGCGCGACAAGTACAACCAAGAGGTGGACAACGCAGAGCGCGCAGCCGACCGTGTGACCCAAGATGTCAACCGTGCCATTCATAAAACCTTCATCACGCCGATTGATCGCGAGCAAATTCACTCGCTCATCAACACCATGGATGATGTGGCCGACTTGATCCAAGACTCGGCCGAAACCATGGCACTGTACGACGTTCGTCACATGACCGATGAGATCGTGCGTTTGACCGATTTGAGCGTCAAGTGCTGTGAGCGTTTGCGCGATGCTGTGTATTTGCTCGAAAAAATTTCGGACCAAGCAACCGCTGAAGCTGCACTCAAAACTTGCGAAGAGATTGATAAGTTGGAGTCAGATGCGGACCGTGTCATGCGCAGTGCCATGAGCAAACTGTTCCGCGAGGAGCCCGATGTACGCGAAGTCATCAAACTCAAAGCGATTTATGAGTTGTTGGAAACTATCACCGACAAGTGTGAAGACGTGGCTAATTTGATCGAGGGCGTGGTCCTCGAGAACTCTTGAGTTAGGCGGTTTATTCATGGAAACCGCACAAACCGCCTTTTGGGTGGTCGCTTTGTTGGTGGCGTTGGCTTTGCTGTTCGATTTCATGAATGGCTTTCACGATGCCGCAAATTCGATTGCCACCGTGGTCTCTACGGGAGTTTTGAAGCCAGGCCAAGCCGTTTTGTTTGCTGCATTTTTTAACTTTGTAGCGATTTTCATTTTCCACTTGAGTGTGGCGGCGACGGTCGGCAAGGGCATCGTTCAGCCTGGTATTGTGGATACCCATGTGGTGTTTGGAGCCTTGGTGGGGGCGGTAACTTGGAACATCATCACTTGGTACTACGGCATTCCCAGTAGCTCGTCTCACGCGCTGATTGGTGGCATTTCGGGAGCTGTGATTGCGAAGGCGGGCACCAGCGCTCTGATCTCTGCTGGCATTTTGAAAACTGTGGCGTTCATTTTTGTCTCACCTTTGTTGGGATTCACACTAGGCTCGTTGATGATGGTTGCGGTCGCTTGGATTTTCAGAAGCTTTCGTCCCTCGCGCGTTGACAAATGGTTCCGTCGTTTGCAACTGGTTTCCGCTGGTGCATACAGTTTGGGTCATGGCGGAAACGATGCCCAAAAAACGATTGGCATTATTTGGATGCTGTTAGTGGCAACGGGCTACGTGTCTGCCACTGACACGTCGCCCCCCAATTGGACAATCGTGTCCTGTTACTTGGCCATTGGCCTGGGCACCATGTTTGGCGGCTGGCGGATTGTGAAGACCATGGGTCAAAAGATCACCAAACTGAAGCCAGTTGGAGGTTTTTGCGCTGAAACGGGCGGGGCCATGACCTTGTTCTTGGCCACTGGTTTGGGCATTCCTGTTTCCACGACACACACCATTACCGGTGCGATCGTGGGTGTTGGATCGACCCAGCGCGCCAGTGCCGTACGTTGGGGCGTCGCGGGTGGCATCGTGTGGGCTTGGATTTTGACCATTCCCGCCAGCGCTTTTGTGGCGGGCGTGGCCTACTGGATCAGCATGGTCTTATATTGAGTTACTGAGAAATTTTCCGCGCTTCTTCGATTTGATATTCGAAGTAGCGTTGAAAGCTGAACACGATGCTAGACATGAGCACCGTGGCCCCAATCAGCAACGCACAAACGATAGCGCCGATGGTCAACCAACCGGTTTGACCAGCCGGCGCTTCTTCGTTGGCGCTTGGGTTGAACTTGCGGTTCCAGACTTCAGGCGTCATCAAGGCATAAACGATGGCGTTGAGCGCACAAGCGGCGAACGTGAATCCCGCCAAAGGGATGAGCCACCAACTCGCCACATCATCTAAGCCGTACTTTTGGACCCGTTCAATGCCGTAAAACCCGAGTGCGGTTGGGACTGGCAGCAGCCAGCCCAGGGTGTCCCACATGCCAAAAAGATAGAAACGATGCAAGCCCAAAGGGCCTCCTGCGAAGGCCAACCAAGCGGCAAGGGTTTTGTTTTTCATAGGTCGTGAGTGTAAGGCGCTATACTTATGGGCTTTTCAGCGTGTCGCAGGCCGGGTGGCCTTAGCGCGTGTCTCAAACGTTGAAAACACCCACCACCCGAAGGATTCATCATGGTCGTCATCCGACTTTCCCGCGGCGGCTCTAAAGCCCGTCCATTTTTTAACATTGTTGTGGCAGACAAGCGCGTCCGTCGCGATGGTCGCTTCATCGAGCGCATCGGTTTTTACAACCCCATCGCTCGTGGCGGTGAAGAGGGCTTGCGCATTGCACAAGACCGTCTGACCCACTGGACAGGCGTTGGTGCTCAGTGCTCACCTACCGTTGAGCGTTTGATCAAGCAAGCTGCCAAAGCAGCCGCTTAATTTGACAGTCCCTGCACCTGCCATGCTGCTTGGCCTCGAGTCTGCGGAACTTCCTGCGGACGCTATCGAGGTGGGTCGAATTGCAGATGCTTGGGGCGTCAAGGGCTGGTTCAAAGTCTTGCCCTACAGCGCTTCTCCGGAAGCGCTTTTTTCTTCCAAGCGCTGGTTTTTACAACCTGCGACGCAAGGTGCCAAGACATTTTCTGGCACGCTTCAATTCAAAGTCATTGAAGCCAAAGATCACTCGGGTTCTGTGGTAGCCCACGGACAAGACGTGACGGACCGCAACCAAGCGGAGCTTCTCAAAGGTGCTCGCATTTTTGTCGCACGTTCTAGTTTTCCAACGCCTGATGCGGATGAGTATTACTGGGTCGATTTGCTCGGCTTAGAGGTCGTCAACCGTGAAGGTGAGGCTATGGGGCAAGTCCGTGAGCTCTTGCACACCGGCCCTCAAACCGTGTTGGTGCTGGAGTTCGTTGCAGACGACAAAACCCAAGAACGCATGATTCCTTTTGTCAGCGCCTACATCGACAACGTCGATTTGGCCGGCCGCCGTATCACGGTGGACTGGCACACCGATTACTGACGCCACCGCTGAAAGACGCCTTGTGCGCTTTGACGTCATTACCCTTTTTCCTGAGCTGTTTGAGCCTTTTCTCAAAATTGGCGTCACACGCCGCGCTTACGAGTCGCAACTGGTCGACGTCCGTCTGTGGAACCCACGCGACTTCGCCTTGGGCAATTACCGCCGTGTGGATGACCGTCCCTTTGGCGGTGGCCCTGGTATGGTCATGATGGCGGAGCCCTTGGCGGCTTGTTTGGCGGCCATTCGCGTGGATCGCCAACAAGCGCGCGAAGTGGCACCTTTGGTTTTGTTTTCGCCCATTGGACAAGCCCTGCGGCATCCCGCCGTGCAACATTGGTCTGACAGCCAAGGTGCAGTGTTGTTGTGCGGGCGTTATGAAGGCGTTGATCAGCGATTCATTGACGCGCATGTGGATGTCCAAATCAGCTTGGGCGACTTTGTGTTGTCGGGCGGCGAGTTGGCTGCAATGGCCTTGTTGGATGCGGTGGCGCGTTTGCAACCTGGGGTTTTGAACGACGAAGGCAGCCACCAACTCGACAGCTTCAACCCAGCCTTGGATGGCTTGTTGGATTGCCCGAATTACACACGCCCCGAAGTATGGGCCGAGCAGGGCGTTCCGCCTGAGTTGTTGTCCGGTCATCACGTCAATATTGAACGTTGGCGCCGTGACCAGCGATTGCTGTTGACGGCTCAGGTGCGCCCCGAACTTTTAGAGGCCGCCCGCGCAGCTCACAAACTGACCGCACTAGATGAGCAGGTATTGAGCGCCAATAAGACGCTATAATTGTGGGCTTTTCGATCCTCTGATCGGCCGCTTCGGGCACTGCGACCTGAAGCCTTTTGTGTAGCGCGATCAAGATCTTTAGAGGAAACCATGAACCTGATCCAAACTCTCGAGGCAGAAGAAATTGCTCGCCTCGGCAAAACCATCCCCGAATTCGCACCTGGCGACACCGTCATTGTGAGCGTCAACGTGGTTGAAGGCACTCGCAAGCGTGTCCAGGCCTACGAAGGCGTGGTGATTGCCAAACGCAACCGTGGCCTCAACAGCGGCTTCATCGTGCGCAAGATCTCCAGTGGCGAAGGTGTGGAGCGTACGTTCCAAACTTACAGCCCTTTGATTGCCAGCATTGAAGTCAAGCGTCGTGGCGACGTGCGTCGTGCCAAGTTGTACTACTTGCGCGACCGTAGCGGTAAGTCTGCACGTATCAAGGAAAAGCTGGTCAGCAAGTCTGCCGCAGCTTCCAAAGCCGCAGCAGCCGCAGCAGCAGCGCAATAAGCAGGTTTGTAACAACTTGTGATTTGCTTGCTAAGAAGCCGCCCCGAGTGACAAGCTTGAGGCGGCTTTTTTCATGAGCCAACTTCCTTTGTTTGACCCTCAAAAAATCGCGGTGTCGCAAGTCGACCACCACTTGCCGGCCGTGCCGCTTCACGCCTTCACAGCCGAGGCCTTGCAAGCGCGCTTCACCCGTCCCCCTGTTTGGCAACCTGAACTGGTTCGTGAGCGAAAGTTCCTTGAACGAGCCCCTGCGCAAGCCGCCGTTTTGTTGGCTTTGGTCATGCGCGATGAGCCCACCGTGTTGTTGACGCAACGCACCGCACACATGTCTACCCACTCGGGGCAAATTGCATTTGCTGGCGGGAAGTGCGATCCAGAAGATCTAAATGTCACAGCTACGGCCTTGCGTGAGGCCCAAGAAGAGGTTGGGCTAGATGCGCGTCATGTCCAAGTGTTGGGTACCTTGCCTGAATACATCACAGGCTCGGCGTTCTTTGTGACCCCCGTTGTGGCTATGGTCTCGCCACAGATGAACTTGCAGTCCAACCCTGATGAGGTGGCCGACACCTTTGAAGTGCCCTTGGCTTTTTTGATGAATCCTGCGCATCACCGTTGGCACAGGTTTGAGCACGAGGGGGTGAACCGCGAATGGCTGTCCATGCCGTATCAAGACGGCCCCCATCTGCGCTTCATTTGGGGGGCGACGGCAGGCATGTTGCGCAACTTTTACCGATTCATGTCGGCTTAAGCCCAAAGCATCAAGGGCCTAACGCTATCATCTGCGTATGAGTTTTTTGGCCCTGCTTTTTGCTTTGTTGATTGAACAAGCCCGTCCGTTGGCGCACAACAGTTGGGTGCATCGCAGCTGTCGTTCTTGGGTGGTTTGGTTAAGTCAAACCTTGGATGCGGGTCACGCCCGATTGGCTTGGACGACTTGGGCCCTGGCTGTGGGTGTACCGACCCTCATTGCCTTGCTGTTGCATGCAGCACTGATGTTCGTTTTTGGCTGGCCTGTGGCCGTTGTATGGAGCGTTGGCGTCTTGTATGCCTCGCTTGGATTCCGCCAATTCAGCCACCATTTCACCGATATACGTGACGCTCTAGATTCGGGCGATGAGCGCCTTGCCCGTGAGTTGCTGGCCGATTGGCAGCATGTGTCGGTCGGGAGCTTGCCACGCAGCGAATTGCTACGGCACGTGATTGAACATTCTGCTTTGTCTGCGCACCGACATGTGTTTGGCGTGTTGGCTTGGTTTTCTGTCTTGGCTGCCATTGGGTTGGGTCCTGCAGGCGCAGTTTTCTACCGCATGAGCGAGTTGGTGTCACGCCATTGGCGCAATGTGGATAAGCAAAAAAAGGGTTGGGTCAGCGACACCTTACAAGATACCGGTGATGCTGCTTGGCATGCTGTTGACTGGATACCCTCACGGTTGACGGCGCTCGCCTTTGCCGTTGTCGGTAATTTTGAAGAAGCCATTGATTGCTGGCGCAACCATGCGCAGCGCTTCCCCGATGACAACGATGGTGTGGTCTTGTCTGCCACTTCTGGTGCATTGAATGTGCGTTTGGGTGGTGAAGCATTGCGCCCAGACGCGGCCACCCGCTTGGGTGAAACTCTGGACGACGTTGACAGTGAAAGCACGCCAGGCCGTACGCCAGAAATGGCGCATTTAGCCAGTTTGGTGGGTCTCGTTTGGCGCAGTGTTGTGCTGTGGATGGTGTTGCTGGCGCTGCTGACGTTGGCCCGTTTGTTGGGCTGACCGCTTCAGTAGTGGGCAGGCTGCGTCAATTCGGCAAACAGCAAACCATAGAGTTTGTAACGCGACGCTGTGATTTCGCCTGCCGTCACAGCGGCTTGGACGCCACAGCCCGGCTCGTGCAAATGCGAACAGTTGTAAAACTTGCAATGCGCCACATGCGGTTTGAAGTCCGGCATGTAAGCAGCCAGCTGCATGGCATCAATGTGATGCATGCCAAATTCTTGAAACCCCGGTGAGTCAATCAAACCCGTCGTTCGCTCTGCATCGACCCAATGCCAAGTGGTGGAGGTCGTGGTGTGTCGGCCAGAATTTAGGGCATGCGAGATTTCACCCGTTGCCACATTGGCATCGGGAATAAGTTGGTTGATCAAGGTGCTTTTGCCGGTGCCTGAGGGGCCGAGGACCAAAGTGGTTTTGTGATCTAACCGTTCAGATAAATCGCCCAAGTCTGCGTCTCTGAGGCCCAGAGAAAGCACGGTGTAGCCCATGCGCGCATAAGGTTCTAACCTTGCCAAGGCGCGATCAAAAGGGATTTTTAGGTCACGTTTGTTGAGCGCGATCAAGGGCGTGATGTGTTCCGCTTCTGCCGCGATCAAGGCGCGTGTGAGTTGCATTTCAGAAAACTCGGGCTCCGCAGCAATCAAGATCAAAATTTGATCGAGGTTGGCGGCAAACGACTTGGTGCGAATTTCGTCTTGTCGGTAGAACAAGTTGCTGCGTGGCTCGACTTTTTCAATCGTGCCTTCGTCGGTACTGGCCAGCCATTGCACACGATCGCCCACCACCACCTGACTTTTTTTGCCACGTGGGTGGCAAATGCGTCGCTCGCCGTCGGGTGTTTCCACCACACAGTGACGGCCGTGGCTCGCCACCACTAAACCGGTTTGTTTCATGCGTTGAATCGCGCCAAGCGCTGCGCAGCAGGTGGGTGCGAGTAGTAAAACGCGACAAACCAAGGGTCTGGCGTGAGCGTTGCTGCATTGTCTTGGTACAACTTGAGAAGGGCGCTGCTCAAAGCGCTGGCTTGGCTGTTTGCGACTGCGTAGGCATCTGCCTCAAACTCAAATTGACGTGATCGTCGCGCCGACAACGGTGAGATGAAGAAGGTCAGCAGGGGCAGCGTCAGCATGAACAGCAGCAAGGCCAGAGCACTGTTACCGCCCGTCAAATTCGGTGTGACGCTCAAGCCGGTGTAAAACCAAATTTGTTGGGAAAGCCAGCCCAGCAATGCCAAGCCAGCCAAGCTCATGGCAAAACTCGTGGCCATCATTTTCAAAATGTGTCGGTGTTTGAAGTGACCCAGTTCATGTGCCAGCACCGCTTCCATTTCGTCGCCATTGAGTTTGGCCAGCAAGGTGTCAAAGAACACCACGCGCTTGGAGGCCCCAAAACCAGTGAAGAATGCATTGGAGTGCGCTGAACGGCGGCTGCCGTCCATGACGAAAAAGCCTTTGGCTTTGAAGCCAGCACGGTCCATCAACGCGGTCACGCGCGCTTTCAAGGTGTCGTCTTCGAGCGGTGTGAATTTGTTGAAAAGCGGCATGATGAAGTTCGGTGCAATCCACATCACCAAGAGCTGGTAAGCCACCAACGCAGCCCAGGTGTACAGCCACCAAAGCGAGCCACCCGTGTCCATCAACCACAAGACCAGCCACAAGATAGGCAGGCCAAGCACTGCGCCTACCAACAAGCCCTTGAGCATGTCACTGAGCCACAAGCGCACCGTGGTGTGGTTGAAACCAAACCGCTGTTCAACACCAAATGTTTGGTACAGAGACAAAGGCAAACCAATCAGTCCGCCGATGAGTGCAAAACCAACGACCAAAGTGACTTGTTGCGCCAAGCCAGTGCCCATGACATTCAGGGTCACTTGGTTCAGTAAATCAAGTCCGCCCAAAAGCGTCCAGCCCAACAGCATGGCGGCATCCAAAGCCATATCCAGCATGGCAACGCGGGATTTGGCGAGGGTGTAGTCGGCCGCTTTTTGGTGGGCTTCCAAGCTGATGGTGTGTGCGAAAGCTGCTGGCAAATGGGCGCGGTGCTGTGCCACATGACGCACTTGACGGCCGCTGAGCCAGAGTTTGGTGAGCAAGTTGGCAACCAGCAAGAGCGCCAGAGATACGGTCATCGCAAAAGAGGGGTTCATCATGGGGGCTGAGTTTAGATGAAGCGTCGTGAGTGATGGGCGACAATCTTCCACATGTCTGAAACTACCAACCTCCCTGTTGTCCCCAAACTTGCCAAGTCCGATATGAATTTGGTGTGGCTTGATTGCGAAATGTCGGGTCTTGAGCCTGAGCGCGAACGTTTGCTCGAAATCGCTGTAATCGTGACGTGTCCCAATTTAGTTACCCGCATTGAAGGGCCGGTTTTTGTCATTCACCAAAGTGATGAGGTCCTCAACAAGATGGATGCTTGGAACAAAGGAACACACGGTAAAAGTGGTTTGATCGACAAAGTCAAAGCCTCCACCATCACCGAAGAGCAAGCGCAAGAACAGCTGATTGCATTCTTGAAGCCTTATGTGTCCAAGGGCGTATCTCCCATGTGTGGCAACACCATTGGTCAAGACCGTCGTTTTTTGAACAAATACATGCCCAAATTAGAGGGATGGTTTCATTACCGCAACGTGGATGTGAGCACGCTGAAAGAATTGGCACGTCGTTGGAAACCGGAGGTCCAAAAAGCCTTCAAGAAGGCGCAAAAACACACGGCGTTGGCCGATGTTCATGAGTCCATTGATGAGATGCTTTACTACCGCGAAAATTTCTTGAAGCTTGATTAACCTTCAAGTTTTATAGTGATTAGGTAGAAACCCGAATTTGTGCCATAATCCAAGGCTTCACTACACAGAGTAGTGAATTTGTACATCTACCTTCATTCATCGGGCTCGCCAAATGAGTCCCAAGCACTGAAAAAACCCTAGACGGGTCAGAGCAGGTTCCGTTTGATGGTTGATGTTTTTTAACCTAGAACGGAGCAGCCGCACAACCTGCGGCGCTCACGTGCGAGAAAAAATCATGACTGACACTTTAAATGTGACAGGCGAATTTGCGCCTGCCGAAACTATTTCTATTTCCGCTCCAGAAGCCATCTCTTCTGAAACTATTTCTACAGAAGCGGTTCACGCTGAAGCTGAAGCAGTTGTTGAGCAACCCGAAGCTCCTAACGGTTTCGTCTTGCTAGGTTTGGCACCCCAGTTGGTGCAAGCGGTGAAAGACTTGGGTTACACCCAACCCACCACCGTTCAGCAAAAAACCATTCCTTTGGCTTTGCCAAACGACAATGCAGATGCCAAAGCTGGTTTCATCGACTTGATGGTGTCTAGCCAAACAGGTAGCGGTAAAACGGCTGCATTCTTGTTGCCTGTGTTGCACACCTTGTTGAAGCAACAAGCAGAAGCTGAAGCCAAAGAGCGCGCCGAGTTTGAAGCCGCTGTCGCTGATGCAGAAGCCAAAGGCGAGCCAGCGCCTAAGCGCCCCAAGCGCAAAGACCCGACCAATACACGCAACTTCAAAGCCCCAACACCTGGCGCTTTGATCGTTTGCCCAACCCGCGAATTGGCCCAACAGGTGGCTCACGACGCCATCGACTTAGTGCAACATTGCCGCGGTCTGCGCGTTGCCAACGTGGTGGGCGGCATGCCTTACCAGTTGCAAATTGCCAAACTGCAAAACGCCGATTTGGTGGTTGCCACACCTGGCCGCTTGTTGGACTTGCAACGCTCCATGCAAATCAAACTGGACCAAGTTCAGTTCTTGGTGGTGGACGAAGCCGACCGCATGTTGGACCTCGGTTTCTCGGACGACTTGGCTGAAATCAATCAGCTCACCATTGACCGCAAGCAAACCATGATGTTCAGCGCCACGTTTGCGCCGCGCATTCAGCAGTTGGCCACACGCGTCATGCGTCAACCCCAACGCGTGCAAATCGACTCGCCCCAAGAGAAGCACAGCAACATTCGTCAAATCTTGCATTGGGCGGACAACGCACAACACAAGCGCCGTTTGTTGGACCACCTGTTGCGTGACACCACGATCAACCAAGCCATCATCTTCGCCAGCACCCAAATCGAGTGTGACGGCTTGGCCAATGACTTGCAACAAGAAGGCTTCTCGGCTGTGGCTTTGCACGGTGCGTTGAGCCAAGGCTTGCGTAACCGTCGCTTGATGGCTTTGCGCCAAGGTCAAGTGCAGTTCTTGGTGGCCACCGACGTCGCAGCTCGCGGTATTGACGTGCCCACCATCACACACGTGTTCAACTTCGGCTTGCCCATGAAGTCTGAGGACTACACCCACCGCATTGGCCGTACTGGTCGTGCGGGCCGTGATGGTTTGGCTGTGACTTTGGCCGAGTTCCGCGACAAGCGCAAAATTTATGACATCGAAGCCTATACACGCCAGCAGTTCACGGCTGAAGTGATTCCAGGCATGGAGCCTACCCAACGTGTTGAACAACGCGGTGGTCGTGATTTCGACCGCAAAGGCGGCGGTGGCAAATTTGGTGGCGGTGGCGGCGGTCGTGGCAACAGCTTCGGTGGCGGCGGCAAATTTGGCGGCGGCGGTGGTGGTCGTTTTGAAGGTCAAGGACGCTTCGAAGGCCGTTCGGAAGGACGCTTTGAAGGTCGTTCAGAGCCACGTTTCGACGACCGCAAACCTCAGTCATTCGAGCCACGTCAAAACAACTTTGACGCCCGTCAAGGCGGCCCTCGCGGCAACTTTGGCGAAGGCGCTCCACGTGGCGGCGGCCAAAACTTTGGTCAGCCATCGGGCCCCCGTAGTTTTGAAGACCGTGCACCCGCTCGTGGCCCTCGCGCCCCGTTTGAGGCAGGCCGTACGCCTTTTGACAAGGCGCCACGTCCAGCTGGCAAGTCGTTTGGTAGCTTTGACGCCAAGAAGCGTGCACCTAAGCCTCGCACACCGCGTTAATTTTCAGCTCGGCTGAACCAGACGTTCAGCCAATGCACGACACACATGTGTACGGCATTGGTTTGAACGTCTTTTTTTTGGTTAACCGTTAAACCCCCAGTTTACGGGCCACAAAATCTAAGCGGTCTTGACCCCAGAACATCTCGCCATCGACCACATAGCTGGGGGCGCCAAAGAGATGTGCATCAATCGCTCGCTGCGTGTTGTGCGAGTATATGGCCTGAACTTCAGGGGTTTGTGCGTTGGCCATGCAGCGGGCCTCTAGGCCACATTCGTGCAGCAACTCCGTGAGTACTTGTGCATCGGCGATGTTGCGTTGTTGCACCCAAACGGCGTGAAACACGGCACTTGTGTAAGCCATGGCGGCTTGCGTACCGTGCTGCTGATTCACCGCAATGATGACGCGTGAAGCATCGTCGCCTGCCACCGGGAAAAATTGAGGTTCGACATTCAGGGGCATGTTCAGTGCTTGGCTGAACCGCGCCAACTCCAGCAGCCGGTATTGTTGGCGCTGTGGTGCACGTTTACCCAAGGGCAGTCCGCCAGAAACGGCAAAAACTTGGCCGAAGTCCACGGGCATCACGTGCAGCGTGGCACCGGCTTGGGTTGCTAAATTCCAGATGCGTTGATGACCCAAATAGGCCCAAGGGCTTTGTGCGGCGAAGTAGTAATCGATGGTGTGTTGCATAGATCAGGGAAGGTTCAAAAGAAATGATCAGTAATGGGGTGGCAATTCGTCGCGCAAACTACGAAATGAACCGCTACCACCGTCGGGGGTTTGCAAGCGCAATTGGCTCACCTCGCGAAGCAAGGCATCAATTTGTTCTTGTTGGCGAAAAATGGTTTGGTTCAATTGTTCCACCAAGTCTTCGGTGAAACTGGCCTTGATTTCAAGGTCCATCAAGCGCTGGTCAATGGCTGTGTGTGTTTCCATGGCTGTATTGGACATCAAACCCGCGCTTCTTCTCGTCACTTGTGCGAATCCCTTGGGCCCATGGCTGCAAGTTTGGCTCGCAGATTTTCGAGTTCACGTTGGTAGCCTTCAGCATCCCCGTAATCGACAAAGCCGGTGTAGTAGGGGTGAGCCACCAACAGCTTGCGTGCGTGTTTGATGGGGCACCAGTATTGCTCGGTACGGGCCACCACTTCGCGAGCGTACGACATCAAGCCGTTGCCATAAGAACAATAGGCGCAGTTGATTTTTTCAATCAAATTCAAATAGGCAAGGTGGGTGCGGTCATACACAAAATAATCACTGCGCACCACGCGTGTGATGCCATAGGCGCGAAAGCAAATGTGTTGATAAATCGTGACGGCGATGTCCAGCAATAGCATGGGAAAAATCAGGCTGTAAATCACGGGTGCTGTCAACACACTGAGCCAGTTGGCACTCAGCATGTAGTGCAGCAAACCCGTTTTAAAGCGCTTGTGTTGGGCCAAGATCTCTGCTTCGAACTGAATTCGTTTCTCTTCGAAATCCGCTTGCAATTCGGCACGTCGCGTTTTCATGACTTGCTCGATTTCGGACTCCATTTGTCCGATGCGATCTAACAATTCTGCGATTTTTGGGTTCATAAAGGTCTCGATTCAAAGTCATTATGAGTCGGCTCGGGCTAAAATAGCAGGCACATGTGGCCTAATTAGGGGCTTTAACTTTTTATTTGGAAATCTCATGGGAAACAAAATCGTCACCGAAGCGGATCGCAAGCGTTCACCTAAGCCTATCGCTTTGCCTGGCACCTCGTTGCCAACAATGGGCAAAGGTCAGCGCATCAGCTTGGAGCGTGGTGTTGCAACGCGTAGCAAAAAGAACCCAGGCAAGCGTTCTTCTAAAGGCGGTTAATTCGTCCGAGTCTGCGAAGACCCATAAAAAAAGCGACCTTTTCAGGTCGCTTTTTTGTGGGCGCTCAGAAAGCTGCGCCTAAGGTGATCAGGTTGTACTAAGCAGCTTCAAGCCGCATCCGGCAGCTCAATCTTCACCTCGAGCACCTCAAGGTTGCCGTGACGCTCCAAGTTGACCTTGATGTCATTGGGATTGATGTTCACGTATTTGGACAACACCGCCACCAAATCGCGTTGTAAGGCTGGCAAGTAGTCAGGTTGCGGATTGAGACCTGTGCGCTCGTGGGTCAGGATGAACTGCAAACGTTCTTTGGCAACGCTCGCTGTTTTTTTCTTCTCGCCGAGTAAAAAAGACAAAAGTGACATGGCTTATTTCCCGCCGAAAAGACGTTTCAGCAGACTTGGCTTGACGTGTTCAGTGAAACGCATGGGCACTTGTTCACCCAAGAAGCGGCTGATCACGTCTTTGTAGGCTTCGGATACATCGGTATTGGCCAGATGCACAGCGGGCAAACCTTGGTTTGAGGCGGTCAGCACGGTTTCTGATTCAGGAATCACACCGATCAATGGAATGCGCAAAATGTCTTGGATGTCTTCCAACGACAGCATGTGGCCTTCTTCCACGCGGCTGGGGTTGTAGCGGGTGATCAAGAGGTGTTCTTTGATGGGCTCACCGCCGTCAATGGCGCGTTGTGTCTTGCTGCTGAGCATGCCCAAGATGCGGTCTGAGTCGCGCACGGAAGACACTTCGGGATTGGTGACCACCAATGCTTCGTCTGCGAAGTGCATGGCCATCATGGCGCCAATTTCAATGCCCGCAGGTGAATCACACACGATGTAGTCAAAGCCCATGCCCGCCAGCTCTTTGAGCACGGTCTCGACGCCTTCTTTGGTGAGGGCGTCTTTGTCACGTGTTTGAGAGGCAGCCAGCACAAACAAGTTGTCGCACTGCTTGTCTTTGATCAATGCTTGGTTGAGCGTGGCTTCGCCGTTGATGACGTTGATGAAGTCATACACCACGCGACGCTCACAACCCATGATCAAGTCGAGGTTTCGCAGACCCACGTCAAAGTCGATGACCACTGTTTTAAAGCCTCGTAATGCGAGGCCAGAGGAAAAACTGGCACTGGTCGTGGTTTTGCCCACGCCGCCTTTGCCAGAGGTCACCACAACGATTTTTGCCATGAAAAGCCCTAATTTGTTCGAAATATCAATTTTTCAATTTTACAGTGCTTGCATGATGAGTTTGTCATCTTGCAGGCTGATCTGCGTGGGTTTGCCTGTCAGTTCTTTGGGCAGCGGTGAGTCGCCGCTGGTTCTGTAAGTGCCCGCGATCGACACCAGTTCGGCCTCTAAGGAAGATGTGAAGATGCGCGCTTGCGTGTTACCGCGCGCACCCGCAATCGCTTTACCGCGCAATGGCGCGTACACATGGATGTGCCCATCCGCCATGATTTCAGCACCCGGGTTAACCATGGCCAATACCACCAAGTCGCGGCCTTTGGCATACACATGCTGCCCTGATCGCAGGGGTTTATCGATCACCATCGCGGGCAGACTGGCCGCTTGCACTTCTCGCACCACTTCGCGAACCACTTCGACCTCGCGAATCACCTCTTGCACCACGGTCTCAACGCGCTGCGCCGCAGGTATTTGCACGTTCACGTCGCGCGCTTCAAACAAGCCTGCGGCGTTGGCGTTAATTAATTGGTATGCATTGGCGCCGCGTACGGCCACAGGCACCAAGCGGTGCGTGCGAAGACAGGCGCAAACAGCGGGCAAGTCAAGAATTTGGTCTGGGTCAACGAGGCCGCTTAAATCAATCACCACTGCGTCGTTGTCAAAAAAGTCGGGGGTTGCCCCCAGGCGGCGCGCTAAATCGGCTGTCAGCGTCGCGGTGTCGGGTGTTTTGAGCAAAAAAGCGACCAAAGGCAGGGTGGCACTTTTGATCTCGTAGGCGTGGGGCACAGAGGCTTGGCTCATGGATAGACCGGCAGAAAATAAAAGGTGAACTTTACACGGCAAGGTCTTGTTGGGCCTATTAAACTTTTTGATATGAATCCATCACACTTTGCACGTCGTTTTGTCACCACGCTTCCTTGGGTCTTTACCGCTGTGGCGGTTATGGCACAAACGGCACCCACCGCAGACTTGGGCCGTGTAGACGTGACTAGCGGCCGCGACAACGACACGCAGCAACGCCGCGAATCGACGGCCAGCAAAATTGTGATTGGTCGCGAAGAAATTGAGCGACAGGGCGACTCCAACCTCGGCGAAATTTTGAAGCGCATGCCGGGTATCACTTTGGGCGGAGCGCCTGGTCGCGGTGGCGGTATTCGCATGCGAGGTTTGAGCCAAGGCTACACACAAATCTTGCTCGATGGCCAACGCGTGCCACCGGGCTTCAGTGTGGAGTCACTCACGCCGGAGATGATTGAGCGTGTCGAAATCTACCGCGCACCCACGGCCGAGACGGGCGCACAAGCCATTGCGGGCACCATCAACATCGTCACGCGTGAAGGCCGCAAAGGCATGCCCACCGAGTTGAAAGCGGGCTCATCGTTTCAAGGTGGCTATGCATCGCCTAGCGCATCGTTGGTCAAGTACCACGACGCTGAAAAATGGACCGCCAACTACACCTTGTCGGTCAACCGTTATGCGGCACCTGACCACAGCGAGAATGATTTATCACGCACAGAAAGCATTGGAAATAACGCCTACACCACACAACGTCGACGCGTGAGCGATAGCCATTACGGACGTGAAGGCATGAATGCAACAGCACGTCTACAACTCAAGGGTGATCCCGGTGAGACTTTCACGTTGATGCCATTTATTGCGCTATCACAAGGCACAACACCTGGAACGATCCAGGCCACTCAAACTTCAACCAATCCGTCCACGGCCGTTGGCTCAGCCACGGCTAACAATGAAAACCAAAACCACTTTGCTGTTGCTCGCCTCAACGGCCAGTGGCGACGAAAGTTGTCGGCAGACAGCAACATGGAATGGAAATTCAATGTGGGTGGCTGGAACAGCCACAACGAATTTCAGCAAACATCAACCGCAACTCGATTGCTACCTAGCTTGTCTGAAAACTCCCACGTTCAAGATCGCTCAGCCAATCTCAGTGGCAAATACACCAATGTGATGGGCGGTGGGCACCAGTGGGTGAGTGGGGCTGAAGCCGAGTCCGTGCGACGTACGCAGTCGATCGTGGGCACCTACCAAGTCGGGCCTAGCGTTTCGGGTAACGCGGATTATCAAGCCAGCTCCATGCGCTACGCCATGTATTCTCAGGACGAGTGGCAACTGACGCCCCATTGGTCTACCCATCTTGGCGCTCGTTACGAGGGGTTGACGACCGAAGGCAGCACATCCGCTGGCAACGTGAGCAACCACAACAGCGTGTTCACGCCTCTGCTCCATGCCATGTGGCGACCTAACCCAGACAGCCGCGACCAAGTGCGCATGAGCCTGACGCGCAGTTTTAAAACGCCCAGCATGCCCACCTTGTTGGCGCGTCGCACCTACACGCGTGATGACAACAGCGCCACCAATCCTGATGTGTCGGGTAACCCCAACTTGAAGCCCGAAGTGGCCACGGGTTTGGATGTGGCCGTCGAGCGATACTTGCCACAAGGTGGTGTGTTGAGTGCCAGCGCATTTCACCGCCGTGTGCAAAATCTCATTCGCAATGTGATTACGCAAGAAAGCAGTGGTCGTTGGCTGTCCAGCCCACAAAACATCAGCGAAGCCGTGACCGAAGGCGTTGAGCTAGAAGCCAAGTTCCGCATGGACCAGTGGATAGCCGATGCCCCGCACATTGACTTGCGCAACAACCTGAGCTTTTACCGTTCACGCGTGCTCAGCATCATGGGGCCGGACAACCGCCTCGATCAGCAGCCCACCATGACCGCCAATTTGGGCGCCGACTATCGGTTGAAAACGGTACCCCTCACCATTGGCGGCAACGTCAATTACAACCCGGGTTACACCACCCGTTTGAGTGCAGAGCAACTGACCACCCTTTCACAAAAACGTGTGATGGACCTTTATGGCTTGTGGCGCGTTGACAGTAAAACCGCATGGCGATTGACCTTGAGCAACCTGGACCCGCGCAACTACAACACCGGCAGCGGGTACAGAGGCAACGGCGTGGTTGAAAACAGTCTGACCCAAAACCGCACCTGGACCAACGTACAAATTCTTTTGGAGAAAAAACTATGACGCAACGCGACGGCGCTTGGTATGACAGCATGTACAACAACCGTGCCTTGGTGCCCGAGCACGAGGCGCACTTTGCACATTGGCGAGAGGCATCGGCTCAAGCCCGTGCACAACACCGCTATTTTGAAGACGTGGCGTATGGCCAAGGCTTGAACGAAAGCTTGGACATTTTTCCAACCTCAGCGCCTTCACCCAAAGCGGGTGCGCCTGTGGTGGTGTTCATCCACGGCGGCTACTGGCGTTCGTTGGACAAGTCCGAGCATTCGTTCGTGGCACCTGCCTTCACGTCAGAGGGTGCCTGTGTGGTGCTGCCCAATTACGCCTTGTGTCCTGCGGTGACGATTTCGCAGATAAGCCTCCAAATGGTCAAGGCCGTGGCCTGGGTGTGGCGCAACATCCACCGCTTTGGCGGTGACCCCAGCCGCATTACCCTGATTGGCCACTCCGCTGGCGGGCACTTGGCCACGCAGCTTTTGGCCTGCGATTGGCAAGCCTACGCCCCAGATTTACCCAAAAATTTGGCCACGCACGCCATGTCGGTGTCGGGTTTGTATGAGTTGGAGTCGGTGCGCGCCACGCCGTTTTTGACCGACAGCTTGCGTCTGACGGAGCATGTCGCTGTTAGCAATAGCCCAGCTTGGATGCCTGCACCCTTAGAGGGCAAGCTCTACACCTTGGTCGGCGCTCTAGAAAGCCCAGAGTTTTTGCGTCACAACCTGTTGATGCAAAAGTCGTGGGGTAAAAAGCGTGTGCCCGTGGCTGAGGCTTTGCCTGACTTGCAGCATTTCAGCATCGTCGAAGCACTGGCCCAGCCTGGCCATCACTTGCATACGCTGGCCTTGAAATTACTGCGCCGGTAAGTCTTCGCAGCCATACATTGCGCATTCGCAACAAAAAAGCCTGTCATGCATCACGCAGACAGGCTTTTTAGTTGGGCCGAAATCTGGCCGCATCGCGAGATTTACATCAACAGATGTTCACCCGCGTTATCGCCTCCTAAAGTGACGTAGTTCACCTTGCGGATGTCCATCAGCTTGGTGCCGCCGGCGTAGCTGATGGAGCTTTGCACGTCTTGCTCCATCTCAATCAGCGTGTTGGCCAGTTTGCCTTTGACGGGCTCGAGAATGCGTTTGCCTTCCACATGCTTGTACTCGCCTTTGTTGAAGTCAGAGGCCGAGCCGTAATACTCTTTGAACAACTCGCCATTCACTTCAACCGTCTTGCCTGGCGACTCTTCGTGGCCAGCAAACAGCGAACCAATCATCACCATGCTCGCGCCAAAGCGGATGCTCTTGGCAATGTCACCGTGGCTGCGAATGCCCCCGTCAGCAATGATGGGCTTGGTTGCCACGCGGGCGCACCACTTGAGCGCTGACAACTGCCAGCCGCCAGTGCCAAAACCAGTTTTGAGCTTGGTGATACACACCTTGCCGGGGCCCACACCCACTTTGGTCGCGTCAGCGCCCCAGTTTTCCAGGTCGATCACAGCTTCTGGTGTCGCCACGTTGCCGGCGATGACAAAGCTGTTGGGCAACTTGGCCTTGATGTAGCCAATCATGTCGCGCACGCTGTCGGCGTGGCCGTGGGCGATGTCGATGGTGATGTATTCGGGTGTCAAGCCCGCAGCGGCCAAGGTGTCCACCGTGGCGCGGTCTGGTGCTTTGACGCCCAAAGAAATGGAGGCGTACACACCCTTGGCGTGCATGACTTTCACGAACTGGACGTTGTCCAAATCGAAGCGGTGCATCACGTAGAAGTAATTGTTTTGCGCCATCCACAGGCAGATGGTTTCATCCACCACAGTTTTCATGTTGGCGGGAACGACGGGCAAGCGGAACTTGCGGCCACCGAGTTCAACACCTGCATCGCATTCAGAGCGGCTTTCCACGCGGCACTTGCGTGGCAGCAACAAGATGTTGTCGTAATCAAAAATTTCCATATCCCAAGCTCCAGAATAAAACGTTCGAAGATTGAGCGCTTGGCTTGGCCGGTTTTTTCAGGTGCAAATAGCAGGCATAAAAAAACCGAGCGCAAGAATCTTGGGCCCGGTGGCTGATTCTAAACTCTAAAATCTTCCCATGCACTCTTTTGATGGGTTTGACACCCAATCGGCTTCGGCCCCCTCCCACGCTGGCGCGTTTTCTTCCCCCTTGCTAGAGGGTCTCAACCCTGAGCAGATGACGGCGGTCACTTTGCCTTCCGCCCACGCGCTCATCTTGGCGGGCGCGGGTTCTGGCAAAACGCGGGTGTTGACCACCCGCATTGCGTGGCTCATGCAAACCGGGCAAATTTCGCCCGGCGGCATGTTGGCGGTGACCTTCACTAACAAGGCGGCCAAAGAAATGCTCACGCGTCTCTCCAGCATGTTGCCCGTCAATGTGCGCGGCATGTGGGTGGGCACCTTCCACGGCCTGTGCAATCGCTTTTTACGCGCCCATTGGAAAATGGCGAACTTGCCTCAGACCTTTCAAATCTTGGACACCCAAGACCAACTCAGTGCCATTAAGCGCTTGAGCAAACAGTTTCAGGTGGACGAAGAGCGCTTTCCGCCCAAGCAAACCATGCGTTTCATTGCCGGCTGCAAAGAAGACGGCCTGCGCCCCAAAGACGTCGACGTGCGCGACCCCGACACCCGCCGAAAAGTAGAGCTGTACGAGCTGTATGAAATCCAATGCCAGCGCGAAGGCGTGGTGGACTTTGGCGAACTCATGCTGCGCTCTTACGAACTGCTGCGCGACAACGAACCCGTGCGCGAGCACTACCGTCGCCGCTTTCAGCACATCTTGGTCGATGAGTTTCAAGACACCAACAAGCTGCAATACGCCTGGCTCAAACAGCTCGCAGGCCCCGTGGGCCAAGGCGGAGGCTCTATTTTGGCGGTGGGTGATGACGACCAAAGCATTTACGCTTTCCGCGGCGCACGCGTGGGCAACATGGCCGACTTTGTGCGCGAGTACGACGTGCAACACCAAATCAAGCTGGAGCAAAACTACCGCAGTTACAGCAATATTCTGGACAGTGCCAACGCATTGATCAGCCACAACAAAACCCGCTTGGGCAAAAACCTGCACACCACCCAAGGCGCGGGCGAACCCGTGCGGATTTACGAATCGCCCACCGACTTGGCCGAAGCCCAGTGGATGGTGGAGGAGATGAAGCAACTGCTGCGTGATGGCCAAAACGGCGATGGTCAACAAGGCATTCAACACCGCACCGAAATCGCGGTGCTCTACCGCAGTAACGCCCAAAGTCGGGTGATTGAAACGGCCTTGTTCAACGCCGCCATGCCGTACCGCGTGTATGGCGGTTTGCGCTTCTTCGAGCGTGCCGAGATCAAACACGCGCTGGCTTATTTGCGCTTGCTAGAGAACCCGCGCGACGACACCAGCTTTTTGCGCGTGGTCAACTTCCCGCCGCGTGGCATTGGCGCACGCAGCATTGAGCAACTGCAAGACGCTGCCCGTGCCATGGGCTGCCCGATTCACGATGCCGTCACGGCCGTGGCAGGCAAAGCGGGTGCCAACTTGAGCGCGTTTGTGGCCAAGCTGGATGTGTTGCGCGAGCAAACGCAGGGCAAAAACTTGCGCCAGATCATTGAGTTGTTGCTGGACCATTCGGGGCTGATTGAGTACTACCAGTCTGAGCGCGAAGGCCAAGACCGCATAGAGAACTTGCAAGAATTGGTCAACGCGGCAGAGAGCTTCGTCACGCAAGAAGGCTTTGGCCGCGAGGCGGTGGCGTTGCCTGTGGACGGCCAAATGATCAATGCCGACACAGGCGAAACCTTGTCACCCTTGGCCGCCTTTTTGACGCACGCCGCCTTGGAGTCGGGCGACAACCAAGCCCAAGCGGGGCAAGACGCTATTCAGCTGATGACGGTGCATGCCTCCAAAGGTTTGGAGTTCGATTGCGTGTTCATCACCGGCATGGAAGAGGGCTTGTTTCCCCATGAAAATTCCATGAACGATTACGAGGGCTTGGAAGAAGAGCGTCGTTTGATGTACGTGGCCATCACCCGTGCGCGCCGTCGTTTGTATCTGAGCCACTCGCAAACGCGCATGCTGCACGGACAGACGCGTTACAACATCAAGAGCCGTTTCTTTGACGAGTTGCCTGAGCACGCGCTCAAGTGGATCACGCCGGCTCGTTCAGCCTTTGCCGATGCCCAGCCCTCGCGCCGCGATGCGTGGCAAAACCAATCAGGCTGGTCGAACAACCCCTGGGGCGGCGGTGCGGCCACGGCGGCAGCGCCGCCCCCCGTGACGCAACGTGCTGCACCAGTCAGCAGCGGCCCCAACGCGTGGGTGCGCAGCGGTGTGCAGGTGTTTCATGCCAAATTTGGGGAGGGGGCTGTGCTCAGCATCGAAGGCGTGGGTGACGACGCCCGTGCGCAAGTGAAGTTTGGGCGACACGGCGTCAAGTGGTTGGCGCTGAGTGTGGCCAAGTTGACGCAGGTTGGATGAGGTGCTGCACGGTCAGAACAGGCCGTGCTTTTTGACGCGGCGCACCTCAGGCGTAAAGCGTGTCGGACGTGAAGCAGTCTTTGAAACTGAAGTAGGTCGAACAAAAAAACATGGCCGCCAACATCAGCATGGCGGGCAGCAAGGTCAAAGCGGCAAAGTCACCGTCTCCGATCAAGCCTGACAACAGCGTGATGATCAAGGCGGTAGCCAAGAAAATCACCGACCACACCAACCCAAACACCAAGAACGCACGCCAGTTGCTGAGGCATGCCACGGCGCTGAAAAACAAGCTCTTGGTGGCTGGTACCCCATGCCAATGCACGAGTGCTGGGGCGTGCCAAAACACGGCAGACATGGGCATGTACAACAGCAGCGCCAGCCACATGGCGTTTTGAAATTCGGGCTTCATGACGGTGTCGGCATCGAGTGTGCCGCCCATCAAATACAGCTTGGCAAAGTCGCCGCCATCCATCAAGGCCGATACGCCCATCACCCCGATGAAACAGCAGGCGTAGAGCGCGCCCAACACCAGCATGTCGCGCAAGCGCTCTTTGCCCGCACGAAAGCCCACCGCCAAGATCGCGGGCATGGGGAACTTGCCCAAATCCACCTCGCGGGTCGCGGCCATCAGACCGAGTGTGGCCGCAGGTAACAAGGCCAGCGCTACAAAACTGCCTACCAAGGGCACCAACGAGGAGACCGACATGATGGCCATGAAGATAAAGAACAAGCCGCTCAAAGCAATGGGCTGTTTCCAAAATATGCGAATGCCTTGGCGGACCCAAAGCTTGCCTGTGCTGGCCGGTACGACGTTGAGTTTCATGGTTCAGAGTGTGACAGGTTGCGCGACGCGCTGACGCAGAACGCGCTCGAAGTGCGTGGGGTCGTGGGGCTTCAGCATGCTGGCTTCGCGGGGGAGGTGGAAGTCCCACAGCCGTGAGGTCCAAAAGCGCAGTGCACCGGCACGCAGCATGGGGTTGAGCAGCTGTCGTTCAGCGGCGCTGAAGGGGCGCACGGCTTGGTAGGCCGCCAGCAGCGCTTGCGCTTTGGAGGCGTCGTGTGTGCCGTCGGCGAGGATGTCTTCGGCGTGGTGGGTGCACCAGTCGTTCAGGCACACCGCCACGTCAAACAGCCAGGTGTCCACGCCGGCAAAATAAAAGTCAAAAAAGCCGCTCAGCTTGGGGGCCTCAGCGCTGCCATCAAACATCACGTTGTCGCGGAACAAATCGGCGTGAATTGGGCCGCGGGGCAGGGCGGTGTAGGCCGATGAGGCGGCGATGTGGTTTTGGTACGCCAGCTCGGTTTGGATCAGCGCGGCTTGCGAGGCGTCCAAGTAGGGCAGCACCACCGGCACGGTGTCGTTCCACCAAGCCAAGCCGCGCAAGTTGGGTTGCTGGCGCTTGTAGTCGGCACCTGCCAAATGCATGCGGGCCAGCATGTCGCCCACGGCGGCGCAATGGGCGGGGGTGGGGCTGAGTTCGCTCTGGCCTTTGAGGCGGTTCACCACGGCGGCGGGCTTGCCCTCGACGGTCAGCAAGATGTCGCCGTTTTTGTCAGACACGGGGTCGGGCACTGGAATGCCGCCTTGCGCCAAATGTTTCATTAGGTGCAGATAAAACGGCAGTTGTTCATGCGTGAGGCGCTCAAACAGCGTCAGCACGTAGTGGCCTTCGCTGCTGGTGAGAAAGTAATTGGTGTTCTCAATGCCACCTTGGATGCCCTTGAGTTCGACCAACGACCCAAGACTGAGTTGGGACAGCAGTTCTTGCGCGGAGGACTCGGGAACTTCGGTAAAAACAGCCATGACAACCAAGGGATTAAAAAGTTCGCACATTGTAGTTTGCACGTTTGTCACCCTTTGCGGGGCGTGCTCAGCGGCGCGCGTCCAAAACGACCGTTTCTTTTTTTGTCACGGCACAATTGGCTGCTATGAGTGAATCCAAAACATTGTTGCTGGTCGACGGCTCCAGCTACCTTTACCGCGCCTTCCATGCCATGCCCGACCTGCGCGCTGTGCCAGGCGACCCAACGAGTGCCGCCACAGGGGCCATCCGCGGCATGATCAACATGATGCAGGCCCTGCGCAAAGAGGTGCCCACCCAGTTGGCCGCTTGTGTGTTTGACGCCAAAGGTCCCACCTTCCGCGACGCGATGTACCCCGCCTACAAAGCCAACCGCTCGCCCATGCCTGACGACTTGCGCTCGCAAATCGAACCCATTCACGCCATGGTGCGCATGTTGGGTTGGACCGTGCTCGATGTGCCGGGCGTGGAGGCCGACGACGTGATTGCCACCTTGGCCGTAGCCGCTGCCGAGCAAGGCGTGACGGTGGTGGTGTCGAGTGGTGACAAAGACTTGAGCCAATTGGTGAATGAACACATCACCATCATCGACACCATGAACGGCAAGAAGCGCGACGTGGCTGGCGTGACCGCTGAGTTTGGCGTGCCCCCGTCGCTGATGATTGACTACCAAACCTTGGTGGGCGACACGGTCGATAACGTGCCCGGCGTGGCCAAGGTCGGCCCCAAGACCGCCGCCAAGTGGCTGATGGAATACGGCTCGCTCGACAACTTGCTGCAAAACGCCAGCGCCATCAAAGGCGTGGCGGGCGAGAACTTGCGTCAAGCCGTTGAGTGGCTGCCCACAGGCCGTCAATTGGTGACCATGAAAACCGATTGCGATTTGTCCGCCTACGTGCCCAACTTGCCCGCACTCGATGCGCTGCACTTGGCCGAGCCCGATAAACCTGCACTCAAAACCTTTTACGAAACCTATGGCTTCAAAGGTTTGGCCCGCGCCATAGGTGAAGCTGGCGATGCGGCAAGCGCAGCAGGCGGTGAATCAAGCGGCGGCGGAGCAGCGGCGGCCAAGCCCAAGTTCGAGCCCAACCTGAGTTTGTTCGATGAACCCGAACCCACCGTCTCGTCAGTCAGCGAGAAAGCTTATGACTGCGTGCTGACGTGGGAAGCCTTTGATGCGTGGCTGGCCAAATTGCAAGCCGCCGAACTGGTGGCTTTTGACACCGAGACCACCTCACTCGACGCCATGCGTGCCGAGATTGTGGGCTTGAGTTTTTCGGTCAAGCCGGGCGAAGCCTGCTACATCCCGCTCACCCACAGCTACGGCGATGCGCCCACCCAATTGCCTATCGACGAAGTGCTGGCCAAACTCAAACCTTGGTTTGACAACCCAGCCATTCAGAAGTTGGGCCAACACATCAAATACGACCGCCATGTCATGGCCAACCACGGGATTGAGGTCAAGGGCTACGCGCACGACACCATGCTGCAAAGCTATGTGCTGGAAGTGCACAAGCCACACGGCCTGGCCAGTTTGGCCGAGCGCCATGTGGGCCGAAAAGGCTTGAGTTACGAAGACCTGTGCGGCAAAGGCGCACACCAAATTCCGTTCTCGCAAGTGGACGTGGCGCGTGCCACCGAATACTCGTGCGAAGACTCAGACATGACGCTAGACGTGCACCACGTGCTTTGGCCGCGTTTGCAAGCCGACGACAAACTGCGCTTCATCTACGACCTTGAAATTCAAAGCAGCGAAGCACTGTATCGCATCGAGCGCAACGGCGTGTTGATTGACGCGCCCACACTGGCCGCACAAAGCCACGCGCTGGGCCAGCGCATCGTGCAGCTAGAAACTGAAGCGTATGAAATTGCAGGCCAGCCTTTTAACTTGGCCAGCCCTAAGCAATTGGGCGAAATCTTCTTTGACAAACTGGGCTTGCCCGTCATCAAAAAAACTGCCACTGGCGCTCGCAGCACCGACGAAGAAGTGCTGGAGAAATTGGCCGAAGATTACCCGCTGCCTGCCAAAATTTTGGAGCACCGAAGTCTTAGCAAACTCAAAGGCACTTACACCGACAAACTCGCACAAATGGCTGTGCCACGCACAGGCCGCGTACACACGCACTACGCGCAGGCCGTGGCCGTGACCGGCCGCTTGTCGAGCAACGAACCCAACTTGCAGAACATCCCTATTCGCACGGCAGAGGGCCGCAAAGTGCGCGAAGCATTCGTGGCCCCTGCGGGTTGCGTGATTGCCAGCGCCGACTACAGCCAGATCGAGCTGCGCATCATGGCTCATATCAGTGGTGATGAGGCTTTGGTCAAAGCTTTTCACGATGGCTTAGACGTGCACCGCGCCACGGCCGCTGAAGTGTTTGGCGTGGGTGTGGATGCAGTCAGCACTGAGCAGCGTCGTTATGCCAAGGTCATTAACTTTGGCCTCATCTACGGTATGAGCGCGTTTGGTTTGGCCAAAGCGCTGGGCATCGACAACAGCGCGGCCAAGAACTACATCACCCGTTACTTTGAACGCTTCGCGGGCGTGAAGCGCTACATGGACGACACACGCGAACAAGCCAAAGCACAAGGCTATGTAGAGACGGTGTTTGGCCGTCGCTTGTACTTGCCCGAAATCAACAGCCCCAACGGCCCACGCCGCGCAGGCGCAGAGCGCGCCGCCATCAACGCGCCCATGCAAGGCACAGCCGCCGACCTCATCAAGATGAGCATGGTGGCCGTGCAAAAAGCCCTAGACGCCCAGCCACGCGGCATCAAAGTGATCATGCAAGTGCACGACGAACTGGTGTTTGAAGTGCCCGAATCAGAAGTGGCATGGGTTCGAACCGAAGTGCCACGCCTAATGGCTGACGTGGCGCAGCTGAAAGTGCCGTTGTTGGCTGAGGTGGGGGTTGGGCCGAACTGGGACAAGGCGCATTAAGGTTCATCCATAGTCGTTGCCAGTTGGCTTTCGCACAGCCTCTCAAGCAGGTGTTTGTCGACTATTTTGAGTGCGATGCCATGTGTAATGCGAACGCCTGTACCTTGGCTGACGGGCGTCGCTGCGCTGGGCTCACCAAATGAATGGGCAGTGGCGGTGCGGGCCAGTCGGGCAACAGCACTTGCAACTCTCCGCGTGTTATTTCCTCCTCGAACAACCAAGTCGGCGAATAGCCGATCCCCATCCCCGAGAGCACTGAGGCACGGACAATTTCACTGCTGTTGGTTTGCAGATTGCCTTGCGCTCGGATGGTGACTTGCGTGCCCTCTGTCGCAACTGCACCCGCGCCTGCTGTGAATGTCCAGGCGTTCTGCGTGGCCAGTTCCGAATAGACGATGCAGTTGTGCTCCAGCAGATTCTCCGGCACGCTTGGCATTGTCAGCCCGGTGGGCAGCGAACGAAGGTATTCATGGCTGGCCAACACCACACGCTGGGTGGTGCCGATGCGTTGCGCCACCAAGGAGCTGTCGGCCAGTTCCCCGATACGCACTGCGATATCGATGCCTTCTTCGACCAGATCGATGAACCCATCGTTGAGCTTCAGATCGATTTTTACGTTCGGGTGGGCTGCCAAGAAAGTCTTCACCAGCGGCAACAGTTTGAGCCGTCCATAGCCCACCGATGCGGCCACGCGCAGCCAACCGCTGAGCTGCTGCTCACCTAAAAGAAGTTCCGACTCCGCCTCGGCGATTTCGGCAATCAAACGTCGCGCTTGTGCAAAGTAGCGTTCACCGGCTTCGCTCAGGGCCAAGGAACGGGTGGTGCGGCTCAATAACTTGGCACCCAGCTCGCGCTCAAGTGCCGCTACCTGTTTGCTCACACGGCTCTGCGTGGTTTGGAGTTCACGGGCTACGGCCGAAAAACTGCCGCTTTCTACCACACGCACAAAGCTCTGCATGGCTGCCAATCGATCCATGATTGTTCCTATTTAGTCTAAATTGGAATAAATAATAGTAAAATTAAATGACTAGTGCAATGGTTTGGATTGAAACAAACTTCGCGGCATGAATGAGGACGCCACTTGCACAAGGAAGCCACGATGAACACCAGCACTTTGACTCTGCCGCAGACAAGCCACAACGAGCGCAGCCAATTAGCCAAAGGTATTGCTGTTGGGCTGGTCGCTGCCAGCATCGGCGCGCTGTACACCGTGTTTGCCCGCTGGGGCATGGCACGCGGACTGTCTTCACCCGACCTCACGGTATTGCGGTTCGGCGTGGCAGGCATCCTGATGCTGCCGGTGTTGGCGCTGGCCTGGCGGCGTGACAGTGCGCAGTTCACCACGCGTTGGCGCGTTTGGTTGCTGGTGGCACTGCTGGCCGGCACACCTTTTGGCCTCTTGATGTTTGGTGCGCTGCAGTTTGCGCCACCCAGCCATGCAGCTGTTTTTCCGTTCACAGCCATGAGCGTGATGGGCATGGTGCTCGGTGCGGTGGTGCTGGGTGACCGTATGACGCTGCGCCGAGTAGTGGGCATTGCCGTGGTGCTGACGGGTTTGGTGCTGGTGTCTGGGGTCGAGGCCGCCAGCTTGACGCTACGGGCATCCCTTGGCGATGCCATGTTCCTTGCGGCCGGCACGTTGTGGGCCGGATTTGGCATCGTGCTGCGCAAGCACCGGCTCGCCCCATTGCTGGCTACAGCGGTAATTTCGATCAGCGCATTGTTCACCTATGTGCCTGCTTACATTGGGTTCACTGGCGGTGAGGGCCTCTTCTTGGCAGCGCCATTTGTTTTTTGGGTCGAGGTGTTGGTGCAAGGGGTGATCGCAGGTGCGGGCACGCTGTACACCTACTCAAAAATGGTGTCACTTCTCGGCCCGTCGCGCGCAGCGGTTTTCCCGGCGTTGGCACCCGGCTTGGCCGCGCTCATGGCTTGGCCAGTGCTGGGTCATGTGCCCGCACAACTAGAAGCTGTAGGTCTGCTCTTGGTGATGACAGGGCTGATCGTTGCTGTCACAACGTCCGCTGGTTCAGCCCAAAAAGCTTGAAGGTGAACTGAAGGGCTGTGATTTGGGTTGAAAACTACCCATCTGCTGGCTCAACACATTCTTGGATGCCAATCGTCCTTCTGTCTCGCCTGAGACAAATCCAAGGGTAGCTACTATTTATTCATCGTGACAGTGAGGCATATGCTCAAGTTGGCTTTCTTGATAAGTGTGTAAACGTAGACAACAACCATTTGGAGACAAGACCATGAGCTTTAAAAAACCGTTGCGCCTGACAGCGCTTGCCTTAACCAGTGTCGCTTTGCTGGCTGCCTGCGGAAGCAGCGACGCCCCATTACCAGCACCTGAAGAAACCCGCGCGCAAGACTCTCGCGTTTTTAGTCCTGCAGAACCTACGGCCACTACGTTTGCCGCGATGTCAACGCAAAGCTCAGACACGGTGGATATGAGTACAACAAGTCGCTGGTCTGGTGTACTGAACGGCGCTGCGTATCGCGTCGAAGTGCCGGCCAATTGGAACGGCAAACTCGTGATGTATGCCCATGGCTATGCGGGTACTGGTGCTGCCGTGGGTGTTTCAAATCCATCCATTCGCCGTTACCTCATTCAAAATGGCTATGCATGGGCAGCTTCGAGCTATGCCAAAAACTACTATGACGTTCGTGCTGGTGTTGAAGACACCAACGCGCTGGCTCTTGAGTTCAAGGCTATTGCAGCGAAAAACGCACGTACGCTTTCTGCACCGACCAAGATCTACATCACCGGACATTCAATGGGCGGGCACATCACTGCGGCGGCCATTGAAGATGAAGCAGCGGCTTACGCCGTGAACAAGGTGAAGTACGCTGGTGCCGTTCCTATGTGCGGGGTATTGGGCGATACAGAATTGTTCAACCAGTTTGCCGCCATGCAGGTCACAGCGCAAGCAATCGCAGGGCTACCCAGCTATCCGACCGCCAAGTGGAGTGAAATTGAACCCTTGGTGCGCAGCACGCTTTTCACAACGTTCCCTTCTACGTCAACTGCCCCTGCGACGCCAACTGCCGCAGGCGTAAAGTACCTTTCTGTATTGCAAAACATCACGGGTGGTCCGCGCCCGATGTTCGATCTCGGTTTTGCTTTTGGTGGCAGCTTTCCCTCAGCCTGGGGAACTTTTGGTTCAGACGGTACTGTGACGGGCATTCTGAACAAAAACGTGCTCGATACCAACGCTTACACCTACAAGATCGATGGTGACGTCCCTGGTTCAACCGCGCTGAACGCGTCCGTTCTTAAACTTACGGCCGATCCAGAGGCCAACCGCTTACGTCGTGACGGCTTGCGCTGGATTCCCAAAGCCAATGGCGAGTTCAAGATTCCTGTGGTTTCAATTCATACATTGGGAGACTTGTTCGTTCCATTCAGCATGGAGCAAACTTATCAAAAGCGAGTCGCCGCCAAGGGCAACAGTTCTTGGTTGGTTCAGCGTGCCATTCGAGGTGTGAGCCATTGCGACTTCACGGTTGCAGAGCAAGTGAACGCATTCGACGACATGATCAAGTGGGAGCGTGATGGCGTTAAACCGACGGGCGACGATGTGGTGACTCCTGCCACTGTGGCCGCAGCAACCTACGGCTGTACTTTTACTAAAAATACGCTTGGACCCGATGAGAGCGGCACTACCAATGCCTTGCGCCCACTAACGTTAGCTAACTCACCGGCTTGCCCTTGAACTTTCGCTGATCTTAGGTAGCTTTGGAGGGGGCGATCAGATGATCGCCCCTTTTTTTGCAAGGTGTATTTCCTCAATTTTTAAATAGTCATAGGAATCAAACAAGTTACGAATCAGCCGATCTCATTTGCCCCGTGCCAAGCACACGCCGCACCTCTGGCTGAAGCTGAATGACTTCGCTTGAAAGCCTCAGTCGATAATCCCCCCATGACCTTGATTTCTATTCTTGTCGGCACCTTGGTGGCAGGCATGGGCAGTGTGTGGCTGGCAGCGCTGCTGGCTTATGCCTTGCTGTCGCGCTTTACCCAACATTTGCTGAGTTTGGCCGCTGGTGCTTTGCTGGCCACGGCTTTCACGCGCTTGCTACCAGAGGCGTTTGAGTTGTCTGGTAGTGCTGGCGTTTCACCACAGACCATGTTTGCCGCCCTGTTGGTGGGCTTGGTGTTTTTCTTTTTGCTCGACAAGGCTGAGTTGTGGCATCACGGCCACGAGCATGGGCACAGTCACGGCGATGCAAGCCATTCGCACAACCCCCATGATTCGCACGCGCACGCCCATCCGCATAACCACAGCACGCACGCGCATTCGCATGACCATGCAAACAATGACCACCCCAGTCATAACCATGGGCATAACCACCACAGCGGTGGTTGGGCGGTGTTGCTGGGCGACAGCGTGCACGCCTTTGGCGACGGCATTTTGATCGCGGCTGCGTTTGTGGCTGACCCACGTTTAGGCGTTGCCGCTGCTTTGGCCGTGATGGCGCACGAGGTGCCCCATCATGTGGGTGACTTGGTGGTTCTGCGCCAAACGCTGAGCAACCCGCGGGCCGCATTGTTCAAACTCACCTTGGCAGGTGGCGTGACGGCCATTGGGGGCGTGGTGGGTTATGTGTTGGTGGGCGCTTTGCAGGCTTATTTGCCGTACTTTTTGGTGGCCGCGGCCAGCAGCTTTATTTACGTCGCGCTCGCAGACTTAATTCCACAGCTGCAAAAACGCCTCTCACCGCGTGAGACGGCGGCACAAGTGGCTTGGTTGTTTGCAGGCATTGCCCTCGTCGCCGCTTTGGGCGAATGGGTGCACCACTGATTTAAGATTTTTCGCAGGGCAAGCCGGGCGTGTTGCACCACTCGCTCCAGCTGCCTGCATACAACGCTGTGCGCCCAAAGCCAGCGACTTCCATGGCCAAGACATTGGGCACTGCGCTCACGCCGCTGCCACAGTGGTGAACCACATTTTCCGGTTTGGCATCGCCTAGCAAGGCGGCAAATTCAGCACGCAACTCGGCCGAGCTTTTGAAGAAGCCGTCCGCATTGAGGTTGGTACTAAAAGGGCGATTGAGTGCACCGGGTATGTGGCCTGCGACAGGGTCCATGGGTTCGACTTCGCCGCGGTAGCGTGGTGCGGCGCGTGCGTCGACGATGGTTTGCTCGCCCGTGTTCAAGCGTGAAAACACGGCGGCGGTCTCGATCAATTGAACCAAAGGTTCACGCAGCTCAAACTCGCCTTCAGTAGCTGTGGTCGGCGCTGGATGGTGTTCGCCTGACGCGACAGCGCCACCTGCAGCAACCCAAGCTTGCAAGCCACCGTCGAGAACGGCCACCGCATCGTGGCCGCACCATTTCAGCATCCACCAGAGCCTGCCGGCATAGTTCATGCCGTTGCGGTCATAGACCACCACTTGGGTGTCGTTCTTCACGCCCACGCTGTGCAGCCATGCCGCAAAAACTTCGCGTCGTGGCAAAGGGTGACGCCCACCGTTGACGCGCAGCGCGGGGTCGTGTGTGGCAAGGTTTTTGTCCAAGTCTGCGTGTTGCGCGCCCGCAATGTGTTGCGCCATGTATTGGGCATAGCCTTGTTCGGGCTTCATCAGGTCGCAGCTGCAATCAAACACTGCCAAGGGTTGGCCGCTGTGTTGCAGGTCTTTCAGTTGAGCAACAGAAATGAGGGTGGTGTACATACAAAGCTCCTGTAGCGTTCAGTGGTGTCAGTGTTCTTCTGCAGGGGCGTTGGGAACAGCGCGGGCGCGCAACAAGGTGGCCGCCATGCCGCTCAGCACGATCAAGGCCATACCCATCCAGCCGATGAGGGGAATGTCGTCACCAAACAGCAGCAAGCTGTAAAGCGCGGCAAACACGATGCCCGAGTACTGTAAGTTGGCCACCACCAGTGTGGCGCCTTTGCTGTAAGCGCGTGTCATGCACAACTGGCCCAGTGATGCAAAGACGCCCACAGGTAACAACCAGATGGCATGCTCCCAGTGCCATTCAGACACGCCTGCAAAGCCCATGCCAATCGCACCTGCCAAAAGCGTGCCCAATGCAAAGTAAAAAACGGTTCGCGTTTCGGGTTCGCCCAAGCGGCCCAGCACCATGACTTGCATGTAAGAAAACGCGGCGGCAAAGCCCGACATCAGGCCAATCAAGCCCGCAAAAATTTGGTTTTGTTCAATCGTGGGTCGCAGCATCATCACGACCCCAGCAAAGCCCGCCAACACACTCAAAGCAAGGGGCCCTTGTGACCAAGGACTGCGGTTGTCTTCGGGTTTCCAATTGATGAGTGAGCCCCCAACCAGAAAAGCGGCCACCCAAACACCACTCATGTAGTTCAGCGTCATGGCCGTGGCCAGCGGGAGTTTGCCGATGGCATAAAACCAAGCGCTGAGCGACAGCACGCCAATGGTGGAACGCCACACATGGGCGCCAGGATAGGCGGTGCGTAGGGACACCTTTTTTTGCTTGGCGATGACGGCCAAAAAAACGATGCCCACCACGCCTCGGTAAAACACCAATTCTGCCGAGTTGAAGTGCTCAGAACCAAACTTCACGCATACGCCCATGGTGGCGAAGAAGGCCGCGCCTAGCAGCATCCAAAGGGCTTGCATGTTGGCAGGTCAGGTGAAGCTGAGTTTGCCGCGGTACCACTCATGAAAGTGCTGCATGCCATCTTCCATGGGGCTTTGGTAGGGGCCCACTTCGTTGTCGCCACGTTGCATCAGGGCTTTGCGGCCTGCGTCCATGCGCTCGGCGATTTCGTCGTCTTCGATGCAGGTTTCCATGTAGGCGGCTTGCTGGGCTTCGACAAATTCACGCTCAAAGGCGACGATTTCTTCAGGGTAATAAAACTCCACCCTATTCAAGGTCTTGGTGGGGCTGATGGGGTGCAGCGTCGAGACGGTCAATACATGCGGGTACCACTCCACCATGATGTGAGGGTAGTAGGTGAGCCAAATCGCACCACGCTCAGGGAGCTCGCCGTTGCGGTACTTGAGCAACATGTCGTGCCACGTTTTGTAGGTCGGGGAACCGGGTTTGCCAAAACCCTCCGACACGCCGACGGTTTGCACCGAATAGTTGTCTTTGAATTCCCAGCTCAAATCGTCACAGGTGACAAACTGGCCGAGACCTGGGTGAAAGGGGCCGACGTGGTAGTCCTCGAGGTAGACCTCGATGAAGGTTTTCCAGTTGTAGTTGCACTCGTGCAGTTCCACGCGGTCCAAGGCAAAGCCCGTGAAGTCCAACGCAGCGCGGGGGCCCATGTTGGCCAAGTCTGCCTCGATGTCGACGCCGTTGTCTTCAAACAGCAAGCCGTTCCACTCACGCAACTTGTAGTTGTTGAGGTTGAGGCAAGGGTCATGCGAAAAGTGGGGGGCGCCCAGCAGTTCGCCCGTCGAGGCATAGGTCCAGCGGTGCAAAGGGCAGACGATATTGCCACCCGCTGATCCTGGGGCTTGGTTTTGCAAAGAACCACGGCCTTTGAGCATCACGGCTTGGCGGTGGCGGCAGACGTTGGAAATCAGCTCTACGCCTTGGGCGGAACGCACAAGCGCACGCCCTTCGCCCTCATGCGGCAAAGCGTAGTAATCGCCCACATCGGGCACAGCAAGTTGGTGGCCCACATACCGTGGGCCGCGCTGAAAGATGGTCTCCAGTTCGCGCTGAAACAGCGCCTCGTCAAAGTAACTGGTAACTGGTAGTTGGCTATTCGCCTGCTGCAGTTGAAGACTTAAATCAGACATGGGTGACCTGACCTAAAGACTCCCCACAGGGAGGTGTGTGAAAAAATAAATCAGCCGAAGGGCTGATGAAAGGAGGCTCATTGTAACGAAGCGTGGTGGCCCAAGCTTGGCAAAGCCTAAAATGAGAATCTACGTGTTCAACACATTCACTCTTTTTTCATCACGATGACCAAAGCCAAGACCCCTGCAAGCACGGCGCCTGCCAGCTATGAAGCTGCTTTGAAAGAGCTAGAAGGCATGGTGGCTCAAATGGAATCAGGTCAGCTACCTTTGGCAGACTTGCTGTCTGGCTACCAACGTGGCGCTGAATTATTAGCGTTTTGCCGAGCCCAGTTGGATGCCGTCGAGCAGCAAATTCAGGTGCTCGACAACGGCGTGCTCAAGCCATGGTCGGCTACTTAAGTATGAAAGAACAAAGCTCTCCCATGCCGCAGAATTCTTTTGATTTGACGCTTTGGAGTCAACAGCGTTTGGCCCAAGTCGAGTTGGCTTTATCGAACTGGATCAACCCCCAAGCGCCTGCCAATTTGGGTGAGTGCATGCGCTATGCCGCTTTAGACGGCGGTAAGCGTTTACGGCCCTTATTGGCCTTGGCCGCCCGTGAAGCCGTGGCGCAGGGCGATGCCCGAGTGGAAATGGACGAGGCGGCTTTGCGTGCAGGCTGTGCGGTTGAGCTGATTCATGCGTATTCCTTGGTCCACGATGACATGCCTTGCATGGACAACGATGTGTTGCGCCGAGGCAAGCCCACCGTCCACGTGCAGTTCGGCGAGGCGCAAGCCTTGTTGGCGGGTGATGCGCTGCAAGCGCTGGCTTTTGAAGTGCTAACCCCTGAGGCGTCCAACATCCCTAGTGATGTGCAAGCACGCCTGTGCCGTTTGTTGGCGGTTGCTGCGGGCTATCAGGGCATGGCCGGCGGTCAAGCGATTGACTTAGCCAGTGTGGGCCAAGCCTTGACCCAAGACCAACTGCGTCAGATGCACCGTTTGAAGACGGGTGCGCTGCTGGAAGCCAGTGTGATGATGGGCGCCACCTGCGGTAAGGCCGGCTCCCAAGCACTGAACGCATTGCAGCGTTATAGCCAAGCCCTTGGCTTGGCGTTTCAAGTGATTGACGATGTGTTGGATGTCATCGCTGACTCCGCCACGCTTGGTAAAACCGCAGGCAAAGATGCTGCGAACGACAAACCTACTTATGTGTCACTGTTGGGCTTGGCGCCAGCTCAGGCTTATGCGGAGGCCCTGTTGCAAGAAGCCTTAGATGCTTTACAAGACAGTGGTCTGACACACACCCACGCGCTGGCTGCCTTGGCCCAGCACGTTGTGAAACGGAACACCTGAACATGCCCAACTTGTTGCCCACCATCAACTCACCGGCTGACTTGCGCGCCTTACCGCGCCAGCAACTCAGCACTTTGGCCGACGAGCTGCGTTCGTATGTGTTGCAAAGCGTCGCCAAAACCGGCGGGCATTTGAGCTCTAACTTGGGGACGGTCGAATTGACGGTGGCGCTGCACTATGTTTTTAACACCCCGCACGACCGTATCGTGTGGGACGTGGGCCACCAAACCTACCCGCACAAAATCTTGACGGGGCGGCGAGACCAAATGAGCACGCTTCGTCAACGTCATGGCCTGAGCGGTTTCCCACGCCGTGACGAAAGCGAATACGACGCCTTTGGTACGGCTCACTCGTCCACCAGCATTTCTGCCGCCTTGGGCATGGCAGTGGCCGCGCAGCAAAAAGGTGAGCAACGTCATGCCATTGCAGTGATTGGCGATGGCGCCATGACGGCCGGCATGGCCTTTGAAGCCTTGAACAATGGCGGTGTGACGCATTCCAAACTGTTGGTCATCTTGAACGACAACGACATGTCGATCAGCCCGCCTGTCGGCGCGCTCAACCGGTATTTGGCACAGTTGATGAGTGGCAAGTTTTATGCGGCCGCCAAAGAGGTGGGCAAGCAGGTGCTCAAAGGCGCACCGCCTTTGTTCGAGTTGGCCAAGCGTTTCGAAGAGCAAGCCAAAGGCCTTGTGGTTCCGGCTACTTTGTTTGAAAAGTTTGGTTTCAACTACATCGGCCCCATCGACGGCCACGACCTGGAGTCGCTGATTCCAACCTTGGAAAATATCAAGCACTTGGAAGGGCCACAGTTTTTGCATGTGGTGACCAAAAAAGGCCAAGGTTACAAATTGGCCGAAGCTGATCCAGTGGCCTACCACGGTCCAGGTAAGTTTGACCCTGCTGTGGGTTTGGTGCCTTCGACCAGCGCCGCCAAAACCACCTTCACCCAAGTGTTTGGTCAGTGGCTGTGCGACATGGCCGAGCATGACCCACTGTTGGTGGCCATCACGCCCGCTATGCGTGAAGGCTCGGGTATGGTGGCGTTTCACCAGCGTTTTCCTGAGCGCTACCACGATGTCGGCATTGCCGAGCAGCATGCACTGACGTTTGCGGCAGGGCTAGCCTGCGAGGGTGTGAAGCCCGTTGTGGCCATTTACTCCACGTTCTTGCAACGCGCCTACGACCAAGTCATTCACGACGTGGCCTTGCAAAAGCTACCCATGGTGCTGGCGCTGGATCGCGCTGGCATTGTGGGGGCCGATGGTGCCACGCACGCCGGTTTATATGACATCCCGTTCATGCGCTGCATTCCTAACGTCAGCATGGCTTGCCCAGCAGACGAAAACGAATGCCGCCAACTGTTGACCACGGCTTACCAACAAGACCATTGTGTGGCCGTACGTTATCCACGGGGTGCAGGTGTCGGCGTGCCGGTGCAGCCTGGCTTGCAAGCCTTGCCTTTTGGCAAAGGCGAAATGCGTCGCACAGGTCAACGGATTGCCATTTTGGCCTTCGGTACCTTGCTTTACCCTGCGCTCGAAGCCGGTGAAGCACTCAATGCCACGGTAGTCAACATGCGCTGGGCCAAGCCGCTTGACACGGCGTTGCTGGCGCAAATTGCGGCCACGCACGATGCCTTGGTCACGGTTGAAGAGGGGGCCATCATGGGCGGCGCAGGTTCGGCGGTGCTTGAAGCCTTGCAAGTGCTTGAGCAACCCAAGCCCGTTTTGGTGTTGGGTGTGCCTGATGTGTTCACCGAGCACGGCGACCCCGTCAAGTTGCTTGCCGAATTGGGCTTAGATGCCGCAGGTATTCAAGCAGCCATTGCCAAGCGTTTTGTTAATCTTTTGGATTAACTTGCAAACCAATCATGGGCATGAGGCAATTTCATGCACTTTGAATTTTTTGATAGCTGGTTTTTTCTTCGGGCAAACCCGCAGATTTTGTCCCCCAAGCCTGCCTACAATCTCGCCTCGCTGGCTGTCATTCTGGTGTCACCTCTGACATTGACAAGCTCGCAGTTTTAACTTTTTGGAGTCTCACATGGACCGTCGTTCCGTAATCAAGAATGCAGGTATTGCTGGCATTTTGGCCGCAGGTGCCGCACCAGCCGTTCACGCACAAGCCGCTATCCGCTGGCGTTTGGCTTCGAGCTTTCCTAAATCGCTCGACACCATCCACGGTGCAGCTGACACTTTCGCCAAGGCTGTCAAAGCCATGTCGGGTGGCAAGTTTGAAGTCTCTGTCCATGCACCTGGCGAAATCATGCCCGCTTTTGGCGTGGTGGATGGCGTGCAACAAGGCTCCATCGAAATGGCCCACACAGCCCCTTACTATTTCTTTGGTAAGGACGAGACTTTTGCCTTGGGTTGCGCCATTCCTTTCGGTCTGAACAGCCGTCAAATGACAGCATGGATGTACGAAGGCAACGGCATGAAGCTGATGCGCGAGTTCTATGCCAAATACAACATGGTCAACTTCCCAGGCGGCAACACAGGCGCGCAAATGGGTGGCTGGTTCCGTAAAGAAATCAAATCGGTGGCTGACCTCAAAGGTTTGAAGTTCCGTGTTGGCGGCTTCGCAGGCAAGGTGCTTGAGCGCATGGGCGTCATTCCTCAAAACATTCCTGGTGGCGACATTTATCCAGCCTTGGAAAAAGGAACCATCGACTCAGCTGAGTGGGTAGGTCCCTATGACGATTTGAAGTTGGGCTTCAGCAAGGTTGCGCCTTTCTACTACTACCCAGGTTTCTGGGAAGGTGGCCCACAGCTCGACTTCTTCATCAACGACAAAGCATTTGCCGCTCTGTCGCCAGAGAACAAGGCCATCGTCGAAGCTGCAGCTGCGCAAGCCCACTCTGACATGCAAGCCAAGTATGACGCTCGTAACCCTGCTGCTTTGAAGCAGTTGGTGGGTTCTGGCACCAAGTTGCGTGAGTTCCCCAAAGACGTGATGGCGACAGCTTTCAAAGAGTCGATGGCTTTTTATGACGAAATCTCGGCCAAAAACGAAAACTGGAAGAAAGTCTACGCTGACTACAGCAAGTTCCGCGCAGACTCCAACCTGTGGTTCCGTTTCACCGAAGCCAAGTTTGACTCGTTCATGCAAGCGCAAAAGCTGTAATTCAGTTTTTCTACATGCAAAAAAACCGCGCTTTAGGGCGCGGTTTTTTTATGCCTGATGCAAGGGTTGAAGCGTCAGGATCACATGCGTCTAAAAGACTCGAGCTCTTTGGCTAATCGGCTGCAGTTCTCCAGCATATCCGGGCGAATCATATAAAAAACGGTGAATTTACCTGCCAAGGTGCGTGCATAAAAGCGCGGTGCCATCAGCCACTCCAGGCCTCGAATGCGCAGTAACTTGGCGTAAGCCAGTTCATCCAAATTTTGGTGCTTGTCCCAAATCCAAGTTTGGTGCATCCCTAGTGCATCTATTTTGACGCGGCTGCGCACCACATGCCAAGCTGTCCAAGCCAACAAGACCCAACCGACGATGAACCACCCTGCGCTGCGTAACCCTTCCCAGCCTGTGTCGCCGCCAAACTTGCCTTGTTGCCACAAGCTGAGCAGCCAGTAGCCTGATCCCAGCACAGTGAGCAGTGTGATGCCTTGAAACGTGCGCGAAAAGGCGGGACCTTCTAAGGTCTCAGGAGCGCATACAAAGCGAAAGGGCTCGGGTCCTCGCATGGGTAACGTCACGCTTGACTCAGAGGTGGATGGCGGTGTGTTGTGGTCGGTCATGGTCTAGCAGGGTTGGCCAAGAAAAAGCCCCTCTCGGGTTTGCCGGAGGGGCTTATGCTTTAAGTCGGCGCTTATTTCTTGAAGAGATCGTCCATTTTCTTTTGCTCCTCAGCCGCGTTGTCAGCGTCTGTAGGTTTGGTGCCGTCAAGTTTGAGCTCAACCTCAGGCACTTCTTGCTCAGAAGGCATTTCAATCACAACTTTGTCAAGATCGACTTTCTCTTCTTTGTCCAAGAACATGGTCACTGTCTCGGGCACGAAGATCACGATCACCACCAGCACCAATTGCATGATCACCCAAGGAATGGCGCCCATGTAAATGTCGTTGGACTTGACGGGTTTCTCAATGCGTCCTTCTTTGAACAAGGTGTCAGCAATGCCGCGCAGATAGAAAAGCGCAAAGCCAAAGGGCGGATGCATGAAGCTGGTTTGCATGTTGACGCACAGCAGCACGCCGAACCACACCATGTCGATGCCCATCTTTTCAGCAACTGGGCCGAGCATAGGCAAGATGATGAAGGCGATTTCAAAAAAGTCGAGGAAGAAGGCCAAGAAGAAGATGAAGATGTTCACCACAATCAAGAAGCCCACTTGACCGCCAGGCAAGCCTGACAGCAAATGCTCCACCCATTTGGCGCCGTCAACACCCTGGAACACCATCGAAAACACGCGTGATCCGATCAAGATGAACACCACCATGGCTGTGAGGCGCATGGTGCTGTGCATCGCATCCCAAATCAGGTTTTTGTCCAAGCGGTTGTGCATGGCGGCCAAGACCAACGCGCCTACACAACCCATGGCACCGGCTTCAGTCGGTGTCGCAATGGCGGTGTTGATGCCGGGCAATCCACCCATCGATCCCAGGACGGCAAAGATCAAGAAGGCGGAGGGCACGATGCCACGCAAGCACTTGGCCCACAAGGCCCAGCCATTCAAGGTGCGTGCTTCTTTGGGAATACCGGGCACATGTTCAGGTTTGACCAAACTCAAACCATAGGTGTAGAGCGCAAAAATGCCCACTTGCAACAAGGAGGGGCCCCAAGCGCCTTTGTACATATCGCCCACCGAGCGACCGAGTTGGTCGGCCATCACCACCAACACGAGAGACGGTGGCACCAGCTGAGTGATGGTGCCAGAGGCTGCCAAAACGCCGGTGGCATAGCGCATGTTGTAGCCGTAGCGGATCATCACCGGCAGCGAGATCAAGGCCATGGCGATCACTTGACCCGCCACGGTGCCTGTGATGGCGCCCAAAATGAAACCCACGATGATGACCGAGTAGCCCAAACCGCCTTTGACGGGGCCAAACAATTGGCCCATCGAGTCAAGCATGTCCTCCGCGAGGCCACATTTTTCAAGAATGGCGCCCATGAAGGTGAAGAACGGGATGGCCAACAACAAATCGTTGCTGAGAATGCCAAAAATGTTCAAAGGCAGATTGGACATGAAACTGGCAGGGAACCAGTCCATGCTGATGGCAAAGAAGCCGCAAGCGAGGCCTAAGAAAGCCAGCGAGAAAGCAACCGGGAAGCCAATCAGCATCGTGAGGATGAGTCCCCCAAACATGAAGGGGGCAAAGTTTTCCATTAGCATGATCATGTGTCCTTATTGCACGGGCTTTTCGTAGTGCGTGTTCATTTCAAACTTGCCTTGCAAGTAAGCCACGCGCTTGATGATTTCGCTGATGCCTTGCATGCACATCCATGTAAAGCCCAACGGCAATAACAACATGGCTGGCCAGCGGATCAAGCCGCCTGCATTGCTGGACATCTCTTGGGTCACAAACATTTTGAGAAAGAGCGGAAAGCTCAACCAAGCCAGCAAAAGCATGACGGGCATCAAAAAGACCACCAAGCCAAATAAATCCACATAAATGGGGCCTCGACCTTTGAGCTTGCCGTAGAACAAATCAACCCGCACGTGCTCATTGAGTTTGAGTACCAAGGGAGCGCCCAGCATCACAGTGGCTGCGAACAAGTACCACTGAATTTCGAGCCAGCCGTTAGAGCTCATGTCGAATCCGTAGCGAATGAACGCATTGCCCGCTGAAATTAGGGCGGCCGCCATCACGGTGAATGCGGCAACAGCGCCAAAACGCTCGCTGACCCAGTCAATGCCCAACGCTAATTTAAGAAGTTTTGACACCATGTGCCTCCAGTTTTCTGCCAACCCGCCATGGTACCAAGCCCAAGGGCGCTAGGCCTCTTCAAACTGTGAAGTTTCCGATGTCGTTGTGAAAAATACTTCAAAGGCCTTTGACTTGCAGTGTCAACTTGCAACCGTTGCTGCTTTTTTGCTTTTTTTGAATGTCCACCAAGGCAGCAAGGCACTGAGCGATTGCACGTCACCACTTGAGTGTGCTGCGTAGCCGGGCAGAGCATTTAATGCCTCGCACCAATCGCGTTCTTGTAGCAAGTCACGAAGTGCCTGCGTAGCGGGTGTGTCCAACGCAGATTTGAGGCAAACCAAATGAAAGTGTTCGTGCAGCAAGGGCGCAAATCCCAATCCTCGGGCACGGGCGGTGCTCTCAATGCCTAGGCCCACATCGCAACGCCCAGATGCAATGGCTTCAGCCAAAGCCGTGTGAGAGGGTTCATCATCGGGCAATGCATTCAAGTCATGGAGGTCAAGTTGGGCTTGACCCAGCAAATCGTCGAGCAACACCCGAGTGCCTGTGCCTAAGCTGCGATGCACAAATCGGGCACGCGTTCGCGCAACATCTTGCAGGCTATGGAGCTGCAAGGGGTTGCCTGGGGCCACGATCAAGCCTTGAACGCGCGTGGCAAAACCAATGATTTTGTGCAGGCCCGGTTTGAGCAAATCTTGGTAGGCCTTGGCCGTGTGCGAGGTTTTGCTGGATGGCGATTGCGTGTGAAAACCTGCCAAGGTGCAGCGTCCTTCATTCAGAGCGCGAATGGCGTCCACGCTGCCGCAAAAACGGATGTCTAAATGAAGGCCTTGCTCCGCCGCGTATTCGCGCAGTCGTGGCAGGGCATCATCGTGGCTGGCGTAGAGCGTCAGCACGTGGGCGTCGGGGTCAAACGCGACGGCAAAGGTGCGTTCTAAGTCGGCACGCAAGGCTTCGATTTGTGGGGCTAGGCGAGCTTGGGTTTGGCGTTCAGCCCACATCAGCTTGTCACCAAACTCGGTCAAGCGCGCAGATTGGCCTTTTTCCCACACGATCAGCTCATGGCCCAACACGTCTTCCCAGCGCTTGAGTTCGCCCCAAACGTGGCGATAGGACAAATCCAATGCGCGTGCTGCCGCAGAAATGGAGCCCTGTTGCGCCACGGCTTGCAGCAGGTCCATCAATGGGTGGCGCAGCAACATCGAGTCCGCTGCGGGGCTGAGTTTGTCGCTGTGGTGGTTGAGGGTGTAGTTAAGTCGAACGCTATGCACAGATTTACATATGGTGAGGTTTTGAGCGCTTGGCTAGGATGCCGCAAAGTCTAACTGTCTCATGTCTACGTTTACCGATACCGCCACCTCTTCGCTACAACTTCTCGTTCAATTTGATCCTGTGCTGTGGTCCATTGTGGGGCGATCTCTCTGGGTTAGTGTGCTCGCCACCGTCTTCGCATGTAGCTTGGGCGTTGTCTTGGGTGCTTGGTTGGGCGTCTCTCGGTTCGTTGGGCGGGATGCGCTGCTGACCGTGCTCAATACCTTTTTGGCGTTGCCGTCCGTGGTGGTTGGGTTGTTGGTGTATTTGCTCTTATCTCGCACGGGGCCTCTGGGTTTTTTGGGTTGGTTGTTCAGCCTCAAAGCGATGGTGTTGGCCCAAGCCATCTTGGTGCTGCCCGTGGTCACGGCGTTGACACGGCAGTGTGTGGAAGATGCTGAGCGTAGCCACGGTGAGCAGTTGCAGTCCCTGGGCGCCGCGCCTTGGATGCGCAGCGTGCTGCTGGCCTGGGACGAGCGCTACACCCTGCTGACCGTGGTGATTGCGGCGTTTGGTCGTGCGGTCTCTGAAGTCGGCGCAGTGATGGTGGTGGGCGGCAACATGGAGGGGTTCACACGCGTGATGACCACCGCCATTGCCCTAGAAACCAGCAAAGGCGATTTGCCTTTGGCCTTGGCATTGGGCTTTGTGCTGATGGCTGTGGTGCTGCTGCTGAACGTCTGCATTTCAATGCTGCGCCGTTGGCGTCAAGGTTCAGACGATGCCGTTCAAGGTCATGCGCAAGGGGCGTTGGCATGAGCACCGTGTTGGACTTGCAGCGGGTGGGGGTTCAATTTGCCCGCCACACTGCTTTGCGCGAGGTGAACTTGCACATTCGCTCGGGTGAGCGTATTGCCTTGGTGGGTGCCAACGGGAGCGGCAAAAGCACGTTGCTCCGTGTGGCTCATGGGTTGTTGAAGCCTTCGCAAGGTCAGGTGAGGGCGGCCCCTGAGGTGCGCCAAGCGATGGTGTTTCAGCGCCCACACATGCTGCGTACCTCGGTGCTGCGTTTTGTGATGTGGGGACTCTGGTTGCAAGGCGTGTCATGGCGCGCTGCCCAAGTGCAAGCGTTGGCAGCCTTGCAGCAGGTCGATTTGCAAGATTTGGCCGATCGTTCGGCACGCACTTTGTCGGGCGGCCAGCAACAGCGCTTGGCCTTGGCTCGGGCGTGGGCCCTACAGCCCGGTTTGGTGTTGTTAGACGAGCCTACGTCAAGCCTTGACCCGCATGCCAAGCGTGAGGTGGAGCGTTTGGTGTCGGATTGGGTCAGCGCCTCGGGCGTCACCTTGCTGTTCAGCAGCCACAACTTAGGTCAGGTCAAACGCATGGCCACGCGGGTTATTTACTTAGAAGCTGGCCAAATTTTGGCCGACTTAGCTGCAGATCATTTTTTCAATCAGTCCTTGGCGGATAGCCATCCACAAGCGCATTTGTTTCTTAAAGGAGAGTTGGTATGACACGTCGCACACATTTGTTCTTATGGGTCGCAAGCTTGGCTTGTGTCGTGGCTTTGGGATCCACCCCCGTGCGGGCACAAACGCCCAACATCGTCATGGCTTCGACCACATCGACCGAGCAATCGGGGTTGTTTTCCCACATGTTGCCCGCATTCAAGCAGGCCACAGGCATTGAGATCAAGGTCGTCGCTTTGGGCACAGGGCAAGCCTTGGACACGGGCCGTCGCGGTGACGCCGATGTGCTGTTTGTGCACGACCAAGTGGCTGAAGAGAAATTTGTGGCTGATGGTTTTGGCGTCAAACGTCACCCCGTGATGTACAACGATTTTGTGCTCGTTGGCCCAGCCAATGACCCTGCGAAGGCGCGTGGCAAAGACATCGTGACCGCCCTGCAAAAAGTGGCTGGCTCACAGGCTAACTTTGTGTCGCGCGGCGACAAAAGTGGCACCCATGCCGCCGAGTTGCGTTATTGGAAATTGGCAGGTGCTGAGAGCAAAGGCAATGGTTACAAAGAGTGCGGCTGTGGCATGGGCCCCGCATTGAACATCGCTTCGTCGACCGGCGGCTACGCGTTGACCGATCGCGGCACATGGCTCAACTTCAAGAACCGCCAAGATTTGCAGGTCTTGGTGGAGGGCGACAACCGCCTGTTCAATCAGTACGGCGTGATGGTGGTCAACCCCGCCAAACATTCGCATGTCAAAGCCGATTTGGCGCAGAAGTTTGTCGATTGGGTCATCTCACCCGCAGGTCAAGCCAACATCAACAGCTACAAAATTGGCGGCGAAGCCTTGTTTTTCGCCAACGCCAACAAATAAGGTTTAACGCTTTCAAGTCGGCGGTTTAAGAGAATGTGGCGCGCCGACTGAGCCGTCATAGCAAGATTTATCTCAACTTGAGAAATCTCTAACTTTTTTTCAGGAAATTACGGGTTACTCCTTAGGCACAACTTTGCACAAGATTCTCAAAATCTTATGCAACACGATTCATAGCCAACTGGAGACCTAGATGCAAAAAATCCTGCACATCAACCCAGACAAATGCACGGGCTGTCTGCAATGCGAGATGGCCTGTTCTTTTGAGAACTACGGCACGTTCGCCACAGCCAAGTCGCGCATCAAAGTGTTTGACTTCCATGAGACTGGCAAAAAAGTGCCTTACACCTGCACGCAGTGCGACGAAGCTTGGTGTTTGCATGCGTGCCCTGTGGAGGCGATCACCAAAGACAAAGTCACGGGCGCCATGGTGGTGAATGAAACCACCTGCGTCGGTTGCAAGGTGTGCACCATCGCTTGCCCCTTTGGCACCATCAACTACGTGCAAGAGACCGGCAAAGTTCAAAAGTGCGATTTGTGTGGCGGCGACCCTGCCTGCGCCTCGGCTTGCCCCACAGGCGCGATCACCTTTGTGGACGCCAACTGGACCGGCCTCGACAAGATGAAGCAATGGGCCAACAAACTTGGCAACCAGCCTTCCGCCACTTAAATCCCAATTAGGAGCACACATCATGACTTGGGCTGGAAAAATCCTCCGCATCAACCTCACCACAGGCACCGTCAAAACCGAACCCCTCAACATGCAATGGGCCCGCGACTATGTCGGCTCACGCGGTTTGGGTTCCAAGTACCTCATCAGCGAAATCGACCCTAAGGTGGATCCGCTGTCGCCTGAGAACAAAATCATTTGGTCAACCGGCCCGCTGACAGGCACCATGGCCTCAACGGGTGGTCGCTACACCGTCATCACCAAAGGTCCGCTGACGGGTGCCATCGCTTGTTCGAACTCGGGCGGTTACTTTGGCGCCGAGTTGAAGATGGCCGGCTGGGACATGGTGATTTGCGAAGGCAAGTCACCCACCCCCGTTTACCTCTACATCAACGATGACACAGCTGAATTGCGTGACGCCACGGAGCTGTGGGGCAAGAGCGTGTGGGAAACCGAACACGCCTTGAAGAAAACCTTGCAAGATCCGCTCACTCGCGTGTCGTCTATCGGCAAGGCCGGTGAGAACCATGTGTTGTACGCGGCCATCGTGAACGACTTGCACCGCGCGGCTGGCCGCTCAGGCGTAGGCGCCGTGATGGGCAGCAAAAACCTCAAAGCCGTGGCCGTGCGTGGCACCTTGGGTGTGGGCAACGTGCGCGATCCCAAAGCCTTCATGAAGGTCACGGCCGAGAAGAAAAAGATCTTGGCCGATAACGCGGTGACGGGTCAAGGCTTGCCCGCTTATGGCACGCAAGTGCTGATGAACGTCATCAACGAAGTGGGCGCTTTGCCTACCCGTAACCACCGCGACGTGCAGTTCGAAGGTGCCAAAGACATTTCTGCCGAAGCCATGGCCACCCCGCGTGAAACCGATGGCAAGAAGCACTTGGTGACCAACCAAGCGTGCTTTGGTTGCACCATCGCTTGCGGTCGTATCAGCAAGATGGACGAGACCCACTTCACCGTACAAAACAAGCCGCAATACTGGGGCGCGTCGGGTGGCTTGGAGTACGAAGCTGCGTGGGCCTTGGGTGCAGCCAACGGCGTGAAAGACTTAGAGGCTTTGCAGTACGCCAACTTGCTGTGCAACGAAGAAGGCATTGACCCCATCAGCTTCGGCGCCACCGTCGGTGCAGTGATGGAGCTGTATGAAATGGGTGTGTTGACCCAAGAGCAACTGGGCATCGATGCCAAGTTTGGCTCGGCGGAAGCTTTGGCCTTCTTTGCCGAAGAGACGGTCAATGGCCGTGGTTTTGGCATCGAAATCGGTCAAGGCTCTAAGCGCTTGACCGAAAAATATGGCCACCCAGACTTGAGCATGAGCGTGAAGGGCCAAGAGTTTCCTGCGTATGACGGCCGTGCCATTCAAGGCATCGGCTTGGCTTACGCCACGTCCAACCGTGGTGCTTGCCATTTGCGTGGTTACACCATCGCGTCGGAAGTGTTGGGCATTCCTGTCAAGACCGATCCGCTGGAGCACGAAGGTAAGCCCGAATTGGTCAAAGCGTTCCAAGACGCCACGGCTGCGTTTGACTCGTCGGGTCTGTGCATCTTTACCACCTTCGCTTGGGGCTTGGCCGATTTGGCACCGCAAATGCAAGCCGCGTGCAACGAGGACTACACCACCGAAGAACTCGAGAAAATTGGCGAGCGCATTTGGAACATGGAGCGCGAGTTCAACAACGCTGCAGGCTTCACCGCCAAAGACGACAGCTTGCCCAAGCGCTTGCTGACCGAAGCTGCCAAAACGGGCCCTGCCAAAGGCAAGGTCAGCATGTTGCCCACGATGTTGCCCAAGTACTACAACGTGCGTGGCTGGGACAGCGAAGGTCGCCCCACGGCTGAAACCAAAGCCCGTTTGGGTCTCTGAGGTTTATTGCCATGACACATCACGTCATTCTTGGCGCCGGGCCTGCTGGCGTGATCGCTGCCGAAACCATCCGCAAACACGCGCCCAACGACCGCATCACCCTCGTGGGTGATGAGGCCGAGCCGCCGTATTCACGGATGGCCATTCCTTACTTGTTGATTGGCAACATCGACGAGCGTGGCACTTACTTGCGCAAAGGCGCAGACCATTACGCCAGTTTGGGCGTGACGCAAGTGCAAGCGCGCGCGGTGTCGGTCGACGCCAAAGCCAAAACCATTCAACTCAGCAACGACCAAGTGCTGTCGTATGACAAGCTCTTAATTGCCACGGGCTCGCGTCCTGTGCGTCCCCCGATTCCCGGCATGGACAGCCCGCAAGTGCATCCTTGCTGGACTTTGGAGGATGCGCGCGCCATCATGGCCTTGGCCAAACCTGGGGCCCGTGTGGTGCAAATGGGGGCGGGTTTCATTGGCTGCATCATCATGGAAGCACTTGCCTCGCGTGGGGTGACGTTGACCGTGGTTGAAATGGGTGACCGCATGGTGCCTCGCATGATGGGACCTGTCGCGGGCGGCATGATTCGTTCGTGGTGCGAAACCAAAGGCGTGCAGGTGTTCACCGGTGCCAAGGTGGAGGCCATCGTGCCCAATGGCAGCGAGAACCCTGGCTTGTTGTCCAAGTTGGCACAAGCGGCGGGGCTGCATGACGCGCCGACCGATGCGGCCTTGACCGTGCGTTTGTCCACAGGCGAAAAAATCCCAGCTGATTTGGTGATCAGTGCCACCGGCGTCAAGCCTTGTATCGATTTCCTCCAAGCCTCAGGCATCACTTGCTTGCAAGGTGTGTTGACCGACGAGCACATGCAGACCAACGCTGATGGCGTTCACGCCGCAGGCGATTGCGCCGAAGCGTTTGACAAAGTCAGTGGCACCACCATCGTGAGCGCGATTCAGCCCAACGCGGCCGAGCAAGCCCGCGTGGCCGCGCTCAACATGGTGGGACAAAAAGCCAGTCTGAAGGGCGTGACACAAATCAACGTGCTCGACACCTTGGGCTTGATTTCGACCAGCTTTGGCAATTGGCAAGGTGTACCGGACGGCGAGCAAGCTTCACTCACCGCCGATGGCCGTCATTTGAGCTTGCAGTTCAAGGACGACGTGATGGTGGGCTGTAACAGCGTCGGCTGGACCGAGCACGTTGGCGTGATGCGCGGTTTGGTGGAGGGTCAGGTGCATTTGGGCGATTGGAAAGACAAGCTCATGCAAGACCCCACCCAACTCATGGCGGCTTACCTTGCGTGCGCGCAAGGGCAAGGTGCTTGGACGGGCGCGGCGGACACACGCAGACGGTAACTTCGGCGTGAGCTCACGCGCCAATGCGCTAACCTAGGCCCCATGGACATCACTTTCAAACTCTTCGCCACCCTGACCGATTACTTGCCACCTGCCGCACGCCGCAGCAACGCGCTGAACATGGAGGTGGACGATGACTTGACGGTCAAGCAACTCATCGACCTTTTTGCCATGCCTGAAAAACTGGTGCACTTGGTGCTCGTCAATGGCACTTACATTGCACCTGAAGACCGGGCTGAGAAGGTCTTGAAGGATGGCGATGTGTTGGCTGTTTGGCCGCCTGTGGCTGGGGGTTAAGCGCGGTTTTCTTCAGCGCTTTGTCACGCCACGATGCAGTCTGCTTACGACGCTGTTTTTTCCCGAGAAATGGGATGCACCGAAGCCGAATGGTTAGGCTGGTTGCCTGCGGCCATTGGCACGCACACTTGGCAACGTGACGCTTCATCGGTGCGGATTACCCTTCAAGAAGACGATGTCCTTTTGGGCCAGCTGCATCTCGATTGGCAGCAAGCCGCGCCGCGTGCGATTGCGCAAGTGCGCATTCCGTGTCTGAAGGTCAACTTTCGTTTTGAGGGCTTAGACGCTGCCCAACGCTATCGGTTCATGCGTCGCTTTGATTTGTACATGCAGCGTGGCGGAGGTTAAGGTGAATGCTGCGTGGGTGAACTTGATGCGCCCTGTGGGTGACGGGCCTTCGGCTCTGGCCATGTTGGCCGAGGGCGAAGCGTTGCTACTGGCACAAGGATTGACGCTGCGTCGACCACCGGCAGCACCCACCACCTGTTGTGGACGCGGCTGCAACGGCTGCGTGTGGGAGGGGTTTGTGGATGCCGCGAACTATTGGCGAGAGGACGCGCTTGCATTGCTGCAAACCTGTTCGGCTTGACGTTTGGCTGAAAATTTTGGCAAAGCTTAGGGCCGCTGTTGGCCGTGGTGTTTGGGTTCACGCGCTTCAGGAAACGTTTGACCGTTGACCGTCAAACCTTGCGCTGAGAACTGTTTGGCTTTGCCTGGCCCCATGCCTGAGACGCGTTGGAGCAGATCGGCCCAACTTTTAAAGTCTTCCTCAGCCCGAGCCTTGAGCACATGACGGCTGAGCGCTGGGCCCATGCCCTTGAGGCTGTCAAGTTCGGCTTCGTTGGCTTGGTTGATGTCCAAGGCCGACGCCGCAGCACAGATCACCCAGCAACTCAGGCCGATGAGCGTTCGTCGTAGCCATGACAACTTGAACATGACGTGCTAGGGCTTTGTCGATGGAGAGGCGAGGCGAGGCTTAAGGCTTGAGGTTCAAGCGTCGGTGGGTCAGGCTTTGCCCAACGTGGCCATGTATTGCGTCACACCGCTTTGCACATCGGCAAAGGCGTGGTCGCAGCCGCTGGCACGCAGATTCGTCAAGTCGGCTTGGGTGTAGCACTGGTATTTGCCGCGCAAGGCGTCGGGGAACTTCACGTACTCGATCAAACCGGCTTGTGCCGCACCGGCCAAGTCGAGGGCAGCCTCGCCTTTGTTGGCGCGCATGGCGTTGACGACCGACAAAGCCACATCGTTGAAGGGTTGTGCGCGGCCTGTGCCCAAGTTGAAGATGCCCGACTTGTCGGGGTTGTCCAAGAACCACAGGTTCACCGCCACCACGTCGTCGATGAACACGAAGTCGCGCAGTTGAGCGCCAGGTGCGTAGCCGCCGTATTCGCCGAACAACTTCACTTTGCCTTCAGCGTTGAATTGGTTGAATTGGTGAAACGCCACGCTGGCCATGCGGCCTTTGTGTTGCTCGCGTGGGCCGTACACGTTGAAGTAACGAAAACCCACCACTTGGCGCTTGAACTTTTTGAAGTTGTTGCCACACTCGCGGCGCATGCGTTGGTCAAACAGCAACTTGGAATAGCCGTAGACGTTGAGCGGTTGCTCAAATTCAGGTGTTTCGCGAAAGGTGTCGCTGCCGCCGTAAGTGGCGGCAGAGGAGGCGTACAACAGGCGTGTGCCCGCTTGCTGGCAGGCGTTGAACAAACCACACGACAAGGTGTAGTTGTTGTCCATCATGTACTTGCCGTCGCTCTCCATGGTGTCGCTGCACGCGCCTTCGTGGAACACGGCTTCGACTTTGCCAAACGCGTTTTCGGCAAAGAGTTCGTAGAACACATCTTTGTCGAGGTAGTCGGCAATCTTTAAATCGGCGAGGTTGCGAAACTTGTCGCCTTCGGTCAAATCATCGACGGCAATGATGTTGTCGATGCCACGGGCGTTCAGGCCCTTGATGATGTTGCTTCCAATGAAGCCCGCGGCTCCGGTGACGACGATCTTCATGCGAATAACTCCTGATAACTGACGGTGGCCGTGCCAAATTTGCCCACCACCACGCCGCCTGCTTTGTTAGCCAAAGGCATGGCGTCGCGCAGACTCAGGCCTGCGGCGACCAAGGTGGCGAGGGTGGCGATGACGGTGTCGCCTGCGCCTGTGACGTCAAACACTTCGCGCGCTTGGGCCGATACATGCAGCTCGCCTTGGGCATCAAACAAGGTCATACCCTCTTCGCTGCGGGTGAGCAGCAAGGCGTCGAGTTGCAGCGTTTCACGCAGCGCGTGGGCTTTTAAGTTCAACTCCGCTTCGCTGGTCCATTTGCCAATCACTTGCTCTAACTCGGCGCGGTTGGGCGTGATGCAGGTGGCGCCGCTGTAGCGCGAGTAGTCACTGCCTTTGGGGTCGATCAACACGACTTTGCCAGCGGCACGCGCGGCGGTGATCATTTGGGTGACGTGCGCTAAACCGCCCTTGCCGTAGTCTGAGAACAGCACCACGGGGTGGCTGTCCAAGAGGGACATGAACTGGTCGGTTTGCGAGGCCAACACTTCGTTTTGAGGGGTGTTTTCAAAGTCCACGCGCAGCAACTGTTGCTGGCGGCCAATGATCCGCAGTTTGACCGTGGTTTTGAGTTGCGCATCGCGGCCCAAGTGTGGGGCAATGCCCGTTTTGGCCACCAGATCTTCCAGCAAATGGCTGGCATCGTCGTCACCCACCACAGAAAGCAACGAGGCCTGAGCGCCCAAGCTGACCACGTTGTAGGCCACGTTGGCACAGCCGCCCAAACGGTTTTCTTCACGGGTGATGCGCACCACGGGCACGGGCGCTTCGGGGCTGATGCGGTCTACCGCACCGTACCAATAGCGGTCGAGCATGACATCGCCCACCACCAGCACGCTGGCTTGTTGGAGTTGCGCTTGGGGCACGGAGAGAAGGGGGGTGTTCATAGTTCTTCGACGCGGCGAGCGGGGTAGCTGTCCCAAGCTTGGCAGCCTGGGCATTGCCAAAAATGCTGCGTGGCTTCAAAACCACAGGCGGCACAGCGGTAGCGTTGTAGGGGTTTGGCAGCACGCTCGAGGGCGCGCTGCACCTGAGGGTGAAATTGTTCGTGTTCAAACTTTTCGTTGGCCACCCATTGCGTGGCAGCGACCAAAGAGGGTTCACGCTCAAGGTGTTTGGCGAACAAGCTGCTGGTGTCGATTTCGCCTTTGGCGGTCCGCAAAAGGACGATGGCACTCAACACATCCAGCGAGGGGGTTTTGGCGTAGCTGGTTTCTAGCAAGTTCAAGGCTGCATCCACGCTGTTGAGTTTTTGCGCCAAAGCGGCCAGTTTAGGTGCGAGCAGCGGCAGCGCGGAGGGCACTTGTGAGGCCAGCGTTTCTAGGGTGGCATAAGCGTCTTGCAGCTTGTCTGTTTGTTCGTAGGCTTTGGACAACGCCATGCGTGCACGCGCCCCTTGGGGCGCCACTTGAATGGCTTTTTGGAGCAAAGCGATGACTTGGTCATTGTCTTGCGTGACATCCAATGCCGCAGCTTGTTCACACAGGTAATGGGCTTGGCGGCCATGGAAACTGCCTTGGCCGTTGTCGCTGAGCTTTTGGGTCACTGCCGAGGCTTTGGCCCAGTCGCGTGAGCGTTCGTAAATACCCAGCAACGCCAAGTGCGCTTGCGAAGCGTGTGCAGTGTCTTCTAGTTGGGTGAGGGCATCTTCAGCACGGTCGAGCAAACCCGCTTTTAAGTAGTCTTGTGCCAACGCGTACTGGGCGCGGTCGCGGTCGGTTTGTGTGAGGTCTGCGCGTGAGAGCAAATGTTGGTGCACACGCACGGCACGTTCGTATTCGCCACGGCGGCGAAACAGATTGCCCAGCGCGAAGTGCAGTTCTGACGTGTCGGGGTCTTGCTGCACGGCTTCGATGAAAGAATCAATTGCTTGGTCTTGCTGCTCGTTGAGCAAGAAGTTCAAGCCTTTGAAATAGGCCTTGGGCGTTTGGCGGTTTTCCAAGCGCAGCTGGCGCAAGTCCATGCGCGAGGCGAGCCAACCCAAGCCAAAGGCCAAGGGCAGGCCAAGCAAGATCCAGCTGATGTCAAATTCCATGTGGGGCGTTTGCAGAGGTCGAAGTGGCAGCTTCAGAATTGCCTGAAGCCTCGGGATTCAAGCTGTTTGTGCGTTGGCTCAAACGACGCTGTTTCCACCAGCGCGGCACCATGCCCAGCACGCCAATGGCGACACCCAAAATAAAGGCTGACAACACCACCAGCACCAAAGGTGCTTGCCAAGTGGTGCCAAAGAAAAAATGGACCACGGCTTCGTGCTGGTTGTTCAGCGCAAAAGCGAACAGGGTAAAAAAAATGGCTGCTTTCAGTAACAACTGAAGCAGCCACATGAGGTTTTTCAAGGTAACTCCTCTGTGACGAGGAGATTTTAGCCTTGCAGCCTCCTGAACCGGAGGTTCAATTCAATTGATCCGGAGGTTCAAACTCAACTCTTGGGGCCAGACCCCGCCATCAATTCTTGAGTTCGTGCATCCACCGCTTCGCGCAGGGCTTTGCCCGGTTTGAAATGGGGCACACGTTTCTCAGGAATTGCCACGCTTTCGCCGGAACGCGGGTTACGTCCCATGCGAGGCGGGCGACGGTTGATCGAAAAACTGCCAAAGCCCCGCAACTCAATGCGGTGCCCGCGCACCAGTGCGTCGCTCATCGCGTCAAGAAGGGTCTTGACAGCGAACTCGGCGTCACGGTGCGTGAGCTGCCCAAAACGGGCAGCCAGCTCTTCGACCAGGTCTGAACGCGTCATCAGTTGTTGTTGTCGAGCTTAGCGCGCAACAAAGCGCCCAAGCTGGTCGTGCCAGCGTTTTCACGCGACGACTGTTGCGACAACGAAGCCATGGCTTCTTGTTGATCCGCTTGGTCTTTGGCTTTGATCGACAACTGGATGTTACGGGTCTTGCGATCCACGTTCACCACCACGGCCGTCACTTCGTCGCCGACTTTCAGCACTTGGCTGGCGTCTTCCACGCGGTCACGCGAGATTTCGCTGACGCGCAAGTAGCCGATGATGTCTTCGCCCAAGTCGATTTCAGCGCCCTTGGCATCCACCGTCTTGACCTTACCGGTCACGATTTGGCCTTTGTCGTTGATCGACGTGAAGGTGGTGAATGGGTCAGAGTCGAGTTGTTTGATGCCCAAGCTGATGCGCTCGCGGTCGACGTCCACAGCCAAGACCAAAGCCTCAACTTCTTGACCCTTCTTGTATTCGCGCACGGCGTTTTCGCCGGTTTCGTTCCAAGACAAGTCAGACAAGTGAACCAAACCGTCGATGCCGGCAGCCAAGCCCACGAACACGCCGAAGTCGGTGATCGATTTGATGGGGCCCTTCACGCGGTCGCCGCGCTTGGTGTTTTGAGCGAAATCTTGCCAAGGGTTAGCTTTGCATTGCTTCATGCCCAAGCTGATACGGCGCTTGTCTTCGTCGATCTCGAGGACCATGACTTCGACTTCGTCACCCAATGACACGATCTTGGAAGGTGCCACGTTCTTGTTGGTCCAGTCCATTTCAGACACGTGCACCAAGCCTTCGATGCCGGGTTCGAGTTCCACAAACGCGCCGTAATCGGCGATGTTGGTGATCTTGCCGAACAAGCGAGTGCTTTGTGGGTAGCGGCGGTTGACGCCCATCCAAGGATCGTCGCCCATTTGCTTGAGGCCCAAGGACACGCGGTTTTTCTCGGTGTCAAACTTGAGGATCTTGGCGGTGATTTCTTGACCAGCCGTGACCACTTCAGAGGGGTGACGGACACGACGCCATGCCATGTCGGTGATGTGCAACAGGCCGTCGATACCGCCCAAGTCCACGAAGGCACCGTATTCGGTGATGTTCTTGACCACACCGTGAACGATCGAGCCTTCTTTCAAAGTCTCCATCAGTTTGGCGCGCTCTTCGCCCATCGAAGCTTCCACCACAGCGCGACGTGACAACACAACGTTGTTGCGCTTGCGGTCCAACTTGATGACCTTGAATTCCATGGTCTTGTTCTCGTAAGGAGACAAGTCTTTGATCGGACGTGTGTCGATCAATGAACCAGGCAAGAAGGCGCGGATGCCATTGACCAACACGGTCAAGCCACCTTTGACTTTGCCGCTGGTCGTACCAGTGACAAATTCGCCAGATTCCAGAGCTTTTTCCAAGCTCATCCACGATGCCAAACGCTTGGCAGTGTCGCGGCTCAAAATGGTGTCGCCGTAGCCGTTTTCAACGCTACCGATCGCGACTGACACGAAGTCGCCAGCTTGGACTTCGAGTTCGCCCTTGTCGTTCTTGAATTCTTCGATTGGCACGTAGGCTTCAGACTTGAGGCCAGCGTTCACCACGACGTGGTTGTGCTCGATACGGATCACTTCAGCAGTGATCACTTCGCCTGTGCGCATTTCTGAGCGCTTCAGGGATTCTTCAAATAGGGCGGCAAAAGATTCGGACATTTTTTTCCTTGTGTCTAACCACGGGTAAGAGGGCAGCGGGATTGCTGCGCCACATGGGTCTGCGGTTAGCGGTGGGTTGTGGCGTGAGCCACGGGTTAAGTTTTAGATCCGTTAGGCCAGAGCGCCAATGCAGCGCGAGAGGAGCCAAACGGGCCAGGTTGTCAGCCTTTTTGAAATGGCTGTTTGCTTTGCCACCAGTTCAACACCTGATCTACCGAGGCTTCGATAGAGAGCAAGGAGTTGTCCAGCAGCACCGCATCTTGTGCCGGTTTCAGAGGTGCCACGCTGCGCGATGAATCGCGTGCGTCACGGGCCTCTAAATCGGCGCGAAGACTGTCGAGTGTAGTCGAAATACCCTTTGAAATCAATTGCTTATGACGGCGTTCGGCGCGTTGTGCGGCGCTGGCGGTCAAAAACACTTTCAGAGGGGCTTGCGGAAAAATGACGGTGCCCATGTCACGCCCATCGGCCAAAAGGCCAGGTAGGCGTTGAAAACTCAGCTGTAAATCCACCAAAGCGGTGCGAACGGCTGGGAAAACGGACACTTTAGAAGCGTTCATGCCGGCTTCTTCAGTGCGAATGGCGTCACTCACGTCGGCGTCGCCCAGCCACACGGTCTCGCCCTCAAAGCGCACTGGGAGGGCGCGGGCGAGGTTGGCAATGGGGGCTTCATTCGCCAGTTCCAGCGCCAAACTCGCTTGCAAAGCGGCATAAGCGGTCACGCGGTAAAGCGCGCCGGAGTCGAGGTAGTGGTAGCCCAAAGCTTGCGCCACGCGGCTGGCCAAAGTGCCTTTGCCTGAGGCCGTGGGGCCGTCGATGCAAATCACGGGAATGTCTTTGGCATGCGCGTGGGCGACTGAAAACAGGGCTTCGAAGTAGTCGGGGAAGGTTTTGGCCACGCATTTGGGGTCTTCGATGCGCACCGGTACTTGGTCAGCATTGAAGGCCGCCAGCGAGAAACACATGGCCACGCGGTGGTCGTCGTAAGTGTGGATGCTGGCAGCCGTCCATTGGCCCTGCGCCGTGGCTGGGTTGTGTTCGCCATGGCTGTGTTGGCCATTAGGCAGAGGATGGATGGTGATCCAGTCTGGGCCTTCTTCGACCGTTGCGCCTAACTTGCGGCATTCGGTGGCCATGGCCACGATGCGGTCGGTTTCTTTGACGCGCCAACTGGCGATGTTGCGCAGTGTGGTGGGGCCGTCGGCGTACAAAGCCATCACTGCCAAGGTCATGGCGGCGTCGGGGATGTGGTTGCAGTCGAGGGTGATGCCTTTGAGCGGCCAGGCGCCACGTTGGATTTCGAGCCAGTTGGGGCCGCTGGTGATGTGTGCGCCCATCTGTGCGGCCGCATCCATGAAGCGGATGTCGCCCTGGATGGATTCTGCGCCCACGCCTTGAATGCGGATGCCTTGGCCTTCAGCAATGGCCCCCAGCGCAATGAAGTAGCTGGCAGAAGACGCATCCGCCTCGACGTGAATCGTGCCTGGCGACTGATAGCTGCACCCCTGTGGAATGGTGAAACGCTGCCAGCCATCGCGCTTGACGGCAATGCCGTAACGCGCCAACAGGTTGAGTGTGATGTCGATGTAGGGCTTGCTGATGAGTTCTCCCACCACGTCAATCACGATGTCTTGGTCTTTTGCCGCAAGGGGGAGCGCCATCAACAAGGCGGTGAGGAACTGACTCGACACATCGCCGCGCACTTGAATCGGCGCATCAAGTTTGAGCGACGGTTGGCCAATGTGCAGCGGCGGGAAACCGTCGTTGCCCAAGTAGTCAATCTCGCAGCCGAGCAAGCGCAGTGCGTCCACCAAATCGCCAATCGGGCGCTCGTGCATGCGGGGCACGCCCTTGAGTGTGAAGTCACCACCCAACACAGCGAGTGCCGCAGTGAGTGGGCGCATGGCTGTGCCCGCATTGCCCATGAAAAACTCAATCGCGTCGTGGTGTTTGAGCTGACCGCCCAAGCCCGTGATGGTCACGGTGGTGCTTTGCACGTCCACACCGCAGCCGAGTTGGCGCAGCGCGGCCAACATCACGCGGGTGTCGTCGGAGTCGAGCAAGTCGTGCACCACGGTCGTGCCTTGGCACAGAGCCGACAGCAACAACACACGGTTCGAGATGCTTTTTGACCCGGGCAGGGTGACAGTGCCAGAGGCGCCTTGCAGCGGGGGGAGGTCGAGGAAGGCGTTGGAGAACATGGTGATTAACGTGAAAGAACGCTCATGGCGGAGATGCGGCGCATCGTCATGAACGTTGGGTTTCAGAAGTTGTGTGGCAAGCGTTGCCCGCTTGCAGTGTCCAAGCCGAGCGTACATCGCTGGCTTGTTGAATCAGGTGTTGCAGGGCGGCGGTGTCGCCTTGTTTCAAGACGGATTCAAAAGCGTCGAGCGCGGTGCGAAAGTGCGCCAATTGGGTCAACACTTCGGTTTGGTTGGCGCTCAAAATATCGCGCCACACGGCAGGATCACTGGCGGCGATGCGCGAAAAGTCGCGAAAGCCAGGGCCCGCCATTTGTAAAAACGTGTCGCCTTGTGCTTGCGCGGTCAAGGCGTTGACAGCGGCAAACGCGATCAAGTGGGGCAGGTGGCTGACCGCGGCAAATGTGGCGTCGTGTGCTTCGGGGTTCATCACCGTGACGTGGCTACCGATGGCTTGCCACACGGATTCAGCCGCTTGCAACTGGGCTGCGCCTGTTTGCGGCAAGGGCGTGAGGATGGTGCGCCGTGCTTGGTACAAATTGCTATCGGCGTGCTCGATGCCTGCCACTTCTTTGCCTGCAATGGGGTGGGCCGGCACGAAGCACGACAAGCGTTCGCCCAAGTGCTGCTGTGCCGCAGCGACCACATCGCATTTGGTGGAGCCCACATCCATCAACAAAGCAGACGCAGACAAGGCGGGGCGCAGGGCTTCGAAGCTGCTTTGCATCGCACCCACGGGCACGGCGAGCAGCACCAAATCGGCGTCTTGCACGGCCTCAGCCACGCTGTTGCAGGCGCGGTCAATGACCTGAAGTTCGACGGCGCGTTGACGGGTTTTTTCAGAGGCGCTGAAGCCCACGATATGTTTGACCCAACCTGCTTCGCGCAAGGCCAGCGCAAAAGAGCCGCCCATCAGCCCGCAGCCGATGAGCGCCAGTTTGTCGAATCGCGGTGTCAGCGGCGATTCGGACGTCATTCCGACACAGGGTATGAACCCAACACCTTGTAGAACGCGCACAGTCCTTGGAGCTCTTGCAGCGCAGCCGCCACATGAGGTTGGCTAATGTGGCCTTGGATGTCGATGTAGAAGTAGTACTCCCACTGACCCGATTTGGCTGGGCGCGATTCAAAGCGCGTCATGGACACGCCGTTGTTTTTGAGCGGCACCAGCAAGTCATGCACAGCGCCCGGGCGGTTGGGCACCGACACCACCAAGCTGGTGCAGTCGTTGCCCGACGCGGGGGGCGTGGCCAAAGTTTGGGGCAGTGCGATGACGGCAAAGCGCGTACGGTTGTAGGCCTCGTCTTGGATGGCATGGTGCACGATGTGCAGGCCAAACTGGCTGGCCGCACGCTCGCTGGCCAAGGCCGCCCAAGCGGGATTGGTGGCAGCCAAACGGGCACCTTCGGCGTTGCTGGCCACCGCGCGTCGTTCGACATGCGGCAGGTGCTGGGACAACCAGCCTTGGCACTGAGCCAAGGCTTGGGGGTGGGCCATCACCACTTCGATGTCGGCATCCGAGTTGCTTTGGCGCATCAAGTTGTGACGCACCAAGAGGCTGACTTCACCCACCACGTGCACGGGCGAGCGCAAGAACAAATCGAGTGAGCGGGCCACCACACCTTCGGTCGAGTTTTCCATGCCCACCACGCCATATTGGGCGGTGCCTGCGGCGGTGGCGTGGAAGACTTCGTCAAAGTTGGCGCAGTAAATCAAGTTGGCAGCGCTGCCAAAAAACTCGATGGCAGCTTGTTCGCAAAACGTGCCTTGGGGGCCGAGCACGGCCACGCGTTGGGGTGCTTCAAGGGCCAAACAAGCCGACATGATTTCGCGCCAGATGGACGCAATGTGCTCGTTTTTCAGCGGACCGGGGTTAGCTTGTGTGATTTTGTCGATCACTTGTGCCACGCGGTCGGGGCGGAAGAAGGGCGAGCCTTCGGCGCGTTTGATGTCACCAACAAGTTCCGCCACTTTGGCGCGGTCGTTGACCAGTTGCAGCAGCTGTTTGTCGAGTGCGTCGATTTGCACGCGCAAGGCGGCGAGGGCGTCAGACTGAATGGGTTGTTGGCTCATGGTGTTGTTGTTCGTTTAGAAGCTCAATCAAGCCTGTGTTTTTTCAAACGCTTGCAGGTAGCTCACCAACGCTTGCACACCTTCGATGGGCATGGCGTTATAAATGCTGGCACGCATGCCGCCGACTGACTTGTGGCCTTTGAGTTGCAACAGGCCCGCGGCTTTGGCACCAGCCAAGAAGGCATCGTTGCGCGACTCGTCAGCCAAGAAGAAGGGCACGTTCATGCGCGAGCGGCAGTCGTGCGCGACCTTGTTGCTGTAGAAACTAGAGCTGTCTAAAAAGTCATACAGCAGTTGGGCTTTGGCGATGTTGCGCTGCTCCATGGCAGCCACGCCACCTTGACGTTTCAGCCACTGGAAGGTCAGGCCCGCCATGTAAATGCTGTACGTCGGTGGTGTGTTGTACATGGAGCCGTTGTCGGCCACGGTTTTGTAGTTGAAGGCACTGGGGCAAACTTTGAGCGCGTGGCCCAGCAAGTCTTCGCGCACCACAACCAGCGTCACGCCAGCGGGGCCAATGTTCTTTTGTGCGCCACCAAACGCGACGCCTACTTTGGACCAATCGACGCTGCGCGACAGCACATGGGACGAGAAGTCGATCACCAGCGGTGCGTCAGAGCCCAAGGCTTTGAGGTCAGGCAGGCTGTGAAATTCCACGCCGTGGATGGTCTCATTGGTGCACACATGCACGTATTGCGCGTTGGCGCTGAGTTGCCATTGCGTAGGCGCGGGCAAGGTGGTGAAGTGTGTATCGGCACCCGTGGCCGCCAGGTGTGGCGTGCAGTATTTGCTCGCTTCTTTGTACGACTTGTCGCTCCAGCTGCCCGTGACCACCACATCGACGGATTCGCCGCGTGAGAGGTTCAAGGGCACGATGGCGTTTTCTGCCAAACCGCCCCCTTGCATGAACAAGATTTTGAAGTGGGCAGGCACCGCCAAAAGTTCGCGCAGGTCGGCTTCGGCTTGTTCGTAAATGCTGATGAACTCTTTGCCGCGATGGCTCATTTCCATCACGCCCATGCCGCTGCCGTTCCAGTCGGTCATCTCAGCAGCCGCTTGTTGCAACACTTCCAAAGGCATGGCTGCGGGGCCAGCCGAAAAGTTGTAGGGACGCACGCTCATGCTGACTTAGGCCTCGCTGGGTGCATCAGTACCGCTATTCGAACCGCTGTTTGTGCCGCCGTCTGCTGCGGGCGCGTCTGTCTCGCTCTCAGCGTCGCCTTCGGCAATGGCTGCGTCGTTTTCAACGATGCGTTGCAAACCGCTGAGCTTGGCGCCTTCGTCCAAACCGATCAAAGTCACGCCTTGTGTGGCGCGGCCGAGTTCGCGAATTTCAGACACGCGGGTACGCACCAACACGCCGGTGTCAGTGATGAGCATGATCTCGTCTTCAGGCTGAACCAACGTGGCAGCCACCACTTTGCCGTTGCGCTCTGATTGCTGGATGGCGATCATGCCTTTGGTGCCTCGGCCGTGGCGTGTGTACTCGGTGATGCTGGTGCGCTTGCCGTAGCCGTTGATGGTGGCGGTCAAGACGCTAGCGCGTGGCTTGCCTTCATCGGCGGGGGCGTTGGGGTCTTCTTGTTCAGACACCAACATGGCGATGACGCTTTGACCTTCTTCAATCATCATGCCGCGCACGCCGCGCGCGCTGCGACCCAAGGGGCGCACGTCGTTTTCATCAAAGCGCACGGCTTTGCCGCCGTCGCTGAACAGCATCACGTCATGCTTGCCATCGGTCAAGGCAGCGCCGACGAGGAAGTCGCCGTCGTCCAAGTTGACCGCGATGATGCCGCCCTTGCGTGGGTTGTTGAACTCATCCAACGAGGTCTTTTTGACCGTGCCCATCGAGGTGCCCATGAACACGTAATGGTCGCTGGGGAAGGTGCGCATGTCGCCGGTGAGGGGCAGCACGACGTTGATTTTTTCGCCTTCTTGCAGCGGGAACATGTTGACGATGGGGCGACCGCGTGAGCCGCGTGAGCCCGCAGGCACTTCCCAGACCTTGAGCCAATACAGGCGACCACGGTTGGAGAAGCACAAGATGTAATCGTGCGTGTTGGCGATGAAGAGTTGGTCGATCCAGTCGTCTTCTTTGGTGGCTGTGGCTTGTTTGCCGCGACCGCCGCGTTTTTGGGCGCGGTACTCAGACAGAGGTTGGCTCTTGATGTAGCCGCTGTGGCTGAGCGTGACCACCATGTTGGTGGGCGTGATCAAGTCTTCCGTGGCCAAGTCTTGGGCGTTGTGCTCAATCAGGCTGCGGCGCGCGCCGAGCTTGGTTTGGCCGAACTCTTGTTTGACCACGGCCAGCTCGTCACCAATGATGGTGGAGACACGCTCTGGCTTGGCCAAGATGTCGAGCAAGTCGTCGATCTCGGCCATGACGTCTTTGTACTCTTTGACGATCTTGTCTTGCTCCAAACCGGTCAAGCGTTGCAGACGCATCTGCAAAATCTCTTGGGCTTGGGTTTCGCTCAAGCGGTACAGACCGTCGCTGCCCATGCCAAATTCTTTTTCCAAGCCATCGGGGCGGTAGTCGTCAGCGTTGATCGCGCCACCGTCGAGTCGGCTGCGGGTGAGCATTTCGCGCACCAGTTGGCTGTCCCAAGACTTGGTCATCAACTCGGCCTTGGCCACAGGGGGCGTTGGCGCATTACGGATGATGCGGATGAACTCGTCGATGTTGGCCAAAGCGACCGCCAAACCTTCCAGCACATGGCCGCGTTCGCGGGCTTTGCGCAAGGTGAAGATGGTGCGGCGTGTCACCACTTCGCGACGGTGGCCCAAGAACACAGCAATCAGGTCGCGCAAATTGCACAGCTTCGGTTGGCCATCAATCAAGGCCACCATGTTGATACCAAAGGTATCTTGCAACTGGGTCTGCTTGTACAGGTTGTTCAGTACCACCTCAGGCACGGCGCCGCGCTTGAGTTCAATTACCAAGCGCATGCCCGACTTGTCGGACTCGTCTTGGATGTGGCTGATGTCTTCAATCTTCTTCTCGTGCACCAACTCGGCCATACGTTCTTGCAGGGTCTTTTTGTTCACCTGGTAAGGTAACTCATCCACGATGATGGACTGGCGCTGGCCTTTGTCGATGTCTTCAAAGTGGCACTTGGCGCGCATCACCACACGGCCACGGCCGGTGCGGTAGCCGTCTTTGACGCCGCTCATGCCATAAATGATGCCGGCGGTCGGGAAGTCGGGCGCTGGGATGATTTCCATCAACTCGTCGATGGTGGCTTCGGGGTGGCGCAGCATGTGCAAGCACGCATCCACCACTTCGTTCAAGTTGTGGGGCGGGATGTTGGTGGCCATACCCACGGCAATACCGGACGAACCGTTGACCAGCAAGTTGGGAATGCGGCTTGGCAGCACCAGCGGTTCTTTTTCAGAGCCGTCGTAGTTAGGGCCAAAGTCGACGGTTTCTTTGTCGATGTCGCTCAACATTTCATGAGCGATTTTGGACAAGCGGATTTCCGTGTATCGCATGGCCGCAGCGTTGTCGCCGTCGACCGAGCCGAAGTTACCCTGGCCGTCCACCAACATGTGGCGCAGCGAGAAGTCCTGCGCCATACGAACGATGGTGTCGTACACCGCGCTGTCGCCGTGTGGATGGTATTTACCAATCACGTCACCCACGATACGGGCGGACTTCTTGTAAGGACGGTTCCAGTCGTTCTTGAGCTCATGCATCGCGAACAAGACGCGGCGGTGCACAGGCTTTAAGCCGTCACGAGCATCGGGGAGGGCGCGGCCAACAATCACGCTCATGGCGTAATCTAGGTAACTGCGACGCATCTCCTCTTCTAGGCTGATGGGCAATGTTTCTTTAGCGAACTGGGTCATGAAAGCGGCCGTAAAGCAGGAAACCTGACATTTTAGGCGTTTTAACTGGGCTATCGGGTGTGGCTGACTTGCAACACGCTGTCGCCTTAATTTCTTAAGGCTTGTTAATTCGAGCAGCAGGATCGCTTGGCTATGGCACAATATTTCCAAGCGTTACGGTCTTTAGGCCTTGACTGCCTGAATTCGCAGGGTGTTCTGCGGCTTTTACATACCTCAGAGGTGAACTATGAAAAACTTGAAGAATTTCGCAGCTTTTGTTGCTACTGCCGCTCTGGCCACTGCCGCCGTTGCACAAAACGTTGACAACTGGCGCAATGCCTCTGGCGACGCATGGGTAAGCGGTACTGGCTTGTGCTGGCGTGATGCCAACTGGACACCAGCAACTGCTGCTAAAGGTTGTGATGGCGCTTTGGTTGCTCCTGCGCCAGCAGCGGTTGTTGCTCCCGCTGTTGCTCCTAAACCAGCTCCCGCTCCAGCACCTGCACCAGCTCCAGCAGCTCAAAAGCCAGCCGCAGCTAAGGTGACTTACGCTGCTGACGCATTCTTTGATTTTGACAAGCACGTGATCAAGCCCGCTGGTAAAGCCAAGCTGGACGACTTGGTTGGTAAAGTCAAAGGCATCAACTTGGAAGTCATCATTGCTGTGGGTCACACTGACTCAGAAGGCACTGACGCTTACAACCAAAAATTGTCGGTCCGCCGCGCTGAGTCTGTGAAGGCTTACTTGGTGTCCAAAGGCATCGAAAAGAACCGCATCTACACCGAAGGCAAGGGCGAGAAGCAACCTGTTGCTGACAACAAGACCAAAGAAGGTCGCGCTAAAAACCGTCGCGTTGAGATCGAAGTTGTTGGCACACGTGCTAACTGATCTTCATTGATCTTCCAAAGAAACCCCGCTTCGGCGGGGTTTCTTTTTGCTTGAACGACAATTGACGCTATGCAAACGACAGCCCATACCAACGTAGATCCGGCCGAATTGGCCAAATTTTCAGACCTTGCCCACCGTTGGTGGGATCCTGAGAGCGAATTTCGACCCCTGCACCAAATCAACCCCTTGCGTTTGGAGTGGATCAAGACCTGTGCAAGCTTGCAAGGTAAAGATGTTTTGGATGTCGGTTGCGGCGGAGGTATCTTGACCGATGCGTTGGCCCGCTCGGGTGCCAACGCGCTGGGCATCGATTTAGCCACCAAGTCGCTCAAAGTCGCGCAACTGCACGCTTTAGAAGCCCAAACGCCCAATGTTCAATACCGTGAAGTCAGTGCCGAAGCGTTGGCTCTGGAGCGCCCTGCCAGCTTTGATGTGGTGACTTGCATGGAGATGTTGGAACACGTGCCTGATCCGGCGTCAATCGTCAAAGCGTGTGCCGACATGGTCAAGCCGGGTGGTTGGGTGTTTTTCTCGACGCTCAACCGCAACCCCAAGTCCTTCTTGTTTGCCATTTTGGGCGCTGAATATGTGCTGAACTTGCTCCCCAAGGGCACGCATGAGTACGCCAAATTTATTCGACCGAGCGAGCTAGCGAGTGCTTGTCGTGCCGCCGGTTTGGAATGGCAACAAACTCGTGGCATGGAATACAACCCCTTGACTCGCCGCTATTGGATGAGCTCAGACACCAGCGTCAACTACCTCGTGGCCACCCAGAAAGCCTTCTGATGCTGCAACACATCCGTGCCGTGCTGTTCGATTTGGACGGCACCTTGATCGACAGCGCGCCTGATTTGGGTGCTGCCGCAGACAAAATGCGAATTGATCGAGGCTTGTCCTCGCTGCCCTACGAACTCTACCGTCCCCTGGCGGGTGCAGGCGCGCGAGGCATGCTGAAAGTTGCGTTCGACATGACACCCGAACATACCGACTTCCTGGCCATGCGCGAGGAGTTCTTCGCCAACTATGAAGCGGCCATGACGGTTCGGACCTACGCGTTTGATGGCGTCTCAGATTTGATCGCTGGTCTACAAAACCGTGGCTTACCTTGGGGTGTGGTGACCAATAAAATGGCGCGTTTTACCGATCCATTGACCCAAGCCATGCCCCTGTTCGCCAGCGCGGCGGCCATCGTGAGTGGCGACACCACGCCTCATCCCAAACCGCACCCTGAGCCCATGTTTGAAGCCGCACGACGGTTGGGGCTGCCGCCTGAGGTGTGCTTGTATGTGGGAGATGATGAGCGCGACATCGTGGCTGGACGCGCTGCAGGTATGCGTACCGTGGCCGCCAATTATGGTTATTTGGGCGAAAAGGCTGATATCAGCTGCTGGGGCGCAGATTTAAAAATAGATTCACCCCTTCAGCTCTTGCAATTGCTGGGATAGGCCTAAAATAGGTCTTCTGGGGCTGCACTGGTTTCGACATGGGTTCGGACGCGTGGCAGGGCATGTCGAGGTTCTGATCCTCGTAAAACAACAGAAAAAAAACTAACTGCAAACGACGAACGTTTCGCACTCGCCGCTTAATCCGGTGAGCCTTGTAACAGTTGGCCGATAGGCTGGGTTAGGGTGATGGGGGTGTTAAAGCCTCCAAAGTCCTAGCTACAAGGTAACTCATATTGGCTGGCATGACATCGGGCACCTTGATGTTGTGCGAGATCTAAGGATGCTGGTTTGATGTTCAGCGTGTCGCTGCGCGGTTCATCAGATAAGACTCAAATCAGACGACTACACATGTAGAACTGTACGAAAAAGACTTGTGGACGCGGGTTCAAATCCCGCCAGCTCCACCAATACCTTAAAAGCCAACCCTAATCGGTTGGCTTTTTTTCATTCTGCGCCTTGCTCTTCTGCTCAAACCTCTGAGGTTTCTATGTTTAAAGTCCACGCCGTCGCGACCGTCAATTTGCCCAAGCTCTTGCGCGAGATGCCCAAGGCCGAGCTGCACATTCACATCGAGGGTTCGCTAGAGCCCGAGCTCATCTTCGCTTTGGCCGAGCGCAATGGCGTGCAGCTGCCCTATGCCAACGTCGAGGCCTTGCGTGCAGCGTACGCCTTCACCAACCTGCAAAGCTTTTTGGACATTTATTACGCAGGCGCGAGCGTGCTGTTGCATGAGCAAGATTTTTACGACATGGCGTGGGCCTATTTGCAACGCGCCAAAGCCGACAACGTCGTTCACACCGAAATGTTCTTTGACCCACAGACGCACACTGAGCGTGGCGTGCCCATGGCGACCGTCATCAATGGCTTGCACCGCGCGTGTGTGGATGCGCAAGCGCAGTTGGGTGTCAGCGCACAGCTGATCTTGTGTTTCTTGCGCCACTTGAGCGAAGAGGCCGCGCTGCAAACCTTCAACGATGCCTTTCCGTTCAAAGACAAATTCATCGGCGTAGGTTTGGACTCCAGCGAAGTCGGTCACCCGCCCGAGAAATTTAAAAACGTGTTTGCCTTGGCGCACGCCCATGGCTTGCATTTGGTGGCGCATGCTGGTGAGGAGGGGCCGCCCGCCTATATGTGGAGTGCCTTGGATGTGTTGCACGTGGAGCGCATCGACCACGGCGTGCAGGCCGTACACGATGCGGCGCTGATGGCGCGTCTGGCTAAGGACCGCGTGCCATTGACGGTGTGTCCGCTGTCGAATCAAAAGCTCTGCGTGTTCCCCGATTTGAAAGACCACAACATTAGCCAATTGCTCGACGCCGGCTTGTGCGTGACCATCAACTCGGACGATCCCGCTTACTTTGGCGGCTACATGAACGACAACTTTGTGCAAACCTTCGCGGCCACGGGCATGACAGCGCAGCAGGCGTATGCACTGGCGCGCAACAGCTTTGAAGCCAGCTTTGTGCCAGAGGTGCAGCGCCAGAAGTGGATGCATGAACTCAAGCTGTGTTTTGAGCGCTTTGCCGAAGGCGACAACTGAAGAAAGAAAGGGGGCTTTGACGAAGCCCTAAAATTAGCCCATGAGCATCAAATCAGACAAATGGATTCGCCGCATGGCGCAAGAGCACGGCATGATCGAGCCGTTCGAGCCAGGCCAGATTCGTCAAAACGCTGCGGGCGAAAAAATCGTCAGCTACGGCACCAGCAGTTACGGCTACGACATCCGTTGTGCGCCTGAGTTCAAGGTATTCACCAACATCTACAGCACGGTGGTGGACCCCAAGAACTTTGATCCCAAAAGCTTTGTCGACATCGAATCGGACGTGTGCATCATCCCGCCCAACAGCTTCGCGTTGGCCCGCACCATGGAGTACTTCCGTATCCCTCGCAATGTGCTGACCGTGTGTTTGGGCAAGAGCACCTACGCACGCTGCGGCATCATCGTCAACGTCACGCCATTCGAGCCCGAGTGGGAAGGCTATGTGACTTTGGAGTTTTCCAACACCACACCGCTGCCTGCCAAGATTTACGCTGGCGAGGGCTGTGCCCAAGTGTTGTTCTTCGAGAGCGACAAAGACGACGTGTGCGAAACCAGCTACAAAGACCGTGGCGGCAAATACCAAGGCCAAGTGGGCGTGACGCTGCCTAAGACTTAAAGCCTTGACACGCTGCCTTTTCAAGGGCGAAAACGACTGCTTTGGGCCTAGCCGTCCACAATGCGACAATATGCCCCAGACATGACGACCTCTTTTTCCAATTTGCAGCTGGCCCCCGCGCTGGCACGCGCCGTAGCCGAGATGGGCTACGAATCCATGACCCCCATTCAAGCTCAGGCCATTCCGGTGGTTTTGACGGGCCAAGATGTGATGGGTGCAGCCCAAACCGGTACCGGTAAAACAGCGGCGTTCTCGCTGCCGTTGCTGCAACGTTTGCTCAAACACGAAAACAGCTCCACATCACCCGCCCGCCATCCTGTGCGTGCCTTGGTGCTGTTGCCCACCCGTGAGCTGGCCGATCAAGTGGCCCAGCAAATCAAACAATACGCCGTGCACACCAACCTGCGCAGCATGGTGGTGTTTGGCGGCATGGACATGAAGCCCCAAACCCTCGAGCTGAAAAAAGGCGTCGAGGTCTTGGTGGCCACCCCAGGCCGTTTGCTCGATCACATTGAAGCCAAGAACGTGGTACTCAACCAAGTTGAGTACGTGGTGCTCGACGAAGCTGACCGCATGTTGGACATCGGCTTCCTGCCCGACCTGCAACGCATCTTGAGCCACTTGCCCAAGACGCGCACCACGCTGTTGTTCTCGGCCACCTTCTCCCCCGAAATCAAACGCTTGGCCGGCAGCTATTTGCAAAACCCCGTCACCATTGAAGTGGCGCGCCCCAACGAGACAGCGGCCACCATCACGCAGCAGTTCTACAGCGTCAGCGTGGACGACAAGTACAACGCTTTGCGCCAACTCATCAAGTCCAACGGCATGAAGCAAGCCTTTGTGTTTTGTAACAGCAAGCTCGGCTGCGCCCGTTTGGCCCGCTCGTTGGAGCGCGATGGTTTCCGCACCAGCGCCCTGCACGGCGACAAGAGCCAAGACGAACGTTTGAAAGCCCTCGAAGGCTTCAAAAAAGGCGAAGTCGATTTGTTGGTGTGTACCGATGTGGCCGCGCGCGGTTTGGACATCAAAGACGTTCCTGCCGTGTTCAACTTTGACATCCCCTTCAACGCTGAAGACTATGTGCACCGCATTGGCCGCACAGGGCGTGCTGGCGCTTTGGGTCAAGCCATCAGCTTTGTGTCGGGCAGCGACCAACGCTTGGTGGCAGACATTGAGAAGTTGCTCAAAACCAAAATCACCTTAGAAAACGTGACCGTTGAGCAAGACCGCTCGCGCGAGCGTCGCGAACCCCGCAGCGACTCACGCGAACCGCGTGCAGATTTTTCAAGCCGTCCACGTGAAGGCTATGCCTCGCGCGATGCACGTCCCCGCGAGCAAGACAGCCGCCGCAGCCGTGAAGTGGGCTATGTGCCTGCACCACGCGTCAAGAACGACCCGTTTTTTGACAAGCCTTACGAAGCCTCCGTGCGTAGCGCAGAAGCTGTGGTGCCTGTGGCACCCGATCCCTTGCGCAAGTCGGCCAACATTAAGCCAAGGCGGGTGATGGCGGCGTTGTTCAAGTCGACCACTTAAAAGGAAACGCGCCAAAAAATGGCGCGTTTTTTTGGTCCGCCAGTCACTGCTCAGCGCATCCAGCCTAAGGTGGCGCATTATTTCCACGTCCTACTCGCTCTTGGACGGCTTTTTGCTAATACGTGTTTTTGGCTTCGCTGGTTGTGCGGGCTTCATGTCAGCAAGCAAATCAATCGGTCTTGCGCTGTTTGCCGTCTGAGGCCGTCAGTTTCAACCCGTGACAAAACGTCACGGGTTGGCCACCCTCTGCATTGAGCCGCTGTTTGAGTTTGCGCCAATAGGCACCTGCATCTAGGTAGGCTGCCGGTCAGGGTCGCGCAAACATCCACCACGGAAAACCACCATTCCTCGTTGTGCCAGACACGGCGAATGGTGGTTTCTTGGAATACCGCGATGTGGTGCGCGGGATCGTTGGGGGTGGGCGATTCGTCCACGCTTTGCGGGTATGTGTCGCTGCAGTTGCGCCGCTAGGACAATGAAGGTTAGATGCCTAGGTTATAGATCAAACGGTTCAAGATTTTTTACGACTTCGAGCCATGAATATTTCATTGACTCGCAGATTCCTTCAAGTCCTGGAAATAAGCGCTTTGCTGTCATTCCCATCTGCAAAAGCTGGTTGACCACCTTGTAATAGCTATCCTGTTCGTTATCAAAGACAAATTCGACCCAAGGCGTGTCATGCGGTTTTATGGCCTTCACCGGAACGAGGTTCTTGTGCAGCCAGTCTTCAATGTCCAAGTCGATGCGGCTTGGAATCATGAAAAGGCCGTCTTGGGCCTCCTGCCTTGGATTGAGTTTGGAGCCATCAAAGAAGCCCACAAAATCAACAGCTGCGGGTTTGGTGCCAACTCCATACTCTTCTGTTTTTGGATTAAATGGTGGGACTATCTTTTCATACTGAGGGAGCTTTTCTCGAGCGGCTTTTGCACGACCACGAACACTATCTACGTGGAGCGCGTGGATGCTGTACGGCCCCGTACTCTTGCCGGACTCACGCAAAGCAAAATAGAGTGCAGCAGCTGGATTGAAAGTGAAATCCAACAGTCGCGTAGGACTGCCGTAATGCTGCATCAAAGCCAGCCAAGTCAGCTTGTCGTTGGAGTCTGGAAGATGACCAAGATGGATGTGCGCAGCCCCGCGAAATCGATTGATCTGAGCTCGCTCTCTTGGATACCAGCTTGAAGAGGGGATCGCTTTCCCTCGATGATTTCTCAGGAAACGATCAAGGCTGGATTCCAGCTTCCAGTTATTGGGCCCATCGTCAGCGAAACGTGAGTGACCTCGGTAAACCCAGCTCCGCATACCCATTTGCTCGACTTGTTTGAAGTAGTCGTGTGCATCTTTACAGTAAATTTTTTTGATCAACATATTCATTAATTTTCTGTGGCCTTAGTTTTGCGTGTTTTCTTGGCAGCCGGAACAGGCAGCAAGCTGGTGATGCGTTGGTACAGATCGAACAGGAAGGCCACGCGTTCGGCGTCGGAGGCGTAGGTCTTTTTGCCGCCGCTGGGTTGGTAGGCGGAGTCTACGGCGGTGTTTAGTTTTTGGTGGGCCTTGAGCAGGGCCGGGGGCATGGTCAGCGGGTCGTAGAGGTCGGCCAATGACGAGCTGGCAAATTGGGCGCGGGCGTCGAGCACGCATTGGGCGGCTTGTTCGATGGCGGTGCGGTGTTTGTCGCTGAGTGCCTCACCTGCGAAGCCGGGCCAGGGGTAGTTGTTGTAGACGATGGTGTTGGAGTAGCTGTAATCGCTTTTCAAACGTCCACAGGTGTAACGCATCCAGGCGTTGTGCATCGTGCTGGTGAGCACCCCAAAGGTCAACAGTGAGGCGTCGTCGACAAAGAAGATTTTGTCGCCGCAGATGACGTCACTTTCCAGATAGCCGATGGGGATGAATTGGCGGCGCTCGGAAGAAACTTTCGGGATGGCCAAATAGCGGTTGGATTTAGGTTGGCGAATTTCACCGAACAGGGTTGGTGTACTAGCCAGAGCGACGGTTGCGGCTTTGGTGCTGGCTTCGCGCATGGCGCGTACACCTTCGACGCGCTTGAGCACATGGGGCATGGCGCGAAGCTCCGCTGGTGGGATGTTGACCAGCCACAAACACCAGCGGCCAATGTTGTTGATGAATTCATCGCCCATCAAAAATGGGCGAATCCATTTCTCGGCTTTGGGTTCGACGGCTATCAACTCAGCTTTCTCATCATCGCTCATGAGAAGATTGCCGCCGTCAGTTGCTTTGCCGCCGTTGGCCATCGGGCTGACGTTGCAAACTGGTGTCGTTCGTTTGTTCAGAAAAACATCTGGCGCATCCACTAAATACGCATTGATGCGCTTGACAGGTACGGCATGCGGCAGACCTTTGATGTCTTCGTATTCGTAAATGGTTTTGACCGCTTGATCTTCTGGGCCAAACCCCACGATCACGCAATGCACGGCGGCTTTGCCGCTGGCCTCGTTGGTCCACTGAAACGTGCGGTGCGCAAAGTGGGTGTGCATGCCCAGGCGCTGCATCTCGCCCCAGAGCACGGCCACTTGTTCGCCTTGGGTGATGCTGTTGGTCGACACAAACGCGGCTTGTGTGCCCGTGCGCCCTTGCAGGTATTGCGCTACCAGCACGTACCAGCCGCACACAAAGTCAAGGTCGCCCGCGCCGTGTATGCCTTGCATCACCGCAGCTAGGTCAGCTTTTTGTTCTTTGCTTTGGTAGGTCTTGCCCAAGAACGGCGGATTGCCCAACACATAACTGCACCGCTGTGCAGGCAGCACGTCGTTCCAGTCCACGCGCAGGGCGTTGCCATGTTGAATGTGCGGCGTGCTTTTGAGTGGGATGCGCGCAAAGTACAAACCAAACTCCACGCTCACGCGCAGGTTCATTTGGTGGTCCACCAGCCACAGGGCCACTTGGGCAATTTGTGCCGGGAACTCTTCGATCTCGATGCCAAAGAATTGGTCCACGTTCACGCCAATCAGGGCATGCACGTCCACCGTCAGCTGGCCTTTGTGGGCGCTCAGTTCGTGGTCGGCCCGCAGCACTTTTAGCTCCAGCTCGCGCAGTTCGCGGTAGCTGATCACAAGGAAGTTGCCGCAGCCACAGGCGGGGTCAAAAAACGTCAGCTGGCGCAGCTTTTTATGAAACTCAAACAGCTTGTTGCGGTTGCCTTTGACACGCTCAAACTCGGCGTGCAGTTCGTCCAGAAACAGGGGCTTGATCAGCTTGAGGATGTTGGCCTCAGACGTGTAGTGCGCGCCCAAGTTGCGGCGGGCCTTTTCTTCCATGATGCTTTGAAACAAGCTGCCAAAGATGGCGGGGCTGATGGCCGACCAGTCGAGCGCACACGCATCCAGCAGCGCTTCGCGCATGGCGGTGCTGAAGTCGGCCATGGGCAAGGTTTCTTCAAACAGTTTGCCATTGATGTACGCAAACTTAGCTAGCTGTTCGTCGATGTGTTTGTTGCGGCTGGCTTCGTGCGTGTTGAGCACTTGAAAGAGCTGGCTCAAGCGCGGCCCTAGGTCAGAGCCATCGGGCGCGGTGCGTTCTTCTACAAAGTCACGAAACGATTGCGCGGGCTGGAAGATACCTGTGTCGTCGGCAAATAAGCAAAACAGCAAGCGCACCAGCAGCACCTCTAACGCGTGGCCTTCGTAGCCGCTGGCCTTGAGGGCGTCGTGCAATCGGCCTAACGCCAAAGCCGCTTTGATGTTGACGGGATCTTCGGCCCGAATGTCTTGCACCTTGTAGCCCGCCAACAGGCCAAACAGCTTGACGTGTTTGTGCAGGTGCTGAAGCTCAAACTCCACGGTTTCGCCGGTGGCCAAGATGCGCACGCGAAAGCGGGCAAAGTCACACACCACCACCAGTTGGGGCAGGTCGCGCTCGGGCAGGTTGTGCAGGTAGCCCACGGCTTGGGCTACTGCATCGTCGAGGTTTTTGCCGCGTGACTTGTGCTCCACCAACAGCACGCCCGGCCAAAACAAATCGACAAAGCCTTGAGCACCGCCCAGCTTTTTGACGTTCAGCTCAAAGGTGGCAACGCGTTTGTCGGTGATGCCAAAGATTTCAAAGAAGGCAATCCAGAAGGGTTTGGCTTCGCTGTCTTCGTTAGTTGCGTCGGCCCAGGTTTTGCTGAAAAGCAATGCTCTAGATTTAATCTCGTTCCAATTAAGACCCATTTAGTGCTCATTTAAAGAGCCTGAATAGTAATGGAAAGTTCTCTATTTTTTGGTTGAGGTAGCTCTAGAGGAGTAACTAAAGTGCCTATGCGCGGTCCGCCAGCTGACACATTACTTGGCTAGCCAATGGGTCAATCTCGAATCAGCTGGAATACTTCCCAAAGAGGGTCAAACATCGCGTCCCAATGGCCCAAGAAAAAATGCCAGTCAGTTGTTTAACTGACTGGCATTAGCTGCATAGCTGGCTTTTTCATGCCTGCATCTGAATTGCGAATGTTGCTTACTCAGGTTTAAAGCCTGCGCCCTTTAACAATTCTGCGTTTTCGGTGATGTACTTTCCTGTGTACTTCTTGAATTCATCGACTGACTCTACGACGGGCTCAATGCCGAGCTGTTCGAAAGCGCCTGATTTAGTGAGTTGACGAACTGCTTCGTTGGCTGCTTTATTTAAAAATTGAACGCGGTCATCAGGCGTAGCTTTGGGCGCCCAGATCCCGTACCAAGATTCGGTGACAAATTTTGGATAACCACTTTCAGAGGCGGTGGGCACATTGGGCATCACAGAACTTCGGTTTGCAGAGGTGACGATGATGGGTTTCACCTTGCCTGCTTTAGCCATGGATTGCAGCGAAATGATGGAGTCAATCAAGATTTGTGAATGTCCGCCAGCAACATCGGTCAGTGCAGGCGCTGTGCCTTTGTAGGCGGTCATTGTCAGATTCAGATTTCCTTCTTTGGCAAACATCAACGTGGCCAAATGACTGGCTGCACCTAAGGCGGGCAAACCAGCTGTCCACTTGTCTGGATTTTGCTTGGCCGCATCCATCACTTCTTTCAGTTTCGTTTGTGGCAACGTCGGTGCAATCACCATCAGCAATGGGGCTTCGCCCACACGTGCGACATATGAGAAATCAGTCAGCGGGTCATAGGGCGGGTTTGAAATGACCAGCCTTGTCAAAGCGTGTGTCGACGCTGAGAAAAGCAAAGTCTGACCGTCAGGTGTAGCAGTTTGAACAAACTTTGCGCCAATTGTGCCGCTGGCACCTGGTTTGTTCTCCACCACGATTGAAGCATTCAAATTTGATTGCATCTGCTTCGCAATCAATCGAGCGGCATTGTCTACGCCACCACCAGCAGCAAATGGCACGATTAATTTAATCGTGCCATCTGGAAATTTTGTCTGCGCAGATGCAAATGCTGTTGCTGTCAGCAAAGCAATGGACAGTATTTTTTTTCTCAATGTAATCATGTTTGTCTCCAGTCAAATTTTGAACTCACACCAGCTTAATCTCTGTAAGCTTTGCGCCATGCGGAAGAGCCACCAAATAAAGGGGCCTCAGGCGCAGGGCCATGGAGCTTGACATATGACTCAATCGTTTTCGTCATACGTGGCAGCAACCAATTAGTCACAGATTCACTCACGTCCGCATCATCTTCCAAGCGGCTCAAGATGTTTCGAATGGCTTTGTTTTGTGAAGCAATAGGGCCGGGTGCAAGCAAAAAAGCCACGACATCTGTCTGGCCTAGTCGTTCACTTTCCGCCCATAAATAGTCTGCGATGTCGAGCTCGAAATCTTCGAGCGTGACACTCATGCCACTCATCGTGCATGAGCATCCCATGGCAACGTGCTGACCTGACAACCGATTCCAAAGACCGGAGAGGTAAGCAGCTTGCTGTTGGGATGCCGTCATTTCAAATAACTCAGGCAAGGGCTTTGCTTCGTAATTGCTGCGTCTCAGATGGCTTCACTTCAAAGTTGTCATCCAAAACCACGCCGTAGAGTTTTTCAGCAGCTTCGCGACTGACATAGCCTTCGCGCGCGTCATGTGCTACTGCATCTGCATCACGTTTGAATGGGCTGCCAAAGCCACCGCCACCACCAGAAAGCATCTTGTAGGCATCGCCGCGTTCTAGACGAACGTTGAAGATTTTGGCGTTGGGCAAATCTGAGCTCCACTCACCTTTGTGGCGAATGGCAATGCCATTGCCAGCGGCTTCTCCGCCGCCCTCTAAGCCCCAAGGTTTGCAATGCATGCGGTCGATTCGTGTGGTCACAGAGAACGGCGATAGCGCCTGCACCACCATTTCCGCGCCTAAGCCACCACGGAACTCTCCTGCGCCTGCGCTGTCTTCACGAATTTTGTAGCTTTCCACGAGTACAGGGTATTTGGCTTCGAGCTGCTCAGTTGGGCTGTTGTGCGTGTCGCCATCGTTGATACACACCGTGACAGAGACGCCGTCTTCACGGGACTTGGCCCCCCAGCCACCGCCCAATGGACCAATGCCCACAATGAACAAGCGACCATCCTCAGGCGAGATGCCATGAATATTGGGGAACACCAAATCTGCATGGTGGCCAGCAATGGCGCGGTGAGGAATCGCTGGTGCGAGTGCTTTGAAAATGGTGTCGATCACAGTCATTGGAAATGTCATCCACACACGCATGGGGTAGGGACGTTCAGCACTGATGACCGTACCCATCGGCATGATGACCTTCAGAGGTCGAAAGCTGCCGTCGTTGACGGGGTAGTCTGTCGGCGTGGTCAAACACTTGTAGGCGACTTGCGCACACGCAATACCTGTCGTGAAGCCAGAGTTGTAGAAACCCTTGACTTGCTTGCTGACATCCGATAAGTCGATTTCCATCTCATCACCCTTGACGGTGACTTTGACGCGAATCGGAATGCGCTTGCCAATTTCTAAACCGTCGTCATCCATGAAGGATTCAGCTTCATACACACCATCAGGAATGGTTAATGTGTTTTGACGAGCCAGTGCTTCAGATGCGTCCATGATCTGAAGAATGGACGCTTGTATGTCTTGGTTGCCATAGCGTTGCACCAGTTCGAGGAATCGACGCTCACCTGTGGTGATGGCTGTGATCTGTGCACGCAAGTCGCCCAAAGCACGCTCGGGCATGCGAACGTTCATGGCAATGATGTCCAATAAGTCTTGGTTCACTTTGCCCGCAGATTGATACTTGACGATAGGAATCTGGATTCCTTCGGAGTAAATATCAGTTGTGATCTGACCCAAGCTGCCGCCCACATCTAACCAGTGCGCCATGCAACAGGTAAAGCCAATCAGCTCACCCTCATGGAACACAGGCATCGTGAATGTGAAGTGGTTCAAGTGGCTGCCTGTGGTGTAGGCATCATTGGTCACCAAGATATCGCCGGGATGGATGTTTTCATAACCAAAGTGACGAATCTTGGACTTGACTGTTTCAGACATGCCGCGAATGAACATCGGCAATCCCAAACCGATCGAGACGGTATCCCCCTCCTTGGTGAATAGACCGACCGTGAAATCCAACGCTTCATAAATGATGAGGTTGTATGCCGTGCGCATCAAATTAGTTTTCATCTCCTCAGTCACAGCAAACAAGCCGTTACGGATGATTTCCACAATGACTGGATCAACAGCCTGTGCATTTGCGTGTTGTACTTGTGTCGTGTTCATGAGCGATCACTTCCGATGGAAATTTGAAGGTTGCCGTATAGATCAACTTTGACGCTATCGCCTGGTTGAACGACGGTGGTGGATGCGTGCTCTTCCACCAGCGCTGGGCCGTGAAACTCATTGCCGCTCTTGAGCAAATCGCGTCGATACACGGCCGTGTCAACAAACTGACCTGCACTGCGGAAATAGACGGGCTTGTGCGCACGCAAAGCTTTCGCATCGGGAGCGGCTTGACCTGATTCCACGACGTTGCGAGGTGGTTTTTTCATACGTCCTAAAACGGTGACGCGCAAGCTGACAATATCCGCTGCTTCTTTGGGGGCAGAGGTTCCGTAGCGAACTTTGTGAACTTCGTCAAAATGATTTTTGATCGCCGCACGGTCTTTGCTGAAAAAAAACTCGTGAGGCAAGTCGACTGTCACCGCATGCTCTTGGCCGACATAACGCATGTCTGCAGCACGCTCAAAGGTAATTTCTTCTGGACGAATTTGTGAAGCGCCAATTGCTGCACGGCCTTCGTCTTCCATCTCTTTGTAGTAGGTCTCGATCTCATCAAATGACAAGCTGTCTAAGCGGCGGAACACAGAGCGGACATAGTCATAGCGCAAGTCGCTGAACAACATCCCATAGGCGGAGAAATAACCAGGCGCATGTGGAATCAAAACCTTGCGGATACCAATTTCACGCGCAATGGCAGAGGCGTGCAGTGGGCCTGCACCGCCATACACCACCATGGTGAAACTGCCAGCATCAAGACCTCGCTCTGTCGTTACAGCTTTAACAGCATGAGACATTTGTGTCACAGCGATACGCAAAATACCATCGGCAGCCTTGGTGGCATCTAAGCCCAAAGGTTTGGCGATCTTGTCTTCCATGGCTTGCTTAGCGCGGTCCAAGTACAACGGCATTTCGCCGCCGAGGAAGTTGTGCTCATCCAACCGACCCAAAATCAAGTTGGCATCTGTCACGGTTGGCTCAGTGCCATCGCGACCGTAGCAAACGGGGCCTGGCATGCTGCCCGCAGATCGGGGACCGACGCGCAGTGAGTTACCCAGCTCAACGCGGGCGATAGAACCACCGCCCGTGCCAACTTCAAAAATGTCCATCATTGGGATCTGAATAGGCAAAGCCTTCTCATACCCACCGATGAGCGCACTACCTGTCGTCAGTGGACGACCTTCACTGATGACACCGGCTTTCGCAGTTGTTCCACCCATGTCAAAGGCAATGGAATCTGGCATCCCAAGTTGCGCGCAAATCGCTTGCGCACCAATCACGCCTGCAGCAGGGCCAGACTCCAGCATGCGCACGCAATCGCGGCGAGCATGCTCTACAGGGAACAATCCACCAGTGGATTGAACGGCATAAAAGTCACCTTCAAACCCTTTGTCGCTCAAGTGATGCTCTAGCTCACCGAGATACTCTGATACACGGGGGCCGACATATGAATTTGCTACGGCAGTCGATACGCGCTCAAACTCGCGGTACTCCTGCGATAACTCGTGCGATGCCGTCACAAACGCACCAGGAATTTCCTCTTGCAAAATGGCCTTGACGCGACGCTCGTGGTCTGGATTACGGTAAGAATGCAGCAACAGCACAGCAACTGCTTCAATCTGTTTCGCTTTCAGTTCTCGTGCAAGTCCACGCACAGCTTCTTCATCTAATGGCTTGTGCAAGGAACCATCTGCACGCAAACGCTCTGACACTTCATAACGCAATGAGCGCGGAACCAGTGGCTCATGCTTTGAAAAGAACAGGTTGTAGGCGTCTGGTCGATTCACGCGGCCAATTTCATAAATGTCGCGAAAGCCTTCTGTGATTAGCAAAGCGGTTTTTGCACCGTTACGCTCAAGCAAGGTATTTATCACAATGGTTGAGCCGTGCAAGAACAGATAACCATTACTCAAATCAATGCCAGCACCATCTAAGGTATTTTGAATACCTGTGACCAGTTCGCCATGGGTTGAGAGTGCTTTACCGAATGAAATTGCACCTGTTGACTCGTCAAAGCAAGCCATATCTGTGAATGTGCCGCCGATGTCGACGGCAATTCGTAAAGAGTTTTTTGAACCAGACATTGGTGATTCCTTTAAGCGGCGTTTGAAACTACGTTGCGTAGGGTGCCTAAGCCAGTGATTTCTACTTCAATCACATCACCTGCTTTCATGTAGAGAGGAGGTTCGCGACGATCGCCCACACCACCAGGTGTCCCTGTGGCAATGACATCACCGGGCGAGAGGTTCGTAAATCCAGATAGGTATTCGATGATCACGGGCAAGGTGTAAATCAAGTCAGCTACGGATGCATGCTGCATAACTTCACCGTTGAGCCGAGACTCCAAGGTGAGCTTGTTAACGTCGGGAATTTCTTTGCTGGTGGCCATGAAAGGGCCCAGTGGGCCTGTCAATGGAAAGTTTTTACCGGGAATCCATTGGTGTGTGTGACGCTGCCAATCGCGTGCTGTGCCATCGTTGAAGCAGGCGTAGCCAGCAATGTGATCAAACGCTTGTGCTTGGGTGATGTTGCGACCACCTTTGCCAATGATGACGGCCAATTCACCTTCAAAGTCAAAGCGCTGAGTTTCTTTGGGGCAGGGTAATGGTGCATTGTGGGCTGTCAGGCTATCTGCAAAGCGCGTGAAGATAGACGGATATTCGCTGTCTGTCCGCTTAGTTTCGGCCACGTGAGATTTGTAGTTCAAACCGATGCAGAAAATTTTGCTTGGATTAGGAATTACCGGCAATAGATGCGCTTGCGATGCAGTCACAGCTTTGCCGATTTGGCGAATTAAGGCTTCACATTCATCGAGTTTTTTAGCGGCAATGACGGATTTCAAATCTGGATATTCAACTTGAAATGCTTGGGGGACTTGTATCCAGTTGCCCTCATCCTTCCAGAGACCGTAGGACTGTTGACCGGCAATTTCAAAACTGACAAAGCTCATTATTTTTCCTTCGATATATGGCACCGACCATCGGTGCTTCTGAACAATGAGCGCGAGTTTATGGATGGACACACCATCTGCATAGAATGAATTCAGAGATTTCAGATATGCCTAAAACGGCATAACGAAGAGGTGACTATGCAAATTAATGATTTACGACTATTTATCGAGGTCGCTGAGCTTGGTAGCTTTACGAAGGTTGCGTTGCAAAGAAACACCGTTCAATCGCACATCAGCAGACAAATCAGTGATTTTGAGAAAACCTGTGGAGGTGCTCTGTTCAGACGAACGGGCCGAGGTGTTGTTTTGACAGAATTTGGCGAACATGTTCAGCAGCGTGTGCGAGGGTGGCTCAAAGACAGCGATGAACTTTTTTCCGACATACGTCAAACGTCCAAATTACCAATGGGAGAAGTGAGGATTGGCGTTCTTCCCTCGGCCGCACATCCTTTGATGACGCATATCTTCAAGCGTTTGCACCATGAGTATCCAAAGATCAAACTGAATATTCGTGAGGGCCAGGGCAGCGAATTAGATGCTCTGTTAGATACCGGAGCGGTTGATATGGCGATCTTGTTTCGTTATGAAAAACCAACGGGAAGCGATGAAACACTTTTGTCCACGGCTAATACATACCTTGTTTCGTGCCCAGGTCTTTCATTGACCTACCCAGATACCGTTGACTTCAAACGTCTTGAAGGGCTACCACTGGTTTTACCAAGACGCCCTTCGCATTGGCGATCGATCTTGGATGAAACAGCAAAAAGCAAGGGGTTCAGTTTGCTTGCTGAAGTTGAGGCTGATTCTTTGCGCGTGCAAAAGGAAATCATCGCAGCTAACCAGCATATGTATGCTTTGCTTGGTCCATTCTCTGTTGACGATGAGCTACGTACTGGAAAATTGCAAGCTGCAAAGGTCATCGCTCCAGACCTCAAGCGCTATGTCACGCTTGCCCATCCAAAACAAGGACATTTCACACAAGCCAGTCGAATAGTTTCTCAGCTCATCAAAGAAACGGTGGGAGGGTGGAAGGGGCAATTGATCAGCCTAACGGGTCCAGGGTCTGCGGGCACTTCACGCTGATCCGCTGCCACGAAGGCGCATCGCTCACGTTCAGCAGCGTGTCTTTGGCTTCTAGCTTGGCCGCACTCAAACATCCACCCCACACACAGCCATCGTCCAAGCACACCACCTCTGGGCGGCTGGCCGAGCCCATGGTGGACCAATGGCCAAAGGCGATGCGCACATCAGCTGTCAATCGGCCGGGCACATCAAACCAAGGCATCAAGTGCGCGGGCGCTTTGTCTGCGCTTTCTTTCACGCTGAAGTCCATCGCTCCCAGTGCATCACAAAAGCGCAAGCGGGTGAGGGCGTTGACGATCACGCGCAAGCGGTCTGCACCCTCTAGGTCATCACGCCACACATTGGGCAGACCGCCATACATCTGCGGCATGAACTGCACCCAGTCATCGCTGCGCAGCACGGCTTCGACTTCGCCCGCCAGCGCCATGGTCTGCGCCGCTGTCCATTGCGGCAGCACGCCCGCATGCACCATCAGCACGTTGCCCACATGTAGGCCCAAGTGTTGGTGGCGCAGCCAGTGCAACAGCTCGGCGTTGTCGGGCGCGGTCAAGATGTCTTGGATGGTGTCTTGCTTGTTGGGTTGGCGCACGCCACGTGAGACGGCGAGTAAATGCAAATCGTGGTTGCCCAGCAAACATTGGGCACTGCTGCCGTAGCCTATCAAGCGGCGCAGCACGCCGACGTTGTTGGGGCCGCGGTTGACCAAGTCGCCCAGCACGTACAAAGTGTCACGGCTGGGTGAAAACGCGACATGTGCCAGCAAGCGCTCCAGGGCTTCATCGCAGCCTTGGATATCGCCAATTAAGTAAAGTGCCATGGTTTTCGAGCGACTGTCTCAAGCGTCGGTGAATGAGCAACTGACGTGGCCCAGCACGCCGAAATCGACAGCCACCGTGTCGTCGGCTTGGATCTCCAAGGGCACCACGCAGGTACCGGTGGTGACGACTTGTCCAGCGGCCAATGTGATGCCCAGCTTGGACAGTTCATTGGCCAACCAAGTCAGGGCCACACGCGGGTCACCCAACACGTTTGACCCGATGCCATTGCGCGTATACCGCGCGCCGACTTTGGCAACGACGCGGTGCGAGGCCAAGTCGAGTTCGCGCCATAGGTCAGGCGCTTTGGGGCCGAGCACAAATTGGTGGGCGCAGGCGTTGTCTGCGATCAGTTGTGGCGCACCCACTGTTGCGAAATCTGCATAACGTGAGTCGGGTATTTCGATGGCCAGGTGAAGCGCAGCCACTGCGGCAAGCACTTCTTCCACGTCATAGGGCGTTTCACGCGGCGGGAGATCGTGGCCCATGCGAAAGGCAAACTCTGCTTCGGCCACGCGCATGCGGTTGGCACCCAAGGGCACCGCACTGCCATTGGGGTGCACCATCTCGGCCAGTAGGCGACCCGCCATCGGTCCGTCTACACCGATGTGTTGCTGGCCTGCCGCACTGGTCGCCGCGATTTTCCAGCCAAAGAGTGGTTGTTGACTGAGGGCTTCTAAGTAAGCCTGAACCGCATAGCCCTCTTCGCGATTCGCGGGGCGAAGTGCGGGCGGCAAGGCCTCTAAGGTGGTGCCTGCTTGCCAATGGCGCGCGAGCATTTCAGAGGCTGTTTGGGTTGACGTGGTATCCGACATAGCAATCCTGTCTCAAACTTCATCGATGAGCGCGAGTTTAATGCGCAGGTTTGCACGCGACCAATCAAGTAAAGTGACAGGGGTGAACCGTCTTCAATTCTTAATCTTGTAGTGCCGCGCATGGATGTTCTTCTCATCGTTTTTCTGACGCTGCTCAATGGCGTGTTTGCCATGTCGGAGATGGCGCTCTCATCGAGCCGCAAGGCGCGCTTGGCCGCGTTGGTCGAGGCGGGCGACAGCGGCGCACGCGCAGCATTGGCCTTGATGGCGCAGCCCACGCAGTTTTTATCGACCGTGCAAATTGGCATCACGTCCATCGGCGTGTTCAACGGCATCGTGGGTGAGGCTGCTTTCAGCGATGGCCTGTCGGTTTGGCTAGCGCATCACGGCGTGGCCGAACGCTTTGCAGAAGGCTTGGCCACCGCCTTGGTGGTCACGCTGATCACGTTCAGCACCATCTTGTTTGGTGAACTGGTGCCCAAGCGCATTGGTCAATTGTTTCCTGAGGCCGTGGCTCGCGTGACTGCGCCGTTGATGCTGGCGTTGGCCACCGTCGCCAAGCCTTTCGTCTATTTTTTGTCGGCGAGCACAGGCGCTATTTTGAAACTTTTGCGCATTGACGTAGACGGCGCACGAACGGTCACCGAAGAAGAAATCACAGCCAGTTTGGTCGAGGGCGTGGATGCGGGGGTGATTGAGCAGCACGAACACCAAATGGTGCAAAACGTGTTCAACCTTGATGAACGCACACTCACGTCCATCATGGTTCACCGCTCGGACATTGAATGGCTGGATGCCAAAACATCCGTGCCTCAAGCGCTGGCGCAGGTCGGCGCTGAAGGTGCACACTCTTGGTACCCCGTGTGCCGAGGTGGCTTAGACGATGTGGTGGGGGCGATCAGCGTGTCGCAGCTGCTGCGCTTGCCGCCCAACACCGACATGACGGTGGATCGGTTGGCGCAGCCCGTGTCGTTTGTGCCTGAGACCTTGAGCGGTTTGGATTTGTTAGAGCAATTTCGCCGCCCAGCCGAGCGGGCCACCGCGCATGGGCGCATGGTGCTGGTGGTGGACGAGTACGGCGTGGTGCAAGGCTTGCTGACCCCGCGTGATTTGTTAGAGGCCATCACGGGCGAGTTGTTGCATGCCGCTTCCGCCGATGAGGCATGGGCCACACCACGGCCCGATGGCAGTTGGTTGATTGACGGGTTAATGCCTGTCAGCGAATTCAAGGCACGCCTGCAAATTCGCGAGCTGCCTGATGAAGACCGTGGTATCTACAACACCGTGGCTGGTTTGGTGATGGCAATTTCAGGCCATTTACCCAAGGTGGCCGAGCGCGTGGCGTGCGGGGATTGGATGCTGGAAGTGGTCGATTTGGATGGTCGTCGCATCGACAAGTTGCTGGTTACCCGCGTCGTTTGAATGGCACTTGGTAGATCCAGACTGGACGGCCATCGCGGCTGTCCACCATGGCGTGAGGCACCAGCTCACGGGCCTCAAACTCTAGGCTCACCAGCCACGCACCTCGTTTCAATTCAGCCTCTGCTTTTTCAACGGCTCTGGGCATGCTTTCTGGGCGCTGAAACAAATACACCATGTCGTAGCTGCTCCAGTCGGCCAACCAAATATTGCCCTGGCGAATGCGCGCAAAGCCGCAGCGCAAGGCACTCAAAATGCGCAGCGGCCAGCTCATTTCTAGGCCATTCAAATCGGCGCGTGGGTAGGCGTCGCGCAGGGCGATCAGGCCATCACCTAAGCCGCTGCCTGCATCCAAAATCCGTGCACCACCCAGCAGCCTGATGTGGTCGGGCAAATGTTTGAGCGCCTTTTTCGGTGTAGGAAACAAAGGCGCGTCTCGCCAAGCTTGGCGAGGGTAGACCAACACAATCAGTCCCAGCAGTAGCAGCCAGATCCATGGCGGCATGTGCAAGTGGGTCGACGACACCATGATGGACAGCGGAAATCCCAGCACGATCAATGCTTTGCGCATGGGCGTGCTGCCAAACTTGCTCAAAAATCCACCCCAAAAAGCGGCGACGACCAGGGCGATGGTTTCGCTCAGCCCGGTCATTTGCAAGGCTTTGAAGATGAGCCACGATGAACCCCAAGCAAGCAGGGCAGGGGCAGGCCAAGTCATGAATTTCATAGGTCAGAATGATAGGGCTAACGCGACAGGTCTATATGACGTTTCGCCTGAAAATACCCGTTAGAAATCAGATCACGCAAAACCACGATGACGTCCTCCTACTCCCAGCCCTTGGCCTCTGCCGATCAGATGCGCGACGCTATTCGCCGAAAAGGTCAACTTAAAGGTCGGCAAGCCGATGAGGTATCCCTGCAAGAGGTGCGGGCCTTGGTGGGCGTAGCACCCCATCGCCGCGACTTGTTGATTGAGTATTTGCACCAACTCAACGATGCTTACCGCTGTTTGCACGATCGCCACTTGGTGGCTTTGGCCAAAGAGATGAAGCTGCCTATGGCCGAGGTGTTTGAGGTGGCCACTTTCTATCACCACTTTGAGGTGATACGTGGGGACGAGGTGGCGCCTGGCCTCACCGTGCGTGTGTGTGATGGCCTGAGCTGCGAGCTAGCGGGTGCCAAACAGCTTCTTGAAAAATTACCCGCTTTGTTGGGGCGTGCCGATGTGCGCGTCATCCCTGCGCCGTGTGTAGGCCGATGCGAACAAGCGCCTATTGCCGTTGTGCACCAAAACCCGATTTCGCATGCCACGCCTGAACGCGTACTTGCCGCTGTGCAAACCAACCAAACCCATCAAGTGATGACCGAGCATGTGGGTTTGGACGAGTATGTGGCTGATGGCGGCTACCGCTTGGTGGCTGACCTTTATGCAGGAAAAACCGATGCCGAGCCCGTGCTCAAAGCCATGGAAGATTCTGGCCTGCGCGGCTTGGGCGGTGCAGGTTTTCCGGCGGGGCGCAAATGGCGCATCGTGCGCGAGCAACCCGCGCCGCGTTTGATGGCCGTCAACATTGACGAGGGCGAGCCCGGCACCTTCAAAGACCGCACTTACCTTGAGCGTGACCCGCATCGCTTCTTAGAGGGCCTGTTGGTCGCGGCCCATGTGGTGGGCATTGACGCTATATATATTTACTTGCGTGACGAGTACCACGGCTGCCGCGAGCTGCTGACGCAAGCGCTGGCGCAGTTGCAAGCCAACCCACCTTGCCCCTTGCCGCACATCGAGTTGCGCCGAGGCGCTGGCGCCTACATCTGCGGCGAAGAGTCCGCCATGATTGAAAGCATTGAAGGCAAACGCGGCGAGCCGCGCATGCGTCCGCCCTACATTGCGCAAGTGGGTTTGTTTGGCAGGCCCACCCTCGAGCACAACTTTGAAACGCTGTATTGGGTGCGCGACATCGTGCAAAAAGGCTCCCAGTGGTTCAGTGGCTTTGGCCGACACGGTCGCCAAGGTTTGCGCAGTTTCAGCGTCAGCGGTCGTGTCAATCAGCCGGGTGTCAAGTTAGCACCAGCGGGCATCACCCTCCAAGAGTTGGTTGATGAGTATTGCGGCGGCATGTTGGACGGTCATCAGCTGTATGCGTATTTGCCCGGCGGCGCGTCGGGCGGCATTTTGCCCGCGCGTATGAACGACATTCCACTCGACTTTGACACCCTGCAGCCCTATGGCTGCTTCATTGGTTCAGCGGCGGTGATTGTGCTGAGCCAACACGACTCGGCGCGCGACGCAGCCATCAACATGATGAATTTCTTTGCGCATGAAAGCTGCGGCCAGTGCACGCCGTGTCGTGTGGGCACCGCCAAGGCGGCGCAACTCATGCAGGCCAAGGTGTGGGACAACACCACCTTGGAAGACCTGAACCAAGTGATGACCGATGCCTCGATTTGTGGTCTGGGCCAAGCTGCGCCCAATCCCGTGCGTTGCGTGCAAAAGTACTTCTCAGAGGAGATCGTTTGAATGAACGCCTCAATCAAACCTGCCGCTTTGATGCCGCAAACGGTTGAGTTCAAGCTCAACGACCAAGTGGTGCAAGCCTACGAGGGCGAAACCATTTTGAAGGCGGCGCAGCGTCACGGCGTCGACATCCCGCATCTTTGCTACAAAGACGGTTTGCGTGCCGATGGCAACTGCCGCGCTTGCGTGGTGGAGATCAAAGGTGAGCGCACCTTGGCGCCGAGTTGCTGCCGCACGGCGACTGCGGGGCTGGAAGTTTCGGTCAGTGAGCGGGCGGTGAAGAGTCAGAAGATGGTGTTGGAGATGCTGCTCTCTGACATGCCTGATACGGGCTACAAATGGAACGATGAAGGACAACACGGCGAGTTGAGCGAGTGGACTGCTCGTCTGGATGTCAAAGTCCGTCCAGAGCTAGATGCATTGCGTCGCGAACAACCTGCCTGTGATGTGTCTCACCCCGCGATGGCTGTGAACTTGGATGCCTGCATTCAGTGCAACCGCTGCGTGCGCGCATGCCGTGAAGAACAGGTCAACGACGTGATTGGCTACGCGAACCGTGGCGCACACAGCCAGATCGTGTTTGATTTGGATGACGCTATGGGCCACAGCTCGTGCGTGGCTTGCGGCGAGTGTGTGCAAGCTTGCCCGACAGGGGCTTTGATGCCAAAGAGCCAAGTGGGCTCGCAAGTGGTGGATAAAAAGGTGGACTCGGTGTGTCCATTCTGCGGTGTGGGGTGTTTGCTGACCTACAACGTGAAGGACAACAAAATTGTCAGTGTGGACGGCCGCGATGGCCCCGCCAACCACAACCGTTTGTGCGTGAAGGGCCGTTTTGGGTTTGATTACATCCACAACCCACAGCGCTTGACCGTTCCGCTGATTCGCAAACCCGGCGTACCCAAAGACACTGAAGCCATTGCTCACCTTAACCGCGACGCAGCCGATTGGTCAGAGGTGTTTCGCGAAGCCACTTGGGACGAGGCCTTGGCTTTGGGGGCAGGCAAGCTCAAACAGCTGCGCGACACGCACGGCAAAAAATCGCTGGCGGGTTTTGGTTCTGCCAAGGGCAGCAACGAAGAGGCGTATTTGTTCCAAAAATTGGTGCGTACCGGCTTTGGCTCGAACAACGTGGACCATTGCACGCGCTTGTGCCACGCCTCCAGTGTGGCCGCGCTGCTTGAGGGTGTCGGCTCGGGGGCCGTGAGCAACCAAGTGAACGATGTGGAACATGCCGGCTTGATTTTTGTCATCGGCTCCAACCCCACGGCCAACCACCCCGTGGCCGCCACGTGGATGAAGAACGCGGCCCAACGTGGCGCCAAAATTGTGCTGGCCGATCCTCGCGTCACCGACATTGGCAAGCACGCTTGGCGCACCTTGCAGTTCAAACCCGACACCGATGTGGCCATGCTCAACGCGCTGATTCACACGGTGATTGACGAAGGTCTGGTGGACGAAGATTTCATCCGCACCCGTGCCAACAATTACGAAGCCTTGAAAGAAAACGTCAAAGGCTACAGCCCTGAAGCGATGGCGCCGATTTGTGGCATTCCCGCTGAGACGCTGCGCGAAGTGGCACGCGAGTTCGCCACCTCCAAGGGCTCGATGGTGTTGTGGGGCATGGGCGTGAGCCAGCACATCCACGGCACCGACAACGCGCGTTGCCTGATTGCCTTGGTCACGGTGACCGGCCAAATCGGCAAGCCCGGTTCTGGCTTGCATCCTTTGCGCGGTCAAAACAACGTGCAAGGTGCCAGCGACGCTGGCTTGATTCCGATGATGTTCCCCAACTACCAACGCGTCACCAACAAAGCGGCGCACACATGGTTTGAAAAGTTTTGGGACACACCGCTGGACGACCAGCCCGGCTACACCGTCGTCGAAATCATGCACAAAGCCTTGGCCCACGACAGTGACCCACACAAAATTCGCGGCATGTACGTCATGGGTGAGAACCCCGCCATGAGCGACCCCGACTTGAACCACGCCCGCCATGCCTTGGCGTCGCTCGAGCATTTGGTGGTGCAAGATATTTTCATGACCGAAACCGCATGGCTGGCCGACGTGGTGCTACCCGCCACCGCATGGCCCGAAAAAACCGGCACGGTCAGCAATACCGACCGCATGGTGCAGTTAGGCAAGCAAGCCATTGATCCCCCCGGTCAAGCCAAGCCCGATTTGTGGATCATTCAACAAATTGCCAAAGGTGTTGACCTGACTTGGAATTACCCAGGCGAGTACGACGGCGTGGCCGAGGTTTACGACGAAATGCGCCAAGCCATGCATGCGGCCATCGGTGGCATCACTTGGGAGCGTTTGCAGCGGGAGTCCAGCGTGACCTACCCCTGCTTGAGCGAAGAAGACCCCGGCTCACCCACCGTGTTCATTGACAGCTTTGCGACCGACGATGGCCGTGTGCACTTGGTGCCTGCCGACATCATCCCCGCCAACGAGCGCCCAGACAGCGACTATCCCTTCGTGTTGATCACGGGCCGCCAACTGGAGCATTGGCACACCGGCAGCATGACGCGTCGCGCCACCGTGTTGGATGCGATTGAGCCCATAGCCACCGCGTCCATGTGCGGCGCAGACATGCAGCGCCTGAAGGTAGGGCCGGGCGACGTGATCACCATCGCCTCACGCCGTGGCCAGGTGACCTTGCATGTGCGCCGCGACGACGGCACACCACAAGGGTCGGTCTTTGTGCCGTTTGCTTATTACGAAGCTGCCGCCAACTTGATGACCAACGCGGCGCTTGATCCGTTCGGCAAAATTCCCGAATTCAAATACTGCGCGGTGACCATTCATGGCGGGGGTAAGTTGCCAGAAAATGTGGGTTTTGGCGTAAACCCTGCTTTGGACAAACATCCATCATGAAAGCTCGTTTAGTCATCATCGGTTACGGCGCCATCGCAGCAGAGTTAATCGGCCGCTTGCGCGAAAAGCATGGTCCCGATTGCGAGGTGGCTGTGCTGTTGCGCGCAGACTCACCTTCGCGCAGCAAGCTGCCTTCAGGTGTGGCATCTCTGACGAGTTTGGATGAGGTGCAGCAGTTCAAACCCGACTTGGTGGTGGAAGCTGCGGGTCACCATGCTGTGCACCAGTATGCGCATGCGTGTTTGCTGGCAGGCTTGTCGTTTGTGGCGGTCTCCGTGGGGGCTATGGCCGATGAGGCGTTTTTCAACCAGCTTTGCCAAGCAGCCGAGCAAGGTGGGGCGAAGTTGATTTTTCCGAGTGGTGCCATTGGCGCGTTGGACTACATCCGTGCCGTACGCGATTTGCCCGACACCAAGGTGGTCTATGAATCCCGCAAACCGCCATCGGCATGGGCCGACGAGTTGCAACGTTTAGGCATTGCGCAGCCGTTGACCGAGGACGTGGTGTTATTTGATGGCCATGCGCGTGAAGCGGCATTGCGCTATCCCCAAAACCTGAATGTGGCGGCCAGTTTGGCTTTGGCGGGGACGGGCTTTGAGCGCACGTTAGTGCGCATCGTGGTAGATCCTCAAGCCAAGGGCAACACACACCTTGTGCACGCCACAGGCGCGTTTGGTGAGATGCATGCTGACATCACCAACCGTCCATCACCGGACAACCCCAAAACATCCTGGGTCGTGGGCTTGAGTTTGTTGGCGACGGTGGAGCGCCACTTTGCGCCCGTGGTGTTTGGCTAAGTTACACCGCCAAATAACGCTCACGCACACTGGCATCTTCACGGAACGCGGCGGAGTCGCCAGACCACACGCAGCGGCCTTTTTCCATCACATAGTGCATGTCGCACAGCGTGATCAGTTGCTGCATGTTTTTGTCGGTCACCAAGATCGACAAACCTTCGTTGCGCAGCACTTTCAAAGCGGCCCAAATCTCTTCGCGGATCAAAGGCGATAAACCTTCGGTGGCCTCGTCCAAGATCAGCAGCTGTGGGTTGGTCATCAAGGCACGGCCAATGGCCAGCATTTGTTGTTCCCCGCCCGAGAGCTGGTTACCAAAGTTGTTTTGACGTTCGGCCAAGCGTGGAAAGAAGGCGTACACGCGTTCTAAGTTCCAGGCCTTGTTGCCTGCACGTGCAGGGCTTGCGGTGGCCACCAAGTTTTCCCAGACGGTGAGGTTAGGAAAAATCTGCCGCCCTTCGGGCACCAAACCAACGCCCAGTTGTGCCACGCGATGGGGTGGCAATGCGTGAATGGCTTGGCCTTGCCACAGCACCTCGCCTTGCCACAGCGGCAACAAGCCCATGATGCTTTTGAGGGTGGTGGTCTTGCCCATGCCGTTGCGCCCTTGCAAGCTCACGCATTGGCCCGCTTGCACACACAAGGCCATGTCAAATAGCACTTGGCTGCCACCGTAGCCGTTGGTGGCTTGCCGAATTTCTAACAGCGGTGTACTCATGCGTTCAGCGCCTCATCGCCCAAATAAGCTTCACGCACGATGTCACTGTTGCGAACAGCGTCGGGTGTGTCGCACAGCACCACTTGGCCATAGACCAACACGCTCACCTCATCCGCTAGCGAGAACACGGCATGCATGTCATGCTCGATCAACAGGATGGCAAACTGCTGGCGCAGACCTTGCAGTACTTCAATCATGTGTTGCGTTTCTGCTGGCCCTAAGCCTGCCATGGGCTCATCGAGCAAAAGCACGTCGGGTCGAGATGCCACAGCCATGGCCAATTCAATTTGGCGTTGCTGACCGTAAGACAAGTTACTCACGCGCTGTTGGCGCACAGCCAGCAAGCCCAGCAGTTCTAACACGGCGTCGCTGCGTTCGACCAATTCACGTTGCGAGGTGGCCGCCTGCCAAAAATGAAAGTTGTGGCCTTGTGCAGTTTGCACGGCCAGCAACACGTTTTCTAAAGCGGTGAATTCAGGAATGACCGAGTTGATTTGGTACGAGCGCCCCAAACCTGCGCGCGCACGCTTGGCCACCGACCAGTGCGTGATGTCTTGGCCTTTAAGAAAAATTTGCCCCGCATCGCTGCGCACTTCACCCACGATTTGGTTCACCAAGCTGGTTTTGCCTGCGCCATTCGGGCCAATCAAGGCATGGATTTGTGCTGCTTGCAGGCGGATGTTCACATGGTCAGTCACGCGCAGACCGCCATAGTTTTTGACCAAGCCGCGTACCTCTAACAAGTTGCTCATCTCAACGCTCCTCCAGCAGGCCCCAGAGCCCGCGCTTGAGGTAAATCACGATCAACACGATCAGCGGGCCCAAGATCATGGGCCAGCGCTCCGTCAATAATTTCAAACCCTCTTCGGTTAGGAGCAGCGCAAAGGCGCCGACCAAGGGCCCAAACACGCTGCCCATACCACCCAAGAGCACCATCACGATCAGCTCGCCCGAGACCGCCCAGGTCATCATGGCGGGCGACACAAAGCCCGTGAGGTTGGCCAAGAAAAAGCCTGCCAACGCGCACAAAACCGCCGAGATCACATAGGCCGTGATGCGGTAGGGCAAGCTGCGTGCCCCCAAGGCCTGTACACGTCGATCATTCACTTTGGTGGCGCGCAATACCAACCCAAAGCGCGAGGCCACCACATGTTGCAACACCCACAACGCCAACAGCACGGTGATGAGCAGCGACACATAAATGGCAAATTTGTTGCCGGTCAAAAAGCCGAAGTCACTGAGTTGCTGCAAGCTGATGCCATCGTCACCCCCAAAGGCTTTGAGGCTGACGAACACGTAATAAAACAGCTGCGCAAAAGCCAGTGTGATCATGATGAATGCAATGCCCTGTGTGCGCAGTGCCACCCAACCCAAAGGCGCGGCAATCACCACGGTGACGATCACGGCCGTGGCCATGTGCAGCCAACCTGAGTGCATCCCCAAGCTCGACAAGATGCCTACGGCATAAGCGCCCAAACCGATGTACATGGCATGGCCCAAGCTCACCATGCCGCCAAAACCCAGCGCCAAATTTAAGCCCAGCGCTGCCAAACCAAAAGCCAAGATGCGACCAAACAAGGTGAGGGCATACACGTCTTGTGTGAACCACGCGTACACCGGCACGGCGGCCAAGGCGGTGATGAGCAGGCCAGCCAATAAGGTACGCAAACGGGTGTGTGATGTTGCTTGCGGGGTACTCATTGTTGACGAGCCTTCACCGGAAACAGGCCATCGGGTTTGAACGCCAGCACCAAGACCATCAACAAATACACCAGCATGGAGGCCAGGGCCGGACCTGCGGCATTGGCCACGGAGGCGTCAAACAATTCACGCAGCCAAATTGGCAGCAACACGCGGCCCATTGTGTCGACCACGCCAACGACCAAGGCGCCTAGGAAAGCACCGCGAATCGAGCCAATGCCGCCAATCACGATGACCACCAAGGTCAACACCAAAATCGGCTCGCCCATGCCTGGCTGGATGGACAAAATCGGCCCCACCATTGCGCCTGCTAGACCGGCCAAGCCTGCGCCCAAGGCAAACACAAAACGGTTGAGCCAGCCAATATTCACGCCCAACGCTGACACCATCTCGCGGTTGCTCGCGCCTGCACGAATCAGCATGCCAATGCGCGTGCGCTCAATCAGCGCATACAAACCCACAGCCACGCTCAGGCCCACGCCGATGATGGCGAATCGGTAAGCGGGGTAATTGAATCCAAAAATTTGCACCGAGTTCGACAGCGCCTCAGGCGTGTCCATGAACAGCGGTGAATTGCCCCAAGCCCAGCGCACAAATTCGTTGCTGAACAACACAATGCCAAAGGTGGCCAGCACTTGGTCGAGGTGGTCTCGCCTGTGCAGCACAGCCAACCCGCCGGCATCCAGCAGCGCGGCCAAAACAAACACGCCTACCGCAGCAGCCAGCAAGGCGAGAGCGAACGAGCCTGTGGCCGCAAATACCAAAGCGGCAAAGTAAGCGCCAAACATATAGAGTGCGCCGTGGGCGAGGTTGATGAAGCTCATGATCCCGAAGACCAAGGTCAGCCCCGCCGCCATCAAAAACAACAGCACACCAAATTGCAGCCCGTTGAGGCCCTGTGCCAACAGCAAATTGAAACTCATGCGATCTTTAAAAAATAACCGGGGTTTGCCTCACAGCCAACCCCGGTGTGTAGGACAAGACAGTGCTTATTTCAGTGGGCATTCATTCACATAAGGATCGGCCAAGTCTTTGAGGGGGGTTGAAGAAGTTTTCAGAGAAACACGGCCTTGTGCATCCTTGGCCACTTCAAACACGTGCATGTCTTGGATAGGGAACCCGTTTTTGTTGAATCGGAAATTGCCACGCACTGACTTGAAATCGGCCGCACGCAAGGCGGCTGTCAACGCCGCTTTGTCACTGGCTTTGCCACCTGTTTTCTTCAAGGCGCTGTCGATCAACAACGCTGAGTCGTAAGACTGCGCGGCGTATTGCGAAGGAATGCGGTTGTACTTTTTCTCAAAGTCGGCCACAAACTTTTTGCTCGCTGCGTTGGTGAAGTCTGGGCCCCAGAAGGTGCCCGAGATCACGCCGAGCGCGGTTTCTTTCAGTGCAGGAAGGGTCGAGCCATCCGTGGTGGACACCGACAGCAAAGGAATTTGGCCCAGCAAACCGGCTTGGCGCATTTGCTTCACAAAGTTCACGCCCATGCCGCCTGGGTAAAACACAAACAAGGCGTCAGGCTTCGCCGCTTGCATTTGTGCAATTTCAGCCGAGTAGTCGGGTTGGTTGACGGTGGTGTACACCTCGCCCGCCACGCCACCTTTGAAGTAGCGCTTGAAACCTGCCACGTTGTCTTTGCCCGATTGGTAGTTGGGCGCCATGATGTAGACGTTTTTGAAGCCTTTGTCGGTGGCGTATTTGCCCACCACTTCAGCCTGCATGTCGTTTTGCCAAGAGGTGAAAAAGAAGTTGGCATTGCACTGAGCACCAGCCAAGGGGGCAGGGCCAGCGTTGGAGCCGACGAACACCGCTTTGCCATCGGCCAAGGGTTTGGCCACGGCCATCATCACGTTAGAGAAGGTCACGCCGGTGACGATGTCAACCTTGTCGCGCTCGATGAACTTACTGACGATTTGCACGCCCAATTCAGGCTTGAGTTGGTCATCTTCTTTGAGCACTTCAATGGCTGCGCCGCCCAGCTTGCCGCCTGCGTGCTCCACCCCCAACATGAAACCGTCGTACATGTCTTGGCCCAACGAGGCTGCGGGGCCTGACAAGGTAGACATGAAACCAATTTTCACTTGGGCAGAGGCCGATGTGGTGGCGAATGCGCAGGTGGCAATGGCTGCTGCGCAAATGGCTTTGAGGGTGCGTTGTTGCATGAGCTGAGTCTCCGGTGTGGTTCAAAAAATCAAAGGGCCGTGTTGGGGAAATTATGTGCGCAACGTTGGTGCCAAGTTTGCCAGTCTCTACCAGCATGAACCGTACCGCAATTCGGGCATGTGCGTTGGGTATCTGTGGTGTCGTAAAACGAAGCAAAGGCTTTGGGTAAATCTTCCACGATGCTCTGCAGTTGCAACTCGCGGCGTGCCACCCTGTGGCCGCATTCGGCGCAATACCACTCGAAGGCATCGATCTGGCCCAGAGGGCGGGTGCGTTCAATCACAGTGCACAAGCTCCCCGCTTCAGGGCGTTGGGGAGAGTGGCGCACAAAAGCGGGCAACAAAAACACATCGCCTTCGCGCAGATGCACGCGTTCAAACTTGCCGCGATCGGCAATCAGCAAAGAGGCATTGCCTTTGAACTGGTGAAAATACTCTTCAAACGGATCAACATGAAAGTCGGTGCGTTGGTTGGGTCCGCCCACAACGGTGCAAATCAAATCGGAATTTTTCCAGATTTGCTGGTTGCCTACCGGCGGCTTGAGCAAATTGGCGCGTTCATCGATCCAATTCTGAAAATTCAACGGTGCGCTGTAGTGGTCCACGCGTGGGATCTCATGGGCGGAAGACATAAGCGTTATTTCCTAAAAAAGTGCTGCCACCAACGGTGCAGCGGTTGAAACAAAGCATAAGAGAAAAACCAAGCCCCACGCCTCGGGGGTTCACCCGATAGAGCGCATGAAAAGCGTTCAAAAAACTGCTCACTCAGACGCTGTGCGCTGGCTTGTACCAAGCGGTTGCCAAGTTGCGCCAAGGTGCCTTGAAGTTGTGGGTCTGCGGTCCAAACCAGGCGCGTTTGCGCTCCAACTTGTCGCAAATGCACCTGCACTTGGGCTTGTCCGCTGCCCAAGGCCCCGGCTTGCCCTGAGACGTGCAAACGGCATTGGGCATGCTGTGCGTCACCGCTGGGTTCGACTTCGGGCGTGAGTTGCACCGTCGTCTCAAATTTCGCAGACACCGGGCCTAGACCGACTTTGACGGTGGCTTGATAGTGATGTGTGGCCAACAAACGCAGGGTCGAACACCCCGGGATGCTGGCCTGCAAGATGACGGGATCGAGCAGCGCTTGCCACACACGGGGCAGCGTGGCATTCAGAACGTGTTCGCCGGACAGCGTTTGTTCAGGTGTGCAGCCTGCATTGTGGGGCGCCTCTGGTGTGCGCGATGCAGGGTTGGCCCCGTGTCGATTCACGCGCGGCATAGCGGCCAATTCGCCGGTTTGCTGCGCCAAGGCGCGTCGGCACAACACCGCCATCAGATGAGCGCGGTAGTCTGCGCTGGCATGCACATCGCTCAATGCCCCTTCCTTTTTAGCTAACACCTCGTCGAGTGCACGCACGCCCCACTGGCCGTTGAGCGCTTGCTCGGCTTCTGACCAACGCACGATGCCATGTCCCAGGCCCGTGACCGCCACGCGCACCTTGTGTTGGATGTCGCGTGCGACGGCCACGCCCACCAAAGCGAAACGCGACGCCGGTTGCTCGTACTTGAGGTACTGGGCTGATGTGATGCGCGGAAACTTCACACCCACGATCAATTCACCAGGGCGCAGCGCTGTGGTAAATAAGCCTTGAAAAAACTCATCTGCTGACAGGTCACGCTGCGTGGTGACCACGGTGGCCCCACAGGCCATCACACCGGCTGGCCAACAAGCTGCCGGGTCGTTGTTGGCCAAAGAGCCGCCCAGCGTTCCCACGTGGCGTATTTGCGGATCGGCAATGCCACCCGCTAGGTGCGCGAGCATGGGGCACCACGTCTGAACGTCTTCGCTGTTGGCTACCGCTTCGTGCGTGACCATGGCACCTATCCACAAATGATCGGGGTGGCGTTTGATGTGTTGAAGTTCTGGCAGGTCCTGCAAGTCCACACAATGCGTGGGATGGCACAGGCCCAGTTTCATGGCCGCCAGCAGGCTTTGTCCCCCTGCCAAGGCTTGTGCGTCTGGGTGTTTAGCCAGCATGGCTTGCGCTTGGGCCAAGCTTTGCGGGCGAAGGTAGCCGGTGTTTTTCATGGGGCAGTTGCACCCGGTGCAGACGAGCGCAACAACGTCAGGCCTTCACACACCGCTTTGACAATGCCTTCATAACCTGTGCAGCGACACAAATTACCTGACAAGGCATGACGCACCGCTTGGTCTTCGGCTGGCACATCTTCTTGCACCATGGCCAGAGCGCGCATGACCAAACCGGGCGTGCAAAACCCGCATTGCAAGGCATGGTGCTTGCTGAAGCACTGCTGCATGACATGCAGGTCTGATGCGTTGGGCGCCACACCTTCGATGGTGGTGATGTGCTGTCCGCTGCATTGCATGGCCAAGCGATTGCAGGACTTTACGGCGGCACCATCGACCAGCACGGTGCAAGCCCCGCACTGGGCAGTGTCGCAGCCTTGGTGTGTGCCGGTGAGTTGGCATTGTTCGCGCAACACATCCAGCAGCAAGCCCGACGGTGCCACGTCCAAGCGCAAGGCTTGACCATTGACATGCAGCTGCAGCGAGAGCTTCATGTCAGGCCGTGCGCAAGCCGCACTGGGCAAACGCTTGGCGTGTGGCTTCGCGTTCGGCTTCGGTCAGTTGCAGCAATGGACGACGCACAGGCCCGCCGTGTTGACCGAGCAACTCTTGCCAGTACTTGCCATGCGCTTGGGGTTTGCCTTTGGGTTTGCTGTGTTTGATGGCGTCGCGCACGGGGTCCAAACTGTCGCGCACTTGGCGGGCTTCGTCAAACTTGCCTGCAAACGCAAGTTGGGTGTACTCATTCATGCGTTGGTCCACTTTGGATTGCAGCAAGAAGGGCGGTGTGGAGCAGAGGTAGAGCTTCCAGCCGAGTTCGATGACGTTGTCTAACCAATCGGGTTCGTCAGGATTGCTGACGTGAATTTTGTCACCCACCATTTCGGTCAATCGCTTATATCTGGCGCGGTCGGTGCTGTATTTGATCGCCACCACGTTTGGCAATTCGGCAATGCGGGCGCACAACTCGGGGCTCATCACGTAGCCGCAGTCGGGGTGGTTCCACATGGCCAAGCCGAGGTCTATTTTTTCGGACAGGTAACGGTAGTACTCGTAAATGGTTTCGTCGGTGTCTGCCCCAAAGTGCAGCACGGGGCTGTGCACGATCACGTAGTCAGCACCCACGTTTTTGGAGTGCTCGGCCAGCTCCAACACCACATCGAGGTTGGTGTCAGAGCAGGAGGTGACGATGCCGCAGGCACCTGCGCCGTTGCGGTCACCTGCGTCGCTGGCGACTTCTACCGAGAGGTCGATCAAACGCTTGCGTTCTGCGATGGACATCGAGAAAAACTCAGCCTGCTTACCAGCAATAAAAATGCCACCCAGTTTCAAGTCGTTGATCCAGTGGTTCAAGTTGTCGCGGTAGGCCTTTTCATCGAGCTGCAAGGCATCGTTGAAAGGGGTGAGGTTGGCCGCCCAAACGCCCACCATGTGTTCGCGTGCGTATTCCTTGGCTTCTGATTTTTTGTATGTCATGGTGTTTCCTTTTCAAAATGGGTCGACAAAACACGCCAGAGTTGTTCTGACGTGAGGGGAAGTTGCAAATCGAATTCGCCCAAAGGCGAAAGCGCATCACGCGCGGCATTCATCAACGCAGCGGGCACGCCAATGCAGCCCGCTTCGCCCACGCCTTTGGCCCCCAACAGGTTGTTGGGACTGGGGGTGTGCATGCTGCTGATGTGGATGGGGGGCATGGTGTCGGCGCGCGGGATGGCGTAGTCCATCAACGAGCCGGTGATGAGTTGGCCTTGGTCGTCGTAAACCAAGCGCTCCATCATGGCTTGACCCAAACCTTGGGCAGCTCCGCCTATCAATTGACCGTGCACCAACTGCGGTTGCAGCACATGGCCTGCGTCATCGACCCAAGTGATCCGCTCGATGGTGGGCGTGCCGGTGTCGACGTCGATGCGCATCTGTGCAATCACGCAGCCGTAGCTCCAGGCTTCGCTGGCGGTGAATTTTTCTTCCGCGGTGATGGGCAGTGCTTCGCCACCCTCGCGGCGAGCCAGCACAGTACGACACGCTTGCACGATGGCACTGCCCCCAATGGCCGTGCTGCGGCTGGCCAATGCACCGGTGCCCGCTGGGCAGAGCTCGGTGTTGCCCAAATGGACCTCGACCTGCCTAGGCGCGCAGCCCAAGGTGTCGGCGGCCAATTGTGCAAACGTCGTGACGTGGCCTTGGCCCTGTGCGGGCGCTCCGCTCGCTACGGTGACGCGTCCGTCTTCATGCAGGATGACGCGTGCAGATTCCCAGCCTTGGCCGCAAGGCTCCACATACAAGGCCATGCCGATGCCCACCATTTCGCCTTCACGGCGACGTTGGGTTTGATCCGCGCGCGCCTGGGTGTAAGCAAATTGTTCGCAGGCTTTGTGCAAAGCCAAGGCGTAGTCGCCTGAGTCAAGCACTTCGCCGGTGGGCGTGGTGTAGGGCATGGCGTCAGCCGCAATGAGGTTGCGCTTGCGCAGTTCTACTGGGTCGATGTCGCACCGACGGGCGGCTTGCTCGATCAAGGTTTCCATCAGCAATGCCGCTTCAGGGCGGCCCGCACCGCGGTAAATATTCACAGGTGCCGCGTGCGCACGGGTGGCCATGCCTTCGATGTCGATGTGTTGCAGCGCATAAGGCCCAGGCAAGATACGCGCCGCATTGCGCAGCGGCACCACGGCCGAAAAAGGCAGCCATGCGCCCAGCGTGAAATGCAGCCGCGCCCACAAGCCTTCCAACAGGCCTTGGGCGTTGACGTGCAAGCGACCTTCCAGCACTGAGCCACGGCCTTGCATGCCCGCCACAAAATCATCCGAGCGACTGGCCAGCCACTGCACGTTGCGTTGCAGGTGCTGTGCCGTGAGGGCCGTCAGCAAGTCTTCCGGACTGACCGAGGCTTTGGCGCCAAATGCGCCCCCGACATCGGGACTGATGAGCAGCACCTGTTCGGTCGGTAGATTCAGCACGCGGGCCACATCGGCCTGTGCGCGTGAGGGGGTTTGTGTGCCCAGCCACACGGTGATGCGATGTGGGCTTTCCACATCCGTCGTCGCGTCGATGCCGTGCACCCTGGCACTGCAGGCGCGTGGCTCCATGGGCATGGCGCTGACACGTGGCGAGCGGATGTTTGCCTCCACCACATGCGCGCTGTTTGTGGGCATTTGGCCACTGCGATGCTGGGTACGTGTGGTGGCGTCTTCGGATGCGAAGTCATTGCTTGGCGGTAAGGTGTGCAGGGTCAAGGTGACAGCGCCTGCGGCTTCACGTGCGATGGCTTGGCTGGTGGCAACGACGATTGCCACAGGTTGGCCTACATAGGCCACACGGTCAAGCGCGAGCAAAGGAAACGTGGTGTCTTGCGTCACGGGCAACAAAGGGTTGTGGGTGGGCAGGCTGTGTTGCCCCAAGTCGTTGCTGGTCAGAACCGCCAGCACACCGTCAATTTGTAAGGCCGCATCCGTTTGAATGCCCAGCAGCTGTGCATGCGCTTGTGGGCTGCGCACAAAGGCGATGTGGCAGACGTTGGGAATCACCACGTCTTGTCCAAAACAGCCTTCTCCCCTCAGCAAGGCGCTGTCTTCGCGGCGCAGCGTGTTGGTTTTGGCTTGATGCAGCGATGCTGCATTGCCAGAGGGGAGCGTGGAGTTCGGGTGAGTCACTGTTGAATTTAATCAAACCTTGCGTGTGCGTGGCGCGATAAAAATTGAACAATCGTGCAGTCAATTTGTTGAATCAGGGATGGCCATCAGCGGCATAAACTCTGGCTATGAGTTCCAAGTTTGCTGCTTCCAATTTGAGTTTGAGACAACTGCGTGCCTTTTTGGCAGTCGCGCATGCGTCGAGCATGACCCGCGCTGCTGAAAAACTTCACCTCACACCCTCGGCTTTGTCGATGTTGGTCCGCGGCATGGAGGATGACTTAGGCGCACGATTGTTTGACCGGACCACGCGGCGTTTGGTCTTGACCGAGGCAGGCCTTCAGTTTTTGCCGACTGTGGAACAGGTGTTTGTGCAATTAGAAGCAGGCATTGCGGCGTTACAAAACACACAACAAGTGAAGGCAGGACGCTTGCGCGTGGCGGCCTCGCCTTTGTTGGCGAGTGCGTTGTTTCCGAAAGTCATTGCGAGTTTTCGTTTGCATCACCCGCAGGTCAAGGTCACGTTGCTGGATGCCTCAGTCGAGTCTTTGCCCGATTTGGTGCGTCGCGGTGAGGTAGATATGGCGGTGTGTACGGCCAGCAGCGATGCCACTGATTTAGTGGCCACACCTGTCTACACCGACAAGCTGATGCTGGTGTGCCCCAGTGCACACCGATTGGCAAAGCGGCGTGAGGTCGAGTGGCAAGATTTACTGGATGAGCCTTTGATTTTGATGCGCCACGGTAGCGGCTTGCGTGCACTGGTCGACAAAGCTTTTGCCAAATGGAACAAACACATGCAGCCCGCCTACGAGGTGTCGCAAGTGGCCACGGCCTTGGGTTTGGTCAGTGAGGGCGAGGGTATTTCTGTGTTGCCCTCTTACGCGATCTCGCGGGCGCAAACGCTGTCGTCGGCCACCGTGGTGGCGACGGTCGATTTGGTCTCACCCAGCGTGTCGCGCGAAATTGTGGCCTTGACCAAAGAAGGGGCTGAGATGACGCCCGCTGTGCTGATGTTTGTGGATCAGTTCAAGAAACATGCGGGAGCAGGGCTGTTTTGATCAAAAAAGCCCAGCAACTTGCTGGGCTTTAGGTGTGTAGCGCTAGTTAGGCCTTGGTGTGATAACTCGTCACACGTTCCACTTCGTTCTTAGAACCCAAAATCACGCTCACACGTTGGTGCAGTTGTGTGGGTTGGATGTCCAAGATGCGTTGTTGGCCGTTGGTGGATGCGCCACCCGCTTGCTCGACCAACCAGCTCATGGGGTTGGCTTCGTACATCAAGCGCAGCTTGCCGGCTTTGCCGGGTTCACGCTTGTCCCAGGGGTACATGAACACGCCGCCACGGGTCAAGATGCGGTGCACATCGGCCACCATGGAGGCAATCCAACGCATGTTGAAGTTCTTGCCGCGTGGGCCTTCTTCGCCTAACAAACATTCGTCGATGTAGCGCTTCACGGGTTCGTCCCAGTGGCGCATGTTGCTCATGTTGATGGCGAATTCTTTGGTGTCAGCGGGAATGCGCACGTTTTCTTGTGTCAAGACAAACGAGCCTTGCTCACGGTCCAAGGTGAACATGGCCACGCCATCACCCACGGTCAAGACCAAGGTGGTTTGGGGCCCATACACGCAATAGCCCGCTGCCACTTGGGCGGTGCCAGGTTGCATGAAGTCGTCTTCGCTGACGCCTTTGTTGGGGTCGACTTTTTTCAACACGCTGAAGATGGTGCCGATGCTCACGTTCACGTCGATGTTGCTGGAGCCATCGAGGGGGTCAAACATCAACAGGTATTCACCTTGGGGATAGCGGTTGGGCACCACGTGGATGCTGTCCATTTCTTCAGACGCCATGGCCGCCAGGTGGCCGCCCCATTCGTTGGCTTCGATCAACACGTCGTTGGCGATGATGTCGAGTTTCTTTTGCACTTCGCCTTGCACGTTTTCGCTGCCCGCCGAGCCCATGACGTCGCCGAGTTCGCTGCCCAAGGCACCCTTGTTCACGGCGTGGCTGATGCTTTTACAAGCGCGTGCCACCACTTCGAGCAACAGGCGCAGCTCAGACGGGATACGGCCTTTGGCGCGTTGTTGTTCGACCAAATAGCGGGTGAGAGAAATGCTCATGAATCAGTCCTTAATGGGAAAGGGCGCGGGAGACAACCTCGCGCACATCGTTGCTTAAATCGGCTTTGGCGGAGACACGTTTGATCGCCTCGTGCGCGGCGGTGCGGTAGGGCTCGGCCAGCTTGCTCCAACGGTCCAAAGCGCGCGCCAAACGGGCGGCGACTTGGGGGTTGATGGCGTCGAGCTCCAACACGCGCTCGCTCCAAAACACGTAGCCTGCGGCATCGGTGCGGTGGAAGGCACCGGGGTTGGCACTGCAGAAACTGAAGATCAGGCTGCGGGCACGGTTTGGGTTCTTAATATGGAAATCGGGGTGCAGCATCAGGTGACGCACCACGGGCAGCACGTTGCCACCGCGGTCAGGGCAGCCAGCTTGCAGGGCAAACCATTTGTCCATCACCAAAGCTTCATTGGAGAAGAGGTTGTAAAAGCGCTGCAAGGCATCGGCGGCCAAGGCGTGGCCACTGCTGACCAAGGCATTCAAGGCGTTGAATCGGTCGGTCATGTTGTGGGCGTCTTTGAAGCTTTGCAGTGCGCGGCCTGGCCACACCACATCGCCGGACTGGCGGGCGTCTAAACACAGCATGGTTAGCGATAAGCCGCTTAAGGCGCGGCGTCCGCTGGACAGAGGGTCGGGGCGGTAGTTGCCGTTGTCGCGGTGGGTGTTGAAGGCCCAAGCCCAATCGTCGTGCAACTCGCGCGCGAGTTGGGCGCGCATGGCTTCACGCACGGCATGGATGCGCTGTGGGTCCACCACATCGAGCTGTTCGGCGATGTAGGTTTCAGAGGGCAGCGTCAGCACCAGTTCTTTGAACGCGGCATCCAAGGTGGGGTTGCGAAGCACGGTGCGCAGGGCTTGCACCAAGGCCGCGTCGAGCACTTGCGAGAGTTCACCCTTGGCTTTCACGGCTGAGAGTGCGGCACTCAGGCACAGGCGTTGTGCGGCTTCCCATTGGTTGAACGGGTCGGTGTCGTGCGCCAAGAGCGTGAGCAATTGGGCAGGGGTGAAGGCCATCTCCAACACCACGGGCGCGCTGAAGTCACGCAACAGCGATGGCACAGGGGCTTCGTCGCTGGTGACGGGTAAATCGTGAAATTCAAAGGTTTGTGTGGCTTCGGTGAGCACCAGCAATTGGCTGGGCAGCACTTCGCGGCCATCGGCGCCGATCAAGCCCATTTGCACGGGAATGACAAACGGGGCTTTGACGTCTTGGCCTGGGCTGGGTGGGCAGCTTTGGCTCAAGGTGAGGGTGTAGCGGCGCGTGGTGGCGTCGTAGGCGCCCGTCGCTTGCACACGGGGCGTGCCTGCTTGGGCGTACCAACGTTTGAATTGCGGCAAATGCTGGGCCAAGGCCGACTGGGGGTTCGCGTCGGCAATGGCTTGGGCGAAGTCGTCGCAGGTGACTGCTTGGCCGTCGTGGCGCTCGAAATACAGCTTCATGCCTTGGGCGAAGCCTTCACGCGATGAAATATTGGAAGCTGGCGTTGCCGCCAAGGTCTGCATCATGCGGACGACCTCAGAGCCTTTTTCGTAAATCGTGACGGTGTAGAAGTTGTTGATTTCCACATAGCTGTCCGGACGCACGGGGTGGGCCATCGGACCTGCATCTTCGGGGAACTGTGCAGTGCGCAACAAACGCACGTCTTCGATGCGCTTGACGGCTTTGGCCGATGCTGCAGCGGCGCGGCCATGCGCAGGGTCTGTGGCGCTGACGGTCAATGCCTCAGCGGCCAAGTCTTGGCTGAACTCTTGGTCGCGGAAAACGGTGAGGCCTTCTTTGAGCGAGAGTTGGAACCAGTCGCGGCAGGTCACACGGTTGCCAGTCCAGTTGTGGAAGTACTCATGGCCCACCACGCTCTCAATGTTGGCGTAATCGGTGTCGGTGGCGGTGGACGAGTTGGCCAACACAAACTTGGTGTTGAAGACGTTGAGACCCTTGTTCTCCATCGCGCCCATGTTGAAGTCGCTGGTGGCGACGATCATGAAGCGTTCCAAATCAAGGCTCAAGCCAAAGCGTTGTTCGTCCCACGCGATGCTGGCCATCAGCGAGTTCATGGCGTGTTCGGTTTTGTCCAAGTCGCCCGAGCGCACGAAGACTTGCAATACGTGGTCTTTGCCCAAGCGGGTTTTAACGCGTTGTTCGCGGCACACAAACTGGCCAGCGACCAAGGCAAACAAGTAGCAAGGCTTTTTGTGCGGGTCGACCCATTTGGCAAAGTGACGGCCGTCGTCGAGCGGGCCTTCTTCCACCAAGTTGCCGTTGCTCAGCAGCACGGGGAAGGCGGCTTTGTCGGCGCGTAGTGTGACGCTGTAGTTCGACATCACATCCGGGCGGTCCAAGAAATAGGTGATGCGGCGAAAGCCTTCGGCCTCGCACTGCGTGAAGAACGAGTCGTTGCTGACATACAAGCCCATGAGCTTGGTGTTCTTGGCGGGCAGGCAGGTCGTGAAAATTTCCAGCGCGAAAGGCTCATGGCCTTCCGGCAAGTTCTCCAACACCAGCTGGCTGCCGTCCATCTTGAAGGAGGTGCCTTGGCCGTTGACCAGCACGCGCGCCAAATTGAGCTCGTCGCCATCCAAACGCAGAGGCTGTGCCGCCACGTCGGGGTTGCGGCGCACGGTCATTTTGTTGAGCACGCGGGTCTTGGCGGGGTCCAAGTCGAACGTCAGGTCGACGGTGTCGATCCAAAACGCGGGCGCGGTGTAATCCGCACGTTGAACCAGTGGGGCAGTGCCTTCACGCAGCATGATGGTGTCCTAGAGAGAGGGAAAAGGGCGAAAAACGGGCGAGCCGTTAAACGCCTTGTTTGAGCGAAGCTTCAATGAATGCATCCAAATCGCCATCCAGCACCTTTTGGGTGGCTGAGATTTCGACGTTGGTGCGCAAGTCTTTGATGCGGCTGTTGTCCAGCACGTAGCTGCGAATTTGATGGCCCCAGCCCACATCGGTCTTGGTGTCTTCGAGCTTTTGTTGTTCTTCTTGGCGCTTGCGCATTTCAAAGTCATACAAGCGCGAGCGCAGGCGCTTCCACGCCACGTCACGGTTGCTGTGCTGGCTACGGCCATCTTGGCACTGCACCACGATGCCGGTGGGCATGTGGGTCAAACGCACGGCAGAGTCGGTTTTGTTGATGTGCTGACCACCCGCGCCAGACGCACGGTAGGTGTCGGTGCGCACGTCGGAGGGGTTGATGTCGATCTCGATCGAGTCATCAATCTCTGGGTACACAAACACCGACGCAAACGAGGTGTGACGACCGCCCGAGCTGTCAAAGGGCGACTTGCGTACCAAGCGGTGCACACCCGTTTCGGTGCGCAGCAAACCAAAGGCGTATTCGCCTTCGATCTTGATGGTGGCGCCTTTGATGCCGGCCACGTCACCGGGGGATTCGTCTTCCACCGTGGTTTTGAAGCCCTTGCGTTCGGCGTACTTGAGGTACTGACGCAACAACATGCTGGCCCAGTCGCAGGCTTCGGTGCCACCGGCGCCGGCTTGGATGTCGAGGAAGCAATTGAGCGGGTCCGCTTCGTTGCTGAACATGCGGCGGAATTCGAGCTCTTCGATGGTTTTGACCAAGCCTTGTGTGTCCGCTTCGATGGTCATTAAGCCGTCTTCGTCGTTGTCGGCCTTGCTCATTTCAAACAACTCGGTGTTGTCTGCCAGCTCTTGGGTCAGGCGGGTGAGGGTGACCACCACGCCATCGAGCGTTTTCTTTTCACGCCCGAGTTCTTGAGCCTTTTTGGGGTCGTTCCAGACCGTGGGGTCTTCTAGCGAGGCGTTGACGGTGCGCAGGCGTTCGGCTTTGGCATCGTAGTCAAAGATACCTCCGGAGGTCGACCGTACGCACGCTCAAGTCTGCGAGGGTGGTGCCAATGAGGTTGGTGCGTTCAGCTTCCATGATGGTGTCTTCTTTACGAGTCTGGGAAAACCGTAGATTTTCTCACGTTCAGAAGTCGTGGCTGTACGCCAGCAAAAAGCCTGCTTTCCCAAGCAACGACGCTTGCACCGCATGGTCCCCCGAGAAGCGATAGCCCAACGATGGAATGATGGCGGGCGCAATGCCGAAGTTGTTGAACGGGATCTTGTCTTTGTAAGCCCCTTTGTAGCCATAAATCAGGCCACCAGAAACCTTGACGAACACGTCTGGGTTGCCCAGCACACCCGTCCAGCGTTGACCCACAAAGCCGTACAGCGAGGGTTGACCAAAGGAGTTGGTGAAAAAGGCGAGGCCGCAAAAACGCCCGCTGGCGTCTTGGCGCTCTAGGCCAATCAAGCGCACAGGGCGGTGTTCTGGGTTGTCACTCCAATGCTTGGCATAGGGCGAAAGCATCAATTGCCAGGGTTTGGCATGGGGGGTGTCCGGTGTGTCGTCCGCCTTCAAGGCACTGGGGCAGGGCTGCCAGCGGTGTGCGTCGCTCGATAATTCACCTGTCTGAGCGTGGGCTACAGTGATTGCCCCTAAAAAAGCCATCCAAATAAGCAGATGGCTTGTTAATTTACAACGCATTCAAAAACCTAGTTTTGGATCAAAAGTAGTCAATTTTAGGTCAGGTTGATGTCAACGCCGTGTCATCGCTGCTGGCCCTATGTCTTGTAGGGGGCCGAGGGGGTTGTGCTGCACGTCTACCTCGCGAACTTCGGGTTGCCCGCCCCAAGAGCGGTACACCACCGTCTCATCGACCAACAAAATCAAGGCATTGAAGCGCCAGCCTGTGGTTTCGGAGCGACGCCGGAAGTTGGTGAAGTCAGCCAAGAAGCCTCCTGTGCGGGCTTTGCTGATTTTGGAGATGCTCACCTCCCAGCCATGACAGGCGTCACGCGCATTGATGCACATCAGGATGCCAGGCCCCAAATCGGCTTTGGTCAAGACGGTGCCATTCACCACGCGCCGCACGATATCGGGGTAGGACAAGATCGTGGTGTTGGGTTGATAGGCTGGACCGAGCTTCAAGGCCGACACCTCTGCGGCGTGGCTTTGCATCGGCACCAAGCTCTCAATGGCGGTGCGTGCCTCGTCAAAGGTTTGAAACGTGGGCGATTCGGTGCGCGCTTGCGGCAACAGACTGGTACAGGCGGCGAGTCCCGAGCAGGTAGCCAGCAAGGCGAGTCGCGTCATCGCGCGGGAGAGAGGGTGACGTTTGGGCATAAAAAAAAGCGCATTGCGATGCAATGCGCCCTTGTTTGAGGGATTGCTCGACTTAGAAGCGTGAACCAACCGACAACGCAAAGCCTTTGGCAGAGATGTTGTCTTTGTCAAAGTAGTTCATGTAGTCCAGTTGGCCGTAGACGGTTTTGGTGAAGTTGGTTTGCACGCCAACGCCATACGACAAATCGGTGCCTGTGTGCGAACCCGCTGCCGATGCGGTGATGTCTGAGCGTGTCACACCCAAGCGTGCAAACACCAAAGTGTCTTGCGTCAAGGCCATTTTGGGTTTGATGTGAATGCCGTAATTGCTGACCGTGGCGTTGAAAGCGCCGCGGTCGTCTTTGGACATCGTGGTGGTGTACATGCCTTCCACCGCCAACGTGGGGCTCAAGTCTTTACCAATGATGAAGCGTGCAGCTTTCGGCTTGGAAGTGCTGGCAGCGCTGTCGCCCACTTCGAGGGGTGAATAAGCAATTTCACCGTAATAACCCACGTCAGCGTTGGAGCGACTTTGCGCTTGTGCGCCAGTGCCCATCAGTGAAGCCAAAAGAGTGAGAGCAACGAAATAAGTGGTTTTCATACAAGGTCCTTTAAAAGAGTCTTGATGGTCCATCTTTGTGGGTGTGGCGTCTGTGTGCTGCCACACGTAGGCACACTTTTTTTAATGTGTACGTCAGCAGACAGACGCATCGGTTTTAACTTTGAACAATCAGCCGACACGTTATGCATGACGTGCGGTTCGATCTTTATTCATTTTTTGAAAGCCACTATGACACTCCAAGACACCCCCAAGCACGACATCAAGCACGACACCGCTACCGCGAGCACAGAGCATCAGCACCATGTGCAAGCCGCTGAGCATTTGGAGCTTGCAGCGAAGTCCCACAAGGAAGCCGCCAAGTTGATCAGTGCAGGCGACCACAAAGCTGCCTTGCAACATGTGGAGACGGCTAAAACCCACACAGCACATGCCAGTGATCATGTGAAAGAAGCACAGAAGAAAAGCATGTCAGCTGTGAAAGCTCACGCTTAAGCTGTTGCTTAAAAGGAAGCCGCCAACTGAAAGGTTGGCGGCTTTTTTTATGCAAAAACCAGACGCATGAGTTCGCCCATGCGCTCAAAGTAACGGTCAGCCAATGGGGTGGTGACCAAGTATTTGGTGCGACGGTCTCCCTTGTGAAACACCATGTCGATCAACAAGCTTTCGCGCAAGGTATCGACACGGCGATGGATAGTGGCTGGACTGGCCAGGTGCTGCAGTGCCATGGTTTGCATGACCGTCAAAGGATGTCCTTCGGCGTTGGCAACCGCAATGATGCCCAAGAGCGCTTGGCCGTCGGGTGTGATGTTGGGGGGCAGGTTATCGGTGTGCGGAAATTTGCAAAGCGATAAAAATTGAAGGTACGAGTTTTGATGCGACATACTGACTTTCAAAACGCAAAAGATACGGAACCCTCGAAGGCTCAAAAGCGCAAGACGGAGCGTCGCCGGAGTTTTTCTCTGTCTTGCGCGAGGATGGCTTATCGAGCCGCTGGACGTGAGCCAGTTACGTCAATGTCCACACGACGATCCGGCTGCAAGCAAGCGATCACAGCGGCTGAGGTTTTGATGCCTTTGCATTCACCCTCTGCAGTCGCTGGCGCGCTGCTGCCTTTGCCCACGGTTGTGATCTTGGCGGCAGATAAACCACTGGTGTTGACCAAGTAATTTTTCACAGCCTCGGCGCGTTGCAGCGACAACTTTTCGTTATAAGCCGCTTGACCAATACGGTCGGTGTGGCCTTCGACCGTGATGTGGTCATACTCGACGCCTTTGAGTTCTTGGGTGAACTTGTTCAACGCTTCTTTGCCACCCAGGCGCATGTTGGCGTTGTCAAAGCCAAACAACACGTCGGCGTTAAAGCTCACACGCAAACGCTCAGGCTTAGGCGCGGGAACAGGCACAGGTGCTGGCACTGGCGTTGGCGCGGGTGCAGGGGGTGCCACGATGATGATGGGCTCTGGTGTTGGCGCTTGTTGATAGACCACGCGCTCCACCACTTTGGGTGCGGGCTCGGGGGTGCGACCAAACGGAAACACCAAGCTCAAAGACGCCACGTTGATGTCGCCTTTGTTGCCCACCGCGTCGTTGATGCGGTAACGCTCCAACTCGCCGCGCAGCGCCATCGAGGGGCTGAACTGGTACGCAAAGCCAAAGCCCGCTTTGTAGTTGGTTTGGGTTTTTTGTGGGTTCGGGTCGAGGATCACCACGTTGCCTGTGCCTGTGAAGGTGTCACGTGCGCGTGCATTGTGTACACCCACGCGGCCCAACAAAGACAGTTGGTTGTTGATGGGCAAGGTGCCCACCAAGTCAAGGTTCACACCGTCTAACTTGATGCGGCCATCGAGCGAACCCGTTGGGTTGGTGGTTGACTTGAAGCCAAATTGACCCAAGTTGAAATAGCCCGCTTCCACACCCCAGTAGGGGCTGAATTGGTAGCCACCAAAGACTTTGTAGGCCGCATCGCTCTCATCGCGCGTCATGCTGGTCGTTGTCATGCTGGGGTTGGCGCTGAGCAAGTTGGCGTTGATGCGGTCCACATCAATTTTGGAGCGGGCTTGGCCCATGCCAATACCCCCGTAGTAATGGCCTTCGGCTTGCGCGTGGGCGGTGAGGGCACTGAAAGTGCTCAGGCCGGCGAGACTCAACAGGCACAAGGCCCGAAGTGGTTTCAGTTGGAATTTTTTCATACGTTTCTTTCTAGGGTTGATAAAACAAGAGGGATCAAGGGGCAACGACGGTGGTGTTGACCATCGTCACGGAGGCATTCAGACCGATGGCGCGGCCTGTGAGGGTGGTTTGTTGGGTTTGTCCGGCGGTGGAGATCGTCACGCCGGCTGAGGCGAGGATGGTGCCCACCATCACGCTGCCGTTTTCAATGCGTGCGGCACTGCCCACTTGCCAAAACACATTCTTGGCTTGTGCGCCATTGAGCAAATACACGTGGCGTGGCGTGGCGACCTGGCCAATCGTCAGCGACGAGCTCATTTGGAATACCCACACGGCGTTGGGGTCGCCCAATGCATCCAGCGTCAAGTCACCCGTCGTGATGTCAAACGAACCACCAGGCGCTGAGTACAAGCCAGGGGCGAGCGTGGCGCCGGCCAATGAGCCGCTGCTGTAAAGCACGGGCGTGAGCGTGGCCAAGTCGGTGTAAGCCTGCAGCGCATCGGCGGCGCCTTGTGTCGCAATCGCCATCGTGGCCGTAGTGCCAGGGAATGGTGCGTTGCAATAGACACTGCCATTGACCAAGCCGATGTTCAACGTGGTTTCTGTGAAGACGTTCACAGCATCATGAAAGCCGGTGATGGCCGTACACACGGCGGTGGTGCCCAAGTGGCCATTGACCACGGTGTTCACCCCTTGGTTGGTCACGCCCGCGCCACCACCAAAGCTGCCGAAGGCGGCGATGGTGCGTAAATTCACGGGTGCCAAGCAGGCCTGAGTGCCCGTGGTGAAGTTCCAAGTGAAGGCGCTGGCCATGGGGTTGGCGGCCAAGTCTGTGACGCCCGTGGTGACAGTGGCGACCAAGTTGGTGCTGGGTGCAAAACCGGTGGGGTTGGTGGGCACAAAGGTGGCCACTTTGCTGGGCGCGTCATACGTCACCGTGCCGGGCACCAACACGCTGGCGTTGGTCAGGGTGAAGTTACTGGCGCTGATGGAGGCCGGCGCCATGGCTTCGCTGAAAGTGGCGGTCACGCTCTTGGTCAAACACACACCTGTCGCGCCATTCAACGGACTGACCAAGGTGACGGTCGGTGCGGTTGTGTCACCGGTGTTGCTGGTGGTGAAGGTCCACACAAAGTCGGTGGCCAAGGTGTTGTTGGCCAAGTCTTTCGCTAATGTCGTGATCGTGGCTGTGAACAGGGTGTTGTTCGCCAATGTGTTGGGTGACGTGGGGGTGAACGTGGCCGTGCGGCTGCTAGGCGTGAAGCCCACCGTGCCGGTGACGGCTGTGCTGGTGGCCATGTTGGTCAAGGTGAAGCTGCTGGCGTCGATGCTGCTGGCCGTCATGTCTTCACTGAAGGTGGCGCTGATGGCTGTGTTGTTGGCCACGCCTGTGGCTGCATCGGCTGGGAAATTCACAGTCACGGTGGGGCGTGTGGTGTCGGGCAGCGCAGCCGTGGTGAACGTGCTGGTGAAGGTGCTGGCGAGCGGGTTGCCAGCCAAGTCTGTCATTGCGGTGCTGAGCGTCACGGTGTAGAGCGTGTTGTTCGCCAACGGCGTGGGCAAAGTGGGCGTGAACACCGCTGAGTTGCTGGAGGGCACGTAGAGCACCGTGCCTGTCACGGCGGTGTTGAGCGTGGTGTTGCGCAGCGTCATGGTGCTGGCGGTCACCGTGCTCGGCGCCATGCTTTCGCTGAAACTCACATTCACATTGGTGTTCACGGTCACGCTGCCGGCGTTGTTGAGTGGGGTGATGGCGATGACGGTGGGCGCCGTGGTGTCCGCAGCCGCAGCGGTGCTGAATGACCAGACATACGGAATGAGCAAGGCCAAGCCTGTGCTGTCTTTGGCGTCGGTGTTGATCGTGGCTGTGCAAATGGTGTTGCTGGCCAAGGCCGCTGTCGGGTGAAGTGTGGCGGTGCGCGTGGGCACGTCGTACGTCAGCGTGGTGGCCACAGTGCCGCCGTTGACGCAATCCAATGCAAAGCTGTTGGTGGTCAGCGTGCTTTCAGTCATGGGTTTGCTGAAGGTCGCAGACACCACCGTGTTGATGGCCACGTTGCTGGCGATGGGTGACGTGTTAGCTGGTGACGTCCAAGTGACCGTGGGCAAACTGCCTAAATTGGCAGTGCCCAAGATGGGGGACTGGCCACCGCCGCAGCCGACCAAATAAGCCACGGAAGCCAGCGTCAAAACGCGACCTGTGGTTTGACGAAATCTGTCGAGAAATTTCATAAGTTCTTTCGTGTGGTGTGTTCACCTGAACACTGGCCATGGACGAATTTGAAAAGAGTTGGCAATCTGCGTCTGTTCGTTAACGAACGTTCAATGTGCATTTCTAGGAGCGTGGGCTAACGCACAGACACGCACAGCTTGACGCTCTAAATTCGCGCCAAAGAGGTCACTCTTTTAAACCGCGGACTCCAACTTACTCAAGGAACTTTTATGAAAATTCGTCATGCCTTACTCACCTCATTGGTCGCCTTGGTCGTCATTGCCAGCACAGGTTGCGCCGTCACCCGTGACCAAGAAACCATGGGCGCCTACATCGATGACAGCGTCATCACCACCACTGTAAAAAGTCGTTTCTTTGACGACAAGAGCGTGGACGGCTCATCCGTCAGTGTTGAAACTTTGAACGGCACTGTCATGTTGTCGGGCTTTGCCAAAAACACGACCGAAAAGAAAACGGCTGAAACCATTGCTTGGAAAGTCAAAGGCGTGAAAGCCGTCAAAAACGATTTGATCGTTCGCCCGTGATCTAGGTTTCAGGTCTCTCCTTGGTGCCCCGCGAGATGAAAATTTCGCGGGGCTTTTTTACGTTTTATTTTTTAATTTCGTGGCCAATGACGCCGCCAATGGCAGCGCCACCGATCGCACCAGCCGCGCTGCCACCGGTCAAGATTGAGCCGCCAATGGCCCCCGCACCCGCGCCGATGGCAGTCGATTTTTCGCGTTCAGACATGCCAGCGCAGCCGGTGAGATAAATGAGCACGCTGATGGCGATGACGCGGGCGGCGTTGCGTTGAATGGAGGAAAGGGTGTGCATGAGAGGCTCCTTAAGGGTGAGTGAATGACCTGTTCGTGTAGACCGAACAGGTGGACCTTAGGGACGAACAAAGCTGCGGTCTGTGCGGTGCTGCACTGTGTGCGTCAACAGACAGATGCGGCGCAAATTGCCCTCTATCTTTCGGGGTGTCTCTTCACCTCAACTTCGAAAGCTCACCATGACCGATCACAAAATGTCTTCTCTCGACAAAGTCGAAACCCTGCGTGCTGAACTCTCAGACACGGTTCAAGATCTGATCAACGAAGCCAAGCCTATGGTGGACCGGGTCGCCCACCGCGCTTCCAAGCGCGTCAGCGACTTGGCCCACGAAGGCATGGAGGCCGCTTGCCATGGCAAACATGTGTTGGAAGACGAGGCGCGTGATGCCAGCGAGAAAGCCATGCGCCTGATTCGCCGCGAGCCCTTCAAGGCCATGCTGATCGCGGCCGGCGTAGGGGCTGCTGCGGTGGCGGTGGTGGGCTTGATGACGCGCTCGCGCACACACTGATGCTCTCGATGTTGCTCAAACTCATCGTCAAGCAACCGAGCTTGCTGCTGAACCATGCGCAGGCCTACACCGACTTGGCGTTAGACGAGACACGTCGTTTAACCCGACGTTGGCGCACCCAAGCCACACTTTATGGATTGAGCTTCATCAGCTTTGTTTTAGGTTTGGTGTTTGGGGGCGTTGCACTCATGCTGTGGGCGGCTTTGCCGGTCACAGCAGCGCAGACCAGCTGGGTTTTGTTGGCGTTGCCTTTGGTCTGTGAGACGCTCGCTTGGGCTTTTTACCTTGCCGCACAAAGTCGTGCAGCGCCCCCAGCGTTTGCCATCATGCAAGAGCAACTTAAATTGGATGTGTTGGCCTTGCGTGAAGCACGGTCTGCGCACTCCGTATGAGTACCCCGCTGACACCCGAGCAGCGCTTGGCCTTGTCACGCGAGCGCATCCGGCTCGCGTTGCAAGAGCCGGCGTGGGGGGGCTTGTTGCGCTGGCTTCTAGCGCGAGCGACTAAATAGCCAAGACATCCGGTAGCAGGCGGTCATATTCTTTTTCACCACGGCGTAGCACTCGCAGGTGCGCGCCTCCAACCCCACCCGATCTGTGACCGTGATGTGGCCTCGCACATAGCTGATCAAGCCGGCTTTTTGCAAACGTCCGGCCGCTTCGGTCACGCCTTCACGGCGAACGCCCAGCATGTTGGCGATCAACTCTTGCGTCATCACAAGGTTGGAGGTGGTCAGTCGGTCCATGCTCAACAACAACCAACGGCAAAGTTGCTGGTCCAGGGAGTGGTGGCGGTTGCAGACGGCAGTTTGCGTCATTTGGGTAATCAGCGCTTGTGTGAAGCGCAGCAGCAGATGAATCACAGGCGGTGAGTTGTTGAACTCATCTTTTAAAAACGGTGTCCGCAGCCGGTAGCAACGACCGGCGCTTTGCACCACCGCCCGACTGGGGGTGGTTTCGCCGCCCATGAACAGCGAGATGCCCACCATGCCCTCAAAGCCTACGACGGCAATTTCTGCCGACGACCCATTTTCTAAAACAAAGAGCAGTGAGACGATGCAACTTTCCGGAAAGTACACATATTGCATCTTGCCGCCCGATTCGTACAAGACTTGACCGAGGGCCAAGTCCACCAATTCGAGTTGGGGTTGCCAGCGGCTCCAAACGTCATCATTGAGCGCTGTGAGCAGGTGGTTTCGGCATCTTTTGGAGTCATATGACATACGTCACCTTTGTTTTAATATTTATCAAAGGTGACTGTAGGGCTTGGGGCCCATTACTTATGTTCGCTAACGAACAAAGTCCTCAATCAGTTGGGCCAATTGTTGCGGCTGATCATGGTGCAACATGTGGCCAGCATCTTCAATCACGGCATGTTGTAACTGGGGCACCGAGGCAATGCGCGCCATAAAGTCGGCCAGTGTGTATTTGTCTTTCCACCACTGGGTGAGACTGTCGGTGCCCGCCACTACGCACAGGGTGGGTGCGGTGATGCGCTCGTAAATGGCCTGAACTTCGTCCGCCTTGAACAATTGGGCGTTGGTCACCTTGTGCGCTGCATGGCCCAAGATGCGCCATTCGCCTTGGGCATTGGCCTGTGACCAATGCTCGGCCAGCCAATGTGCTTTGTCTGCACCTAAGCGCGGGTTGGTTTTCATCAAACGTTGGGCCACGCCTTCTAAGTTGGCATAGGGCTTGAGGTCCATCTCGCCACGCTGAATGGCTTTGAGCTCGTCCATCCATTTGGCATAACGCCCGGGTGCTTGTGAAGGCCGTGAGGCGGGCATGCCAAAGCCCTCCAAGTTGACCAAGCGTGCAATGCGCTCAGGTCGAATGCCGCTGTACATGGTGGCAATGTGCCCGCCCATGCTGTGGCCCACCAAATTAACAGGGCGATCGCCCACGTAGTGGTCGAGCAACTGGTCGAGGTCGGCCAAGTAGTCAGGAAACCAGTAGTTGTCGATGCCGGGCGTTTCGGTCAGGCCAAAGCCGCGCCAGTCGGGGGCAATCACCCAGTGGTCGTGGGCCATGGCGTCGATGACGAATTGGAACGAGGCCGACACATCCATCCACCCATGCACCATCACCAGCGGCGTGCGCTCGGGGCTGGGGGTGCCCCATTGGCGGACGTGGTAATTCAAATGTCGTATAGGTACAAATTCGGTGCGGGAGGCTTTTTGGATTGGGTACATTCTTTCCATCATAAGGAAGCACCCGATGAGACAGCGTCAAACACATGACACCCTAGCGCCCCTCGATTTCTACAACGCCATGCAGCAAGGCTTCGGCTGGGCTGTACCCGAGCACGTCAACATGGCCGAGTTGTGCAGCCGTCGTTGGGCCGCCTTGCCCGATGCGGCGCAGCGCGTGGCCATCGTGGCGCACCAAGCTGCGACTGCAGGTGCGCAGAGCGCTGCGCCGCTGACCTTCAGCTATGCCGAGTTGCAGCAGGCCGCTGATGCCCTCAGCCATGTGTTGGTTGCTCAGGGCGTGCAGCGCGGTGACCGCGTGGCCATCGTGTTGCCCCAACGCTTTGAGACAGCCGTGGCCTACATGGCGGTGCTGCAAATGGGCGCTGTGGCCATGCCCTTGTCGCTGTTGTTTGGCCCCGACGCCTTGGAATACCGCTTGCAAGACAGCGAGGCCGTGGCCGCCATCGTCGACGCCTCGTCGGTGGGCAACCTCTGGGCGGTGCGCGAGCAGTGCCCCGCCTTGCGTGACGTGATTGGTATTGATTTAGAACATGCCGACGACATGTTGCGCGTGGAGGTGGACTACGCCAGCGCCATCGCTGATCAACAGCGCCAATTCACGGCGGTGCAAACCAAGGCCGACGAAGCGGCGGTGTTGATCTACACCAGTGGCACCACGGGGCCACCCAAGGGGGCGCTCATTCCGCACCGTGCCTTGATCGGCAACCTCACGGGCTTTGTGTGCAGCCAAAACTGGTTTGGTTTTTCAAGCGATGCAGCGTCGACCGCCCCTGCAGGCGAGAGCCAAGCCGTGTTTTGGTCCCCCGCCGATTGGGCGTGGACCGGCGGCTTGATGGATGCCTTGCTGCCCACGCTTTACTTTGGCCGCCCCATCGTGGCGTGGAACGGGCGCTTCAGCCCCGAACTCGCCTTCACCCTCATGCAGCAGCACGGGGTCACACACACCTTTTTGTTCCCCACCGCGCTCAAAGCCATGATGAAGGCGTTCCCCGCGCCCAGCGCTCAGTTCAAGCTCAAGCTGCAAGCCCTCATGAGTGCCGGTGAGGCCGTGGGCGACGCGGTGTTTGGTTATTGCCAATCGCAGCTGGGCGTTACGGTAAACGAGATGTTTGGCCAAACCGAGATCAACTACATCGTGGGCAACTGCGCCATGAACGGCCAACCACGCGACGGCATTGGCTGGCCCGCCAAGCCCGGCAGCATGGGCAAAGGCTATCCCGGCCACCGCGTGGCGGTGATCGACGACCACGGCCAAGAATGTGCCGTGGGCGTGCCCGGCGACGTGGCCTTGCACCGATTCAACCAACATGGCCAGCCCGACCCCATTTTCTTTTTGGGCTATTGGAAAAACCCAGCGTCCACCGACAAGAAGTACACGGGCGACTGGTGCCGCACCGGCGACATCGCCACCCGCGATGCCGACGGCTATCTTTGGTACCAAGGCCGTGCGGACGACGTGTTCAAGTCAGCCGGTTACCGCATTGGCCCCAGCGAGATCGAAAACTGCTTGGTCAAACACCCCGCTGTGGCCAACGCCGCCGTGGTTCCCAAGCCCGACCGCGAACGCGGTGCCTTGGTCAAAGCTTACGTGGTGTTGGCGGTGGGTTTTGAAGCCTCCGACGCCTTGGTGCAAGAACTTCAAAACCATGTGCGCGGCCAGCTGGCGCCCTATGAGTACCCCAAAGAAATTGAGTTCACACCAGAGCTGCCCATGACCACCACCGGCAAGGTGCAACGCCGTGTCTTGCGCCTGCAAGAAGAGGCCCGCGCCAAGCTTTAGACTTGTCAGCTTTTGAAAACCCCCTTTGTTGGAGTTGTTCCCATGACTTTCCCCCTCGTTCAGCTGGGCACCAGCGACTTGCGCGTGACCCCCATTTGCTTGGGCACCATGACCTTTGGTGAACAAGTGAAAGAAGCCGACGCCCACGCCATCCTCGACCGTTCGCTGGCGCGTGGCGTGAACTTCATCGACACCGCCGAGATGTACGCCGTGCCCGCCAAAGCCGAGACCTGCGGCGCCACCGAGACCATCATTGGCAACTGGTTGGCCAAAAACCCAGGCGCCCGCGAAAAATTGGTGCTCGCCACCAAAGTCGCAGGCCCCTCACGCGGCATGCCTTGGATTCGCGAAAACAGCGGCATGAACGGCCAAGACATCTTGGCTGCCTGCGATGCCAGTCTGCGCCGCTTGCAAACCGACGTCATCGACCTCTACCAAATTCACTGGCCCGAACGCCATGTGCCAGCGTTTGGCATGGCCTATTACGACCCCAGCAAAGAAAAATCGGTTACCTCCATTCACGAGCAACTCGACGCCTTGGCCCAGTTGGTCAAAGCCGGCAAGGTGCGCTACGTGGGCTTGTCCAACGAGACGCCTTATGGCGTGCATGAGTTTGTGCGCTTGGCCGAGCAACACGGCTTGCCCCGCGTGCAGACCGTGCAAAACCCGTATTGCCTGCTCAACCGCACCTATGAAAACGCACTCGACGAAACCTGTCACCGCTTGAACGTGGCCTTGCTGGCTTATTCGCCCTTGGCCTTTGGCCTGTTGACCGGTAAATACGACGAAGGCGGCATTGACGGCCCCACCGCACCCCAAGGCGCACAAGGTGGCCGCATGTCCGCTTACGAGAGTATGCGCAAGCAACGCTGGGGCCGCCCCGAAGCCTTGGCCGCAGCTCGCCGCTACAACACCTTGGCTCGCGACAACGGCATGACGCCCACGCAAATGGCCTTGGCGTTTTGTTACACCAAGTGGCAAGTGGCCAGCACCATCATTGGCGTCACCTCGGTGGCGCAATTGGATGCCGACTTGGACGCGTGGGGCACTACGCTGTCGCCCGAGGTCTTGGCCGCCATTGACGCCATCCGTTGGGACGTGCGCGACCCCGCGCTGTGATTGAGGTTGTTTATGTTTTCTGATTCTTCAACCGTGTTGCTGCTCGTGGTGGGCGCGTACTTGGTGGGCTCTTTGTCGTTCGCGGTCATCGTGAGCCGCGTGATGGGCTTGGACGACCCTCGCACCTACGGCAGCCAAAACCCAGGCGCCACCAACGTGCTGCGCTCGGGCAACAAAAAAGCCGCCATCGCCACCTTGTTGTTTGATGCCCTCAAAGGCTACTTCCCTGTTTTGCTGGTCAAGCTTTACGGCCCCGACTTTGGCTTGGACGACCGCGCTGTGGCCTTGGTGGCCATCTCGGCCTTCATCGGTCATTTGTGGCCTGTGTTCTTTGGCTTCAAAGGCGGCAAAGGCGTTGCCACGGCTGCAGGTGTGTTGTTTGGCGTGGAACCCGTCTTGGGCGCAGCCACCATGGGCACATGGCTGATCGTTGCCGTTTTCTTCCGCTATTCCTCGCTCGCCGCCTTGGCCGCCTCGGTCTTTGCCCCTGCTTACTACTGGCTGGGCGACACAGTGGCTTGGGCCACCAGCGACGCCGAGTTATTGGCTGTCGTCGCCATGAGTGCCTTGCTGCTGATGCGCCACAAAGACAACATCGCCCGTTTGGTCGCGGGGCAGGAGACGCGGATTGGGGCGAAGAAGGCGGCGTCAGAAGACGCCTCTTAAGTCAACGGCATCTGCTGTTGCATTGCAAGAAAAAGGGCCTCACGCGTGAGGCCCTTTTTCTTTTTAGAGGTGCGTTTGCTTGTGGGAATCTGTGTGACTGTCTACAATTGTGGTAAATCCTGAAAGGCACACCATGTCAACCGTTTCCATGCGCATCGATGAGTCTTTGGTTGGCGCAGCCCGTGTGGCTGCCAAGGCAGAATTTCGCACCGTGCAGGGGCAGGTCGAGTTCTGGGCCAAAGTGGGCCGCGCCGCGCTGGACAACCCCGATTTGCCTGCATCGTTCATTGCCGAAAGCCTGATGAGCCTAGGCGAGCCACGAGAGGACAGCACGCCCTTTGTTCCTCGCAGTACCGCCAACACGCTGCCAGCATGAGCTGGCAAGTGCTGCAAACGCGGCGCTTTGCCCGCGTTTACAAAAAGCTGACCCAAGTCAGTCTGATTGCCGACACGGATGCCGCCGTGGGGGCCGTGGCCGACAACCCCGACGTGGGCGAGCGCAAAAAAGGCGACTTGGCACAACTGTGGGTCTACAAGTTTCGCAGCCAAGGCCAGCTGTACCTGCTGGGCTACACCCGAGAAGACACCGTGCGCCTGATTTACCTAGAAGCCATGGGTCCGCACGAAAATTTTTACAGGGATTTGAAGCGCTGAGTTTTGATTTTTAAATGAGCGCTTGTTGCAGCGAGGCGCTGGCCATGGGCCTTAACCGCGCATAGTCCAGAAGCTCCGCCAAACGGGCGCCTTTGCCTTGCCACTCATACACCACTGACTCACCCAGCAACACGTAATGCCAAGGTGGCCCGCCGCGTTGTTCTTCGGTGAGGGTGTTGATGCGATCACACCAGGCCAACGCGGCTTTCAGTTTGCGTTTCACATTGGGGTGGATGGTTTGTTCCTGGCCTTTGGTTTCGACCAAGTACACCGCGCCTGGGGTGTGCACCAGAAAGTCGGGTGAATAGAAGGCGGGCAGGCCGTCCTCTTTCACGTAGCGCAGGCGGGCAAAGGTGTGGCGGTTTTCGCTGATCTTGCAAAACGCCAGCACCTGCGTGTCAGCTTGTGCCCAATGGATGAACGACTTTTCTAGTCCGCCGCTGCGGCTGGGCCAGCCCAGTCGGGTGTAGATGCACTTGGACACTTCCAGCGATGCACTCTCGCGCACCATGAGCTTGGGTACTTCGCTCAAATAGCGCAGATGCACTTCGGTCTGGCCCGTGGTGTGCTTTTCTTCCGATTCGAGCAGGCCGACTGCAAACACCTTGGTGATGTGATCTACCACAGGCTGCAAAAGCAGCAAGCGCCAGTTCTCATCTTCCAGCGGGTTGAAGGTGCCTGCAAACAGTTGCGTCCAGACGAAGTCGTCGATCCAACCCGTCAGTTCGGCGGTGTTCACTTGCAGATAGGGCTTGGCCAGGTGCGTGGCGATCTTGTTGCCCTTGGGCAGTGGCTCGCTCAGCGCCTGGCTGATGCGCCGCGTCAAGCGCGACAGGTAATCGTTGTAGCCGCTCACGTTCATGATTGCGCCGTCCACCCGGTAATCACCAAACAGCGTGGAACTTTGCAGGTCTTGAGAGATAAAGGTGTCACCCTTACCCAGCATGCCCTTGAGCTGCTCCGATGTCATGGCCGTGAAGGCGGGTAGGGCGGTCACGTCGATCTGGTTGTGGTCGCGCAGTTCATCGGCTTCTTGCAGGATGAACGGGATGCCGAAGTCAAAGGCTTCAAAGCCTTCGCGCAGTTCTGCTGCGATCACGTCACCCGTGGCTGAGCTGCCGTCACCGTCGTCATCGCCTGTGGTGCCAGCCAGTCCTTCGTTGATCAGATCGTCATAGAAAGACTGAAACGCCGGGTGTTCCACGATGGACAGCACATCGAGCAAGCTGCCAGGTTCTTTGCTGGCTTCGATCAGTTCGCGGTTTTCGCGTTTGATGTCGTTGTATTCGGCGTCGCGCCACATCAGGCGCAGGCCGCGCCCGATGGTTTGCTCCAGCAGAATCTGCGCCTGGCTGGAGCGCAGCGGCACGATGACGCAGATGTTGTTCACGTCAAAGCCCTCGCGCAGCATCAACACGCTCACGATTACACGCGGGGTGGCGTGGTGGTCCACGCTGAACAGGCGCTCGCGCACAGGAGCCCAGTCTTTTTCGCCCAGCTCAGCCTTTTTGCCCGAGTCGATGGTCATCACCTCGTCTTCGCTCAGGCCTTCTTGGTCGCGCAAGAACTCGGCCACCAGCGGTGACACGGTGGTGTCTTCGCAGACCACCAGCATCTTGGGGTGACGGTGCGGGTCAATGGCGGCAAAGTCTTTTTCGAGCTTGCGCAGCTTGGCCAAGCCTGCCCGCAGCATCACGCGCTGGCCTTCGCTCAGGGCGGGGTTACCCGATTCATCGCGCTCGGCTTTGAACTCCAGCGGCAATGCGCCGATTTCTTTGCGGCGGTCCAGCACCAGCGACTTGACTAGCCCGGCACGCATGGCGCTTTTCAGGTCAAAGTCGGTCACGATGTGCGGAAAGTAAACCTTGCGTTTGTTCTTGCCCGAGCCCACGTCGTTGTAGGGTGTGGCCGAAAAGTCCACCTGCACAAAGCGGCGACCCTTGGTCTGAGCGATGCGACTCAGACTTTTTTGCCATTCCACTTCGGTGGTCTCGCCTTCGCGCTTGAACTCGTGAATGTGGTGCGCTTCGTCGTTGAACACCATCAGCTCGGGCAGCTGCGCCAAAAACTCCAGCACATTGCCGCGTGCATACCGGCGGTCCAGCACGTCCAGGCTGTTGCCCGTGGCGCGTCCTGGCGTCAGCGGCAGCACCTGCGCCACCACATCTTGCGGGTCCATCGGTGCTCCCAAGGCTTCGACTTCTTCGATGTCTTCGGTCACATCGCCACCGTCTGACAGCAGGTGCCAGTTGGTGATGGCGATCATGCCGTTGCCCGTGGCTTTGAGGCCAATGTCGTTCTTGCTGCACACATTCCCTCGCACAAAGGCAAATACCGACTCGCGATGTGCCTCGGGGATGAACAGGTCGGCAAACTTGGCCATGTCCGAGCTGACGAAGTCACGCGAGCCATTGCCACCCGCAATGAGCTTGCCGCAAAACGCATCGAGCAAGCGCTCATAAACAATCAGACCAGGCGCCACCACCATGAACTGGCGGGTAAAACGTGGGTCGTCAATGCCTTCGGCCAGCGCGGCAGTTTTGTTGAGCAGCTGCCAGATCATCAGCGCTTGCAGCACCCAGGTCTTGCCTGTGCCCGTGGCCATCTTCAGGCAGTACTTAGGGTGGCCGTGTTTGTCGGCAGACACCTCATTCAGTCGCGTGCCCGTCAGCAACGCATCGGGCGCGGCGGCGCGGTACAAGTCCAGCAGCGTCCAGCGGTCAAGGCCAGCGCCGAGCACCTCGTGCGCCACGATGGCGTTCAAGATGGCTTGCTTTTGTCCGGCGTGGAAGTTCAGACCTCCACCACGTGTGATGCTCCCACCCCGGGCCATCACCATGTCTTCGCCAAACCACCAGGCCAGCAAATCGGCGGTGGTGGGCGTAACCAGTTTCAGAATGTCTGCTGCACCCGATTCGAGGCCCAGGCAAAGCTGATTGGTTTTGGCGGTCAGGCCTGCGGCCAGGGCCAGTTGGTCATCGGCTTTGTGAGCTGCTGTACTCATGCGGCCTCCACGGTGGAGACCACTTCGGCTTCAAAGCCAAACACATCGACCACGCGCACGCACACTTTGCGGGCACCTGTTTTGGCGGCGACGGTCACTTGCGCCTGCGTGACCACGCGCAGCACATCGGCATCGTTGGCGGTGTTGCCCCGGTAGTCTTGCCAGACGGAGCGGAACACCTTGCCGTCGTAGTCCGGGTCCACCGCCCAATACTCGATCAGGGCCAGCGGCTCCTTGTTGGCCACTTGCTGCAAGGCTTGGCGGTTTGCGTCGTCCAGATTGATCGCCTCGGGCGAGAGCAGCACATAATTTTTGAGCTTGACCGTGAGTGTTTCGGTCGAGGGTTCATCGCCTGCATTGGCTGACACTTGGCGTGTGATCGGCTCGATGGTCAGGTATTGCAGCGACGAGAACCGCACTTGACCACGCAGCTTGTCGATGCCGCCTTTTTTCTTGAGGCGGTCCATCAGGTCGGGTGGGATCACCAGCACTTCGAGGCGGCTGTCGTTGAGCGCGGTGATGGTTTCTCCAATCGAGGGCTCAAAGTTCCAGCCCAGCACCACCACGCGGTCCCAGCCGCCCATGAGGTTGTCGCGCTGCGCGATGGCCTTTTTGAGTGTGGCCATGCCGGTGAGCTTGTTGGGCGAGTCGGCCAGTACCAAGGTTTTGCTGCCCCGGCCAGCGCCGAGAGCCATGCCCGCAATTTGCCCGAGGTTGCGCTGCGGGTTCACATCGGGAGGCAAGGGCAGGGCACCGTACAGCGAGAGGACGATCTGCGACAAATCGCCAATGCGGAAATCCCGGCCCAGATGTGCTTTTGCTGCTTCGACTTGGTAGTCGCCGATGGCTTGGTAAAGGAACGGTTTGGCCTCTTGGTCGATAAGGCGTTTGCGCATGATCATGCAGGCAGGTTTGCCGAGATCGGTTGTGATCCAGCGGCGGCCGAGCTTTTCGGCGACAGCGGCTGTGGTGCCTGAGCCTCCATTGAAGTCTGCTACAAGTGAGCCCTCGTTAGAGGATGATCGCACGATGCGTTCCAGTAACTCTTCGGGCTTTTGAGTTTGGTAGCTGATTCGCTCATCTGCTAGATGGTGAATTTTTCCAATGTCAGTCCATACGGATTGGATTGCCAAGCCTGGCATTTCATCCAAGTAGTACTTGTATCGAACAAGTCCCTTACCCGTGTAATCCAAGCGTCCTTCTGACTTGTAGCGTTCCATTGTTTGAATCGGACAACGCCAAGAACGCGTAATACCGTTCCATTCATATATGTACCCGCCACCTGATAGTCCTGAAGCCGATAAGTCAGCGGATCGATAGCGCCGCCCAGATTCCTGCTCTATATATTTAAATTGACGTTCTATGTACTCACTTGTGTATGGCGTGTACTGCCTATTCCAAATATTGTTGCGTGTTTTTTTATAGAAAAAAATCACGTCATGTACCGCACCGAAAGCACTCGCGTCTGAGTGCGCTTCAGAGCGTTTCCAAATAATCTCATTCGTAAAATTGTCTTTGCCAAACACTTCATCCAAGACCAACTTCACGTAATGCCCCACATGCCAGTCCAGATGCACGTAGATGGACCCGGTATCGGCCAGCAGTTCACGCATCAAGATCAGGCGCGGCGTGATCATCGCAAGGTAAGAGGCAGTGCCATCGCTCCAGGTGTCTGAATAGGCGAATTGCTCGATCACCGTGGGCTTTTGCTCGATCTCCATACCCGGCAGTGTGACCTTGGTGCGGTAGTCGGCCTTAGAGTCAAAAGGCGGGTCGATGTAGATCAGGTCCACCTTGCCGCGCAGGCTGGGCGTGTTCTCGTCACCCGCAAGCAAGGCGGCCATGGCCAGCAAGTTGTCGCCATAAATCAGCCGATTGGCCCAAGGCGCTTCGGGCGCGGCACCCAACGTGGCTTGTGGGTTTTCGATCAGGCTGGCTTGCCCCGGTGCAAACACCTCGCGCTGGCTGGTCCTGTTTTGCTGGGTGACCCAGTCTTGCGCTGCGGTGTCACGGGCTGGCAGCACCACTTCACGGGTCTGTAGCCCCACACGGTGGCGGCTCTCGATGCCTTCCAGGATTTTTTCAGCTTGTTTGCGGCCGTTGGCCACGATGTCGGGGAGTTGTTCGAGGAGGGACTTGGGCATGTTGACTTCGTTGTTGTCTCTGAAACAGCAGAAACTAAAACGTAATCATAAGTTACGTTAATTACGTAACTATTTAATTCTGTCACTTGACGGCTAGCGGTGGCGGATAGCGTAACCACATGGAAAACGCAAAGACTATGTTTGCGAACCGGTTACGTGAGGCAATGCAGGCTGCGGGCTACGAGCCTAAGCCTGCCGTGCTGGAACGCGAGTTCAATACCCGTTACTGGGGCAAACCCATGACGTTGCACGGCGTACGCCGTTGGCTGCGCGGTGAAACGTTGCCCACGCATGACAAATTATTGGTTTTAGCTGCGTGGCTGGCGGTTCCGCCTGAGCGCCTGAATTACGGTGACGAAATTCATCGGAAAGTTGAAACGCGCAAGGCGCGTTGGGACAGTGGTATCGGCTACCAAGACCGAGATATTTTTGAGGCGTTTCTCAAGTTGCCAGTGCCACAACGCAAACTGATCCGAGAAGTGATCTTGACGTTTTCCAAGGTGCATTCAGAAACACCGAAGACATAGTGTTTTACCAAATGCAAAAAGGGCCTCACGCGTGAGGCCCTTTTTTTGAGTCAAACCTAGTCGATTTACAAGGCTGGGTAATCCGTGTACCCCACCGCCCCAGGCGCATAAAACGTTTTAGGTACGGCCGCATTCAGCGGTGCGTTGAGTTTCAGGCGTTGAACCAAGTCGGGGTTGGCAAGCCACCTTGGCCCGGGTAGCAGTACGCGGTATATTTTCGCTAACCGGGCCAAGGTGTCCCACCTCCGCGCGCCGGTTAACTTGAACGTTAGTCGTCGTAAAAGGAGATTCCCACTTGGCAACCCTCAATGAAAAACCGGTCCGCTTACTCATGCAAGACATGATCGGCTCGATGGGCCTTACACCCGGGGTAGCCTTCACCCGCGAGCAAGCAGTGCAGTGGTTCCAGGAGCACTACCCGAACGTCAAGCAAGGCACTGTTGCGGCACTCCTTATCCGTTTGTCTACGAACATCCCGACCCGAATGCAATACAGCCCGAAGGCAGATGGTTCGGATGATCGCTTCTTCAAACTGAACAGTTCGCAGTTTCGGCTGTATGAACCTGGTGTCGACCCGGTACCCATTTCTTCATTAACACCTGTCGAAGAAGATCAGGTTGAAGTGACGGTTCAATCATCTAACGAATTCGCGTATGAACACGATCTGAGAGACTACCTCGCAAGGAACCTTCACATTATCGAACCGTCTCTCAAACTGTATTCCGAGGAAGGAATTACCGGTGTTGAGTTTCCGGTTGGCGGCCGTTTCATTGATATCCTGGCGGTAGATGCAAGCGGCGGCTACGTCGTAATTGAGCTCAAAGTATCAAAGGGCTACGACCGAGTCGTGGGTCAACTACTTCGATACATGGGCTGGATCAAAAAGAATCAAGCAGAGCCTAGCCAGGCCGTTAGGGGCGTGATTATTGCCAAAGAGATCAGTACCGATCTAGTCCTTGCATGTTCCGAACTTAGCGCAGTTTCGTTATTTGAATATTCGCTGTCCGTATCTGTGAAGCGTGTCGAAAATTCCAATGACGTCTAACTAAACTCAACGCCTACTCACCCCAACCGCCCATACCCCCACCAAACCCGCATCCCGTCATCATCGAACATAACCCAGTAAATCCATATGCCAAAACAGCAAAGTGTTCAGGCCAGATGCACATGGCGGCAGATGGATGTGACCGGCTAGGCGCTAAAAAATGCAAAAGGGCCTCACGCGTGAGGCCCTTTTGTTTGAGTCAAACCTGGTCGATTTACAAGGCTGGGTAATCCGTATACCCCACAGCCCCAGGCGCATAAAACGTTTTGGGCACGGCCGCATTCAGGGGTGCGTTGAGTTTCAGGCGTTGCACCAAGTCGGGGTTGGCGATGTAGGGGCGGCCAAAGGCGATTGCGTCGGCACGGCCTGAGGCTATGGCGTCAATGGCCATGTCGCGGGTGTAGCCGTTGTTGGCAATGTAGGTGCCTTTGAAGGCTTGGCGCGCGCCTGCGTAGTCAAAGCCCGGTACGTCGCGTGGGCCACCAGTGGAGCCTTCGACGAAGTGAATGAAGGCAATGCCGCGTTTGTTGAGTTCTTCCACCAAATGGCCAAACACGGCTTGGGGGTGGCTGTCGGACGAGTCGTTGGCAGGGCTGACAGGCGAGAGGCGAATGCCCACGCGGCCTGCGCCGATTTCGGCCACACACGCATCGACCACTTCGAGTGCAAAGCGGCAGCGGTTTTCTACCGAGCCTCCGTACAGGTCGGTGCGGTGGTTGGCCCCATCGCGCAGAAACTGGTCGACCAAATAGCCGTTGGCGCCGTGAATTTCTACGCCGTCAAAACCGGCACGCATGGCGTTGGCTGCGCCGCGGCGGTATTGGTTCACCACCTCTTGAATTTCTGCCACGCTCAAGGCATGGGGCACGGGCGCATCTATTTTTCCGTTGCGGGTGTAGGCGGCAATTTTGGGTTGTACGGCCGAGGGCGCGATGGGCTGTGCGCCGCCAGTCAATTCAGGATGGCTAATGCGGCCTACATGCCAAATTTGCGCCACGATTTTGGAGCCTGCGTCGTGCACGGCTTGGGTGATGGGCTTCCAGCCTGCCACCTGTTCGTCCGAGTAAATGCCGGGCGTGGCCATGTAGCCTTTGCCCTGCGGCGACACCTGTGTGCCCTCGCTGATGATCAGGCCCGCGTTGCTGCGTTGGCGGTAGTACTCAATGTTGATGTCGCTGCCGGGAATGTCGCCCGCCGCTTCGTCGGCTCGGCAGCGCGTCAAGGGCGCCATGACCAAGCGGTTGGCTACCTCAATGTCGCCGATGCGGGTGGGTTGAAAGAGTTTCAAGGTGTCAGCGGTCATCGGTCGAAATTCCTAAATACGGGTCAAAGGGCAAAGCTGAATTGTGCGGGTTAACTGGCGCGACTTGATGGGCCGTAGCCGCCACCGCCTGGGGTTTGAATTTCAAACACATCGCCTTCGTTCATTTCGGCTTGGGCAATGTGGGTGAGTTCTTCGACACGGCCATCGCGTCGGTACACGCGGTTCACGCCCACGCCACCGTCTTGTCCACCGGCCATGCCAAAGGCGGGAAAGATGCGGCCATTCGACAAAATGCTCGCGGTCATGGGCGTTAAAAATTCGATGCGACGCACACCGCCATCACCCCCGCGCCACTGTCCATTGCCGCCCGAGTGGGTGCGAATTTCGTAGCTTTGCAGTCGCACAGGAAAGCGGAATTCCAAAATTTCAGGGTCGGTCAAACGCGAGTTGGTCATGTGCGTTTGCACCACGCTTGTGCCCGCAAAGCCTTGACCTGCGCCACTCCCGCCCGAAATGGTTTCGTAGTACTGGTAGGTGGCATTGCCAAAGGTGAAGTTGTTCATGGTGGGCTGACTGCCGGCCATGACCCCCAAGGCACCGTACAAGGCATTGGTGATGCAGCTCGATGTCTCGACGTTGCCCGCCACCACAGACGCAGGCGCGTTGGGGTTGAGCATGGAGCCTGCTGGGATGATGACGTGCAAGGGCTTCAAACAACCCGCATTCAAAGGAATGTCGTCATCCACCAAGGTGCGGAACACATACAGCACAGCGGCCATGCACACGGCTTTGGGTGCGTTGAAGTTGTTGCGTTGTTGCTCGGAGGTGCCGGTGAAATCAATCACGGCACTGCGCGCTTGGGCATCGACACGAATGGCGACGTTGATGTGTGCACCGTTGTCCAAGTTGAGCGTGAAGGCGCCGTCTTTCAAGCGTGTGATCACGCGGCGCACCGACTCTTCGGCGTTGTCTTGCACGTGCTGCATGTAGGCCTGCACCACGTTCAAACCAAACTGCGCAACCATCTTGTGCAACTCTTGCACGCCGCGTTCGTTGGCCGCGATTTGTGCTTTCAAATCGGCCATGTTTTGCGCGGGGTTGCGGCTGGGGTGTGCGCCACTTTGCAGCAAGGCCAGCATCTCGGCTTCGCGCAGCACGCCGTGTTCGACCAGCAGCACGTTGTGAATTTGCACGCCTTCTTCGTCGATGGTGGTCGAGAAGGGCGGCATGGACCCTGGGGTGATGCCGCCAATGTCCGCATGGTGGCCGCGTGAGCCGACAAAGAAATCGGGCTGCGTGGAACCATCCAAATAGACGGGTGTGATGACCGTGATGTCGGGCAGGTGGGTGCCGCCGTGGTAGGGGTCGTTCAAGACGTACACCTGACCGGGTTGCATGCGGCCCGCGTTTTCTTGAATCACGGTTTTGATGCTTTCGCCCATGGAGCCCAAGTGCACCGGCATGTGTGGTGCGTTGGCAATCAAGTTGCCTTGCGCGTCAAACAGGGCGCATGAGAAATCTAAGCGCTCTTTGATGTTCACGGAATGGGCGGTGTTTTGCAGTTGCAAACCCATTTGCTCCGCGATGTTCATGAAGAGGTTGTTGAACACCTCCAGCAACACGGGGTCGGCGTGTGTGCCTGCGGCGTAGCGCACTTGGCGGGCCTCGCGGCGCTGCAGCACCAAGTGGTCCAGGGCGGTGAGGGTGGCTTGCCAGCCGGGTTCGATGACGGTGGTGGCATTTTTTTCGGCCACGATGGCTGGGCCCGTGATGACGTCACCGGCGCGCAAGTCTTCACGCACCACCAAGGAGGCCGCGTGCCACTGACCTTCGGCGAAGAACTTCACGGTGTCACGCACCGGCACCTCACGCGCGGGGTGTAAGGCCAAGATGGCTTCGTTGGCCGCTTCTCCTGGCAGCAGCACCTCTACAGAGACGGCCTCCACGATCAAGGGCTTGCCGGTCATCAAAAAGGCGAAGCGTTGGCGGTAGGCTTGTTCAAAAGCCGCAGTGATGTGGGGCAGGTCACCCATCGGAACCACCAAGGACGCATCGCTGCCTTGGTAGCGAACGTGCACGCGTTGGTGTGTGATGAGTTCGCGCTCGGACACCTGCTGTCGTGTGAGTTCATGCTGCGCAGTTTGCGTGAGGGCGTGCATAGCTTGTTGCAAAGTGGGCATGGCTTGCAGCGTCAGTGGCAATTCGATGGCTTGCTCGCGAATCACGTTTTGATCGGCCAAGCCCATGCCGTAGGCCGACAGCACGCCCGCCAAGGGATGCACCAGCACACGCGTCATGCCCAAGGCATCGGCGACTAAGCAGGCATGTTGACCGCCAGCACCTCCAAAACATTGCAGGGTGTAGCGGGTGACGTCATAGCCCCGTGCCACAGATATTTTTTTGATCGCATTGGCCATTTGTTGCACAGCAATTTGCACAAAGCCTTCTGCAATTTCTTCAGAGGGGCGCTGCATGCTTTGTGACAGCGCTTGAAACTGCTCGGCGACCACGTGATGGTTCAAGGGCTCGTTGGCTTGGGGCCCAAAGACGCTGGGGAAGTAAGCGGGTTGAATTTTGCCCAGCATCACGTTGGCATCGGTCACGGTCAGCGGGCCACCGCGACGGTAGCTGGCAGGGCCTGGGTTGGCCCCCGCGCTTTGTGGCCCGACACGCAGGCGCGCACCATCAAATGCCAACACCGACCCACCGCCTGCGGCGACGGTGTGAATGCTCATCATGGGCGCACGCATGCGCACACCCGCCACTTGGGTTTCAAACTCGCGTTCAAACTCACCTGCGAAATGCGACACATCGGTGGAGGTGCCGCCCATGTCAAAGCCGATCACCTTGACGTTGGTCTGCGCGGCCATGGTCTGGCTAGCTTCGTGGGCAAAAGCCAGTTGTGCGGTGCGGGCCATGCCCACAATGCCACCTGCTGGGCCAGACAAGATAGCGTCTTTGCCTTGGAAGGCGTGCGCATCGGTCAAGCCGCCGGAAGACTGCATGAAGAACAAAGGCACACCGGGCATTTGGCTGGACACCTGATCGACATAGCGCCTGAGGATGGGCGATAAATAGGCATCGACCACCGTGGTGTCGCCACGGCTGACAAATTTCATCAGCGGGCTGGTGCCGTGCGAGGTGCTGATTTGGGTGAACCCGATGTCTTGGGCCAACTGCTGGGCCATTTGCTCGTGTGCGGTGTAGCGGTAGCCATGCATGAATACAATCGCCACGCTACGCAAGCCGCGTGCGTAGGCGTCGCTCAGGGCGGTGCGCAGATGGGTTGGGTCCAAGGCTTCAACCACTTCGCCATGCGCGCCCATGCGTTCTTGCGCTTCAATGACGTCTTGGTAAAGCAGTTCGGGCAACACAATGTGTCGGTCAAACAAACGCGGGCGGTTTTGGTAGGCAATGCGCAGGGCATCGCGAAAGCCGCGTGTGGTGACCAACAAGGTGGGCTCACCTTTGCGCTCTAACAAAGCGTTGGTCGCCACGGTGGTGCCCATCTTCACGCAGGCCACCAAATCTGGCGTGAGCGGCGCATCTTTGGCAAGACCTAGCAAGTGGCGCATGCCTGCCACGGCCGCGTCGTTGTATTGCTCGGGGTTTTCTGACAACAGTTTGTGGGTGACCAAGCGGCCATCGGGTCGCTTGCCCACGATGTCGGTGAAGGTGCCGCCTCGGTCGATCCAAAATTGCCAGCGGGAGAAGGGGGTGTTGGAGGTGTTCATCGTCAAAACAATCTCAAAGGGATGCCGCAGCACGGGCGGCTTGGTCATACATGCCAGATAAAACGCGGAGCAAGCGCCCCAAGTCGCCAATGTCTTTGTTCAACGCGTCGTCGGCTTTGAGGACTTGAATCAAACAGTTCTCCCGCACAGCGCGGTAGCGTTGAACATAGTCCTTACCGAGTGGCGTCGCGGCATAGGTGACTTCTTTGCCCTTTTTCTGGGCTGCGACCACGCCGAGCGCCACGAGTTTTTTCAGCGCGTAGTTGATCAAGTGGGTGTCTTCCACATTCATGATGAAACAAATGTCAGACAGACGTTTGTCACGCGCACGGTGGGTGACGTGGTGCAGGATGAGCACGTCAAGTGGTGTCAAATCTTTCAAGCCAGCTGCACTCATGCAGTGCACGATCCAGCGTTCAAACGCATTGCCCGCCACGATCAAACCAAATTCAAACTCACTCATTTCCGCACTCTGAGGAGACACCAAATGTGCCGACGACACGATGGGCGGTGCTTTGGTTGTTGAGGTGGTAGATTTTTTGGTCATGATTCATTGTAGAAATTTAATCAACAAATTGTTGACAATTTGTGTATATAAAGGGAAAGTCCTAGGCGTGAGGTAGGTGTCCCACTGGCTATAGTCTGCGCATCTACACCGTGCTTGTATTTCGTCATTGATCAGGAGTTTTTTCATGCAACGTCGTCATCTCCCTTTTGCTGCCATCGCTCTTAGCCTCTGTGCCGGTACGGCATTCGCGCAAACCAAATGGGACTTGCCTGCGGCGTACCCCGCGACCAACTTTCATTCCGAAAACTTGATTCAATTTGCCAAAGACGTGGAGGCAGCGACTGCAGGGAAATTGAAAATCTCGGTGCATGCCAATGCCTCGCTTTTTAAAGCCAACGAAATCAAACGCGCTGTGCAAGGCGGTCAGGCGCAAATTGGCGAGGTGCTGCTGGTCAACTTCGAAAACGAAAACCCAATTTTTGGCACCGACGGCATTCCTTTCTTGGCCACCAGCTACGCCGACTCCAAGCGTTTGTATGACGCGCAAAAGCCCGTGCTCGAAAAGCTACTCGCGGGTCAAGGCATGAAGCTGTTGTATGCCGTGGCGTGGCCTTCACAAGGCATCTTCGCCAAGAAAGAAATCAACTCGGTGGCCGATTTGCGTGGCATCAAGTGGCGCGCTTACAGCCCTGCCACGGGCAAGATTGCAGAGCTCATTGGCGCGCAACCCGTCACCATTCAAGCGGCGGAGCTCTCACAAGCTTTGGCTACGGGTGTGATCGAGAGCTACATGAGCTCAGGCTCGACCGGCTACGACACCAAAACCTACGAGAGCTTGAAATACTTCTACGACACCCAAGCTTGGTTGCCCAAGAACGCGGTGATCGTCAACAAAAAAGCGTTTGACGCACTCGACCCCACCACACAAGCGGCACTGACCAAGTCAGCCTCAGACGCCGAAGCGCGTGGCTGGAAAGTCAGCGCAGAAAAAGATGTGTATTACAAAAAGGCCTTGGCTGAGAAGGGCATGAAAGTGGTCACGCCTTCGCCCAAGCTCATGCAAGACATGAAGCAGGTGGGCGGCATCATGTTGTCGGATTGGCAAAAACGCGCAGGCCCTGACGGTGAAGCCATCATTGCGGCCTATGCCCAATCAGACAAAGCGGCCACCAAAGCTAAGAAGTGATGCGTCGCTTTTTAGATCGGCTGTATCTGGCTGCGGGCGCCGTGGGCGCCTTGTTCATTTTGGCGATTTGTGTGCTGATGATTGGCCAAAGTGTGATGCGCGAGCTTGGCATTCGCACCGGTGCGGTCAACGACGTGGTGTCGTGGTGTTGTGCGGCAGCTGCGTTTTTCAGCATGTCGCACGCTTTCAAACACGGTGACTTTGTGCGCGTCACCTTGTTGCTTGAAGCTGTCTCGCCCGTTTGGCGCAGGCGGCTTGAAATTGCGGCATTGCTGATAGGGTCTTGTGCGGTGGGCTACTTGGCTTGGTGGGCTTGCAAGTTCACGTATGAGAGCTGGGAGTTCAACGATGTCGCCCAAGGTTTGTTGCCCATGCCCATGTGGATTCCGCAACTGAGTTTTGCAATCGGCTCGGTGTTGTTGTGGGTGGCTGTTGTCGACGAGTTGGTCTTGGTGTTGCAAGGTCAAACGCCGACTTATGTGCGCTTGGTGCAAGAGCGACACGCGCGCGGCGATTTTTCTTCGGACGTTTGAGTCCACTGATTGAACAGGTTCCCATGGACATTCTTCTCGTAGGCGGCTTGCTGCTGGTCATCATGATGGTGCTGCTGTCAGGTGGCGTGTGGATTGCGATGACCTTGGCCATTTGCGGTTGGGTGGGTCAAGCGTTTTTTACCGACACACAGCCCGGTAAAAACCTGTTCAGTGCGTTCTGGGAAAGCAACGCCAGCTGGGAACTCGCGGCCTTACCGCTGTTCATTTGGATGGGCGAAATTTTGTTTCGCACCAAACTCAGCGAAGAAATGTTTGAAGGCTTGCGCCCTTGGCTCAACCGCGTGCCGGGGCGCCTCATGCATACCACCATTCTGGGTTGTGGCATTTTTGGCTCGGTCTCGGGTTCATCTGCTGCCACCTGCGCGACCATCAGTAAAGTGGCGTTGCCTGAGTTGCTCAAGCGTGGCTACAGTGAAAAACTGGCGTTGGGTTCCTTGGCCACGGCGGGCACCTTGGGTATTTTGATTCCACCCTCCATCACCATGGTGGTGTATGCGGTGGCGGCCGATGCCTCCATCATCCGTATTTTTTTAGCGGGCTTTTTACCCGGCATTTTGCTGATGATGCTGTTCAGCGGTTACATCATGTGGTGGAGTTTGCGCCACCCCGACCAAGTGCCTGCCGCCGATCCGCCCACGACGTTCATTGAAAAAATCAAACTCTCGCGCAGCCTGATTCCGTGTGCTGCTTTGATCGTGTTTGTGTGCTGGGTGTTGATTGCGGGCTATGCCACGGCCACCGAATGTGCTGCTTACGGCGTGGTGGGCGCTTTGGCTTTGGCTGCGTGGAGTCGCAGCCTGACATGGTCTAACTTCTGGGAGGGCTTGATGGGCACCACGCGTTCAAGTTGCATGATCATGTTCATCTTGGCGGGCGCTGCCTTTTTGACCAAAACCATGGCCTTCACAGGCATCCCACGCGAATTGGCAGAGTGGGTCAACGCCATGCACTTGTCACCTTTGGCATTGATTGGGGTGTTGACCGTGGTGTACCTGATTTTGGGGACCGCATTGGACGGCATCAGCATGATTGTGCTGACCAGCGCCGTGGTGTTGCCCATGATTCAAAAGGCCGGGTTCGATTTGATTTGGTTTGGCATCTTCATCATTTTGTTGGTGGAAATTGCTGAGGTCACGCCGCCCGTTGGGTTTAATTTGTTCGTGTTGCAAAACATGACGGGCAAAGACAGCAACACCATTGCTCGCGCAGCCATGCCGTTCTTTGCGTGTCTGGTGGTGTGCATCGTGCTGGTCACTGTGTTTCCACAAATCGTCACCATCCTGCCCGACATGGTGATGGGCGTTGATCAGTAAATACTTGCGCACAGAGGCGTTTGTTGAGCGCTGGATTTAAGCGCTGTAAGCCAAGCCCGAGGCCACGCCGCCAAACAAGTCGCCTTCGACCATCGCCACTTCGGGAAATGCATTTTGCAAAACGCGTTGAAACGGGCGCAGGGCTGATGAGCCACCTGTTAGATAGATCGCATCAATGCCCGTGTGTGTCAGGCCCGCCGCTTCGACGCAATCTTGCGCACAAGCCACGGTGCTTTGCAGCAAGGCGTCTAAGTTGCTTTGCATGTGAGAGGCATCGAGCGGTGCGCTCAAATGGGCTTCTAGGCAAGACAGATCCACCGAGGTGTTGTCGTCGGTCATGGAGCAGCGAATTTTGGCTTGCTCTACCTCGTGCGCGATGTGGTGCCCGTGGCGTTCGGTCAGCACACGCATCAATCGTTCGTGCAGTCGCGGGTCGTTGTAATTGGTGCGTAGCGCTTTGGCTTGGTTGATGGCGCGGGGCTGGTACAGCCAGTTGATCAAGTGCCACGTGGACAAATCAAAAAACAAGTTGCTGGGCACCATGCGCTCTTGTGGGCCAAGGTGGCGGTAGCCCAACAGCGGCATCACGTTCTCTAAGCTGAGCTTTTGGTCGAAGTCGGTCCCGCCAATGTGCACGCCGGTGGTGGCCAAGATGTCTTGGGCGCGGTCGGAGCGTGCAATACGGTCTGGCCCCAAACGCACCACGGTGAAGTCCGAGGTGCCGCCGCCTAAGTCGACCACCAGCACGGTGCTCTCGCGGGTGAGGCGGCGTTCGTAGTCCAGCGCGGCGGCGATGGGCTCGAGTTGAAACGACACCTCGTCAAAGCCCACGGCTTGCGCGGCTTCGCGCAGCGATTGTTCGGCTTGGGCGTCGCGTGCGGCATCGTCGTCCACAAAGTGAACAGGGCGGCCCATGACCACGCGTTGGGGCGCGAAGCCCAGCGTGTGTGTGGCGCGGTCGCGCAAGGTGGCGAGGAAGGTGGCCACGATGTCTTGAAAGCTCACTTGGGTGTTGTGGATGAGGGTGGTCTCCATCAACAACGGGCTGCCCAGCAAGCTTTTGAGCGAGCGCATCAAGCGGCCCTCTGTGCCTTCGAGGTACAGGCCAATGGCTTCGCGGCCAAAGTGGGTGGTGCCGTCTTCGGCGTTGTAAAACACCGCAGTGGGCATGGCCAAAGCGTCGCCTTCTAAGGGAATGAGGCGTGCGGTGCCTTGGGGGCTGGCCCACGACACGGCCGAGTTGGACGTGCCAAAGTCAATGCCGAGGGTGCCTTGGCGGGAAGTGGTCATAACTTAGAAAAGATAAAGCATGGGTTCACCCCGCAGCAAGAATGCGCGGGGCGAGCCAGAGGTGTGAAAAAGAGAAAAGGTGCGGCTTAGCCGCTGCACGTCAGTCGCTCAGTTTGAGGCTGCACTTGTCGCCACTGGCGGGGCGCTCAATCGTGATGCAGGCCAAGTTGGGCAGGCTGTCTTTGAGTTGCTTGTGCAAGAAGAGGCACAAATTCTCTAAGGTGGCGGGGCCAATGCCTTCCACTTCATCGAGGAAGTGGTGGTCCAGCGTGAGGCGGGCTTTTTCGACCTCTTGGCGCAAAAAACCAAGGTCCATCATCATGCCGGACTCGGGGTCAGGCATGCCTGCAATCGTCACTTCAACGTGGTACGTGTGGCCGTGGATGCGCAAGCTGCCCTCGGCGTCGATTTTGCGGCGCAGGGTGTGGGCGGCTTCAAAGTAAAAGCGTTGGCTGAGTTCAAATTTCATCGGATGCCGATCAACTTATGGGTCTGCACGCTCAAGCGCCATTGCGGGTGGTTTTGGCAATAGGCGACGGCGTCAGCGGTGTTGGCTGCCGCGAGCGGGCCGTCCATGGGTTGGAGGTAAAAGTTTTCAAAATCTAGCGCGGCGAACTGCTCGGGCAGGGCGGTGGCTTGGGGGTAGACCAGCTTGAGTTCTTGGCCCGAGGTCACCAGTTGTTTGCTGCCGGCTTTGGGGCTGACGCACAACCAGTCAATGCCTGCGGGCGGTAGCACGGTGCCGTTGGTTTCCACCGCGATGGTGAAGTGCCGTGCGTGCAAGGCGTCGACCAATGCGGTGTCGACTTGCAGCAAGGGCTCGCCGCCGGTCAGCACCACAAAGCGGTGTTGGGTGTCGTGGGCGGGCCAAAAACTGAGGATGTTGTCGGCCAAGGCTTGGGCCGATTCAAACTTGCCACCTGCCGTGCCGTCGGTGCCCACAAAGTCGGTGTCGCAAAATTGGCACACGGCGCTGGCGCGGTCTTCTTCACGGCCGGTCCACAAATTGCAGCCCGCAAAACGGCAAAACACAGCGGGTTGCCCCGCGTTCGCCCCTTCGCCTTGCAAGGTGTAGAAGATTTCTTTCACGCTGTATGTCATGCCGCTATTTTCGCAGCAAGTGGGGACGGTCTTGAAAGATGTCACCCGTGTACGTTGGCAGACAGGTTTTTCGGGCACGATTGGGCGTTATGACATTCATTTCGTACCTACCTCTCATCCGTCAAAGGTCGCCCTTATGCGAAGCCTCGTCCGCCGTTCATTCCTTCAAGGCTGCAAGCGCCAAGCTTGCGCGCTCATGTTGAGCGTGTTGGGCGCGGCCAGCGCCTCGGCACAAATGGTGCAGCACTTTGCCCCGACGGGCGTGTTGCGTGCCGCGATCAACTTGGGTAACCCCATCTTGGCCCAAAAAGACGCCACCACCGGCTTGCCCGTGGGCGTGTCGGTCGATTTGGCCACGGGGCTGGCCGCCAAGTTGGGGGTGCCGTTGAAGTTGGTGGTGTTTGATGCTGCCGGCAAGTCGGTCGACGCGGTAAGTACCGAGCAAGCCGACATTGGATTCTTTGCCATCGACCCTTTGCGCGGTAACGCCATTGCCTTCACCCCGCCTTATGTGTTGATTGAGGGCAGTTATTTAGTCAAGCAAGACTCGCCGCTGACCCGCAATGAGGAGGTGGACCAAGCCAAGCACACCGTGGTCGTGGGCAAAGGCAGCGCTTACGACTTGTATTTGAGCCGCGAAATCAAACACGCCCAATTGCTGCGCAGCCCCACGTCACCCACCGTGGTTGATTTCTTTGTGGCCAACGGTGCCGATGTGGCGGCTGGCGTGAAGCAGCAGCTCGAAGCCGATGCCGAGCGCGTCCCGAATTTGCGTTTGTTGCCTGGCCGCTTCATGGTCATTTCGCAAGCCATGGGACTGCCCAAAAGCCGTGGTGACGAGGCCGCCAAGTATTTGAGCCAGTATGTGGAAGAGATGAAAGCCAGTGGCTTTGTCGCTCAAGCGCTCAAGCGGCACCGCATTGAAGGTGCCGCCGTCGCGCCCTAGCTAGCAGTTGGCCGCCCTTATTCAGCCACGATGCCTTTGAGCTGAATCACGCGGCCCCAACGGGGGTAGTCCTTGGCCATGATGGCCCCCAATTCATCGGGCGTCGATGCGCTGGCATCTAAGCCCGCTTTGCCCAAAATTTCTTTGATTTGCGGCTGCTGCAAGATGCTGGTGAATTCAGCATTGAGTTTGTTCACCGTGGCGGCCGGTGTTTTGGTGGGCACGAAAAAAGCGTACCAAAGGTCCACATCAATGGCTTTGTAACCCAGCTCTTGAAAGGTGGGCACATCGGCCGCCACAGGGTGGCGTTTGGTACTGCCCACGGCCAGTGCGTTGAGCTTGCCCGACTTCACAAAACCTTGGGCGACGTGCACGGGCAAAAAGCCCACCATCAACTCTCCCGCCAACAGGTCTTGCGTGTAACCGGCGGTGCCACGGTAGGGCACATGCAACATGAACGTCTTGGTCTCTATCTTGAACAACTCCATGGCCATGTGGTGAGGGGTGCCCACACCGGGCGAGCCAAACGACACATGGCCGGGCCTGGCTTGAGACGTGGTGACCAAGTCTTTCAGCGACTTGATGCCCGTCTTGGGGTTGGCCACCATCATCAAGGTGCCGTAGGCTGACATCGACACGGGGGCGAAGTCTTTGGTCGGGTTGAACGACGCGTTTTTGTAGAGCTGCGAGGCGATCAACATGGTGTTGGCACCCATCAAAATGGTGTTGCCGTCTGGTGCGGCCTTGGCCACAAAGTCCGCGCCAATGTTGCCGCTGGCGCCGGGCATGTTTTGCACCACCACGGTTTGCCCCATCTTTTCGGCCAACTGCGCTTGCACGGTTCGGGCAATGGTGTCCATCCCGGTGCCCGGCGTGAAGGGCACGATGATTTTGATGGGTGCCGTGTTCGGTTGAGCGAATGCGCTGCAGGCCAGTACAAGGCTGGTGCAGCAAAGGGCTAAGTGGCGGCGTAAGGTCATGCGGTTCATCGGGTGGTCCTTCATTGCGCTCTGGCTGGAATTTTGAACAAGGCTTCGGCGTTGCTTGGGTAGAACTTTTCTTTGGTGGCAGGGTTCATGTCCATGCCGTCCAAGGTGTGCAGTTCGTCCATGGCGTATTGCTAAGGATAGTCCATCGCATAAAGCACGCGGTCTTCGCCGATCACGTCATGCGTGAAAGCAATGGATTTGTGCCAGCATGATGTGTTTGGCGCGTTCGCTGGGACGAAACGCCTTTTCGGTGGCGATGCGCAAATAAGGCGCTTTGCCGAGGCGTTGGGCGTTCGCCAGGGTCATGGGTTAAACGATCTTGACGCTCAAATTAGGAAGGCCGTCGATGTGCATTTCAATCACATCTCCGCGCACGACGGGGCCCACGTTTTCTGGCGTGCCCGAGTAAATGATGTCGCCAGGAAACAGCTCAAACGCTTCGGAGAGTTGGACAATTTGTTCGGCCACGGACCAGATCATTTGGCTGAGGTCGGCTTTTTGTTTCACTTGACCGTTGACCTTGAGCCAAATGTCGCCTTTCGCAAAGTGGCCGGTTTGTGCGACTTTGTGCACTGCGCCAATGGGGGCGGATTGGTCAAAGCTTTTGCCAATTTCCCAAGGCTTCTTTTGGTCGCCCATGCCCCGTTGCAGGTCGCGGCGCGTCATGTCTAGCCCGAGGGTGTAGCCGTAGACCAGATCGAGGGCTTTGTCCATGGTGATGTTGCGCCCGCCCTTGCCCAGCACGGCCACCAACTCGGCTTCGTAGTGGTAGTTTTTGGTCAGCGTGGGGTAGGCGTGATTGGCCACGGTGCCGGCGGGCACGTATTGAATGGCGTCCGTGGGTTTTTGGAAAAAGAACGGGGGTTCGCGTGTGGGGTCCGAGCCCATTTCGCGGGCATGCGCCGCATAGTTGCGGCCGATGCAGTAGATGCGGCGGATGGGAAACATCTCGTCCGATCCCACGATAGGAATGTAAGTGGCAGGCACTGTGAACGGTGTTTTGGGTGCGCCGGATGCGAAGCCGGGTGTGGCACAGCCCACCAAAGCACCGGTGGTGACCAAGGCAGAGTTTTGGAAAAAGTGACGACGGTCCATGAGCTTGTCTCCTTGAAAGAATTTATGACTTGGCGGCGAAACCCGCCACTTGCTTATAGTTGTCCGAGATTTGGCGCAGCGCAGCTTGGCTGATCAAATTGTCGATGTGGCCAAAGGGTTGGCCACCGCTGAGTGCATCGGCCTTCATGATGATGGCGTCTGGCGGTACGGTGCGGTTGGTCTGCACAATTTTGGCAGTGGTGGGCAAGCGCAGGTATTGGTACTGCTGCAGAGCGGCCACAACATCGGTGTTTTTGCTCAGTAGGTCGGCCAGGGTGCGCGCGTCGATCAAGCTTTGTGCCGAGCCGTTGGAGCCGCGTGGGTACATGGGGTGGGCAGCGTCGCCCATCAAGGTGATGCGTCCAAAGCTCCACTGAGGCAGGGCGTCTTTGTCCACCATGGGGTACTCAAACACGCGTTCGGATGACAAGATCAAGTTGGGCACATCGAGCCACGGAAATTTCCAATCTTTGAAAATATCCACGCAGTCGTTGGCGTTGCCGGGTTTGTTCCAGTCGTTCATTTTGGTGCCGGGGCGTTCGATCTCGGCCATCCAATTGATGAGTTGGTTGCCTTGGCCGTCCACGTTGTTCACGATGGGGTAGATCACCATTTTGCCGGTGTCGATGGAGCCCACACGCATGTAGCTTTTGCCCGTCAAGATGGGTTTGTGCACGGTCACGCCACGCCAAGTGTTGATGCCTGCAAAGCACACCTTGTCGTCGGGGAAAAACTGTTTGCGCACGCCGGAGTTCACGCCGTCGCAAGCCACCGCGACATCGGCTTGCACTTGGCGTGTGCCGCCTGAGGCCAATTCAAACGTGATGGTGGCGTGCTGCTCGTTTTGGTCCACGCGAATGCAGCGGTGGCCGGTGTGCACACGGTCGGCACCCAAGCGTTTGACGGTTTCGTCAAACAAAATGCGGTGCAATTTGCCGCGGTGAATGCCCAGCTCAGGCGTGGCGTAACCATCGTGGCGGCCGCGCAACTCTTTGTAAATGTATTGGCCGTAGCGGTTGTAAAACACGCTCTCCAAGTTTTCGATGGCCACCGCTTCGAGTTGCGGCAGCACGCCCAAGGCGGCCAGTTCTTTGGTGCCGTGAGGCAGCAAGGTGATGCCGACACCCATTTCTTTGACTTCGGGCACGCTTTCGTAGATATCGCAGGCGATCCCGCGCTCATGCAGGCCCATGGCAAAGGCTAAACCTGCAATGCCGCCGCCAATGATCGCTACGTTGATATCTGTCATCGTTTATCCCGATTCATCGGGGTGTTTTGGTTTGTTAGCATGCAAACGATTATTGTTGGCAGCCACGCTTGTGCGTATCCATAGAAACCCGAATTCATGACCCTGTCTTACATGTACCAACGCCCTGGTTTTTTGCTCAGGCGCTCTCACCAAATTTCTGCCGCCGTGTTTGAAAACGTCTGTGCAGGTGTGGGTCTGACACAAGCGCAATACGGCGCTTTGATGGTGCTGGCCAGCGAGCCCGGTATTGACCAAAGCCGTTTGGCCCGCGCCTTGGCGTTCGACAAAGTGACGGTGTTGCGCGTGTTGCGCGGCTTAGAAGATCGGGGTTTGGTGTCGCGTGAGGTCTCGGCCAGCAGCCGTCGGCAAATGGCCGTTCAGCTGACCGCGGAGGGCAAGCGTTTGCTTAAAAAGGCCGAGGCACCCGTGCATGAGGCGTATGAGCAATTGATGGCCCCCCTCGATGAGGCGCAGCGTCAACAGTTGGTGAGCTTGCTGCAGACCTTGACGGACAATTTGGGTGAACAAGCGCGGGCCGCTTTTGTACCTTTGCAACATGGCTGATCTGCCCATTCTTTATTCGTTTCGGCGTTGCCCTTACGCCATGCGCGCACGCTTGGCCTTGCGTGTCAGCGGTGTGGCTTATGAACACCGCGAAGTGGCGCTGAAAGCCAAGCCTGCGCCGATGTTGGCGGCGTCGCCCAAAGGCACGGTGCCGGTGCTGTGTTTGCCCTCGGGTGAGGTGTTGGATGAAAGCGTGGACATCATGTATTGGGCCTTGCAGCACAACGATCCTCAGGGTTGGCTGCCCAGTTCGCCCGAAGCGCAGGCCTTGGTAGACGGGAGTATTGCGTTGAACGATGGGGAATTCAAAGCCCACCTGGATCGCTACAAATACCCACAAAGATTTGGCTTAGAGAACGGCTTGCAACATCGCGCGCTGGGTGCCAAGGTGTTGATGCAGTGGGCGTTGATGCTGGAAGCAAACCATCAAACCCATTCTCAAATGCAAGCCTATTTGGCGGGCCTGCAGTGGGGACTGCTCGACGCCTGCGTGGCCCCCTTTGTGCGTCAGTTTGCGCGCACCGACCGCCAGTGGTTTGACGCGCAGCCATGGACTCTGTTGTCGCAATGGCTCACGGCATTTGAAAATTCAGAGGCGTTTGTTGATGTGATGGCCAAGCACGCGTTGTGGGCGGCGCCAGAAGCCTGAAGCCTTGGCATGTTGCAAACGCATGGGCGCGCTTAGGCGGCAGACTTTAAAAAGTCCATCACCAACGCCCATTGCCCCGGCACATTCAAAGCGGGCGCATGGCCGCAGCCTGCAATTTCCACCGTTTTCAGCAAGCCTTTGGCGCCCGGGCCGCGCGTGTGCATGGCTTGCAGGGTATCGGTTGAAATCAAGTCGGAGTTGGTACCGCGCATCACCATCACGGGAATGTCGAGCGTGTCGTACTCAGTCCACATGGGGTACTCGGGCACTTCACGAAAAAATTGCTGGGTAATGTTCGGGTCGTAATGGGGCGTCACGCGGCCATCGGGCAAACGTCGTGTTGAAGTTTCCGCCAAATGCGTCCACTGGGCATCGGTGTGAAAGCCGAACGGGGCATAGGCTTGGCGAAAGAAGGCTTCGAGTTCGGGCACGGTGTCAAACGCGGGGGGCTGGCCAGCGTAGGCTTTGATGCGTTCGACCGCGGTGGCTGAAATCTCTGGCGCAATGTCGTTGAGTAGCAGGCTGCGAATGCGGCCCTTGCAGGCGGGCAACTCAAGGCCTGCCGCACACACCAAGCCCAAAGCCCCGCCCATGGAGGTGCCAATCCAGTGGGCTTGATGGATGTTCAACCCGTCCATCAACGCCAAGGCCGTGCGTGCGTAAGTGGCAAAGCTGTAGTCGTGCTGGGGTGCATGGCTCCATTGGCTCAGGCCTCGGCCGATGGTGTCGGGGCAGATCACGCGGTATTGACTGCAGAGTTGTTCAGCCAAGGCATCAAAGTCGCGGCCCGTGCGGGCCAAGCCGTGCCACGCGATGACCGCAGGCAGCGACGGGTCACCCCATGCGGTGTAGTGGAGGTTGAAGCCGTGGCATTGCAAATAGTGAGAGCTGAATTTCATGGTGGCTTCAGTTTACGATTGCGCCATGCAACTGCAAGAAATTTTGTACTCCCAAGGCTTTGGTACGCGCCGTATTTGCGCGGGTTTGATTCAGCAAGGCCATGTGCAGGTCGACTTGGGCGAGGGCCTGGTGGATTGCGACAACCACCTCGAAGACGTGGCCGTCAAAGCTGGCCTGATGTATTCGGTGCAAGGCGTGCTGTGGCCGTACCACGAGAAGGCCTATGTGCTGCTGCACAAGCCCGCCGGTTACGAGTGCTCGCATAAACCTTCGGCGTGGCCCAGCCTTTACACCTTGCTGCCGGCCGCGCTGCGCCAACGGCCGCAAAAAAGTGCGGTGCAAGGCGTGCAAGCGGTGGGGCGCTTGGACCAAGACACCACCGGCATGCTCGTGCTCACCGACGACGGCCCCTTGATTCACCGCATGAGTTCGCCGCGTCACCATGTGCCCAAGGTGTACGAAGTGACGACCGACGATCCGCTCGATGCCACGCAGGTTCAACGCCTGCTCGACGGTGTGGTGCTGGACGATTCGCCCAAACCCGTCAAAGCCGCCGCTTGCGAAGCAGTGGCCGAGCATCACATGCGCCTGACCTTGACCGAGGGCAAGTACCACCAAGTCAAACGCATGTTGGCAGCGGTGGGCAATAAGGTGGTGGGGCTGCATCGCTCGCAAATTGGCGCCATGCCTTTGCCGGCTGAGTTGGCGCCGGGTAAGTGGCGCTGGATTTCTGAGGATGAGTTGAAGCTGTTGGCCACCAACAGTTTGACGGCTGCCTGAGTCGGCCTTTAAGGCTTGTCGCTTAAAAATTCGGTGATCAACGCCAGCGTTTGCGCCGGTTGATCGCGGTGCGGCGAATGCCCGCAGGCGGGAATGGCGTGGCGTTGAATCTCTGAATTGGGTGCAATTTCTTCAATTTGCGCCAAGCTGCCGTAGGCGTCGTTCACGCCTTGCAAGGCCAACACGGGGCAGGAGATGGCTTGGCATTCAGCGCGAATGTCAAAGTTTTGAAAACCGGGCGACAGCCACACGTCGTTCCATTGCCAAAACGCCGTGTCCACATGGGCATGAAATTTGGCCAAGCGTTCGCGCAAGCGGCCACCCTGAGGCGTGCTGTCTAAAAAAGCCGCACGCGCGGCTTGAATGGCTTGGATGGACACCGCCTCCACCTTCACATGCGGTGCCATGACGATGCACGCGCTCAAGGTGTGGCGTGCCGCGTGCAGCAACGCGATGGTGCCGCCGTCGGAGTGTCCCAGCAAGACGGGCGCTTGGATGTGCAATGCTGCCAACAGTTCAGGTAGCACGCCCCAAGCTTCGTGGTGCATGTAATCGGGGGGCAAGGCGTTGGCCCCACGTACATCGGCGATGTCCTGCGACTGGCCGTAGCCCCGCCTTGAAAACACCACGCCTGCGCGGCCTGTGGCGTGGCAGACCTGTTCGGGCCAAAAGCCGTCGCGACTGCGCCACATGGCGACCGAGCCCAAGCCTTCGTGCAAAAACACCAAGGTCGCGCGCAACGTTTGGCCCTCGGCAGGGGGAAGGGCGGGGATGTGCACCACTTCGAGGCGTGAATCTTTGAGCTGCATCGAATTCATCGCGCCATCGTAAGGCGTCGCGCACGAGGGACAAAGACGCGCTCGTTACACTTGGGACACGTTTTTCAAAGGTGTTTACCCCGTGATTTTGTTTCAACGCGTGACGCAGGCCCTCGCGGCCGCACTGGTTTTGGCTTGCTTCTCGGCGCAGGCTGCCAACCCGATTTTTGTGCTCAATTCGCTAGACGCCAGCGTCAGCGTGATTGACCCCACGACCTGGAAAGAAACCCAACGCATTGCCACGGGCAAAGAGCCGCATCACATGTACCTCACGCCGGACGAGAAATCGGTCATCGTGGCCAACGCAGGCAGCGACTCGTTGACCTTCATCGACCCCCGTACCGCCCAAGTGCAGCACATGATTCGCGGCATCTTGGACCCCTATCATTTGCGCTTTTCACCTGACATGAAATGGTTTGTGACGGTGGCCAACCGCCTCAACCACATCGACATTTACCGCTGGGACGGCCAAGCGCTCACCTTGGCCAAGCGTATTCCCTCGGGCAAAACGCCCAGCCACCTTTGGATTGACACCAAAAGCACCACGGCTTACGCCACCATGCAAGACAGCAACGAGCTGGTCGCCGTGGACTTGGCCACACAAACCGTCAAATGGCGCGTCAAAACGGGCCAAATGCCTGCCGACGTATTTGGCACGCCCGACGACAAACACCTGTTGGTCGGCTTGACCGGCGACAACCATGTGGAGGTGTACGACGTTTCTGGCCCGCAAGCCAAATTGGTCAAAACCATTCCGACAGGTCAAGGCGCGCACGCCTTCCGTGCTTTGGGCGATGGACGTCATGTGTTCGTGGGCAACCGCGTGGCCAACACCGTGAACAAAATCGACTACACCACCTTGACCTCGGTGGCGCAGTTCAAAGCTCCCGGCGGTCCAGACTGCATGGAAGTCACGGCCGACGGTAAGTTGCTGCTGGTGTCTTCGCGTTGGATCAAAAAAGTCAGCGTGATTGACTTGAGCAATGGTCAGTTGTTGCGCCAGGTGAACGTGGGCAAATCGCCGCACGGCATTTGGACTTTGGACCACGCTAAACGTTTTTAAACGGCATGTTTTTTAACAAGACCTTGGCCCAATGCATGCCCAAGTTTGTGCGTCATGGGCTGACGGGTTTTGGGGCGTTTGTGATCTCGGCCAGTTTTACCGCCCAAGCTGCGGCGCCGTGCAACAAACCGCTCTACCTCACGTTTGATACGGGGCACATGGGCGTGGCGCCTTTGATTGCCGAGGTGTTGCAGCGGCAAAACGTGAAGGTCACGTTCTTTGCGGCTAACGAACCCACCCAAGAGGGCGACGGCACCTTGGGCGAGCATTGGGCGAGTTGGTGGCGGGCGCGCGGCGCGGAAGGCCACGCGTTTGCCTCGCACACGTATGACCATGTGTATTGGCGCGCCGACGTCGGTCATGGCAGCTGGCAAATGCGCGCCAGTGCAGGCCCGAACAAAGGCAAAACCGAGGTCTGGAATAGCCAGCGCTATTGCGCTGAGTTGCAGCGCGCCAACACCCGTTTGCAGCAGGTGACGGGTCAAACCCCGCTGCCCTTGTTTCGCGCGCCTGGCGGTAAAACGTCGCCCTCGTTGCTGGCTGCAGCCAAGCAATGCGGGTTTGGCCATGTGGGTTGGGCGGATGCAGGCTTCTTGGGCGACGAGTTGCCCAGCGACAAATACCCCAACGCGATGTTGTTGCAGCGCGGGTTGAAAAACGTGCGCTCTGGCGACATCTTGATGGCACATTTGGGCATTTGGTCGCGCCAAGACCCGTGGGCGCCTGCGGTGTTGGAGCCGCTGATTGAAGGCTTAAAGGCCAAAGGGTTTTGTTTCGCCACCCTGCAGACGCATCCACAATTCAAAGCATGGACACACTGACCGACCTGTTCGCCGACGCTCAAGCCGCCTTGTACGAAGGCGTGATGCAGCCCTTGGCGTTTGCGTTGGGGCTAGGCAACCGCTTAGAAGATTTGTTTGATGGCACGGGGTGGTTGCTGGTGGGCTTGCTGCAAATTCTGGTCATGGTGGTGGTGATCGGCCCCTTGCAGCGCTGGCGTCCAGCAGAGGCTCAAGGCCCAGCCAGTTCGGTGCGCACCGACGTGATTTACACCCTCATCCATCGCTTGGGACTTTTTCGGATTGCCTTGTTTTTCACCATCGAGCCTGTGTTGGACGATGCGATGGGCGTGCTGCGCACCGAAGGTGTGGGCTCTTTCCATTTGGACGGTCTTTGGCCCGGCGTGACCGATGGCCCGTGGGTCAGTTTTTTGATTTACTGGTTGGTCTTCGACTTTTTGAACTACTGGCTGCACCGTGCCCAACACCAATGGCATTGGTGGTGGACCTTGCATGCGATGCACCACTCGCAACGCCACATGACACAGTGGACCGACAACCGTAACCACTTGCTCGACGACCTTATCGGTGCCGTGGTGTGGGTGATGGTGGCGCAGATCGTGGGCATCGCGCCCAGCCAATTTGTGGCCGTGGTGGCCCTGACACAACTGAGCGAAAACTTCCAGCACGCCAACTTGCGGGTGAGTTTTGGCAAATGGGGCGAGCGCCTGTGGGTGAGTCCGCGTTTTCATCGTTTGCACCACGCCATTGGTTTGGGCCACGAAACCCAGCAAAACGCGAAGGTGGTGTTGGGCGGTCACAACTTTGGGGTGTTGTTGCCTTGGTGGGACATGCTGTTTGGTACAGCCAACTTTTCAGAGAAATTCGAGTCCACAGGCATTCGCGATCAAGTGGAGAAGGGTGTGGACTACGGCGAAGGCTTTTGGGCGCAGCAGCGCTTGGGGCTGTCGCGTTTGCTGGCCGTTTTGAAGGGGCACACTGAAAGTTGATCGCCTCGGTTATGCTTTTCCAATGCGATTGTTTTTAGATTCTTTTTGGCGCGCCTTGGGCTACTGCCTGATGCCGCGCGTGATGCTGCTGTCTTTGCTGCCCTTGGTCATGCTGTTGGCCTTGGCGATGAGCTTGGGCTATTTTTACTGGCAGCCCACCCAAGACTGGGTGCGCGAGATGCTGGACTCCTGGCAGATGTTGCAAAGCATGATGGACTGGTTGCAAGCGCGCGGCGCCGGCGGCTTGCAAAGCGTGATGGTGCAGCTGGTCATCATCTTTGCCATCACCCCTGTGCTGGTGATCGTCTCCCTTTTGGCGGTGTCGTTGATGATGACGCCTGCGTTGCTCAACTTGGTGGTGGAACGCCGCTTTCAGCACCTATCACGCAAGCAAGGCGGAACCATGGTCAGCAGTTTGATGTGGACTTTGGGCTCTACCTTGGCAGCCATCCTAGCTATGCTGATTTCGCTGCCCTTGTGGGTGGTGCCGCCACTCATGTTTGTGGTGCCGCCTCTGATTTGGGGTTGGTTGAGCTACCGCGTGATGGTGTACGACGCGCTGCTGGCACATGCCAGCCGCGAGGAACGCATCACCATCGGTCGGCGGCACCGTGGCTGGCTGTTGGTGATGGGGGTGCTGACTGGCTACATGGGGGTTTTGCCCAGCATGGTGTGGGCATCTGGGGCCTTTTTTGCTGCTGCGTTTGTGCTGTTGGTGCCCTTGGCCATTTGGATTTATGCCTTGGTATTTGCCTTCACCTCCCTGTGGTTCACCCATTACAGCTTGGCGGCGTTGGAAAGTCTGAGGGCGGAGTCGGACTTTGTGGTGGTCGGCGCCTCAGAACCGCTGCCCGCGCTAGCATTGCCGGATGAACCACACGCCACACCCCCTGCCGTCTGAGACGCGCCCCGAATTTGGTCTGATCATCGTCGGTGACGAAATCTTGTCTGGCAAACGCGCTGACAAGCACATGCCCAAAACCATTGAGTTGTTGTCCGCCCGCGGTCTCACGCTGGAGTGGGCCGATTACGTGGGCGATTCGCCCGAGCGCATCACCCGCACCTTGGCCAGGGCTTTTGAAAGCAACAGCATTGTGTTTTCGTGCGGCGGTATCGGTGCCACGCCGGACGACCACACCCGCCAATGCGCGGCGCGCGCTTTAGGGGCTGAGCTTGAGCTGCATCCTGAAGCGGAAGCCTTGATTCGTGAGCGCATGCAAGACACGGCCAAAGAGCAGGGCATCCCCTACGAGCCCGACCGCGCGGACAACGTGCACCGCCTCAACATGGGCGTGTTCCCCAAAGGGGCCAGCATCATTCCCAATCCCTACAACAAGATTCCTGGTTTCAGCTGTCACGGCAAAGGTGGTGGCACGGTGCATTTTTTGCCTGGCTTTCCGGTCATGGCTTGGCCCATGATGGCTTGGGTGCTCGACACGCATTACCCGCATTTGTTCCAGCACGAGGCGTGGATTGAAAAGTCAGTCGTTGTTTACGGCTCCATGGAGGCCACGCTGACGCCCTTGATGGAGACCTTGGAGCGTGAGCACGCAGGCATCAAAGTGTTCAGCCTGCCCAGCGTGGATCATCCGGTGCATGGGCGCCACATTGAGTTGGGTGTGAAGGGGGCGCCGGCGCTGGTAGCCTTGGCTTATCCCGCTTTGTTGGCAGGCCTGCAGCCGTTTGGCGTGCAATTGGGCCCCGAACTGGTGCGGCCTTGATGGTGCATTCATTTGGTGCACTCTCTGTGACTTGCACCAATTTTGTGCGTATTGCGGCTGCCTTTTTATGCATCAAACCACATACCTGCGTCTGAGTCACCTCGAACTCAGTGCAAAATATGAGGCTTGACGGGAGAAGTGATGTCTGAACTAGGTCGTCCATGACTTGGCACAGAAACTGCATCCTTAATCCTTGAAAACTTTTTAAACCAACTACCCTAGCAGGAGAACTTGATGGCCAAGACCGTCGCAGACGTAATCAAAATGGTGAAAGAGAACGAAGTCAAATTCGTGGACTTCCGTTTCACCGACACCCGTGGCAAATGGCAGCACATCACTGCGCCCGTGTCGCAGTTTGACGAAAGCAAGTTCGAAGACGGTCAAGCGTTTGACGGTTCTTCCATCGCCGGTTGGAAAGGCATTGAAGCCTCTGACATGCTGTTGATGCCCGATCCCAACAGCGCCATCATTGACCCGTTCTTTGAAGAAGTCACTTTGGTGTTGATCTGTGACGTGATCGAACCCACCGACGGCAAAGCCTACGAGCGTGACCCACGTTCGATCGCCAAGCGCGCTGAGTCTTTCCTCAAGCAGTCTGGCATTGGCGACACCGCTTACTTCGGTCCAGAGCCAGAGTTCTTCTTGTTCGACGAAGTGCGTTGGAGCACTGAGCCTAACAACACGTTCTACGCCATCAACGAATACGAAGCCCCTTGGAACAGCGGCGAGAAAATCGAAGGCGGTAACCGTGGTCACCGTAACCGCGTCAAAGGCGGCTACTTCCCCGTGCCTCCCGTCGACAGCACACACGACATGCGCAGCGAAATGTCGTTGTTGCTCGAGTCCGTGGGCATCCCCGTCGAAGTGCACCATCACGAAGTGGCTGGCGCTGGCCAGTGCGAAATCGGCACACGTTTCTCCACTTTGGTTGAGCGCGCTGACTGGACATTGCTGCAAAAGTACGTGATCCACAACGTGGCCAACGCTTATGGCAAAACTGCCACGTTCATGCCTAAGCCCTACGCTGGCGACAACGGTTCTGGCATGCACGTTCACCAGTCCATCTGGAAAGACGGCAAGAACTTGTTCGCAGGCACTGGCTACGCTGGTTTGTCTGACTTGGCCCTGTACTACATCGGCGGCATCATCAAGCACGCCCGTGCTTTGAACGCCATCACCAACCCAGGTACCAACAGCTACAAGCGCTTGGTGCCTCATTACGAAGCACCGGTTAAGTTGGCTTACTCGGCCAAGAACCGCTCAGCATCGATCCGTATTCCTAACGTCGCAAGCGACAAGGGCCGCCGCGTGGAAGCGCGCTTCCCAGATCCATTGTGCAACCCTTACCTCGGCTTCGCAGCCTTGTTGATGGCTGGTTTGGATGGCATCGAGAACAAGATTCACCCCGGTGAAGCAGCGACCAAAGACTTGTACCACCTCCCTCCAGAGGAAGACAAGTTGGTGCCAACCGTTTGCTCCAGCTTGGACCAAGCGTTGGACGCCTTGAACGCCGACCGTGCCTTCTTGACCAAAGGCGGCGTGTTCACCGACTCGTGGATCGACGCTTACATCGAATTGAAGATGCAAGAAGTCAACCGCAACCGCGTTGAAGTGTCTCCTGTCGAATACGATATGTACTACTCGCTGTAATTCGTTACAACGTGAGATACACAAAAAGGACGGCGCGAGCCGTCCTTTTTTGTTTCAATTGAGATTGATGTTTCAACGTGGGCTGACATGACCTGTATTGCTTTGCTTCGCTTGCCACGCAGACTTGGGTGCTTCTGTCTTTGCCTAGGTCAGGTGCGAGTACGGTTGGCCGTTTTATTCGTTAGCGTCTTGGCACTTTGGATTGTTCCAGCGGCGCAGGCCGAGTCGCCACGCGTGTTTCGTTGCGGCAACGTGTACACCAACCAACCGGCCCCCAGTCAAAACTGCAAACCATTGACGGGTGGCCATGTCACGGTGATTGAGGGCACGCAGGTGCAAACGCCTGTTTCATCGGCAACACCGGGTTCGACGGCGTTAGCCGCGTCATCCGCTTCGTCCGACGCAACGGCTTCTGCCGCGCCTCCCAGCAAGCATAAAGTCGACCCTCAAGCGCAACGTCAACGCGATGCACAAGCCAGTGTGTTGTTGCAAACGGAGTTGCAAAGAGCCCAAGCGCGCCATACCGAATTGCTGCAACTGTGGCGCAACGGCGAGCCAGAGCGCCAAGCCGATGAGCAGCGACAGCCCCAAAAATACCAAGAGCGCGTGGCCCAGCTGCGCGCTGCCTTGCAACGCAGTGAAGCCGATGTGGCCGGGCTGCTGCGCGAATTGGCACGCTTGCCCAACACTCCTGTCGCCACGAGCACCCCATGAAACCCTCAAAAGCCGCTACAGCTTCCGCGCTCAAGCCCCAAGCCAAGCCAACCTCCCAAGACAAGTCAAGCTCACACGACAAGTTAGCCCCCACACACATGTTTGACTTGCTCGCCACCCTCGTTGCGATCGTGCGCGTGGATGGCATCGTGGTGTTTGCCAACGCTGCACTCGAGGACGTGATGGGTTTGTCACGCCGCAACATTGAGGGCACATCGCTGTCGGCGTATTTCACCGAAGCGCATGCGCTGAACAACGCCTTGCAAGGCGCGCAAACCAACGCCTTCGCCGCCCTGCGCTACGACGCGCACTTGCGCCGCCCCAACCAAGACCCGTTGCCTGTCCACGTCATCGTGGCCCCCAGCGATCGGGCCGATGAAGTGCTGGTGGAGTTGTTGCCCTTGGAGCAGCAAACCCGCCAAGACCGCGAAGATCGCCTGATCGACCAAGCCCAAGCCAACAAAGAGCTGATTCGCAACTTGGCCCATGAAATCAAAAACCCACTGGGTGGTATTCGCGGCGCGGCGCAGTTGCTGCAAATGGAAGTCGAGAGCAAAGACCTCATCGAATACACCCAAGTCATCATTCACGAAGCCGACCGCTTGCAGGTGTTGGTCGACCGCTTGCTGGCACCACACCGTCGTCCGCATGTGGTGGGCGACGTCAATATTCACGAGGTGTGCGAGCGCGTGCGGAGTTTGATCTTGGCTGAGTTTCCCAAGGGCTTGCGCGTGGTGCGTGACTACGACATCTCTATTCCTGAGTTGCGCGGCGACCGCGAACAGCTCATTCAAGCGGTGCTCAACATCGTGCACAACGCCGCGCAAGCTTTGGTGGATCGGATTGCGACAGGCGACGCGCAGATCATTTTGCGCACCCGCATCAATCGACAAGTAACTTTCAGCAAACAACGCTATCGGTTGGCACTGGAATTGCATGTGATAGACAACGGGCCCGGCATTCCGGAAGAAATCAAGGACAGGTTGTTCTTTCCCTTGGTTTCGGGACGAGATGGCGGATCAGGCTTGGGGCTGAATTTGGCACAAACTTTTGTGCAACAGCACCACGGCTTGATTGAGTGCGACAGCGTGGTGGGACGTACAGATTTCAAAATCTTGATCCCGCTGCCTTGATGCCTCTGACCCACGGCCCACCTATGAATTTTGAGAAAGTAGCGCTGACATGAAACCGATTTGGATTGTGGATGACGACCAGTCAATTCGCTTCGTGCTGGAGAAGGCGCTGCTGCGCGAGAACATGCCCACGCGCAGCTTCACCAACCCCCGCGAAGTGTTGCAAGCACTCGATGTCGCAGGACCTGACGACGGCCCGCAAGTGCTGGTCAGCGACATCCGCATGCCGGGCGGGTCGGGCCTGGATTTGCTGGGCAAAGTCAAAGAGCGCTTGCCTGCCTTGCCTGTCATCATCATGACGGCGTTTTCAGACTTAGACAGCGCGGTTTCTGCCTTTCAAGGCGGTGCTTTTGAGTACTTGCCCAAGCCGTTTGACTTGCCCAAAGCGGTGGAGCTGATCCGCCGTGCGGTCGAGGAAAGCCAGCGTGAGCAAGCGCAAATTGAGTTGCAAGATGCCACGCCTGAAATGCTGGGCCAAGCGCCTGCCATGCAAGACGTGTTTCGTGCCATTGGTCGCCTGAGCCAAAGCAATGTGACCGTGATGATCACCGGTGAAAGCGGCTCTGGCAAAGAGCTGGTGGCCCGGGCCCTGCACAAACACTCGCCACGCGGTGACGCGGGCAACAAAGGCCCCTTTGTGGCCATCAACACCGCCGCAATCCCCAAAGATTTGCTGGAAAGCGAGCTCTTCGGGCACGAACGTGGTGCATTCACGGGCGCACAAACCACACGCCGTGGCCGCTTTGAACAAGCTGAAGGCGGCACCCTGTTTTTGGACGAAATTGGCGACATGCCGTTCGACTTGCAAACCCGTTTGCTGCGCGTGTTGAGTGACGGCAACTACTACCGCGTCGGCGGCCACAGCGCCATCAAGGCCAATGTGCGGGTGATTGCGGCGACGCACCAAGACTTGGAGAAGCGCGTCAAAGATGGCGTGTTTCGCGAGGATTTGTTTCACCGTCTGAACGTGATTCGTTTGCGTCTGCCCGCTTTGCGGGAGCGACGTGAGGACATCCCCGCACTCACGCGCCACTTTTTGCAGCAGAGTGCACAACAATTGGGCGTGGAGTCCAAACGTATCTCCGATTTGGCGCAGAACGTGTTGAACCAGTTCAGCTTTCCCGGCAACGTGCGTCAGTTAGAGAACATTTGCCATTGGTTGACCGTGATGGCGCCCGCGCAGGTGATTGAGCCCAAAGATTTGCCGCCTGAAGTGCAGTTGCAAGGCGAGGGGGCAGACCTGGCCGTGCATGTGGGTCAAGACACATCGGCGGTGGCAATGGGCCATAGCCCTGCGTCTTCCGAGTTGCCCAAAGCCTCGGCACCGGTTTCAAGCGCCTCAGACAGCGGCGTAGCTGCACCCGTGGTGCTGAACATGCCCGGTGCTGACTGGGAGCAGGGCCTAGAAGCCGAAGCCATGAGCTTGCTCGTGGCAGGACGCACCGACATCTGGGACGTGCTGATCAACCGCTTTGAAGCGCGTTTGATTCAAACGGCTTTGGTGAACACGCGCGGACGGCGCATTGAGGCGGCCCAAAAACTGGGCATTGGCCGCAACACCATCACCCGCAAGATTCAAGAGTTGGGCCTCGACGATTGACGGCAGGCTGAGCGAGCCGCTGCTGTGGCGGCTCGTCGGGCGATTTAGCCCAGTGTGACTACCACCGGCGTGTGGTCGCTGGGGCGCTCGTTTTTACGCGGTGCTTTGTCGATCACGCAGGCTTGCACAGAGGGCTTCAAAGCGTCGCTGACCAAGATGTGGTCAATGCGCAAACCACGGTTGCGGCGGAAGGCGAACTCGCGGTAATCCCACCAACTGTAGGTTTTCTCGGCTTGGTCGAACAAACGGTAGGCGTCATGCAAGCCGGCGTCAATCAGCGCTTGGAAGTGCGCGCGTTCTTCCACGGTGCAATGGATGGTGTCTTTCAGGCCAACCGGGTCCCACACATCACGGTCGTCTACGGTGATGTTGTAGTCACCCATGAGCACCAATTTGGGGTACTGCTTGAGCTCTTCGCGAACCCACTGGTTCAAGGCTTCTAGCCAGCGCATTTTGTAGACAAACTTGTCGCTGTCCGGCGCTTGCCCGTTGGGAAAGTAGGCACCAATCACGCGTACGCCGTTCACGGTGCCTGTGATCACGCGCGCCATGTCGTCCTCAAAGCCGGGGATGTTTTTCACCACCTCGGTGGCATCGTTGCGTGAGAGCAGGGCCACGCCGTTGTAAGTTTTTTGCCCGAAAAAAGCCACTTGGTAACCCGCGGCTTCGATGGCGGCTTGGGGGAATTTGTCGTCGGTGGTTTTGGTTTCTTGCAGCACCAGGGCGTCAACAGGGTTGGCCGCCAGCCAGTCGAGCACTTGCGGCAAGCGGACGGTGAGGGAGTTGACGTTCCAGGTGGCCAGTTGCATGGGGAGCGCGCTCGCCATTAGAGGTGCATGAAGGCCAAAACGCCCACGCTCACGCCAGCAGCGCCCACACCAAACATGGCAAATTGCAGCCAGCGTTTGCGAGTCAGCAAGGCGATGGCAGCCAAGGCAATGGCGACTTGCAAAAAGGTGGTCGCTTGGGCCCAGCGATGGTGTTGGTGCATTTGATCGTCAGAAGCTTGGTCCCACTCGTTGGACTTGGCTTCCAGCGATTCAGCTTTGGCTTTGATCTCTGCTTTTTCGGATTTGTAGCGCTTGATTTCATCGGTGTAGAAATCTTTTTTGCTCGCAGGTGCCAGTTCCAAGGCCAGCTCACTCAAGTTTTGTTTGCTGCTTTTGGCTTGGTAGTAGTTCCACTGGTTGGAGGCTTCGGTTTTTTTGATGGCGGCATTGTTCTTGTACAAACCGGCATTGGCTTGGGTGGCGCCACCCATGTAGCCAAAGATGGCGCCCACAGTGGCGATGATGGCCGTGAACAAGGCGATTTTGTTGGTGAAGCCATCGCCATGCCCTTGGGCAGCGTGCTCGAGTTCGTGGTCGTGGGGACCGTGGACGTGGAAGCCGTGGTTGGACATGGAAGTTTCCTCAATTAGTGGGGGTTCGAACGGGTCAAGGTGACAAAACTGTAGGCCAAGCCATTGGCCGAGGTGTGTGCTGTGCGATTGGTTTCATGCCAAGTGGTGTCGAATTCGGGGGCGAATGCGTCGCCTTCAAATTCAGCATCGATTTCGGTGATGACGGCACGTTGCGCCAAAGGCAAGGCTTGGGCGTAAACCTCTGCGCCGCCAATGACCCAGGCTTCGCCTTTGTCGTTGCTATCTCCATCGCAAAGAGCCAAGGCTTGCGCCATGCTGTGAGCGACGTGGGCGCCAAGAGCTTGCCAATCGGTTTGACGGGTGACGACGATGTTGGTGCGCCCAGGCAGGGGACGAAACTTCGGAGGCAATGATTCCCAAGTCTTGCGGCCCATGATGACGGGCTGGCCCAAGGTGGTGGCTTTGAAGTGCGCCAAGTCCTCAGGCAAATGCCAGGGCAATGTGTTGTTTAGGCCAATCACACCACGCCTGGCGCGAGCAAAGATCAGGTTCAAACGCATGGTTTTAAAGAGCCCAAACGTTGCGCGTTAAACCGCGACCGGTGCTTTGATGGCCCCGTGACATTGGTAGTCCATGACTTCGAAGTCTTCGTACGCGTAGTCAAAGAGGCTGTCGGGCTTGCGCTTGATGTTCAGCGTGGGATAGGCAAAGGGCTCGCGACTCAGTTGCAGCGCCACTTGCTCGTGATGGTTGCGGTAGATGTGGCAATCGCCGCCGGTCCAGATGAAGTCGCCCACATCCAAATCGCACTGCTGGGCCACCATGTGTGTGAGCAAAGCGTAACTGGCGATGTTGAAGGGAACGCCCAAGAAAATGTCGGCACTGCGTTGGTATAACTGGCAGCTTAAGCGGCCGCGTTCACCTGGGTTTTGAGCGGGTGCGACATAAAACTGAAAAAACGCATGGCAAGGCATTAAAGCCATTTGGTTGAGTTCAGCCACGTTCCATGCGCTGACGATGATGCGGCGTGAGTCTGGATTGGACTTTAAGGTTTGGATGACTTCTGAGATTTGGTCAATGTGCCCGCCATCGGGCGTGGGCCAGCTGCGCCATTGCACGCCGTAAACAGGGCCTAAGTCGCCGTCTTCACGCGCCCATTCGTCCCAAATGCTGACGCCGCGGTCTTTGAGCCAGTTGTTGTTGCTGGAGCCGGTTAAAAACCACAACAATTCTTGAATGATGGAGCGCAGGTGTACTTTTTTGGTGGTGACCAGCGGGAAGCCTTCGTTCAGGTCGAACCGCATTTGGTAGCCAAACACGCTTTTTGTGCCGGTGCCGGTGCGGTCCGTCTTGGCCACGCCGTGCGTGTCAACGTGGTGCATGAAGTCTTCGTATTGGCGGCGGATGGGGCGCATAGGAGGGTAATCACTGAAAAAAAAGCTGTTTGAGTTTAAGCGGTTTGAATAACTTAAAGTTACCATTAAAGTATTATCCGCAAATTGGCGTATTGACATTGAAAGATTCTTGTCAGATATTGCATGGTTGCCAAACACATCCGCTTCGAACTATTTTCAACACATTTCAAGCCATGACTGAAACACAGCCTAATGTTTATGAAACGTGTGACCCCACGTATTTGCAGCAATTGCGGGGCAGCGTGGGCATGGATGTGGTTCAGCTCGCTCGCATTGCTTGTTTGTCGGTGGCGCAAGTGAAGTCGTTGGAGACCGGCGGCGATGACTTGTTTTACTCCACGGCCATCAAGCGCCAAGCCTACAAGCGGACATTGATGATTTTGGGTGCGCCGCCTCCATCTGCTTTCGCCGTTCCCGAGATAACACAAGACCTTGCGCCTGTGGCAGCCGCCTCTGTGAATGAGAGCTTGAACGACATCGCTGACCTGACCACACAACCCGTCGATGACTGGGCGTCCCCCAACCGTGCGGGTCTTCGAATGAGCAGCCCACGGGTCGTACTCATGGGTTTCGCCGTCCTGGTTGCATTGGGTGGTGGTTTTGCCTTTTATCCCATGGATGGGGATGTTTCTTTGACGCTGGCGTCGGTTGCTTCGAATACCACCCCCGATCAACCGCTGCTTGCCACGGCTGACAAGCCGACACAGATGGCACCCGCACCGCTTGCTTCGGTGGTGTTGGCCCCAGACACGGGCAAACTCCCGTCGGCCGAGACGGTTGCTGTGCCCCGTTCAGCTGGGGCCTGCGCGTTTTCTGGCGATCCTGGCCCCGAAGTTTCAGCAGCGATGCCCAAAAAAGATGGCAAGTTTGTGTATGTGATGAGCCCAACTGACACCAACTTGTGCGTGGTCGATGGCAACAAGCAAGCCAGCACCTTGGAACTCAAGGCGGGTGAGGGACGCAGTGTGTATGGCGCCGCGCCTTGGCAGATTTCTGGCAACAACTTAGCGCAGGTTCAAATCTACTTTCAAGGCTGGCGTGCCAGCTTGCCTGAGGGCAGCGTGCAAAAAATAGTCTTGGTGGAGAAAGCGCTGACGCCTTGATTTTTGGCATGATCTGCCCCCATGTCTGTTTTCTCTTTTCAAGCCACCACGTACCTTGGTCATGTGGTGGTCATCGATGACGATGCCTCCATTCGCCGCAGCCTCACCACGTTGTTGACCCGTACCGGTTATGACGTGACTGTGTATGAAGGTGCCGATGCTTTCTTGCAAAACCCTGTTTTACCCCTGCCCTGTGTGATTTTGTTGGACATGCGCATGCCGGGCACCGTGGGTGTGGATTTGCAAGCGCAGTTGCAGACGCGTTTGCAAGCGACTGCGCAATCGGTCCCCGTTGTCTTTGCCAGTGGCGACAGCCGTTCGGAGGAAATCATCCGTGCGATGAAGCAAGGGGCCGTGGACTTCTTGCTCAAACCCTTCACACCACAAAGCTTGCTCGACGCGCTGCAGCGCGCCATGCACTTGGCCGTGAACACGCACAAGCAAGAGGATCGCTTGGACGAAGTCAAAGCACGGCTGAAGAGTTTGACTGCGCGTGAGTTTGAGGTGTGCAGCTGGATGGTCCGTGGCTACACCAACCAACAGATTGCGGAGCTAGATGGGGGCGCTGCGGCTACGGTGAAGCTTCACCGTGCGCGGGTACTCAGCAAGTTACGCTTGCAAGCCTTGCCTGACTTGATGGCGTTGCTCGAGGGCGTTGACTTGACACCCGAGCTCTACCTCGAGATCAACGCACCACACGACCCGGATTGAGTAAGCCCTGCGGGTCCAGTGCCTGCTTGACTTGGCGCATCAAGGCCAAGGCCACAGGGTCTTTGTAGTGCGGCAGGCTGTCGACTTTGAGGCTACCCACACCATGCTCGGCCGAGATCGAGCCCCCCAGAGCTGTGACGGCCTCGTAGACCAAGGTGTTTACCCGGTCTTCTTGAGTCTGCAAGAACAACTTGTTGTCGCTGCCTTTGGGTGACTGCACGTTGTAGTGCAAATTGCCATCGCCCAAATGGCCAAAATTCACAATGCGAACGCCTTCAATTTCGCGTGTCAGCAGCGCATCGGTGCTGGCCACAAACGCCGGAATGGCAGACACCGGCAGCGAGATGTCGTGCTTGATGTTCAAGCCTTCCTCGGCCTGTGCCAAGGTGATGCTCTCGCGGATGTGCCACAAATTGCGGGCTTGTGACAAGCTCTCTGCTACCACAGCGTCTGTGACGCAGCCGTCTTCAAAAGCCAGTTCTAGCAAATGCTCAAAACGGCTGCGGGCATGTGCTTCCGATTCTGTGTCTGAGTTTTCCAGCAGCACACAGTAGGGCGTGTTTTGCCACAACGGCACGCGCAGTTGGGGGTAATGGGTGTCGACCAAGCTGAGGGCGAATTGGCCCATCATCTCGAAGCCCGTCAAGCCAGCGCCTAAATGTTGGTGCGCCAGTCCCAGCAGTTTGACAGCGTGTTCGACCGAGGGCACAGCCGCCCACGCGGTCAGGCTGACGGCGGGCAGAGGGTAGAGCTTCATGGTGGCGGCGGTGATGATGCCCAGCGTGCCTTCGCTGCCAATCATCAAGTTGCGCAGGTCGTACCCCGTGTTGTCTTTGCGCAGGCCGCTGAGGGTGTGCATCACTTCGCCTTGGGCGGTGACCACTTCGAGGCCCAGGCAAAGTTCGCGCGTGTTGCCGTAGCGCACCACCTGTGTACCGCCCGCGTTGGTCGCCAAATTGCCACCAAGGGTGCAACTGCCTTCGGAGCCCAAACTCAGGGGGAATAAAAAGCCCGCTTGCTCGGCCACTTGCTGCACGTTTTGCAACACGCAACCGGCTTCCACGGTGAGGGTGAGGTTGTCGGCATCGATGGCGCGCACGGCATTCATGCGCTGCAAGCTCAACAGCACTTGGGTGCCCGAGGCGTCGGGAATGGAGCCCACCACGAGGCCGGTGTTGCCGCCTTGCGGCACCACACTCACGCCGGCTGATGCACAGGCTTTGACCACGGCCACCACTTCTTGCGTGTTGCCGGGGCGCACGACGGCCAAGGCTTTGCCGCGCACACGTTTGCGCCAGTCTTGCTCGTAAGACGACAAATCGCCGTCGGTCAACACATAAGCATCGCCCAACGCAGAGCGCAAAGCGATGAGCAAATTTTGGTGGGTGGTTATGGTGGAGTGAGACATAAAACCTCGGGTTCAGACGGGGGTGGACACGTTTGGTGCGTCGTCAGGTGCTGGGTTGTTTTTGGCATGCCGTATGCGCAAGCGCACATGCAGGGCACATGCTGCAAACAGCACCAAGCACAGCAGCACTTCCAACAGGGCGCAATAGTTGCTGGGGGCAGCATCGCCCCAAGCCCTGACCACGCCTTCGGTGAAATACAGCCAAATCAACAAACTGAGCCAGCGGTAGGTGTACATGCGGTTTTTCAGCAAGCCGGTGAGAGGGAAACACAGGGGCAAGACTTTGAGCGCCAGCAGTGTGCCGCCTGGGCGCAGAGGCGCTAGCCACAGCTCCCAAGCCAAACCAAGCACGATCAGCCCGAGCAAGCTGCCGACAGCCAGTCCTCGGGTGAGCGTGACGTGACGAAGGGTGATTTCTGCAGGGGGTGTGGGTGGGGTGTGCATAGACGGTGGCATGATTCAGGCCATGATTGTCCCGCAACTGCAAAGCTTCCTTGACCGACTCGCCCGATTCCCTTGGCGCAACACCGCCCGCGTGCTGCGCCAGCGCTTTCGTGAGGACCGCTTGGGGCAAACCGCAGGCAGCTTGACCTTCACCACCACCATTGCTTTGGTGCCCTTGCTGGCGGTGACGTTGGCGGTGTTCACGGCATTTCCGATCTTCAGCGACTTTCAAACGGTTTTGCAAAAACGACTGGTTGAGAGCTTTGTGCCCGACAACATTTCGCGCCAAGTGTTGGGCTATTTGAGCCAATTTGCCAGCAAGGCCAGCCGCTTGGGTGTGGTGGGTGTGACCGCTTTGTTTTTGTCGGCGGTGACGTTGGTGTTGACCATCGATCGCACGCTCAACGCCATTTGGCGCGTGCGCAAGCGTCGCCCGTTTGCGCAAAGTTTGCTGCTTTATTGGACGGCTATCACCTTGGGGCCGCTGTTAATGGGGGCGAGCTTGGTGCTCATGTCTCAGTTTGTGGCAGTTTCCCAAGGCTTGGCCCCCGATATGACGGGCAATATGCGATGGCTGCTGAGTACCTTGGAGTTTTTGTTGTTGGCGTGGAGCGTGAGCGCCATGTACCGCTACGTGCCCTACACCCAAGTGCGCTGGAGCCACGCGCTGGTGGGCGGCGTGTGGGTGGCGGCCGCAACCGAAATTGCACGCAAAGTGTTGACCTATTACTTTGGCCAAATGCCCACCTATTCGGTGGTCTACGGCGCTTTTGCGACTGTGCCAATTTTGTTGATCTGGATGTACTTAGCGTGGACCATTGTGTTGCTGGGGGCCGTGTTGGTGGCCAATTTACCCAGTTTGTTAGATGGCATTTCCCGCGATGGACGTAGCGTAGGCTGGCGCTTTCAACTCGCGTTGGAAGTGTTGCAACGGTTGCAGCTGGCGCGCAGCACGCACGAACATGGTGCAAGTCTCAGCACCCTGTGTGCGGACTTGCACCTGGACCCCTTGCAGCTGGAAGAAGTGCTCGCCACTTTGGTTGACTTGGATTGGATCGCTCGTTTGAGCGAGCAAGTCGATGCCCAACAAACCCACCTCAAGGAAGCCCGCTACGTGATGTTGGCCGACCCGCACCAAACTTCACTCTCGCCTCTGATGGCGCGCTTGCTCTTGGTGCGCAGCCCCGAGTCTGAGGGGTTGTGGATGCGCTGGCACGACCTGCGTTTGAGAGACGTGCTCTGAGTTTTAAACGGTTACGCCCAAAAACGTTTTCAGCGCTTGCAAGGTTTCTTCGGGCGATTCGCTCATTTGGTGGTGACCCATGGGCACGTTGACCACACTGTAGGTTTTGCCGCCTGCCTTGGCTTGCTCGATCAAGGACTTGGCCGCTTTGGGCGTGGTCATTTGGTCGGTCGCGCCTAGCAAGAACAGAATGGGGCAGGTCACGGCATCTATCGCTGCCAAGCCGTTGGCATAGCTGTCGCAGGCCACAAAGCCGCGGTGAAACACATTCACGGCTGTGTTGCTGACTAGTACACGACGACCCAGTGCCATCGACGCGCCGAACACCCAAGTGCCGGGGCCCAGCGCCGAGGGCGGGGCGGCCAAGGTCGAGCGCGAAAACACATTCACCATTTGCAGCGCTTTCATGGGCGCGTTGAGCGAGGCATCGATCAACCCGGGCGACACCTTCATGGGGAAGGCTGTGCCTACCAGCGCCAAGTGGGTGATGCGGTCTGTCAAGCGTGCTGCAGTTTCCAGCGCGATCAACGAGCCCCAGCTGTGGCCCACCAACGCTGCTTTTTCGATTCCCGCAGCATTGAGCAAGGCTTCGATGAATTGCGCAGCTTCTTCGACCGTCGATGGCGCGTCGCCACCGCTGCGGCAATGGCCGGGCAGGTCGACTGCCAGCACGTTGAAGCCGTGGTGCGCGAGGTAGCGGCTTTGCAAAATCCACACGCTGTGGTCGTTGAGTACGCCGTGGATGAACACGAGTGTGGGTTTGGCCGCGTCAAAGGCTTTGCCGCCGGTGTAGGCATAGGCGTCAAAGGCTTGACCCGAAGCAGTTTGGAGTTGGAGTTTCATGGCCATCTCTCCTTAGGCTTGGGGGGCTTGATGCGTTTGAGCCATTGCATCGCCTGCTTTTTCAGCGGCTTTCAAGGCACGTTTCAAATCGTCGATCAAATCGGCGGGGTCTTCCAAGCCAATGGACAAACGGATGGTCCCCGGGCCAATGCCTGCACCCGCCAAGGCCTCATCGCTCATGCGGAAGTGCGTGGTGCTGGCGGGGTGAATCACCAAGCTGCGGCAATCGCCCACGTTGGCGAGGTGGCTGAAGAGTTTCAAGGCTTCGATGAAGGCCACGCCTTGCGCACGGCTGCCTTTTAAGTCAAAGCTGAACACCGAGCCTGCGCCGCGTGCGCCAAAGCGCAGCAGCTTTTCAGCCAAAGCGTGGCTAGGGTGACTCTCGATGAGGGGATGGCCCACGCGGCTGACCATGGGGTGGCTAGCCAAGAACTGCACAACTTTTTCGGTATTCGCCATGTGGCGCTCCATGCGCAGGGGCAGGGTTTCGATGCCTTGCAAAATCAGCCACGCGCTGTGCGGGCTCAGGCAGGCACCAAAGTCGCGCAAGCCTTCGCGGCGTGCGCGCAGCAAGAACGCGCCGATGGTGCTTTCTTCGCTGAACACCATGTTGTGAAAGCCTTCGTAGCTTTGGGTGAGCTCTGGGAATTTGCCACTTTTTTCCCAATCAAAGCTGCCGCCATCGACCACGATGCCGCCAATCACGGTGCCGTGGCCGCTTAAGAACTTGGTGGCCGAGTGGTAGACCAAATCAGCCCCTAACTCGAAAGGTTTGATCAGGTAGGGCGTGGTGAGGGTGGAGTCGACCAGCAGCGGCACACCTGCCTCGTGTGCGATGGCCGAAATGGTGGGGATGTCGAGCACATCCAAGCCCGGGTTGCCCACGCTTTCGCCAAAGAACAGCTTGGTGTTGGGGCGCACAGCGGCCTTCCAGCCATCGATGTCGTTAGGTTGTACGAAGGTGGTCTCAATGCCAAAACGGCTCAGCGTGTAGTGCAATAGGTTGTGCGAACCGCCATACAAGGCCGTGCTGGCCACGATGTGCGAGCCCGCGCCCATCAGCGTGGCAATGGTGAGGTGCAAGGCCGCTTGGCCGCTGGCGGTGCTGATCGCGCCAATGCCGCCTTCGAGGGCGGCCACTCGTTGCTCCAACACCGCATTGGTCGGGTTGCTGATGCGGCTGTACACATGGCCGGCACGCTCCAAGTTGAACAGCGCAGCGGCGTGATCGCTGGACTCAAACACGAACGAGGTGGTCAAGTGAATGGGCACCGCGCGTGCGCCTGTGCTGGGGTCGGGCGTGGCACCTGCGTGCAGCGCGAGCGTGTCAAAACTTGGATCGGTGTAGCCAGGCATGGTTTCCTCGGGTGATTTGTCAGTTTTACGCTGCGATTGTGGGCTATATTTCAAACCCCACCCGAGGAGAAATACCATGAAAGTCAGCGACATCTTGCGCGTCAAAGGCGGCGGAACTTTGTTCACCATCGACCCGATGGAGCCCCTATCCAGTGCGGTGGCCACCATGGCTGAAAAAGACATGGGCTCGCTCTTGGTGATGGAGCACGGCGATTTGGTCGGTTTGCTGACCTTCCGTGAAGTCATTCAGGCCCTGCATCGCTGCGGCGGTGTGTTGGGCGAAACGACGGTGCGCAGCGCGATGGACGACCACCCGCTGACCTGTTCCCCCGACACCGAACTCGATGAAGCGCGCCGCATGATGCTCGAGAGCCATGCGCGTTACATCCCCGTCATTGGCAACCGCCAGTTGCAAGGCGTGATCAGCTTCTATGACGTGGCCAAGTCGGTGGTGGACAGCCAAAAATTCGAGAATCAAATGCTGAAGGCCTACATCAAAGACTGGCCGAGCGGAACCGAAGACGAGAAAGCCTGAGTCGGTTTTCAGATCCCAGCGCCGCTCAGGGATAATCTCAGCCATGAGCGGCAATACCTTCGGAACCCTTTTTACCGTCACCAACTTTGGTGAATCCCACGGCCCAGCCATTGGCTGCGTGATTGACGGCTGCCCACCGGGCATGTCGCTGTGCGAGGCTGACATTCAGGTCGAGCTCGACCGCCGTCGCCCCGGCACCAGCCGCTATGTGACGCAGCGCAACGAGCCCGATCAAGTGCAGATCTTGTCGGGCGTGTACGAGGGCAAGACCACGGGCACCCCGATTGGCCTGTTGATCCAAAACACCGACCAGCGCAGCAAAGACTACGGCAACATCTTGCAAACCTTCCGCCCAGGTCACGCGGATTACACCTATTTCCAAAAGTTCGGCATTCGCGACCCACGTGGTGGTGGCCGCTCTTCGGCACGTTTGACCGCGCCCACCGTGGCCGCTGGCGCCGTGGCGAAGAAATGGCTCAAAGAAAAATTTGGCACCACCTTCTTTGGCTGCATGACCCAAATTGGCGAGTTACCCATTCCCTTTGAGAGCTGGGACCACGTGGGCCATAACCCGTTCTACGCGCCTTGTGCTGACGTGCAAGCATTTGAGGCCTACATGGACAGCCTGCGCAAAGCGGGCGACTCGTGCGGCGCACGCATTCGCGTGGTGGCCACGGGCATGTCTGTGGGTTTAGGTCAACCGCTGTACGACAAACTCGATGCCGACATTGCTTACGCCATGATGGGCCTCAATGCCGTCAAAGGTGTAGAAATTGGCGCAGGCTTTGCCAGCGTGGCGCAGCGCGGCACCACACACGGTGACTCGTTGACCGCAGAGGGCTTTCTGACTAACAACGCCGGTGGCGTGTTGGGCGGCATCAGCACCGGCCAAGATTTGGAAGTGAGCATTGCCATCAAGCCGACCAGCTCGATCTTGAGCCCGCGCGTGTCGATCGACCAAAACAGCCAACCCACCGAGGTGGTGACCAAGGGCCGTCACGACCCGTGCGTGGGCATTCGCGCCACGCCCATTGCCGAGGCTTTGCTGGCTTTGGTGGTGATGGATCACGCCTTGCGACACCGCGCCCAATGCGGCGATGTGCAGGTGGCGATGCCCGCTATTCCGGGTCATACCGCTGCTTGATGGCGTTGCATTTAGGTCTGTTTTGACTTCACCCGCCACAGAAGCGCGTTCTAGCAACGCGCTTTCTCGTTTTCAGCTTTTCCCATTTGCGGCCATGTCCGCCAGCTACTTTGCGCACATTGGGTTTTTTAACCCGTATTTGCCGTTGTGGCTCAAAGATTTGGGTTTCTCCATCACCATCATTGGCTTGCTCACGGCGGTGCAGGCGGCTACCCGTGTGTTGGCGCCTTACGGCTGGGGCTGGCTGAGCGACCACACGGGCGAACGCGTCAAGCTGCTGCGCTTTTGTGCGGGGGCTGCGCTCTTGTGTTCGTGTGGTTTGTTGGTGGAAGGCGGCGTGGGTTGGTTGGCTTTTGTGCTGCTGCTGATGTTCATCCACACCAGCGCCATGATGCCCATGAGCGAGGCCGCCTTGGCCCATTGGGTCAGCAGTGGCAAGGGCTTTGACGCGCGCCGTTATGGGCGCGTGCGCTTGTGGGGATCGCTGGGCTTTTTGGTCACGGTGATGGCCGCGGGCGTTTGGTTTGAGCGCATGGGCATGCAGAGTTTTCCGGTTTGGGCGGTGGGCTCTTTGCTGCTGCTCAACGTCAGCGTGTGGTGGTTGCCCAACCACCGTGAAGCGGCACACCATGACGAGGCTCGCCCACCAGTGTGGGGTGTGTTGCGCCAGTCCCACGTGCAGTGGTTTTTTGCCACCGTGTTTTTCCATGTGCTGTCGCACATTGGGGTTTATGTGTTTTTCTCCCTTTACTTGGATGAGTTGGGCTACAGCAAAACCATGATCGGCGTGCTGTGGGCCGTGTCGGTGGCAGCGGAGATTGTGTGGTTCTTCACCCAAAGTCGGTGGTTGCCGCGTTTCAGTTTGTCGACATGGCTGCTGATTTGCGCGGCGGTCATGGTGCTGCGCATGGGGCTGACCACCTGGGCTGCGGGTTGGTTGTTTGCCTTGTTGCTGGCGCAAGTGCTGCACGCTTTGACCTTTGCCACCCACCATACCGTGTGCATTTCGCTGCTGTCGCAGTATTTCCCTGACCGTTTGCGGGGCAGGGGCCAAGCGCTGTATTCATCCATTGGCTATGGTGTGCCAGGGGTGTTGGGTGCCATGGGCGGTGGTGCGCTCAGCGACGCGTTTGGACTGTCCACGGTCTACGGCGTGTCCATGGCGATGTCTGTGCTGGCTTGTGGCTGCGCTTGGCGCTGCGTGCGTTCAAACGATTAGGGTTATCCCTTAATTTTGGGAAAGATTTGTCGTTTAAACTAAACATCAGCATACTGAATATACCCATACTTTTTAAAGGTGAGACCATGAGTGAACACACACACAGTTTGCCGGTGTTGGTAGCCGGCGGCGGCATTGGCGGCTTGGCGGCTGCCTTGGCGCTGACGCGTCAGGGCTTTCACGTCAAGGTGTTGGAGCAAGCGCCTCAGATTGGCGAAATCGGCGCTGGCATTCAATTGGGCCCCAACGGTTTTCATGCGTTTGACGCCTTGGGCGTGGGCGAGAAGGCCCGCAGTCGCGCGGTCTACACCGACTACATGGTCATGCACGATGCGATCGACGAGTACCAAGTGGGCAAGATTCCCACCGGTGAGGCATTCATTCAGCGCTTTGGCAACCCGTATGCGGTGATTCACCGTGTGGATGTGCACAAGTCGTTGCTCGAAGGCGCGCAAGAGACCGGCAAGGTCGAGTTCGTCACGTCCACTCGTGTGGAACACATTGAGCAAACCGACAGCACCGTCACCGTGACCGATCAGCATGGCAACACCCACCAAGGTATTGCCTTGATTGGTGCCGATGGTGTGAAGTCGGTGGTACGGGCCAAGTACGTGAACGACCCAGCGCGCATCACCGGCCATGTGGTGTACCGCGCCGTGGTCGAGAAAAAAGATTTCCCCGAAAACCTGCAATGGAATGCCGCCAGCATTTGGGTCGGCCCCAATTGCCACTTGGTGCATTACCCCTTGCGTGGTGGTGAGCAGTACAACGTGGTGGTGACCTTTCACAGCCGCCAGCAAGAAGAGTGGGGCGTCACAGACGGCAGCAAAGAAGAAGTGCAAAGCTACTTTGAAGGCATTTGCCCCAAAGCGCGCCAGCTCATCGACTTGCCCAAAACATGGAAACGCTGGGCCACCGCCGACCGCGAGCCCATCGGCCAGTGGACCTTTGGTCGGGCGACTTTGCTGGGCGATGCCGCCCACCCCACCACGCAGTACATGGCGCAAGGCGGTTGTATGGCCTTGGAAGATGCAGTCACGTTGGGCGAAGCGCTGCGCGTAACGAACAACGATTTCGTTCAAGCGTTTGATTTGTACCAACGCGCCCGCGTGTCGCGCACAGCGCGCATTGTGTTGTCGGGCCGCGAGATGGGCCGCCTGTACCATGCCAAGGGTGTGGAGCGTTTGGTGCGCAACGACTTGTGGCGCGGCCGCAGCCCAGAGCGTTTTTATGACGCGGTGGAATGGCTTTACGGATGGAACGTCAGCAACTGTTTGTCAGCCGCTGGCCATTGAACAAAGGAGACACCCATGCAAGAACTCGGACGTTTAGAAGATCTACCCAAAGACTACGTGCAAGACCTGCGCGACCTGAACTTGGTGCCCCTGTGGCCCAGCCTGCGCGGTGTGCTGCCCCCCAAGGTGCCCACGCGCCAAACCCAGCCCACTTGCTGGGCTTACAAAGACATCAAGCCCTTGCTGCTCAAAGCAGGCGAGCTGACCCCGATTGAAAAAGCCGAGCGCCGCGTGCTGGTGCTGGCCAACCCCGGCCATGGCCTTGAAAAAATGCAGGCCTCAGCCGCCATGTATTTGGGTATGCAGTTGCTCATGCCCGGTGAGTGGGCTCCCAGCCATCGCCACACCCCCAACGCAGTGCGTATGGTGGTCGAAGGCGAAGGTGCTTGGACCAACGTGGATGGCGAAAAATGCGCCATGAGCCGCGGCGACTTGATCCTCACGCCCACGGGCCTGTGGCACGAGCACGGCCACGACGGCACCGAGCCCGTGATCTGGCTTGACGTGCTGGACCTGCCGTTGGTCTATTACATGGAAGCCAGCTACCACATCAACGGCGACCGCCAGACCGTGGTGCCCGGCCAAGGCACCCAGCAATATGCCCGCGGTGGCGTGGTGCCCAGCCATGTGTTTGGCCGCAGCAAGAAGGCTTACCCTATGCTGCGCTACGCTTGGAAGGACGCCAAAGCTGCCCTCGAAGCGATGGCTGCGGACGATGGTGCACCCGAGCATCTGCAAGTGACCTACACCAACCCCGAAACCGGCGGCGACGCAGAAAACATCTTAGGCTTTTACGCCCTGATGCTGCGCCCCGGCCAAACCCTGCGCTTGCCTGCGCGCTCGCCCGCGCAGGTGTTTCACGTCATCGAAGGCGCGGTGCAAGCGAATATCGTCGCCAGCGCCTTCACGCTGGCCGAAGCCGACACCTGCTGCGCGCCGGGTTACGAAGCGGTGACGCTGACCAACTTGAATGCCGACAAAGCAGCCTTCGTGTTCATCGCCGACGAATCGCCCCTGCACCGCAAGCTGGGTGTGTACGAGAACCGCGGCTGATTTTTGACCTTGCTTTTTTCACGCAGCGGCCCCAAGCCTGTGTGTGAACCCGTTTTGTAATTTGGAAACTCCATGACTTCTTACCTCTTCACGCCCCCCGCCGTTCAGTCCCTTGCCATCCGTGGCAAGACCGAGCGCTTCCCCATCAACCGCTTGTTCTTCGTGGGCCGCAACTACCACGCGCATGCGGTCGAAATGGGCAAGCCCGTCGACAAAACGGTGGAGCGTCCGTTCTACTTCACCAAAGCCCCGCAAACCCTCACGCACAGCGGCGCGACCGTGGCCTACCCCCCTGAAACCAAGAACTACCACTTCGAAATGGAAATGGTCGTGGCCATCGGCAAAGCCGGCTTTCGTGTGAGCCAAGAGAATGCCCACGACGTGATTTACGGCTATGCCGCGGGTTTGGATATGACCCGCCGCGACCTGCAATTGGTGGCCCGCGACAAAGGCCGCCCTTGGGATTTGGGCAAAGACGTGGAGCAATCGTCGGTGTGTACCGAGATCGTTCCTATGGAAGGCCAGATCATCGACAAAGGCGCGATTGCCCTCGAAGTCAACGGCGAAACCAAGCAGTCGTCGGATGTGGACAAGCTGATTTGGAATGTGCGCGAAATCATCGCCGATCTGTCGCTTTTCTATCATCTGCAACCCGGCGACTTGATTTACACGGGCACTCCCGAAGGTGTGAACGCGGTGCAACCGGGCGACACGATCACCGGTCGCGTGGAAGGCGTGACCGAGGTTGCGTTGACCATCGGTGCTGCCGAATAACGCCGCCACGAAAGCAGATATGAAGCTCTACAACTTTTTCCGCAGCGCCACCTCCCACCGCTTGCGCATTGCCCTCAACCTCAAGGGCATCAGTACCGATTACATCGCCGTTGATTTGCGCACCGAAGCGCATTTGAAAGAAGCCTTCAAAGCCTTGAACCCGCAAGGCTTGGTGCCTGCCTTGGTTTTGGGCGACGAACAGGTGTTGATTCAATCGCCCGCCATCATCGAATGGTTGGAAGAGACTTACCCCACGCCAGCTCTGTTGCCCGTTGACGCGCTGGACCGCGCCCATGTGCGCGCTTTGGCTGCCATCGTCGGTTGCGACATTCACCCCATCAACAACCGCCGCATTTTGGAAACCCTGCGCAAGCAATTTGGTGCCAACGAAGACGTCATCAATGCCTGGTGCAACACCTGGATCACCGACGGCTTCAACGCCATCGAGGCCTTGTTGGCCGCAGACACCCGACGCGGCGCTTTTTGTTTTGGCAACACGCCCACCTTGGCCGATGTGTACTTGATTCCGCAAGTCGAGAGCTCACGCCGCTTCAAGGTGGACCTGAGCCAATGGCCTTGCATCGCGGCCGTGGAGGCTGCATGCATGCAACTGGAAGCCTTCCAAAAAGCAGCGCCACTGCAGCAGCCTGACGCATCTTGATGGCTGCGACAGACAAGGACTGAGCGCTTTTTCTCATCGGCTTGCCCTTCGATGTTGAGCTGACTTTTTCACCTGACTTTTGAAATGAAACGCATATGAATTTCTTGAAAACTTCTTTCGTTGCTTGTGTGGCAAGTGCCGTTGTCTGGACGCTGCCCGTTGCAGCCCAACAAGCTGCCACTTTCCCGACCAAGCCGGTCAACATCGTCACGGCTTTTGCAGCCGGCAGTGGCCCTGATGCTGTGTTGCGCCAAGTGTCTGACAAGCTCTCCAAGCTGTGGAACCAACCGGTGACCATCACCAACAAACCCGGTGGTGGCGGCTTCATCGCGATCGATGCGACCCAACGCATGCCCGCCGACGGTTACACCTTGTTGCAGCTCGACAGCGAACATTTGTCAGCGTTGCCGCTGCTGTACAAATCGAAAAACTTTGTCACGCTCAACACCTTTGACCCCGTGGCACCGCTGTTTCGCACGCCTTTCTTGGTGGCCGTGGCGACTGATTCGAAGTGGCAGAACATGAAGGACTTGATTGCGTCTGCCAAGTCTGAGCCCAACAAAGTGAGCTACGGGTCATGGGGCATCGGTAGCCCGGGCCATTTGGGTGGCGAGCAGTTGGAGTTGCTCACCAACTCCGAGATGACGCATGTGGCTTACCGCGAGGTGTCGCAGTTGTTCACCTCGGTGGGCGCCGGCGACATTCAGTGGAGCTTTGCCAGCATCCCGTCCAGCCAAGGTGTGTTCAAGGCCGGCAAGATTCGCTACCTCGCGGTGGCTGCGTCCAAGCGTTTGCCACAAATGCCAGACGTGCCCACGGTGACCGAAGCCACGGGTTTGGCAGGCTTTGACGTGAACTCGTTTGTGGTGCTTTTGTCACCCAAGGGCTTGGCCAGCGATGTGTCTGCCAAGATCAACGCCGATGTGCTCAAGGTGCTGGCAGACCCCGAGGTCAAAACCCGCTTCAACACCTTTGCGTTTGAATCACTCACTTGGTCACCCGACGAGATTCGCAAGAACGCTGATGCGAAAAGCAAAATTTACGATCAGTTGGTCAAGCGCAAAAACATCAGCTTGGATTGATGCGAGATCCAGTGGTGAACGGGAATTTCTGCTTTCTCATGCAGAAATAAACCCAATCCAACACAGCAGCACCAAGCAAACCCTGTCAGCGCAAAAGCGGTGACAGGGTTGTTCAAGTGGGTGATGTTCCAGATCGCGCTGAATACCACGATCATACCGAAGTGGGTTAAAAACAGCACATAGGCACTGTTGGCCAAGCGGTGGACCACGCGTTTCATGGGCGTCCAATGCACCATGCTTTTGGGTTTGATGGCGAGCCAGATTGCGGTGAGAAGCGCCAACGAGAGGCGCGTGCGGTACTCGATCCAAAGCGCCCCCAACGCCAGCAACACGGTGATCCCAAACACGGCCGCGTCAAAGCTTGAGCGCTTGGCCCACGCGGCCAAAATACCCAAACCATAGGCTGCAAAAAAGTAAATGGCCCAGAGGTCGAGTTCATCGATTCGGTTGAACCACCACATCGACAGCACACACAACAAAGCCACGCCCAAGGACAACATGCGCAAGCCAAAACGCTGCAACTGATGGCAAAGCACGATCAACAGCACAAAGAGTTGAAAGTCGATCGCCACATACCACGCGCCGCTGGATAGCGCCTCCACCCCTGCAAGATCGTGCACCAACAAGGCGTGGGCCAATAAATGCATGAAGGTGGGCGCACTGGGCAACCAATCGCCTTGGATATTGGCGCGTGACAGAGCGACCGCCAAGCTGATGAGGCTGATCGCCAAAATGAAGATGGGCGCCAAACGTACGTAGCGTTTCAAAATATGAATGAGGGGGTACAAGACCGGCTTGTTCATCACCGATTGCCCAGCCAAAAAACCGCCCACCACCAAAAACACCTGAACGGCCTGCCGCGCGTCAAAGTAAAGCCAGTGGATCAGCTGCGGCCATTGCAAGTTCATGGTGTCGGCCATCGGGCCATAGGCTGAGAAGTGGTGCCACACGATCAGCTGTGCCGCCACCACTTTCAAGACATCCACCGTGAATGAACGTTCTAACAAATCGATCGTCTCCTGCGCTTGCTGTTAATCGCGTGGACGGAAGCTGATGATCAGCGGCGAATGCACGCGACCATCGGTGTCGCGCGGTAGCACCTCGGTTTTGTCGATGGCCTTGAGCACCGCGTTGTCCCAGGCGGTGCTGCCGCTGGACTTGACCAATTTGCGACCCACGATGGTGCCATCAGGGGCACAGCGCACTTCCACTTCGGCCGGCGTGTTGCTGGCGATGTCTTCGGTGAAGGTGATGTTGGGCTTGATGCGCGCTCGAATGCGCCCGCCATAGCTGTCGGACGGACCTGACGCACGCAGGGCCGTACCCGTGGCGTTTTCACTGCCCGTGGCACCGGCCATGCCTGCGATACGGCGCATGTTTTCAGAGCGAATGGTGTCAAGCTTTTTGGCGTCTTCTGCGGCTTGCTTAGCGGCTTGTTGGGCTTCTTTTTGCGCTTGCAGTTGTTTGGCTTCTTTGCGCTCTTTCTCTTTGCGTTCGTCGTCGCGCTTGGCCTCTAGTTTGGCATCGAGCTTGCGTTTTTCTTCTTCAGCTTTGAGCTTGTCTTTCTTCTCTTGAGCCTTCTTCAACTCGGCTTTTTTGTCTTCTTCTTTTTGACGTTCGAGTTGCTTGCGCTTCTCCGCCTCTTTGGCCTCTTGCAGCTTTTTCTCGTCGTCGAGCTGTTTGCGGCGCTTGGCCAGCGCAATTTCAGCCTCACGGTTGTCTTCGGGCGGCGGTGGTTTCACCACCACAGGCTTCGGTGCTGGCTCAGGTTTGGGCTGGGGTGTGGGCTCAGGTGGTGGCGGTGGTTCTACTGCCGCCAACGGGGGCGCTGCGGCCATAGGTACGGCCGACCACAACTCGGCCTCGGCCGACAGGGGGTCGTCTTTCTGCCATTGAATACCTGCTGTCAGTGCCACCAGCAACAAGCCATGCACAAACAAGGCGGCCACCAGCGAACGTCCCATGCCATCGGCGGGCGGTGGTGCGAATTCCAGGTGTTTGTCTTGGGCCGTCATGTGTGTGACAAAGGGCGAGCGGGCTTCACTCGGCGAGTTGCACCGACAAGCCCACGCGTTGCACACCTGAGCGTTGCAGCTTGTCCATGGCTTTCACCACGGTTTCGTACTTGATGGTGCGGTCGGCAGTGATCACTACGGGGCCTTGCGCCACTTCGCCTTGCAAGGCTTTCACATCGCGCGCCAAAGCTTCGAGCGAACTGGGCAGGGTTTTGCTCACGGTGCCAGTGCTTTTGATCGTGATTTTTTCGTCTTTGCTGATCTCGACGTGAATCACTTGGTCGGGCACCGCCGACGCTTTGCCCACGCTGGGCAAGTCAATCACGCTGGGGGAAATCAAGGGGGCGGTGACCATGAAGATGATCAGCAGCACCAGCATCACGTCGATGAACGGCACCATATTGATGTCGTTCATGGCGCGACGGCCACGGCCGGAGCGGGGAGAGATGGAAGCCATGTTGCGCCGGCCGCTCAGTGGGCGTTAGACGACGCGCTGACGTTGCGCTGCAAGATGTTGCTGAACTCTTCAATGAAGGTCTCCAGCTTGATCGAGATGCGGTCAATGTCACGCGAAAAACGGTTGTAAGCCAACACGGCAGGAATGGCCGCAAACAGGCCAATGGCGGTGGCCACCAGCGCTTCGGCAATGCCGGGTGCCACCTTGGCCAAGGTCACTTGTTGCATGCCTGCCAAGCCTGTGAAGGCGTGCATGATGCCCCAAACAGTGCCAAACAAGCCCACATACGGCGACACCGAACCGACCGAGGCCAGCAGCGACAGGTTGGACTCGATGGCGTCCATCTCGCGTTGGTAGCTGGCGCGCATGGCTCGGCGTGCACCGTCCATCAACGCGCTGCTGTCGTTGATGCGGCGTTCACGCAGTTTTTGGTACTCGCGCATGCCGCTGGCAAAGATGCGTTCCATCGGACCCGACAACTTGGCGTTTTGTGCGGCCGAGGCAAACAGCTCGTTCAAGCTGGTGCCCGACCAAAACTCGCGTTCGAACTCGTCGTTCAAGGCTTTGATGTGTTTGATCGAAATGATTTTGCGAAAGATGGCGGCCCAGCTCGCGATGGAGACGCCCATCAGCATCAGCACCACCACTTGCACGACCCAGCTGGCGTTGAGCAACAAATGGATGATGGAAAAGTCTTGTGTCATGTCAAACGTTCCAATACAGAGGGGGGGATTCTCGCAGGCTTGAGGGTACTTTCGTCCACCCAGCCGATGCGAATCGTGCCTTCGCACAGCAGGGTGTCGCCACGCCACGCTTGTTGGGCAATGACCAAGCTGGCGCGTCCGCCTTCACTCAGGCGCGCAGTGACGCGCAGCAGGTCGTCGAGTTGGGCGGGGCGGTGGTATTTGACGGCGGTTTCGCTCACCACAAACATGCCACCCGTTTCTTCCCGCAGGGCGTGTTGGCCAATGCCCAACGCACGCAACCACTCGGTGCGCGCGCGCTCAAAAAACTTCAGGTAGTTGGCGTAAAACACGATGCCACCGGCATCGGTGTCTTCCCAATAAATGCGCACGGCGTGTTCAAATGGGGCGGGGTGGGTCATGCGGTTCAGCCTAACAGCGTTTGCAAACGCACCACGGCCGCTTGTAACTCGGGCAAGGATCGAGCGGTTGAGAAGCGCACATGACGCGAGGTGTCTGCATGGCCGAAGTCGCGACCCGGCGCGATGGCGATGTTGGCTTGTTTCATTACCTCGAAGGCGAAATCCCAGCTGCCTTGAATGCCCAGTTTGTCGCAGGCTGCCGTGCAGTCGGCCCAGGCGTAAAACGCCCCGTCAGGCATGACGGGCACGTTCAGGCCCAGTGCGTTGAGGGCGGGCACAAAGAAATCGCGGCGCGCTTTGAACTCGGCGCGGCGGCGTTCGTACTCGGCGATGCTGTCTGCCTCAAAGCAGGCCAGTGCGGCGTGTTGCGCCACGGTGCTGGCGCAGATAAACAGATTTTGTGCCAAGCGCTCGACCACGGGGAGCAGCGCATCGGGCACGACCAACCAGCCCAAGCGCCAACCGGTCATATTGAAGTATTTGGAGAAACTGTTGATGCTGATCACTTGGTCGTCCAACCCAAGGGCTGACTTGCCGAATTGCGCGTCGTAGCTGAGGCCTAAATAGATCTCGTCGATCAAGGTGAAGCCGCCACGCTCAGACACTTCGTTGTGAATGGCGCGCAGCTCGCTGGGGTGAATCGAGGTGCCCGTGGGGTTGGACGGCGAGGCCAGCAACACGCCTTGGGTTTTGCCCTTCACCCAATGCTCACGCACCTGCGCTGCACTGAGTTGAAAGCGCTCTGCCGCGGTGGTGGGCACCAGCACGGCACGGCCTTCTGCGGCGCTCACAAAGTGGCGGTTGCAGGGGTAGCTGGGGTCGGGCATGAGCACCTCATCACCCGCTTCAACCAAGGCCAGACAAGCCAGCTGCAACGCAGCTGAGGCACCCGCCGTCACCACAATGCGGCGCGCCGGCACGTTCACACCAAAGCGTGTGGCGTACCACGCGCTGATGCGTTCACGCAAGGCGCTTAAGCCGAGCGCGGGTGTGTATTGGGTGAGGCCGTCGTGGACGGCGCGGGCGGCAGCTTCTTGAACCAAAGGCGGTGCGGTGAAGTCGGGCTCGCCGATGTTCAAAAAGATCATGGGCGCATCGGTGTGCGCCACAAGGGCAGCGCGTTCGGCGGCGGCTTTGGCCACCTCCATCACGTAAAACGGCTCAATGCGCTGCGCGCGCTGGGCAATTTTCATGGTCAAGAACGCACGATGCCTTTGGCGCGGTCGGCCTGCACCTCGTGGGGGCGCAGTTGAGGCGCCAAGCCATTCAGCACCGCGTTGACATACTTGTGGCCGTCGGTGCCGCCGAATGATTTGGCCAACTCGATGTATTCGTTCAGCACCACGCGCCATGGCACGTCGATGCAGTGCTTGAACTCGTAGGCACCCATCCACATCACCGCGTGTTCGATGGGGGAGATTTCTTCGATCTTTCGGTCGAGCAAGGGCACGATCAAGGCGTCGAGCAGCTCGCGCTGCTCCACACAGCCGTAAAGCAACGCGTCGTAGTGCACCGAGTCGGATTTGTGAAAACCGCTCAAGTCGCGCGTGAATACGTCGATGTCTGCTGCTTCGTTTTTGCCCACCAAAAATTGGTAGAGGCCTTGCAACGCAAACTCACGCGAGCGGCTGCGGCCTGATTTGGCCATGCTCTTGGCTATGCCATTGCTGTCCGATTTACCGGCTGTTTTGCGGGGGGCTTTTTCGTCTGTAGCGGGAGTGTGATCGCTCATGCCAAGCTCTCCAACAACAAGGCCATTTCGACCGCCACGCGTGCCGCATCGCGGCCTTTGTCGGTTTGACGCGCTACCGCTTGGGGCATGTCTTCGGTGGTGAGGATGGCGTTGGCAATCGGGATGTGATAGTCCATGCCCACACGGGTCACGCCGGCGCCCGACTCGTTGGCCACCAATTCAAAGTGGTAGGTCTCGCCGCGGATGATGCAGCCCAGCGCAATGAGGGCGCTGAACGGTTCTGGATCTTCAATTTGCGCGAGCGCCGCCAAGGCCAAGGGCACTTCAAGCGCACCAGGCACATGAACATGGGTGATGCGGTCATCCGCCACGCCCATGGCTTTGAGCTCGGCAATGCAGGCATCGGCGAGTGCGTTGGTGATGTCGTCGTTGAAGCGCGCTTGGACGATGCCAATTTTCAAAGCGCTGCCGTCGAGCATGGTGGTGGAGGCGAGGTTGGAGACAAACATGTTTTTATTCTTTATTCTTTGGAGAGGTAGCCGGTGATTTCAAGTCCGTAGCCGGCCATGCTGGGCATGCGGCGTGGGTTGCCCATGAGGCGCATTTTGTGTACGCCGCAGTCGCGCAAGATTTGTGCGCCTACGCCATAAGAGCGCAAGTCCATGCGGCCGCGCTCAGGGGCTTGTGCTGAACGAGCCGTGCCTTCGAACTGCGCCAGCAGCTGCTCGCCGCTTTCGCCACAGTTGAGCAACACGACCACGCCGTGGCCTTCTTTGTCAATGCGCTGCATGGCGGCATCCAAGCCCCAAGAGTGCATGACGCGGTTGGGTTCCAAGGCATCAAAGACCGACAGGGGTTCGTGCACGCGGGCCAACACTTCGGCGTCGGGCTGCCAGGTGCCTTTGACGAGGGCCAGATGCACCGCGCCGCTGGTCATGTCTTTGTAGGCGTTGGCGCTGAATTCGCCGTGTGACGTGTGCATGGGACGTGAGCCCACTTTGTGCACCAACGACTCGTTGCGGCTGCGGTGTTCGATCAAGTCGGCGATGGTGCCGATTTTTAAGCCGTGTTCGGCGGCAAAGATTTGCAAGTCCGGCAAGCGGGCCATGGTGCCGTCGTCTTTCATGATTTCGCAAATCACAGAAGAGGGCGAACAGCCTGCCATGGCGGCCAAGTCGCATCCGGCTTCGGTGTGGCCGGCGCGCATCAGAACGCCGCCGTCCACCGCTTGGAGCGGGAACACATGGCCGGGCTGCACCAGGTCGGTGGGCTGGGTGGCTTTGGCCACCGCTACTTGGATGGTGCGTGCGCGGTCGGCCGCTGAAATGCCGGTGGTCACACCCTCGGCAGCTTCGATCGATACGGTGAAGGCCGTGCTGTAGACCGTGCCATTGCGAGCCGCCATGGGGGGCAACTTCAGGTATTCACAGCGCTCACGGGTGAGCGTGAGGCAAATCAAGCCACGGCCAAAGCGGGCCATGAAGTTGATGGCTTCGGGGGTGACGTGGTCAGACGCCAGCACCAAATCGCCTTCGTTTTCGCGGTCTTCTTCGTCGACCAAGATCACGATGCGCCCCGCCTTCATGTCGGCGACGATGTCTTCCACGGGAGAAATGCTGACGGGCGTTTTGCCCGTGGCCGTTTGGGATGCACTCATGGGTGAGCTTTCAAAGAGGTGGGGGCAGCCAACGTGGCGTCGACGCGCAACATGCGTTCGACGTAGCGGGCCACGGTGTCAATTTCGAGGTTCACGGTGCTGCCGGATTGGAGTGAGCCAAGCGCGGTGTTGTCGACCGTGTGGGGAATGAGGTTGATGCTGATTTCTGAGCCGCGCAGCGCTTCGTGGCCTTGCGGACCGTGGTCGCCCAAGAAGTCGTCAACGCGATTAACCGTGAGGCTCACGCCATTGACGGTGATCGAGCCTTTGTAGGCCAAGTATTTGGCCAACTCAGGCGGTGCCATCACCCGTAGCTCCCAGCTTTCGCCGATTTGCGCGAAATAGGTGACGGTACCAATGCCGTCCACATGGCCTGAAACGATGTGGCCGCCCAAGCGGTCGTTGGCACGCAAGGCTTTTTCAAGGTTAACGCGACCCAACTCCGTCAAGCCCCCGGTGCGGGCCAGCGATTCGGCAGAGATGTCGATGGTGAATTGGTGGGCGTCGAGGTCAAAGCTGGTGACGGTCATGCACGCGCCATTCAAAGCGATGCTGTCTCCCAAACCGACGTCGTCGAGATAACCCGCGGGCGTCTGCAAAGTGAGACGCTTGCCGTGGTGTAAAGAGCTACCCAGGTCGTGGACAGCGGTGATGCGCCCCACGCCGGTGATGATTCCGGTGAACATAGTTTGATATTTTCGCAGGTTTACGTGCGGCTTACCGCACAGGGCGGGCCAATATCCGTAAATCTGGCCCGATGTGAGTCACTTCGTGAAAGTGGAGGGGTTTGGCATCGCTCAATTGGGTGAGCGGGCCAAGGTTGGTCATGCCGCGCCCTTGGCCGATGAGCTGGGGGGCGAGGTAGACCAAGAGTTCGTCCACCAAGTTGGCCCGCAGCAGCGATCCATTGAGTTTGTGGCCCGCTTCGACGTGCACTTCGTTGATGTGGCGTTTGCCCAAGTCTTGCAACATGGCTGCAAGATCCACTTTGTTGTTTGGGTTGGGCAGGCAAATGACTTGGGCGCCTTTGGCTTCAAGGCCGGCGCGGCGTTCGGGATGGTCCACCGCGCAGTAAATCCAAACGGGCCGCTTGGGCACAAACAGCTTGGCGGTGAGCGGCGTTTCGAGTTGGCTGTCCATCACCACCAGCGTGGGCTGGCGAGGGGTGGGTACAGCGCGCACATCCAGCTGCGGGTCGTCTTCGCGCACGGTGCCAATGCCGGTGAGCACGGCGCACGCTTGGGCGCGCCAGGCGTGGCCGTCTTGGCGGGCGGGCTCGGACGTGATCCATTGGCTGACACCGTTGTCCAGTGCGGTTTGACCGTCGAGCGAGGCGGCGACCTTCATGCGAACCCACGGCGTGCCGTGTGTCATGCGTTTGAAAAAACCGATGTTGAGTTCGTTCGCTTCTTCACCCAGTAAACCCACATCCACCTGCACGCCTGCCGCATGTAAACGCGCGATGCCTTGACCCGCCACTTGCGGGTTGGGATCGCCTTGGGCCACCACCACACGCGCCAAACCGGCGTGGATGAGGGCATCGCAGCATGGGCCCGTGCGACCTTGATGGCTGCACGGCTCTAAGGTGACGTAAGCGGTGGCACTTTGTACGTTGTGTCCTTGCGCTTGGGCGTCGCGCAAGGCCATCACCTCGGCATGGGCCTCGCCTGCGCGCTGTGTGTGCCCGCTGCCCAGCACCACACCTTGAGGGCTGACGATGACGCAGCCTACGCGGGGGTTGGGCGAGGTGAGGAAAAGCGCTTCGCGTGCCAGCGCCAAGGCTTGTTGCATGAAGGCGGTTTCGTGTGCGGAAAAACTCATGAAAGACGTGTTCAGATGTTGTTAAGCAATTTGCACGTAAACATGCTTGCCAAGGACATGGGCTGCTGCCTCTATTTGGTCCATTTTGGAGGCATGTCGCAAGTCAAACAGTCGATCGACTTGTGGCATGTGCCAACCGAGTCGGCGGGCCAGTTCGGCTTTTTTGATGCCTTGCTCGGTCATGGCTTGGTACACGCCAAGCTTGGCGCATTCCAGTGCAGAAGGGCGCACGGTCACTTGTTGTGGGGAGGGTTGACTGGGAATTGGGAGAGGTTTGCGTGCATCGACATAAAACGACAAGCCAGTTTCGAGCGCATCAACGGCGTTCAAAAGGGCGTCGTCCTCATCTGCACCAAAGGTAATGGCTTCGGGGATGTCGACAAACGTGACCAACACGGTGCCGTTGTCAGGGGTCAGTGTCACGGGATAGTCAAACATCGTTCATTCCTTTATTTCAAACCAAGTTGTCGCTTGATAGCAGCCTCTAGTCCTTTGCCAAGTTCGGTCGTGCCGTGCATGGGCAGGGTGGACTGCTTGCCATTGAGAAAAACTTTCAGATGTGAACCTTTGCCAGGCTGAAAGGTGGCACCTTGCTGCTCTAACCACTTTTTCAGTTGCTTGGAATTCATAATAACAGAAGTGTTGTGTTTCTTGCTTAACGACCCCAGCACTGCGCTGCGGTTGGGTTGGCGTTTTGTATCCCTCGTGCCCCTAAATGGTTGAGCGTCAAGGTGCCGCAGGCGTCGGCGCTTTGCGGGCCGAAAGGGGTGGCGCTGAGGGTGTAGGTTTGGGCGGTGCTGCTAAGGCTGAGTTTGTAATTGACGCCTTCGACTTGCAGCACGCTGATGGGCACCTCGGCTGGCGCGGGGTAATTGCCGTTGGCACTGGCGGCGCGTTCTAGCCAATGGGCGGCTTGCAGCAGAGCGGTGCGGGCTTGGGCGCGTTGGTTGCGTTGCAGCAGTGCTTGGTAATTGGGCCATGCCAAGCTGGTGAGGAGGGCGGTGCAAGCCAAGGCGATGGTCAGCTCCAGCAGGGTGAAGCCAAGTTGGTCGACGGGCCGATGGGCGCATTGAGGTGCACACAGTGTGTTGCGGTTGAGGATGTTGGTGTGGGGGCGTGGCATGGGTGAGTTCAGTCTTGCAAGATGCGCCAACTGTGGCGTTTGCCCCGCGTGTCGCTCAGACTGGTGCGGGTCCAGAGGGTTTGCAGCACGGTGCTGCTGCTGGGCAATACGCCGTTGGCCAGCACGGTGATGCGGTAGATGAAGGGCCGCGCGCTGCTAGCGCTGGGATTGGTGGTGAGTTGAACGGCGTCGGGCTGAATGTCGACCCAGTACCACGCGGTGCCAGCGCCGTAAGGCGTGTCGCTGGCGCTCACGGGCATGGCTGAGGCGGTCATGCTTTTCCAGGTGCTCGCCTTTGAAAGGAGGTCGTCCTTTTCTGTTTTGGGGGGCGTGAGCGCGCAAATGCCGTTGCGGCAGGCATCGCTGCCCAAGCGTTGGCGCAACACCTCGCGTTCAGCCAGCGTGGTTGGAAAAAAGACGTGCGTTTGTGTGTTGTCACCGGCTGCGCTGGCTCTGCCCACAATGTCTTGCACCGCCAAAGGCAGCACGGCTTCTGCTTTGTGTTGGGTGCGCAGCTGATCGGCTTCGGTTTTCAACAGCACCTCGTTGACCCACAACTGCCGCCATGCCAACAACGTGCCGACGCTGGCCAGCATGAGCATCACCATCACGGTGGGCAGCGCCAAACCTTGTTGAGCTGCGTGATGGCGCTTCATGGCAGCAGACCATCGCGGTTGCGCAGCGTGATGACGCGGCGAAACACCCGCCGCAAGCGGCCATCGGCAGCCACCGTTTCGCCCGCGCAGCCTTGGCTGGCGGTGGATCCGTTGCTCACCGTGGTGACGCTGGCTACCCGCAAGCAAACCTCTATCGCCAGCACCTGTGACATGGCGCTGACTTGGTCAGCTGTTTTCCATTGCAGCGTTTGGGCCGCGGGGTTGGCTTGCGCATAGCGCACTTGAAAGTCTTCCACGCCTTCGGCCAAGGCTTGATAGGTGCTGCTGGTGGGGGAGAGGTCTTTGCACGTCAGCTCTTTGTCGGCGTTGAGTTTGAAGTCATTGCGAATAACTTGGATTCCTTTCGGCTGGTTGCCTTGGCAGTCGCGGTCATAGACGTTGACCCAGTGCCCCAGCGCGACGTGCTCGTCGGCTTTGTTTCCGTTCTCACCTTGCAAGTCGGGTTGGCCAGCGCTGTAGTTTGAGGAGAGTTGGGTGTTGGGCGATGCCGATTTGTCGAGGTAAGCGGCACCTGCGATTTGCGCGTGCTCGCGGATCTTGCGCAAGGCTATGCGGGCGTTGGCATGCACTGCATCAATGGCTGCCATGTTGCTCCACGTTTGTCGACTCACGCCATAGGCCGCGGTGGCGGCCGCGATCACCATCAACCCCAAAGACAGGCCAATCAGCAATTCGGGCAGCGTGTAGCCATGTACGTTGACACGGACGCGCATCTCAAACCCCCGGACGAAAAAACAAGCGCCAACAGCTTTTGTTGTCGGGACAAGCCGGCGTGCCAGACGCGCCATCGGTGCGGTAGGTCATGCGGTCGTCGCGCCAGGTCAGCACGATGCCCCACCAGCCAGGGGCGTCGGAGAGGGCGAACACGGCGACATCGCCCTCAGGCAGCTGGGTTTGCAGCGTTTGTTGCACTTGCTGCATGTCCCACTGGGCGAGTTCGGTGCGTAAGCAGGGTTGGGCGGCGCAGTCAGGCTGCTTTCCCGTACCGAATGCAGAAGCGCCCCACGCTTTGGCGTAGTCTGCTGCGCGAGGGGCGTTGAGTTGCATGCGCTCGGCCAAATCGTCGGCCAAACCCATGGCGACGGCGCGCATGACTTGTTGGCGTTGCAAGGCCAAGGCTTGTTGGTGTGTCCACAGCAAGGTCAGTACACCTGAGGCGAGCAGCAGCAGCGCCATCAAGGCTTCCAGAAGGGCCACGCCGGTTTGCGGTGAAAGTTGGCGGTGCAAGGTCAGGATGGCTGTGACGTTTGTTTTCAACTGCAAGCCTCCCCCGACACCCAGCGAATGCGGCTAGCGCTGTTGATGCAAACGGTGATGGCGACGTTCAGCGCCGTTTGCTTCGACTTGATCACCCACCGGTCGCCCACGGTGCCTAAGTCCCCGCGATGGCTGATGACCATTGGATCGTTTTTGGGAAAGGTCAAACCCAGAGGGTTGTGCAGCGGTGAGGTGAACACAATGTGTTTGTCGAGCTGGGTGGTCACCTGCCAGCCGCAGCTCCAATCCGTGTTTGCAGAAGTGGCCCAAGTGCAGTCGCTCAGCCGCGACAGCTCCAAGGCTTGCCCGAGTTGCAGTGCGCGCAATCGGGCGTTCTGCAAATCGTTCATCAGCTGGTCGCGGGCGGCTTCAACGCGGGCGCGTTCTTGGAACCGCACCCAGCTCGGTGCGGCAAAGGCGGTTAGCACGCCCAGCAGACATAAGCAAACCAGCAACTCCACCAATGTGAAGCCTTGCGAATTGGATGCCTTAAAAACAGAAAAGCCCAGCGTTTGCATGCCGCAAATGCTAGGCCTCTGAGGTCTGTAGACGCTTTGTTAGAACTCGAAAACTACGTGCGAACTTCGTCCACCAAACTCTTGAAATCGTCGATGTCCTCAAAGCTGCGGTACACGCTGGCAAATCGGATGTAAGCTACTTTGTCGAGTTTTTTCAACTCGCGCATCACCAACTCGCCAATGCGGGTAGTGGGCAACTCACGCTGTCCCGAGCTGAGCAGCTTCTCTTCGATGTGCTCAATCGCGTTGTCCACTTGTTCGGTGCTGACGGGGCGCTTGCGCAAGGCCAAACTCATGGAGTCGAGCAGCTTTTGGCGTTGGTATTCAATACGCCGACCATCTTTTTTGACGATGTTGGGAAACGTCACATCGGGCCGCTCGTAGGTGGTGTAACGCTTGTCGCAAGCGCCGCATTGGCGACGCCGGCGCACGGAGTTAGCGTCTTCGGAGATGCGCGTCTCAACCACTTGGGTTTCTAGGTTGCCGCAGAAGGGACATTTCATTTTGTGCTCTCTTTTGCTTTTTTCTTTGCGGTGCTAGGGGGTGCTTTTTTTGCTGGGCTCGCTGAGGGCATTTGGTATTGGCCGCTTCCTCATGCTGGAGTACCAAAAATCGTCAGCGGCCAATACCAAACAGCCTCAGTCTGCGACATGCTTTGCGTCGCTCGCAAACTTCAGCCGAAACGGTAAGCCTGCAAAGTTGCAACGCAACGAGCGAACCATTTCAAACCTCAAACAGCGCGGGTTGCGGGTGCAGCGGGTGATGATTTTCGGTACCCCGTATGAAGAACCCGCTGCACCCGCCACCCGTGTCCTATCCGGCGAGAAACCTCAACGCAATAAATAAAACCCCCGTCAAAAACTCAACGGGGGTTTGAAAGAAGTTACTTGTAAACAGGAAACTTAGAAGTCAGCGCATGCACCTTGGCACGCACAGCGGCCAAGTTGGCTTCATCGTGTGGGTTGTCTAACACGTCAGCAATCAAGTTGGCGGTGATGCGGGCTTCTTCGTCCTTGAAACCACGGGTCGTCATCGCGGGGGTACCAATGCGCACGCCGCTGGTGATGAATGGTTTTTCTGGGTCGTTGGGGATGGCGTTCTTGTTGATCGTCATGTGCGCCGCGCCTAAGGCCGCTTCGGCGACTTTGCCGGTGATCTTCTTGGAACGCAGGTCCACCAGCATCACGTGGCTTTGGGTGCCGCCGCTGACGATGCGCAAACCCCGTGCTGTCAACGTCTCCGCCACGATTTGGGCGTTTTTCACCACTTGGGCTTGGTAGTCTTTGAAGTCAGGCTGCATGGCTTCTTTGAACGCTACAGCCTTGGCTGCGATGACGTGCATCAAGGGGCCACCTTGCAGGCCTGGGAAGATGGCGCTGTTGATGGCTTTTTCGTGCTCGGCCTTCATCAAGATGATGCCGCCGCGTGGACCGCGCAAGCTCTTGTGGGTGGTCGATGTCACCACGTCGGCGTGAGGCACGGGGTTGGGGTATTGGCCTGCGGCGATCAAGCCGGAGTAATGGGCCATGTCGACCATGAAGATCGCACCCACTTCTTTGGCGATTTTGGCAAAACGTGCCCAGTCGATGTGCAAGCTGTAGGCAGAAGCGCCCGCAATGATGAGTTTGGGTTTGTGCTCGCGGGCCTTGGCTTCCATCGCCTCGTAGTCGATGGCTTCGTTGGCGTCCAAGCCGTAAGACACGGCGTTGAACCACTTGCCAGACATGTTCAGCGCCATGCCGTGGGTCAAGTGACCGCCTTCGGCCAAGCTCATGCCCAAAATGGTGTCGCCGGGCTTCAAGAAAGCGAGGAACACGGCTTCGTTGGCCGATGCGCCGCAATGTGGTTGCACGTTGGCGGCCTCTGCGCCGTAAATCTGTTTCAGACGGTCAATGGCCAATTGTTCGGCCACGTCCACATGCTCGCAGCCACCGTAATAGCGCTTGCCAGGGTAGCCTTCGGCGTATTTGTTGGTCAGTTGCGAGCCTTGGGCTTGCATGACGGCGGGAGAGGCGTAGTTCTCGCTGGCGATCAGCTCAATGTGGTGCTCTTGGCGGGCGTTTTCGCCCTGAATGGCGGCCCAAATTTCGGGGTCGGTTTGTTCGATGGTGATGTTGCGGTTGTACATGCTGGCAGTCCTAGAAAAAGGTGGTTTTATGGCTGCCCAGGCGAACGGCAAAGCACCTCTTGTCAGAGAGGCTGCGCGCTTCCCAGTGGTCATACATCCACGTCAGCGGTACAGGGCTACTGCCCCGCACGCCTATCGCCAGTTGCGCACGAAAGAGAGTTTACCGTGGTTCTTCGTCGTCTTTGGGCTCTTTGCCGAAGGGGGTCAAGCGCTGTGCTTTCTCCCACAAACTCTCCAAACGGGCAGTGGCTGCCTCAGCTGCGGTCGACGGAGGCAGGGTGGTGGGTACTTTGACGCCTTTAGCGACTTGCAGCAATCGCGCGTGCTCAGCCACCACTTTGGCCGCGTAGCCGCTGTCGTCTTTGGTGTTGCCTGCGCCCACATAAAGCCGCAAACCCCCATCCAAGCTGCCTGCACGTGTGATGCATTCTTTGAGCACACTGACGCCCACCCGCAGGTTGGCTACCGGGTCAAAAGCAGCCATTGCGCCCCCAAAGCTTTGGTATTTGTCGGCGTGGACCTTGGTCATGACTTGCATCAGACCTTGAGCACCCACGCCACTTTGGGCGAAGGGGTTGAAGCTCGACTCCACGGCCATCACCGCCAAAATCAGGGTCGGATCGATGTCGTTGCGGGGGCCTAAGTCGTAGGCTTCGCTGACCAAGGCACTCACCGGTTCGGGGGCGACGCGGTATTTGCGGCTGAGCCAATAAGCCAAATTGGCTTGTTGTTTGGGTAAATCTCGCGGATCGGTGGCCGTGGCACGGTCCACCGCATCCACATCAGAGGCCAAACCCGTGGCGTCGTACTGGCGTTCTTGCAGCCAGCCAATCAGCTTGGTTTCGGTGATGGCGCGTAAATCGGGGCGCACCGTCATGGCCACCACGAAGAAAAACAAAGACAGCCCAACCACGGCCATGCCGTTGTGGGTGATGGCGAAAAAGCCTTGAGCCACGTCGGATGCAAACGTGCGCAATCCTCGCGTCAATGTGGCAACCAGGGGCATTCGTACAAATTTATAAAGTCAAGGGAATGAAAATTTTAAAGCCTAGGCGACAATCAGGGCTAATTTACTGTGAGCTCTACCTGTGACTGATTCTTCTGCCAAACCCCTCGACCTTGCTGCCCTTGACGTTTTGACCGGCGGCGCCTTCACCGCTTCTAACTCGGGAGACCGCACTGCGCGCTTGCGTGATTGGCTGTTGGGGCAGCCCACGTTGGAGCAATTGCAAGCCGTTTTTAACGAAATGAGCAGCAAAGACAAAGGCGCTGCCAAAGTCCTGCGCGAGAAGCTCGATGAGTTGCGCCGCACCAAAGACCAAGACGCTTTGATTGTTGAATGGGCCATCAAGGGCGAGGCTTTGCGCGACGCGTCCCGTATCAATTTAGCCGATGCCATGGGCTGGCAACGCGATGCCGCCAAAGCCGGCGCACCTTTGTCACGCGAGCCCTTGGCCGGATTGAAGACAGCGTTGGTCGAACGCGTCAAAGCCATTGAAGATTTGCAACACCAAACCCAAGTGCAACGTGAAGCCGCTGTGCTGTTGGCGCAGCGCATTGAGGTGCTGTCGACCAAGCCTTGGCAAGATGCCTTAGCCTTGCGCGATGGCCTGCAAGCTGATTTGGATCGCTGGAATGCGCAAGCACAAGCCTTGTTGGCCAATGCCCAGTGGCCCAGCGTCGATGCCAAGTTCGCTCCAGCGTTGCAAACCAGCGCCCAGCAAGTGCAAGCCGTGTGGACGGCCTTCAGCGCGGCTTTGAGTTTGACTGAACTTGCTGCAGCCGACACGTCAGCCCCCTTGCCAGATGTGCCGGCTTGGGCTGACCAATTGCGCTTGGCCCGTGGTGAAGCGTTGCCGCAAAAAGCAGCACCCGCCCCCAAAGTTCCCGCCGCTGGTGGTTTGGACGCGACCCGCAAGGTCAAGCCTACGGCCGATAAAACGCTGGTGGACCAAAAGCGCATGGAGCTGGTGCTCCAAGCCGAGGCGTTGTTCAAACCCGCGCCCGCGCCCAAAAAGGCGCGTGTGGTGGCGGAGGCGGTGACTGCCTCTCCGGTTGAGACTGCTGCTGAGATCGCTGTTGAGACCGTGCAGGTTGTTTCCGAAGCCGAGAGTTCGCCAGTCGTTGTAGAAGTGATCGAGTCTGCTGTGACGGCCGAGGTGGTGGCACCTGTGGCCGAAACTGCACCGGCTGTTGACACGGTCAAAACCCCCGAAGTTGTTGCCCAAGCTGACGTGCGCGTGCCCGCCATGGGCGGTCGCAAGTTGCAAGAAGCCTTGCGCAATTTGCGTGAGCAATGGAAAAAAATCGACAAAGAAGCCGCGCCTACCCCCGCGTTGTGGAAGCGTTTTGACGCTGCCTGCAACCGTGCGCACGAAGTGGTTGATGTGTGGCTCAAAGAAGCCCGCGCACAAACAGCTGCTCACAAAGCCCAGCGTTTGGCTCTGATTGAAGAAGTCAAAGCTTGGGCCGCTGAACATGCCCAAGGCCCTGACTGGAAGGGCGTGGCGCGTCAACTTCACCAATTTGCCCAACGTTGGCGCGATAGCGGCCATCTGAGCGAGAAGATGTTTGCTGAGTTGCAGCCCACTTGGAAAGCTGTCATTCACGCTGCACACGAGCCTTTAGAAGCCGTGCAAAAAGCCAGTTTGGCGCGTCGCCATGGCCTGATTGCCGAAGCCCAAGCCTTGGGTGCCGCACCCACCTTGCGCATTGATGCGGTCAAAGCTTTGCAACAGCGTTGGCAAGAAGAAGCCCACACCGTCGTGTTGGATCGCAAGCAAGAACAAAAACTGTGGGACGCCTTCCGCCAGCCGATTGACGAGGCATTTGCCCGCAAAACATCGGCGCGTGAACAGACCCAAACTGCGTTGACACCGCTGGACAAAGCCGTGTTGGACGCTTCCAAAGCCCTTGAGTCAGCCATCGCCAAAGGCGACGGTGCACAAATTCGCTCCGCCATGCAAGCGCTGGATCAGATTGCCCGCGGTGAAATGCCAGTGGCAGCACCTGCCGCCCTTACGCCTGCCCCTGCTGCCGACACACCGAAAACGGCTGAGTCCTCGTCTGTGGATGCTGCGCAAGTGGCCCAAGACAAAAGTGAATCTGTTGCAGATGCTTCTGCACCTCCTGAAACCGCTCAATCGCAAGCCGATGGGTCGTCAGCAACTGAAGCTGCTCATTCAGCAACAGCCGAAACGGCTGCTGCACCTGCGCCCGCTCCCAAAGCTGCACCGCGTCCTGTGGTTGCCGTACGTGGTGATGACCGACCTGGTCAAAAGCGCACCGAAGTGGCGCCTGCCGGGCGTGGTCGTGATGGCAAGCCCGGTGGCGGCAAGTTTGGCGACCGCGCTGGCGGTGACAAAGGCGCTGGTTTTGGCCGTGACCGTGACGGCTTTGCCCCACGCGGTCCTCGTTTGGGCGATGCGGCGTTCCGTGCGCAACGCTTTGCTTTGGAGTCCGCGCAAGACGCCTTGCGTCGCTTGGCCGCCCAAGCGCACGGCGAAGTGCTGACCCAGTTGATGCATGCCTGGGAAAAGCGTGATGCCAGCCAGTTGCCTGCGGCACAAGCCATTGGCAACAAGCTCTCGCCTGCGCAACGCACGCAATGGGCGCAAGCCTTGGCGAGCGAAGTCAAAGCAGACACGGTCACGCCTTTGTTGCGCTTAGAAGTGGCGGCTGAATTGCCCACACCTGCAGCGCAAATGGACGCACGCCGTGCCTTGCAATTGCAAATGCTGACCCGTCGCAACGACCCGTCGCCCCAAATGACATGGGCTGCCGATGCGGCACATGTCTTGGCGGGAGCTTATGACGAAGCTGCTGCGCGTCGTTTGCAGTCGGCGCTCAAGGTGTTGCTCAAGCGCTGAGCGTGAAAAGGGCGGCCTAAAACCGTCCTTTTTTAGTTTGCCTTCTTAAGCCAAGCCTCAAACCCCAAAATGCCGCAGCTCATTTATGAGTGGCTCAGCGGCAATCGACAAAGCCCCCTCGTGGGGCTTTTTTCTTGGCTACGCAACCAGCTCAGCACTTCCAAGCGTGGCGGTTGTGCGTCGGCATGCCAATCGCTGAGTACCCAGCGGGTCAAGCCATCCCCCAAGTCGTGGACAGCGGGCTTGTGGGTGTGGCCATGTAAAAAAACCGAAGCTTGCGCTGCGTCTAGCCAACTGCGAGCAGCGGGGTGGTCGACATCGGCGTAGTCGGTGTGTGTTTTCTTGCGAGCTTCGCTTTGCACGCGCAATTGGCGTGCGAAGGCTTGTCGTTGCGCCAAGGGCTGCCCTAAAAACGTGTGCTGCCAAGCGGGTTGGCGCACTTGTGCGCGAAAGGCTTGGTAATCGTGATCGTCCAAACACAGGCTGTCGCCGTGGCTGAGCAAGAGGCGCAGCGGCTGGTTGCCGCGTGAGTCAGTTGAGGAATGGAGGGCGCCGATGGCGGCAGGCTCGGTATCCATCGCTTCATCTATTTGCAAAACAGTGGGGTCGCTCAAACCCTGCATGCCTGTGGCTTTGAGCAGGGCGTCGCCCACCAAAAAGTCTCGGTTACCGCACATGAAGTACACAGGCAAGCGATGCGCGGCTTGCTGGAGCACGTCCATGCATTTCAGGGCAAAAGGGTCTTGGGTGTCATCGCCCACCCAGACCTCAAACAAATCGCCCAAGATGAAGAGGGCGTCAGCAGGGGTGTGTGCCATGTGCTGGGCCCACGCCTCAAAGGTGGCGGGCTCGCTGGCGTCTAGGTGTAGGTCAGAGATGAAGTCAATGCGTTGCCACTGCTTGGGTGCTTGCACGCAGGGCACAGGCAGTGTCAGCAGAGGTAGCGTTGGCATGGCGAGGCGAATTGAAGCCAGCGTTGTTCAAAGGCCGACTGGCTTCAGGCAATTCAGTGAGAAGAAGCAGGGGGCTCAGAGCGCCACAGCTTTTTCGATCACGACATCTTCTTTGGGCACGTCGTCATGAAAGCCCTTGCGGCCGGTTTTGACAGCAGCGATTTTGTCGACCACGTCGTTACCTGCCACCACTTTGCCAAACACGGCGTAACCCCAACCTTGTTGGCTGGGTGCTGTGTGGTTCAAAAAGTCGTTGTTGGCCACGTTGATGAAGAACTGGGCGGTGGCCGAGTGCGGGTCCGACGTGCGGGCCATGGCGAGGGTGTAGTGGTTGTTCTTGAGGCCGTTGTTGGCTTCGTTGTCGATGGGCGCGTCGCAAGACTTTTGGGTCATGCCTGGCTCAAATCCGCCGCCTTGCACCATGAAGCCGGGAATGACACGGTGAAAAATGGTCTTGTCGTAGTGACCTTTGTTCACGTAGCTCAAGAAGTTTTCCGTGCACTTGGGGGCTTTTTCCGCATCGAGTTCGATGGTGATGACGCCGTGGTCCAAGATGTGCAGTTCGACTTGTGGGTTGCTCATGGTGTGTTTCCTAAAAATGAAAAAAAGTGTTGCCTGTGCGTTTCAAAGCAAGGTGGCTGATTGGATGACGATGGGCGTACGGGGCACATCGGAGGGAAAGGGGCCGCCAGCACCTGTGGGGGTGGACTTGATCTTGTTCACGGTGTCCATGCCCGAGACCACTTTGCCGAACACGGTGTAGCCCCATTGTTGAGGGGTGGGGTCAAGAAAGCCGTTGTCCACCACGTTGATGAAGAACTGGGCGGTGGCTGAATGTGGGGCATTGGTGCGCGCCATGGCGAGGGTGCCCACCGTGTTGCGAGGTCCACCTTTAGCGAGAGCTTCGCGGCCTTCGTGCATCACAGGTGCACGTCCGGGGCGTTCCGAGTAGCGGCTGTCAAAACCGCCGCCTTGGACCATGAAGTTGCCAATCACCCGGTGAAAGATGGTGCCGTCGTAGTGCTTGTCACGCACATATTGCACAAAGTTTTCCACGGTTTTGGGGGCTTTGTCTGTGTAGAGCTCGACCACAAACTCGCCCGCGTTGGTGACGAACTTCACTTGCTGTACTTTGCCCATGTCTTGCGCCATAGCCAGCGGCGTGACGAAGCTGCAAGCGGCTAAGCCGATGGCGCAGAGGGTGCGACGAGAAAGGTTCAAAAGTGTCATGGTTTTTTGCCTTGGGTGAGTGCAAGTGCGGGTTGTAGAGCTTCAATTTTCTTCGCGGGTGCACGGTGTGCGGGCTCGATGCTGAGGGCCCGTTCGTAAGATTGCCGGGCCAACTGCACCATCAAATCACCCATGTTTTCGTGGGCAGCAGCGTAGTTAGGGTTAGCACGCAAAGCGGCTTCTACCGCCACTTTGGCGCGTGGGTAGTCACCTTGGGCGGCATACAGCACGCCCAAATTGTTGTGAGGTTCGGCCAGCTCGGGGTAGTCTTGGCTGAGGTTTTGGTAAATGGTGAGCGCTTGGGCTGTTTGACCCATGTGGTCCAGCATGAAGGCTTGCCAAAACCGCATTTGTGGGTCGTTGGGGTTTGTTTTGAGGCTCTTTTCAACCAACACCAAGGCTTGTGGGTACTTGGCCTGGCGCAGCAATTTGCGAACGCTGTCGTGCGGATCACTCTGCATTTGCGGCACAGAGGGTTGGCCGGGCTGCCAGTCTTGGCTGGCGTTGGTTTGGGCGAGTGCCAAGTCGGCCGTGCACAAGGCGCTTGTGAAAAACAGGAGCCCTAAACCCCAGCGCTTCAAAAACGGCAGCGAGGTTGCTGTGCGGAAAGAGATGTCAGGGTTTTTCATGTGCTTTGTATACTGACACTATTGTAAAACAGAGGGTCTTTATTGCACCGCTCTGCCACCCCCCTCAGTCACACCCCTTATGTCCGCCTCTAGCGCGGTCTTTCACGACTCACTCATGACGCTTCGCATTCACAACACGCTCACGCGTGCGCTGGAGAAATTTTCGCCACTCGAGCCTGGCCACGTCCGCATGTACGTCTGCGGCATGACCGTGTACGACCTGTGCCACTTGGGTCACGCCCGTTCGATGGTGGCATTTGACGTGGTGCAGCGCTGGCTCAAAGCCAGCGGCTACCGCGTGACCTATGTGCGCAACATCACCGACATCGATGACAAGATCATCAAACGTTCGCTGGAAAACGGCGAAACCGTGCGCGGCCTGACCGACCGCATGATTGATGCACTGCACCAAGATGCCGATGCATTGGGCATCGAGCGCCCCACGTACGAGCCCCGCGCCATGGACTACGTGCCGCAAATGCTGTCGATGATTGGCACGTTGCAGGAGAAAGGCTTGGCTTACCAAGCCAGCAACGGCGATGTGAACTACGCCGTCCGCAAATTTCCAGGCTATGGCAAGCTCTCTGGCAAGTCGCTCGACGAATTGCAAGCGGGCGAGCGGGTGGCCGTGAGTACCGAAGAAGGTGGCAAGCAAGACCCACTGGACTTTGTGCTGTGGAAATCCGCAAAGGCCAGCGAGCCCGAAGAGGTCAAATGGACCAGTCCCTTTGGTGCAGGCCGCCCAGGCTGGCACATCGAGTGCTCGGCCATGAGCTGCGAGATGTTGGGCGAGAGCTTTGACATCCACGGCGGTGGCGCTGACTTGCAGTTCCCGCACCACGAAAACGAAATTGCCCAAAGCGAAGGCGCAACAGGCCAAAAGATGGCCAGCGTGTGGATGCACAACGGCTTCATCAACGTGGACAACGAAAAAATGTCCAAGAGTTTGGGCAACTTTTTCACCATTCGTGATGTGCTCAAAGAGTTTGATGCGGAAACCGTGCGTTTCTTCGTGGTGCGCAGCCACTATCGCAGCCAGTTGAACTACAGCGATGTGCATTTGAACGACGCCCGAGGCGCGTTGAAGCGCCTCTACACCGCGCTGGGTACTGTCACGCCCGATGCGGTGACGGTTGACTGGGCCGAACCTCACGCCGCACGCTTCAAAGCCGCGATGGACGAAGACTTTGGCACCCCCGAAGCTGTGGCCGTGTTGTTCGAATTGGCGGGGGAAGTTAACCGAACACAGTCCACGCAGACCGCTGGTTTGATGAAAGCCTTGGGCGGCGTCTTGGGCCTGTTGCAAGACGACCCGAAAGCCTTTGCCCAAGCTGGCGCTGGCCTAGATGAAGCCGCCATTCAAGTCCAAATCGCGGCGCGCGCAGCCGCCAAAGCTGCCAAAAACTTTGCCGAAGCTGACCGCATTCGTCAAACCTTGGCTGCCGAGGGCATCGTGCTCAAAGATTCGCCCACGGGCACCACTTGGGAGCGTGGCTGAGCATGGCGACGACCGACAAAGTCATCATGGCCACGCCCGAGTATTGGGCGGAGGCTTGCAAACACCTGATGAAAAAAGACCGGGTGATGAAGCGCCTCATCCCCCAGTTTGGCGAGGCTTCCTTGCAGTCCCGAGGCGACGCGTTTGTCACTTTGGCACGCAGCATTGTGGGCCAGCAAATTTCGGTGAAGGCTGCGCAAACCGTGTGGGACCGTTTTGCGCTGCTGCCCCGCAAGGTGACCCCCATCAATGTGCTCAAGCTCAAGGTGGACGATATGCGGGCGGCAGGCTTGTCGGCTCGCAAGGTGGAGTACTTGGTCGATTTGGCGCTGCATTTTGACAATGGCGCCTTGCACGTTAAAACATGGTCCGACATGGACGATGAGGCCATCATCGATGAACTGGTGGCCATTCGCGGCATCGGCCGTTGGACGGCCGAGATGTTTTTGATCTTTCACCTCCTGCGGCCCAATGTGTTGCCGCTGGACGATGTGGGTTTGATCAATGGCATCAGCCACAACTATTTCTCGGGTGAATCTGTCAGTCGCAACGAAGCACGCGAGGTCGCCGCGGCGTGGGCCCCGTATCGCAGCGTGGCGACTTGGTATATTTGGCGCTCGCTAGATCCGCTGCCAGTTGAATACTGAGCAGCCAAGGAGTATTGAATTTGGCTAAGAAAACTTTCCTCGACTTTGAACAACCGATTGCCGAACTTGAAGGCAAGATCGACGAGTTGCGCTATGTGCAAAACGAGTCGGCGGTCGACATTTCGCAGGAGATCACCCAGCTCAGCAAGAAAAGCTTGCAGCTGACCAAGGACATTTACAGCGACCTCACGCCTTGGCAGATCACCAAGATCGCGCGTCATCCAGAGCGTCCCTACACGCTGGATTACATCCACGACATCTTCACCGACTTTGTGGAAATGCACGGCGACCGCCACTTTGCCGATGACTTAAGCATCGTGGGTGGCTTGGCCCGCTTCAATGGCCATGCTTGTATGGTCTTGGGCCAGCAAAAAGGCCGCGACACCAAAGAACGCGCTTTGCGTAACTTCGGCATGAGCAAGCCCGAGGGCTACCGCAAAGCCTTGCGTTTGATGAAGACGGCCGAGAAGTTCAAGCTGCCCGTGTTCACCTTTGTGGACACACCCGGTGCTTACCCCGGCATTGATGCCGAAGAGCGTAGCCAGTCCGAGGCGATTGGCCGCAATATTTTTGAAATGGCCCAACTCGAAGTGCCGATCATCACCACCATCATTGGTGAAGGTGGCTCGGGCGGCGCGCTGGCCATCAGCGTGGCTGACCAAGTGTTGATGCTGCAGTACTCGGTGTATTCGGTCATCAGCCCTGAAGGCTGCGCCTCGATTTTGTGGAAAACCTCAGACCGCGCTGAAGACGCTGCCGAAGCTTTGGGCATCACCGCACACCGCTTGAAAGCCTTAGGCTTGGTCGACAAAATCGTCAACGAGCCTGTGGGTGGCGCACACCGCGACCCCAAACAAATGGCTGCTCAACTCAAGCGCGGCTTGAACGATGCTTGGCGTCAAGTGAGTGACCTCAAAGTCAAAGACTTGCTCGACAAGCGCTACGACCGTTTGCAAAGCTATGGCCGGTTCACCGACACCAAAGCTGATACCCGCTAACTTTCCCTCGCTGGATGCGCTCCAGCACCTTGGCCCTTTTGCCGTCGCACTCAGCGGTGGGGCTGATTCCACCGCCATGCTGATCGCCTGTGCCACGCGCTGGCCGGATCGAGTACACGCCATTCATGTGCACCATGGGCTGCAGGTTGCAGCAGACGGCTTTGTTCAGCATTGCGAAGCGCTGTGCCAGCGCCTGAATGTGCCTTTGGTGGTGATGCGTGTGAATGCTTCGCACGCAGCGGGTGAAAGCCCTGAAAACGCTGCGCGCAAAGCCCGCTATGCCGCCTTCTTTGAAGCGTTAAAGCACAACTGGGACGGTCAGCTCAAAGACATCGTGCTGGCGCAACATGCCGATGACCAAGTGGAGACCTTGCTGTTGGCCTTGTCGCGCGGTGCGGGCTTGCCGGGTTTGGCCAGCATGCCCGATATGGTTCAGCGTGGCGGCGTGACCTACCACCGCCCTTGGCTGACCGTGTCGGGCCAAGCACTGCGCGATGTTTTGCAAGCCACGGGCGAGCCGTGGGTGGAGGACCCCACCAACATCGACACCCGCTTCACCCGTAACCGTATCCGCGCGCATGTGATGCCTGTGTTGGGGCAAGTTTTTCCGGCGTTTCGTCAGACTTTTGCCCGCAGTGCCCGTCATGCGGCGCAGGCACAAATTTTGTTGACTGAATTGGCTGAGCAAGATTTGCAAACGGTGGGGCATCCCCCCGTCATTCGCGCTTTGCAGCCGCTCAGCCAAGCGCGGCAGTCCAATGTATTGCGCCATTGGTTGGCGTTGGAGGGCACGCAGGCCAGCGAAGCGCAAATGCAAGATTTGTTGAAACAAGTCAAAGCGTGCACCACGCGTGGCCATCAGATTGACATCAAGGTGGGGTACGGCTTTGTGCGCCGAGATGGGGCTGTGTTGCGTTGCTACAATCTTTAGCTTTGCCTGACACAACCACACTTTTCCAAGCAATATGGCATTGATCGTTCACAAATACGGCGGCACATCGATGGGCTCAACAGAGCGCATTCGCAATGTCGCCAAGCGCGTGGCCAAATGGGCCCGAGCTGGCCACCAAATGGTGGTCGTCCCCTCCGCGATGAGCGGGGAAACCAACCGCTTGTTGGCCTTGGCCAAAGAGCTGGCACCCTCCAAAGCTGACACCGCTTACAACCGCGAACTCGACATGCTGGCCTCTACTGGTGAGCAAGCGTCTTCTGCGTTGTTGGCCATCGCGCTGCAAGCCGAAGGCCAGCCTTCCGTCAGCTACGCCGGCTGGCAAGTGCCTATTCGCACCAACAATGCCTACACCAAAGCCCGCATTGAGTCGATCGACGACGCTCGCGTGCGCGCTGATTTGGACGCGGGTCGTGTGGTCATCATCACCGGCTTTCAGGGCAAAGACGATCAAGACAACATCACCACCCTGGGCCGTGGCGGTTCAGACACCTCGGCTGTAGCTGTGGCGGCTGCACTGAAAGCCCATGAGTGCTTGATTTATACCGACGTGGACGGCGTGTACACGACCGACCCGCGTGTGGTGCCCGAAGCGCGCCGTTTGCACACCGTCAGTTTTGAAGAAATGATGGAAATGGCCTCTTTGGGCAGCAAAGTGTTGCAAATTCGCTCGGTTGAATTTGCCGGTAAATACAAGGTGCCGCTGCGAGTGTTGTCCAGCTTCACCGCGTGGGACATTGACATCAACGAAGAAGCCAAATCAGGCACGTTGATCACCTTTGAGGAAGACGAAAAAATGGAACAAGCAATCGTATCGGGCATCGCATTCAACCGCGATGAGGCCAAAATTTCTGTGGTCGGCGTGCCCGACAAACCCGGCATCGCCTACCAAATCTTGGGTGCTGTGGCCGACGCCAACATCGAAGTGGACATGATCATCCAAAACATCAGCAAAGATGGCAAAACGGATTTCAGCTTCACCGTGCACCGCAATGACTACGCGCGCACCACGGATTTGCTCAAAGAAAAAGTGCTGCCAGCCTTGGGCGCTACCGAGGTTCAGGGCGACACCAAAATTTGTAAAGTCTCGATTGTGGGCATTGGTATGCGCAGCCATGTAGGCGTGGCCAGCAAGATGTTCCGCTCGTTGAGCGAAGAGGGCATCAACATCCAAATGATCTCCACATCTGAAATCAAGACCTCGGTCGTGATTGACGAGAAATACATGGAACTCGCTGTGCGCGCGTTGCACAAAGCTTTCGATTTGGACCAACCCAGCGCCTAAGCTCGGCTATAATTTGAGACTGCTGGAAACGTGACCGAGTGGCCGAAGGTGCTCCCCTGCTAAGGGAGTATGGGGTGTAGAGCCTCATCGAGGGTTCGAATCCCTCCGTTTCCGCCAGCAAACAAGCAAAGACGCCCCTCGGGGCGTTTTTCGTTTTCTGGCCTCAGAGCCTAGGCGTCTTGCCGACCATGCGCGGCGCACTTAAGAAATCAAAGTCAACGCCCTTGTCGGCCTGCGTCACGGTTTGCAAAAATAACTTGCGGTAGCCGCGCTCGGCGGTGGGTTCCACCACCACGTTATCTCTGCTGCGCTGAGCCAGTTCGGCATCGGAGATCAGCAAACTGATTTCACGGTTTTTGACGCTGAGTCGAATTCGGTCGCCGTTACGCACCTGGGCCAGGGGCCCGCCCACGGCCGCTTCCGGTGTGACATGCAAGATGATGGTGCCAAAGGCGGTGCCACTCATGCGGCCATCGGAGATGCGCACCATGTCCTTGACACCGGCCCGCGCCAGCTTCAGGGGGATGGGGATGTAGCCCGCTTCTGGCATGCCAGGTGCACCCTTGGGGCCTATGTTTTTGAGCACCAAGATGTCGTCAGCCTGAACATCTAAATCGTCGCTGTCGATGCGCTTGACCAAGTCTTCGGCATTCTCAAAGACGACAGCACGGCCTTCGTGCTCCATCAGTTCTGCATTTGCCGCTGACTGCTTGATGATGGCGCCGCCTGGGGCCAAATTGCCAGCCAGCACCGCAATGGCGCCTTGCGGATAAATGGGTCTGTCTATAGGGCGCACCACGTCTTGCGCAAAGCCGGGGCCTGAAGCTTCTAGCTCTTCGCCTAAGGTGCGGCCGGTGACGGTCATCGTGTTGAGCTTGAGCAACGGCTTCAAGGTTCGTAACAGGGTGGCCATACCACCCGCGTTGTGAAAATCTTCCATGTAATGCTGGCCCGAGGGCTTCAGGTCGAGCAGCACTGGGGTGTCGCGGCCCATGCGGTCCAGCGCTTGCAAGTCGAGCTCTAGGCCAACACGGCCTGCAATCGCGGCAAGGTGCACGATACCGTTCGTCGATCCACCAATAGCTAATAGCACGCGCATGGCGTTTTCGAAGGCGTCGGCTGTCAGGATCTTGTCGATCGTCAGGCCTTCATGCGCCATCTGCACCGCACGTGCCCCCGATTCCTCGGCAATGCGGATGCGGTCGGCTGTCACGGCGGGTGGCGTGGCACCACCCGGCACTGTCATGCCCAGAGCTTCGGCCACGCAGGCCATGGTGCTTGCCGTGCCCATCACCGAGCAGGTGCCAATGCTTGCCACGAGCTGGTTGTTCACATCGTCTATTTCTTGCGCGTCAATTTCTTCGGCGCGGAATTTGCCCCAGTAGCGACGGCAATCGGTACAAGCGCCTACGCGTTCGCCCCGGTGCGACCCGGTGAGCATGGAGCCGGTGATGAGTTGAATCGCAGGAATGCCTGCCGAGGCGGCGCCCATCAACTGAGCCGGCACGGTCTTGTCACAGCCGCCGATCATCACGACAGCGTCCATCGGTTGGGCCCGAATCATCTCCTCGGTGTCCATGGACATGAGGTTGCGCAAATACATGCTGGTCGGCGCAGCAAAGCTTTCGTGGATGGAAATCGTCGGAAAGTCCATCGGTAATCCGCCAGCCAGCATCACGCCTCGCTTGACAGCTTCGACCAGTTGCGGTGCATTGCCGTGGCAGGGGTTGTAGGCACTGCCCGTGTCAATGATGCCAATCACCGGCCTGTTGAGCGCCGCATCCGTATAGCCGGCTCCCTTGATGAAGGCTTTACGCAGGAAAAGGGAGAAACCTTGGTCGCCATAAGAGGTCAAACCTTTGCGCAAACCGGTGGCAGCGGGTTCAGAGGGGGGGAGTTCTTTTTTGGAGTTGCTTGTCATATGAATGGTTGATTCTGTCCATCGCAATAAAAAGAGTAAGGCGTGGTCGGTATCTTTAGACCATAAAAATTTTATGCTTACATGTTCAGCTCATTTTCCAGTGTTTTTGGAGCGATTCACGCTGCTCGTTTTGTGCGGTGTTTGTCTGGAAGTTGGGCAGTGTCAATTGGTCAAGAGAACCGCATTTATGCAGAAATTGTTAATTTAATGAGTAAAAGTAAATAAATGCCAGTTTAATTGAATACTTAACATTTATATGTGTAATACTCTTGCCAACCTTTGTAACCCAGAGTAGCTATCTTGTCCTTGATGGCCAAGAGCGCGATGAGGGGTGAGACGTGATTTCGAATAGGCAGGAGTTTGAGATGAAACATATGGAACAAGACACCCTGGTAAAGCGCAAGAAGGCACGTTTTCGCCCTCAACTTGCCGTCGCTTTGGTGGTGGGTGCGATTCTTGTCAGCGGTTTTGGGTTTGTTTACTTGCGCAACGCCTTGATCGAGAGCAAAGAGCAGTTGGCAGCTTCTTTTGCGCAGCGCGTGCTTGGCGCTTTGATGGCCAATGACGCGCAGCAAGTTGCCGTTTTGATGAAGTCTTTAGAGGACGTTCCTGGTGTGCAGGTGGCCGAATTGGTCGCGCACAATGGTCAGACGTTGGCGAGCTATTCACGCGCGGGTCAGCCGGTGGATTACGCGCAGCAGGCCCAGTTTGAGTTGGCCACGCATTTGGATGACAACCAACTCCACATCATGGTTCCCGTGTCGTTTGATACACAAATCATTGCCAATTTGTATTTGTCGGTTGATTTGTGGGCTTCGTGCACACCTTATTTCGCAGGCTTCGGGGCCGCCTTCTTGGTCTTTGCCGCCCTTTATGTGTGGGTTAAGCAGCGCCGTATCAAAATCCGCATCGAAAAAAATAACCCACCACCGTCATCAGGAGGAGGCGGGGGAACTTTTAATGTGGACAACGCAATGCGTGAAGCGCTGAAAGACGCAGACATCACGTTGAAGTATGTGCCCATCATGCGTTTGGCGGATGAGGGCTTGTTTGGTGTCGAGGTTCTCGTGAGCTGGTTGCATCCATCGGGGCAGCGGCTCAACATTTCCCCTGCCGATTTCATCGCTTTGGCTGAAAAGAGCGGCTTGTTTTTGCCTTTTGGCGCTTGGGTCATGACAACGGCTTGTCATCAAGCTGCGATTTGGCACAAGCAGCACGGCCCCTTGGCCTTGTCTTTGAATTTATCAGCCAGTCAGTTACAAAATCCGTCCTTGGTTGGGCAAATTCATGCGGCGTGTGCGGCAGCGCAATTTCCGCATCAATTCATGGAGCTTGAGGTGAATGAATCGCTTTTGCTGCGACAGTCGGTATTGATGAAGCAGGCGGTTCAAAACTTGGTCGACCAAGGTATGAGTCTGACTTTGGATCGGTTTGGCTCCACCCATCAATCGGTGGCTTTGTTACAAAGTTTTCCCATACGCAAAATCAAACTCGACCACAAGTTGCTAGATTTTGTTGTCGAAAATAACGAATCTAGCAGCACATTACAGATGATGACGGCGTTCGCGATCGCCACGAACGTGACAGTGATGGTGGATGGCTTGAATTCGGCGGCACAACGTCAATCCTTGTTCGATATGGGTTGTGTGTTGGGGCAGGGCCGTTATTGCGGCACAGCGATGTCAGCCGATGCGTTGTCAGCGGTTTTGGTGGCGCGTTCTTTGATCGGACCAGCGCCCATGCCGAGTGAAGATGCGTCGTTATCGGGGTTGTGTGAGCAAGACGCGCATTGGTTTCAGCCGCCCCCGATCGGCGCTTGATCAGGACCACTGATACAAAGGGCCCAACGTTTAAAAGCAGGGCAAAACTTTGTCTGTGTCGACAGGTTTAGAGAGATAGCCCACCGCTGGAAAGTGCCGACTGATGCAAGCATGCATTTGTTGCTCATCGGTGACCAAGTGGAGGTTACTTTGAACGAGTGAGCTTTTGCGCGCCAAGGCTTGGATGGCTGGGGGCTGCAATCCCAGCGATTGAAGCGCTGCAAGGCTCAGCGGGTCTCGACCAGGCATAAAGCAGGCAGAAAGCGGCAGGTCACCCACACGCACAGGAACCCCTGAGTAGATGTCAATCAAGTCGCGAATAGACACGCCAATGACATCTGGGGCCGAACTCATGGATGCCAAAGAAAACTGTTCCGACGTGTCCACAGCGCTTTGTGCTTCGGTATGGCCTGTGCGTGAGCAATGCCAAATGGGGTCGGCCCACACAGATGTGGCGCAAGTCACCAAGACCCATGTGCTCAGACAGCGAGCAAGTTGTGTGTGCGTGAACTTCATGGTTGGAACATGGCCGTGTTAGCGGTCAAGCTTTTCGGTGCGCAATCGGGGCACTTGTCGCTGTGTTGAACGTTGCGCAAAAACTTAGGCAGTTCTTGCCAAAAATCTGCCGGCGATTTGTCAGGGTGCTGCGACAACCATAAAGAGACAAACCCAGAAACGACGGGCGCCGCAAAGCTGGTTCCCACGCCGCGAAACTCAGTCATGGGTCGTTCAGCGCCGAAAAAGTCTAAATCGTAGGTGGCAATTTTGAGTTTGTTGACACCCCAAGGTTCATCGCTACTGAGCTTTTTACCGCCGCCTGGCGCGTACACCATGGTGCGTTTGTCTAAGGCTGAATAGACTTCAATTCGATTTTCAGCATCCACAGCGCCCACTGAAATAACCCCTTGGCAGTTGGCGGGTTCGGGCAGCGGTTTTTGAAAGTTATTGCCAGCAGCGGCCACGATGAACACTTTTCGATCAAGAAGCGTTTGGATCAACTGCTGAAGGTCGGGGCCGCATACAGGGCTTCCGCCAGCCAAGCTTAAATTGATGATACGTGCGGGGTTGGCATTGACGGGCACCCCAGCCACTTGCAAACCTGCTGACCATGCGATGGCATCGAGCAAATCTTTGCGGCTCATTCCACACGCACCAAACAAGCGCACCGGTAAAACTCGGGCCGAGGTATTGACGCCAAATGCGCCATTGGCCCCATTGCCTGCAATCAAGCCTGCCACTTCTGTGCCGTGGGTACGAAATGCAGCCGTCATCAGTTTGTTGCCACATCGCGCTTCACGCTCGTCAGGGCTGAAGTTGGGGGAGCGGCCACCGCGTAAATTGTTGGGTGGGGAGAGCATGTCATACCCCGGGAGCAAGACACCGGCCAAACTGGGGTGTTCGGCCATCACACCGCTGTCGATGACGGCCACCACAATGGTCGTCAAGCCTGGCTTGACGGTACTGGTGTTGATCGCTGCTGGCGCTGGTTGCTTTGGCCGAGCGACGCCCAAATGCCATGGCGTTTCTTGCGCCATGGCGGCGCTCATCGCTAGCGCCAATGTCGCCATGAGAACTGAGCCGTAGCGTCGCATGTTGCTTCCTTGCTGGTGAAAAATAAACCAAATGATATGAATTATTTGGTATTAATTTTAAACAAAATAGCTATCAAATTTTAATTTTGCGTCGTTTTATTCATGAAGATCAGCCGCCTCACAAGGCAAGGTGATGATGATGGTCGCTAAACCTTGCAGTGGAATGTGACGTTTGATTTCACCTTGGTGTTTGTCGATCACGGTGTCGATGAAATCGAGGCCAAGTCCAAACCCAGCGAGCAGGTGTTCGTCTGTTTGAGGGGCCACTGTGTTTTTGAGGCTGATGTTGACTTCGTGAGCAGACGGTTGGGATATTTGCAGCGTGATGCAGCTTTGTGGTGGGGAGAACTTCACCGCATTGACCAACAAATTCACCAAGGCGCGCACCATCAGTCGGGTGTTGACTTTGACAAACAGTGGCAGCGCCTCACTGTCGTTCACAAAGCTGAGTTGTTTGCCACGGGCGAGGTCACGGACTTGCTCAATGGCATCGTTCAGCAACTCATCCACCAGCACGGTTTTGAGGCTGTAGTGCGCTTGTTGCGCCGAGATGGTCAGGATGAAGTCGTCCATCATCTGCAGCAGTGTTTGTGAATGCTGGACAATTTTTTGCCGCTGCAGGCGGGCTTGAGGCGCCTCGTCGCCGTCTTTGGGGGGACGTGTCAAGGACATGATGGCGGCCAGCGGTGTTCGCATGTCGTGGGATAAAAATTGCAGCGCTCGGTCGCGCTGATTTTGAGATTGCCGTAACTCGGTGATGTCTAACAAAATCAACAGATGAAAACTCTCCCCATGGCTGACATAGACCGAGGTACTTTTTAAATAAAAGTCTCGCAGTCCCAGCGACGTGGCGAGTTGAAAGGGCGGCGAAGCAGTGGAGTCTGCTAGGGGTGGGGGCAGTTGTAAGGTTTCAAAAAAGAGGGACCGTTGACTGCCAGGAATCAGCTGGGTGTCCTTGAGCAATTGTTTGATGCGTTGGTTGCTCAGCAGCAGCGCATCGTGTTGGTCGAAGATCACCACGGCGTCTGGCATTTCGTCGATGATGGCTGAGAGAAAGTTGAGCTCGCTGCGCACGGAGTCGATGGCGTGATCCAGCAATTTGGCTTGCTGCAACACCACTTCATGCGAGTTCACCAAGTCGTGCTGAACACGGTGCGTGTGTCGGAATGCACGCAGTAAGGTGGCTTTTTCTTGCACAAAATTCACAATCGTATCGAGCCGTCCCCATGCCCAAAGTGGCTGCAGAATGAGAGAGACTCCCAAAAATGCGGTGGGGTCGAACCAGTAATTTTTTTGTATCAGAACAGCGTAGCTAGCAACGACGCTGGCCGCCATCAGCGTCACACCAAATGCCAAGGCATGGCGTGGTGACAAGATCAACACGCTCAAAAGCATTCCAATCACAGCGATGCATGACACGCCAAACACCACGGATGACGGTGCCACATCCACCATGTCTTGTCTGAGCGATGCATTGAGTATGCTGGCCAAAATAGCCACCCCCGGCGTACTGGCATTGTGTTGACCTGAGTAGAGGGTGGGGTAGCGATCGCCAAGGCTGGGCGCTGTGACGCCAATTAAAACGTACTTGTCTTTGAACAAGGATAAAAAAGCGTTGGATGTCAAAGCATCGGACAGCGACACCAAAGGAAAGCCAACGCGCGGATCGACCATGCGGAAACGTTGATAAGGCACGGCGTTCGTCCCATCTTGTCCTTGTAAGGCCAAGGCAAAGTGAGGCCATTGCTGTTCACGGGCTTGCACGCCTCGGATCACGCCGTCTTCGTCAAACAAGGCGTTGATGTGTCCCAGCGTCGCGGCTTGGTCGAGGGGGGCAACAGGTGGCGTTGGGCGAAGTTGATGCTGGGCATCGTTGTGAAGTTCAAACGCCAGCGGCAAGACCGTGCGGTGACGCCTCATTTGTTCGGCCAAGGCGGCATCTTGGTCGCTGCGATCCAAAAAGAGCAAATCAAGCCCAATCGCTTTGGGTCGGAAGCGTTCATCGTCCAAGCGCTCCAGCAGGTGGGTGTAGTGAGCGCGTTGGAGTGGCCAGCCCCCGAGCTCGGCCAGCGATCGATCATCGACGGCCACGATCACGATGTCTTGGTTCGCTTGAAACCCCTGCCAGCGCATCAAGTGGTCGTACAACACATTGCCTAGAGGGCGTGCCAAATCTGCAAAGACCAAGGTAGACAGCACGACCAGCACGGCGATGGAGGTGAGCCACCATTCCCGCAGCAGCCGCTGCTTTTGTTCGACTTGGGTATTCACGGCGCAGACGCAGGAAGTGCAATCAATTCGAATGCGCCTGACTGATAGACGCCAGTTTGATCTGCGGCGGCTTTGGCCAAGGTGTAAGACAGGGACCAGGTGTAATAGCCGGGGCGCAGGTCTTTCACCGCAAATTTACCGTTCAGCGCGGTGAGATGGGTGGTGCGAATGACCTCTTGGTTGGACGCTTCGGTTCGTCGGTTCAGTGTGAACGCGATCGACGCGACGTCGGCCAGCGGTGTTTCAAAAACGGCGCTGCACCCTGCTTGTTCGGGGCTAACGCGAGCTGCACAAAATGCCATCCAGGCAGCTTCGCCCAAAAGTCCATTTTTTGAAACGGCCGCCACTTGATAGAACATCGCTTGATTGATCAGCCGATCAATTTTGAACTCTGGGCGCGCCCATTGCTCCGTTCGACGCAGCCCGCTGAGCGTGGCGGTGGTGGCAATGTCTGCTTGAAAGCGATCGGCATTCTCCATGCGCTGCAATCGCACCAACAATTCACCCGTTTGGAGGGCCGACTTGGAGAAGCTGGCGTATTGAGGGGGCGGCAGCAAAGTTTCTGGGGTGGAGGCCTTGCCTGAAGCATCGATGGCCACGCCCATGCCCTGCGATAAATCGACAAATTCTGGATCAGCGCTTCCCCTTGTTTGGACAACCCCCTGCATCACCTCGACCAAACTGCCTTGGGTTTCAGCAGAAAAGCCGACGCGAAATTGGGTGCCTCGCACACCCATCACCGATCGAGGCGTTCGAATTTCAAAGGGGGTGAGCGGGGAGCGTTCTTTCATGACGTCGAGTTCCACCCGTCCATTGGCCAATTCCAAGCGCACTTCCGGTGATTTTTCAAGTGCGTTCTTGCGCAAGGTGCTGAGTCTTAAGACGGCGCCAGAGGGTAGGCGCACGGTGGAGCTGTCTTCGAGTAACAGTGAGGTGTGGCAACCTGCCGGTACTTTGATCCAAGCACCTTCGTGCAATGGCGTGCCGGCAACCAGCTGAGTGCTGCCTTGCTCCGGGGTGAAACTGCTCGCACATGACATGCCCATCACATGAGCAACGGAGCTCCAGTGTTTCACGCTCTGACGTGGAATGGACAAGGTTTGTCCGACCTTGATGCGGTCGGCATCTTCAAGTTGGTTGATGCGGGCCACTTCGCTGATGCCTGCTGAGGACACGAAATATTTGCGCGACAACTCCAGCAAAGTGTCGCCAGATTTAACTTTGTAGGCGATCACATCTTGCTGCCCCACAGAGGCCAGTAGGCTCATTGCTTGTGCATGACCTGCGAAAAGCGCCGCAAAGCCCAACCCTATAAAGCTCAAACTAAGCGTGCGTTTAATCATCAGGATGTCCTTCATGAACGCTCATCAACCGGTAACCGTATCCGTGCACGGGGCGCAAGCGTAAGCGCATAGAGGTCGCCGATAAGTCCAGTTTTCTGCGAATCCAAGCGATGTGTACATCGAGCGTTCGAGACAGGGCTTGCATGTCGTTGCCCCACACTTCGTGCGTGAGTCGTTCACGAGAAATGGCGCGTTCTGCGTTCTCGAACAAAAACAAAGCCAGCTTGAATTCTTTTTCCGACAGAGCTTGCGTTTTGTTTTGAAACGTCACCGTGTTGGTGACTTTGTTGAACTTGTAGTCCAGCAAGCTGCGCACGCTTTCCTCGTCATTGCGGTCGCGGTAAGTGCGACGCAACAGGGCGGCTACGCGCGCTAAAAATTCTTTGGGTCGGACAGGTTTGACGCAGTAATCATCGGCACCCGCGTTGAGCGCATCGGTGATGTCGAGCTCGTCGGATCGGCTGGTCAAGAATAAAACAGGCTCGGGCAGCGATTTAACTTGACGGATGTGTTTGAGGACTTCAAGACCGGACAAGCGCGGCACACGCCAGTCGAGCACAAACAAATCAATGGTGTCGCGGCCAATGGCTTTGACCATGTCCTCCCCATTGTTGAACGTGCTGACGGTATGGCCTGCGCCCTCCAAAATTTCCCGCACATGTTGGGCGAGATCTGGCTCGTCTTCAAGTAGTCCTATATACATCAATTAATTCTAATTGATGCTTCTAAAGAATTACAAAGTATCGGTTATGGCTTTCACAAGCGTGTCGTCGATCTCAGGCAATACACCAAACCAAGCGTGGAAAGCGGGCCGGGCTTGGTTCAGCAGCATGCCCAAGCCGTTGACAGTGGCATTGCCGCGCTGCCGTGCAGCTGAGAGCAAAGGCGTTTCCAAGGGTACGTAAATCGCGTCTGAGACGAGCGCGGAGGTGGGCAGTTCGTCCAGTTGCAATGCCAACTCAGGTTGGCCATGCATGCCTTGGTTGGTGGTGTTGACCAGCAAAGCGGCACCTGCCAATGCGGCGTGTCGCTCCGCCCAATCGAAGGCTTGCACGGGCTTGCCAAACTCATCGGCCAAGGCCTGCGCTTTGCCAAGGGTGCGGTTGATCAAGCGAATTTCAGTGGCGCCTTCGTCCATCAAACTCAACACAATCGCCCGCGCTGCGCCGCCCGCACCCAAAACGACGATCGGTCCTGCATCGGCACGCCAATCAGGTTGGGCATCGCGCAAGCTTTGCAGGTAGCCAAAGCCGTCGTTGTTGAAGCCATGCAAAGCGCCATCGGCTTGCACCACGATGGTGTTGATCGCGCCCATGCGTTGGGCCAGGGGTTGCACCCAGTCCATGTGAGCCATGGCGGCCACTTTATGAGGGATGGTCAGGTTGCAACCTGCCAATCCCAAGGCTTTGAGGCCGCGAATGGCGTCGCCTAAGTTGTGCGGCTCAACGGGAAACAAGCCATAAGCGCCGCGCAGTTGGTAATGACGAATCCAGTGGTTATGGATGAGCGGCGAGCGCGAGTGGGCCACCGGCCAGCCCATGACGCCCGCCATGATGAATGTGTTGTCCATGTGGATGTCCGCTTAGCGAGTCTGGCGTGCAGCTTTGAGCCAGTCCAAGCCAGCCGATGTGCCGCCGGGTTGTCCGCCCAAACGGGGTCGGTATTCACAGCCCACCCAGCCTTGCCAGCCGCAGGCTTTTGACACCTCATCAATGACAGCAAACAAATACGGGTAGTTGAGTTCGCCGATGTCGGGCTCGTGGCGCTCAGGCACGCCCGCGATTTGGAAGTGCCCGACACGTCCGGTGGGCAGGTATTGGCGAATTTTGCTGGCCACATCGCCCTCGACGATTTGGCAGTGGTACAGGTCCATCTGCACCTTCAGGTTGTCGGCGCCCACCATGCCGATGATGTCGTGGGCGTGGTCTTGGCGGTTCAAAAAGAAGCCTGGAATGTCGCGCGTGTTGATGGGTTCAATCAACACATCGCGGCCTGCTTTGGCAGCCAAGGTTGCGGCCCATTGGAGGTTGGCGACATAAGTGTTCAAGTTGCTGGTGCGCGTTTGGCCCTCGCCCAGCAAGCCAGCCATCAGGTGAATGCGAGGGCAGTTCAAGGCGTCTGCATAGGTCAGCGCCAGTTCGACGCCTTGACGAAACTCGGCCTCTCGTCCGGGAATACTGGCCGTGCCGCGCGTGTTGCTGCTCCATGCGGCATCGATGCTGGCCGCATCCGTGCCACCGGGCGGTGCGTTGAACAGCACTTGTTGCAGCTGGTTGTCCTTGAGTCGAGCTGCCAATTCTTCTTTGGCAAACGCATAAGGAAATAAATACTCCACCGCCGTGAAACCGTCTTGGGCCGCTGCTTCAAAGCGGTCCAAAAACGGCAATTCGGGGTACATCATCGAGAGGTTGGCAGCAAATTGGGGCATGGTGTGTCCTTACCAACGCGCGCCAAAGGCGTCGCGCAGTTCTTGAAGTTGGGGTTGTGACAAGGGGGAAATGGGATGTGTGTTGAGTTGTACCAAACGCGCAGTTTCTTCCAGCTCTTCCAGTGTGGCCATGGCCGAAGCCGGCGAGTCGTGCCACACATTGGGCCCCAAGCGTGACAGCATGACGGCGCGAATCGGTGTGCCTTGTTGGCCGTAATGCAGGATGGCGTGTTCGACGGCGTCTGCCGCGGGAACGGCACCTGGGCGGTGGTAGTCGATCACCGGCACATGCCCCACTTTCATCACGAAGTAGGGGGTGACCGCGGGGAGCAGTTCGCGCGGTTCAGATGTGGGTTGCGTCACGCCATCGCGCAGTGTGAGCGCCACGCAGTGGGTGCTGTGGGTGTGAATCACGCAACGGGTGTTGGCGTCAAACTGGCTTGCTGCCGCGTAAATGCGGGTGTGCAGCGCGATGGTCTTGCTCGCTTTGTCGCCGCTGATTTGCTCGCCCTGCAGGTTGAGTTTGGACAAACGCGCGGGGTCTAAAAACCCCAAACACGCGTCGGTTGGGGTGATCAAAAAGCCATCGTCCAAACGCACGCTGATGTTGCCCGCTGTGGCGTGCACATAGCCACGCGCAAACAAACTGTGGCCCACACGACACATTTCTTCACGGGCTTCATGTTCAGTGCGTGCTGTCATAAAAGCGGTCCGTCACGCCAATTGCGCAAAGGCTTTGGTGAAGAAATCGTCCGTGCCAAAGTTGCCCGACTTCAAGGTCAGATGCAGCGCGCCATGGGGCGTGTGCGCGTGACACCACGGCACACCGGGGTCAATTTGCGGGCCAATTTGCAGCTGGTCGATGTGCAAGGCTTGCACGCAAGCGCCTGAGGTTTCGCCGCCTGCGACCACGAGTTGTTGAACGCCAAGCGCCACCAAACCGTTGGCAATAGCGGCCAAAGTGCGTTCAACCAACAGGCCTGCTTCCTCCACGCCCAGCTGCGCTTGTGCCGCCTTCACGGTCTCGGGCGCTGCGGACGAGTAGATCAGCACAGGGCCAGTGATCAGATGCGGTTGCGCCCAAGCCAGTGCATGGGCCACAACATCGGCGCCGCCTTGTGTGCTGCTCGCCAATGCCAGCGGGTCCACCGCCAAAGCGGGCCGGCCAGAAGCTTGAAAATTTGCGACTTGGCGCAGGGTGGCTTGTGAGCAACTGCCCGACACCACCGCTTGCAAACCTTGTGCCTTAGGCAAGGTGCTGGCTTGCGGCGTGGGGCTGAGACCAAAGTTGGCAGGTAAACCAATCGCCACACCCGAACCCGCTGTGACCAAGGGCATACCTTTTAATGCGGGCCCGAGTTTGAGCAAGTCGTCGTTAGAGACGGCATCCACCACAGCGATGGTGATGCCTTGGCTCTTGAGATCAGCGATGCGTTTTTGCACGGCGACAGCGCCTTGTGCCACGGTGCGGTAGTCAATCAGGCCAACCTTGGCTTGACATTGCGCTTGCATGACGCGCACCAAGTTGGCGTCGGTCATGGGCGTCAGGGGGTGGTCCTTCATACTGGACTCATTGAGCAGCACATCGCCCACAAATAAATAGCCTTTGAACACCGTGCGACCGTTGTCGGGGAAGGCCGGCGTGGCGATGGTGAAGTCGGTGTTCAAGGCCTGCATCAAGGCCTCGGTGACCGGGCCAATGTTGCCCGTCGGGGTGCTGTCAAAGGTGGAGCAGTATTTGAAATAAATTTGCTGCGCGCCTTGGGCTTGCAGCCACGTCAGGGCTTCGAGTGATTGGGCAATGGCCTCTGTCGGTGCAATGGTGCGCGACTTCAAGGCCACCACCACCGCATCGACATCAGCCGCGAGCGGTTCGGTCGGCACGCCAATGGTTTGCACCACGCGCATGCCAGCGCGCACCAAGTTGTTGGCCAAGTCGGTGGCGCCCGTGAAGTCGTCGGCGATACAGCCTAGATAAATCTTTTGAGTCATGGCTTATTTGAATCCCATGGCATGTGGCAACCAGTAGCTTAAAGCGGGGACGAAGGTCAAGAGCACCAACACCACGCCGTGCGCCCACAAGAAAGGCGTGAGTTCGCGGGTCAAGTCAGACAAAGGTACGCGTGAGACGTTGGAGGTGACGAACAGCAGGCCACCAACGGGGGGCGTGATCATGCCCAGCGTCAGGTTGTAAATCACCACCATCGCGAAGTGAATCGGGTCAATCCCCACTTTGGCGGCCACAGGGGCCAAGATGGGCACCAGCACCATCACACCTGGCAAGGGTTCAATGAAGATGCCGAACAGCAGCAAGAACACGTTGATGACGATCAAGAACATCCACGGCGAGAGTTGCATGTCTGCAATCCAGTTCGCCACGATTTGTGGCACACCTTCGATGGTCAAGATCCAAGCAAACGAGGCCGACATGCCGATGATCAGCAGCACCGACGCGGTCAACATGGCCGAGCGCGCCAAGATGTCAGGCACCGCTTTCCACTCCAAGGTGCGGTACACGTATTTGCCACAGAGCAGCGCATAGAAAACAGCAACGACCGAGGCTTCCGTCGGCGTGAACCATCCCGAGCGCATACCACCCAAAATCAGCACGGGCAACAAAATGGCAGGTAGAGCCTTCCAAGTGATGAGCCACATTTCTTTGCGGCTGGGGCGCGTGTCGTCGCCTTTGTAGTTGCGCACTTTGGACACATGCCAGTTGACCACGCACATGGCCACCGCAATCAAAATGCCAGGGACGATGCCCGCCACAAACAGCGCGCCAACCGACACGTTGTCATCGGCCAAGGCATAAATGATCATGATGATCGAGGGCGGAATGATGGGCCCCACGATGGCGGTCGACGCGGTCAGAGCAGCGGCATAAGCTCGGCCATAGCCCGCTTTGTCCATCATGCGAATCAACATCGACCCTGGGCCGGCAGCGTCGGCCAAGGCCGAACCAGAAATACCAGAGAAGAAGGTGAGCGACACCACGTTGGTGTAGCCCAAACCACCGCGCTTGTGCCCCACAAACTGGCCGGCGAACCTCAGCAGCACTTCGGTCAACGAACCACCACTCATGAGCTCAGCAGCCAAGATGAAAAACGGCACCGCCATGAGTGGGAAGCTGTCCACACCGGTGAAGGTTTCCTTCAGAATGACGAGCAGCGGAAAGCTACCTCCCAGCAACAAAGCGGTAACGGTCGAAAGGCCTAAGGCAAATGCCACGGGCACGCCCACAGCCAAATAGATGCAGGCAGAAATGAGGAGGATGACGCTGGCGTTCATAAATGTGCAATCAAGGTCAAAGCGACGCGCTGGCAGTGGCGTCAAAGTGGGCGTCAGCGGCGAACTTGCGATCGAACACGTAGTCGCGCACGATCAACAGCCAGTGAATCAAGGTCATGGCGGCGCCAATGGGCAGCGCGGCATAAATATAGGCAAATGAAATTTGCGTGGCCGGTGTCAGTTGGTACTGGGTGCGGTCCATGTAGTCGATGCCAAACCAGGTGAAGAAGACAAATAAGCCTGTCAGTAAGACAGCGATGAATGCGCGCAAGGCAATGGCTAAAGGGCGGGGTAAGCTGTCTTGTAAGTTCTCAACGGCGATGTGGCCGCCGTAGCGCAACACAGGTCCGCAGCCAATGAACGTGAGCCAAATCATCAAATGGCGGGCCACTTCTTCGGCCCATTCGATGGACACGTTGGTGGAGTAGCGCAACACCACGTTGGCAAAGATGATGACCGACATCACGGCCAGCATGATGATCAGCATCCATCGGTTGGTGGCCACAAAGTAGCGTTCAAAGGTTTTCATAGGGCGGGCCTTAGAGACTTAAAAAAGGCGGGTGGCCTTGCGCGCGTCAACGCGTGTGCCCCCGCCTGGAATGTCAGCCCCCGAAAGGGCTGTCGTCTTATTTGACGTCTTGAATTTTACGAATGTTGTCAGCACCAAACTCTTTGGAGTAGTTGACATACACCTCGCGCAGTGAGTTGCGGAAGGCTTGACCATCCACGCGACGCACCACCGACATGCCTTCTTTCTCAAGTTGGGCAATGCCGTTGTTCTCGTCTTCGTTGACTTTCTTGCGCTGCGCCACGGTGGCTAATTTGGCGGCTGCGTAAAACACTTTCTTGTCCGCTTCGCTGAGTTTGTTCATCAAGCGTGGCGACGTGATCAGCAAAGCGGGCGAGTAAACGTGGCCGGTCAGCGACAAATGCTTTTGCACTTGCGAGAACTTGGAGGCCAAGATCACAGGGATGGGGTTCTCTTGACCATCCACAGTGCCTTGTTGCAAAGCGCCAAACACTTCAGGGAAGGCCATGGGCGTTGGCTGAATGCCAAACGCGCGGTAGCCGTCCATGTGCACCTTGTTTTCCATGGTGCGCATCTTCAAACCGGATGCATCTTCGGGCTTGACGATGGCCTGCTTGTTGTTGGTCATGTGGCGGAAACCGTTTTCGGTCCACGACAAGGCCACCAAACCTTTGGCGGGGAACTTGGTCAAGATGTCTTGGCCAATGGGGCCGTCCATGACTTTGCGAGCGTGGTCGTAGTCACGGAACAAGAAAGGGATGTCCACAATTTTGACTTCGGGCACAAAGTTGCCCACAGGGCCTGTGGAGGTGTTTACCAAGTCCAAGGTGCCGAGCTGCACAGCTTCGATCATTTCGCGTTCGCCGCCCAAAGCGCTGCTGGGGAACTGTTGGCACTTGTAGCGGCCTTGTGTGCCTTTTTCGATTTCGTCGCAAAACGCGTTGCTGCCCACACCGTAGTGCGAGGTTTGGGTGGTGGCGTAGCCAAGTTTCAGGACGGTTTGCGCTTGTGCACCCGTGATACCGGCGGCCAACAGGCTCAAGGCAATGAGGGAATGTTTCATGGGTTGTCTCCTTTAAAAAACTGCTGAATGGTGAACAGGAAATGGCGCTCAAGTGCGCGGTGTTTTCGCTTCGGGCAATTCGATGCCAGGGAAAATTTTGATCACCGCGCTGTCGTCTTCCCGGGCAAAACCTGCGGTTGACGCTTGCATGAACATTTGGTGTGCCGTGCTGGACATCGGCAATGGAAATTTGCTGGCCCGAGCCATGTCGAGCACCAGCCCCAAGTCTTTGACAAAAATATCGACCGCAGACAGGGGTGTGTAGTCACCTGCGAGCACATGGGCCATGCGGTTTTCGAACATCCAGCTGTTGCCCGCGCTGTGGGTGATCACCTCGTACAAGGCGTCTGGCGCGACGCCCTCGCGCAGGCCCAAGGCCATGGCTTCTGCTGCCGCAGCGATGTGTACGCCCGCGAGCAGTTGGTTGATGATTTTGACTTTGCTGCCCGCGCCCGCGTGGTTGCCCAGTTTGTAGACCTTGGCCGCCATGGCGTTGAGCATGGGCTCGCACAGGGCGTAAGCCTCTGGCTTGGCGGCGGTCATCATGGTCATGTCTCCGCTCGCGGCTTTGGCGGCGCCACCAGAAATGGGCGCGTCGACATAGCGCAGGCCAAGTTGTTCTAAGCGCGCTTCGAGTGCGACCGACCAATTGGGGTCCACGGTGGAGCACATCACAAACACGCTGCCCGGTTTCATGCTGGCTGCGCATCCGGTGCCGTCGCCGTTTTTACCAAACAGCACTTCTTCAGTTTGTGCGGCGTTCACAACGACCGAGATCACCACGTCGCAGGCGGCACCTAATTCGGCCAAGTTGGCGCAGGCGTGGCCGCCGTCTTTGGCAAATTCTTGGGCGGCTTCGGCGCGCACATCAAACACGTGCGGGGCAAACCCAGCGCGGCGCAGCGAGCCCGCCATGCCTTTGCCCATGGCGCCTAACCCGATTAAACCGACCTTCAACTGTGTGTGTGCCATCGCTTGTCTTTCAGAATTGGTGTGATTGTCATACAAGTTGTGGTGGCTGGCTTTGTGCTTTTTTCTAGGGCTTACCCTTAATTCTTGGGAATCAAAACCTGCGCGAGCACGCTGCCTTCTTGTTGCCAGAAACTGCTGTCTGCCTGCTGGATTCGCTTGGCGGCGTTGCGCATGTGCACGGTGGCCGCACGGTTGGCTTGCTTGGCATCACCCTGAATGATGGCGGTCACGATGGCATGGTGTTCTTGGCGCACGGCTTGGGCGAGCTTGGTGTGGCGTGCCTCGTTGGCGCGTGTGACTTGTGTGCCACCGCGTAAAAACTGAGCGAGAAAATCGAGCGTGCCAATCAGAAACGGGTTACCCGCAGCTTTGGCGATGGCTTGGTGGAACAGCACGTCTTCCTCAACCCCGTCCTTACCGTCAGCCACCGCCCGATCGATCGCATCGAGGGCCTCTTGCAGATGGACGATATCGCTGGCGCTGCGGTTTGTCGCTGCGAGTTGGGCGCATTCGGCTTCGAGCGCGCGTCTGACCTCGACGATTTGCAGCACGGCATCCAAGGAGTCGGCCAGTCGTGGGTCAAAGTTAAGGGGTTCAAACGCGGCTTGGTGGTGCACAAACACCCCGCTGCCCTGGCGTGATTCCACCAAACCAATGGATTTCAAGCGCGACAAAGCTTCGCGCACCACGGTGCGGCTGACCTTGAACAGCTCGACGAGTTTGGCTTCCGTGGGCAGTTTTTCGCCAGGGCTGAGCCGCCCCTCGCGAATTTCAGCTTCAAGGCGTTGCGCCACTTGCACCGACAGGCGCTCCGCGGAGACGATGGGGGTGAAAGAAGTTGTCATACAAATGCGTCCATTCCTGCGATCATCGCAGAAATGGGGCACCGGTTACCGTGCTTTAGGGGGTGGTCAAAGCGGTCAGTTGACGCACATCGCTGGCTTGGCCCAGATGCCAGCAGGCTTGGAGCAGGGCGTTGGTTTGGTCGGCGCCAATGACGGCGTCGCTCATGCCGTGGAATTTGGCTTCCAACGCCGCGTCGCTCATGGGACGGTGCAGCGAGCCAATGGCGTGCTCCACAAACACATGCACCTTGCGACCATCCTTGAGGAAGGCGGTGACGTCGGCGCTTTCTTCGCGCACGTTGTTGTCCACGGTGGCTTGCACTTTGTTGCGCAAGGCCACCACGTCGGCACGGGTGACGATGTGGTCGTCAAACTCTTCTTCGGCAGCGCGGCCAAAAATCAGGCCAGCGGCACAGCCGTGGTAGACGCTGAATTTGCCTTGCAGGCCGTCTTTGGGTTCTTTTTTGCCGGTCAATTCGAGAACGAGTGAATGGACGCGCAATTCAATGCGTTCCACGTCTTCGGCCTTGACGCCTTGTTCTCGCAGTTGCACGCAAGCGTCGATGCTGGGGTGAATCACGATGCCGCAAGCAAAGGGCTTGTAGGTGTTGAAGCTGATTTCAAAGCGTTCACCCAACTCATGGGTGACTTCGTTCCAGTCGTATTTGTCAGACATCACTTGGGCCCAGCCGCGGGGTGCTTCCAAGGCTTTGGGGCTGGCTGTGAAGCCTTGTTTGGCCAGCAAGGCAGACATCAAGCCTGCACGGGCTGCTGCTCCGGGGTGAAAGGGCTTGGTCATGGTGCCGAACTGTTCGCGTAGACCCACGGGCTGCGAGGCGGCAATGCCCAAGGCCATGGCGGTTTGTTCGGTATTGAGTTTGAGTAAGCGCGCGCAGGCAGCGGCCGAGCCCAGCATGCCGGTAGTGCCGGTGATGTGCCAGCCGCGGTCGTAGTGGTTGGGGTACACGGTGTTGCCCATGCGGCAGGCCACGTCAATGCCCAAGACCAAGGCGTCAATCACCTCGCGGCCGGTGGAGCCCAGGTGCTCGGCCAGAGGGAGCAGGGCCGAGGCGACGGGGCCGGCAGGGTGAATGATGGTTTTGAGGTGGGTGTCGTCAAAGTCAAAGGTGTGCGAGGTGATGCCGTTGATCAGTGCGGCGCTGCCCATGTCCACGCGGTCTTTGCGACCGGCGATGCTGGCTTGTTGGGAGGGTTCCAACATTTGCACGGCTGCCAAAGCAGCACGTGCGGCGGCGTGATCAGCGGCGCCCACGGCGCAGCCTAACCAATTCAAAAAGGTGCGGTGTGCTTCGTGATCGACGGCATCACTCCAGCCCTTGGACGGGTGGTTGGCGACAAAGTTGGCCAAGATTTGAGTGACAGGTGGTGCGTTGTGGTCAGCGGCGACGGTGGTGTTGATAGCCATAGCAAGGTTTGTGAAGAAAAAAAGAAAAAAGAAAAAGGTCAGGCGTCTAGCAAAATGCCGCGCTCTTTGGCCAAGGCTGTCCAGCGGGCGATGTCGTTTTTCAGATAGGTGGCAAAAGCTTCGGGCGTCATGGGTGTCAGCTCCACAGCCTCAGCGGAGAGTTTGTCTTTGAAGTCAGGTTGGGCCAGTACTTTAGCCAACGCGTCGTTGAGTTGTTTCACGATGGCCGGTGGCATGTTGGCAGGTCCCACAATGCCATACCACTGTTGCGCATCAAACCCCTTCAAACCCGATTCTTCCAGGGTCGGTGTGTCTTTGAGTAAAGGGTGGCGTTGTGGACCCGTCACCGCCAGCGCTCGGATGCGACCGCCACGCAGGTGCGGCAAGGCGGCAGCCAAGCCCGGAAACATGGCTTGGGTTTGACCCGCCATCAAGTCGGTGAGCGCGGGTGCAATGCCTCGGTAAGGAATGTGGACCATGAACGCGCCAGTTTGTAATTTGAACAACTCCGCCGTCATGTGCGTGAGCGATCCAGCACCCGCAGAGCCATAAGACATTTTTCCTGGGTTTTTGCGTGCAAAGTCCAAAAAGCTTTTCACATCTTGGATGGGTAGGTTTGAGTTCACACAGAGCACGTTGGGCGTGCTGCCCACCATGCCAATGGGGGTGAAGTCTTTCACGGCGTCGTAGGGAAGTTTGCGCGTGGCGGGTGCCGTGCCGTGCGTCGCCACATAGCCCTGCATGAGGGTGTAACCATCGGGTGCAGCGCGCGTGGTGGTTTGCGATGCGATGACGCCACCGCCACCGCTGAGGTTGTCGACGACCATGGTTTGACCCAGCACACGACCCAAACGCTCGCACACTGCGCGACCGATCATGTCAGAACCACCGCCAGCTGCCACCGGGACAATGAAACGAATGGGTTTGCTCGGATAGCTACTTTGCGCGACAGCCATTTCTGAAAGGCCAAAGCCCAAGGATGCGCTTAGTAAAAGTGTTCGTCTTTTCATGGGCGGAGTGTGAGGCCTGGCGGCGCTCAAGAAAATGAACCAAGTACTGAAGGTGACAGGTACGGGATTTTTCGGGGAAGTTTAGGGGCCATTCCGAATGGGTACATGTGTCCGTAAGTTTTATTTAAACTTTAATAAATTGCCATATTTGATTGATATTTGGGGGATTTTTTAACTACAACTTTTCAATAATAAAATTGACAGTATGTAGGTTTTGATAGTTTGTTTGCTAAAATTTTTTCAAGGAGTTCATATGTCAAATCAAACTGATTCGCTTGAGAGTGTTGTTATCGGTGACGGCGTGGTCGTCAGAGGCACATTTACCGTGCCTTCCAAAGCCATCGTTAACGGTGTCATTGAGGGTGATTTAACAGCAGAAGAAGTGCTGATCGGCCCTACTGGCAAAATCACAGGCCGTGTTTCAGCCAAAGTGATTGATGTTCGTGGACAACTCCACAACACCATCATCAGCGAGAAAAGCCTGATCGTTCGTTCGACTGGCAAGATCGCTGGCAAAGTTCAATATTCAGAAATTGAAATTGAAAAGGGCGGCGAAATTGAAGGCACGTTGAGCCAAGGCGCCGACGGCCCTGCACTTCAAGTTGGTGCGCCCGGTACTGTCGCCTAACTGTACACGGCCCACTTTTCGATGTTTTTAAGTCGACTGCTCTCGAACGCGGTGTTGTTGCCTGGCTTAGTCAAGCAGGGATGGACGCGTCAATATGAAGACGCCCGCATCATCTTGGAGCAAAACGGTGATCTGCATTACCTGAACATCAGTGCGCGCCTTCAGCGCCTGTTTGTTCGAGGTGGCATCGTGACGGCTGGTGTTTTGTTGTTCATGGTCATGGCCTTGGCGGTGACCAGCGTGAACCTGATGTGGAGTCGCTCTAAGTTAGAACGATCCCACGAGGAGGTTTACCGTGCGTTGCTGAGCAGTGCGTCAGAGAATGGTGAGGTGGGCGATAACCTCTCCATGAACGACGAACAAATGGTGGCCTTGGCGCAAACCATTCGTGACCGTGACATCAGCATTCGCCGCTTCGTCGACACATCGATGGTTGCGGTGTCCCAAGAAAACTCGTCGATGAAGTCTCAGTTGGAGTCTTCCGGCCTGACGGAGAAAATTGTCAAAATCATCCAACAAAATGCTGCCAATGGTGGCTTTAATTTGGATGACGACGTCAAAGGCAATCCTTTGCTGCGCGGCAAAGTTGCGGATGAGCTTTCTACCAACCGTTCATTGCGCGAGGTGCTGTATGCCTTGCCCAGTGCCATGCCGGTTCCCAATGCCAGCATTGCCTCGGACTTTGGCATTCGACGCCACCCGATTTCAGGCCAAACACATTTCCATACGGGGCTGGATTTGATCAGCCAAACAGGGGACGAGAAAGTACATCCCGTCAAGCCTGGTGTGGTGGTATTGGCGCAGTTTCACGCGCAGTACGGCAACATGGTGGTGCTGCGCCACACCAATGGCGTGGAGTCTCTTTACGCGCACTTGGCCAACATTGCTGTTAAGTTAGGTGACAAAGTCACTGCCGAGTCAGTCTTGGGCAACATTGGCAGCACAGGCTCATCGTCGACTGGCAAGCATTTGCATTTGGAAATCTTGATTGGCGGTTATCCCGTTAATCCACAAAAAGTCATCAGAACGGCCCAATATGTTCAGCAAATCCAAAACAAACAGCCCTAACGTTTCGGACGAGGGTGTATCAACGCCCGACATGCAAGAGCCTGGTTTCGTCGAAATACCACAGGTCTTAACTTCTCCCACACCCGCAGTCAACAACGCTGCACTAACCCAGCGAAATAGCATGATGGACATGATCACAACCAACACCAGCAAACCTTCTATTTTGAGCGAGGGGTTTTCATTTCGCGGTGAAATCATCGCCAAAGGAGCGATCCATGTGGAAGGTGCTTTGAACGGTCAGATTCAGGTCGATGAATTGACGATTGGTGCCCGCGGTCAAGTCGAGGGCGTGGTCACCTGCAGCAGTTTGCACATCAAGGGCAAGTTTTCAGGTACGGCCACGTGTAATGAGCTGATCGTGACCTCGTCCGCTTCGGTTGATGGCCATGTGGTTTATCAAACCTTGTCGGTTCAAAAAGGCGCTTCGATCAAAGGTGATCTGCTCCTGGTTAAGTGAGCGACCTCCTGTCGGTTTTTCTAGTCTGATGATGTTGTGATGAACGAGCCTGATTCGCCCATCAACGGCAGTTTGTTGCGCCTGCAGCGTGAAACCCGTGGCTGGACCTTGAGTGACATGGCCCACCGCTCTTGTTTGTCCCTCAAGCAAGTTCAGCAACTCGAAGAGGGCGGTTTAGAGTCGTTTTACAGCGAAGCGGTCAAATTGACTGCCGCGAAAAAAGTAGCTTCTTTGCTGGGTTTGTCTGCATCGCAAGCGGTGCGTCAGCCCGCATCATCTTTGGCCAATTCGGTTGACCCGCTGGCAAAGCCTCAACCCTCGGCTTCAAATTCTGATGAAGATGGAAATGCGGTTGCGGATGTAAGTGCGCCATCTGTTTCCCCTGTACCGCCTAAATCAGGTCGCACATCCTTGTGGGTGATGGTCGGTTTGTTTGCCGCGGCCTTGTTGCTTGCAGCTTGGATAAATCCAAGGACTGAGCCGGCTACGTCTGACGTAGAACCCCCACCCCTTCAGACGCTGCCTGCAGAGGCCTCAGAGCCAGCCAGTTCAATGGCGGTTGTGGCCTCTGAGGCGATCGAGCCGGCGTCGCGTTGACGCCAGCTTCAGTCTTTAGATCCCAACGCCAGGGCAGCTGAGCGCGAGGCTGCCAAATCCAGCGTGTCTGGTGCTTGCATCGACCAGCCGCCCATGTGCGCCACACACAGTGCATGCATGCCTTGAACCCAGCTGGGTGAATCATTCAAGCAAGGGATGTAGCGAAACACCTCGCCACCCGCATGCAAATAGGCCTCTTGCGCCTCTTGTGCGATCTCTTCCAACGTCTCGAGGCAATCGCTGGTAAACCCTGGACAAATCAGATCCACGCGCTTCACGCCTTGCTCTGCCAAAGCCACCAAGGTGGGCTCGGTGTAGGGCTCCAACCACTTGGCTTTGCCAAAGCGCGATTGGAAGGTGACCATGTATTGGGACTTGGTCAACCCCAGAGACTCACCCAACAAGCGCGCGGTTTTGTAGCACTCGCAGTGGTAGGGGTCACCCAAGTGCAAGGTGCGCTCTGGCACCCCATGAAAACTCATCACCAAGCGATCTGCTTGGCCGTGTTCAGCCCAGTGGGCGCGCACACGCTCGGCCAAAGCTGCGATGTAGCCTGGGTGGTCGTGGTAGTGGTTGATGAAGCGAAACTCAGGGAGCAAACGCGTGCGCAGGCCCCACCTGTAAATGGCATCGAACACACTGGCTGTGGTGGTGCCCGAATATTGCGGATAGGCTGGCAGGATCAGAATACGAGTGAAGCCCTCTGCCTTCAACGCATCAAGCTGTGAGGCGATGGAGGGGTTGGCGTAACTCATGGCATAACGCACAGTCACGGCTTGCCCAGCTGCATCAAATACCGTTTGCAAGGCTTGCGCTTGTTGCACGGTGTGTACCTTCAAGGGCGAGCCTTCAGGGGTCCAGATCGTGGCGTACTTGGCGGCGGATTTGGCGGGACGTAAACGCAAAATGATGCCATGCAGAATGGCCATCCAAATCCAGCGCGGGATCTCGACCACCCGCGAATCGCCCAAAAATTCAGCCAAATAGCGTCGCACGGCGGGAGCTGTGGGCGCATCGGGCGTGCCTAAATTACACAAGAGCACAGCGGTGCGTGGCGTTTGACCGTGAGAGAAAGAAGGTTCTTTGGCGAAAGCAGGTTTGATCAGCATGATGTATTCTCGCCGACCTATGCTTCACCTCTCCAAAATTCGTGCCATTACGTTGGACCTTGACGACACTTTGTGGCCCATCATGCCCGTGATTGTTCGCGCCGAGATTGCTTTGCAAGAATGGTTGCAAGCGCATGCCCCGCAAACTGCCAGCCTGTGCGCCTTGCCTGACACCAAACGCAGCATGCGTCTGCAAGTCGAACAACGCTTTCCTGAGTTCGGCCACGATTTGAGTTTTTTGCGCCGTGAATCGATTCGTGCCAGCTTGGTGGCCGCAGGTGATGCGCCTGAGTTGGCCGAGGCGGCGTTCGATGTGTTTTTTGCGGCACGCAATGCGGTGTCGCTTTATCCCGGTGTGACGCAGGCGCTGAGCAAGCTGGCAGCCCGTTACCCCTTGGTGGCCTTGTCCAATGGCAACGCCGATGTGTTTCGCACCGAGGCCGCCCCGCACTTTCAGTCCGCCGTCAGCGCCCAAGCTTTTGGGGTGGCCAAGCCCGATGTGCGCATTTTTCACGCCACAGCGGCGCAACTCAACTTAGAGCCCGACGCCATTTTGCATGTCGGAGACGACGCCGTGGCCGATGCCTTTGGGGCTTTGAATGCGGGCATGCAGGCTGTGTGGATCAATGCCGACGGTCACGTTTGGGATGAAAAAATCAGCGCCCACCCGCACTACAACCCTGAAGCAGCCCGATTAGCGCAACCGCTCACCGTGCGGCATTTGTCCGAGTTGTGTGACCACCTCTTGGCCTGAGCGCACTGCACCTTCTAGGGTGGAGGGATAGGGGCCGGCTACGTAATCGCCACAGGCCCATAGCTGTGGCGCAATGAAAGCGCTGGGGCGTTGCAGCTTTGGCGTGCACGCCAATGTGGCCCGTTTTTCCACCACGGTTTGAACCACGCTGAGGCGGCTCAGTCCCAGTTGCTGCTGCACTTGTTGCAGCACTTGGGCGGCCAAGGTCTCGCGCGTGCCCACACTGGCGCTGACCACGCAGGCCAGCAAGCCGGGTTGATGCATCAAGGCGCTGCGGTCAAAGATGAATTGCGCGGGGCCTGCATTCATCGCCCCGCCATCAGTGACCATCTGCTTGGCTTTATCCGCTGTTTCCCCTTCGCTTTGCAAGGCCACCATGGGCCGTACCAAGCCTTTAAAACCGGGGTCGGCGCAGTGTAGGTAGACGGTGGCAATCGCTTCATGCTTTAAGCCTGCCGCACCTCTGGCCCATGTGGGGTTGATTTCTGCTGTCAGCCGCGCAGCCTCCCATGACGGGCAAGCCAGCACCAGGTGTCGCTGCTCAGACGTATCCGCACCGTCGGCATACAACTTGGCTAGCGTCTCAGTGGTAACGCGATGGCCCACATGCAGCTTGGCCCCACGCGCTTTCAGCCAACGCAGCGCTGGCGCTGGCAGCAGTTCGCTCAAATCAAGGCGAGGCAAGAGCAGATCAGAACTGCCGGCACCGCTGAGCAAAGCATCGTGCAGCACACGCAGAAATACAGCGGCACTGGCACGGCTGATGGGTGTGTTGAGGGCGGACAAGCACAGGGGTTCAATGAGTGTTTGCATCACACGCGCAGGCAAGCGCGACTGGGCGCATAAATCCGCCACCGTGAAGTGGTCCTCGCAGGTAAATCCCGCCCATTGCCATTGCGCACAGGCTTTCAAGAGAAGGGCTTTGTCGTGCAGCGTCCAACCGCTAGCGCGTGTGATGCCAACCAGCACATTCAGGGGGGCGGGCAAGTTAGGTAGCGACAAACCGCTGCCATCTGCAAAGCGAAGATCCAATGGCAGGCGTTCTAAGGCAGCCTCGGGGTTGACGCCAACTTTTCGCATCAAGGCCAAGGTGTCGCTGTAAGCCCCAATCAAGATGTGCTGGCCGTTGTCTAGCGGCATGAGTTCAGCCTGAGCGTCCGTTTGACGGTTGGGCTGCGCACCCAAACTGCGGGCTCGCCCGCCAGGGATGGCAGCGGCTTCATACAGTTCAACCTGCCAACCCTGTTCCACGGCCGAGACCGCAGCAGCCAGTCCAGCCCAACCGGCGCCGACGATGGTGAGGTGTTTCACAGCCAAACCGCGCTGCGCCGTGGTTTAAAAACGGCCCAAGGCTTGCATCTTCCAAGCCAGCCAAAGTTTGCGTAGGGGCGTGAGCGCCACGCGCTGCTTGAGCACAGGGAATTGTTGGGCTTCGATTTCGCGCAGCAAGGTGCGGTAAATGCTGGCCATCATCAAGCCTGGCTTTTGAGTGCGCCAATCGGCGGCGGGCAGCAGCGCCAAGGCTTCGTCATACAAGGTGTGGGCGCGTTGGGCTTGGAATTGCATCAAGGCTTGAAAACGCTCCGAGTCGATGCGGTTGAGTACTTCGTGCGCTTTCACATCGAACTGCTGCAACTCCGACACGGGCAGGTAAATGCGTCCGCGCAGCGCGTCTTCACCCACATCGCGAATGATGTTGGTCAGCTGAAAGGCTTGGCCCAGCTTGTGGGCGTAGGCCGTTGTCGCCGGGTTGGTTTGGCCAAAAATCTTGGCCGACACCTCGCCCACCACGCCCGCGACCAAATGGCAGTAGCGCGTCAAATTGAGGTAATCGAGGTAGCGTGTTTGGGTGAGGTCAAGCTCGCAGCCCTCAATCACCGATTGCAAGGGCGCTTCTTCAATGCCAAATGAGGCGCAACAAGGCATCAGGGCCTGCATGACGGGGTGAGTAGGGTTGCCGGCAAACGCTTGGTGCACCTCGTTGTGCCACCAAGCCAACTTGCTGCTGGCCACGCCTGGGTCGGTGACCTCGTCCACCACGTCGTCGATTTCGCGGCAAAACGCATAAAACGCCGTGATGGCGGCACGCCGCTGGGGCGGCAGGAATAAAAATGCGTAGTAAAAGCTGCTGCCCGACGCGGAGGTTTTTTGCTGAACGTAGTCTTGAGGTGTCATGTCAGATTGAATTATCAATGGTGATGCATCCGCTTGCCGGCGTTCACATGGACCAGCAGCGCCAAGCGATCAACAGCGCGTCGCTTTTGTGCAAACGTGGACGCGGCCAAGTGGTGCCGTTGCCGCCGAGTTGGCGTTGCAGCGCATCGAGTTTGTCCAGAATTCGCAAGCCGCCTTGCACCATCGCGCGCAATTCCCAACCCGCCCGTCCGGGCACACTTTTGACCAAAGGTGCGCCTTGCGCCATGAGGGTTCGGGCAAAAATCAATTCATCAGCGATGGTTTGACCCTCTGGCAGGTAATAGCGTCCGCGTTGCACATCGAGTTGGCGGTCTTGCCAAAAATTGATCAGTTGCAAAGCGCTGCAGATGGCGTCGCTTTGCGTCAGAGCGGTGGCGTCATGCACACCGTACAAATGCAGCATCAAACGACCCACGGGGTTGGCTGAGCGGCGGCAGTAGTCCAGCAGTTCAGTGCGGTCGCGGTAGGTGTGGCCTGCGCGGGTGTACGCCACGTCTTGCTCGAAGGCGTCGAGTAGGTCAAACAGCGGCTGGGCGGGCAGGGCGTGTTGCTGGACAGCCTCATGAAGGGCGTTGAAAACCTGGGGCCAGCGCGCGCTGAATTGGGCGCGGGCTGTCAAGTCAACATTGCCGTGAATCGTTGGGCGAGCACTTGATGGCGTATCCAATCCTGTACCGGCGTCTATGACCAAGCAGGCTCGCAAATCAGCGCGGTACTGCGCCAAGTCGATCAAACGTTGCTCGGGGGTGACATCGCCCTCGTCGGCCAAGTCGTCCGCGGTGCGGGCAAAGTGGTACAGCGCCACGATGGCAGGGCGCAGGCGGGCAGGGCAGAGCCATGATGCAACGGGGAAATTTTCGTAATGCTCAATGGACGACATATGGGCGCTGATTGTGGCGTGCCTCAATCGGCTACATTACTAACCAGTTAGTCATTAGCGAAAAAGCCACCATGTTTCACACCCTTTTCACTCGGGCTCGCGTCCCTGCCGTGCTGCTTTCATTGGCTGTTCTGGCGGCCTGTCAAAAACCGCCTGTGGCGCAAGACCCCATTCGTGCCGTCAAAGTCATGACCGTGGGCGCAACAGCTGACACGGCGGCGTTGGAGTTTTCGGGTGAGGTGCGTGCCCGCGTGGAGTCGAGTTTGGGCTTTCGAGTGGGCGGCAAACTGCTCAGTCGCGCTGCTGAGATTGGCCAACGCGTGCAAGCCGGTCAGCTGCTGGCGCAATTGGACCCCCAAGACTACCGTTTGGCCGCAGACGCCACAGCTGCGCAATTGGTCGCCGCACAAACCAACCGTGACCTGGCGTTAGCCGACCTCAAGCGTTACCAAGACTTGCGCGCACAGGGTTTCATCAGCGCGGCCGAGTTGCAACGACGCGAGGCCGCACTGGCCGCTGCGCAAGCCCAGTGGCAGCAAGCCCAAGCGCAAAACTCGGTGCAGGGGAATCAATCGGGCTACACCCGTTTGGTGGCTGACGGCGCAGGTGTGATTACCTCGGTCGATGCCAATGCGGGTCAAGTGGTGGCAGCCGGTCAGCCCGTGGTGCGTTTGGCTTTGGACGGCGCGCGTGATGTGGTGTTTGCGGTGCCTGACGACAAATTAGCGCTGTTCAAAACAGGCCAAATGCTGACGGTGCGTTTATGGGGCCGTGACAAAACGCTGCAAGCGCAAATTCGCGATGTGGCTGCCAGCGCCGATCCGGTGACGCGTACTTTCTTGGTCAAAGCTGCATTGCCCAGCGGTGCGGATGCCGTGTTGGGTGCCACCGTCACGGTGGTGAAGTCGGCCACATCGAGCGCGGTTGCGGCCACGCTCAAGTTGCCCAGCAGCGCCCTGCGCCTAGAAGGCAATGCCACCTCGGTGTGGGTGCTCGATCCCACTAGCATGACCGTGAAGTCGCAAGCCATTGAAGTCAAAACCGCCGATGGCAACGAGGCCGTGGTGACCTCCGGCCTCAACGCTGGCGATCAGGTGGTGATGTCGGGCGTGCATGTGCTGACCGCAGGCCAAAAAGTGTCGATCTTCGGCGCTGGCAAGTGAGTTGACGATGGACAAGTTCAACCTCTCCAAATGGGCGCTGGATCATCCCGCGCTGACCCGCTACCTGATGGTGGTGTTGATGCTCTTGGGCGTGGCCGCCTACTTTCAATTGGGCCAAGACGAAGATCCGCCGTTCACTTTCCGCGCCATGGTGGTGCGCACGTATTGGCCGGGTGCAACGGCCCAGCAAGTAGCGGAGCAAGTGACCGACAAGCTGGAGCGCACCCTGCAAGAGGTGCCTTACGCCGACAAGATTCGCAGCTACTCCAAGCCTGGCGAGTCACAAATTATTTTTCAAATCAAAGACTCGTCCAAGCCTTCTGATGTGCCCAATGTTTGGTACGCCGTGCGCAAAAAGATTGGCGATATTCGCTACACCTTGCCTCAAGGCGTGCAGGGGCCCTTCTTTAACGACGATTTTGGCGATGTATATGGCGTGATCTATGCCATCGATGCACCGGGCTTCAGCCCTGCCGAGGTGAAGAAATTTGCGGACGATGTGCGTCAGCAATTGCTCTATGTGCCTGACGTGGCCAAAGTCGAGCTGTTTGGCGTTCAAGACGAAAAAATCTTCATCGAAATTCCACAAAAACGATTGGCCCAGATGGGCTTGGATTTGGGTGCGGTCTTGGCGCAAATCGGGCAAGAAAATGCCGTTGAAAACGCAGGCTTCGTGCAAGCGCCGTTGGACAATATCCAGCTTCGTGTGCAAGGTCAGTTTCAAACTGAAGCTCAGCTGCGTGCCATGCCCATTCGCGGCAGCTCGGGCCAGCAGTTCAAGTTGGGCGACATTGCCAGCATCCAGCGTGGCTACGCTGAACCCGCCTCCGTCAAAGTGCACCACCAAGGCAAACCCGTGATCGCTTTGGGCGTGTCAATGGCCAAGGGCGGTGACATCATTGCGCTGGGCAAATCTTTAGAAGCAGCCACGGCGCGCATCGAGAAAACCTTGCCTTTGGGTGTGAGTTTGGTGCAAGTGCAAGACCAGCCCAAAGCCGTGACCAAATCGGTGGGTGAATTTATCGCGGTGCTGATCGAGGCGGTGCTGATTGTGTTGATCGTCAGCTTTGTGGCTTTGGGCTTGCACAAAGGCGGTCGCTTTGGATGGTACGTGGACGTTCGCCCCGGCCTGGTGGTGGCCATCACTATTCCCTTGGTGCTGGCCATGACCTTTTTGGCCATGCAGTATTTGGGCATTGGCCTGCACAAAATTTCGCTGGGCTCGCTCATCATCGCGTTGGGCTTGTTGGTGGACGACGCCATCATTGCGGTGGAGATGATGGTGCGCAAAATGGAAGAGGGCTACGACCGTGTGCGTGCCGCGACGTTTGCCTACGAAGTGACCGCCATGCCCATGCTGACGGGCACGCTGATTACCGCGGCTGGTTTTTTACCCATCGGCATGGCCAAGTCGACCGTGGGTGAGTACACCTACGCCATCTTTGCGGTGACGGTGGCTGCGTTGGTGTTGAGTTGGTGGGTATCGGTCTACTTTGTGCCGTACTTGGGCACCTTGCTGCTCAAGGTCAAGCCGCACGCAGAGAACGGCGATGCGCATGAGCTGTTCGACGGACCGTTTTATGCCACTTTCCGTCGTGCCGTGACCTGGTGTGTGGTGAACCGCTGGAAGGCGATTGCCGCCACCGTGTTGTTGTTTGCGTTGGGCATCGTGGGCATGGGTCGCGTGCAGCAACAGTTTTTCCCAGATTCAAGCCGGCCTGAAATTCTGGTGGATCTGTGGTTCCCTGAAGGCACGTCCCTCAAAGCCAACGAGGCCGTGACCCAAGCCGTCGAGCAACGCATGCTGCAGCAAGAAGGCGTGCAAACCGTGAGCACTTGGATTGGCTCGGGCGTGCCGCGTTTTTACTTGCCGTTAGACCAAGTGTTTCCGCAGACCAACGTGTCGCAGCTGATCGTGGTACCACAAGATTTGAAGCGCCGCGAGTCCTTGCGTTTGGCCTTGCCCGCTTTGCTGGCGCAAGAGTTTCCCGAGGCCCGTGCGCGTGTGAAGTTGTTGCCCAACGGGCCGCCTGTGCCTTATCCCGTTCAGTTTCGTGTGGTCGGTGCTGACCCCAAAGTGTTGCGTGAGCGTGCTGACGAGGTGAAGGTGGTCATGCGCCGCAACCCTGCCACCCGTGGCGTCAACGACAACTGGAACGAGGCCATCAAGGTGGTCAAGTTGCAGGTGGACCAAGCCAAGGCACGCAGCCTGGGCGTGAGCAGCCAGTCCATCGCGCAAGCCATGCGCACCTTGTTTGTGGGCACCACGGTCGAACAATTCCGCGAAGACAACAAGCTGATCGACATTGTGTTGCGTCAGCCTTTGAACGAGCGCGATGCCATCAGCGACCTGGCCAGCGCCTATTTGCCCACGGCCTCGGGCCGCATGATTCCGGCCACCGAGATCGTGCAACCTGTGCTGACATGGGAGCCGGGGGTGATGTGGCGCGAGAAGCGCGAATACGCCATCACCGCGCAGTCTGACATCATCGAAGGTTTGCAAGGCGCCACCGTCACCAGCCAGCTTTATCCTGAGCTTAAAAAGCTGGAAGAGGCATGGGCACAGTCGGCGCAGCCCAACTACCGCATTGAAGTGGCGGGTGCCGTGGAGGAGAGTTCTAAGGGCTCCAGCTCCATCTCGGCGGGTCTGCCCATCATGTTGTTCTTGACGTTCACGTTGTTGATGTTGCAGCTGCACAGTTTCAGCCGCGCGTTGCTGGTGTTCATCACCGGGCCACTGGGCTTGATTGGTGTGGCTGGCGCATTGTTGGTGTTGGATCGCCCGTTTGGTTTTGTGGCTTTGCTCGGTGTGATTGCCTTGATGGGCATGATTCAGCGCAACTCGGTGATCTTGATTGACCAGATTGAGCAAGACCGTGCATCGGGCATTCCAGCATGGGAGGCGATTGTGGAGTCGGCAGTGCGGCGTTTGCGCCCGATTGTTTTGACGGCAGCCGCCGCGGTGCTGGCCATGATCCCGCTCACGCGCAGCGTGTTTTGGGGTCCGATGGCCGTGGCGATCATGGGTGGCTTGATCGTGGCGACTGTTTTAACCTTGCTCGCGCTACCGGCGATGTACGCCGCGTGGTTTAAGGTCGAAAAGCCGTCTAAAATCGCCGATTGACCGATTTCAAACGGGTGGTCTACCAAGGCCACCCGTTGTTGTTTTGAAAAACCCGCGCGGGTGGCGAAATTGGTAGACGCACCAGGTTTAGGTCCTGACGTCCGCAAGGATGTGCGGGTTCGAGTCCCGCCCCGCGCACCACTTGATATTGAAAGCAAGCGGCCTCAAGGCCGCTGCTTAACTGCCAAATTAGGAGAAACCACATGGCTGTGACCGTCGAAACTCTGGAAAAACTGGAACGCAAAATCACGTTGACGCTCCCCGTCAGCGCCATCGCTGCCGAAGTTGATGTGCGTTTGAAGCGTGTGGCACGCCAAGTCAAGATGGACGGTTTCCGTCCAGGCAAAGTGCCGATGAACGTGGTGGCTCAGCGCTACGGCTATTCCACCCAGATGGAAGTCATGAACGACAAGGTCGGCGAGGCTTTTAACTCGGCCATCCAAGAAGCCAAATTGCGCATCGCTGGCCAGCCCCGCATCAACGAAAAAGAAGGCGCACCTGAAGGTGAAATGCACTTCGACGCGATTTTTGAGGTGTACCCCGAGGTGAAGTTGGGTGAGTTGTCTGCTGTGACAGTCGAAAAGATCTCGGCCGAAGTGACAGACGCAGCCATTGACAAAACCATCGACATCCTGCGCAAGCAACGCCGCACATTCGCGCAGCGTCCTGCAGACGGTGCCGCGCAAGAAAGCGACCGTGTGACGATCGACTTCGAAGGCAAGATCGACGGCGAGCCTTTCCAAGGCGGCAAAGCCGAAGACTTCCAGTTCTTGCTCGGCGAAGGCCAGATGCTCAAAGAATTTGAAGATGCCGTGCGCGGCATGAAATCGGGCGAGAGCAAGACGTTCCCCTTGAGCTTCCCCGCTGATTACCACGGCAAAGACGTGGCTGGTAAGCAATCTGATTTCTTGGTGACCTTGAAAAAGGTGGAAGTTGCCAACATGCCCGACGTGACCGACGAGTTGGCCAAGTCTTTGGGCGTGGCTGACGCCACCGTGGCAGGTTTGCGCGCTGACATCAAAAACAACCTCGAGCGCGAAGTGAAATTCCGCCTGCTGGGCCGCAACAAACAAGCCGCTTTGGAAGCTTTGGCTAGCCAAGCCGAACTCGATTTGCCTAACGCCAGTGTGCAAGCCGAACTCGATCGCATGATCGAAGGCGCCCGCGCTGACTTGAAGTCGCGTGGCATCCAAGACGCAGACAAAGCCCCAATCCCTGATGACGTGTTCCGTCCACAAGCTGAAAAGCGCGTTCGCATGGGCTTGGTGGTGGCCGATTTGGTGCGTGCCAACAACTTGCAAGCCACGGCTGAGCAAATCAAAGCACACATCGAAGAGTTGGCATCGAGCTACGAAAAGCCTGCAGACGTGGTGCGTTGGTATTACAGCGACATGAGCCGTTTGGGGGAAGTTGAAGCCGTGGTCATTGAAAACAACGTGACTGACTTCATCTTGTCTCAAGCGAAGGTGACCGACAAAGCGGTCTCGTTCGACGAATTGATGGGCCAATCCTGATCCGTCTTCGGTCAAAAGGAAACAACATGAGCGCACTGGAAACACAAGCCTTGGGCATGGTCCCCATGGTCGTCGAGCAATCGGGCCGCGGTGAGCGGTCTTACGACATCTATTCACGTTTGCTCAAAGAGCGCGTGATCTTCTTGGTGGGCGAGGTCAACGACCAAACGGCCAACTTGGTGGTGGCTCAGTTGTTGTTCTTGGAGAGCGAGAACCCTGACAAGGACATCTCGCTGTACATCAATTCCCCTGGCGGCTCCGTGAGCGCCGGTATGTCGGTGTTCGACACCATGAACTTCATCAAGCCCCATGTGTCCACGCTGTGTATCGGTATGGCCGCCAGCATGGGCGCGTTCTTGCTGGCTGCCGGCGAAAAGGGCAAGCGTTTCTCGCTGCCTAATTCCAAGGTCATGATTCACCAGCCCTTGGGCGGCGCACGTGGTCAAGCCACAGAAATTGAGATTCACGCCCGTGAAATCTTGAAGACGCGTGACCAATTGAACCGCATTTTGGCGGAGCGCACCGGTCAACCACTGGAGAAGATTGAGCGCGACACCGAACGCGATTACTATCTAAGCGCCGACGAGTCCAAAGACTACGGTCTGATCGATCAAGTGATCGCCAAGCGCGCTTAATCGCGTTTTTCTCTCCACTAAATAGACATCCATGGCTGACAAAAAAGGCGCTTCCGGCGAGAAAACGCTCTACTGCACGTTCTGCGGTAAGAGCCAGCACGAGGTCAAGAAACTCATCGCGGGGCCTTCGGTCTTTATTTGCGACGAGTGCATCGACTTGTGCAACGAAATCATCCGTGACGAGTTGCCCAACGCTGATTTGACCAAGGAAGCGGCCGATGCGTTGCCAACGCCAGCCCAAATCAAAGCCAACCTCGACAATTACGTCATTGGCCAAGAACCTGCCAAACGCACCTTGGCCGTGGCTGTGTACAACCACTACAAACGGTTGAAGCACAAAGAAGGGGCCAAGAAAGACGATGTGGAGCTCTCTAAGAGCAACATTTTGTTGATCGGTCCCACCGGTTCAGGCAAAACATTGCTGGCTCAAACCATGGCCCGCATGTTGGACGTGCCTTTTGTGATGGCCGACGCCACCACCCTGACCGAAGCCGGTTATGTGGGGGAAGACGTCGAAAACATCATTCAAAAGCTGCTGCAAAGTTGCAACTACGATGTCGAGCGCGCTCAGCGTGGCATCGTGTACATCGACGAAATTGACAAAATTTCGCGCAAGTCTGACAACCCCTCCATCACGCGAGATGTGTCGGGTGAAGGCGTGCAACAAGCCTTGCTGAAGCTGATCGAAGGCACCATGGCGAGCATTCCTCCCCAAGGCGGCCGCAAGCACCCGAACCAAGACTTTTTGCAAATCGACACGACCAACATTTTGTTCATTTGCGGGGGGGCGTTTGCGGGCTTGGAAAAAGTCATCGAAGGACGCACCGAAGCTTCTGGGATTGGTTTTGGCGCTTCGGTCAAGAGCAAAGAGAGTCGCAGCCTGACCGAAGTGTTTGGCGAAGTGGAGCCGCAGGACATCATCAAATTTGGTTTGATCCCAGAGTTGGTGGGCCGGATGCCGGTGATCGCTGCTCTGGCGGAGTTGACCGAAGATGCGTTGGTGCAAATCTTGACCGAACCCAAAAATGCACTGGTCAAGCAATACGCCAAACTCTTGGCCATGGAAGGCGCTGAGCTCGAGTTCCGTCCGGGTGCCTTGCGTGCGATTGCCAAAAAAGCGCTGATTCGAAAAACAGGTGCGCGCGGCTTACGTTCTATCCTTGAACAATCGCTGATTGACACCATGTTCGAATTACCGAACACCTTGAATGTTGAGAAAGTGGTGGTTGAAGAAGCCACCATTGACGAAAACAAACCCCCTTTGCTCGTGTACCGAGAAGCTGCGAAGTCGGCTTAAACGTTGATTCATCCCGGGGACAGTGCACACCGCCTGTCCCTTTTTAATTGGAAGGCTGACCATGTCTGGACAACCCCCGCTGCCCGCTACCCCCCTCGAACTGCCGTTGTTGCCTTTGCGTGACGTGGTCGTTTTCCCGCACATGGTGATCCCCTTGTTTGTGGGGCGCCCCAAAAGCATCAAGGCCCTAGAAGCTGCGATGGCCGCTGAGCGCCGCATCATGTTGGTGGCTCAAAAAGCAGCCGCCAAAGATGAGCCTGCTGTGGGCGACATGTTTGAAGTTGGCTGTGTGTCGACCATTTTGCAAATGCTCAAGCTGCCCGATGGCACCGTCAAGGTGTTGGTCGAAGGCCAGCAACGTGCCAAAGTGGACGGCATCGAAGATGGGGAGTCGCATTTCACCGCCCACGTCACGCCTATCGAAGTGGTGGCTGTTGAGACCGGCAGTGAGGTGGAAGCCCTGCGCCGTGCCGTGATGCAGCAGTTTGACCAGTACGTCAAACTGAACAAGAAAATTCCGCCTGAAATTTTGACCTCCATCGCCAGCATTGACGATGCAGGCCGTTTGGCCGATACCATCGCAGCGCACCTGCCTTTGAAGCTGGAAAGCAAGCAAGTGGTGCTCGATTTGTCAAACGTGCGCGATCGTTTGAGCAATTTGTTTGAGCAACTGGAGCGCGAGGTTGATATTCTCAACGTCGACAAAAAAATCCGTGGTCGCGTCAAGCGCCAGATGGAAAAAAACCAGCGCGATTTCTACCTGAACGAACAGGTCAAAGCCATCCAAAAAGAGTTGGGCGAAGGCGAAGAGGGCGCGGACATCGAAGAGATCGAGAAGAAGATCAAAGCAGCCCGCATGCCTCAAGAGGCGCGCAAAAAAGCCGACGCCGAGCTGAAAAAACTCAAGCTCATGTCGCCCATGTCTGCCGAAGCGACGGTGGTGCGCAACTACATCGATGTGCTGATTGGCTTGCCTTGGAGCAAGAAAACCAAGATCAAACACGACTTGGGCAACGCCGAAAGCGTGCTCAACGAGGACCATTACGGCTTGGACAAAGTCAAAGACCGCATCTTGGAATACCTCGCGGTGCAGCAACGCGTCGACAAAGTCAAAGCGCCGATTCTGTGTTTGGTCGGCCCTCCTGGGGTTGGTAAAACCTCGCTCGGTCAGTCCATCGCCAAAGCCACCGGCCGTAAATACGTGCGCATGGCCTTGGGCGGTATGCGTGACGAGGCCGATATTCGTGGTCACCGTCGCACCTACATTGGCGCCATGCCCGGCAAGGTGCTGCAAAGCTTGACCAAAGTCGGCACGCGCAACCCCTTGTTCTTGCTCGACGAAATTGACAAGCTGGGTACGGATTTCCGTGGCGATCCTTCCAGCGCCTTGCTCGAAGTGCTCGACCCCGAGCAAAACAACAAGTTTGGTGACCACTACGTGGAAGTCGACTACGACTTGAGCGACGTGATGTTTGTGGCCACCTCGAACTCCATGAATATTCCACCGGCCTTGTTAGACCGTATGGAAGTGATTCGTTTGTCGGGCTACACCGAAGACGAAAAAACGCACATTGCCATGAAGTACTTGCTGCCCAAGCAGCTCAAAAACAATGGCGTGAAAGACGAAGAGTTGGCGGTGGAAGAAGCGGCGGTTCGCGACATCGTGCGCTACTACACCCGTGAAGCGGGTGTGCGTTCGTTGGAACGTGAGTTGTCCAAGATTTGCCGTAAGGTCGTTAAAGCTTTGCTGCTCAAGCAAATGACGGCGCAGGTCAAAGTGACCGCCGATAACTTGGCTGAATTTTTGGGCGTTCGCAAGTACTCCTATGGCCGTGCTGAGGCTGAAAACCAAGTGGGCCAAGTGGTCGGCTTGGCATGGACCGAAGTGGGCGGCGATTTGCTGACCATCGAAGCCGCCATCATGATCGGCAAAGGCACCATCACGCGCACCGGTTCTCTGGGTGATGTGATGAAAGAGTCGGTGGAGGCTGCACGCACAGTTGTGCGCAGCCGTGCACGCCGTTTGGGCATCTCTGATGAGCTACTGGAAAAACGCGACATCCATATCCACGTTCCCGACGGCGCTACGCCGAAAGACGGCCCCAGCGCGGGTGCGGCGATGGCCACAGCGTTGGTGTCTGCACTCACGGGCATTCCGGTGCGTGCAGATGTGGCGATGACCGGGGAAATCACCCTCCGTGGCGAAATCACGGCGATCGGTGGTTTGAAAGAAAAGCTCTTGGCTGCATTGCGTGGTGGCATCAAGACCGTGATGATTCCTGAAGAGAACGTCAAAGACCTGCAAGACATTCCTGAGAATGTCAAAAATGGGTTGGAGATTGTTCCTGTCCGATGGATCGACAAAGTCTTGGAAGTCGCCTTAGAGCGCATGCCTACGCCCTTGCCTGATGACGTGCCAACGGTGGCCGCTGCGGTCACGGACGTTCCTGTCAAAGCAGCGGCCGTCAAACATTGACATTTAATGCCTGAAGTTTTCTGGCGCGCTGATTTCAGTGAAAAAGTGCGCTAGAATAACGGCTTATGCGGGAATAGCTCAGTTGGTAGAGCGCAACCTTGCCAAGGTTGAGGTCGCGAGTTCGAGTCTCGTTTCCCGCTCCAAATTCGACAAGGGAAGCAACAGCTTCCCTTTTTCGTCAAAGTAGATGGCGCGATAGCAAAGCGGTTATGCACCGGATTGCAAATCCGTTTAGCCCAGTTCGACTCTGGGTCGCGCCTCCAGATTTCTTGTTTGAAATCAACAACTTAGCCCCGTAAGGGGCTTTTTGTTTTGTGCTTTGATACTCTGCGTCCTTCGGGGTTAAAGGACAGAAAAAGGACTAGGGTAGGGTACCAGTTCCTGTAATTGAGTCAAGCCGACTGCGTTGCCCTTTATGCCTCGCACCATGAGCGTACTAGCTAGGTGGGGTACCCCCTTCAAAATCACGCCCAAGCAGACCCCACCGTCCCCCCACCAGCCCGTTTTCTATTTGGGTCCCTCCAGCGCAGGGCGACACCATGATCTGCTCAAACGATAAGTAAATTTAAAGAATCAATGCTTGGCTTTTTGAAGCAGGTTAGATGGGCTTATGCCTAGAGCATGTGAGATTTTTGCTAGATTGATGATGGTTAAGTTGTGCTCACCCCGTTCAATGCCGCCCAAGTATGACCGACCCAAATCAGCATCAACAGCCAATGCTTCTTGCGATATCCCTAGTTGAGCTCTTGATACCTTAATCGCCTTGCCCAAGGCGACGAGCATTGCATCACCAGAGTATTTGGGCGGCGGTTTGGCGATGCACGTAAATGTGCAGTTTTGTCGTACTAAGTACCACTGGTTAAAAAACCCAATAGATACATTACAGTTGCCAATATGAAAAAAATCCTCGCTGTCTTTGCTGTGTTTATCTTGGCCTCATGCGGAGGCGGGGGCGGAGGGGGTGGAGGCAGCCCCCCACCGCCAACAGCAATAACCGGGGTGGCAGTAGATGGCTACATTGAAGGTGCCACTGTTTGTCTGGATCTCAATCTGAATCAAGCTTGCGATGCGAGTGAACCCTCAGCCACCACTGCAGCAGGTGGCACCTTTACGCTGAGCATTTCAGGATTAACGACAGCACAAGTTCGTGCAGCGCATATTCTTATTAAAGTTCCCAGTTCTGCAAAGGATTCGGACGACGCTGGGCAGACACTGGCACAAGCAGGTAAAAGTGCATTCACTTTGATGGCACCTACAGGCGCGTTTGTTTCGGAAGATGGAACTTCCATATCTTCGGCAATCGTCAGTCCACTCACAACGCTTGTATCGCACGACATGATTGTGGGCAATGGAAAACCATTGGCTGATGCTCAGACTTCCGTGCGTACGCGGCTTAACTTGCCATCCTCTACGGACCTTCATCAGAACTTCATTGCCAACAACAATACCGCCCTGCACAACCGAGCCATCGCGATTGCCCATCTGATTGGGAAAGCATTCGATGGAGCCAAATTGGTGGGTAGCACCAATGATCGAGAGGCACTGTTTGCCGCGCTGACTTACCTGCAAAATAATGTGTCTGTTGTGCAACGTGTTGTTGATGCCGACAGTTCCAACGCGGCGATTAGAGCCAAGGTAGATGCAGCATTTGTACTCGCTGGCATTGCACCGAACTATGAAAATTTAATCGCCGAAGCTCGTGTCACTACGACTGTGTCTAGCGCAGCTATTTCAACAATACTCAACAATGTGGCTTACGCGGCATCTTGCCTGCTTGAGAGCTCCTGTAGTTATTTCTCGTACATGCGGGTCGCAGGACAGTCAGGACAGTCCGGACAGTCAACTTTTGCGTACTACACACTGACCGGGACTAACTGGGCGAGCATTGTGCCGGGCAGCAATCAGTCATATTTAGGTAGCAATGGCTGGGCAAGCTACCAATACAGTAGCACGGGCACATACACAATTGTGAATCCTAATTTGGCTCTCGCGCAAGGCCCTGCGAATGGGCAAACTTACCTGTCAACAGTAATGCAACTGGACCTCGCAGGCAAAACAGTTGCCGATATTCCTGGGGCATGGTCAAAGGAAAACCTGAAGGCGATCACCTTCCCGGTAGGGTCCATCCTCTATCTACCGCGACTCACTTCAGTGGCAGACTATTACACTCTATCGAGCGATCGACCATTAACCTGCATTCCCTCTGGAAGCTGCAATCAGAATACTTTTGCCTCGATTGATGACTTGATTTCAGCGCACCTAACGGCAGGAACGAGTGGCGTCAGCAATCACCTGAGTTGGCTAGACCTTGATTTAACATTCGATACGCCGAATGCCACAACTACAGGAGGAACCGTAACCCTGTGGAAGAACAGCAGGGTAACCTGCACCAAGCGGATTAACGGTTATAGCTGTCTTGGGTCGGGGCCATCGACGTATTCAAAAATTGGATCAGCACCCTACGAGATTCGCACGGTCAACGGAGAGAGGATCTTGCTGATACTGACGCCATCGAATTGGGATCAAGGTCGAAACCCGATTTATTCAATGCGGGCAGGCGTTATGTACACCGGAAAATTCTCGCCCGCCGGTATGACGGACACATCTTCGTTGTACTTCAACCGTACAGCGATGGATGCGCTTGTCGCAGCATGGGGGAAATCCGCCATTCCAAATTGACAGGATTGCACTCATGGACGAATTTACATTGCGTTCAGCGGTACAACATCTGATGCATTTTTATCCTCCTGATTCCAGCGCACAAAAAGATTAGCAGGCCAAGCAGTTATTACAACCACCTGGTCCCTCCATAGTTCATTACGCTGCCTTAGCTTCCAATCTATGGCATTCACCCAAACCAGTAGACAAGGGATTAAGTTTGACCTAGAGTGAGGAGGGGGTTTTGCTGATCTATTTTTGCCACTTCCCAGCACTTCACAATGCACCTAAGCGGTTAGCCAAAACTCAAGTGCTAATAAAAAATTGTCGATTACACGTTTTATTACACGGTCAAAAATAACCGCGTAACCTATTGATTTATATAGACAAATCTAGGCGTATTTACGTTGCAAATCCGTTTAGCCCAGTTCGACTCTGGGTCGCGCCTCCATCAAACTAAAGCAACTGCTTCACGGTAGTTGCTTTTTTTTGCCTGTACAGTTTCTACGACTCCCTAGGGTACGAGTGGCATAACGTAAATGGTTCGATGGTGCCCGCATAATTTCCTACGCACTTTCAACTTTCCGCACCTGCTTTTCCTATCTATTACCTCTCGCGCCCTTGCTCTAGGAATACCAGCATTTTTTCGGCAAAGTCCTGCGGGTACTCAAAGTAGGGCAGCGCGCCGGAGTCGAATATCGTGAATTGCCAATTGGCGTGTGTTGCAAAGCGTGCTTTGCCTCGGTAGTCGACAAAATCACCGCGCACGCCGTGGCTCATCCAGATCGGCAGGCGCAGTTGGTCATAGATCGTGGTGATGTCAGCGCTGAACATCTGCGCTGACAAAAAGCACAGGGGTGCGTGCTCTGCGCCGTGTTGTTTCGTGGTCCACACGGCATAGTCGTACATCGTTTCATCAATGGCGCGCGAACCCCAGGTCTTGTTCAGAAAATAACGAATCACGCCTGGTCGGGTGAGGCCTTTGAACAGTGCGCGTCCCCAACCGGGGCCTTTCAACAGCGCCAATAACCAGTCTTGGCCGTAGGTACTGCCCGGGGGCCCCTGACGGAGCCGCAAGCCGCTCAAGCCGGTAGGGCTAACCAGCGACAAGGTTCTGAACGTCGCCGGCTGTTCAACCGCCGCGCGTGCCAAAAACTCACACGACAGAGATGCTGCGAGGGCGTCTATAGCCTGTTCTGGGTGTTGCGTGCGGATGTAGGCAGCCAAGTCCAGGATCGCATCGGTCATCAGGCGGGGCGTGTACAGGCGGTCGCTGCGCTCGGAGGTCCCGTAGCCGGGCAAGTCAATGGCGTAGACCGTGCGGTGCTGACCCATGCGCTCAAAAACAGTCCTCACCTCGGCCGCGCTGGCAGAAGCGTTCACCGTATGCACCAGCAGCAGGGGCCTGCCTTGTCCCGTGACGTACGCGCTCAGGCCCCCAGTCTTACTGGGAATGGTGTGCAGGAGGCCGTTGAGTGCTTGCATGGGTTTAATTCGAGACACGTGTTCTTTAAGTATTGGCAAGTCGCTGATCGTAGTTCTATTTAGCTTCGGGGAAATGCCAGTTTGAACTGAAAGGTCTGTGGATAAGCGGGCGTAGGGGGTTTGATTTACCCGTTAAAAAGCCAAGGTAACTTGCGCTACCTTGGCTTCTGTCATTTAAAAAATAAAAGTTTAAAGTTTTGAAACGCGTTCGAGTTCGCTCTTGAATAGTTTGACCACGGTTGGATCATAGGCAGCAGAAAACTTGTCGTGCACTGCTTTGACTTCGGATCGCATACGCGCCTGTTCTGATGCCGAGATTTCATTGAACATCATGCCCTTGGCTTTAAGTTCAGAGACGGCTTTGCTGGAGACCTCGCGGCTGGCAACACGTTGGTAATTTTGTGCTTCAGTCGCCGCATCTTGCAAAAGTTTTTGCTCTGTGGGTGACAGCTTTTCCCAGAAACGTTTGCTGATTTGAACGTGGTTCGTTGCATAAACGTGGTTCGTTTCGCTGACGTACTTGTTTACTTCATAGAACTTGTTCGACAGAATCACAGCGTAGGGATTCTCCTGGCCGTCTACAGCTTTGTTTTCGAGTGCGCCATACAACTCGGCGAATGGCATAGGCACTGGATTCGCTTTGAATGTCTTGAAGGTTTCAACGAACACCGGATTTGGAATGACTCGCAATTTGAGTCCTTCTAGATCCTCACCCCGAGTGATAGGGCGCTTGCTGTTTGTCACGTTGCGGAAACCCAAGTCAAAGTAGCCCAATACAACAATACCTTTGTCGTTCAGTCGGCTGTTGAGCATCTTGCCGAGTGGGCCGTCCACCATTGAATCTGCTTGTCGAGGGTTACTGAAGAGGAATGGAAAATCGAGCATTCCAAATTCCTTGACAACACCTGCCAGAGAGGTGGTCGAGGCCACCAGCATTTCTTGTACCCCCCCCATCAATGCGGATTGCTGCTGCAATTCGTTGCCGAGTTGACTGCTGGCAGGGCGTGTCCTAGATTTTGTGTAAACGGTCTAATGGCAGGAAACTGCCTTCATCTTCAAAGGAAGAGAAATGACCGTAAGCAACGAACTCATAGACCGCCTGTTGGCGGATTACAAAAAACCTGAAGACCTCATCGGAGAAAACGGGCTTCTCAAACAATTGACCAAACGCTTGGTCGAGCGAGCCCTCCAAGCCGAGATGGCTGAGCACCTCGGGCACGGCAAGAACGAACCCGT
>NZ_NESI01000004.1 GCF_002778325.1 Limnohabitans sp. B9-3
CTTCAGGTTTTTTGTAATCCGCCAACAGGCGGTCTATGAGTTCGTTGCTTACGGTCATTTCTCTTCCTTTGAAGATGAAGGCAGTTTCCTGCCATTAGACCGTTTACACAAAATCTAGGACACGCCCCCATAAGACGGGTACACAGGGGCATACAGGGGCACGCAAGTCCTTGATTTCATTAGAAACACAACACTTTCATGCCCCTACGTTCCCCTAAATTAGCACTGGTTTAGCACTGGGGAACAACTTCAATCTCTACTTATTCATATCTTGCGAACTAACAGCCATTACCTTGACAGCAAACTCAGTCCATATGAGTCCGAGCAGCAGCGTCAGACTGCGCCATAAAAGTGTCTACAGGTTTGAGGGAATGCCAGAAGCTGAAATCGCAAAGCTCGAAGCTAACTTAAAAATCCCCAACCGCTCCGTAGATCAAGGCTTAGCGATAGGCCATTAATCTACCGAGAATTGACTCGAAATTATGCTGCGGCGCGAGCGGAACGGGCCCGAACGCGACCCGTTTGAGTTGAGCTCGAGTGGATTGAAGAGTGTTCAACACCAAGATGATCGATAACAACAGGTGGGCGATTTGGAAATTGAGCGACCAACTCTAGCTTGCCGCCCATGCTTTCCACATAGTGACGAAGAGTTGAAAGCAACATATCACTGCGTTTTTCTAATCGCGAAATTGTGTCTTGACCTACCCCAAGTGCAGCTGCCAAATCTTCTTGAGTTTGCTCTGCCGCTTTACGAAGATCTTTGAGGGTGGCCAACTCCATCGCACGGTCGTTGATGCGAGCGCGCCGTTTGGCTGGCATTGCGGCCATGATGTCATCGAGTTTTCTTGCCATTTTTAGGCTCCTTTTCTATTTGGTCATCTAACGATGCAAGATGCTCTTCATAACGGGTATCTGCTAACGCAATCAGTCGCTTGTAAAACCGTTTTTGATCTGCCCCACCTTTGTCACCACCAACGAGCAAAACCGCCTGTCGCTGTGGATCAAATGCAAAAGCAACGCGCCAAACCTCTCCCATCCAGTTAAATCGCATTTCCTTCATGTTGGCGTGCGAAGTACCTTTAAGCGTGTCTACTGTGGGGCGCCCCAGATTGGGACCGAACTCCGCCAGCAACTTGGCATGAGCCAACAGTTCGTCTTGTAATTTTTCATCTAGCTCCGCCACCTCATCAGCAAAGTCGTCGTGAAGTAATACGGTCCAAGTCATGCGCTAAATTATGTCTTTAAATGCATATGGAGTCAAATCCATATATTGGACCAAGCAATCTTTCGAAAGAACACCGTTGCTGTAATGACCTGAATGCAGCGATTGCAGCCGTTCAGTCCTGGGTTGCTAAGTTCGGCAACCGGTCAGAAGGGGAAGTTAATGACCGACCGCTTCCCGGGGGCCTCTCGATCCAAGCGAATCTTGGACTTCGGCCGTGTGCACTGATAGAACAGCGGCAATCGCGCTATTCGTCTTACATAATCAGTTTCTAAAATGAATAAAAACTCATGGAGAACGTCCAGTGCACCAAAGATTGGCTGACGCCACATTTAGAGTTGAGTGCGGTACTAGCTCGGGTAGCGGGTTCAGCTTCCGCCATCCATCCATCGCTGCAACCAACTGTCATGTCATCGAACCATATTTGTCTGCTGGCAGCCCCATCTATCTAGTCACCGAGGCCGGCGCGCGAATTCCGGCTCAGTTAGTAAGCTACTCGCCGGAGAACCAATATGACTTTGCCCTGCTTACTGTGCAAGGCTCATTGTCGCAAGGTAGGCAAGTACTACAACCCAAAGCCAACGCCGCTGCACCACGCGGTTTGTCTACGCTGTTCGCTGGCTTTCCACACGGCATTCATGACTTGCTTGTTCACGAAGCGGTAGTGTCCGGGCCCGCCGCTTCTCACGCTTTCTACATTGATGGCTCTGTCAATGGCGGGAACTCTGGTGGACCAATTGTTGAAAAGGCAACAGGTGAACTTATCGGATTGGTAACGCAGCGACGGTTCCTTGGAGTAGTTCAGCTCGGTCAACTCCGGCAGAAAGTTCAGCAGTTAACGCAGCATTGCCAAGGCGTGGCGAGCCAAGGTTCCGTGGAAATCATGGGCGTGAACTTCGGTGCCTTCGCCCAAATGATGGCCCAGAACTTCATTGTTGTAGACCAGCTACTTCAGGCTAATGCCAACTCCGGCATTGGAATCGGCTTCTCCATTGAGCACATGAATGCTGAATACACGCGCTTAGGCCTTCCATAAAGCGAGGCTTAACTCTCGGCTGGACCTTATGTCATCTCGACTATCGAGCGACTGTTCATACATAGGCAGCCAGAGCGCTAAGTCTAGGGACTACTGCTAGTCGGCTCAAGGTGGATGAAGCGATCATCGGCCAGAGTCGAGGCTGTCAGCCCGTTCCTGAAATTCGCATGATGATTCAGTTGACGAGATTCATTTTTACATGTCCAGGCTTTCACTCGAACCTTTATTCATCGAGCTAGCGAGTCGGTTCGCACAAGTTTAAAGTCATGCGACAGCGACATGTCCCGTGCCAAGTTGATGACTTCTACGTTGCAGTCGCCGAAATCTTCAGGAGCTTGGTCTCGAACGAACAATTTTTGGTCGCAGTGTTCGTGCGGGTCGAGGTCGGTATCGATTAGGGGGAAACAGATCTGTAGAGGGGCTTTGTTCGGGCTATTTATCGTTGCCTCACCCAAGATCATCAGCCGCCCAAAACTGGTTGGCTCGGAACTCATGATCCCAGTTGGAAGTTGGCGCTGTCCATTGAGCAGCCTAAAGTGGTTTTCGGTCTGTAGCTTACAGCTCGCTCGGCCTCCGTTTTCAAGCACAAAATCGGTATTCGACACTAGGCACAAAATTGCGAGTGATATAAGGTCCGCCTGTGCGTCCCAGATTAACTCGTCAAAAGGGACATTTTGCGTGCGCATTACATCCTTTAACTCCTTGTGAAAGTCGCGGACGTGAAAGGCCGCCCTTGAATGGATGAAACCAGTGATGAACTGCAGAGCAGCGAACAGCTCAATGCCACCTTTGTTGCTTCGTAGACTGCATGAGCCAGTTTTCTTGTCGATCAAGAAATTGGTTTCGATTTTCTTGATGAGCGTGGCTTGACTCATCTTGTACTCAGCCTTCAGGCGGCCTTCGTCCGACAGGCGCGCTTGAGAAAGAAATAATCGGTAGATATAAGCGGGAAAAGGTACGCTAAGGTTCAGCGGACATTTCTCAGACACATATTCCTGAAAGTACTGTATCGAGTCAGCGAACGCTGTAATGGACTGCTGCGCCAGACCTCTATCTCGTGCGTCTGAGTGCGCTACGAAATGCGCTACCTCAAGAAAGACTGTCTTCTCCCTAGCATGAGCGCGAAGCTTCATGAGTAAGTTGTCGACGTCGTTCTCATCGAAATGGCCGGCTTGGATGCGTTCAATGATTTGGTTCAGCTTGGCGAGGTCTTTAAGTTGTAGCGGCATGTGGTGTCATCCGTTAATACAGGTCAGTTTACGGTTGAACGGCCGCTTTGTGGCGCCGAATTCAGTGGTGGCTACTTTTTGTTTGGATCGAAGCAGCTCACTATGATGCCGACCACGGTCGGCTGCTATCAGCCTTTTCCAGCTGTTTGCTCGATGTCTGCACTGCAGCGTTAGCAGACTTCGACTTAAAGCGTAGGTTGCCCGCTACCGGCCAAAAGTTGTCATCGACGCGAATATCCAGGTGGTTCGTTACCAGACTGCAAGCTGTCACTTAGCATGGTAGAGGGCTACCTTTGGGACGTAGAGCCGGAGGTTCGAATCCTCTCACCCCGACCAATCTGAACCCACTGATCACCCAAGGTCAGTGGGTTTTCTTGTTTTTGGGAGTCCCTACTCACTGCTCAAAGGATGACGCAGCGGTGGCTCCACTCGCCCTCCACTCGACCAAATGCTTTTGTAGGAAGGTTTTCGGTCAGCTACTCGGGCAGGAGGTTTTGTAGACTCAAGCATGGCGGCAGTGTCAAGAGAATTTCCGCTGGAGCCATAGCTGATTGACGGCTGGGTCGTGAGCCGTCTGTTAGGTAGCGTGCCCTTCGCTGGACTTTCAGGTTAGCTACACCTGAGGGCTGGGTGGCTCGCGCTCCAGAACGACACCCTCGGTAGCGCAATCCTCAAAAACAACAATCAGGCCATCTGATCGTCTCTCCACACGGATCATTTTGATCGGGAGGAGCACTGCGCCATTAGCGTCTTCAACTTCGGTGACGTCGCAACCCGCATCAAAAGCGAGTGCGATGATTTCTTCCTCAGTGAAAATATTGTGACTTCCCTCTTTGGCACTAGAGATGACAGTCATCAGTCGCCTTGCGGCTTTTTCTAGTGGCGTCAGATCGTCATAAGGCACAAATTCATGTGTTCCGCTTGGCGGACTCAGAACTTCACGGGCCAGCAGCGAAGATTCGGCCCCCAACTCAATATTGCTAGAAATTCTCAACACAACACTGACTGATCGGGCCAAAAAATCACGTCGATCAAAACTGACGGGCGCAGCGAACTGTGCCTGCGCAGCAGGCACATAAGTGTTCATTTTCAGATCAGTTGAATTCATTGCTTGAATGCTCTTGTGCTCTACTTTTCAATCACCCTCGTCTAATCTGAAAACTTGCTCACGATGTGCCTTGAGATAGGCCTTATGGCGGTCAGAAATGTGCCTTAGTCGTGTTGCCTTGGAGAGACTCAACGCATGTAATTGATCTTCAGTCAGCTGACTACTAACCAGAATCAATCCATCGTCCGTGAAAGAAATCAAGCCACTATCGAAAAGCCGGTCAACAGAGGCTGTCAGTAGGAGCCCATTGAATGGATCAAGTCGCTCTTGGTTTGAGCACTTAGACCATGGCTTGGCATGTGAAGCAATCAAAACTTGATCAATATCGCAACCAGTGACAGCACAGCGCCGTTGCCAAAGATCCAACAGCTTCTTTCGGTAATCACCCTGACCAATGCGAGCTTGGACTAATGTGGCTCGTTGAGTTGGTCTCAATTCGCTGCCATGAGCATCAGCGTCGATCTCTGCCGCAGCCACCAATTCTTCTGGCATTTGAAAAACTGTCGTAGGCCAAAGTTGTTTAAGCGCCTCGACCAAAGCAGGTCGCATCTTCCATTGCCAATGACCCGAGTCGTCTTGATTTCGACAGACCGTTCCAATCATCTGCGTCTTTTGACTCAAGCCTTGGATGCCTAATGCTTCGGCCAATAGAGCGCCAACCCTTCCGTATTGAACATTAGCGGCTTCGAAACCGCTATAGCCAGCCAGTACAGCCAAGCATTCCATAGAAATCTCATGACTGCGAGCATTTACATGGCCGAGCAGCATTTCTTTCTGCGTCTGCGTGAACTGAGGCTCAAGGTTCCTGAGAACCTCGAGAAATTGACTGGCTGAGATTGTGGAAGCTAGGCGAAAAGCTCGAGCCTCTGGCGTTTCAAGCTCGCTAACCAAATTTTCCAATTGCTTGACTGTAGAGAGATCGATTTCTCGAACACCAAGACTGAAATTCTGCTGGCTCTTCTTGAACTCCTCAAACCAAGTCAGACCAGATAGCAAGAATGGCGGGGCAAAAGCAAAACCATTTGAGCCATGAGCAGAATTCGGACTACCCTGCTCAATGGAATCAACTGTGAACGTGTATTCGAGGTAAAAGGTCTTGCGCTTTTCACCTACGCCACTGATCAACCAGACTTGTTGACCAATCAAATGCCTGATGTGCTTTGATGAAAAAACTGAGAACCCGTCAGCTCCGCGCGCAGGCCTAGAACCAATTTTTTCTGTATTGTGATATTGGACGTAATGCTTCATAGAGTGGCTCAACGCTTCCCGGCGCGAATGTCTTTGGCAATACGGTCACACTCTGCCTGGGCAGCACGGAATTCCTCATCCGCAGCGTCAAACTCGTCGAGTGAATCGTCTGTCGGCAAGCCACTACCGCGAGGCAGCCACTGTTCGTTCATGCCCAGCATGGCTTCCTGCCGACGGTGGAACGCCCGGTCCATGCGCAACATGGCCCGATGTTCCTCATTGAGCCTCTTCAGTCTCTCAAGTTCTACCAAGCACTTGACCTTGGCATCTGGGCCGTCACTAAGTCCAGTAATACGACCATCCTGAATAGCGTTGATCGTCCGTTCATTCGATTCAATCATCCGCATGAGGCCCGCAGGATATGCAGCTCGAAATTCCAAAGCCCTCAGGACAGGTGCGGGTGGCTTGCCATCACCAGCACACCAGCTTCGCATGGTCCTTTCATCTACGTTGAGATATTTCGCGGCAGTACGTTGACTGAGGTTCGCTGCCTTGAGCAAAAACCTGAGCTCTTCAGCATCTGTGTGAGCGTTTTTAGAATGTGATGCCGTAATCGGCAAATAGCGACTTGCGTACATAAAGATCCTTGTAAGTTACCGGGTTTGATTGGCACGCCGCAAGGGCTGCAGTGGTGATTTTAACTTTAGCAGCCGGTTTTGGCAAACAAGTCCGTCCGGTTGCTCAGGACACCGCTCCGAAATTACGCTTGAGCGCATGGACTTGGGCATTTGGGTACAGCATCAAACGACACCGACTACAAGCTATCGAGGTACCGCACTCTGCCCATTTTGGCGTCAACCACGCCCATTGCCAACTGCCCGATCAAGGTCCGCAATCGCTCAAGTCCTGACTGTGGCCAGAATTTCTTCATAGACCGCAACGGGTCGGCAACTGCCAATCATTAACCCATGGCCTAGTCCGCTTTCAGCCTGAAGCGGTCGTTATGTCACCCGACTAGAGGAAATTTCCAGCTTCTTTATGTGTGTGCTGATAATTACCTAAATCCAACGGAACGGACGATGGTCGAAAAAAAACCGCAGATTGCTTGAACAATTCTGCGGAAATATTTTAAAAAGCGATCCAACTTGGGGCCTTACGACCTCAAAACGAAGCTGGAAAAACCTCGCTTCAGCGCTGCTTAAAAATCCAAATTAGCACTGGATTAGCACTGGAGACCCCCTAGGCAACGTAAGTCGTTGATTCTAAAGGGAAAAAATGGGGTGGCTGATGGGGCTCGAACCCACGACAACAGGAATCACAATCCTGGACTCTACCAACTGAGCTACAGCCACCGTAGAGGGGAAATTATAACCTAGCTACTTTGATTTCCGCCTTAAATTTTTCTTTTAATACACGGTAGTAAGCCAATCCTTCTGCCGATGCCCACCACTGCGCGTATTGGTCACGCTCACGAGCACGATTTTGTGCAGCATCACGCGGGACGATCTTCTCCACCTTCACCACGGCATAACCGCTGGTGCCAAGATCAACGCCCACCCAAGCTGGCAGAGTTTGAGTGCTCGCACGCAACGCAGCTTCGACCACAGCGGGTGCCTGCTGCTGCTTTTGTTCACGCGAAATCACCACGGAGGCTGGGAGTTTTGCGTTGTCTGGCGATGCCTTCCATTCTGTCAACTTGGCAGTACCCTCTTGGCGTGCACGCTCTGCTGATTGGATGGCTTTTACTTGTTCCAGTACACGGGCCTTAACTTCGTCCAACGGCAAGGTGCGTGCCGGGCTATGTTGGATGATGCGTGCTGCCGCCAACACATTAGTACCGAGTTCAACGGCTTCTGTGTTGCGCTTTTTCTCAATCGAATCAGCAGAAAAAATAGATGCCAAAAACTTTGGATTACCCAGGACACTGGCAGCAGATGCAGGTAAGGGATCGCGGGTCAAACCATTGGCTTGCTGAATATCGAGTTTCAAACGCTCAGCCACAGGCTTCAGGCTGTCGGACTGCTCGTAAACCATATTCGTAAACTGCTCAGCGACCTCGGCGAATTTGCGTTGTGCCAACTGACGTCGCACATCGACTTCTAAGCTCGCACGTTGCTCTTCGAAGCTCTTTTGTTTGGGTTGCTTGATGTCAGTCACTCGAATGATGTGGAAACCAAACTCGGTTTCCACAACGCCACTGATCTCGCCCTTTTTCAAGGTGAACACAGCATCTTCGAAGGGTTTCACCATGGCACCACGCGCAAAGAAATCAAGGTCACCGCCTTTGCTCGCAGAGCCTGTATCTTGCGAGTTCTTGCGAGCCACGTCAGCAAACTTCTCAGGTGACTGTTGAACAGTCGTCAACAAATCTTGCGCGTTGGCACGCGCTTTGTCGCGCTCTGAGGTAGGCGCGGCTTTGTCAGCATTGATCAAAATATGACTGGCACGACGCTCTTCTAAGCCTGCCAAGCGTGACAGATTTTGTTCGTAATAGCTTTTAAGTTCAGCCTCAGGCACCACGATGCTTTTTTGCACAGACGCCAAATCTAAAACTACATACTCAACGTCAGCACGCTCCATCGATTGAAACTGCTCAGGGCGCGACTTGTAATAGGCCTCTAAATCTGCGTCGCTCGGTTTAATTTGCGCGGCGTAGTCAGAGGCTGCAAAGCGTGCCACCTGCACTTGACGCTGCTCATAAAAAGCATTCAAAGTTACGTTGGCCAGGGCTGCAGGCGAAAAGCTGGTCACCCCTACGCCGGACATCACTTGACGAGAAGCCAAATCTCCACGCACTTGGGCTTCAAACATCTCAGGTGTCATACCTTGACTGCTCAAGAGTTGGCGATAACGTTCAATATCCAATGTCCCATCGGCACGACGGAGTGCAGCGATGTTGGGATTTTGTTGTAATTCTCCAGCCAACCGTTGGTCACTCACGCCCAAATGCAACTGGTTTGCCGCGACTTGTAACAGTCGTTCACGCACCATGCGCTCCAAGGTGCTGTATTTGGCTTCAGGTGTATCAAAGAGTTTCATGTCGGCATTGGGCATGGAACTGCGCATGCGGTCCACTTGAACGCGATGCGCGTTGTCCCACTCGGATTGCATGATGTCCACGCCATTCACAGTGGCAACAGGTGCACCTTTTTCAAGAGACCGGTTGTAGCCTTCCAGGCCAAACAAAACAAAGGAAGGAAAGATCAATAGGAACAGTAAAAACTGCATGATCCTGGTGTGCTGGCGGACAAAATCAAACATGCTATGAACCCGATGTGATTCTTGGTAACAATAAAAAAGGCGAACATGTGTTCGCCTTTACGTGTGTGGTGGTGGGCGCTGACGGTCTCGAACCGCCGACCTACTCCGTGTAAAGGAGCCGCTCTACCAACTGAGCTAAGCGCCCCACCGATTCAAAATTAATTCAACGCATCTTTCAGGCCCTTGCCTGGACGAAACTTAGGCACTTTAGCAGCTTTGATTTTGATCGCGTCGCCGGTGCGTGGGTTACGGCCTGTGCGGGCTGCACGTTTGCCAACAGCAAAGGTACCGAAGCCCACCAAAGACACAGTACCGCCCTTTTTCAGAGTGGTTTTCACGGCGCCAATGATCGATTCGAGCGAGCGTGTGGCTGCGGCCTTCGAAATGTCTGCGTGCTTGGCGATATGCTCAATCAGTTCAGTCTTATTCACAAAAATCCCCTCTCATCGAGATGTGATGTTGATCGGTTGTCGCAGCAGGTCGATGTGATGATTTGCCTCATCAGATCTTGTCTTAAACACTGCTGGATTTTCTTTTAAGTTACCCAAAGCGCTCACGCTTTGAGCAGAGGGCATGCCGGTAAGACACGCCTTGCAGGGCAACTGGATTGGGAATTCTAGTCGGTTTTTTATGCGTTTTTGTGGCTATCAGATGACAAGCACAACTCACAAAGCCTCTGCAATCGAGCGACCGACGTCAGAAGTATTACCTTTTCCGCCGATATCAGGGGTCTTAGGTGCGCCACTTCCAGGAGCCAACACTTTTTCAATCGCAGCCAGAACAGCATCGTGCGCGTCTTTGTAACCCAAAAACTCCAGCATCATGGCGCCACACCAAATCTGACCAATCGGATTGGCAATGCCTTTGCCCGCGATGTCAGGTGCCGAACCGTGGACAGGCTCAAACAACGACGGGAACTTGCGGTCTGGGTTCAAGTTCGCGCTGGGCGCAATACCAATCGTGCCGGTGCATGCAGGGCCTAAGTCGCTCAAGATGTCGCCAAACAAATTGCTGGCCACCACCACGTCAAAGAAGTCGGGGCGTTGCACAAAGTGCGCGGTCAAGATGTCAATGTGGAACTTGTCGACGTTGATGTCTGGGTAGTTCTTGGCCATCTCCACCACGCGCTCATCCCAATAAGGCATGGTGATAGCAATACCGTTTGATTTGGTCGCGCTGGTCAAATGCTTTTTAGGACGCGTCTGGGCCAACTCGAAGGCAAACTTCAGCACGCGGTCCACGCCAATGCGCGACATCACGGTTTCTTGCATCACGATTTCACGATCGGTGCCTTGGTACATGCGACCACCGATGCTGGAGTACTCGCCTTCGGTGTTTTCACGCACGATGTACATGTCGATCTCACCAGGCTGGCGTGGCGTGCCGTCACGACGCACCACCGGCGCGATGATGCCAGGCATCAAACGGGCTGGGCGCAGGTTGATGTACTGGTCAAACTCGCGGCGGAACATCAACAACGAGCCCCACAGCGACACATGGTCTGCAATTTTTTCAGGCCAACCCACAGCGCCAAAGTAGATGGCGTCGTGGCCACCGATTTGGTCTTTCCAATCGTCGGGCAACATCTTGCCGTGCTTCTCGTAGTAGTCCCAGCTGGAGAAGTCGAAGTGATCGAACTGCAAATCAATGCCAAATTTGCGCGCAGCGGCCTCCATCACGCGAATGCCCTCGGGCATCACTTCTTTGCCAATGCCATCTCCCGCGATAACGGCAATGCGGTGTTTTTTACTCATGAAATGCTCCTAAAAATTAAACAGTGAAAAACGTTTGGGCCTCAGCGATCACCCGCTCGGGTGCCTCTTCGGCCAAGTAATGCCCGCATGGCAGCGAGTGCCCTGAAACATCCTGTGCGCGCTCACGCCACAACGACAAGACATCAAAACAACGGGCAACCGCGCCATGTTCGCCCCACAGCACGCGCAGGGGTTGGGTTAATTTTCGCCCTGCCGCCACATCAGCGCGGTCGTGGTCCAAGTCAATCGTGGCGCTGGCTCGGTAGTCTTCACAAATGGAGACAGATGTGCCTGGCAGCTCCGAACAACGGGCGTACTCAGCTAAAGCCTCTGGGGCAAAAGCCGCCAAGCCCGCATGACGGCTGCCCATGACACTGCGCACATAGTGCGCGGGCCCCGCATCCAACAAAGCCTCAGGCAAAGGTGAAGGCTGAATCAGAAAGAACCAATGCCAATAAGCACGCGCAAACGATTCGCTGGTGTGTTCGTACATGCCCAAAGTCGGCGCAATGTCGAGCAGCATCAAACGCTGCACGGCCTGCGGATGATCCACCGCCAAACGGTGCGCCACGCGTGCGCCACGGTCATGGGCCAACACATCGAAACGATCGAAACCGTGCTGCTTCATGACGGCCATCGCATCCAACGCCATTTCGCGTTTGCTGTGGTTCGCATGCGCAGCGTCGGCAGGGGGACGGGCTGAATCGCCATAACCGCGCAAATCCATCAACACCACACGCCGTGTTTTTGCCAACTCGGGCGCGACACGATGCCACATCACCATGCTCTGTGGATGGCCATGCAACAGCAAAAGCGGCGGGCCCTCCCCGCCTACTCGGCTGTGCAGCAGCACGCCGTTGCGTTCCACAGTCAGGGTTTGGAATGAATTCAACATAACGACAGCTTACCCCTCCATAAAGCAATAATCGAGCAATTGATTATTTCTATTCAGGCAACAGTTGGACCGTTCAGATTTAGAGTTGGTGTTGGCCGTCAGGCTGCACGGCAGTTTGGTCAAAGCGGCGCGCGTCCTGCAACTCGCCCCGCCGGTGGTCACCAAACGGCTCTCCGCCCTTGAGAGCCACTTAGGCGTACGCCTGTTTCAACGCACCACGCGGCGCGTCAGCCCTACCACTGAAGGGCACGCCTTGTGCGACCGTGCTGCGGAATTGCTCAACCGCTTTGTGGCCCTAGAAGACGAGCTGCGCGAACGTCAAAGTGAACCCTCCGGCCCTCTTCGCATCGCCTGCAGTTTTGGTTTTGGCCGACTTTGGCTGGGCCCACTGCTGGCGGAGTTTCAAGCACGCTACCCAGCGGTGCGGGTGGATTTGCAACTGTCCGAGCAATTGCCCGACTTGGCCAACGAAGGCTTTGACGCTGCCATTTGGCTCTGGCACCCGCCCGCGCACATCGCGGCCGAGTGGATTTCACGCAAACTCGCCGCCAACCAACGCGTACTGGTGGCATCGCCCGTGTATCTGGCGGCACACGGCACGCCACAAACACCTGAAGACTTGGCCTCACACGCCTGTCTGGTGGTGCGTGAAAACGGCGGCGACACGGGACAAGGGCAGCGCTTTGACCACTGGCGGCTCAGCCAAGAAGGTCAAGCCCGTGCGTTGCATCTGGCCGTCCAAGGCCCACTGACCAGCAACTCCGGCGAAATGGTGCGCGACTGGTGTTTAGCAGGCCGCGGCATCATGCTGCGCAGCCTGTGGGACATTGCCCCACAGTTGGCCTCGGGCCAGTTGGTGAGGGTACTGCCCGATTACGCCATGTACGACGCCGATATCCATTGGTTGGCCCCCTACCGCGCACAAATGCCGCTGCGTATTCGCCTGCTGCAAGATTTTTTAGCCGCACGGTTTCGCGAAGAACCGTGGAAGGCCCTCAGCCCGATGAGCGCCGTTAGCTCACCACACGCGGCGGCCTGACGACCAAGCTCACGCCTACTGCGGTCACAGCAATGCCGGCCAGCGTCACCAACGTGATGGGCTCATCAAACAAAAACCAAGCCATCACCGCTGTGGTGGGTGGCACCAAATACATCAAGCTGGTGACGTTGGCGGCAGCTCCGCGCTGGATCAACACATACAACAACGAGCTACCGCCCAAGGTCAGCCCGATCACGGACCATGCCAACGCACCCATCATCTCGTGCGTCCAACGCACCGGCTCAGCCTCAACACAAGCAATGGGCAAAGTGATCACAAACGCCGCCATCAACTGCACCGCATTGGCGCTGCGCACATCACAAGACTGCACAAAACGCTTTTGGTACAGCGTGCCGATGGTGATCGCACACAAGGCCATGAAGGCCATCGCCAAACTCCAAGGCGTGACCTCAATGCCGCCCTCTAACTTGCGAGAAACAACCATCGCCAAACCCATAAAGCCTAACGTCAACCCAAGCCATTGGCGGCGCGACACATGGCCACCGCGTGACGACAACCAAATTGCAGTCAGCACTGGCTGCAGCCCCACAATCAGCGCCGACAAGCCTGAGCCCATACCCACTTTGACGGCGGCCCAAACGCCTCCCAAATAGCCGGCATGCATCAGCACTCCCGTCAGGGCCAAATGTCCCCACTGTGCGCGCCCAACCGGCCAAGGCACACGCGCCCAAATCACCCAGGGTACAAAACACAAAATGGAAAAAGCGTAACGCCACAGCAAAAACGTGAACGGCGGGGAATGGGGCATGCCGTAGCGCGCCACGATAAAACCTGTGCTCCAAATGCCCACAAAGACCACAGGCATGGCACGCAGCCATGCTTGGTGTGACACACCACCGCTCATTATTTGGCGTGCCGCACGATGTCAGGCCATGCTTTTTGCAGGTAATACACCATCGACCAAACCGTCAAAACACCGGCCAGCCAAATCAGCACCAATCCCCATAGTGCTGTGTCGATCACGCCAAACAACATGCCATCAAACAGTAAAAAGGGAATCGCCACCATCTGCACCGTGGTTTTCAGTTTGCCCAGCACATGGACTGCCACGCTGCGTGACGCGCCAATTTGCGCCATCCATTCGCGCAAGGCAGAAATCGCAATTTCACGGCCAATGATGATCAGGGCCACCAACACATCGGCACGCCCCAATTGCACCAACACCAGCAAACTGGCACAGACCAAAAACTTATCGGCCACGGGATCTAAAAACGCGCCGAAGGCAGAAGATTGATTCAATTTACGAGCCAAGTAACCGTCTAGCCAATCGGTCAAGGCAAACACCACAAACATGACAGTGGCCCAAAGGTTGCGCTGCTCGGTTTCGATGGGCAAATAAAACAGCCCCACGATCAACGGAATAGCCACGATACGGGCCAGGGTCATGAGCGTTGGGATGGTCCACATAAAAAGTTACTCGTAAATGATTTGAGACTGGCCCTCATGGGCCTGCGCCATCCAGCTGGCCAAAGCGGCATCGCTGGGGAAAAATTTGGAGGACTCACCCAATTGAAGGTCTGCCGTCGCGCCCTCGCGCAGCAGCTTGAAGCGCACGCCAAGACCGCGCACCAACTCGCCTTGCTCTGAGGTTTCAACCTTGGCCGGATGGTCGCGCAGCAAACGCGCCACATCAGGCGCGGTGCCGTTGACCGTCACGCTGAGGTATTTGCCAAAGCGGCAGCGCGCTTGCCCCAAGTCCCAGACTTGGTTGATCACCAAGCGCAAGCCACCCGAAAAACGGTCAGGCTGCGCCTTGCCCATCACGATCACCAGCTCATCGTCTTTCAAGCTGTTGCGAAACGCATTGATGGTTTTTTCGTCCGCCGTCGCTTCGATCACACCCGACTTATCGTCGAGTTTGAAAATGGCCAACTTGCCGCGCTGGCCGTTGATCACGCGCATGTCGCTGATGATGCCCGACAGCAGTTGCGGCTCTCGCGAGTCCATCAATTCTTCAATGCGGGTGCGGGCAAAGCGGCGCACTTCGCGCTCGACCTCGTCAAACAAATGGCCGGAAATGTAGAAGCCCAGCGCCACCTTCTCGTGCGTCAAGCGCTCTTTCACACCCCAAGGCATGACGGACACCACTTCGGGTTCTTGCGTGCTGGAGCCGTGGGCGTCATCACCCATCATGTCGAACAAGCCACCTTGGTTGGCATTGGCTTCGCTGGCGGCGGCAAAGTCAAAGGCACGCTCCACGCTAGCCAGCAGCTCAGCACGGTTCAGGTGCAAATTGTCAAACGCACCGGCTTTGATGAGTGCCTCAACCGTGCGCTTATTCAAGCGGCTGCGGTCCACACGGCGGCAAAAATCAAACAAACTGGAGAACGGGCCACCCGCTTCGCGGGCCGCCACGACGGCTTCAATCGCTTGCTGTCCTGAGCCTTTGATCGCGCCTAAGCCATAGCGAATCACCTTGTCGGAGATGGGCTCAAAGCGGTAAAAACCACGGTTCACATCAGGTGACTCAAAGGTCAAGCCCATTTTTTGGGCGTCTTCGTACAAGACTTTGAGCTTGTCGGTGTTGTCCATCTCCACCGTCATGTTGGCGCAGAAGAACTCGGCCGTGTAGTGCACCTTCAGCCAACCCGTGTGATAGGCCAGCAGTGAGTAAGCGGCCGCGTGCGACTTGTTGAAGCCATAGCCCGCGAACTTTTCCATCAAGTCAAAGATCTCGTCGGCTTTGTCTTGGTCGATGCTGTTTTTGGCTGCGCCCGCGCGGAAGATAGAGCGGTGCTCGGCCATCTCTTCGGCCTTCTTTTTACCCATGGCGCGGCGCAACATGTCGGCGCCGCCGAGCGAGTAGCCACCCAAAATCTGCGCGGTCTGCATCACCTGCTCTTGGTAAACCATGATGCCGTAGGTCTCGGACAACATCTCAGCCACCATCGGGTGCGGGTACTCAATGGTTTCGCGCCCGTGTTTACGCGCCACAAAGCTCGGAATCAGGTCCATCGGGCCGGGGCGGTACAAGGCGTTCAACGCGATCAAATCTTCCAAACGCGTGGGTTTGGCATCGCGCAACATACCTTGCATGCCGCGACTTTCAAACTGGAACACCGCTTCGGTTTTGCCGTCTTGGAACAAGCGGTAAGTCGGACCATCGTCCAGCGGGATATTTTCAAAGGCGAAGTTCTCTTGGCCTTTGTGGCGCTTCATGATGAACTCGCGCGCAATCTCCAAAATCGTCAGCGTGGCCAAGCCCAAAAAGTCGAACTTCACCAAGCCAGCGGCTTCCACGTCGTCTTTGTCAAACTGGCTCACCGCCGATTCGCTGCCGGGCTGTTGGTACAGCGGGCAGAAGTCGGTCAGTTTACCTGGGGCAATCAACACACCACCCGCGTGCATGCCCACGTTACGCGTCATACCTTCGAGCTTCTGCGCCAGCTCCAACAAGGTTTTAACTTCGTCTTCTTTGGCCAAACGCTCGGCCAAGATGGGCTCGACCTCGATCGCGCCTGCGATGGTGATGTGCTGGCCCGGCTTGTTGGGAATCAGGCCGCTGATGCCCTTGCAAAAGGTGTAGCTCATGTCCAGCACACGACCCACGTCACCAATCGCGGCACGCGCCGCCATGGTGCCGAAGGTGGCAATTTGCGACACCGCCGCACGGCCGTATTTGTCTTTCACGTAGTCAATCACTCGATCGCGGTTGGTTTGGCAAAAGTCGATGTCAAAGTCGGGCATCGAGACCCGCTCTGGGTTCAAGAAACGCTCGAACAGCAAGTTGTATTGCAGCGGGTCCAGGTCGGTGATCTTCAGCGCGTACGCTACCAGCGAGCCCGCACCTGAGCCACGACCAGGGCCTACGGGGCAACCATTGGCCTTGGCCCATTGGATGAAGTCACCCACGATCAGGAAGTAGCCGGGAAAACCCATCTTCAAAATCGTGTTCAGCTCAAACTCCAAGCGGTCGACGTAGCGCGGGCGCTCTTCATTGCGTTTGGCCTCGTTGGGATACAAGTGCAACAAGCGCGCTTCTAAGCCCTCGTGCGACACATGGCGGAAGTAGTCCTCGACCGACATCACCACGCCGTTGACGGGGGGAATGGGAAAGTTGGGCAACTGCGGCTTGCCCAACACCAAAGTCAGGTTGCAGCGCTTGGCAATTTCTAGGGTGTTGGCAATGGCGCTGGGCACATCGGCAAACAAGGCCTCCATTTGCTCGGACGATTTGAAATACTGCTCGCGGGTGAAGCGGCGCACGCGGCGCTGGTTGCCCAAAATTTCGCCCTCAGCAATACACACGCGGGCCTCATGGGCCTCGTAGTCGTCGGGCAAGGTGAACTGAATCGGATGGGTCGCCACCACCGGCAAATTCAAACGCGCCGCCAATTGCACAGCAGCCGTGACATGCGCCTCGTCGTCCGCGCGCCCTGCGCGCTGCAACTCGATGTAGAAGCGATGCGGAAAAATACCAGCCAACTGCAAGGCCACTTCACTGGCACGTGTCGTGTCACCCTGCACCAAAGCCTGGCCCACTGCGCCAGCTTGCGAACCGGCTAAGGCAATCAAGCCTTGAGACAGTTCTTGCAGCCACGCCAACTTGATGACACCCACGGCCCGGATGACGTTTTGCGTCCAGCCCCGGCTGATCAACTCGCACAAGTTCAAATAACCTTGGTGGCTTTGCACCAACAAAATCATGCGCGAGGTTTGTGCGGGGTCTTGCGTCAGGCTTTCGAGGTAGATCTCGGCACCGATCAGCGGTTTGACGCCCTTGCCACGCGTTTCTTTGTAGAACTTGATGGCACCGTACATGTTGTTGATGTCGGTGATGGCCATCGCGGGCTGTTGGTCAGCAGCCGCCGCTTTCACCACCTCGTCGATGCGGTTGGTTCCATCGACGACAGAAAACTCGGTGTGAAGGCGCAGGTGAACAAACATGAAAGAGATTGTAGAGATGACAGGTGGGCACTTGCCGCCTTCAAGGCCTTATGCCTGGGAATATTTCAGGCCAACTCTGACCTGTTTTTGAGTACTCTTGCCTACTCTTGAAGAAGCGCCAGCACTTCAGATTTAAATTCGCGGGTGTACAAAACACCCGCCACCAGCATGGTGGCTAGGACAAACATCGTGGGCGAAAAAAACCAACCCAATGCGGCAAACGAAAAGTAATAAGCGCGCAAGCCACCGTTGAAGGTTTCGGCGGCCAAGCCTGTCATCGCTGCGGCACGGTCCGCGCAATGCTGGCGGTTGGCCACGCCTTCATTTTCAAAACTTGAGGGCGGAGGCATGGCGCCAATCAGCAGGGCCACAAAGGTGTACTGGCGCATCGACCAAGAAAACCGAAAAAACGAATACACAAAAATTACCACCAACACCAAGATCTTGAACTCAAACACCAGCATGGGGGTTTGCTCGGCAAACGGGATTTCTCGCACCAACTCGGCCGCTTTGTCGGTGGTGCCTAACAGGGCGAACAAGCCGCCCAAAATCAAAATGGTGGTGGAGCAAAAAAACGCGGGCGTGGCCGACAAGGTTTGCGTGATGATGCCGTCCAGCATGCGCGGGTCACGCGCCGTGGCCTGCAACATCCACAAATGGCGGTAGCGGTTGGTCATCGCCAAAATAGAGTGCTGACCATCGCTCCAATACTTGGCAAACAAGGCGTAACCCACCCACACCAAGACAAAAAAACTGAGCGCAAACCAATCGGCCCAAGGTAGCAGTTGAAAAATTTTCATAGTCAACATGCTACCCAAAGAAAACCCTTAGCTGCGCAATTTCGCCGCCACAACTGCCACGCGCTCGCCGTAGGCTTTGGCGGTGTCCAAGTCGCCTTGAGGAATGTCAGCCGCTGGGCTGGTCGGGCCCACTTGGGCCATCAGGCCGGAGTTAGAACCCAAACGGTTGATGGTGCCGTCGTTCATGGCGGGCTGACCCACCCACACCATGCCTTGCTGCATGGCCAAGGTGATGAAGTATTGGATGGTCGACAGTTTGTCGCCGCTGGGGCTGGCCGAGATGGTGAAGCCACCAGCCACTTTGTCTTTCCAAGCGCTGCCGAACCACTGCTTCGATGTGGCGTCAGCAAATTTCTTGAACTGCCAAGACACGGTGCCCATGTAAGTGGGTGAGCCAAAGATGATGGCGTCAGCGGCATTCAAAGCCTCCCACTCTGCATCGGTGATGTTGCCATCTGCGTCAATGGCGACGACGGTGGCTTTCGCGCCTTCGGCCACGAATTGAGCCACGCGTTGGGTGTGGCCGTAGCCTGAGTGGTAAACAACAACGGTTTTGGTCATGAGGAACTCCTGTGAGTGGTTTAAAAAAATGAAAGTCAACGATCAGGCTACTAAGTCAAACACCAGCACCTCGGCATCTTGGCCTTGTGTGAGCGTGATGGTCGGTTCGTTGTCCAACAATGCCGCGTCGCCCGCTGACAAAGCCACACCATTCACGCGCAAGTTGCCGCGAATCAAGTGAACATAAGCTTTACGTTGCGGGGCGATCTGCAGGGTGGCCGTTTCCGCGCCATCAAACAAACCCGCGTACAGCGACGCATCTGCGTGAATTTTGACCACCGCGCCCTCGGGGCCTGCAATGCAACTCAAGGCGCCGCGCTTGGAAGCCGGCGGCACGGTTTTTTGCTCGTAGCCGGGGGCAATGCCGCGCACATTGGGTTCGATCCAAATTTGGAAAAAGTGCGTCGTTTGATCTGGGGCGTGGTTGAACTCGCTGTGCTGCACGCCCGTGCCAGCGCTCATGCACTGCACATCGCCGGGCGGGATGCCTTTGACGTTGCCCATGCTGTCTTTGTGCGCCAAATTACCGCTCAGCACATAGCTGATGATTTCCATGTCGCGGTGGCCGTGGGTACCAAAACCGCCACCGGCCGCAATGCGGTCTTCGTTGATGACGCGCAAATTGCCCCAGCCCATGAACTGCGGGTCGTAGTAACTGGCGAATGAAAAGCTATGGAACGACTTGAGCCAGCCGTGGTCGGCATAACCGCGATCTTGAGATTTGCGAAGGGTCAGCATGGTTTTTTCTCCTAAGACTGAACTTTAGGCGCTTCGCGGGCCTTGGCCGTGCATCGCATTTGATGGCATCATTCAAATTATTTGAACGATCAGAGCGCTTGACATGAACTCCCCCCGCGACGTGCTGACCCCCGACTCCCTAGCCATGCTGCACGCCATTGAAAAAGCAGGCAGCTTTGCTGCAGCGGCCCGCGTCTTGGGCGTGGTGCCCAGCGCCCTCACCTACCGCGTTCGCCTGATCGAAGATGCGCTGGACGTATTGCTCTTTAACCGCAGTTCCAGACAAGCCAAACTCACCGCGGCAGGCGTTGAGTTGATGCGCGAAGGCGAGCGTTTGCTGGCTGACATCGACGCCATCGCCAACCGCGTGAAGCGTGTGGCCACCGGCTGGGAGAGCCAATTCACCATCGCGGTGGACGGCATCATCGACCGCAGCACTGTGATGGAGTTGTGCGAAGCCTTTTTGGCCTTGAACGCCCCCACCCGCCTCAAACTGAGGGACGAAACCCTCACCGGCACCTTGGCTGCCGTCACCAGCGGTCAAGCTGACTTGGCGCTTGGCATTCCTGGCATCTTGGGCGAAGGCGGCGTTGCATCGGGCATTCACAGCCAGAGCTTGGGCATCATGAAATTTGTCTTCGCCATGGCACCCAACCATCCACTAGCCATCGCCCCCGAACCTTTGAGCGACGCATTACTTGGCCAACACCGCGCCGTCGCCGTGGCCGACTCGGTGCAAAGCGGAACAGGTATGACCATAGGTTTGCTGCCTGGCCAAGACGTGTTCACTGTTTCCAACATGGACCGAAAAATAGACGCGCAACTGCGCGGCATGGGCGTGGGCTTTGTGCCTGAGTTAATGGCTCAGCCTTGGATCAAAGCAGGACAGTTGGTGACGCGTGAGGTCGAACGTCCCAGACGCGAGTCCAACCTCAGTTACGCTTGGCGCATCCCCGACGGCAGCGAGGGCGAACGCGGTGGCCGCGCTTTGCAGTGGTGGCTTAAGCAACTCAAAAGCCCCGCTACCCGATCTGCCTTATTGGTGAACCCCCGAACCTTCAACCCCACACACAACGTGTAGAGTGCAACACATGACCTTAAACATCGCCATCATCGGAGCCGGCATCGCTGGCATCACCGCAGCCCGCACCCTGGCCCAAGCTGGCCACCGTGTGCATGTGTTTGAAAAGAGCCGCGGCGCAGGCGGACGCATGTCCACCCGCGAAAGCGCTTTTGGCACCTTCGACCACGGCACCCAGTTCTTCACCGTGCGTGACCCGCGCTTTTCGCTGGCTCTGCAAAGCGTGGCCGGTACCACCGACATTTGCCGCCCTTGGAGCGCCAACGCCGTGCGTGTGCTCGACCCGCAAGGCCATGTGTTTGAAGCCGCTCGCAACACCAAAGATGCACACTTCGTGGCCAAGCCCGGCATGAATGCCTTGGTCCGCCACTGGGCCAAACCTTTGGGCAATGACGTGGTTTATCAAACCCAAGTCACACGCTTGGAACGCTCGGCCAAAGGCCAATGGACCGTGCATGCCGTCAACAGCGCATCAGGCACCGACGTGACCGAAAAACACGCCGGCTTTGACCGCGTGCTGATGGCAATTCCCTCCGTGCAAACCGAACAACTGCTGCGCAACTCCGGCAAAGGCACTGCCAGCGCCGCTTGGCTCAAAGCCATGGCCAAAGTAGAAGTGGCCCCTTGCTGGACGCTGATGTTGGCCTTCCCCAACGCCATCCAACCCGAATTGCACATCGGCCCTCAATGGAACGCTGCCCGCAGCACCCACCACCGCGTGGCGTGGTTGGCGCGTGAATCGTCCAAACCCGGTCGCGGCAAGCTGGAGCGCTGGACCGTCCAGGCCAGCGCCGATTGGTCCACCGAACACTTGCAAGACACAGCCCCCCGAGTGAAAGCCAAACTGCTGCGCGCCTTCGCCGAACTGACCGGCATTCGCGCCGAGCCCTCGCACGCCGAAGTGCACCGATGGCTGTATGCCAAAACCATCACGCCCCTGGGCGTGTCGCACCAGTACAACCCCGCCAATGGCTTGGGCACCTGCGGCGACTGGCACTTGGGTCACCGCGTCGAAGACGGTTTTGTGTCGGGTCTTGAACTCGCCTTGACCGTTTGCCAATCGGCACACCGCCTGTAACCCGCTCACACGCGGGCAACGCGTGTGATTTTTCTGTGCACTACATCGGTCGCTTTGCACCTTCACCCACGGGCCCGCTTCATGCGGGCTCGCTCGTTGCTGCGCTCGCCAGTTGGTTAGACGCCCGTGCGCACGGTGGCCAATGGCTGGTGCGCATCGAAGATGTGGACACACCGCGCTGCATACCCGACGCCGACCAACGCATCCTCCAACAACTCGCCACCTGCGGCCTCATGCCCGATGCCCCTGTAGTGTGGCAATCGCAACGCGGCAATGCCTACCAAGCTGCGCTAGACAGTTTGATTGCCAAAGGCTGGGCCTACCCCTGCGGCTGCTCACGCAAAGACATTGAAGGCGCCCATGCGTTGATGGGCAACGCCCGCGCCCGCCACAGCGCGGCGGTCTACCCCGGCACATGCCGCCACGGTTTGAACGGCAAAGATGCACGCGCATGGCGTTTGAATGTGCAACGCGTGATCGACGATTTAAAACTTGCCACGCCTTTGACATGGCAAGACCGTTTGCTTGGCAGCCAACAACAAGACGTGGCCAAAGAAGTCGGCGACTTTGTGCTGCGCCGAGCCGACGGCCTGTGGGCCTACCAACTCGCAGTCGTCGTCGACGATGCTGCCCAAGGCATCACCCACATCGTGCGTGGCGCAGATTTGACCGACAACACCGCACGCCAAATCGTGTTGCAACATGCGTTGGACTTGCCCACGCCTAGCTACATGCACACGCCACTGGTGCTGGGTGAGAACGGGGAGAAGTTGAGTAAACAAAACGGCGCTGAGGCGTTGGACTTGAACGATCCTCTCCAAGCTTTGAACCGTGCGGCACAAGCTTTAGGTCTTGCTGGTTGCCCCACTTCGATTAAAGATGCGTTGCGTCAATGGACGCAAGCCTCACTCGCGCCAGCCTTCGTGCCCCAGAGGTAAGGCGTTGAGCTCAGCGCGACATTCGCGCCAATGTGGCCAATGCTGATCAAGTAACGCCACGAATCGTTCGTTGTGTGTGGGCTCTAATAAATGGGCCATCTCATGAACCACCACGTATTCCACCAAGTCTTTGGGTTTTTTCACCAGCTCAGTATTAAGTCGAATATTGCCCGCATGGTGGTTACAGCTGCCCCACTTTGTTTTCATACGTTGCAAAAAGTAGCCTGACACCTTCACGCCTAACTTAGGCTCCCACTTGGCAATCAGCTTGGGCACCAGCGCATGCAGCAGCGACTTGTGCCATTCATGCATCACCTCTAGCCGCTTTGCGGCATCGTGCCCAGGCCTAACGCTGAGGGTAATGCGTTTGTGGTCTAGCTTGACATGTGGTTTCACGTTTACATCAACCACTGTCATCAAATAACGGCGTCCCCACACATGATGGCTCTCTCGCTCCACAAATTGGCGCGGGGCTTCGCGTGCTTGCGCACTGAGCATGGCCTGCTGCTGGCGAATCCATTGCAACTTGGTAATGGCATAAGCACGAGCCACTTCAGGACGTGTGCCTAGCGGAGCCACCAGCGTGACCTTGCCATGTGGCGGCAACACGGTCAGGTGCACGTTCTTGATGGCTTTAAACGCCATCGAGATCGTGATGTCACCCAACTCAATCACGCTACTCATCAGTAACCCGGTTGGTTCTTGACCAGTTCAAACACCGCCAGCGTGGCCTCGCGGCTTTTGCCAAGCGCTTTGTGGATCAGGTTTTGCACCACTCGCTCTTTGACTTCATCGCCCTTCCAGCCAGCAGGCGCTTCAGCCTTGATCGCTTTATCCAACTTCAAAGCCAACTGCAAACGCTCATCGCCATAGGCAGTTTTGGCTTCGGCTATTGCATGCACCTCTACTTCAGGAGCAACCACATTTATCAAGTTGTTGTACAGCGTTGTGGCTTCACGATTGCCTTTCAGCGCCATAGGCACGCCAGCATCAGGGTGGCCTTGAACCAGCTTCTTCACCAGCACCTCTGCATTGCGCAAGAACGATTCATAGGCCTCGGTGTCGTCACGCTTTTGCTTGATCAAATCGTCCAACAACTTGGACATCTGGTCATAAAAACGCGGATCGGTAAGGCGGTCGCGAATGATGGTTTTTCGCACGTTGTTGATGATGCCCTCTGCAATCGAATCCCGCGACGCCTTGCCCTTGGCATTGAGCTTTTGGGCAATCGCATCGTGAATGCCAGTCTTGATGATCAAGTCGGTCAACGACAAGGTTTCCAGGTCTCCCAACACATGGGCCGAATCGGCCTGAATGTAGGTGTTGATCAAGTGCCGCATATCAGCCTCGTAAGGCTTGATGTCAAACTCTTCGCCCGAGTGCATCTTGATGGCCTCACGCACCTCGACGTAAAAATCAGCCTCTTTTTGCAGGGCCTGAACATCGGCAGGCGAGTAACCCGCTTCGGCCAGGTTTTGCGCCAAATCGGCATAGGCCCGCACAAAGGTCGACACCGACTTGTAAAACGTGATGCGCAGCGGCTCGGTGTTGGTCAGCGCCTCGGGGTCGCTGGCGTGACCACAAAAGTAGTGAATGAATTGCTCAATCTCTTTGGGCGAAGACACTGGCGCACACAAATAACTCAGCGCCTCGCGTGCTGCGTCCAGCTTGGCTTTGCCTTCTTTGAGCCAGTCTTTGACGATCACGTTGCCGTCATCGCCATCGGCGTCGTCAATGTCCAGCTCGTCAGACGTGTAAACCGCAATCGCGTTTTGCACGTTCTGAAACAGCTCTTTGTAGTCCACGATGTGGCCGTAATCCTTGTCCTCACCATCCAGGCGGTTGGTGCGGCAAATGGCCTGAAAGAGGTTGTGGTCCCGCAGTTCGTTGTCCAGATAAATGTAGGTGCAGCTGGGCGCATCAAAGCCCGTGAGCAGCTTGCTCACCACAATCAACAGCTTCAAGTTGGCAGGCTCTTCAATGAAGCGGCGCTTCATCTCGTCTTCGTACTGCTTGGTGGTCTGGTCTTTGGCCAGCACATGCTGGGTGTATGTGTCGAACTTGTAACGCTCATCGCTCTTGGGCGGTTCGCGAGAAATCGCGTTGTGGTTAGGCTGGTACGACGTAATGATGCCGCAGTAATCACCAAAGCTCGTATTCCTGAACAAGCGCAAATAGTGACAGGCATCGTAAATGGACGCCGCCACCAAAATGGCGGTGCCCCGGTTGTTGTCCAGTCGGGGCTTGACGCCAAAGTCGTGAATGATGTCGGCCACGATGCGGCCCTTGCGCTCACCCGCGCTCATCAGGCTCTCCATCGTCGCCCAATGGCGGCGCAGCTCTGACTTTTTGTAATTGTTCAGCCCACGGGTCTTGGTTTCAAACCAATCGTCCACGGCCTTTTTGTTGGTCAGCTGCTGGGGCACCGTGCGGGCTTCGTATTTCAGGTCCAGCACCACCTTGTCTTCCACCGCTTGGTGAAACTTGTAGGTGTGGATGTAGGTGCCAAACACATCACGCGTGGTTTGCTTGTCTTTGCGCAGCAGCGGCGTGCCGGTAAAGCCAATGAACACGGCCGAAGACAGCCAGCGCTTCATCTGCTTGTTCATGTCGCCGCCCTGGGTGCGGTGGCATTCGTCCACAAACACATAAAAGCGGCCCTTCACGGGCGGCGGATCGCCCTTCAGGTCGGCTGCATCAAACTTGTGGATCAAGGCGCACATCAAACGCGGCGCAGGCTGCGACAGCATGTCTACCAACTCGCGGCGGCTGGTGATGCGTGGCGACGGCGCATCGGCGCTGATCACCCCAGCGTTTTTCATCACCCCGGTGATCTGTTTGTCGAGCTCGTCCCGGTCGGTCACGATCAGCACCCGCGCATCGGGCTCGTTTTCCAGAATCCACTTGGCCAGCAGCACCATCAAAATGCTCTTGCCGCTGCCCTGGGTGTGCCAGATCACGCCGCCCTCGCGCATCTTGATGCGCAACTGCGCCGCCTTGATGCCCTCGTATTGGTGCAAACGCGGCACCTTCTTTTGACCCGCGTCAAACACCACAAAATTGCGCATCAAATCCAGCAAACGAGTTGGCTCGCACATTTGCGCCAATGGCTCGTCCAACAAACTGCCCGCAGCCAAATCGCTGGCAGCGCCCGGCATGCCTAGGGTGTGGTGTTTCCACTCGACATAAAACTTCTCAGGCGTGCCCGCCGTGCCATAACGCAAGCCCTGCGAGTCGTTACCCGCCAAAGTCAGCTGCACCGTGCTGAAAAAGCTTTGGTTAAAGATCGGCTCTTGGTTGGTGTTGAGCTGACGAATGCCATCGGCCACCTCCACAGAACCGCGCTTGAGCTCCAGCACCACCACGGCCATGCCGTTGATGTAGAGCACCACGTCGGGGCGACGCTCGTGCCCACCTCTGAGCGTGACCTCTTGGGCCAAACCAAAGTCATTGGCCTGCGGGTTGCCCCAGTCAATCAGGTGCACCGTCTCGTGCGCAGCGCCTGCAGCCACTTGCACTTGCACGCCGTAGCGCAACAGCTGGTAAGTGCGCAAATTTGCCTGGTACAGCGTGATGCCCGTCACATCGGTTGCCGCTTGCAACTTGGTCAAGGCCTGCGAAATATGAGCCGCTGAATAACCCCGCTTTTGCAGGCTGGCATGCAACAGGTCCAACTCTACACAGCGGTTTCCATCGCGTTGACTCCAGTCGCCCAAGTAGGCGTAACCCAAGCCACCTTGGGCCACGGGCCGGGTGATGCGCTCGACCACGCGGTTTTGTGTGACCCGCTCGGGCCGCAATGTTGTGCTCACTCAGTCGTCTCCCTGATTTTTTTATTCTGTATAGGCCTTGCCTGCTGCAGTCAGTCGGTATTTTTGATTGCGGCTTTGCGGCTTGTCGGGGATGGTCATTTCCACCAAGCCCGAGGTCACTGCTGCCTGCTGGTAGCTTTCACGGAAGTGTTTTTCATCCTTGAGACCCAAACTGGCCATGAGTTCTGCCCTACTCATCTCCCCGACCAGCACTTGCAACAAGCGCCCAACTTCGGGGGTGACTTCGGGGGTGACTTCGGGGGTGACTTCGGTAGAAACCACCGAAGCAGCCACCGTCCGCCAAACCACCGCCCTAAATTGGTTAATTTCCGGTTCATCCACCAAATCAATCTTGGGCCAAGCATCCAAGGCGCGGGGCACGCCTGTGCCCATGCCACGGTAAGGCAAGATGTGCGCCGCGTGCTCGGCCAGCACTTGGTTGCGGCGATTGGACACGCCCGTGCGAATTTGCTCGGGCGTCAGGCTGTCGGGCAAATGGCCGGGGCTGATGATCTCCACCCGGTCGGTGAACACAAACAGGCGAATGGTGGCGCTGACCAAAAAGTCGCGGTGCACCAAGGCGTTGACCAGCAACTCCACCAATGCTTCTTCGGGGAGCTCTAGCTGGCCCAGCGTGTTGAAGCCCCTGCCCGCCTGCACCTTGTGCAAGCTGCGCTTGAGAAAAGCCATGCCGCGCTCAAACTGCTCGTCCAGCGGGCCATCAATGTTCTCGCTGTCGAGGTAACGCATGTCGCCCAAGCGAGTGCTCGGAAACCACACCGCGCCAATCTGGCACACCGGCAGCAGCCGCTGCGGGTGCTTGCCAAACAACAACACCCCCGCCAAGTTGGGCACGCCGCCCTGCGCCAGTTGCAGGTTTTCCATCAGCTGGGCAACGGGCAAGCCTGCTGCGCTCAGGCTTTGGCCATAGCGCCGCTCGAAGTAGCGGCCAAAGGCACGCTCGTCAATGTCGGCCACCGTGGCGTTGCGCACCGGCACTTGGTCGGCCTGCAGCAGCCCACCGCGCTGGAACATGCGCTGCATTTCTTCACGCGCCGTCACATGGCGCTTATCGGCCCCGCTTTTCACCCAGACGCGGCCTTGCAGGTCCATATAAGGTTTGTTCAGCCCATCGGGCACCGACACCACCAGCACCAAACCTTGGGCGGTTTGCACGTTGTCGGTCTGCGGGTGCAGCGGCGGGCGCACATGCTGGCTGGCCGCGTTGCTGATGAGCTGGTTCAAACGCCGTACATCGGCCGCATCCAGCCCGACAATACTGCCGTCATCGTCCACGCCCAAAAACACCGTACCTCCGCCGCTGTTGGCGAACGCAGCCAGCTCCGCCGCCATGCCGTCGGCATTGGTGGCGTCGCGCTTGAACTGGTGGCGGCTGTCTTCGCCACGGGCCAATGTTTGCAGTAGGTCGACTTCGGTCATGGTTGCTTGCGCTTCAATTCCCTGGGAAGAAATGCATCAATCTCGTCATCAGAGAATGTCATATCTTCAAGTTCTTTGAGTGCCTTTTGAGCTTGCGTATATGCTTTGTAGTTGGTACTCGGTGCGCCTGAATAAACAACGTGCAAATCATCCGCCAAGTGGTCACGCAGACTTCGTAAATCATCAAGCGAAGCACCGCCCATGCGCAGATCAGTCAAGAGTGAGAGGTACTTTTCACGAATGACCCACAAGTCCGCGCCAGCTTGTCTGTGTTTTTGAGCAATCTCTCCCAAATCGTAGTCTTTGGTATATGAGTTCAAGACGAGAAGGATTGTTGACAGTAAAACGACAATCAGTGTTCCAAATTTTTTAAATTCAGCCAGTGATGAAAACTCAAACAGTGTCGTTAGCAAACCTCCTGTAACCAAAGCCGACAAAATGATTTGTGCAAGCTTAATTTTCTTATGTAGTTCCAACAAAATATCGGCGCATTTTTCATGGGTTTTATGAGAGTAAACCACACGCACATAGCACTCACGAAGCTGCCCCTCAAGAACCATTTCTGCATTAGTCATAGTCACTCCCATCCGCAACAATCGGCACATGAATTCTGTCTTTGGCAACAACCACGCCATCCATCACGCAATAACACTCAACGATATGTTCGCCCATGAACTGCGTTTTTTCTGATCTACGCATACTGCCGTCATCCTCAACTATTTGCCCTCGAATGGAGTCTCTTCGAATTGCCTCTACCCCTCGATTTAGAACCTTCCAATAGATTTTGTAGGGTTCGGCAACGGAAACCTCACTGACATAGAAAAGCAAGTCTTTCTTCGCTCTCAGAGGAAACCTCAACCTGAGTAAATCACGAAGAATGAACTTTCTAAAACCATTTTGTTTGACCTCACAGTCAATATTCAAATACTCTCGAATGTCAATTGGAAATCTATCTTCAATGAATTCCTCAGTATCACGCCAGCTGCGAGCTGCCATTCTTACTGTTGCTTCTTTTGCTGCTGGGAAAGGTCGTCCATAGACCTTTTTCCATTTTTCATTGACATTTTTTTGCTCTTCTGCATCGATAGCTTCAAGGCATAGGCTGTAGGCCTTTTTAGCTTTCTTTTGAAACTTTCTTTTTACCTTGACTCGCTGACGACTTCCTGGGGCTGCGTACTCAGTTTGCTCAGGCAATTCAGAAAGATATTTGAAAAAATCTCGACTCAGAAAATCGTAATAAAGAAAACTTTTCTCATCGTAGTCAGAAGTTGAATCAAGAAATTTATAGGCCAACGTATCGATTAATAAGCCACCCATCCCAACGCCATGCTTGTTCTTCCATGCACGAGCCATTTTGCATAGCCGTCGCAGATTTGAGTTTTTCAACGTATCCAGGTCAGCGATTGCGTCCATTTCTTCTCTGGGTTTGGTAATTTTCCAGTTACCGCCATTGGCCGTGTCGGGGTATTTGTAACTATTGTCGTCTTGCTCAAATACTGGCTGAACCTCAACATGAAAGTCCTTATAAGTCACTGTCACCACAAGGCGATCTACTCGGACTTTGGTGGTTGGATAACGATTCACGATTGCTTCTTTTGCGTCCTGCAAAAGCTTCAACTGGCCACCCACCTTGTTGTAGTCATCCCATTTCGTCTTGGGCATGATGAAGAGCATGTCCAAGTCAGAAATTCCATTGATACCAGTTTTTCTACCGAATGACCCAACTTGCAATGTATTAGCTGTCTTTGACTCGGTATCTCGAAATTGCTTGTTGAGTGCTGCCGTTAACTCACCATATCGCAAACTGATAGTTTCGGCATTGAAAATGACCAAGTTACCGATGAACTCAGAAAACATATCGGCGATGCTCATACCAAACGTGTCCTTCCTGTCAAAAGCTCTTGCATCATTCCTTGCTTTAAGTCCAGAGTTTTTTTGAATCGAAACTCGAGGGCAGAGAGTTCGGCATCTATGTCAGAGAGGGCTGCAGCGATGGCAACTTGTTCGCTGAAATCATTAGGTACAGCAATTTGCACGGCTGCTACATCTGTTGAATTGACGGAGTCAAAGGTTGACCCTTTGGAGATTCTTTCCCAACTGGGTTCAAGATAGATAAGTGCGTGATAAATAAAATCATTTGAAGTTCGTACAACACAGACACCCCGACCAATACAAAAATCAAAAGTAGCACGAGCGACCTCACCAACAGGCGCACGAACCGACAACAAAACATCACCCAACTTACCTTGCTTAGTAATTTTTGTCGTAAATACGCGTTTGATCGTCTGGCGGTCTCGGATATCTGCGTTACCTTGAATTAGTGGTAAACCTTGACCTTTGCTGTTGTAGTTGACAGAGCTAGGTGATTGACCCATTTCAATCTCTGAAATATCACCCAACCCCCTCACTGACCACGCCCCACTAAACCCAGGCAAGCGGGTTTGGCCGGTAAGGAGTTGTTGCATGATGGCTTGCTTGAGGTCGCGCTTTTTGACGATCAGTTTTTCCAGTCCGGCGATCAGGGAATCGACGTCGGAGAGGGCTGTTGCGATCGCTCTCATTTCAGTGTCATCTAAAGGCAAAGAGATTCTGAATTGAAAAAGTTCTTTAAGAGTCACGCTTGCCTGATTTGCGTTGCCCCGAAAGATTGCCTCAATGTGTGAAAAATATCTCTTCGTTCGTAAATTATTTAGAAGAATTCGCTGAACGTACTCACGATGATTCCTGTCGCGTAGTAACACTGCATTTTGATTGAGCAGCATATTTTTATGCGAATGATCAATCAGGATCACCTTGCCCACCATAGAGTCATACATTGGGGGCTTTGATCCAACTGTGGAGACAATCAGGTCATGCTCCTTGAGTTGCCAATTGGCGTACTTAGACACATTTCGGTCAGACACGTAGATCGCGTCTTCTGCTTTGATCGAATCATAGGTTGTGTCACTAACTCGCAGAACTCGAATGCCCGTGCTTTGGTATTCACTTGATTTAAAAGGAAAGCCCTTCGTATAGGTAATTAGCTCTGAAAGTTGTGCAACTTCCCACTCATCGGGAATTACACCGACCTCAGTCTGCTTGTAGCCGATTTCTAGCCCCATATCACCCCCATCCGCTTGAGGTGCTCACCCACCTTGGCCGACAGGGCCTCCACCTCATCTTCCAGAGCAGGCAGCGGCGTGGCATAGCGTTCGGCCAGTTCGCGGATGCGGCGGGTCAGGGTTTGGCTCACGCGGTCCAGTTCGGCTTGCAGACTGGTTTGCAAGGTGGCCAGCCATTTGTCGTGCACCACCAGTTGTTGGGTTTCTGCTTCGGTTAGCGTGGCGTAGCGGCTGTAGGCTTTTTGCTCCAGCGCGGCGTCCAGCGTTTTCACGGTTTTCTTGAGGGTGGCTTCTTCGTCGCTGAGTTTGAGCCAAGTTTTCAGCACCGCCAACTCGTCAGCAGCATCCGCATCGTTGCCGATTTCCTTGATGCGGCTTTTCACTTCTTTGTCGTTGATTTTTTCGAAGCCGGCAAAGGTCATGTCTTCGGCGCTGTGCTCTTCTTCCAGCTCGGCCAGTTGGGCGCTCACGGCGTCGAGCTCGGCCTGTTTGGCGTCGAGTGCGGCTTGTTCGGCGGCGTAGTAGCGGGCAATCAGCAAGGCCCGGGGAATCAGGTCACTCTTGTAGCGGCGTTTGTTGACCACAAAGTCGTGCGCTTCGGGCCACACCAGTTTGTTGTCTTTGTTTTTGACTTGCACCACTTCGCGCAGGGTGCGTGCGCTGGCCCAGCCGTCTTGCACCAGCAGGTACACGTCGTCTTGCATGACCTCGGCCCAATAGTCCATGAGGTGTTGGTACACGTCATACGCGTCCACCAAGGGCACGGGCTTGAAGGTGGCCAGCAGGTCTTCGGCCAGTTGCTCCACCAGGGCTTTGGGTTTGTCGCCGGGCTGAATGCCTGGCAGTGCAGGCAAGTTGCGAGTTTGCCATGCGGCAAAGCTGCTGGTGGCTTGGGTGTTGAAGGCCACAAACTCGGGGTGGGCCAGCACGGCGGCCTTCACCTCGTTCATGGGTTGTTGCAGCTGGGCATAGCCTTCGCGCAGGTGTTTAAACAGCATGTTGCGCAAGGCGGGCATGACCTTCCAGTAGGCGGCCAGTGCGTCCAGGTCGCGGTTGGGGATGCCGCCCGTCATGTGGGCTTGCAGGTCTTGAATGTCTTCGGCCTCTGTGCTGTCGATGTAGCGCGGCAGGTTGAGGTTGTAGGCGTTTTTGTCGCTGGCAATTTCATCCAACGGCACCATGCGGGCGAAGCCAGCCAAGTCTTCGAGCTTGTCAAACGCATCGACGATTTTGTGGATGTCTTGCTCGCGCAGTTTGTTTTTGTTGCCGTCTTTGATGAAGCCTTTGCTGGCGTCGATCATCATCACGCCCTTGCGGGCGTTGGCGTTTTGCTTGTCCAGCACCAACACACAGGCCGGAATGCCCGTGCCATAAAACAGGTTGGCAGGCAGGCCGATGATGCCTTTCAAGATGCCGGACTTGACGAGCTTTTCGCGAATCACCGCCTCGGCATTGCCCCTGAACAACACCCCGTGCGGCAAGATGCAGGCAGCTTTGCCGCTGCTGTTCATGCTGCGGATGATGTGCATGAGGTAGGCGTAGTCGCCCTGCTTGGGTGGCGGCACGCCCCAGCCAAAGCGTTGGTACGGGTCGCTGGCACCGCTGTCGCCCAAGGTCAGACCCGTGCTCCACTCTTTGTCGCTGAATGGTGGGTTGGCCACTACGTAGTCGTAGGTGCGAAGCTGTTCGCCGTCTTTGAACTTGGGCGCAGTGAGCGTGTTGCCGCTCAGCACATTGGCCGTGGGGAAGTCGTGCAAGATCATGTTCATGCGGGCCAGGCCCGCTGTGGTCACGTCTTTTTCTTGGCCTTCAAGGGTGATTTGCTTGCCTGCCTCGGCAGCTACTTTGAGCAGCAGCGATCCGGACCCACAGGTGGGGTCGTATGCCGTGGTTTTGGCGCTGGTGTTGTCGGGGCCAACGCCCAGCACCTTGGCCAGAATGCGGCTGACTTCGCTGGGGGTGTAGAACTGGCCTTTGCTTTTGCCCGAGTCTTGCGCGAAGTGGCGCATGAGGAATTCATATGCATCGCCCAGGATGTCGTCGTGGTCAGCGCGGTTTTGCGAAAAGTCCAGCTCGGGCTTTTGGAAAATGGCAATCAGGTTACCCAGCCGCTCAACCATTTCCTTGCCTTCGCCCAGTTTGTTGGGGTCGTTGAAGTCCGGAAAGTCGCTGCGGGCCAGTTTGCTGTTGGCATCAATCAGCGGCTGGATGATCTGGGTGTTGATCTTGTCGCCAATGTCGCTCTTGCCCTTCAGCTCAATCATGTCCTTGAAGCTGCCCCCTTGGGGGATGACCACCGCCGGGGCAAAGTCGTCGCTGTTGGCGTACTTGTCGCTCACGTATTTAATGAACAGCATGAACAGGACGTAGTCCTTGTACTGGCTGGCATCCATGCCCCCGCGCAATGCGTCGCAAGAGGCCCAAAGGGAGGAATACAGGTCGGATTTTTTGATGGCCATAGCCAATGATTATTAGTGATTTGAGATCCTATAAATTCACCAGAATTTGGCATGCTCTAGTCCCACGATAATCACCGGTAACTGAAAGACTCGCTTGCCATGACCGCCGACACACCCACCACTCCAGACGCCACAAAATCCGACGCCCCCTTCATGCGCGTCATCAAAACCTACGTGCTGCGCGCGGGGCGTATGGGGCCTGGTCAGACGCGTGCTTTTGAGCAGTTCGGCCCGCAGTTTTTGGTGCCCTACACGCCTGAGCGTTTGGACACCGCCGCCACTTTTGGCCGCACCGCTCCCCTGATTTTGGAAATCGGCTTTGGCATGGGCGACGCGACCGCCAAAATTGCGCAGACCCGACCTGACGACAACTTTTTGTGTTGCGAAGTACATGCTCCCGGTGTGGGCGCGTTGCTCAAGCGCTGCGGCGAAGAAAGCATTGGCAATATCCGCATCGTGCAGCACGACGCGATCGAGGTGATGGACCACATGCTGGGCGAAAACAGCCTCGACGGTGTGCACATCTTCTTTCCCGACCCTTGGCACAAGAGCCGTCACCACAAACGCCGTTTGATTCAAAGCGCGTTTGTCAACCGCTTGGCCAAACACATCAAACCCGGCGGCTATCTGCACTTGGCCACCGACTGGCAACCGTATTCAGAGCAAATGATGCACGTGGTGTCCGCCGAGCCCTTGCTCAAAAACACCGCAACAGACCCCAGCGGCTTTGCCGAAAAGCCCGCCTACCGCCCGCTCACGAAGTTTGAAAACCGTGGCTTGAAACTCGGTCACGGCGTGTGGGACTTGGTGTTCACCAAGGTCTAACACCTCTGAAAACCACTCCCATGCGAATCCCCACGCGCAACGGCGTAGGTGCCAGCCGCGTGTCGCTGCCGGTTGGACCTTGGTCCACGGTGTTGGATTTCTTGCTGGAGCGCATGCCCGACATTTCGCGCGACGAGTGGTTGCAACGCTTCGATGACCAACTGGTGCTGGATGAATCCGCGCAACCTGTCAAAGCCACGCAGACCTACAAGCCACGCACCAAGCTTTACTACTACCGCCACATCGCCAACGAACCGGTGCTGCCCGAAAAAGCCAGCCTCGTGTTTGAAGACGACCGTTTGCTGGTGGCCGACAAACCGCACTTCATGCCGGTCACGCCTGCGGGTCGTTATGTGCAACAAAGTTTGTTGGTACAGCTCAAACACCTCACCAGCAATGACGACCTCGTGCCCCTGCACCGCATCGACCGCGAAACCGCTGGACTCGTGATGTTTGGCAAGCGCCTGCAAGATCGCGATGCCTATCACGCCTTGTTTCGCGACAAAAAAATGCACAAGGTGTACGAAGCGGTGGCGGCCTACGACCCCGCGCTTGAATTGCCACGCGTACACATCAGTCGCCTAAAGCCCGACGAACTTTTTTTCAGAACTCAAGAAGTGGATGGCGAGCCCAACAGTGAAACACGCATCAGCCTGCTCAAAATAGAGGGTGCGCGCGCGCTGTACCAGTTAGAGCCCGTCAGCGGCAAGCGCCACCAACTGCGCGTACACATGATGGCACTGGGCTTGCCACTCGAAGGCGACCAGTTTTACCCCACAGTTTTACGCGGGCCAGATGCAGACGAAGACTTCAGCCAGCCGTTGCAGCTGCTGGCCAAAAGCGTCGCCTTTACCGACCCCGTCACAGGGCAAGACCGAGAGTTTCACAGCGCAATGCGTTTGAGCATCGCGCTTTAGAGCTTCAAGCATGAAGGCGCGAAGGCCCGAGGCATTGAAGCGTCAGGCCAACCCAACGCTTCCAACATTTAAGCTTTGATTTCGCGTGCCGTGATTTGGTACTTGAAACTGTCAGGTGCGTAAGAGTCTGAGCGGCCATCCACCGTCTCAGCGACGGGGTACATCAAGAAACCCAAGCGGTCTTCTTTGCTGCCGGGCAAGGTCACATCGTGCGCCGTGTTCCAGCCCAGCCAGTTGCCTTCCCAGCCGCCGAACAGGCGGTTGTAGACGGGCTGCACGACGGCGTTGTCGGTGCGCTTGATCCACTCAGGTGTCTCCATGCGCATCACTTTGGCCACGTCAGCGGGGTCCATCGCCACCCAACCGTGGGCTTGCAAATACACCTCGGCACGGCAGTGTTGCGCGCCTTTCAAGCTGGCAGGGTTGCCCGACAACTCTTTGTAGCCAAAAGCCGAAGGCACCAAACGAATGCCGTACACATCGCGGGCGGGCACGCCGACCGAGCGGCACAGGCCCACAAACAAGGCGTTGATGTCGGCGCATTTGCCGCCTAAGTTGCCCGTTTCCAGCATGGTTTTGATGTCGCCCTCACCGCAACCGCGTGTCTTGGGTTCGCGCCAAGCATTGGCCACGACCCAGTCGTAAATAGCGCGCGCTTTTTGGGCGTCGGTCTTCGCACCTTGCGTGGCTTTGAGGGCCGTGGTGCGCACGATGCCGTCGGTCGGCAAGAAATGTGTGGCTCGGGTGTAGTGATGCAACGTACCCGCATCCTCTCGGGTGAATGCGTGCGCTGTGGGTTGATTGATGTCCACAAAGCGGCTTTGGGTTTGCACGCGGCTGGTGATTTCGACAAACGGCGTGACGCCGGCAGCGAACTGGGTGTAGAGCATGCGAGCGCCGTCCACACCGTCGCTGGTGATGCGTGAGGTGCCGTTGGATTGGAAGCTGCTTTCCAGCGATTGCTGCCAATCCGAATTGATGCTGGGCACGGGCAACCAGACACGAGAGGCTGCACCTTTGACGTCGGCCAAGTCAACACGGGTGGTGACTTCAAACGTGCGCCATTGGCCCGCTTGTGGCTCGAAGCGGCGCGCAGTTTGGAAGTTTGTTTGGGAATTGGTTTGGGCCACAGCAAAGCCAGGCACACCAGAGAGGGCGCACGCAGCTGCGGCCCCCTTGAGAAGGGAACGACGCACGAGAGTCATGAAAGAGAGCTCCGAATAGTGAATGAGACCTGTCGGCACATGCAAGGCGATCACGCGAGATGAAACAACGCGCCGCACCTATGCCCCGAAGGCAGGTCACCTCACACAAAGCGCATGAGGCGCGCAGATTATCGCTTGGGGGTAGCCACCTTCGATGGCACGTTGGAGATGGGAACGGTTTGGCGTACATCGGCCAACCATGTATTCGCCTGCGGCCCACTCCAGTCCACATCCCCCATCACGCGCCAGCGGGCTTGGCCGTTAGGAGCAATGAGGATGGTGGTGGGGTAGACGGCCACGCCCCACCGCTTGGCCAACTCGCCTTTGGGGTCTGAAATGACTGGGAACGTCATGCCCGTGCTTTGCATGTATCGGGCTGCGCGTGCAGCAGGTTCTCGCACGTTGATGGTGAGCACCACGGTTTGGCTGTCGCTGATGTCATGCAGGGTTTGCAACGTGGGCAATTCGTCTTTACACGGCGCGCACCAAGTGGCCCAAAAATTGAGAACGACCACTTTGCCTGTTAGCTCAGCTGTGGTCCACGCTTTGCCTTGCAAATCGACGGCTTCGATTTTGGGCGTCGCCGTGTTGGCGGGCCATGCGGTTTTATCAAACTGCGCCCAAGCATCCGTGGCCATCAAACTTGAAGCCAAGACGGCGAGGCAAACACCAAGAAAAAGGCCCAACACGGGTTGGGCCTTTGTTTGCATGTCTTGTGAACGTGAGTTCATGCGGATCACAAGCGTTCAGTCACCCAAGCTTGCACACTGGCCAAAGCCTTGGGCAAGGCTGCAGCGTCAGTGCCACCCGCCATCGCCATGTCCGGCTTGCCGCCACCTTTGCCGCCGACTTGCTGGGCCACAAAGTTGGCCAACTCGCCCGCCTTGACTTTGCCCACGTTGTCAGCGGTGACACCTGCAGCGATGTTCACCTTCTCGCCATCAACAGCCGCCAACACGATGACGGCCGACTTCATCTTGTCTTTGAGCTTGTCCATGGTGTCGCGCAAAGTTTTGGCGTCTGCGCCGTCGAGCTTGGCCACCAAAAGCTTGGTGCCTTTGATGTCCACCGCTTGCGTCAGCAGCTCATCGCTTTGCGCGGAAGCCACTTTGCCTTTGAGGGCCGACACTTCTTTTTCGAGGGTTTTGATTTGCTCCAACACTTGCGCCAAACGTGCGTTGAGTTCGGTGGGTGGCGCTTTGAGCGCACCAGCGGCTTGCGCCACAGAGTCTTCAAGGGACTGCAAATAAGCCAGCGCATTGGCGCCTGTGACGGCTTCAATGCGGCGTACACCAGCGGCCACACCGCTCTCGCCCACCACTTTGAACAAGCCGATGTCGCCCGTGGCTTTGACGTGTGTGCCACCGCACAGCTCACGGCTAGAACCAATGTCGAGCACGCGCACGGTCTCACCGTACTTCTCGCCAAACAACATCATGGCGCCAGTTTTCTGAGCGGACTCGATATCCATCACACGCGCTTGTGCTGCAGCGTTGGCCAAAATTTCGGCGTTGACCTTGGCTTCAATCTCCCGAATCTGCGCATCGGTGACGGGTGCGTTGTGCGCAAAGTCAAAACGGGTGCGCTCGGCATTCACCAAGCTGCCTTTTTGTTGCACGTGGTCGCCCAACACTTCACGCAAGGCTTTGTGCATCAAGTGGGTGGCAGAGTGGTTGCGCACGGTAGCTGCGCGCACTTGTGTGTTGACCTGTGCGTCGACGTGGTCGCCTACGGCCAACGTGCCTTGGGTCAAAGTGCCGTGGTGGCCAAACACATCGGCCTTGATTTTCAAGGTGTCTTCCACCGCAAAGCTGGCTGAACCACTGACCAACACGCCAGCATCGCCCACTTGGCCGCCGCTCTCGGCGTAGAAGGGGGTCGTGTCCAACACCACCACGCCCGTTTGGCCGTGCTTGAGTTCGGCCACGGCGTTGCCGTCTAAGTACACAGCCACCACTTTGGACGTGGCTTTGAGGTCGTCATAGCCCACAAACGTGTTGCCAGCGCCGGTGTAGTCCAAGGCCTTGTCCATTTTGAACTTGCCGGCGGCGCGGGCTTGGGATTTTTGTTTCTCCATCGCGGCGGCAAAGCCTGCTTCATCCACGCTCAAGCCACGCTCGCGGCACACGTCGGCCGACAAGTCGAGTGGAAAGCCGTAGGTGTCGTGCAGCTTGAAAGCCACATCACCCGGCAATACTTTCACGCCGCCTTCCAAAGCGGCATCCAAAATTTGCATGCCCACGCCAAGGGTTTCAAAGAAGCGTTCTTCTTCGGCCTTCAACACCGACGCAATGCGCTCGGCTTGGCTGGCCATATTGGGGTAAGCATCTCCCATGAGCTTGACCAAGTCAGGAACGAGTTTGTGGAAGAACGGTTTTTTCTGACCCAACAAATACCCGTGGCGAATGGCGCGGCGGATGATGCGGCGTTGAACATAGCCACGGCCTTCGTTGCTGGGCACCACGCCGTCGCTCACCAAGAACGAGGTGGCCCGGATGTGGTCTGCAATCACACGCAAGCTCTTATGGCCCAGATCGGTGCAGCCGGTTTCGCGTGACGCGGCTTTGATGAGCGCATCAAAAATGTCGATTTCGTAGTTGCTGTGCACATGTTGCAAGATAGCCGCCAAGCGCTCGAGGCCCATGCCCGTGTCCACGCAAGGCGCGGGCAGTGGTGTTACGGCGCCTGTATCGTCCATGTTGAACTGCATGAACACGTTGTTCCAAATCTCAATAAAGCGGTCACCGTCTTCATCGGGGCTGCCGGGCGGGCCGCCTGGGATGTGGTCGCCGTGGTCGTAGAAGATTTCAGAACAAGGACCGCAAGGGCCGGTGTCGGCCATCATCCAAAAGTTATCGCTCTTGTAGCGGCCGCCTTTGTTGTCGCCAATTCGGATGATGCGGGTTTCTTGCACGATGCGCTCAGGCGTCCAGCCGGCCTTGACAAAAATGCCGTGCCAAATGTCATACGCCTCGTCGTCTTCCATGTACACAGTGGCATAGAGCTTGTCGGCGGGCAATTTGTAAACCTCGGTCAACAACTCCCAAGCCCACTGCAACGATTCGCGTTTGAAGTAGTCACCAAACGACCAGTTGCCCAGCATTTCGAAGAAGGTGTGGTGGCGGGCGGTGTAGCCCACGTTTTCTAAGTCGTTGTGTTTGCCGCCGGCGCGCAAGCAGGCTTGGACTGAGGCTGCGCGCACGTAAGAGCGCTTGTCTTCGCCCAAGAACACGTCTTTGAACTGGACCATGCCCGAGTTGGTGAACATCAAGGTGGGGTCATTGCCCGGCACCAGGGGGCTAGAGGCCACCACGGTGTGGCCTTTGGACTCGAAGAAGTCCAAGAACGTTTTGCGGATGTCGGCGACGGTGAATTGCGGTTTAGTCATCCTGAAATTATAAGTTTGGGTGTCACCCCAGGGTCATTCAGGCTACCGACCCAGCGGTATGCTCGGTGCATTGAATTTGGAGACCCACATGGACATGAAAACAGCGCCCCTTTCTTTGCTCAACGACCCCAGCTTGCTCAAGACCGACGCCTTGATCAACGGTCAATGGATACAAGGCGCCAGCCGTTTCGATGTGCTTGACCCCGCCACCGGCAAAAAACTGGCCGATGTGGCCAACCTTGGGGCTCAAGATGCCGAAGCCGCCATCAACGCCGCCAATGCGGCTTGGCCTGCGTGGCGCAACAAAACCGGCAAAGAGCGCAGCATTTTGTTGCGCAAGTGGTACGACCTGTTGATGGCCAACCAAGAAGACTTGGGCCGCATCATGACCGCCGAGCAAGGCAAACCCTTTGCCGAAGCCAAGGGCGAAGTGGCCTACGGCGCGAGCTTTGTGGAATGGTTTGCTGAAGAAGCCAAGCGCGTGAACGGCGAAACCTTGCCCCAGTTCGACAACAACCGCCGCTTGATGGTGCTCAAGCAGCCCATTGGCGTGTGCGCCGCCATCACGCCATGGAACTTCCCGCTGGCCATGATCACCCGCAAGGTTGCTCCAGCCCTGGCTGCAGGCTGCCCCGTGATCATCAAACCCGCCGAACTCACACCGCTCACCGCCTTAGCGGCTGCCGAGCTGGCTATTCGCGCAGGCATCCCTGCTGGCGTGTTGAACATCCTCACCGCCGACAGCGACAACAGCATTGCCGTGGGCAAAGTGTTCTGCTCACACGACGTGGTGCGCCACATCAGCTTCACAGGCTCTACCGAGGTGGGCCGCATCTTGATGGCGCAGTCGGCACCCAGCATCAAGAAACTGGCCTTGGAACTGGGCGGCAACGCCCCCTTCATCGTGTTTGACGATGCCGACATCGACAGCGCCGTCGAAGGTGCGATGGCGAGTAAATACCGTAACGCGGGCCAAACTTGCGTCTGCGCCAACCGTATTTACGTGCAAGACGCGGTGTACGACGAGTTTGTGCAAAAGTTCGCTGCCAAGGTCAAAGCGCTTAAGGTCGGCAACGGCTTTGAGGACGGCGTGATGCAAGGCCCACTGATCGAAGATGCGGCCGTCGAAAAAGTCGAGCGCCATGTGCAAGACGCGCTCGCCAAAGGCGGCAAACTGATCACCGGCGGCCACAAAATCGGCGGCCAGTTCTTCGAACCCACCGTCATTGCCGATGCCCGAGCCGACATGCTCTGCGCCCGCGAAGAAACCTTCGGCCCCTTCGCCCCCGTGTTCCGCTTCCACAACGACCAAGAAGCCATCGATGCCGCTAACAACACCGAGTTTGGTTTGGCCAGTTATTTCTACAGCCGCGACGTCGGCCGCATTTACCGCGTGAGCGAAGCGCTGGAGTACGGCATGGTGGGCATCAACGTGGGCATCATCGCCACTGAACATGTGCCATTTGGCGGTGTCAAACAGTCCGGATTGGGGCGCGAAGGCTCCAGTCACGGCATGGACGAATACCTAGAAATGAAGTACCTGTGTATTGGCGATATCTTGAAATAACATCAAAGTTAACAGCCACCCTTGATTTCAGGGATTTGACGCCAATTTATGGAAACAATGTATACAATTCATGCAGTCGATTTTCCTAGGCAAGCGAGGGCATAAGCATCATGAAAACCAAACAAATTTACCTACGTTTTCTCAACCTCATCCACGCGTTGGAAGGGGAAGCGCACACGCCTGCCATGGACCTCGATGCCAAGAAATTGCTCGAAATGATTGCAGTGCGTCATGAGCAAGAAAAACCGCTGACGGTGACAGAAGCCATGGCGCTTGGCACCATTGCGTCCCCTGCCACCATTCACCGCAAACTCGATCAATTGCGCGAACTCGGCATGATTGACACGGTGTTTGAAGGCAAGAACCGCCGTACCAAATATTTGGTGCCAACCCAAGCATCACACGACTACTTCGAAAGCATCGGCAAGGCCATGCAAGCCGCACTGGCCTGAACGGTCTGACACTCACAAGCGGGTGTCGTTCAATGGTAGGACTCTTGCTTCCCAAGCAAATAACGTGGGTTCGATTCCCATCACCCGCTCCAAGTAAAAAAGCCGCTCACTGAGCGGCTTTTTTGTGGCTGACGCACTAAGTTAAATGAGCGCCACGCCTGTCTTGCTCTGCAAGAACTCACGCGTCACACCGGGTGCCAACTCAATCACCTTCAGGCCTTCGGGCACCACGTCCATCACGGCCAAGTCCGTGATGATGCGGTCCACCACGCCGACGCCAGTCAAAGGCAAGGTGCATTCTTTCAAGATTTTCAAATCTTCGGTACCGTCTTTTTTCTTGGCAACATGCTCCATCAAAATGATCACGCGCTTGACGCCTGCGACCAAGTCCATCGCGCCGCCCATGCCCTTGACCATCTTGCCGGGGATCATCCAGTTGGCCAGATCGCCCTTTTCGCTCACCTGCATGGCACCCAAAATAGACAGGTTGATCTTGCCGCCACGGATCATGGCAAACGACTGCTCGCTGCCAAAAATTGACGAGCCTTTGATGGTCGTCACGGTTTGCTTGCCGGCGTTGATCAGGTCGGCATCGACTTCGTCTTCAACGGGGAAGGGGCCGATGCCCAACATGCCGTTCTCACTTTGCAACCAGACTTCCTTGTCGGCGGGCACGAAGTTGGCCACCAACGTGGGGATACCGATGCCCAGGTTCACGTAGAAACCGTCTTCCAGTTCATGGGCCGCACGGGCAGCCATTTGGTCTTGACTCCAGCTCATATCAAACTCCAGCCTTTTCAGTGATGGTGCGCTTTTCAATGCGCTTTTCGGGGGACGCATTCAGCACAATGCGGTGCACATAAATGCCGGGCAGATGCACGCTGTCGGGGTGCATGTCACCGGTCTCGACGATCTCTTCGACCTCGACCACGCAGATCTTGCCGGCCATCGCCACAGCCGGGTTGAAGTTGCGTGAGGTGTAGCGGAACTGCAGGTTGCCAGACTTGTCAGCGCGGTGCGCTTTGACAAATGACACATCGGGCACCAAAGAGCGCTCCATCACATACATCTCGCCGTCGAACTCACGCAGCTCTTTGCCTTCTGCCACCAAAGTGCCCACACCCGTCTTGGTGAAAAAGGCCGGAATGCCTGCACCACCCGCACGCAGCTTCTCGGCCAGCGTACCTTGTGGGGTGAACTCCAGCGCCAGCTCGCCCGCCAAGTACTGGCGTTCGAACTCTTTGTTCTCGCCCACGTAAGACGAAATCATCTTCTTGATTTGGCGGGTCTGCAGCAGCAAACCCAGGCCAAAGTCATCGACGCCCGCATTGTTAGAAATGGCAGTCAGGTTTTGCACACCGCTGTCGCGCAGGGCTGCAATCAAGGCTTCAGGGATGCCGCACAGGCCAAAACCGCCCACGCCAATGAGTTGCCCGTCAGCCACGATGCCCTTCAAGGCCTCAGCTGCGGATGGATAAATCTTGTTCACGCCAATCTCCAAATAGAGGATGAAAACGCCACGATACTACGTATTCAAATACGTAGTTTTTCGTAATGGTCAGTCCGTACACAGACCGGCAGACATTGTCACAGGATTGCGCATGAGCACAGCCCAGAAAATAGATTACCGCCTCGCCTTTGACTTGGCCCCCATCGGCATGGTCCTCTCAAGCAACCGCACCATGGTCGATTGCAACCAGCGGGTGTGTGAAATGTTTGGCACATCCCGCGAACAGCTGATCGGCCAGAGCTTTCAGCTGCTCTACCCCAGCGCCGACGAGTACGAGCGCACCGGCCAACGCATCACCCCCATCTTGAACACCAAAGGCGTGTACGCCGACGACCGCGTGATGAAACGCGTAGACGGCCGATTCAAGGGCGAAACCTTCTGGTGCCATGTGACCGGCCGGGCTCTGAACCGCGATGCCCCGCACGAGGCCGGCATCTGGACCTTTGAAGACCTGTCCGCACGCAAACCCGTCAAGGCCGAACTCACCGCCCGCGAACGCGAGGTGGCTGCCCACCTGATGGACGGCATGACCAGCAAAGAAATCGGCAAAGCACTGAACATCAGCCACCGCACAGTAGAAATCTACCGCGTCAAGCTCATGCGCAAATACCAGGCTTCAGGGGCTGCAGACTTGATTCAGAAGTTGATGCGGGGTTAACAGGTCAAACTGCGCCGACCAACCCAGCCAAGCGGCGCAAATGCTGCGTGACCCCGCCAAACTGTTGCTCGATCACCGTCAGTCGCTTGAAAGCATGTCCCACGGCCAGCTCGTTGGTCATGCCCATGCCACCGTGCAACTGCACCGCGCCCTGCCCCACCAAACGGGCGGCACGCAGCACCGTCACATGGGCAGATGACACGCGCTGCGCGCGGCGCGCCGCACTGTCGCCACACACATCGGCACAAGCACCGACCGCAGCCGCGGCTTGCACCAGCGCTAGGTACATATCTGCCATGCGGTGTTGCAGCGCTTGAAAGGTCGCCAAAGGCTGGCCGAACTGTTTACGCTGGCTGGTGTAGCTGAGCGTGTCGCGCATCAGCGCCTGCATCACGCCCACGGCTTCGGCACCAGCAACCAAGGTTGCCGTGTCCCACGCTTGCGAGAGTGCGGCCAATGCGTCGCCCTGCCCCAAGACAGCCTGAACAGGCACTTGGTCAAACGCCAACTCTGCGGCCCAGGCCCCGTCGATCAATTGAACATCGCGCCGCTGCACGCCGCTGGCCGCCCGTTCAATCACGCAGATGCACAGTTGCCCCGCCTCATCTCGCGCACTGACCAGCCAGTGTGTGGCCCAAGGTGCACTGCGCACGAGGGTTTTGCGCCCACTGACGCAGCGCTGGCCACCTTTGGTGTGCAAGTGGGTCGACACCCGACTCAAGTCGGTGCGCCCCTCAGGCTCAAAGGCTGCCACAGCCAGACGGACTTGGCCGTTGGCTAAGCCCTGCAACAAAGCCTCGGCCGCCGGATCGTCCAGCGCCTGCAGCAAGTTCGCGCCCAGAACGGCGGAACTGCTGTAAGGCTCAGGCACCAAGGCAGCGCCCAAAGCTTGGCAGATCAGCATCTGCTCAGGTAATCCACCCCCCATGCCCCCTAGGTTTTCAGGCAATGCTGCGCCCAAAAGACCCAGCTCGTGAGCCAAGCCTCGCCAAAGCGGCGCGATCGCTTCAGGCGTGGCGATCATCTGGGCCCGTTGGTCGACAGACAAGGTGTTCTGCAGCCAGGCTCGCAAACTGTCCAACAGCATGGTCTGCGTTTCGTCGGTAGGCAACACGGGCTCCACCACCTCGGCACTCAAAATATGGCGGGCAATCAGATTGCGCTGCACCTCGTTGGTGCCGCCATAAATCGATGCGGCACGGTCGTTCAAATACGCCCTTGTCGCAAATACCGACGCCTCGGGAACGGACAGCACATGATCGCTGGCCTCTTCCACAGTCAGGCTGGTGGCTCCATAGGGGCCTGCAATGCTCAGACCTAACTCGGTCAAGTGCTGTTTGAGTTCAGTCGCCAGCACCTTGCCCATCGATGGGGCCGCGGGCATACAGCAAGGCTGAGGACCGCCGCTGATGCGCGCAGTCAGCACCTGCTGCTCCCAAGCGTGCAAGGCGTCGATACGGCATTGCGCGTTGGCCAAGGTCAAGGCGATGTCGTCGTGCTCGGAATCAGCCGCTCCCTGTGCAAAGGACTCGCGCAATGAGGCGTACAGGCGAGCCAATCGGCCCCGCAAAAACGGCGCAGAGGAGCCGCCCCGTTCGTGTTCCAGCAAGAATTTGGCAATGGTCCAGCCCTGGTTTTCTTGACCGATCAGCGCGTCTGCAGGCACACGGGCGTCATCAAAGAAAACTTGGTTGAATTCATGATCGCCCGAGATGCTGACGATCGGGCGAATCTGAATGCCCGGGTTGTTCAGCTCGAACATCAAAAAGCTGATACCTTGCTGCGGCTTGCCGCTGCTGTCGGTGCGCACCAGGCAAAACATGTGCGTGGCGCGGTGGGCGTGGGTTGTCCAGATTTTGGAGCCGTTGATCACCCATTCGTTGCCCTCACGACGGGCGCGGCATTGCAGCGATGCCAAGTCGGACCCGGATCCAGGCTCGCTGTAGCCCTGGCACCAGTAACTCACGCCGTTGCGAATGTCGGGGAGCCAACGTTCTTTTTGGGCCTGCGTGCCAAACGCCACCAGCACAGGTGCCGCCATGACCAACCCCAAGGGCGAGACTTTGGGAGCGTCGGCCGCCGCCATCTCGCTGGCAAAAATGTCGTGCTGCTTGGGCGTCCAACCGCAACCACCCCACTCAACCGGCCAGTGTGGCGCCGCCCAGCCACGCTTGGCCAGAACCCGCTGCCAAGGAATACCCACTTCGTAATCCGAAAAAATGCCCGAGGTGCGGTGACCGCCAAGACGGATCTCCTCCGTCAGCTCGGTCGCCAAAAAGGCGCGCACTTCGTCGCGGAAAGCCAGTTCGTCTTTGCTCAAATTCATGGGGTCTTAGCTCCAAGCGTGGGGTTCAGAAGCCGACGTATCGCACAAAGTTGGCGTGGTCCTCGCGCACCGACTTGACGGTGTTGGCCACAAAGGATTCGTCTGGGTAGCCCAGCGCAATACAAATCATGATGTTTTGGTCATCTGGTATGCCCGCGTGCTCACGCACCACGGCCGATTGCATGATGCCCTGCCCATTGATCACGGTTCCTAAGCCCCGTTCCCAAGCCGCCAACACGATGGCGTGCGACAAAGCACCTAGGTCAAACTGGCTGATGGCCGCAGGCTCTAGGTATTTGTCGTAAGTGAGCACCAGCGACACAGGCGCGTCGAACTGGCGAAAACCGCGCATGACCCAATCGGTGCGGCGTTCTTTGTCGTCACGCGCAATGCCCATGACGTCAAACAGCTGAATCGCGATGTCCACTTGGCGCTTACGGTGGATGCCATCGTAGGCCTCTTTCATTGGGAAGTCGCGCTTGGGCGGCACACCTTTGAGCATGTTTTCGGTGTTGCCCTGTCGAATGCGCTCCAACGGTTCACCCGTGATCACGTGCACGTGCCAAGGTTGTGTGTTCATCGACGAGGGCGACCATTTGGCAACCTCGATGATCTCTTCGATCACTGCACGAGGAACCGGTTTTTGTTGGTAGCCTCGGATACTTTTACGGGCCTTGATGAGTTCTGAAAATTCCATGCGCTTGTCTCCTCACCGAAGAATCGGTGAAAAGCCAAGCTACGTCAACGCGACGCTGTTGCGTCCGTTACTCAGCGCTCATGAGGCCCCAACCCCTCAGGCCAAGGACTCGACCACCTCAGTCACCGATCGGAACGCATCAATCGCTGTGGGAAAACCACAGTACACCGTGGCGTGCAGCATGACTTCGCGCAGCTCTTCAGGCGTCGCGCCGTTGTTGAGTGCCCCACGCGCATGGGCTTTGAGCTCGTGTTGCTTGCCCAAGGCAGTGAGCATGGCGACGGTGACCAAGCTGCGGGTCTTCAAATCTAAACCAGGGCGCTGCCACACGTTGCCCCACGCATTGCGGGTGATGAACTCTTGCATGGGCAGGGTGTAGTCGGTGGCATTGCCAAACGCACGGTCCACAAACTCAGGCCCCATGACTTGAGTGCGAGTGGTCAAGCCTGCCTGAAAGGGTGCGTCATCAAGACGTTCGGCGCGGGCTTGTTGGGAGGGCGAGATGGGTGTGTTTGACATGACAGGCTCCTAGAAAATCTCTGAGCATAATCAAAAGCTAAAACCTCAGCCTGGAGACCCGATGAGCAACCGCTACCCCCAACCCGAACTCACTGACTTGCCCGAAGACATCCGTGCCAAAGTGCTGGAAGTGCAAGACAAAGCGGGCTTTATCCCCAACGTCTTTTTGGCCTTCGCGCGACGCCCAGCCGAGTGGCGCGCGTTCTTTGCGTACCACGATGCCTTGATGGTGCCCGAGTCGGTGGGGCGAGAAAGCGGCCTCACCAAAGGCGACCGCGAAATGATCGTCACCACCACCAGCGCGGCAAACAACTGCCTGTATTGCGTGGTCGCCCACGGTGCGATTTTGCGCATTTACGAGAAAAAGCCCTTGGTGGCCGATCAAGTCGCGGTGAACTACCGCAAAGCCGACATCAGCCCGCGCCAACGCGCCATGCTCGATTTCGCGATGAAGGTTTGCCAACATTCCGACCACATTGAAGACGCCGATTTTGCCGCCTTGCACGCGCACGGTTTCAGCGACGAAGATGCGTGGGACATTGCCGCCATCACTGCCTTCTTTGGCCTGAGCAACCGCATGGCCAGCTTCAGCAGCATGATGCCAAACCCCGAGTTCTACACCATGGGTCGCGTGCCCAAACAAAAGTAAATGCAATGCCGCAGCGGTTGCGGCGCGTGCTGCATTGCGCCGTCCATCACCAGCCCCTTGCCTGGCATGCCCAACGGCAAACCGGCGGGTGTGCCCTGCGCGCAGCTGATGCCCGACATGCGTTGCGCCGTGTTTGGCAAGCCTGAGCGGCCCGCGTTTTGCGGCGGGCTGCAACCCCAGCCGGAGATGTGCGGGGCAGACCGGCCAGCCGCCCTGCTTTGGTTGACCCAATTGGACCGAGCCACGACGCCCGAAGCAATCGGAGCGTGTCTCTAACTTAGTCCGTTAGGGCGTCACGATCGCCCGCACCCAGTCGGGCAGCTCAATCGCTTTTTGATTCGGAAAATCCACCCAAATGGTGGTGGCTCCGCCTGCCGCGTGAATGACGCCGGGTTTGCCGACCAATTCCATCGTGCCCCAAGTCTCAAACGTGGTGCGCCCGGGGTCGCTGGTGTACATCTTCAGCAGCACATCGCCGGGGTACTCCAACTGTTTGTAGAAGTTGCAAAACGCATTCACGATCACCGGGCCATGGCCATCGGGTTGCGGTGTTGCGCCGATAGAGCGCATCCAGTCAATGCGGATGGTTTCGAGGTAGCGAAAGTAAGTGGCGTTGTTGACGTGCCCCATGGCGTCCATGTCGCCCCAGCGAATGGGCACCACCAGTTCAAACACCAGCTTTTTGTGCTCAGGAATGTCGTACTTCATAGGGCAAAACCATCGTCAGCCGCGATGATGGCGCCGTTCACAAAACCGCTCTCGCCGCTGGCCAGCATGACCAGCAAGGCGTCCAAATCTTTGGGCTCGCCCACACGCTTGCGCGGCAACATGTTGACCAGCTTCTGGCCTTGCTCGGTGCTCCAATGGTGGTGATTGATTTCGGTGTCGATGTAGCCCGGGCAAATGGCGTTCACATTGATACCAAAACGGCCCCACTCCATCGCAAACACCTTGGTCATTTGCACCACCGCCGCTTTGCTCATGCAATACACGCCGATTTGCGGCAGCACTTTCAGACCCGCCACCGAAGCGATGTTGATGATGCGACCACTGAAGGTGCCGGGCGCTGCGCCCTTGGCACGGGCCAGCATGCGCTTGCCCACCTCTTGCGCCACAAAAAACGAGCCTTTCACGTTGGTGTCAAAGGTGAAATCAAAGTCGGCCTCGCTCACATCTTGCACGCGTTGGGTGGTGCTGACGCCGGAGTTGTTCACCAAAATGTCAATGGGCCCAGCTTGCTGCTCGGCCAGTGCCACCGCCGCTTGAATGCTGCTGAGCACGGTGACATCCATCGCCACCACGTGCGCCGCACCGCCTTCGGCTTGCAACTCGGCACGCAGGGCTTCTAACTTTTCAACGCGACGGCTGGCCAACACCACCGTGGCGCCAGCGCGAGACAAGGTGCGCGCAAACTGCGCCCCCAAACCGCTGGATGCGCCCGTGACCAATGCCACGCGACCCGATAAATCGATGCTGTACGCCATGTGTGTCTCCTCTTTGTCTAGGTGATTTTCATTATGACAAGGGCATCTAAGCAAGGCCCTAAAATCTGTCTCACCTCTGACAACAGACTCTGACGAGACTTTATGACGCAAGAAGACATCCTGGCCCAGTTCGGCCCCCGCGAAGCCATGGAATACGACGTGGTCGTGATTGGTGGCGGACCTGGTGGTTTGGCCACTGCCATTCGCATCAAACAACTCGCCGCAGAAAAGGGCAACGACGTGTCTGTTGTGGTGCTAGAAAAAGGCTCAGAGCCTGGCGCCCACATCTTGTCTGGCGCGGTGATGGACCCCAAGGCCATGACCGAGCTCATCCCCAACTGGAAAGAACTCGGTTGCCCGCTGAACCAAGAAGTCACAGGCGACGACTTGCTTACCCTCACTGAAACTGGCGTCAGCCGAGTGCCAGGTTGGCTGATGCCGCGCAACTTCCACAACGATGGTTGCTATGTGGTGTCGCTCAGCAACGTGGTGAAGTGGATGGCGGCTCACGCTGAATCGATCGGTGTGGAAATCTTCCCAGGCTTCGCAGCCGCTGAAGTTTTGTATGACGAGCAAGGTGCCGTTAAAGGCGTGGCCACCGGCAACCTCGGCATCGGCAAAGACGGCGAACCCACCGACAACTTCCAGCTCGGCATGGAACTGCACGCCAAGTACACCATCTTCGCCGAAGGCGCACGCGGTCACTTGGGCAAACAAGTCATTGCCAAATACAACTTGGCCGAGGGCCGTGACCCTCAAAGCTACGCCATCGGCATCAAAGAGCTGTGGGAAGTCGACCCCTCCAAAGCCAAGCCCGGCTTGGTGGTGCATACCTCTGGCTGGCCCATGCAAGACGACGCCTTTGGCGGCGGTTTTTTGTACCACCTCGAAGACAACAAAGTCACGCTCGGCTTTGTGCTTGGCCTTGACTACAAAAACCCATGGCTCAGCCCCTTTGAAGAAATGCAACGCTGGAAAACACACCCAGCCATTGCAGCCCACCTCGAAGGCGCCAAGCGCATTGGCTACGGCGCACGCGCCATCAACAACGGCACGCCACAAGCTTTGCCCAAGACCGTGTTTCCAGGCGGTGCACTGATTGGTTGCGACGCGGGCTATTTGAACGCTGCGCGTATCAAGGGCAGCCATGCCGCCATCAAGAGCGGCATGTTGGCGGCTGATGCAGCCTACGAGGCTGTGTCTGCAGGCCGTGCCAACGACGAGCTCAGCGCCTACCCCGCTGCGTTCGAGAAGAGCTGGCTGAGCAAAGAGCTCAACCAATACCGCAACTTCAAACTGTGGTTCAAAAAAGGCATGTTGGTCGGCACGGTGATGACTGGCATCGAGCAATGGCTGCTGCCCAAGCTCGGCATTGACACCCCACCTTGGACCCTGCACGGCACCAAACCCGACCACGTGAGCTTGGAGCCTGCGGCACAGCACGCCCAAATCAACTACCCCAAGCCCGACGGCAAGCTCACGTTTGACCGCTTGAGCAGCGTGTTCATCAGCAACACCAACCACGAAGAAAATCAACCCGCCCACTTGACGCTGAAAGACGCGTCCGTGCCCGTGGGCATCAACCTCGCTCAATACGCAGGCCCCGAGAGCCGCTATTGCCCCGCCGGTGTCTATGAGTACGTGAAGAACGACGACAACAGCGATCGTTTGCAAATCAACGCGCAAAACTGCGTGCACTGCAAAACCTGCGACATCAAAGACCCCACCCAAAACATCATCTGGGTCACGCCAGAAGGCGGTGGCGGCCCTAACTACAGCGGCATGTAACGACTATGAACCAATATCACGCAGAACACACTTGGGTGCGCATCGAAGGCGACACCGCTTTGGTGGGCATCACCCAGCACGCACAAGACACACTGGGCGACATCGTTTTCATCGACTTTGCCGAGGTGGGTAAAACCTTTGCACAAGGCACGGTGGCCGGTGTGGTCGAGTCTGTCAAAGCCGCCGCTGACGTGCACATGCCCGCGAGTGTGAAAATCCTCGAGCAAAACGAAGCCCTGCGGGCTGACCCATCTCTTGCCAACAGCGACCCCGAGGGTGAGGGTTGGTTTTACAAAGTCAAACTCAGCAACCCTGCTGAGTTGGATGGGTTAATGGATGGTTCGGCTTATCAGGCCATCACTGGGTGAGTTGAAGACCAGGGCAGCTCAAAAGCGGCGACCCTCCAAGGTTTGGACGGAGCCGTCTGTCGAGAGGGTGCCGCTCATGACGTTGGCATTGACTTTGCCACTGAAGCTGCGCACAGCCTGACCAACGCCCCGGAACTGAAAACTCAAGACATCACCCCGCAAACGTGCACCTAATATTTGCTGGGTGCTGCCTTCAAGGGTAACGGTGCCACCCACGTTCTGGAAGGTTTGCTCTAGGTCCAAACGCGCTGTTTGCCCTCCCTCAAAGCTCACGCGCCAGCCGCCCTGCACAGACGCAGGAACGATCCACATAAAGGCATCGGCATTTGCGGCGCTAGCGGTCTCATCGGCCTGCCATTCGCCCATGTCAAAAGCATGCGCAACTACGCGCGTACCTGGTTTCATTTGCAAGATCGTGGGTCGAAGTTGCAAGTTGAGTTCGGGCAACAGGTACAGCGTGACCACGGTGGCCGAGCTGAAATCCTCTTTAAAAATGTCGCCCGTGATGATGCGCACTTTGTCCTGCACACCGGCCTCGGCCACCTTGCGTCGGGCAAACTCAGCCATGTTTGGATTGAATTCAATGCCCACTGCATTGGCCTTGAATTTTTGGGCAGCCGCAATCGCGATGATGCCGTCGCCGGCTCCCAAATCAAACACGCGGTCTTGAGGCGTGACTTTAGCCATGGTCAGCATTTTTTCAACCAACTCGGGCGGTGTGGTGATCCACATCACGTCTTTACCGTTCTGGCCTCGCGAGGGCTTGTAGTTGGGGTCGGTGGGTGGGGTGCTGGCACAACCTACCAAAATGAATGAAGACAAGAGGGTAAAAGCAACACGGCGAGACAAGGACTGCACGGCAAAACTCCTAAAAACGCTTGAAATGGGAGGGCAAAATAACTTGGAATGAGATCCAGCTTTTAAATGTCAGGCATAACTGGCATGCTAAGTTTGAAGGTTGACGGATGCTTGGGCTGATCACCCCCTAACAAGCTGATACCTCAACTGCTGTTTTCCAAAGTGATTGCTGGCTGAACAGGCTTTTTCAATCGCATTCAAAGTACTCACCAACAATTGAGCCCGTTCCATGCTTGGTCGTATTTTTGCTCAGTGTTTTTCACTGAGAGAACCTTACTCAAACGATCATTAGCTTTGTCGCCAGCCCAAGTGAAATCCGAGGGGCCATCAAATCTCGGAACGTTTGTTGGGGATACAACATCTGCCCCACTGTCGTTGATAGAAGCAAAAGGATTTTTAAATAAATTAAACACCATTTTTTTATCTAGTTGTGCTTGCCTTGTTGCTAGCTCCTTGCAAGCCACATAGCGGCTGGGGTAAAACGCAATGTTCTTAAGAGATTTGCCAGAATCATGGCTAATTAGAATAATCTGCTTTTGATACTCGGCAGCGACCAAAAATTTACCGCTCTCAGACTCAAACCAATCATTCCAAGCTTTGTAGGCTGTTTTATCAGCGGCATCACCAGCAACTCGATCGAGCAGCAAATCCACCCTATTCTGAGAGGTCACCTTCTTTAACTTAAGAATATCACCCTGATATTGGATCAAAGCCAAGCCTTTGCTTCTATCAATATTGACTGTGGCGTTATATTTAACTGAATCTTCATTTTTCAACAGCGTTCCATTGCCATACTCGCTGAATGAAAACGAGATGTAGTCGATGGATGATCCATCGTAATAATCCCATTTGTTATTCTTTAACTCAGTAGTTGGATTCCTGTATTGAACATTTTGATTCAACCCGCCACACCCGCTGAAGCTCACAAAGAGAATAACAACCCCGAAAAATTTAATTAAATTCATTCCACAACACTTTCAAAGTCACCAATTATTCACAACGCCTGCCCCAAACGCGCAATCCCCTCTTTGATCTTCTCCACATCAGCCGTCGCAAAACTCAAACGAATCGCTGATGTATCGGGGTCGTTGGCAAAAAAAGGTGCGCCGGGAACAAAAGCGACGCCTTTTTCAATGGCACGTTTGGCCAATTCGGCACCGTCTTTCACCTTGCCGCCTGCGCCGGTGAGGTTGGCCCAGAAGAACAAGCCGCCTTGCGGTTGCGTAAACGTCAAGGCATCGCCCAATTCGCGCTTCAAGGCATCGCCCATGGTTTGGGCACGCTCGGCGTAAACACTGCGCACATGCGCCAAGGTGGCAGGCATGCGGCCTGCTTTGAGGTAATGCGCGGCAGTGGCTTGCGCAAAGGTGGAGGTGTGTGCATCACTGAATTGTTTGCACATGGTGGCGCGGGCCAAAAGCTCGGGCGGGGCAATCATCCAACCCACGCGCAGACCGGGTGACAACACTTTGCTGAGCGAACCGCAGTAAACCAACAAATCGCGACTGCCCGGCACTTGATCGCTCAAAGCGAGCAAGGAAGGTGGCGGTGCCTCCCCAAAGTACAAGTCGCCGTAAGGGTCGTCTTCGACCACCACAGTTTGGTATTTCACCGCAAGCTCCAGAATGCGCAAACGGCGCTCTAGGCTCAGCGTGGCGCCGCTCGGGTTACCAAAGGTGGGGATGAGGTACACCAGCTTTGGTTTGTGCTGCACCATCAATTCTTCGAGCTTGTCCACTTGCACACCATGCGCATCAATGGGCACGCCCACCACTTGCGGGCCATACAAACGGAAGCACTGAATGGTGGCTAAGAACGTGGGGCCTTCGACCAAGGCCACATCGCCTGGGTCGAGCAAGGTTTTCGCAACCAGGTCAAGCGCTTGTTGGCTACCTGTCGTGACGATGAGGCCGTTGGCGTCTAAGCCCTTCACGCCTTTACTGGCCATGAAAGCAGCAAGCTGTTCGCGCAGGGGGTTGTAGCCTTCAGTTGCGCCGTACTGCAAAGCAGCGCCTGGCTCTTCGGTCAAGGCGCGGCTGCTGGCCTCGCGAATGCCTTCCACGTCAAACATGGCGCTGTCGGGAAAGCCGCCTGCAAAGCTGATGATGCCGGGCTTGCCCAGGAGTTTGAACAGTTCACGAATGGCGGAAGTTTCAACGTTGTTGAGGCGGTCAGCAAATTGCATGGTGGGGAATAATGGTCGTATGAAAACACAGCACATTGAGCCTTTTTTTGCGACGCTGAAAGCAGCCAATCCGCAGCCCAATACCGAATTGGAATATACCAGCGTGTTCGAGTTACTCAGCGCGGTCTTGCTCAGTGCTCAAGCCACCGATGTGGGGGTGAACAAAGCCACGCGCAAGCTGTTTGCGGTGGCCAACACGCCGCAACAAATTTTGAATTTGGGCTTAGAGGGTCTGGAGGGTTACATCAAGACCATTGGTCTGTACCACAGCAAAGCCAAACACTTGATTGAAACCTGCCGCCTCTTGGTGGACCAGCACCACAGCGTGGTGCCGCGCACACGCGAAGCGCTGGAAGCCTTGCCGGGTGTAGGCCGAAAAACCGCCAACGTGGTGCTGAACGTGGCTTTTGGCGAACCTGCGATGGCGGTGGACACACACATTTTTCGCGTGGGCAACCGCACCGGTTTGGGGCCTGGCAAAACCCCTCTGGCCGTCGAGATGAAGTTGATGAAGCGCATTCCAGCCGCGTACTTGGTGGACGCACACCACTGGCTCATCTTGCATGGGCGTTATGTGTGCCAAGCCCGTAAGCCGCTGTGTTGGCAATGCAGCGTGTCAGACTATTGCAGCTTCAAACCCAAGACACCCAAGCCCTGATCAGGTGCGCTCTTATTTGTGCATCCACGCCGCGTGCTTGGGTGCGCGCTTGGTCTGGCTCCACTCTTCGAGCATGTCCCATTTCACGGCGTCGAGCTTGTCATACATGTCGGGCGTGCCCACATCGCAGGCGAGTTCTAGGCGATGGCCATTGGGATCGAAGAAATAAATCGATTTGAAGATGGCGTGATCGGTGATGCCGAGCACCTCCACCCCACCCGCTTGCAGCCGCTCCTTGGCGGCCTCCAAAGTCGCCAAGCTGTCTACTTTGAAGGCGATGTGCTGCACCCACGCCGGTGTATTGAGGTCTCGCCCCATCGCGGGTGCGGTGGGCAATTCAAAAAATGCCAACACGTTGCCGTTGCCTGCGTCTAAAAACACATGCATATAAGGGTCAGGCGCTTTGGTGCTGGGCACTAGGTCCTCGGCAATAGCAAGCACGAAGTTCATGTTCAGGTGCTTGACATACCACTCCACGGTTTCTTTGGCGTCCTTGCAGCGGTAAGCGACATGGTGAATGCGGTCGATTTTCATGGTCAGTCTCCAGTGACTAGGTGGGATCTTGGTTGACATCAGCACGGGCCAAAGTCAAAGCTTCACGCAGCACCTGCATGTCGCCAACATGGTTGGCCAGCAGCAAGATGAGCTTGGCATTTACCAAGGCGCTTTGCGCGTCACTGAGCTCGCGATGGGTGTCAATCAAAGCTTGATAAAAGTCATCGCCCGGCGTGAAGTCACGAAAGTAGCGTTTACCTGGCTCGTTGAAATTCGGGGCTAAATTGAGGTGTTGCATCGGTTCTGCCTTGTGCTCAAACATTGCAAGTGGCTTGGTTCAACGCTGCTTTGAGCCACGCGGAATTGAAACGTCGCGCACGCGCGCAGACGTGTTGATCGGGACGAATTAACCAGACGCTGCCTGGCTGCGCGTCGTAGCGTTTGGCAAACAAGCCTTGCGTGTCCACATAGACTGGCAAACCTTCGATCGCGCCTGTGTGGCGACTGACCACGGCAGCATGCACAGGCACAGGCTCATCCGCGAGTGCCTTCAAGGCGTGACGTGTGGCGGCATCAAGCTGGCCCACCTCGTCGACAAACACCAAGCACTGAAAACGGTGCCCCATTTGGTCTATCAGCCAAGCGTCTTGGCCGTTGACGTGAATGGGGGCGTCGTCCATCGGTGCGCCGGGCAACATGTTGCCCTCAAAGGCATCCACATCGGGGGTGTTCAGGGACGAGTCGGTGATGAAACTGGGCACCGACAAACGCCCCGAGTTGACCAATTTGCGCGCAAACGGGTGATGCCGCGCCAACGCCAAGGCCGCATCACGGAACACGCGGCTGGTGGCGGTTTTAGGCGTCAGGAAATCGGTCGAACGGGTGGAATTCAAAATGTTTTCATCGGCGGCAAAACCACGCTCGGTGTTGTAGGTGTCGAGCAAGGCTTGGGGTGCCAAACCACGCAGCACCAAGGCCAACTTCCACATCAAACCATCGGCGTCTTGAATGCCCGAGTTCGCGCCACGCGCACCAAAGGGCGACACCTGATGCGCCGCGTCACCCACAAACAGCAAGCGCTTGTGGCGAAAGTCTTTCATGCGCCGGCACTGAAAGGTGTAGATGCTGACCCACTCCAACTCAAACGGGCGCTCGTCACCCAACATGGCTTGTAAACGCGGCAGCACACGCTCGGGCTTTTTCTCTTCTTCAGGATCGGCATCCCAACCCAGTTGAAAGTCGATGCGCCACACGTTGTCGGCTTGCTTGTGCAAGAGCACGCTTTGGCCGGGGTGAAACGGGGGGTCAAACCAAAACCAACGCTCGGCTGGAAACTCGGCCTTCATCACCACGTCGGCGATCAAGAAGCGGTCTTTGAACACATGGCCTTCGATGTCCAAGCCCAGCATGCGGCGCACAGGGCTGCGTGCGCCGTCGCCCACGACCAGCCAATCGGCCTCGATCTCAAACTCACCGTCGGGTGACGACACGCACACGCACGCGTGGTCATTGTGCGAGGTGACGCCCACCACCTGGCATTTCCACCGAATGTCCACGCCCAGCTCTAAGGCGCGATTGACCAAGGCTTCTTCCAAGTAGTACTGCTGCAGGTTGATCATGCCAGGGCGCTTGTGGCCAGGGTCGGGCACCAGATTGAATTGGTACACCTCCTCTTGCTGCCTGAACGTGCGCCCAATGTTCCAACTCACCCCTTTGTCGCACAAAGGCTGGCCCACGCCCAAACGGTCCAAGACCTCTAGCGTGCGTTTGGCGTAACACACGGCCCGCGAGCCCACCGACACCGAATCATCTTCGTCAAACAACAAGACATCCAAGCCTTGCAAACGTGCATCAATGGCCGCAGCCAAACCCACAGGGCCACCACCAATGACGATCAGTGGCCGGCGTTGCGGTGGCTGCGCCATCAAGTCAGTGGGTGCAACGTAGTTGAATTTTGGATAGGTGTAAGAACCCATGGCGCTTGTCTCCTGGTTGGGCGGCGCATTTTTAATGGGCAAAAGTTTAACATTGGTAAATTAGTTTCTCTAAACGAAACCCATCACACATCCCAAAAAATCCAATAGACGCAAAAAAGGCCACACGAAGTGGCCTTTTGTTGTGCGCGTGATTGAGCTCAGTCGGCGTAAATACCCGACTTGGCGATCACAGGGCCCCACTTCTTGATTTCAGCCTCTAAGTGCGTCTTCAAGCCTGCGGGGGTGACTTTGTCCATAGGAGGAACATCCGAGCTCAAATCTGCCAAACGTTGCTTGACCGCTGGGTCTTGCAAAGCGGCACGCAGGGCCACGTTGATCTTGTCAATCACAGCAGCAGGCGTGTCTTTAGGTGCGTACATGCCGTGCCACACTTTGACCTCAAAGCCCTTCAACCCTTGCTCGTCCAATGTGGGCACGTTAGGCAAGGCGCTCAAACGCTTAAGCGTGGTGACGCCATACACCTTGACGCGTGACTCTTTGATCAAGGGCACGGTTTGTGTGGTTTGGTCGCACAACAAATCCACTTGGCCACCCAGCAAATCGTTCATCGCGGGGCCGGTACCTTTGTAAGGAATGGTGTTGAGGTCGGTCTCCATGGCGCTCATGAACAGCAAGCCGCACAGGTGCGACACAGCGCCTAAACCGGCATTGGCCAAAGACACTTTGTCTTTGTTGGCTTTGACATAAGTTTGCAACTCTGCAAAGTTGTTGGCCGGAAAGTCCTTGCGTGCCAGCATGGTCATGGGCACGTCGACCACTTGGCCGATGTATTCAAAGTCTTTCAGTGGATCGAACGACAGCTTTTTGTACAAAGCAGGCGCCGTAGCCATGCCCATATGGTGAATAAAAATGGTGTGACCGTTGGGCGCAGCACGCGCGACACGCGCTGCGGCAATGGTGCCACCAGCACCCACCGTGTTTTCAACCAACACGGTTTGCCCCAAAGACTTGCCCATGGGAATGGCGATCATGCGCGCCACCACATCCGTTGGGCCGCCCGCCGCAAAAGGCACGACCAAGGCAATGGGCTTGTCTGGGAATGCAGAGGTTTGGGCGCTTGCCACGCCGCTCAAAGTGCCGCACGCCACAGCGCAGGCCAATAGTAAAGTTTTCATTTGTTGTTTCATGATGGTCTCCGTTTTTAAAATACTGACGAAGCATAAACGGCAAGCAAGGTTTGAGCGCGAATGCCTGATATGCAGCAATGTTATTGGTCCACCAAAATTTGACGCGCCAACCGCAAAACAGGGGGGTCCACCATCTTGCCATCCACACTGAAAGCACCACCTCCAGCGGCAGTTTCCGCGGCCAAAACACGGTGCGCCCAATCTCGCTGAAGCGCGGTAGGCATGAATGCGGCACGTACCGGTTGCAACTGTGCAGGATGAATGCACAACTTTGCAAAAAATCCAAATCGTCGGCTGCGAGCGGCATCGGATTGCACCAAAGCCATGTCTTGTGTGCTGGTGCTCACGCCATCGATGGGTGGCGGCAAACCTGCACAGCGCGAAGCCAAGACCAGCTGAAAGCGCACAGGACCCAGCTCCGCCTCATCGGCCTCGCAGGCCATGCCCAAATCGGCTTGCAAGTCCAAATGCCCCAAAGCCAAGCGTAGAACCTGTGGGGCTTGGGCGATGACATCGAGAGCGCGCACGGCTTGCGCAGTTTCGATCAAGGGGACGAGCTGCATCTGAACAGGACCACCTTTCGCCACGCGCTGGAGCTCTGCCACCGATTCGGCCTTGGGCACCATCACAGCACTCAAACCGTCGAGCGTGCCCAACCAAGCCAAATCAGCCGTCGCCTCGTTGCTGCTGAGGGCGTTGATGCGAATCAGCACACGCGCACGTTGCGCGCTGGTCCATGTTTGCCAAGCCTGAGTGATCGCATCGCGCGCTTTGGCTTTGTCAGACAAAGGCACCGCATCTTCAAGGTCCAAAATCACGGCATCCGCGCCACTTTGCAAGGCTTTGTCAAAGCGGTCGGGGCGATGGCCGGGCACAAATAAAAATGTGCAAGCGCGCGCTAAAGGATGAAGTTCAGTCATAGCGGACCGCAAAACTCAACACAGCCTCAAGCCTGCACGGGCATCACCCGCGGGACGATCGGCCACTGCATGACTTGCCAAAGCTGCGCCACGGCGGCAGCCATCTCATCCGGCGTGGCGCCACCGCTGTGCGCGGCAAGAAGCAGGGCCTTGGCCGTGATTTCATCGCGGCTCAGCGTGTTGCCTGGGTCGCCCTTGGGCTCATCCACGCGCCCGTGCAACACGCGGCCATCCGTCGTGTGCACGGTGACCTTGCCAATCCAACGCTGCGGGTAAGCGGTGTCCACTTCGTCGTCCAACACCATCTCCACTTTGTCGCGCAAGGCTTGGGTGATGTCGTCTTTGAAATGCTGGTCAAACTCGCTCAACCCCGCATGCTCAAAGCGCGCCACCAAGGCCAACACCGTGCCCATGCTGAACTTGCTTTGGTGCACGGTGCTCGGGTTTGTGACAGGGCCCAACACGTCAATCGCCCCTTGGTGCACATGGGTGACCACGCGGGCCAAGTGAGCAATTTTGAGCTGGTGGTCTTGCATCACTTTCAGCAAGGCATCGGCCGCAGGATGCGTATGGCGGCACGAGGCGTGGTACTTGAACGAGGTTTCTGCCGTGGCCCAACGGGTGCCCAAGCCGTCGGTGAGTTTGCGCACATCGGCATCGCTGGACATGCCCGCAGCCATGCCTTGTGGACCTTCCAAAATTTGTGCCGCACCGGTGAAGTTGTCTTTGGCCAAATAAGCGGCCATCAAGCCGGCACCTGCAGCGTGGGCGGTGTGCAATTGTTTGGAGTCTGCTGCGGTACGCAAGAACTCCCACAAACCCGCAGACTGTGTGCCGGCCGATCCAAACGCGTGCTGCATCTGCGTGGCATTGAGCCCCAGCAAATGCCCCACAGCCGCAGCGGCTGCCAAGGTGCCCGCTGTCCCTGTGGTGTGAAACACGCGGTAATGCGAGCGTCCTAAAAACTCACCCACACGAATGCCCACCTCATAACCCGCCACGGCTGCGGTGATGAGTTGCGCACCCGTGGCCCCAATGGCTTGCGCGACAGCCAACACGGGCGAGAACACCACCGTGGCTGGGTGAAACACCGAGCCGTTGTGCACATCGTCTTGCTCGGCCACATGCGATGCGGCGGCATTGGCCATCGCCGCCCAATAAGGGCTGGTGGTGCGGCGGTTGGTCAACACCTCGCTGGGGCCGGATGCAGGCCCCATGCTCACCGCGAATTTGGTCAAGGTTTCAACAGGTCGCGAGCCATGACCTGCAATGGCTGAGCCAAACCAATCGACCCACAGGTCTTCGGTTTTGCGCAGCACATGCTCAGGAATGTCAGCGGTCTTCAGGTTCGCAGCAAAGGCAGCGAGCGTGGCGGTGGCGCTAGAGGGCACGGTTGTGGAAATGGCACTCATCGTTGAACTCCCAGTTCTTTCAAAATCGCTTCGGTGTGCTCGCCCACTTTAGGAATAGCACCCATGCGGTAATCAAACGCACTTTGTTTGCCGGGTGGCAACAAGGCTGGCAAGTCACCCGCAGGTGAATCGACCGAAGTCCAACGCTCACGCGCTTGGAGCTGCGGATGTGCCCACAGCTCGGCCATGGTGTTCATGCGGGCGTTGGCAATTTGCGCCACATCCAAACGCGCAATCACTTGCTCAGCCGTCAACGCGGCAAAGGTGTCGAGGATGATTTTTTCTAACGCGTTGCGGTTGGCGTTGCGCAGGGCATTGCTGTTGAAACGCGCGTCGGTGGCCAGTTCGGGTTGCTGCAGCACATGCTGGCAAAACTGCACCCACTCACGTTCGTTTTGCAAGCCCAACATCACCGTGCCACCATCGCCTGCGGCGAAAGGACCATACGGGTAAATGGTGGCGTGCGCCGCGGCGCTGCGCGGCGGCGGCGACGCGTTGTCCATCGCGTAATACATGGGGTAGCCCATCCACTCGCCCAAGGCTTCGAGCATGGACACATCGATGTGTGAACCCTCCCCTGTTTTGTCACGCTGAATCAGCGCTGACAAGATGTTGGTGTAGGCGTACATGCCCGCTGCGATGTCGGCAATCGAGTTGCCGCTTTTGCTGGGGTGATCGGGCGTGCCGGTGATGCTCAAGAAACCCGCTTCACTTTGGATGAGTAAGTCGTAGGCTTTCTTGTCGCGGTACGGACCGTCGTTGCCGTAGCCGGAGATGTCGCACACGATGAGGCGCGGGTTCTCGGCGCGCAAAGTGGCGGCATCCAAGCCCATTCGCCCCGTGGCACCGGGTGCGAGGTTTTGCACCAACACATCGGCCTTGGCAATGAGCTGTTTGAGCACCGCCAAATCTTGCGGGTCTTTCAGGTCCAGCGCCAGACTTTCTTTGGAGCGATTGACCCATACAAAGTGCGAGGACTGACCTTTGGCACGTTGGTCGTAAGCGCGTGCAAAGTCACCGGCGCCGGGGCGCTCCACCTTGATGACGCGGGCGCCCAAGTCCGCCAACTGGCGCGTGCAAAACGGCGCGGCAATCGCGTGCTCTAGAGACACGACGGTGATGTGGTCGAGCGGACGCACGCCGGCATTGGCGGCAAACGGTGATGCGGAATGTGAAGCAGCGTGTGTCATCAGAACGACCTTGGCAAACCCAGCAAATGCTCGGCAACATAAGAAAAGATCATGTTGGTCGACACCGGCGCCACTTGGTACAAGCGGGTCTCGCGGAATTTGCGCTCGATGTCGTACTCGCAGGCAAAGCCAAAGCCGCCATGCGTTTGCAAACAAACGTTGGCCGCTTCCCAGCTGGCCTTGGCCGCAAGATACTTCGCCATGTTGGCTTCAGCGCCAGCGTTTTGTAGGGCATCAATTTTTTCGCAGGCCTTCCAGCGCATCAGGTTGGCGGCTTCCAGCTCGATGAAGGCATCGGCAATCGGGAACTGCACGCCCTGGTTTTGACCAATGGGGCGGCCAAACACCACACGCTCGTTGGCATATTTGCTGGCGCGGTCAATGAACCAATAACCGTCGCCAATGCACTCCGCAGCGATCAAGGTGCGCTCAGCGTTCAGGCCGTCGAGCAGGGTCTTGAAGCCTTTGCCCTCTTCACCCAGCAGCGCGTCTTCGGGAATTTCGAGGTTGTCAAAAAACAATTCGTTGGTCTCGTGGTTGACCATGTTCAGGATCGGACGCACGGTTAGGCCGTTGCCAATCGCTGTTTTGAGGTCGATCAAAAAGCAGGACAAGCCTTCGGACTTTTTCTTCACCTGGTCAGCGGGCGTGGTGCGCGCCAGCAGAATCATCAGGTCGCTGTGCTGGATGCGCGAGATCCAAACCTTCTGGCCGTTGATGACCCAGCGGCCATCTTTTTTGACAGCGCTGGTTTTGAGTTTGGTGGTGTCGCTGCCGGTGGTGGGCTCGGTCACGCCCATGGACTGAATGCGCAATTCGCCCGTGGCAATTTTGGGCAGCAACGTGTCTTTTTGTTGTTGAGAACCGCTGCGCACGATGGAGTTCATCACGTACATCTGGCCGTGACAGGCGCCCGAGTTGCCGCCCGAGCGGTTGATCTCTTCCATGATGACCGAGGCCTCGGCCATGCTCAGGCCCGAGCCGCCGTATTGCTGCGGAATCAGCGCGGCCATCCAGCCCGCTTTGGTGAGCGCGTCCACAAATTCTTCGGGATAGCCGCGTTTTTCGTCAATCTTGCGGTGGTATTCGTCAGGGAACTGGGCGCAAAGGTCGCGCACAGCGTCGCGGATGTCTTGGTATTGGTCAGGGGTGTGCAACATAAAAACGTCTTTTCAAAAATGAGGTCAGCCGAGCTCAGCGGTGGCTTGCATGGTGAGCCAGCCTTCGTGGTCTTGCGCCCAAAGGCGCACCTGGTTGCCGTCTGCTTGGGGTTGACCGTTGACACGCAAGATACGTTGGTCGCCGCACTCAAACGTGGGACGCAGCGCTTTGAATTCAAAGCGTTGGATGGGGCGGTTCGTGTGACGGCGCACCAGATCCACCAACAAAGTGGCAATCAACGGGCCGTGCACGATGAGGCCGGGATAGCCCTCGACGTCGGTGACGTAGGTGCGGTCGTAATGGATGCGGTGGCCGTTGAAGGTGAGCGCGGAATAGCGAAACAACAGCACGTCATCAGGCGCGATGTCACGTTGCCACAATTCACTGTTGCCACCGCTTTGCACCAATGGGGCACCTTGTCCAACCATGCTGGCGGCAGCCACCGGCGCAGGCATAGGGTCGCCAGGCTGGGCCGCTGGGCGATACACGATGTCGTGCTCTTCCGTCAAACACAAACCGTCTGCGTTGTGCACTTCATGCTTCACGAGCACAAACAACAAATCGCCCGTGCGGCCCGATTTATGCGTGACGGATTGGATGGTGGAGACGCGCTTGAGTGCATCGCCCACGCGCAGCGGCGCATGCCACTGCAAACGTCCACCTGCCCACATGCGACGCGGCAGCGGCACAGGCGGCAAAAAGCCACCGCGCTTCGCATGGCCATCGGGCCCAATCTCGCTTTGGCGGTGATGGGGCAAAAAGTACAACCAATGCCACAACGCAGGCAGCTCGGTGCCCGCGGCAGGCAACGGGTCGTCACGATCCAGCGTGGCACTCAAAGCGCGCAAGGGTGCGGGGGTGATGAGGTCTTCTAAGGTTTCGCTGCGGCCTTGCCAGGTTTGCAAGTGCGCGAGGGTTTGGGGGTCGAGGTGGGTGGTCATCGGTCAGTCAATCGAAGCGCCAGAGCTTTTGACAATCTGCGCCCAGCGCACGATGTCTTCGTTCAACAAGGTTGCGAATTGTTCTGGTGTGGTGGGCCCAGCCATTTCAACGCCTTGCAACTCCAACTTGTCGCGCAGGTCTTTGGCGGCCAAGGTTTTGGCCATGGCGTCTTGCAGTTTGATCTGCACATCCGCAGGAACACCGGCGGGGGCAAAGAGGCCAATCCACAAAGTGCCTGTGTAGCCAGGAACCACTTCAGACAAGGCGGGCACATCGGGCAAAGCGGGCGAACGCTTGGAGCTGCTAACAGCCAACGGTTTGAGCTTGCCCGACTTGATGTGCGCCAGCGACGATGGCAAGCTGGCAAACACCAACGGTAACTGGCCGCCCAGCACGTCGTTCAGCGCCGGTGCCACGCCTTTGTAGGGCACATGCTGCAAGTCGATGCCGGCCATGCTGTTGAGCATCTCCCCCAGCAAGTGGTTCAAGGTGCCGTTGCCCGCTGAGGCGTATTGGTACTGGCCAGGTTTGGCTTTGGCCATGGCGATGAGCTCTTTCATCGACTTGGCAGGAAAGTCGGCGTTGGCCAACAACACATTGGGCACGGCGCCAATCAAGGCGACGGGCTTGAAATCTTTGACGGGGTCAAAACCCGGGTTTTTGTAGAGCGCTGGGTTGATCGCTTGGCTGCTGCTGATGGTCATCAACAAGGTGTAGCCGTCTTTGGCCGACTTGGCCGCGAACTGCGTGCCGATGTTGCCGCCGGCGCCTGGGCGGTTTTCCACCGCCACAGGCGAACCCAAAATTTCAGAAAGCTTTTGGCTCACCACGCGCCCCACGATGTCGTTGGTACCGCCCGCGGTTTGCGGAACGATCATCAAAATGGCACGACTTGGGTAGGTCGACTGCGCCATGCCAGTGCCAGCCGCAACGCACAAACAAGCGCAACACAAAGCACGCCGAGTCATGCGACGTGACTTAGATAAAAGGTTGATCATCCACATCTCCAAAATAAGTGGGTGGATGTTCGGCGGTTTGACGCGGCAGCGCAATCGGTCATTTCCAGATCCAGCCTCTTGTTTTTCCGAAGGCTTAGGCTTGGCAGCATTAACATGGCACCATGCATTTCGACCTGAATGATCTCCGGCTTTTTGTGTGGGCCGCTGACGAAGGCAGCCTCACCAAGGCAGCTGCCAAACAACACCTGTCACTGGCCGCGGCCAGCGCACGTATCAAAGCACTCGAAGCTCAAACCGACTTACCGCTTTTGTACCGAGAAGCGCGTGGCGTACGTCTGTCACCACCGGGACAAGCGTTCTTGCACCACGCTCGTTTGATGCTGCGTCAAGTCGACCAAATGCGCGGCGATTTACAAGAATACGGGGGCGGCTTGCGCGGCCATTTGCGAGTATTTGCCAACACCACCGCTGTGACTGATTTTTTGCCAGAAATCTTGCCAGAGTTCTTGGCAGACAACCCCAAGGTGAACATCGACCTTCAAGAAAAACCGAATGCTGACATTGCGCGTGGTGTGCAAGATGGTCGGGCTGACATCGGCATCGTGGCCGGACAAGTGGACACACTGGGCCTGCAAAGCCTGCACTTCAGCACCGACCGCTTGGTGCTGGCCACCGCCAAAAACCACCCGCTGGCACAACGCCAAAAAGTGGCGTTTGTAGACACGCTCGACGAAGACGCCGTGGGCATGCATCACGGCAGCACCTTACAAACTTTCTTGAGCCAAGTGACAGAGCGATTGGGCAAGCCCCTGAAGCTGCGCATTCAGCTCTCCAGTTTTGATGCCATGTGCCGCATGATTGGCGCGGGCGTGGGAGTTGGCATCGTTCCTGAATCAGCCGCCAGACGCAATCAAGACGCCATGAACATGGCGTTGGTAGAACTCAGCGACGCGTGGAGCGTGCGTGAGCGCTACATCCTGACACGCGACCAAGCCGCCCTGCCCGCCTATGCCCAATCGCTGATCGCGTTGCTGTGTGCGCGCTATGCGCCAATGAAAGAATCCGCCAAAGCACCAAGAGACAAATCAACCTGACTGAACTGGCGGTCATCACCTGTGCTTGAGAATTTTAAAACTTGGGCACAGCCACCCACTGGCCATCCAACGCATGGATCGCAATACGCTTGCCAAACACCGCTTCAACAGCGCGGTGTGTGACGGCGTCGGCACATGGGCCTTGGTGCACCACGCGGCCCGCTTGCATGACCACCAAGTCGTCCGCATGCAAGGCCATGCCCACTTCGTGCAGCACGCTCACGACCGTGGTGTTTTGCGAGGTGAGGCAGCGCACTTGCTCTAGCCAATCCACTTGATGCGGGGGGTCCAGGTTGGCCAAAGGCTCGTCCATCAACATGACTTGCGCTTGCACGGCCATGGCACGAGCCAGCAGCACACGTTGGCATTCGCCACCCGACAGCTGACCCAACGAGCGCTCGCGCCAATCCCAAGCGCCTGTGGCTTGCAAGGCCGTTTCGACCACCGCATGATCTTTAGCGCTGGGCGCAGCCAGCCAGTCTTGATGCGGCATGCGCCCCAGCATGACCACATCCCACACGCGCAAGTCGTCGGATGCCGATTCGTTTTGACCCAACCACGACAGCTGCTGCGCGCGCTGCTTGCGGTCCATCGCCATCAACGTTTGGTCAAACAAAAAGATGCTGCCAGTGACAGGCAGCAAGCCTGCCATGGCTTTGAGCAAGGTGGATTTACCCGCGCCGTTGGGGCCCACAATGCTGCTCCAACGCCCTGCGGTCAACGACAGATCAATCCCGTGCAAGACCTCATGACCGGCAAGAGACACATGCACATCCATCAAGCGCAAAGCAAACGACGACGTACTCATCAAGCCGCCCTTGATGTTTGACTGCGGTACATGAGCCACAACAAATAGCCGCCACCCAACACCGCCGTCAGCACCCCCACAGGCATCTCTTGTGGCGACAGCAACAGGCGGGCCAGCAAGTCGGCGGCGAGCAGCAGTAAGCCGCCCATCAAGGCAGACAACACCACGATCCAATTGTGTTGGCTCTTCACCACGGAGCGCACCAAGTGCGGTGCAGCCAAGCCGACAAATGCGACCAAGCCCGTTTGCGCCACCGCCGTGCCCGTTGCCAACGCCAACACACACACCAACGCGACACGCATGGGGATAAGCGGCAACCCCAAGCTCAAGGCCGTGGATTCACCCAAACTCAAGGCATCGAGCACACGGCTCAACGTGAAAGCCAACACCAAGCACACCAGCAACACACCGAGCATCAGCACACAAGCGTTCCAACCAATGAAGCTAGTGGAGCCCAACAAAAAACCCTGCATGCCTTGCAACACATCGGGGCGCATGAGGGTGATCAACGAAGCCACCGCACCGAACACCACCCCCACAATCACGCCCGCCAACAACAAGCGCAAGGTGTGCTGCACACCACGCGCCAGCACCAACGTGAGCAACACAGCCAAGACCGCCCCCACAAACGCGGCACCCGTCAAGCCCAAACGCACCACAAACTCAGCCGCAAACGGATGACCCCCAAACAACGCAAGCGCGACGGCCACACCCAGCGATGCGCCTGATGCACTCCCTAACAAATAAGGGTCAGCCAACGGGTTACGAAACAACCCCTGCGCCAACGCCCCCGCCAAGCCCAGCAACGCCCCAGCCGCGCAAGCGCCCAAGCTACGCGGCAAACGAATGTCCCACACGATTTGCCAAGCGGTGTCGTCGTTGAAAGCACTGAGCCAACTCTCGACACCTGTGGTGCCCACGGCAGTGCCCAGTGCAATACCCAATGCACAGAACACCAACAGGCTCAAGGCCACGGCCAGCGAAGAGGAGCGCGCGCCTGGGTCCGTCATGGCGCTCCTTTGGTTTTGTCGACGGCCTCGGCTTTGTTGGCTTGCGCTTTCTCAGTCAAACATTTGGCCATCAAGCGTGCCGCCTCAGCCATGCGCGGACCTGCACGCACCAACACATCTGACTCTTCAGATTTGAAATGGCACACACGTTGCGTCCGCATTGCCCGCATGTTTTGCCAACCCGGCCGTGTGGCCATGTCTGCAAAGTTGCTGTCGCCCACCATGATGATGTCGGGCTGAGCGCGCACCACAAACTCCGGATTGATTTGAGGAAAAGGGCCCAACGATGCGGGCAAGATGTTGCCCGCGCCCAGCCGCTGCAAGGTTTCGCCAATGAACGACGACTCGCTGGCGCCATACGGCGCGCGGTTGACTTCAAAGTACACACGCTGGCCTTTGGCTTGCACAGGAATCGATTGCGCGGCGGCATTCACAGCCGCGTCGATGTGACGCCACGCGCGATCACTCTCTTGTACAGGCACAGCCAGCGCTTGGGCCACGATACGCATCACACGCTGCACATCGGCATGCGAGCGTGGCTCAAGCGCCAGCACCGTCAAGCCCAAAGCGGTAAAGCGTTCTGCACCTCGCGCTGAGGTGGCCATCAGCACCAAATCAGGTTTGGCCGCCACCACGCTTTCGATGTTCGGGTCAATTCCGCCACCCATCCGAGGCAGCTTGGCGATGCTCTCTGGCCAGTTGGAGTAACGGTCCACACCCACCAGCTTTTGGCATTGCCCCAAAGCGCACACCGTCTCGGTGAGCGAAGGCAACAGGCTGACGACGCGTTGTGGGACTTGGGTGATGGTCACGTCCACTTGACGGTCATCACGCAACACAACGGCCTGCGCAGGATTGGCGAAACTGTTGATCACAACGAAGCACGCCCACATATGCAACATAACAAACCGTTGCCGAGTCATGCTTAGCTTCATCATGCCTCTACGCATAGGAGGACTCCCAACGCTTGACGATTTGGTGCAGCTGCGCCACACCATCGGTCAAGGCCGCAGGCCCAGGCTGCAAGATGTCGGCCGACTTGATTTCAAAAATCTGCTTATTCCGCACAGCAGGCACGTCTTGCCAACCTGCGCGTGCTGCTGCTTTTTCTGGGCGAAACTTCTTGCCACACAACGAGCCAATGATGATGTCGGGTGCACGGTCCACGATGGTTTGACCACTGGCAATGATGCGGTCTTTACCCATGGGCATTTGTGCCAACTCAGGAAAACAATCGTCACCACCCGCTATGCCAATCAGCTCAGACACCCAACGTATCGCGCTGAAGTGTGGCTCATCCCACTCTTCAAAATACACCTTGGGGCGGCGCTTGAAGGTGGCGGCTGTCTTTTGTATGTCGTCCAACTGTGCACGCATGTGCTGCAAACGCTGCAAGCCTTGCTCGGCTTGCCCCACCATCGCCGCCACTTGGTAGAGCATTGAAAAAATCTCATCCACACTGCGCTGGTTGAACACCGTGACTTGCACACCCGCACGAATCAGCAAGGCCGCAATGTCAGCCTGCAAATCAGAAAAACCAAACACGCAATCGGGCTTGAGTGCCAAGATCTTGTCAATCTTGGCGCTCAAGAACGCGCTGACTTTGGGCTTCTCGTCACGCGCACGACGCGGGCGCACGGTGTAACCCGAGATCCCCACAATGCGCGCCTCTTCCCCCAGCAGGTAGAGCCACTCTGTCGTTTCCTCGGTAAGGCAGACGATGCGAGAAGGAAGATGTGAAGCCAGCATTCAGACTTTTACTTATAGCTATAACGCAACGTCAAATAGCCACTGCGACCGGGCGTTGCATATGGCGTTCCAAAAGATGTTGCTAAGGTGTATTTTTTATCGAGCACGTTATCAACTCTAGCAAGCAATGACCAATTGGCATCTATTTTGTACAAATCCGAAACATTCAAAACGCCATAGCCAGCTAAGGTGTTCTGTCCACTGCTGTCTAGACGCTCAGAAGCAAGTTGCAACATAGCGGAGACTTTATGACTTTTGATTTCCTTAGACAAAGTAAGTGCAGCGCTGCTCTTCGGGCGACGATCTAATTGCAAGCCTGTTTCTTGATTGATCGCTAAAAGACGGGTGTATTGCGCCGCAACAAACCAATCAGCAATACGTTGTCTAACACCTGTTTCAAGGCCGCGGATTGTGACTTGATTGACATTTACAGGCTGGTAATAAGAACCATAGGCGTCACCAACGCCTTGCTCCGTACTTTTCCAAGAAATCAAGTCTGAAATTTTTGTCTCAAAGTAATTCAAGCTCAATGCATACCCATCGACATATCGCATGCCGATTTCTGCCGTTTTTGATTTCTCAGGTTTAAGGCTTGCGTTTCCAACAGTGTCGTACACACAGGGTGTTCGCGATCCCCAGCTTGTCATCACCGTCGGTCCACAAGTACCGGCTGAAGAACTTAAAGAGTTACCAAAATCGTCTGTATTAGGCTCAGCTGAGTGGGGCCAATATAAATCGTTGGCAGTTGGCGCTTTAAAAGCCGTGCCATAGGAAGACATCACCTGCAACTTAGAGTTGATTTTTTTACCCGCTGCGGCATTGAAGGTGGACTGATTTCCATAAACGTTATGGTGATCACTGCGTCCACCTAATTGCCAATCAACATCTTGCCACTTGGTCGCATACTGACCAAAAATAGCATTCGTGACCAACTCTTTTTGGACGTTATTAGCCGCATTCCAATAATCCAACTTAACTACTTTATCGACCCACGTATCAGCACCTAAAGTCAGTACACCACTGGACATCGTGAACAAGTTTTGCCACGACAAGGCTGTTCTATCTGTACTGAACTCACCTGGAGGGTAGCCCTTAGGAACGGTCAGATTTACACCAAACGAACTAAGTTGCAATGTCTGGTGCCAGCTATCAGTTGTCGCATGATCAACACGCGCAAAGCCACTGTAGTTTCGAGAAAAATTAAGACCATATTCGTCTTCGTTATTACCTTCGCCATAACTCAAACCGAATTGCAAACGCGTGTCACGATCAAATTTGCGATTCAGAGTTCCGTCAATATATTTTTGACGCGAACCAAATCGATTGGGTTTAGTCAAAATAGTTTGCATACCATCGATGGATTTAGTACCCATACGAAGACCATAGACCCACTCACCACCACCACCTATAGACACATCCGTTTGACGTGTTCCATAGGAACCGATAGTTTGAGCAATGGACACACCTGACTGTGGTGTGCGTGTAAATATCTGAATCACACCACCTACGGCATCTGAGCCATAAAGACTGGCTAATGGACCTCGAACGACTTCAATCTTTTCAATTTGTTCAGGCAAAAAAGAATTCCAGTCGAACTCTCCAGTTCCTGCAGCAGAGACACGTACACCATTTACAAGAACAAGCAGCTGATTTGTCGTTGTTCCACGCATGTAAACACTGGTCGCCTTGCCTGCTCCACCACTTCGTGCTGTTTGGACGCCTGGCAAACCGGCCAACAAATCCATGATGGATTGGGCGCCACTTTCTTCAATTTGTTGTCGTGTGATCACACTGACAGATTGGAAAACTTGATCTGCCGTTACCTCTCGGCGGTTGGTTGTAACAACCACTTCTGGATCACTGGAATATTGAGATTGAGCCAGCGCCGTCAAGCTTGCCAAAGACAACGCAGAAAGCGCAGGCACAAACGCGCGCGCGCGGAGACGAATAGATTTCTTCATGATTTGAATACCAACTTTTTTGCCCTCACCGCCTTCCCCGACAGTGCTTGAGCGATCAGGCGGCGCATTTTTAGGCGCACCGCCACCTTGTTGGCCGGTATCCGGGCTGGCGGAGACGACCTCTGTCGCCTTCCCAAGCGCTTGTTCAAGGCGCTCAGTGGCATGTGTGACAGAAGCTGAGCCGAAAGGCTCGTCCGCTTGACCGTTGCGGGGGCAGCGCAGGTTGGGAGTTGTCGAGTTGGTCGACGCGACCTTCCTGCTTCCCGTTGAACTGCAGCATGTGAACCACGCTGCGAGCACCAACATTTGAAATTTTAGCGGCTAACCTTTCAGCCACCTTAAAATGCGGAGGTCATGCCAAACACACCCCTGATCGATCAAATCACCGAACGCGTGGAGCGTTTGCTGCTGCGTCACGAAGAACTCATGCGCACCAACGCCTTGCTGAGTGCACAAATGCAAGAACTCACGCACGAACGCGATCTGCTGAAGTCGCGACTGAGCGCAGCTCGTCATCGCATTGATGCCTTGATTGAGCGGTTGCCGCAAAACGCGGCTGAGAAAGACAAAGCATGAAGCAAATTGAAGTTCAAATCATGGGTCAAGGCTACGTGTTGGGCTGCCCCGAGGGCGGCGAGACACGTTTGGGTCAAGCAGTCAACAAAGTCGATGAGGCCATGTGCAAGATTCGCGATGCTGGCAAGATCAAAGCGCGTGACCGCATTGCTGTACTCGCCGCCCTGAATTTAGCGTTTGACTTGACCGACCGCCCCAGTTCGGTGCTTTCTGCGGTCGATCAAAGTACATCCACTGTACAAATGCAGGCCCTTCTGCAGCGACTCGACAACGTGCTCGCCAGCGACAACCAATTGCTCTAAAGCACGCCTACAATGGCTCGGTCTGCAAGTCCTTGGGGCTTTATATTTCCTTGAACCAATGCTCATACGAGCCCGGGCTTGGAACATCGTTTGGTGAGCGTGATCGTCTCGCGTCAGATGAACCCAACGTCAAACTGACCTCGCCCACCTGAACCCCCGGTTCAGGATGACGGCCCTGAGGCCCTTGCAGACACCTTCTTTCTTTTGTCTTAAGGCGTCGCCCTCTCATGGACCTCCAACCCCAACTGATTCTTGAACTCGCCGCATTAGGCATTTGCACAGGTTTTCTGGCCGGTCTATTGGGCATAGGCGGCGGCATGGTGATGGTGCCATTCATCACCATCATGTTGTCCCATCGCGGTGTGGATGCCAACTTGGCCGTCAAAATGGCGATCGCCACCTCGATGGCCACCATCATATTCACGTCCATTTCCAGCGTACGCGCCCATCACAAACGTGGCGCCGTGCGTTGGGATTTGGTCAAAGGTTTGGCGCCTGGCATCGTCTTGGGCAGCATGATCGGCAGCTTGGGTGTGTTCGCCCTGCTCAAAGGCTCTTACTTGGCGATCTTCTTCGGCTTGTTTGTCGGGTTCTCAGCCACACAAATGTTTTTGGACAAAAAACCCGCGCCCACACGTCAAGTTCCCGGCCCTGCCGGTTTGGCAGGTGCTGGCGGTGCCATTGGATTTTTATCAGGCTTGGTCGGCGCAGGTGGCGGCTTTATCAGCGTCCCCTTCATGGCATGGTGCAACGTAGCAATCCACAACGCAGTGGCGACCAGCTCTGCCTTGGGCTTTCCGATTGCGCTGGCCAACGTCTTGGGCTACGTGATCAGCGGTAGCTCGGTGGAGGGCTTGCCCGCTGACGCGTTTGGTTATATCTGGGTACCTGCGCTGGCTGTGATCGCGCTGTGCAGCGTGTTCACTGCACCTTTGGGCGCCAAAGCTGCCCACAATTTGCCGGTCAAACAGCTCAAGCGTGTCTTTGCCATCGTGTTGTATCTGCTGGCCGCCTACATGCTTTACAAAGGCTTGACGAGTTGAGCCGACAAGGCCCTAGCTCAGGGCCTTGAAGAGGGGCCGTTAAGCGTCCGCTTGGACTTTGGCGTCTTTCACCACTTTGGCCCATTTCTGGGTTTCGTTGCGGATAAATTCGGCAAAGCGTTCAGGTGTACCGCCGCCATCTTCGGCGCCATATTGGTCAAATTTTTCGATCACATCAGGCATGGCCATGACGCGGTTCATGTCTTCGTTGATACGCTTTACGAAGGCAGGGTTCATTTTGGCGGGGCCCACCAAGCCATACCACGTGGTGGCATCAAAGCCTGCAAACCCTTGTTCGTCCATGGTCGGCACGCTAGGATGACCTTTGGCGCGTTTGGGTCGGGTTTGCGCCAGCGCAATGGCTTTGCCGCTTTTCACGTGCGGCGTGGCGGAGGTCATGGTTTCAAAACAATATTGCACTTGACCGCCGATGAGGTCGGTCAACGCAGGGCCTGAACCTTTGTAGGGCACATGCAGCGCGTCGATGCCAGCACGCAGCTTGAACATCTCCAACGCCAAATGCTGCGCTGAGCCACCCCCCGCCGATGCAAAGCTGATCTTGCCTGGATTTTGTTTACACAAGGCCACCAAGTCTTTCACTGTTTTGGCCGGTTGGTTTTCGTTACAAATCAACAAATTGGGCGTGACGCCCACCAAACCAATGGGTGTGAAGTCGCGTTCCACGTTGTAGGCCAACTTAGGCTGCAAACTGGGGGCTAGCGCGTGACTGTTAATGTGCGCCATCAACAAGGTATTGCCATCCGCCGGTTGCTTCGCCACATGGTCCGCAGCAATCACACCGGCGGCTCCTGCTTTGTTGTCAATCACGATGGTCACGCCCCACATCGCTTGCAGCTTTTGCGCCAGCACACGGGCCAAGGCATCGGTTCCGCCACCCGGTGGAAAACCCACCACGATGCGAATGGGACCTGCAGGCAGTGTTTGCGCCTGAATCATGGGCGCGGCCAACGTCACGGCTGTGGCGGCACTGGCTTGAAGTAGCGTTCTGCGTTTCATGCTGTCTCCTCTGTGTTTTTAAGACCTGACCAACGGGGGCACAGGGTGTGCCGAGAAAAAATCCATGGCGGCTTGCACGCCCGAATCTGCCAATTTCACGCCACTTAGTTTGAGGCCCATTTCGCACGCGGAAAGCGCGGCGATCAAGGTCAAATCATTGCAATCGCCCAAATGGCCGATACGGAACATGCGGCCTTTGACCTTGCCCAAGCCGGTGCCCAGTGAGCAATCAAAGCGCTCGTAAATCACCTTGCGCACAGCGTCAGCATCAATGCCTTCTGGCGTCATCACACCTGTCAAGATAGGGGAATACACCTTGGCATCGGCACATTGAATCGGCAAGCCCCACGCGTTCACCGCAGAACGCACACCCTCGCCCCATCTCAGATGGCGTTTGAACACCACGTCCAAACCTTGACCCAAAATCATGTCGCAAGCTTCACTCAAACCATACATCAAGTTGGTATTGGGCGTAGATGGGTAATAACCCGTTTTGTTGATCTCCAGCATCTCGTCCCAGGCCCAAAACGATTTTGGGAGCGTGGCCTGTTTGCTGGCTTCAATGGCTTTGGGTGACAAGGCGTTGAAGCCAATGCCAGGCGGCAGCATCAACCCTTTTTGCGAGCCGCTGATCGTCACATCCACCCGCCATTCATCGTGGCGATAGTCGGCTGAGGCCAAGCCTGAAATGGTGTCGACCAACAACAGAGCCGGATGCTTGGCGTTGTCGATGGCGCGGCGCACCGCGGGGATATCGCTGGTCACGCCCGTCGACGTTTCGTTGTGCACCACACACACGGCTTTGATGCTGTGGGAGGTATCGCCCTTAAGGCGCTGCTCGATCATGTCGGCGTTCACTCCATGGCGCCAGCCCTCAACCCCAGGCAGTCCAAGCACTTCGGTCTTGATGCCCAAGCGGGTTGCCAACTTGTTCCACAAAAATGCGAAATGTCCGGTTTCATACATCAGCACATGGTCGCCCGGGCTCAAGGTGTTCACCAAAGCCGCTTCCCAAGCGCCGGTGCCCGACGAGGGATAAATCATGACCGGGTGCTTGGTTTTGAAAATCTTTTGCATGTCAGCCATGAGCTTTAAACCCAACGCCGCAAATTCAGGACCGCGGTGGTCGATGGTGGGCAAGCTCATGGCCCGCAAGATGCGGTCGGGCACAGGCGACGGCCCGGGAATTTGCAAAAAGTGGCGGCCAGTGGGGTGAAAGTCTAAATTGAGCATGCGCGTTGTTCTCCTGAAGATTGACTATTTTTTGCATACAAAATTCATTTTGCAACTATCGAATACCCTAAATATCTTTTAAATTCATCGATTGACCCTCTTTCTTTTTGCATACAAAATAAACCCATGACCGCAGAAATCTTGTCCATCCCCCGTGCTGCCTTGCACAACCAAGTGACCCACCGGTTGCGACAAATGTTGGTAGAGAACCAAATCGCGCCGGGCGCCAAGCTCAACGAACGCACGTTGTGCGAGGCCTTGAACATTTCTCGCACCCCTTTGCGCGAAGCCATCAAAGCCTTGGCGGCTGAGGGACTGGTCGAGTTGTTGCCCAACCGTGGCGCAGTGGCTGTGGCCTTGACGGAGGCCGATGTGCGCAACACCTTTGAGGTGATGGCAGGCTTAGAAAGCCAATCTGGCATGCTGGCAGCCCAGCGCATCACCGACACAGAGCTGAACGAAATTCGTGCGCTGCATTTGGAAATGATGGCGGCGCATGTGCGCCGTGACCTCTCCACCTATTACCGACTCAACGCCGTCATTCACCGCGCCATCAATGCGGCGGCCAAAAACCCAGTGCTCTCCAGCACCTACGACCAAGTTAACGCTCGGTTGCAGGCCTTGCGCTTTCGTTCCAACCAAGACGAAGACAAATGGAACAAGGCCATGGCCGAGCACACCCAAATGATCGACGCCCTGCAAGCCCGCGATGCACCAGCGCTGCGCGATGTGCTGCTCAAACACCTAGAAAACAAACGCGACGTGGTGATCGCCCAACTACTCGCCCAACAAACCAACGCCACCGTCACCACTAAACAGACACGCAAGGCCTGACCATGAACGCACCTCTGCCCCGCCACATCACCGACACACCCGCCAACACCTACGAACGCGTGGCCACTGGCAGCAACGAAGTTGCAGGCAAACTGGCCGCGCGGTTGCGGGCTGAAACCCAAGGCGAGGTGCTGTTCTCAGCTGCCGACCGAGGCCGATACGCCACCGATGCGTCGATTTACCAAATCACACCGGTGGGTGTGTTTGTGCCACGGCATGCACACGAAGTGCCCGTCGCGCTGCAGATTTGCCGCGACTTAGGCGTACCCATCGTGCCGCGCGGCGGCGGCACCAGCCAATGCGGCCAAACCACCGGCGCAGGTTTGGTGATTGACCACAGCAAACACATTCGCAACGTGATTCAGCACGACGTTGATGCGCGCACTGTCGAGGTCGAACCCGGCATGGTGCTGGACCACTTGAATGCCCAACTCAAAGCTCACGGTGTGTGGTTTCCAGTGGATGTATCCACCAGCGCCCAAGCCACCTTGGGCGGAATGGCGGGCAACAACTCGTGTGGCAGCCGCTCGATTGCCTACGGCAACATGGTGCACAACGTGGTGGGGGCCAACGCATGGCTGAGCAGCGGCGAATTGCTGCAGTTTGGGGCCTACGGCGCAAGCAGCGGACGTGCTTTGCAAATAGGCGATTTCGTCAAACACTTGGCACAAGGATTAACACCGGAGCTGGAAGCCCACTGGCCCAAAGTGATGCGCCGCGTCGCAGGCTACAACCTCGATATTTTCAACAACCAAAACGAGCGCCCTTACACCAGTGACGGCTCCGTGAACTTGGCGCACTTGCTGATTGGCAGCGAAGGCACGCTGGGCTTGACCCAATCCCTCACGCTTAAGCTGAGCGACTTGCCGCGCGCCAAGGTCTTGGGCGTGGTGAACTTTGACAGCTTTTACAAAGCCATGGACGCCGCCCAGCACATCGTCAAGCTGGGCGACGGCACGCTCACAGCGGTCGAGTTGGTCGACCGCACCATGATCGACCTGTCGCTGCAAAACCCAGCGTTCGCCCCCACCATTCGCACCGCCTTGATTGGCGAGCCAGAGGCTGTGCTTCTGGTCGAATTTGCAGGCGCCAACAAAGACATGCTCAAGCCCAAAATGCGCCAACTGGTAGAGCTGATGGGAGACCTCGGCTTGCCCGGCAGCGTGGTGGAAATGATCGACGACGCACCCCAAAAAAACCTGTGGGAAGTGCGCAAGGCCGGCCTCAACATCATGATGAGCCTCAAAGGCGACGGCAAGCCGGTGAGCTTCATCGAAGACTGCGCGGTACCCCTCGAAAGCTTGGCCGAGTACACCGACGAGCTGACCCAAGTGTTCAAGCGCCATGGCACCAAAGGCACGTGGTACGCCCACGCCTCGGTGGGCACCTTGCATGTGCGTCCAATTTTGGACATGCGACGCAACGGCGCCGCCAAGATGCGCGAAATCGCTGACGAAGCCAGCGCCTTGGTGCGCAAATACAAAGGCGCTTACAGCGGCGAGCACGGCGATGGCTTGTGTCGCGGTGAATGGATTGAGTGGCAGTTCGGACCCAAAATCAACGAGGCCTTCACGCAAATCAAACAACACTTGGACCCGTTGAATTTGTTGTCACCGCAACGCATCGTCAACCCACCCAAGATGGACGACACCTCGCTGATGCGTTTTGGCAATGACTACAAAGTCATCCCGATTCAAACGGCTTTGGACTGGCGTGCGTGGGACGTGCAAAACGACCCCGCCACCGAGCTCACCACCGCCCCCGGCACCGGCGGCGACGCCGCCCAAGGCTTCGCTAAAGCCGTGGAGATGTGCAACAACAACGGCACATGCCGCAAATTTGACGCAGGCACCATGTGCCCCAGCTACCGCGTCACCCGCGACGAAAAACACCTCACACGTGGTCGCGCCAACACCCTGCGCTTGGCCTTGAGCGGCCAGCTCGGCGCTGAGGGCCTGAGCAACCCTGAATTGATGGAAGCCATGGACTTGTGCGTGGGCTGCAAAGGCTGCAAGCGCGATTGCCCGACAGGCGTAGACATGGCCCGCATGAAAGTAGAGACCCTGCACCATTACAAAGCGAAGCATGGCTTCACCCTCAAAGACCGCCTGATTGCCTACCTGCCTCGCTACGCGCAACACGCCGCACGTTGGTCAGGCCTGCTGAATTTGCGCAACAAAATTCCGCTGCTGGCTCAGCTGGCCGAACGCCTCACAGGCTTGTCTGCACAACGCAGCTGGCCCACTTGGCAGGGCCAACATTTCTTTAACCAAGGCACACAGGGCGTGTCAAAAGAAGCTGTGTTGAGCGCCAGCAAACCCGTGGTGCTGTTTGTTGACACCTTCAATGGCTACTTTGAATCGAGCAACGCCCACGCCGCCCTGCGTGTGTTGCAAGCGGCAGGCTACAGCGTGCATGTGGCGTCGAAAAACGAGCGCGGTCACGATGCGGACGCCGGACACTTGTGTTGTGGTCGCACCTTCTTGGCCAACGGCATGGTGGACAAAGCGCGTGAACACGCCCGTGAGCTGATTGACACCTTGCTGCCTTTTGCCAAACGCAACATTGCCATCGTGGGCTTGGAGCCCTCTTGCTTGCTGACGCTGCGTGATGAGGCACTTGTATTGGGCTTGGGCGACAGCGCACACCGCGTGAGCGAACAAGCGCTTTTACTAGAAGAGTTCTTGGCACGCGAAGCCAAAGCGGGCGCGTTGGATGAACTCAAGACGCACCTCAAGCCTGCCGTCAAAGCCATCTTGCTACACGGCCACTGCCATCAAAAAGCCTTTGGCTTGATGCCGCCCGTGCTGGATGTGATTCGCCTTATCCCCAACGCAGCCCCTGAGCTGATTGAAAGTAGCTGCTGCGGCATGGCCGGTAGCTTTGGCTATGAGGCCTCGCACTTAGAGGTGTCGATGCAAATGGCCGAGCTGAGTTTGTTGCCCGCAGTACGTGCCAAGCCTGATGCCATCGTGGTGGCAGACGGCACAAGTTGTCGCCACCAAATTGAAGACGGTGCCGCTCGCCAAGCCATTCACGTGGCTCAACTGTTGAGCGACCACCTGAAAAGTTAAGTCAGCAACTTATTGCGGAACCAAGCACCACGGTGCTTGGTACTCCACCAAGCCTATCCAAAGGGTCCAGCCAGAACTGGCCGCCAAAGCCAATCCTGCCAAGCGCACGCCCCATGCGCCACTGGATGCGCCAGCGACACCCGTGGGCTTGAACCCGCGCATGCGCAACCACAACCAAGGGCCCACCGTCAGCACGACGGCGCTGCCCAAGGCGAACAAGGCCATCACGCCTGCGCCCTCTAGAGGGCTGCTGCTCAATGCGGCCACCAGCAAGGCACCGTAAAGCAAACCGCAAGGCATCAAAGCCCACAAAAAACCCAAGACGACAGCGCCGCCGTTGCGCAGCTTGAGGTGCGCCGTCAGGCTCTGGACGCGGCGCCAAATGTTGCGCCCGATGCCGTCGAGCCACACGGGTTGCTCTGCGCGCCATAGCAAGAGCAAGCCCACCAAAAACGCAAACAAGTGCAACAGGGTCCACACTGGGCGAAACACGGCAGATTGCGTGCTGAGCCAGCCCACGCCTTGCATGGTGTATGCGGCCACTGCGCCCAACGTGCTGTAGCCCGCGATGCGGCCCAGTTGAAACAACAGCATGGCCGATGTGCCCTGCCCTGCGCCTTGCTTTTGTGCAGAACGGCCAATGCCCGCACAGACAGCACCACACATGGCCAAACAATGCGGGCCGCCCGCCAGTCCCATCAGCAAAGCGGTCAGGGCTAAAGTTGAATTCATCACCATCAGATGATTTTAGAGAACCTCGCGCGGTTGCGGTCTGTTTGCAAATATTGATCAAACACCATGGCGACGCCGCGCACAAAGAACCAACCCAACTCCGTCACCTGAATCCCCGTCGAATCTAGGGACACAAGCCCTTGCGTTTGCATATGCCGCAACGATTCCAGTTCTTGCGCAAAGTAGGGCTGAAAATCAATTAGATGCGCCAACTCGATGGACTCAAACAACACATGCCCTTGGCACATCAACGCCATGATGACCGACTGTCGCACCAAGTCATCGCGTGACATGGCCAAACCTCGCTCAACAGGCAAACGCCCTTGGTCAAGCAGGTCGTAATAAGCCTCTAAGGTTTTCACGTTTTGGCTGAAGGTGCTGCCCACACGGCCGATCGACGACACCCCCAACGCCACCAAATCACAATCGGGTTGTGTGCTGTAGCCTTGAAAGTTTCGGTGCAAACGTCCTTGACGCTTAGCCACCGCCAGCGCGTCCGTGGACAGCGCAAAGTGATCCATGCCGACATAGACATAGCCTGCGGCCATCAACACGCGCATGGCACTGGCCAACATCGCCAACTTAGAGCTGGCGGGCGGCAAATCTTCTACATGAATGCGGCGCTGAGGCTTGAACCGCTCTGGCAAATGCGCATAGGCGTACAAGGCAATGCGATCGGGGTGCAGCTTCACGACCTGCGCCAAGGTGCGCTCAAAGGTCTCGGGACTTTGCATGGGCAGGCCATAAATCAAATCCACATTGATGGACTCAAAGCCAATCTTGCGGGACACTGCCACCAAATCAAACACCTGCGCCTCAGGCTGAATGCGGTGTACCGCTTTTTGCACGGCCGGCTCAAAGTCTTGCACGCCAAAACTCAAACGGTTAAACCCTAGCTCTGCCAGTCGTATCAAACGCTCTGGTGTGACGGTGCGTGGGTCAACCTCTATCGAATATTCACCACCCGGCGTGAACACAAAATTGCGACGCAGCATGGCCATCAAATCTTGCAATTCAACATCGCTCAAAAACGTGGGACTGCCACCGCCAAGATGCAATTGCGAGACGCTTTGCCCAACGCCCAGATGCGCAATATTGAGCTCGACCTCGCGCGTCACGTAGCGCAAATATTCGGCACCCCTTTCATGGTGTTTGGTGATGATTTTGTTGCACGCACAGTAGTAACACAGGGACTCACAAAACGGGATGTGAACATACAGCGACAACGGGTAAAGCTTGGAGCCCAAACCCACACGCCGCAGCGTCAGGGCTTGCACATAGTCGAGCTCGCCGAAGGCCTCTACAAACCGATCGGCCGTGGGATATGAGGTGTAGCGGGGGCCTGGCACGTCATAGCGCTGAAGCAATTCAGGACTGATCACAACAGGTGAAGGGTGTGCAGCCGACAAAAGGGAGGAGGACATAAGTTCACAGTCATATTTGGATCTCATAATGTGACTTGAATCTGCTTTTTTAGTTTTGACACAAGTCAAAAAACCGGTCTGTTTGAAGTATGAATCCTCACGCCATCAAAGTCGCCTGCTCCAGCTGCAACCTGCGTGAATTGTGTATGCCCGTCGGGCTCACTGATGCGGATATGCAGCGCATTGAAGAGGTGGTGGCCACACGCCGCAAAGTGCCCAAGGGCACACATTTGTTTCACAACGGCGAGCCATTCAACGCGCTCTACGCCATACGCACTGGATTTTTCAAAACTTGCGTGTCCTCCGAAGATGGACGCGATCAAGTCACAGGCTTTCAGATGGCAGGCGAAGTGATTGGGCTCGACGGCATCGTCAGCGACCGTCACACGTGCGATGCGGTTGCCTTAGAAGATGCCGAAGTCTGTGTGATGCCCTTCGACCGGATTGAAGAGCTGTCGCGGGAGGTGAACGCACTGCAGCACCATGTCCACAAAATCATGAGTCGAGAAATCGTACGCGAACACGGCGTGATCATGATGTTGGGCAGCATGCGTGCTGAAGAACGGTTGGCTGCATTCTTGTTGAATTTGGTGCAACGCTTGCATGCACGCGGCTTCTCGCAATCCGAGTTGATGCTGCGCATGACACGCGAAGAAATTGGCAGCTATCTTGGTCTCAAATTAGAGACGGTCAGCCGAACCTTTTCCAAGTTTGCGGATGACAAGATCATTGAAGTCAAGCAGCGCCATGTGCGTATCTTGAACACGGATGCGTTGAAAGCTTTGGTCAACCCGCCCACCTGCGGTCCACTCTGATCTAAAAAAATCACTCAACGGTTGACGTCAGAGGGTAATACCGACAACAAGGTGGTCAAGGCGCTCGATGCCGCTGTCACGGTCCAGAACACAAAAAACGAAAGGGTGTAAATGCCCTGTCTAGACATGTCAATCGGTTGTCCTGCCCAATGCAGGTCTGTGGGGTCGAGCAAAGCAAACACCAAGATTTCTAAAACACCCGCAAGCAAAAAGGCTGGCCAGAGAATCCACATCATTCGTTGTGCCAACATCACGTTCTCCAAAAAGATAAATTTTTGATCACTTGCTCACCTTGGGTGCTTTGAACATCAAGGCTTGGCAGACACAGGCGTGGCCGCATGGTTGCGGGTTTGCAGGGCAGGCGCAAGGGCTTTTTGCTCGGCCAAGGTCTTGTTGATCTCTAGACCCCGGCGGTAATAGTCTTGTGCAATCACAGGGTCTGGCACACGGATGGCAATCACCAAGGTCACAAATCCGGCGACCACCACGGCAGCGGGTCCTGCAATGATGAGCCAGACATGGCCGTACATCCACCAAGGCTGTGTATCGAGTTGTGTAGGTGAGGTCATAGCAACTTTCAGCGTGGCACGATGAACACAGATTTTTCAACCACCAGGTCGTCTGTCCCCACCGCTTGAATTTCAAACTGTATTTTGTGCGATCCGGCTTCGACAGAGCCGTAGGGAATGTCTGCGCGCAGCACCACCCAGCGGGCTTGTGCGGCATCGACCTTGACATCGGTTTCAGTCTCGATGCGGATATTTGGCAAACCACGAACAGACAAATGGTAGGTCTGCGCGCGCTCGGAGGCATTCATGATTTGCAAGCGATACACATTCTCCAAAGTGCCGACTTCTGTGATGCGCGAGAGTGTGGACCGGTCACGCACGACATCCACTTTGAACGGCGTGCGCAAACTCAAAGACACCAACACAAACGCAATCAAGCCCACCAAAAACAGGGCGTAGATCTGCACCCGCGGACGCAACATGCGCTGCCATATTTGCTTGGATGACCATTTTTGGCCCAGAGCATTTTGCGTGGCGAAGCGCACCAAGCCACGCTCAAAACCCATTTTGTCCATCACCGAATCACACACATCCGCGCAAGCGCCGCACGAAATGCATTCGTATTGCAAGCCATCACGAATGTCGATACCCGTCGGACAGACCTGAACACACAGGGTGCAATCGATACAAGCACCCAACTGGGGTTGAGTCAGTTCGACATGGCGAGCGCGAGAGCCTCGGGGTTCGCCGCGCGCACTGTCGTAAGTGACGATGAGCGTGTCATGGTCAAACATGGCGCTTTGAAAGCGGGCATAAGGGCACATGTATTTGCAAACCTGCTCGCGCATAAAGCCTGCATTGCCATAAGTCGCAAAGGCGTAGAAGAACACCCAGAACAACTCCCACGAACTCATGTGCGTGGTGAAAAACTCCATGGCTAAATCACGAATTGGTGTGAAATAACCCACGAAGGTGAAGCCTGTCCAGATCGACAAGACGATCCAGATCAAATGTTTGTACCACTTCTTCACCAATTTTTCGAGGGAGAAATCGGCGCCATCCAAACGTATGCGCGCAGAACGATCACCTTCAATTTTGCGTTCTATCCACAGAAAAATTTCGCTGTACACCGTTTGTGGGCAGGCAAAACCGCACCACAAACGCCCCGCCACCGCCGTGAATAAAAACAGCGACAGCGCTGAAATCACCAACAAGCCGGTCAGGTAAATAAAGTCTTGCGGGTACAAGACCAAGCCAAAAATGTAAAAACGGCGCGATGCCAAGTCAAACAAAACGGCTTGACGTGTGCCCCACTCCAGCCATGGCAAACCGTAAAACACCAGCTGCGTCAGCGCCACAAAAAACCAGCGCCACTTTGCGTACACACCTTGGACGGATCGGGGGTAGATTTTTTTGGCTGCCGCATAAAGCGACACCATCGCCTCATCGTCTGCAGGCACAGCGGTGATGGGGATGGTCTTACGCTGCTTCGCGTCGTCAGCTGAGTTCACAGCAATTACTTCGCTGTATCAACAACAGCAATTGCAGGTTGGTTTGAAAAACCCCACACATAAGCCGTCAACACGTGGATTTGCGAGGATGTCAACCGGCCTTCTTGCGCAGGCATTTGGTTGACCTTGCCCACGTTGATGATGGCTGCAATCGCTTCTTCTCCCCATCCATGCAACCAAATTTTGTCGCTCAAGTTCGCCGAGCCCAAAGCTTGGTTACCTTTGCCGTCCATGCCGTGACAGGCCGCGCAAGCACCAAACTTCGATTTCCCTAAGCCTGCGCGCACAGAGTCATGTGGACTACCGGACAAGCTCAGGACGTAGTGCGACACGTTGCGAATATCGTCGGGTGAACCCACAGCGGCTGCCATGGGCGGCATTTGGCCGATACGACCTTTGGTCAAAGTTTCTTTGATCTTGTCAGGTGTGCCACCGTGCAACCAATCGCCGTCGGTCAGGTTAGGGAAGCCTTTGGAGCCGCGCGCGTCAGAGCCATGACATTGGGAACAGTTGTTCATGAACAAACGCTCACCCACAGCCATGGCTTTGGGGTCCTTGGCCAATTGTTCTGGCGTTTGTGCATCAAACGCTGCATACAAGGGTTGCAAATCGGCATTGGCTTTGGCCACTTCATCGTCGTATTGACCCTGCGATGTCCAACCCAACTCGCCCACATAACTGCCTAGCGTGGGGTAGGCCACGCCATACACCGCCGCAAACACAAGGGTCATGATGAACAACCACAACCACCAACGTGGCAAGGGGTTGTTCATTTCGCGCAAATCACCGTCCCACACATGGCCCGTGGTGCCGTCGTCGGTTTGATGCGCAGACACTTTGACCTGTGCAGAAAACCACAACAAGAAAGCGCAATACAAGACGCCAAAGATCGAAATAGCGGCCACAAAGATCGACCAAAAACTACTTGTGAAATCACTCATGATTCGATTCCTTTATAGAGCACCTTGCAGCACTCAGTCCTGATCGAGGGGCAACTTAGAGGCCTCCTCGAAATCTTTTTTGTTGCGCTTGGAAAAAGCCCAAACAATGATGCCAATGAAGACGGTAAATGAGATCACCGTGGTAGCTGCGCGCAGGTCGTTCACGTCCATGGTGTGCTCCTTATTTCAGGGCCAAGCCTAGAACTTGCAGATAAGCAATCAAGGCATCCATTTCAGATTTGCCCTTCACGTCTTCAGTCGCTTTGGCAATTTCTTCATCCGAGTAAGGCACGCCCACCGTGCGCAAGGCTTTCAAGTGAATGGGCATCGCTTCGGCGTCCACCAAATTCTTGTTCAGCCATGGGTATTCGGGCATGTTGGATTCAGGCACCAAATCTCGTGGGTTGTTTAAGTGCACGCGGTGCCACTCGTCGCTGTATTTACCTCCCACACGCGCCAAGTCAGGCCCTGTGCGCTTGCTGCCCCATTGAAAGGGGTGGTCATACACCGACTCACCAGCGACCGAGTAATGGCCGTAGCGCAAGGTTTCAGCACGGAACGGACGAATCATTTGCGAGTGGCAGTTGTAGCAACCTTCACGCACATAAATGTCACGACCCGCCAGTTGCAGCGCGGTGTAAGGCATCACACCTGTTACCGGCTCGGTGGTCGATTTTTGGAAAAACAAAGGCACGATTTCAACCAGACCGCCAATGGCGACCGACATCAAAATCAACACGATCATCAAAAAATTGTTGGTCTCCACACGGGCGTGGGAGAAACCTTTGGAATTGTTATCAGACATGTGCTTCTCCTCAGTCGTGGGCTGGTGCAGGAATGGCGACGCTGACCTTGTGGCCGTTCAAGGCCGTTTTGATCACGTTCCAGAGCATGATCAACATGCCGGCCAAGTACAACAAGCCACCCAACATACGGATCACATAGAACGGATAAGTGGCTTTGACAGACTCCACAAAGGTGTAGGTCAAGGTACCGTCCGCGTTGATGGCACGCCACATCAAGCCTTGCATCACACCGGCAATCCACATGGCCGCGATGTACAACACGATGCCGATGGTGGCCATCCAAAAATGGACCTCAATCGCTTTTTTGCTGAACATCTCTTTTTGACCGAACAGCTTAGGAATCAAATAGTAGAGGGAGCCCATCGACACCAAGCCCACCCAGCCCAAAGCCCCAGAGTGCACATGGCCCACAGTCCAGTCGGTGTAATGGCTCAGGGCGTTGACCGTTTTGATGGCCATCATGGGGCCTTCGAACGTGGACATGCCGTAAAAGGACAAGGACACGATCAAGAAACGCAAGATGGGGTCATCGCGCAGTTTGTGCCAAGCGCCCGACAAGGTCATGATGCCGTTGATCATGCCGCCCCAGCTCGGGGCCAACAACACCAGCGAGAACACCATGCCCAAGGACTGCGTCCAATCAGGCAAGGCGGTGTAGTGCAAATGGTGCGGACCCGCCCACATGTACGTGAAGATCAAAGCCCAAAAGTGCACGATCGACAAGCGATACGAATACACAGGGCGACCGGCTTGCTTGGGGATGAAGTAATACATCATGCCCAAGAAGCCTGCGGTCAAGAAGAAACCCACCGCGTTGTGGCCGTACCACCATTGAATCATCGCGTCTTGCGCACCGGCATAAGCCGAGTACGACTTCATCCAACCGGCTGGAATGGCCGCACTGTTGACGATGTGCAACAAGGCCACCGCAATGATGAAGGCGCCGTAAAACCAGTTGGCCACATAAATATGCTTGACCTTGCGCGTGCCCACAGTGCCAAAAAACACCACCGCATACGACACCCAGACCACCGCAATCAGCAAGTCAATGGGCCATTCGAGTTCGGCATATTCCTTACCTTGGGTGAAACCCAGAGGCAAGCTGATGGCCGCTGCCACGATGACCAACTGCCAACCCCAAAAGGTGAAGGCGGCCAGCTTGGGCATGAACAAAACAGTGTGGCAGGTGCGTTGCACCACGTAGTAACTGGTCGCAAACAAGGCACAACCGCCAAACGCAAAAATCACCGCGTTGGTATGGAGCGGGCGTAAGCGGCCATAGCTCAACCAAGGAATGCCAAAGTTCAATTCGGGCCAAGCCAGTTGAGAGGCAATGATCACCCCCACCAACATGCCAACCACCCCCCAAACCACCGCCATGATGGAAAACTGCCTGACGACGCTGTCGCTATATACGGCTTGTTGTGATGCGTTCATCGTTCACCTTTCATTTCTGATCAGTGTCCTCAATGTCGCGAGGATTTGTATTGATCCAAATCAATCGTCACGCAGAATTCGTTCACCTTCTTGCTCAATACCTTCAAATTGACCCTGATGAATGGCCCACCAAAGTCCAGCGAGGATGCACAGCACCAAAATCACGGACAAAGGGATTAACAAATACAAGATATCCATCAAAACCCTTTCGTTAGACGTAGCGCGTTCACAACCACCCAGAGCGAACTCAGGGCCATACCCAAACCTGCCAGCCATGCGGGCAAATATCCAAGGGCGGCCAGCGGCACACATACTGCGTTGTACAACGCAGCCCAAGCCAAGTTTTGCTTGACGACGCGCAACATGTGACGCGCGAGCTTCACGCTACGCGCCACCACCAAGAGGCCGCCGCCCATCAACACCAGATCAGATGTCGACTGCGCCAAAGGCACCGCATTGCCAAACGCCATCGACACATGGGCACCTGCCAGCACAGGCCCGTCGTTCAGCCCGTCACCGACCATCGCCACCTGCGCACCTTGGGCTTGCGCCGCTTGCATGCGGGCTAATTTATCTTGCGGTGAACACGCACCCGCGGCATGCGCAATGCCCACACGGTGTGCCACGCGTTGCACTGCCTCGTCTTGATCACCAGACAACAGCCAGACATCGATGCCCAAGGCTTGCAAGTCTTGAACGGTCTGGGCCGCGTCATCACGGACATCCTCTGACAACTGCCAGCTCGCCAGCCACATGGTTTCGCTGCATAAATGGACTTGGCAGGCTTGTGCATGCTCAGGCAATCCCTTGCGTTGAGCGCCGCAAAACTGGGCGGAACCCAATCTCAGTGTTTCTTCAATCCCGCCTTCTAAGCCTTGCCCCATCACTTCCTGCACATCACCCATTTCAAGCGCGTTCACATCGCCCGACGCCTGATGCTCTGCCACCAAAGCACGCGACAAAGGGTGTACCGAATGTTGGGCCAAGGCTGCCGCCATCTGCAACGCTTGTGCAGGCGTCATGCCCTCTGCTGTCCAAACTTGCGTGATGTGCTGACCATCACGCGTCAACGTGCCGGTTTTGTCAAAAATCAACGTATCAATCTTGGCCAACGACTCCAAGGCCTGCATACGCCGCACCAGCACACCATGACGCGCCAAGGTGCCAGCCGCCGCCAACATGGCGGCAGGCGTCGCCAATGACAAGGCACAAGGGCACGTCACCACCAGTACCGCCACCGCCACCATCAAGGCATGGCTCGGGTCACTGGGCCACCACGCCACAGCCGCCAAGATGGCCATGACCAAAACACCGATTAAAAAAGGCTTGGCGACACGGTCGGCAAGTTGAGCCAGACGTGGTTTTTGCAGCGAGGCATCTTCCATCAAAGCCACAATTTTGGAAAACTGCGTGCCCTCACCCACCTGCGTCACGCGGACAAGCACGGTGGCCGTCAGGTTATGGCTTCCAGCCACCACGGTGTCCCCCACAGCGCGCGGCTGAGGCCGCGACTCCCCCGTGAGCAAGGCCTCGTCCGCCAAAGTTTGGCCCTGCAAGACCACACCATCGGCCGGAAAGCTCTCACCCGCCAACACACGAATCACGTCGTTCTCCAACACGCGACGCACCGCGACACGCTCAAAACGACCGTAGGCGTGTTGCCGCTCGACGCTGTCGGGCAAGCGGTTCATCAACACGTCCAGCGCGCCCGCTGTGCGGTCACGCAATCGCAGCTCTAACCAACGACCAGTGAGCAAGAAAAAAACAAACATGGTCAACGAGTCGTAATAGACCTCGCCCCCGAATAGGCCATTGGGCTCAAACGTCGCCGCCGAACTCAGACTAAAGGTGATCACCATGCCCAAAGCCACCGGCAAATCCATGCTGATACGCCGCTGGCGAATGTCGCGCAAAGCGTTGCTGAAAAACGGTCCACATGAAAAAAGTACCACCGGCAGAGTCAACACCCACGAGGCCCAACGCAGCAAGAAAACCATGTCTGGCGTGATGTCGCCCTCACCCGACACATAGGCCGGGTAGGCATACATCATCACTTGCATCATGCAAAAACCTGCCACCAACCAACGCCACAAGGCGCGGCGCGTTTCAAGTTGGCGCGCTTGTCGCAAGCTGCTGTCTGCAGCAGGCAAAGCGCCGTAACCCGCTTTTGCAATGGCCGCCATCCAAGTCGATGGTAAGACGCGCGCTTCTGACCAGACGATCTTGGCGCGGTGTGTCGTGGCATTGACTTCGGCCGATTGCACACCAGGTACGGCCAACAAAGCATCTTCAATCGCAAACGAACAGGCGGCGCAATGCATGCCTTGAATCACAACGTGCGAGTCCCACACGGCATCGGCCACTTGGGGTGATACGGCCGCATGGGGCTGGCTAAATCGCAACCACTCTTGGCGGTCGTCCAACAAATAGGCCGTCGGTGAGTCTGAATACATATAAGCTGTAGCCTAGCGTGTCCTTCTTGCTCAAGCTTGATTTACATCAACACACGGCAAAAAGGAAACGCTAAGCTGAACCCATTCACAAACAGGAGTCACTTATGTACACACGAATTTTGGTTGCCACCGATGGATCTACCTTGTCCAAAAAAGCGGTCGCCAGCGCCATCGCCTTGGCCGCGCTCAGCGGTGCGGAGTTGATCGCCGTGAAAGTGACGCCCCGTTACCCACAAAGCTACTTTGAGGGCTCTTTGCCGTTGAACCCGACCGAAGTTTCAAAGATCGAAACACAGTGGGCTGACGATGCAAAAAAAATGCTCGATGCCGTGGTTAAAGCCGGCAAAGCCAAAGGCGTGACGGTCAAGGCTGTGGTGGTGAAGTCTGACATCGTGTCGGACGCCATCATTGCCACCGTCAAGAAGCACAAAGCTGACTTGGTCGTGATGGCCTCGCACGGTCGCCGTGGCATCAAGCGTTTGTTGCTGGGCAGCGAAACCCAGCAAGTGTTGACGCACGCCAGCGTGCCTGTGCTGGTCTTGCGCTAAGCGTTAGCGATCAGGCGGTGATGCGTGACTTCGCAGCTTGGTACTCGCGCTTCAAGCGGGCCACCAACTCGGCAGTCGGCACCACCGCTTTGACCGCACCAATGCCCTGACCGCAGCCCCAGATGTCTTTCCACGCTTTTTTGGCATCGCCACCAAAGTTCATTTTGCTGGGGTCGCTCTCTGGCAAATTCTCGGGGTCCAAGCCTGCGTTGCGAATGGAAGGTGCCAAGTAATTGCCGTGCACACCGGTGAACAAATTGCTCAACACAATGTCGTCTGAGGTGCTGTTCACCACGGCCTGTTTGTAATCTTCCGCGGCACGGGCTTCATCCGTGGCAATGAACGCGGAGCCAATGTAAGCAAAGTCAGCCCCCATGGCTTGAGCCGCCAACACAGCGCCGCCCGTGGCAATGGAGCCACTCAGCGCAACGGGACCATCAAACCACTCACGGATTTCTTGAATCAAAGCAAAAGGACTTTTCACACCAGCGTGTCCGCCTGCGCCAGCAGCCACTGCGATCAGGCCATCAGCGCCCTTCTCGATCGCCTTTTTCGCAAACTTGTTGTTGATCACGTCGTGCAACACGATGCCGCCATAGCTGTGCGCGGCCTGGTTCACATCTTCACGCGCACCCAGCGAGGTGATGATGATCGGCACTTTGTACTTCACGCACATGGCCATGTCGTGCTCAAGGCGATCATTGCTCTTGTGCACGATTTGGTTGATTGCAAACGGCGCAGCCGGTTGGTCTGGGTGCTCACGGTTGTGCGCCGCCAAGGCCTCTGTGATTTCGATCAACCACTCTTCGAGTTGCTCAGCCGGACGCGCATTGAGCGCGGGCATGGAGCCCACCACACCGGCCTTGCACTGCGCAATCACTAGCTTGGGATTGCTGATGATGAACAAGGGCGAGGCGATGACGGGAAATTTGAGTGAATCAAACGCAGCAGGAAGTTTGGACATGAATTGCACTTTCAAAAATGAGTGAAACGCGGATCAGGACAGAAATGTAAGAACTTAAAAAGCGTCCAACGCCAGCTCAGTCACGCTGTCAGCGCCTTCGACGATGCTGTCGCGCATGCCAGGCACTTTGACCAAGATGTGGTCAGCGTAAAAACGTGCCGTCGTGATTTTGGATTGCATGAAGGCAGCCTCTTCGCCCTTGGCCAACTGCTCTTCAGCCACCAACAGCGCGCGCGCCATTTGCCAACCGGCCACCAAATTGCCCGTGAGCATGAGGTAAGGCACGCTGCCCGCAAACACGGCGTTGGGGCTGGTTTTGGCACCCGCCACCACGAAGTCGACCACGTTCAAAAACGCTTCGCGTGCGGCTTGCAAACGGGCAGCGACGGCCTTGGCATTGGCGCTGCCGCTCTTGAGCAAATCGGCTTCGGTCTTGGCCACTTGTGCGGCAATGCCTTTGGCGGTTTGGCCACCATCGCGGCCAGTTTTACGACCAATCAAGTCGTTGGCTTGAATGGCGGTGGTGCCCTCATAAATGGTCAAAATCTTGGCGTCGCGGTAATACTGTGCGGCACCGGTTTCTTCGATAAAACCCATGCCGCCGTGCACTTGCACACCCAAGCTGGTGACTTCCAAACTCATCTCGGTGCTGAAGCCTTTGACCAGCGGCACCAAAAATTCGTAGAACGCCAAGTTGTCTTTTCGTGTGTCGGCATCGGGGTGATGGTGCGACGCGTCATACGCGGCGGCAGCCACCGTGGCCATCGCGCGGCAGCCTTCGGTGTAAGCGCGCATGGTCATCAACATGCGGCGCACGTCGGGGTGGTGAATGATGGGCGCGCTGGTCTTCATGCTGCCGTCCACGGGGCGGCTTTGCACGCGATCACGCGAGAAGGCCACAGCCTTTTGGTACGCACGTTCAGCGATGGAAATGCCTTGCACCCCCACGGCATAACGCGCGGCGTTCATCATGATGAACATGTATTCCAGACCACGGTTTTCTTGGCCCACCAAGAAGCCCACCGCGCCACCGTGGTCGCCATACTGCAACACGGCTGTCGGGCTGGCTTTGATGCCCATCTTGTGCTCGATGCTCACGCAGTGCACATCATTGCGAGCACCCAACGTACCGTCTGGGTTGACCATGAACTTAGGCACCACAAACAAACTGATGCCCTTCACGCCTTCGGGTGCGCCTTGCACACGCGCCAGCACGAGGTGAACGATGTTCTCGGCCATGTCGTGTTCACCGTAGGTGATGTAGATTTTGGTACCGAACACTTTGTAGGTGCCATCGGCTTGTGGCTCTGCGCGGGTGCGCACCGCGGCCAAGTCGGAGCCCGCTTGGGGCTCAGTCAAGTTCATGGTACCCGTCCACTCGCCAGAGATGAGCTTCTCGAGGTAGGTGGCCTTCAATTCGTCTGAGCCCGCGGTCAGCAAGGCCTCAATCGCACCGTCCGTCAACATCGGGCACAAAGCAAAGCTCATGTTGGCCGAATTCAGCATTTCGCCGCAAGCCGCACCAATGGTTTTGGGCAAGCCTTGGCCGCCGAACTCTGCGGGGTGCTGCAAACTTTGCCAGCCACCTTCGGTGAACTGGGCGTAGGCTTCTTTGAAACCTGGTGTGGTGGTGACCTTGCCGTCTTTGAAGAATGAAGGGTTCTTGTCGCCTTCCCAATTCAAAGGTACCAGCACCGACTCGTTCAACTTGGCGCATTCTTCCAGCACGGCTTGCGCGGTTTCTAAACCGGCATCTTCAAAACTGGGCAGTTGGGCGATCTGGTCGAGTCCGGCCAGGGACTGCATGTTGAACAACATGTCTTTGACGGGGGCGATATAGCTCACAGTGAGTCTCCAAGAATCCATACAAACAATAAAAAAGGCACCCCGCAGAGTGCCTTTTCAACCACAGGCTTAAAGCGCTGCAACCAGCTCTGGCACAGCCACAAACAGGTCAGCCTCCAAGCCGAAATCGGCCACCGAGAAGATCGGGGCTTCCGCGTCTTTGTTGATCGCCACGATGACCTTGCTGTCTTTCATGCCGGCCAAATGCTGAATGGCACCGCTGATGCCGCAAGCGACATACAACTGAGGGGCGACGATCTTGCCGGTTTGGCCCACTTGCCAGTCGTTGGGGGCGTAGCCCGCATCGACCGCAGCGCGGCTGGCGCCCATCGCGGCACCGAGCTTGTCGGCCAGGGGGGTCATGACTTCGGCAAACTTTTCAGCAGAGCCCAAAGCACGACCGCCTGACACGATGATCTTGGCGGCTGTCAATTCAGGACGGTCGCTCTTGGTGACTTCACGTTTCACAAAACTGCTCTTGCCAGAGTCGGCCACAACGGCCACGCTCTCCACGGCAGCCGAGCCGCCCGAAGCGGCAGCGGCATCAAAGCCCGTGGTGCGCACGGTGATGACTTTGACCGCGTCCAAAGACTGCACCGTGGCCATGGCGTTACCCGCATAAATGGGGCGCTCAAACGTGTCGGCACTGTCGACGCGGGTGATGTCGCTGATTTGCGCCACGTCCAATTTAGCTGCCACACGGGGGGCCACGTTTTTACCGGCTGCGGTGGCGGGGAATAAAAAGTGACTGTAACCCGCGGCCACGGCCAGCACTTGGGCGGCCACGTTTTCGGCCAAGCCGTCAGCCAAAGTGGCGCCATCGGCGTGCAGCACTTTGGTAACGCCAGCAATTTGCGCGGCAGCGGCAGCGGCAGCGGCAGCGTTGTGGCCAGCGACCAACACATGCACATCGCCGCCCAAAGCGGCAGCAGCGGTCACGGTGTTGAGGGTCGAAGGCTTGATGGAAGCGTTGTCGTGTTCAGCAATCACGAGAGATGTCATGGTGTTTCTCCTGCGTAGTTCTAATTAAATGACTTTGGCGACGTTTTTGAGCTTGTCGACCAAGGTGGCCACATCGGGCACTTTGATACCAGCGCTGCGCTTGGGTGGCTCGTTGACCGACAAGGTCTTGATGCGCGAGGTCACGTCCACGCCAAGGTCTTCGGGCTTGAACACGTCAAGTTGTTTTTTCTTGGCCTTCATGATGTTGGGCAAGGTCACATAACGTGGCTCGTTCAAACGCAAGTCCGTGGTGATCACGGCGGGCAAGCTGATCGACAGCGTTTCCAAACCACCGTCCACTTCGCGCGTGACGCTGGCTTTTCCGTCGGCCACTTCGACTTTGGACGCGAATGTCGCTTGGGGCAAGTCTGCCAAAGCAGCCAACATTTGGCCGGTTTGGTTGCAGTCGTCGTCAATCGCTTGTTTGCCCAAGATCACCAAGCCTGGCTGCTCTTTGTCCACCAAGGCTTTGAGCAACTTGGCGACCGCCAAGGGTTGCAACTCTTCAGCGGTTTCCACCAAGATGCCACGATCTGCGCCGATGGCCATGGCCGTGCGCAAGGTTTCTTGGCATTGGGTCACACCGCAAGACACGGCGATGACTTCGGTCACCACACCCTTTTCTTTCAAGCGAACCGCTTCTTCGATGGCGATTTCATCAAAGGGGTTCATGCTCATTTTGACGTTGGCGATGTCCACGCCTGAGTTGTCCGACTTGACACGAACCTTCACGTTGTAGTCCACAACGCGTTTGACAGCGACCAATACCTTCATGGCAAAAGCTCCAAGTTTTGAGTAAAAACAGATTGACGTTTACGTAAACGTCAGATTGTAGGGTTTAGCAACAGCTTTTTTAGAACGACCGTGCTTTTTTGGCTATTGTGCACAAAAATTCACACGCCACAGGCGTCACATTCGAAGCACCACTTCTTGTGGTGACTTCACCAGCCATAGGCCAGCGCCTCTCAGCGCTGCTAAAACAGCAATATTGACGCCTGAGCGTGCCGAAGATTGGCCGTTGGCTGGGTCGTCCATCCAAAAATTCAAGGTAAAACGAAGCCCTTGCGGCGACACTTCAGCCAGCAAAGCAAGAGGCGCAGGATCAAGCAAAACGTGCGGCGCACTCGACGCAGCAGCGATCAGCAAGGCCTGCACCTGGGCCACATCACTCTCCAAGCCCACCCAAAACGTGCAGGTTTGCAGCATATGGGTGCTTTCCAACGAGAGGTTCTCCACGCGCTGGGTGATGAGCAATTCATTGGGTACCACCGACTCACTGCCGTTGGCTGCACGCACCAAGGTGTAACGGGTTTTGATGTCGGTCACGCGGCCTTCAAAGCCGTCGACCCGCACGTAATCGCCAATGCGCAGAGAACGCTCCAACAAAATGACAAAGCCGCTGACGTAATTGGCCGCCAACTTTTGCAAGCCAAAACCAATACCCACGCCCAAAGCACCGCCCAACACCGAGAGCGCGGTCAAATCCACCCCCAATGAAGACAGTGCAAACAAAGCACCAATCAACAACAAAATGGCCCGCAGGGCGTTGGCGGCCACGCGGCGCATCGACAAATCAGACACGGCACGGTTGAGCAAGCGGTGCTCAATCGTGGCAGACAGCCACAAACTCAGCACCAGCACAAAGCTCGAGGTCAGCACGACATCAATGATGTGCATCACGCTCAACCGAGTCTTGCCTATGGTGAACGTGAGACTGTCCAGCTCAGCCATGGCCGGTACCAATAAGCCCGTGATCCACAACACCGCCAAGCCCCAAGCGAACCAAGAGACAACGCGCTCCAAGGCGCGTGCGCTTTGCGATCCAGGAAAAACTGCGGTCAACACCCGCGCTATCACCCGGATGATGACCAGCGACACCAAAACAGGCACCACCACTTTGAGCACAGGCACATGTTGCAGCTTGAGCAAGCCCAGCTTCAGCCCCACCGTGAAGACCAGCGACAGTGTCGGAAACAGCACGCCATCGATCACACGGCGACCAAACAAAATCGAACGGTGACCCAGGCGAGCACGCCCCAGTCCCCAGCTGATGCCCCAGGCGAGGCCTAAGCAGGCCAGCAAACCCAGCAACTCCAACCCAATGGCCGGGCTTTGTAAGTCCAGCCAAAACTCCTGCAAATCACTCATGGATCATCGTTTTCATCAAAGTTCGGCCAACACACGCAAATGCGCTTCTACGCTGCGACCCAGCGCACTCAGGTCATAACCGCCCTCCAAACAAGAAACGATACGCCCTTGCGCGTGGCGCAAAGCAATTTGGCGCACGCGGTGCGTGATCCAGCTGTAATCTTGCTCGGTCAAACCCATTTGACCCATCTCGTCTTCCCTGTGAGCGTCAAACCCCGCGCTGATAAAAATCATCTCGGGTTTGAACTCTTCTAAGCGCGGCACCCAATAGGTCTCGATCAACTCACGCACATCCATGCCCTTGGTGTAGGCCGGTACGGGAATGTTCACCATATTAGCCGCAGAGTTCTCGGCACCGCTGTGCGGGTAAAACGGGTGCTGAAAAAAACTCACCATCAGCACACGCTCGTCGCCCGCCAAAATGTCTTCGGTGCCGTTGCCGTGGTGCACGTCAAAATCCACCACCGCGACGCGCTTCAAACCGTGGCGCTCCAGCGCATATTTCGCCGCAATGGCTACGTTGTTGAAAAAACAAAAACCCATGGCCTGCTTGCGGGTGGCGTGGTGTCCGGGCGGCCGCACAGCGCAAAACGCATTTTCAAGCTCACCTGCCAACACCGCATCGGTGGCTGCGACAGCAGCACCCGCTGCACACAGCGCGGCTTTCCAAGTGTGCGAATTCATGGCTGTGTCAGCATCAAGGTGCGAATAGGCAGGGCCACCGGCTTGCAGATCATCTTGCAAACGATCGCTGGTGCCGCGTAAGGCTGCGATGTACATGCGGTCATGAGCCAACTCAATGTCTGCCAACGGGGCTTCGGGGGCTTGCAGCTGCGTGAGGCCTAAATCCACACCGCTGATCAGCAGGCGGTCTTGAATCGCACTCAAGCGATCAGGACATTCAGGATGGCCAGCACCCATCTCGTGCAACCCACATTCGGGATGGGTGTAGTAACCAGTTTTACGCATTTTTTATCTCAATTCTCTCTATCTCAGCTTACCATGCAGGCCTTGCATTTAGCCCTTGGCAAACCCGCGTGACCTGCTCTACCCTGCGTACTTTTACCTGCGTCGCACTGCTTGCAACCTCCCTCGCAAGCAGCGCTACCGCCACTCCCAACTACGCCTCTTCCAAACACCCCCCAAAAGCCAAACAGAGCTTGACCAAGCAACCTTCTGCACCCAAGGCCAAAGTCAATGGCCCAGTGTTTGGCATGACACCTGAAGTGACCGCACTGGCCGACGAACTGGCCCGACAACAAGCACTGCCCGTGGCTTGGGTGCGTCAGCAACTCAGCGGCGCACGGCGCTTGGCACGCGTCCCACAACTGGTGTTACCCCCGCCCGTGAGCGTGCCCAAAAATTGGCGAGCCTACCGTGAGCGCTTCATCGAGCCCAGACGCATTGAGGCAGGCGTGCAGTTTTGGCAAACCCACAGCAACGCCCTTTCAAGGGCTGAGCAAACCTACGGCGTGCCCGCAGAAATGATCGTGGGTGTCATCGGCGTGGAAACCTTCTACGGCCAGCACATGGGCAACTACCGCGTGCTCGATGCCTTAACCACCCTGACCCTCGACTTCCCAGCGGCTCATCCACGCGCGGCCGAGCGCCAAGCGTTTTTCAAATCGGAGTTAGGCCATTTTTTGGTGCAGCTGCGCCAACATACACGCAGCGGCAACACCACCCCCATCAACGGCAGCTTTGCGGGTGCCATGGGATGGCCCCAATTCATGCCGTCGAGCATCAACAAATTTGCCGTGGACTTTGATGGCGATGGCACGATTGATTTGCGCAACAGCCCCGTCGACGCCATCGGTTCAGTCGCCAACTATTTCAAAGCCTTCGGCTGGCAAACCGGCATGCCCACGCACTACCCCGTGCGCTTTGACGAAACCCGCCTCGACAAACCCACCCTCCTCGCCCCCGACATCGTGCCCTCGTTCAGCGTCAGCAGTTTCTTGGCCAAAGGCGCTTTGCTCGATGGCGAGGCGGTGCAGCACGCAGGGCCATTGGCTTTGGTCGAAGTGTTCAACGGCGACGATGCGCCCAGCTATGTGGCGGGCACCGAAAACTTTTATGTGGTGACGCGTTACAACTGGAGCAGTTATTACGCCTTGGCGGTGATTGAGTTGGGCCAGGCTGTCAAAGCGGCCAAGGAACGCTGAAACATCAGCGCTTTAACTTTATGAATCCCCTGAACCCCAAGAAACTGCTGTTGACCAAATGGACAACCGTCATCCCCGTGGCCAAACAAAAACACTTCTTGGTCTGCCGGGTGATTCAACCTGAGTTACCAACTGACCCCATTGAGTTGGTGGAAATCGAAGCGGTGTTTTCAAAAGCCACACAGGTCATTGCCTGGCGAGAGCTGCAAGACGATGCTGTATGGCGGCAGGGATGGCTTTGAAGCGCAACTGTGCTCAACATTACCGCAAGAATAATTTGCAAGACAAATAAAAACGCCCCGTTTCATTCAAGCGGGGCGTTTTTTTAGTCATCAAGACTTAAGGGGCAAGGAATGTCATGGTGTAGAAATTGACATACTCAACCCCATCAGACGATCTGCTGTAAAGATCGGTACCCGTCACTTTAGAAGTAGCGGCATATTGAGTCGTGCCTGTGGCGCACTGAGGATCACCGCTGGGGCAAGTGATAGTGAATGCTCTAAGCGTAGACCTGATTGACACACGGTCCTCAAACGAGCCGCTGAATCCGCCACCAGGACCTGCTCCTAAACCTGATGCGCCAAAGATACGAACTGCTGTCATCGGAGCGGCATTAACGGGCACCGGCTTCTTGGCTGCAATCAAATCGTCGAATGCGCCCTGCCATGCCAACTCAAAACCTGAGGCAGGAAGACCACCATAGCCATTACCTGAAATGGCGGTCACGCTTGCAGATGCCTTTAAAGCATCCAGCTTGGCTGTGGTCAAGGTGGGTAATGGCACGGCCTTGAACTCTCCGATTGAGTAAGCCCTTCGGGCTGGTCGGTGATATTGAGTTGCCGTTGTATTGTCGGCAAAGTTGTACACAAAAGTCCATGGCTTGGTCGATACTTGGCCTTCCAACTCGGTTTCTGAGACGTCAGGTGAGGCAAAAGCCAATGATGTGTCTTTTGTACGGGGATGAGTGGATGTGGTGTTGTTCACATACTCCGAACGAAGTCGCAAGAAATTAGTTCCGCCAAGCTGCTGGCCTACGGCATTACAAGTAAGGCTTGGGTCTTTTGCAAAAACCAGAAAACTGAAACCCGTCTTGGGGCACAGCTTTAAATTATTGCCTTTAGGTGTAGTCACTACAAGATCTGTAATTGGCTTACCGCTGCCAACCACTTTAGCAACGCCAGAAACCCAATAAACAAATGCTCCCGGCGTGTACCCAACGCTGTAGTAACTCATGTCATCATTACGAACATTGGTGCGTTTCTGCGCATAAGAGCCGACTCCTCCATCATGGAGGTACTGATTACCGACAACTTCAAGCCGGCCATTGGTCACATTTTTACGGACCATAGTGCGTTCATATTGATAGTTTCCTGCGGAGTCCACCCAGCGATAACCAATCAACATATCCCCTGCTTTGGGACCGTTAATTGGCGCATCGGTTTTAACCGTACCGAAATACTGGGGACGATCAAAGACTACCCCAACAGCAGAAGGATTGAAAATTCCGCTGAAATGTTGTGTCGATGAAACCAACGAGCCACCATGTTTGTAAGTGACCGGATTTTGACCAATAAATATTTCCTTGCAAGGGGTAGCGACCACAGCTGCAGCAGTGGTACCGGTTGCCCCAACCCTGTCGACTTTGGGCAATGCGTAACACGCCGTCATTTTGTCCAAAAGATTTTTGATCAAGGGCGATGTACCGTCTGCCACCACATCGCCTGCAGGAACATCGGGCAAAGTAGGAATGGCAGCTGAAACCGTGGCGCCCAGTGCAAATTGGCTTAGGGAATTTGCGCCTTGGTCCTCATCCATAGCGCCTTTGACCGTCACCTCGACATTGGATGTGGTTCCAGCAGGGGTGATTTTGATGTCCAACATGTCGAGCACCTTGTCGACGCCGGTGCCATTCGTCGCAAACTTGACGCTGAAGGGATCAAAGCTGCTCACGTTGGCCGCGGTGAACAAGGGCTTAAGGGCAGTTTGAACAACCGTCGATGCCGAAGTAATGGCCGATGTCGTGGCTGTAACTGAGCCCTTGGCAATTTCCGTGCTGAGACTAAGCGGGTTTCCGCTGGGTGACAACTTGGCAGCGACCAGATCGGTAATTTGGTTGATATTAACGGTTGTCGAGTTGCTGCTGCCCAAAATACTGACCAGCTTGTCCACACCATCATCAACGACAAATGTATATGGAGCCACTTTGCCGGCAGGAATGCTCAAGCTGTATTTACCGTCAGCACCCACAACAACACCCTCCACCACAAGGCTACCTGTTGCGTCAAAAACGCTCACAGATGCGGAAGCCATTGGAGCACCCGTGGCGGCAATGCCATCAATGGCAATAGCTTGCGGACTTGTTAAACCACCCCCGCCACCACCACCGCAGGCCACCAAGCCTACAGCGGCAAGGAGCAAGCCGCAGTAGCTGATCTTTTTCATGGCTTTCATGTTTTCCTTAGTTTAGATGATTACAAATATGAAAATTTTAAATAAATTGACACGAATTAAGCTCAGTAAAAACCCTAAAAAGACTGTTTCTATCGACTCATACAGCGGGATCAACTGGCGCCATAACAAGCCCTTCCATGACCGGACCACAAAACAGTTTTTTGGCTTGTTGAAGATCCATTATCAGTACTGCATCTGAAATTTATTAACTAATCTTCTGTCAAAAGCTACTCTTTGATGTCTTCGAAATCATCCAGCTGAAGCAAAAAAAACTAGATATTTTTATTAATTAGTCCGCCGAACAATCTCCCTTTTGAGCAGCCAAAGTTGAACAGGATCAGGCGGACCTTGGCGCAACAAGCGCTAGTATCTGGATCGGTACACATCCCAACAGTTGAAAGGAAAGAATGCCTAGGCAAATGGGGTCTGCGGTGATTCATGGCGCGCACCCTCGCTGCGGACTTCGACCGTGACAGCCAGATCGACCTAGGCAACAGCTGCGTCGACGCCATCGGCTTAGTCGTCAACGACTTCAAAGCCTTCGGCTGGCAAACCGGAAGCTGTGTTTTCAAAAGCCACTCAGGTCATTGCGTGGCGAGAGCTGCAAAATGACCGCGTCTGGCGCTAGGGTTGGGTGTAGCTTTTTATCGGGCCGCCGCGCCCAAATGCTCAAGCCTCAACCCCACTGCCGTGCGAGCTGGGAAGCCCTTCCAATAGGTGTGGTCGGCTTTGAAACTGCCATCGGGATTGGCCGACCACTTGCCTTGCTGCGCATACTCCAGCACGTCTAAATGTGCCGCCTTGGCGGCATCCTGTTCCAAGTGCTTGCCCAAAAAGGCCGCAATGAAGTGTTGCGAAATATTGTTCATGCGCACGTTGTCCCACACCGCATCAACGTAATGCGCAGCGGGCGTCACAGGCAACCAGGGCACTGACTTCCAGGCCTCTTGCGGTGGGGGCATGGGCGCACCCGCGTTGTGATTGGCATTTTCAAAGGTCAGCAAATACCTGTCGGCATGGATGCTGCCTTCATAGATATTGCGCACCCCGGGCGCGTACCCTGACACATCGTCCACGCTGCCAGCAATGAAGAGCATGGGCGTCTGAATGCCCTTGAGGCCGTCTTCGTTCCAGAAACCCTGCTTCCAACCCCAAGGTGCAAAGGCAACCGCCGCTTTGATGCGCGGGTCACGCCTTTTTGCGAAATCAGGATTCGCGTGGAGCAGCAGGTTCAGACTGTCCTTGGGCAGATTGGGAAATTGGGTGGCCTTGTCGCTGAAGCCGCCACCGAGTTTGTTGATGACGCCATAGCCACCCATGGAGTAGCCGATCAGCGCGATGCGGTTTTCATCGATCAAGTCTTTGAAAGGGCTGGCCGCATTTCGGTTGGCTTTGACCATTTCATCGATCACGAAGGACACGTCCAGTGGCCGGTTACGCAAGGTGCTGGGGAATGCGCCTTGATCGGAGTAGGTGCTGTCGGTGTGGTCGATGGAAGCCACCACATACCCTTTGCTGGCCAAGTTCTCGGCAATGGGACTCATCAAAAATCGGTTGCCCGGATAGCCATGCGACATGATGACCAAGGGGTAAGCGCCGTTCGTCCGATTTGGCTTCGCATCTCGCAGTGCTTTGCCATGGAGCGTGATTTGTGTTTTGCCGTCTCGGAAAAAGACGTGGTATTCACCTGCGTTTATGGCGGCAGGGTCCGCCTGACCGGGATACCAAATTTCAGTGGTCAATGGCCGGTCGTACATGGGCACGTCTTGGCCCGACTTGGCGTTCAGCATGTCCCATTGATTGGGATGTTTGAACTGCAGCGTTTTGACCCCAATATCAAACGCCCCATAAGCCGCCAAGGCTGGCGCGTCAGATCGGATCTGGTCGATCCGATTGGATTGCGCAAAGCTGAAAGCGCTGCTCAGACCAATGCCGCCACACAGCAGCGCTTGGGTGAAACCGCGACGAAAGAGTAAGGATGGGGACATGACAAATCACCTTGAGCATTGAAAAGGGGTGCGGCGCATGGCAGGGGCTTAGCGCATGGAAGGTTGCAGCAAGACGATGCTGCGGTAACCCAGTCGAATCAATCCTTGGTCTTGAAAACGTCTGAGTTGTTGATTCACGCGTTGTCGCGAAGCCATGGCCGCCTGCGCCAGATCGCCTTGGCTGACAGAAACTTGCACACCTTCAGGAACTTGGACACTGTTCAATCGAGCGATCCGCTCTAGCGTGGCCCAAACTCTTTTTTCCAAGGTCGGCATGCCCTGCGTCGCTAAGGTGTCAAACATTTGATTGACTCGCAGACCCAAAATTCGAATCAAGTCGATCGCCAACTCGCCATCTTGTCGAACCAGCGCCATGAGTTTGGTGCGCTCGATCTGCAAGACTTGACTGGGGACGGCAGCGACCAAATCGGCCGGGTAAGTGCTATCGGCAAACACGGAACTCAGACCCGAAATTTCGCCGGGCAGCATCCAGTGCAACAACTGCTCTTCTCCCTCAGGCGTGATCACACTGACACGCAACCGTCCCTCGATCAACAGCAAGGCTGCCCCCAGAGATTGCCCGCGACTGAGGATGACCTGACCCGACTGCCAATGGCGATTGACGCCGATTTTCATCAAGGCTTGTATCGAGCGATGGGTCAGACCTACACCGTCCGACCAAGACTGTGTCGAAGCGGCCGCTTCACCCTGTTTAAGCTGGGCATAACGGTGAGCGTTGCGGGCGTTTTGCATGGCATTTATTGTGAAGGTGAACGGGCCCAGCGTGGGTAGATTTTGAATTTTGAGTGCTTTCCCTTAAATTGTCACATGGGTAACAATTTGTCGGCACGTGGCACTTTCTAATGCAAATTCGAATGAAGTTGACTTCACAAGGCGCAAGCCAAAGCCACATTGATTGGAGACCACATGAAATTTTTATTCAGCACCCGCATCAAAACCGCCATGGGCATTGCAGCCCTCACCTTGGGTTCCACGGTCATGGCTCAAACGGAAACTTTGCGCATCCAAGACTACCCGGGCTTGGGCAATATTTTGGTGCGTGTCGCTGCAGCCAATGGGTATTGTGAAAAAAACGGACTCAAGTGCGAGCTGAAAACCATTCCTGCCGCGCCTTTGGGCATACAAACCCTGATGGCCGGTGACATTGATGTCGCTTTTGGCCCAGCTGAGGTGGTCATTCAAGCCGCGAACAAGGGGGCGGATCTCAAAATCATCGGCAGCGGCTCACGCGGCAACATTTTCTATTTGATGGCTGGGGCTCATACCGAAACGCCCAATTCGGCCAAAGGTTATCCAGCCGTGATGGCGGACCTGAAGGGCAAAAAAATAGGCGTCACCTCGCGTGGCTCAGGTGCTGAATTTCAGTTGATCGACATGCTCAAAGGTGCGGGCATGACCGGTAGTGATGTGACCATCGTGCCGGTGGGCGCACCGAACACCGCCTTGCCTGCCATTGCCAACAAGCAAATTGACGCACTCATGCTGTTCTCCCCCATGGACGGTTTTTGTGAGGCTATGAAAGTCTGTCGCGTGATTGTGGATCCTCGCAAAGGCGAAGGCCCCAAGGAGATCACGCAGCTCAACGGCGCTGCGGGCCCGATGACTGTGCGAGGAGATTTTGCGCAAAAGAAAGGCCCCGTATTGGATGCATTTGCAAAGGCCATGCGTGAATCGGAATCCTTTGTTCAAAATCCCGCCAACTTCAATGCCTTGCTCAAAATAGTCAACGACACCTTCAAAATAGAGGGGCCTACAGGCGCCGCTGCAGTCGAAGCTTCCTTGCGTAACGCCATCACCAGCTCGGGATTTTCCTTAGACCCCAAAGCCTTGCAAGCTGCCGCCGACTATTTACAAAAAACCGCACAAATCGATAAAACCTTCGACACCTCAAAACTATTGCAATTGCGCTGATCCATGGACATCGTCAACGCAAGCGCCGAGTTGAATCACTCGCCGCTCGCCATCGCAGTCGATGGCGTTCATTTGAGTTTTGATGGCATCACGCCTGTCTTATTTGATGTGTCTTTGCGCATCAAACAAGGCGAATTTGTGTCTTTGGTTGGCCCCAGCGGCTGCGGCAAAACAACACTGTTGAACATGGCTGCAGGCTTGGTGGCGCAGACCGGCAAGGGCTCCATTCAAGTGGCGGGCTCAGCACCCCTACAAGGCAATCCTCAAGTGGGCTACATGCTAGCCCGTGACAGTCTGTTGCCTTGGAAGACCGCATTGGGCAACGCCATGTTTGGCATGCAAGTTCGCGGCGTGCCTCGTGCTGAGGCTCAAGAACGCGCCCAAGTCATGTTGCAAGAAGTGGGTTTGGCAGGGTTTGAAAATGCCTACCCCAAAGCCTTGTCGCATGGCATGCGCCAGAGGGTGGCGCTGGCACGCACCTTTGCCATGGGTTCCTCGGTTCTCTTGATGGACGAACCATTTGGTGCGCTGGATGCACAAACCAAACTGCAACTCGAAGACCTGTTGCTTCGCCTGTGCCAACAACACAAGCAGTCGGTGCTGTTTGTCACGCACGATTTGTCGGAGGCTGTCGCCGTATCTGATCGCGTGGTGGTCATGACGTCTAGGCCTGGGCGCATCGTGGCCGACATTGCGATTGATTTGCCACGTCCGCGTTCCATTCGCGAGCTACAAAAAGATCCGCATTTTCACGAACTGTATGCGCAAATCTGGTCGCACCTTGAGTCTGGTTGGAGCAAACATGAAGGCTGAAAAATTGAAATGGCTGGTCGTACATCTCGCCTTCATCGGCATGATGTTGGCGCTGGGCGAATGGCTGACTGCCAACCGTTGGCTCGATCCCACGTTTGTGGGGCAACCCAGCGGCATCCTCAAATTTTTATGGAACAACATCACGTCAGGGCAGCTCTGGGTGGACATGGGCTGGACCATGGCCGGCACCTTGATTTCTTTTTTACTCGGCAGTGTGGCGGCCATTGCCGTTGGACTCGTCTTTGTGGGATTTCCAAAGTTTGAGAAGTTCCTAGACCCTTATTTGAACGCGATGAACGTGATGCCACGTATTGCGTTGGCACCACTGTTCATTTTGTGGTTTGGCTTAGGGCTAGGGTCAAAGATTGCGTTGGGTTGCAGCCTGACGTTCTTCATTGTCCTGTCGAGCACCGTCGCAGGCATTCGTGGCGTTAGCCAAGACCACGTCACCCTTTGCAAGACCTTGGGGGCGAGTGCCGTTTCCACCTTCTTTCAGGTCACTCTGCCCGGCGCTGTGCCCGTGATTTTTTCGGGCTTGCGCTTAGGTCTGATCTATTCGCTGCTGGGCGTGATTGGTGCAGAAATCATTGCCTCAGAAAAGGGCCTGGGCCAATCACTGGCTTATCTGGGCTCCACATTTGAAGTCAACGGCGTGATGGCCTTGCTCTTGGTCTTGGCCCTGATCGGTGTCAGCGTGATGAAAACCATGACATGGCTTGAAAAACGATTGCTCCACTGGCAATGAACCCAAACTTCCCAAAGCATTTTTAACTTTCCGAAAGTGAGCCCCCATGGCCAATACCAAACCCCTGAAACTCATCAACATTGCCAAGCGCTACAAGCACATCACCCCCGTGCCGCGCATGCCGAACTTTGCCGCTTGGATCGAAGGCGTCGACCTGACCAAGCCGCTGAGCAAAGAAGTGCAAGCCGAGTTGCGCCAAGCCCTGTTTGACTTTGAGGTCATCTTCTTCAAACCCCAAGTGATCACGCCTGCGCAACATATCAGCTTGGCTAAAGTGTTTGGCCCCCTGTCGTCAGGCTCTTACTTTGAGCGCCACCCCGATGCACCGGAGTTGGAAGTCATCCACTCGGACCCCGCGCGACCACCCTCGATTGACAACTGGCACACCGACATCAGCTGGAAACAGCGTCCACCTTTAGGCACCGCCATTCAAATCACGGTGACGCCACCCGCAGGCGGCAACACCTGCTGGATCAGCACCAGCAAAGCCTATGAGTGGCTCTCTCCAGGCATGAAAAAATACCTGGACGGTCTAACGGCCGTGCACAGCTGGGAGGTTTCAGGCTTTCGCGAAGCACTCGGCAAACGCGGCGACGAAGCCTTGATCGCAGCGATCAAGGCCTTCAAGCCCGTGGTGCATCCTGTTGTGCGCGTGAACCCAGACTCAGGCCGCAAATGCATTTATGTCAACAGCGATTTCACGCGCAACATCGAAGGCGTCGATCGCCACGAAGCCGTGGGCATGCTGCGCTTTTTACTGGACTGGATGAAAAAACCCGAGTTCATGGTGCACCATCAATGGGAACCCCACGGCATCGCCATCTGGGACAACCGCTCCACACAACACTATGCGGTGGCGGATTACTGGCCACACAGCCGAGTCAACCAACGCGTCACATTTGATGAGCCGGGCAGCAAAGCCGACAAGGTGAATGTGAACAAGAAGGTTTTGGGCGGCGGAAAACTCAACTGAAATAAGTAAAAAATGACGATCGATACCAATCACATCTCAAAAGTCTTTGACGCTCAGGCAGCCACAGCACTTCGCCTGAGAAGCTCAACGGCCAATGAGCGCATTGCAAAGATTCGGAGGTTACGCGATGCCGTGATTGCGCACACAGAGGATTGGTATCACGCTGCTTACCTAGACTTCAAGAAACCGCAAGGCGAAGTTGATCTTGCTGAAATCTTGCCCGTGTGCATGGAAGCGAATGACGCCATTCGCAACCTCAAAAAATGGATGAAGCCAACCCATGTTTGGCCGACCCTGTTGACCTTGGGTATGCGAAGTCACGTGCAACACACACCCCGTGGACGTTGCCTGATCGTTGGCCCGTTCAACTACCCTGTGAATTTGACGTTAGGGCCCTTGGTTTCAGCCATCGCCGCGGGCAATACGGCCATTTTGAAACCTTCTGAATTGACGCCCCATCTTTCTGGATTGATCTGCAAGGTGGTGCGTGAGGTTTTCACGGAAGACGAGGTCGCCATCTTTGAAGGTGAAGCGGAGGTGTCGCAGGCACTCTTGGCGCTGCCTTTTGATCACATCTTTTTCACAGGCAGTCCAACGATTGGCAAGTACGTCATGGGTGCTGCTGCCAAGAACTTGGCAAGTGTGACCTTGGAGTTGGGCGGTAAAAGTCCGACCATCATCGATGAAACGGCCAACCTCAAGTTGGCTGCAACCAATGTCATGTGGGCCAAGTTTGCCAATGCGGGTCAGACCTGTATCGCACCAGACTATGTGTTTGTGCATGAAAACGTCAAGGATGCGTGGCTGGCCTGCTGTCGCGAACAACTCATCAAAGCGTATGGCACGACGCTCGAGGCGCAAAAGAGCAGCCCCCACCTGGCGCACATCGTGAACGGACGGCATACCAAGCGTATCAAGGCGCTGTTGGATGATGCACAGGCCCAAGGCGCACGCACCATCACGGGCGGAGGCGCCAGTGAGGGAGACTGCTTCATTCAGCCGACCTTGCTTGACCAAGTGTCCCCCACCTCTCGGATCATGGAGGAAGAGATCTTTGGCCCATTGCTTCCTGTGATTAGCTATAGCAACCTGGATGAGGTGATTGCGCACATCAACGAAGGTCCTAAGCCTCTTGCGCTTTATATCTACAGCCGCAGCAATGCACATATTGACAAAGTTCTGACGCAGACCGTGTCGGGTGGTGCTTGCGTCAATCACGCCCTGATGCAGTTTCTTCAGGGAAATTTGCCATTTGGCGGAATCAATAACTCAGGCATTGGCAATGCACATGGCCACTATGGGTTCAAGGCTTTCAGCCATGAGCGCGGCGTCGTGCGTACGCAGTTTTCATTCGCCGCCACCTTGTTCTCTGCCGGAGAAGTCCCTGGGATGATTCGTCAAGCGATCAAGTCCGCTTTCAAAATTTTGTAATCTGCCATGTGATTGGCAGATCACGGCCCGGCACGATCAGACGCCGTGCCCCTTGATATAGGTTTCCAGAAACTTGATCTGGTTGCCCTGGAGTTCAATGATATTTTTGACCAAGTCACCCACCGAAATAACACCCACCACCTTATTGGCTTCAAGGACTGGCAAGTGCCTGATGTGCTTGTGAACCATGATCGCCATGCACTCTTCTAAGGAGTTGGAGAGCGTCACGGTGAGAGGGTTCGCTGTCATGATTTTGGAGACCGCAACCTGCGTGGGATTGAGGTGTGGCAACAACACTTTGATGGCGCAATCGCCTTGAGAAACGATGCCCTTCAAGTCGCCGTCATCGATGACGAGGACGGCCCTGACGCGGAAATCGCGCATGATTTTCAAGGCACTGTCGACAGGGTCAGAAGACCGAACAGAAAAAATGGTGCTTGCTTTTTGATCAACAATTTTTTTAACAGTCGTCATGAAATCTGCCTTGAGAGTTACCAAACTTATAGTCTAACAAAAGTACAAGGTCTCGCAGCCATGGCCATTCACACCTTCAGTTTGAAGCGGTGCTGCCAAGGAAAGCACCTCAATCTTTAGGCAGGTAACGCTTCTCCCGGATTTCACGCACCTCCACATCTTCAATCACATCGGATTTAGAGCTTGAACGATGCGTATGTGCTGGCTCTTCATGCCGTGGCGCATCGCTTTGACTGGACCAACGAAACCCACCAGACCAGCGTGCACCTTGGCCAGACTGCATGCCTTTGCGCATGGTTTGTACTTGTTGCCACATCATCACCACTTGTGGCTTTTTTCCCGTCAGCAGCCAACGTAGAGAGGCAAAAACGATGAACAAGGCCAACCATCCCAAGACGACCAAAGTCATCAACACAGCGAAAGCCATGCCTAACAAAGTGATGAGCAAACGAGTAAAAAGCGCCATAGGTTGATAGTAACTGGGACGATCGCGGTTGTCGCACAAGACGCGTTGAAGCCTTAGCAAGCGCTTTGCCGCAACGCCCACTGCACATGGTCACGGACCACCTCGCTCTCATGCGTGAGATGAGCTTCCAAGGCTTGGCGTAAGGTCAACTGATCAGTTTGGCGCAGCGCATTGCCCGCTGCGACCGCCAAATTGCGCACCCAACGCGTATGGCCAATGCGCCGAATGGGACTGCCCTCCGTGATGCGTAAAAACTCAACTTCAGTCCACGCCAACAAACGGGCGATGTCTTGCCCCACCAACCCCGTTCGTGCGTCAAAGTCGGGCAAGCTGGAGGTTTGGGCAAATTTGTTCCAAGGGCAAATCAACTGGCAGTCGTCGCAGCCGTAAATGTGGTTGCCCATCAAGGGACGCAGGGCTTCGTCGATGGGACCTGCGTGCTCAATCGTCAAATACGAAATGCAACGTCGCGCATCCACCACACCCGGTGCCACGATGGCTTGGGTCGGGCACACGTCGATGCAGGCGGTGCATTGGCCGCAATGCGCGCTGGTGGGCTCAGAGGCTGGCAGGGCAATGTTGAGAAAAATCTCGCCCAAAAAAAACATGGAGCCCGCCTCGCGGTTGAGCACCAAGGTGTGCTTGCCGCGCCAGCCCTGCCCACTGCGGGCGGCCAACTCGGCCTCCAACACGGGCGCGGAGTCGGTGAAGGCGCGGTATTGCAAACCGTCTTGGGGCAACTCTGCCGCATGAGCCATCAAAAAAGCGTCAATTTGGCGCGCCAAGGTGTCTAAGCGTTGGCGCAGCACCTTGTGGTAGTCACGCCCTCTTGCGTAGACGGACACCACGGCTTCATGCGGTTCGCGTAAACGCTGCCACTCACGTTCTTGCCAATCGGTGGGGGTGTCGCGCGGCAAATAGTTCATACGCGCCGTTACCACGCTCAAAGTGCCCGGCACCAACTCGGCGGGGCGGGCGCGCTTCATGCCGTGGCGGGCCATGTAGTCCATCTCACCATGAAAATTTTGCGCCAACCAGGCTTGCAAATGCGGCTCGGCAGACGACAAATCCAAAGGTGCCACCGCAATTTGGGAAAATCCAAGGGAATTCCCCAAATTCTGAATTTCTGATAGCAATAATTGGTGAAAACTAGACAACCGACGTCCTTGAAGAATTCCGCCATTGTAAAAACTCTCTCTTGGCCCGATGAAGCCGCCACCGCCGCCTTTGCACGCCAGTTGGCGCAGGCCTTGGTGCGCGCTGCAAATGGCCTGCATGCTTGTATCACCTTGCAGGGCGACTTGGGCGCGGGCAAGACCACGTTGGTGCGCCACCTCTTGCGTGCGCTTGGTGTGGCAGGCCGCGTCAAGAGCCCGACGTATGCCGTGGTTGAGCCCTACGAGGTGGCTGACGGGCACATTTGGCATTTTGATTTTTACCGCTTCAGCGATCCACGCGAGTGGGAAGATGCCGGCTTTCGCGACATCTTTGCCAGCCCCGGCCTCACGCTGTGCGAGTGGCCACAAAACGCCGAAGGCGTGATGCCCCACCCAGATCTAGACATCCACATTCAAGTGGGCGACGACGACCAACGTAGCGTCACGCTGCACGCCCACACCGCGCGTGGTCAGGCGCTGCTGGGATGAACAAGCCGCTACCCAGACGCACCGTGCTCAAAGGCGGCACCTTGGCCCTGCTGCTGGGCAGCGCCGACATTGCGCGGGGCGCCACCATCGTGGCCGTGCGTGTGTGGCCGGCGGTCGACTACACGCGGGTGACGATTGAGAGCGACACTGCCCTCAAAACCACGCCCCTGTTTGTGGCCAACCCACCCCGCTTGGCGGTGGACATCGACGGCATCGAACTCAACCCCGCGCTGCGCGAATTGGTCGGCAAAGTGCGCTCCGACGACCCGTACATCACTGGGGTGCGTGTGGGTCAATACACACCCAACACCGTGCGCTTGGTGCTGGACTTGCGGCAAATGGTGCAACCCCAAGTCTTCAACCTGCAACCCGTCAATGCGGGCGGTGCGCGCTACCAACACCGCTTGGTGCTGGACCTCTACCCTTCCAAAGTGGCCGATCCGCTGGAAGCGCTGATCGTTGACCGGCTCAACGGCACACAAACCAACGTGCCATCGATGACGGCTACCCCGCCTGTCTCAGCCAACGCCTTGGGCACCGCGCCCGACCCCATGGCTGATTTACTCGCCAGCCAAAACCGACAACCCCAGCCCTTGGCTGCGCAGGCTCCAGCCTCCAGTGCGTCGGGTGCTTCAACGCCGTTCACCTCCGCAGCCTCGGTGGGCAACAACGCCAGCCAAGGCAGCGAGCGCTTCATCATCGTGGCGCTGGACCCGGGGCACGGCGGCGAAGACCCAGGGGCGATTGGCCCACGCGGAACGAAAGAAAAAGACGTGGTGCTGCAAATTGCCCACCGCATGCGTGACCGCATCAACAGCACCGTCATCCAAACCAAATTCGGCAAATTGCCTATGCGCGCCTACCTCACGCGCGACGGCGACTTCTTTGTGCCCTTACAAGTTCGAGTCGACAAAGCGCGGCGCGTGCAAGCCGATTTATTCATCAGCCTGCACGCCGATGCATTTTTTACACCGCAAGCCAAAGGCGCGAGCGTGTTTGCGCTCAGCCAAGGCGCGGCTTCTAGCGCAGCAGCTCGCTGGATGGCAACCCAAGAAAACCGCGCCGACTTGGTGGGTGGGCTGAACATCAAGACCCAAGACGCCACTGTGCAACGCGCCCTGCTGGACATGAGCACCACCGCCCAGATCAACGACAGCCTCAAGCTCGGCAGCGAAATGCTGGGGCAAATTCGGCGCATTGGCAAACTGCACAAACCGCAAGTCGAACAAGCCGGATTTGCGGTGCTCAAAGCACCTGACATTCCAAGCGTGTTGGTTGAAACTGCCTTCATCAGCAACCCCGACGAAGAAGCCCGCTTGACCAGCGAAAGCTACCAAAACGAACTCGCCAACGCGTTGATGAAAAGTATTGAGCGCTACTTCTCACGCAACCCACCGCTGGCTCGCACCCGAAACACCTGAACGCCATGGCAACGTCAAACTTGGCTTACTTCAACCACGCCGGTGCATCGTTAATATCTACCGCCGTGCTCGACACGGTGGTGGCCCATTTGCAATTAGAAAGCCGCATCGGCGGCTACGCCGCGGCCATGCAGCAGCAGCCGGCGCTCGACCAGGTCTACGCCCGTGCTGCCCAACTGCTGAATTGCGACACAGATGAAGTGGCTTTGACCGACAGCCACTCACGGGGTTGGCGCGATGTGCTGTCGTGCCTGCAGTTTTCGCCAGGTGACCGCATTTTGGTAGCTCGCAGCGAATGGGGCGGCAACTACGCGGCGCTCGCACACATGGCCCAACGCAGCGGCGCCTCGCTCGAAGTCATCCCCTGCACAGCCACGGGTGAGGTGTGCCTAGACGCGCTGGCCCACATGCTGGACCACCATGTTCGCTTGGTGTCACTGACTTGGCTGCCCGCCAACGGTGGCCTGATTCAACCCGCAGCCAAAGTGGGCGCACTGACCCGCGCCGCTGGCATACCGTTCTTTCTCGATGCGGCTCAGGCTGTGGGGCAACTGCCCGTGGATGTGCGTGCGTTGGAGTGCGATGTGCTGACGACACCCGGACGAAAATGGCTGCGCGGGCCGCGTGGCACAGGCCTACTCTATGTGCGACGGGCCTTTCTTTCAGCGCTGACACCCCCTGTGGTGGACCACTTCACAGCCCCTTTCGGACAAGGGCGCTACACGCTACGCCCAGATGCCCGCCGTTTTGAAACTTCCGAAGCGGGCATCGCTGCACGCTTGGGGCTAGGCCAAGCGCTCAAAGAGGCACTGACCCAAGGCATTGAAAACATTCAACACAGCATCTTTGCGAAAAGCCAAACCATCCGTCAGGCACTGGCTCACATTCCTAACGTGCAACTGCGCGATATCGGTTTGGCGCAGTCTGGCTTGGTGTCGTTCACGTTTGATCACTGCACCGCCAAAACGGCACAGACGCGTCTCAACGCACAGGGCATTGAAGTCGCCTTGAATGGGCTTGCTTTCACGCCGCTCGACCTGCAAGCCCGAGGCCTGACGGACATCCTTCGCGCCAGCGCGCACACCACCACCACGGATACCGACATCGACCGGCTCATCCATGCAGTTTCACAAATTGCTGCCAACGCCTAAACACCCCATGAACTCCCCAACGCCAAACCCACAAGCGCGCAACCCCCTGCACGGGCTGACTTTAGAAAAAATCGTCACCGAACTGGCCGACTACTACGGATGGGAAGACTTAGGCCAACGCATTGCCATTCGGTGCTTCACCCACGACCCCAGCGTGGGCTCCAGCCTCAAGTTTTTACGCAAAACACCCTGGGCGCGTGAGAAAGTCGAAAGTCTTTATTTGTTCATGCTGCGCGATATAAAGCGCGAATCAACGCAACAAAATCAAATGGATGATTCATTTTGAGGCTGATGTTTGTTTGTAAAAACAGACATGTAATTTCCACGTACTTGGGCTGTCATCATGCATTCAGCAGGGTGATATATTGATATCCAAGCAACAAGAAAATTTAAGCAACGTGCTACTCCAACAACGGCTTGCCATCATCGCCATCACATCGATCAGCTATTTTTTGCTGTTTCGATTGAATATGAGTTTGTTTGACTTTTTACATTTTTCTCATGGCGTGGATTGGATATTTTTACCCAGCGGCTTGCGAATGGCATTTGTTTTGTTGTTCATCGCCGAAGGCGCCATTGGCATTGCTTTAGCCTCAACAGCCATCACTTACCTATTCCACTTTGATGGCAGTTACATCGGTAGCCTACTGAATGGATTGATTGCAGGTTTAGCCCCATTTTTGGCACGTCACATCGCTTTGCAGTATTGGCAATTGGACAGAGATTTAAAGAATCTCAAAGCCATTGGCATCTTCAAAATATCCGTTTTATTTGCGTTTATCAGTGCCCTGGTGCATCAACTTTGGTATTTCTGGAGTGGCAAAACAGAAGACTTCATTGCCAGCACGTCGGTCATGATGGTGGGCGACTTATTGGGCACACTGATTGTGTTGTTCGCCCTGAAAACCATAGCCCCCCTGCTCAGTCCGTTTTATAAGAAACCTTAATCTAGGACTTTGAGCCGTTTAAAGCGGCTGACGCGAGGCCTTCCAAGAACCGTAAATGGCCAAAGCGCCCGGAATCAAAATCATGGCCCAAATGATTTTGTCGAGATGCAGCTTCACCCACGGAATGTTGCCAAAGAAATAACCCGCTGTGACGATGCCACCTACCCACAAAGCACCACCTGCCACGTCGTAAAAGGTGAATTTACGGCGGGTCATGTGCGCCACACCCGCCACAAACGGGGCAAAGGTGCGCACAAAAGGCATGAATCGGGCAGCGACCAAGGTCACGCCGCCGTAGCGCTCGTAAAACGCATGGGCTTGGTCAAATGCGCGGCGGTTGAAAAACTTGGAGTCTTCCCACGCGAACACCTTCGGACCAAAGAATCGCCCGATCGCGTAATTGGTTTGGTTGCCCGCTACCGCTGCAGTGAACAACAGCGCGACCGACAAGCCATAGTCCATCAGCCCCACACCGCACATGGCGCCCACGACAAACAGCAACGAGTCGCCCGGCAAGAACGGCATGACCACCAAACCCGTCTCCACAAAGATGATCAGGAACAACAGGGCATAGACCCAAACGCCGTAGGCCTGGACAAAGGCCTCGATGTAGCGGTCGATGTGCAAAATGAAGTCGAGCATGAGTGTGATGGGTTCCATGCCCGTGATTATCCCTGCCTCTAAAATCTCAGGGTGCAACCTGCTACTCAACCCCCACGCGCGATCCGCGAACTCCCCGACGAACTCATCAGCCAAATCGCCGCCGGCGAGGTGGTGGAACGCCCCGCCTCAGTGGTGCGCGAGTTGGTCGACAACGCCTTAGATGCCGGCGCCACACTCATCACCGTGCGTTTGTTGGCCGGCGGTGTACGCCTGATCAGCGTGGAGGACAACGGCGTGGGCATCCCCGCCAATGAGTTGCCCATTGCGCTCAAGCGCCATGCCACGAGCAAGATCACCAGCCTGAACGAGCTGGAGTCGGTGGGCACGATGGGTTTCAGGGGCGAGGCCTTGGCTGCGATTGAGTCGGTGTCTGAGTTGTCCGTGTTGTCGCGCACCGCCGCACAAGACATGGCCATGCTGCTTGATGCGCGCAGCGGCGAGCTGCAAGCGACGGCGCGTGCGCAAGGCACCACCATCGAAGTCAAAGAGCTTTTTTACAGCACCCCCGCGCGGCGCAAATTCTTAAAAACAGACAACACCGAATTGGCGCACTGCGTGGAGGCAGTTCGTCGCCATGCATTGACGCGCCCCGAAGTGGGTTTTGCCATTTGGCATGAAGGCAAATTGGTCGAGCAATGGCGCGCACAACCGGCAGAAGTGGAACGCCAACTCGCCCTAGACCGCCGGCTCGCCGACGTGTTGGGTGATGATTTTCTGGACAATTCGGTCGCCGTGAACTACCAATCGGGCAACGTGACGGTGGTGGGTCGCGCCGGTGTGCCAGATGCTGCACGTTCACGTGGCGACCACCAGTTCTCCTACGTGAATGGCCGCTATGTGCGCGACAAAGTGGTGACCCACGCCGCCCGCAGCGCCTACGAAGATGTGTTGCACGGCCACCGCCAGCCGGTTTATGCCTTGTATGTAGAGATCGACCCCACGCGGGTGGACGTCAACGTGCATCCCACCAAAATTGAGGTGCGTTTTCGCGACAGCCGCGAGGTGCATCAAGCTGTGCGCCACGCGGTTGAAAACGCCTTGGCCGTGCCACGCGCCAACTTGTTGGCGGCTGCGGCGTTGACGGCGACGGATGCGAATTTGGCAGCGGACAACGGTGTGCAACTCAAGCCCAGCTCAGGCGCCTGGCCTCAAGCGCATTGGCAACAAGCCGCTATGCCCTTGGCGGGCAACCGCGTGTCCGACCTCAGCGCCTTGTGGCAATCCACCGCTCCCAAAGGCTTGCCTGCACACGAGTCTGCGCAAACCCAATTTGATGGCACGCCGATGGTTAGCCGCGATGCGGGTTCTGCGTTTCTCAACGAGACCGCGTTCGTAAGCACCGGTGCCACCTCGCCCCTCACAACCAGCGCCAGTCACGCATCGTTGAACGCTGCGAACTCAGCCTCCGCCGAGTCTTGGCCTTTGGGCAAAGCCTTGGCGCAACTGCATGGTGTCTACATCCTGGCGGAAAACGCCCAAGGCTTGATCTTGGTCGACATGCACGCGGCGCACGAGCGCATCGTCTACGAGCAACTCAAAACCCAAGTGGACACGCAGCACATGGCCAGCCAGCCGTTATTGATTCCCGCCAGTTTTCCAGCCACTGCACAAGAAATCGCAGCAGCCGAAGCCAATGTCCAAACCCTCCACGAATTGGGTTTGGAAATCTCGGCCCTGTCCGCCAAAACCTTGGCCGTACGCGCTGTACCCAGCAGCTTGGCGCAAGGCGATGCCGTCGCCCTCGCACGCAGCGTTTTGGCGGAGTTGTCGCAGCACGATGCCAGCACCGTGGTGCAACGCGCGCGCAACGAACTGCTGGCCACCATGGCCTGCCACGGCGCGGTGCGCGCCAACCGACGCCTGACCTTGGACGAAATGAACGCGCTGCTGCGCCAAATGGAAGTCACTGAGCGCTCCGACCAATGCAACCACGGTCGCCCGACTTGGCGTCAACTCAGCATGCGCGAACTTGACGCTCTCTTTTTGCGCGGTCGTTGATGTCACCCCAACTCATTGTGGGGCTGTTGTCGATGCTCTTGGGCATTCAGCCCGTTGCCACAGATTTGTACTTACCCGCCCTGCCTGCGATCACCTCAGACTTACAGGCCACCGTGGCACAAGCCCACCTCACATTGAGTGCCTTGTTGCTGGCCTTTGGCACTTCGCAACTGGTGTGGGGTCCGCTGTCTGACCGGTTTGGACGCAAACCTATTTTGTTATGGGGCTTGGCAGCGTTTGCTTTGGCCGGCATGGGTTGTGTGTTGTCAACGGCCATGCCAGAACTCATCATGTGGCGGTCGTTGCAAGGCGCTGCGATGGGTGCGGTGGTGATGTGTGGCCGTGCCATCGTGCGCGATTTGTACATGCCCGATGTGGGCGCGCGCGTGATGTCCAAAGCGCTCACGGGCTTGGGCATGACGGCGGCCATTTGTGCACCCCTTGGTGGCCTGCTGACCGACCTGTGGAGCTGGCATGCAGCGCTCGGGTTGGTGGCGGCATTTGGTTTACTCTCTTGGGTGATGGTCGCTTGGAAGTTTGAAGAAACCGTCCAGGTGAAAAACCCGGATGCACTGCGCGCTCGCGTGTTGGTGCAAACCTGGTGGCACATCGTGCGCCACCCCACGTTTGTGGCCTTCACCGCGGTGGCCCTTTGCTCCTACGTGGGGTTGTTCACCTTCTTGGCATCGTCTTCTTTTGTGTTCATCGGCCTACTGAAGTTGGCACGTTGGGAATATGGGTTGCTGATGTTTTCCATGGCATTTGTGTACCTGAATGGCACGCTGCTGTGCCGACGTTTGTTACAGCGTTTTGGGGTGCGACGCACCGTGGCCTTTGGCGGATGCTTAAGCTTATTGGGCGGCGGTTGGATGGTGCTGAACCCTTGGCTAGGCTGGGTCAGCGTGGCGAGCATCATGCTGCCGTATTACTTGTTCATCTTAGGTCATGGCATTCATCAGCCTTGCGGACAAAGCGGCGCCATTGGGCCGTTTCCGCAAGCCGCTGGTGCGGCGTCTGCTTTGGGTGGGTTTTTGATGATGGTGACGGCCTTTGCCACAGGCATTTGGCTAGGCACGCAAGCCGACGGCAGTGTCTTTCCGATGGTCAACACCTTGGGCTTTTGGAGCCTGCTGACGACCTTGGCGGCCTGGGGCTTGGTGTGGCGTCAACCAGAGAAACAAGCATGAGCAACCTTCCCTTAGACGCCATCGCCTTGTTAGGCCCCACCGCGAGCGGCAAAACAGCTGCGGCCTTGGCCATTGCGCAATGGCTGCCCATCGAAATCATCAGCCTCGATTCAGCCCTCGTGTACCGCGGCATGGACATCGGCACCGCCAAGCCAAGCGCACAAGAACTGGCCCAAGTGCCTCACCACCTGATTGACATTCGCGATCCTTTGCACGCCTATAGCGCGGCCGAATTCGCACGCGATGCAACTGACTTGATCGCCGACATTCGTGCACGCGGCAAGCTGCCTTTGGTGGTGGGCGGCACCATGCTCTACCTCAAAGCCTTGCGCGATGGCATTGACGATTTACCAACCGCGCAGCCCGAACTGCGCGCCCAAATCGAAGACCAAGCCATCGACCTCGGCTGGCCCGGTATGCACGCCGAATTGGCCAAGGTCGATCCGGTCACGGCGGCACGTTTGGCCCCCAACGATGCGCAGCGTATCTCGCGCGCCTTGGAGGTATGGCGTGTCAGTGGCAAACCCCTGTCGCAATGGTTCGCAGAGGCCGCCCACACACGCGCCCAAAAAACCGCGCTGAACATGCCTTTGATTTCGTTAGAGCCCAGCAACCGTGCTTGGTTGCATGAACGCGTTGGCCAACGTTTTGACGCGATGTTGAAAGCGGGTTTTATGGATGAAATGCTCACACTCCGCGGGCGTGGCGATTTGCACATCGACTTGCCCAGCATGCGCTGTGTGGGCTACCGACAAGCTTGGGAATTGCTAGAACGCGCGGCGGACTTCAAGGTTCCGATCGAAACCCTCTTGCCACAGCTGCGCGAACTGGGCACGGCGGCAACGCGTCAACTGGCCAAACGCCAACTCACTTGGCTGCGTGGCTTGGGCGAACGCTTGATCGTGCCTTGCGATGCGCCTGACGCACTGGCACAAACGCAAGCCCTGGTGAAGCAGCTTACTGCAGCGTCTCTTTGACCGACTCAGGCATGGGCAACGGCAATACAGAAATGCCCTCGTCCAGCAAAGCCTCGGTTTCTTGTGGGCTGGCTTGTCCACGGATGTTGCGGTGCTCGGCTTCTCCGTAATGCATCTTGCGTACCTCTTCGGGAAAACTGCTTCCCACATCTTCGGTATTGGCCACCACATGGCGCACCATTTTCAATAACGCAGCTTGCAGTTGAGCCGGCTCAAGCGCGTGAGGTTCTTGTGCGTGAGTGGTGACAGTCTCAGTGACCGCAGGATCAGACACTGTTTGCATCGGCTCAGACTCGACTGGACGAGCAAGCCCACCACCACGCTCCCCACGCGATGTTGTCAAGTTCAACCTTGGCGCGCTGAGTTTTTTCGTGATGGCGGCGTCGGCGCAAACCGGACACGTGACCAAGCCGCGCGCAAGTTGACTCTGAAAGTCATCTTCAGAGGCGAACCAGCCCTCAAAGCTGTGTTGCTGGCTGCAATGGAGGTCAAGAACTTTCATAAGCGCAAATTAAGCCACACATCGCTCAAAGAACACAGACAAGCTCAAACCGTTTGCCACGTCAGTGGCCAGGCACCACTGCGATGGTTTTGCAGCCACAACAAACCCGTGAGGGTTTTGGCATCGGTCAGCTGACCGTCGCGCGACCACGCCAGCAGCTCGTCCATGCTGGCGGTGAACACATCTAAAAATTCACCCTCATCCAACTGGCGTTCACCAAGGCTTAAGCCACGCGCAAACCAAATATCGATGAACTCCGTGGAGTAACTGATGACAGGGTGCAACACACCCGCATGCGCCCACTCGGTGGCTCGGTAGCCAGTCTCTTCCAACAACTCACGTTGGGCACAGGCAAGACGATCCTCACCAGGGTCCAACTTGCCAGCGGGAAACTCAATCATCACCTGTTGCACGGGATAGCGGTACTGACGCTCCATGACCAAACGACCATCGTCCAACATGGCGATCACCATCACCGCTCCGGGATGAATGACGAATTCGCGCGTGGCTTGCTCGCCGTTGGGCAAGCGCACGGTGTCGCGAAAGGCGTGCAAGAAGTGGCCTTTGAGCAACTCCACATGATCGAGCGTGTGTTCGACCAAATGGCTGTCGGACGAAGAAATAGGTGCAGACATGAAAAAAGCCAGCACAGAGGCTGGCTTCGCAGAAAGTTTGTGAATTAGGTGCCGAGCGTGGACACGATGGCACGCGCGCACAAGGCCATCAGCCCACCAGGCATCATGCCCAAGATCAAAATCAAGGCACCGTTGATGGTCAAGACGACACGCACATCGGTGCCGGCAGACACGGTGGTGGCCGTGATCGGTGCATCAAAGTACATGACTTTGACCACGCGCAGGTAGTAGAAAGCGCCGATCAACGACATCATCACGGCAAACACGGCCAAGGCAATGGCGCCCGATTGGCCTGAAGCGATGAGTGACTGCAACACCGACAGCTTGGCGTAGAAACCTACCATAGGTGGCACGCCAGCCAACGAGAACATACACAAGGCCATCACGCCAGCATACAAAGGGCTGCGTTGGTTCAGGCCAGCGAGGTCGGTGATCTCTTCGCTCTCGAACCCTTCGCGGGCCAACAACAAAATGATGCCGAACGTCGCCAAAGTAGTCAGGACGTAAGTGATGACGTAGAACATGGATGAGCTGTAGGCATTGGCGGCAGACGCCGTGTTGCCATTGACCACACCCGAGAGCAAACCAATCAACACAAACCCCATTTGCGAAATGGTCGAGAACGCCAACATGCGCTTGAGGTTGGTTTGCGCCACCGCAGCCAAGTTACCAATTAACAAGGAACCGATGGACAAGACCATCAACATCTGTTGCCAATCGATCGCCAAAGGCAACAAGCCTTCTACCAACAAACGGATGGTCATGGCGAACGCGGCCAACTTGGGCGCACCACCAATCATCAACGTCACCACCGTGGGCGCACCTTGGTACACGTCAGGAATCCACATATGGAAAGGCACCACACCGAATTTGAACGCCAAACCGCAGACCACGAATACCAAGCCCAACACCAACACTTGGTGTTTGATTTGGCCGGAAGCCACAGCCTTGAAGACCGTGCTTATGTCGAGTGATCCGGTTGCGCCATAGAGCATGGACAAACCGTAGAGTAAGAAGCCACTGGCCAACGCGCCGAGCACAAAGTACTTCATGGCGGCTTCGCTGGCCGTTGCATTGTCACGACGCAAAGCCACCAAGGCGTAGCTGGACAAGGTCAACAATTCCAAGCCAAGGTACAGCACCAGGAAGTTGTTGCCCGAGATCATGACGAACATGCCCAAGAGCGCAAACAAACCCAAGGTGAACATCTCGCCACCGCGAAGCATGTCGCGATCAGCGGCATAGGGACGGCCGTAAACCAAGGTGACCATCACAGCCAAAGCCGCAAAGCACTTGAGCCAACCGCCCATGGGGTCAGACACCACCATGTTGCCAAAGCTGTAAACCGTCAGCCCTTGGGACGCTGCACTGGCCTGCATGTAGGCGACGACACCCAAGGTGGCCATGGACAGGGCGTAGGTCAGCGTACGGCGGGGTGACTTGACAAACAAATCAACCAAGGCGATCACGATGGCCATGATGGCCAGCAAAATTTCGGGATAAACCGCAGCAATGCTCAGTTTTTCAAACATATTCTTCTATCCCTTTTATTGGGGCAACTTCGACAGGGCAACGTGCTTGAGCAAGTCGGCCACCGAGGCATCCATCACATCGGTGAAGGGCTTGGGGTACAGGCCCATGACCAACACCGCAATCGCCAGCAAAGACATGACCAAGAACTCCCGCGCATTGATGTCGGTCAGCGCTTTCACGTGCTCGTTGGCAACAGGGCCTAAGTAAACGCGCTTGACCATCCACAAGGTGTAAGCGGCGCCAAAAATCAAGGCAGACGCAGCAGCCAAGCCAATCCAGAAGTTGAACTTGATGGCGCCCAAAATGACCATCCACTCGCCCACGAAACCTGCTGTTCCGGGCAAACCGCAATTCGCCATGGCAAAGAACAGGGCAAACGCTGCAAACTTGGGCATGGTGTTAACCACACCCCCATAGCTGGCAATTTCACGCGAGTGCATGCGGTCGTACAACACACCAATCGACAAGAACATGGCGGCAGACACAAAGCCGTGGGCGATCATTTGCACCAAGGCACCCGACACACCGATGTCATTGAAGATGAAGAAGCCCAAGCTCACGAAGCCCATGTGTGCGACAGACGAATAAGCCACCAGCTTTTTCATGTCCTCTTGAACCATCGCCACCAAACCGACGTAAATCACAGCCACGAGCGACAAAGCGATCATGAGCCAAGCGAATTCGCGCGCAGCATCCGGCGCAATGGGCAATGAAAAACGCAAGAAACCGTAAGCACCCAACTTCAACATGATGGCAGCCAGCACCGCAGAGCCGCCGGTAGGCGCTTCCACGTGAACGTCTGGCAACCAAGTGTGCACAGGCCACATCGGCACCTTCACGGCGAAGGCGGCAAAGAAAGCAAAGAACAAATAAGTTTGCGCGGTTGAGCCCAAAGGCAATTTGTGCCAAGTGGCCAAGTCAAAGCTGCCACCCGATTGGGTGTAAAGATAAATCAAGGCGATCAGCATCAGCAAAGAGCCGAGCAAGGTGTACAAGAAGAACTTGAACGCGGCGTAAATCTTGTTCGGGCCGCCCCAAATACCGATGATCAAGTACATCGGAATCAGTGTGGCTTCAAAGAACACGTAAAACAGCATGCCGTCCACGGCCGTGAACACGCCAATCATCAAACCGCTCAAGATCAAGAACGCGCCCATGTACTGGTTCACGCGCTCAGTGATGACTTCCCAACCTGCGAGCACCACAATCAAGGTGATGAAAGCGGTCAGCAACACAAACCACATCGACAAACCGTCGACGCCCAAGTGGTAGAACACATTGAAGCGTTCAATCCAAGGGGCTTTCTCGACCAACTGCATCGCAGAAGACGCCGTGTCAAAACCTGCATAGATAGGCAAGGTGACCAACACACTGACCAAGGCGCCAATCAAGGCCACCCAACGGACTGTTTTGGCGTGTTCGTCACGGCCGAAGGCCAACAACACGGCACCAAAGAAAATTGGTGTCCAAATGGCAAGGCTCAATAAACCCATTTTTTTATTCTCCTTATTTGAGCCAGACGAACCACGTCATCAGCAAGAACACGCCCAGAATCATCACCAAGGCGTAGTGATAGAGGTAACCCGACTGCAGCTGACGCGAGGCCGTCGAGATCCAACCCACCAATTTCCAGGACGCGTTGACGATGCCACCTTCGATGATGGCTTGGTCGCCGCCCTTCCAAAGGCCCGTACCCAACAGTCGTGCGCCTCGGGCCAAGATGTTTTCGTTGATCCAGTCCAAGTAATACTTGTTTTCCAACAAGGTGTAGACGGGCTGGAAAGCACGTTTGATCGCGGCAGGCACGGCAGGGTTGACCATATACATGTAGTAAGCGCTGGCCACACCGGCCACGGCCAACCAGAACGGTGCCGTGCTCAGGGCATGAATCGCCATGCCCACTGCGCCGTGATAGCCGTGCGCCAACTCTTTCATCACGGGGTGCTTGTCCGCGTTGATGAAGATGGCATCTTTGAAGAACTCGCCGTACAGCATCGGATCGATCGTCAAGTAGCCGATCACCACCGACGGAATGGCCAACAGCAGCAATGGCACCGTTACCACCCATGGGGATTCGTGAGGGCTGTGATCGTGACCATGGTCGTCATGACCGTGGTGATCGTCGTGGTGGGCATCCGGGTTTTGGTCGTAACGCTCTTCGCCGTGGAACACGAGGAAGTACATGCGGAACGAGTAGAACGCGGTGACGAACACACCGGCCAACACGGCAAAGTGCGCGAAACCAGCACCGGGCAAGTGACTTTCAGCCACAGCTTCGATGATGCTGTCTTTGGAGTAGAAGCCCGAGAAGAACGGTGTGCCGATCAAGGCCAACGAACCGAGCAACGAAGTGATCCAAGTGATGGGCATGTACTTGCGCACACCGCCCATCCAGCGGATGTCTTGGTTATGGTGCATGCCCATGATGACGGAACCAGCCCCAAGGAACAACAAGGCTTTGAAGAACGCGTGCGTCATCAAGTGGAACACGGCCACTGAGTAAGCCGATGCGCCCAAAGCCACCGTCATGTAACCGAGCTGCGACAACGTGGAATAAGCCACGACGCGCTTGATGTCGTTTTGAATCAGGCCCAAGAAGCCCATGAACAACGCAGTGATGGCACCAATCACCAAGACGAAGTTCAAGGCTGTGTCTGACATTTCAAAGAAAGGCGACATGCGCGCCACCATGAAAATGCCAGCGGTCACCATGGTCGCTGCGTGAATCAGTGCAGAGATGGGTGTGGGGCCTTCCATGGAGTCAGGCAACCACACATGCAGCGGAAATTGCGCTGACTTGCCCATCGCACCGATGAACAAGCAGATACAAATCACGGTCACCAACATCCATTCGGTGCCAGGCAAAGTCAATGCACCCAATTCGCCTGCTTTGGCAAATGCTTCGGTGTAGTTCAAAGTGCCTGTGTAGGCAGCGATCAGACCAATGCCCATGATGAAGCCGAAGTCACCGACACGGTTGACCAAGAAGGCTTTCATGTTGGCGAAGATGGCCGTAGGTTTGTTGAACCAAAAACCGATCAACAAATAAGAGACCAAGCCCACCGCTTCCCAGCCGAAGAACAACTGGAGCATGTTGTTGCTCATCACCAGCATCAGCATGGCAAAGGTGAACAAGGAGATGTAGGAGAAGAAGCGGTTGTAGCCTTCGTCTTCTTCCATGTAGCCAATGGTGTAGATGTGCACCATCAGGGACACAAAGGTCACCACACACATCATCATGGCGGTCAAGCCGTCGACCATGAAGCCGACTTCCATTTTCAAACCACCCACCACCATCCAGGTGTAGAGGGTTTCATTGAAACGCGCGCCATCGTTGGCCACGCTGTTCAAGGTCATGGCAGACAACACAAAGGCAACCAGCACGCCCAGAATGGTCAAGGTGTGGGTCAGACGGCGGCCGATCCAGTTACCGCCAAAACGGGTACCGAACAAACCGGCTAAGGTAGAACCCACGAGGGGTGCCAATGGCACGGCCAACAGCGTAGAAGCTTGAAGGGTTTGAGACATGATCTGTTAACCCTTGAGCGTGTTGAGTTCGTCGACGTTGATGCTGGACTTGTTGCGGAACAACTGCACCAGAATCGCCAAACCAATGGCGGACTCAGCAGCCGCCACGGTCAAGATGAAGAACACAAAGATTTGCCCATTCAAGTCGCCCAAGTAGTGCGAGAACGCGACAAAGTTCATGTTCACAGCCAACAGCATCAACTCAATCGCCATCAACAAGACGATCAAGTTTTTGCGGTTCAAGAAAATGCCGGTCACAGAGAGCGCAAACAAAATCGCGCCCAACGTCAGGTAATGGCCTAAAGTAATGCTCATGCTGATTTCTCCTCTTCGGCTGCGGGTGCAACGGGCGGTTTGACCGCATCCATCTTCACCAACGCGACACGGTCGCGCGCTTTCACGCGGACTTGGTCAGCCGGATTTTGGTATTTGCTGTCTTTGCGTGTGCGCAAGGTCAAAGCGATGGCGGCAACCAGGGCGACAAACAAGATCAAAGCAGCGATTTGCACTGGGTAAAGGTACTCGGTGTACAGAAGCACGCCCAACTCTTTGGTGTTGGAAACTTGCACCGCACCCGCTGTGGCTTGCACTTGCGGCTCTCTGATGCGAAAACCACCCAACAACACCGCTGCCAATTCGAGTGCAATCACAGCACCCATGGTGGCAGCCAAGGGGAAATGTTTCCAAAAGCCTTGGCGAATGCTGTCCATGTTGATGTCGAGCATCATCACGACGAACAAAAACAAAACCATCACCGCGCCGACATACACCAGCACCAAGGTGATGGATAAGAACTCAGCGCGCAAGAGCATCCACACACCCGAGGCTTGGAAGAATGCGAGCACCAAATACAGCGCGGCATGCACCGGGTTGCGCGCCGTGATGACGCGAAACGCTGCAAACAGCATGACGGCTGAAAACACATAAAAAAGAGCCGATTGAACGTCCATCATGAAATCTTTCAACGGTATTTGGCGTCCGCAGCCTTGTTGGCTGCGATCTCGGGTTCATAACGGTCGCCGACGGCCAACAACATCTCTTTGGTGAAGTACAGGTCACCGCGTTTTTCGCCGTGGTACTCAAAGATGTGGGTTTCAACGATGGAGTCGACGGGGCAACTTTCTTCGCAGAAACCGCAGAAGATGCACTTGGTCAAGTCGATGTCATAGCGTGTGGTGCGGCGGCTGCCATCGGCACGCTGGTCCGACTCGATGGTGATGGCCATCGCGGGGCACACGGCTTCGCAGAGTTTGCAAGCGATGCAACGCTCTTCGCCGTTTTCATAACGACGCAGGGCGTGTAAGCCACGAAAACGGGGCGATGCAGGCGTTTTTTCTTCAGGGAACTGAATCGTGATGCTGCGCGAGAACATGTACTTGCCGGTCAGGGCCATGCCTTTGAACAGCTCGGTCAGCAAGAAGCTCGACAAAAAGTCGCGCAACGAGAAGGGAACAGATTGTGTGGTTGTTGTCATGGTGTTTTACAGCCTCAGTTCCAGATGTTCCAAGGGGTCTGCATCCAGATACCCACCACCAACAACCAAACCAGCGTCAGCGGAATGAAAATTTTCCAACCCAAACGCATGATCTGGTCATAGCGGTAACGTGGGAACGTGGCACGCACCCACAAGAACATGGTGACGACCACGAAGGTCTTCAGTCCCAGCCAAATCCAGCCCGGGATCATGTTGAACAGGGCGTTGTCAAAGGGTGACAACCAGCCGCCCAAGAACATCACGACGGTCAACATCGAAATCAAAATCATGTTGGCGTATTCGGCCAAGAAGAACATGGCGAATGACATGCCCGAGTACTCGATCATGTGGCCAGCCACAATTTCGGATTCCCCTTCCACCACGTCAAACGGGTGACGGTTGGTTTCAGCCAGACCAGAGATGAAATAGATGATGAACACAGGGAACAAAGGCAGCCAGTTCCAAGACAAGATGCCCAGGCCCTTGTCGGCCATCATGCCTTTGCCTTGACCCATCACGATGTCGGTCATGTTGAGGCTAGAAGACACCATCAACACAATCACAAAGCAAAAGCCCATCGCAATTTCGTAACTCACCATTTGTGCCGACGCACGCATGGCACCCAAGAAGGCATATTTGGAGTTAGAAGCCCAACCGGCAATGATCACGCCGTACACCTCTAAGGAGGTGATGGCCATCAAAAACAGCAAACCTGCGTTGACGTTGGCCAAAGCCACATCGGGACCAAAAGGAATCACAGCCCACGCAGCCAATGCCGGCATGATGGTCATGATAGGGCCCAACAGGAACAAACCCGTCGACGCCTTGGTGGGGATGATGATCTCTTTGGTCAACAACTTGAGCGCGTCAGCGATCGGTTGCAACAAGCCAAAGGGACCGGTGCGGTTGGGGCCCTTGCGGATTTGGGTATAGCCAATGGCTTTGCGCTCCCACAAAGTCAGGTAAGCCACGCAACCCATCAAAGGCAACAGCACCGCCACGATCTTGAGCAAAGTCCAGAGAATAGGCCAAGCCAGAGTGGTCCACCAGGCATCGGCCATCAAGCCAAAGCCTGCGTTGTAGATGTTGTCAACCATCACAGACCTCCTTGCAATTTGGCATCAGCCGTGAGTTGCAGCGATGGTGCGCGACGCACCAAGCTGTCGAGTTGGTAAATCGCCGCAGAGGCCGGCTGACCTGCAGCTGGACTCACGTCCACTTGTGCACTGCATGCGTTGGACAACAAGGCTGGCACATCGGCAGGGATGGCTTGGGCACGCACGTCTTCAATGGTCTCGAAGTCGAAGCCGGGCACGGAGAGCATGGAGCCCAACACGCGCAACACTTTCCAGGCAGGACGTGTCTCGCCCAAAGGCTTGACCACGCCATGGAAGCTTTGGACGCGCCCTTCGGTGTTGATGAACGTGCCCGCTGTCTCAGTGAATGGCGAAATGGGCAACAGCACATCGCTGATGTCCATGTTGGCCTTGAAGGGTGACAAGGTCACCACCATGTCGGCTTGACCGATGGCTTGTGCCGCAGCCGCGCCGTTGGCTGCGTCGAAGGCAGGCTCAGTGTTGAGCAACACCACCGCCTTCAAACCACCTGCCAACATTTGGCCTGCATTTTGACCGCCTGCTTTTGGCAAGGCGCCCACCACTTGAGCACCCACGGTGTTGGCGGCTTCGCCAAGGAAACCCACGGTCGCGCCGGTTTGTGCACCAATCCAGTTGGCCAAGCTCAGCAAGCTCGAAGCTTGTGGGTGGTGTGCCGCTGCGTTGCCCAACAAAATGGCTTTGCGCTCGCCGCCCGTTAATGACTTGGCAATGGCTTGTGCTTGGGCGCTGTTGGCGTTGCCCGCCACAGGCGCAGCAGCACTGGTGATGGCACCCACCGCTGCCGCGATGTCGGCCAAAGCTTGCACCCAATTGGCAGCGTCAGCCACCAAGGTGTTGGCGACGGGCATGGCCCAGTCGAAGGCTTGTCCGTTCAAGGCATTCACCTTGCCACCGTGACGCACGGCCTGGCGCAGACGTTGGGCCAACAAAGGTTGGTCTTTGCGAATGTTTGAGCCAATCACCAAGACACGTTGCAGCGTGGTGAGAGAGGCCACAGAGGTTCCCAGCCAACGAACTTTTCCGTCGTGTTGGAAGTCTGCAGCGCGCAAACGTGTGTCGATGTTTTGGCTACCCAAACCGCGTGTCAGGCTAGTAGCCAAGTACAACTCTTCCGCTGTGCTGTGTGGGCTGGCCAAGGTGCCGATGGTTTGTGCGCCATGCTGAGCTTTGACGCCTTGCAAACCATTCGCCACGTATTCGAGGGCCGTTTGCCAATCGACTTCTTTCCACGCGCCGCCTTGCTTGAGCATGGGGGTGGTCAAGCGGTCAGCGCTTTCCAAGGCTTCGTAGCTGAAGCGATCACGGTCTGCAATCCAGCACTCGTTGACGTCTTCGTTTTCCAAAGGCACGACGCGCATGACTTTGTTGTTCTTGACTTGAACGATCAAGTTTGCGCCCGTCGCATCGTGGGGGCTCACCGACTTGCGGCGGCTCAGTTCCCACGTACGTGCGCTGTAGCGGAATGGCTTGCTGGTCAACGCGCCCACGGGGCAAATGTCAATCATGTTGCCCGAGAGCTCAGAGTCCACCGATTGACCCACAAAGGTTTCAATCTCGGCATGCTCGCCACGGTGAGACATGCCCAGCTCCATGACGCCAGCCACTTCTTGACCAAAGCGCACGCAGCGTGTGCAGGCGATACAACGGCTCATCTCTTGCATGCTGACCAAAGGACCGACGTCCTTCGGAATCACCACACGTTTCTCTTCTTCGTAACGCGAGGTAGAACCGCCGTAACCCACCGCCAAGTCTTGCAACTGGCATTCACCGCCTTGGTCACAAATTGGGCAATCAAGCGGGTGATTGATGAGCAAAAACTCCATCACCGACTTTTGCGCTTTAACAGCACGGTCTGTTTTGGTGCGAACCACCATGCCTTGCGTCACAGGCGTGGCACAAGCTGGCATGGGCTTAGGGGCTTTTTCCACATCGACCAAACACATGCGGCAGTTGGCCGCAATGCTGAGTTTCTTGTGATAACAAAAATGCGGAATGTAAGTGCCAGCCTTTTCAGCGGCATGCATGACCATGCTGCCTTCTAGGACTTCAACTTTTTTTCCGTCGAGTTCGATTTCAACCATGGTGCTTATCCGTCAAACGTACGCCGGGACCATGCAGGTCTTATGCGTGATGTGGTGTTCAAATTCGTGGCGGAAATGCTTGATCATGCCGCGCACGGGCATGGCGGCTGCATCGCCCAGAGCGCAAATGGTGCGCCCCATGATGTTCTCGGCCACGTTGTCGAGCAAAGCCAAGTCACTTTCGCGGCCTTCACCACGCTCAATGCGGTCGACCATGCGCCACAACCATCCTGTACCTTCGCGGCAAGGTGTGCACTGGCCGCAGGACTCGTGCATGTAGAAGTAGCTCAAACGTTGCAGACTCTTGACCATGCAGCGGGTGTCATCCAGCACGATCACGGCGCCAGAGCCCAACATGGAGCCCGCTTTGGCGATGGAGTCGTAATCCATGGTGCACTGCATGATCACATCAGAGGGCAACACAGGCGACGATGAACCGCCAGGAATCACAGCCTTCAAAGTGCGGCCTTTGCGCACGCCACCCGCCAACTCCAACAGCTTGGAAAACGGTGTGCCCATGGGAATTTCGTAATTACCGGGACGCTCGACGTCACCGCTGACCGAGAAGATCTTGGTGCCGCCGTTGTTGGGCTTGCCGCATTCGAGGTAAGCCTGACCACCGTTGCGGATGATCCAAGGCACGGCCGCGAATGTTTCGGTGTTGTTGATGGTGGTGGGCTTGCCGTACAGACCAAAGCTCGCAGGGAACGGTGGCTTGAAACGCGGTTGGCCTTTTTTACCTTCGAGCGATTCGAGCAAGGCCGTTTCTTCGCCGCAAATGTAAGCACCAAAACCATGAGAAGCATGCAGTTGAAAACTGAACTTCGAGCCCATGATGTTGTCGCCCAAAAAGCCTGCTGCGCGGGCTTCTTCTAAAGCAGCCTCAAAGCGTTCGTAGCTTTGAAAAATCTCGCCGTGGATGTAGTTGTAACCCACGCTGATGCCCATGGCATAAGCCGCAATGGCCATGCCTTCGATCACGATGTGTGGGTTGTGCTGCAAGATTTCACGGTCTTTGCAAGTCCCAGGCTCGCCTTCGTCGGAGTTACAGACCAAATACTTTTGACCTGGGAACTGACGTGGCATGAAGCTCCACTTCAAACCCGTGGGGAAACCCGCACCGCCGCGACCACGCAAGCCGGACTCTTTGACGGTGGCAATCACCTGGTCTTGCGTCATGCCCACGGCGCCTGTTTCGGGGTCGGGCGTGCTGCCGTCTTGACCCAGAATTTTGCGCAGGGCTTGGTAGCCGCCTCGGGCTACGTAATCTTGCAAGGACCAGTTCTGGCCGTTCAAGCCAGCCAAGATTTGGGGTCCGAGGTGACGGTCGTGGAAACAAGTTTCCTCGGCGGTCGTTTGAAACTGGGAAAGCACTTGTTGAACGTTCATGCTCATTCCTTCGCAGCGCGCAAGCCGTCGACCAATTGGTCCAACTTGTCATTGCTCATGTAGCTGCACATGGTGCGGTCGTTGACCAACAACACGGGCGCATCGGCGCAAGCACCCATGCATTCGCCAGGTTGCAAGGTGAACATGCCGTCGGCGGTGGTGCCACCGACTTCAATGCCCAGTTTCTGAGTCAAATGCACCAATGCCGCCTGCCCGTTGCGCAACTGGCAAGGCAAGTTGGTGCAAACGTTGATCTTGAACTTGCCAACCGGTTTTTGGTTGTACATGTTGTAAAACGTGGTCACTTCGTGCACGGCCATTGGCGCCATGTCCAAATGCTTGGCAATGGCGCGTTCGCTTTCAGCACTGACGTAGCCCTGCTCTTGTTGCGCGATCGACAGGCAAGCCATGACGGCTGACTGTTTTTGATCTGCAGGATATTTGGCAACTTCACGGTCAAAACGCGCAAAGGCTTCGGCCGACAGCGGTAAGCTGTGGTGGGTAACTTCAGAACTCATCGGTCAATTTCCCCGAACACAATGTCCATGGTGCCAATCACCGCCACGGTGTCAGCGATCATGTGGCCACGCGCCATTTCGTCCATGGCTGCCAAATGGGCAAACCCTGGGGCGCGAATCTTTAAACGGTAAGGCTTGTTGGCACCATCGCTCACGAGATAGATACCAAACTCACCCTTGGGATGCTCGACAGCGGCATACGCTTCGCCCTCGGGCACATGAAAACCTTCGGTGAAAAGTTTGAAATGGTGGATCAACTCCTCCATGTTCGACTTCATACCTTCGCGGCTAGGCGCGGCCACTTTGTGGTTGTCTGTGATGACCGGACCGGGGTTGACGCGCAACCAGTCGACACACTGTTTGATGATGCGGTTGGACTGACGCATTTCTTCCACACGAACCAAATAGCGGTCGTAGCAGTCACCGGTTTTGCCCACAGGAATATCAAAGTCCATGCGGTCATACACGTCGTAAGGCTGGTGCTTGCGCAAGTCCCAAGTGATGCCAGAACCACGCAACATGGCGCCCGTGAAACCGAGGTTTTTCGCGCGCTCTGGGGTGACCACACCGATACCGACGGTGCGTTGTTTCCAGATGCGGTTGTCGGTCAACAGGGTTTCGTACTCGTCCACCAATTTGGGGAAACGTTGCGTGAAATCGCCGATGAAGTCGAGCAAAGAGCCTTGGCGGTTTTCATTCAAACGCGCAATCGCTTTCGCATTTTTGATCTTGCTGACTTTGTACTGAGGCATCACGTCTGGCAAGTCGCGGTAGACACCGCCTGGACGGAAGTAAGCCGCATGCATGCGCGCGCCAGACACGGCTTCGTACATGTCGAACAAGTCTTCACGTTCGCGGAAGCAATAAATCAAGATGTTCATCGCGCCGCAGTCGAAACCATGGCAGCCCAACCACAACAGGTGGTTGAGCAAACGGGTGATTTCGGAATACATCACACGGATGTACTGCGCACGCTCTGGCACTTCGAGCCCCATCATTTTTTCGATGGCCAAGCAGTAAGCGTGCTCGTTACACATCATGGACACGTAGTCGAGACGGTCCATGTAGGGCAAAGATTGAATGTAGGTTTTGCTCTCAGCCAGCTTTTCAGTGGCACGGTGCAACAAGCCGATGTGTGGGTCAGCGCGCTGGACCACTTCGCCATCGAGTTCAAGCACCAAGCGCAAAACGCCGTGTGCAGCAGGATGTTGAGGACCCAAGTTCAGGGTGTAGTTCTTGATATCAGCCATGGTCAGTGCACACCGCCGTAGTTGTCTTCACGAATGATGCGCGGCGTGATTTCGCGCGGTTCGATGGTGACGGGTTGGTACACCACACGTTTTTGCTCGGCGTCATAACGCATCTCAACGTGACCCGAGGTGGGGAAATCTTTGCGGAAGGGGTGGCCAATAAAACCGTAATCGGTCAGGAGGCGGCGCAAATCCAAATGGCCTTCAAACACGATGCCAAATAAATCGAAAGCTTCGCGTTCAAACCAATTGGCAGAACTCCACAGGTCATTGATCGAAGCGACAAGAGGCACGTCGTCGCTCACCGCAAACACGCGCACACGAAGACGCCAGTTATGACTGATCGACAGCAAATGGATGGTGACTGCGAAACGAGGCGCATCTGTGAATTTGGAGTGCGCACCGTCTTTGTAGCTGGAATAGTCCATGCCACATACGTCGATCAATTGCTCGAAACCTAAACGGGCGTTGTCGCGCAAGTGTTGGCAAACATCGTGGTAATCCGCAGCAGAGACGGTGAGGGTCAGCTCGCCCAAAGCCGAATCGAGTTGCTTGATTTGACCGCCCAGCACATCGTGCAAAGCCGCTTCAAGCGTTTGAATGGAATGACTCATCTTGAACTTCCTGCTCAGCGGGCAATGGTGTTTTCGCGACGAATCTTGCTTTGCAATTGCAAGATGCCATACAACAGCGCCTCAGCCGTGGGTGGGCAGCCCGGCACATACACATCCACAGGCACCACGCGATCACAACCACGCACCACCGAGTAGCTGTAGTGGTAGTAACCACCGCCGTTGGCACATGACCCCATGGACAAGACCCAGCGAGGCTCAGACATTTGGTCATAAACCTTGCGCAAAGCGGGGGCCATCTTGTTGCACAAGGTTCCCGCCACGATCATCAAATCGGACTGGCGGGGACTGGGGCGAAACAACATACCAAAACGGTCAATGTCGTAGCGCGCAGCGCCGGCATGCATCATCTCAACTGCACAACACGCCAAGCCAAATGTCATGGGCCACAACGAGCCCGTTTTGGCCCAATTCACCACCGAGTCGTACGACGTGGTGATGAAGCCTTCTTTGAAAACGCCTTCAAGTGACATAGTTGATCCTTATTCCCAGTCGATGGCACCCTTGATCCACATGTAGGCGAAGCCTGCAACCAGGATGGCAAGGAAGATCATCATGTCGATGAAGCCAATGAAACCAATGTCCTTGAGCGCCACAGCCCAAGGAAACAAAAATGCAATTTCCAAATCAAACAAGATGAAGAGGATGGCGATCAAGTAGTAGCGCACATCAAACTTCATGCGCGCGTCTTCAAACGCTTCAAAACCGCATTCGTAGGGAGAATTTTTCGCTGGATCAGGGCGATTTGGACCTAAGAGATAGCCCAAAACCTGAGGAACCACCCCCACGACAAGACCAATGAGGATAAAAAGAAGGACAGGGAGGTAGGGTTCTAAGCTCATCTCAATCTCGCGATATGACTATCAGTTTTAGTCAGCGAAGTTTGCTGTAACTGGATGACACCAGGGTTACAGCAAACTTTTTTGGATGGTGCCGTCGGCGAGACTCGAACTCGCACAGCTTTCGCCACTACCACCTCAAGATAGCGTGTCTACCAATTTCACCACGACGGCTTTGGGTTGATTGTTCAATGAAAACGAAGAGGGATAACGCTTCCTGAACAGCTTAAGAGTTTACTCTGAAAAGGGGCCCAATCACTCTAAAACTCAAAGGTTTTTAGCTTACTTTGTTGGAATTTGTGCGGCACCTGAAGCTGGCACAACGGCAGGTGCGGGAACAGCACCATTTTCAGTGGCAACGGGTGCAACCGCAGCACCTTCGAGCACGCTGCCAGAGCTGGCTGGGCGCAAATTACCAAAATAAGCCAAGCCCAAGGTGCACACAAAAAATACCGCAGCCAACACACCTGTTGTGCGAGACAAAAAGTTAGCACCACCCGTCGCACCAAACAAACTTCCAGAACTGCCACTGCCAAACGCAGCCCCCATGTCTGCACCTTTGCCGTGCTGAACCAAGATCAGGCCAATCATGCCCAAGGCTGCTAACAACTGGACCACTTGCACGATGTTAAGAATCAAACTCATAAAAACTCCGGAAAAAATAGATTTCAGCGCGCCGCAGCGGCAATGATGGTGAGGAAGTCAGCTGACTTCAGAGCAGCGCCGCCGATCAAACCACCATCAATATCTGGCTGGCTCAACAGTTGGGCTGCATTGGCGGCATTCATGCTGCCGCCGTACAAAATTTGGACACGGTCTGCATGCTCTGTGGCAGCGTGCAATTGCGCACGAAGTACCGCATGCACAGCTTGCGCCTCTTCTGGAGAGGCCGTTTTACCGGTGCCGATGGCCCAAACAGGCTCATACGCCACCACGATTTCGCTGATGCAATGACCGTTGGTGTGAATCACAGCGGCCAATTGGCGCTTGACCACCTCTTCGGTTTTGCCAGCGTCACGCTCGGCCAAAGTCTCGCCCACACACACAATGGGCGTGATACCCGAAGACAGTGCGCGTTGTGCTTTAGCCGCCACATGCTCATCGGTTTCGCCATGGTATTGACGACGCTCAGAATGCCCAACGAGGCAATAACGCACAGCAAAGTCTTTGAGCATGGCAGCCGATGTCTCACCGGTATAAGCGCCCTGCTCTTGAGCGGAAACATCTTGTGCACCGACCTCAATGCCCGAACCTTTGACGAGTTGCTGCACTTGGGACAAATAAGCCACCGGCACACACACCGCCACTTGCGCTTGCTTGCCATTCAATGCTTGCGCCAAACCTTGCTGGACACCTTGCAATAAAACTTCGTTGGCAGCCAAACTGCCATTCATCTTCCAATTTCCTGCGATGAGTTTTTGCTTCATCACACACTCCAGGTCAAAACGATTTTGCCCACATGCTGGTTGGACTCCATCAAACGGTGCGCATTGGCAGCACCATCAGCCGATGCCGCATCGAAGGTCGAATGAATCACGGGACGAATATGACCCGCTTCAATCAAAGGCCACACATGCTCGCGCAAATTGCGCGCAATCGCCGTTTTGAAAGACACAGGGCGGGGACGCAAGGTCGACCCTGTGATGGCCAAACGACGGCGCAACACCAAGCCAGCGTTGAATTCGCTCTGAATACCGCCCTGCACCGCAATGATGACCAAGCGGCCATCTTCGGCCATGCACGTCACTTCGCGCGCCACATAGTCGCCAGCAACCATGTCGAGCACCACATCCACGCCTTTGCCATCGGTCAGGCGCAAGGCCTCGGCAGCAAAGTCATGGGTCTTGTAATTGATGGCGTGATCAGCGCCGAGGGCCACGCAGGCAGCGCACTTGTCGTCGCTTCCTGCCGTGACGATCACCTTGGCACCCAAGGCTTTGGCCATTTGAATAGCCGTCACCCCGATACCACTTGAACCGCCCTGCACCAGCAATGTCTCGCCCGCTTGCAAACGCGCACGGTCAAACACATTGCTCCAAACGGTGAAAAAGGTCTCTGGCAATGATGCCGCTTCCACATCGCTCAAGCCTTGAGGTACAGGCAAACATTGGCCAACGGGGGCCACGCAAAACTGCGCATAACCACCACCGGCCACCAAAGCACACACACGGTCCCCGATCTTCAAGCCCGCTTCAGCCAAGGCGGAAGCATCACCAGACTCGATCACACCGGCGACCTCTAAACCCGGCACATCCGATGCGCCAGCAGGCACAGGGTAGTTACCGGTCCGTTGCAGCACGTCAGGGCGGTTGATGCCACTGGCGCTGACACGGATCAGCAATTCACCCACACCGGCTTGCGGAACAGGCCGCTGAGCAGGACGCAGCACCTCAGGGGCGCCAGGACTAGAGATTTCAACGATGTGCATCATGTGCGAACCTCGGAGCTTGGATTAAGACTGTGCGTCGTGACGATCGCCGTGGTGTTGGTCGCCCGCAGGACGCTCCATCAAGGCTTTCATCGACAACTTCACGCGACCTTTTTCGTCGGTTTCGAGCACTTTCACGCGCACGATCTGACCTTCGGCCAACACGTCAGTCACCTTCGCAATGCGCTCGTGGCTGATCTGGCTGATGTGCAACAGACCGTCTTTGCCTGGCAACAAGTTGACCAAGGCACCGAAGTCCAAGATCTTGGTGATCGGGCCTTCGTAGACCTTGCCGATTTCGACTTCAGCCGTGATTTCGGTGATGCGACGCTTGGCGATTTCAGCCTTCTCACCATCGGTGGCAGCGATGGTGATCGTGCCGTCTTCCTCGATGTTGATTTGGCAACCAGTTTCTTCGGTCAACGCACGGATGGTGGCGCCGCCCTTGCCGATCACGTCACGGATCTTCTCGGGGTTGATCTTCATGGTGAACAACTTCGGTGCAAAGTCAGACACTTCGGTCTTGGCTTCGCCCATCGCAGCTTGCATCTTGTCCAAGATGTGCATGCGCGCTTCTTTGGCTTGAGCCAATGCCACTTGCATGATTTCTTTGGTGATACCTTGGATCTTGATGTCCATTTGCAAAGCGGTAATACCGTTGGTGGTACCGGCCACTTTGAAGTCCATATCGCCCAAGTGATCTTCGTCACCCAAGATGTCGGTCAACACGGCAAAGCGGTTGCCATCTTTGATCAAGCCCATGGCGATACCGGCCACGTGTGCTTTCATCGGCACGCCCGCGTCCATCATGGACAAACAGCCACCGCAGACCGAAGCCATCGATGAAGAACCGTTGGATTCTGTGATTTCAGACACCACGCGCATGGTGTACGGGAACTCTTCTTTGGTGGGCAAAACCGCCACCAAAGCACGCTTGGCCAAACGGCCGTGGCCGATTTCGCGGCGCTTGGTTGAACCCATGCGGCCCACTTCGCCGGTGGCGAACGGAGGCATGTTGTAGTGCATCATGAAGCGGTCTTCGTATTCACCAGCCAATGCATCGATACGCTGTGCATCGCGCTCAGTACCCAAAGTGGTGACCACCAAAGCTTGGGTTTCGCCGCGTGTGAACAAGGCAGAACCGTGGGTGCGTGGCAACACGCTGTTGCGAATTTCGATAGGACGCACCGTGCGTGTATCGCGACCATCGATGCGTGGCTCGCCTGCCAAAATTTGGCTACGCACAATGCGGGCTTCGATGTCGAACAGCATGTTTTCGACTTTGACCGAATCAAACTCGACGCCATCCGCCTTCAAACCAGACATCACAGCGCCGTAAGCTTCACGGCAAGCGTGTGTACGCGCTTGTTTATTGCGGATTTGGTAGGCAGCGCGCAGCTTGTCTTCGGCTTGAGCAACAACCTTGGCGATCAGTGGCTCGTCCTTGGCAGGAGCTGTCCAGTCCCATGCGGGTTTGCCAGCGTCGCGCACCAACTCGTGGATGGCGTTGATCGCGATGTTGCCTTGCGCGTGGCCGAACACCACAGCACCCAGCATGATTTCTTCAGACAGCTGTTGGGCTTCTGATTCGACCATCAACACAGCCGCTTCGGTGCCCGCGACCACGAGGTCCATCTGGCTGTCTTTGCGTTGTGTTTGGCCTGGGTTCAAGACGTATTCGCCGTTGATGTAACCCACGCGCGCGGCACCGATCGGGCCGTTGAAAGGAATGCCAGAAATGCTCAAGGCAGCAGACACAGCGATCAAAGCCGCGATGTCAGCATCCACTTCAGGGTTCAACGACACGGTGTGAATCACCACGTGCACGTCGTTGTAGAAACCTTCAGGGAACAAGGGACGGATGGGGCGGTCGATCAGACGGCTGGTCAATGTCTCGTGCTCGCTGGGCTTGGCTTCGCGTTTGAAAAAGCTGCCGGGGATCTTGCCTGCAGCGTATGTTTTCTCGATGTAGTCAACGGTCAAGGGGAAGAAGTCTTGGCCAGCTTTGGCGATCTTCGAGCCCACGACGGTGGCCAATACCACGGTGTCGTCCATGTTGACGAGCACAGCGCCGCCCGCTTGACGCGCGATTTCGCCGGTTTCCATGGTGACCGTGTGCTGGCCCCACTGGAAGGTTTTGGTAACTTTGTTAAAAATTGACATGTTTTTTCCTAATGAAATTTGGCAAACCTCGGTGCAGTCACGATGCCATTCCAGAAAAGCTGGGACTTTTTTGGAATGACACAGCTTTCGAATCTGCGCCTCTTTGTCTTGCCTTGGGTTAAAAGTTCGTTCTTGAAAGTGCAAAACGCCTGAGCTTGTTGAAAACTCAGGCGTTTGTCGCTAAAAATTTAACGATTACTTGCGCAGGCCAAGCTTGGCGATCAGTGCAGCGTAACGGTCAAAGTTTTTCGACTTGAGGTAGTCGAGCAATTTGCGACGACGGCTCACCATACGCAACAGACCGCGACGACCGTGGTGGTCTTTGGCGTGCAATTTGAAGTGAGGTGTGAGTTCGTTGATACGAGCGGTCAGCAAAGCCACTTGGACTTCGGGACTGCCTGTATCGCCTGCGGCGCGTGCGTTGTCTTTGACGACATTAGCAATAGTTGCTGTCAACATGGTTTTTTCCTTAAATATTTGACTTGCGTTGCACCGTGGAAATTGGTGCAACGTGCTGTTGCTTTACCCAAAAGTAAAGCCCGCTGAGTATAACAGGACGCCCTCAGCGCTTCAATAGCGCTGCATTTGGCAACTCGTCGGCATCTGGGCAGCATCAGGCGAGAGTGACTTGATCACCCGAAAGCCGTAGCTTGAGCCTTCCACGTCAAAGGCCACACCCGGCTCGCCCTGGTGATCCATTTGCCCGACCACCAAGGCTTGCTGAAATTGATGGTCTGCCGCGCGCATGAATCCTTTTTGACCAAATTTTGTCAGGCTGACGCTTTCTAAAGCACGCGCCACGGGCGCAGCTTCCACCGTCCCGGCCTTTTCAAGCGCTTGCACCAAGGCCTCGACCATCAGTTGCATGCGCATGTGCACGTAGTCGTCGGCAGGCTGGGGGAAACGTTGGCGAAATGACTTGTAAAAATCTGCCGAAGGCTTGGTCTGCACATTGGGCAACCAATCGGCCACTGCCACCACACGACCAACCCCCGACTGACCAATGGCCGCAGGCGCACCTAGCGCATTGCCGTAAAAGGTATAAAACTTGCCATCAAACCCCACCTCGCGGGCCGCTTTGACCAACAGCGTCAAATCATTGCCCCAATTGCCCGTGATCACCGCTTGGGCACCACTGGCTTTGATTTTGGCGGCATAAGGCAAAAAGTCTTTCACACGCCCGACCGGATGCAGCTCATCACCCACGATCTGCACATCGGGGCGCTGCACCGTCAGTTGGCGACGCGCCTCACGCGAAACAGCCTGACCAAAACTGTAGTCTTGGCCCATCAAATACACACGCTGGGTGGCTTTGTCAGACTTGATCACTTGCATCAAGGCCGACATGCGCATGTCGGCATGTGCATCAAAACGAAAGTGCCAGAAGCTGCAACGCTCATTGGTGAGTGCAGGGTCAACGGCGGAATAATTCAAAAATAACACGCGACGCTCAGGCTCACGGTCGTTGTGCTTGTTGACCGCTTCAATCAACGCGGCGGCCACTGCGGAACTGTTGCCTTGCAACACAAAACTTGCGCCCTCATCCAACGCCGCACGAAAGGCAGAAAGCGCCTCTTCGGTTTGACCCTTGCTGTCGTGGCGCCCCAACACCAATTCGCGCGCACCGCCGGGTAATTTCACCCCGCCGCGCTGGTTCACACGCTCGACGGCCCACAACAAATTGCGATACACCGCCTCACCGGTGTTGGCAAACGGACCACTCAAGCCTTCCACCATGGCCAATTTGATGGGAGGCAAAGCGGGTTTGACTTGCGTCACCGAGGGTGCAGCTTTGGGTGTTGTGGCACCCGCCACACACGCCAGTACGGCACCACACGCCAAGACGGCAGACCGTTTCAAAGCAACACGAAAAAAAACACGCATGACGAACTCTCTCATTTAAAAACAACAGGTGAAGGCTGCGCATGCCAAGCGGCATGGCACCAAGACGCACGCCCAATCAGCCTAATTCAGCCAAAGGCCAGCGTGGTCGAATATCAAACCCGTAGTGATGAAGCGCTTGAGCTTGTCCACCCGAACCGCTTTGCAAGCGCATGGCAGCAGCCATCGCAATCATGGCGCCGTTGTCTGTGCACAAATGCAATTCGGGGTAATGCACGCGCACGCCTTGACGCTTGCAAGCGGCATTGAGTTGTTCGCGCAAATGCCGGTTGGCCCCTACGCCACCGGCCACCACCAAGCGCTTCAAGCCGGTTTCACGCAAGGCCGTGAGTGATTTTTTCAACAGCACATCCACAATCGCAGCCTCGGTCGATGCGGCCAAATCAGCCTTGCGGGCTTCTAAATCATCACCCAGTTTTTTGGCTTGGGTCATGACCGCCGTTTTCAAACCGGCAAAAGAAAAGTCCAAATTTCCGTTGTGCAGCAGCGGTCGCGGCAACTTAAAAGCAGCCGGATCGCCCTGCTCCGCCAACTTCGACAAAGCAGGACCACCGGGGTAACCCAAGCCCATCAGCTTGGCAGACTTGTCAAACGCTTCACCCGCCGCATCGTCAATGGTTTCACCGAGCAATTCATAACGACCCACACCATCGACGCGCATGAGCTGTGTGTGCCCACCCGATACCAGCAAAGCCACAAACGGAAACTCAGGCGGATCGGCACTCAAAAAAGGCGACAACAAGTGCCCCTCCAAATGGTGCACACCCAACACAGGCTTTTGCAGCGCAGCGCCCAGCGCACACGCCACGCCTGCGCCCACCAGCAACGCACCCGCTAAGCCAGGACCTCGGGTGTAAGCCACCACATCGATGTCTTGCAAACTTTTTTGAGCCTCGGCCATCACCTCACGCGCCAGCGGAATCACCCGGCGAATGTGGTCACGGCTCGCCAACTCGGGCACCACACCGCCGTAGGCTTGGTGCATGGCAATTTGGCTGTACAGGGCGTGCGATAGCAATCTTGGCAGCACCGGTTGCGGCTCAGGGTGCGCGTCTAATTCCACGAGCGCAACACCCGTTTCATCGCAGGAAGATTCAATACCAAGGATCAACATAGGCGCAGAGTTTATGCGCCAGCACCTTACTTGGACGGGATGTCGGGGTGAGTCGCCGAAGACAGACTGGGCGCGTCTGGCACGCTGGAGCCCGTCGCAGCGGGGGCATCAGCACGGGAAAAACTCATTTTCTCGCCATCCCAGCGCTGGCCGCACCAGCACACACCATCGGCGTTGATGATGCAGGTTCCGGTGCCGCAGCACCTCACGTCATCGGTCATGTCTCATCCTTCAGGTTGGACGTTAAAACTAAGTTGCGTTGAATTTTTAAGGATAAACCTACGCGACACCTTGAATATCTATTCAAATAAAATATTTCAACACATAATCTACGCAAATTCTACTCAAATAATGATGTCAAACACCAGTGCCCTGCCAACAACCGCTCTGTACCGCATTGGTGCTGTGTCCAAAACCGCAGGCATTCCTGTGTCGACGCTGCGCATTTGGGAGACGCGCTACGGCGCATTCACCCCCGTCAAGACCGAAGGCAAGCAGCGTTTGTTTGCCGAGCACGATGTCTCGAAAGCCTTGCTGCTCAAACAGCTGTCGCAAAACGGCCATGCCATCAGCACCATCGCCAACCTCGACCTAGAGCAACTTCGCCGCATGAGCAACTTGCCGCACCACACATCGCCGAGCGTGGTGACACCTGGCCTGCCCGTCTCATTGGCGGTGGTCGGCCTGAGCATGGCCAATCGGATTGAATCCCAGAAATTTGCAGCGGGCTTGAAACAAAACCAAATCAAAGTCACCGATGTGTTGCAGGACTTGAGCACCGCCTCACAGGCCGAGTTGCCTCAGCAACCGCAGGTACTGCTGGTCAAAGTCAACACCTTGCAAACAACGGTGCACACCGACCTTCAAGCGCTGGTTGCCAAGCATAAATTTGCGCAAACCATCGTTATTTATAACTTTGCAACGGATGCGGTGGTTCAGGCCATGAAGTTTTCGGGTTTCATCGTGCGGCGTGAACCCATCTCCGACATCGAGTTGGCTGAGTTGCTGCAATCGGTTTTGTTTGTCGATCCTGAGCGTGCGCAAGAGTTCGGCACCACGGGGGCAGTCATTGCGGCACGTAAATACTCAGACGCCACCCTCAGCCGCGTGGCGGGCATTTCTACCAATGTGCTGTGCGAATGCCCGCGCCATGTGGCCGAGCTGATTGCACAGCTTGCCAGCTTTGAGCAATACAGCCAAGAGTGCTTGAATCGAAACGCCGAAGACTCACACCTGCACGCTTACCTGCGCTCTATTTCAGGGTCTGCACGCTCGCTGTTTGAAAACGCTTTAGAAAAAATTGCAGCGCATGAAGGCATTGATTTGCGGGACGATGTGCGGCCCCAAGATCGCCACGTCGCCGTGTTTCACGGAAAAAAATGACACATCCGGCCACCATCTCGGGCGTCGTTTACTGGTTCAGAAACGACCTGCGCCTCCACGACAACCCAGCCCTGCAACACGCCATCGCACTGGCCGAGCGGCACCGTACGTGGCTGCTGCCGGTTTATGTGCACGACACCGCCTTGCAATTGACCAGCCCTTGGGGCTTTGTGCGCACCAGCGAGCACCGCTTAGCCTGGGCGGCCATGGCCGTGCACGATGTGAGCGAACAGTTGGCTGCACTTGGCAGCCAGCTGCTACAAATCAGTGGCGATCCTAGCCAGGTGCTGGCCGAGCTGATGACCCGCCTCGGTGCCAGCACACTGGTGTGCGAAGACATTGCGGCCCCCTACGAAGAGGCCCACATCCAAGCCCTGCAAAAAGGAGGACGAGAGGTGCAGACCGTGTGGCAATCCACGTTGATGGCCCCCGACCAACTGCCCTTCGAGCCGCACGATGTGCCCGATGAGTTTTCTAGCTTTCGCCGCGCCGTTGAGCGCCATGCGTGCGCACCGGCCAAGCCAGCAGCCGCCATCACACGCCTGCCTGCGCGGCCGGAGAACCTGCCACACGACGCCCTAGCAACCCACGCCAGCACCTACACCCCACTGAACGATCCACGCTCTGCATTTCCTTGGTCGCAGCCTGCGTTTCATGGCGGCGAACGTGCGGCACTTGCGCATCTGGCGCAATACTGCAGCCGAGGTTTGCCGCACAGCTACAAGGCCACGCGCAATGGACTTTATGGGGCCGATTACTCCACCAAGTGGTCACCGTGGTTGGCCACTGGCGCGCTGTCTGCGCGTCAGGCATGGGCGGCCATTCAGGCCTTTGAAGCGCAACACGGTGCCACGGACAGCACCTACTGGATCAGCTTTGAGCTGCTGTGGCGCGACCACTTCCGCTGGCTGCACCTCAAGTACGGCGAGCGCATGTATTGGCAACGTGGCTTGTCGGACGCCCCGTTACAACAACGCGCCCACAACGCACGCGGCTTTGAGCGCTGGCGCACAGGCCAAACGGGCCACGCGCTGATTGACGCAGGCATGCGCGAACTCAACGCCACAGGCTATTCGTCCAACCGTTTGCGGCAAAACCTAGCGAGTTTTTTGATCCACGATTTGCACGGCGATTGGCGTGCCGGTGCCGCTTGGTTTGAATCGCAGCTGATTGACTTTGACATCTACAACAACCAAGGCAACTGGTTGTACCTCAGCGGTCGCGGCACTGACCCCAGAGGGTCCAGGCGCTTCAACCCCGATAAGCAGGCACACGACTACGACGCCGACGGCACTTACCGCAAACTCTGGCTTTGAAACGCTGGCTTGTCCATCCCCTGATCGAACACCTGCTGGAGCAACTGCCGTCATGCGCTTAAACACTCACACCCTCATCGCCTTGTTGGCTGGATTTTTATGGATGGAACCGACCATGGCCACGGAAGAACCTCGCTACGACGTGCGCATCGCGCAAGGCCCCTTCGAGCTGCGGCACTACGCGCCCACCTTGATCGCCGAAACCGTGGTGGACGGCGACATGGATGCTGCATCTGGCAAAGGCTTTCGCTTGATTGCTGATTACATCTTTGGCAACAACCGCGCTGCGGGCTCACAACAAGCCGCCAAAATTGCCATGACGGCCCCTGTGACGATGGAGCCCCAATCTTCAAAAATTGCCATGACAGCGCCCGTCACCATCGAGCCACAATCGGGCAACACCGCGATGGTTGAGGCGAACCAATGGCGCATCCACTTTGTCATGCCCAGCCAATACACCTTGGCCAACATTCCCAAACCCAACAACAGCGCGGTGACCTTGCGCGAGCTACCGCACAAGTACTTTGTGGTGTACCGCTACTCGGGCTTCAACACGCAAGCGGGGGTGCAAGAAAAAACCAACGAAACCTTGGCATGGGCCAAGCAACAATCCCTTCAGGTGATAGGCACGCCGCAGCTCTCGCGCTACGACCCGCCTTGGACGCTGCCCATGTTCAGGCGCAACGAAATCATGGTGGAAGTCGCCGCGCCATGATCGCCAGCGCCTACGTGGCGCTACGCCAACAGCGCTAAAACACAGACCCATCACACCACAGGCACTTGCTGCCAGTCCGTGGTGTAGCTCGGCGACTTGTGGTTTTGGTTCATTTGCCAGGTCTTGAAAGCGCCTTGCGTCGACACCTTGACTGTGCCGCGGCCATAGCGTTGGTTCAAGCCATCAATCACAGCCATCAAGTGGCTGGCTGGGGCTTGCGCAGGCTCTAGCCAATCGGTTTGGTGCGTGGTGACGGCCGAAATATCGCTCAGCATGATGCCGGCTTTTTTGTAGCCGTACCCCTCTTTGAACAAGCGACTCACCAAGTAATCAGCCCAGCGGTTGACCACCAAACTGTCTTGCGTGGGCTGCGGCAGCGGCAAGGTGAATGACGGGTTGTACTGAGGCTGGTCTGGGCGAAACCGGTTGGTGCGCAAAAACACGTGAATGGCCCCCGCGTGCGAGCCCTGCGCGCGCAGCTTGACGCAGGCATTGGCCGCAAAGGTGCTCATGGCGTCTTGCAGCACGACCAGCTCGTGGACGGTTTGGCCAAAGGATCGGCTGCACACAATTTGCTGCTTGTCGGGCGCCATGTCTTGCAGTGCGAGGCAGGCCACGCCTTGCAGCTCGCGCTGCGTTTTCTCTAACACCACACCAAACTCGGCACGCAAGGTGGGCGTGTGTGCACCGCGCAAATCAGCGGCCGTGTGAATGCTGTGTTCAGCCAGCCGTGCGCTCAGGCGTTGGCCGACGCCCCACACCTCGCCTACCTCAATTTGGCCCAAGATGCGCGCTTGCTGGGCGTCGCTCAAATCGTTGTAATTGAAAACGCCTTTAGACCTCGGGTGCTTCTTGGCAATGTGGTTGGACAGCTTGGCTAAAGTCTTGGTCGGGCCAATGCCCACACACACCGGAATGCCTGTCCAAGCGATCACGCGGTCACGCATTTGGTAACTCAGGGCTTTGAGTTGGGGCATGCCCGTGAGGTCGACAAAACACTCGTCAATCGAATACACCTCATGTTGCGGGGCATAGTCAGCAAGGATGGACATGACGCGGTTGGACATGTCGGCGTACAACGCGTAATTGGAGCTCAGGGCCACCACGCCTTGCTCTTTAGCCTGTTGCGCGTACGCAAACCACGGCTGGCCCATGCGCACGCCCAAGGCCTTGGCCTCGTTGGAGCGTGACACCGCACAGCCGTCGTTGTTGGACAGCACCACCACGGGCACGCCCTTCAAGTCGGGGCGAAACAAGCGCTCGCAACTGACGTAAAAGTTATTGCAATCGACCAAGGCAATTTGCGAGGGCATGGGGTTCAGAGTGTTGCGGACTTACCGCGCTGGCTCAACCACCGCTGTTTTCAGCATGATGGGCCGCACCAAAATTTTGTAGCTGTCCAAATCAAACTCGCGCGGCGCTGCGTCGCTCAACGCCAAGGCTTGACCGAAGTGCGGAGACGGCGGAGACGGCGAAGATGGCAATGACCGCGAGCACTGCGTGCCCAAATAACACCAGTTGTTCACACGGTGGCGCTGCACCCAAGTGCCCGAGGTTTCCACCACATCCACCGCACCGGCAAAGGGCCACACCTCAACCTGCGAATCACACAGGGCCGAGAACAAACGCGCGTCATGAATGCCTCGATCTTCCTGGCCCACACACACGCCCAAACAGGTTTTGATTTGCACCCCAAAGCAGCCGCGCTGGCCGGCTTTCTCAAGCCCCAACACCGACAAACACAAGCTGTGCTGCTCGGCCAAGGCCTTGAGCTTGGCCGCAGCCGCATGCGGCGATGCAAACAAACCGTACAGCGCAGGCGTGGTGCCCAGGTTGACCAACTTGCTGTCCACCACCTCGGGCACCAACCCAGCGGGCGACTGCACCAAACGAATCGAACACAAGCTGCGAATACGACGCAGCCGCTGGTTGAACAGCGGGTTGTCGGTTTTGATCATGCGCGACTCCAACAGCAAAGCACCCATCTCACCCGCGGTTTCGATGAAATCGATGCGGCGCGTTTGCGCCACCATGCGCGCCTCGTCGGGCGCGCGCAGGTGGCTCATGACGCGGCTGCGAATGTCCACACTTTTGCCAATATACAAAGGCAAGGGGCTGTCACCTCGAAAAATATACACACCCGCGCCGCGTGGCAACGCCGCCAAACTGTCGGGGTCAATCTGGTGGGTCAGCACAGTTTGTGGATGTTGTGGGTCACCACGCCCCACACCACGAAGTCGTCTTCTTCTTTGATGCGTCGGGGTTCGTAACTTGGGTTTTCGGCCATCAGCTGCACCACGCCCGCGCGTCGGTGCAAGCGCTTGACCGTGAACTCGTTGTTGAGCTGTGCCACCACAATGTGGTTGTGCTTGGGGTCAATGCTGCGGTCTACCAGCAAGGCGTCGCCCTCGTAAATGCCGACCCCTGTCATCGAATCGCCCTTGACACGAAACACATACGTGGCCGCTTTGTTGCGAATCAAATGTTGATTGAGGTCGATGCGTTCTTCGGTGTGGTCGGCTGCTGGCGACGGAAATCCCGCAGGCACCAACCAGCCGCACACATCCAGCCACACGCCGCCCACGTCCAGTGGCAGCATAGGATGAGAGAGTTCTTTTAAATGTGACATTTGCTTATAATACTGTACAAATAAACAGCCCAATTCAAGACACGCCCGACCACACCATGCCGCCAAAAAACACGTTCAAAGGCAACAAGCAAAGCCTGCCCAGCAAACCCTGCAAAACCTGCGGGCGCGACATGACGTGGCGCAAAGCGTGGGCCAAAAACTGGGAACAGGTGCTGTACTGCTCAGACGCTTGCCGCAAAAACAAATCGGCCACGCCCCCATGAGCTACGCACTGGTTTGGTTCAAACGTGACCTGCGCTGGCAAGACCACGCGGCGTTGGCCAACGCTGCGCAGCAAGGGCCTGTCCGCTGCATTTACGTGGTCGAGCCCGAGCTGTGGCTGCAACCCGATGCCGCCTTGCAGCACTTTGAGTTTGTGCGCGAATCGCTGCAAGCACTGGATGCTGAGCTGCGTTTGCAAGGCGGCTGCGTAGAAGTGCACACGGGTGAGCTGCCCGAGGTGTTGAGCCGCATTTGGCAAGAAGCGCCCTTTCGCACACTGCACGCGCACCAAGAAACCGGCAATGGCTTTACTTATGCGCGTGACCTACAAGTGGGCGCGTGGTGCAAAGCCCACGGTGTGGGATGGCATGAGACCCCTCAGTTTGGTGTGGTGCGTGGGCTGAGAAACCGCAACTTGTGGCAGCCTGCTTGGGAAAGGCACATGGCAGAGCCTGTGCGAGATGTGGGCGCTTTGCAGTTTTGGCAATGCCAGACATTGAGCCGCGCTGGGTGCACCCCCTCGCAGATGCAAGCCCCCGCGCACCTGCAGCACAACCCGCCGCTGCGCCAACGTGGTGGCCGCCCGTTAGCCTTGGCCACCTTGCACAGTTTTTTGCATGCCCGCAGCTTGGGCTATCGCGGTGGCATTTCGTCGCCGCTGTCGGCACCCGATGCATGTTCGCGCCTGTCGGCGTATTTGGCTTGGGGCTGCATCAGCATGCGCGAGGTGGTGCAGCACACGCGCGCTCAGATCGCCCAGCTGCCTCCCAGCGCCAGCCGACACCGTGCAGGATTAACGGGCTTCATCAGCCGTTTGTATTGGCACTGCCACTTCATCCAAAAGTTAGAGAGCGAACCCGCCATCGAGTGGCACAACATGCACCGAGGCTACGACGGTTTGCGCGAACACGATTTCAACGAAGCGCACTTTGAAGCCCTCAAAGCCGCCCGCACCGGTTGGCCCATGGTCGACGCGTGTGTGACCATGCTGCGCGAGACGGGCTGGCTGAACTTTCGCATGCGGGCCATGCTGGTGTCGGTGGCGGCTTACCCTTTGTGGTTGCACTGGCGGCCCGTGGGCGAGTGGCTGGCCACGCAGTTTTTAGATTACGAGCCGGGCATCCACTGGAGCCAGTTGCAAATGCAATCAGGCACCACAGGGATCAACACCACACGCGTTTACAACCCCATCAAACAAGCGCAAGACCACGACCCACACGGCCGCTTCGTTCGTCAGTGGTTGCCCGAGTTACGCCAAGTGCCCGACACTTGGCTGTTTGAACCTTGGCTCATGCCGCACACCATGCAAGTGCACCTCGGTGTATTTGTCGGCACTGACCTGGCGCAACCCGTGGTCGACTTAACCCAAGCAACACGCGAAGCGAAGCAATTGCTGCACAGCCGACGCCAAACCGACGAGGTCAAAGCCGCAAAAAAAGCGGTGGTCGACAAACACGCCTCGCGTAAAAACTGGGGTACAAGCACAAGCGCACGCCGCACACCTACACGCAAAGCAACACGAGCCTCTGCCGACACCACCCAAGCTGCCAAAGCGCAACTTGGTTTCGATTTTTAAAAAGCCCACATGACCACACCCCGACAACGCCTCATCCTCATCTTGGGCGATCAGCTCGACGAAGACGCCTCTGCCCTGAGCGACTTCAACCCCGCACACGACACGCTGTGGATGGCCGAGGTGTTGGAAGAATCCACGCACATTCCCTCGTCCAAGCAACGCACCACGGTTTTCTTAAGCGCCATGCGCCACTTCGCAGCGCACCTGCAAGCACGCGGCTGGCCGCTGATTTACAGCCAACTCGATGACCCACACAACTCAGGTACGCTGGCGGGTGAATTGGCCAAAGCCATCGCCCAAGTCAAGCCGCAACAACTGGTGATGACCGCCCCCGGCGACTGGCGCGTGTTGCAAAGCCTGCGCGCTGTGGCCCAACAACACGACTTGCCACTGGAGATCAAAGACGACACGCACTTCTTCAGCACCGTGCGCGACTTTGCCGCCCACGCCGCGGGTCGCAAGCAGCTGCGTCTTGAATACTTTTACCGTGAGCTACGCCAGAAAAACGGCATCCTGATGGAAGGCAAAAAACCCATCGGCGGCCAATGGAACTTTGATGCCGACAACCGAGGCAGCTTTGGCAAACAAGGCCCAGGACTGCTGCCCGCCCCCACACGCGTAACCCCCGACACCATCACCCAAGATGTGATGGACATGGTCAATAAAAAATTAGCGCATCACCCAGGCTCAATTGCCCAATTTGGCTGGCCCGTGACACGCGCACAGGCCTTGGTCGCGCTGTATGAATTCATCACTCACCGACTGCCCAGCTTCGGGCTGTACCAAGATGCCATGTGGGAAGGCGAAGTGTGGCTGTACCACTCTCACCTGTCGTGTGCGTTGAACCTGAAGCTGCTCAACCCACGCGAAGTGGTAAGTGCGGCAGAGGCCGCGTTGCACAAGGGCCATGCGCCCCTAGAAGCGGTCGAAGGTTTTGTGCGGCAAGTTTTGGGCTGGCGTGAATACGTGCGCGGCATTTACTGGACCCACATGCCCGACTACGCCGAAGGCAACGCTCAGCAAGCCCACGAGCCGCTGCCCGCGTTTTACTGGACCGGCAACACCGAGATGGCTTGCTTGCGCGACGCCATTGGCCAAACCCTGCAACACGGCTATGCACACCACATTCAACGCTTGATGGTCACAGGCCTGTATGCCTTGATGCTGGGCGTAGAGCCCAAACAAGTGCACCAGTGGTACCTCGGTGTGTATGTAGACGCGGTGGAGTGGGTCGAGCTGCCCAACACCTTGGGGATGAGCCAGTTTGCCGATGGCGGCCTGATGGCCAGCAAACCTTATGTGGCCAGTGGCAAATACATAGACCGCATGAGCAACCATTGCAAAGGATGCCGCTTCAACCCCGCCGAATCCACAGGCGACACGGCCTGCCCCTTCACCACCTTGTATTGGGATTACCTAGGCCGCCACGCCGACATGCTGGCCAAAAACCCGCGCATGCTGATGCAACTGAAAAACCTCAACCGTCTCACCCCTGAGCAACGTGAGGCTATTGCCACGCAGGCACAGACACACCGCACCCAACTTCGCGCCAAAGAAAAAGCCCCCCAAGCCTGACGGCTTGGAGGGCTCGGTTCGTTGAGCGACTGAGTGCGCTTAGACGCTGGCCATGGCGGCGTTCAGCGTGGCGCTGGGGCGCATCACAGCGTTCACCTTGGCTACATCGGGCATGTAGTAACCGCCGATGTCCACAGGCTTGCCTTGAACGGCATTGAGCTCATCCACGATCTTGCTTTCGTTCTCGGTCAGCGTTTTGGCCAAAGGCGCAAACTTGGCAGCCAAGTCTTTGTCGTCGCTTTGCGCGGCCAACTCTTGGGCCCAGTACATGGCCAAGTAGAACTGGCTGCCGCGGTTGTCCAACTGACCTGTCTTAGGAGACGGGTTCTTGTTGTTGTCGAGCAATTTGCCAGTGGCGGCATCCAGCGTCTTAGCCAACACGGAGGCCTTGGCGTTACCCGTCTTCAATCCCAAATCTTCAAAACTGACGGCCAGTGCCAAGAACTCACCCAGCGAATCCCAACGCAGGTGGTTCTCTTCCACCAACTGCTGCACGTGTTTAGGGGCAGAGCCGCCCGCGCCGGTTTCGTACATGCCGCCACCTGCCATCAAAGGCACGATAGACAGCATCTTGGCTGAGGTGCCCAGTTCCATGATGGGGAACAAGTCGGTCAGGTAGTCGCGCAAGATGTTGCCTGTCGCGCTGATGGTGTCCAGACCACGCACCACGCGCTCCAAGGTGTAACGCATGGCACGCACTTGGCTCATGATTTGAATTTCCAGACCCGCCGTGTTGTGCTCGTGCAGGTACATCTTGACCTTGGTGATCAACTGCGCTTCGTGCGGACGGTACTGGTCGAGCCAGAACACCACGGGCATGCCGGAGTTGCGGGCACGGGTGACGGCCAGCTTGACCCAGTCGCGAATCGCTGCGTCTTTGCACTGGCACATGCGCCAGATGTCACCGGCTTCCACGTTTTCGCTCAACAGCACTTCGCCTGTGTTGATGTCGGTGATGTTGGCCACGCCGTCTTCAGAGATTTCAAACGTCTTGTCGTGCGAGCCGTATTCTTCGGCTTGCTGGGCCATCAGGCCCACGTTGGGCACGGTGCCCATGGTCTTGGGGTCGAACGCACCATGCCATTTACAGAAGTTGATGATCTCCTGGTAAATGCGTGCAAAGGTGGATTCGGGCATCACGGCCTTCACGTCTTTCAAACGACCATCGGCACCCCACATCTTGCCGCCGTTGCGGATCATGGCGGGCATGGAGGCGTCCACGATCACGTCGTTGGGCGAATGGAAGTTGGTGATGCCTTTGGCCGAGTCGACCATGGCCAATTCAGGGCGGCCTTCGTGGCAAGCGTGCAAGTCACGATTGATTTCGTCTTGCTTGGACTGGGGCAGCGTGGCGATCTTGTTGTACAGATCGGCCATGCCGTTGTTCACGTTCACACCCAGTTCGTCAAACAACTTGGCGTGCTTGGCAAACGCGTCTTTGTAGAAAATCTTCACGCAGTGACCGAACACGATGGGGTGCGACACCTTCATCATGGTGGCCTTGACGTGCAAGGAGAACATCACGCCGGTTTGGTGCGCGTCTTCGATTTCTTTTTCGTAAAACTCGAGCAAAGCTTTTTTGCTCATGAACATGCTGTCCACGACTTCACGGTCAAGCAAGGCCACCTTGGGCTTCAGGACAATGGTTTTACCGCTCTTGGTAATCAGCTCCATCTTCACTTCACGGGGACGGTCCATGGTCATGGACTTTTCACCGTGGTAGAAGTCGCCGGCATGCATGTGCGAGACGTGTGAACGCGAAGCTTGGCTCCAATCGGCCATGCTGTGTGGGTTCTTGCGGGCAAACTCTTTCACGGCGCGTGGCGCGCGGCGGTCCGAGTTGCCTTCGCGCAGCACAGGGTTCACGGCAGAGCCGGTGCACTTGGCATAACGGGCCTTGAGGGCTTTTTCTTCGTCGGTCTTGGCGTTCTCAGGGTAATCAGGCAACGCATAACCTTTGGACTGCAACTCCTTGATCGCCAGCACCAGTTGGCCCACCGATGCGCTGATGTTGGGCAGCTTGATGATGTTGGCTTGGGGCTTCAAGGTCAGCTTGCCCAGTTCGGCCAAGTTGTTGGTGACGCGCTGCTCAGGGGGCAGCAAATCCGAAAACTCACCCAAAATGCGGGCCGCGACGGAGATGTCGCTCTCCACCACGTCAATACCCGCGGCGTCTGCAAACGTGCGAACGATGGGCAAAAACGCACGGGTGGCCAGCAAAGGCGCTTCGTCCGTCAAGGTGTAAATGATTTTTGATTTTTCAGCAGCCATGTGTGCGCTCATTCTTTTAATAGATGGATTGGTAAGAAATGCGGTGTCCGATTCCAAACCCAAGCCTGAGTGACAGGCTAGGCTTTGCGGTCAACACTTTACAACAAGTGAAGAAGCGCTTCGCTTACAAATAACAGCGGCGGCGAGATTGCACCCGCCGCCGCTAAAAACAATTTGTTTCACTAAATTAATTAACCCAAAGCTAGCTTTAACTGCTCGAAATGAGCACAGAGATGCAGTGGATACATCGCACGCCTGTCCAATCTACCAACGGCTATTGCAACTTCAAATTCAGCAGATCATCAATCACCAACTTGATACTGTTTCGAATGGCACCTTCGTTAGCAATTGTCAAACGATCGTTGTACGCAAAAGCATCATTCCATTTGGCTGTATGCGTTGCTTGAACAACACGCGCATAAACCTCTTTGCGCGTGTTGTTCAAGCAACGAATAACGAACTGATGAAGAGACGTCAAGGTTTGCCCCCATAAACGGTTGACTCAAATCCAATAAATCTGCTGTCAACTGATATTGAGCAGTAGCAAAAACCGGATTCAGCAGCGTCGCATTTCGCAAAGACTCTTCTAGCGCACGCTGAAATGCATCAGACGAAACTTTAGAACGCCACATCGCATTGGTCTCAGAACCCCCAGTCACCATTGAAACCGCAACATTAGTTTTCAAAGCTGAGTTGACGGGCGACTTAGAAACTTGATCGAAATCAGTTCGCGCTGCTGTCATCTGGTCAATTCTTGCTGACGAAGCACAGCCAGAAAGCAACGCAACTGTTGCAACTGCGACGAACAGGCTAGTCACTGACCGCATTTGCGGTACGGAAATCATCAACTTTTTCATGAACATTTTTTCTGAGTGTTGGTCGTTTGAATTGCCTCGTATTCACCCTTCAAACGCGACAACTCAGCCTCTTGCTGTTTTGTTCCTCCAAGGGCAAACAACGCCGGCCAAAACAAAAGTCCGCCTGCAACAAGCGCTTTATCGTTACCTGCAGCCTCATCCAAACGCCCTGTCAGTTGATTGACGCGACCGTTGAGACGGCTCATTTCCATCCGTAACTGATCGCAATCCAAGTTTGAAAACTGCGCTGGTGAAACATAGGAAGCTGAAACATCCTTCCCTGCCGTTGCACAACCAGCACATAAAGAAACCACTGCCATTGCAGCAGCGATCACATTCAATTTGCTTTTCATCTGAGTCTCCAAAAGTAAAAAAACTGATAAACACCACTAATGTACGAATTAAGGTGTGTACGAATTAAAGCACGAAAGTGATAAATGTTGCCGTGACAAACGACAACATCCATCCCCTACAAAAAAGTTTTGGTCTTCGCATCAAAGAGTTTCGAGATCTAAAAGGCATGACCCAAGAGGACTTAGCAGAAGGGGCTGCGCTCTTCAGAACTTACCTAAGCAGAATTGAGATGGGACATGCAAATCCAACATTGACTGTCATTCATGCGCTTGCGAAAGGTTTAAACGTGGCACCGGGATTACTTCTTGAAGAACCCGAAATTCTTAGCATCCCAAAGAGAAAACGAGCCACAAGCTCAATCTCCAGAGGTCGGGTCGATAAAAATTGACAACCGACGCTGAATCCAAACACAAGACTCCTGCAGTTCTGGTACACGTTTTGCATAGCAGTACGCAATGCAAACCCAAAAAACACCACGCCCACAAGCCCTGCGCATCGTGGTCGTGGCCCCCGACTTGGTGGTGGAAGACCCCGAGGACGACCACGCACTGAGCCAAGCCGAGCGCTCACGCGCCTTGCGCATTGGGCTGCTGGAAAGCGGCTTCAACCTGATTGCCACCCTGCCCGCCGACGTGTTCTTGGCCGACCGAATTCACCAATTGCAGCCCGATCTGATCATCGTGGACGCCGAGTCTGAGGCGCGTGATGCTCTGGAGCATGTGGTGTTTGCCACCCGCGACGCCCGTCGCCCCATCGTGCTGTTCACCGACGACAGCGACACCAGCCATGTGCGTGATGCCGTGGCTGTAGGCGTGTCGGCCTATATCGTGGACGGCTTGTCGAGCACCCGCATACGCCCCATCTTGGACGTGGCCATGGCCCGCTTCGACTATGAAGAACGCCTGCGCTTGGAGCGAGACGACGCGCGCAGCGCCTTGCAAGAGCGCACCGTCATCGACCGCGCCAAAGCACTGCTGATGGAGCGACAAGGCCTGAGCGAGAAAGAAGCTTTCACCAAACTGCGCAAGGTCGCCATGGACAAAGGCCTCAAGTTAGCGGAGGTCGCGCATCGCATGCTGGACATGGCGGAGTTGCTGGCTTGAGTGCACGAAACCCACAAAAACGCCAATTCGGTGCAAAGTTAAAACACACAACCCCAGCAGTCACCAAGATGGGGCGCTAAAAACTCGGGAGAACCCCTAGAAGCTGGCACAGCAATTGCAAACAGTTCATCACAAGAACCAATGACGGTTCAAGGACAAAGGCGTCCCCACCCATGCACCCAAGGTGTATGCGGTGAGGACGCTTTTGTCGTTTCTGCCCAGCCATTTATCAAGGAGTGAAGTCATGACGAAACTTTTGGAGACCCCCATGAGCCGCCGCAATATCTTGCAAGCTGCCACAGCAGGCGCACTCACCATCGCGCCCGCCTTGCGTGCCGCCGTGTATGCCCAAGGCTCGGACAAGCCTGAAAAAGAAGAGGTCAAGATTGGCTTCATTCCCCTCACCGATTGCGCGAGCGTGGTGATGGCGTCTGTCCTTGGCTTCGACAAGAAATACGGCGTCAAGATCATCCCGTCTAAAGAATCTAGTTGGGCCGGTGTGCGCGACAAGCTGGTCAACGGTGAGCTCGACTTTGCCCACGCCTTGTACGGCTTGATTTATGGCGTTCACATGGGCACGGCTGGTCCGAAAAAAGACATGGCCGTGCTGATGAACCTGAACCAAAACGGCCAGGCCATCACCCTGTCCAAAAAGCTGGCTGACAAAGGCGCGGTCGACGCCGCCAGCTTGGCCAAACTGATGGCCACTGACAAGCGTGAATACACCTTCGCGCAAACTTTCCCGACGGGCACACACGCCATGTGGTTGTATTACTGGTTGGCCAGTGTCGGTGTGAACCCCCTCAAAGACGCCAAGGTCATCACCGTGCCACCGCCTCAAATGGTCGCCAACATGCGCGTGGGCAACATGGATGGCTACTGCGTGGGCGAGCCTTGGGGCCACCGCGCAATTGCCGATGGCATTGGTATCACCGCAGCCACCACACAAGACATCTGGCGTGACCACCCTGAAAAAGTCTTGGGCACCACCGGCGAGTTCGTCAAGAAATACCCCAACACCGCACGCGCTGTGACCGCTGCCATTTTGGAAGCTGGCAAGTGGATTGACGCGGGCTTGCAAAACAAAATGAAGATGGCTGAAACCATCGCCGACAAGTCGTATGTCAACACCAGCGTGGACGTGATCAACCAACGCATCTTGGGCCGCTACCAAAACGGTTTGGGCAAAACTTGGGACGACCCCAACCACATGAAGTTCTTCAACGACGGCACGGCCAACTTCCCTTACCTGTCTGACGGCATGTGGTTCCTCACACAGCACAAGCGTTGGGGTTTGCTCAAAGACCACCCTGATTATTTGAAGGTGGCCAAAGAGATCAACCAGATCGACATCTTCAAACAAGCGGCCGCCGCCAGCAACACACCCGTGCCCAAGAGCGACATGCGCAGCAGCAAGTTCATGGACGGTGTGGTGTGGGACGGCAAGGACCCGAAGAAATACGCGGACAGCTTCAAAGTTCACGCTTAAAGCACCTACAAACGCTCTCGCACAAGGACACATGCCATGACTTTGAAACACCTGTTGTCACGCGTGGTGCCGCCCTTCATGGGCTTGGCGCTGCTGGTGGGCATTTGGTCGCTGGTGTCCATCACCAGCACCAACAATTTCCCTAACCCCACCGACACCTTCTGGCAAGCCGTGGATGTGTTCAGCAACCCGTTCTACAGCAACGGCCCCAACGACCAAGGTGTGGGCTGGAACGTGTGGAGTTCTCTCAAGCGCGTGGCACTGGGCTTTGGCTTGGCCGCGTTGGTGGGCATTCCTTTGGGTTTCTTGATTGGGCGCTTCGAGTTTTTGTCGCGCATGTTTAACCCACTCATCAGTTTGTTGCGTCCTGTCTCGCCACTGGCTTGGTTACCCATTGGTTTGTTGGTGTTCAAGGGCGCCAACTCTGCTGCCATTTGGACCATCTTCATTTGTTCGATTTGGCCCATGGTCATCAACACCGCGGTGGGGGTGCAACGTGTGCCGCAAGACTACATGAACGTGGCCCGCGTGCTCAACCTCTCGGAGTGGAAGATCGTCACCAAGATTTTGTTTCCTGCGGTATTGCCCTATATGTTGACCGGTGTGCGTCTGGCCGTGGGCACAGCGTGGTTGGTCATCGTCGCCGCGGAGATGCTGACCGGTGGTGTGGGCATTGGCTTTTGGGTGTGGGACGAATGGAACAACCTGAATGTGAAGAACATCATCATCGCCATCTTCGTGATTGGCATCGTGGGCTTGGTGTTGGAGTACGCCCTCATCAAACTCGCCACCGCATTCACCTTTGAGGAGGTGCAGTCATGAACGCATCGTTGACCAGCAAATATTTGCAAATTCAGGGCGTGGCCCAAACCTTCAAAACAGCCAAGGGCGATTTCCCTGCCCTGCGCAACATCGACCTGACGGTGAGCAAAGGCGAGTTTGTCACCCTGATTGGCCACTCGGGTTGCGGCAAGTCCACCTTGCTCAACCTCATTGCGGGCTTGACCATGCCCACTGAGGGCACCTTGATTTGCGCCAACCGCGAAATCGCAGGCCCAGGCCCAGAGCGTGCGGTGGTGTTTCAAAACCATTCGCTATTGCCTTGGCTCACTTGCTTTGAAAACGTCTACCTCGGCGTGGAACGCGTGTTTGGCCAAAGCGGCATCGTGGACGGCAAACCCAAAGAAGACAAAGCCCAACTCACCGCACGCACACACGCCGCCCTAGAGATGGTGGGCCTGAGCCACGCGGCCTTCAAACGCCCGGGCGAAATTTCGGGTGGCATGAAGCAACGCGTGGGCATTGCACGCGCCTTGGCCATGGAACCACAAGTACTGTTGATGGACGAACCCTTTGGCGCTCTGGATGCATTGACCCGCGCCAAGTTGCAAGACGAGTTGCTGGCCATCGTGGCCAACACCCAAAGCACCGTGGTGATGGTGACACACGATGTGGACGAAGCTGTGTTGCTGTCCGACAAGATCGTGATGATGACCAATGGCCCCGCCGCCACCATCGGCGAAGTGCTGAGCGTCGAGCTGCCCCGCCCCCGCTCACGCGTGACGCTGGCCGACGACCCTGCCTATTTGCACTACCGCAAAGCCGTGATTGACTTTTTGTACACGCGCCAAGCGCACGTTGAGAAACACTGAGGAACCACCCATGACGAACAAACTCAAACTCGTGATGGTGGGCAACGGCATGGCCGGTGTGCGCACCTTGGAAGAACTCATCAAGCTCACGCCAGACCTCTACGACATCACGGTCTTTGGCTCAGAGCCTCACCCCAACTACAACCGCATCTTGTTGTCGCCCGTGTTGGCGGGTGAGCAAACCTTGGATGAAATCATCCTCAACCCACTCGACTGGTACAGCGACAACCACATCACGCTGCACACCAGCTGGACCGTGACCGAGGTGGATCGCGTCAAGCGCGTGGTGCACGCCACCAACGCTGCAGGCGAAGTCCAAAGCGCGCCGTATGACCGCTTGATTTTGGCCACGGGTTCCAACCCTTTCATGCTGCCCGTGCCGGGCCGAGAGTTAGATGGCGTGCTGGCCTACCGCGACATTGCCGACACACTGGCCATGATTGACGCAGCCACGACATACAAACACGCGGTGGTGATTGGCGGCGGTTTGCTCGGCCTCGAAGCGGCCAACGGCTTGATGAAACGCGGCATGCGCGTGACCGTGGTGCACGTGGCCGAATGGCTGATGGAGCGTCAACTCGACAAAGTCGCGGGCGGCTTGTTGCAACGATCACTCGAAGAGCGCGGCATGCAGTTCCGCATGCAGGCTCACACCCAAGAATTGCAAGCCGACAAAAACGGCCGTGTGGCGTCTGTCTTGTTCAAAGACGGCTCGCATGTGCCAGCAGAGTTGGTAGTGATGGCCGTGGGTATTCGCCCCAACACGGCGCTGGCCGAAAAGATGCACCTGCATTGCGAGCGCGGCATTGTGGTCAGCGACACGCTACAAACCGTGACAGACCCTCGCATTTACGCCGTAGGCGAATGTGCGGCCCACCGTGGCATCGCCTATGGTTTGGTGGCACCTTTGTTTGAGCAAGGCAAGGTGTTGGCCAACCATTTGGCCGAGTTCGGCATTGGCCGCTACACCGGCTCGCTCACCTCGACCAAGCTCAAAGTCACTGGCATCGATTTGTTCAGCGCGGGCGACTTCATGGGCAGTGACGACGGCAGCACCGAAGAAATTGTGCTGAGCGACCCGCACGAAGGCGTTTACAAAAAGCTCGTCATCCGCAACGACCAATTGGTGGGCGCGTGTTTGTACGGCGACACCGTGGATGGCAGCTGGTACTTCAAGCTGCTGCGCGATGGCCGCAGCGTGGCCGACATCCGCGAGAAGCTGATGTTTGGCGAATCGAACATCGGCGACGTGGGCCATGAAGGCCACAGCAAAGCCGCCAGCATGCCTGACGACGCCGAGGTGTGCGGTTGCAACGGCGTGAAAAAAGGCGCGATCTGCAAAGCCATCCAAGACAAAGGTTTGTTCACCTTGGATGAGGTGCGCAAGCACACCAAGGCCAGCGCCTCGTGCGGCTCGTGCACAGGCTTGGTCGAACAAATTTTGATGTTCACCGCAGGCGGCGACTACTCGGCCACGCCCAAGAAAAAAGCCATCTGCAGCTGCACCGACCACAGCCACCAAGAAGTGCGCAACGCGATTTCGCAGAACAAGCTGTTGACCAACGACGCAGTGTTTGAATTTTTGAATTGGAAAAAACCAAGCGCAGACGTCAAAGCCACAGGCTGCGCCACCTGCCGCCCTGCCATCAACTATTACCGCATGAGCAGCTGGCCCAAAGAAGCGCTGGACGATCCGCAAAGCCGCCTCATCAACGAGCGCAGCCACGCCAACATTCAAAAAGATGGCACCTACAGCGTCATCCCACGCATGTGGGGCGGCGAGACCACCGCCGACGAATTGCGCCGCATTGCCGACGTGGTGGACAAGTACAACATCCCCACCGTCAAGGTCACGGGCGGTCAACGCATTGACTTGCTCGGTGTGAAGAAAGAAGACCTCGTCAATGTGTGGAAAGACATTGGCATGCCCAGCGGCCACGCCTATGCCAAAGCTTTGCGCACCGTTAAAACCTGCGTGGGCAGTGAGTGGTGCCGCATGGGTACACAAGACAGCACACAAATGGGCAAAGACCTTGAGAAAGCCATGTGGCGCATGTATGCCCCACACAAGGTGAAGTTCGCGGTGTCGGGCTGCCCGCGCAACTGCGCAGAAGCCGGCATCAAAGACGTGGGCATCATCGGCGTGGACAGCGGCTGGGAGATGTACATCGCCGGCAACGGGGGCATCAAAACCGAAGTGGCCGAGTTCTTTGTGAAGGTGAAAACCTCCGACGAAGTGATGGAGTACACCGGCGCCTTCATGCAGCTGTACCGCGAAGAAGGCTGGTACCTCGAGCGCACCGTGCACTACGTGAACCGCGTGGGCATGGACTACGTGAAGAAAAAAATCTTGGACGACGAAGCAGGCCGCAAAGCCTTGTGGGCACGCTTGCAATTCACGCTCGACGGCGAACCTGACCCATGGTTTGAGTTCGACAAAGCACAAGTCGACACGCGCCAATTTGAAGCCATCACCGTTGAAGGACACACACCATGACCGAATGGAAAGTCATTTGCAAAGTTGACGACATCCCCGTGCTGGGCGCACGCCGGGTGCAGCGCGCCAAGGGGGTGGAAGTGGCGGTGTTTCGCAACGCCGAAGACAAAGTGTTTGCCCTGCTCGACCAATGCCCGCACAAGCATGGCCCTCTGAGCCAGGGCTTGGTGTTTGGCGAAACCGTGGTGTGCCCGCTGCACAACTGGCACATTGGGTTAGCCGACGGCTGCGCCCACGCCCCAGACGTTGGCTGCACCACCCGCTTTGCGGTGCGTGTGGAAAACGGCGATGTGGCCTTGGATGTGAACGAGCTCAACACACTCGCCATTGACGACGCCCCACACTAAAACACCCACCCACCGCCTCACAACTCGTCACCCACTGCCCGAAAGAAGCCATGAAAGAAACGCGTTCAACCTGCCCCTACTGCGGTGTGGGCTGCGGCGTCATCATCGAATCGAACGCGGGCCAAATCACGGGCGTGCGTGGCGACCCCGCGCACCCTGCCAACTTTGGCCGCTTGTGCAGCAAAGGATCGACCTTGCACCTCACGGCCAGCCCCGTGATGGCGGAACAAACGCGTTTGCTGCAGCCCATGCGCCGCTTGGTTCGCGGCGGGAGTTTGCAACCCATGGCGTGGGACAACGCCATGCAACTGGCCAGCCAGACACTGGCCAGCATCGTGCGTGCGCACGGGGCCGATGCGCTTGGGTTTTATGTCTCAGGCCAGTTGCTGACCGAAGACTATTACGTGTTCAACAAATTGGCCAAAGGTTTGCTGGGCACAAACAACATCGACACCAACTCGCGTCTGTGCATGAGCAGCGCGGTGGCGGGCTACAAGCTCACCCTCGGCGCCGATGCCCCACCCGCTTGCTACGACGACGTGATGCACGCCAACTGCCTGTTCATCGCGGGCAGCAATGCGGCCTATGCGCACCCTGTTTTGTTCAGGCGCATCGAGGACGCACGGGCGAAAAACCCAAACCTCAAAATCATCGTCGCCGACCCGCGCCGCACCGACACCGCGAGCAGCGCCGACCTGCACTTGCAGCTGCAACCCGGCACGGATGTGACCTTGTTTCACGGCATGCTGCATGTGATGTTGGCCGAGGGCTGGGTCGACACGGCCTACATCGCCGCGCACACCGAGGGCTTTGAAGCACTGCAAAATTTGGTGGCCGACTACACGCCCGCACGCGTGCACGACGTGTGCGGCATCACGCCCGAACAACTGCTGCAAGCCACCCGCTGGTTTGCGGGCGTGCCCCCCCACAGTTCAAACAACGCGCCTGACCCCAAGTGGCGCACGCTCAGCCTGTATTGCCAAGGCTTGAACCAGTCGAGCAGCGGCACGGCCAAAAACGCCTCTCTCATCAACTTGCATTTGGCAACCGCACAAATTGGCAAAGCCGGGGCAGGACCTTTCTCACTCACCGGTCAACCCAACGCCATGGGCGGTCGCGAGGTGGGAGGCTTGGCCAACCTCATCAGCGCCCACCGCGACATGAGCAAACCCGAACACCGCGCCGAAGTCGCAGCCCTGTGGGGCATTGACGATGTGCCATCCAAGCCCGGCAAGACCGCGGTGGAAATGTTTGAAGCCGCTGCCGATGGCGAAATTAAAGCGCTGTGGATTGCCTGCACGAATCCCGCGCAATCCATGCCCGACCAAGCCACGGTGCGCCGTGCCTTAGAACGCGCAGAGTTTGTCGTGGTGCAAGAAGCCTTTGCCACCGCCGAAACTTGTGACTTCGCCGATCTGCTGCTGCCCGCCACAACCTGGGGCGAAAAAGAAGGCACGGTCACCAACAGCGAACGCCGCATCACACGCGTTCGTGCGGCCGTGCCAGCCCCCGGCCAAGCCAAACATGATTGGCAAATCGTGGTGGACTTGGCAGCCCGTTTGCGTGAAGAGCCCGGTGTCGCGGCACATGCCACACCCAGCCTGACACCGTCATTGGACGATGCCCACGCGACCAGCAACACTCCCCCCCGCGGCCTGCACATGGCCTACACCTCGCCCGAAGAAATTTGGGTGGAGCACCGTGAATCCACACGAGGCCGAGACCTCGACATCACTGGCCTGAGCTACGCGCACTTAGAACACACCCCCGAGCAGTGGCCCATGCGCGAGGGTGCCGCCCAAGGCCAAGCGCGCTTGTACGAAGACGGCGTGTTTGCCACAGCTAACGGACGCGCCAAATTTGCAGCCTTGCCTTATGTGCCCACGGCGGAAGCCCGCGAGTCACGTTTTCCGTTCTCGCTCAACACAGGCCGCTTGCGCGACCAATGGCACGGCATGACGCGCACCAGCTTGGTCGGCAAACTCTTTGGCCATGTGGCTGAACCCGTGGTGCAGCTGCACCCAGACGACATGGCGCGACTCGACTTGACCGAAGGCGGCTTGGTGCACGTCACCAGCAAGCGCGGCTCCATCGTGGTGCCCGCCCAAGCCAGCAGCGACCTCGGCGCTCACCAAGCCTTCATCGCCATGCATTGGGGTCCTGCGTTTTTGAGCGGTCGCGACCACCAAAACAAACCGCTCGCGGGCGTCAACGCCATCACCACCTCGGCGTATTGCCCCAGCTCCAAGCAACCGGAGCTCAAGCATGCCGCTGTCAAAGTGCTTAAGGCCGAACTGCCTTGGACTTTGCTGGCTGTGGCTTGGTTGCCCGAAGACAAGGCGCAAACCATTTTGCAAGCCCTGCGCGCGCGCATGGTGCAGTTTGAATTTGCCAGCTGCGTGCCTTTCAGTGGCGACGCGACCTCCGATGGGCAAGTTAAAGGCCCCGCATGCCAAGGTGTGCTCATGCGTGCGGCGTGCAGCGAAGCGCCCAACATGGCGTTGCTGCACGACATCGAGAAACTCTTGGGGCTGAACGGTATAGACAGCCTGCGTTATATCGATGCCAAGCATGGCCAACTGCGCAGTCTGAGGTTGAAACGCCAACAACTCAAAACCAACGCGGGCAACAACACAGGCGCCACATCTCACACGCAACTGGACGCCTTCGTGATCGCGGGGGACACCTCCGCTGAAACGTGGCTCAAAGCCCTGCTTCAAACGCAGGCATCCACGCAAGACTTTGGCCGTCGCCTGCTGATGACAGGCAATCAACCCCCGGTTGCCTTGGTCGATGCAGGCGCAACGGTGTGCGCCTGTGTCGGCGTGAAAGACGTGGCCATCCAAGCCCATTTAAAGGCCGGCCAAGGCGACGAGAACGCGCGTTTGGCCACCCTGCAAGACGCGCTGAAATGCGGCACCCAATGCGGCTCGTGTGTGCCTGAGTTGCGCCGCATGATTCGCCTCACCTTGTCCAGTGACGCACCTGCAGCGTCATTGGCCTTATAGCGCTGGGTTATCAGCGCTGCGAGACAATACACGCATGGGAATTGGCCACTACATCAAAGACATCGGGCGCGGTCGCGACGGCGCTCGCCCCCTCACGCGCGAACACGCCACCGACCTGATGGGCCAAGTGCTCGATGGCCAAGTGAGCGACTTAGAAATTGGCGCGTTTTGCTTGGCCATGCGCATCAAAGGCGAAACGCCCGAAGAAATGGCCGGTTTTTTAGACGCCACGCATGCACGCCTGCAACACGTAGGCGCCCACGCTAACACGCCAGTTGTTGTGCTGCCCAGCTACAACGGCGCACGCAAATTGCCTGTACTCACCCCGCTGTTGGCCTGTCTGTTGGCCCGCGAGGGCTTGGCAGTGGTCATGCATGGCACGGCCACCGAAGCCAGCCGTATCACCTCAGAAGCGGTGTTGGCGGCCTTGGGCATTCAAGCGCGTCAAACTGCCAGTACTGTGGCCGCAGGCGAGGTGGCGTTTGTGCCGACCGAGGTGCTCAATCCTGCCTTGAAACGCTTGTTGGATGTTCGCCGCGTTGTGAATCTGCGCAACCCCGCACACAGCTTGGTGAAGTTGATGAACCCTGTGGCGCGCTTATCCCTGTCTACGTCGCCATCGACGTCACCGATAGTCGGCAGCACACCCCAGATCCCAGAGGCGCGCACCTTGCTGGTCAGCAGCTACACCCACCCCGAGTACGCCATTTCCATGGCGGCCACGTTGGCGTTGACCGAGGCTCGCGCCCTCTTGCTTCGGGGCACCGAGGGCGAAGTGGTGGCCGATGCACGGCGTTTGCCGCAAATTGATGCGTTTGTGAACGGCACACGCACCCCCTTGGTCGAAGCGCAAGCGGGCTCGTTGCTCAAACTGCCAGAACTGCCCACACAGATCGACGCCGACAGCACCGCCCACTACATCCAAAACGTGCTCGACGGCCAACTGCCCGTGCCCGCCCCGATTGCCCGCCAAGTTCAGGCCGCGCTGCAAGCGCTGGCACTCTGAACTGCCCCTCGATCGCCCTGCCTTGACACCCTTGCTTTGAAAATTCAACCATGACACCTGTCAAATCTTCCACGCCTCATGTCACCTTGGTGGGCGCTGGCCCTGGTGACCCTGAGCTGTTGACACTCAAAGCGGTCAAAGCCATTGCATCAGCCACTGTGTTGCTGGTGGACGATTTGGTGAGCGATGCCATCACGGCCCATGCCTCCCCCACCGCACGCATCATCCATGTGGGCAAACGCGGTGGCTGCCAATCCACGCCGCAAGCCTTCATCGAAAAACTCATGCTGCAAGAAGCGCTTGCGGGCGAGACGGTGGTACGGCTGAAAGGCGGCGATCCCTTCATTTTTGGGCGTGGCGGCGAAGAAGTTGAACATTTGCAAACGCAAGGCGTGGCGGTGACAGTTGTCAACGGCATCACCTCAGGGCTCGCAGGCGTCACCTCGTTAGGCGTGCCACTGACGCACCGCGAACACGCGCACGGCGTGGTGTTCATCACCGGCCATGCCAAGCAAGGTTCGTCCGACGGGGTGGACTGGGTGGCGCTGGCCAAAACCGCACAGCAAGCCAAGCTCACCTTGGTCATTTACATGGGCATGCGTGGCGCATCCGCCTTGCAAGCAGCGTTGTTGAAAGGATTGCGCGCAGAGACCCCAGTGGCCATCGTGCATCAGGTGAGCCTGCCCACGCAACGGCACGCCGTGTGTACCTTGGCGGAGTTGCACCAAACGGTGGCGCGCGAAAAACTGGCAAGCCCCTCTGTGATTGTGGTGGGTGATGTGTTCAAGGGTTTGTTGGAAATGCAAAACCAAGCGGCATCGACGGTGCAACAAGCCGCACAAGGCTGAACACGCCAACCCAGGCTGTCACCCATAGAACAGCCCTTGCAAGAGGCCTGTGCTCAGATCGCAGCATCTGACAACATAGGAGACATCGTCATGAGCAATTCACTCAAAGGTCAAGTGGCTTGGGTCACAGGGGGCGGCAGCGGCATTGGTTTAGCAGGAGCCATTGAGTTGGTCAAAGCAGGTGCCCATGTGGTGATTTCTGGCCGCAACGCAGCGTCTAACGCCTCGGGCTTGGCGGTACTGCAAGCCTTGGGCAGTGCGCAAGGCATTGAACTCGATGTGGCCGACAAACACGCGGTCAAAGCAGCGGCAGACCAGATCTTGGCGCAGCACGGGCACATTGACATCTTGGTCAACAGCGCGGGCACCAACGCCACCAAGCGCAACTTCGATGTGGTCTCGGTCGACGATTGGGACAACGTGGTGGCCATCAACCTGTCGGGCTCGTTTTACACCGTCCACGCCGTGCTGCCCAGCATGCGCGCACGAGGCGGCGGCTTGATCATCAACGTCTCGTCGTGGGCGGGTTTGTATGCCTCCAAGCTCACCGGTCCGGCTTACAACGCCACCAAACGTGCGGTGATCGCCTTGACCGAATCGATCAACATGGAAGAAGGCGGCAATGGCATTCGCGCCAGCTCGGTGCTGCCAGGCGAAGTGGCCACACCCATTTTGAACAAGCGCCCCGTGCCGCCTTCGCAAGAGCAACGCGACCGCATGGTGCAAGCCGAAGACATGGGCCAAGCCATTTTGTTTTTGGCCCAAATGCCGGCGCGCACCTGCATCAACGAGCTCATCATCTCGCCCACCTTCAACCGCTTTTACATGGGCGGCTTGGAGACACCGCCGGCCAAGCCCAGCGTCTGAGTTCACGGATCAAGGGTTGCAATAGTTGCAGCGCGCAGGGTCGGCCGATTCAACCCGCTCAACAGCCCTCTGCTCTTGAAAATTGCACGACACACACTGCCAAACTTCTGCGAGAGGCAACTGCGTAGGACGTGCGCATGCTCGGCAAGGTAAGCCTGGACTTTTTTTCGTCAAGCTAAAACCAGGCTTGGCGCATTGAGGACAGGCTGAACGTAACTTTTGTATCAAATCGTCCATGGCTTGACGGATCAGTGCTTGTCGGGTCGGGTTTGAAAATGCCCGCAGGTCGTTTTCAACCACCACCCCACCCTCTGCAGACTGCGTCTGAGCGACATGGAATGCCTGCGTCAGTGCCTGCGTGTCACAAATGCCTTTTTGCCACTCACCCGCGTCTGCGTGTTCAGGGCGTAAGTTCAAACCATGGCTCGGAAAATTGGCATGGCCGACGAAGCTGTGCAGCTCATCCAAGGTGTGGAGGGTTCTTTGCACGCTCTGAGCCGGACCATGCGCGAAGCCTTGCACTTCCAAGCCAAGTTGTTGATCAACCCAGATTAAAACTTCCGAGTTCCAGGGGATAAAACCGACAAACGGATCGGGTCCAAATGCACCCTCACTGGCGATCCCAATGTGCAAACCCGTCAGACGCATGCCGATCTGTGCTTTGGCCCTGGCGGCATCGAGTTGCGAACCTTGTCGTGCCACCTCTTTGGTGAATGTGCCCAACAAATCCGTGTCGTAAGCCGCCGTGTGCACCAGTTGGCAACCCAAGGACGCCTCTAAGCGATCTCGGACCAAATGCTCTTTGCCGTGCTGCGTCAGAAAGGCAACTTGACTGCCTTGGTAAACAAGCCCTGCACACGTTGCCATTGACACCTCATCCTAAAAAATTTTGCGCCAAGGATACATAAATCGGAATGCCAAACAAAATATTCAAGGGAAAGGTCACGCCAAGACTCAAGCCAAAGTACAAGGACGGGTTGGATTCAGGCAGTGCATATTTCAAAACAGCAGGCACCGCAATGTAAGAGGCACTGGCCGCCAAGACCATCAACAAGGCGCCGTCACCCACAGGAAGGCGCAATAAGACAGCCAGCCCCAAGGCCAAGCTGGCATGGGTCAAAGGACCCAACACGGCGTAGGCCATCAACACAGGTGAACGATCGCTCGCCTTGGGCAAATTGCGCGCGGCCATCAAACCCATGTCGAGCAAAAAGAACGACAGCATGCCCTTGAACAGATCGCCTGAGAAAGGCTGCATGGCAGCCTTGCCCGCTTCACCCGTGAGCAAGCCCACCAGCATCGCACCCAAAAGCAGCAACTGGGCGCCGTCGGTGAAGGACTCGTGCAAGATCTTGCCCACCTTCATACTGGGCAGCGCGGATGAAGCCTGTGGCGCAACAGCGCTGCCACCCAAGGGCAGCCAAGCATGGCCCTTGTTTTGCCGCAACACATTGGCAAACACCACCGCCATGATGATGGCCGGAGACTCCATCAAAGCCATCGCTGCCGCCATGTGTCCGCCATAGGACACCCCTGAATTTTCTAAATATTGAACGGCCGTCACAAACGTCACCGCACTCACAGACCCGTACGTGGCAGCGACCGCCGCAGCATCAAACCCTGAAACGAAACGGCGTAAAAACCAGTACCCCATCAGTGGAATGCAGATGGCAAGCGCGACGGCCGCCGCCAAACTGATGCCAACTTGAGCCGTCAGGCCTGAATGTGACAGCGCAAAGCCACCTTTCAAACCCAGCGCCATGAGCAGGTACAAAGACAGAAAACGGGAAATAGCAGGCGGAATTTCAAGATTAGACCGGACAGCCCCGGCTAGGACCCCGACGATAAAAAACAAGATGGCAGGGTCGAGAAGATTGTGCATGGTGGATTCCTTTGCCGAAATCTTAAATTTCACGCACTGTTTTGTAAAATTGATTCTTCAATACATCACTATAGATAAAAGTCTATGCATTTAACGTTTCGCCAACTGCGACTTTTTCAAGCCTTGGCCGATAAAGGCAGTGTCAGCGCCGCTGCAAAAGCGGTGCATGTCACGCAGCCCACGGCATCCATGCAACTCAAAGAAATGAGCTTGGCCATAGGCCTGCCGCTTTACGAGGTCATTGGTAAAAAGATTTATCTGACCGAGACCGGCCTGTTACTGGCGGCCACCGCGCGAGAAATGGGTCAGACCTGGGAATCGTTTGAGCAAGGCGTCGATGCCATCAAGGGCATCACGCGAGGTCGACTGAAAATTTCTGTCGTCAGTACGGCCAAGTACTTCATGCCCAAACTGATGGGTTCTTTTTGCAAACGTCATCCGTCCATCGATGTCTCACTGGAAATCTTGAACCGTGATGGGGTATTGGAGCGTTTGCGTGACAACCGAGATGACCTCTACATCATGTCCATGCCGCCGAGTGACCTCACGCTGATCGACGAAATCGTGATGCCCAACCCGATCGTGATGATTGCGGCTTCTAAGGACCCACTGGTCAAACAAGCCAAAGTTTCGCTCGCCGAATTGTCAAAGCACAGATTCATTTTGCGTGAGAAGGGATCGGGCACCCGAATGGCTGGCGATGCGCACTTTGCCAAAACAAAATTTCGCCCCAACATTCGCTTGGAGCTGGGGAGCAACGAGGCCATCAAAGAAGCTGTGGCTGGCGGCCTCGGCATTGGTGTGATCTCTCAACATGCTTTGCATGGGCATCAAAAAGAGCATGGTGCCAGCGTCATTCAGGTGCCGGGGTTTCCATTGCGCTCTTCATGGCATTTGGTACACCTCGCTGCAAAAAATCTTTCACCGGTCGCAGAGGCATTCAAACAACACATCTTGAACGACAAAAAACTAGGCCACTAAACTCACGCCATGAAATTGTTTGATGTGGTGATCGTGGGTGCCGGTGCTGCCGGTTTGTTTTGTGCAGGCGTGGCTGCGCAACAGGGCTTGCAAGTGCTGGTGCTCGACCACAGTGAAAAAGTGGCCGAAAAAATCCGCATCTCAGGCGGTGGCCGCAGCAATTTCACCAACCGCGAACTTGATGTACGGGCTCCGCATAAGCACTTTTTGGGCGATAACCCGCAGTTTTGTCGCAGCGCCCTCTCGCGCTACACGCCGCAAGACTTTGTGGCGCTCATGCAAAAACACAGCATCCCGTTTCACGAAAAGCACAAAGGCCAGCTGTTTTGCGACCGCTCCGCCGAAGACCTGATTCAAATGCTGCTGGCCGAATGCCATGGGTCCGCCAACGGCGGCAGCGTGACGCGCTGGCAGCCCTGCAGCTTGAAAGCCATTCGCTATTCAGATACTGCGCCCGAGGCCCAGCGCTACGAAGTGGACACGGACCAAGGCACCGTGCAAGCCGCCGCAGTGGTGGTGGCAACGGGCGGCTTGTCGATACCGAAAATTGGGGCGACTGACATCGGTTACCGACTGGCCAAGCAGTTTGACCTGCGTGTGGTCGAACCCCGCCCAGGGCTGGTGCCGCTCACCTTTGATGGCGACGCTTGGGGGCCCTACGCCCAACTGTCTGGCTTGTCTCTGCCGGTTCGGATTGAGACGGGCAGCAAAAAAACGCTGCAAAGCTTTGACGAAGACCTGTTGTTCACCCACCGCGGCCTCTCTGGCCCCGGGGTGCTGCAAATATCAAGCTATTGGCATGCTGGCTCAGACATTCGCATCAACTTGGCGCCCGAGGTCGACATGGCAGATGCGCTCTTGCGTGCCAAGCAGCACTCTAAAAAGTTAATCGCCAATGAACTCAATGCTTGGGTGCCCTCACGTTTGGCCGACACCTGGGCCAGCCAAGACACCGCGTGGCAGCGACCCGTGATTGAGGCCAGCGACAAAGCACTCAACCTTTTGGCACAACGTTTGAGCAGTTGGCCCCTCACCCCCACAGGCACCGAAGGTTACAAAAAAGCCGAAGTCACGGTGGGCGGCGTGAACACACGCGACTTGTCGCAACAGACCATGGAATCCAAGCAGCCCGGGCTGTATTTCATTGGCGAAGTAGTGGACATCACAGGCTGGCTGGGGGGCTATAACTTCCAATGGGCTTGGGCCAGCGCCCATGCCTGTGCAAAAGCCTTGGGCGAACGCGTCAAACCCGCTGGATAAGCCGCTATAATTTATCTCTTTGCTGGCAAACCCCCAACGGCCTGATCAACTTCATGTTGGGGAACATCGCAGGCACGGCGCTTAGGCACGATCTTCCTAGGCACCCTCTGACTGCAAATAATTGGAAATTTTGGTAATGACCACCATCCGTGTTAAAGAAAACGAACCGTTTGACGTTGCTCTGCGTCGCTTCAAGCGCACCATTGAAAAATTGGGTCTTTTGACCGACTTGCGCGCTCGCGAGTTCTACGAGAAGCCAACGGCTGAACGTAAGCGTAAAAAAGCAGCTGCCGTGAAACGCAACTACAAGCGCATCCGCAGCATGCAGTTGCCCAAGAAGCTGTACTAACCAGCTTCTTCCTGATCTGGGTTGAAAAACCTAATCAGACGCTCGCATGGGGACGCTCATGCGAGTTTTTTTTTGCCTCATCACACTTCCCACCTTTCGCCAACGGAGCCGACCATGAGCCTCAAAGCACAAATCACCGAAGACATGAAAACCGCCATGCGCGCCAAAGACAGCGTGCGTTTGGGCACCATCCGCTTGCTGCAAGCCGCGATGAAACAAAAAGAAGTGGATGAGCGCGTGGAGCTGGACGACGCCATGGTGATCGCCATCGTCGACAAACTGATCAAGCAGCGCAAAGACTCGGTTGCCGCCTACCTGAGCGCGCAACGCCAAGACTTGGCCGACGTGGAAAGCGCTGAAATGAAAGTGTTGGAGGTGTACTTGCCCCAACGCCTGAGCGCCGACGAAATCACAGCTGCCGTGAAAGCCATCGTGGCTGAAGTCGGTGCCGCTGGTCCTGGCGACATGGGCAAAGTCATGGGCGCGGTGAAAGCGCAATTGGCCGGCAAGGCCGACATGGGCTTGGTGTCTGCGGCCGTAAAAGCAGCATTAGCGGGCTAAAAACGCACACCACGCATAAAAAAACGGGCCTTGAAGGCCCGTTTTGCTTGGAGGTTTGACGTTTTAACTGCCTGCCACCTTCATGCGGTTGATCAACACGGAGCCAATCGTTTTGGCGCCCATGTTGTAGGCGTCAGCACCAATCGCGTCGATGCCTTGGAACATGTCTTTCATGTTGCCCGCGATGGTGATTTCTTGAACAGGGAAGGCGATTTGGCCGTTCTCCACCCAAAAACCGCTGGCACCGCGCGAGTAATCGCCGGTCACGTAGTTCACGCCTTGGCCCATCAGCTCAATCACGAATAGGCCTGTGCCGAGCTTTTTCAACATGGCGTCTAAGTCGTCGCTGCTTTGGGTCAAACGCGAGCGCATCACCAAGTTGTGCGAGCCACCGGCATTGCCCGTCGTGGGCATACCCAGTTTGCGGGCTGAGTAGGTGCTCAAGAAGTAGCCTTCCACACGACCGCCTTTGACCACGCTGCGCGCGCGGGTGGTCACGCCTTCGTCGTCGAACGGCGAGCTGCCTTTGCCGCGCAAGATGAACGGGTCTTCCGAAATGTCGATGTGCTTAGGGAACACCTTTTTGCCCAAGGAGTCCAGCAAAAACGTACTCTTGCGGTACAGAGATCCGCCGCTGACGGCCTGCACAAATCCACCCAACAAGCCTGCAGCGACCGGCGCTTCAAACAGAACGGGGCATTCGGTGGTAGCAATTTTGCGAGACTTCAAACGGCTCAAGGCGCGCTCTGCCGCGTAGCGCCCCACCGCTTCGGGCGAGGCCAAATCTTCGGCAGAACGCATGGAGCTGTACCACGAGTCGCGCTGCATGTTGTTCCCTTTACCGGCAATCGGAGCGACCGAAAAACCTTGGCGCGAACTCGCGTAGCCGCCACGAAAACCGTGCGTGTGTGCGCTGAAAAAGTGACTTTGCTGGGCAGACACCCCAGCACCTTCGCTGTTTGTGATGCGCTTGCTGGTGCGCAAAGCCGCCTCTTCGCAACGCAAAGCCAACACCGCCGCTTCTTCGCTGGTGATGGCCCAAGGGTGAAACAAATCCAAATCGCGGTGCGTTTTGGCGATGTCTTTTTCGTCAGGCAAACCTGCAGTCGGGTCTTCTGCCGTGAACCGGGCGATGTCGTAGGCCGCCTGCACGGTACGTTCAACCGCAGCCCCTGAAAAATCAGAGGTGCTGGCGTTGCCACGGCGGTTGCCCAAATACACGGTCACGCCCAACGACTTGTCGCGGTTGCGTTCCACATTTTCTAACTCGCCCTTGCGCACAGACACGCTCAAACCGCAGCCTTCAGAGGCCTCAGCCCCCACATCGGTGGCGCCTAGTTTTTTGGCGTGTGCGATGGCGTGATCCACCAGCGCTTCGAATTGCTCGCGGCTGTGGCTGAAGCCTTGCGCAGGCGAATGGAGAGGGGCTTGGTTTTTGGAGGCTTTGGTCATATCGGCGGCTATGATACTTGTCAGTGCGTTGGCCTCCGTTTTGGAGGGCGAAACAGCCGATATTTACCTCCCCCCTATGTCACGTAAACCCAAAAAAGGTTATTTCGTCCGCGGCCAATTTGTGGCCGAAGGCAGCGAACTCGACCTCGAACTCAAAGCCGAACTCAAAGGCACCGACGGCGCCAGCCGCACCGACCGCAAAAAAGACAGTGACGATCGCCAAGACCTAGGCGTGGACATGCTGACGCTTCGAAACGATTTGGCGCAGCGTCTGAACCTCCAAGGCCATGTCACCGACCAACTGCGCGAGGCCTTGGCCGAAGCCCGCCGCATCACGAACTTTGAAGGCAAGCGCCGTCAAATGCAGTACGTGGGCAAACTCATGCGCAAGCTGAGCGAAGAATCGATTGCAGCCGTCAAAGACGCGCTCAACGAACAACGCATGGGCAGCACCCGCGACACCTTGGCACTGCATTTGGCCGAGCACTGGCGCGACCGTTTGATCGCCGACGACACCGCCGTCCAAGAATGGATGAACGAACACCCCAGCACCGACAGCCAGCAACTGCGCGCCTTGGTGCGCCAAGCCCGCAAGGACGACACCACCTCCAAAGCCGATGTGGCCAAGGGCTTGTTGCCGCGTCAAGGCCGTGCGTTCCGTGACATTTTTCAACTCATCAAAGAACAGATGAATTTGGCGGACGATGCCGCCCACACGCCCGAAGAAGACGACGGAGAGTACAAGCCATGAGCGAGATATCTTTGCCAACACCAGACGCACGTTGCGACACCATTCGCGTGGGCATCGTCTCCATCAGCGACCGCGCCTCAAGCGGCACCTACGAAGACAAGGGCTTGCCTGCGCTGCGCGACTGGTTGGGCCAAGCCCTGCTCAACCCCATCGAGTACCAAGCCCGCTTGATCCCCGATGACCAGGCCACAATCAGCCAAACGCTGATTGAATTGGTCGATGCGGGTTGCGCCTTGGTGCTGACCACAGGCGGCACAGGCCCTGCTCTGCGCGATGTCACGCCAGAAGCAACCTTGGCCGTGGCCGACAAAGAGATGCCCGGTTTTGGCGAGCAAATGCGCCAAATCAGTCTGCGGTTTGTGCCGACCGCTATTTTGTCGCGCCAAGTGGCAGTGATTCGCGGTCAAAGCTTGATCATCAACTTACCCGGCCAGCCCAAGTCGATTCAAGAAACCTTGGGCGGCTTAAAAGATCCACAAGGCCAACAACTGGTGGACGGCATTTTTGCCGCGGTGCCTTATTGCATCGATTTGATCGGAGGTCCCTACATGGAAACGCGTGATGCGTTTTGCAAAGGCTGGCGACCCAAAACGGCTGTGCGACCCGCGCGCTGAGCCACGTTTCAGCGCTTGACGGGTTTCCCTTTGGCTTTGGCTTTAGTCTTGCCATCAGGCGTGGGGTTGGCACTGCGCGCACGCGGTTTCTCTTCGGACATGTCGAAGAAGATTTCATCGAAGAAAAGCTGAATGCGCGGCGAGTCGCTGCCCTGTCGTTTCAAATGCGGCTCAAAGCACAAGACGTTGAACACATAGCTGTTCATCGCATCAACAAACTTGGTGAAGTGCGGCACCTCCACCGAGTCGATCGGGTCGATGGCCAAGTACCAAGGCTGTGCGTGACCGGCCTCGATACGCATCGTGATGGCGCACTTCACTTCACTGAAAAACAAACCGTACTGCTCAATGTTCATGCTCATCTCGCCGACAAAGCTACCTTCGTCGTTCAGCACAGCAGAAATTTCGGTGGGATAAAGGGTTAAAAAATTCATCACTCTTCAAGCAACTGGTTGATACGCGCCGCTTCGAATTGTTCTTTTCGCGCTGCATCGTTGGGCACGCGAACGGGCAGGGCTTGACCGCTAGACAATTGCTCAATGGCCTGCCAAAGCAAGGCAATTTGGTGCTCTTGCGTGGCAGCGTTGTCAATCAAGCCACGCATGGCTTGGCTGACGGGATCGTCGTTTTGGGTGACACCGTAAGCTGAAAAGCCCATTTTGGACGCGGTTTCTTCACGTTTGGCATCAGTCTCAGCGTGAATGATGCGCGCGGGGTTACCCACCGCTGTAGCACCCGCAGGCACAGGTTTGGTCACCACCGCGTTGCTACCCACCTTGGCACCATCGCCGACGGTGAAGCCCCCCAGCACCTTGGCGCCTGCACCAATGACGACGTCTTTGCCCAAGGTCGGGTGACGTTTCGCGCCTTTGTACAGGGACGTACCGCCCAAGGTCACACCTTGGTAAATCGTGCAACCGTCGCCAATTTCTGCCGTCTCACCCACGACCACGCCCATGGCATGGTCAAAAAACACACGTTCACCAATCTTGGCGGCTGGGTGGATTTCAATGCCAGTGAGCCCACGCGAGATGTGAGAAATAAAACGACCCAGCCATTTCAAACCCAGCGTCCAAGAGCCATGTGCCAAGCGATGCAGCACCACCGCGTGCAAACCGGGGTAGCAGGTCAAGACTTCCCAGCGGCTGCGAGCGGCGGGGTCACGGTCCAAAATGCATTGAACGTCTGAGCGGATGCGAGAAAACATACGTGAATTATCGTTGTCTGAACAGCGTGGTTTCAGACTTGTTTGGTCGCTGCGGTTTGGGCCGCCTGCGACATGGCTTTGGCGATGCCACGCAAAATGTGAATTTCTTCTTGTGTGACCTGGGCGCGGTTGAACAACTGGTTCAAACGAGGCATGAGTTTTTTAGGGGCTTGTGGGTCTAAAAAGCCAATATCGGTGAGCGACTGCTGCCAGTGATCGAGCAACCCTGCGAGTTGCTGGGCGTCGGCCAACGGTGTGACCTCTGGTACTGAGGCTGTGCGTGCAGTAGCGGTCGCAGATAGGGGTGCGGGTGCGGCATCGGCAGACGGCAACATCGTGACAAGTCCGCCCAAAGCCTGTCGCCAGTCGTAAGCCAACACTTGCACAGCGGCCCCCAAATTGAGTGAGCCAAATTTTGGGTCTGTCGGAATGCTCAAGCACGTGTGGCAGCGGTACACGTCCTCGTTGCGCATGCCAAAACGCTCGGAACCAAACAAAAACGCCACGCCGAAGTCTGGGTCGTTGAGGTGATCAGCAGCCAAAGCCGCAAAGTGCGGTCGAGGCTCTAAGGTGGGCGGGCCAAAGTCGCGGGGCGTCATGGCAGTGGCACACAGGTGGGTCATGCCTTCCAAAGCTTCGTCCAATGTGGCCACCACGCGGGCGTTGGCCAAAACATCGAGGGCACCGCTGGCGCGCTGGATGGTCTCTTCGCGGCGCAGCACGTTGTCCCAACGGGGAGCCACCAGCACCATTTCGGTGAATCCCATGACCTTCATGGCACGGGCTGCGGAGCCCACATTGCCAGCGTGGCTGGTGTGGATGAGGATGAATCGGGTTTTCATGACGGAGATGTGAGTGTTAGCGCGTAAAATACTGAGCTATTGTCGCCGCCCGCATCGCCGGGCGTTCATCCTCGGCCTGGTTGGGTCAGCTCTTCACAAAATCTATGTCGTCCTCTTCTGTACACCCCATGCTCAACGTGGCCGTTAAGGCTGCACGCGCCGCAGGCGCCATCATCAACCGCGCCGCGCTCGACGTGGAAGCTGTGCGTATTTCACAGAAGCAAGTGAACGACTTTGTGACCGAGGTTGACCACAACAGCGAACGCATCATCATCGAGACCCTCTTGGGCGCTTACCCTGACCACGGTATCTTGGCCGAAGAGTCTGGCGCCACACACGGCAACCCCGACGCCGACCACATCTGGATCATCGATCCGCTTGATGGCACCACCAACTTCATTCACGGCTTCCCTTTTTACTGCGTGAGCATTGCGCTGCAAGTGCAAGGTCGCGTCGAACAAGCCGTGGTGTATGACCCCACCCGCAACGATCTGTTCACCGCCAGTAAAGGCCGTGGCGCATTCATGAACGACCGCCGCATCCGCGTGAGCAAGCGCACCCGCCTGGAAGAGTGCTTGCTGTCCACCGGCTTTCCCTTCCGCCCGGGTGACGACTTCAACCGATACCTCAGCCTCATGGGCGACTTGATGCAACGCACCGCCGGCCTGCGCCGTCCCGGTGCAGCCGCGCTCGACTTGGCCTACGTGGCCGCGGGCTTTAGCGATGGCTTCTTTGAATTTGGCTTGAAGCCTTGGGACATGGCCGCGGGCGCTTTGCTGGTCACCGAAGCCGGTGGCTTGGTGAGCAACTTCACTGGCGAGGGCCCCTACCTTGAGCACGAAGAGTGTTTGGCGGCGCCGCCTCGCATTTACGCCCAATTGGTTCCGCTCACGGCAAAGTATTCAAAGTTTGCGGGCGTGGACGACAAGCGTGCAGCCAGCACGGCAGCCAAGACGTTGAGCGTGTCGCGCGCTGCGCCAAACGCGCCGCTTTAACGAAACAAGCGGCTGCCGGGCCATAGCAGCAAGCCGCACCCAATGCCCCATGGGCAAAGAAGCCTGATATGCGGCTTCTCAATCGGCATATGCGAGTAAACGCTAACGAAATGACGCCATTGGCAGGCCTATCATTCATCATACGTTTAACCCAAGGTGCCTGCATGTCTATGATTAAGTCCAACGTTCGTTGCCACTCCTTACAAGTTTTGAGCATGGCCTTGATTGCCGCAGGCGCCATTTCAGCGCAAGCACAAGAAGTTCGTGTCATGTGCTACCAAGATGGCGTCGAATGTGATGTGACGGCAGAATTGGCCAAGAAGTTTGAAGCACAAAACCCTGGCATCAAAATCGTGGTCGATGCCGTGCCTTACAAGACCATTCTTGAGCAACTCCCCGTTCAATTGGCCGCAGGACAAGGTCCAGACATTGCGCGCGTGACCGACTTGGGCGGCTTATCCAAGTTTTATTTGGACATTTCGTCCCACATCAAAGATCAAAAATATTTCGATGCACAATTTGGCAGCACTGCCGGATGGTTGAGCCCCAATGCCGGGGACAAAGGCATTTATGGCTTTATGTCTCAACTGACGATGACAGGCCCATACGTCAACAAAACCCTGTTTGAACAAGCCAAAGTCGCGCTCCCCGGCCCCAAAGCGACATGGGATGAATGGGTTGTCGCCGCCAACAAAGTCGCCAAAGCCACGCAAACCAAAGCAGCCATGGCCTGGGACCGCTCGGGGCACCGATTTGCGGGTCCCGCCATCAGCAACGGCGCTGCCATTTTTGATGCCAAGGGCGATTTGACGCTGGATGCGGGCTATAAAACCACGGTCAACAAATTTGTAGGCTGGCACAAAGACGGCACCCTGCTCAAAGAAGTATGGGCAGGCTCAGGCGGTTCCACTTATGCCGACTCGATTGGTGAATTCATCAACGGCAACACCGTGATGGTCTTGTCTGGGTCATGGCAAATTAACCGTTTGCAAAAAGACATCGGCAACAAATTTGACTGGGTGGCCGTGCCAAACCCTTGTGGCGTAGCCGCTTGCACCGGCATTCCCGGAGGCGCAGCTTGGGTCGCGTTGAAAACCAGCAAGTCGCCCAAAGAAACGGCCGCCTTCTTGAACTTCATGGCTGCTGAGGCCAACTATGCCGATTTCATCGCCAAAACAAACAACATTCCAGCGCACGCTGGATTGGCCAAAAAAGGGGTGAATTACGTCAATGCACAACCCGCTGCTCGCGCAGCCTTGGGCATTTTTGGCTCTGGTGTGGCTCAGTTATCACCCGTCGCCTACAAATTCCAAGGCTACAAATACAACCGCGCCCTGATGCTGCCGACCGTGTCACGCGTCACACAAGCCTTGGTGGGTGAATTGAGCACCGACGAAGCCCTCAACAAAATCAATACGGATATGCAAGACGCAGTAAAACAAGCGCAAAAGTAAGTCGGCGCTGTGCGTTTTCTCGCGTTCTTTTTTAACCTTTTTGAACCCGTCTTCCGATTCAGCCAGAAGTGGCTGGGTCAGTCGCGTCTTGCTTGGTTATTCGTTGCGCCCAACTTGTTGGTGTTTGGCGTGTTCACTTTTTTGCCGATCATCATCAACGTGCTCTACGCCACGTCGGCAGGTGTGGCGCTCATGCCCTCAGAGCGGCCTTATTCAGGCCTAGAGAATTTTGAAATTCTGTTTGAGTGCCGCGACTACTTCGATTTTCAAAGTTGCCGCAAAGACGTCTTTTGGCGTGCCATTGCCAACACCCTGAAATTCAGCGCCATTCAAGTCTCGCTGATGGTGTTTTTCTCGCTACTCACCGCCTTGGTCTTGAACCGAAAAATCATCGGTCGTGGTTTTTGGCGTGGCGTTTTTTTCTACCCTGTGCTGCTCTCGCCGGTCGTGGTTGCCTTGATCTGGAAATGGCTGCTGCAAAGCCAAGGCGTCTTTAATGCGGTGTTGATCTCGATGAACCAAGGGCCGGTCGATTGGCTCACAGACCGACATTGGGCTTTCTTTTGGACCATCTTTGTGTCGATTTGGGCACACATGGGGTTCTACACACTCATCTTGCTGGCGGGTCTACAAGCTATTCCCAAAGATGTGTATGAAGCCGCCTTGATGGACAAAGCGTCGCCTTGGCGCACGCTGACCCACATCACCCTGCCCTTGCTGATGCCCAATTTGATTGTGGTGCTGGTACTGGCCATGATTCGCGCCGTTCAAGTATTTGACGAGGTGTTTGTGCTGACAGGCGGAGGCCCAGGCTCGGCCACCACCTTCATCGTGCAATTCATCTACCAAACAGGCTTTGCGGAGCAAATTCATTTGTATGGCTTGGCTGCTGCCGCGTCCTTGGCATTGGCAGTGGGCTTGATCCTGCTCACGCTGCTGCAACTCAAGTTGACCCGAGCCACAGACGCTGGCCAAAAGGTGCGCTGACATGGTGTTGAAATTTCTCACCCGCACACGACATGCCCAACGCTTCGGCTGGACTGATGCGCTGAGCTATGCGTATTTGGTAATTGGCTTGTTCACCTTGTTTGCACCCGTGGTGTGGGTGCTCATGTCGTCCTTCAAAACAGAAGCGGCGATCGGCGAGTTCCCCCCGACCTTCTTGCCCTACACGCAACGGACGGTTCAGGTCGACAACTACCCGCAGCCTTTGCCCTTGTTCAACGTCACCACCGAGCAAGGCGTGGTCAAGCCCATGGCGCAAGTCAGCCGCATCGGCATCATGGCGACGATGGTCGACCCAAGCAAGCCTCAGGAAACGCTTCAAGTCAACATTCAAAAACGCCAACCCATTCGTGAATTAAGTTTCTCCACGAGCAACTACACCGAGCTGTTTGGGAAGTTTGCGTTTGGCAAGTACTTGTTCAACAGCGTGTTCATCACGGTCGTGGCCACGGTGCTGACCTTGCTCTTCAATTCGATGGCTGCGTTTGCTCTGTCTAAGTACAAATTCACAGGCCAAAAGACAGTGTTTTTGCTCATCATCGCAACCCTGATGATTCCACCCACCATCGTGTTGGTGCCTATCTTTTTGGTCATCAACTCTGTGGGCTTGCTCAACAGCCTGTGGGGCGTCATCTTGCCCGCTGTGGCCACACCCACGGGCGTGTTTTTGCTGCGCCAATACATGCTGACCATTCCCGACGAATTGCTCGAAGCGGCGCGCATGGACCATGCGAGCGAATGGCGTATCTACTGGCGCATCGTGTTGCCTTTGAGCGCCCCTGCCTTGGCCGTGCTGGCTATTTTCTCGGTCATGTGGCGTTGGAACGATTTCTTGTTGCCTTTGATCGTTCTGTCCAAGTCTGAGTTCTTCACCTTGCAATTGGCTTTGAACTCATTCCAGGGCGAACTCAACACGCAATGGCATTACTTGCTGGCCATGACCGTCATCACGCTGCTGCCCATCACCTTGGTGTTTGCCTTCTTGCAGCGCTACATCACCACAGGCATTGCCAGCGCCGGTGTCAAATAACTCGGGGATTTTCTGTGTCCACGCTCGAACTTCACGCTGTCACCAAATCATTTGGTGAAACACACGTCATTCAACCTATCGATCTGAAAGTCCGGCACGGCGAGTTCATGGTCTTTGTAGGGCCGTCGGGTTGTGGCAAATCCACCTTGCTGCGCATGATCGCGGGTTTGGAAGACACCACCGCTGGCGACATCTTGATCGACAACGAGGTGGTCAACACCGTGTCGGCTGCGGATCGAGGTTGCGCCATGGTGTTTCAGTCTTACGCGCTTTACCCCCACATGAGTGTGTATGCCAACATGGCCTTCGGCCTTGAAAACATGGGCATGCGCAAAGACCTGATCCAAGAGAAAGTCACCGCAACGGCCAAGCTGTTGCGCCTCGACCCTTTGCTAGACCGACGCCCCACCCAGCTCTCTGGCGGCCAACGTCAACGCGTTGCCATCGGGCGCGCCATTGTGCGAGAGCCCAAAATATTCTTATTTGACGAGCCCTTGTCCAATCTCGATGCCGAGTTGCGCGTCTCCATGCGCAGCGAACTGCGCGAGCTGCATCACCGCTTGGGAGCAACCATGATTTATGTCACCCACGACCAAGTCGAAGCCATGACCTTGGCAGACCGCATCGTGGTGCTGCGCCAAGGACAAATTGAACAAGTGGGTTCACCGCAAGAACTCTACGAACGCCCTGTCAACACATTCGTTGCGGGCTTCATTGGCAGTCCGCGCATGAACTTCATTCCGGTCAGCAGCTTATCGGGCCTGCCCGCCGATCAATTTGCACCAACAGCACACACGCACACGCTGGGTATTCGTCCCGAACATTTCATTACGTGTGCCGCACACGAAGGCTTGACCTTGACGGTGACCAACACCGAGTACATGGGCTCTCAAACCTTGGTGCAAGCCACCTTGCAAGACGGGACAAAGATTGAGGCTCTGCTGCAAGACACGACACCGCCCGCACTCCATCAAACCCTCTCGTTGAAAACGACTGGCGCGCACATCCACACGTTCGATGCCAACGGCCAAGCCCTAGGAAACCACGCATGACCCCCTGGACCGCAGAACAATGGGCGCCACATGCGCAAGGCGCAGACGTCCAGCTCAGCTCACGCGGCAATCTGCGTTTGCGCTTTTTGAGCGACCGCATGGCACGCGTCACCTTCCAGCCCAAAGATGGCTACCGCGAGCCCAACACCTGGTCCATTGCACCCCTCAGCGCACCCACGCCCAACGACGCGCCATGGCAAGGTCGCCATCGCGATGACCTGTCGTGCTTTGCAACGCCTGCGGTGGCGCACCAGCACAGCCAAGGTTTGCAAACCTTGTCCACCCCTTGCTTGCAGGTCGAATTGCACACACACCCTTTGCGCTTGGTGTGGCACTGGCAGCAAGACGGCCAAGACGAGGTGGTGCTGTCTGACCGGTCCACCAGCGCTTACCTGAGTGACAAGCGCACGGGCGCGTTGCGGCATTACATCCAACGCGACGATGCCGAAAAGTTTTATGGCTTGGGTGATAAAACAGGCCCGCTCAACCTCATTGGTCGGCGTCTGCGCACCCTAGCCATGGACTCGCTAGGCTACGACCCCGAACACGGCGACCCACTGTATAAACACTGGCCTTTTGTGTTGAGCCGCACACCCAACGGAAAGTGGCTGGGTCTTTATTACGACACCTTGGCCAGCTGCACGTTTGACTTTGGCTGCGAACACGACAACTACCACGACTTTTACCGCTACGTCGACATCGACGACGGTGACCTCGACTACTACGTGATGGTGGGCAACACCCCCGCTGAAGTCATCCAGCAATTCATGACCTTGATCGGTGGCACGCACTTACCACCGCGTTGGACAGTCGGCTACGCCCAAACCGCCATGGGCTTGGCAGACTCACCCGATGCGCAAAATCAACTGTCCAACTTCATTGATTTAACCCAGCAGCACAAATTGCCGGTGTCGGCATTTCATTACGGCTCGGGCTATTCCTCACGCGGCAAACGCCGCTACGTGTTCACCTGGAATCACGACAAGTTTCCAGACCCCAAGTCCTTGAACCAGAAATTTCACGCACACGGCATGCACTTGGTGGCCAACATCAAGCCGTGCTTGCTGGACGACCATCCCGCGTTTGAGGGACATATCAAAGACGGCCTTTTTATTCAAGACAACGCACAGCAAGCCGTGGTCGAACCTTATTGGGATGGTCAAGGAGCCCACTTGGACTTCACCAACCCCAAAGCTGTGCAATGGTGGCAAGACCAACTCAAAGCTCAAATTTTGGACATGGGCTTTGACGCGGGCTGGAACGACAACAACGAATACGCCATCCTCAACGAAGACGCGCAATCCAACGGCTGGGGCCAAGCCATGGCCATGCACCGCTCGCGTCCCTTGCATGCCTTGCTGATGACCCGCGCCACCTTTGAAGCACAAGAACAAGCCTTGGGCCGTGACCAAGTGTTCACCGTCACCCGCGCTGGCCCACCTGGCATTCAGCGTTACGCACAAACTTGGTCGGGTGACAACACCACCAGTTGGCGCTCACTGAAATGGAACATTCGCACCGGACTGCAAATGAGCTTGTCGGGCATGTTCAACGTCGGCCACGATGTGGGCGGTTTTTACGGGCCCCTGCCCGATCCAGAGTTGTTTTTGCGTTGGGTCCAAGCGAGTTGTTTGAACCCGCGTATGGTCATGAACTCGTGGAAACCGGGCAACGCCAGCAACCTGCCGTGGATGCACCCCGAAGTCAAAGACGATGTGATTCGCGCCATCGAATTACGCTACACCTTGATGCCGTATTTGTGGTCCTTGTTCGAACGGGCATCGTCACACCACGAGCCCATCATTCGACCGACGTTTTACGACTTCCCGGACGACGCGCAGTGCTTTGAAGACAGCGACGATTTCATGCTGGGCTCATGGCTACTGGTCGCGCCCGTGGTGCACCCAGGCCAAACCACGCGTGAGGTTTATTTGCCCCAGCTGGCCCAAGGCGCGTGTTGGTTTGACTTTGAAACCGGCGAACGTTTTACGGCAGGACAAACCCACACGGTACCAGCCCCCTTGAACAAGTTGCCTTTGTTTGCACGCCAAGGTGCACGCATTGCCTGCGCTGCGCCACAAGCTGGACGCGTGGCGCGGTTTGATGACCCCGTTCAGACAACCCGCAAGTTCTGACGCTGCTGCGCGACACAAGCGCTGGGCAAATTACGTCGTTACGCAGAAGACGCACGCTTTGCTACGCTGAATGGGCCTTTAATCGTGCTTGTGCAAAGCGCGCCAGCCCAATCGCAGGTCTAAAGCCTCGGATTTGCGCACGACAGACTCGTAGCCCATATCGCCGAAATCGGCGGCATCTAAATGCAAATAATTGGCTGACTTCACACTGGGTTGAGGCCAGCTGTCGGGAGGCGTTGGTGCAGACGCTTTCAATTCAAAACGCACGGTCGTTCCACCCTTCGCTTCACGCACCAAGAGGTGAGGCAGTTGCAAAGCCGGCCACCAATCTACCGTCACGCGTTCTCGCCCCAATTGCCCACGCAAGCGCACACGAGCTTGACTTCCTTGGCCGTAGCGGGACACCACCTTGAGTTGCGACAACTCAGTGGGGTCGACAAAGTGGGATAAAGCAGCCCAATCCACTTTGACGTCCAAGGTGGCCAACTCACCTGTGCTGTAGTCGACCACACGCTCATCATCGTGGAAGACACGTTCAAAACTGATGCGCTGCTGCGCATCGCGAAACCACAATTCGTCCACCGAGCCTTTGAGCAAAGCCACGCGTTGCGCATCACGGTAAAAATACCAAGTGAGACGCTGTGGTTTAGCACGGGACAAACCAGCACCTGGACGATCAACGGTCACGGCATAACGCGCAGCCATTGGCGCAGATTCAGCGCTTAAGCCCAATAGGTCAGATAGCCCAGATGAGCCAATTGAACTCGTCGAACCGCGCTGAACATCATGCGCTTGGGCCGCTGCGGCCAAAATGCAAACCGTGACCAATAACAGCAGAGACTTAGTCAAGTATTTTTTCAAAATGATGGCTCGCCAATTGAGCTACAGCGATTATTTCAGCGCTTCCATCATCACGTGGAAAATCCAGTTTTGCTCCATCGACCCACGCACCAAATGGGCTTTGGGGCCGCGTGCATAAATCGCCACGTCTTCACCCGCATGCGTTTCGGAGGCCAGAGGCACAGTGGCTTCTTGCAAGAAGTTCAGGTCGGTGGTGTCCAGATTGGTCAGGTCTGGACGACCCGTTGCACGAAAGCCAGGGCCGTTGGTGTAGGCCAAGGTGGTGAAGGGCTTGCCGTTGAGATCCAAACTGTTTTTCAGCGGCGTACCGTCTTTGGCAGGCACTTCACGCACCAACCCAAGAATGTTGTTGCCACGGCTGGGGTAGCCAGCGATGGTGAAGGTGTGGCTGTGGTCAGCCGTGACGATGATGAGGGTGTCGTCCAAGGCGCCCGCAGCTTTGAGCACATCGACCGTGCGTTGGATGGCGTTAGAAAACTCAATCGTGTCAATCAACGCACGTTTGGCATTGCCTGCATGGTGGGCGTGGTCAATGCGCCCACCTTCTGCGTGCAAGAAGAAACCTTTGGGGTCCTTCAACAACACGCGCAGCGCTTTCTCGGTCATCTCGGTCAGCGAGGGTTCGCCTGCAGGGTCATTGGCGCGGTCGGCTTCGTATTGCGCATGCGATGGCTCAAACAAGCCCAGCAAGTAACTGTGGTTGTCCGGCTCAAAAGCATCGAACTGTGCTTTGTTCCAAGCATAGGCAGCGCGACCGTAAGGGCTGCGTGTGGTCACCCACTCTTGCGTCAAGTCACGGCCATCCAGACGACGCCCTTTGTCTTTGGCGTACTCGGGATCCATCAGGGTGTTGGGCATGAAGTAAGTGCGTCCGCCCCCCAGTGCCACTTTGAGACTCTTGCGAACCGACGGAGACACCTCGATCATCTGACGCGCGATGTCTTTCACCGCATGGTCAGCACCACGACAAGGTGCGCCGGTGTTGATGTCGGTGACCGGCAAGTTGGAATCGGCCTCCCAGTCGCGCATGGCCGTGTGGGCATACAAAGCGGCCGGCGTGGCATGGGTGATGCGGGCGGTGGACACAATACCCGTGGACTTGCCCATGTCAGCCGCCTCCTCCAGCACGCTGCGAACTTTTTTGGCCTCAATCACCGCAGCACTGCATTCGCCACGCGGCGTGGTGTGGTTGACCGACAGTTGCCCTTCACGTGCCTTGTAGCCCGTGGCTATGGCGGTCATGGTGGGCGCAGAGTCTGACGTTTGCTGATCCCACGAGTAAGTTTTAGACAAGGCGGTGTAGGGAAAACGGTCAAACGACAAACGGTTTTCCTCGCCCGATTTACCCTTCATCTGGCCTTCCAAGATGCGCGCCGCCGTGATGGTGCTCACGCCCATGCCGTCCCCCACAAACAAAATCACGTTTTTGGCACGGCGGTTGTTCACAGGCAAGGCCTTGCCTTGTTCGATGAACGATTGACCATCGTTGAACCAATCAGCAACCACTTCCGGCCCTTGTACAACTGGGGTAGGTTGGGCGAAAGCTGCGCCGTGGGCCAGCAAGGCGACAGCGGTGGCAACAGCAGAAATCAAGCGACGGTTCATTGGGATGTCTCCTCATTGGGCGCAAAAAATTAAAGAAATTATGGAATATTCTTGTGTCAGCGCCGTGACCTGAAGGGTCACGGTACTTTGCGGTGAAAATAAAGGCAGATGACCGCCCAAGTTAATTAACCATGCCCACCGATTCAGTCTTTGCCGGTCACACCCCCATGATGCAGCAGTACTTGGGGCTCAAAGCTGACCACCCCGAGACGCTGTTGTTCTACCGCATGGGCGACTTTTACGAGTTGTTCTTTGCCGATGCCGAGAAGGTCACGCGGCTGCTCGACATCACGCTCACGCAGCGCGGCCAATCCAACGGCGAGCCTGTGGTGATGGCCGGTGTGCCATTTCACTCGCTCGAAACCTACCTCTCACGCCTCATCAAGCTGGGCGAGTCCGTGGCGATTTGCGAACAAGTGGGCGATGTGGGCGCCAGCAAAGGACCGGTCGAACGCAAAGTGGTGCGCGTGGTCACGCCTGGCACGCTGACGGATAGCGCCTTGCTCAGCGACAAAACCGAAGCCTATGTGCTGGCCATTCACCAAAGCGACCGCCATGGTTGCGGCTTGGCTTGGCTCAGCGTCACCCAAGGCTTGGTGCATTTGGCCGAGTGCGACACGTCCGAGCTGCCCAACTGGATTGCCCGCGTGGCACCCAGCGAAATCATTTACAGCGCTGAGGTCAGCCCTGCGTTTGAGCAACAGCTGAAAAGCTTTTGCAGCCATTTAAGCCTACCCGCCCAAGTGCGCCCCGCATTTCAGTTTGACGCCGCTTTGGGTGGTCGCAAACTGCTGCAGCATTTGCAAGCCGCCTCGCTCAATGCGTGGAACGCACAAGACGTGGTGCAAGCCCACGCCGCCGCCGCCGCCCTGCTGACCTACGCTGAACACACCCAAGGCCGCGCCCTCACGCATGTGCACGGCGTGTACGTGGCGCGCAACGACGCGCTGATCGATCTACCGCTCACCACCCGTCGCAACCTAGAGCTGACCCAAACCCTGCGTGGCGAAGACTCGCCCACCTTGTTCTCGCTGCTCGACACCTGCATGACGGGCATGGGCAGCCGCCAGCTCAAAAACTGGCTGCTCTCACCCGAGCGCGACCGCGCCGGAGCCATGCACCGCTTAGCCGCTATTGAAGCGCTGCAAGACAACCGCACGCAAAGCTACAAAGTGCTGCGTGATGCCCTCAAGGGCTCGGGCGATGTGCAACGCATCAGCGCACGCGTGTCGCTGCGCCAGGTGCGTCCGCGTGAGTTGGTGTCGCTAGGCCAAGCGCTACAAAAAGCGTTGCGCATACAACCGCTCATTCCCACCTCTACAGCGCCAGCAGCGTTGCAGGCGGAGCGCTCTGCTGCGTGTCCCCCGCTCGCTGGGCGAGCTCCTCCTTTACCTTCGCAGAGCGCTCCGCCTGCAACGCTTCTCTTGCAAATCGCTCAAGACATGGGGGTACCGCCTGAATGTGGTGCTTTGCTGGAGCGCGCTTTGCTGCCTGAGCCCGCCGTCTTGGTGCGCGATGGGGGCGTGATCGGCCACGGGTATGACGCAGACCTCGATGAGCTGCGCGCTATTCAAAACAACTGCGATGGCTTCTTGCTTGAACTCGAAGCCCGCGAGCGCGAGCGCACTGGCATTGCCAATTTGCGTGTGCAGTTCAACAAGGTGCATGGCTTCTACATTGAGGTCACGCAAGGCCAAATCGACAAAGTGCCGGCCGACTACACACGCCGCCAAACACTTAAGAACGCTGAGCGTTTCATCACGCCCGAGCTCAAAACTTTTGAAGACAAAGCCCTCAGCGCCCAAGAGCGCGCCTTGACTCGCGAGAAGTTTTTATTCGAGCAACTGCTCGACACCTTGCAGCCCTTTGTGCCCGCCCTCACCCGCTTGGCCCAAGCTGTGGCCACGCTGGACGCGCTGTGCGCCTTGGCCGAGCGCTCGCTCACCTTGGGATGGTGTGCGCCTGAGTTTGTCAAAACACCGTGCATTGAAATCACGCAAGGCCGCCACCCCGTGGTCGAAGCACGCTTGGCCGAAACGCATGGCGTGGTGGCTGGCGGTGCGGCTAAAACCTTCATTGCCAACGACACGATGCTGGGCCACAAACAACGCATGCAAGTTATCACCGGCCCCAACATGGGCGGTAAGTCGACCTACATGCGCCAAGTAGCCATCATCGTCTTGCTGGCCAGCATTGGCAGCCATGTGCCGGCCACGGCGTGCCGACTGGGACCGATTGACGCCATCCACACCCGCATTGGTGCGGCCGACGATTTGGCCAATGCGCAATCGACCTTCATGCTGGAGATGACCGAGGCCGCGCAAATCTTGCACGCCGCCACGCCCCACAGCTTGGTGTTGATGGACGAGATCGGCCGCGGCACCTCCACCTTCGATGGCTTGGCCTTGGCCAGCGGCATTGCCACACATTTGCATGACAAGACCCAAGCCTTCACGTTGTTTGCCACCCATTACTTTGAACTCACCGAATTTCCCGCCAAGCACCGCGCGGCGGTAAACGTGCACGTCAGCGCGGCGGAGTCAGGTGCCAACATTGTGTTTTTGCACGAAATTCAACCCGGCCCGGCCAGCCGCAGCTACGGTATTCAAGTGGCCCGCTTGGCTGGCATGCCAAGCGCGGTGCTTAGCCACGCCCGCCATGCATTGGCCTCGCTCGAAGCGGGGGCCGATGCATCGAAGGTTCAAGTCGACCTCTTTGCGCCGCCGCCTTTGCAAGACGATGTGGGCCCCAGCCCCTTGCAAGCCAAGCTGGCCGAGATCGACCCCGACAAACTCAGTCCACGCGATGCGTTGGACGCCCTGTATCAACTGAAAAAACTTTTATGACCTACTGCGTCGGCATCAAACTCAAAGCGGGCCTCGTGTTCTTGTCTGACTCGCGCACCAACGCGGGCCTCGACCAAATCAGCACCTTCCGCAAAATGATCGTGTACGAGAAGCCGGGCGACCGCTTCATGGTGTTGTTGTCAGCAGGCAATTTGTCCATCTCGCAATCGGTGCGTGAGATCTTGCAAGTCGAGCAACTCAAAGACACCCCCGAGAGCGAACCCATCACCATTTGGAACGCCAAGAGCATGTTTGATGCGGTGCGCGTGTTGGGCGCGGCCATTCGCCGTGTGCACGAGCGTGATGCGGCGGCCCTCAAAGCCTCGGGTGTCGACTTCAATGTGTCGCTCATCTTTGGTGGGCAAATCGCAGGCGAAGGCATGCGTTTGTTTCAGGTGTATTCACCCGGCAACTTCATCGAAGCCACGGCTGAAACGCCCTACTTCCAAATTGGCGAATCCAAATACGGCAAGCCTGTTTTGGACCGCGTGTTGCAACCCGACACGCCCTTGAACGAAGCGGCCAAATGCGCGCTGGTGTCGATGGACTCCACACTCAAATCCAACCTATCCGTCGGCCTGCCGCTGGACATGGTGGTGTACGAAGCCGACAAGTTCGAGAGCGACAAAGTGGTGTGCATCGACGAGCACAACCCCTACTTTCAAATGATGCACAACACCTGGGGCGAAAAACTGCGCGAGGTGTTTGATGGCATTGACGACCCCGTTTGGGACGGGAAAGCCACAGCCACACCCTTGCTGCAACCCGCGGCGCGCGCGCCCGCCCTCAAGAAAATCATGACACCGGATGAAAAGCTTATTTGATGCCGACCACTGCGCGCCTCATCTTTTCGCACGGCAACAGCTTTCCCGCCAGCACCTACCGCGTGCTCTTTGACAGCCTGCGCCAGCGCGGCTTCAAGGTCGATGCCGTCGAAATGTTTGGCCACGACCCCAAGTACCCGGTGACCAACAACTGGCCCAACTTGGTCGAGCAGTTGGCTGACTTTGCGCGTAAAAAGCAGGGCTCGGGTGAACCCGCATTTTTGGTGGGCCACTCACTGGGCGGCATCCTGAGCCTGATGTGCGCGGCCCGTCATCCTGAACTCGCACGCGGCGTGGTCTTGATCGACTCGCCAGTGCTGGGCGGATGGCGCGCCACCACGTTGGGTTTAGCCAAACGCACCTCACTGGTGGGGGCCCTGTCGCCCGGACGTATCAGCCAAAAGCGACGCAACCACTGGCCCGATGCGCAAGCAGCACTCGACAGCTTCCAGAACAAAAAAGCCTTTGCCCGCTGGGACCCGCAAGTCTTGCGTGACTACATTGACTACGGCACACACGACGAAGGCGGCCAACGGGTCTTGAGCTTTGACCGCGAAGTCGAAACCGCGATCTACAACAGCCTGCCCCACAAACTCGACAGCCTGCTCAAACGCCACCCGCTCAAGTGCCCCGTGTCCTTCATTGGTGGCACACACTCCAAGGAAATGCGACAAGCTGGGACAGAGCTGACGCAGCAGGTGGTCAAAGGCCGCGTCATGATGCTCGATGGCTCACACCTCGTTCCCATGGAAAAGCCTCTCGCCACTGCCGCGGCCATCGAGGCCTCGCTGCGTAATTTCGGGGCTTGAAGGACTCAGGCGCTGACGGGGGTCATGCCGCCCAGGTCACCCAGCCCATGGTGTGGGTGACCAACACCAGCAGGCCGAACACGATGCGGTACCAAGCAAACGGCACAAAGCTGTGGCTGGCAATGTAGCGCAGCAACCAACGCACACAAATCCAAGCGCTGAGAAACGAGAACACCAGGCCTACGACAAACACGGGCGCATCGGCCATGCTCAACAACGCACGTTCTTTGTAGAGGCTGTAAGCGCCAGCGCCGATCAGCGTTGGAATGGCCAAGTAGAACGAAAAATCGGTCGCCGCTTTGCGCGACAAACCCAGCAACATGCCACCAATGATGGTGGCACCGCTGCGGCTGGTGCCGGGAATCATGGCCAAACACTGAACCAGACCCACTTTCAAAGCATCCAACGGCGACATGCTTTCGACATTCACGATGCGCGCGTTGTCGTTGGGGTGAGCGTCTTCGCCCTCAGGCTTAGCGCGGCCCCAACCCTCGGCCCACAAGATGATGAAACCACCGATGATGAAGGTACTCGCCACCACCGTCGGTGTGAACAAATGCGCTTTGATGAACTTGCCAAATAACAAGCCCAACACCACGGCAGGCACAAAGGCGATGAACACGTTCAATGCAAAGCGGCGTGCCTCAACCTGCGTCGGCAAGGCAACCACCGTGCCCGCCAACTTTTGCCAATAGACAATGATCACGGCAAAGATAGCGCCCGTTTGAATCGCAATGTCAAACACCTTGGCTTTGTCGTCGTCCATGCCCAACAAGGCACCCGCCAAAATCAAATGGCCGGTGGAAGAGATGGGCAAAAACTCGGTCAAACCTTCCACAATGCCCATCACGGCGGCTTTGAGTAACAAAACGATATCCATATGACTCCTTAGATGGCTCAAATTATCCCTTGTGCGAATTCCTACGGCGGCATTTGCAGTATTTGAGTCACTGGCTTTGCATGTCTAGCAAAGATGACGACGAAGTAATATTCAAATTTGTATTTATTTCCCTTTGGAACCATAAAATTTAAGGTACTTATTTGCTAATTAATTTAAGAGGCGACATGCCAAACTTCAAAATTCAAAAGATACGACCACGAACACAGACCTTGTTTTCCGTGTTTTTTGCTTTGTTGACTATGGGTTTAAGTGCATGCGGAGGTGGAGGCGGCACGACGAACGCTGTGAGTTCTTATCCAAGCGTTGCGGCAGCAACGTCCTTGGATTTGAATTCGCCGCTTAACTACACATCACCCACCTTACTCGCACACTACGATGCAAGCGTGCTGGCTGCAACCAATCAAACACCAAACAATCTCACAACCAACAAAGGCGCAACGCTCGGCCGCGTTTTGTTCAATGATGTGCGTTTGAGTTTCAACGGCACCAAATCTTGTGCCTCATGCCACCAGCAAAGCAACGGTTTTGTTGATCAAGCACAATTCAGCACTGGCTTTGCTGGCGGACTCACCACGGCCCATTCCATGCGGCTGAGCAACATCGCCTTCTACCAAGGCAACAGCATGTTTTGGGACAAACGTGCCAGCAGCATAGAAGACCAAGCAACTGACCCCATTCAAAATGCCACCGAAATGGGCTTTGATGCCACACACGGCGGTTTTAGTGCCCTGATTTCTAAAATGCAGAACTTGTCCTATTACCCAGAACTGTTCACTTGGGTGTACAACGACGCCGCAATCACAGAAGCAAGAGTTCAAAATGCGTTGGCTCAATTTCAGCGCAGCATGATCTCTGCCAATAGCAAATGGGACCGCGCTTATGCAGTGGTGTTCGAGGCCAACGGTAATGCCAATACCCCGCAAAACTTTGGGCGTTCATTGGCGGGTAACAACATCCCCGCCGCCGACCGATTCTCAGCCTCTGAAGACAATGGCCGCGACTTGTTCATGCGGGCCCCCAACAACGGCGGTAAAGGGTGTGCGGGCTGCCACCAACCACCCACTTTCGCGCTTGACCCCAACTCTCGCAGCAATGGACTTGACCTGAATGAAACCGTAATTTTCAAGTCCCCCTCACTCAAAAACGTGGCTCTCTCTGGACGTTTCATGCACGATGGACGTTTCAGTACCCTCAATCAGGTGCTCACACACTACGCATCAGGCGTCCAAGCTGGCACGGCGAGAGACAACCGTTTGCCAGTTGGCGGCATACCTATGACAGCCCAAGAGCAAGCCGATATCGTGGCCTTCCTGCAAACGTTGACCGACACAACCCTCACCACAGACACCCGTTTTGGTAATCCATTTATTCGCTAACTGCAGTAGCCAAGCTACTCCTGGGTTCTCGATGATTGCGCTCTAGGATAAAAGGCTCTCGAATCAGAGTATGGGACCTAGCGCCCCCTAAAATCACAGGATGACGAAACCCGCCAACCCCGCGACCGAACCAGACCACAAGCCCAGCAACTTTTTGCGCCAAATCATCGAGAACGATTTGGCCCAAGGCACTTACGCCAGCCGCCGCTGGGCAGGCAGCCCTGGTGACGCCGCGCATCACGCCAAAGGCGAGCCCGACCCAGCCAAGATTCGCACCCGCTTTCCGCCCGAGCCCAACGGCTATTTGCATGTGGGCCACGCCAAAAGCATTTGTATCAACTTCGGGCTGGCCAAGGAATACGGCGGCGTGTGCCACCTGCGCTTTGACGACACCAACCCCGAAAAAGAAGACACCGAATACGTCAACAGCATCATCGACGCTGTGAAGTGGCTCGGTTTTGATTGGGCACAAATCGGTCAAGCCGCTGGCTCTGCCGCGCCCTACCAGGCCAGCGACTACTTTGACTTCATGTACCGCGCCGCCGAGTTTCTGATTGAAGCTGGTTACGCCTATGTGGACGAACAAAGTGCGGAAGACATGCGCGCCAACCGCGGCGACTTTGGCAAACCCGGTGTGGACAGCCCTTTCCGCACCCGGACCGTGGCAGAAAACTTGATGCGCTTTCGCGAAATGCGCGATGGCAAGTTAGCCGACGGCGCTGCCGTGCTTCGCGCCAAGATCGACATGGCTTCGCCCAACATCAACCTGCGCGACCCGGCCATCTATCGCATCCGCCGCGCCACCCACCACCACACGGGCGACACCTGGTGCATCTACCCGATGTACACCTTTGCCCACCCCATCGAAGACGCGCTGGAGCAAATCACCCACAGCATCTGCACGCTGGAGTTTGAAGACCAGCGCCCGTTTTACGACTGGCTGATGGCGCGTTTGTCTGAGTCGACAACACGATCCGATGGCCAGGTGGTGGCCGGTTTACTCGCTGCACCGAGCCCCAAGCAATACGAGTTCTCGCGCCTCAATCTCACCTACGTCATCACCAGCAAACGCAAACTCGCGCAACTGGTGAACGAAAACAAAGTCAGCGGTTGGGACGACCCCCGCATGCCCACCATCGTGGGCCTGCGTCGCCGTGGCTACACACCAACAAGCTTGCGCCTGTTTGCAGACCGCATCGGCGTGACCAAGAGCGACAGCTGGATCGACTACAGCACGCTCGAAGGCTGCCTGCGTGAAGACTTAGAAAACACCGCGCACCGTGCCATGGCCGTGCTCGACCCCGTCAAACTCGTGCTCACCAACTGGGACGAGGTGATGGGTGCGGGCCACCTAGAGCCTTGCACACAACCTGCGCTGCCCCACGCCGACGATGGCGCTGAAGTGCCCACACGCCATTTCAAAATTGGCAAAGAAGTGTGGATTGAGCGCGACGACTTTATAGAAGTGGCCCCCAAAGGCTACAAACGTCTCTACCCTGGCAACAAAGTGCGCCTCAAAGGTGGCTACGTCATCGAGTGCACAGGCTGCACCAAAGACGCGGCTGGCAACATCACTGAAGTGCAAGCCACCGTCATCCCCGACACCAAGAGCGGCACACCCGGCAGCGCCACCGTCAAGGCCAGCGCCGCCATTACTTGGGTGGGCGTGAACGACGGCTTGCAGGCTGAAGTACGGATGTATGACCGCTTGTTCACCGACGCACAACCCGATGCAGGCGGCAAAGACTTCCTTGCCGCCCTCAACCCCGACAGCCTGAAAGTTGTGACTGCGTATGTAGAGCCCTCATTGGCCCACGTGCCCGCCAGTGCGCACTTTCAGTTTGAACGCCACGGCTACTTTGTGACCGACCGCGTGGACCATGGAGATGGCAAGTTGGTGTTCAACAAGATCACGGGACTGAAAGACACTTGGGCTAAATAAAGGCTTTGCATGAACATCACCAGCCTCTCTGAACTGCGAAAGCTTTACGGCCCTGCCAGTGAGCGATCAGTCAAGAAAGAAATCCCCGCACTGGATGTGCATGCGATTCAGTTCATTGGCTTATCTCCTTTTGTCGTCTTGGCGAGTGGTGGGGTTCAAGGCGCTATGGATGCGTCGCCGCGCGGCGGGGATGCTGGCTTCGTCAAAGTGTTGGATGCGCAAACGCTCCTGATTCCCGATGCACCAGGCAACAACCGGCTGGACACCTTAGAAAACATCGTCACCACAGGCCAAATCGGTTTGCTGTTCATGGTGCCCGGATTTGACGAAACACTGCGCATCAACGGCCGCGCGGTGTTGTCCACGTCCCCTGAAGATTTGGCCCTTTGCACAGATGCCCGCCGCACCCCTTTGTTGGCCATTCGCGTGGTTGTGGCATCGGTCTACCTGCATTGCGCTAAAGCACTGATGCGCTCAAAGCTGTGGGACGCCTCTTTGCACAATGCACGCACTCAAATGCCCACCATGGGCGAGATGATGCGCGACCAGATCCGCGCATTCAAAGGCGAAGACATACACGTCGAGTCACAGGCCCAGATGTTGGACCGATATAGGCAGTCGCTTTAATTTCCAGCAATAACGCGACCATTTGATGGACGCATCTCATCGTTGGTCAAATCAATCCGGCACTCTTAAAACCTGACCAGGAAGAATATTGTCCGGCGATGCCAGCACACGGGGATTAGCCTCAAACAAGCGCGGGAACTGGCTGGGGTCGCCGTAGACCCGATTGGCGATTTGGCCCAACGTGTCGCCGGAACGCACTTCATACACCTGGCCCGTGGCGTCACGCTCTGTGCTCACGGCATTGCCCGACTCTGCGACGCGATTTTGTGCGGGTTCGGCTGGAGCATTGCGTGCGTTGGCTTGCTGAGTTCGCTCAGGCCTTTTGTTTTCAGGCCTAGCGGGCTTCATCACCCTCGGCTGCTCTGCCCCAGCACTTTGCAAATTAAAAGCACCACTGCCTGACGTGTTGGCGCCCCCATTGGCAGTAGCAGCACCGGATGACAGTCGGCCGCCGTTTTGCACCATTTGATCTAAAACATTGAATTTGCCGTACCAATAGCCACCAAATCCCGTCGTGACCATGCAAAAAATCATCGCAACTCCGAGATAAATAGGTGCGCTGCTCATCCCTGCGCCAGAAGCAGCGCCAGCTGAGCCGACCGGAGCTTCCATGATTTGGCCGTCTTTGATCACAAATTGTTGAAGAGGTTGCATGGCGGTTCACCTTTTTAAAAAGAATACTTAAATACTAATTATCATTAGGCGTACATCCATATTAAATTTTGTAAATCACGATCTGAATTCGATAGATCTTGACTACCGGCGAGAGATATTTAACCCGCTGAGTAAAGCCCTTCGTCAGCACCTTTGAGCCGAGCCGAGTCGTCAACTAAGTTGTTCGACCAGACTGTGAATGACCCTGTGCATAACTAGACTCATACCCATGCAAACCCTGATGCCACGGGGGCTACAACGCGATGCTGTCAAAACAGGCAGTGCCGGAGCACAAGCGCCATCCGACCGATCCTTCAAGTTATACGCACAGACTGTGAATGACTCTGTGGGAAACTCCGTGGATAGTGCTGCAAAGCCTTACGGACATTGACTTCCAACACGATGCTTAAAAATTGAGCATCCTCAAAAATTAATTTTCAAGGCCTCTAAAAGTATTCAAAACAGAAGCCTCGCACACAAAAAAAGAAATCTCAACGCGCTGCAAAGGGTAAATTTGTGCTTACGCTTCAAGGAGAAATAGTTGTTCTTCCCCCATGTGAATGACCTTGTGGATAACCCTAGGGATATCTCCTCAAACCCTGACCCAGCTTGGGCTGGCGCAGCATGCTTCTTTTATAGGCAGCGACCACGACGCCCCATCCAATCAACGCATGGGTTTATTTTTTCTCCACAGGGTTGGCCGTCAGCAAATTGGCAGGGTAGGCACGCATGAACTCGCGGGCTTTTTCTGGACGGGCGCTGAGCCAAGCCGCATAAGCGCCCTCACCCAGAATGGCGGGCATGCGTTTTTCGTTGCCGTTTTGTTGGTAGCGGTGCAGCAAGGCGTGGCTATTGGCGTTGACGGTCAACAGCGTGAAACTGACGATCTCCGCGCCTTCTTTTTCCCAGCGCTCCCACAAGCCCGCCACGCCCATGGGCTTGCCATCGACGCGAGAGATGCGCGTAGGCACCGCCTTGCCGCTGCGCCAATCGTCTTCAAAAAAGGCCATGACGGGCACAATGCAGCGCTGGCCGTTGAGCCACGATTCGCGAAAGTTGTTCGACGTGGTGACCGTCTCCGAGCGCGCGTTGATCAGCTTGGTCGAGCGCAGTTTGGCGTCGGAGGCTGATTTCACCCACGGCGGCACCAAGCCAAATTGGCCATAGCCCAACTCACGCATGAGCGACTGTGAGGCATCCATATCGGTTGGTGCTGCCACGAGCGCAGGTTCTAGGGCTGCATCTGGTGAGATGTTGGGCACGGAAGTAACAGAAGGCGAGGTTACCGTCGCATGGCGGATAAACACACCCGCTTTACGCGGCCACACATCGCGCTCAAAGGCTTGGTTTGGGGCAGCCACGTCAAAGGCATCGGGGTACAGGGCGGCGTTGAGCACGCTTTCAAAATGAGCAGTCATGCGGGCGATGCTAGCTGAGTGCCTGCTACGCTCTAGGCTTGATTGTTGAGACCCCATGCTGATTCGATTTAACAAACCCTACGGCGTGCTGAGCCAATTCACTCCAGAAGGCCGCTGGCAAGGACTGAGTGACTTCATCCAACTGCCCGGCGTCTACGTCGCGGGCCGTTTGGACGCCGACAGCGAAGGCCTTCTGCTGCTCACCGACGACGGCCAACTGCAAGCCCGCATTGCCGACCCGCGCTTCAAGATGGAAAAAACCTACCTCGCCCAAGTCGAAGGCGTGGTCAACGACGACGCTTTGCAAGCCCTGCAGCGCGGCGTGGTGCTCAACGACGGCCCTACCCTGCCCGCCCGCGCACGCGCAGTCGACGCGCCCGCAGACCTGTGGCCACGCACACCGCCCATTCGCGAGCGTCAAAACAAACCCACCTCGTGGCTAGAGCTCACCATCCGCGAAGGCCGTAACCGCCAAGTGCGCCGCATGACGGCTGCCGTTGGCTTGCCCACGCTGCGCCTGATTCGCACCGCCATTGGCACCTACACCTTGGACGATTTGCCCAGTGGTATTTGGCGAGAAACATCGCTCGATCAAGCGAGAACGTAGGCGGCGTGAATTACCATGCCTGCACATCTCACTCCGAGATGAATCCTAAGGAGGGATGTATGGCCAAAGGCGAACAACACAGTAACAAGATGACGAAAAAGCCCAAAAAGGACACGTCACCCCCCAAGACTTCCACCTCGGACCGTCCCAACCCACCCACGACCTACGTCGCACCCCGCGGCAAAATCAAGTCGAAATAAATCGGACTTGACGCCTGCGTGACGAGCCCGTCACGCAGAGCGCGGCACACTGGCGCTCTAAAAATTCACACCTTTGGAGACCGCCCCCATGAACACCCAAGACCTGTTTTCGCTGCAAGGCCGCACCGCCATCGTGACCGGTGGATCGCGTGGCATTGGCCGCATGATTGCCGAAGGCTTTGTGCGCCAAGGCGCACGGGTGTACATCACTGCACGCAAGGCTGAGGCGTGTGAACAAACAGCCAAAGAGTTGTCGGCCCTGGGCCACTGCGTGGCGCTGCCGCTGGATGTTTCTAGCTTGGACGGTGCCAAGGCCTTGCTGGCTGCCTATACGCAGCACGAAAGCCAGCTCGACATTCTGGTCAACAACGCAGGCGCCGCGTGGGGCGCACCGTTCAACGAATTCCCAGAAGCCGGTTGGGACAAAGTGGTAGACCTCAACATGAAGGCCCCATTCTTTCTGACCCAAACCTTTGCGCCCATGCTGCGTGCAGCGGCCAAAACACACGCCGCCAAGGTGATCAACATCGCCTCCATCGACGGCATTTCGGTCAACCCTTGGGAAACCTATTCCTACGCGGCCAGCAAAGCGGGCTTGATTCACCTCACCCGCCGCATGGCCACGCGATTGATTGAAGACGGCATCGTGGTCAACGCCATCGCCCCTGGCCCCTTTGCCTCCGACATGAACAAAGAAGCCCGCGACCACGGCGACACCGTGGCCGAACGCGTACCCGCCAAGCGCGTGGGCCAACCCGAAGACATGGCCGCTGCCGCCATTTACTTAGCATCCCGCGCAGGCGACTACGTGCTGGGCCACACCTTGGTGGTGGACGGCGGCGTGACGCATGTGCGCGGTGATGCTTAACACCTTTATGACTTCCCACAACACCTTCTCGATCTTCACCGTTCACGTTCAACCCGCTGATTTGCAATACGACGTCGAGGGCGACTTGACCTTGCTCGAAGCGGCCGACATGTCGCGCATCGAGCTACCCAGCTCGTGTCGCAACGGCACATGCCGTACTTGCATCTGCCGCCTGGTGAGCGGTGAGGTCGATTACACGGTCGAGTGGCCGGGCTTGAGCGCCGAAGAAAAAGCAGAAGGCTATGTGCTGCCCTGCGTGGCGCGCCCACGCTCCAACGTGGTGATCGAACAGCCCGAAGCCCGCGCCACGTAAGATTGGGTCGAAAGACACCGATTTATGACCCCGATTTATGAAGACGAACACCTGCTGGTGTTTGAAAAACCCAGCGGCCTGCTGTCCGTTCCCGGCCGAGGCCCCGAGAAGCAAGACTGCCTTTCCAAGCGCGTGCAAGACATCTTCACCGACGCGTTGGTGGTGCACCGGCTCGACCAAGATACCTCGGGCCTGATCGTGATGGCACGCGGCATCGAAGCCCAACGCCGCATCAGCCGCCTGTTTGAAACCCGCCAAGTGAGCAAACGCTACATGGCGGTGGTGGCCGGCAACCCATCTCAGACACAAGCCGAAGTGACGGCCAACGAAGACGGCTGGCGAAGCATCGAAGGCCACATCCTGCTCGACTGGGAGCGTCGCCCCATTCACATCATTCACCCCGACGGCAAGCCCAGCCGCAGCCTGTGGCGTTGTGTGCAAGCCGGGCCAGAAGCCAGCTTGATTGAGCTAGAGCCCTTCACCGGCCGCACCCACCAATTGCGGGTGCACATGCAAAGCATTGGCCACCCCATGTTGGGTGACTCGTTGTACGCGCCGACCGAGCTCAAGGCCCTGACGCCTCGTTTGATGCTGCATGCCCAAGACATTGGCTTTCCCCACCCGTTCACCCAAGCGCCTCTGATGTTCAGCGCGCCTGTGCACTGGTCGGCACAGGCGCCGTATTTAGTGGTTTAAAGAGGTGGTCAAAGACCGAACGTAAGGCCTCTGTCGCCGAAGCAGGGCACACTATTTTGGTTTTTTAAAATTGATCTTATTTTTAACAACAGGAGATAAACATGCGTGAAGTCGTCGTCGTCAGTGGTGTTCGCACAGCCATCGGTACTTATGGTGGCAGCCTGAAAGACATTCCCCCCAGCGAATTGGCCGCCCAAGTGGTGCGCGAGTCGTTGGCCCGCGCTGGCGTTGAAGGCAAAGACGTGGGCCATGTGGTGTTTGGCCATGTGGTCAACACCGAGCCCAAAGACATGTATTTGTCGCGCTTGGCAGCCATCCACGGCGGCTGTCTGGAAGGCACGCCCGCCTTCAACGTGAACCGCTTGTGCGGTTCGGGCTTGCAAGCCATCGTGTCGGCCAGCCAATCCATCATGCTGGGCGACTGCGACGTGGCCATTGGCGGCGGCGCTGAAAACATGAGCCGTGGCCCATACGCTTCATTGAGCGCGCGTTGGGGTGCACGCATGGGCGACACCAAGATGGTCGACATGGTGCTCGGTGCTTTGCACGACCCCTTCCAAACCATCCACATGGGTGTGACCGCTGAAAACGTGGCCGCCAAATTTGGCATCACCCGCGAGATGCAAGACGCCTTGGCTGTCGAGAGCCACAACCGTGCGCAACGCGCCACCGAAGCAGGCTTGTTCAAAGACCAAATCATGCCCGTCATCTTGAAGAGCAAAAAAGGCGACGTGGCCTACACCACCGATGAGCATGTGCGCGCCAACTGCAAGCTCGAAGACATGGCCAAGTTAAAGCCCGTGTTCCTCAAAGAAAACGGCACCGTGACGGCAGGTAACGCTTCGGGCATCAACGACGCTGCAGCTGCCGTGGTGTTGATGGAAGCCAAAGCTGCCCAAGCTCGCGGGGCCAAGCCGTTGGCACGTTTGGTGGCTTATGCCCACACCGGTCTGGACCCCAAAATCATGGGCATGGGCCCCGTGTCGGCCTCACGCCTGGCACTGCAAAAAGCAGGCTTGACCACGAACGACATGGACGTGATCGAAGCCAACGAAGCCTTCGCCGCCCAAGCCTGCGCCGTGACGAAAGAGCTGGGCCTGGACCCCGCCAAGGTCAACCCCAATGGGTCGGGCATTTCGCTGGGTCACCCCATCGGGGCCACCGGCGCGTTGATCACCGTGAAAGCTTTGTACGAGTTGCAACGCGTTCAAGGCAAGTACGCTCTGGTGACCATGTGCATCGGCGGCGGCCAGGGCATTGCTGCCATCTTTGAGCGCATGTAAGCCAAAATAGGCAGCATGCAAGACCACCTCCCCGAACGCAGCGACCACAAAGCCAACCAATTTGCCTTACTCGGGCAACGTCGGTTTGCACCATTTTTTTGGACGCAGTTTTCGGGGGCGGCGAACGACAACTTGTTCAAGTTTGCGTTCACCGTGATGGTGACCTACCAGCTCAGCGTGAGCTGGTTGCCCGTCTCCTTGGCGGGCTTGGTGATTGGGGCCCTGTTCATCCTCCCCTTTTTGTTGTTCTCTGCCACCAGCGGCCAATTGGCTGACAAGCTGGACCAAGCCGCGCTGATGCGCTTGGTAAAGAATTTGGAAATCGGCATCATGGCCTTAGCCGCAGTGGGCTTTGCCACGGAACAGGTGACGGTGTTGCTGCTGTGTACGTTTTTGATGGGCCTGCACTCCACGCTATTTGGCCCCGTGAAGTTCGCTTACCTGCCCCAAGTGCTGAAAGGGCATGAGCTCACCGGCGGTAACGGCATGGTCGAAATGGGCACGTTTGTCGCCATTTTGCTGGGCAATGTGGCGGGCGGTTTGTTGGTGGCGATCCCAGAGGTCGGCCACACCGCCGTCGCTGTGGCATGCGTATCGGTCGCCGTGCTGGGCCGACTCCTCAGCGGTGCCATTCCTTCGTTGCCGGCCACCGCGCCTGATTTAAAAACCAACTGGAACCCGATCACCGAAACTTGGCGCAACCTGCAATTGGCGCGCGCCAACCGCACCGTTTTTATCACCCTGCTAGGCATCAGCTGGATGTGGTTTTTCGGCGCCATCTTTTTGAGCCAATTCCCCAGCTTTGCCAAAGAAGTGCTGCATGGGGATGCGCAAGTGGCGTCCTTGTTGTTGGTGCTGTTCTCAGTGGGCATTGGCGCGGGCTCTCTGTTGTGTGAGAGCCTGAGCCGACGGCGCGTCGAGGCGGGTTTGGCACCTTTAGGCGCCATTGGCATGTCGGTGTTCGCGATCGATCTGTACTTTGCCTCACGCGGCCTGCCCGATGCGCCCCTGATGGACATCGCCACCTTTTACGCAGACAGCGCACACTGGCGCGTGATGGCCGACTTGGTGCTGCTGAGTTTGTTTGCTGGCATCTACAGCGTGCCTATGTACGCCTTGATCCAACAACAAAGTCACACGGCCGAATGCGCCCGCATCATCGCAGCCAACAACATCATCAATGCCCTGTTCATGATTGCCAGTTCCTTGATCGCAGGGGCCATGCTGGGCGCAGGCATGACCATTCCCGACGTGATCTTGTGGACTGGCGTGGCCAACGCCGTGGTGACGCTGGCGATTTTTGTCGCCGAACCGCTGTACCTGCAACGCTTCGCCGCATGGCTGCGCTCTGTTTGACACTGCGCCAGGTGAGCGGTGACGAATTGCCATTAAGCTTTATGGATCTTGAGACGCTGCACATGCCGAGCGATCCGTCCGTGCCCCTTGATTTGAAAGTTTTGCCATGACCGACACACACACTGCTCCCATCGCCATCCGAGAAGTCACCTTGGCTTGGTCTGACGACTTAGCCTTGGACCTCGACTTCATGGACGACACCCACCGCGAGTTTGTGGACTTGCTAGCTGCCACCGAATTGGCCGACGACGAGACCTTGATAGAGCGCTTCAGCGCCTTGATCGACCACACCGACGATCACTTTGGTCGCGAAGACCAGTGGATGAAAGACACACAGTTTTCATCGAGCAACTGCCACACCTCGCAGCACGATGTGATCTTGCAAGTGATGCGTGAAGGCATGCGGCGTGGCAAAGAAAATGGCGACTTGGCGATGGTGCGTCAATTGGCACACGAGCTGGGCATTTGGTTTCCCCAACACGCCCAAACCATGGATGCGGCGCTGGCTCAGCACTTGCAACGTGTGGGGTATGACGCGGAGACGGGCATTGTGTCGGCACCTGAGGCTTTGCCTGCTGGTGAGATTCATGGCTGTGGTGGTTAATCTGCTTTGTTCGCTTGCTGCGGTTTTTTTAGCTCTTAGCGGTTTGGTTTCTACTGGGGGGCGGTGCTTGCAACTTGGGTGTCTTGTTGCGCGAATGTCCCCCGAGCGGCGCTGGGGCGCCACTCTCCTCCTTTACTTCGCTTCACAAGACACCCAAGTTGCAAGCGCCTAGTTGGGGTGTTAGGGGTTGAAGGCACTTCTGGCTGCTGATGCTGATGCTGATGCTGATGCTGATGCTGATGCGGCTAAGGCTAAGGCTAAGGCTAAGGCTAAGGCTAGGTCTAAATGCTAGGTGCTAGGTGCTAGGTGCTAGGTCTAAATGCTAGGTGCTAGGTGCTAGGTGCTAGGTGCTAGGTGCCAAGTGTTTGACACCAACAATAAAAATCAAAACCCGAGAAAGTGAATCCCCGCAAAGCCGCAGGCGAGCGTATTTCAACTGGCGCAAAGAGGGGTTTGGGTATCTGCTGAAGCGAAGTCAAGGAGGAGAGTGGCGCCCCAGCGCCGCTCGGGGGACATTCACTTCAGCAGATGCCCAAACCCCTCCCCCCACCACAAAACAAAAATCAAGCGTACCGAGTACGCGCCAAAGCAGCACCAGCCGCCAAGGCCTCCAGCTTCTTCACCGCCACCTCACGGGTCATAGGCGCCAAGCCGCAGTTGGTGCAAGCAATCAAACGGTTCTTAGGCACATACTTCAACGCCATGCCAATCGTGTCAGCAATTTGCTCTGGCGTTTCGATCACATCGCTGGCCACGTCAATCACGCCCACCATCACGTCTTTGCCTTCCAGCAAAGCCATCATCTCGGGCGGCACATGTGAGTGGTAACACTCCAAACTCACCTGCTGAATGCTGCTCTTGGCCAACGCAGGCAACACTTTTTCGTATTGACGCCATTCGTCGCCCAAAGTCTTCTTCCAGTTGTTGTTGGCTTCAATGCCGTAGCCATAACAAATGTGAACCGCCGTGGTGCAGGTCAGGCCTTGTGCCGCGCGCTCTAGCGCTTTGACGCCCCAATCTGCGGCTTCGTCGAGGTAGACGTTGAACGCGGGTTCGTCAAACTGGATGATGTCCACGCCGTCGGCTTGCAAGGCCAAGGCTTCTTGATTCAGCAACTCGGCAAAGGCAAACGCCATGTCAATGCGGCCTTGCACCGCGTCTTTGCCTTTGCCGTAGAAGCGGTCGGCGACGGTGTCGACGATGGTCATGGGGCCGGGCAAGGTGAATTTGAGTTTCTTCTTTGTGTGAGCACGGGCGAGCTGCGCTTCAAACGCGTGAACTCGGCCTTTCAACTTCAAAGGTGCGATGACTTGCGGCACTTGGGCGTCGTAGCGGTTGTTGCGAATGCCCATCGTCACTTTGTTTTCAAAGTCGATGCCTTCGACTTGCTCTAAAAAGCCGTGCACAAAGTGTTGGCGTGATTGCTCGCCGTCGCCGACCACATCGAGACCGGCGTCTTCTTGGGCTTTGATCCACAACAGCGTGGCGTCGGCTTTGGCTTGCAAAAGCGCGTCACCTTCGGCTTGCCACTTGGGCCAGAGTTTGTTGGTCTCGGCCAACCATTCGGGTTTGGGCAGGCTACCAGCGATGGCGGTTGAAAACATAGAGGGCTCCAGTGAGGGGTTTGAAAGAATGAAATTGATCCAGCGATGGCTTGATTCAAGCCTGAGCGTCTGCCAACGCGAACTCTCGCGCCAGCAACTCATACGAACGGGCTTGCGCAGCAGGCTCATGGGTCCAAGTGATGATGACCACCTCGTCGAGCTGCAAACGATCGGCCAAGCGACGCAGTTTATCGGCAACTTGGGAAGCGCTGCCCACCAAAGCGTTGGCACGCATTTCGGCATACGCCACGTGCTCAGACGGCGAGTAGTCGCGCACAGCTTCATCGGGCGGCAACAGCGTGCCAATACGACCGGTATTGCGGTCCAGCTTCCAACGCGCGCGGCTTTGGAACAAGCGCCAAGCTTCGTCTTCGGTGTCTGCGGCCAAGGCCCAAACACACACCGTGGCGCGGGGTTTGGTGCTAGTTTCGGTGGCGCGAAAGTTGGCGCGGTACAGATTCAAGGCATGGTCTGCGCCCTGCCCGTCGGTGATGAAGTAGGCGAAGGCATAGGGCAGGCTTAAGTGGGCTGCGAGTTGTGCGCCGTAATCGGAGCTGCCCAACATCCACACATCGGGAGAAGTAGGGCCACTGGGGTAGGCAAACACGCCGTAACCGGGGTGGCCTGGGGGCAAGGGCTGTCCAGTCACCCAAGCTTGCAGTTCCATCACTTGCTGCGGAAAGTTGTCAGAGGCATGGCGGTCAGCGTTGAGCAATTGCGCGGTACGGCCATCGCTGCCCGGCGCGCGCCCCACACCGAGGTCGATGCGGCCCGGCGCCAGTGCGTCGAGCACGCGAAACTGCTCAGCCACTTTGAGCGGGGCGTAATGCAGCAGCATGACGCCTGCACTGCCCAACCTGATGCGCGTGGTGCGTGAGGCAATGGCGGCCATCAACACTTCGGGGGCAGTGCCCACGATGCTGGGGTGGCTGTGGTGCTCGCTCACCCAAAAGCGGTGATAGCCCCAAGCCTCGCATTGACTGGCGAGCGCCAAGGTTTGGCGAATGCTAGCGTCTTGGCTTCGGCCAGACGCAGCGGCGGTTTGATCGAGAACAGATAGTTTGAGCACGGGCGTTAGCTTACCAACAGATGCAAGCCTCGTTTGTCACACAAGCATTCGCCAACACAAGACAAGGCTGTTGCGCCGCAACTCACGCTTTGGGGCTTTCCGCTTCTTGCAGCAAACGCCACATCACTTTGCCGCTGCCGCTCTTGGGCAACACATCGACAAACTGCACTTGTGTAGGTGCTTTGTAAACCGCCATGTTTTGGCGGCACCAGTCGATGATGTCTTGCTCCACCACCACGCCTTTGTGGCTGGCGCGCAACACCACCACGGCTTTGACGGTTTCACCGCGGTAGCTGTCGCGCGACGAGATGATGCACGCCTCTTGAATGGCGGGGTGCTTGAACATCAGCGCCTCTACTTCGGCAGGCCATACTTTGAAACCCGAAGCATTGATCATGCGCTTCAAGCGATCGGTGATGAAGAAGTAGCCATCTTCGTCCACACGGCCCAAGTCGCCAGAACGGAAGAAGCGCTTGCCCTCGAGCTCAAAGAACGCGGCGGCCGTGGCATCAGGACGTTTCCAGTAGCCGTTGAACACTTCGGGGCCATGAATGACAATTTCGCCCGACTCACCTTGCGGCAACTCTTGCAAAGTTTCTGGATCGACGATGCGGGCATCTGTACTCATAAACGGAACGCCCAAGCACTGCTGTTTAGGCGCATCGGGTGGGTTGCTGTGCGATGGTGCTGCGGTTTCGGTTAAGCCGTAACCTTCGCTGTAGCGCAAACCATACAACTCGAACAAACGCTGGGCGACAGCCTGCGGCATGGCTGCGCCGCCGCCGCCGATGTGCACCAAGCCTTTGAGGTCGAACTTGTCAAAGTTAGGGCTACCCAACAAATCGATCACCATGGTGGGAATGTTGGTCCAGTGTGTGACGCGCCACAAAGAAATCAACCGGCCGGCCAATTCGCGGTCCCACCGCGGCATCAACACCAAGGTCGCGCCCAAGTAAATGCTCGAATGCATGACGCTGGTCATGCCCGTGATGTGGAACATGGGCACCACCAACAGCCCCACGTTCTCGTGGGTGCCATTGCCCCAAATGGCAGACGCCATAGCGTTGTGCATGATCGTGCGGTGCGGGTGCATGCAGCCCTTGGGCAAGCCGGTGGTGCCGCTGGTGTAAGGCAGTACCGCCAAGTCGTCTGGGCCCACCGTCAACGGGCCTAAAGTCGCTGTGGTGGCTAAGACATCTTGCCAGCGGTGGATTCGGCCACCTGTCAATTCCGGCTCGAGGTGCTGGGTGAATAACCAATCGTGCCAAGCCACCGGTGGGGCGTTGTCGCCCGACACTTGGGCGTCAAACGCATCGGTGAAGTGGGTGACCAGCAAATGGGCCAAGCCCTCGCCCGCAGGCAACTGATTGCTGGCACTGGCCAATTCAGCCGCCAGATCTGCGGTGGTGATGGCCACTTTGGCGTCGGGGTCGGTGATGTAGTGCTTGAGCTCTTCGGCACGGTTCATCGGGTTGACCGGCACCACCACGGCGTTGGCTCGCAAAATCGCAAAGTGTGCGATCACCAACTGCGGGCAGTTTTGCATATTGAGCACCACGCGGTCGCCCTTTTGCACACCCAAGCTTTGTAAATGTGCCGCAAGCGCCTCGGCTTTGGCTTTCAGCTCGGCATAAGTGAAACGCGTACCTAAAAAAATCAGCGCCGTTTTACTGGGAAACCGGCGCGCACTGGTTTCTAAGTTATCCCACAACGACGTATTGGGCAAAGAAATGGCATGCGGCACGCGAGCGGGCCAAAAACGATGGTGTGGTTTCATGGCCGTTAGGGTAGCGCTTATGGCCGGTCAGGCGCATTGGGAATGGCCCTAAGACGAGGCGCGGGGGTCACTTGGGCGTCAGAGAAGGAGACGTAAAGTTAGCGTCACTCAAGCCGCTTGCGAGCGTGCACGGCGGTTGATTTGACGCACCGACATCAGAGCATCAAAGAAACCACGCAACCAATCCATATCGACCGGCTTTTGCAGCATTTGCACACCGTCGGGCAAACCACCTTTGGCTTTGACCTCATCGGCGCTCATGCCAGTGATGACCACCACCGCCAAGTTGCTGAACAAGGCGTGTTCGCTGAGCGTTTTCAGGAACTGAAAACCATCGACGTTGGGCATACGCAAGTCGGTCAGCAGCACTTGAGGTTGCAAGCTAGGCATGTCCAACAACGCTTCCATGGCGGACGAATACATCACAGCGTCGAGTGGCAGACCCCATTTGTCAAAGTTAGCCTGCAACATGATGCGAGTTTCATCGTCGTCTTCCACGACCAAAACACGCAAGCGGTCTTCGCTGAGCATCAAGGAAGCGGGGGCCAGGTTGTGGCGACGCTGGTAATCTTGGATCGATTGCAAAGAAATACGGCGGTGTCCCCCTTGGGTTTTCCAAGCCTTGAGGTCGTTTTTTTCGACCAAGCCCTGTACAGTGCCCACCGAGATGCCCAGCATCTTGGCTGCGTAACTGGTACCGCAATAGCCATCGTAGGCCTCTTTGTTGGTTGTCAGACTCATAGAAAACTCCTAAATTGAGCGTTTTTACATATTTCGTATTATTTTAATCGATTTAAAGCTTCTTCATTGAATACTTAAAAATCATGAACAATCACACACTCACTGTCATTCAAGGCATTCAGGTCGGACACCATACTGACAATCGCCGCCCCACGGGCTGTACGGTCGTACTTACGCCATTTGGAAGCGTGGCCGGTGTTGATGTCCGCGGTGCAGCGCCCGGCACGCGAGAGACGGACCTGTTGCACCCGAGCAACACGGTGCAGCACATCCATGGGCTTGTATTGAGTGGTGGCAGCGCTTTTGGATTGGATGCCGCTTCTGGCGTCATGCGTTGGCTTGAAGAACAGGGCCACGGATTGCCAGTGGGCCCCGTGTGCGTGCCCATCGTGCCTGCCGCCGTGGTGTTCGATCTGTGGGTGGATGATTTTGAGAGTGCTGCCTTCCAACGTGGCGAACGCATCCGTCCAGATGCGCAAGCGGGCTACCTGGCCTGCCTCGCAGCCAGCAACGCCCCCGTGGTGCAGGGCAATGTGGGGGCCGGCGCAGGTGCCACGATTGGCAAGATGAATGGGCCACACTGTGCGATGAAAGGTGGCTTGGGAAGCGCCGCACTCACCGTCAACGGCATCACGGTGGCGGCCTTGATCGTCTGCAATGCTTTGGGTGACGTGATCGACCCACGCAATGGCCGCCTGTTAGCGGGCGCGCGCACCGCCCCAGACAGCCGCGAACTGCTCGACATTCGCCAAGCACAACTCAAAGGTCATGCGATTGCCAGCCTCACAGCAGGCAGCAACACCACCATCGGCGTCATCGCGACCGATGCGGTGCTCACCAAACCCCAATCCCACCGCCTGGCCCAAGTAGCCCACGACGGCTTGGCCCGCAGCATTTGCCCGGTGCACACGCCCATGGATGGCGACACCTTGTTTGCACTGGGCACAGGCACCAGCGGCCAAGCGGCAGACATGATGCTGCTCAGCACCTTGGCCGCCGAAGTCACCGCCATGGCGGTGGTCAACGCCGTTCAAGCCGCCCAAGAACTGCGACTCGGCAACAACTGGTGGCCCGCCATGGCGCCATGAAAAAAGGCCCAGTCCTTGCGAACTAGGCCTTCTGGGCTGAACCTTTGCGGAAAAGCTAAAAATTACTTCAAAGCCTTGAAGCGCACGCGCTTGGGCTTGGCACCCTCTTCGCCCAGACGGCGTTTCTTGTCGGCTTCGTACTCTTGGTAGTTGCCGTCAAAGAACACCCACTGGCTGTCGCCTTCGGCAGCCAAAATGTGCGTGGCAATGCGGTCCAGGAACCAGCGGTCGTGGCTGATGACCATGATGGAGCCCGCGAATTCCAGCAGCGCGTCTTCTAACGCACGCAAAGTTTCCACGTCCAAATCGTTCGAGGGTTCGTCCAGCAGCAACACGTTGCCGCCTTCGATCAGGGTTTTGGCCAAGTGCAAACGGCCGCGCTCACCGCCCGACAACATGCCGACCTTCTTTTGCTGGTCGCCACCGTTGAAGTTGAAGCGGCCGCAATACGCGCGGCTGGCCATCTGGAACTTGCCTACGTTGATGATGTCCAAGCCGCCGGACACGTCTTCCCAGACGGTTTTGTTGTTGTCCAGGTCGTCGCGGTTCTGGTCCACAAAGGCCATCTTCACGGTCTGGCCAATCTTCACCTCACCACTGTCTGGTTGTTCTTTGCCAGAAATCAGCTTGAACAGGGTCGACTTACCAGCGCCGTTGGGGCCGATGATGCCGACGATGGCGCCCGCAGGCACCTTGAAGCTCAGGTTGTCGATCAGCAAACGGTCGCCAAAGGACTTGCTGACGTTGTTGAACTCGAACACTTCATTGCCCAGACGCTCGGCCACAGGAATGAAAATCTCCTGGGTCTCGTTGCGCTTTTGGTATTCGTGGTCGGACAACTCTTCGAAGCGGGCCAGACGCGCCTTGCTCTTGGCTTGGCGGCCTTTGGGGTTGGACCGTGCCCACTCCAATTCTTTCTTCATGGCCTTGGAGCGTGCGTCTTCGGTGCGCTGCTCGGTGGCCAGACGGGCGTCTTTTTGCTCCAGCCAGCTGGAGTAGTTGCCCTTGTACGGAATGCCGGAGCCTCGGTCGAGTTCCAAAATCCACTCGGCGGCGTTGTCCAGGAAGTAACGGTCGTGGGTGATGGCCACCACGGTGCCCGAAAAACGCGACAAAAACAGTTCCAACCAGTCCACCGATTCTGCGTCCAAGTGGTTGGTGGGTTCGTCCAGCAACAACATGTCAGGGCGCGAGAGCAGCAGGCGGCACAGGGCAACACGGCGCTTTTCACCGCCCGACAGTTTGCCGATGATGGCGTCCCAAGGCGGCAGGCGCAGCGCATCGGCGGCAATTTCGAGTTGGTGCTCGGAGGCATCGCCAGCGGTGGAGATGATGGCTTCGAGTTGAGCCTGCTCGGCGGCCAGCGCGTCAAAGTCGGCGTCTTCTTCGGCGTAGGCGGCGTACACCTCTTCCAGGCGGGCCTGCGCGGCCTTGACTTCGCCCATGCCGCTTTCCACGGCTTCACGCACGGTCTGCTCGGCGTCCATGATGGGTTCCTGCGGCAGATACCCGATCTTCAGTCCCGCCATCGGAATGGCTTCGCCTTCGATCTCTTTGTCGATGCCCGCCATGATCTTGAGCAACGTGGACTTGCCCGAGCCGTTGGTGCCCAGCACGCCAATCTTGGCGCCGGGGAAGAAAGACAAGGAAATGTCTTTGAGAATTTGACGCTTGGGCGGCACGATTTTGCCGACGCGGTTCATCGAAAATACGTATTGAGCCATCTGTAACCCTGAATAAAAAGTAGCGGAGACTGACCACCCCACGGGCGCCAGCTCAAGTTCACAGCCGGAGCCGCCAAGGGCTGGCTGTGTCTGTGCAGCCTTCCATTATCCCAGCTTATGGAGGCAGCACCCCCGCAGGGCCTCACTCAATCGAGCTTGATGCCCAGATCGACCGCCAATTTGATCCAAACGGGCACTTCGCCCTCCCAGTCTTTGCGGGTGTCCGCCAAGTTTTTGGGTTTGTTGGGGATGGCGAAGGTTTCGCGCAGCTTGGCGGCTTTGTCGGTGTTGGACCAAGCCACGGCTTCATCGGCCATACGCTTGAGAATAGATTCGGGCGTGCCTGCTGGGGCCACCAAGGGCAAACCGCCTTCCAGCGTGACCAGTTTTTCGGTGTTGCCTTGCTCCGTCAGGGTGGGCACATCGGGCAGTTTGGGCGAACGGTAGCTGCCAGTCACGCCAATGGCGCGCACGCCACGCGCGGCCATGGCGTTGAAGGCCTGAAAACTGCCCACGGCAACTTGCGACTGCCCCGAGGCCACGTCCAGCCACATGGCGGCCTCGCCTTTGTAGTGCACCGACTGGATGCTGGTGGCGTGCTGGCGGTTGGTCTGGTCGGCCAACATGTGCGGGTAAGAGCCAGGCGCATAGGTGCCCATGGAGGTGGGGTTCTTTTTAGCCCAAGCCACAAACTCGGGCATATTTTTAGCCGGAATCTTGTCGTTGATGCCCACCACCAGCGGTCCGGAGGGGAACACGGTCACGGGGGTGAGGTCTTTGTCCAAGTTGTAAGGCAGCTTGGAATACAAAATACGGTTTTGCCAAAACGTGCCCGACGTGCTCATGACAAAGGTGTAACCGTCGGCCGGTGACTTGGCGACTGCATCAATACCAATGATGGCGCCCGCCCCCGGTTTGTTTTCAATGACCACCGGCACACCCAGCTTGGTTGACAGATATTCACCGTAGTTGCGTGCATAGGCGTCGGTCAGACCGCCGGGTGGAAAGGCCACCACAATCTTGATAGGTTTGGCAGGCCAGGCAGGCGCTTGCGCCCAAGCTGGCCCCAGCAGCGCCGCCATCCCCAAAGCGGTGGCAGCGATTTTTAGAACATGTCGGCGGTTGTTAGTTGGCATGTGTGTCTCGAATTTGTTGTTAGATGCGTGAATTTCACAGCGCCAGTCTAGGCTGGACAGATGGTCCTTTAAATTGGGGTTTGAACCCATGCCAGAAGGCATATCACGAGGCCATCCAACCGGCCCATCATGGCAAGGACCTACTTTGTGCCACAATGCAAACCGTTGCAGCCTCCAGTAGTTGCAACATCAGCACTTCTGCTGGGGCCTGACCCAGGCAACGCTCAAAACAAGCGCCTGCGGCTTCCATGCCCACCTTAAAACTTATCGGCCAACACTGGTAACTGCCAACCGCAGTTGAATGAGCCGATAACTGCGCCGGACATGGCGCTCTGACCACATGAACTTTGACGAATTGAATCTGGCTCCGGCCCTCCTGAAAGCCGTGCTTGAGCAAGGCTACGACACCCCAACGCCTATTCAAGCCCAAGCCATCCCGGCCGTCTTGGCAGGCCACGACTTGTTGGCAGGCGCCCAAACCGGCACCGGTAAAACAGCGGCATTCACTTTGCCCATGCTGCACAAACTCACCATGAGCCGCAGCAAAGAAAACAAATTTGGCGTGTACGGCGTGCGCGCCTTGGTGCTGACCCCCACCCGCGAACTCGCGGCCCAAGTGGAAGAGTCGGTGCGCAACTACGGCAAATACCTGCAACTCACCTCCACCGTCATCTTTGGCGGCGTGGGCATGAACCCCCAAGTGGCCCGCATCAAAAAAGGCGTGGACATCTTGGTGGCCACCCCTGGTCGCTTGCTCGACTTGCAACAGCAAGGCCTGCTCGATTTGTCCACCGTGGAAATCTTGGTGCTTGACGAAGCAGACCGCATGTTGGACATGGGCTTCATCCACGACGTCAAGAAAATCTTGGCCTTGGTGCCCAAAGACAAGCAAAGCTTGTTGTTCTCCGCCACCTTCAGCGATGAAATTCGCGAATTGGCTGGCAACTTGCTCAAGAACCCACAAAGTATCCAAGTCACGCCCAGCAACACCACGGTGCAACGCATCACGCAAGTGGTTCACCCTGTGGGCCGCGGCAAGAAAAAGGCGTTGCTCGCCCACATCATCAACGAGCACAACTGGAGCCAAGTGCTGGTGTTCACCCGCACCAAGTTTGGCGCCAACAACGTGGCCGAGTTCTTGACCAAGAACGGCATCAGCGCCATGGCGCTGCATGGCAACAAGAGCCAAACGGCACGCACGCAAGCTTTGGCCGGCTTCAAGAGCGGCGACATCCGCGCCTTGGTCGCCACGGACATTGCCGCACGCGGCATTGACATTGACGAGTTGCCACACGTCGTGAACTACGAAATCCCCAACATCAGCGAAGACTATGTGCACCGCATTGGCCGCACAGGCCGCGCTGGTTCGAGCGGCGAAGCCGTGAGCTTGGTGTCGTTGGATGAAGAAGGCTTCATGAAAGACATCGAACACTTCACCAAACAGCAAGTGCCTGTGGTGGCGGTTGAGGGCTTTGGCCCAGATGCAGACGAAAAAGCAGAACCCATCGCCATGGGCCGTCAAACCCTGTGGGGTGGTTTGGGCAAGCCCCCAGGCCGTGACGTGATGGCCGCCGCAGCCAAAGCGGCACGCGGCGAAATGCTGCAACGCATTCGCGACACCAAAGCCACGGGTGGCGGTCGCAATGCAGGTGGCGGCGGTCGTGGTGGCCAAGGCGGAGCCTCTGAAGGTCGCGCCCCTCGCCCCAGCGGCCATGTGAGCCGTGACCGCGTGGGCGATCGCCCTGCACGCGATGGCGAACGTGCCCAGTTTGGTGACCGTCCTGCGCGCAGTGGCGAACAGCGTCCCGCCCGTGATGGCAATCGCCAGCCTGGAAATGGACAGGGCCAAGGCCAACGCGCGCCCCGCCAGTTCGACAACCGCGGCCCACGCAACGACGCACCACGTCCACCGCGTGATTTCGATGCGCCCCGCGCTCCACGTCGTGATGATGACGAGTTCCAACCCCGCGCCAACGCGCACTTGGGCACCCAAAGCGGCGTGAACGCCTTTGGTCACAAAACCCAAAACAGCGCACAGCGCCAGCCTGATCCAACACGCACCAGCGTCGATCTGATGACCGAACGCAAACGCGGCGGTGGTAGCGGCTTTGGACGCCGTCCTAGCGGTGGCGGTGGTGGTGGCCGCTCAGGTGGCGGCGGCGGCCGTTCCGGTGGTGGATTTGGCGGCGGCGGTGGTGGCTACGGTCGCTAAACCCACAACCAACATGGCGCACGCTCTCGTGCATCTCGAACGGGCCTGAGGAAGGCCTGTTCACAAAAAACCCGCTTGGGCGCTAGCCTCAGCGGGTTTTTTCATGGACAAAACAAGTCACGTCATGCCGACGTCGGGTCGGCACTCGGGCACAGGCGTTGGCAACTCGGATTGGGCATAAAACGCCCGCAGGTTCGCCATTGTCAAATCGGCCATGTCACGGCGCGTTTCTTCGGTGTGGCTGCCGATGTGAGGCGTCAACACCACGTTGGAAAAACTGCGCAATTCGGCAGGCACGCGGGGTTCATCCCAAAACACATCCAGGCCTGCGCCGGCGATGGTTTTGTCTTTCAAGGCTTGCACCAAAGCCGCTTGATCGACCACCGAAGCGCGTGCAATGTTGATCAAAAATCCTTTGGGGCCCAATTTTTGAAGTACCTCAGCGTTGACCAAATGTTTGGTTTGTGCACCACCGGGTGTGGCCACCACCAAAAAATCAACCGCTTCAGCCAAGGACGCCACATCGGCATGAAAGGCGTATGACACATCGGACTTGGGCGCTCGGCCGCAGTAGGCCACAGACATGTCAAACGCCTCCGCACGCTTGGCAATGGCACGACCGATTCGGCCTAAACCCAAAATGCCCATTCGCTTGCCCGACACACGGCGTGTCATGGCAAACGGCTCCATGACCCAATCCCCGTTGCGCAAAAAATGGTCGGCCTGCGGAATGCGTCGGCCCACAGCGAGCATCAGACCCAAAGCGAGGTCGGCCACATCGGCGGTCATGGTGCCGGGCGTGTGCGTCACCACAATGCCGCGCGCTTGAATGGCGTCCATCTCGATGCCGTCATAGCCCACGCCGCACAGGGCGATGAGCTTGACGTTGGGCAACATGCTGAGCAACTTTTTATCCACCTTGGATTCGCTGCCCGTGCCCACCAGCGCCGTGACTTTGGTCAACGCCTCAGGGTCAACGATGTGGGCGTGGTCGTGCACGATGTAATCCTCTTGCTGCAAGGCGTTCGTCAAGAACACAGGCAAGTTCGATACTTTCATGAGGTGTTGGGTCATGGCGTGCCTCTCTCTAAATATGTCAATGGTCTAACTCTAACCCGTCATTGGCTAACATCGCTGGCATGACAGAAGGCATTCCCACACTCGAGCTGAACGGCCCCATCGCCACGATCACCCTGCGTCGCCCCGGGTTGCGCAATAGCCTCAACGACGATGACCTCAACACCTTGCTGGCCCACTTTGAGGCCATCCACACCAACACCGATGTGCATGTGTTGGTGCTTCGGGCCGACACGCAGGGTCAAAAAAATCCAGTCTTCAGCGCGGGTTATCACGTCGGCGGCTTTGACAACGATCCGATGGCGCCGCTGTTTTTTGAAAAAATTCCTGAAGCACTGGAGCGCTTGCGCCCCGTCACCGTGTGTGCCTTGAACGGCAGTGTCTACGGTGGCGCCACTGACTTGGTGCTAGCCTGCGATTTCAGCGTGGCGCAAGAAGGTTTGCATTGGCGCATGCCCGCCTGTGCCTTGGGTTTGCACTACTACCCCAGCGGGCTGCGCCGATACGTGAGCCGTTTTGGTCTCAACGCCAGCAAACGGGCCTTCTTATTGGGCCAGACATTGCGTTTTGAAGACTTGGCCAAGCTCGACCTGTTTGAAGCCTTGGTGCCCGCCGCAGACTTTGAAGCGGCGGTGCAAAACCTCACCGACGCCCTGAAAACCATGTCGCCTTTGGCACTGCAAGCCACCAAAAAGAGCCTCAACGAGATTGGTGCAGGGCTATATTGCGAGCCCGTACTCAAAGAACGTTCACGCCAATCCGTGCACAGCGGGGACTTCGCCGAAGGCCGTGCCGCCTTTGCCGAACGACGCCCCCCGCAATTCACGGGCCGTTGAATCACCCGCTACAGAAAGCCCTCATGACCTCACCGCAAGACACCCTCGCCACCTGGCTGGCCGAAGAAGCTGCTGTCCGTGCACGCCTGCTGCCCGTGGGTATCACCCCTTTTCACGACGTGCTGCCACGCACGGGCCTACAGCTCATGCAAGGCATGCTCAGCGGTGAATTGCCGCCCTCGCCCATTGGCCGCACGATGGACTTCATCTTGATTGAAGCGCGTGAAGGCCATGTGGTGTTTCAGGGCGCCCCCAGCGACGCCCACCTCAACCCCATGGGCAGTGTGCACGGCGGCTGGTTTGCCACTTTGCTGGACTCAGCTTTAGGCTGTGCAGTGCACACCCGGCTGCCACAAGGACGTGGCTACACCACCACCGATTTGAGCGTCAAAATGCTCAAAGCCATCACGCCCAAAGTGCAGCGGGTGCGCGCCATCGGCGAGGTCATCCATTGCGGGCGACAAGTGGCGTCTGCGCAGGCCCGCTTAGTTGGCCCAGACGGCACGCTTTACGCACACGCCACCACCACGTGTTTCGTTTTTGACTTACCAGGACAAACCAAACCATGAGACTGCTTCACACCATGCTGCGCGTCGGCGATTTGCAAAAATCGATCGACTTCTACACCCAAGCCATGGGCATGCAACTGCTGCGCAAAACCCATAGACCCGAGCAAAACTATGACTTGGCCTTCGTTGGTTACGGCAGCAATCCTGACCACGCCGAGATTGAGCTGACGTACAACTATGGCGTAACCAGCTACGACTTGGGCACAGCCTTTGGCCACATCGCCATTGGCGTGCCTGACGTGGCGGCCACGTGCGCCCAGATCGAGCAGGCCGGCGGCACCATCACACGCGCACCAGGCCTCGTCAAAGGCGGTACCACCATGATCGCCTTTGTCCAAGACCCAGACGGCTACAAGATCGAGTTAATCGAACGCGCTGCAGCCTGATGGTGCAACGCTGATTGCCATGAAAAAAGGGAGCTGATCAGCTCCCTTTTTTGCGACACATCTGTCGTGCAGTTGCAAGCCTCGCCGTTTGGCAAGGGCTTGCGCGCCACAAAGACTTAGGCCTTTTTGGCGTAAGCCGAGCACCAGCCTTTGCCAGCCACTTGCTTGCCAGCAAACAGGGGGCAACCACCAGCAGCCGCATCGGCCTTGCCTTGGAACAAAGCACAGTTCCCACAAATTTGGCCTGCAGCGTACTTGGGTTGCTTGGTTTTATCGACCTTGGTGGCATCGGCTTTGTAACCCAGGCCAGAAGCTTGTGGGTCTGTCTCAGCGACCATGGCTTGCGCTTGGGCTGCCGTGGTTGCCAAGGCAGCAACACCTGCCACAGACAAGGTTTGCATCATGAAGACGCGACGGTTGGTAGGTTTGTTCATGGATGATCCCTTTGAAAAATAAAAAATATGGGCCAGAACATACTGGCAGACGCTATCTTAACGAACCCAAAAGCAGGCCCATTGATTCACATCAATGGGCCCTGAGCCGTCAAGGGTGTCTCACTTAAGCTTGGGCTGTGTCTTTCAAAACTTGCGCCGTGATGGGCAGGCGACGCACGCGTTTACCTGTCAACTTGGCCACCGCGTTGGCGATGGCCGGAGCCACCACCGCCGTGGCAGGCTCACCAATGCCGCCGGGCTTCTCGGTGCTAGGAACCAACACGATGTCAATCTTCGGAGCTTCGTGCATGCGCACGGGAGCGTAGGTGTTGTAGTTGGCTTCTTGCACACGACCGGCTGTCATGGTGATTTGGTGCTTCAACGCTGCGCCCATGCCAAAAATGATGCTGGATTGGATTTGCGCTTCCACCGTGTCAGGGTTGACCATGTGGCCCAGATCGGCCGCTACCGTCACGCGGTGCACCCGAACTTCGCCGCTGGCGTCCAAGCTCACCTCAGCCACTTGAGCCATGTAGGTGTCATAGCCTTCCATCAGCGCGATGCCCAATGCACGGCCTGATGACAAAGGCTTGCCCCAACCAGCCTTGTCGGCAGCCAGTTTCAGCACGTTGGCAAAACGGGGCTTACCCGCGAGCAAGCTCATGCGGTAGGCATAAGGGTCTTGGCCAGCAGCTTTGGCCATTTCGTCCATAAAGCTTTCGTTGGCGAAGGCATTCATGTTGTGGCTCACCGCACGCCAGTAGCCCACACGCACGCCCGTGTCGTGGATCACCAAATCGTGTTGGGTGTTGGCAATGTTGTAGCCCGCCACAGCGGCTTCGGCCATGAAGGGGTCCAGCGTATCTTTAGGCAAACCAAAGGCGCGCTGCGTGACCGACTGAGAGGCCACCTTGAAGTGCATCGCCACGGGCTTACCGGAAGCGTCTAAACCGGCTTTGAGCTGGTTCACGCCCGCAGGACGGTAGTAGTCGTGGGTCATGTCATCTTCACGCGTCCAGACCAGCTTGACGGGCTTGTTGACGGCCTTAGAAATTTGAGCGGCTTGCACGATGAAGTCCAACTCCAAGCGACGGCCAAAACCACCACCCAAGAACGTTGTTTGCAACGTCACGTCTTCAGGCTTGAGACCCAAAGCACCCGCCACTGCACCTTGCGCTCCTTGTTGGAACTGGGTCGGACCAATCAACAGGGCTTTGTTGCCTTGCACATGGGCCGTGAAGTTCATGGGCTCCAGCGGTGCGTGCGCTTGCAAAGGAATGACGTACTCGGCTTCGAGCACCTTGGCAGCACCTTTTAGGGCCGCGGCCACATCGCCTTGTGGCTTGGTGATTTCCAGCACTTTGCCGGTTTTCAGGGCTTGGCGTGTGCCGTCGATCACGCTGGCATCGCTCAAAGCAGCACCAGCGCCTTCATCCCATTGAATGGTCAGCAAGTCGCGGGCCTTTTTCGCTTGCCACCAGCTGCTGGCAACCACGGCCACACCGTCGCTGATCTGCACCACGTCGATCACGCCGGCAGAGGCTTTGGCTTTCGCACCATCAAAACTCTTGACGGTGCCGCCAATCACGGGGCATTGCGCCAACGAGGCGTACACCATGCCGGGCAATTTCACGTCAATGCCGAACTCAGCCGTGCCATTGACCTTGGCAGGCGAATCCAAGCGCTTGGTGCGTTTGCCCACCACCTTGAAATCTTTGGGCGATTTGAGAGGTGGTTTCTCAGGCACTGGCATGGTGGCCGCCGACTGGGCCAAGTCGCCGTAAGTGGCTTTGAGTCCCTTAGGGCCGGTGATCACGCCTTTGTCGGCTTTGAGCAAGTCTTTGTCGACGCCCCAACGTGCGGCAGCTGCGGTCAGCAGCATTTCGCGCACTTGCGCACCCGCGATGCGCAGCTTTTCCCAGCCGTCACGCACCGAGGTTGAGCCACCGGTGATTTGCGCGCCCAGCAAAGCGTTCACATACACCGCGGCAGGCGGCGCTGCCACCACTTTGATTTGTTTGATGTCGACGTTGAGTTCCTCTGCAATCAACATGGGCATGGAGGTGTACACGCCTTGGCCCATTTCGGAGCGCGCTGAGAGCAAAGTGATGACGTTGTTATCGGCAATGTGCACCCACGCATTGGGGGTGTGCACGGTACCGGCCGCCATGGCTTCGCCGAGGGTGCCTGGCAAGTTAAAGCCCAACATCAAGCCGCCAGTCACGGCCGTAGACGCTTTGAGAAAGGAACGACGCGAAGTATTTGTCTGTGTCATGGTATTTCTCCGTCCGATCAAGCGTTGCGCATCATGGCGGCGGCATCTTTGATGGCAGCACGCACACGGATGTAGGTACCGCAGCGGCACACGTTGCCGCTCATGGCTTGGTCAATGTCAGCATCGCTGGGGTTCTTGTTTTTGGCAAGCAAGGCCGATGCGCTCATCAACTGACCCGATTGGCAATAGCCGCATTGCGGCACATCGTGCTTGATCCACGCCACCTGCAGGGGGTGGCTGTTGTCTTTGGAGAGGCTTTCCACGGTGGCCACTTTTTTGCCTGCCACGGTAGAGAGTGGGGTTTGGCACGAGCGCACGGGCTGGCCATCGACGTGCACGGTGCATGCGCCGCACAAGGCTGCACCGCAGCCAAACTTGGTGCCGGTCAGGCCCAGCTCATCGCGAATCACCCACAACAGTGGGGTGTCTGTATCGGCTTTGGCCTTGGCGGCTTTGCCGTTGATTGAGAAATCAACACTCATCGAGGTCTCCTGTTTTGGAAAAGTTCTAAGACCCTTTGAGCATAACGGCCAGAGGTAGGATGAAAATAAGACTTCCCCCGAATTAGTCGCTTAAAGCTCATTTTTTCTCAATGACACAACACGCCCTGTGTAAACACTTATGAACGACATTGCCGATCTTCGCAAAAGTTACGAACGCGCTGAACTCAACGAATCAGCCTCAGCCACAGATCCGATGCAGCAATTCGAGCTCTGGCTCAAAGAGGCCATCAGCGCGAAAGTACCCGAGCCCAACGCCATGACCTTGGCCACCGTCGGCAGCGACTTGCGCCCCAGCACACGCGTGGTGCTGATCAAAGGCTACGACGCGCGCGGCATTGTGTGGTTTACCAACTACGACAGCCGCAAGGGTCAGCAACTGGCGGGCAACCCGTTTGCGGCCTTGCAGTTTCATTGGGTAGAACTTGAACGCGTAGTGCGCATTGAGGGCCGTGTGGAGAAAATCAGCGATGCAGAAAGCGACGCCTATTTCAACAGCCGCCCTCTCGACTCACGCATTGGCGCCTGGGCCAGCCCACAAAGCCAAGTGATTGACGACCGCCTGACTTTGGTCAAAAACGCAGCCAAATACGGCGCGCAGTTTTTGCTCAGTCCCCCGCGCCCACCCCACTGGGGCGGCTACCGACTGGTGCCTGATCAATGGGAGTTTTGGCAAGGCCGCAAGAGTCGTTTACACGACCGCTTGCGCTATCGCAGCGCCAGCACGACGCCCAACGCCGAGTTGTCCACGGTGTGGGTACGCGAACGATTGGCGCCTTGAGCGACAGATCAAAAGCGTGAATGACAACAAATCACGCAGGGCGGACAAAAATCAGGCCGTCATTTCTTTGCGAAACACATCTTCCTGCTCGCGTCGGAAAGCCACAGCCTGCTTGGTGGCGTCATAGTCCACATCGTTCCACGTCACCACGGCGCCGGCAGCGATGTCGTGCTTGAGCACCATGTTGTGCGCCAGCCCAATGGGCAGTGCTTGGATGCGCAGCGAATCGGCGACTTGCATCAACTTGCCGTACACCGTGAAGCCACCCTCACCGTCCAGTTTTTCGCCCTTCTTGAGGTCGCGTTTGGCTGTAGCCCCGACGTCACCGCGCCACTCGCCCGTCGCACCGGTCGCTTCTTGGCGCACGGCAATGCTGGCCACAGAAATGCCCAACTCCAGACCAATGAGGTGATAAGGCTTGTACATGGCGGCATATTTGCCTGTGGCATCTGTTTTGAGGCCGTACTGCTGAAAACAATCCATCACATATTTGCTAGGGGCCTCAAAGACGGCATACACGCCCCAACGCAGATCGCGAAACACGGGGCGGCCATCGCGCTCGATGGACGACACCACTTCGACGGTTCCCTTTTGCGTCAAGATGCCGCCGTCCGTTTGGGGGCGCAAGATATGCGGCAAATCATCCACGCCGCACGGTGGGAAATACAAGCCCTCTTTAGGGGGCGTCAAATCGCAACCGTTGGCGACGGCCGCCATTTCAAGCGCTGACTTGGTGCCATCCAAAAAGCTGTTGAACATCTGTGCGTTGAAGTCGCCACCCGCAACTTGCTCTGGCGTAAAGCCGTAGTGGCCCCACACCGTATCGGGGGTGCTTTGGTGATAAATGGGCAAATACTTTGTGCCCTTGCCAGCGCACACCACGTCCATACCAATCGTGCGGGCCCAGTCCACCATTTCCGCAATCAGTGCGGGTTGATCGCCAGAAGCCATCGAGTAAATGATGCCCGCCTCTTTGGCGCGACGGGCCAAAAGCGGGCCCGCTAAAACGTCGGCCTCTACGTTCACCATGATGATGTGCTTGCGGTGCTCGCAGCACAGCAGCGCATGCGCAATACCCGCCGCAGGGCTGCCCGTGGCATCGATCACGATGTCCACCCACTCACTGGCAATGACAGCGGCCGCATCATCCGTCACGAACGTGCTGCCGTCTTTCACGGCTTGCGCCATGGATGTGGCAGACATTCGGTGCGCGTCCCAGTCCACGCGGGCCAAAGACGCACGCGCACGGTCGGGCGACAAATCGGCCACCGCCACCACATGAATGCCCGGCGTGCGTGGTGCCTGTGACAAATACATGGACCCGAACTTGCCCACACCAATCACGACCACGCGCACGGGGCGTCCTTCGGCAGCACGTGCCTTTAATTTTTGAAACATCGACATCGAAATCTCCAGTTGATCTTTTTTATGGGTGCGCCACTCAGGCTGTCTTTCGCACGGGCAAGTTCTCGGTGTTGGACAAGTTGCTGATCAGCGTGTCTCTTGCCAAATCGGTGTGTTTTTCAGACAACGCAGCAGCCAACTCGCCCTGGCCATCGTGGATGGCTTGAACAATCGCCGCATGCTCGTCCCAAATGCCGTCGCCGCCCAACTGGTGTTGGTGCACGGCCCCCATCACGCGGCGCAGGTGGATCCAATGCAGCATGGCCGACTCCACGATGAAGGGGTTGCCCGAGGCCTCATAAATCGCTTTGTGAAATGCGGTGTCGGCATCAATCAACGCGTTCACGTCGTTCCCAGCCGCCGCTTTTCTGCCAGCCTCAATCAAGGCCCATGGGATTTTGGCTTGTCGGGTGGCGGCTAAGCGTGCCGCCAAAGCATCCAAAGAACCTCGTACTTGGTACAGGTGACCAAAGCGCGTGGCATCCAGTTGCGCAACGACCAAGCCGCGCCCAGGAGCTTCTTCCAACAAGCCATCTTTTTTCAACAACCGCAGCGCCTGCAAAACAGGCGAACGCGACACATTGAGCTTTTCTGCCAAGTCCTCTTGGGTGATCCGTTCGCCCGGCGCCAGTGTGCCTGCGCTGATGGCGTCTAGCAGCGATTTATAGACTTCATCGACAAAGTCGGTGCGGTTGGGAATTTTGGCTAAGCTCATCGCGTTCAAGCAAACATATCTGGCTGCGTGGCCACGAGGTGCTCGTAAATCGGTTGGAAATGCAACCAACCGATGTACTCAGAGCCCACATGCTCACGGCTGTAGCGTGCGCGATCGGGTGGCACCAAAACAGGCTTGTGGCCAGAAGCCTCGACCACCAATTGTTGGCGGCAGCAACGCTCAAGGGCGATGAACCAGAAGGCAGCCGCTTCGATGCTGTGGCGGCTGGCGGTCAACAAACCATGATTTTGGTGAATCGCAGCCTTGACGCCTTTGAACCAATCACACACCGCCAAGCCTGCCTTCTCTTCAACGGCCACTTGACCCGCCTCATCTTTGATCACGATGTGGTCTTCAAAGAAAGCCGCTGCATCTTGAGAAATGGGTTCGAGCGGGCGACCCAGTGCAGCAAACGCCGTGCCATAAACGGTATGTGCATGGCACATGGCCACGATGTCAGGGTGTGCCTCATGGACGGCAGCGTGCAACACAAATCCAGCGCGGTTGATGGCGTGTCGCCCCTGCACCACTTGGCCCTTATGGTCCGCCAAGATCAGATTCGACACCTTCACTTGTGCGAAGTGCACACACATGGGGTTGGTCCAATACAGCTCTGGATGCTCGGGGTCACGAATCGTCAAGTGACCGGCAAAACCGTAATCGAACCCTTCGAGCGCAAACGCTCTGCAGGCCGCCACAAGGCGTTTTTTGAGGTGCAAACGCTCCGCCTCAAAGCTCTCAAACGTGGGGATTTCGGGATAGATCAGCCCGGTTTGTGTGGGGTCATAAATTGACTTTTTTTGCACATTCAAGGGGGGTGTTTTCACTTTATCCAACATGGTGTTCTCCTGATCAAAATTACAAATCCAATGACAAGCTTTTTCCCTTAGCCCGCGACACACAAACGGTGAGGCAATGCGACCGCTCGTCGTCATTCAGTATGTAGTCACGGTGGTCAACGTCGCCGTCGACATAGCCGACTTTGCATGCCCCACACAAGCCCGACAAACACGAGGTGGGAACTCGTCTCCCTGTCAACTCAATGGCACGCACGATGGTTTGATCCGGCCCCACTTGAACAGTGACGCCGCTCTTGACCAAGAAGACCTCAAAAGCACCATCCGGCAGGTCGCGCGGGGCGGTTTCGGGGGCTTTGAAGTGTTCGCAATGCACGGCATCTTGGGGCCAATGGGCACTCGCCTGAGCGCAAGCCGACATGAAACCCGCGGGACCGCAGTAATACACATGCGTGCCGGAGGTGTGCTCTTTCAGCAAAGCTTGAATGTCTAAGCCTTTGCTGGGCTCGCCCTCATCGAAGTGAAAGTGCAAGCAACCTGTTGGAACGATGGCTTCTAAATCTTTGGCAAATGCCACATGACTGGCACTGCGCGCGCAGTAATGGAGCTCGAAAGAAGCGCCGGATGCCGCCAAGGTATGCGCCATCGGTTTGAGGGGCGTGATGCCAATACCGCCAGCCAACAGCACCGTGTGTTGGGCTTGGTCTGCCAACGCAAAGGCGTTGCGCACCGGCCCCACGTCCAACACATCCCCCACACGTAGCTTGTCGTGCATGGCCGATGAACCACCTTGGCTCTTGGGTTCGCGCAGCACACCCAACAACCAGTGCGTAGTGTCCTTCGGGTCTCCTGCCAGCGAGTAAGACCGCACCAGCCCACCCGGCAAATGCACATCCACATGCGCACCTGCCTCAACCGGTGCAAGCGCATGGCCTTGTGGGTCTGCCAGCTCGTAAGAGCACACGCCCTTGGCTTGCCAACGGATGGCCCGCACCATGAGCTTTTGGGTCATCAACGCATCACTCATGCATTGCGCTTGGCCAACACGTCTTGTTGCAAAGCTTCCATTTTGGTTTGAACAAACGCTGCGCGCTCCTTACCTTGGAGCTTGTCGGCTTCCGTGATGATCGCCACCACCTGCTTGGCCAACAGGCGGCGCAGCGTGACCTCCTCCTCAGTGGTGCGACCCACGGGCAATTCAAAGACGTTGCCTGAGCAATAGCTGTTGGGCTGGCCCGCGCAATCGCGCAACCATTGGGCGAATTGTTCAGGCCCCGCGTTGGGGTTGGAACCCCGCACAGCATCACGCAACAATTTGCGGAACATGTACAGACCGGCGTCAAACTTGGTGGGGTTCTCTAGGGCGTGCACAGCAATCGGGCGCTGGCTGATGATGGCCTCGTAGTCGCCGGGCGCATATTGGCAATCTTTGTAATTCGCGCGTGTGCGGTGGTCGGTGTGGATGGGCGGCATGTCTTTGAGTTCGTACTGACCAAAGCGCTCAGGCCGGCGCATCGACACTTGGCCTTCTAAGAAGTCAATCGTTTCATAGCCCACCATACCCTTGTCACCCACGCCACGCGTGTCAATGCCAGGGCCCATCACGCGCCAGCCCATCATCTTGCTGTTTTGGTCATCCACGGGCACGGTCCAACGAATCATGTGAAAGCGGCTGAACAGTTTTTTCTTTTTGCCGTCTTCTGAGGTGTAGGCATGCAAGCTGAAATTGGGCAGCACTTGGTGCTGCACACGGATGAACATGTGGCCATCATCTGCGCGACGCGCACCGGCCGCAGCCAAACCTCGGCCTTGATGCACGGGCATGAAGTGCATGTCGGGCGGCACCTCCATCGAGGCCGCACCCACTTCGTCAAACGTGGTGCCTTGGTAGTGCTCCCCCGTGACTTGGCGCTTGGCATGCAACGCCATGGTGTGGTAGTTGTCGGCCGAGTTGTCTTGCACCTGCAACCAGTTGCAGTGCTGGAAGTTGCTGTAGGGCACCAACTCGTCGCCTTCGGCCACCGTGAAATTGGACTCCCACTCAGGAAATGGCGGCTCTTGGTCAGGCGGCCCCATGTAGGCAAACACCAAGCCATGGCGCTCAAACGCTTTGTAAGCGCCTTGACGGATGGAGCAACGGTAACGTTCGCCCTCTTCTTCTTCGCCTTGCGGGAAGGGCACTCTCAGGCAAGTACCGTCAATGTCAAACACCATGCCGTGGTAGCAGCACGAGATGCCGTTGTGCTCGATCTTGCCGTACTCTAGGGAGGCGCCACGGTGCACACAGTGCGCATGCAACAAGCCAATGCGGCCGGCGCCATCGCGAAACGCCACCAACTCCTCACCCAAAATCTTGAGAAATCGCGGTGTATCGGTGAGCTCCATCGACATGCACACGGGATGCCAGAAACGACGCATGTACTCGCCCAGCGGTGTGCCAGGCCCGCATTCGGTGAGCTCGGGGTCATGGCCCGGCACACGGTTGGCGTAATAGCCACCAAAGGGAACGAGCTTCTTTTCTGTCGAATCTTCAGCGTGTGTTGTTTTGTCGCGCGTGTTCATAGATGTGCCTTTCAACCGAAAAATGAGGGCGCCCAAATATTGGACTCCGTATTCTGTATACAGAGATTAACGGGGAATTGATGTCATTTAAATAGGGATAACCCGTGGATGGTGCTTAAAAACTGGCTTGCAAGCCCAGCTTCAAACTACGTCCCGCCAGGGGTGGCGCGTTGGTGCCCAGGGTTTGGGTCAAGACCGAGGTGGACGAATACGCCAGCTTGTTGGTGATGTTGTCGAGCTTGGCAAACGTCAACCAATGCACGGCGCCGGTGTGCATGTGGTGGTTCAAACCCGCATTCCACAGGGTATGACCTGCGGTGGTGATGCCTGGCTCAGCGCCGTTGTTGGGCACGCGGCTTTGTGCAGCGGCATGCATGAAACCCAAACGTGCCCCCCAAGCATGGCGTGACCACACCGCATCAGCGCCCACACGCATGGGGGCGATGCGGGGCATGGGGCTGTTGTGGGTCAAGTCTTGGGCGCGCACCACATCGGCGCGCAGCTCTAAGTCCATCGCGCCGTGGGCCGCGTTGGGCGTCAGCAGCGCGTCTTGACCGCTGACGAGCCGTACTTTCGCGTTGGTTTCGACGCCATAAAAACGGGCGCGTACACCTTCGAATTGATAAGTGGGCAGGCCGCTGGTATCAAAACCCATCGATTGCAACGAGATGTAATTGGAGAACTGCGAAGCAAATCCGATGACGCCAAATTTATGCGCTCCTTGCTTCCATTCGCCGCCCACATCCAACTGCGTGCCTTTTTCTAATTGGAGATTGGGTTGACCAATTTCATAAGTGGCAGTAGCAGCATGTTCTCCGTGGGCAAACAGCTCATAGTCTTTGGGGGCACGCTGACTCGCGCTTAAGTTGCTCGTCAGCTGCCAACCATTTTGTGCGTCACCCACGCGCAAGTTGCGCATCGCACCGAACGCAACGTTGAGCGGTTTGAATTTTTTGGATCCTGCCAAATTGCCTGGATGGTCCTCCAGTGCCAACACCTCCACCGATTCAGCGCGAGCTCCTGCACTGAGTTGACCCCATGGTGTTTTCAAAGCTTGGTAGGTAAACACCCCTGTGCTGCGCGTTCGACTCGGTGGCAACAGCGTGTTGGCGCCATCGTTGGCCTTCGCTTGCAAGTTGTTGCGCTCGCTTTGAATACCAATCACACCATTCAGCTGCAAACCATGGCTCAAAGGCATGGCACGCTGGCGTCCCTCCAAACGGAAATCAGTGCCTTTGTTCTTAAACGTGGACTCTGGACTGGCGTTCGCAAACTCGGTGTGCGTGTAATGGGTTTGTCCCCATTGAAATTTCACGTTCTCAAACGCCCCGACCTCGCGCCACACACCTTCCATCACATGGTGGCGACGCAGCAAGCCAATGGCCACATCAGGCTCGGCCACCGTGCCGTACGTGCTGCGGTATTCGCTGGTGGACAGGCCAAGGTAGCCACGGTCAAACAGCAGCGTGCCGCCGACGGCACCTCCCTTGCTGTTGCTGGCCGAGTTACACACGCGCCGGCCATTCGATGGCCCCCCTTCACCGCAGGTCATGGTTTTGGGCACGCGCAAGTTTTGGGTGCTGCGCTCAAACGCGTCCACATGCAACACAAATTTGTCGCTGCCTGCCTCCACCATGGCGCCTGTGCTCCGCTCGTTGGCTGCGCCACCGGCACGTACTTCAACTTTGCCCATCACGCCGCCTTGGTCGTCAAACGTGCGCTCACGCGCAATGCGGTTGTCAATCACGTTCACCACGCCACCGATGGCACTGCCGCCGTAGAGCAAAGTGGCAGGGCCGCGCAGCACGTCAATGCGTTCGGTGGTGAGCGGGTCAATCGGCACGGCATGGTCGTTGCTCAAGCCAGACACGTCCATGTTCGCACCGCTGTTTTGCAGGATGCGAATCCGGTCGCCATCCATGCCGCGAATCGTGGGTCGCCCCACATTCGGACCAAACGAGCTGTTGGCAATGCCGGGCAAGTTGTCGAGTGTTTCGCCCAAGGTACTGCCTTGGCGCTGGGTCAGTGCTGCACCCGAGAGCCGCTGTGCGGGCACCCACACACCGCCGCCTTCTAGGTTGCGCGCGGTGACGGTGACCTCGTCCAAGCGGTGAACAGCAACGTCTTGTGCAGTGGGTGGGTTTTGAGAGGTTTGTGCCCAAGCGTTGCCAAGGGTCAGGGAAAGAAATGCATAGGCTGCAGCGGCCAAGGCGCTGCGTTGAAAAACGTCTGTCATGAGAAGGTTCCTGCGAGGCGTGTATGACGCCTCATGTGTGTTTTGCAAAGACATGCCAGCGTGCCAGCGATCAAGCTTGGCGAGCCGACTCAGAGATCAAAGCAAAACAGCAGGGGGCCCTCGGGCCGCGTAAAACCGCTCAAAGAGTGCAAAGCGTTCGTGCAACGTGGCAACCAGCCAGCGATGCGCAGGCATCACGGGCATCACCACAAGCACAGGTAGGTGCAGTACATCTGGACAGCTTTGATCAAACAGCTGACAGTCCACCGCGTTGCTGTGGTCGCCCCACAAGCGCTGCAAACCAGCCATGAGGTCTTGGCCGGAGCTTCGCGCTGTCACAGATTCAACCGTCACCGCGCTGTGCGAACCGTGCGCATGGGCCACACGGTGCAGCACGCCCACCGTTTGCACCAACACCAAAGCCGTCAGCAGCAGCAAAAGCGCACGCCGCACACTGAGCCAACCCAGCGACAGAGGCAGCCAGCGCTGCAAGTTAGGCATGCCGGACCTTGTCGGCAAACGTCTTCAAAAACTTTTGCACTTTGGGCGCCACCACAAATGCGCAATAGCCTTGATCGGGGTTGTGCTCGAAATAGTCTTGGTGGTAGGCCTCGGCGGCTGAATAATTGTGCAAGTCTTGCAACTCAGTCACGACCCGGCCATTCATGGCGGCGTTGACCTCGTTCAACACCTGCTGCGCCACCGCACGGTCGGCCTCGTCGCTGAGGTAAATGCCGCTGCGGTATTGCGTGCCCGAATCATTGCCTTGGCGGTTCAAGGTGGTGGGGTCGTGGATCACAAAGAAAATCTCGAGCACCTCATGCAAGCTGATGACCTGCGGGTCGTACACCAAGCGCACCACCTCGTTGTGCCCCGTGGTGCCCTCGCACACTTGGCGGTAAGTAGGGTTCAACACATGACCGTTGCAGTACCCTGACTCCACATCGAGCACACCCTTGACGCGCACAAAAACGGCTTCCGTGCACCAAAAACAGCCTCCCCCCAAAGTAATGACGCGGGAGGATGGCAAAGCGGCTTGGTGGGTCTGAGTCATAGTCGCGATTCTATGAGCGCTTTGTCACGAGAAAAACCGCCTCAACATGGCCGATCGGCTATATTGCTAACCGATTAGTCATTAACCACCTTGACCCTAGAAACACCCTCCCCCCTTCTCGAGTCGGCGCCCAAACGCGAGCGCCGAAAAGAAGCACGCCCACGCGAACTGCTAGACGCGGCATTGGCACTGTTTGTCGAAAAAGGCTTCACCGCCACCCGGTCGGAAGAAGTGGCGGCCCGCGCCGGCGTATCCAAAGGCACTTTGTTTTTGTACTTTCAAAGCAAAGAGGACCTGTTCAAAGCCGTCATCCGCGAAAACATTGGCAGCCTTTTCCCTGCGTGGTTTGAAGAACTTGACACCTTTGAAGGCAGCACCGCCGAGATGGTGAAGTACGCCATGAACGTCTGGTGCGAGCGCGTCGGCAACACGCCAGCCAGTGGCATCGCCAAACTGGTGATCAGCGAAGCCCAAAACTTCCCCGACGTGGCGGCGTTTTACCAAGCCGATGTGGTGGTGCCGGGCACGCAATTGCTGCAACGCATCTTGCAACGCGGCGTCGACAGCGGCGAGTTTCAGGCCATGAACACCCACAAAGCGGTGTACGCCCTCATTGCCCCCATGATTTTCTTGATGATGTGGAAGCACTCCATGGGCGCCTGTGCGGCGTCGGCCCAAATCATCGATCCCCAAGAATTTATCCACATGCACATCGACATGCTGCTCAACGGCATGCTCACGCGGAAGTCCCCATGAAACACAAAACCCGTTGGATCATCATCGCTGTGGTCGTCTTGGCTTTGGCCGCCGGCATTTGGCGTGCCTTGGCTGCCAAACGGGTACAAAAAGAAGCAGCGGCGGCCCCTGCGGTGGTGCAGAGTCACATTGAACTGGCCCGCACTGACGTGCTGAGCGTCGACCTGCGCGACATCACCCAAGGGCTGGCCATTTCAGGCACGGTCAAAGCGCTGAGCTATGCCGTCATCAAGGCCCGTGTGGCGGGTGAGGTGAAAGAAATCACGGTGCGCGAAGGCGACGTCGTAGCAGCAGGGCAAGTGCTGGCTCGCATCGACCCCACCGAGTTCCAACGCCGCTGGCAACAAGCCCAAGAGCAAGCCTTGGCCGCCAAAGCGCAAATGGACATTGCGCAACGCCAATGGGACAGCAACAAAGCCTTGGTGGAGCAAGGCTTCATCTCTAAAGCGGCCTCCGACAACTCACTCGCCAGTTACCAAGGCGCAGTGGCCAGCCACAAAGCCGCCATCGCCGGTGCCGATGTGGCACGCAAGTCGTTGGACGACGCGACCTTGGTGGCCCCGTTCTCCGGCGTGATCGCCTTGCGCGCCGCACAACTGGGTGAGCGCGTGAGCATCGATGCCAAGGTGCTGGAGTTGGTGGACTTGAGCCAACTCGAAGTCGAAGCGCCACTCAGCCCCAGCGAGTCAATCGACGTGCGCGTGGGCCAAGTGGCCAATTTGCAACTGGAAGACCGCACCACCTTCGTGAAGGCCAAGGTGCAACGCATCAGCCCCAGCGCACAAGCCGGCAGCCGAAGCGTGATGGTGTATCTGCGCCTAGATCCAGCCCAAGGTCTTCGACACGGCTTATTTGCCAAAGGCATGTTGGGCTTGGGCAGTCGCCAGGTGATCGCGGTGCCCCTGTCTGCCGTGCGCAGCGACCGCGCCCAGCCCTATGTGCAGGTGGTTGAAAAAGTGGGCGACTCCTTCCAAGTGGCGCACAAAACCGTGGTGGTGGGCGTGACGGGCACTGACTTGGCCCAGCCCGAGTCAGAGCCCCTGGTGGGCGTGACGGGGCTCGAAGCCGGTGCCACCGTGATCAAAGGCCAAGTCGGGGCCTTGCGTGCTGGGCTGGCGGTGACTTACACCACCCCGAAAACTAACTAAAGCGCACCATGTGGTTCACCAAAGTCAGCCTTAAAAACCCGGTCTTTGCGACCATGGTGATGCTCGCCTTTGTGGTGCTAGGCCTGTTCTCTTACCAGCGCCTCAAGATCGACCAGTTCCCCAACATCGACTTTCCAGTGGTGGTTATCACCACCGAGTACCCAGGCGCATCGCCTGAGATTGTGGAGAGCGAAGTCAGCAAGAAGATCGAAGAAGGTGTCAATTCGATTGCCGGTATCAGCACCCTCACCTCACGCAGCTACGAAGGCATGTCGGTGGTGGTGGTTGAGTTTCAGCTCTACATCGATGGTCGCAAAGGGGCCGAAGATGTGCGGGAAAAAGTGGCGACCTTGCGGCCCTTGCTGCGGGCCGACGTGAAAGAGCCCAAAGTGCTGCGCTTTGATCCGTCAAGCAAAGCCATTTGGTCGCTGGCCGTGGTGCCTGACGTGCCCATGACAGCAGGCGGCGCCAGCGACAAAGCCAAAGCCTTGCAAGCGGTTGAACTGACCAACTGGGCCGACCAAGTGCTGAAAAAACGTCTCGAGAACGTGCGAGGCGTGGGCTCGGTGTCATTGGTGGGGGGCACCAAGCGCGAGATCAACCTGTACCTGAACCCGCAAGCCATGGAGGCGTTGGGCATCAGCGCAGATCAAGTGGTCAATGCGGTCAGAACCGAAACCCAAGACTTGCCCGTGGGCAGCTTGCGCTCGCTGCAACAAGACCGCGTGATTCAAATCCAAGGCCGCATGCTGCGCCCCGAACAGTTCGGCGACCTCATCGTGGCGCGCAAAGGGACCACCCCCATTCGCCTGAACCAAGTCGCCACCGTCAACGATGGTGCGCAAGAGGTGGAGAGCTTGGCGCTGTACAACGGCCAACGCACGCTGTTGATGACCGTGCAAAAGTCACAAGACGAAAACACCATTGAGGTGGTGGATGGTTTGAACAAAACCGTGGCCGAGATGCAATCGCAATTGCCGCCAGGCGTTCGCTTGGAGCAGGTGCAAGATGGCTCACGCCCGATTCGCGTGGGGGTGGCCAACGTGCGTCAAACCCTCATCGAAGGTGCTGTGCTGACGGTGTTGATCGTGTTCTTGTTTTTGAACTCGTGGCGCTCCACGGTCATCACGGGCCTGACCCTGCCCATTGCCATCATCGGCACGTTTTTGTTCATGTACTTGTTTGGCTTCACCATCAACATGATCACGCTCATGGCTTTGTCGCTGTGCGTGGGCTTGCTGATCGACGACGCCATCGTGGTACGCGAGAACATCGTGCGGCACGTGCAAATGGGCAAAACACCCTACCAAGCCTCGCTGGACGGCACGCAAGAAATTGGCTTGGCGGTGCTGGCCACCACCTTGTCCATCGTGGCGGTGTTTTTACCCATTGGCTTCATGGGCGGCATCATCGGCAAGTTCTTCCACGAGTTTGGCTTGACCATCGTGGCGGCGGTGCTGATTTCGATGTTCGTCAGCTTCACGCTCGACCCCATGCTGTCGTCCATCTGGCACGACCCCACCATCCATGCCCACGGCAAGCCCAGCACCTCAAACAACTTTTATGACCGCACGATAGGCCGCGTCACCGCTTGGTTTGACCGCAGCACCGACACCTTGATCGCGCTTTACCAACAGATCTTGCGCTGGTCGCTGCATCACAAACGTGTCACTGTGGCAATGGCTGTAGGCACATTTGTGGTGAGTGTTTTCATGGTGCCGCTGCTGGGCACCGAGTTTGTCCCCAAGGCTGATTTTTCAGAAACCAGTGTGAGCTTTTACACACCGGTGGGCTCCTCGCTGGACGTGACCGAAGCCAAAGCGCAGCAAGTCGAAGCCATTGTTCGCGAGTTCCCCGAGGTGCGCTACACCCTGGCCACCATCAACACAGGCTCGGCCAACGGCAAAATTTACGCCACCATCTATGTGCGCCTGGTCGATCGCAAAGACCGCAAACGAAACGTGGACCAAATGTCCGCGGTGCTGCGCACCCGCTTGCTGGATGTGCCAGGCATCACGGTCACCCATGCAGGCTTGCTCGACGCCGTGGGAGGCAACAAACAAGTGGAGTTCTCCTTGCAAGGCCGAGACTTGCGCGAGCTCGAACGGCTGACTGTGCAAGTGATGGCGAAAATTCGCACCATCCCAGGCTTGGTCGACTTGGACTCCAGCATCAAGCCCAACAAACCCACCGTCGATGTGCAAATGCAGCGCGAAGCCGCCAGCGACTTGGGGCTGTCACTGGGTGCCGTAGGCAACCAACTGCGCACCTTGGTCGCGGGCACCACCGTGACCAACTGGCGCGCCGATGACGACCAAACTTATGACGTCAACGTGCGCTTGAACCCCAACGCCCGCAACGCCCTGCAGGACATGGAACGCCTGCCCTTCATCATCGGCACACAAGCTGACGGCAGTCCACGCGTGGTGCGTTTGAATCAATTTGCCAAAGTGGTGGAAGGCACAGGCCCCAACCAAATCAACCGGCGCGACCTCATGCGCGAAGTGGCCATCAACGGCAACGTGTTCAATCGCTCTGCAGGCGAGGTCTCGGCAGACATTCGCAAAGTGATGGAGGGCATTCAGTTGCCGCCCGGCTATCGCTACCAGTTCAGCGGCTCCACCAAAAACATGGCCGAGTCGTTTGGCTACGCCCTCTCTGCCTTGGTGCTGGCGATTGTGTTCATCTACATGATCTTGGCCAGCCAGTTCAAAAGCTTTTTGCAACCCTTGGCGCTGATGACAGCCCTGCCGCTCACGCTCATTGGCGTGGTGCTGGCTTTGTTGATGTTTGGCTCGAGCATGTCCATGTTCTCGGTCATTGGCATGGTCATGCTGATGGGCTTAGTCACCAAAAATGCCATTTTGTTGGTCGACTTTGCCATCCGCGCCCGCGAGCCCCAACCACAAGCCGACGGCACGATCAAGCCTGGCTTGGGCCGCAACGACGCCCTGCTGCTGGCCGCCGAAGTGCGTTTACGCCCTATTTTGATGACTACCCTCGCCATGATTTTTGGCATGGTGCCACTGGCATTCGCCTTTTCTGAAGGCTCAGAACAGCGCGCGCCCATGGGTCAAGCGGTGATTGGTGGCGTCATCACTTCCTCCCTTCTGACCTTGGTGGTCGTGCCCGTGGTGTATTGCTATTTGGACGATTTGGCCCAATGGCTGAGGCGCAAGTGGGCGTTAGGCGCCGACAGCACCGCCCGTTAAAATTTAGCCCAGCTTTTCCCTATCGATTTTGGAGTTTTGAGATGAATACCCAAGCACAAGCCCGCTTCAACATGGTCGAGCAACAAATTCGCCCTTGGCAAGTGCTCGACAAAGCCGCTTTGAACGTGCTGTCGCAGCTGCCTCGCGAATTGTTTGTGCCCCAGGCCTACCAAGCCCTGGCCTACACCGACACGGAAGTGCCCTTGGCCAACGGCCACAGCATGCTGCCTCCCCGCGTGGATGCCCGTTTGATGCACGACCTCGAGCTGACTGGCACCGAAAAAGTGTTGGTCATTGGCGTGGGCAGCGGCTATTTGTGCGCGCTTGTTGCAGGCCGCGCTCAACGCGTGATTGGCTTGGAGATGGACACCGAATTGGCAGCCACCGCCCGCGACAACCTGCAACGTGCGGGCGTGAGCCACGTGGATGTGCGCGTGGCCAACGGCAACCAAGGTGCTGCAGGCGATGCCCCTTTCGACGCCATCGTGCTCGGTGGCTCGGTGGCTGAAGTCCCCCAAGCTTTGCTACAACAACTCAAAGTGGGCGGCCGCCTGTTGGCCATCGTGGGCCAAGACCCTGTGATGTGCGCCACCTTGTTCACCCGCACCGGCGACGCCGCCTGGAACAGCAAGGCCTTGTGGGATACCACGGCGCCACGTTTACAAGGCTTTACAGAGCCCAGCCGTTTCCAGTTCTAAAAGTTCGGCATGATCGACCAAATTCAACCCGCCCAGCTCTCAGACTGGATCGCTGCCCACGCCGCCGACGGCCCTACCGTTGTGCTGGATGTGCGTGAACCTTGGGAAATTCAAACCGCTTGTGTGACCGCGCAAGGGTTTGAGTTGGTCAAGATGGTGATGCACACCATTCCCGCTCGGCTGGATGAACTCGACCGCGACCGCCCCATTGCTTGCCTGTGCCACCACGGTGCGCGCAGCATGCAAGTGGCCGCTTTTTTGGCCCAACAAGGCTTTGCCCATGTGGCCAACATTGCGGGCGGCATTGACGCTTGGTCGGCGCAGGTGGATGCCACCGTGCCCATGTATTGATTGACAGAAAGACACCTATGAAGCTCTCGCGCACCCTGTTTCGCACCTTGCCCCTCGCCGCTGCGGCCGCCTTGACATTCGCCAGCGCCGCGCAAGCCCAAAGCTTGGTCGACATGTACGAGGCAGCGCGTGGCTACGACGCCAGTTTCATTTCGGCCAAAGCCCAGTTTGAAGCCAACTTGGCCAAGGCCAACCAAACGCTGGGCGGCGTGCTGCCGAACATTGCGTTGTCGGCGAGTGTGTCGCGGACTTACTTTAATTTCCGCCCAGATACGCCTTTCACCCATCCGACAGACCCCACTAAATCTTTATTAGCTTCTGAGCGTTTTTACGGCACAGGTTCCGCCTCCCTCACGTTGACCCAACCTATCTACCGCCCTGCCGCTTGGGCCGCCTACAAACAGGGCGGCCGTTTGCTTGAGCAAGCCGCTGCGCAATACGAAGCCGCCGAGCAAGACCTGTTGGTCCGCGTTTCGCAAGCCTACTTTGATGTGCTGACCAGCGAAGACAGCTTAGCGTCGGTCAAAGCTCAAAAAGAAGCCGTGCAAGAGCAACTGGCCTCAGCCAAACGCAACTTTGAAGTGGGCACCTCTACCATCACCGGCGTGCGCGATGCACAGGCCCGTTTTGACCTGAGCACCGCCCAAGAAATTGCCGCTGAAAACGACCTGCGCATCAAACGCTTAGCGCTGGATTTGGCTGCAGGTGTGAGCAACGCCAAACCCAAAGGCCTTGCCAAAAATTCGACCTTGATTGCTGCGCCCGCAGAAGATGTCAGTGTTTGGGTCAGCCAGTCTGAAGCAGCCAGCCCCGCTGTGCGCCAAGCGCAGTTGGCTTTGAGTGTGGCGTCACTTGAAGTTGACAAAGCGCAGGCTGGACACAAGCCCACATTGGATGCACAACTGTCCTACTCAGGGGTGCGTAACGATGGGGGCAACGTCACCGGCACCGTGTCGTCACACATCTACAACCCCTCTGCTGCCCTCGTCTTGAACGTGCCCATCTTCGCGGGCTTCTCTACGCAATACCGCATCAAAGAAACCGTGTCTTTAGAAGACAAAGCACGTTCCGACTATGAGAACGCACGCCGCAACACCGCCCAAGCCACACGCACCGCCTACTTTGGTCTGGTCGCGGGTTTGAGCCAAGTCAAAGCGCTGGAAGCCGCCGAAGCCTCCACCCAAAGTGCGTTGGATGCCAACAAACTGGGCTACTCGGTGGGCGTGAACATCAACATCGACGTGTTGAACTCACAAAGCCAGCTTTACCAAACCAAACGTGACTTGGCCAAAGCACGCTACGACGTGTTGGTGGGTAACCTCAAACTGCGCCAAGCCAGCGGCACCTTGACGCCGAAAGACTTGCAGCCGATCAACGCTTTGCTGGCCCCTTAAACGCTCGTCTTTACGCCCCTAGTCAGCGCCCAAACCCAGCGTACAAAGCGCTGAAGCGTAATCAGGGTGCGTTGAGGTAAGGCCGTAGCGCCTGAGCCGTGCGCTGTGCTGCGCCTTTGTGCGCTTGTGAAAACGCCCAGCACGCTTGCACATGCGCGTTTTCATCAGCCGCTGACGCCACCATTTGCAAAGCCGTGACCACGGCCTCGGCCATATCGGCCACACGCAACGCTGCGCCCGCGGCCTCGGCCAACTCGGCCGCTTCGGCAAAGTTAAAGGTGTGCGGGCCCATCACCACGGGGCAGCCGCAAGCCGTGGCCTCAATCAAGTTTTGCCCACCCAAGGGCGCAAAACTGCCGCCCAAAAGCGCCGCATCGGCCAAGCCGTAATACAACGCCATTTCGCCCAAGGAATCACCCAACCAAATGGGGTCATCGGCTTGGGCCACATCGGGGCCATTCACCCAAGCACTGCGGCGTGACACCACAAACCCACGTTGTGTGATGAGCGCGGCCACCTCGTCAAAGCGCTGCGGATGACGCGGCACCACCAGCCAATGCACAGCATGAAAGTGGTGCTGTGCATCCAGCGGCGCATCTTTGAGGGCTTGCAAGGCATCCAACCACATGAGCTCTTCGCCCTCGCGTGAGCTGGTAAGCAACACCACCGGGCGCGTGAGACCTTGCTTCCAAGCCGTGGCTTGCAGCAGTTGCTGCGCATCGGGCTTGGCGTCAAATTTCAAATTGCCCAACACGCCGTCGACCTTGGCACCCAGTTGCCGCAAACGCTCAGCATCGGCTTGGGTTTGGGCAAACACCGCCGTCAAGCCTTGGTAAGCCGGACGCGACAACCAAGACAAACGCTGGGCTTGGCGCATGCTTTTCTCACTCATGCGGGCGTTCACCAAGAGCATGGGCACATCGGCTTGACGACACAGCGCCACCCAGTTGGGCCACACCTCAGTTTCTAAAACGATGGCGGCACGGGGGTGAAAATGCTGCAAAAACCGCTGCACCACCGCTGGTGTGTCCCACGGTTGCCACACCTGCACATCGCCATCTTTTATCAAACTGTGGCCTTGTGCGCGCCCCGTCGCCGTGCCGTGGGTCAGCAAAATTTTCAACTCTGGTGAGGCCGACATCGCTTCACGCAAGGATTGCAACAACACGGCGGCAGCGCGAGTCTCACCCAGCGACACCGCATGTACCCACACATAGACCATCCCACTTTGTGCCGCACTGGGCTGGGTGTAATAACCAAACCGCTCGTCGATGGCCTCTAAATAGCCAGGCTCATCCGCACCACGGCGCTTGAGTTTGCGGCGCAGCAGGGGTTGCAGGGCTTGCAACACCCAGCCGTAAACCGTGCGCGTCATAGCAGCGCGGCTCATGCTTGCAAACACTTTTGCCATGCATGCCACACCGCATCAACCGTGGGGGTGGGCGCATCGATCACACTGGTTTGACGGCGTAAACCCTCAGGGCCCGTGCGCCATGCGGTGTCAAAGTTGTAAATCTGCACATGCGGCAAGTCGAGCGCCACCGCGATGTGGCTCAAACCGCTGTCCACCCCAATCACACCGGTACACGGCGCCATCTGGCTGGTGAGTTGATCCAGAGACATGCGCGGCCAAACGATTGCGCCTGGCAACATCTCGGCCAAGGCCTCGCTGCGCAAACGCTCTTCATCGTTGCCGTGCGGTAACACCACGTCTAAGCCTGTGGCTTTCAAGCGCTGCCCCAATTCATACCAGTGGGACAAAGGCCACTCTTTGTCAGCGCGCGAGGTGCCGTGCACGAACACCACGAGGGGGTGCGTCGGCAAAGAATCGGGTGCGTTCACGTTAGCGTTGGGTTGTGCTTGCCCCAGCCCGTAATTCACCGATGCTGGCACCTCGTAACCCAAAGCTTTGGCGCACAACACACGCCCGCGATCGACCGCATGGATGTACGGCGTGATGTGTATGGCCACATCGGCCACCCAACGCGTGGGGCGTTCATAGCCTGAGCCATCGGTGCGGTTGGCCATGGCGTAGCGTTTGCCGTTGGGGGCCAGACGCGCCAGCCAAGCCACGACAGCCGATTTGGTGAGACCTTGCAAATCGATCACCACGTCATAGGCGTCGCGCTGCAAATCGGCTTTGAAGGCTTGCCACTCGGCACGGGTTTGTGCACGCGTGTTCGACTTGAAGAAGGCTTTGCGCCAACGGCGCAGCTCACACGGAATCACGCGGTGCACGGCCGCACAGCGCGCCGCCATGGGCGCAAAGCCACGCTCAACCACCCAGTCAATTTGGGCGTGGGGGAACGCAGCTTGAATGTCCATCACAGCGGGCATCGTGTGCACCACATCGCCCAAGGACGAGAGCTTGACGATGAGCACTTTCAAGGGTGCTTGACGGCCCGACAAACCAGACGAAGCGGGCGACCCTGATGTGGTGGGCAGGCCCAAGGGTTCAGTCTCGCTCAATGCGCCGCCTCTTGAAACGCCGCATCGGGCTTCACACGGCGCAACAACGCCAGCATGTCGTGCTCAATGCGGGTCAGCGCTTCTTGGGTTTGGCCTTCAAAGCGCAACACCAAGACCGGTGTGGTGTTGGAGGCACGAATCAAACCAAAGCCATCGGCCCAGTCGATGCGCAGGCCGTCAATCACACACGCTTCAGGCTTGAACTCGGGCGAAGGCAGTTCGCCCGAAGCCACCAACTGCTGCAGCTCTGCGCTCAAACGGTGGGGCTCGCCCTCGGCGCAGCCCACGTTCAACTCAGGCGTGGAGAAACTGGTGGGCAAGGCGTCTAACACCGCATTGGCATCGGGGCTGCGGCTCACGATTTCGAGCAAGCGGCAGCCTGCGTAGGTGCCATCGTCAAAGCCGTACCAACGTTCTTTGAAGAAGATGTGGCCACTCATCTCGCCGCCCAAAGGCGAATCGACTTCTTTCATCTTGGCTTTGATGAGAGAGTGGCCTGTTTTGAACATCAGCGCTTGACCGCCCGCTTCGCGAATGGCAGGGGCCAACCGCTGCGAACACTTCACGTCAAACACAATCGCGCCGCCAGGCACACGCGACAACACGTCGCGGGCGAACAAGGCCATTTGGCGGTCAGGGTAAATGTTGTTGCCGCCTTGGGTGACGATGCCCAAGCGGTCACCGTCGCCGTCAAACGCCAAGCCCAGTTCTGCGCCCGAAGTTTTCAAGGCTTGGATCAGGTCTTTCAAGTTTTCTGGCTTGCTGGGGTCGGGGTGGTGGTTGGGGAAATTGCCATCCACCTCGCTGAACAGCTCAACCACGTCGCAACCCAGCGCACGGAAGATGCCGGGTGCCGTGGCACCTGCAATGCCGTTGCCGCAGTCGACCACCACCTTCATGGGGCGGCTCAAACGCACATCACCCACGATGCGGGCCACGTAATCGGCCGTCACGTCCACCTGCTTGACGCTGCCGCCCGCTTTGAGCACCCAACTCTCCGCTTCCATGATGTGCCGCAGGCCCTGGATTTCTTCGCCGTAAATGGCACGGCCACCGAGGACCATCTTGAACCCGTTGTAGTCCTTGGGGTTGTGACTGCCCGTGACTTGAATGCCACTCTTGCACAGCGTGCTGGCTGCAAAGTACAACATGGGCGTGGTGACCGCACCCACGTCGATCACTTGCACACCCGCCGAGACCAATCCACGGATCAGGGCCTCTACCAAGGAAGGGCCACTCAAACGGCCATCGCGGCCCACGGCCACCGTGGTTTCACCCGAAGCGGCGGCGTGGGTGCCAAAGGCACGGCCCAAGGCTTCGGCGACATCGGTATTGAGGGTGGAGGGCACGACACCACGGATGTCGTAGGCTTTGAAGATGGAGGCGTTGAGTTGCATGGTTTTCATTGTAATAAGCCCGCACTATGATCAATTCCCATGAGTCACAGCGCACACCTGCCACGCATCGTTCAAACCGTGCGCACCAGCCCACTCGGGGCCATGCTGTTGGCCGCAGCCCCGCAAGGTTTATGCGGTGTTTGGTTTGTCGGCCAGCAACATTCGCCAGACAACACCCCATGGCACGACGATGACACACACCCCGTTCTGGACGCAGCGCATCAACAGTTACAGGCCTATTTCGACGGCCAACTTCAAACCTTTGCGCTGCCTTTGCAATTCATGACGGGAACGCCGTTTCAACAAACCGTATGGCGGGCACTCCAAAATATTCCCTATGGGCACACCACCACTTATGGCGACATTGCCCAGCGTATCGGCAAACCCAAAGCCGTGCGCGCCGTGGGCGCCGCCATTGGCCGCAACCCGTGGAGCGTGGTCGTACCCTGTCACCGCGTGGTGGGCGCCAACGGAGCGCTCACAGGTTATGCCGGGGGGTTGGATCGTAAAAAACACCTGTTGGCCTTAGAAGCCCGCATGAGCAGTCGAATCAACTGAATGAACGAAACCGTCTTGCCTTGGCGCCAATGGGTGCCCGAATTTGTGCTGCTCGCGCTGGTGTGGGGCACCTCGTATTTATTCATGCGCGAAGGTGCCTACGCCTTTGGCCCATGGGCCACCTCATGGGTGCGCGTCAGTTTGGCGGCGTTGATGCTCACGCCCGTGCTGTTGTGGCGGGGCGAGGCCGGATTGCTGCGCCAACATTGGCGCCCCACCTTCTTCGTGGGCTTGTTGAATGCAGGTATTCCCTTCGCGCTGTATGCGTATGCGCTGCTGCACATCAGCACGGGCTTGTCGTCGATCTTGAATGCCACCACGCCGCTGTTTGGCGCGGTGATCGCTTGGTTTTGGCTGGGCGACAAACTCAATGCACTGCGGGCCATCGGGCTGGCCTTGGGGTTTGGTGGCGTGGTGCTGCTGGCCAGTGACGTGACTGGGGACATTTCGTTCAAAGCGGGTGGCTCAGGGGTGGCAGTGGCTGCGTGTTTGCTCGCCACGTTTTGTTATGGCTTGGCAGGCAGCTTCACCAAGCGTTACTTGCAGGGCATTCCGTCGATGGTGACCACCAGCGGCAGTTTGTGGGGTGCGAGCTTGGGGTTATGCGTGCCCGCCTTGTTGACTTGGCCTGACGCGTGGCCACCTCTTCGGGCTTGGGTCGCTCTGGCCATTGCGGGCTTGCTGTGCACGGCCTTGGCCTATGTGCTGTATTTCCGCCTGATGACGCGCACCGGGCCCGCTCGCGCCATGACCGTGACCTACCTTGCGCCCGTGTTTGCCAATGTGTTGGGTGTGGTTTTTTTAGACGAGACCGTCACGCTTTGGATGATGGGCTGCGCCATGGTGATCGTGCTGGGCACCGCCTTGGCCTCGGGCTTGGTTCAACGTCGGACTTGATTCAACCCAGTCATTGACTCGTACAAGACAAACCCTAGGTCTTGGCGCGCTCGAGAAGCATTAGCATGCTAACCATTCAATTTAAACGAGGAGTTTTCTGTGCGCATTGCCACCTACCGCCATCAAGATCAACGCCATGTAGGACAAGTGTCTGCCGATGGTCAAACCGTCACCGCCTTTGACGTGCCCGCCGATGTGGCCCAGCACGGCGCGCTGCGTTTGATCGAAACCGTGATGGCCGGCGGCACCTTGCCCGCATTGAGCAGCCAAACCGTGGCGGTGGCCGATGTGAAACTCGAAGCCCCCATCCCCCTGCCCCGCCGCAACATTTGGTGCGTGGGCCGCAACTACCACGAACACGCCAAAGAGCTGTCCACCTCCGTCTTCAAAGACAGCAACACCAACACCCAAGCGTGGCCCATCGTGTTCACAAAAGTACCCGAGTGTGTGGTGGGCCCGTTTGACGACGTGGTGTTGCCAGGCGGTGCCGTGTCGGACCAAATTGACTACGAATCAGAGCTGGCCGTCATCATTGGCCATGGTGGCAAAAACATCGCTGCCGCTGACGCCATGAAGCACATCTACGGCTACACCATCGTCAACGACGTGACCGCACGCGACGTGCAAATGCGCCACCAACAATGGGACATGGGCAAGTCGTTTGACACCTTCTGCCCCATGGGCCCGTGGTTGGTAACCGCTGACGAACTCGACGGCACAAAGACCCGCGTGCGCGGCATCATCAATGGTGAACAACGCCAAGATGGCCCCACCGAAAATATGATTTTCGACATCCCCACGCTGATCGAAACCATCTCACGCGGCATCACGCTGTACCCCGGCGACATCATCGCCACGGGCACCCCCGCCGGTGTGGGCATGGGCTTGAAGCCACCCCAGTATTTGAAAGCGGGTGACGTGGTGCGCGTCGAGATTGACGGCATTGGCCATATCGAAAACAAATTCGTCTGAGCGTCCAAGTCACGCCCACAGACAACTGACAGGAGACACCCATGACCACACGCCGCCACCTCTTGCTTCGCGGATTGACCGCTGGCTTACTGAGCGCCACCGCTGCATGGCCCGCTTTGGCGCAGGAAGACTACCCATCGCGCCCCATCACCATGCTGGTGCCCTTCCCGCCCGGCGGCGTGGCCGACACCGTGGGTCGCCCTGTGGCCGAGGCCATGGGCCGCTACCTCAAACAGTCGGTGATTGTTGAGAACAAAGGCGGCGCAGGCGGCGGCATTGGCATGGCGCAAGTCGCCAAGTCCAAGGCCGATGGTTACACCGTGCTGATGGCGCTGTCGTCGCTGGTGGTTCTGCCCGAGGCTGACAAAGTGCTCAAACGCGCGCCCATGTTTCAGCTCGACCAGCTCAAACCCATCGCACGTTTCAGCGCTGACCCCACCGTGTTGGTGGTGAAGGCTGACAGCCCTTGGAAAACCTACGCCGAATTCATGGCCTACGTCAAAGCCAACCCTGCCAAGGTGTCGTTTGGTTCGTCGGGCAACTACGGCACCATGCATGTGCCGATGGAGCAGCTCAAGGCAGCAACGTCTAGCTTCATGCTGCATGTGCCCTACACCGGCGCAGGCCCTGCAGTGTTGGCCTTGCTGTCTGGGCAAATCGAAGCCTTGTCGACAGGGCCCGCGAGTGTGGGTCAACAAATCAAGGCCGGCAAACTGCGTGCCTTGGCCCATTGGGGCGATAGCCGCTTGACAGCCCTGCCCGATGTACCCAGCTTGAAAGAGTTGGGTGTGCCCATCAGCTACGCGCAATGGTCGGGCATGTTTGTGCCTGCCAACACGCCAGCTGCGGTGGTCGAGAAGTTGCGTCAAGCTGCCAAATTTGCGGCTGCTGACCCACGCGCCAACCAAGCACTGACAGCCGCAGGCACCTCGTTCATGTTTCAAGACATGCCTGAGTTTGAGCGCTACGTGCAAACCGATGCCAAAGACATGGCCGCGCTGGTGCAACGCATTGGCAAGGTGGACTGAGCCTGATACAATAGCTGATCGCTTTAGTCGACTTCTAGCCCGCACCTCTACAACGTGCGGGCAGCCCTTTCAGCAGAATGGGCCTTATTAGTAAATTCCCACTTCTTTGCGTATTTTTATTGGCCCATACACAGGGCTAATTTGTCTCGTTTTATTTTTGAGCTATCCATGATTCCAGCTATTCATTTCCAAAACCATGCCATCACATTTGGCAAATATCGCATCGCCGCTTGCCCACGCGCCCTACCCTGCGGTCGCTTTGCCGCTCAAGTGTCGGTCGCCAGCGGACGCGGCAGTGCCAGCACCGACCGCGTGATTTGTTTCACCGACGACTTTGCCACGCATGAAGCCGCCGCCAGCTTCTCGATGGCGCAAGGCCTAGATTGGGTGCAAGGCACCCACCAGCCGCATTAAGCTGCCAATCTGAAGTTAGACACTTCACGGCGCGTGGCGTCAGCGGTGCTCGACAACTCCATCACACTGGCCGTCATTTCCTCAGACGCAGCCGCATTGCTGCGTGCGATGAGGTCCAGCTCAGACAAATTGGCATTGATTTGCTCGATGGCGCTGGCCTGCTCTTCCAAAGAGGCTGACACGCGCTGCAGCAAACTGTCGGTCGCTTGGGCACTTTCACCCACATGCGCCATGTCTTCGCTGACCGCCTTGACTGCTGCGACGGCCTTGGCGGTTTCGTTGGATGCCTCTTGAACCAGCAACGCAATTTCTTGCGAACTGGCCGCGCTGCTGACCGCCAACTTGCCCACCTCATCCGCGACAACAGCAAAGCCCTTGCCGTGCTCACCCGCGCGGGCAGCTTCAATGGCAGCATTGAGGGACAACAAATTGGTTTTGTTGGCAATCTTCTCGATCACTTCCGTGATCTTGCTGATCTTTTCTGAGTTGCTCGCAATGGCGCTGACGACCTCGACCATCATCGACATCTTCTGCACGCCGGCTTGCACGATTTGCACCGACTCGCGAGACTTCTGTGACGCCATTTCCGTGTTCTTAGACACATCCGAAATCGCGAGACTGGACTGGCGAACCGCCGTGGAAACTTGGCTGATGGCCACCGTTTGACTTTGCGCACCATCGGCAATTTGTCCAATCGCGGAGGTGGTTTCATTCGAAGCCGCAGCGAGCTGACGGGTGTTGACGTTGATTTCTTTCATGGTCTTCACCAAGGCTTCCAGAGAAGCGTTGACGTTCTCGCGCAGCACATTCAAGTCGCCCGAGCCAATCGCTTGCACCCGATGGCTCAAGTCGCCGGTTGAAACATGACGCATCACCTGCCCCACATCGCCCAACATGGCTTGCAACGACGACATGGCGCGCTGCGCACTGGTCAAAGCTTTGCGGTACTCGCCTTGCGCGTCCACTTCGACTTTGAATGAGAAATCGCCCTTGTGCAGCGCCAACATGGCGCTGTTCAACGTGGCAATGGTGGCCTCCACGCTAGCCAAACTGTTATTCACCGAGTTTTTCAGGGTGTCCATGTCGCCTTTGAGCGCTGAATGGACTGGCTTAGAAAAATCGCCCTCAGCCAGAGAAGCCATCACCACGTTGACCTCGTTCAAGGCGTCAGCAATCACTTGCATCATTCGGTTGAAGGACGCCGATGTCATCGCGATTTCGTCTGAGCCACTGACACTCACCCGTTGTGACAAATCAAAGCTGGCAGAGATCTGGTTCATCGAGCTTTGCAAGGCCTGCAAAGGCATTTGGATGCTGCGTGTGATCCACACCGTCAACGTCAAAAACAAGGCACCCAGCAGCAATGTGAGTGTGATGGCGATGAAGAAACTCCGCGCAGCGGCGTCTGACAAACTGCGAGCGTTCTCGATCAAATGGCTCGACAAGTTGTCATCATGCGCTTTAAGGATGTTCATCTTCTCCGACACAGCCGCCCACCATACCGTGGGCGCAATACCGAAACTGCCTTCTGCCGCTTTGCTCAACACCTGGCCGCGCATGGCCAGAGACTCTTTCACCGCAGGCTTATCCAAAGCCAAAGTGAGGGCTTGCACATCAGCGGCGCTGGCGGTTTGGCGATACAGCACATCAAAGTTGTCTTGACGCGCGATGGTGCCAATCAGCTGCGATTGCGTAGCCGCCTCAAGTGGCTTGTCCGCTGACAAGGCCGCGTTGATGGCGGCGCGCTCGCGACCCGCGAACTCCTTCATGCTAATGAGGTAAGCGTAGGCGCGTATGCTCTGAGCAAACTCAACCGAAGGCGAAAAATCCACGGCGGTGTAAACGGTTTCCACCAAGGCGTTGATGCGCTCGGAGTACCACTTGATCGCTGCGCCGCCAGTGAGTGCTTTGGCGTCGATTTGCTGTCGCTGTGCGTCCAAGGCCTGGCGCAAAGCAGGCAACTTGGCTGCGGGTTGGGTGCCGGCGCTGGCCACAGCGCCAGAATCGGCCATCAAACGGGAGACCGTGGCGAGGGCTTGGGTGAACGTGGCATCGGTTTTGGCGCGCTGGGTTTTCAGAGCGGCGGCTGCTGCCTCACTGCCGCCAGAGGCCAAAAAGCCCCCCGACATACCGCGCTCAGACTGCAACTGGTGCACCAGTTGCCCCAACACGGCCACCTCAGACACCACCTCGGCACTGACTTCGTACTGGTTCTTTTGTGTCCAAAAGTCCCATACCTTGCTGGACGACAGAACCCCAAGCGCTATCAGCAAAGGCAACACCAAAACCATGAGCTTGGTTCTAATTTTCAAAGATTGGATCAAAGCAAACATTTGATTTCCCTATATATAAATTTCATCATAACTGTTTGCTGTGAAAGCCCTTTTTCGGGGCCTTTGATGCAATCCGCATGTTTGCGCGGGTCACTTGGCAATTTGTGACTCTGAAATTTGCACAATCGTGCGCTGGTTGCCCACCATCAACATCACCTGAACGGGCAAACCGCCTTCAGGCACAGCGCCCAAGACCAAGCCTTTTTGCTCAGGCAAATATTTGATCCACGACGGCAGGTTTGCACCATTGGCCAAAGAAACCTTGACCGTTTCTTGCGTTGCGGTTGACAAGGTGGTGGCCTCTTCCGGCAACGAAATCATCATGCCTGTGCCGCTGCTTGAGCTGCCCTTGGGCACCAACACAGCCACCACACCCGTCGTTTGGCGGTTGGCAACGCGAATGGTGTTGACCACCACACCGCTGGTGGAGGTGATCGTGCCCACATTCTCGCCACCACCTGAACTGCCACCTTTGTCGCCACCCGTGCTGGTAGCGGCAGCGGCTGCCACCACAGCCGCCGCTTGAACACTGCTGCTCACCGACGTCACAGATGGCGACGGTGTGGCTGCGATGGCTGTGGGAAGAGGTGAAACTGCAGCCTCAGGGACCGATGCAGGTGCAGGTGCAGGTGCAGGTGCAGGTGCAGGTGCAGGTGCAGGTGCTGGAATGGTTGTTGGCGTTGGCGCAATCAAAGGCGCGGGACTTGGATTCAAAGTCAAGCCAGCGGTCGCTGGCGGTGCTGTGAATGTCGGCGTCGTCACAGGTGGCACGACGGGCGTCGGCGTTGGCACAGCGGGTGGCAACACCACAGGCGGCGCGACAGGGGTCACATCATTTTTTAACAGCAAAGCCAATTGCTCAGGTGTGAAGCCACTCAATTGGCTGCCCGACAACGACGCCACTTGTGACAAGGTCATGCCAGACAACTGGCTGTTGGTGAAGCTACCCAATTGCGTGGGCGACAAACTGCCCAGCTGCTGAGCGCTCAAACTGGCCATCAACGACACAGGAATGGCCGTCAGTTGGGTCGCTGTAAAAGCCGCCAACTGCGACGGAGGCAAAGCTGCCACATTCGCGCTGGTCATCGCTGCAATTTGAGCGGGGGTTTGGTTGATGGTGGTCGTCCCTGAAACCGTCAAACTCGTATTAGGGCTTTGGTTCAAGGTTTGGGTGACAGTGAGAGTCTCCGCAAGAATGCTGCCACCTGTCTGATTCAACGTTGCCACGGTCAACCCACCCGAACCGACGGTCAGAGATCCGCCAGCAACAGTCAAGCTGCCAGGTGTGACATTAGCCGTTGTACCGCCAGACACACTGTCCACACGAACAGCGCCCACTTGCGCATTGCCAGCAACCGTCGTGTCAAACACAACCTGTGTGTTGGCGGGAATCACCACATTCGACACGTTGGACAGATCAGGCACAGCACCACCTGCCCAGTTGGCAGAATCCATCCAATTTCCGCTGGCACCACCCACCCAAGTGACCGATGCCAAACGGGTGATGTCAGCACTTAAAACAGTCGTCTGGGTCAGGCTGTAGTTGCTAACTTCAGTGCCTGCTATCGAGTTAGCTGCGGTCACCACTTTTGCGGTGCCCACGTTTTTGTCTGCAAACGTGCCCGCTTGTGTCAATGTGACGTTGGCTGCGTCAGAGCTGATCACGCCGACCAAGCTGCCACCACTCAACGTGGCGACAGTTGAGCCGTCGTAAACCTTGTTAGCGACTGTTGTGTTCGCGACTGTCAAAGCCTTGGCTGTAATGTCAGCGCTCAACGCGCTTGGTTGCGACAGGCTGTAGTTACCAGATTCAGTGCCAGCAATCGAGTTGGTCGCTGTCACCACTTTTGCGGTGCCAACGTTTTTGTCTGCAAACGTGCCCGCTAGTGTCAACGTGACGTTGGATGCGTCAGAGCTGATCACGCCGACCAGTGAGCCGTTACTCAAGGTAGCGACAGTCGTGCCGTCATAGACCTTGTTGGCGACGGATGTGTTTGCAACTGTCAAAGCCTTGGCGGTGATGTCTGCACTCAACACAGTTGGCTGCGTCAGGCTGTAGTTACCTGCTTCAGTGCCCGCAATCGTATTGGCTGCGGTTACCGCTTTCGCGGTGCCGACGTTTTTGTCGGCGAATGTGCCACCTTGTGTCAACGTGACGTTAGCTGCGTCAGCGCTGATCACGCCGACCAAGCTGCCACCACTCAATGTGGCCAAAGTTGTGCCGTCGTAAACCTTGTTCGCCACTGTGGTGTTCGCGACTGTCAAAGCCTTGGCTGTAATGTCAGCGCTCAACGCGCTTGGTTGCGTAAGGCTGTAGTTACCTGCTTCAGTGCCTGCAATCGAGTTGGCTGCGGTCACAGCTTTTGCGGTGCCCACGTTTTTGTCTGCGAATGTGCCCGCTTGTGTCAACGTGACGTTGTTTGTGTCTGCGCTGATCACGCCGACCAAGCTGCCACCACTCAACGTGGCGATAGTTGAGCCGTCGTACACCTTATTCGCCACTGTTGTGTTCGCAACCGTCAAGGCTTTAGCTGAAATGTCAGCGCTCAACGATGTAGGTTGGGTCAGGTTGTAGTTACCTGCTTCAGTGCCCGCAATCGTGTTGGCTGCGGTTACCGCTTTCGCGGTGCCGACGTTTTTGTCGGCGAATGTGCCAGCTTGAGTCAACGTGACGTTGGCTGCGTCTGCGCTGATTACGCCGACCAAGCTGCCACCACTCAACGTGGCCACAGTTGTGCCGTCGTAGACCTTATTGGCCACTGTTGTGTTCGCAACCGTCAAGGCTTTGGCTGTGATGTCGGCACTCAACGGTGCAGGTTGGGTCAAGCTGTAGTTGCCAGCTTCGGTGCCTGCAATCGAGTTGGCCGCTGTCACCGCTTTCGCGGTGCCCACGTTCTTATCTGCGAATGTGCCCGCTTGCGTCAATGTGATGTTGGCTGCGTCTGCAGTAACTACGCCGACCAGTGAGCCGTTGCTCAAGGTAGCGACAGTCGTGCCGTCATAGACCTTGTTGGCGACAGTTGTGTTCGCAACCGTCAAGGCTTTGGCGGTGATGTCAGCGCTCAACGATGCAGGTTGAGTCAAGCTGTAGTTGCCTGATTCAGTACCTGCAATTGAGTTGGATGCGTTCACCACTTTCGCAATGCCGACGTTCTTGTCTGCGAATGTGCCTGCTTGCGACAACGTGACGTTGGCTGCGTCTGTGCTGATCACGCCAACTAGCGCGCCGTTGCTCAAAGTGGCAGTAGTTGTTCCGTCGTAGACCTTGTTAGCAACCAAAGTGCCAGATACCGTTAAGGCTTTTGGCGTGATGGTGCCTGCTGCCGTGCCGCTGGCGGTGATCACGTAGTTGCTGCTCATGTCGGCATTCAAGCTATCGACCACGGTGTAGCCCGACTTCACTTGCAAGGGACTGGCTCCTGAGCCCAAAGCATTCTTGCTTGCGAACTCTTGCTGCACCGCCACCACATCTGTGCTGCCACTGGTGTTGGTCACTACCACCGCTTGCGACGAGGTTTGTGTGCCGTCATACACCTTGGTGTCCGTGACGGGCGCCAAACTCAGATTGGCTTGACTCAAGCTCACGCTGTTGTCTGCGCCGCGCGCTGTCGTGTAGCTGTAGTTCGAGGCCAAGCCACCGTTGGTGCCATCGGTCAACGTGACGCTGCTCACCCTATTGCTGGCGTTGGCCGACACGTTCTTGCTAGCAATCGCCGCCGCTGAGTAACCCAAAGTCTCTGAACCAACGCCTGTGTTGATGGTCAACTGGTTACCACTCAGCGCCGTGCTGCCGTCGTAGGTCTTGCTTGCGCTGAGTTGCACTTGCTTGGGCGTGATCGTGCCCGCCACCGTGCCGCTGGCGGAGATCACGTAGTTACTACTCACGTCGGCATTCAAGCTATCGACCACGGAGTAGCCCGACTTCACTTGCAAGGTGCTGCCACCTGCACCCAAGGCGTTCTTGCTTGCGAACTCTTGCTGCGCAACCACCACATCTGTGCTGCCACTGGTGTTGGTCACCACTACTACTTGTGAAGATGTTTTGTTGCCGTTGTACACCTTGGTGTCAGTGACTGGCGTCAACGTCAAGCTGGCTTGGCTCAAGCTCACGCTGTTGTCTGCGCCACGCGCTGTCGTGTAGCTGTAGTTCGAGGCCAAGCCACCGTTGGTGCCATCGGTCAAGGTAACGCTGCTCACTACATTGGTAGCGTTATCAGCCACGTTCTTGCTATTGATCGTCGCCGCTGAATAGCCCAAAGTCTCCGAGCCAACGCCTGTCGTGATGATCAACTGGTTACCGCTCAGTGACGTGCTGCCATCGTACGTTTTGCTTGCGCTGAGTTGCACCTGCTTGGGCGTGATGGTTGCCAGTGCCGTGGTGCTGTTGTTTTGCAAGATGTAGTTGCCCGCATCGATGCCGCTAAAGCTCAACCCGCGAACGGTGACTGTTTTGCCGAAATCGACGTTTTTGTCTGAAAACGTCGCCGCTGTTTTGTCGTAACTGAGCCAATCACCTATCAGTGCATTGCCAGAAGCCAACGTCACGCTGGCTGAGTTGTTGCCGTCATAAGCCTTGTTGGCGGCCGTGGCGTTGATGGTTAAGGCTTGTGGGGTAACGGTTTGTGTGCCCGTGACCGCCACCGTGTTGAAGCTCGCGCCACCCTGCACATTGGTCACGCTGGACGCACCAATGTTGTAGGTGCCCACCACAGCATTGCCTGAACGGCTGAGTTGCCCAGCCGTTGCCACAGGCGCCAAGGTCACCGTTGCGGCGACTCCATTGGCAACATCGGCCACGGCATAGGCGCCGCCCGTTGGCGTGACTGTCAAGCCTCCGATGACAGACCCGTAAAAGGTGCTGTAGTAACTGGCCGTCGGCGTGCCATAAGGAGACGATGTGCCATAGGCCACCGACAGGTTGTTCACACGCACCATCAATTGGTCGGCGGGCACCACCGTAAAGTCGCCCGTTTGGTAGATGGGGTTGTAGTTACCTGCGGTCACGCCAGAGGGCGTGAGCGCTCCCGCATAGGTGCCGGGCGTGGAGCGCTGCCCGCCCACGCCGGTGGTCAAACTACTGGTGATGACAGGCGCCGAGCCCGACGTGAAGCTTAAATTTGCAGCACTTTCATTTTGAATAAAACCCACGTAGCTCACGCCATTAAAAGCAGGGTTGTCTGCCACGGCAAAGAAATTGGCATCGTCGTTGGCTTTGACGATCAGGTCTTTTGGCGTGATGGTGGCGGCAATGGCAGGGTATGTTGACAAGGTGTAGTTGCCATCGCTAGCGCCCGTCAAACTCAAGCCTGCCACGTTGATGGCGTTGGCTGCTGCCACATCTTTGCTGTTGTAGGTGCCAGTGGGCGAGCCCGTCACGGTGAGTACATCACCTGTGTAGGGCAAACCGTCCACCGCCGTGCCCGCGCCAGGCGCCAGCGCTGTTTGCAAGCTGGCATTGCCCAACACCGTGGCGCTGGTGTTGCCGTCGTAGGTTTTGCTGGCAGCAGCGCTCAAACCCGTCATAACCAAAGGCTTTTTGCTGATCAACGCACTCAAACCTGTGGGCTGCACCACGCTGTAGTTGGCACCGTCAGTGCCACCCAGGGTGTAGCCCGTCACGCCCACAGCGATGGCCGAGGCGGAAGCGTTTTTGTCTGCAAATGTGGCCACGGGCGTGCCCGTGACCGTCACGTTGTCGGTCAGCAATGCCACGGCTGTGGCCGTGCCAGTCAATGTGGCAACGGGGGTGGCGTCGTAAACCTTGTCAACCGCCGTGACACCAGTCACGCTCAAGGGTGCTTTGCTGATGCTGGCTGTCAATCCATTGGGTTGAACGGGGTTGTAGTTGCCGCTGTCGGTGCCACTCAAGGTGTAGCCAATTACAGTGACGGGCTTGTTGGTACCAAAGTTTTTGTTGTTGAAGGTCGCGGTCGGGGTGCCGCTCACCGTTACGACATCGGTCAGCAACGGCACGATGCTTGGCGTGCCTGTCAGCGAGGCCACATTCGTGGCGTTGTAGGTTCGGTCGACCGCGCTCACGCCCGAGATGGACAAATCTGCTTTGCTGATGCTGGCGGTCAGCCCTGTGGGTTGCGTGAGGGTGTAGTTGTCCTTGTCCGCGCCCAACAAACTGTCGTTGGCAGTGACGGTTTTTGGTGTTGCGGAATAATTTTTGTCGGCGAAGTTTCCGGCTTGCGTGAGGGTGACAACATCGCCCAAAACGACGCCCTGCAATGCACCATTCGTCAAAGTTGCGGTGGCGGTCGCGTCATAGACCTTATTGGCCACCGTGGTGCCAGTCACGGTCAGCGCTTTGGCGGTGATGTCGGCTGTGGTGGTCAAGGTGCTGGGTAAGCTGTAATTGGCAATGTCTGCGCCGCCCAAGACGGTGCCTGAAACAGTCACAGGTTTGCCAATACCGACTGTTTTTGTGGCAAAGGCGGCCGATGCGTTGGTGCTGTCGATTTGCACATCCTCACTGCCCACGACACCCGTCAGTGCGCCGAAACTGCTGACGGTGGCCGTGAGATTGCCGTCATAGACTTTGTTGGCAGCCGTCAAACCCGAGAGGCTCAAAGCCTTTGGCGTGATGTCTGCAGTTGTCGTTGTGCTGGTGTTTTGCAAACTGTAGTTGGCAATGTTAGCCCCTGTTGCGGTAATGCCATTGACGGTGACCGTCTGCCCCGCGATGGCGTTCTTGCTGGCGAACGTGGCGCTGGTTTGAGCAACTGACACAGCATCGCCGCTCACGCGGTTGTCGGCCAAGGTCACAGTTGCCGTGTTGGAGCCGTCATAAGCTTTGTTAGCGGCTGCGGCCGTGACATTCAAGTTGCGCGGGGTGATGGTTTGCGTTCCCACCATCGTGAGTGTGTTGCTGAAGTTGGGGCTGGTGGTGGTTGCACCGCTGTAACCCACATTCCACGTGCCCACATTGGCCGCACCCGAGGTGCTCAAGCTTGGGCTGTTCAAGCCCAACGTAAACCGCGCCGTACCACTGGCACCATCATTCAAGGTGTACAAACCGCCTGCGAGAGAAAGTTGACTGGTCAGGTCGATCAGGCTGTTGTCAGGCATCACATACTGCGCACTCGTGATGTTGTAGCTGGGCGCGGCGCCGTACACGCTGGTGCCATCGGCTACGCGCACCAGCAGTTGATTGGCGGGCACGATGGTGTAACTGCCAGATGAGAAACGGATGTCGTAGTTGATGGATGTCAACCCGCCGGGGGTAAGTGTGTAGCTACCCGCTGCATTGGCACTGGGTGAGCTGCGCAAATAAGACAACGCACCGCCTAGGTCGGACGAAGTTTCGCCATGCACGAAACCCGAATAAGTTACCCCGGCGTAGCTGGGATTGTCGGTTTGCGTCACGAAACGTGCGTCGTTTTTGGCCGTGACCGTCAAGGGTGCTTGGAGAATGGTGCCCGCATAGGTGGCTGCAGACATGGTGCTGCTATAACCATTGACCACCCAACCTGCGTTGGTAGAGGTCGTGGCAACAGCCACAGTCATTGTTTTGCCAGTGCCTGCAGTGGGGGTGTCGTAAGTGGCACCCGTGGTGCTGAAGCCTATGGTGTCGCCATCTGTAGCGCTCGAAGCCGTGCCACCCGCGACCACGGCATTGGTAGCTGTGGTTGTGCCGTCGTAGGTTTTGCTGGCGCTAACGGTGGCGCCCGTGATGGTGAGTGAAGGCTGTAAGCGGTAATAAAAATTGCGCGTGCCTGCAACCACTGTGCTGAGGGAGGCGAGGTTGGCGTTGTAGGTTTTGTATTTGATGCTGCCTGTCGCACCCACCATCTTGCTACTCAGGTTCGTCGTAGATCCGTTGGCCACGGTTGCAGTGGGCGATCCTTCAAAGATAGCAATGGTGCCTGTGGCACTGGTCGTGATGGTGCTAGAGAGCGTGACATCACTGACTAGAGATGTGTTTGCAGCAGCGTTAGCGCTTGCCTCAACATAGATGGCACTGTTCGCACCAGTGAGCGTGATGGCTCGGTCAACAGTGACGGCATCTGTGGATTGCAAGGTGACGTTGCCCGTGCCGGTGATCGCGCCTCCACTGGGTGCCATTGCGCTTAATACAAAAGCACCTGAGCGATAGAAAATTAAATTTCCGTTGTCCGTGATTGCACCAGTTCCTAGCTTTGCTGTTGCATTGCTTAAGGTGCCGACTTGCAGGGTACCAGCGTTGATGCTGGTAGTGCCGCTGTAAGTGTTGGCGCCTCCCAAAGTCCATGTGCCTGCACCTGCTTTGATCAGGACGCCTGTGCCTGTCCCAATGATGCTGGCGATAGAGCCACCCGCTGCGCCATCTAAGGTCAGGCCAAAAGTCGAACCCGTGATCGTGCCTGTATTACTCAACGCAATTGAGCCAATCCCGCCTGTGATGGTGGTGGACGAGCCCAAAGTCACCAATCCAGCATAGGTAGCGCCCGTGGTACTGCTGTTGATCAAAGCGCCAGCATTGCTGATGCCATTGCCACTCAAGGTCAAGTTACCTGTGGTGTTAGCCATGCTCTGGCCATTGAGATCCAAAGCGGCACCGGCGGTCTGACTGATGGCCCCAGTGCCAAAAGCTGTGGTGCTGCCTGCTTTTAAAGTGCCTGCGGTGATGGTGGTGTTACCCGTGTAGGTGTTATTGCCCGTCAGGACCAAGGTGCCCAAACCAACCTTGTTCAAACTGCCGCCTACGCTAGTCAACTCTGAAGCCAATGACACCGTCAGACCGTTTGTGTCAAATTTGTAAGCCTGGTTGGCTGCGTTGCTCAGACGTGGCGAATAGTCTGTTGTGTTGTTGGCCGAGAACTGCAGCGTTCCGCCGCCAAAGCTGATCGTGCCAATGCTGCCTAGCGCACCGGCGGAATTCAGGGCCAAAGTTCCGTTGGTGAGCGTGGTGCCGCCGCTGTAGGTGTTGGCGCCACCTAGGGTCAGGGTTCCGATAGAGGTCTTTTCGAGGCTGCCCGTACCGGTGATCGCAGTGTTGATCGTGACTGCATCGTTGCGGTTGATGATCAGCTTACCGTCGTTGGTGATGGCGCCAGTGTTCAGCGGCCCCATGCCACCCCCGTCGCCGACTTTCAGCGTGCCAGCACTGATGGTGGTGCTGCCGCTGCTGGGGGAGTTATTGTTAGCAGTCAGCACGAGGGTGCCTGGACCCGCTTGGACCAGGGACACTGCGTTGGTCACGCTGCCAGAAAAAGTGACGATATCGGTACTGGCGCCCTGCATGAAGGTGACTGTGCCGCTGGGACCGGACGTGGCGCGCGCACCGGTCGTGACGGTGTACGAGCCGCTTCGGTTGTAAACAAGGTTACCGGCTAGGTTGACGACGCCGCTAGTCCAAGCCCCAGAGGTGCCGCCCATGCCGACCTGAAGGGTGCCGGCCTCGACCGTGGTCTGTCCGGTGAAGGTGGAATCAGCTGCAAGGATCAGCGTGCCACTGCCGTACTTGCTCAAAGCGCCCGTACCGTGTGTAAGACCGGTGGCCAAAGTCACTGTCTGGCCGTTGGTATCCAGTCCTATGAAGGGGCTGCTTGCGCTCGACATGTTGAAACGGGCCGAGTAGTCTGTGGTGTTGCTACCCGTCCACTGCAGGATGCCGCTGGGGAAAGAGATAAGGCCACTATTTCCGATGGCATTGGCCGAGCCCAAGGAAAGTCGGCCAGTCGACAGCTTGATGCCGCCGCCGAAGCTATTGTTCCCGGTTAGGGTCAGAACGTCCGTCTGCGCGCTTCCGGAAAACTGGAAACTGCCGCTGCCACTGAAGTTGTTGGCCACGGTGTAGATACCGCTACGCCGGTACTGCAGCTGGGCGTTGTTCACGACGTCCCCGCTGCCCAGACTGCCAGAAGTTCCAGACCCGACGTTTAGCAAACCTCCGCTGATCGTGGTCGTGCCGCTGTAAGTGTTGTTACCGGACAGCGTCATGGTGCCCGCGCCGGTTTTGGTGAGCGTGCCGCCGTCGCTGGTGAGAGCTCCGCCAAAGCTTTTGGTCACGCCTGCGGCGATGTCTAACTTGTAGGCCTGACCCGCAGCCGTGCTGAAGCGCGACGAATAGTCGACTATGTAGTCGTTGCCGTTGAGGAACTTCAAGGTGCCACCGGCAAAGTCGATGGTGCCGCTGGCGCCCAAGGACTTGTGACCGTTTTGGCTGCTGGACGAGGCAATCACGGTGCCAGCTTGCAAGGAAGTTCCGCCGCTGTAGGTGTTGTTGCCGCTCAGGGTGACCGCCCCGGTACCCACCAAGGTCAGTTGCCCGGTTCCAGTGATGTTGTTGCTGATGGCGATGTCGTCGCTGCGATTGAAGACGAGCGTTCCGTTGTTGGTCACGTTACCCGTGCCGCCCAAATCGCCCGTCGTTCCGCCGTTACCCACCTGCAGGGTGCCGGCGTTGATCGTGACACCGGTCAAATTGTTGGTGCCGTTCAATGTGAGGGAGCCAGTGCCACTTTTGACTAGGGTGACGTTGGAGAGGTTGGAGGCGTTCAGCGCGCCGGCCCAGGTGACGGCTTGGCCGCCAGTGTCCACCTTGTATATGCCCGAGCTGGCTATGCCAAAGCGGGCGGTGTAATCGGTAATGTTGTTGGCCGAGTATTTGAGCGTACCGTTCTGAAACGTCAGGGCGCCGGTGCTGCCCACTGCATTGGCATGGTCCAAGATGACGGTGCCAAAGAACCCTATGTTGACGCCGCCGGTGAAGCTGCTGTTGTCGCCGGACAAACTGACAGAGCCGGCTGAGCTTTGGTAGAACTTGCCCGAGCCGCTGAGGATGCCCGAGAGCGTTAGGGCTCCAGCGCCCTGGCTGTAGATCGTGCCGGTGCCGCTGATGTCGGCACTGGCGGTTAGTGCATCGCTTCGCAAGAATTTCAGGCTGCCGCTGTTAGAGACCGCGCCTGTGCCCAGCGTGCCTGTGGTGGTGTTGTTGCCCACCTGCAAAGTGCCAGCGCTGATGGTGGTGGTGCCGGTGTAGGTATTGGTGCCGGTGAGGATGACCGTGCCACCGCCCGTCATGCTGAGGTTGCCTGCACCGCTGATGTTGCCGGCCAGGGTCATCGAGCCCGTGCGGTTGATGGCGAGGGTGCCGGCATTCGCCAGCGCCCCCGAGCCCAGAGCGCCGGCGTTGACGCCATTGCCCAACTGCAGCGTAGAGCCAGACACGACCTGGCTGGAGTAGGTGGCACCGCCCAAAGTATCGGAGGTGAAGATGGTGGTGCCACCCCCCATGAACTTGACCGTCCCGGGGCCCGATAAATTGGTCAGGCTGAACGTGTCGCTGCGATTGATGACCAGGTTGCTGCCGCTGCCTATCGTGGACGCGATGCCGTTGGCGATATTGCTCAAAGCTCCCTCTCCAGACCCGCCGTTGCCGATCTGCACCGTGCCGGCCGATGACAGCAGCGTGAAGCCAAAAAAATTGCCAGAGGTGCCGCCGGTGTAGGTGAAGGTGCCGCTGCCGTATTTGTTGACAAGGACCCCACCTGTGCCGTTGCCCGCGAAGGTACCGCTGAAGGTAGTGCTCGTGTTGTTGCCACCGAGAATCAGGTTGGTGCCGGAAACGGTGAGTGAACTGGTCGTCACCGTGCCGGCACCGGCCAGGCTGCCAAGCTCAGAGTAGTCAGAGGCGTACTTAAGGATGGCGCCGGCATCCACCGTCACTGCCGAGTTGGTCAAGGAACGCCCACTGTTGAGTTCGAGCGTGCCGGCAGATACTTGGGTCGACCCCGTGTATTGCTGGTTCATGGTGCCGCCAAATTGAAGCAGCCCCGCCCCACTCTTGATGAAGTTACCCGCGCCGGAGATTGTCCCAGTGTAGATGGAGGTGCCGGAGCCAGGCGACATATTCAGAGTGCCGCCGCTGCCGATGTTGAAGTTGCAGTTGATCACGCAACTGATGGCGCCGTCTGCGGATAGCGTGAGCTTCCTGCCCGAGTTCCAGCTGAACGGAGTTGCGGTCCAGCTTAGGGTCATGTTGCCAGCGTCAGTACCGGCGCCAGTGGTGGACACGGTGACGTCGCTAGTCGCCAGCGCAGTTTGAAGGGTGGTGTAGCTCACCGTGCCGGCCGAGGGCGAAGCGGTGTAGGTGCCAGCGGAGCCGGAGGTGTTGGTATTGGTGGTGCCGATGGTGATGTTGTAAGGGTCCAGCAGCCACTGCCCGTTGGCACCACCGCCGGCCGACTGGCTGTCCACCTGCAGATCGCCCACCTGCAAGTCGTGGCCTGAGGTTTCAATCCGACCACCCGCGCCGTCGCCAGCGGCACGGGCGCTGATGTGCCCCTCGACTTGGGTCAGACCGCCAGCTTGGTGTACATCACTCCACAACACCACCTTGCCACCATCGCCCTTGTCGGTGGCACTGGCATCAATGCTGGCCCCAGACTCCATGGTCACCTTGGTGGCTTGGCGCATGTTGCCGCTGCCTTGCCAGTCACCACCCACCAGAACGGTGCCGCCGCCAGTGGCGCCTTTGGCTTCGATCTTGCTGGTGCGGGTGAGGGTGATGTCGTCACCTTCTAAAACAATCTTGCCGCCTTTGCTGACCAAGCTGTTGGCTTCTAAGGTGCCGCTGTTTTTAACCACACCGGCTTGCAGTTTGTTCAAGGCCACGGCCGACAAAATGATTTGCCCATCGGTGGCCATCACGGCGTGTTGGTTGTTCACCAGCGTGGCGAGGGTGCTGAGCGTGGTGGTGATGCTGGCGAGGGTGTGGTTGCCCGCAAAGTTGAGGGTGATGGCGTCGCCGGTGGCCATGGCCACGGTGCCGGCTTGGGCCACGACCACGCCAGCGTTTTGCACCTCGGGTGCCAGCAGCGCAATGTAGCCGGCCAAGGCGGCGTTGAGCTGGCCGTCGTTGACCACTTTGCCGACTGAGCCGTTGCGCTCAAAGCGGTAGTTGCCCGCCATGAAGTTGTCGTCGCTGATGCTGTGGGTGGTGGCGACCAGCCCGCCCACATCCACTTGCGAGGTGGGCGAAAAGTAAATGCCTTGTGCGTTGGTCAGCACCACTTGGCCTGGGGCGGTGATGCGGCCAAAGATTTGGCTGGGGTTGGCATCGTTCACGCGGTTCAACGTGACGGCTTGGGCGTTGGGCTGCGCGAAGTTAACGCGGGCGGCGCTGCCGAGGTTGAAGGTGTCCCAGTTCACCACGGCGCGTTGGCTGCTTTGAGTGACGGTGAGCGCGGCCGCTTGGGCGGTGGCGGTTTGGCTGAGGGTGGCCACGCCTTGGGCCACTTTGCCGCCCGTGGGCAACTGGGTGGGGGCAGGCGCGGGCAGCGGGGGCGCTTGCGCACTCACGCCACCGCTGACCATCAAACCCAAGGCAACGCCCGACACCATGCCGCTGGCGGATGATTTGCTCGCACTTTTTTGGGTTGAGCCCCCGCCCTTGCCTGCCGACTTGGCGGTTTCAGGTACGGCTTGCCACGACTGGGTGGCGGCAGACCAAAGGGTGCGGAAGATGCAATTCATACGTGCGTAAAACTTTTAAAACGAAACCAAGGCGTTGAGCCAAACGCGGTGGGTTTTGAGGGTGCCGTCGCTGTCCAGGCCTGCCGCATTGGCCGCTGGGTTGGTGCCCATGCGCTTGGCGACGGTGCCTTTGAGGTCGATGCCGCTGGGGCCTTGCCATGCCAGCGACAAGCCATAACCTTGCAGGTTGTAGTTGCCCACGGCGGGTGCCGCGCTGACGGGGTTGCGGTTGAGCTTGACCCAGCCGTAGTCATGAAAGCCGGTGAGCGTCAAACGGTCGCCTAAGCGCTGGCGCAGCTCGGTGGTGAGGGTGCGCCCTTCACTGCCACCTGCTTCGTTTGAGGGGTAGGCACGCACGCCACCTGCGCCACCGAGGTAGAGCTTTTCAGAGGGGTCTAGGTTTTTGCTGGCGGCTTGCCAACTGGCGGCCATGAACACACTCAGGTCGGTGTTGATGGCTTGTTGGCGACTGAGGTTGAGGTTGAGCTTGCTGTAGCGGCCTGTCAAAAGCGCATTGTTTTGGCTGGGCACGGGCTCGGCGTTGTCGGGGTGCAAGCTGCCTTGCAACACGTTGACGCTGGCCGCGTTGGCGCCGCCGCCGCCCCACGTATCAAACTGGGTGCCGCTGAGGCCCAGGTTGACCACGTGAATGCGGTAGCGCGAGGTGGGCGCGGCCAGTGCAGTGTTGCTGAAGCGCTTAACGTCAGCGCTGCCCGTGAGGCTGAGGTTTTGCACTTGGCTGCGCACCACGGGAAAGCTGGCGTCGAGACCGGCGTTATCGGCTTGACCTTGAAGACCCATGTAGGCGTTGGTGCCCACCACGTTGTAGTTCAGATGCGAGGCATGAACGCCTGCACGCGCCCCGTCGTAGCCCACAGGCAGGCTGTAGGCCAAGCGCTGGTAGTCGCTGCCTTGGGTTTTGAGCAGGTTGAGGGTGAACAAGTCGCCCAAGCCCAGAGGGCTGTTGAGGGCGAAGTTGGCACTTAAGCGCTCTTGGCCTGTGGAGAGCGAACCGCTGTTGTCGCTCGCCGCGCTGCCGGTGAGCCAAGGCTCGTTGGTGACGGTGAGGCCCACGTCGGTTTCGCCGTGCTCTTGGCCTTGCACCAAATTGCCCGCCACACTCACGCCGGGCAAGTCGTCGAGCAGCAGCAAGGCACGGTCAAGGTTGACAGCGCTGAGGGGCTGGCCTTTGGCTTGTTGGGTGTTGATGAGGCCGATCAAACGCGACGCATCCACACGAGGCGGCTCGGCACCGATGACGCTGGCTTGGCCAAACACCGCTTCGATGATGTGCACGGTGACCACGCCGTTGCTGATGTCTTGCTTAGGCAAAAAGGCACGCACGATCCAGCCCGCTTCGCGGTAGGTGTTGGCCACGGCGTCAGCCGCTTGCTGCAATTGGGCAAAGCCCAAAGGGCGAGCCAAATAAGGCGCGACCGCTTCGCTCAGCTGCGCAGCACTGAGCAAAGTGTTGCCATCAAACTGAAATGAATTGACCGTGACGATGGCCTCGCCCAACTTGAGCATGGGTGCGGGGGGCGCTTCGCGGCGCTGGCGCATGGCGGGCGGCGTCTGGCGCTGCAGCTCTTGCTCGGTTTGCCGCAAGATAGAACCGGCGTTGGGTGGGGTTTGTGCCTGCGCCGTAGAAACCCCCGCAGCGCAAACCAACGCTGCGGCACTGAGCCAACGCAACACGGGTGGTAAGAGCGATAAGGGCGTAAAAAGACAAGGTTGAAGTAAACGGTTTGACATGCGCAGCCTCAAGACTTGACGATTTCGATGGGTTCAAAAAACTGATAACCCACGTTGCGAATGGCTTCGATGACGGCACCGTGTGCCCCTGTGGTGTAGATTTTTTTGCGCAAGCGAACGATGCGTACCTGCAGACTGGACTTGGTCACTGTGTTGAGTTCAAGGCCAAAGATGTTCGCCAAGCGGTCTGCCGCCAATCGACCTTCGGGTGCCTCCGCAAAGGCGCGCATGAGCATGGCTTCTGACAGGGTCAGGCGCACGGTGCTGGACGGTCCGGCAAGTTCTAGTTTGTGGAGGGTGAACACGGGGAAAGATGACGCTGAAAGTGGCGTTGAGAGTTCTGCTTAGCTTGAATTAAATAAAACAAAATGTCAGGAAACCTACAAATTCCTTCAAATTATCAAAATCGTCAAATCAGCGAATTGATGTGTTTCTAGCTTTAGGGCGCTAGGCCGCTCGTCTACATTTCTTCCATGCGTTCACTTTTTGCCTGTTGCTTGCTGGTTTGTGCCGTCTTGGCGTCCACCCTCGCCTGCGCTGGCGATGCAGTTTTGGCCAAGGCTTACTTCGAAGATGTGTCCGCCCAAATGCGCCTAGAGGATGTGCAAAGCCAGCCGCTGACGCCATTCACAGGGGCTTTGAGCAAAGGCTACAAAGCTTCCGCGTTTTGGGTGAAATTGGTAGTTCAAGGGCACGACGATGCGGGACACGCCTCTGACCCAACACGTTATGTGGTGCGGGTACAACCCAGTTTTTTAGACGAAATAGCGCTGTATGACCCGAATGTTCGTGGCACTGTGCCGCAATGGGCGGGCGACTTGCACCCGGTTGAGGCAGGTGGCTATCAATCCCTGAACCACAACTTTTTGATCACGCTGACACCCCAAGCGCGCACGATTTGGATCAGGCTGAAAACAAACAGCACCAGCAATTTGGCGGTGGAAGTGCTGCCGCTGGACGAGGCCATGAACCGCGATCGGCAGCAAGACACGGTAATTGGCTTCTTTGTGTCTGCTTTGTTTATCTTTTTGGTGTGGGCGCTGGTGTATGGCTTCAGCGTGCAAGACCCGCTGGCCAAGGTGCTGATCATCAGCCAAGGCATCACGTTGGTGCATGCGTTGACGCTGTGGGGCTATGCGCGGTTGTGGTTCGCAGACCAGGCCTCACCTGCGGCTTTAGACACGGCCACCAGTTTGCTGGTGCTGCTGAGCGGAAGTTCCTTTTTATGGTTTCACTTGCGGTTTATTTTGGAGTTCTCGCCACCGCGCAGCATGGTGCGGGTGTTGAAGGTGTTGTTGGCGCTTCTGCCCGTTGAGTTGGTGTTGTTTGCTTTGGGTGAGGTCAGGCACGCGCTGCAACTCAACATGATCATGGGGCTTTTGGCACCACCGTCGATGGTGATCACAGCCTTGATGTGCCGCGCTTGGCATCCGCAGCAGCAAGGCGAACAAAGGCCTGTTTTTTCCAAACTCATGTTGGTGGGCTTTTATGGCGTGATGAACGTCATGGCTTTGGCACTGACGCTGCAAGCTCTGGGCGTGACCGAGAACAGCAGCGCCATTGCAACGGGCCCTCTTTTTGGCTTGTTCAGCGGTTTGGTGCTGATTACCACGCTTCAACTGCGCTCGCGACGCCTACAAAAGGTCAGTGCCGACCTGCAAATGAAATGGCAATTGGCCGAACAAAATGCGTCCCACGAAAAACGCCAGCGCGAAGAGCAAAGCCGTTTCATGGGCATGTTGACCCATGAACTCAAAACTCCGCTGGGTGTGCTGCTGATGGCGATCAACGCCACGGCGCCCTCGCAGGCCATGCGGGCACGGGCCAAGCGCGCGATCACGGACATGAACGGGGTGGTGGAACGTTGTGCCTTGGTAGACAAACTGGAAGAAGGCAGTTTGAGCCAAGACCAAGAGCGCTTCGATTTTTATGCAGAGGTAGCGCAGGTGATGCACGGCCTCGAATCGGATGCCCTTTTGTTGGCAGCATGTGATGGCCCTATTGTGGTTTTTGCAGACCGGCAATTGGTGCATGTGGTGCTGAAAAACTTGATGGAAAACGCGTTGAAGTATGCAGCGCCAAACAGCACGGTGCAGATGCAAGTTGACACCCTGCGCTTGGAGCAAGGCACAGCGATGGCACGTTTTTCGATTGCCAACACGCCCGGCGATTCAGGCTGGCCCGACACCGAGAAGCTGTTCAGCAAGTACTACCGAAGTGCTGGTGCGCACCGCACGACAGGTTCAGGCTTGGGCTTGCATTTGTCCAAACATGTGGCGGTTTATTTAGGTGGTCGCTTGCGCTATACACCCGACACACAACTCGTGAGGTTTGAATTTTGTCTGCCCGTTTGAACATCATCGTCGTCGAAGACCACGACGATTTGCGCGACTCGCTGGTGGAGTTGCTGCAAGACAAAGGCCATCACACCATCGGCCTGAGTTGCGCCGAAGACATGGATGACAAAGTCGGTAAAGTGTCGATTGATCTGCTGATCGTCGACTTGAATTTACCCGGCGAAGACGGCTACAGCTTGACACGACGGTTCAGAGCGGCACAGCCCAAGGCCGGCATCATCATGGTGACGGCTCGCCACAAACTGGCCGACAAGGTGCAGGGGTACGAGAGCGGCGCAGATATTTATTTGCCCAAACCGGTGGACCCCGAAGAACTGCTGGCCGCCGTCAACGCCGTGGCGCGCAAACTGCCGTCTCAACAAGGCCAGACCGTCGATGAGGCACAGACTTCGCTCACGCTGCATGCACTGGGCATGAAGTTGGAAGGGCCGCTGGGGGTTGAAAAACTCAATGACAACGAAGTGGTCATCGTCTCGGCACTGGCGCGAGCACCGGGGCAGCGCCTCGAAGCTTGGCAGCTTCTTCAAACCTTGGGGCAAAGCATGGACGACGCCAGCAAGTCAAGCCTAGAGGTGCGCATCGTGCGGCTGCGCAAAAAGATGGTGCAAGTGGGCGCAGAAAAAGGCTGTATCAGCAATGTGCGCAACGTGGGGTACCAGCTCTGCACCCCCGTTGCGGTTTATTAAGCTTAGTTTTTAAAATTGCTCGTCTGTGTCCAAAGGCACAGACAACCCCTGTGAGTGACACCAAACTGGTGAACACCATGTACAAATCACGCACAGACCATATCTTGGTCACCCATGAGGAGCTGGCTGCCCTGAACGGCACGGACGGCAACGCGGTGCCATGTGGCGATCAAGGCTTTAAATACCGCTTGCTTTTTTTGTTGACCGTGGTGGTCGTGCAAACCTTGAGGTTGCTGTTTTACCCACATGCGGCTGTCACCCAGTTTCAAGCCGGCGTAATGGATGAAGCGTCGCTGCACCACTACATGACAATCAGAGCGTTTTTTGTAATGGCGATCAGTGCGATTTACCTGTTCAGCTATTTGAAAGATTGGTATTTCGAAAAAGTGTCGATTCTGTATGTGGGCATTGCCATCACAGCTTTGGTGATGGATTACTTCAATGCCTACATTTATCTCAGTGATCAGCCTGCGCCAACGACAGCAGCGTTGATTGCGGTGCGATTCTTGGCGATTTACTGCTTGGTCATGAATGCACTACGCGCACGCGAGGCGCCGGACATGCCGAGGTCCCTGTGGTCGTGAAGAAATACACCACCAACAACGCTTAGCGAAGATGCAACCTTTCTGAGATTTTTTTGGCCAATAAGGGCCTCAGATTGGCATGCACAAACTTGCCGAAATAACTGTATTTAACGCCTTGTCGCAAATGAATGATTTCATTCATGTGGCGCAAGGTGTCGACCCGAGTCAGCGAACGCACCAGCTGGGTCTGGGTTATTTTGAATCCAATTTTGCTTTCAATTTTTATACTATTTCCATCGACTATTAATTTTTCATAATCATTGGCATGAATGGCGTTGTAAAAATAGGCAATCACCAATACTGCAATTTCTACAAAAGAAAAGGGAAGGACAAATGATGCACCGACCCAATAAAACCCTAAGCCAATCAATAAAGAAATAATACCCAGCGCCATAAAAACAAATGCCAAGTGCGATGGAGCAATTGAAATATTACGCTTCAGGTGCCAAACCCAGCAACCGCCATCATGCCGGCCGAGAATACTTTCAGAGGTAGGGAGATGGCTCATAAAATTATTTTTTGATTTGACAGTACCCAAGCAGGGCATCCTGTCGTCAAACAAAGTGCCTGATGTTGCATGGTCGATGCTAACGACTCTCGAAAAACCGTGTTTCTACACACTTATCCATGACATGGAATATACGGATGACCTGTTTGATTTTGCAGCGTTAGACTTGCTTGGAAAAATAATGGCTATCAAATTTGACAGCTTAATTTCAAAACAAGGAGACAGTGATGAGGAATCTGGTGACCACGTTTTTGACGGCTTGCATTGGCTTGTCTATTTTCCCAGCGGGGTCGCAGGAGGTGTATCCGGCACGCCCAGTCACCGTCATTGTCCCATTTCAGGCAGGGCATGGCGTTGATCTGATGGCACGCGCATTGGCCTCTGAGTTTTCAAAAATTTCTGGCCAACCCTTTGCCATCGTGAACCGCGAAGGGGCAGCAGCCACGATTGGTTTCACGGCTTTGGCTGCGGCCAGGCCCGACGGTTACACGGTGGCGATTTCACCCAATACGCCGTTAACGATTGCACCTCACATCATCAAGAGCGTCACTTACACCTATGACGCTTTTGTCCCTGTTTGCCAAAGCTTTGAAAACGTGATGGCTTTGTTTGTTGGCAATGCATCACCTTACAAAACATACCAAGAGTTGGCTGCAGCGGCCAAGGCACAACCCGGTAAATTCAGTTGGGGAACAACGGGTGTTGGGTCGGTCCCCCACCTGTCCGCATCGGCTTGGCTAGCCACGGCAGGGCTAGATGCCGTCCATGTGCCCTTCAGAGGCGAACCACAGATCTTGCCCCAATTGATCAGCAACGAAATCACTTTCTCAGCGGCATCCATTTCTGGCATGGCGGGTAAAGGTGTTCGCCCATTGGCAGTTTTTGCAGATCAGCGTCATTTTGCCTACCCCGACGTACCGACCATGGCTGAGCTCGGTCACGCCACAGGTGTTCCAGGTTTGAACGGCATGTTTGCACCACGCGGCACGCCTGAATCGGTGTTGGCCAGTTTGGAAAAAACCTGTGCCGAAGTGACCTCTTCAGAAGCCTTTCGTGCATCAGCTTTGCGTTTGAATCAGCGCGTGTCTTTCCTTGGTCGGCGAGATTTTGACAAGCGTTTACGCGCTGACTTTGATGAAAAAGCAAAACTGATCAAGCAACTGAATATCAAAGCGGAGTAATTCACGATGCCTGTTATCAAAATTCGCGAAGCCAACATTCACTACCGTGTTTTTGGCGAGACCGGGCCTTGGCTTGCACTCATTACTGGCGGGCGTCGCGGCTTCAATGAATTCATTCCATTTGCAGAAAAAATTGCCGCCAAGGGCTTTCAAGTCCTGCTGCATGACCGCCGCAACACGGGCGGTTCGGATGTGATCATTGCAGGGCGCGATGGCGAAGAGGAAATTTGGGCCGATGACTTGGACGTGTTGCTAGACAAACTTGGCGCATCCGCCGCCTTCATTGGGGGCACGTCATCGGGTGCACGGCTGACTATGCTTTACAACCAACGACACCCACAAAAAGTCAAAGGTCTGCTGCTGATGCGTGTGACTGGCGGTGATTTTGCTGCGGGTCGGTTGCCGGAAATGTATTACGGCCAATTCATCCGTGCTGCGCAACAAGGTGGCATGAAAGCGGTCTGTGACACCGAGCAATACCAGGAGCGGATACAAGCCAACCTTTCAAACCTGCCAAGACTTATGGCGATGGATCCTCAGGAATACATACGCGTCATGGAGCACTGGCTGTCCATCTTCTTGAAGGGCCCACGCAAGCCTGTACTAGGAATCGAAGACGATGTGTTGCGCGCCATCCAAGTGCCCACCATCGTGATACCCGGGAACGATAAAACGCACGCCTCTGCAAATGGCATTGCTGCGGTTGCCTTGATACCGAATAGCGTTTTGTACCAACTGCCCATTGAAGATCAAGACGTTGCTCTGCTCCCGTTCTCGGATTGGGAACCACACGAAGACACCTTGGCAATGGTGTTGACTGACTTTATGAACAAGGTCTTGAACAGCAGTCAGTGAACGGGACACGCTCTCTGTTGCAGAGGGATGGTCAATCAGATGCGAGCGCCTTGACCATTTCGCGTATGACGTTGTGGTTAATGGCCCTCAAGCATCGAAGCTCCCCCGCAAAAGTTGCAGCCAGTTCGGATCGTGTCTTTAGGATGGCTTGATTCTCTGCCGCAACCTCTGCGTACAAAGCATCCGTTTGCGCAACGATGCGAGAGCAGATCTGATCCAAAAGTCTTTGAGCAGTCGACTTTGAGATTTTGAGCACCGATGCTGCATCGATTAATGTTTGTCTTGTTATCTGTGCAAACTTGCTCACGCCTTCAATAGGCCAAGCCAGCGAGGTTTGATGGGGCCAAACGTTTTGATCAAACGCGATCGAGTCATAACAACCAATCGATAGCATGTCGTAATGAGGGGCCAGTTCAACGCCTTGGCTCGACACCAAAAAACTTAAATTCTTCAAATGAGCGTCACTGTTTCCAACGAGCACGTTGAACACCAACCAACTAAACAAACGGGTTCTTGCAATTGCTGTTGATCGGCAGCTGTTTGCGACCTTACTCAATGTGCTCATATCACCCTGGCTGTACTTGAAGCTTTTATCTAAGCCAAGCAACTGACAGGCGTCAATCACATGCAAACGCTGCCATTGGTCTATCTCCTGATGGCGATCAAATCTGTCAATGATGTAAACGGGCTCTGGTACATATTTCCTGTGTACTTCGGGAACAACGAGGCCTACCCTTTTCGCTAGCCGCATGACAAACCATTCGTTGATGACAGAGTGCGGATAGTCATCGCTTGGATGATTAGGCTTCAATATGTGCGTCGAAGGTGTTGCGCCGTCTGGCTCAAACAATGCGCCGTCTTGATAAACAACGGCTAATTTATGCTGAGCCCCTGCCAAAGACATACGCTTCACGGCCCCTTGCGTCAAAGGGACCTTAGGCATTCGGTGAATCCGCATTGATAGCGCTTCATCCGTTAGCGCTGCCAATGAACGCTTCTTCGAAGGTGTTTGTGCTTCATCCAACAAAGTAACCGAACCAGCAGACTCAGCACCATAAAAAGCCAGCAGTGCAAAGGCGTCTGCCATGTCTGTACGCGCTTGGCTAGCCAATAGAACTCTCTGCCCCTCTTCGGGTAGTAAGTTGTCGAAGTACCACTGGACTGGTCGGTTTGTTCCGCCGTCCAAGATACCGCCCTGCTCTAGCAGTAAATATGGACTCAGCGCATAGCGATGTGGATTGGACAACCAAGCGCTTGTGTAACGAAAGGACCAAAGTCCGCTTTCTTCTGAGAGCTCACCAATTGGGTCGTCGTTGATGTAAGCGATGAGCTTGCGGTTAGGCATCCCTTACTCCTGAAAAAGTGAGTTTTGCGACCTTATCAGCCGCAGCGTCAGGTATATCCAACACAACTCGAATTCCCAAACCATCTAGGACTTCAAAGAGCTTTCCCCATTGAACAGTCTCTCCGCCTTTTTCAACCTTGCCAAGAAAACTCTCACTCACGCCAACGCTGCCCGCAGCGTCATCTTGGCGGATGTGATGCGCCTTACGCACAGTGCGAATAATTTGCCCAATCTCAGGCGCGTTCTTTAAGGTGATCTGCATAAAAAATCCTTACGATTGAAAGGATTTTAACACCAAGACTTGTATTTGTCAATAAATCCCTGCGTTTGAAAGGATTCGTAGGGAGCAATGCTTAAAAAACAAATAATCCGTGTGATCTTAAGAATTTTTGGTGTGATCTGAAGGGAATCTGAGCGCAACATGAAACCAACAACACACCCATTAACACCCATTTAAAAGATGCCCGACCCAAAAATGGACGGAATTTGATTCACTATTTTAAAAATTTCGTGCCGAATGATGCAATCTCAAAATTTCAGCATCATCACCACGCACACGGTAGATGGCGATGTAGTTCTTGTGCAGGACCAGCTCACGCGTACCAGGGACGCGGCCTGCACGGCACATGCCTTGAATCAGGCCGCACTTTGGCGCAGAGGAGCCAATGCCCTGTTTTAAGCGGACGATAAATAGCTCACAATGGAAAGGGTTAGGTTTTCATGAAACGCTGGCCTTCGAAATAGGAGAACACCACCATGGCCCAATTGTTCGGTCGCCAAGCTTTTGTCGAGCTCTTGATCAGCGAAGGTGTAACCCACCTTTTTGGCAATCCAGGAACGACAGAGCTTCCCATCATGCAAGCCCTACCAGATTACCCGGGTTTGAAGTTTGTTCTGGGTCTACAGGAATCGGTGGTGATGGGAATGGCGGATGGCTACGCCAGAGCTTCTCGTCAACTGACTGCAGCCAATGTACATGTGGCGCCGGGACTTGGCAACGCCATGGGTGCTTTGTACAACGCCAAATTCTCTGGCGCGCCAGTGATTCTCACGGCGGGTCAGCAAGAGCAAGGCCATGGTTTGCTAGAGCCTATGCTCTACGACGATTTGACGGCCATGGCAGCTCCCTTGGTCAAATGGTCGATAGAAGTCACCAGGTTGCAAGATTTACCGCGCATCATGCGACGGGCCGCCAAGGTTGCCTTGACCCCACCCACTGGGCCTGTCTTCATTAGCCTACCCGGTGACATCCTCAATGATCTAGCAGAAATAGACTTGGGACAGCCTGTTCGCATTGATCATCGAGTGAGGCCTTCCGACGCCGCCTTGAACGAATTGGCCAACGCCCTACTTTCAGCCGCTAATCCGGTCATTATTTCTGGACAGGAGCTGTGTTCAGCGCAAGCCTTTGCGCAAGCCAGCGAGTTGGCAAGCGTACTCGGCGCCGCTGTGTTTCAAGAATCTATTCCCTACAGTGCCACTTTCCCGACAGCTCACCCGAACTATATGGGCATGCTCACGCGTAACCAAGACAACGTGCGCCAAACGCTGGACCCTTTTGATTTGGTTTTATGTTTGGGGGCTGATTTACTTCGCATGTCGGTATATAGCCCAATCGAACCTTTACCCACACACTCGCGCGTTATCCATCTGAGCGAACGCAGTTGGGAGTTGGGGAAAAATTACAGAACAGAATTGGCCGTGCAAGCCAACGTCAGTGAAACCTTGCAAGCCTTGCTGCCTTTGCTTCTCTCACGCATCGACTCGGGATACAGCGCGCAAGCGCAGTCCCGAAGCAACGCACTGACGCTGCGAAACTGGTCCGTCCATAACCGCAATTCGATCACGCAGGTGCTCACTGAGAATTCGGTGCGTCCAATGACGGCCTCCACATTTGTCATGCAAGTAACCTCTCAACTGTCGCCAGAGGTGATCGTAGTGGAGGAGGCTTTAACTTCTACACATCGCTTACCGCAATTTTTGCATCAGCACAATCACGATGGCTTTTTCGGTCTGGCCAGTGGTGGGCTTGGATTTGCAATCCCTGGCGCCGTGGGTATCAGCATGGCCAAGCCGGGTCGTCCGGTCGTCGCCATCGTGGGTGATGGCAGCGCCATGTATGGCATTCAAGGCCTTTGGACGGCTGCCCATTTCAAGCTGCCCATCACCTATGTGATCGCCAACAACAAGGGCTACCGCATCATCAAAGAACGACTCTTATCGATGCAAGGCTCAGACCAATTCGTCGGCATGGACATGAATGATCCAGCCATTGACTATTGCCAATTGGCCCAGTCCATGGGAGTGCGAGCCATTCGGGTGGAAGACCCCGCAGACTTGGGTACGATTTTGAAAGACAGCATTAGAAGTGGAAGACCCCAACTGATTGAGGTGATAGTGTCAAACGGCTTTGGTGCCTGACGCCCTGAGCCGATATACCCCTGTCCCTTATTCGGCTTGCAAGCCGGCCTCCGCAAAGGCCTTTCCCCAAGCGCCCAATTGTTCTTGAACAAACAAGCCCAACTCAGCAGGCGAAGATCCAGCCAAATCAAAGCCCAATTTATCGATACGATCTCGAATTTCAGGCTTGGCCATAACCAGATTGATTTCTTTGTTCATGCGCACCGTAATGTCCCTGGGCAACTTGGCAGGACCAAAGAGTGCCGCCCAGGTCCCCGCAGGCAATGAAGGTAGTCCTGCTTCCTGCGCTGTCGGTACGTTGGGCATTTGGCTGTACCGTGTAGGCAAAAGCATCGCCAAGGCCTTGAGCTTTCCATCCTTAATATGTTGCATCGACGAAATAGGCGTTGCAAAGGTGAGTTGAACGTGCCCCCCTAAGAGGTCAGATATGGCAGGCGCTTCACCTTTGTAATTGATCAAATTCAAATCAGCTTTGGCTCCCTGATTGATCCGGGTGTGCATAAGTTGTGTGACGCCGCTGTAGCTACCGTAATTGAGTTTGCCAGGTTGCTCACGTGCATAGCTCAGCAACTCGTTGACATTCTGTGCTGGCACGCTGGGGTTTGTTACCAACACATAGATGTACCTGCCGACCAAGGAAACGGGAGTGAAACTTTTGACTGGATCGTAGGGTGGATTCTTTTTAAGCAGTGGCACTTGCATCATGGGCGTGTTGGAGGCCAGGAAAAACGTATAGCCATCGGGTTCAGCCCTAGCTACGAAATCACCCGCTATGGCGCCATCTGCCCCAGGTCGGTTTTCAATTAAAACCATTTGCCCCAAGGAGGCAGTCAAGGATTGGGCCAAAATTCGGGCAACCGCATCGGTGGCCCCACCCGGAGGGAATTGCAAAACGATTCGAATCGGTTTGCTGGGCCAAGACTGCGCCATGCTGCTGGACGCCATCAACGTCAAACAAGCCATGAACAAGGAATGAAGAACCCATTTTTTCATAGACGTTCCTAATCTCAAAGGGTGTTTTGAAAAGTTCGGAACAATCGTCACACGCAGCCCCATTCAAAGTCAAGCAGTTTTTTCATCATCACACCGGCTGCCATTGCAATCAATCGGTCGATCTCACCGACTGACCAAGTGTGACTATGACCACGCGGAAGTGGAACCTTCCTAGTGGACTTCCCACGCAACGTTATGAAAACTGTCTAGGGATTTGGAAGAATGCCACTGAGAATGCAAAATCACACCAAACACTGATGCAGTATCTTGGCCAACTCAAGCACCCTTTATCGGAAAACGTATGAAATTTTCTAGCCTTCTTGTTTCCATCGCAATAAGCTCAACCCTCCTTGGTGCGTCTTCAGCCAACTCTCAAACATTTCCTAACAAGCCAATCAAAATTGTTGTTCCGTTTGCCGTGGGAACTGCCTTGGACATCGTTGCGCGTTCTATTGCCGATGGCATGTCGGAGGACCTTGGTGTTGCGGTGATAGTAGAAAACCGACTAGGAGCTTCCGGCGTGGTGGGAACCGACTCAGTAGCCAAAGCACCTCCAGACGGACAGACGATTCTTTTCACATCGCCAGCGCATTACCTCAACACCAGCCTGTACAAAAAACTTCCGTACGACGCGGACAAGGACTTTAGAGCTGTCACAAAAATTAACAACGCACAGTTGGTTTTACTAGTGCCTAAAAATTCATCGATCAACAACTTGAAAGATCTAATTTCTGAAGCCAAAGCAAAACCTGGCGCTCTAACCTATTCCTCAGCTGGCAGTGGCAGCACGACGCAACTTTGCTCAGCACTTTTTAACGCCATGGCCGGAACTGACATTACCCATATCCCTTATAAAAGTGGCGGACAAGCTCTGACCGACCTTATTGGCGGTCAAGTCTCCACAACATTTGTTGCAGTTGCATCAGCCATGTCTCAAGTAAAGGCGGGTTCGGTGAAGGCATTAGGTGTATCAGGCTTGAGTCGATCGCGAAGCATGCCCGATGTTCCAACCATCTCTGAAGCCGGCGTCCCTAACTACGAATTGGTATCTTGGGGCGGCGCTTTAGTTCGCGCTGGAACGCCAGACGCGATTGTTGCGCGACTTAACGCCTCTATGGTCAAAATTGCGAGTAAGCCCGAGTTTCAAACGCGACTGCAGAACCTAGGTGTTGAACCGGACCTCATGCCAACCGATGTATTCGCAGCACGTCTTGCAAAAGAGATTCCGTATTGGGCAAAAGTTGCACAAACCGCAGGCGTCACACCTGAATAAGCCATGAGGATTATTGATTTTTTCCGACGCGGTTTAGAGCATGGGCCGGATGTACCTGCCTTCATTGATGAAAATGGTGGCCTTACCTACAACCAGGTGAATGAGCTCAGTGAAGGTGTCGCTTCTGGCTTGTACGCTGCGGGCTGTTGCGGCCATAGCGTGGCTGTTTACAGCCCCAACGACCCCACTGCATTTGGCGTCATGATTGGAATTTTTCGGGCGGGCTCGCAATGGGTCCCAACCAATATGCGCAATGCAGTTGCTGTGAATGCGGCCTTGCTGCGCACCACTGAGTGCAAGCTGTTGTTTTTTCACTCATCTCTTGCCAAGCAGGCAGCTCAACTTAAGCAAGAGGTGCCCACATTAATTCATCTGGTTTGCATTGACGATAGTTCCGACATTACTGGTGCGCTAACTTTGCAAAAGTTCATGACCAGTCTAGGCCAACCTTGCCCTGAGCCGCTTGATGATCCTGATCGCATTGAAACCGTGTTTCCTACTGGGGGCACGACAGGCCTTTCGAAAGCAGCCATGTGGACTCAAAGGGTTTGGGAATCGTCAATCAAGGCGTTTTGGACTTGTTTGCCTTCTTCAGAGCCCGCTGTGCACCTTGTTGCCGCGCCCATGACCCATGCAGCTGGTGTGGTGGCATTGATGATGATGGCAAGTTCAACTAAAAATGTCATTTTGCCTTCAGCCGATGCAACTTCAATTCTTGAGGCCATCGAAAAACATAAGATCACCCACCTCTACTTGCCACCCACAGTTGTTTACAACCTGCTGGCACATCCTAGAGTTAGGCAATACAACTATTCATCCCTGCGTTGCTTGGTTATAGCCGCCTCCCCCATTGCACCAGCTAAATTGAAAGAGGCCATGGAAGTATTTGGGCCCGTTATCTGCCAATCTTTTGGTCAAGCAGAAGCGCCCATGTTCATTACATTCCTCTCAACTCAAGATCTACTGTCATCGTCACCAGAAAAATGGCCTGGACTTTGGGCAAGTTGTGGTCGTGCCACTTTGGGTCAGCGCGTTGAGATCATGGCGGAGGATGGCCAGATTCTGCCTAACGGCGAACGCGGCGAAATCGTGGTCAGAGGTGACCTTGTTTTCCCTGGCTACTTTAAAAATCCAATTGCAACGGCAGAAGCATCCGAACACGGCTGGCACCATACGGGAGATATTGGTCACAAAGATAAATCTGGGTTCATCTATATTGTGGACCGCAAGAAAGACATGATCGTCACTGGTGGATTCAATGTGTTCAGTGCAGAGGTTGAGCAAGTGATCTCTGGTCACCCAGATGTAGAGGACTGCGCCGTAGTGGCTGTGCCCGACGCCAAGTGGGGTGAGGCAGTTAAAGCCGTGGTTCAACTAAAGCCAGGACGCAACCTAGATCAAGCGGAACTGATTGCGCTTGTTCGAAGCACGCTTGGGTCTGTGCAAGCGCCCAAAACTATTGACTTCGTAGACCAGTTACCCCGCAGTTCAAATGGCAAAGTTTTGAAACGCGATGTTCGTCAAGCCTACTGGATTGGCTCTGATAGGCAAGTTGGCTAATTGGATTCAAATATTTACAAATGGTTAATCGGTTAGCAAAAGGTTTAACTCCGCTAGTGAAGAATACCGATTTGTCACTTGCAACAGGTACTAAATCCACGAAAAGTGGCTAAATGGTGGCTAGATGAGACTGAAAAGCAAAACGTCCTAGAAACCGAAAAGGTCGCTAGGACGCATGGCAATTCGGGGTGGCTGATGGGGCTCGAACCTCCATAAGACGGGTACACAGGGGCATACAGGGGCACGTAACCCCTTGATTTCATTAGAAACACAACACTTTCATGCCCCTACGTTCCCCTAAATTAGCACTGGTTTAGCACTGGGGAGCAACCTCAATCACTAATTATGCGAACCTACGGACTCAATGCCGATGCCTCGGTACGGCTAGAGGGGGCAGGTCAGTACGTCGTGCCCTGAGAAAAAACACTGAAAGTGTTAGACACTATTTGAATAGTCTCCCCTTCATCTGACACATCCATCTTCCCAAAAATACTGAACACACTCCCATCAGGGTTTTACCCCCTCGCCTCTTTCAAATCAAAGGGACTATGTACTCGAAAATAGGTAAAGCAATTGCCAACCTAAAAGCCTGGAACTTTTGAAGCAACATCAATTCCATTGGCTCCCAGTAATTGCCAATGTACTTCGGGCGCACTCAACAAAGCTTCGAACGATGGGCGAGTAATAGGTGGGATTCCACACCAACAATGCAGGCGCAATCACCGGTTGTCCTCCAATTTTCATGAATTTGACACCCTGAACCCGCGAGCGCGCCAATGATCGCGGCACAAGAGATACGCCAAGGCCATTTGCCACCATGGCCACAATCGTGAGCCATTGGCGAGCTGCATGAATCGTCTTAGGGTGTATGCCTGCGCGAAAGAAGATTGCGATCACGTTGTCATAGTTAGCCGGAGCCACATCGCGCGAAAACATCACAAACCGTTCATCCGCCAGATGTTGCAGACTGACGGTATCGCCCTGTGCTTTAGGGTGATCTTCGGGCAAACAAAGTACGAATTCATCCTCACTCATCGGCAGCGATGCCAGCTGCGGCGGCGCCGTCGTGGCATTCACAAATCCTGCATGAATCTGCCCGCGTAAAAGCTCACTCAACTGCTCTGAACTGGACATCTCCCTGAGCACCAATTCGACGTCAGCCATTTCCGTGTTGAACTGTCTGACTATGGCCGGGACATCGCGGTAAATCAGCGACCCGGTGACGCCAATTTCAAGACGTCCGCGCATTCCCTTTGCAACGATGCGCGCAACGTTAGAAGCACGAGCCACTTGCTCCAAAATTTGGCGTGCCTCTACCAAAAAGGCACTGCCAGCTTGGGTCAGCTCGACATGCTTGCTGTCGCGAATTAAAAGTTGAACCTGTAACTCCTCTTCTAAAGACTTAATTGCACTGCTTAAAGGAGGCTGGGTCATTGAAAGTTTGCTGGCCGCTCGGCCGAAATGCAGCTCTTCCGCAAGAACCACAAAATAGCGGAGAAAGTGAAGTTTCATGCGAGGTTCCTAAGACACTGGTTGTGAAGAATTATCTTTTAACGATTCATAAAAGAAATCATTCAAACCGAAAAAAATATTAGACAAGAATGATTGACATCTAGAAGATAGCTCGTGCAATGCTTTTAGGAGCGGTGCCACAACACTATGACAAACGGAGACGCGTTATGAAAATATTTACCAGTGCCTTCACTTTGGTAGCAGGACTTCTTGCCAGCTCAATGGCCTTGAGCCAAACCTACCCCTCTGCACCCGTCACTTTAGTTGTGCCATTTGCAGCGGGAAGTGGGACCGATGCTGTGGCACGCATCGTTGCCAAAAAGTTGAGTGAACGTATGAAACAGCCCGTTTTGGTTGACAACAAGGCCGGGGCCAACGCGCAAATTGGCTCGCTATTCGTCGCCATGGCAAAGCCTGATGGGTATACGCTGTTGATGACAACAAACACATCACATTCGGCCAATCCGAGCCTGGTTGTGAATCTTAAATACGACCCGATCAAAGACTTCACACCGATCGCGCGGGTAGGTGAACTTCCATTTGCGTTGGTTGTGAACAAAAACGACCCTGCCAAGACGCTAAAGGAATGGATTGACCTGGCCAAACTCAACCCAGGAAAATTTTCTTATGCAACGCCCAACAGCACGTCCTTGGTAGCATCTGAAACCATCAAGCGCATTGCAGGTTTGGACGTCGTTGGCATTCCCTACAAATCAAGCCCGCAAGCCCTTACTGACCTAATCGGCGGATCCATACAGATGTACGTGGTGGACTCGGGCTCAGGCATGGGGATGATCAAATCCGGCGGTGTTCGGGTTTTGGGCGTCACTACAAAAGAAGCTCTGAGCTCTATGCCCGGTGTTCCGCCTATCGCCAAAGTTGTTCCTGGTTTTGATTTGACTTCATGGAATGGCATCTTTGGGCCAGCAGGCATCCCCAAGCCCATTGCGAACAAATTGAACATGGAGTTACAAGAAGTTCTGGCCGATAAGGAAGTACAAAAAGCGCTTAGCCAGCTTGGCTTTGAAACTTGGCCAACCAAGACACCGGATGAGTTTGCCAAATACGTGGCTGACCAATTGGTTCAATGGGGAACCCTCATCAAGCAGGCCGGTATTAGCCCAGAATAAGTATGAGCGCTGATTATTCTGCCCCTTCCGCAGGGCCATTAGCTGGTGTGAAGATTCTCGATTTGACCTCTGTGGTGATGGGACCTTTTGCAACCCAGATCCTTGCTCAATTGGGCGCTGAGGTAATCAAGTTGGAGACCCCGGAAGGTGACAACATGCGCCACGTCGGACCCATGGCTAATCCCGGAATGGGCCATATCTTCTTGAATGCCAACGCAGGTAAAAGAAGTATCGTCTTAGATCTCAAAAATCCAGATGGCTGTGAGGCCGCCTTAAAAATTGCTGAGGGGTGTGATGTATTCGTTAGCAACGTACGCCCGCAGGCATTAATGCGTTTGGGTCTTGACTATGAATCGATGCGCCAGCGCAATCCACGCATCATCCATGTCAGTTGCTGCGGATTTGACCAAGACGGACCCGATGCTGCCCGCCCCGCCTACGATGATCTGATTCAGGGTGCAACGGGGGTGCCATGGCTCATGAAGCAATACGGAGTGCCTGAGCCCGGCTATGCCCCAACCACACTGGCTGATCGCGTGACTGGCTTGCACACGGTCTACGCCGTCACCGCGGCCCTGTATGCCCGCAGCCAATCTGGCTTAGGTCAGTCCGTGGTAGTGCCTATGTTCGAGTCCATGGCCCAATTTATTTTGGGCGATCACATGGCGGGCCTGACCTTTGAGCCGCCCCTAGGCAAGGCCGGTTACGCCCGCCTAATCACGCCCAACCGCAAACCTTACGTGACCAGCGACGGTATGTTGTGCGTCTTAATTTACAACGACAAACATTGGAAAAGCTTCTTTGAAGCCATCGGCGAGTCGAAGGGTTTGGGAACTGATCCACGCTTTGTTACACACAGCGCGCGCGCAGCCAACATCGATGAGGTTTATGCCGAAGTCGCCCGCATCCTGCGCACACGCACCACCGCGCAATGGCGCACATTGTTAGATGCGGCAGACGTGCCGAACATGCCAATGAATAGCCCCGAAGATCTGCTTGTCAACCCTCAGTTGCGAGCCACTGGATTTGTGAGCAACACCCTTCATCCGACGGAAGGACCCTTACACAGCCTTGCGCACCCGACCAAGTGGTCGGGTACCCCGCCAGCGCAAAGCTTTTCTCCCGCGCCAAGACTTGGTGAGCACACACGGCAACTCCTAAAAGAAGCCGGCTACGCCCCAGAAATTATCGAGTCCCTGATTCAACAGGGTGCTTGCCGAACTGCTTCAAAAATGGACTAACAAAATGCAAAAGAGTTACCTGGTTCGAACCGCAGATGTCCCTGCTTATCAACCCGCCAATCACCACCACACCAGCAACCAACGATTGATAGGTCCTGAAACCGTGGGAGCACAGCAGATGGAAATGCTGCTTGGGACACTGCACAGAGGTGGGGGTGCCCTGCCCCATGCACACCCTGGTATTGAGCAGGCCTGCTACCTCCTTGAAGGAACAGCCCATGTCGAAGTGGCTGGTCAGTCCTTTGAAATGGTGCCAGGCGATACCTGTTTCTTTCCTGCTGACAAGATGCACGTTTTCACAGTTACCAGTGAAACTCCGGTGAAGTTGCTTGTTTTTTACAGCCCGCCATACGGTGAATCGCCAGATAAAGTAGTTCGTCCTGCAAGCGCCATATCAAACAGTGCCGACCAATGAACTTTGCGTTATCCCCTGACCAAGAACAGATTCGCGATGCCATTGAGCGGGTCTGTGCGCCCTTTGATGCCGACTACTGGTTGCGCAAAGACCAAGAAGGCGGCTTTCCACATGAATTTCACCAAGCGTTAGCAGCATCCGGATGGTTGGGTATCGCGATGCCCGAAGCTTATGGTGGTGCGGGCCTCGGCATCAGCGAAGCCGCTTTGATGATGCACACGATTTCTGCGACAGGCGCAGGCTTATCAGGCGCATCTGCGGTGCACATGAACATATTTGGACTGCATCCTGTCGTAGTCTTCGGAAATGAAACGCAAAAAAAGCGCTGGCTGCCCCCGCTCATTGCGGGGACTGACCGGGCATGCTTCGCGGTAACGGAACCAAACACCGGGCTGAACACCTTGAAGCTGAAAACCTTCGCGGCGCGTGAAGGCGACCACTATGTGGTGCATGGCCAAAAGGTGTGGATCAGTACCGCCCTAGTGGCCAATAAGATGTTGCTATTGGCACGCACAACCCCCATAGAAAACTGCAAGGGCACAGAAGGATTGAGCCTTTTTTATACCGATCTGGACCGCAGCAAAGTTGAAGTCCGTGAAATTGAAAAGATGGGGCGTAAATGCGTAGATTCCAACCAGGTCTTCATCGACGGTCTTCACATCCCTGTTGAAGATCGCATAGGTGAAGAAGGTCAGGGCTTTAGCTACATCTTGCATGGGCTGAATCCAGAACGTATTTTGATCGCGAGTGAAGCCGTTGGTCTGGGTCGTGCGGCATTGAAACGGGCTGCAGGCTACGCCAACGAGCGCGAAGTTTTTGGTCGAACTATTGGTCAGAACCAAAGCATTCAGCACCCGCTGGCTAAATCGTGGATGGAGCTTGAGGCAGCAGATTTAATGGTTCATAAAGCCGCATGGTTGTATGACCAGAATTTGCCATGCGCCGCTGAAGCCAACAGCGCCAAGTACCTTGCGGCAGAAGCCTGCTACCACGCCTGTGAAAACGCCATCTTCACGCATGGTGGCATGGGCTACGCCAAGGAATATCACGTCGAGCGCTATTTGCGCGAGTCTTGGATACCTCGCTTGGCGCCGGTGAGCCCTCAACTCATCTTGTGCTTCATTGCCGAAAAAGTGCTCGGCCTGCCCAAATCTTATTGAATTTAATTAAACCCATCGGATACCAAAAAACCAGGGCGATTCAGAACCATTGAAGCACTCAGCGGACTCCCTCAAATAATTCCCAGTTCACCACCCGATCCCTCATTCCAAGGAAAAAAATGAGCCAACTTAGATGGGGTTTCCACTAGTTGATATGTCAACCACTTTTCCTATTATTGGATTTGCTTCGCCATCCAGAGCGTAAGCCCCATCCCAGGAGACAAACATGCGTTTTCAATGGAAGTTGGTCGGCACTCTCGCTGCCGTATTTGCAATGAGCAGCGTCACTGCTCAAACCGTCAAAGTCGGCATCATTGCCCCTTTCTCAGGCCCCTTCGCCCATTACGGCACGCTCTTCAAAGCAGGCGCCGAATCCTATGTCGCGCAGCAAGGCGGTAAGCTTGCCGGAAAGGAAATCGAATTTATCTATAGAGACGAAGGTGGCCCTAACCCTGCCAATACGCGGACCTTGGCGCAAGAGTTGGTGATCAAGGACAAGGTCGACTACATCGGCGGCGTTGTGTTTTCACCCAACGCATTCGCTGTGGCACCGGTGATACAGGAATCGAAAACACCGTTCGTCGTTTTTAACGCTGCGACCTCTGACATCACCACCAAGAGCGATTACTACGTGCGCACTAGTTACACGCTCTGGCAGGTAACTGTTCCGCTGGCGCAGCATGCAGCCAAGAAGGGCATTAAGAAAGTGGTTACGGCTGTCTCCGATTACGCGCCGGGTGTGGACGCCGAGAATGCTTTCAAGGCCGAATTCGCCAAGCAGGGTGGACAAGTTGTGGAAAGCATCCGCATGCCAGTCCGCACCACCGACTTTGCCCCATTTGCACAGCGCATCAAGGCCAGTGGCGCACAAGCCGTCTATGTGTTTCTGCCTGGAGGTCCACCCAACCTAGGCTTTGTAAAAGCCTACAACGAGAACGGTCTCAAGGCTGCCGGTGTTGAATTCCTAGGCACCGCTGAGACCGATGAATTCGACTTGCAGAAGTTTGGCGACTCTGCGCTGGGCCTGACGACCGCCTTCCATTACAGCGCTGCGCATGACTCAGCGGCCAACAAGACCTTCGCTGCGGCTGTCGCAAAGGTCAACAAAGAGGCCGTGCTCAACTACGCCACCGTTGGTGCGTGGGACGGCATGGCTGTCATTCACAAGATGATTGAAGCCACTGGTGGCCAGAGAGATGGCGACAAGGCCATGGCTGCGATCAAGGGTCACAAATGGGAGAGCCCACGAGGCCCTGTGAGCATCGACCCCACCACGCGTCATATCACTCAAAACGTTTACTTGCGTAACGTCGAAAAGGCTGCGGGTGGAATACTGGTCAACAAAGAAGTGCAGAACTTCGGTCCGCAAGTGGACCACGGCTTGGCCAAGTAAGCACGAGGCTAGGACCACAGCGTGACATTGCTTGCTAACATCCTGATCGACGGGATCGCCTACGGCATGGTGTTGTTCATCATTGCTGTGGGCCTATCGGTCACGCTGGGTCTCATGCGATTCGTGAACCTTGCCCATGGCGCCTTTGCAATGACCGGCGGCTATCTTGCCGCTTGGCTGGTTCGTGAACAGGGTCTGTCGTTTTACGTGGGTGCCCCTCTGGCAGTTCTGGCCACCGGCTTTTTAGGCGCACTGCTGGAGGTGACGGTACTGCGTCGTTTGTACCGCCGCACCGAATTACAGCAGGTGCTGTTCACCATTGGTCTAACCTTCCTCTTTGTGGCAACGGCGAATTTGTTAGCCGGACCCGAGGTGCAGCTGATCCCTCTGCCACCAGCCCTGTCGCAAGCGGTGGACTTGGGCATCCGCACCTTACCTGCACAACGCTTACTCGTGATTGCCAGTGGTTTACTGATTGTGCTGGCCGCATTCTGGGTGCTCAACACATCTCGTTTTGGTGTGTGGTTGCGCGCAACCGTCGACAACACAGCGGCGGCCTCTGCGCTGGGTATTCCCGTGCAATTGGTCTATGTCACCACTTTCGCGGTTGGCGCGGCGTTGGCCGGCTTGGGTGGAATTCTGGGTGCAGAACTCATGCCGCTGGAGCCCTACTACCCCATCAAATATCTCGTATTGGTGTTGGTGGTCGTGGCTGTAGGGGGCATGGGGAGCATCGCAGGCTCTTTGGCTGCTTCGCTGACACTGGGCATCATCGACACCGCAAGCAAGTACCTTGCATCTGACTGGGGCTCGTTATTCTTTTTCCTAGCTATGGCACTTTTGCTGGCGTGGCGGCCGCACGGGTTATTGATGGCGAGAAAGGGCTGAAGTGATGAAACGATCTTTGCCCTACCTCTTTCTCTTAGCTCTGGCCGCATTGATTTTTTTCGTGTTCCCAGACCAACTGCCGCTGGCCGCGCGCATTGCCACCATGGCTATCTTCGTGATGTCGCTGGACCTGGTGGTGGGATACGGCGGGCTTGCAACGCTGGGTCATTCGGCCTTGTTTGGCATCGGCGCATACGCTTCAGGAATTCTTGCCATGCACCTCACCGGCAATCCGCTCATTGGCCTGCTGGCGGGAGCGTTGGCCGGCACATTGATGGCTTTTCTCTCAGGATTGTTCCTGTTGCGCTACGAAGGTCTCACCTTTCTAATGCTCACTGTTGCCGTTGGCCAAATTGCACAAAACGGAGCTAGCAAACTCCGCAATTGGACAGGGGGGGAAGACGGCCTGACTGGATTCGAAGTACAGAAATTGTTGGGCATCTGGTCGTTCGACCTTTACGGTAGGGTGGCTTTCATCTATTGCTTCGTCGTGATGCTGGGCTGCCTTTTGGCTATGCGACGGCTCATGGGTTCACCGTTTGGTTTGTCAGTAGTGGGCATTCAACAGAACCGGCTTCGCACGGCGGCCATAGGGGGCTCGGTTCGGGGACAGCTACTCAAACTCTATACGCTGGCGGGCACATTCGCGGGTATTGGCGGCGCGCTCAATGCACAGGTCAACCAAATCGTGGGGCTAGACACCCTAAGTTTTGAGCTTTCTGCAGAAGCACTGGTGATGCTGGTGTTGGGTGGCGCCGGCAATCTGTTTGGTGCCATTGGCGGTACGGCGGCCTTCATGCTGATCCACCACACCGCATCCTCCATCAATCCTTATCACTGGCTCTTCATCATCGGCGGTCTGCTGGTGTTTGTTGTCTTAGTGCCGAGAGCACGCCTGTTCGAAGCCTTAAGACGCCGCTTGACAAGCGTATTAGCACCGCAAAGGGAGCTTGCATGAGCTCACAACCTCTGCTGGACGTGCGCCAGTTGCACAAATCTTTTGGCGGATTAAATGTCACGCGGGACGTTTCGTTTGCGTTGCACCCGGGCAACCGGGTAGGACTGATTGGCCCCAATGGCGCAGGAAAAACAACGCTGATCAACCTCATCACAGGTGTGCTCGCCCCCAGCCAAGGGAGTGTCTGGCTGAAGGGTGAAGACGTATCACATCTGCCGCAACCCAAACGCGTGAAGCTAGGTTTGGCGCGTACTTTTCAGATCACACAGCTCGCGCCAGAGCTCCCAATTCATCGCCAAGTTGAGCTGGCCATTCATCAGCGTGAAGGAACAGTCAACCAGATGTTTCGTGCACTGGACAGCTTCCATGCCGTGCGCGATGAGGCCTCGCAGATCCTCCAGACCCTGAAGCTAGAAAATCTGGCTCGACGCAGCCCGATTGAATTGGCTTACGGTGAACAACGCTTGGTTGAAATTGCTCTGGCTATGGCGCTCAAACCTTTGGTGCTGCTTCTTGACGAGCCCATGGCTGGCGTACCCAGTGGGGAACGTCAGGTGGTGCTGGATGCACTCGATACGCTGCCCAGCAACTTAGCCATCTTGATGATTGAGCATGACATGGACCTAGTTTTCAACTTCGCCGACCGCATGCTCGTGCTGGCCGAAGGTGCGTTGCTGGCAGACGGCAAACCAGAAGACATACGCCGTCACCCTGCGGTTCGTATCGCCTACTTGGGTGCGGAGGCCTGAGCGCATGACCGAATTACTGCACATCGAAAATCTCACGGCCGGCTATGGCGCGATCCAGGTACTGCAAAGTATCAACCTGTCGCTCACCTCCGGCGGCCGACTGGCACTGATCGGCCGCAACGGCGTGGGCAAAACCACACTCCTCAAAGCGGTGATGGGATTGGCCGATATGAAAGGTGGCCAGATAAAGCTAGACGGCCTGGACATCTCAAAATGGTCTGTCCGCGAGCGCGCAAATGCAGGCATTGGTTATGTGCCGCAGACACGCGACATTTTTCCTTCGCTAACCGTCGAGGAGAACTTGCTTGCAGGACTCAAGGGCCGCCCACGCAGCGCGCTCGAAGAAGCCTACGCACTCTTTCCACGCTTGGCAGAGCGGCGCAACAATGGCGGTCAGCAACTCTCTGGGGGCGAGCAGCAAATGCTCAGCGTCGCCCGAACTTTGCTTGGCCAACCAAGGCTGCTGCTGCTTGACGAGCCACTCGAGGGGCTCGCTCCCATCATCTGCATCGAACTCATGCGTGCCTTTGAGCTCCTCGCGCAGGAGACTGGGGTGGCCGTTCTGTTGGTTGAGCAAAAGGTCGAGAACGCCCTGAGATTTGCACCACGGGCGATGGTGCTTGAACGGGGCGAAGTGGTACACGAGAGCGATAGTGCTGCCCTCACCCTACGCAAGGACCTGCTGGAGCGCTTCGTTGGCGTGGCAGGCGCGCACTGAAAACAACACAACAGGAGGTTCAATGAACACAGTTAATCTTTCTCCAGCCATGAAAGCCTCACCCCCTGGTGTACCTGTGGTCGATATCGACCCCTACTGCGATGCTTTTTTGAATGACCCTTATGCTGCGCACCGCCAGCTGCGCGAAGCTGGGCCAGTAGCCTGGATTCCAGCTTACGGCATTTATGCCTGCGCACGTCACGAGTCCGTCCACGCCGTCTTCAACGACCACGGCACTTTTATCTCAGGCGCAGGGGTTGGGTTGGCAAACTTCAATAAGGAAACCCCTTTTCGACCGAAGAGTCTTATTTTGGAGGCGGACCCTCCCTCGCACACCACGGCTCGGAAGGTCCTTGCGCGAATCCTCTCGCCCAAAACAGTGATTCAGATCCGCGCAACTTTTACCACCGAAGCCGAGTTATTGGTAGATCGGTTGTTGGAACGGCAAGCAGCGGGCGAAGTCATTGATGCGGTGAAGGATCTCTCAGAGGTTTATCCGCTCAAAGTTTTCCCAGATGCTGTAGGTGTGGGCGAGGCCAATCGCGAGAACCTGCTGCTATACGGCAACATGATCTTCAACGCTTTTGGACCACGCAACGAGCGCCTGCAGAAGTCAGCTGAACTTGTGCAACCCGTTACCGCTTGGATCATGGCGCACTGCCAACGTGAAAACCTGCGACCAGGCGGTTTTGGCGATCTGATTTATCAAGCAGCAGACGCCGGGGAAATCACCCACGAAGAAGCACCCCTGCTGGTGAGGTCATTCCTCTCTGCTGGCGTGGACACCACCGTGAATGGCATCAGCAACGCAATATTGTGCTTGGCGAACCATCCCGATGAATACGCCAAGTTGTGTGCTGACCACGCGTTGGCACGCCCCGCATTCGAAGAGTCCTTACGCTTTGAATCGGCGGTACAAACCTTCTTCCGAACCACATCGAAGGACACCGAATTGTTTGGCGTGCAAATCCCCAAAGATAGCAAAGTCATAACCTTCCTCGCGGCAGCGAACCGAGACGAAAGGCAATGGCCCAACCCCGACAGCTTCGACATTCAGCGCCGCCCGACGGGCCATATGGCGTTTGGCTCCGGCATCCATGGCTGCGTGGGTCAGGTGGTGGCGCGGCTCGAAGGTGAGGTGGTGCTCACCGCACTGGCTCAACGGGTGTCACGCATTGAACTCATCGGTGCACCGCAACGTCGCCTGAACAACACGTTACGTGCAATGGCGTCAATGCCTGTGCGCCTAATTTCTAAATAAAAGGACAAGTCATGGTGAACGTGATCTTGATCGATGCCAGTGGCCTCAGTCGAACGCTGCCGGTAAACGAGGGCCAGAGCCTCATGCAAGCTGCGGTGTCGGCTGGTGTTCGTGGCATCGTGGGTGAGTGCGGCGGGTCTGCGATGTGTGCGACGTGCCATGTGTATGTGGATGAGGCGTTTTCCTCCCAAATTCCAACGCCTCTAGAGACTGAATTAGAGATGTTGGAATGCACCGTCAGCGAGCGGCTCCCCAACAGCCGGTTGGCTTGCCAGATCAAAATATCGTCCGCGCACGAGGGCTTGGTGGTGCGCCTACCTGAACAGCAATAATTAGTATTTTTAGCCGTACAGCCCCTCCCATGAGCAAGCTTCCTTCCGCCTCAGAGCTCACACGCAAACCTTCGGCCAAGGTGACAAACAAGACTGCTGTGGTGGACCTTGAGCGCTATGTACCCGCTTACATGACATGGATCGCTAACAAACTCTCAGGCGGCGCCTCCACCGCGTACCTGAGTGCGTTCAACGTTGGGATCGAAACTTGGAGACTTTTGGTGCTGCTGGCAATCGAGAAATCACTCACTGCTCAGGCCATTTCTCGCACCATTGGCATGGACAAGTCTTCTGTCAGTCGCGCATTCAAGAGCATGCAGCTGCGCGAACTCATTACGATTGGTTTAGACGATGCTGATGGGCGACTGCGGGTGGCCACCATTACACCCAAAGGCCGTGCGCTGCATGACCAGATCCTCGAATTGGCAATGGAGCGAGAACGTGCGTTTCTCAGCGTACTCAACGACAAGGACCGAGAAACTCTGATCCGCTTGTTGAGGCGTCTCCATGACAACCTGCCCTTGGTTGAACAGGCTACGCAAACGTATCTTGTCAGTCATTACCCAAAATCGAGTCGCAGGCGTGCAAGCGAAGACAACACATGAGGGATGACCAAATTGTCATTGTTGGGGGTGGTCATGCAGCAGCAGCTCTTTGTGCCGCCTTGTCTGAAGCAGGGCAAGGTCATCGGGTGCACCTGGTTAGCGAAGAGCCGGAGTTGCCGTACCACCGCCCTCCATTGTCTAAAAATTTTCTAAAAAATTTAGATGAGCCTATAGCGCCACACAAAGCGGCAGCTTGGTACGCCGAACAGGGAATCCAAACTCACCTCAGCGATCCTGCAGTCCTCGTAGACCGGGACGCCCGAAAAGTAATGTTGCGCTCGGGGGAAGCTCTTGCCTACCAGCACTTGATTCTGGCAACAGGCACCAAAGCTCGCACACTCGACGCTTTGCCGCCGTCATTGACCAATGTCCATGTGCTTCGCCACGCAGCGCACGCGCGCAACTTGCGCACCAGGCTCAGTGAGATGGTCACAAGAGGCAAACAACTGACGGTACTGGGTGGCGGTTTTATCGGACTTGAAATTGCCGCATCTGCGCGCCAGCTCGGACTTGAAGTCACAGTGCTAGAAGTAGCACCACGATTGCTGGGCCGCTCCGTCTCAGCACAGCTGTCGGAACACGTCTTGGCGCACCACCTCAGTATGGGTACCAAGGTGCAGATCGGTGTCCGCATCGATGGCTACGAAGTGCTAGAAGATCAGTTGCGCTCAATGCAGGTGAACGATAACCGTGTGGTTATTGACGAGCTAATCCTTGGAATTGGCGCTATTCCCGAAACGCGACTGGCCAGTGAGTGCGGTCTGACTGTGGACAATGGAATTGTGGTCGATGCTTTTATGTGCACATCTGATCCTGCAGTTTTGGCCATGGGTGACTGCGCTGCTTTTCCAATGAGAGATGGCGAGCGAATTCGGCTTGAGTCAGTCCAAAACGCAAACGACCAAGCACGGACAGCGGCAGCCAAAATCCTTGGACGAGAAGAGCCCTACGTGTCTACACCTTGGTTCTGGTCAGAGCAGGGCCCAATGCGTCTACAGATGGCAGGAATTTTGCCTCCCTCATTTGAAACAGTGCGTCGCTCTGGAGCGACCGCCAATAATTTCACTCTGTTTCACATGGTCGGCGACAAACTTTTATGTGCAGAGTCGGTCAACGCTCCGATGGACCACATGATGTCTCGCAAGCTGATCGAAGGACGCTTGACGCTCAACTCAGCCGCTCTGGCTGATCATGCGATCCCGCTCAAGTCGCTTCTCGCTTAAAACAAAAGAGACCATCGAACAGGTTATTGGGTTACCTGAAAGACGATAGATATTTTGCGTGGTGATCAAAGTGATCACCCATGAACGTAGAGATGAAATAGTAACTGTGGTCATGACCAGGCTGCATGCGCAGAGTCAGCGGATGGCCGGCCGCCTTGCATGCCGCTTCAAGCAGTTCAGGGCGCAGTTGCAGGGCTAGAAACTCATCGGCATCACCCTGATCCACCAAAATGTGCAGTTTTTGCTGCTGCGCAACTGCCACCAGCTCCACCGCATCCCATTCACGCCAAGCCTGAGAGTTGGAGCCTAAATAAGCGCCCAGCGCCTTCTGGCCCCAGGGCACCTGCGATGGCGCAACGATGGGAGAAAAGGCCGACACACTCAGGTATTGATTCGGATGGCGCAGCGCAGTGACCAGCGCGCCATGTCCGCCCATGGAATGGCCAAAGATGCCGCGTGCGTCGCTTGCGGAAAAGTGCTGTTCGATCAAGCGAGGCAGCTCTTCGGCGACATAGTCCTGCATGCGGTAATGTTTGGCCCAAGGGAGCTGAGTGGCATTGACGTAAAAGCCAGCACCCTGCCCCAGGTCGTAAGCCGCATCATTGGGCACGGCTTCACCGCGAGGACTGGTGTCAGGCGCAACAACAATGACACCATGACGTGCCGCATGCGCCTGTGCGCCCGCTTTGGTGATGAAGTTTTGCTCGGTACAGGTCAACCCCGAAAGCCAGTAAAGCACAGGGCATTGATGGCCACAAAGTGCTTGCTCAGGCAAATAGACCGCTAACTTCATGTCACAGCCCAGCGTCTTAGAAACGTGCTTCCAAACTTCCTGCCGCCCGCCAAAGCTGGCGTGTTGCTCTATTCGCTCCATACCTATTAACGCTTTCAGTAATGAACAACCGAGCGAATGGACTTTCCATCGTGCATCAAGTCAAAAGCTTGGTTGATGTCGGTCAATGGCATCGTGTGCGTCACAAACGGGGCCAACTCAATGCGGCCAGCCATAGCCTCGTCCACCATACCGGGCAATTCGCTTCGACCCTTGACACCGCCAAAAGCCGTGCCCAGCCAACGCCGTCCAGTGACCAACTGGAAGGGTCGGGTAGAAATTTCCTGGCCCGCGCCGGCCACGCCAATGATGATTGACTGACCCCATCCACGGTGCGCACACTCCAGCGCTGCGCGCATGACGTTCGTGTTGCCAATGCATTCAAAGCTGTGGTCCACCCCCCAGCCGGTCATCTCGACGATCACTTGCTGGATGGGTTTGTCATGGTCCTTGGGATTGACGCAGTCGGTTGCGCCAAAAATACGTGCCAGATCGAATTTGGAAGGGTTGGTATCAACGGCGATGATGCGCCCAGCCTTAGCTAGCTTCGCACCCTGCACTACGGCAAGGCCAATGCCACCCAATCCGAACACAGCCACCGTATCACCTTCTTGAACTTTGGCTGTGTTCTTTACAGCGCCCAGTCCAGTGGTAACACCACACCCTAGCAAGCACACCTGCTCCGGATTGGCATCAGGCCGGATCTTGGCCAGTGAGACCTCCGCCACGACCGTGTATTCACTGAATGTCGAGCAACCCATGTAGTGGTAGATAGGCTGGCCTTGGTAAGAAAAGCGTGTCGTGCCGTCAGGCATAACGCCTTTGCCCTGCGTGGCGCGCACGGCCACACACAGGTTGGTCTTGCCTGACTTGCAAAACAGACACTCACCGCACTCGGCGGTGTAAAGCGGGATCACATGGTCGCCGGGCTGGACACTGGTGACCCCTTCTCCAACTTCCATGACGATGCCCGCGCCTTCGTGGCCAAGTACAACAGGGAACAGTCCTTCTGGGTCGTCACCCGACAGCGTGAAAGCGTCGGTGTGGCAAACACCGGTGTGTGTGATCTTGACCAGCACCTCGCCTTTGCGCGGCGGTGCGACATCGATTTCGACGATTTGCAAAGGTTTACCGGCCTCGAAAGCAACGGCTGCACGAGATTTCATAAAAGCTCCGATAGGCTAATTGGCAAGAGATGTAGAAGAGAAATTTTTCCATTCATGCTGCGCAACATCCTAACGCCACCGCTCGTGTTCGCGCTCGGCTATCTCCTTTAGAGAATTCAAACTTCACGAAGCCCTTGGACACGATCGCAAGTCCTGATGACAAGTGGGAAGGCCTGGCGTATAAAAGACCCATGCAAGAATTTTGGGACCTTTCCAGGACCACGGGAACTGCCAGGCTTCCCGTCTCGGTTTTGTCGAACCTGCTAGACATCAGCGCTCAGACCATGAGCCAGCCCATTCTTGAAGCCATCAACCAGATCAGCGGCGTGGATTACATCTCTTTGGTTGAGCATCCACCTTCGGGTCAAAAGCCGACTCAGGTCGCCTATGCGGCAAAAGAACGCCAACCACACCGTGATGTCACCAGAGAGTGTTTTGAACGTTACCGCAACTTGTACTTCAAACAGGATCCCGTCACGCATCTGCTTGATCAAATGCACACCCGCGATAAAAAGTGTGAGGAGGTCACTGCCTTGCATGTCATGCGGGAGGACATTCCAGACAACGCTTGGAAACGCGACATCTATGAACGAGAAAATTTGCCTGATCGGTTGTCTTTTCTGTTTGCGCCTTCCCCTGAATGTCGCTTGGCCGTGAATCTGTACCGCTCCGCACAACGGGGTCACTTCAGACCTTCTGAACTTGAGACTCTGCTCCCCATGGGTTCACTGATCGCTCAAGTTTTCAAATCACGCCTTGTTTCCCCCAAGGTGTTCGGTGCCGCTGCGACCTCCGAGCAATTTGAAGTCGCTCTTCTCGCCCGCGCACCACTTTTGTCAGCACGTGAAAGGGCTGTTTGTGCACGCATTGCGACAGGCATGAGCGTGGATGGCATCGCTGTCGATCTGGGCGTTGCGCCTTCCACGGTGATGACGCTGCGCAAACGTGCCTATGCCAAGTTGCAGGCACAAGGTGGCCCCAGCGACCGTTTGCGTTTGGTCCGCTGGCTCACGGTCAACTGAACCTCTGCGAAAACTGCCTTGAAGACGTGTCTGTCCTCTTCGAAGGGGACAGACAGGTTGTGCACACGTCTCTACATTGAACTCATGGATATGCCTCAAATAGGGATTACAAGGATTAAGCATGTGGATTAAAAATTGCTGGTACGTGATTGCATGGGCGCATGAAATACCACCCGCAGAATCGACAGAACTATTCCAGCGAAAGGTTCTCAACGAGCCCATCGTGGTTTACCGCAAGCAAGACGGCAAGTTGGTCGCCCTTGAAAACAGATGCTGTCATCGTCACGCACCGCTGTCAGCAGGTCGCCGCGAAGGTGACAGCATCCGCTGCGGTTATCACGGCCTAAAGTTCAACGCCCAAGGGCTATGCACCGAAATCCCCGGCGCCGACAAGGTGCCCCCCAAAGCCTGTGTGCGGGCCTACCCTGTGGTGTCCAAAAATAATTGGGTGTTTGTCTGGATGGGCGACGCCGGCAAAGCCGATGAGGCCCTCTTGCCAGACAATTTTTCGTGCAGTGACCCGGCTTGGAAAAACATCCCTGGCTATCTGCATTACGACACCCCTTACCTTTTGGTCTGTGACAACCTGCTGGATTTTTCGCATCTGAGTTATGTGCATGAAAAGACACTTGGCGGCTCAACGGCCATTGCCCAAGCCAGGCCGACCATCGAGAAAGTCACCCAACCGGGGCAACGTGGCATAAGAGTGATTCGGCACATTCCCGACGTGCCGTCGCCGCCTTTTTACCAACGCTTCAGAACCTTTACCACCCATCTTGACCGATGGTTTGACTACGAATTTTTATTACCGGCAACCCTATTGATGCACTCCGGTGGCAAGCCAGTTGGCACAGCGCCTGACGACATGCGTCAAGCTGTACGGTTGCACAGCTGCCAGACACTCACCCCCGAAACCGAGAACAGCACACATTACTTCTTTCAGCAGTCCCACCAAAGCGACCTGGGCGATGAAACAGTCACACAAAGCATCTTCAACTCATTGGTCCAGGCCTTCGAGGAAGACCGCAACATGATCACCGCCCAACATCTGAACATGCAAACACCAGCAGACAAATCCATGCTGCCTTTGCATTTCGATGCCGCATTGATGCAGTTCAGAAAGATGCTTTCTGACGAGAAAAGCGCCGAAGACCTCTCGACATAACCGCTTGTTACTTTCAACAATTTAGGAGACCCCATGAAACCCCTCTTCAAACCCTTCGCTTTGGGAATGATTGCAACGTTGCTTTGCCTGACAGGGCATGCACAAACTTACCCGACCAAAACCATCCGCCTAGTTGTGCCTTATCCAGCTGGGGGTGCCACTGATTTCGTGGCCCGACTCTTCGGCGAAAGACTCTCCAAATCACTGGGACAACCCGTGATAGTGGACAACAAGTCGGGCGCAGCTGGCAACATCGGTGTAGCAGAGGTCGCCAAGGCCGAGGGGGATGGGCACACCTTGCTGCTGTCCATCAATGACCCACTGATCAACAACGTGGCCTTGTTCAAAACACTGCCTTTTGACCCACAAAAAGACCTGGTCTTTGTCGGCCAGATACTGCGCAGCCCAGCATTAATCTCAAGTAGCACATCAAGTGGCATCAAGAATTTTGCAGACCTCAAGCGCATGGCGGTGCCCAATGCCAAATACAGTTACGGTTCATGGGGTGTCGGTGGCTTGGGTCATTTGGCCGGAGAATCGCTCAATCGGGAACTCAAGGCTGAAATGGTGCACGTCCCCCAACGCGGCGAAGGCCCTGTGGTGACCGACTTGCTAAGCCAAAACCTCACCTTAGGGCTGTCTTCTGTGGCCACAGCGCGCCAACATGTTGCTGCAGGAAAGATCGTGCCCATTGCCATGATGGGCGCTGAACGTTCAAAAGCTTTGCCCCAAGTTCCTACGCTCAAAGAGCTAGGGCTGAACGACCCTCTCTACCTCAACAGCGTGTGGATGGCGATATTGGCACCAGCCAAAACACCGCCAGCCATCGTTCAGCGGTTGGGGCAGGAAATGCGTGCCATTGCCAATTCAGCAGAGGTCCGCAATCAGTTGGAAGAACGTGGTTTTGAAATGATGGTGACGACACCCGAACAGGCTCAAGCCAACTACAAACTTGAATTCGACGTCATCACACGTCGCATCAAGGAATTGGGCATCGAAGCACAATGAGAAAAGCTTAGAACGTCGTGTGAGGGTGCTGTGTAAAACTCAGACAGGCTCGCCGTGTCGCATTAGAAGCCGTTCACGCCGAGTTTGAAAGTTTTTGAGATTTCTCAGTAGCAGTCATCCAAACATTTTTCTGTTGCCTTGAGGAAATGCCACAAGCTGGCACATCCGCGACAGTTCTTGTCATGTGGGAAAGGTGAAACTATCTTTTGAAATTGTGTGTGTTGTGCAAGCTTTCGCACAATTTCACTGCTGGCGATGAGTTGACACGATTCAACTACACGGCTTGTTCAATAAACCAAAAGGAGAAGGCATTGAATTGGTTCAAAGTTGCCCTAATTGCAATTCCCCTCGCGATAAGTTCAGCGGCATCTTTTGCGCAAGATTTCCCCAAAGGACCTGTAAAAATCATTGTCCCTTTTCCACCAGGCGGCCCCACCGACACCGTCGGTCGTTTACTTGCGCAAAAACTTCAAGAGTCTTGGGGACAGACCGTCGTCTTAGATTACAAACCTGGCGCGGGGACGACGATTGGTGTTGATTTCGTTGCAAAGTCAAACCCTGATGGCCTGACCATTGGCATGGTCAACTCCTCACTTGCTGTCAATCCAACGCTAAGAAAGAAGTTGCCTTACGACACGCTGAAAGACGTAGCGGGTATTACGCAACTCTTTAACATGCAATTAGCGATCGTTGCACAGCCGGATGCGCCGTACAACAATTTGAAAGAGTTAATTGAATACGCCAAAAAGAACCCTGGGAAACTTAACTACGGAACGCCTGGTGCGGGTAGCACCACACATCTTGGTGCTGAGTTACTGAAGCGCGAAGCTGGTTTTGATATGCAACATATTGCGATGAAAGGCAGCGCTCCGGCACACACGGAATTGATGGGCGGACGGCTTGATCTTGTCGTCGATCCATTTCTGTCGATATTTCCATATGTGCAAGCTGGCCGCATGAAGCTGATTGCAACCATGGGCGAAAAGCGAGTAGCTGGCCATGATTACCCAACAGTGGCAGAAACTTTGCCTGGTTTTAATGTTGGCGCATTGCTTGGGTTCATTGCTCCAGCGGGTACACCTAAGCAAGTGCTTCAAAAAATTCAGACAGATACCAATAAGGCCTTAGCCTCGCCGGAAGTGCAAAAACGCGCACAGGAGTATGGATTGCAAGTTGTTGGATCGCGCCCAGAACAGTTCGACGCTTTCATTGGCTCTGAAATGAAGCGTTGGGGTCGTATCGTGACAGAAGCAAAAATAGAACAAGAATAGGGAAAATTCAAAATGAGCTTGCACTTAAAACCGTTACACAAAATTTTTGCGGCACAAGCCAGTGGTATCGATCTGACACAGCCGCTGTCAGATACTGATTTGAAAGCAATCAATGCTGCCATGAACGAACACGCTGTTCTGGTGTTCCGCGGCCAGCCTCTTACGGCCCAACAGCAGCTGAACTTTTCCAAATCGTTTGGGCCACTTGATATTGGTCTGAAGCGCGTCTTTAAACGCCCAGAGCGGCTTGAGGACGAACGTCTGATTGACATTTCCAATGTTGATGCGCAAGGACAAGTTGCAAAAAGAGATTCGCCTAAAAATTTATCGAATTTCGCCAATCAGCTTTGGCACAGTGATAGCTCGTTCATGAACCCGCGAGCGGCCTATTCAATGCTGCATTGCGTGATTAAGCCAAGTTGGGGTGGCAACACTGAGTTTACTGATCTTCGTCACGCCTACGATACCCTCGACGAGCGTACACGCGAGGAAATCAAAGACTTGAAGGCCGAGCATTTCGCTCTGCACACGCGTATCCTTCTTGGTGACAATGCCTACACGGATGATCAAAAAAAGGAAATACCGCCGGCCGTCTGGCCGTTGGCGGATACACATCCTGGATCTGGCCGCAAGCTCCTTTATGTGGGTGTGCATGCACATCAAATCACAGGCTGGCCAACTGCTGAGAGCCGAATGTATCTCCAGGATTTACTCGAACATGCGACCCAGCGCGAGAATGTATATGTCCACGAATGGCAAGAAGGTGACCTAGTGATTTGGGATAACCGCAGTACGTTGCATCGGGGTCGTCGATTTGACATTGCTGAGCGTCGTGAGTTGCGTCGGACGACGATCAATGACTCGCCTGAAGCTAATTTGATGGCCGCATAGAAATTCACAATTTTTGTCCTCAACAAAAATAGGTCGCAGTTGAGAGTATTTTCCAAGCTAACCACTCATCAAAGGCCTGAGGTCTATTTCAGCCATCCAGCAAATTCAAAAACGGATTTAGGCAAGAAAAAAGCCCGATGATTTCTCATCGGGCTTTTCGTAAGTCCTTGATTTACAAGGATTTTCTGGCGGAGTGGACGGGACTCATCGTCAATTAAGAAAAACCTCGCAATCCTACTATCTATAAGGGTTTCAGTCAACAACATGTGGTAAAAACATGTGGTAAAGTGTCAAGAAATGCTGAATTATTAAGCACTACATGACCAAAAGATCGTTCAAACCAACGCATTTAGAACTTCGTCACAAGACATACTTTGCACTCTTGGTTGTACCCAAAGACGTTAGGCACATAGTCGGCAAGTCAAAGTTCTTTGAAACGACCGGTACTGGGGACCTAAAGATTGCTCAATCGCTAGCAACACTTAAAGTCATAAAGTGGAAAGCGGAGATTGCTGCCGCCAGAACAAGAACGTCTGACCCTGACATCAACTCAGCAATTGAGTTGCAACGCATGCTCAAGACCTCTCCTGCGCACTTGGTCCAAGATGTGATTGAGGAAGAAACGTCCAGAATTGAAAACGCAGTCAACTCATTAACAGCGGAAACTTTCAATGTCATTGCCACTGGCAAGCGAAAACTACTCAACAGTTTCATTGACGAATGGGTCAAAAACGAGCAACGAAGAGGTCTTGCCGAAAAAACTATTGCTCAAATGAAAAGCGATGTTGAGGTCTTGATATCGTTTTTACCAACCTCAAATTTGCTTGTGTTTGAGCACACAAATTTATGGATAAAACACGTTACAAAAACAGCAAATCTCTCTCCAGCATCAGTGACAAGAATCATTGGTTCTTGTCGTAATTTCTTCAAACATTTGAAGTTAATTGGAGAAGTTGCTGAAGACGCTAAGGAAGCGTTCATCGTCCCCAAAGAGTCCAAATTGAGCAAGAAGCGCAACTCAAAGGCGCAGAACAAAACTGAGTCTTGGTTGCCATTCACTGCTGGCGAAGTAGAACGCATCTACTCTGAAGCAATTGTGCGGAAAGATTGGACTCTTGGACAACTGATTCTGATTGGTGCCTACACAGGTGCGAGGATTGAAGAAATTTGCTCTCTGAAGAAAGAACACACTAACCTTGAGGAAAGAAGTGTCAAGATTACAGATTCAAAAACTGAGGCAGGTGTCCGAATCATTCCTATCCATCAAACTCTACTGCCCGTAATCGAGGAACTAATGACAACAAGTGATGAATACATCATTTCAAATCTGACAAAGTCGAAATTTGATGACCGTTCAAACGCGATCGGCAAGCGGTTTGGACGAATGAAAACTAAGTTGGGTTACTCAAGTCGGCATGTAATTCACTCAATCCGAAAGACGTTTACAACTCAACTTGAGAACGCAGGTGTGAACGAAAACGTGACGGCAGACATCATTGGGCATGAGAAACCGCGAATGACTTACGGTCTTTACAGCGGAGGCACCAATCTTGAGGTCAAGCGAGAAGCGATATCCAAGGTTTCTTATGACTTCAAAAATCCATAAATTGCACTTAACAAAAACCAAGTTAGTAGGGAAACTGAGGGTGTCCCGAATTTTGTGTAAACGGAGCGAGTGTTAATTCGTCGGCATCCTTCCCTCAAACTGGATCGTAAATCGGTTCAGCACGGGCTTCCAGTTTTGCACCGGCATCGTCCACTTCTTGGCG
>NZ_NESI01000005.1 GCF_002778325.1 Limnohabitans sp. B9-3
CGCCAAGAAGTGGACGATGCCGGTGCAAAACTGGAAGCCCGTGCTGAACCGATTTACGATCCAGTTTGAGGGAAGGATGCCGACGAATTAACACTCGCTCCGTTTACACAAAATTCGGGACACCCTCTTAGTGTCTTTAACAATGTTTCTTTGCTTGATAACTTGATGGTTTCTTGTGTTGATAACTTAGAGAGTAATAACATCACTCTAGATTACAAACAAACAGAAATAAAGCCACATCACCACTACATAGTTGGCTCAAGGTTGGCATCACTTTCAACTCTAAAAGTTACTCATCATGGTGATTCAATGGGAAACCCACTATCTGAAGCATATGAACTGATTGGCAAGTACTTGGCTGACCCTAGTCTTTATGAGGCTGACTTAAAAGATGCTAAGTTAGGCTTTGAAGATATTGAGTTGAGCCTCTTAAGCTCATCGTTTTACTTCGTAAACATGCTTTTACGTGATGGGTCTATTCAGTTCACGAATAAATTAATCGCTGATTTGATTTCCAAAAACGTGCTCACTACGTACAAAGTTCCACCTAATTGAGTGATTCATGCTTTCACAGCGTGTAACCAAGTCTCAGTAAGTCCATGATTCATATGGTTCTATCGTGCTACGATAATCACCTAAAGACTGAGTTATTGTTTCGCAAAAGTTACACAATGACATTCGGCGCTCTGTAGGGCGCATAAACACAGGGATTCCCAAGCGAGTAACTATTGAGTGGGAATGACCGAAATTGCAAGCCACACATCAAATTGACGCCGGCGTTCTGAACGTCGGTTATGCAGATCTAGGCCCAGCGGATGGCCCTGTTGTGTTTCTGCTGCACGGCTTTCCTTATGACATTCAGGCCTATGTCGATGTCACGCCTTTACTGGTTCAAGCAGGCTGCCGAGTGATCGTGCCTTATTTGCGCGGATTTGGTTCGACGCGCTTCAAAGATGCCAGCACCCTGCGTTCTGGCGAGCAAGCCGCATTGGGTGCCGATTTGTTGGCTTTGATGGATGCTTTGCAGATTCAAAAAGCGGTTTTAGCAGGCTATGACTGGGGCGGTCGCGCCGCTTGTGTGGTGGCGGCTTTGTGGCCTGAGCGTTGCCAAGGCTTGGTGTCGTGCAACAGCTACAACATCCAGAACATTGCTCGCGCCTTGGAACCCGCAGCGCCAGAGCGCGAGCATTTGCTGTGGTACCAATATTATTTTCACAATGAGCGTGGTCGCTCAGGTTTAGAAATGAACCGGAACGCGCTGACGCAGTTGTTGTGGCAACAATGGTCTCCAACCTGGGCGTTTACTGCGGACCAATTTGCACGCACAGCGCCTTCGTTTGACAACCCCGACTTTGTGGATGTGGTGATTCACTCCTATCGGCACCGCTACGGTTTGGTGGCTGGTGACCCCGCTTTTGCAGAAATCGAACAGCGCTTGGCAGCTCAGCCTGTTATTCGGGTGCCAAGCATCACCTTCGATGGTGCGGATGATGGTGTGAACCCTGCGCTCCCTGCTGCAACGCAGGCTCTTTACTTTACGGGGCCTCGTGACCACCGTATTGTGGCAGGCGCCGGCCACAATGTGCCGCAAGAAGTGCCGGAAGTATTTGCTCAAGCTGTATTGGAATTGATCACGTTGAGCCAAAGAGCCTAAACTTGTAAAACTATAAATCTTTGAAATGATGCTGCCCCTTATGAAAGGGGCTATGCCGCGAAAAAAGGAATTTAATGTTATCTTTTATTGGCACTTTTCAGAGCTTTATTAAGAAATTACTGACGCCTATTGCTTTCGTATTTTTACTACTTTGTGTTAACGCAAATGCTCAGCCTACTGAGGTGACACCGCGTCGAGCTGCAGGAGATATGGCAACTGAGTTTAAAAATTACCGTATTTCACCAAGCATTTCACCTTTGATATTGAGAAAGCGTGAACCACAAGGTGGAGAGGTTGACATCGTTCGACAGGCTCATATTATTGCCAATAACAATCCCTTGCTGAGTATAGTTTTGGTCGATCGGGGGGAAATCATTTTTGAAGCCTACAACGCCCCAGCAAAAGAAGACCGCCCTAATTTTTCTTGGTCAATGAGCAAGAGCCTGACGGCTTACACAATGGGGTTGGCAAACTGTGAAAACCTAATGATTGATTATGATCAGCGCGCTGATATTTATAGTGACGATTTGAAAGGCACAGTTTATGGAGAGGCGACTGTGCGCAATTTACTCATGATGAGCTCCGGTGTGCGAAAAGCAATTTCATCAGGAGACCATCTAATAAGAAAAGACAACTGCAAAGAAGGTATAGATTGTGATGGCTGGCAAATGCAGCGCTCTCAGAGCTTGTCAGGGGTCGAGTATTTACAAAAGGTGAAAGAGAGGGATATTGCCAGCGGTAAAGAGTTTCGATACGCGGGCACAGATACGCTGGCACTGTCCAATATCATCGATAAAAATGGTGGTTTTATCCAACAATTTGAACAACATTTTTGGAGCAAAATTGGCGCCGAAAGCGCTGGATTTTGGTTGTTAGATAAAGACAACAAGGCCATCGCACAAGCAGGCTTTAGTGCGGTAAGTCGGGATTGGGCACGGCTGGCGATGTACACCATCAAGCTGAAGAAGTCTGGCACGATTTGCCAGCAAAATTTCATGAATGAAGCGACTAGCCCCCTTATTGCTAACTACGGCAGTGTGGGGCGCGCACATCGGGCTTATGGCTACCAAACTTGGATCAATACAAGCGGGCCACGGACTTCTTACTGGTGGCTGGGTTATGGCGGTCAACGTGTTGCAGTGGATGCTGAAAAGGAGAGAATCCTGGTGGTGACAAGCTTTCGCGAAAGCTATTTGGATCAAGTGGGTGATTTATTTTCAAAGTGGCAAAGAAATTAATCATCAGCGCTCGAAAATGTTAACAACTTTATAAGAAAGTATATTTTATGAAAAGTATTCGTTTTTGGCTGCTTTCTTTGCCACTTTTCTTATGCAGTTTAAATGTGAGTGCTCAGCCTAGTGCAGAGTCATTGGATATGGCAAAAACTATTCCAATTGCAGATGTTCACATGCACACTTATTCGCGCGGGGGACCGTCCAGTGCTGCAATTTTGGAGCAGATGGACAAAAATAATGTCAGGTGGGGCGGTGCTGTGGGTGACTACAGATCGGATGTTGCAGATGCATTGAAAGAACGATACATCCCTGCAGTGGGTCAAATTGAGTTTATGGAAGTTTTCTTCAGTCGTGGTGCATCGGCCCTGACAGACGAAGACAATTGGTCTTACAAACGTTTGTACAAAAATGCAGAGGAAATGTTTGCGAACGGAACCATCAAAGGTTTTGGTGAACTTCACACTGACAACCACTCAAGCGGTCCTCAAAATATAAGGCGGCAAATCCGTGCTGACAATCCGGCGATACGCAGGATGTACGCCATTGCGAATAACAACGAGGGATTTATACAAATACATGCCCAGCAAGATGAGCAGTTCACCGCAGATATTTTGAAGCTATCGGCAGATTACCCCAAGTCAATCACTGTGTTGTCTCACTGTTTGCCACTGGCACAGCCAAGTGATCTTGCTAACTTATTTCAACAGCGTAAAAATATCGTTTGTGAAATGTCAGCCACCGGGGCTGTTCATAATAATATATTGAAAATCAATCGACCTGCCCGAGCTTTTGACAGCAATGGGTTGCGCCCTGCTTGGAAAAACCTGATTGAAACTTACCCAGATCAGATCATGATCGGTACAGATGCCTGTTGCGGATGGTTTTACGCCTACAGCGATATGGTGCAAGAGATACGGAAAAACTTACTTCCCTATCTGCCGCCCGAATTGATGAAAAAAGTGGCCTACACCAATGCTGTACGTATTTTTAACCTTAAAGAATGAACCGAGTGACCTCGTGAGGCTTTAGCGTTTTTGCCAGCGTGCATATAGGCGCCCCACCCAAAGCCCCACATCATCCAAATAGGTAAACACCACGGGGATCACCAGCAAACTTAGCACGGTGCTGGTGATGAGTCCGCCAATCACCGCAATCGCCATGGGCGAGCGAAAGCTGGTATCGGCGCTGCCCAGACCCAAGGCAATCGGCAGCATGCCAGCACCCATGGCGATGGTCGTCATCACGATCGGACGGGCACGTTTGTGACAAGCGTCTATCAATGCATCCCAGCGGTTCATTCCGGGTACGGCAGGGTGATTACCTTCTGCCAGCTTACCGCGCCGCGCTTCGATGGCGTACTCCACCAGCAAGATCGAATTTTTGGTGGCGATGCCCATGAGCATGATCAAGCCGATGAGCGAGGGCATGGAAAAACTCTTTTGCGCCAGTAACAAACCGACAAACGCGCCGCCCAGCGACAGCGGCAGCGCCGCCAAAATCGTCACCGGGTGCAAGAAGCCTTTGAACAGCAGCACCAGCACGATGTAAATGCAGAGCACGCCAATCATCATGGCCAGGCCAAAGCTGGCAAACAGCTCGCCCATAACTTCAGCATCACCGATCTCCACCACCTTCACCCCCGGCGGCAAGCTTTGCAGAGCGGGCAGTTTTTGCACCGCTTGCGTCACATCGCCCAAGGCCATGCCTGACAGCTCGATTTCAAAATTTACGTTGCGTTGGCGGTCGTAGCGATCGATCACAGCTGGGCCGCTGGCGACTTCGATGGTGGCCACTTGGCCCAGCATGACGGGGCCGCGGCTGCCAGGTACGTTGAGGCGCTCGAGGACGCCTAGGTCTTTGCGGGCAGCGTCATCCAGCTTGACGACGATGGGCACTTGTCGCTGCGACAGGTTGAGCTTGGGCAGGGCAGCGTCGTAATCACCCAAGGTGGCCACGCGCAGGGTGTCGCTGATGGCCGCGCTGGTCACGCCTAAATCGGCGGCTTTGGCAAAATCGGGGCGTACCGCGATTTCGGGGCGCACCAGGCTGGCGGTGGACGCAATTGAGCCCAAGCCGTCGATGGTGCGTAGGTCGCGCTCGACCGCCATGGCGCTGGTTTGCAGTGCTTGAGGGTCTTCACCGGTCAACACGAGGACGTATTTTTCACCCGATCCGCCTAAGCCGACTTTGGTGCGAACGCCGGGCAGTTGTTGCAGCGCAGTGCGGATTTGGCTTTCGATGACTTGCTTGCGTGGGCGCGTCCCGCGTTCGCTGAGTTGGATGGTGAGCGTGGCCTTGCGCACTTCGGCCGCGCCGCCTCCGGCAAATGGGTCGGAGCCGGCACTGCCGCCGCCGATGGTGGTGTAGATGCTTTTGACATCGGCCACTTGGGTCAGCAGCGTACGTGCTTGTTCAGCGCTGGCTTGTGTTTGGGCCAAAGTTGAGCCAGGTGGTAGCTCCACATAGACCTGGGTTTGCGAGTTGTCATCAGGTGGAATGAAGCCCTGCGGCAAGAGCGGCACCAGCATGATGGAGCCGATGAAAAACAGTGTGGCTAGACCCATGGTGACCACACGGTGCTTCATGCACCAGGCCACCCAGACCACGTAGCGGGTTAACCATTTGGGTTCATGTTCAGCGCCGACAATGGGTTTGAGAAGGTAAGCCGCCATCATGGGCGTGAGTACCCGCGCGACAACCAGCGAGGCAAACACTGCCAACGAGGCGGTCCAGCCAAACTGCTTGAAGAACTTACCGGGAATGCCCGACATGAAAGCGGTGGGTAAAAACACCGCGATGAGGGTGAAGGTGGTGGCGATGACCGCCAAACCGATCTCGTCAGCCTCCTCCATGGCCGCTTGGTAAGGCGTCTTGCCCATGCGCAAGTGGCGCACGATGTTTTCTACTTCAACAATGGCGTCGTCCACCAAAATGCCGATCACCAGCGAAAGGGCCAACAAGGTGACCACGTTGATGGAAAAGCCCAAGTAAGCCATGCCGATGAAGGCCGGAATGACCGACAGCGGCAGCGCGACGGCCGTCACAAAGGTGGCCCGCCAATCGCGCAAAAACAGCCACACCACCAGCACCGCCAAAATCGCGCCTTCGTACAGCAGGTGGAGTGACCCGGTGTATTCCTCTTCGACAGGGGTCACAAAGTCAAAGGCTTCGGTGATCTCGATGTCGGGGTTTTGGATGCGGAAATCGGCCAGCGCCTGGCGCACCAGGCGGCCCACGGCCACTTCGCTTTCGCCCTTGCTGCGCACCACTTCAAAGCCGACCACAGGTTTGCCGTCCAGTGCTGCTGCGGAACGGACGTCGGCCAGTGTGTCGCTCACAGTGGCCACTTGGTCTAGGCGAATTCGACCACCTCGCGATGTGGCCAATTCGATCTGCCCAACTTCCTTGGCCGTCTTGACGGTGGCCAAGGTGCGCACAGGTTGTTCGCCGGTGCCGAGGTCCATACGCCCGCCCGAGCCTTCTTGCTGTACTTGCTTGAGCTGACGCGAGACTTCTGCGGCGGTGATGCCCAGCGATTGCAGGCGGTTCACGTCCAGGGCAATGCGCACCTCACGCGTGACGCCACCCACGCGGTTGACCGCGCCCACGCCGCGCAGCGACAAGAGCTTGCGGGTGATGTCGTTGTCGACCAGCCACGACAGGGCTTCATCGTCCATGCGGGTCGAGCGCACGGTGTAAGCCAGCACGGGCGTGCCGGCCAAATTGATTTTTTTCACGATGGGGTCGCGCAGGTCGCCGGGCAAATCGGCTCGCACACCCTGAATGGCCGAGCGCACGTCGTCCACCGCTTCTTGCACCGGCTTTTCCATGCGGAATTCGGCAGTGATCGACACCACGCCGTCTTGCACCTTGGTGGTGATGTGCTTCAGCCCTTGCAGCGGGGCGAGGGCGTTCTCGAGCTTGCGGGCTACATCGGTTTCGAGTTGCGAGGGCGCGGCGCCTGGCAAGCTGGCGGTCACCGTGATGGTGGGCAGGTCAAGGTCCGGAAAGTTTTGCACTTTCATCGCGCCAAACGCAATGAAGCCCGCCACCGACAGCAGGACAAACAGCATGACCGCTGGAATCGGGTTGCGGATCGACCAAGAGGACACGTTGAACATGGCGTCCCTTAGTTATTTGGCCGAAGGCGTTGGCTTGGTGGCAGGCGCCGGGGCATCGACCACACGCACGGTGTCGCCGTTGTTCAAAAAGGCACCGCCGCTGGCCACAACCTGAGCGTTAGCCTGAAGGCCATACAAAACTTCCACGCTGTCACCGTTCAAGCGACCAGTTTGTACTTTGACTTGGGTCACTTTGTCATCAGCGCCGAGGGTGTAGACGTAACTGAACCCGTCTCTCAGGACCACGGCAGTCTGGGGCACTGTCATGGCCTGACTGTTGCCAAGGAGGATGTCGCCTTTGGCATACATCCCCGCTTTAGCTGAGCCGGTCTGGGCGGGTAGGTCCACATAAACCAAGGCGTTGCGTGTTTGCGCATCCACCGAGGGCGCGACCATCCGCACTTTGCCTTGCAAGATTTGGCCGCTCGCAGCCGTGATCTGCACCGGCGCACCAACCTGGATGCGGCCAATGTCAGCCGAAGTCACTTCAGCCCGCCATTCAAGGCGGCCTTGGCGGATGAGGCGAAACAACTCGGTACCCGCATTCACCACGCTACCCACGGTCGCTTGTCGGGTGGAAATAACGCCGGCATCGGGGGACTTGACTTGGGTTTGGGCCAAGCGCACGGTCTGCAATTGAACTGCAGCGCGTGCGGATTGCACCCGCGCTTGAGCCACGGCATCTGCTGCCAGTGTTTGGCTCAGCTGAGCAGGGCTGATAAAACCCTGTTGTTGCAACGATTTCGCACGGTCGGCCTGCGCACGGGTTTCTAAGGCGCTGGCTGTCGTTTCGGCCAAGCTGCCTTCCGCTTGCGCCAACTCAGCACGCAGGGTGTCGGATTGCAAGACCGCTAGCACGTCTCCTCGCTTGACATGGTCACCGACATTGACACGTACTTCTGTGATCTGCAAGCCATTGACTTCGGCACCAATGCTCGCTTCTTGCCAAGCTGCGACAGCGCCATTGGCCGAAACTTGCTGATTGATCAGGCGCTGTGTGGGTCGGACCACTTGAACGCTCAGCGTGGGTTTGGCGAGGTGCCGTGTCGCGCTCGTTTTATCGTCGGAGGCGTTGACAAAAAGCGCCGTTGCAGCCAGTACAACACCCATCACTGATTTCATAATTCGCCCGTTTTCGTTAACTCTTTGGCATTTTATGGGTCGCATGAGGTTTGAACCTCGAACCCCCTACAATGTGAGGCTGTTTGTGATCGCCCGTTTTGGGCTAGATTTTTAAATTAGAGAACACTGAGTACATGGCAAAAGAAGAAATGATCGAAATGAAGGGTGTCGTACACGAGGTCTTGCCCGACTCTCGCTACCGCGTCACCTTAGAAAACGGTCACTCACTGATCGCATACACCGCCGGCAAAATGCGCCTGCACCGCATCCGCATCATCGAAGGTGACAAAGTGACGGTCGAACTGTCTCCCTACGACATGAACAAAGCCCGTGTGACCTTCCGTCACATCGAAGGCAAGGGCCCAGGCCCAGCAGTCAAACGCCGCTTCTGAGCGTTTTTGCTTGAAGGTGGTGGCCTCACACGGCTGGCGCACCACCCTATTTCACTGAGGGCTTTTGCATGTACTTGCCGCCACAGTTCAATCCCAAAGACAAAGCCCATGCGTTGCATGTCATGCGTGGCCATCCTCTTGCCAGCCTGATCAGTGTCGATGACGAGGGCTTTCCTTTTGTCACGCACTTGCCCCTGCACTTGGCACAGGCCGATGAGCCGCTCGTTTTGCTCGGACACTGCGCCAAAGCCAACCCACATTGGCGGTTTTTGCAAGCGCGCCCCCGTGCCTTGGTTACTTTCATGGGGCCACAGGCGTACATGTCGCCCAAGGTGTACCCAGATTTGGTGCGTGTGCCCACTTGGAGCTACCTGGCTGTCCACGCCCGGGCTGACGTTGTGTTCATCGACGAACCGCCATCCAAAGACAAGTTGCTCAAGTCTCTCATTGGTGACCATGAGCCTGCCTATGCAGCGCAATGGCGTGGGTTAGAAACCGACTACCAACAAAAAATGCTGAACGGCATCGTGGCCTTTGAGCTGCGTATCACTGACTTGCAATGCAAGCTCAAACTCAACCAACACCGGCCCGAATCGCATGCGGCCATGCACGCCATTTACAAAGCCGGCAACGACAATGAGCGCGCCTTGGCTGCTTGGATGGTCACGCTTGGCATGGTGCCTGAACAGGCGGAATCGCCGGCCGCCATTAAGCCCTTCGAGGGTTCATGAGCAACGCGATATCGCCTGACGACGACCGTATGTTTATGCGGCTCGCATTGGCGCAGGCGCAAGTTGCTGCGCTGGCGGGTGAAGTACCCGTTGGGGCCATGGTGGTGCGGGCAGGGCAGGTGGTGGCGTCTGCGCATAACGCGCCATTGGGTGACACCGACCCCACCGCGCATGCCGAGGTCAATGCCATACGCGCCGCCGCTCAAGCACTGGGCAATTACCGACTCGACGATTGCACCCTATATGTAACCCTAGAGCCCTGCGCCATGTGTAGCGGAGCGGCCCTGCATGCCCGCTTCAAGCGGGTGGTGTTTGGCGCACACGAGCCCAAAACAGGCGCGGCGGGTTCGGTGCTGAATGTCTTTGGCTACCCACAGCTGAACCATCAAACCGAAGTCTCGGGTGGGGTGCTGGCCGCTGAATGTGCGCAACAGTTGCAGCATTTCTTTGAAGATCGACGCCTGCAGAAACAGTTGCACAACCAGCTGCATAAAACCCCGCTGCGCGATGACGCTTTGCGCACCCCCGACAGCGCTTGGCAAGGCTTGGATTTGCCCACTGACCTGTCGTGTTTCACGACCGATTTGCCTGCTTTGCAGGGTTTGCGCTTGCACTGGTTTGACAACCTAAAGTCAGCGAGCACAGCATCTTTTAATGCCCTGTCTGAAACGTCGTTTAGCCTCGGAAGCGAAGCTGCGCCCGAGGTCTATTTGCATGGCCCCGATACTTGGAGCGCCGCCTATATGGCAGAGCTGGCCGGTCCACGCCCCGCCATCGCCCTGGATTTGCCTGGCTTCGGGGCTTCGGACAAACCGAAAAAAGACAAGGCGCACAGCTTGGCTTGGCATGCCCAAGTGCTGGTCGAATTTTTTGCGCAACTGCAACCCGCACCAGTGGCTTTGTATGCACCACACAGTATGGCCCCATTGGTTCATGCTGCTCAGGCTCTTTGGACAACTCACCAACGCGAGCCTTTGCACTTGCAGTGGCTCAACGCCCGCAGTGCCTTGACGGCCGCGCTGCGCGAAGCACCTTACCCCGACACCGGACACCGTGCCGGCCCCCGCGCCTTAAGCGCCTTGTTGGTTACGCCACCGTTCACGCCACATCGTTCAACCGGCGCCTGAATTGCCACGACAATTCAGGCATGGCTCATATCTACATTTATTCCCCCAGCGGCGCAGTGCGCGACAAAGCAGCTTTCAAACGCGGCGTGGCACGCCTCAAAACACTCGGGCACGAGGTTGAGTTAGACGCGGACGCGCTCAGCAGCTTCACCCGCTTTGCTGGCGACGACGCCACCCGCTTGGCTTCCATCCACCGCGCTGCAGCCAGCGGCGCTGATGTGGCCTTGATCTCGCGCGGTGGCTACGGCCTGACGCGCATCTTGCCGCAGATCAAATACAAAACAGTGGCCAAAGCCATCGCCAAAGGCACGCAGTTTGTGGGCTTGAGTGACTTCACCGCGTTTCAAAATGCCTTGCTGGCCCAAACGGGTGCCGTGTCATGGGCGGGCCCCGCGTTGGGCGAAGACTTTGGCGCGGAGCAACCCGACGACATCATGGAAGCCTGTTTTGACGACATGGTGAGCGGGCAGGGCGAGGGCGCAGGTTGGCACTTTTCAACACGTTGTGCCGAGGCTGTAGCTCATCGTCGCGCCGGCGTGTGGGCACAAGACGCGGTGTTATGGGGCGGCAACTTGGCGGTGCTGGTGTCGTTGCTCGGCACACCTTATTTCCCCAACATCCAAGGTGGTGTGTTGTTCTTGGAAGATGTGGGCGAGCACCCGTACCGCATTGAGCGCATGCTGACGCAACTGTTGCACGCGGGTGTCTTGGCAAAACAAAAGGCAGTGGTGCTGGGGCAATTCACCAGTTTCAAACTCACGCCGCACGACAAAGGCTTCAAGCTGCAAACCGTGGTCGACAACTTGCGCAGCCAACTCAAAGTGCCCGTGTTGACCGATTTACCGTTTGGTCATGTGGCGACCAAACTGTGCTTGCCTGTGGGCCAAAAAGTGAGCTTGGTGGTGGAAGATCGCGACGCCTTGCTGCTGTGGGCGCACGGCGATCACTGACCGCGTGACGCGCCACCAGCCCCCACCTTTAAGTTTGGGCAGGGGCTTTCGCTAAGCTGGCAGACGCACCGACCGGCGTCCAGCGGTCGGCATGACCGCTTAGCCAAGTGGCGGCAGCCGTGGCTGAGCCCACGTCGTTGGGATGAAAATCTTTGCGGCGGTAAGCCAACAAGGGCTTGGCCACCCGCCACACCAGACCGTGTGGGCCGACGGTGAATTTAAGGGCAGACCACCATGTGGATGGCTTGTGCAAAGTTTTGTCATGCCACAGGTTGTTGATCGTCTGGCGAATGATGTCGAGGGTGAATTGAATCGACACGTAGGTGAACCAACGCAAACGCCAAGTGTGGTTGCCGCCTAAGCTCTGATACAAGTCAAAGGCCACGGTTTTGTGTTCAGACTCTTCGGCGGCGTGCCAGCGCCACAGGGTTTTAAGAGGTTCTTCGGCGTGCGCAAACATGTCACCCGGGCCATCCAAGTCTTCCAGGCTCAGGTCGCCAAAAATAGCGGTGTAGTGTTCAAACGCAGCCGTCACGGCCAACATGTGCAGGTAAGGCTTGTCGCTTTTGCTGAAAAAATCTTGGTGTGCTTTGGCAATGCGCTTGGCCGCGCGGAGCTCCCATGCGTTTTGAAAACCTTGTTTGAGGAGATGTGCGTTGTACAGCGCGTGCAGATGGCGGTGGGTGGCCTCTTGCCCAATGAAACCCTTGGCAGTTTCACGCAACGCGGCGTTGGCGGGCGTGTCGGGCAGGGCTTTGAGGCCTGCCTTCACGGCGTCAACAAAAAACTGCTCGCCCGTTGGAAAGCTCATCGACAGGGCATTGCAATAGGCGGTCAAAAATGCATCGCCACCATTCCAGTGCCGGCTGAAGCCTTGGGACAAGTCAACCCCTAATCGGCGAACTGTCAGCTTGACGGGGTTTGATGCCCCCAAAGCCGCTGTGTGAAGGGCGTCTTGATGCGAGGATGGAGGCGAGGGCGTTTGGCTGTGTTCCATGGGTATGGATTATCAGCATTCTTGAATATCCCCAGTTGCCACCGATAAAGTGCACTTTAATACAGGGAATTCACCGACCGGTCGGTCGATAAAAATGTACTATATTGCAACTTTTGCAAACAACAGGCACTGACATGACGCACTACACCGACCACTACATCAACGGCCAATGGGTCAAAGCGCAATCGGGTAAAACCTTTGAAGTGCATGACTCCACCACCGAAGAAGTGTTTGCGACGGTACCTCAAGGCACCCGCGCTGAGGCCGAGCAAGCGGTGTTGGCGGCGAGTGCCGCGTTTGACAGCTGGTCGCAATTGCCGGTTGAAACCCGTTGCGCGTACATCGACAAAATCGTGCAAGGCCTCAAGGACCGCACCGATGACATGGGCACCGCCATTGCCCGCGAAGTGGGCATGCCCATCAAGCTCGCCAAGATGATTCAAGTGGGCGGTCCCGTGTTCAACTGGGGCAATGCGGCCAAAGTGGCACGTCGGTTTGTGTGGGAAGAGAAAGTGGGCAACTCGCTGGTGGTGCGCGAGCCCATTGGCGTGGTGGGTTGCATCACGCCTTGGAATTTCCCGCTGAATCAAATCACGTTGAAAGTGGCGCCTGCCTTGGCCGCCGGTTGCACCGTGGTGTTAAAGCCCAGCGAAATCGCGCCCATCAACGCCATGATCTTGACCGAAATCATCCACGCAGCGGGCTTGCCTGCCGGCGTGTTTAACTTGGTCAACGGCACAGGCCCCGAAGTGGGCGAGGTGTTGGCCAGCCATCCTGAAGTCGATATGGTCAGCTTCACCGGCTCCACCCGCGCGGGCAAACGTGTGGGCGAGTTGGCCTCACAAAGCATCAAACGTGTGGCGCTGGAGTTGGGTGGCAAGTCGGCCAGCCTGATCTTGCCCGACGCCGATTTGGAAGCCGCCATCAGAGGCAGCATCTCGGCCTGCATGTTGAACAGCGGTCAAACCTGCTCGGCGCACACCCGCATGTTGGTGCCTGAGTCGCGTTACGAAGAAGCCAAAAAGATCGCACAAACCGCGATTGCCAAACTCACGCTGGGCCCCAGTTTGGACGAGAGCACCCGCTTAGGTCCTTTGGTCAGCGCTGCCCAGCGCGACCGCGTGATCGGCTTCATTGAACAAGGCATTCAAGAGGGCGCCGAAGTGGTGGCCGGTGGCCCACAGAAACCAGCATTCGACAAAGGCTACTTTGTGCAACCGACCATTCTGCGTGTGAAAGCCACCGACACCTTGGCCAAAGAAGAAATCTTCGGCCCCGTGTTGGTCATCATCACTTACGCCGACGAGGCTGAAGCCATTCGCATTGCCAACGACACCATCTACGGTTTGGGAGGCGGCGTGTGGAGCAACGACGAATCCCACGCGGTGGCCGTCGCACGCCGCATTCGCACCGGTCAGGTGGACATCAACGGCGCACCTTTCAACAGCAACGCGCCGTTTGGCGGCTACAAACAATCGGGCAACGGCCGCGAAAATGGTAAGTTCGGGTTTGAAGAGTTTTTGGAGTTCAAAGCGCTCCAATTCAAGCCCGCCACGCCTTAAAAAGAAAGCCTCCTATGACGCGCTGGTTGAAACGAATTGCCAAATTCCTTTTGCTAGCGCTGCTGGCTTTGGGGGCTGGATTTGGGGTGTGGGTGTTTCACACCTTGCCCATGGTGGATGGTGCGTTGAAGGTCGCAGGTCTGAGCCAAAGCGTGCAGATCAACCGCGACAGCGACGATGTCGTGCACATCCAAGCCCAATCGAGCCGTGATGCCGCGTTTGCCTTGGGCTTTGTACATGCCCAAGATCGCAGCTGGCAACTGGAGTTCAACCGCCGTTTGATGCACGGCGAGTTGTCTGAAATTTTGGGCGAAGTCACGCTGCCCACCGACAAACTCATTCGCACCTTGGGGCTCATGCAAGCGGCGCAACGTCAATACGACAACTTGCCAGCGGAGGTGCGCGAGCAGTTGCAAGCCTACAGCGACGGCATCAACAGCTTTCATGCCAACCGGCCACAAGGCTTGCCGCCTGAGTTCGCGTTGCTGCGCACCAAACCCGGTGGCACCTCGGGCAAGCCTTGGCAGCCCATCGACAGCGTGGCTTGGTCCTTGGTGATGGCGCTTGATTTGGGTGGCAATTGGGGCAACGAGTTTGCCCGCCTGACCGCTGCACGCACCTTGAGCACCGAACAACTGTGGCAACTTTATCCACCATACCCCGGCGAAAAACCGGCCACTGCCGTTGACTTGGCCCAGCTCTACCGCAACTTGGGCGTTTACAAGCCAGCAGGGGGCTTGAAAACCTCGCTGTCGTTGCCCGTGGTGGGCGAGCCTGGGTTTAACGAAGGACGGGGCAGCAACAACTGGGTGGTGGCTGGCTCGCACACCACCTCGGGCAAGCCGCTGCTGGCCAACGACCCGCATTTGGCTTTGAGTGCGCCCGCCATTTGGTATTACGCCCATTTGCAAGCGCCCGATCTAAACGTGATCGGTGCGAGTTTGCCCGGCCTGCCGTTTGTGGTGTTGGGCCGCAACGAACACGTGGCTTGGGGCTTCACCAACACCGGCCCCGATGTGCAAGATTTGTATTTGGAGCAAATCGACCCCGCAGACCCGAACCGTTACAAAACGCCCACAGGCTGGCAAGCATTTGAGACGCGGCAAGAAACCATCGCTGTCAAGGGTCAACCCAGCGTGACGCAGGTGGTGCGCAGCACGCGGCATGGCCCCGTGATCAGCGATGCCCAAGCCTCGCATGGCGAGGTGATGGACTTGTCCCGCTTTGTACTGGCTTTGCGCTGGACCGCATTGGACGCCGACAACCGCACCTTAGCAAGTGGTTTCAAGGTGCCCAAGGCTAAAAACGTACCTGAACTCATCGCGGCTTTTGCCGACAACCATTCGCCGACGCAAAACATCGTGATGGCCGACAGAGAAGGGCGCATCGCCTTCAAAGCGGCAGGGCGCGTGCCACTGCGTCGCGCAGACAACGACTTGCGTGGCGTCGCACCCGCACCCGGGTGGGATGCGCGTTATGACTGGTCAGGCTGGATTCCCTATGCCGAAATGCCGCAAGATGACGGCAAAAAAGGCTGGGTGGCCACGGCCAACCAGCGCATCACAGCGCCGGGCTATGCCCACTTTTTAGGGCAAGACTGGACCGCCCCTCACCGGTACGACCGCATTGAGCAGGTCTTGAGCGCCAAGCCTCGCCACAGTTTCGCCGACATGCAAGGGCTTCAAAAAGACGACGTGTCTTTGTCGACCCTCACTTTGCTGCCTGTGCTGAAAGCCACACCATCACAACACCCTTTGGCCGCGCAAGCGCGCAAGACCCTGGATGGTTTCGATGGTCGCATGAGCGCTGATTTGCCTGCGCCTTTGCTGGTCTCGGTCTGGGCCGATGAACTCACGCGCGGCTTGATAGAGCCCAAGTTGGGCGCTGACACCTTCAAAGCCCAATACGGCAAACGCAATTTCAGGGTATTTCTTGAAAACGTGATGCGTCAGCCAAACAGCCCTTGGTGCGCTCCGAAAAGTTGCGCAGAACAATCTACCGCCGCACTAGACCGAGCCTTAGACCGGATCGCCGTTTTGCAAGGCAACACGCCCGCGGATTGGCGTTGGGGTCGTGAGCATGTGGCGTTGAGCACACATCGGCCCTTTGGCCAAGTGCCTTATTTGCGCGACGTATTCAATGTGAGTGTGCCGTCCGATGGTGACCCGTTCACCGTCAATGTGGGACAGTACTGGCCCGGCGAAAAATACATGCCCTTTGCCAACCGCCACGCGGCGTCCATGCGTGGGGTGTATGACTTGTCGGATTTGGAGCAGTCGCAGTTTATCTACCAAACGGGTCAAAGTGGTTTGGTCTGGAGCACGAACTACCGTGACATGAAAGACGCTTGGGCGCGTGGTCAAACCCGTGATTTGCGTTTAACTCCCAAAGCTACCGCGCACACCTTAACTTTGGCTCCATAAGAGTATTTTTTGAACAAACCTGAACTTTAAGAAAGCTAGCGTTTGTCTTGATTTTATTTGATACGATGTATATTATGTATAGTTAAATTAATTGAAAAGAATTTATCTTTAAGGACATTCAGAAACTGATGGTCGGTAATTACGACCCACCACGAACCCCATCACTCTCCCGATTCCCTGATCTCCCAAGCTTCGGTAAATGCTCTCAAGTAGAACGCGCTTTGCTTTCTATCATTGGCCAACGCCATGTCTAGCGCGGTGGCTTTGGACTGGTTGCGCAGCGTAGGGTCGGCCCCTTCTTCCAGCAAGAGTTTCACCGCCAGGGGTTGTGCGTAAAAAGCCGCCATCATCAGCGGCGTAGTACCATTGGGGGACTCGGCATCAATGTAGGCGCTGTTTTCGAGCAGCAAACGAATCATGGCAATGTGGCCACGAGTTGCTGCGTAATGAAGGGCCGTCCATCCTTTACGGTTCACTTCAGCACCGCGTTCCATCAGCACCGTTGCAACTTCAATTTGGTTGTTGATGGCGGCCATCATCAAAGCCGACTCGTTGCTGGGGTTGCTCACTTCCACACGGGTTTGGGGTTCTTGGGCCAAGAGCACGGCGGTTTTAAAAGCGCCAGATTGCAAGGCGACGATCAGTGCTGGTACCCCCTTTTCATTGGGTGAATTAGGATCAATACCGCGCTTGAGTAAATTCTGCACCTCTTGTACTTGGTCAAAATGGATGGCTTTGAAAAAGTCATCGTATGAGCCTGCATTGGTAAATGAAAATCCAATGAAAACATATAGATAGAGAAGAAATTTAAAGTATGACTTCATTTCAAAACAGCCTTGAATAACTGGTCAAAATTGCGACTCGTTGCCTCAGCTACAGCGTCAACAGGTAATCCTTTAATGGCAGCTATCTGCTTGGCCACAAACGGTACATAGGATGGATTGTTGGTTTTACCACGGTGCGGCATGGGTGCCAAGTAGGGGCTGTCGGTCTCAATCAAGATGCGGTCCATCGGCACAAAGCTGGCCACGTCACGCAAATCTTGGGCATTTTTGAAGGTCAAGATGCCTGAAAAAGAGATGTACAGCCCGAGGTCTAAGCCTGCGCGAGCCACCTCGGCTGTTTCTGTGAAGCAGTGAAAGACGCCCCCTGCACTGCCCGTTGAGCCATCTTCGCCCTGCTCTTTCAAAATGGCCAATGTGTCAGCCGACGAGCTGCGCGTGTGGATGACCAAAGGCAGTTGGGTTTGCTGCGCGGCTTGAATGTGGACGCGAAAGCGGTTGCGCTGCCACTCCATCTCGGCCACCGTGCGCTCGCCCAAACGGAAGTAATCCAAGCCCGTTTCGCCAATGCCCACCACGCGTGGCAGTTTGGCGCGAGTCAGCAAGTCGTCTAGCGTGGGTTCTTGCACGCCTTCGTTGTCAGGGTGCACACCCACGGTGGCCCAGAAGTTGTCAAACTGAGTGGCCAGACCGTGGACTTCAGGAAACCGCTCCAGCGTGGTGCTGATCACCAAAGCGCGTGTGACTTGCGCCTTGGCCATGTCGTCACGAATGGTGTGGATGTTTTCAGCCAGCTCAGGAAAGTTGAGGTGGCAGTGTGAGTCGGTGAACATGGGTTTTGGGCAGATAGGCGTGGTGATCGCGAATGAATGGAATGAGCGTTGTGGATGAGCTGCTCAGTGGGTTGGCTTTGTGATTCAGTCTTTGGCGCGCAAAGCGGTTTGTGCCCTAGCCACCAAAACTTCAAACATCAAGCCCGGGTTGTATGGGTGCTCGGAGGTGCGTGCACCTTGCATCAAGTCTTTGGACCATTGCGTGAGGGACGACACCGTGCCCGCAGCGGGTAAATCGGCAGCCATGAAAAAACGCGGTTCAGCGCCGGTGCGCACGGCCAACAGGTCGTGACACAGCTTTTGCAGCATGGCAATGGCCTGTGAGGGCGTGGCGTCAGAAACCGCGCTCACATCCCCACGCAACACGGCTTTGGGCAAAGAGGCCCAATGCGTTGCTTTCAAACCGTTGTTGGCCAAATCAAGCGCGTCTTCAGGTCGACCGCCTGCGGCGCGCAGCAAAACGGCAGCATCGGCGTTGGGCACGCCCTGCTCTTGCAGCCAAGCCATCGACTCGGCTTCGCTGGGCCACACCATGGTGTGGGTTTGGCAGCGGCTGCGAATGGTGGGCAGCAACTGGTGCGAGGCTTCGCTGGCCAACACAAAGCGGGTTTCGCCGGGCGGCTCTTCCAATGTTTTCAAAATGGTGTTGGCCGTGACGTGGTTCATACGCTCGGCGGGGTAGACAAACACCACTTTGGTGGCACCGCCCGAGCGGGTTTGCTGCGTGAAGGTGACCATTTGGCGGGCACCTTCAACACGGATTTCTTTGCTGGGTTTGCGCTTTTTGTCGTCGAGGTCTTTTTGCGTTTTTTCGTCCAGCGGCCAGTTCAGCGCCAACGCCAAGGTTTCAGGCATCAAGGTGCACAAATCGGCATGGGTACGCACGTCCACGCTGTGGCAGCTGCGGCATTGGTAACACGCGCCTTGCGGTGTGGGCTGTTCGCACAGCCAGGCGCGGGCCAGCTCTAGCCCCAAGGTGTATTGGCCCAAGCCAGAGGGCCCTTGCAACAACCACGCATGGCCGCGCCGTGCTAACAAGGTGGTGAGTTGACCTTGCAGCCACGGGCTCAACGCGGGACGCACGGCGGAAGATGCGTCGCTCATGCTGGCAACCAACCGCGTTGCACAAAATGCTGCACCAATTGCTGCCAAACGGCATCGCGCGTTTGTGCCGCGTTGAGGCGCACAAAGCGCAGCGGATCGGCCACGGAGCGTTGGGCGTAACCGTCGGAGACTTTTTGGAAGAACGCCACGGGCTGTGATTCAAAGCGATCCGGCACCCGGACCCCTGCCAAACGCTCAGCAGCAATGGCAGGGTCTAGCTCAAACCACACGGTCACGTCGGGTTGGCGCAAGCCGGTGGCAGAAGTGCTCTGGGTTCCTTCTGGAAGGGCTTGCACCCACGATTCGAGTTGGTGCAACACCGCTCCATCAAAACCACGGCCACTGCCTTGGTAGGCAAAGGTGGCGTCGGTGAAGCGGTCGCACAGCACCACATCGCCGCGCGCCAAAGCGGGTTCGATCACGTTTTGCAAGTGGTCGCGTCGGGCGGCAAAGATTAATAGCGCTTCGCACAGCGGGTCCATCGCGTCGTGCAGCACCAACGCACGTAACTTCTCGGCCAGCGGTGTACCGCCCGGCTCGCGCGTGAGCGTGACGTGCCGACCTTGGGCCTTGAATGCCGCAGCCAAACCGTCGATGTGGGTGGATTTACCCGCACCGTCGATGCCTTCGAAACTGATGAACAGGCCTGTATGTGTCATAGCCAGCTATTTTGCCTGCGAAGCATCACTGTCCAGATGCAGCGGGTGCGGCTGGTGCGGCTGATGCGCGGCGTTGGTAGCGATTGACCGCGGTGTTGTGCGCGTCCAGCGTCACGCTAAACTCACTCGTGCCGTCGCCCCGGGCCACAAAGTAAAGCGCTTTGCTGGCTGCGGGCTGCACGGCGGCCAGCAAGGCGTTGCGACCCGGCATGGCGATGGGCGTGATGGGCAGGCCTTTGCGGGTGTAGGTGTTCCATGGGTGGTCGGTGCGCAAGTCGACACGGCGCAGGTTGCCGTCGAACGACTCGCCCAAGCCATAAATCACGGTGGGGTCGGTCTGCAGCGGCATGTCGATGGCCAAACGGTTGTGAAAAACCCGGCTGATTGTGGTGCGGTCGCTTTCGCGGCCCGTTTCTTTTTCGATGATGCTGGCCAGAATCAGTGCTTCATCAATGGTCTTGATTTGAATCTCGGGTTGGCGTTGACCCCAAGCGGCTGCCAGTTTCTTGGTCATGCCCTTGGCGGCGCGTTCCATCACATGTAATTCAGATGTGCCTTTGCCGTAGGTGTAGGTGTCAGGAAAGAAACGACCTTCGGGAGCGATGCCTTGCATGCCCAACTTGGCCATGAGCTCATCATCGCTCAGGTCTTTGGCATCGTGCTTGAGCCCCTCAGATTTGGCCAAAGCGGCACGAAATTGGCGAAAAGTCCAGCCGTCAATCAGCGTCACGGCTTTGAGGCTTTCTTCACCACGGCTGAGTTTGCGCAGCACATCAAGCGGCGTGTTTCCTTGACTCAGTTCATAACTGCCCGCACGCAGCTTGCGCGACTTTCCGCTGAGGCGAAATAGGGCGTACAACAAATCGGGGGAAACCTCCGCACCGGCATCAACCACGGCTTGGGCAATGCCGCGCACAGAGGTTTGCGGCTCGATCGACAGATCAATGGTCCTACTGACCAAGGGCATGGGTCTCATGACCCAGTAAGACGTCAAAGAAATACAGGCTGCGACAGAAAAGACCACAGTCCACAAAAAACGTTTGAGCACAACCTAATTTCTTTCGTTTGGTGCACCCCATGTGTTGTGGGATCGCCCGAAAATTATATCGAGCGATGCTCACGTCAAGCTCAATCTACAGCAAGACTCACCGCCGCCCCAAGGGCAAGAGCACCGACAGGCAGCACCCAGCTGCCGGCTTCTGGTGTTTGTTTTTCTGTCAATGCATTCAAACTTTGCATAGGATGCTTCAGTCGTGCATCAATGATGCGAACTTGGCCAAACTCGGATTTGAGAGCTTTCGTCATTTGGAGCAGTGAGTATTGAGCAACTCGTGTCACCACCGACTCTCCACGCTGTTTGATAACTTCTACGACCTCACTCAAATTAGAGTCTGTCCATTCAGCATTGAATTTTTTCAATGCCTTTTGGTTTAACCATTTGCTGGCGTGCCTTGTGAGGCGGGGTGGGCAGCCGACCAGCACCCAATTCGCTGAGCTCGCATCCTCCAGCAAAGGCAAGACTTGGTTCATGGCATGCGCTTTATCGTTGGCAAAAATCACAAAAGTTTCCATGTCGATCTCCTAAAAAATGCAAGTGGTTAAATTGTTTCAAGTCTTGAGGGTGTGTCAGTTTTGCTGTGGCGCTTTGTATTCGCCCAACTCAGCCCGACGATGGTGCTCACAAAGACAATATGTACAGACCAATAAAAGAGATCATGGTTCCATGCGTTGTCTTCAAAGAAATCAAGAATTAAGCTTTCCTTGACGACCATTTGTGCAGCGGTAAATGCCAAAACGGCCCCTCCCATCGGAATGATCAATGGCCAGCGCTCCACCATCTTCAGCACGACCTGACTTCCAAAAACGACAATCGGAATACTGACCATCAGGCCAATGGCCACTAATTCAAAAGAGCCATTTGAAGCGCCAGCCACGCCCAAAACGTTGTCAACCCCCATCAGCGCATCCGCAACGACAATGGTTTTCATGGCACCCCAAAATGTCATCGCCCCCACATCCTCGTGATGTTCATCTTGATCTTCGGCAATGAGTTTGTAGGCAATCCAAATCAAGCCTAGCCCGCCTAAGAGCATCAAGCCTGGTATTTTTAAAAGCCAAACCACGGCAAACGTCATCAAAGAGCGAATCACAATCGCCCCGACGGTGCCCCAAATGATGGCTTTTTTCTGTAATGGAGGCGGGAGTTTTCTTGCGGCTAGCGCAATCACAATGGCGTTGTCGCCCGCTAATACCAAGTCGATCAAAATGATGGCGAGCAAAGCCCACCACCATGGCGCTGTAAACAAGTCCATAGCAAAACCTTAAAAAAAATCGATCAAAGCTCTTCATGGTGAAGAGCCAAAGATCGAAGGTCTTGCTTTGCTTGTATTTAATCAGTTATGTGCCCAACCCGCCGGAAGCCTAGACTTCGTAATGACGACTGGTTGATCGATACGTGCGGCAAACGCCAAAATCTGAACACGTAACGATTGAGCTACTCCCCATCGATGTTTGAAGTTTATTGTGAAAAGTGAAACATCGCAATTTCCTTATGACATCTGAGGCATTGAGTCGGGATAATGCGCCCATGATTTCAGAAAATTCACAGCTTGTTTTGCAAGGCATCGCCCCTGTGCCACACCTTGGCATCGTTCGCGCCTTTGGCGCCGATGCTGCCAACTTTTTACACAACCAACTCACCAACGACGTGTTGTTGATGAAAGAAGGCGAATGCCGCTTGGCCGCCTTTTGCAACGCCAAGGGTCGTATGCAAGCCAGCTTTGTGGTTTACAAGCGCAGCCCTGAAGAGGTGTTCTTGATCTGCCGTCGCGACTTGATCGCCCAGACCATCAAGCGCTTGTCCATGTTTGTGATGCGCGCCAAAGCGACATTGAACGATGCCACCGATGAATTTCAGCTGCTCGGTTTGGCAGGGGACGCAGTAACCCAATCCCTAAGTGGTTCGGCTTCTGCTGGGTTGCTTGACGTCGCCCCATGGCAACGCCACGCTGTGGGACTTGCGGATGTATTGACCCTCTACCCCGCTTTTGGGCAATCACGCGCTTTGTGGCTTGCACCCAAGGACACTGCAGCCCCTGCTGGATCAGCACTCAGCGCTGATGCGTGGCAAGTCGGTGAAGTCATGAGCGGTATTGCGTGGGTCGAGCAAGCCACGTTCGAAGCGTTTGTGCCGCAAATGCTCAACTACGAATCAGTGGACGGCGTGAACTTCAAAAAAGGCTGCTACCCCGGCCAAGAAATCGTGGCGCGCAGCCAGTTCCGAGGCACCTTGAAGCGCCGCGCCTTCATCGTGCAAAGCACGGTGCCGATGGCGGCGGGCCAAGAGGTGTTTTCAAGTTTGGACGCCGCCCAGCCTTGCGGCCTGATTGGGCAAGCCGCGCAAGATGGCGCAGTTTGCGTGGCAATTGCAGAGCTTCAGCTGTCAGCCACTGAAAACAGCAGCTTGCATTTAGCGGCCAGTGACGGTGCCGTTTTGCAATTGCTGCCGCTGCCCTATGCGCTGCGGGACGATATTTGACGACTCAGGTCAGCCCCATGCGCATTTCAATGTGCGCAATGCCCACTTCATCGAACGGTTCGCCATGGCTAACAAATCCTTGGCGCGCATAAAACCCTTGCGCACTGCGTTGGGCGTGTAGGCGTATTTCACGGTCGCCACGGGCGCGGGCTTGTTGCACCAGCGCTTGCATCAGTTGTTGGCCCAAGCCTGACCCTCGCATCAACCGTGTGACGGCCATGCGCCCAATTTGCGCCACGCCAGGTTCGGGCTGCAGTAGGCGCGCTGTGCCCAAAGGTACGCCGTAACCATTGCACACCACCGCATGCACAGCGGTGGCATCGGCTTCGTCCCATTCGTCTTGCGCGGCTATGCCCTGCTCTTGCACAAACACCTCGGTGCGTACCGCACTCGCGTTGGGTTGCAGCGCTTGCCAGTCGCCGACTTGGCATTGCGTGACAGGTTCGCCGGCCTCAAAGCCCAAAAAGATGTCGCGCAAACTGGGTGGCACTGGCAGCGAAGTTTGCGTCGCGGGGTTGGCGTAAACGTAGATCAACTCCCCTGTGATGAGCAACTGATCGCCACAAAAAATAGCGCCCACAAATTGGATGGACGAGTTACCAATGCGTTGGCATTTCAGCCCCACATCGAGCTGGTCGTCGTAACGCGCGGAGGCGTGGTACTCGACGCTGGCCTTTTTGACGTACAAATCGCCGCCCAAGGCGTGCATGGTTTGTTCATACGGCAATGCCAAAGCGCGCCAATAGTCGGCCATGGCCGTGTCGAAGTACATCAAGTAATGGCCGTTGAACACAATTTTTTGCATGTCCACTTCGGCCCAACGCACGCGCAGGCGGTGGAACAGTCGAAAGTCTTGGCGGGTCACTTGGGTTTTCTCAGTGGGGGTGGCTGTGGGTTTCGGTGGCATGGGCGCAATTTACCAGACGACTCCACAGTCAGTTTTAAGCCAAGGTGTATTGCTTCGCCAGTTTCAAAAAGCCTTGAACATCGGGGTCCATGCCGGTTTCAGACTGCAAGATATCAGCCACGGCAGGCGCGATTTGGGCGGCGAGTTTGGCGTCTAAGAACAACAGACGCGAGCGACGCGCCAGCACATCTTCCACGCGCAGCGCGTATTCATACCGTGCCGCAAATCGCACCATGGCTTCGCTCAAACTAGGCGTGAGCCAATTTTGTGCGCCCGCAAGACGGCTGAGTATTTCCTCCTCGCTGCCGTAAGAATGGGGTCCTTCGGGCTCGCAAATCGACAAAGTTGCGGTGACGTCAGCGCCAACAAGTGGCAGGTGTTCGGTCATGGTGTCATGGCGTGGCGTTATCAACGCACTCTCGAAACACTTCTGCATCACATCTTCGGCCATGGCGCGGTAGGTGGTCCATTTGCCACCGGTGACCGTAACCAAGCCTGAGCGGCTGACCAAGACCGTGTGTTCACGACTCAGCGCTTTGGTGTTGTCGCCCTCGTTTTGCGGCGGTTTGACCAGCGGGCGCAAACCCACCCAAATGCTTTTCACATCGCTGCGTTGCGGCGCGTGCTTCAGGTAACGGGCTGACTCGCTCAAGATGAAGTCAATTTCTTCTTCAAAGGCCAAAGGCTCTTTGGCCAAATCGTCACGCGGTGTGTCGGTGGTGCCCAAAATTACTTTGCCCAGCCAGGGTACGGCAAACAGCACGCGGCCATCGGCGGTTTTAGGAATCATCAAGCCCGCGTTGCCGGGCAAAAACTTTTTGTCCACCACGATGTGCACGCCTTGGCTGGGCGCCACCATCGCTTCTGTGTTGCCGTCTTGTTCACGCAAGGCGTCCACCCACACGCCCGTGGCATTCACCACACAGTGCGCTTGAATCTCATGAGTTTGGCCTGTGAGCGTGTCTTCGCCATGCAGGCCAGAAATTTTGCCGTTGGTGTAGCGCAGGCGCGAGGCCTGCATGTAGTTGATCAACAACGAGCCTTCCAGCGCGGCACTGCGCGCCAAGGCCACGGCCAATTTGGCGTCGTTGAATTGACCATCCCAATATTTCACGCCACCGCGCAAGCCCTTAACTTGCACCGATGGCAAACACGTCACCGTTTCTTGACGTGACAAAAATTCGGTAGACCCCAAGCCAGATTTACCGGCCAAGGCGTCGTACATCTTCAAGCCTAGTCCGTAAAAAGGCTTTTCCCACCACGCATAAGACGGCATCACAAAAGGCAAGGGTTGGGCAATGTGGGGGGCGTTGTGCAACAAGGTGCTGCGTTCGTGCAGGGCTTCACGCACCAAGGCAATGTTGCCTTGCGCCAAATAACGCACGCCGCCATGGACCAACTTGGTCGAACGCGACGAAGTTCCTTTGGCAAAGTCATCCGACTCCACCAACACCACGCTGTAGCCGCGCGAGGCGGCGTCTAAAGCCAGACCTAAACCCGTAGCACCACCGCCAACAATGGCCAAGTCGTAGACGGTATTGGGGTCTAGCTGGGCAATGAGGTCTTCGCGGCGCGTCGGCAACGGCTGTGCGTGAGTCGGCATAAAAACGAGCGCTCCAGAAGTCTGCAATCGGGGGAGTTAACAAGGCCGTGTGAATGTGCATTCACACGGCCACGGGGCTTAACGGACCTTGCCGTTCTTCCAAGCGTTCAACAACGAGTCGTACGCAATAGTTTCGCCTTTTGGCTTTTCATTTGCCAATTTTTTCCAAGGTGCGTTCTTGTCGCTGAGCCACTTGCTAGGGTCAGATTTGGCATTGAGCTTGGGTGGGCACACGGCCATGCCTGAGCGCTCCAAACGTGCCATCACGTCGTCCATTTCGTTGGCCAAGTTGTCCATCGCGGCTTGTGGTGTTTTCTCGCCCGTCACAGCCACGGCCACGTTTTTCCACCACAGCTGAGCCAACTTGGGGTAGTCAGGCACGTTGGTGCCGGTAGGCGTCCAAGCCACGCGTGCGGGGCTGCGGTAGAACTCCACCAAACCACCCAACTTAGGCGCCATGTCGGTCATGGCTTTGGATTGAATGTCGGATTCACGAATCGGCGTCAAGCCCACGATGGTCTTTTTCAAGGATGTGGTTTTGGCCGTCACGAACTGGGCATAGAGCCAAGCGGCAGCGGTTTTGCTTTCGTCATGGCCTTTGAAGAAGGTCCACGAGCCCACGTCTTGGTAGCCGTTTTGCATGCCTTGCTTCCAGTACGGGCCGTTGGGCCCTGGGGCCATGCGCCACTTCGGTGTGCCGTCGGCATTCACCACGGGCAAACCGGGTTTGATCATGTCGGCCGTGAAGGCGGTGTACCAGAAGATTTGCTGCGCAATTTGACCTTGCGCAGGCACGGGACCCGCTTCGCCGAAGGTCATGCCAATGGCTTCCTTGGGCGCGTATTGCTTCATCCAGTCCACGTACTTGGTGAGGGCGTACACGGCAGCGGGCGAGTTGGTGGCACCACCGCGTGCGACCGATGCGCCTTGAGGTGTACAGCCGTCGGCCGAAGCGCGAATGCCCCACTCGTCCACGGGCTTGCCGTTGGGAATACCAATGTCGGCAGAGCCCGCCATCGACAACCACGCGTCGGTGAAACGCCAACCCAGCGAGGGGTCTTTCTTGCCGTAATCCATGTGACCGTAAATCGCTTTGCCGTCGATGTTTTTCACATCGTTGCTGAAGAACGCGGCGATGTCTTCGTAGGCGCTCCAGTTGAGTGGCACGCCCAACTCGTAGCCGTACTTGGCTTTGAATTTGGCTTTCAATTCAGGCTTGGCAAACAAGTCGGCACGGAACCAATACAAGTTGGCAAACTGCTGGTCGGGCAACTGGTACAGCTTGCCGTCTGGGGCGGTGGTGAAGCTGGTACCGATGAAATCTTTGATGTCGATGCCGGGGTTGGTCCACTCTTTGCCATTGCCGCTCATGTAGTCGGTCAAGTTCATGACTTTGCCGTAGCGGTAGTGGGTGCCGATCAAATCGGAGTCGGTGATCCAACCGTCGTAAATTGACTTGCCCGATTGCATGGAGGTTTGCAGCTTCTCCACCACATCGCCCTCGCCGATCAAGTCGTGCTTGACCTTGATGCCCGTGATCTCTTCAAAGGCCTTGGCCAAGGTTTTGGATTCGTACTCGTGGGTCGCGATGGTTTCGGAGACCACCGAGATTTCCTTCACGCCTTTGGCTTGAAGTTTCTTGGCCGCATCGATGAACCATTTCATCTCGGCGGCTTGCTGGGTTTTACTCAAAGTCGAGGGCTGAAACTCGCTGTCAATCCACTTCTTGGCCGCGGCTTCATCCGCCCAGCCTTGAGATGAGAGTGAGCAGGCAACGGCCACTGCAACGACGCTGTAACGCAACTTCATATGTATCTCCTCATTTTTGATACCCCTGTGTGAAAGGCACTTCCGGCTCCAGGGGAAAACAAGCCGCCCTTTTCTAGAAAACGTGTGTCAGCCCTTGCGCATGACCCAAAGCAAAACGAGCATCGAGGCCACAAAGCTGAACCAAATCGACGGGTCCCCGTCTAAGCCCAAGGCTTGGCCTAGCCAGCCGCTGATGCCAACGAACGCTAAATTCACATAAGCCGCCGACAACAAACCGATGAACAAGCGGTCGCCGCGGGTGGTTGGCATGGGTAAAAAACCTTTGCGCATCACCGTGGGCGATTTGATTTCCCACACGGTCATGCCCGCGATCATCAACACGATGCAGCCAAAAAATACGGCCACGGGGGTGGTCCAAGCCATCCATTCAAACATTGCAGTTCTCCTCTTGCGGCCGCGTCATACGCGCCCCATCGCAAAGCCTTTGGCGATGTAGTTACGAACAAACCAAATCACGATGGCGCCGGGCACGATGGTCAGCACCCCCGCTGCGGCCAGCGTGGCCCAATCCATGCCCGAGGCCGAGACGGTGCGCGTCATGGTGGCGGCAATGGGTTTGGCATTCACGCTGGTCAAGGTGCGGGCCAAGAGCAACTCCACCCAACTGAACATGAAGCAAAAGAAGGCCGCCACGCCCACACCGGCTTTGATCAAAGGCAAAAAGATCTGCACAAAAAACCGAGGAAACGAGTAGCCGTCGATGTAGGCCGTCTCGTCGATCTCGCGGGGAATGCCGCTCATGAAGCCTTCCAAAATCCACACCGCCAGCGGCACGTTGAACAGCAAATGCACCAGCGCCACGGCCAGGTGCGTGTCCATCAAACCGACCGAGCTGTAGAGCTGAAAGAACGGCAGCAAAAACACGGCGGGTGGCGTCATCCGGTTGGTCAACAGCCAAAAGAACACATGCTTGTCGCCTAAAAAGCTGTAGCGCGAAAATGCATAAGCAGCAGGCAAAGCGACAGTGAGCGACATCACGGTGTTCATCGCCACATAAATGAGGCTATTGATGTAGCCCGAGTACCAAGCTGGATCGGTCAGGATGGTTTCGTAGTTGGCCCACGTGAAATGCTCCGGGAACAAGGTGAAGACCGCCAAGATTTCGTTGTTCGTTTTGAAAGACATGTTGACCATCCAATAAATGGGCAACAAGGCAAACACAAGGTAGAAGCACAGAAAAATCGTGCGTTTTTGAAACTTTTGCTTAGGCATGACCGCCCTCCTTGGGCTCTGTACCGACTTGCTGCATCCAGTTGTACAAAACAAAACAGAACAACAAAATGATCAAGAAATAAATCAACGAGAACGCCGCAGCAGGCCCTAAGTCAAACTGCCCTACGGCTTTTTGCGTCAAGAACTGCGACAAGAACGTGGTCGAGTTGCCGGGGCCGCCGCCGGTCAGCACAAAAGGCTCGGTGTAAATCATGAAGCTGTCCATGAAGCGCAACAGAACCGCAATCACCAACACGCCGCGCATCTTGGGCAGTTGCACAAAACGGAACACATCGAACTTGCTGGCCCCGTCAATGCTGGCGGCTTGGTAATACGCATCGGGTATGGAGCGCAAACCGGCGTAGCCCAACAAGGCAACCAAAGGCGTCCAGTGCCACACATCCATCAACAACACCGTGAGCCATGCGTGGGTGGCATTGCCGGTGTAGTTGTAGGCCAGTCCTAAGCCCTGCAAGGCCGCGCCCATCAAGCCAATGTCTGTGCGCCCAAAAATTTGCCAAATGGTGCCCACCACGTTCCACGGAATCAGCAAGGACAGCGAGACGATGACCAGCACCGCCGACGATTTCCAACCCGTGGCGGGCATGGACAAGGCCAACAAAATGCCCAGCGGCAGCTCGACCGCCAGCACGGAGAACGAGTAAATGAGTTGGCGCAACAAAGCGCCGTGCAACTCTTCGTCGCGCATGATGGCGGCAAACCATTCGGTCCCCACAAACACACGGCGGTCGGTGGAGATGATGTCTTGCACCGAGTAGTTGACCACCACCATCAACGGCAAGATGGCCGAAAACGCGACGCACAACAACACGGGCAAGATCAAAAACCAGGCTTTCTGGTTGACCGGTTTGGTGGTCGTACTCATGCCACGATCTCCTCATTTTTGTAGAAGCAGGTGTGTTCGCCCAAGACCTGCAACCAAACGGTGCCGCCCGCAGTCAATGACACGGAATCGGTGCCCAAACGTGCTTTAACCACCTGTCCGTCGACCTGCGCTGTGACGATGAAATGCGTGCCCACGTCTTGCACTTGCGACACCACCATGGGCAAGGCGCCTGGTGTTTGCGCAGCAACCAAGGCCACATATTCGGGGCGAATGCCCAGCTTGATCTCGCCCAAGGGCAAGGTCAAATTGGCGGGCACAGGCAACATTTGCGTGCCTAGATGCAAACCGCCCGGCACCACACTCGCCTTCAAGAAGTTCATGCCCGGTGAGCCAATGAAGTTGCCGACAAAGGTGTGACTGGGGCGTTCAAACAAATCGGCGGGTGAACCCACTTGTACGGCGCGACCGCGGGTCATCACCACGACTTGATCAGCAAAGGTCAGCGCTTCGACTTGGTCGTGCGTGACGTAAATCAGGGTGAGCTTGAGTTCGTGGTGAATTTGCTTGAGCTTGCGACGCAGCTGCCATTTCAAATGAGGGTCAATCACGGTAAGAGGCTCATCGAACAGCACCGCAGACACATCGGGCCGCACCAAACCGCGCCCGAGCGAGATCTTCTGCTTGGCATCGGCCGACAAACCGGCAGCGCGTTGGTTGAGCTGGCCACTCATCTCCAGCATTTCGGCAATTTGGCCCACGCGTTGGTCCATTTTGTCTTGGGGCCATTGACGATTGCGCAACGGAAACGCCAAGTTTTCGGCCACCGTCATGGTGTCGTAAATCACAGGAAATTGAAACACTTGCGCAATGTTGCGGGCCTGTGGAGAGGCTTGCGTCACATCGCGGCCATCAAACAACACGGTACCCTGGGACGGTGTGAGCAAACCCGACATGACGTTGAGCATGGTGGTTTTGCCGCAACCGGATGGACCGAGCAAGGCATAGGCGCCGCCATCATCAAAGGTCATTTTCAAGGGCAGCAAAGCGTAGTCGCTGTCTTGTTGCGGGTTGGCTTTGTAGGCGTGAGCCAAATCGAGGTCAATGCGTGCCATGTCAATGACCTCCCGCACGCACGGGGGCAAGCAACAAAAGCCCTTGCGCGTCAAACACATACAGATGCACCGGATTCACAAACACTTGAATCTGCGCGCCCAAATCAAAGTAATGCACGCCGGTGAGCTGTGCCACCACGTTACCCACCGAGGTGGCCACATGCACAAAGGTGTCTGAGCCCGAAATTTCGGCCAACTCCACACGACCACCCAAGGCGATGTCGCCGTCCAGCCCGTGCACACGCACGGCACTGGCACGCATGCCCACCGTCAAAGCGGTGGACGCGGTGGCTGGCAAGTTCAGGGCGAGCACGCTGCCGTCGGCCAACTGCGCGCCTGCGGCTTGGCGGGTGGCGGCCATCAAATTCATGGGTGGGTCGCTGAAAGCGCGCGCCACTCGCAAAGATTTGGGGTAGTGAAACACCTCGGCGGTGGGGCCGTATTGCAACAGTTCACCCGCATCCATCACGGCGGTGTAGCCGCCCAAGAGCAGCGCTTCGCCGGGTTCGGTGGTGGCGTAAATTACGGTGGAGTCGCCGCTGGCAAACAAAGCGCCCAGTTCTTCGCGCAACTCTTCGCGCAGCTTGTAATCGAGGTTGACCAAGGGCTCGTCCAGAAGCATCAAGGGCGCACCTTTGGCCAAAGCACGGGCCAAGGCCACGCGTTGCTGTTGACCGCCCGACAGCTCGGTGGGGTAACGGTCCAAAAACATCTCAATGTGGAGTTTTTCGGCCAAGGCTTGTACGCGTTGGGCCACGTTTTTGTCGCCGCGCAACTTCATGGGCGAGCCAATGTTGTCGCGCACTTTCATCGATGGGTAGTTGATGAACTGCTGGTACACCATGGCCACGTTGCGCTCTCGCACGGGCACGCCCACCACGTCCTGACCATCGACCAGCACGCGGCCAGAACTGGGCACATCCAAACCCGCCATGATGCGCATGAGGCTTGTTTTGCCGGCTTGCGTGGCACCCAGAAGCACGGTCACGTTGGCGCTGCGAGGAGCGAGGCTCATGTCGTAAAGCCAGGTTTGTGGTCCGACTTTTTTACTGACAGCTTCGAGAGACAACTGCATCGCAGCACCTTTACCTATTAAGTTCGTAGTCGATGACGTTCATCGCTTTGATAGGCTTCATTATTGTTCGTGTATTTTCTTTTACTCTCGGTATTTACCCTTTGGATGTTCGTTTTAATTCGTTTTAAAGTCGTCAATCTTCGTTTCTGCATGGAAAATGGGGCCTTATGAATTCCAATCCACGACAAATTACCTTGCTCAAAGTTGTGCAAGAGCTTGGCTCTGTGACGGTGGAACAACTGGCTGAAAAGCTGGGAGTCACCTTGCAAACGGTGCGTCGCGATGTGCAGCGCATGGCCGAAACTGGGCAATTGACACGCTTTCACGGCGGTGTTCGGGTGCCCAGCTCGACCACCGAAAACATTGGCCACCAGCAGCGCGTCAACCTCAACTCCGATGCCAAAACGCGCATTGCCCGCAGCGTAGCGGCAGCCGTGCCCAACGATTGCTCGTTGATCTTGAACATCGGCACCACCACCGAAGCCATTGCGCGTGCGCTCTTGCGACACAGCGGCTTGCGCGTGATCACCAACAACTTGAACGTGGCCAGCATCTTGAGCGCCAACCCCAACAGCGAAGTCATCGTGGTGGGCGGCGTGGTGCGTGGGCGTGACCAAGGCATCGTGGGCGAAGCGGCAGTGGACTTCATCCGTCAGTTCAAAGTGGACATTGCCTTGATTGGCATTTCCGGCATCGAAGCCGATGGCTCACTGCGTGATTACGATTATCGCGAAGTCAAGGTGTCACAAACCATCCTGACGCATGCGCGTGAGGTGTGGCTGGCCGCCGACCAGAGCAAGTTCAACCGCCCGGCCATGGTCGAGGTGGGCACCATCGCGCAAATCGACCGTTTGTTCACCGATGCGCCCCCGCCCGCCCCTTTTGCAGCCCTGTTGGCTGAGGCGCAAGTCCAGCTGCACATCGCCCAATGATCTGCCCTTGCCTTATCCTTCGTTTGCCCTGCTTTTGATCTGACCCAGAACGCTGACAACACACCATGACCTACATACTCGCCCTCGACCAAGGCACCTCCAGCTCGCGCAGCATTGTGTTCACGCCCCAAGGCCAAATCGTGGCCATGGCGCAGCAAGAGATCACGCAGATCTATCCCCAACCGGGCTGGGTCGAGCACGACCCCATGCAGATTTGGCAAACCCAACTCGCCACGGCACAAGAGGCACTGGCCAAGGCCGGTATCAGCGCGCGCGAGGTGGCGGCACTGGGCATCACCAACCAGCGCGAAACCAGTGTGTTGTGGCACAAAACCACCGGTCAGCCCATTTACAACGCCATCGTGTGGCAAGACCGGCGCGCCGAACCGGCCTGCGTGGCCTTGCGTGAACAAGGCTTGACCGACACCATCCAAGCCAAAACGGGGCTGCTGGTCGACGCCTACTTTTCGGGCACCAAACTGCAATGGATCTTGGACAACGTGCCCAACGCCCGCGCCCAAGCCGAGCGCGGTGAGCTGCTGTTTGGCACGGTGGACAGTTGGCTGATGTGGCAACTCAGTGGCGGCGCTGTGCACGTAACCGATGTGAGCAATGCCTCGCGCACCATGCTCTTCAACATTCACACCAACCAATGGGACGCAGAGCTGCTGGCGGCATTGCGCATTCCTGAATGCATGATGCCCAAGGTGCAGGCATCGAGTTCGATGTTTGGCCAAGTGCGGCCTGAGCTGTTGGGCCACGCCATTCCGATGGGCGGCGTTGCTGGCGATCAGCAAAGTGCCTTGTTTGGCCAAGCGTGTTTCAGTGCGGGCATGGTCAAAAACACCTACGGCACGGGCTGCTTCATGCTCATGCACACGGGCGATGTGGCCATGCGTTCGCAAAACGGCTTGATCACCACCAGTGCCGCACAAGCCACGGCGCAACCGCAATTTGCCATGGAAGGCAGCGTGTTTGTGGGTGGTGCGGTGGTGCAGTGGCTGCGCGATGGCTTGGGCGCTATTCGACACAGCAGCGAAGTGCAGGCCTTAGCCGAAAGCGTGCCCGATTCGGGTGGCGTGATGGTGGTGCCCGCCTTCACGGGCCTGGGCGTGCCGTATTGGAAACCCGACGCCCGCGGCACCATCACGGGCCTGACACGCGGCAGCACGGTGGCGCACATTGCGCGTGCAGCGCTAGAGAGCATTGCATTTCAAAGCGCAGCGTTGCTGCACGCCATGGGCCGAGATCTGGCGTTAGCCGGTGTGGCTCAAGTGAAAGAACTGCGCGTCGATGGCGGCGCGTGCGTGAACGACTTGCTCATGCAGTTTCAGGCCGATTTGCTGGGCATTGATGTGGTGCGCCCTGACGTGGTGGAAACCACGGCCTTGGGCGCGGCGTATTTGGCGGGCTTGTCGACCGGCATTTACGCCAGTACCGATGAGTTGAGCGCGCAGTGGCGCGTGGAGCGACGCTTTACCCCGCAACGCTTGCCCGACTATGCTGTTGAGCAAATGGCGCTGTGGGAGCATGCGGTGCGTAAAACGGTTCTTTGAAAGAATCTTTTAACGGTGCGCTAACTCTGGCGCTCTAAAGACCGTTTATAAAAATTTGGAAGGGTTAGGCAAATGCTTGGCGCAACGCGCGGGCCGCATCGGCATGCGCCACCAAGGCTTCAGGAATGACGCGCCCCATTTGGATGAAACTGTGCACCACGCCTTTGTAAATCTCTAAATCAACAGGCACACCGCAGAGCCGCAGGTGGTCGACATAGGCCACGCCTTCGTCCACCAGCGGGTCGCATTCGGCCAAGCCCAACCAAGCCGGCGCGACGCCAGCAACATCGGCCAGCAAGGGCGAAAAGCGTGGGTCGTGGCGGTCGGCCAAGTTCGGGACGTAATGGTTATAGAAGTACTCAATGCTAGCTTTCTCCAGCAAAAATCCCTTCTCAAACGTGTGCGCCGAGGGCATGTACTCGGGCGAGCAGCCGGGGTAGAACATGAGTTGCAGCTTCAGCGCAATGCCCGCATCGCGTGCGGCAATCGCGGTGGCGGTGGTTAACGTGCCACCTGCGCTGTCGCCGCCAATCGCCATGCGGGTGACGTCCAGGCCCAAGCCCGTGGCGTTGGCCGCGAGCCATTGCAGGGCATCAAACGCGTCGTTGTGGGCGGTGGGAAACGTGTGTTCGGGGGCGAGTCGGTAGTCCAGCGACACCACCGCGCACTGCGCCAAATGCGCCAAGTGCTTGCACAGCGCCTCATGCGTTTCGGGACTACCCACGGTAAAGCCGCCGCCATGAAAGTACAGCAGCACGGGCAAGTTCGGTGCTGCGTGCTCGGCCCACAGTTTGGCGCGCAACACAGCGCCATCGCGGACCGGAATCTGAAGCGTGTCGTCGCGCGCCATCTTGTGGGCATTCACCTCCAACACGCCTGCCCCTAAGGCGTAACCCTGCTTGGCTTGCGCGGCGCTGAGCATGGCGATGGGGGGACGACCGGCTTTGGCGATGGCGTTCAGCACATCGCGCATCGCGGGGGTCAACAGGATTTGTGGGTTACGTGGGTGACTCATACAGATTTGCTTTTTGTGAGGGGGCTTTTATAGTGTGCCATGGCTCAAATTCTTTACCTCACCAACATCCAGATTGACTTTGGCGTGCTCAGCACTTTAGGTGCCGAATGCGAAAAAGCGAATATCAAACGTCCACTCATCGTAACGGACCAAGGCGTCAAAGCCGTGGGCATTTTGCAAAAAGCGCTAGACGCTTTGCTCGGCTTGCCTGTCGCCGTGTTTGACCAAACCCCGTCCAACCCGACCGAAGCGGCGGTGCGCGCGGCCGTTGCGGTGTATCACGCGAACCAGTGCGACGGCTTGATCGCGGTGGGCGGCGGCTCGTCGATCGACTGCGCCAAGGGCGTGGCGATTGCCGCCACGCACGAAGGCCCCCTCAAAACCTACGCCACCATCGAAGGTGGCTCGCTCAAAATCACACCTGCCGTGTCGCCCTTGATTGCCGTGCCCACCACGGCAGGCACGGGCAGCGAGGTGGCACGCGGTGCCATCGTCATCGTGGACGATGGGCGCAAGCTGGGTTTTCACTCGTGGCACTTGGTGCCCAAAGCTGCGTTGCTCGACCCCGAACTCACCCTCGGCCTGCCCCCTGCCCTGACCGCGGCCACCGGCATGGATGCCATCGCACACTGCATGGAAACCTTCATGGCCGCCCCATTCAACCCACCTGCCGACGGCATTGCGCTAGACGGCCTCACGCGTGGCTGGGCGCACATCGAACGCGCCACCAACGACGGCCAAGACCGCGATGCACGTCTGAACATGATGAGCGCGTCCATGCAAGGCGCGATGGCATTTCAAAAAGGCTTGGGCTGCGTGCACTCGCTCAGCCACAGCTTGGGCGGCGTGAACCCACGTTTGCACCACGGCACCTTAAACGCCATGTTCTTGCCCGCGGTGATTCGCTTTAACGCGGCAGCGGAGTCGGTGCAACGTGATCGACGCATGCAACGCATGGCCTATGCGATGGGCTTGGGCGCTATCGGTGGCAATGAGGCCACAGCCGCTGCGGCCACTCAAGCCGCCGAAGCCGTGGCGCAAGCCATCACCGCCATGAACGCCCGTTTGAACTTGCCCAAAGGTTTGGCCGAGATGGGCGTCACGCCCGATTGCTTTGACAAAGTCATCGCGGGCGCCATGGCCGACCATTGTCATAAAACCAACCCGCGTTTGGCGACGGAGCAGGAATACCGCGAGATGCTGAACGCGGCCATGTAAGGCCGCCCTCTTCTCTTATTAGCTCTTTTCGTGGGCGGGACTTTGGCTGTGGCTGTGGTCAGGCATCTTGGCACCCACATGAATCTCACCTCGCGCCTCGGCCAACTCTACTTGGCGTTGACGCTCTGCCATCTGCGCCTTTTGCTCAGGCGTGCGTTGGTCGTGGCAGTGTTCGCAACTCACCCCCAGCACGTAATGCGGCGATAGCTTGTCTTGCTCGCTGAGCGGCCAGCGGCATGAACGACATAGCTCATGGTGGCCCACACCCAAACCATGGCTGACACTTACGCGTTCGTCGAACACGAAGCAGTCGCCTTCCCAAGTGCTTTCCTCCGGCGGGATTTCTTCCAGGTACTTGAGAATGCCGCCTTCGAGGTGATACACCTCGTCAAACCCGCGCATTTTCATCAGCGCAGTCGACTTTTCGCAGCGAATGCCGCCGGTGCAAAACATGGCCACTTTGGTCTTTTTGGCAGCCTCACCTTGCAGGTTTTCTTGGGCGTCCAGCCAAGCGGGCAATTGCACAAAGGTTTTGATATTTGGGTTGATCGCGCCTTTGAACGTGCCAATCGCCACTTCGTAGTCGTTGCGGGTGTCGATCACCACCACGTCGGGGTCGGCCAGCAGCGCGTTCCAGTCTTGGGGTTTGACGTACTGACCCACGGTTTTGTTGGGGTCTAACTCGGGCACACGCAGCGTGACGATCTCTTTTTTCAGCCGCACCTTCATGCGGGTGAACGGCGGCTTGGGGCTCCACGACTCTTTGTGCTGCAAGCTCGACATGCGTGGATCGGCACGCAAAAACGCCAGCACAGCGCGAATGCCCGCCTCTGGCCCGGCAATGGTGCCGTTGATGCCCTCATGTGCCAAAAGCAGCGTGCCTTTGACGTCGTTGTCTTCGCAAAAAGCCTGCAAAGGGGCCTGCATTTCGACGAAGTCGGGCAGCGCGACGAATTTATAGAGGGCGGCGGTGAGGAAAGGCGCGGTAGAAGACATCCCCGAATTATCCATGCCCGTTTAGACACACCGGCAGGCTTTTGCAGGTCTTGCGCTCATCTGGTTGATTTGCACCGCAACGCGGCTTCAAACGCGCTGCGCCCCCAAAGTCGAGCTTGGTCACGTTCATCCAGGATGACTTCGGGCGCAGACCAATAAGACAGCTTCACAGGCTTGCCGCGCTGCATATAGGTAAACGGTTCAGAGCCCGCTGCTTCAAACTGAGCCACGTTGTGTGAATCTGTCTTCAGATACAAACGCCCTGCGGCGTAGAGCCCAAACATCAAGCCATCGTGGTAAATGCCCCAACCGCCAAACATCCGGCGGGCGCGGATGGGGCCGAATGCGTCAAAGACTTCGTGCAGGTAGTCGATGGATTCGTTCATGGGCCGCTTTCGCTTCAGAGCCTATGCACTGCCGCCATGTCTGGCTTGGCTGACCAATCCGCAAATTCCTGTGCCATCTGCTCACTCGCATGGACAGCATCGCTCCAAACCTTCACTCGCCCCTCAAAGTCAGAGGCATACGTCACAAAGTCACTCCGGTCCGGCAGCTTGCCATTGGGCAAGGTTTTGACCCACTCGGGGTTGGGGGCCAAGACGATGGTGTTGTCTAAAAACGGGGTGGACTTGTGCCGCCACTTCAGGGCTTTGTCCAGCCAGCCGGGTACCACCGCTTTTTGAAAGTGTGGGTAAAGCACCAGAGGGCTTTTGGCCAAGCCGTTGTAGTTGAGGTGCAGGTGGTAGTCGGTGATCCCGCCATCCCAATACGCGCCCGTGGGCGCATCGGGAATGTCGTGCACGGCTTGCAGCACAAACGGGATGGAGCAGCTGGCTTGCAGCGCGGCCATGAAGTTGCGCTCGTTCAGCGCCATGTGTTGAGTGGCAAAGTCTGACGTATCAAACGGCAGCTCGCCACGGCTTGAAAACACCACACGCTCTAACCACGCACCCATGGCTTTGCGTTGCACGGCATTGCACAGATACGCACCGGCGTAGCCCAAAGGCGTCAGCAGCGGGTGCTCGCGGTTCAAGATATGTTTGCCACGCGAGGTCACCACATGCAGGCGATAGCGCGGGTTGTTTAGCACTTCGCCAATGCGCCCGCCATAAAAAGCGTTCAAGCTTTTACCAAACTCGTCGCTTATTTGCTTGGCGCTGGGACGCTTTTGGCCTTCGGGTACTTTGTAGTCTTGGTGGATGTAGTCGTGCGACAGGCGGTCGAAGCCTTGGACGGGGTTATCCAAACACGCCGTAGCCATGCGCCATGCACCGATGGATGCGCCTACGAGGTCGATGGGCTGCGTGCTTTGCGGCAACCACTCGCCAAACAAAAAACGGTCCAGTTGCCCGAGGATCAAACCCTTGGGACCTCCCGCTGCAGCGGGAATGACGCCAATGTGTTCTGGCTTCAAGCCATTGGCTTCAATGTGAGCCAGGGCTTTGGGGCCAGCGTAGATGTGGAGGGCTTTCAACGCGGGGCCTTTTGTTTACTTCTTCAAACCCTGCAACTTAGCAAACGCACTCGCCATAACCGAGCCCGCTGCCACCGGCGCCGAGCTGTAGTTGCCGCCACCCCGCTGGCGGTTATCCCGTCCTGCATGCTCAAAGCGGTTATCGCGTGGGCCATCCTTGCGCGCAGGCGCAGCGTCCAACTTCATGGTCAAGCTGATGCGTTTGCGGGCCACGTCCACTTCCAGCACTTTGACCTTGATGATGTCACCGGTCTTCACCACTTCGCGGGCGTCGGTGATGAACTTGTTGCTGAGTTGGCTGACGTGAATCAAGCCGTCTTGGTGCACACCCAAATCGACAAACGCGCCAAAGGCGGCCACGTTGCTGACCGTGCCTTCCAGCACCATGTCGACCTTCAGGTCTTTGATGTCTTCCACGCCGTCTTGCAGCTTTGCCACTTTGAAGTCGGGGCGTGGGTCGCGGCCTGGCTTTTCGAGTTCGCTCAAGATGTCTTTGACGGTGATCACACCCACGGTGTCGTTGGCAAACAGCTCGGGCTTCAAGGTTTTGAGCATGTCTGCACGGCCCATCAGTTCAGCCACGGGCTTGCCGGTTTGCGCCATGATGCGCTCCACCACGGGGTAGGTTTCAGGGTGAACCGCGGTCATATCCAGTGGGTTGTCGCCATCGCGAATGCGCAAGAAGCCTGCGCTTTGCTCAAACGTTTTTGCACCTAGGCCCGTGACCTTGAGCAACTGCTGGCGGTTGGCAAACGCGCCATTGGCTTCGCGCCAACGCACCACGGCTTTGGCGGTGGTGGTGCTCAAGCCCGACACACGGGTGAGCAACGGCACGCTGGCGGTATTCAGGTCTACACCCACTTTGTTCACGCAGTCTTCCACCACGGCTTCCAGTGTGCGGGCGAGTTCGCTTTGGTTCACATCGTGTTGGTACTGGCCCACGCCGATGGATTTGGGGTCGATCTTTACCAACTCAGCCAAGGGGTCTTGCAAGCGGCGCGCAATGCTGGCTGCGCCGCGCAGGCTCACGTCTACGTCGGGCATTTCGTTGCTGGCGTATTCACTGGCGCTGTACACCGACGCGCCGGCTTCGCTGACCACCACTTTGTCGATGACCTTTGACGCGTCATGTTTGGCCATGAGCTTGATCAGCTCGCCTGCCAGTTTGTCGGTCTCGCGGCTGGCTGTGCCGTTGCCAATGGCAATCAGGTTCACGCCGTGTTTCTCGGCCAGCTTGGCCAAGGTGTAGAGCGAGCCGTCCCAATCTTTACGGGGCTCGTGTGGGTAGACGGTGGACGTTTCCACCAACTTGCCCGTGGCATCGACCACTGCCACTTTCACGCCAGTGCGGATGCCTGGGTCTAGACCCATCACCACGCGTGGGCCAGCGGGGGCTGCCAGCAGCAAGTCGCGCAGGTTGTCGGCAAACACTTTGATGGCCACCTTCTCAGCTTCTTCGCGCAGACGCGTGAACAAGTCGCGCTCGGTGGAGAGGCTGAGCTTCACACGCCATGTCCATGCCACGCATTTGCGAATCAGGTCGTCCCCTGCTCTGTTGGAATGGCTCCATCCAAGGTGCAAAGCAATCTTGCCTTCCGCCAAGCTGGGTTTGCCGGGTTCCGGCTTGGCATTGACACTCGCCTCCGGCTCGGGCAGCACCAATTTAGCGTCGAGCATTTCCAGCGCACGGCCACGGAACACGGCCAAGGCGCGATGCGATGGCACGCGGCCAATGGGTTCGTCGTACTCAAAGTAGTCACGAAACTTCGCCACGTCGGGGTTGTTTTCGTCTTTGCCCGTGGAGAGCTTGCTGCGGAACAAACCTTCGGTCCACAGCCATTCGCGCAAGCCTTGCACCAACAAAGCGTCTTCGGCCCAGCGCTCGCTCAGCAAGTCGCGCACGCCGTCAAGCACCGCGGCCACGGTTGTGAAGTCGGCACCTTCAATCTTGCCTGCGGGCACCAAGAAAGCTTCTGCTTCCACATTGGGGTTGAGCGTGGGGTCGGCAAACAGCTTGTCGGCCAGTGGCTCCAAGCCTGCCTCTTTGGCAATCATGCCCTTGGTACGGCGCTTGGGCTTGAAGGGCAAGTAAATGTCCTCAAGCTCTTGCTTGGTGGGCGCTGCTTCGAGGGCGGCCAGTAGTTCGGGGGTGAGCTTGCCCTGCTCTTGAATGCTTTTAATCACCGCAGCGCGGCGGTCGGTCAGCTCGCGCAGGTAGCTCAGGCGGGCTTCGAGTTCGCGCAATTGAATGTCGTCCAAACCACCGGTGACTTCTTTGCGGTAACGCGCAATGAACGGGACGGTGGCACCGCCATCCAACAACTCAACCGCAGCGCGGACTTGCTCGGGGCGGATTTTGATTTCAGCGGCCAACTGGGCCATGATTTTCTGCATGTTTTCTAGTTCTATCTTGGCAAAGCGTGCAAGTTTGCCATACCGCAAATGTATCTACGCCTAAAAATACGAAACGATCCAATCTCTAAAATTTGAGTACTTAGAGGTACTTGATGAAGCTTAAAACAAATAATCGCGAGGCCTTTGCAGCAGTGTTGGCCGTATTGTTGTTTTTATCAGGATGCACACAAATCCCGTCTAGCGAATATGCCAAATTCAAGCCGCTGGATGAAAAAAAGCGAATCATGAATCGGGTCAAACTCACTTGGGAGTTCAGAAACGATGCCGAGTCTTACTGCCAGCGCGTTCAGCAAGATTACCAACGCGATGCAGCCATGACCGTTGCGGCTTGTTCGATCTGGTCGCGCAGCACCAACGAATGCACCATCGTCACAGGCCCCAACCCCGACCATGTGGTGCTGGGCCACGAAGTTCGCCACTGCTTCGAAGGCCACTTTCACTGAAGCGCAGGCCCGCTACGTGCAAGGCCTGCCCACCCCCAAGTAACACTCAATCGCGTAACTTGGCTTTCAGTTTCTCACCCAAATCAGGTCGCTCTTTGAACGGGTCTGGCGGGTTGTGCTGCTGAACGATGGCTTCCATGCGGCTTTGCACGTTACCCAGCGCCTGCGGATGGCTGTAGATATAGAACTGATCGGCCGCGATCGCGTCAAACACCAGTTGCGCCACATCCGCAGCGCTCACTTTGCCACTGCTCACCGCTTTGTCGCTCATGGCTTGGCCAATCAACTGACTCTTGGTCGGTTGCTCGGCATCTAAAGCGGCTGGGCGGTTGCGATGGCTTTGGCTGATGCCGGTGGGCACAAAGTAAGGGCACAACACGCTGGCACTGATTTGGTCGTTCACCAGCTTCAAGTCTTGGTAGAGCGTTTCGGTCAATGCCACGACGGCGTGTTTGCTAACGTTGTAAATGCCCATGTTGGGCGGCGTGAGCAAACCAGCCATGCTGGCGGTATTGACGATGTGGCCCTCAAAACTCGGGTCTTTGGCTGCTGCCTCCAACATCATGGGGGTGAACAAGCGCACACCGTGCACCACACCCCAGACGTTGACGCCCAGCACCCAGTCCCAGTCGGCTTGGGTGTTCTCCCAGATCAAACCGCCAGCGCCCACGCCCGCGTTGTTGAACACGAAGTTGGGCGCACCAAAGGTGGCTTTCACGTCGTTGGCCAAGGCTTGCATTTGCGCGGCATCGGCCACGTTGACCAAGCGGGCCAGCACTTGCACGCCGGTGGCTTTGAGTTCGGCCTCAGCCGCGTCGAGTGCGTCTTTTTGCACATCGACCAGCACCAAGTTCATGCCCAGCGTGGCGCCAATGCGTGCGCACTCCAAGCCAAAGCCCGAGCCAGCGCCGGTCAACACGGCGGTTTTGCCTTTGAAGTTTGAAATCATCAGTCTGCCTTTTTCAAAATAAAGCCATTGCGTGGGAAATGCACCTGCACCGTGCCTGCACGGTCGTCGGTACGGCGAACGGTGTAGCGCGTGCGGGTGGCCGCGACCAACTCGCCCTCCGTGGGCTCAAGACCAAAAGCCTCAGCGGTGATCACCACATGGCTACCCAAAGGAATGCCATGCAGGTCGATGAATGGCTCTTTAGACACATCGAGCGGTTGACTTTCACGGGCGATTTGCAGCGCCTGTGTCGATGTGAGATCGGTTTGCGTGCCGTGGCCAAACTTCTCCATGCGCGCCAACCATTCGCGCACATTGGGTGTGGCGTTGAAGATGTCGGCCAGCATGGGCACTTGACGCCAGGTGTACCAAGTGGGGTGATAGGCCGAAAAGTCGGCCACCGAGGGCGCATCACCCATCAAAAACGGGTGGTGGTCCAGCATGTTGGCTAGACGGCGCAGGTAGCTTTTGTACATGCCAAGCGCGTCAGCGGGCGGCATGCGTGGGGCGCCACCGCGCATGGCGGCGCGGTCTTGCACAAACACTTTCACATCTTCAGGGGCCCAGCCTGTCAGCACATGGGCTGCGCCCGCAGGCTGAAAGTTGTAGGCCATGGCCACAGGGAACACCAAGGTGTCCGCCCATTGCGCCACGATGCGCGCAGCACCTTTGACGGCCTCTGGGTACAACGTGGGCGTGGGCTGAATTTGCTCCAGCACATCAGCAATCAAGTTGCTGTCGCAATAAATGTCGGCACCAATTTGCATGAACGGCGTGCGGCGATGGCCGCCGGTAAGCGCCACCACGTCGGGTTTGGGCATGTACATCGGAATGTGCACGCTCTGCCAGCTGAGTTGTTTGTAGCCCAAGATGAGCCGCACTTTTTCAGCAAACGGCGACAGGGGGTAATGGTGAAGAATGATCTGAGACATGTGGTCGCTCTTTGGCCGTCAACTTAGATCAGCTTGACCAATTGCTTGCCGAAGTTCTTGCCTTTGAGCAAGCCCAAAAACGCTTCAGGCGCAGCAGCCAAACCCTCGGCCACTGACTCACGGGGGCGCAACTTGCCGGTGCCCACCAAGGTGCCCAACTCGTGCAAAGCCTCAGGCCACACTTCCATGTGCTCGCTGACGATGAAGCCTTCCACGCGCAGTCGGTTGACCAAAATCAACGCAGGGTTGGTCATGCCAATGGGCGCGCCGTCGTAGCCCGCGATCATGCCGCACACCGCAATGCGGGCAAAGGCGTTGGTGCGCAACATCACCGCGTCGAGCACCATGCCGCCCACGTTTTCAAAGTGGCCGTCAATGCCATTGGGGCAAGCTTCGCGCAGGGCTTTCGAAAGCGAAACGTAGTCTTTGTGTTCTTTGTAGTCGATGCAGGCGTCAAAACCGAGTTCGTTGACCACGTAGTCGCATTTGTCTTTGCCGCCTGCAATACCCACCACGCGGCAGCCGCGTGCTTTGGCCAAGGCACCGTAAGCGCTGCCCACTGCACCACTGGCCGCGCTGACGGTCACGGTATCACCGGCTTTGGGGTTGATGATTTTCACTAAGCCGTACCAAGCGGTCACGCCGGGCATGCCGACCGCGCCTAAGTAATGGCTGAGTGGCACATGGGTGGTGTCGACGCGGCGCAGCAGGCCGGGCGCATTGCCGTCCACCACGCTGTAAAGCTGCCAACCGCCCATGCCCACGACTTTGTCGCCTGGGTTGAATTTCGGATGGCGGCTCTCCACCACTTCGCCCACGGTGCCGCCGATCATGACCTCGCCCAAGGGCTGGGGCACAGCGTAGCTCTTGCTCTCATTCATGCGACCACGCATGTAGGGGTCGAGACTGAGGTAGTGGTGGCGCACCAGCACTTGGTTGTCTTTCAACGCAGGGGGTTGGTTGTGCAGCAACTTGAAGTTGTCGGTGGTTGCCTCCGAAGCGGGGCGGTTGTCGAGCACGATTTGTTGGTTTTCTGGCATTTGAATATCTCCGGTTGTTGGTTTTGAAAAGGAAAAAAGGGAACGCTCAATCGGTGGCGGGGCTTGGGGTGTCCCGCCTTGTCACGTATTTGAAGGTGCCTGTGGCGGTGGCGCACAGCTGCCCTTGGGCGTCGTAAATGCGGCCTTCGGTGAAGGCCATGCTGCGGGTGCGGTGTAACAAATGCCCTTTGCCCACCAGCGCCTGACCGGCTGGCACTTTGGCGGGTCGCATGAACGTGGTTTTCATCTCGATGGTGACCACGCCCATTTGTGGGTCCACGCTGCGTGCGGCGGTGGCCATGATCACGTCCAAAAAGGTCATGACCGCACCGCCGTGCGTGACATCGAAGGAATTCATGTGTTCAGAACGTGGTGCGAAATGCAGCTCTGACTCGCCGCCGTCGAACCGCTCGAGCGAGAAGCCCAAGTGGTCAACGAACGGAATGTTGGCACCAAAAGGAATGCTCATGTTCAGACTCACGTGCAACTCAACCACCCACGATGGCGCTGACACCACCGTCGACGGCCATCCACTGACCGGTGATGTGTTTGCCAGCGTCTGACGCGAACAACAAGGCCAGGCCTTTGAGGTCTTCGTCATCGCCCAAACGGCGCAGTGGGGCGCCTTGGGCCAATTTATCAGCGCCCATTTTTTCGAGCAGCCCATACGTCATCTTGCTAGGGAAGAAGCCCGGGCAGATGGCATTGACCGTGATGCCGTGCTCGCCCCACTCGCCTGCCAAAGCGCGGGTGAAGTTGACGACCGCGCCTTTAGAGGTGTTGTAAGCGATGGTCTTCATCTCGGAGGGGTTGCCTGCCAGACCGGCAATGGACGCCACGTTCAAGATGCGGCCTTTGCCACGCGGGATCATGCACAGTTTGGCGACTTCTTGCGACAAGATGAAGTAGCCGCGCACATTCAGGTTCATCACCTTGTCCCAAGCTTCGACCGGGTGGTCTTCCGCAGGAGCGCCCCATGAAGCGCCAGCGTTGTTGATCAGAATGTCAATCGGGCCCATGCGTTCGATGGTTTCTGCCGCGAGGCGGCGAATGTCTTCTTCTTTGCCGCAATCGGCAGCGATCCATTGGGCGTCAATGCCTGCGGCTTTGAGCTCTGCAGCGGCTTCTTGAAGGTCAGCCGCCTTGCGCGAGCTGAGCATGATCTTGGCACCAGCTTCGCCCAACGCGTGCGCCATTTGCAAGCCCAAGCCGCGTGAGCCGCCGGTGACCAAAGCCACTCGGCCGGTCAGATCAAAAAGTTGTTGTGTGGTGCGTGCCATGGGCGTTTCCTTTATTTCATCAAATGCTTGGCCAGTGCCATGTAGGCAGGCTGCGAGGTGGTTTGCTGCTTGTCGTTTTGTTAGTTTTAGGCTGTCTTATTTGCGGTTCAGAAAGCGTCTTCAGGCAAATCAGCGCAAGTCGGGTCACGGCTGCTGACCACGTTGAGCCAAGCCCCAATCTTGGGCAGTTCGTAGCGGAAGAAGTAGCGGCAAGCGGCGCGGCGACCCTGTGCTGCCGGTGTGTCGTCTTGCCCGAGACTGGCAGCAACGTCGAGCCAAATCCAAGCAATGACGGTGTGACCAAAAGCCTGCAAATAAGGCACCGCATTGGCCAGTGCCTGTGCGGGCTCGGCACCAGCCCAGGCTTGCTGCGTGGCTTGGCCAATTTGCTGGAGGGCAGCGCGCAAGGCCGCGGCTTCTGGCGCCCAGTCCGTTTCGGCTTTGCTGGCTGTGGCCATCATGCGTTCGCCTAAAAGGTGCAGGCCACGCCCGTTTTCCATGAGCACCTTGCGGCCCAGTAGGTCCATGGCCTGAATGCCGTGGGTACCTTCATGGATCATGTTCAAGCGGTTGTCGCGCCAATACTGCTCCACAGGGAAGTCGCGGGTGTAGCCGTAGCCCCCGTGAATCTGGATGGCCAAGCTGTTGGCCTCCAAACACCACTCGCTGGGAAAGCTCTTGACGATGGGCGTGAGTACTTCAAGCAGCAAGCGCGCCACATCGGCATCTTCTGTGGTGCCCGTGTGTTGTTCGTCCACCAAGCGGGCGCTGTACAAAGCCAGCGCCAAAGCGCCTTCGCTGTAGGCTTTTTGTGCCAACAACATGCGCTTGATGTCGGCGTGTTCGATGATGCGCACCTGAGGGCGGCTGGCGTCCTTGCCCCCTGCCCCGCTGGGTCGGCCTTGTGGGCGGTTTTTCGCATAGTCGAGGCTGGCGTAATAACCGGCCATGCCCAGCATGGTGGCGGCCATGCCCACACCGATGCGCGCTTCGTTCATCATGTGGAACATGCAGCGAAGGCCTTCCCCGGGCTTGCCCACGAGGTAGCCCACAGCACCGCTACCGGCGCCGTCCAAGCCTTCGCCGGATTCTCCGCGCACGGGGTACTTGCCCTCCCCAAAGTTCAACAAGGTGTTGGTTGTGCCGCGCCAACCGCATTTGTGGTTCAGCCCAGCCAGCGCCACGTCGTTGCGTTCGCCGGTGAGCTGCCCATCGGTGCCCACCAGCTTTTTGGGCACGATGAACAGCGAGATGCCCTTGACGCCCGGCACCAGTTGGCCATTCACATCTGGGATTTTGGCCAACACCAAGTGGATGATGTTCTCGGAGAGTTCATGCTCGCCTGATGAGATCCACATCTTGTTGCCTTTGAGGCGGTAACGCGCACCTAGCGGATCGACCTCAAACGCATCGCCATCGGGCGTGGCGCGGGTCGTCACGTCGCTCAGCGAGGAGCCCGCTTGCGGCTCGCTCAGGCACATGGTGCCGGAGAACCGTCCTGAAAACTCGTTGGCAGCAAACACCTGCTTTTGCAAATCCGTGCCGTGCACCATCAGCAAATTGGCGTTGCCGCTGGTCAGCATGCCCGAGCCAATGCTCACCGAAGCCATGGCAAAAAAGGCATTGGCCGCAGCCTCCACCGTGTAGGGCAATTGCATGCCCCCAAACTCGTAATCTTGTGCGGCACTGAGCATGCCCGATTCGGCATAGGCCTTGTAGGCGTCGTGCGTGGCTTGCGGCAGCGTGACTTTTTCGCCGTCAAAGTGCGGCTCTTGCGTGTCGACCAATCGGTTGAACGGGGCGTACTTCTCGCGGGCGATGCGCTCGCAGGTGTCGAGCACCGCATCAAAGGTCTCACGCGAGTGGTCGGCAAAACGCTCACGGGACTGCAGGCTTTCAACCCTCAGCCAGTCGTGCAGCAAAAAATCAACGGTGGGACGCAAACTCATAACGCTCATCCAGATTTAGAACATAAAAAAAGGCGGCCAGCTCAAAGCCAACCGCCCTTCGCGTTGATCAGGCATCAACGCGAGACTGCATCACAGCACTTCGAAAATGCCGCAAGCGCCCATGCCGCCACCGATACACATGGTCACCGCCACGCGCTTGGCGCCACGGCGTTTGCCTTCGATCAGGGCATGGCCTGTCAAACGCTGGCCGCTCACGCCGTAGGGGTGACCCAAGGCAATCGCGCCGCCGTTGACGTTCAAACGCTCAGCAGGAATGCCCAGCTTGTCGCGGCAGTACAGCACTTGTACGGCAAAGGCTTCGTTCAACTCCCACAGGTCGATGTCGTTGACCGTCAGGCCCAAACGCTTCAAGGCTTTAGGCACGGCGTAGACGGGGCCAATGCCCATTTCGTCAGGCTCGCAACCGGCAACAGCGAAACCGAGGAATCGGCCCAAAGGTTGCAAGCCACGTTTGCTGGCCAACTCTTCGCTCATCACCACGCAAGCACCGGCGCCGTCCGAGAACTGGCTGGCGTTACCGGCGGTGACCAAGCCACCAGGCATGGCCGAGCGCAAACCGCGAATGGCTTCGACGGTGGTGCCCTCGCGGGTGCCTTCGTCGCGGCTGACGGTGACTTGTTTGGTCATCATGCCCATGACTTTGTCGATCACGCCTGCTGTGACAGTGATGGGGGCGATTTCTGCGTCAAACAAACCCGCAGCTTGTGCGGCACAGGCTTTTTGTTGGCTGCCTGCGCCGTACTCGTCCATCACGTCGCGGCTGATGTTGTAACGCTTGGCCACTTGCTCAGCGGTTTGCAACATGTTCCAGTAGATTTCTGGTTTTTTCTTCATCAAGTTGACGTCGCCCAACATGTGTTGGTTCATCTCTTGCTGCACGCAAGAAATGCTTTCCACACCGCCAGCCACATAAATATCGCCTTCGCCCGCAATGATGCGTTGCGAAGCCAGTGCAATGGTTTGCAGGCCAGAAGAACAGAAGCGGTTGACGGTCACGCCCGACACAGAAACAGGGCAATCGGCCATCAGCGCGATTTGACGTGCGATGTTGGCGCCGGTGGCGCCTTCGGGGTTGGCACAACCCATGATGACGTCTTCGACTTCACCTGCGTCGATGCCGGCGCGTGCGATGGCGTGTTTCACGGCATGGCCACCCAGCGTCGCGCCGTGGGTCATGTTGAAGGCACCTTTCCAGCTCTTGGCGAGCGGGGTGCGGGCGGTAGATACGATGACAGCGTTGGTCATGAGGAGTCCTTAATTCGGTTTCAGTTGAAGGTCTTGCCTTCGGCGGCGAGCTTGGCCAGCAACGGGGCTGGTTTCCAGAACTCGGCGTCATCGAGGGGGTTGGTGGCAAAGCGGTTCATGGCTTGCACCACGTTGAACAGGCCGATTTGGTCGGCGTACAGCATGGGGCCACCGCGGTAGATCGGGAAGCCGTAGCCGGTGATGTAGACCATGTCGATGTCGCTGGCCTTGGAGGCAATGCCTTCTTCCAAGATGTGGGCGGCTTCGTTGACCAACGAGAACACCAAACGTTGCACGATTTCTTCGTCGCTGATCTTGCGGGCGGTGATGCCCATGTCGGCGCGGTGCTTGACGATCATGGCCTCCACCTCTTTGTTGGGGATGGCATCACGTTTGCCAGCTTGGTAGTCGTACCAACCTGCGCCCGTTTTTTGACCGTAACGGCCCATCTCGCACAACAAGTCAGCGGTTTTGCTGTACTTCATGTTGGGCTTTTCTTGGTAGCGGCGCTTGCGGATGGCCCAGCCAATGTCGTTGCCTGCCAAGTCACCCATGCGGAATGGGCCCATGGCAAAACCAAACTTCTCAATGGCTTTGTCCACTTGCGAGGGCGTACAGCCTTCTTCCAGCAAGAAGCCGCCTTGACGGCCGTATTGCTCAATCATGCGGTTGCCGATGAAGCCGTCGCACACGCCTGACACGACGGCGGTTTTCTTGATCTTCTTGGCCACAGCCATGACCGTGGCCAGCACGTCTTTGGCGGTTGCTGCGCCGCGCACGACTTCAAGCAGCTTCATCACGTTGGCTGGGCTGAAGAAGTGCATACCCACCACGTCTTGTGGACGCTTGGTGAAGTTGGCGATTTGGTTCACGTCCAAGGTGGAGGTGTTGGAAGCCAAGATGGCACCGGGCTTCATCACCGCGTCGAGTTGCTTGAACACGGTTTCTTTGACGCCCATTTCTTCAAACACGGCCTCGATCACCAAATCGGCGTCTTTGAGGTCGTCGTAGCTCAAGGTGGTGGTCAGCAAAGCCATACGCTGTGCGTATTTGTCTTCTTTGAGCTTTCCCTTTTTAACTTGCGCTTCGTAGTTTTTCTTGATCGTGGCAATGCCGCGGTCCAAGGCTTCCTGCTTGGTTTCGAGCATCTTGACGGGGATGCCTGCATTCAAGAAGTTCATGGTGATACCGCCACCCATGGTGCCCGCACCGATCACGGCAACTTGCTTGATGTCGCGTGTGGGGGTGTCGCTGGGCACGTCTGGAATCTTAGCGGCTGCACGTTGTGAGGTGAACAAGTGACGCAAAGCGCGGCACTCGGGTGTCCACATCAAGTTGGTGAAAATCTCGCGTTCGAGAACCATGCCATCGTCGAACTTCTTCTTGGTGGCGGCTTGCACGGCGTCCACGCACTTGGGCGGTGCGGGGTAGTTTTTGGCCATGCCTTTGACCATGTTGCGGGTGAACTGGAAGTAAGCATCACCTTGGGGGTGCTTGCAAGGCAGGTCACGCACGCGGGGTAAGGGGCGCACATCGGCCATCGAACGGGCGAACGCCAAAGCTTCGTCCATCAATGAGGCGGGCGATGCGGCCATTTGGTCGAACAGCTTTTGGCCGGGCAACATGGCGAGCATTTCGCTCATGATGGCTTCGCCGCTGACGATTATGTTCAGCGCAGCTTCGACGCCCAACACGCGTGGCAAGCGTTGTGTGCCACCCGCGCCGGGGATCAAACCAATCTTCACCTCAGGCAGCGCAATGCTGGCACCGGGTGCGGCAATGCGGTAGTGGCAACCGAGGGCCAATTCCAAGCCGCCGCCCATGGCGACCGAGTGAATGGCAGCCACGACGGGCTTGGTGCTGTTTTCGATGACCGAGATCACGCTCAACAAGTTGGGTTCTTGGATCGCTTTGGGCGAACCAAATTCGCGAATGTCTGCACCGCCCGAGAAGGCCTTGCCCTCACCGGTCACCACAATGGCTTTGACAGCGGCATCGGCCAAGGCCTTGGCCACACCGTCAGCAATTGCTTGACGTGTCGACAAACCCAAACCGTTGACCGGTGGGTTGTTGAGAGAAATCACGGCCACGTCGCCGTGAACTTTGTAGTCTGCACTCATGCGGGTTCCTTGTTGGAGCAAATGAAGGAAAAAAGAACGGTCGTTCTATTTTTATTCTAGATCAAACTTCAAGCCATTCACGTCGGGTATACGCGTCTGCTTTCAGTTCAGCGGGTGTGCCTGTGAACACAATGCTGCCGTGGCCCATGACCAACACGCGGTCAGAAATGTCCATGGCAATGGTGAGTTTTTGCTCAATCAGCAACACCGAAATGCCGCGTGCTTTGAGCGTCTGTAAATACTGGCCGACCAACTCGACAATCTTGGGCGCCAAGCCCTCGGTGGGTTCGTCAATGATGATCAAGTCGGGGTCGCCCATGAGGGTGCGGCACAGCGTGAGCATTTGCTGCTCGCCGCCTGACATCACGCCTGCTTCCGTGTGTTCGCGCTCTTTCAAACGCGGGAACATGGCGTACATGTCGTCGAAGGACCAACGGCTGCCCTCGCCTTTGCCTTTTTGGCCCAGCAACAAGTTTTGGTGCACGGTCAGGGTCGGAAAAATGTCGCGACTTTCAGGCACATAACCCAGCCCTAAATGGGCGATTTGGTAGGCCTTTTTGTCGAGAATGGATTGGCCCTTCCAGTCAATCTGGCCCTTGCAATCCACCAAGCCCATGATGCTGCGTGCGGTGGTGGAACGGCCTGAACCGTTGCGTCCCAAAAGCGACACAATTTCGCCGGGCTGGATGTCGAACGACACGCCATGTAAGACATGGCTTTTGCCGTAAAACGCGTGAAGATTTTCAATGTGAAGCATGCGGTGTTTCTCGCGCTGTCGTGTTGATGGGTCAGCCGTGAGCTTGAGAGTCAGCTACGGTCGAGCCCAAATAAGCTTCTTGCACCTTGGCATTGGCGCGCACAGCTTCGGGGGTGTCAAAGGCGATGACTTCGCCGTACACCACCACGGCAATCTTGTCGGCCAAACCGAAGACCACACCCATGTCGTGCTCGACGGTCAGCAAGGTTTTACCTTCGGTGACTTGGCGGATGAGTTGGATGAATCGCTTGGTTTCGCTCTTGCTCATGCCCGCCGTAGGCTCGTCGAGCAAGATGACATTCGCGCCGCCCGCGATGGTGATGCCAATTTCTAAGGCGCGTTGTTCGGCGTAAGTCAGGTTCATGGCCAACACGTCACGCTTTTTATCCAGGCGAATTTCTTCCATCAACTTTTCAGCGGCGTTGTTGGCGTCGTCTAAATCGGCCAAAAACTTGAAGAAGGTGTACTTGTAGCCCAACTTCCACAAAACGGCGCAGCGCAAGTTTTCAAACACACTCAACTTCGGAAAGATGTTGGTGATCTGAAAACTGCGGGATAAGCCCAAACGGTTGATCTCAAATGGCTTTTTGTGGTCGATGCGGTTCTCGCCCAACCAAATCTCACCGCTGCTGGGCTCAAGCCGGCCGCTGATGAGGTTGAACAAGGTGGATTTACCGGCGCCGTTGGGGCCAATGATGCCCACGCGCTCGCCGGATTGCACCGCTAAATCAACGCCTCGGATGATTTCGGTCTTGCCGAAATTCTTGCGTACGTCTTTGAGTTCGAGCGCGATCACAGGGCCTCCCGGCGTTTGATTTCTTTTTCGATGAACACCTGTGTCTCATCCCAATCGTGAACAAATTGGCGTCTGGCCAACTCAAACAGCCCCAAGCCGGTGAGCATGACAAACGCCGACCCAAACCAGCTGTTGAGCGATTCGGCGTTCAGGTGCACACCCGCAAACTTCAACTCAGGGCCAAGGGCCGCATTGAGTTGCAGGTGGTAGACCATTTCAATCATGGCTGCAGCCCCCGCCAGCGCCATCAATGCGGTGACGGCGAGGCCTAGATAAGCCACCCACATTTGCCGCAAGCGACCAAAGGCAGCCAAACGCAAGTTCATCATGATCAAGCTGGCGATGCCGCCAGGGGCAAACATCACCATGAACAAGAACACCAAGCCCAAATACAGAAGCCACGCTTTGGTGAACTCGGACAGCAACACAAATGCCAGCACCATCAACACCGCACCGATGAGGGGGCCAAAGAAGAAGGTGGCGCCACCCAAGAAGGTGAACAACAAATAAGCGCCTGAACGCCCTGCGCCCACCACTTCGGCTGTGACGATCTCAAAGTTGACCGAGGCCAAGCCGCCCGCAATGCCCGCGAAAAAGCCCGCAATGATGAACGACAGGTAACGCACATGCTGTGTGTTGTAGCCAATAAATTCAACGCGCTCGGGGTTGTCGCGCACAGCATTCAAAATCCGGCCCAGCGGGGTGCGGGTGAAGGCGTACATCAAAGCTACACACACCAAGGTGTAGGCGGCAGTGAGGTAATACACCTGCACAGGCGGACCGTAAGTGATGCCCATGAAGGCTTCACCCATGACACGGTTGCCCGACACACCGGCTTCGCCGCCGAAGAATTCCGAAAACATCAGCGACATCGCAAACACCAACTCGCCCACGCCCATCGTGATCATGGCGAAGGTGGTGCCGGACTTGCGCGTGGTCACGTAGCCAAATAAAACAGCAAACAGCATGCCGCCTACCCCACCCACCAAGGGAATCAAGGTGACAGGAATATTGAGAGCCCCATTGCTAGCCGCATTCAGTGCATGCATGGCAATGTAGGAACCGAGGCCCGTGTACACCGCATGGCCAAAGCTCAACATACCGCCCTGTCCCAACAACATGTTGTAGGACAGGCAAGCAATCATGGCAATGCCCATTTGGGTGAGCATGGTGACTGACAAGTTGCTGGTGAACACCATAGGTGACACCACCAACAGCAGGGCAAACAAGCTCCAAATGACCCAACGGGCCACGTTGTAAGGTTTGAATTCGTAATAGGTTTTGGTCAAGGCCATTGCTTAAGTCTCCCGGGTGCCCAACAGACCCTTGGGTCGGAAGATCAAGATCAACACCAAAAATAAGTACGGCAAGATGGGCGCAACCTGCGACAGGGTGAGCTTCAAGACCGAGTTGTTTTGCAAGGCACTGCTGAGTTGCCAGCCAAAGCCTTGCATCATGGACACCAAGGAGCTGTCAAAAGCCACAGCAAAGGTTTGCACGACGCCGATCAGAATCGAGGCCAAAAACGCGCCGGCCAAAGAACCCATGCCGCCCACGACAACGACCACAAAAATGACGGAACCCACAGTAGCGGCCATAGCTGGCTCGGTGACAAAGGTGCTGCCACCAATCACACCCGCTAAGCCAGCCAAACCGGTGCCCACACCAAACACCATCATGAAGACGCGCGGAACGTTGTGGCCCAAAGCCTCGACGGCTTCAGGATGTGTCAAAGCCGCTTGAATGACCAAGCCAACACGGGTGCGTTTGAGCAGCAGCCACAAGCCCACCATCATCATCAAAGCGACCAACATCATGAAGCCGCGTGTGGCGGGAAACGGCGAACACACCACGCGTACCGCAGCATCTGCCGCATTGCAGAGCTCGGGTGCCGCTGCGCCCCAGACCAAAGACAGACCATTCAAGGAGTTCTGCACCAAGGTGAACGCCGGTCCTTGCAAGGAGGGCGGCGGCGCAAAGTCCACAGATGTGCGGCCCCACAGCAGTTGAACCACTTCCAAAACGATGTAGGACAAACCAAACGTCACCAGCAACTCGGGCACATGCCCAAATTTGTGCACGCGACGCAAACACAAGCGCTCAAACATCGCGCCTAAAGCGCCCACCAAAATCGGTGCCACCAACAATGCCACCCAAAAGCCTAAAACGCTGTTGAGGGTATAGCCAATGTAGGCCCCAATCATGTAAAAGCTGGCGTGCGCAAAGTTAAGCACGCCCATCATGCTGAAAATCAGCGTCAAGCCTGAGCTGAGCATGAACAACAGCAAGCCGTAGCTCATGCCGTTGAGCATGGAGATGAAGAAAAACTCCATGGTTGAACCTGTTTCTCACTGAACCTAAAAAGACGGAGTGCCAAGCGAACTTGGCGCTCCGTCACCCATGACCGCTTAGCCGGGTCGCTTCATTTGGCAGCTGGTTGGCGTGCTGGCCACATACGACTCAAACGTCTTCACCGGCGCCAAGGTCATGCCGGTGTTTTCTGGGCTGTAGGGGTACTTTTTGTCCGCCTTTTGCCACACAGCCAAGTACAGAGGTTGCTGCAATTGGTGGTCGGTTTTGCGCATTTCAACTTCGCCGTTGAAGCTGTTGAACTTCAAGCCTTCAAGCGCAGCAGCCACTTTGACAGGGTCGGTCGATTTGGCTTTGGCCATGGACTGGCCCAAGGCGTTGAACACGTGCACCACAGCGTTGGTGTAGAAATCGTCTTTGAACTTCGCGTTGAATTCAGCCGCCCATTTGTCGTTTTGGCCACCCATGTTGTAGTGTGCATAACCGATCTGGAACACACGGCCTTCGCCACCTTTGCCCAAGGCTGTGGGGGTGCCCGTCACGCTGGTGTAGTAGGTGTAGAACTTGCCGTTGTAGCCGCCTTCGTTCGCAGCTTTGACCAACAAGGCCAAGTCTGAACCCCAGTTGCCCGTGATCACCGTGTCTGCACCAGACGCTTTGATCTTGGCGATGTAAGGGGCGAAGTCGCGCACTTGGGCCAAAGGATGCAAGTCTTCACCCACGATTTGAACGTCAGGGCGCTTGCGGGCCAAGTTTTCTTTGGCGAACTTGGCAACTTGGTGGCCGTGCGAGTAGTTTTGGTTGAGCAAATAGACTTTGCTGACGTCCTTTTTGTCAGCCATGAACGTGGTCAACGCTTCCATCTTCATGGAGGTGTCGGCATCGAAACGGAAGTGCCAGTAGCTGCACTTGCTGTTGGTGAAGTCAGGATCAACGGCCGCGTAGTTCAGGAACAAGATTTCCTTGCCGGGGTTGCGTTCGTTGTGTTTGTTGACCGCCTCGATCAAAGCGCCAGCGACAGAAGAGCCGTTACCTTGCACGATGTAACGCACGCCTTGGTCCATGGCAGCTTTGAGGGCGTTCAAGCTTTCAGCGGGGCTGAGCTTGTTGTCGAACGGCACCATTTCAAACTTGACTTTGGCGGGGTTGGTGGCGTTGAATTTTTCGGCGAAAAATTGGAACGACTTGATTTGGTTGGAGCCAACAGGCCCCATCAAGCCCGAGAGTGGATCGATCCAGCCGATTTTGACTGTCTCACCAGCTTGCGCAAAAGCTGAGACGCCAGCGGTCACCAAGACGGCGGTGGCGATGAGGTTACGTGCAAATTTCATGGTTGTCTCCTTAGAAGTTTTGATGCGAGTGAAAGCGTACAAGGTTTGTTTTCAGCACTCGCAAGGGATTGCCCTAGGGCGTATCCCGCGCGAGACTTAAAAACAGTCTTTTTAGAGGGTGGGCAAGACGTAGTCTTTGAGTTGCTCACGCAGTTTGGTTTTGAGCAACTTGCCGGTTGCGCCAATTGGGATGCTGTCGACAAACACCACGTCATCGGGAATCTGCCATTTGGCGGTTTTACCCTCGTAAAACGCGAGCAGTTCTTCGCGTGTGACTTGCCCATCGGGCTTTTTGACCACCACCACGATCGGACGCTCGTCCCACTTGGGATGCTTCACACCAACGCAAGCAGCCATCAACACGGCGGGGTGGGCCACGGCGATGTTTTCGATGTCAATGGAGCTGATCCATTCGCCACCCGACTTGATGACGTCTTTGCTGCGGTCGGTGATTTGCATGAAGCCATCGGCGTCGATGGTGGCCACGTCGCCGGTTGGGAACCATTCCAAACCATTGGCGTCTTTCACCAAGGGGCTGCCGCCCTCACCTTTGTAATAGTTGGCAACGACCCAAGGGCCGCGCACCAACAAGTCGCCATAGGCTTTGCCATCGTGGGGCTGGTCATTGCCGGCATCGTCGATGATCTTCATGTCAACGCCGTAAATGGCGCGGCCTTGCTTGAGCAAAATCTTCATTTGCTCGTCTTTGGGCAGGCTTTGGTGCTTGTTTTTCAAGGTGCAAAGTGTGCCCAACGGGCTCATTTCGGTCATGCCCCATGCATGCAACACGTCCACGTTGTAGTCGTCGCGGAAGGCGTTGATCATGGCCGGCGGACAAGCTGATCCGCCAATGACGGTGCGGTTCAATTTAGAGAAACGCAAGCCTTGTGGCTTCATGTGCGTCAGCAACATCTGCCAAACGGTGGGCACACCGGCAGCAAAGGTCACACCCTCGCCTTCAATCAATTCATAAATCGACTTGCCGTCCATGCCTGCGCCAGGGAACACCAACTTGGCCCCTGTTAATGCCGCGCTGTAAGGAATGCCCCATGCGTTGACGTGGAACATGGGCACGACGGGGAGAATTGAGTCCCGAGCTGAAATGCACATCACATCAGGCATGGCGGCTGCGTAAGCGTGCAAGGTGGTCGAGCGGTGACTGTACAAGGCGGCTTTGGGGTTGCCCGTGGTACCGCTGGTGTAGCACATGCTGGAGGCCGAGTTTTCGTCAAACACAGGCCAGGTGTAGGAGGTCGATTGCTGGCCCATCCAAGCTTCGTAACTCACCAAGCCGGGAATGCCGGTGTCGGCGGGCAATTTGTCGGCATCACACAGGGCGATCCACTGTTTGACGGTGGTGCATTTGCTGTGGACAGCTTGAATGATGGGTAAGAACGTCATGTCGAAACACAACACTTGGTCTTCGGCATGGTTGGCGATCCAAGCCACTTGGTCGGGGTGCAAACGCGGGTTGATGGTGTGCAACACACGGCCCGTACCACTCACACCAAAGTACAACTCCAAATGGCGATAGCCGTTCCAAGCCAAGGTGGCAATGCGGTCGCTGAAGGCCAAGTTCATGCCGTCCAATGCGTTGGCGACTTGGCGTGAACGACGCGCCACGTCAGACCAGGTGTAGCGATGGATGTCGCCTTCGATGCGGCGCGACACGATTTCGCCATCGCCGTGGTGGCGATCGGCGTACTCGATCATGTTTGAAATCAACAACGGTTGGTCTTGCATCAAACCCAGCATGGGGAAAACTCCAGTCAAACAATAATTTTTCGCACGATCGTGCTTTTTGCTGCTGCATTGTGCCCAGAGTTTTTGTCGTTTTCGGGATGGCCTATGAAAAACAAGCCTATGGAATACCCTAGACAATCTGCGCATGATCTCTGCCGAAACTACCTCTGTCATGGCGCCGCTGAACCTCCCATGGCGACCCGTCAACGACGCTGTGTTGCCCCAGCTCGGGCCCTTGTTTGCCACGCCCACCGCGCCAACGGCTCTGCCCGCTCCGCATTGGGTTGCACGTAACGAACCGTTACGCATGGACTTAGGTTTGACTTGCAGTTTTTGGACACATCCCGATGCCTTAGAGGCACTGGCCGGCAACTTGGTTTTACCGGGCAGCACGCCCTATGCGAGTGTGTACAGCGGACATCAGTTTGGGCAATGGGCCGGCCAATTGGGTGACGGTCGCGCCTTAAATTTAGGCGATCTCGACACCCCGCTAGGACCCCAAACGCTCCAACTCAAAGGTGCTGGCCCCACGCCTTATTCGCGTCGCGGGGATGGTCGCGCGGTGCTGCGCTCGAGCATTCGCGAATACTTGGCCAGCGAAGCGATGCATGGATTGGGCGTTGCTACCACCCGTGCTTTGTGCGTGACGGGCTCCCCCGGTTTTGTGCGCCGCGAAGAGGTGGAAACGGCAGCCGTGGTGACCCGCGTGGCGCCTAGCTTTGTCCGCTTCGGCCACTTTGAGCACTTCGCCTCCAACGGCCAAAGCGACGAACTGAAAGCCCTGGCTGACCTCGTGGTGGCGAAGTACATGCCCCACTTGGACGACGTGCAAGGGCCTGCGCGTTACACCAGTTTGTTGCAAACCATCACCCACAGCACCGCTGCCTTGATGGCGCAATGGCAAGCCGTCGGCTTTTGTCACGGCGTGATGAACACCGACAACATGAGCGTGCTGGGGCTCACCCTGGACTACGGCCCCTTCCAGTTTTTAGATGCCTTCGACCCCAGCCACATTTGCAACCACTCGGACCACCAAGGCCGCTATGCGTATGCGCGTCAACCGCAGGTCGCGTATTGGAATTTATTTTGTTTGGGCCAAGCGTTGATGCCGCTGATTGACGAACAAGCGCCGGCTTTGGCCGCTTTGGAAAGTTACAAAGAGGCTTTTCCCGATGCGTTAGACGCACGCATGCGCGCCAAACTGGGTTTACAAACTGCCGCCGAGGGGGACCGCGCTTTGGTGGAGTCCTTGCTCAAGGTCATGCACCAAGACCGTGTGGACTACACCGTGTTTTGGCGTCGCCTGAGCCAGGCCGTCGGTGAGTCGGCCACGATGGCACATGCTTTTGAGCCGGTGCGCGATTTGTTTTTACATCGCGAAGTGTTCGATGCGTGGCTGTTGCAATACCAATCCCGCCTTGAAGCCGACCGGTTGACTGCCGACACAGCCCAAGGCCTGAGCCAAGAACTCGCACACCATTCACGCAGCGCCCGAAGTCTGTCGATGCTGAAGGTGAACCCCAAGTTCATCTTGCGCAACCATTTGGGTGAATTGGCCATACGCCAAGCCAAAACAGGCGACTTCTCGATGGTGCAAGACTTGTGCGATGTGCTGCAGCATCCGTTTGATGAACATCCGGCCTTCGAGACTTGGGCCGGTCTTGCGCCAGAATGGGCGTCGTCTATTGAAATCAGTTGCTCCTCATGACTACACACAAAACCGAACAAGAATGGCGCGCCATACTGGCCGTTAAAAACGCCGAACCCGTGGCCTATGAAGTCACCCGGAAAGCCGCTACGGAGCGCCCCTTCACCGGCAAATACGAAGACCATTGGGCTGCAGGCACCTACCACTGCATTTGCTGCGGCAACAAACTATTTGAAGCGAATACCAAATTCGACGCCGGATGCGGTTGGCCCAGCTTTCACACCGCGGCAGCGCCGGACGCCATCACAGAGCACCGAGATACCAGCCACGGCATGACCCGTGTTGAGACCGTCTGTTCGCAATGCGAGGCGCACCTCGGCCATGTGTTCAACGATGGCCCTGCCCCTACAGGCCTGCGCTATTGCATGAACTCAGCCTCGTTAGACTTCGTGCCCAACGACTGAACTATTTCTATGAAATTACTGCTCGACTTCTTTCCGATCATTTTGTTTTTTGCCACCTTCAAGGCCTTTGGCATCATGGCGGCCACCGCCGTGGCCATCGTCGCCACACTGGGCCAAATTGGCTGGCTGTGGCGCAAAAATGGTTTTGTAGAGCCCATGCAATGGGTCAGCCTGGTTGTCATCGTGGTGTTCGGCGGCGCCACGTTACTCACGCAAGACGAAACCTTCATCAAGTGGAAACCCACCGTGTTGTATTGGTTGATGGGCAGCGCGTTGTGGGTAGGTCACTACTTGTTCAAGCGCAATTTCTTGCGCCAACTGATGGGGGCGCAACTTGAATTGCCCGAACACGCGTGGCAGGTGCTGCTGCACAGCTGGGCGTGCTTCTTTGCGGTGATGGGTTGCATCAACATTTGGGTGGCCAATCACTTTGATACCGACACTTGGGTCAGTTTCAAGCTGTTTGGCGGCTTGGCCCTGATGCTGGTGTTTGTCGTCGCGCAGGGCCTTTACATGAGCCGCTTCATTCAAGAAAAGCCGGAAGACAAACCATGAACATCACCCCTGGCGCACTGACCGAACGTTTACAAGAACGATTGGCGCCCATTTCGCTTGAAGTTTTAGACGAGAGTGCCGATCACGCCGGCCACGCAGGTTCCGATGGCACGGGTCAAGGCACACACTTTCGTGTGCGTATCCAAAGCGACGTTTTCACAGGGAAATCGCGGGTTTCGCGCCACCGCCTTGTGTATGATGCATTGCAAGAATTCATAGACCAAGGCTTACATGCCTTGGCCATCGAAGTCATAGAAACCAAACCGGATTGAGACCCCTGACATGAAAAAACAAATGATTTGGACCGCTGTTGCCGCGACTGCGTTGACCGCATTGAGCTTGAGCGCTTCGGCGCAAAACATCGCCATCGTGAACGGCAAAGCGGTGCCCAAAACACGTGTTGAAGCCTTGATGCAGCAAGTGGCGCGCTCTGGCCGCCCCATCACACCAGAAGTCGAAGCACAGGTCAAAGAAGAAGTCATCGCTCGCGAAATCTTCATGCAAGAAGCGCAAAAACGTGGCTTAGACGCCACCGATGATTTCAAGAGCCAAATCGAGTTGGCCCGCCAAACCATTTTGATCCGTGAGTTGTTTGCTGAGTACCAAAAAACTGCCGCAGTGACCGACGCGGACGTGCAAGCTGAATACGACAAATTTGTCGCAGCCAACGGCGGCAAAGAGTACCGTGCACGTCATATCTTGGTGGAAACCGAGGACCAAGCCAAGGCCATTTACGCCAGCTTGAAAAAAGGCGCCAAATTTGAAGACCAAGCTAAGAAATTGTCCAAAGACCCAGGCTCTGGTGCCAACGGTGGCGATTTGGATTGGGCGGCTGCCGGTAACTTCGTCAAAGAGTTTTCAGACGCGATGGTGGCCTTGAAAAAAGGTGAAACCACGCCTGCTGCGGTGAAGAGCCAATTTGGTTTCCATATCATCCGTTTGGACGACGTGCGTGACGCACAGTTGCCCAAGTTGGAAGACGTGAAACCTCAAATCACGCAACAAATGACACAGCAGCGCATGGCGGCCTTCCAGCAACAATTGCGCGACAAAGCCAAGGTGGAATAAACCTCTTGGTTTCACGCAACCAGCGGCCTTCGGGCCGCTTTTTTTTAGAGATGTTTGAAAGCGCTGCGCCATGTCTTTGTTGAACCACCAAATTGAGCTGCTAGCCCCTGCGCGGGACGCCGACATCGGCATTGCGGCCATTCACCACGGCGCAGACGCGGTGTACATCGGCGCTCCGGCATTTGGAGCAAGGGCCAGCGCCTCTAACACGCTGCAAGACATTGAGCGCTTGTGCAAGGAAGCGCACCGCTTCAACAGCAAAATCTTTATCACCCTCAACACCATTTTGCGCGACGACGAGCTCGAGGCCGCCCAAAAAATGGCGTGGGATGTCTACCACGCGGGTGCCGACGTGCTCATCGTGCAAGACATGGGCTTGTTGGAGCTGGACTTGCCGCCGATTCAGCTGCACGCCAGTACGCAAACCGACATTCGCACCCCTGAAAAAGCCCGCTTCATGCAAGACGTGGGCTTCTCGCAAATTGTGTTGGCGCGCGAGCTGACGCTTCCCCAAATCAAAGCCATCAGCGATGTGCTCGATGCCGAGCGCTGCAACTTGGAGTTCTTTGTGCATGGCGCTTTGTGCGTGGCCTACAGCGGCCAGTGCTTCATCAGCCACGCCCACACGGGCCGCAGCGCCAACCGTGGCGACTGCAGCCAAGCCTGCCGACTGCCCTACCACGTCACCGATGCCCAAGGTCGCTTCATCGCGCACGACAAACATGTACTGTCGATGAAAGACAACAACCAAAGCGAGAACCTTGCTGCCTTGGTCGATGCCGGCGTGCGCAGCTTCAAAATCGAAGGTCGCTACAAAGACATGGCCTATGTGAAGAACATCACCGGCCACTACCGCGTGTTGATGGACGAGCTGATCGAAGCTCGTCAATACTCGGCCGACCCGGAGCGTCCACCCCTCAGCCGCGCATCGAGCGGCAACACCACGCTGTACTTCACGCCCAACCCAGAACAAAACTTCAACCGCGAATTCACCGATTACTTTGTGCAGGGCCGCAAAGAGGACATCGGCGCGTTTGACTCGCCCAAAAACCCGGGCATCGTGCTGGGCGAAGTGACGGGCACAGGCCCAAACTGGCTTGAAGTACAGCCCTACGACAAAACCGCTGTGCTGCACAACGGCGACGGCTTGTGCTACTACGACCTGCAAAAAGAACTGGTGGGCGTGGCCATCAACCGCGCAGAAACGACTGCCAAAAAAGGTGTGTGGCGCTTGTTCCCTAAAGACCCCATCGAAGGTTTTCGTGATTTACGGGCCGGCATGGTCATCAACCGCAACCGCGACATGGACTGGGTGCGTGGCTTAGAGAAAACATCCAGCGAACGACGTATCGGTGTCTGGGTTGAGTTTTCAGAAACACCCCAAGGCTTTGTGTTGAGTCTGACCGATGAAGACGGCCACACGTCCAACGCCACCCTCGCCTGCCAAAAAGAACTCGCCAAAGACGCGGTGCGCAACGACGCCAGCCTGCGCGAGCACTTGAGCAAATTTGGCGCGACATCTTTTGAAGTGCTCAACCTGCAAGTCAATGCCAGCCAGCCTTGGTTTGTGCCCGCTTCGTCGCTCAACGCCTTGCGCCGAGATGCGGTGGAAAAGTTGGAACTTGCCCGCCTCAAAGCGTATGCACGCCCCCAGCGCGCCGCAGCCGTTGAGCCGCCGGTGAGTTACCCAGAAGACTCACTCACCTACTTGGCCAACGTGTTCAACCAAAAAGCGCATGACTTTTACGCCAAACATGGCGTGAAAGTGATTGAAGCCGCGTACGAAAGTCACGAAGAATTGGGCGAGGCCAGCCTAATGATCACCAAACACTGCGTGCGCTTCAGCTTGAGCCTGTGCCCCAAACAAGCCAAAGGCGTGACGGGCGTGCAAGGTACGGTCAAGGCCGAGCCGCTCATGCTCATCAATGGCAGCGAAAAGCTCACCCTGCGTTTTGATTGCAAGCCCTGCGAAATGCATGTGGTGGGCAAGATGAAGAAATCGGTGCTCAATCAGCGCGTCAAAGAAATGACTGAGTCGCCGATGACGTTCTTCAAAACGCGTCCTCAGACCATCTCCAGCTGATCAAAGCGACGTTGCAAACTCAGATCAAGTCAAGAGGACAGCAATAAATTCACCAAATATTTACCCCGCGCATCACGGTAAATATCAAAGTCTTTGTCAATCGACACGACATAGCTGATGCCACGCCGCGCCGCTGTTTCAGCGATAGACGCATCGGCCAAATCTAAAGGTAAATCCGCAAAGCGCTGGCTGATTTCAAGAACTTTGGCAAGGCTCCAGCTGTCGGGTGCGTCTACTGCCACACCCCCTTTGTCGACCCAAGATAAAAAATCAAGTGCAGCACGGTTGTGAATACGCCTTGCCAAAAGTGCACAGACCTCCGTCAAAACAGGCCAAGTGGTAACCAAGCAAACCTGCTCGTTCGCTTGCAGCCATGCCACCACGCGCGCGTGCCAGTTATCTGAGCCATTGAACAGGGCTAGCAAGGGTCCGCTGTCTATCAGGGCTTCACGGGCAGAGGATGTAGCAATGTAGGACGCACTCGCTTCTTCAAGGGGCAGTGAACTGTTCGCCATGTCAGTGGCGCTTACCGCTCCAAATGTCAGTCAATTCGGCTTTTCTGTTTTGCGCCAAATTGACAGGCCCTTGGTAAAGGCCAAATTGGTCTTTGCCAAGTCGCCACGCGGACGGTGTTTGTGGCTCACGGGCCAAGTACGCAGTCAAGGCATCGCGCATCACCTCGCTCAGGCTGCGGCCTTCTTTGGCACAGCGCTGGCGGAGTGCATTTTCTAAATCAAAAGTGAGTTTGACTGTGGTGGTCATAACAAGCTCCTTTTAGGGTAATACTGCAATTATTACCCAATGGGTCCCCCTTGATCAACCCCTAATTAGCCCACCCACTTGCGCGCATTGCGCCACATGCGCATCCAAGGGCTAAACGCGTCCACGCCGCCAGAAGCGGCCAAGTCTGTCCAACTCATCTGCACGTTACGGAACACGCGCTCGGGGTGCGGCATCATGGCTGTGAAGCGACCGTCTGCTGTGGTGACGGATGTCAAACCACCGGCGCTGCCGTTGGGGTTGAAAGGGTAGGCTTCGGTCGCTGCGCCGTGGTTGTCCACAAAACGCATGGCTGGCAAGGCTTTGGTTGCGTTGCCACGTTGGCTGAAATTTGCAAAGCCTTCGCCGTGCGCCACGGCGATGGGCAGACGTGCACCGGCCATGCCTGCAAAGAACAGAGACGGTGATTCCAACACTTCCACCATGCTCAAACGCGCTTCAAAGCGCTCGCTTTGGTTGGTGGTGAAGCGTGGCCAGTGTTCAGCGCCAGGAATGATGTCGGCCAACTCGGCAAACATTTGGCAACCGTTGCACACGCCCAAACCGAAGGTGTCGGTGCGTGCAAAGAACTGCTGCATTTGCTCAGACAAGACGGGGTTGAACGTGATGCTTCGCGCCCAGCCAATGCCTGCGCCCAAGGTGTCGCCGTAGCTGAAGCCACCACACGCCACCAAGCCTTTGAAGTCTTGCAGCTTGGCGCGTCCTGTTTGCAGATCGGTCATGTGTACGTCGTAGGCATCAAAGCCGGCTTCGGCAAAGGCGTAGGCCATCTCGATGTGAGAGTTCACGCCCTGCTCGCGCAGCACGGCCACTTTGGGTTTGGCGGCCACGTTGATGAACGGGGCGGCCACGTTGTCGGTGATGCCTTCGGGCAAATGCACATGCATGCCGGGGTCGTTGGGGTTGCCAGCGGCGGCGTGTTCGGCGTCGGCGCAAGCGGGGTTGTCGCGCTGTTGGCAAATCTTCCAGCTCACGCTGTCCCACACTTGGTGCAAGTCCGCCAGCTTGGCGGTGAAGACTTCTTTGGTGTCGCGCCACACGCTGATGGCGCCTTTGCCGTGGTCCAACTGAGCTGATGCGGGACGGGTTTTGCCCACAAAGTGGCTGTGCTTGGACAGGCCATGCTCACGAAGGGTTTGCATCACTTCGTTGCGTTCAGCGGTAAGCACCTGCAGTACCACGCCCAACTCTTCGTTGAACAAGGCTTGCAGCGTCAGCTCTTCGCGACGGGCGCTCACCTGTGAAACCCAGTTCTTGGTGTCTCCATATTCGGCGCGGCTGTCGTGGATGCCGTCACCTTCGGTGATGAGCATGTCCACATTCAGCGCCACACCCACTTGGCCAGCAAAAGCCATCTCGCACACGGCTGCCATCAAGCCACCGTCGCTGCGGTCGTGGTACGCCAAGATCTTGCCTTGCGCGCGCAAGGCGTTCACGGCATTGACGAGGTTGACCAAGTCTTGTGCATCGTCAAGGTCTGGCACTTGGTCGCCAGCTTGGTTGAGCACTTGGCCCAAGATACTGCCAGCCATGCGGCGCTTACCCTCGCCCAACTGCACCAACACCAAGGTGGTGTCTTCGGTGTTGTTGAGCTGCGGCGTGAGCGTGCCGCGCACATCGGGGATGGACGCAAACGCGCTGATGATCAGGCTCACAGGCGACGTCACTTTTTGGGTCTCGCCGTTCTCGCTCCATTGCGTACGCATCGACAAACTGTCTTTGCCCACGGGGATGGAAATGCCCAATGTTGGGCACAGCTCTAAGCCCACGGCTTTCACGGTGTCGTACAACGCAGCGTCTTCACCGGGCTCGCCGCAAGCGGCCATCCAGTTGGCGCTGAGTTTGACGCGCGGCAACTCAAACGGAGCAGCCAACAAGTTGGTGATGGCCTCTGCCACGGCCATGCGGCCTGAGGCGGGGGCGTCGAGAGACGCGAGCGGCGTGCGCTCGCCCATGCTCATGGCTTCGCCGGCAAAGCTTTGGTAGTCGGCCAAGGTCACGGCCACGTCGGCCACGGGAACTTGCCACGGGCCCACCATTTGGTCGCGGTGCGTCAGGCCACCCACGGCGCGGTCGCCAATGGTGATGAGGAATCGTTTGCTGGCCACGGTGGGGTGGCTCAGCACGTTGATGACGGACTCTTGCAAGCTCACGCCTGTCAAGTCCATGGGGGCGCTGGTGCGCTCAACGCGTGTGACGTCGCGGTGCATCTTGGGTGGTTTGCCTAGCAGCACGTTCATGGGCATGTTGACGGCAGCCCCCACGCTCCCCACTGCGTGTGGGTCACTGCCCCCCGAGGGGGTGCTTAAATGGTGTGCCAACGTTGCATCTTCATTGGCAACGGTGAGATGACGCTCTTCGGTTGCCACACCCACCACCGCAAACGGGCAACGCTCACGCTCGCAGAAGGCTTTGAATTGTTCCAGCGACTCGGGCGCAATGGCCATCACGTAGCGCTCTTGGCTTTCGTTCGACCAAATTTCTTTGGGGGCCAAGCCAGATTCTTCGAGGGGTACAGCGCGCAAATCAAAACGTGCGCCACGGCCTGCGTCGTTGGTCAGCTCAGGAAACGCGTTGGACAAACCTCCCGCGCCCACGTCGTGAATGGCGAGGATGGGGTTGTTCTTGCCTTGCGCCCAGCAATGGTTGATCACCTCTTGTGCACGACGCTCAATTTCGGGGTTGCCGCGTTGCACAGAGTCAAAGTCCAGTTCAGCCGCGTTGGTGCCGCTGGCCATCGAGCTGGCGGCGCTGCCACCCATGCCGATGCGCATGCCGGGGCCTCCGAGTTGAATCAACAAGCTGCCTGCAGGGAACTCAATCTTCTTGGTTTGTTCGCTGTCAATGACGCCCAAGCCACCCGCAATCATGATGGGCTTGTGGTAGCCGCGGGTCACGCCCGCCACGTCTTGCTCGTACTCTCGGAAGTAGCCGGTCAGGTTGGGACGGCCAAACTCGTTGTTAAACGCAGCGCCACCCAAAGGGCCCTCGGTCATGATTTGCAAAGGGCTGGCCATGTGTGAGGGGCGGCCCAAACTTTTGCCATCCGTGCTGCCCCACAGCTTGGACACCGTAAAGCCAGACATACCCGCCTTGGGCTTAGAGCCTCGGCCGGTAGCGCCTTCGTCGCGAATCTCGCCGCCATTGCCGGTGGAAGCACCGGGGTAAGGCGAAATGGCGGTTGGGTGGTTGTGAGTTTCGACCTTCATCAAAACATGGTTGGTGGCCGACACTTTGCCGTACTGAGGCAAGTCTTTGCCATTGTTGGTGGCCAAAAAACGTTCGACGGTGTGGCCTTCCATGATGGAGGCATTGTCCGAATACGCCACCACCGTGTATTGCGGACTGGTTTTTTCGGTGTGGCGAATCATGCCAAACAGGCTGTGCGATTGCGCTTCGCCGTCAATGGTGAACTCAGCATTGAAAATCTTGTGGCGGCAGTGTTCGCTATTGGCTTGCGCGAACATCATCAGCTCCACATCGGTGGGGTTGCGCTTAAGTTGGGTGAAGGCATTCACCAAATACGCAATCTCGTCCTCAGCCAAAGCCAAGCCCCAACGCTTGTTGGCGTCTTGCAATGCGGCCTCGCCGCCTTGGAGCACATCCACTTGCTCCATCGGTGCAGCGTGCAGTTCGGTGAACAAGCCCAGAGCTTCGTCGCGTGTGCGCATCACGGACTCGGTCATGCGGTCGTGCAGCACATCGGCAACGGCAGCAAGTTGTTCGGGCGTGAGCGTGGCTTTGCTCAGCAAGCCGTCTTTGAGTTGAATGTGAAACTCGGTGATGCGCTCAATGCGCTTGAGCTGCAAGCCGCAGTTGTGCGCAATGTCGGTGGCCTTTGATGCCCAAGGCGACACCGTGCCAAAACGTGGCGTGACCACGAGCAAGGTGCCTGCAGGTGATTTGAGAGCGGGCTCGCCATAAGTGAGCAAGGCAGCCAAAGTTTGCTGCTGTGGGGCGTCCAACGCGGCCTCGGTCGCAGCCAAATGCACAAAACGCGCGCTCAAGCCTTTGATTTGCGGAGAAATCGCCGCCAAACGGGGCAAAAGCTGTTGAACACGGAAATCGCTGAGGGCGTTGCCGCCTTCGAAAATGCTGAGGTGCAGGGACACGAGGGAGCCTTGAGAAAAAGACAGAAATCGAATTGAGTCGGGCCGCTGACTGGGGCTGATCGACGATTATTGGATTTTACGTGGCTAGGACGGTTCATCTGTACACAAAATCTACCCGCAAAAAGGTGTTTCAGCGTGAATGGGATAATCACAACCATGACCATCTCCATCAAAGACGCCCAAGGCGCACAAGGCATGCGTATCGCGGGCAAACTGGCCTCTGAAGTTCTCGACTTCCTCACCCCGCACGTGGTGCCAGGCGTGACCACCAACCAACTCGACCAGCTGGCACACGACTACATCACCCAAGTTCAACAGGCTATTCCAGCACCGTTGAACTACGACCCGTCGGGCAAGAACCCCTACCCCAAATCCATCTGCACCTCAATTAATCATCAGGTTTGTCACGGCATTCCCAATGACAAGCCGCTGAAAAAAGGTGATGTGGTGAACATCGACATCACTGTCATCAAAAACGGCTGGCATGGCGACACCAGCCGCATGTTCTCGGTGGGCGATGTATCCATCGCGGCCAAGCGTTTGTCAAAGTTGACCTATGAAGCCATGTGGCACGGCATCGTCAAAGTCAAGCCAGGTGCACGATTGGGTGACATCGGCTTTGCGATTCAACGTTTTGCCGAAGGTCACGGCTTCTCGGTGGTGCGCGAATTTTGTGGCCACGGCATAGGCCAAGTTTTCCACGAAGAGCCGCAAGTGCTGCATTACGGCAAAGCTGGCACTGGCGAAACGCTCCTAGAAGGCATGACCTTCACCATCGAACCCATGATCAACGCAGGTAAGAAAGACATCAAAGAGTTGGGCGATGGCTGGACCATCGTCACGCGCGACCACTCCTTGTCAGCCCAGTGGGAACACACCATTCTCGTCACACCCACGGGCTACGAAGTGTTGACTCTCTCTGAAGGCAGCCCCGCACTGCCCGACTTCGTCACCACCACCTGCTGCTAAAAAATCGCTATGAACGCCTTGGCTAACCTCTACAGGAAGGACAAGGCTGCTTTGCTGCTTGACGCGTCCAACCGCTCCACCGCTACCCGCAGCGTTCGCAGTTTGCTGCACAAGCTATGTGGCTTGACCGACGACACCCTACGGAAACTTTGGCAAGACGCAGGCTTTGACAATTCGCTGTGTTTGGCTGCCGTAGGCGGCTATGGTCGTGGCGAGTTGTACCCCTATTCAGATGTCGATGTGCTGCTGTTGCTGCCCGAAGGTGTGTCACCGGAGCAAGACGAGGTGCTCAAAGCCAAGATTGAAGCCTTCATCGGCAGTTGTTGGGACACGGGCTTAGAAATTGGCTCCAGCGTGCGCAACGTGGACGACTGCATCCATGAGTCGTCGGCCGACATCACCGTGCAAACTTCCCTGTTGGAAGCTCGTTTGATCGTGGGCAGCGCAACGCTTTTCAACACGTTTCAAACACGTTTTGATCAGGCCATGGACCCGCAGGCCTTCTTTGTGGCCAAGACCTTAGAGCTGCGACAGCGCCACACCAAGTTTGAAAACACGCCCTACTCGCTAGAACCCAATGCCAAAGAGTCACCCGGTGGGTTGCGCGATTTGCAGGTCATTTTGTGGGTGGCCAAAGCAGCTGGGCTGGGCAGCAGTTGGGACGAGTTGGCCAGCAAAGGCTTGGCCACGCCGTTTGAAGCACGCCAACTCAAGCGCAACGAAGCCACATTGGCCCTCATTCGCACCCGTTTGCACTTGGCGGCCAAGCGCCGCGAAGACCGCCTTGTGTTTGACCTGCAACACGCCGTCGCGCAAAGCTTGGGACTGGGCGTGCAAGAGGACGGCAGCTTAAATGCCCGAGTGGCCAGCGAAGCGTTGATGAAGCGCTATTACTGGGCGGCCAAAGCGGTCACGCAGCTGAATCAAATCTTGCTGCTCAACATCGAAGAACGCATTCATCCGTCAGGCCATGAACCACGGCGTATCAACGAACGATTTGCCGACAAAGCGGGCATGCTCGAAGTCACCAGCGACGACTTGTACCAGCGCGATCCCCATGCCATTTTGGAAACCTTCTGGTTGTTCGAGTCCACGGTCGGCATCAACGGTTTATCGGCCCGCACCTTGCGCGCTTTGTACAACGCACGCAGCGTGATGGACGCCAAATTCCGAGCCGACCCCTTCAACCGCGCCATGTTCATGCGTATTTTGCAAGCACCCAGCGGCATGACACATGCCATGCGGCTGATGAACCAAACTTCTGTACTTGGTCGCTATTTGTGGGCATTCCGGCGTATCGTGGGTCAAATGCAGCACGACTTGTTCCACGTTTACACCGTGGACCAACACATTTTGATGGTGCTGCGCAACGCACGCCGCTTCTTCTTGGCCGAGCATGCCCACGAGTATCCGTTTTGCTCGCAACTGGCAGCGGGTTGGGATAAGCCTTGGATTTTGTTTGCTGCTGCTTTGTTCCACGACATTGCCAAAGGCCGTGGCGGTGACCATTCACAGCTCGGACGCGGCGAGGTGCGCAAGTTTTGCCGAGACCATGGTATTGACAAAGCCGACGCCCAGCTCATTGAGTTTTTGGTGGCAGAACACTTGACCATGAGTCACATCGCGCAAAAGCAAGATTTGAGCGACCCCGACATCATCCAAGCCTTTGCCCAACGTGTGGGCAACGAGCGCAACTTGACCGCGCTGTATCTGCTGACCGTCGCCGACATTCGCGGTACCAGTCCCAAAGTATGGAACGCGTGGAAAGGTAAGTTGCTCGAAGACTTGTACCGCTACACCCTGCGCGCTTTGGGTGGCCGCGCCCCTGATGCTGACGCTGAAGTGGAAGCCCGCAAGCGCGAAGCCCTGACCATGTTGGCGCTTTACGCCCTGCCCTTTGAGGCACACAAAGACTTGTGGAACACCTTGGACGTAGGCTACTTCATGCGTCACGATGCCTCCGACATTGCTTGGCACACCCGCCAACTGTCACGAGGCTTGTTCAACGCCAAGAAAGAAGACCGATCCATGGGGGTAACCGTGCGTGCCCGTTTGTCACCCGTCGGCGAAGGTTTGCAGGTGATGGTGTACTCGCCTGATCAGGCCGACCTGTTTGCGCGCATTTGCGGCTACTTTGACCAAGCCAGCTTCAACATCTTGGATGCCAAAGTGCACACTGCCTCCAATGGCTTCGCGCTTGACACCTTTCAAGTGGTGACCTCGCTGACCCATGAGCATTACCGTGATCTCATCAACATGGTGGAGAGCGGTTTGACGGAAGCGCTTCAAGCGGCCAAACCGTTGCCCTCAGTGGGACGTGGTCGCGTGTCGCGCCGTGTGAAAAGTTTCCCAATCGCGCCGCGTGTGTCCTTGCAACCTGATGAGCGTGCCCAAAAGTGGGTGCTCAGCATCTCGGCCAGCGACCATGTGGGCCTGCTGTACAGCGTGGCCCGCGTTCTAGCCAATCACAACGTGAACTTGTTGCTGGCCAAAATCAGCACCTTGGGCGAGCGCGTGGAGGACACTTTTTTGATCGACGGCGCCGAGTTGCAACAAAACAAAGCGCAGTTGGCGATTGAGACGGAGTTGTTGACGGCGTTGGGGGCTTAATCCTCCGCGTCATCCAACCCCGGAAACAACACACCGGTGTACCCAAAACGCGAGAAATCGCGCACGCGCATGGGGTACAGCAAGCCCACTAAGTGGTCGCACTCGTGTTGCACCACCCGCGCATGAAATCCTTCGACCGTGCGATCAATGGGTGCGCCATTTTCATCAAAACCCTGATAGCGCAAACGCTTGAAACGCGGCACCGTGCCACGCAAGCCAGGCACGGACAAACAGCCCTCCCAGCCCTCTTCTTCCTCGTCACCAACAGGCGTGAGCACGGGGTTGATCAACACCGTGCGTGGGACAACGGGCGCATCGGGGTAGCGTGGGTTGAATTCGCCTGAACCGAACACGACCACTTGCAAATCGACGCCAATTTGTGGGGCGGCTAAGCCCGCGCCGTTGGCGGCGATCATGGTGTCGTCTAAGTCTTTCAGCAGGGCTTGAAGCTCTGCCGTCTTGAAAGTGGTCACAGCTTGGGCTACACGCAACAAGCGCGGATCGCCCATTTTTAAAATCTCACGAACGGTCATGGCGAGGTACTCGTCGATTCAGGTAAGTCAGGCGCATCGTCGACCGGCTTGTGCGACGCCACCAAAGCTAATAATGCCGCCTCGTCCATCACCGGAATACCCAAGGTTTGCGCTTTTTCCAGCTTGCTGCCCGCCTCTGCGCCGGCCACTAGGCCATGGGTTTTCTTGCTCACGCTGCCTGCCACTTTGGCGCCTAAGGCTTCGAGCATATCTTTGGCCTCGTCGCGGCTGAGGGTGGGCAAGGTGCCAGTCAGCACAAAGGTTTGGCCAGCCAGCGGCAAGCTTGCCCCCGCTGTGGGCTCGCCCTCTGTCCATGTGACGCCGCAAGCGCGCAGCTGCTCCACCACTTCACGGTTATGTGCTTGGTCAAAGAAGGTGCGCAGGCTCAGCGCCACGATGGGGCCGACATCGGCCACTTGCAGCAGCTGGTCCAAGGTGGCGTCCATGATGGCGTCCATCTTGCCAAAGTGACGTGCCAAGGCCTTGGCTGTGGCCTCGCCCACATGGCGAATGCCTAGACCAAAAACGAAACGTGGCAAAGTCGTGTTTTTGGATTTTTCGATGCTGGCCAACACGTTGTTGGCCGACTTTTCGGCCATGCGGTCCAGCGTCACCAAGGCGGTGAAGCCCATGCGGTAAAGGTCTGGCAAGGTTTTGACCACACCGGCGTCCACCAGTTGCTCGACCAGCTTGTCGCCCAAGTCTTCAATCTCAACGGCGCGGCGATGTGCGAAGTGCAGGATGGCCTGCTTGCGTTGCGCGCTGCAAAACAGGCCGCCTGTGCAGCGGTAATCGGCCTCGCCTTCTTCACGAACGGCTGGGCTGCCGCACACGGGGCAAACGTGCTGCATGGTGAAAATTTGTGCGTCTTGCAAGCGTTTTTCTAAAACGACCGACACCACTTCTGGAATCACATCGCCTGCACGTCGTACCACCACGGTGTCACCCACACGCACGTCTTTGCGGCGGGCTTCGTCTTCGTTATGCAGCGTGGCGTTGGTTACGGTCACGCCACCCACAAACACGGGCGCGAGTTTGGCCACGGGGGTGAGTTTGCCTGTACGGCCCACCTGCACCTCGATGGCTTGCACAGTGGTGAGTTGTTCTTGCGCAGGGTATTTGTGGGCCACGGCCCAGCGGGGTTCGCGGGTGACGAAGCCCAGTTGGCGTTGTGCGGCCAAGCTGTTGACCTTGTAGACCACGCCGTCAATGTCGTACGGCAGCGCATCACGCGCTTGGCCCATGCGCTGGTGAAAGTCCACCAGGCCTGCCGCGCCTTGCACGCACGCGGTTTGCTCGGCCACAGGAAAGCCCCAGGCTTTGAGTTGCATCAGCAAGTCGTAATGCGTGGCGAAGGGTAAATCTGACTGATCGGTCGGGGATACGCCGTCGTCTTGGCTGAAAGCAATGGCTCCCAAACCATAAGCAAAAAAGCTCAAAGGGCGCTGGGCAGCAATGGCCGGGTCGAGTTGGCGCACGGCACCGGCGGCGGCGTTGCGTGGGTTGACAAAGGTTTTTTCGCCCTTTTCGCCAGCGGCGATGCGGGCGCGTTGACGTTCGTTCAGCGCCTCAAAATCGCCACGCGCCATGTAAACCTCGCCGCGTACTTCCAGCACGGCGGGCACCTTCGCCACAGAGGCCACCTCACCCAAGGCAAGTGCTGGCGACAAAAACGCCCCATCAGAGCCATGTGTCGTCTGCAACTTGAGCGGAATTTGCCCCATCGTGCGGATGTTTTGCGTGACGTCTTCGCCCATCTCACCATCACCACGCGTGGCGGCTTGCACCAGCACACCGTGCTCGTAGCGCAGGTTCATAGCCAAGCCGTCGAACTTCAACTCGGCCACGTAATCGACCAAGGTGTCTGCATCGGTCAGACCCAGCTCTTTGCGAATACGGGTGTCAAAGGCTTCTGCGCCGCTGGCTTCTGTGTCGGTTTCGGTACGGATGCTCAGCATCGGCACGGCATGGCGCACGCTGACAAAGGCGTCCAATGGCTTGGCACCCACCCGCTGCGTGGGCGAGTCAGGCGTGAGCAGCTCGGGGTGCGACGCCTCGAGGGCTTGCAGTTCACGGAACAAACGGTCGTATTCGGCGTCAGGCAACGTGGGCGCATCCAGCACGTAGTACAGGTGGCCGTGGTGGTGCAGTTGAGCACGCAGATCGGCAGCTTGCGCGGCCAAGTCTTTGGCGGGGTCGGCGGTACCGTCTGTGAGGGGGTGAGCAGCCAAGTCGCTGCCAAACAAGTCAGCGGTCGTCATGCTGAAAAGCCGATTTAGCTGAACAAACGGCGCGCTTGTGGCGAACCGGCCGACAAATCACGCGCATCCAGCGTGTTGTAGAGCGCCATCAAGTCGCGGGCAATCGCGCCCACGGCGGGCTCGGACAAGGGCTGGCCGTTGTCGTCCGTCACGGCACCGTCCATCTCGCGGGCGAGTTCGAGGGCGGTTTGAATCATGCGGGCAAACGGCTCTTCGGCGCGATCCACTTGAGGCACGTCCAAGGACAAGGTCACTTCGCGAATGGCCGATTGGGCGGGGTCTTCAGACATGGCCGCTTGGGTGTCAAACGTGAGTCCCAAAATCGGCGGCAGACCTGCGGTGGCGGCGGGCACCACCATGCGACCGGGGATGACGCCGGGCACAAACCCTAAGCGCGCGGCGTTTTGATGAACGTAACCAGGGCTCCACGCGGCTTTGACGGCTTTCAAGGTGAAGCTCAGTTGCGCGTCGTGGGCGCTGGCAAAGCCATCAAGCTCGCGGGCACGGGCCACGACGTCAAGCATGTCGGGAAATTCAGGTGCACCGTTGATGCCATCGGCAAAGGTTTGTGTTTTCAGCACAAATTCGGAGAACTCGATTTCGTTCAACGAACCTGTGCGGTTGGCCAATTGCACGCCGGTTTGGAACGTGCTGTAACGCTGACCGCTGCGAGGCACTTCCCAAGTACCGGTCTCGGCGTTCAAGCCTTCCACGCCGAACAATTTGCTGCCCACGCGGCGGGTGGTGGGCAAAGCGGCCATGGCTGCTTCGCCGGAGACAGGGTGATCCACTTCAACCGCGGCGATCAGGTCGATCAGGCCATCCAAATTGGGGCGCTTTTCGGGCTGAAGCATCGCAGGGGCAGCGCCGCCTTCCATGACTTTGTCGATCATGGGGGCCAAGTTGGGTCGGGTGGGTTGGGCAGGTGGCAGTGATGCAGCTCTGGCTTGCGCACTGGCTTGAACCTTGGCTAACCGAGCAAGTTCCGCCTCGTCGGGAACCCGCTGGGCATGCAAGGTGGCCTCTTGCATCATGGTGCGTGCCATGTCGCTGACGGGGTCCAAAGTGGGCTCAGTAAATTGAGCACTTTGGCCTGTTTGAGCGCTGTGTGTGTCAGTTTGGCGCTCGGTGACGGGGGAAATGTAGGCGTTGTTGGCCAAAGGAGTATCAAAGGAGGGCTCTTGCGATCTCTCTTGCGTACGATCTTGATCGGCCGCTGTGAATGTGCTGCTGATGGGGTCCTGCGGCAGCGGCTGTGCTTGGCGCGGTTTGTTTTTGCGCGAAGTCCAAGCGCTGTGCGCGACCACGCCGACCAGCACCACGCCGCCTGCGATTGCTAAACCAATTTGAAGTGTGCTCATGCTGATGTTTAAAGGTTCAAACGGACTCGACCATCGAGACGGCCGACTCCATGTCAACAGCCACGATGCGAGAAACGCCTTGTTCCTGCATGGTCACGCCGATGAGTTGTTCTGCCATTTCCATGGCAATCTTATTGTGAGAAATAAAGAGGAATTGCGTCTCTTTGGACATGCTCGACACCAGTTTGGCGTAACGCTCGGTGTTGGCGTCGTCCAGCGGCGCGTCCACCTCGTCGAGCAAACAAAACGGGGCGGGGTTGAGCTGAAAAATGGCAAACACCAAGGCAATCGCGGTCAACGCTTTTTCGCCACCGGACAGCAAGTGAATGGTTTGGTTTTTCTTGCCAGGTGGCTGGGCCAGCACTTGCACGCCCGCATCCAAAATCTCGTCGCCCGTCATCACCAGTTTGGCATTGCCGCCACCGAACAGTTCGGGGAACATGCGGCCAAAGTGCTCGTTGACGATCTTGAAAGTGCCGCCCAAGAGCTCGCGGGTTTCGCCGTCGATCTTGCGAATGGCGTCTTCCAGCGTGTTCATGGCGTCGGTCAAATCTTTGGTTTGTGAGTCCAAAAATACCTTGCGTTCGCTGGCAATGGCCAACTCGTCCAAGGCGGCCAAGTTGACGGCTCCCAAAGCCGTGATGTCGCGGTTCAAGCGGTCAATCTCGCCTTGCAAACCGCCTAAGCGCACGTTGTTGACTTGGATGGAGGCGCCCACGGCCTCGAGGTCGGCTTGGGCATCGGCCAGCAATTGGGTGTATTGCTCCAGCCCCAAACGCGCGGCTTGTTCTTTCAGTTGGAAATCGGTGATGCGTTGGCGCAAAGGCTCCAACTCGCGCTCCAACTGCAAGCGGCGCTCGTCGCTGGCACGCAGTTTGGTGGTGAGGTCGTCGTACTCGCTGCGCTTGGCACTCAAGGCAGCTTCGCGCGCCATCTTGATGTTCAAGGCGTTTTGCAGGCCGGCTTGCGCAGCGGCGTCGGTCAAACGGGTGAGGTCTTCTTGCACGCGCGTTTCTTCGGCAGCCACCGAGGCGGCTTGCTGGGTGGCGGTGTCGATGATGCGTTTGAGTTCGGCCTCACGGTTGGCCAAGCTGCGTTGCGAGAACTGCGCTTCTTGGGCTTGACGCTCCAAGCTGCGTTGTTGTTCGCGGCTGTCGTTCAAGCGACGCTCGGCGTTGATGACGGCGTCGTCGAGCTGGGCGTGGCGCTCTTGGCTGTCGGCCAATTGCATGTCGAGTTCTTCAAAGCGACCTTCCGCGTTCACGCGGCGCTCTTGCAAGTCAGCCAATTGGGCCTCAACTTCTGCCAAATCGCCACTCAGCTGAGCACTACGAGCGCGGGTTTGTTCGGCCAATTGTGTGAGGCGCAAGGTTTCGACTTGCAACTCATGGGCGCGCGCTTGGGCAGCCGTGGCTTCGGCACGGATGCTGACCAAACGCTGCGACGACTCGCTATACGCAGCCTCAGCACGCACCAAGTTGTGGCGCGCTTCATCGCTGATGAAAGCTTGCGCTTTGGTGCTTTTGTCGAGGTTTTCGATTTCTTGGGCACGGGCCAGCAAGCCCGATTGGGCGCTGTCTTGGGCGTAAAACGTGACGCTGTGGGCGCTGATGGCGTGGCCACTGGGCACATACATCACTTGCCCAGGCTGCAAACTGGCGCGTTTGGCCAAGGCCTCGTCCAAGTTGGGCGCGGTGAAGCAGCCACTCAGCCATTCGGTGAGCAAGCCTTGCAGGCCCGCATCATTCAAACGCAGCAAGTCAGACAAGCGCGGCATGGCGCTGGAGGTGCTTGGCGCTGAGGCGATCGGTGGTGTGTAAAACGCCAGTTTGGCGGGTGGCGCGTCGGTTTGAAAAGCGCGCACGATGTCCAAACGGCTGACTTCGAGCGAAGCCATGCGCTCCCGCAAGGCGGCTTCAAGCGCGTTTTCCCAACCGGCGTCGATGTGGATGCGGCTCCACAAAGCTTGCAACCCGTCCAAGCCGTGCTTGGTCAACCAAGGCTTGAGCTTGTCGTCGGTTTGGACCTTTTCTTGCAGGGCTTTGAGGGCTTCCAAGCGAGCAGAAATGTCGGCTTGCTTGGCTTGCTCGGTGTTGACGTTTTGCTGCGCGGTGCGACGGGCTTCGTCGAGTTGCGGCACGTTGGCTTGCAACTCTTCGAGCTGCGCGGCCGTGATTTCGGCGGTGGCTTGCGCGTCTTGCAACTGCTCTTGCAGGTGGGTCAAGCGCACTTCATCGGGCGATGCCAAGGCGTTGCGGTCGGCGCTCAAGCGCTCGTGGCGGGCGTTGAGGGTGCGGCTTTGCTCTTCAATGTTGCGCTGGTCAGCGGCCAAGACCTGAATTTGCTGCTGCACCTGCGACACGGAAGCACGTTGTTCGTTGCTGCGTTGTTGGGCGTTGCGCACGGCATCTTCCAAGTCGGGCAGCTGCATGGCTTGCTCTTCCACCTGGGCGGCGAGCATGACGGCGCGTTCTTCGCCATCCATGGCAGCCGAGGCCAAGTTTTCGATTTCTTCCAGCGCTGTTTCGGACTGTGACGCCCAATGCGCGGTTTGTTCTTTGATTTGCACCAAACGGGCTTCGGCCCTTTGGCGGCCTTCCACCACAAAACGAATTTCGGCCTCCAAGCGCCCCACTTCGGCGCTTGCCTCGTACAGCGCGCCTTGGGCTTGGTTCACCTGATCGCCTGCCGCGTAGTGGGCTTGGCGAACGGTTTCAAGATCGGCTTCGATGTGGCGCAAGTCGGCAATGCGCGACTCCAAGTCGTTCACGGCTTTGTCGGCTTGGGTTTTCAAACCCGATTGGTCGACCTCGGCCTCGGCACGGCGCAAGAACCACAGCTGGTGCTGTTTGAGCGTGACATCGCCTTGCAGGGCGTGGTAACGCTGGGCCACTTCGGCCTGCTTTTCCAGCTTTTCAAGGTTGGCGTTCAACTCGCGCAAGATGTCTTCGACGCGGGTCAAGTTCTCGCGAGTGTCACTCAGGCGGTTTTCGGTTTCGCGACGGCGCTCTTTGTATTTAGAAACGCCAGCCGCCTCTTCCAAGAACAAACGCAGCTCTTCAGGGCGCGATTCGATGATGCGGCTGATGGTGCCCTGGCCAATGATGGCGTAAGCGCGTGGGCCCAAACCCGTGCCCAAGAACACATCTTGCACGTCGCGGCGACGCACGGGTTGGTTGTTGATGAAGTAGCTGGAGCCACCATCTCGGGTCAGCACACGCTTGACCGCAATCTCGGGGAACTGGCTCCACTGACCGCCGGCGCGGTGATCCGCGTTGTCAAACACCAACTCGACGCTGGAGCGGCTGGCCGGTTTACGGGTGTTGGTGCCGTTGAAAATCACGTCTTGCATGGACTCGCCACGCAGCTCGCTGGCTTTGCTCTCGCCCAGCACCCAGCGCACGGCATCCATGATGTTGGATTTGCCGCAGCCATTGGGCCCCACTACGCCGACCAATTGGCCGGGCAGCAGAAAATTAGTGGGTTCCGCGAAGGACTTGAAACCCGATAACTTGATTGAATTCAGACGCACCGAAAAACCTCTTGTTGGAGAGGGTCCATCATAAAGCGGCGAGCCAAGCGCGAACCTCGGTCAACAAGCTCAACAAGTCAGGAACGAGGTTCATGTAAGCGGCACGGGTCACTGCCAGCGGCTCTTGGCGGCTGGTTTGGTACAGGTCGGTCATGGCTTGCGCCAAAGTCTCGGTCGTAAACAAGGGCATGAACCCTTTCAAAGCATGCAAGGCGTGCTCAACCTTCAACGCGTCTTGCGCTGTAAGCGCAGCCTCAATGATGGCCATTTCTTGACCCAAACTTTGTTCAAACGTCACCATCAACTCTCGGAGCTGGTCTGGGTCAAACGCAAACTCTTTGGCACTGTTTAAATTGAGGAGCATGGCAAAAATAGGGGGTCAAGGAATAGGCGGTGGGACTTGCATCAAGCGCGGGGATAATAGCAGTCATGAACCCCTTGCTTTTGAGTCTACAGCCCTATCCTTTCGAGCGGCTGAAACAACTTTTTGCCCCTGTCACTCCGAACCCAGCCTTTGCGCCAATCAGTCTGGGTATTGGCGAGCCGCGCCACGCCACGCCAGCCTTGGTGCTGGAGGCTTTGTCCAAGGCCACAGGTCAGTTGGCCGCCTACCCAGCCACAGCCGGCTTGCCTGCCCTGCGCGCCTCTTGCGCAGCATGGGTGCAGCGCCGCTACGGGTTAAAGCTGGATGCCGCCACCCAAGTGCTGCCCGTTAACGGTTCACGTGAGGCCTTATTTGCTTTCGCTCAAACCGTGATTGACCCCTCCAAGACCGACGCGCATGGAAGCCCCCTTGAAGCGGTGGTGGTCTGCCCCAACCCCTTTTATCAAATTTATGAGGGTGCCGCGATTTTGGCCGGAGCCAAACCCTATTACGCCCCCAGCGACCCCGCATTGAACTTCAACGTCGATTGGGCCCAAGTACCTGACTACGTGTGGGCCAAGACCCAATTGCTGTTTGTGTGCTCACCGGGCAACCCGACGGGTGCCGTGATGCCGCTCAGCGACTGGGAAAAACTCTTTGCCTTGAGCGACCAATACGGCTTCGTCATTGCCAGCGACGAGTGCTACAGCGAGATTTATTTCCGCGAAGAAGCGCCGTTGGGTGGCCTAGAAGCCGCCGCCAAATTGGGCCGCACCGACTTCAAAAACTTGGTGGCCTTCACCAGCTTGTCCAAGCGCAGCAACGTGCCGGGCATGCGCAGCGGTTTTGTAGCGGGTGACGCCAACATCCTCAAACAGTTCTTGCTCTACCGCACCTACCATGGCAGCGCCATGAGCGGCATGGTGCAAGAAGCCAGCATCGCGGCTTGGAACGATGAGGCGCATGTGGTGGCCAATCGTGAGCAATACCGCCAAAAGTTTGCGGCTGTGACCCCCCTGTTGGCCGAGGTGATGGATGTACGCTTGCCCGACGCCGGTTTTTACCTGTGGGCTGCAGTCCCAGGTGGGGACGACGTCGCATTCGCACGCGACTTGCTGGCTCAATACAATGTGACGGTTTTGCCAGGCAGCTACCTAGCGCGTGAAGGTCACGGTTTAGGTGAAGCCCAAGGGTTCAACCCGGGGGCAGGTCGTATTCGCATGGCCTTGGTAGCCGAAACCGCCGAATGCTTAGAAGCGGCGCAACGCATTGTGGCGTTCGTCAAACAACTCAACCCTTAATTACAACGTAGAGAAGACAACCATGACTCAGCACCAACTCCAACACGTCATTGACAACGCTTGGGACAACCGCGCCAACATCAATCCCGCCAATGCCTCCGCCGAAGTGCGCGATGCCGTCGACCATGTGATCGCCGAACTCAATGCCGGTCGGGTACGCGTGGCAACCCGTGAATCCGTGGGCCAATGGACCGTGCACCAATGGCTGAAGAAGGCCGTGTTGTTGTCATTCCGTTTGAAAGACAACCAAATCATCAAAGCTGGTGACTTGGGCTTCTACGACAAAGTGGAAACCAAATTTGCCCATTTGAGCGAAGAAGAAATGAAAGAAAGCGGCGTGCGCGTGGTGCCTCCTGCTGTGGCCCGTCGCGGCAGCTATATCGCACCCGGTGCGATTTTGATGCCCTCGTACGTGAACATCGGCGCTTATGTCGACTCAGGCACCATGGTCGACACATGGGCTACCGTGGGTTCATGCGCACAAGTGGGCAAGAACGTGCACTTGTCTGGGGGCGTGGGCTTGGGCGGTGTGTTGGAGCCTTTGCAAGCCAACCCCACCATCATTGAAGACAACTGCTTCATCGGCGCACGTTCTGAAGTGGTCGAAGGCGTCATCGTCGAAGAAAACTCGGTGTTGGGCATGGGCGTGTACATCGGCCAGAGCACGCCTTTGTTCGACCGTGCCACAGGCGAAATCAGCTACGGTCGCGTGCCGAGTGGCTCGGTGGTGGTCAGCGGCAACATTCCTAAAGTGGCGGCCAACGGCGCGCCTTACAGCATGTACGCTGCCATCATCGTCAAGCGTGTAGATGCACAAACCCGATCGAAGACCAGCATCAACGACTTGTTGCGCGATTAATTCGTTTCAAAGCCAAAATTAGAAGTCTTTTCGATGTCTCGCACCCTCCAGCTCACCGAGCAACTCATCTCGCGCCCTTCGGTCACCCCCGAGGACGCGGGCTGTTTGGACGTCATTGCCGCGCGGCTTTCGCCGCTCGGTTTTGAGTGTGAGCGCATCGACAGCGGGCCAGACACCTTTCGCGTGAGCAACCTGTGGGCGATCAAACGCAGCACGCACGCCAACGCCAAAACACTGGTGTTTGCAGGCCACACCGATGTGGTGCCCACTGGACCCGTGGACAAGTGGACCAGCGACCCCTTCACCCCTACTCACCGCGACGGCAAATTGTTTGGCCGTGGTGCAAGCGACATGAAAGCGTCGTTGGCGGCGATGGTGGTGGCGTGTGAAGAGTTTGCTCAAACGGGCAAAGACCCAGCCATCAACATCGCCTTCTTGCTCACCAGCGACGAAGAAGGCCCAGCCCTAGATGGCACGGTGAAGGTTTGCGAAGCCCTCACAGCACGCGGCGAAAAACTCGACTGGTGCATCGTTGGCGAACCCACCTCGGTAGAGCGCACCGGCGACATGATCAAAAACGGCAGACGCGGCACGATGAGTGGCAAGCTCACCGTCAAAGGCGTGCAAGGCCACATCGCCTACCCGCAACTCGCTAAAAATCCCATCCATTTGCTAAGCCCTGCATTGGCAGAGTTAGTGGCGATTGAGTGGGACAAAGGCAACGACTTTTTCCAACCCACCAGCTGGCAAGTGAGCAACATCCACGCTGGCACGGGTGCGAGCAACGTGATTCCAGGTGAATGCGTGGTGGACTTTAACTTCCGCTTCTGCACCGAATCAACGCCTGAGCAATTGCAACAGCGCCTCACGGCTGTGCTGAACAAACACAATTTAGAGTTCGATCTCAAATGGACCATCGGCGGATTGCCCTTTCTCACCACACCCGGTGACTTGGTCGGTGCCGTGCAACGCGCTATCCATGACGAAACTGGCATTGACACAGAGCTGTCCACCACCGGGGGCACCAGCGACGGTCGTTTTATTGCGCAAGTTTGCCCACAAGTCATTGAGCTGGGCCCACCCAATGCCACCATCCACAAAATCAACGAGTTTGTGGCTGTGGCTGATTTGGATCCCCTGAAAAATATCTATCGCCGTGTGCTGGAACAGCTGCACGGCTTGGCCTCACAGGCCAACACGTCCCCCCAATGAACCTATCTTTGACACTCAGCGCGCTCATTGCTCAGAGCGCGCAGCAGCTTGATGCTGCCCACACTGCAGGCAATTTGAGCTTCGGTCACGGCACCACCAACGCCGCCGACGAAGCCGCTTGGCTGGTGCTGTGGAAGCTGGGTTTGCCACTCGACACCGATGTGTCGGACGAAGTGCACAACATCGAGCTGCCCGCCACCCAAGTGGCCAGCGTGCAAGCCTTCATTGCGCACCGCATCGCCAGCCGCAAGCCTGCGGCTTACCTCACACAAGAGGCATGGTTGCAAGGTGTGTCGTTCTACATCGACGAGCGCGCCATCGTGCCGCGCTCGCTCATTGCCGAAGTCTTGGCCGAAGGCAGCATCGACCCTTGGCTTGACCCCAACACTAACCGCGTGCTTGACCTGTGCACAGGCAACGGCAGCCTGGGCATCTTGGCGGCACTCGCTTTCCCAGACATCACGGTGCAAGGCTTGGACTTGTCCAATGACGCTTTGGCTGTGGCGCAAATCAACATCGAACGCCACGGCCTTGAAGCCCGCATGACGCTGGCCGAATCGGATGGTTTGGCACAAGCCGATGGTGCGTTTGACCTGATCTTGTGCAACCCACCCTACGTGAACGCACACAGCATGACCGAGCTGCCCGCCGAATTCAAAGCTGAGCCCGCGCTCGCGTTGGCTGGCGGCACAGACGGCATGGACTTTATTCGCCAAATGCTGCGCGACGCCCCAGCACACATGAGCGAACACGCGGTTTTGGTTTTAGAAATTGGCCACGAACGCGATTACTTTGAAGCAGCCTTTCCTCATCTAGATGTCGTGTGGCTATCGACCAGTGCTGGTGACGACCAGGTCTTACTCCTCACACGCCAGGCGATTGTCGAAGGCGCAAATAAAAAATGATCACGATTAAAAATGTCACCTTGCGCCGCAGTGCCAAGGTGTTGCTCGAAGGCGCCACCGTCACCCTGAACCCCGGTGAAAAAGTAGGCTTGGTGGGCCGCAACGGCGCAGGTAAATCGTCGCTGTTTGCGTTGCTCAACGGCAACTTGCAAGAAGACACGGGCGAGTTCTACATTCCCACGCAATGGCGCATGGGCCAGGTGTCTCAAGACATGCCCGAGACCGAGCAAAGTGCCACCGAGTTCGTGATTGAAGGCGACACCGTCTTGAACGACGCGCGCGCCGAAGTGGCTGCCGCAGAAACGACCGAAGACGGCGAACGCTTGGGCAACGCCTACATGGCGCTGTACGACGCAGGCGAGCATGATGCGCAGTCACGCGCACAAGCGCTCATCTTGGGATTGGGCTTTAAAACCACCGAGCTCGACAACCCTGTGAACAGCTTCTCTGGCGGTTGGCGCATGCGTTTGCAATTGGCGCGTGCGCTGATGTGCCCGTCTGATTTGCTACTACTTGACGAACCGACCAACCACTTGGACTTGGACGCGTTGGTGTGGTTGGAAGCTTGGCTCAAGCGCTATGAGGGCACGATGGTCGTCATCAGCCATGACCGCGAATTCTTGGATGCGGTGACCAACGTCACCCTGCACATCGATGCCGGCAAGCTGGTGCGCTACGGCGGCAACTACAGCAAATTTGAGGACATGCGCGCCGAGCAAATGGAGCTGCAACAAAACGCGTTTGCTAAGCAGCAAGACAAGATTGCGCATTTGCAAAAGTTCATTGCACGCTTCAAGGCCAAGGCCAGCAAAGCCAAGCAAGCGCAAAGCCGTGTCAAGGCTTTGGACCGCATGGAAAAGATTGCGCCGTTGTTGGCCGAGGCCGACTTCAGCTTCGAGTTCAAAGAACCTGCCAACTTGCCCAACCCCATGCTGAGCATGCAAGGTGTGAGCGTGGGCTACCCTGCCCCCGCCGACGCGCCTGCGGGAACGCCACCCACGGTCATCGTGCAAAACGTCAGCCGCTCGGTGCTGGCTGGGCAACGCATTGGCATCTTGGGTGCCAACGGCCAAGGTAAATCCACGCTGGTGAAAACCATCGCACGCGATTTGCAAGCCATCGGCGGCGATATGACCGAAGGCAAAGGCCTGAACATCGGCTACTTTGCGCAGCAAGAACTCGACGTGCTGCACCCCGCCGACAACCCGCTCGACCACATGATTGGATTGGCGAAAAAACTCACCAACGACGGAAAGCTGGCCGGCCAAGCCACACGCGAGCAAGACTTGCGCAGTTTCTTGGGCCAGTTCAACTTTGGCGGCGACATGGTCAAGCAAGCTGTGGGCAGCATGAGCGGTGGCGAAAAAGCCCGCTTGGTGCTGTGCATGTTGGTGTGGCAACGCCCCAACCTCTTGCTGATGGACGAGCCTACCAACCACTTGGACTTGGCCACCCGCGAAGCGCTGAGCATGGCGCTCAATGAATTTGAAGGCACCGTGATGCTGGTCAGCCACGACCGTGCTTTGTTGCGTGCCGTGTGTGACGAGTTCTGGATGGTGTCACGCGGTGGTGTCGAACCCTTTGACGGCGACTTGGACGACTACCAACGCTACCTGCTGGACGAAGGCAAACGTCTGCGTGCCGAAGCTGTGGCGGCGGCAAATGCGGCTGCATCGAAGCCTGCGGTGGTCGCTCCTGTGGTGGTGGCCAAAGACAACGGTCAGGTTCGAAAAGACATCAACGAGAAAAAACGTCCGTTGAAAAAAGAGATGGATGGCGTGGAAAAAAACATGGCCACCCTCGAGTCTGAGAAGACGGCGCTCCACGACAAACTCGCCACACCGCTTCCCCCTGCGGATATTGCAGAAGCAGGCAAACGTCTCAAAGCAGTCGAAGATGAGTTGGCGGCGCTAGAACTGCGGTGGCTAGAACTGACCGAAGCCATGGATGCGATTGAAAGCGCGATGGCCTAACCTTCAAGCGCATCTCATAAGCTGCGCTTGAAGCGGAGGTTACAGACTCAACACGCGTGCACTGAACTCCGCGCTGCACCAAATGATGGCTGGGAACGAACATAGCCATGCCCAGAAGAATCGGTTCAAGCCAAAGAACCAAAACACCAAGAAGTGAAAGAACGCCGCCACGGCGCAAAACACGGCGGCCAATCGTGGGTCTAGCAAACTGAGGGGAAACATAATTTCCCACCCAATGAAGCACCACGAGCTCAACATGGCGAGCCACTTGTTACGCAGCGGGTGTGTGGGCGACAACGGGCCGTAAATCGCACCATTCAAGAAGATGGTCAGGGCCGAGCCGTTGCGCCACTCAGGCCGCAGCAGCTTCACCGCACCCGACATGAAGTAAGACGTGATGGATTGAATGGCGATGTACCAAAAGCCAGCTTGCCAGCCCAGCTGTGGGTTTGCAAAGATGCTGACCACTTGCGCAATGAGCAAACCTGTGAGCACCACCAGCGTCATGAAATCACTGCCGCCGTTAAACGCGCCGCGCCAACGAATGAGAATAAGCAGGTTGCCTACAAACAAAAAACCAATGAGGCTTATTGATGCGCCTTGCACCGCCAGCCACAGAGCGGCCAGCAAACGCAGGATCAAGTGCAGTTGATGCATGCGGGCTTTGAACAGCACATCCAAAAAAGCACGCACTGTGGCGCTCGGAATGTCGGCCCGTTGTAACTGCCAAGACCAAAGGCCATCGTCTGCAGTCACCTTCCCCATGCGCAAATACTCTAGGGTCTGAATGAGCAAGCTGCAAGCGAACAAAATTTCAGTGCCGCGAATGGCCATCAGCGTTGGTGCGTTGATCAGTGCGTCAAGGGAAGGACGGATCAGCATGGCACCACCGGCGAGGTCATCATCACCTGTGTATCTGATTTCCCAGTTGGCCTATCTAGCACCATGCGCAGCTCAAACTGGCTGTGGGTAAAGTTGGCATCGCGCGCGCGTAACACTTGTTCGGCGAGCCGGGCAATCATGGCGTAAGTCACCAACTCACGAGGATCAGCACCTTCAGGCAAGTCATACAAATCGGCCCAAAAGTGATCAACCAAATTTTGTTGCCCCAGTCCTAAATTGGTATCAGCGTTGTGAAAGAGATGGTGCAAACGGCGATGGCAACGTGGATAAATCAGCACCCACTCCGCCCAAAGCAACTCTCCCGGGCCTTGCTGCGCAGCGGATCGCGCATACAAATGCGGCACATATCCAACTGCATGAAAGAACTTCCAATTCGGAAAAAACGCTCGCATCAAAAACAGCCATGGCCCCTTGACCACAGGACCCTTGAGCAGCAGCGTGGCCAGCAGCACCAAGAAATAAAAGACAAATAAAAGTTCTGTCATGTGCGAACTCAGATATAAATAATCTGATGCCCATTTGACGCGATAAACGGGCTGAAAAATTTTGAAAATAAAAAGCAAAAAGGGTTAGCAAATTACTTTGCTAACCCTTGAATACTTGGTGGGACCAGCGGGGGTCGAACCCACGACAAACGGATTAAAAGTGTTGAACTCTGTACCACTATTCTGTACATTATCAACGTTTTTCAGCGTGGATAAAAAGTGGTGTGCGAGTTTTAGCATTGTACCCACCGTGCTAAAACAAAAAACTTTGCGTGAAGGTATTTTAACTATGCCTCTCATCCCCTCCACCATCATTTTCGCAAACACTATGTTTTTCACCACAAACCGTGCGTTTTCAGCGTGATTTGCGGCATTTACAAAACGTGGTGTGCGTAGCAACACGCTGTCACCCCCAACACAACGCACCTTAGAAGCGTTGCTGTTGTTGCTTACGTAAGCGTTCAGCGTCACGCTGTCTGCGTTGCCTGTCACGTTCTGCCTGTAGTTGTTGTCTATCACGTTCAACATTGTTCTTCAGCCCTTGTATTCTTGCCTGTTCAGGCGATAACGGCGGCTTGGGTTTAATGGTGCTGTCAAGCAACGTGTTGTCATCATCTCCCTCGTTAGTTTGTACTGGTGATGTAGCAACGCTATTCATCCCGTACTTGTATTGAAGAAGTAGTTTTGCGTGAATGGTGCTGTCAGCAAACACAATCGTTTTAACCAACTGCCCACCAACACGCACGGTAGCCAAGTATTTGTTCATACAAATATTTAGTACCCCCTGCCAACGCATCACCCAACCCCCTGTTTATCCATAAGCACGGTTTTTCACCCCCACCAACTTGCGTGGCAAAAACCGTGCTTTTTAATAAACCCTACCCTTACCCCCTACTTTTACCCACCAAACCCATCACGCAGTTTGTTAGCGGCGTTCTCAATCGCTGTGTCCAACTCACCTGCCAACACAGCCGCTTTAATCACCTCCAACACCCCCACCAAGTCCTTTTCAGCCCCCACCTCAACAGCGTGTTTGCCCTTCGCCAGTTCCAACACCTTCGTTCCATAACGCACTGACAGCGACAACTTGCCGTTATCAGCAACAAACCACCAAGCCTTTACACGCTTGTTCGTTTCTACTTGCTTGCGTAAGCCCGTTTCGTTGTCTGCAATAGTGCGGAACTTGGTTGCTGTGTATTGCGTCCCTGCTTGCTGTGCCTTCGCCAGTTCCATCTGTTCCCACAGCCGTTTTGCCAACTTGTTGCGTCGTTGCTGTACTGGCGACATTTGGGTTGGTTTCTGTGCGGCTGTCAGTTTCAAAGTGCTCATCGTTGTCATTGCGTTTCCCTTTCGTTAGTAGCAATGAACTAACTTTATTTTCGGTCTTCTGGTTTGGACAACCTCTATTTGGCAAACACTTTGGCAACCAAACAAAAAGCCACTTTTAGTCGCCTGTTCTTATGTCGTTGCTAAATAGATGTATGAACGCATACAAGAACTACAAAGACGACGCACTGACAGCGGATTGGCTACGTGACATTGGTTTGAACGACAAAACTTTCAACACAGCCAAACTCAACGTTGTTAGGGCACAAACAATGGCACACACATTACTCACGCAACATCGTGCTCTGTTGTCCAACAGCCAACTCCATTCGCTTACAGCGTTTGAACAGGCTTGCGGCAACAAACGAGAACGCCAACGCATTACGGATGCTTTCTGTCATTGCGTTATGAACATCAACACCAACATCAATCGCAAACTATTCAAACAGCACCGAAAACTAAACAAACCAAACATTACGGCAACCAACATCTAAACAACTTAGGCAACGACAGCAGATAAACAACTGCTACATCAAAGTGTAAAAACCCAGTTTGTAATATGACGGCTAATGAGACTGGACTTGTCGCACAACACTATGGAGGCGTGCGACGTATAAGTGAATGCCGCAAAGTTTCACACCAATCAAGTCAATGCTGAAGTGTGTTGAGAGTTTCAATACGATCGTCTCTCATAAAACTTATCCATAGTCGTGTCGATGGGCAATCGCTATCAACACTATGCGACGGACTGATGTGACTTTTTCAAGTCGCATAGCCGTCGTATGCTCCAAACAATCATCGAACTTCAAACATCAACTTGTTAAAAAATGTGCTGAACAAAACACAGAGCGACAGCGAAAGTGTTTTGTGACAGCACAAGCGTACGCAGTACGCTCTTAAACGTTTAGTACTGGTGTTAGATTAAATCACCAGCATCATTATTTTCTGTATCACGCAAAAACTACAGCCCAAAAATTCTGTATGTACAAATGGGATTTCACGGCTAAACGCACAGCAACGCATCAAAACGCTGTTTTAAGCAATCGTTTTAATGTCGTTGTCCGCTACGAACACGAGCAACAAAAAGATAGCGTGTAGGGCGTTTTAAGCGTTCTTTCCGTTTTGTGTCCGTTATGCCACGCATCACCTTAAATACTACGAGATAACAGAATACGCAAACTACTTGGTCTGCGTTTTAAGTTGTTGATTTTGAACAAATCAGCATCAACCCGCCAACTTATCGGGTTTCACTTGTCCAAACACCAACAAAGAAAACATACTTAAAGCACACAACTTATTTGGAGAACATTATGGCAACAGCAAAATCACTTACCCCAGCAGAACTTGAGAAAGTTTTGTCACACATCGCACAACACCCAAACGCAGAACGCAATCGACTGATGCTGATGATTGGTGTAATGGCAGGTCTGCGTGTTGGCGAGATTTCAGGTTTGACACTTGGTGACGTACTTGACGCAGATGGCAAGGTACGTAGTGAGATTTATTTGGCAAGTCACCGCGTCAAACACGGAAATGCTCGCACTATCTTTTTGAACACACGCATTCAGCAAGAACTGACCAAGTTCATCGCAACCAAAATATTACGAGACGAACACTTACCTTTGTTCTCGACACATCGTGGCGTTCGTTGCTCGTTCAGCCCAAACACACTTGCCCAGCACTTTTATTGGTTGTTTAAAAACGCAGGTGTAAAAGGTGCCAGCAGTCACTCTTGCCGCAAGACGTTTTTGACATCACTAGCATCACAAGGTGTCAGCGTATTCGTTCTCGCAAGTTTGGCAGGACATAAATCCATCACAACCACCCAACGCTATATCACCACAAACGATGACGTGAAACGCAAGGCTGTTGAACTTGTCTAACTTAAAGGTGTAGGTTTAACAAAAAGCACGGTTTTTCACGCAACCAAACAGCATTGGCAAAAACCGTGCTTTTTAATAAACCGTGTCCTACCTGACCATCAGACCAACAAGACCAAGCCGACCAACCCCTGCCAAGCCCCTATTTTTAAGGCTTCCCAGCCCTACCCCCTGCTTTACCCCTGCCTTTAGCCAGTTCTCGCTCGTGCTCTTCAAGCATCTCAAGTTGCTCTAACTCTTCAGGTGTCATTTTTTTTCGAATCTCCGCTCGTATTACATCTTCCATAGCATCCAGTTCATCACGCCTTCTTGTCATCGCATCAGTTTGTGCCACATCCACTTTTGCCAAGTGTGCTCGTTTCAATTCATTGTTTGCGGCTAAGTGTGCTTGATACGCTTCTTTTCCCTCATCTCTTGCGGCAAAGTATGCATCCAAGTAAATCCGTGCCGCTCTTACTTCTGCTCTTTCAAGTCGCTCATCAAGTGCATCACCAATATCTTCATTTGCTTCACTTAAAGCCTTTTCATAAGCCTCAATATAAATCTCACGCTTCGTCTTCCAACCAAGTTCTCGCTCTTCTTCTTTTGTACGTGCTCGTTTTACTTTTCTCAACGCTTGTTGTTCAGTCCAAGCCGCATCCATTGCCGCAATCTGTTCATCACTCAGCAAAGCCTTTACATCTCGTGCGGCAACTTCTTTATCTGCCTTCAAGTCAGCAAGTCTTTGTGCCAGCCGTTCTGGCAAGTGTGTTCCATCAAGTTTTGGCATAAATGAAAACAGCGTGATTTTTTACGTCACGCTGTCCTTTGTATTTAGGTTTTACCATCTTGTATTGGAAATACACCACCACTCGTTATCTTCAAATCTCAAACAATTTTGATATGGAGAGAACAAGTAATACCCCATTACAAGTAGAACTGAAATAAACAGCACTCTTACAAAGAATTTTTTATCAGCGTTGAATTCATCTTTCAACTTACTTTTGAAAGATTTTTCTTCTTCAATATTGATTGATTCTTTATCCATTCATCAGTCACTTCTTTGCTGGTGCTTTTTTAGCGGCTGTCTTTTTTGCCGCCGCTTTGTCACCAGTTGCTTTAGGTTTTCCTTTAACTTTCAAGCATCCACGCAGTTGCGTCGCAGTGAAACCGTGTTGCTTACACAACTTCTTTACCATTTCCAAGTCAGCATCTTTTGACGCTTCAAGCAACTTCTTCTTTTCATCAGCAAGTGCTTTTTCTTGTGCTTCAATTTCACTCAATCGTTGGCTTGTACTCATTTCAGTTTCTCCTTTGTTAGCGTTTATTTTTAGCCGATAAAAATCTAAGTAATGTAGTTTTACCAATCAACTTCAAACCTACTGAATTTGACATTGGATACTTTTCAAAAGCCCCAACACCTAAATTCAACATTCTTACGCTTTCCCCAAAAAATGTACCTATGTTTCGTATATTTTTAGAGAAATCACCCCTTAGTGAGGCCGCAATAAAACACATTGCTTCTAAACTTATGCTTCCAGTTTCCTCAATATGTTCAGCAACACCTTGTATATAAAAGGTGTAGAAATCGCTTTCATTTAATTTCTTTTCATTTGCGTAAAGCAAAGCACCAAAAATAGCAGATTCCATCAAAACGTTTTCTGGTTCTCTTTCATCTGTGTTGTACGCAGGATCGCAAAACAAATTCTTGTACGAACTCAAAATGTGCCACACCACCCGCTCCATATCTTTTTTTTCAAAAAAACCAGAAAACATAAAGCCATCCTTTAATAGTCATTTTTTTTCAATCATACCCAACTCAAAACAATAAGCAAGCACCCTACGCCAACTTATCTGCCGCCATCGTCGCCGTTAGTTTGCTGTAGTGCTTTTCTATCATTGCGGCAGAGTTGCCCATCTGTTTTGACAAGGTGTGGATGTCCGTGCTGTTGCGTAGCAGTTCAAACGTGGCGTAGGTATGACGTAAAGAGTACAGCGTCCTTGTCTGCCCTTCCGTGTTCTTCAACAAGCCTGTGTCACGCATCAGCCGTCTAAACGTGCCGTTCATACTAGGCGGCTGATAACCGTCAGTAAAACGGAACAGCAAGTGCGGCACACGTTCAGCAAACAAGTCGTCAAAACTTATGTGCCCAATATCCGTTTGTCGTGCGTGTAGCCGTTTCAGCACATCAACTGCCCTGTGTTTTGCTATCAACCAACGCCCGCCAGTCTTGCCATCAACCCAAATCCGCAAGTACCTAACGCCCTTGTCCGTGTGCCACTCAATGTGCCGCCAACAAATACCCATTGCTTCTGTGCCGTGTCGCATTCCCGTTAGCAACAGCATCTCAATGTAGTCACGCAACAAGGGGCGTATTTCCTTTTCAACATCTCGCAAGCCCTTGTGTTGCCACGTTTCCATAAACGCCAACAACTGCGTGATTTCTTCTTCGCTGAACGCTGGGCGTGTTGTGCCCTTCTCGCCCTTTGTGGTTAGTTTTGGCACAGGCACACGCTCGCTGATGTAGCCACGCGACACAGCAACAGACAACAACTTGTTCCAAGCACTGGCGAAGTTCATCAACGTACTTGCTTTGGGTTTGCGACGCATCTGCCTGTCCCGCCACAACTCAAACTCAACGATGTCTGTGTGCGAGAGTTCTTCCAGCCGCTTGTCTTTGAAGTAGGGCAAAAAATACTTCTCAATACATCCCACGTAGTCGCTGTAAGCAGTTCTTCCAGTGCTTGCGTCAATCTTCACTCTCAGTTCTGCCAGCGTCACCGCCGCAATCTGTGCGAACGTGTGTGTTTGGTGTGCTAAACCTAACCGTTGTCTGTACCGTGCTTCGTCGTACAAGTCACAAGCAACGGCAACGGCGTGTTCTATGCTGGCTTTACGTGTGCTTTGGCGATACCAAGTGCCATCAGCAAGTTTGTAGCGGCATTGATACAAGAGGCTGCGGCTTCGTCTGTACAGCACCACTTCACCATCACGCAAATGGATGTGCTGTGCGTTTGCTGTGGCAAGCGAAGCAAGTGCGTGTGACGTTTGTTTTGTCGTGTGGGGCTGTCGTGTGTTTTTGGGTGTTCGTTGCTGGGCTGACATTTAGCAACGACGATGAACAGCGTGGAACTTAAAGTGCTGACTGAGTGTTTTGTTTGTACAGCACGGACGAAAAAAAACACCCCATACAGACGTATGAGGTGTTTTCAGTTTTATTTTGGTGGGACCAGCGGGGGTCGAACCCACGACAAACGGATTAAAAGTCCGCTGCTCTACCAACTGAGCTATGGTCCCATCACGCTTAGTAAACAGTGTTAACTGTGTACCCTGCGAAGCCTCAAAGTATACTGCTATTTTGACTGCTTTGCCAATGGCCGCGAAGAAATTTCATCAATTATCCAACCCGCTGCGCATTGGCCAAACGTGGCTGTCACGCTGACCACAGAGCCGTAACCTTGGCAGTTCAAGCTCCCATCGCCCTCAACGGCGCAGCTGGCGTCGGGTGGGGCCACGGCCTCCCGACTGAACACGCAAGCCACCCCAATTTTTTTTCCTTCGCGGGCCGCACCGTGTTCTTTGCGCAAACGGTAACGCAGTTGGGCCAACAAAGGGTCGTGCGTGGTGAGTGACAAGTCGTCAATGTCCACTTTGTGTGCCAAACGTTTGCCACCGGCGGCACCCACGCTGATGAACAGGGGTTTGGTACGCAAAGCCCAGGCGGCCATCGCCGTTTTAGCTTTGACTTGGTCGCACGCATCAATCACCGCGTCTACCGTGTCGAGTGCTTGTCCCAACAGGCCCGGCCAATTGGCAGGTTCTACGAAGTCGTCAATGCAAGTCACCACGCAATCGGGGTTGATGTGAGTGATACGCTCGCGCATGGCCTCAACTTTGGCCAGTCCTACCGTGGTGTCGAGCGCGTGAATTTGTCGGTTGATGTTGGATTCAGACACATGGTCGAGGTCAATCAAGGTCAAGCGTCCCACACCACTTCTGGCCAGGGCTTCAACGGTCCAAGAGCCTACACCCCCAATACCAACCACCACCACATGCGCGGCGCGAATGCGATGCGCACCATCAACACCGTAGAGTCTTTCAAGGCCACCAAAACGACGCTGCTGCAAAGCCGCATCAAGCACAGTAACTGGCTTCCATGCGTGCCGCTTGCTGACGCAAGGCCACCACAGCACCGACCAAAATAGCGGCCACTGCCACAAAAGCGTTGAGACTGAGGGTAGAAATACCGCTCAACCCTTGGCCAAAGGTACAACCCATCGCGGTGACACCGCCTACGCCCATGAGCACGCTGCCCATCAAATGGTTGGCCAGATCTCGTTGATTCGCAAAGCTTTCCCATCGAAAGGTCTTGCTCAACAACGCCGAAGCCGCTGCACCCAAAATGATGCCCACCACAGACACAACGCCAGCAGTCAAAACTTTAGATTTGTCGCTGAAAAACATCAGCCAATCCAGGGTGTGTGCAACAGGCGCCACGAACGTGAGCGCTTCAATGCGTCCTGAATTGGTCGCAACATAAACAGCCTCTAGAGTTTCGGGGTGTTCCGCGACAAACCCGAAATGCCCACTGATCCACCAAAGTACCACAACCACAGTCCCCACACCAAAACTAGCGAGTAGGTTGTCCAATCTCCAAAAGTCTTTGTGACGCAAAGCCAACGCCAAAAACACGGCGCCCAACACGAACCCGGCATAAACGGCCGCAGCGTCAGGATTCAAACCCACCACAGCGCTAAGCAGCGTCCCTAAATGGGCGCCAGTCGGCATATCCAAAGCCACGGCATCAACCGTATTCACACGCAAAACAGCGGTAATGCCCTTGAGCGTGGCAAATCCACTCACCCCCATCACCACAAACACCACCACCGATTTGAGGTTGCCGCCGCCAATACGCACCAAAGTTTTGTTGCCGCAACCCGATGAAATGACCATGCCATAACCAAACATGAAGCCGCCCACAAGGGTCGACAACCAAATAAAGCGTGAACCGGCATACAAAGTTTTGCTGACGTCGATTTGGCCAGATCCGGACAGCGCTGCAAAGCCAATCATGGCCACGCCCACGGCGGCCATCCATTGGCGCGCACGGGTCCAGTCCCCTAGGTTCACGACATCAGAAACGGCACCCATGGTGCAAAAGTGGGTACGTTGGCTGATCACGCCGAGCACGAATGACATCAAAAAAAAGGCCCCGAGGACCTGTTGGGTGAGTGACTGAATGTCGGTCATTTGAGTTTGCTCAAGCGTTCACGGGCAGCGTTGGCGGCCTCGGATTGGGGGTACATCTTGATGACGTCTTCGAAAGTTTTGCGAGCAGCCTTGATGTCTTTCAACTCCAATTGGCAGTTCGCGACCGACAGCATGGCTTCAGGCGCGCGCAGATGGTTGGGCGAGCCAACCAACAGGACCGAGAAGTTACGAATGGCTTCTTTGTACTCACGGTTGGCATATTGCGCATTGCCTAGCCAAAACAGCGAGGTATTGGCAAAACCGCTTTTGGGGTAACGGCGAATGAAATCACCCAAACTCGCGCTGGCGGAGGTGAAGTCGCCTTTGCGAAACTCAGCCACGGCCTCGTCATACGCACGCACCTCTGCGGGCTCGGCCAAAAACTCGACGCCATCCACTTTGGCTTTGACGGGTTCGAACTTACGCAAACGCTCGTCCACACCTTGCGCCAAATCTTTAGCTAAATTTTGTTGCTTGATGATTTCTTGTTTCAGCTCTTGTTTGAACTCTTGTTTCAGTTCTTCTTTTTCACCGCGCAACTGGGCCGCCTCTTTGCGAAGTGCCTCAAATTGGACTTGCTGGTCAAGCAAACTGCGTTGGAAAAGTTTGATTTCTTCACCTTGACGCTCCACCCGCTCACGCAAATCAATGATGGCACGGCGAGCTTCGTCGTCAGAAAACAAGGCGGCATGGGCAATAGGCGTGAGCCAAAGGCCCATGGCCAAGGCTGCAACGCGCAAAGTCAAAGCAACAGGGGTTTTCATCGGTAAGTGATCTCAGCACGACGGTTTTTAGCAAAAGCAGCTTCATCGCCCCCCTGAGCGGCTGGCTTTTCTTTGCCGTAACTCACCGCTTCCATTTGGTTATCTGGCACGCCCAAGACGCTCAACGCACGGCGCACGGCCTCGGAACGCTTCTGGCCCAAGCCCAAGTTGTACTCGCGGCCACCACGGTCGTCGGTATGGCCCTCGATGTTGGCGCGCAGGGTGCTGTCACCGCGCAAGTAACGCGCGTGGGCAGCCAAAGTTGCTTGGTAATCGGCACGCACGGTGAAGCTGTCGTAATCAAACAAGATCACGTTATCGACGCCCGCAGGACCTGGGCGCATGCCATTCGCGTTCAAGCCATTCAGACCCCGGGCGTCGAGGGCAGCACCTGCTGCACCGCTGCCTGGCAAATTAGCAGGTGAGCCAGAACGCTCGTCCACAGGCACCTCATCGAGCTTGACGCCCGATGCACAGCCTGACAAAACAGCGATCAAAGAAAGAAGCAAAAGGAATTTTTTCATAGAGGTCAGTGGTCAAAAAAAGAAGAAATTAAGGCTGGGCTTTGATAAAAGGGCCCCAATGCGGTTCACGCAAATCGCCCCCCTTGCCCGACAAACGCGCTTTGATGCGGCCGTCGAGAGTGGTGGTCATCAAGGCTTCACGCCCTTCTTGTTGCGTGGCAAAGGCAATCAAACGGCTGTTCGGTGCGAAGCTGGGGCGCTCGTCCGCGGAGGTGTCGCTGATGGCGCTCACGTTGCCGCTGGCAATGTCCATGATTTGCAATTTATAGGCGCTACCAATGCGTGACACGTAAGCCAGCCAACGCCCGTCAGGACTGACAGCTGGCGAAATGTTGTAAGAGCCATTGAACGTCACGCGATTGGCTGGGCCACCTTGCGCTGGCATGCGGTAAATCTGAGGTGAACCGCCACGGTCGCTGACAAAGTAAATGGCGGTGCCATCAGGAGAGAAAACTGGCTCGGTGTCGATGCCCGTGGACTGCGTCAAGCGGCGAGGTTCACCGCCTTTGGCGTCGATCACGAAAAGTTGTGAACCTCCATCGCGGGTCAAAGTCACCGCAAGGCTACGACCATCCGGCGACCAACTGGGCGAGCTGTTTGAGCCGCGGAAATTTGCCGCCACATGGCGCTTGCCGCTGGACACATCGTGCACATACACCACAGGCTTGCGTGACTCAAAAGACACATAGGCCAGCTGCCCACCTTGCGGCGACCAGCTGGGCGAAATGATGGGTTCGGGGCTGGTCAAGGCCGATTGCGCGTTTTCGCCATCGGCATCCGCAACCCACAAGTTATAACGGCCAGCGGCTTTGGTCACATAGGCAATCCGCGTCGAAAAAACGCCACGGTCACCTGTGAGTTTTTCGTACACAAAATCAGCAATGCGGTGGGCGGCCAAACGCAAATCGGCAGGGGGCACGGTGTAGCTCATCGCGCCCAAGTCTTGGTTACGCACCGCGTCCCACAAGCGAATGCGCACATCAAAACGGCCGTCGTTCATGCGGCTCACGCTGCCCGTCAGCAAAGCATCTGCGCCTTTTTGACGCAAACCGCTGAGGTCTGGACGTTCGGTTTCGTCGGACGAACGGTCGGCCGTTAACCCACGAAATTGACCGCTACGCTCCAAGTCGGCTTGCACGATGGCGGCCATCTTCTGGGGTGAGGCGTCTTCGCCACGCAAAGGCGCAAAGGCAATGGGCACTTGGGTCATACCCACGCCAGAAACTTCGACGCGGAACTGCGCCCATGCGGGCACGGCCAACACGCAGGCCGTCAAAAAGCTAAGAGCGGTTCGCAAGCATTTCAAGGTCATGTGGTTTTCAGCAGTCAGTGAGTGAACGCCTGATTTTAGTGCGTGAGCGAGTGGCGATAATGTGACATAACTCGCTGAACGACAAATCTTCCATGATTCATCCCGAAAACACCGTTGCAACCGACTCTTTGTGGATCAGACTGCGACGTGTTGCACCTTGGTTTTCGGGACACCCAGGCACCTTGGTTTTGGCCATATTGGGCATTTTGATTGGTTCAGCGACAGAGCCTGCCATTCCGGCCTTGATGAAACCCTTGTTGGACAAAGGCTTCCAGCAAGGCGATTTAGACCTCTGGAAAATCCCTGTGGTCTTGCTGCTGCTCTTTGGCGTGCGCGGTTTTGCGGGTTTTGTGGCCAGTTATTGCTTGGCCCGTATCACCAACGCCTCGCTCGAAACCATTCGTCAGCGCTTGTTTGAAAAGCTGTTGCGTGCCGACCCTCATTTGTTTCAAAACAAACACGCCAGTGGGCTCACGAACTCCATCGTCTATGAGGTCAATGCTGGCGCATCGCAATTGGTTTCCACCATGCTGGCTTTGGCCAAAGACTCGGTCACCTTGGTGGCGCTGCTGGGTTACTTGCTTTATATCAATTGGCATCTGACCCTGATTGTGTTCGCCATTTTTCCACCTATCGCTTGGGTGGTTAAAACGCTAACGCGTCGCCTAGACCGCGTCATGCGTGCCGGCCAAGACGCCACCGACGCTTTGGCTTATGTGGTGGAAGAAAACGTGCTGGCTTACCGCATGGTGCGGTTGCACAACGCACAAACCAGTCAAACCGCCAAGTTTTCTGACGTCAACCACAAGCTACGCCAGTTGGCGCTCAAGTCGGTCGTGGCCAATTCGGTCATGACGCCGTTGATCCAAATGCTGGCTGCCTTGGCGCTGTCAGCTGTGATCACCATGGCCATTTGGCAAGGCACGCATAGCCCCAGTCAACCCGCGGTGACGGTGGGCAGTTTTGCCGCGTTCATCACCGCCATGCTGATGCTCATTTCGCCCATCAAGCATTTGTCCGAGGTGGTGGCCAGCTTGACGCGTGGCATCACCTCACTCGAACGTGGCCTCAACCTGCTGACACAAGTGGCAGACGAAAGCCAAGGCACGCATACCAGCACGCAAGTGCGCGGCGAAATCAGGTTTGACAACGTCACTTTGCAGTACCCCAGTGCCACGCAACCGGCCCTGAACAACGTCAGCTTGACCATTTATCCTGGCCAAACGGTGGCTTTGGTCGGCCCCTCCGGCTCAGGCAAAACCAGTTTGGCTAACTTGCTGCCCCGCTTTTTAGAACCCACCCGTGGCCAAGTCAGTTTGGACGGCGTGAAGTTGCAAGACTGGTCGCTGGCCAGCCTGCGCAGCCAAGTGGCCTATGTCAGCCAAGATGTGGTGATGTTCAACGACACCGTGGCGCACAACATTGCCCTTGGCGAAGTGTTGGACACAGACCGCCTATGGCGCGCCCTAGAAGCCGCCAATTTGGCCGACTTTGTGCGCGCCCTTCCCTCGCAAGAAAAAACCTTGGTTGGCCACAACGCCACGCAGCTCTCGGGCGGCCAGCGTCAACGTTTGGCCATTGCCCGCGCCCTTTACAAGGACGCTCCTGTGTTGATCTTGGACGAAGCCACCTCAGCGCTGGACACGGCCTCAGAGCAAGCCGTCAAAAACGCACTCAAGACCTTGATGCAAGGCCGCACCTCGCTGGTCATTGCGCATCGTTTGTCCACCATTGAGCATGCCGATGTGATCGTGGTGATGCAAGCGGGGGAAGTGGTGGAGATGGGAACGCATGAGGCGCTCATGAACCGGCAGGGTTCTTATGCAGCACTCCACACGGCAAACGATGTGATCACCTCCTCTTCCACGCCTTTTATTTCAGATAGCGAGCCAGTATGAGCCTAGCGTCCATCAGCGGTTTCACCTTCATACGCAACGGCGTAGAACTCGGTTTTCCATTTGAGGCGTCCATTCGGTCTTTGCTGCCTTTGGTCGATGAGTTTGTGGTGGTCGTTGGCCACAGCAACGACGACACGTTAGCGCGTGTGATAGCCATCGACTCACCCAAAATTCGCATCATCGAAACCATCTGGAACGAACGCATGGCAGACCGTGGCTTTGTTTACGCCCAGCAAAAAATGATCGCCCAATACGCGTGCACAGGCGATTGGGCGTTTTATTTAGAAGGCGACGAGTTGGTGCATGAAGCGGAGTTAGCCAAGATTCGCACCAGCGTTGAGCAGCACCATGGCAACCCCGCAGTCGAGGCATTGGTCTTTGATTACTTCCACTTTTATGGAACGCCCGAGTTTGTGGCCAACAGCCCTGCTTGGTATCGCCGTGAATGCCGCTTGATTCGCAACACCATTCGCTCCTATGCACCTGATGGCCAATATTGGTTGATCACGGGTGACCATAAAAAACCGCGCAATCCTCAGGCTGCTTTGGCCAATGCGCATATCTACCACTACGGTTGGGTGCGTAGCAACGAGGCGATGCAAAAGAAACTCGACCAAGTCAGCAAGTTTTGGTCGCACGGCGCACCCGTCGTTCGTTACAGTCAATTTGATGCGCAAGTCTTGCAGCCATTCACGGGAACGCATCCAGAGCTGGTCAAACCTTGGCTAGAGAGCTCAGCAGAAACAAGCTTCACGATTGACCCCGCTTACCAGCTTAGTAAGCGCGAAAAACGTCATCGCTGGTTGATGAAGCTTGAAAAAGCGTTCGGATTAGATTTCAGCCGCAAACACTTCAAACTGGTCGCGTGAGAACAAACTGCGCATGAACACAAGCGCAGTAAACGCTTTACAGCAGCACAATATCGTATTGCTCCTGCGCCATCGCCGCCTCCGGCTGCAGAGAAATGGGTTTGCCGATGAAGTCGCTCAAGCCAGCCAAGTGCTGACTTTCTTCATCCAACAGCACGTCGATCACGCCCGGCGAGGCAATTACGCGGAACTCGCGGGGGTTGAACTGACGAGCTTCGCGCAAGATTTCGCGCAAGATGTCGTAAGTCACCGTGCGGGCCGTCTTGACGCTGCCTTTGCCCTCGCACACGGGGCAGGCTTCACACAGCATGTGGGCCAGTGATTCGCGGGTGCGCTTGCGCGTCATCTCCACCAAACCCAAGGCTGAAAACCCGCTGACCATGGTTTTGACGCGGTCACGCGCGAGTTGTTTGCGGAACTCGGCCAACACGGCCTCGCGGTGGTCTTCACGGGTCATGTCGATGAAGTCGGCAATGACGATGCCACCCAAATTGCGCAAGCGCAGTTGACGCGCAATCGCGCCTGCAGCTTCCAGGTTGGTTTTGAAAATGGTTTCGTCAAAATTGCGCGCACCGACAAAGCCACCGGTGTTCACATCCACCGTGGTCAGCGCCTCGGTTTGGTCCACGATGAGGTAGCCGCCGGATTTGAGGTCCACGCGTCGGCCCAAGGCTTTGGCCACTTCTTCGTCGATGTTGAAGAGGTCAAAAATCGGCCGCTCACCTTTGTAGAGTTGCAGCTTTTGCACCGATGAGGGCGTGAACTCCACGCCAAAGGCTTGCAGCTTGGCAAATTGCTCGGCCGAGTCAATGCGAATGGTTTGTGTGGCTTCACCCACCAAGTCGCGCAGCACGCGCTGCAACAAACTCAGATCTTGGTGCAGCAGCGACTTTGGCGGCATACGGGTCGAAGCGTCTTTGATGCGTGCCCACGTCTTTCGCAGATAAGCAATGTCTTCACCCAAGGCCGCATCATCGGCCTCTTCACCATTGGTGCGCAAAATGAAGCCACCGGTTTGTCCGTTCGGAGCACCCGCATCGGCCAGGGCTTGCAGGCGACGACGCAGGGCTTCGCGCTGTTCGAGCGGAATTTTTTGAGATACGCCAATGTGTTGGTCTTGCGGCAAAAACACCAGCAAGCGCCCCGCGATGCTGATTTGTGACGACAAACGCGCGCCTTTGGTGCCAATCGGGTCTTTGATGACTTGCACCAAGATGGACTGGCCTTCAAACACCTGTTTCTCAATGGGCACCACAGGCGCTGGCTCACCTTTTTCGGTGTCGGCATGACGGGCAGACACGCTGCTCATTAAATCCGCCACATGCAAGAACGCGGCGCGCTCTAAGCCAATGTCGATGAAGGCCGATTGCATGCCTGGCAGCACACGCGCCACTTTGCCTAAATAGACGTTGCCCACCAAACCGCGCTCTAAGGTGCGCTCTACATGCAACTCTTGCACAGCGCCCGTTTCGACCACCGCCACGCGGGTTTCTTGGGGCGACCAGTTGATCAAAATATCTTGTTGCATGGACATGGACTGAGCGTTGAACCGCGGTTAAGCCTTGAAACCAAACTCACGCAACAGCTGCGCAGTCTCGAACATCGGCAAACCCATGATGCCAGAGTAACTGCCACTGATGTGCTCGATGTAGGCCGCCGCCCTGCCCTGCACCGCATAGGCGCCGGCTTTGCCCATGGGCTCGCCGCTGGCCACATAAGCTTGGATTTGGGCGCGTGTGAGCGTGGCAAAGCGCACGTTGGATACGCTTAAAGCTTGCGCGATCTTTGGCGGTTTACCGGTTTTAGAAGCCGTTTTTGTTGCACACCCCATCGCCACCGATGTCAGCACGCGGTGGGTCTGTCCGCTCAATGCACCCAAAATTTGGGCGGCATGCTTGGCGTCATCCGGTTTGCCCAAAATGGTTTTACCCAAAGCCACCGTGGTGTCACTGCACAGCACGGGTGCAAGCGGCAAGCCACGACGCGCCATGCGGCTCAGCGCAGCGTCGAGTTTGAGCAGGGTCACGCGCTGCACATAGGCACGCGGGGCTTCCCCGGGCAACACCACCTCAAGCGCTTCAGCGTCTTCGGAGTCGTCGGCCAACAGCAACTCGTAACGCACCCCCAATTGCTCCAGCAACTGGCGGCGGCGTGGGCTTTGAGAAGCCAAATAAACGAATTGAGATGCAGGCATGGTGAGTTTTTTTGGCGAGGTTTGTGGAAGAAGCAGATTTCTAAAGCGCTGTGATCTCGGCAAACAGGCGCTGTTCACTCGCGGTGATACGGGTGGTTCGCGTTGATCGACCATGCGCGGTAAAGCTGCTCCACCAACAACACGCGCACCATGGCATGTGGCAAGGTCAAATCGGAAATGCGAATGCGCTCATGTGCGGCTTGTTTGAACGCGGGGTCTAAGCCATCGGGTCCGCCAATCACCAAGGCCACATCTTCGGCTTCGATTTGCCAATGTTTGAGCTTGGCAGCCAAGGCCACGGTGGTGAGGTTGGTGCCACGCTCGTCTAAGGCCACGATGCGGCAGCCACGCGGAATAGCGGCCTCAATGCGCTCGCGCTCGGCGGCGTAGATGGTTTCTAGCGTTTTAGAGCTGCGCGGCTCGGTTTTAACGGCCTTGAGCTCGACTTTGATCTCCGAAGGAAACCGCTTGGCGTAATCGTCCCAAGCGGTTTGCGCCCAGTCGGGCACACGTTGGCCGACGGCGACCACCCACAGCTTCATGCTTTGCGGGCAGGTGTCTTCTTCGCAGCCACACGGTTACCAGCAGGCTTGCCTGCTGGCTTACCTGCGGAGGTCGAGGCGGTACGTGCAGCAGTTTTGGAGGCCGATTTAGCGCCCTTCAAACCCACCGTTTTCACGGGCAGCTTGGCTGCGGGTTTGTCGGCTGTCTTGGCGGCCGGCTTGCGAGTTGCCGTTGTTTTAGCGGCTGCAGCTTTGGGCGCAGCGCTCTTGGCTGCAGGTTTAGCGGCCGACTTGGCGGAAGCAGCTTTGGCAGCAGCACCGCGAGCAGCTTTAGGAGCTGCTTTGTCAAAGGCTTTGTCAGCAGTTTTACCCGCTGATTTAGCACCTGCTTTTTTGGCCGCAGCCTTCTTAGGCGCTGGCTCTTTGGGTTCTGGTGCGGCAGGTTTGGGCGCGCCAAACTTCAAACGCACAGGCTTGCTGCCCCAAATTTCTTCGAGGTTGTAGTAGCCACGGATGGTCGGCTGCATGATGTGAACCACCACAGCGCCGCAATCCACAATGATCCATTCGCCGTTGTCTTCGCCTTCGATGCGTGGCTTAGAAAAGCCTGCATCGCGCACCTTGTCGCGCACGCTGGCGGCCAAGGCTTTGGTTTGACGGTTCGAGGTACCCGAGGCGATGATCACGCGCTCAAACAGTGAGGACAGTTGCTCGGTGTCGTACACCCCCAAGTCTTGGGCCTTCACATCCTCCAAAGCATCCACAACGATGCGTTGCAGTTTTTGAACATCTTTTTTGCCAGCGGTTTCGGTCATCGGTCTAATCGGTAAAGTCTGTGTTGATCTACGTAGTGCTGCACAGGGGCAGACAACCACTCATGCAGAGGTGCAACTTGGGTTTGCGAGCCGTGAGCCAGGTGCGACCGAATTTCGGTGGCGCTGATGGGCAAGCTCGGCATGTCCAAGATTTGTACGTCGGGGGATACCGCATTGTGCCACTGTGCGTCGGTCTTGCGATTTTCGCCCACGTCATCTAACGGCCGTTGGGCCACCACCAAGGTGGCCAGCTGCAAAATTTCTTGCCAACGGTGCCAAGTTTGGAAGGCACGCGCTTGGTCGGCACCGATGAACAAAAACAACTTGGCGTTGGGGTATTCAAGCTGCAAGTCGTTCAGAGTGTCCACCGTGAAGGTTGGGCCATCGCGTTCGATTTCACGGGCGTCCACCCAGGCTTGAGGCAGTTCGGCAAAGGCCAAACGCGTCATGGCCAATCGGTGCGGTGCGGCCGTGAGTGAGCGGGTTTTATGCCACGCTTGCCCCGTGGGAATGATCAACAAACGATCCAGCGCAAACTGCGCCACCGCACGTCGCGCCAGCGCCAAATGTGCCAAATGCGGCGGGTCAAACGCCCCGCCAAATACCCCCAACCGAACGATGTCGGTGTCAGGCATGCGAACCCAACCAGTCGCGTGGCACTAAAAATTCATGCAGCAAGGCGTGTTCTGGCGAGCCGGGCTCGGGCTGGTGTTGGTACGACCAGCTCACCAACGGTGGCATGGACAACAAAATAGACTCGGTGCGCCCGCCCGACTGCAAGCCAAAGTGGGTGCCGCGGTCCCACACCAAGTTGAACTCCACATAGCGGCCCCGGCGATACAGCTGGTGCGCGCGCTCGCGCTCACCATAAGGCGTGTGCTCGCGACGCTCCACAATGGGCATGTAGGCATGGATCAAAGCGTCGCCGACGCTGCGCAGCATGTCAAAGCTGCGTTCAAAGCCAAGCTCGGAAAAATCGTCAAAGAAGATGCCGCCAACGCCGCGCTGCTCGTTGCGGTGCTTGTTGCAAAAATAGTCGTCACACCAAGTTTTAAAGCGTGGGTAAAGTCCCTCGCCAAACGGCGCCAGCGCGTCGCGACAGGTTTGGTGGAAATGGACCGCGTCTTCAGCAAAGCCGTAATACGGCGTCAGGTCCATGCCACCACCAAACCAAGCCACGGTCTTACCATTGGCAGGGGTCGCTGCAATCATGCGCACGTTCATGTGAACCGTGGGCACATATGGGTTGCGCGGATGAAACACCAACGACATGCCCATGGCCTCAAACGGCGCACCGGCCAGCTCGGGGCGGTGCTGCGTGGCCGAGGGTGGCAACTTAGGGCCAGACACATGCGAGAAGCCGCAACCTGCGCGCTCGAACACAGGGCCATTTTCTAAAATTTGGGTGATCCCGTTGCCTTGCAACTGCTCGCCTGGGCCTTTTTCCCACGGATCAACCAAGAAAGTACCGCCGTCTTTGGCCGCAATTGCGCTTGTGATGCGGCTTTGCAAACCCATCAAGTAATCGCGGGCGGCTGTAACGACACGGGTGTGGGAGGAAGAGTCAGAAGTGCTCATACGATGCGCGTGGTTAAGGGTTAGATCGAGGGGGCAATGGCTGTATGGGCGCGACCTGCGACGGATGAAAACCGCCTACGCCGGCATAGGCTTTGGCCAAGTGCGCGTAGTCCGCCTGCACATCTCCCGTGAGGTGCATGAACTGGTCAAAATGCGCCTCTTTTTTGGCGTAATCAATGCGCAGCATACACACAGGTACATCGGCACCAAGCGCCAATTGGTAAAAGCCACTGCGCCAGCCTGGGGTGAGTTTGCGTGTGCCCTCAGGCGACAGTGCCAGCCACAAATAGCGGCCGTCTTGTTTGTATTGTTTGAGCACATTCACCATCTCACCCACCACCCCTTTGGGCGACGAGCGGTCGATGGGTGTGCCACCAATCCAACGCAGCCACCGTCCAAAGACAGGGATGCGAAACAAACTGTCTTTGGCGAAAAACTGCACCTGCAAGCCAATGGCCCACTTGACCGGCATCATCACCACGAAATCCCAGTTGCTGGTGTGCGGGTAACCCACGAGCACACCTTGCGCGGCCGGTAAGCCGTTGAACACATAACGCCAGCCAATCAGCCTCAGAAAAGCGCGCGCTAAACGGCTGCCTTTGAACTCAATGGATGCGTCAACAGGCGACTTTGCGCGGGTATCAACTGACATATCCGCGAACACTCAACGCGCAATGGCGCGGTAGCCAATGTCGGTGCGGTACTGCACACCGTCAAAATGAATGCCTTTGGCAGCGTCATACGCCAATTGCTGCGCTAGCTTGATGGTGCCGCCCAAAGCGGTCACGCACAACACGCGTCCACCGGTGGTGGTGATCAAACCATCCACCATCTGGGTGCCTGCGTGGAACACCACAGCGTCGTCGGTGTCTTGGGGCAAACCACCAATGACATCGCCTTTGCGCGGGTTCATGGGATAGCCGAAGGCCGCCATCACCACGCCGACGGCGGTGCGACGGTCCCAATCCAGCGCAAAGTCGTCAAAACGATCTTCGGTGTTGTTGGCTGTGGCGGCCATCAACACATCGACCAAATCGGTCTTCAAGCGCATCATGATGGGTTGCGTTTCGGGGTCGCCCATGCGGCAGTTGAACTCCAGCGTTTTAACTTGACCTTGTGGGTCAATCATCAAGCCTGCGTACAAGAAGCCAGTGAACGGAATGCCGTCTTTTTCCATGCCCTTGATGGTAGGCAAAATGATTTCGCGCATGGCGCGGGCGTGTACTTCGGGTGTGACCACGGGGGCTGGCGAATACGCGCCCATGCCGCCGGTATTGGGGCCAAGGTCTGCGTCAAGCAAGCGCTTGTGGTCTTGGCTGGTGGCCAAAGGCAACACGGTTTTGCCATCGCACATGACGATGAAACTGGCTTCTTCACCTTGCAAAAACTCTTCGATGACGACCCTTGCGCCACCTTCGTTGTGGCTCACACCCAGCTTGTTGTCGAGCAGCATGAAGTCAATCGCTTCGTGGGCCTCGGCGGCGGTCATCGCTACCACCACGCCCTTGCCGGCCGCCAAACCATCGGCCTTCACCACAATCGGTGCACCCTTGGCGTTGACGTAATCGTGCGCGGCTTGCGCGTCAGTGAAGGTGTCGTATTCAGCTGTTGGGATGTTGTGACGCTTCATGAACGCTTTGCTGAACGCCTTTGAGCTTTCCAGCTGCGCTGCGGCCTTGGTCGGGCCAAATATGCGCATGCCGTGGGCGCGAAACTCGTCGACCACGCCAGCAGCCAAAGGCGTTTCGGGACCAACAACGGTCAACTCAACGCCCTCGGCTTGCGCAAACTCGCGCAAGGCTTTGACATCGGTGATGGGTACATTTTGCAAGCGCTTGTCGCGTGCCGTGCCGCCGTTGCCGGGGGCCACAAACACTTTTTGCACCTTGTTGGATTGGGCAATCTTCCAAGCCAACGCGTGCTCGCGGCCACCGCCGCCAATGACTAAGACGTTCATAGTGCAGCGTTGTGATAGACCTCTTGCACATCGTCAAGGTCTTCCAGCGCGTCCAGGAGTTTTTGCATTTTCACAGCGTCATCACCTTCGATCTCGATGGTGTTGTCTGCACGGTAAGTCACCTCGGCCACCTCAGGCTTGAGGCCCGCAGCTTCCAAAGCGTTTTTGACAGCTTCAAAGCTGGTGGGCGGCGTCAGCACTTCAATGGCGCCATCGTCATCGGTGATCACATCGTCCGCACCCGCTTCAAGCGCGATTTCCATGATTTGGTCTTCGTTGCTGCCCGGCGCAAAAATCATCTGGCCGCAATGCTTGAACTGAAAAGCCACCGACCCTTCGGTGCCCATGTTGCCGCCGTGCTTGCTGAACGCAAAACGCACATCGGCCACGGTACGCACGCGGTTGTCGGTCATGGTGTCGACGATGATCGCCGCGCCACCAATGCCGTAGCCCTCGTAACGAATCTCTTCGTAGCTCACGCCTTCGAGGTTGCCCGTAGCCTTGTCGATGTTGCGCTTGATGTTGTCAGCGGGCATGTTGGCCGCTTTGGCTTTTTCAACCGCCAAACGCAGGCGGGGGTTGATGTCCAACTCGGCACCGCCTAGACGGGCAGCCACCATGATTTCGCGGATCAGACGCGTCCAGATGCGCCCGCGTTTGTCGTCTTGTCGACCCTTGCGGTGTTGAATATTTGCCCATTTGCTATGGCCGGCCATCAGAAATCCTCATGAGTTGAATTAACCTTAAGACATTATTTTACTTTTCAAGTGATGGAGAACTTTCGATGGCCGAACCGATGCTGATTGCGCTGCACAAGACTACGGAATGCCACATGCTTCCAGCACTCGCCAACCGCCACGGTCTCATCACCGGTGCCACCGGAACAGGCAAAACCGTCACCCTGCAAACGCTGGCCGAAGGCTTCTCCAAAATGGGCGTGCCGGTGTTCATGGCCGACGTGAAAGGTGACTTAGCTGGCATCAGCCAGTCGGGGGCGATTCCTCCGAAATTAGCAGCCTCGCTGCAAGAGCGCGGTGTGCCCATGCCTACACCGCTCGCCTGCCCCACCACGCTGTGGGACGTGTTCGGCAAAACCGGACATCCCGTGCGCGCCACCATCACCGACATGGGGCCGCTGCTCTTGGGCCGCATGCTCAACCTGAACGACACACAAGCTGGTGTGCTCAACCTCGTGTTCAAAATCGCCGACGACCAAGGCTTGCTGCTGCTCGACCTCAAAGACCTGCGCGCCATGCTGCAACATGTGGGCGAACATGCGCGCGACTTCACCACCCAATACGGCAACGTCAGCGCCGCCAGCATTGGCGCCATTCAACGCGGCTTGCTTGAAATTGAAACACAGGGTGGCGACGCCTTTTTTGGCGAGCCCATGCTCAACATCCAAGACTTCATGCAAACCGACGCCAAAGGCATGGGTGTGATCAACCTCTTGTCTGCCGACAAGTTGATGAACGCGCCGCGCCTGTACGGCACCTTTTTGCTATGGATGCTGTCGGAGTTGTTCGAGCAACTGCCAGAGATTGGCGACCCTGAAAAACCCAAAATGGTGTTCTTCTTTGATGAGGCGCATTTGTTGTTCAACGAAGCGCCCAAGGTGCTGATTGAGCGCATCGAACTGCTGGTGCGCCTGATTCGCTCCAAAGGCGTGGGTGTGTATTTTGTGACGCAAAACCCGCTGGACGTGCCCGACACCGTGCTGGGCCAGTTGGGCAACCGCGTGCAGCACGCCCTACGTGCCTTTACACCGCGTGACCAAAAAGCCGTCAAAGCCACCGCGCAAACCATGCGCGGCAAAGCAGGCCTCGACATTGAAAAAGCCATCACCGAGCTGGGCGTAGGCGAAGCCTTGGTCAGCTTGCTCGACGCCAAAGGCCGCCCATCTGAGACCGAACAGGTCTATGTGCTGCTGCCCGGCAGCCAACTCGGCCCCATCACGTCGGAACAACGCCAAGCCTTGCTGGCCAACTCGCTGGTGGCGGGGGTGTACGAGCAAGTGATCGACCGCGAATCAGCCTACGAGCGCCTCAAAGGTGCTGGGCCAGCCAACAGCACAAACAGCACGACAAGTGGTTCAGCAACTTCAGATGCACAAGGCCAAGGTGCGTCTGTCGCGAACACCCCTGCCGGCCTACCCGCCGCTCCCTCGATGACAGACCAAGTACTGTCTGGCTTAGGCGACGCCCTCTTTGGCTCCACCGGTCCACGCGGTGGCCAACACCAAGGTTTGGCACAAATGATGGTGAAGTCTGCCGTACGCAACATCGGCTCAGCTGTGGGCCGAGAAATTGTGCGGGGGGTAATGGGCAGTATTTTGGGTGGACGTAAGCGTTAAGCCACTTCAACCAGGCTCAAGATAGGTGCAATAAAAAACGCCGCCTGTGTAAACACAGACGGCGTTTTGACTTATCAGGCGTGATCGGAGCGGGTTGGAACCCGCAGCCCGCCTTAACTTGCAGCCGACTCTTCAGAAGCCGCTTGCTCGCCCTTCGCAGCCTTTTCCTTCTTAGGCAGAGGCGTGATGTCGAGCTGCACTTCGTCTTTGTCGTCAATATCCACGCTCAGGCGACCACCGTCAATGAGGCGGCCGAACAGCAACTCGTCGGCCAAGGCACGACGGATCGTGTCTTGAATGAGGCGTTGCATGGGGCGCGCACCCATGAGCGGGTCGAAGCCTTTCTTGGCCAAATGCTTGCGCAATGCGTCGCTGAAGGTGACGTCGACTTTCTTTTCAGCCAACTGGCCTTCGAGTTGCAGCAAGAACTTGTCGACCACACGCATGATGATGTTTTCGTCCAACGCCTTGAAGCCCACGATGGCATCCAAACGGTTGCGGAACTCTGGCGTGAACAAGCGCTTGATGTCGCCCATTTCATCGCCCGCCGCGCGCGGGTTGGTAAAGCCAATGGTGGCCTTGTTCATGGTCTCAGCGCCAGCATTCGTCGTCATGATGAGAATGACGTTGCGGAAGTCAGCTTTGCGGCCGTTGTTGTCGGTCAGCGTGCCGTGGTCCATCACCTGCAACAGCACGTTGAAGATGTCGGGGTGGGCTTTTTCGATTTCGTCGAGCAACAGCACGCAATGCGGCTTCTTAGTCACGGCCTCGGTCAGCAAGCCACCTTGGTCGAAGCCCACATAGCCGGGAGGCGCGCCAATCAGGCGGCTCACAGCATGGCGCTCCATGTACTCGGACATGTCAAATCGAACCAGGTCAATGCCCATGATGTAGGCCAACTGCTTGGCCGCTTCGGTCTTGCCCACGCCGGTAGGGCCGCTGAACAAGAACGCACCAATTGGCTTGTCGCCCTTGCCCAAGCCCGAACGTGCCATCTTCACCGAAGACGCCAACACTTCGAGAGCTTTGTCTTGACCGAACACCACGCTCTTCAAATCACGTTCCAGCGTTTGCAGCTTGCTGCGGTCGTCGTTGGACACGTTGGCGGGGGGGATGCGCGCAATCTTGGCCACGATCTCTTCAATCTCGGCCTTGCCAATGGTTTTCTTGCGCTTGGACGGCACCATGATGCGTTGTGCCGCACCGGCTTCGTCAATCACGTCAATCGCCTTATCGGGCAAATGGCGGTCGTTGATGTACTTGGCGCTCAACTCAGCAGCCGCTTGCAACGCAGCCACGGCGTACTTGACGTTGTGGTGCTCTTCAAAGCGCGATTTCAGACCTTTGAGGATGTCCACCGTCTCTTGAACTGTCGGTTCGACCACATCCACTTTTTGGAAACGACGGCTCAAGGCGGCGTCTTTTTCGAAAATGCCACGGTATTCCGTGAAAGTCGTGGCGCCAATGCACTTGAGCTGACCGCTCGACAACGCGGGCTTCAACAAATTGGACGCATCCAACGTACCGCCCGAAGCTGCACCCGCACCAATCAGCGTGTGAATTTCGTCGATGAACAAAATCGCGTTGGGTTTGCTTTGCAGGTTCTTGATCACGCCCTTCAAGCGCTGCTCAAAGTCGCCGCGGTACTTGGTACCGGCCAACAAAGCACCCATGTCCAGCGAATAGACCACGGCTTCAGCCAAGATCTCGGGGACGTCTTTCTGCGTGATGCGCCATGCCAAACCCTCAGCAATCGCGGTTTTACCCACACCGGCTTCGCCCACCAACAGCGGGTTGTTTTTGCGGCGACGACACAAAATTTGAATCGTGCGTTCTACCTCGTACTCACGACCAATCAGCGGGTCAATCTTGCCGTCTTTGGCCATTTGGTTCAGGTTCTGGGTGAACTGCTCCAAGGGTGAGGCTTTTTCGTTCTTTTCAGATGAGCCGCCTTCTTCCTGCTCGGCAGGGCTAGGTTCCGCGCCTTTCACGGCTTCAGGTGGGTCGCTCTTTTTGATGCCGTGGGCAATGAAGTTCACCACGTCCAAACGGGTCACGCCTTGTTGGTGGAGGTAGTACACCGCGTGCGAGTCTTTTTCGCCAAAGATCGCGACCAGCACGTTGGCGCCAGTCACTTCTTTTTTGCCATTGCCTGTGGACTGCACATGCATGATGGCGCGCTGGATCACGCGCTGAAAACCCAAGGTGGGCTGTGTGTCTACTTCTTCGGTGCCAGACACCTGAGGCGTGTTGTCAGCGATGAAGTTGGACAAAGACTTGCGTAAGTCGTCGATGTTGGCCGAACAAGCGCGCAACACTTCAGCAGCGCTGGGGTTGTCGAGCAAGGCGAGCAGCAGATGCTCAACGGTGATGAATTCGTGACGTTGCTGACGAGCCTCGACAAAGGCCATGTGCAAGCTGACTTCTAGTTCCTGGGCGATCATGTGTTTTTCCTTCTTGCTTGCAACTGAGATTCAACTGTATATGGAAACGAAACCCGTTTATTCAATGGGTTTGTTTGTTTGGCAGAAAAGATACATATTGTTTGGCTAAAACCTACTCAATGGGCTCAGCCACAGACTGCAACGGATGGCCAGCCTTGCGGGCGGCATCCATGACTTGGTCGACCTTGGTGGCAGCCACATCTTTGCTGTACACGCCGCACACGCCTTTGCCGTCTAAATGAATTTTCAGCATGATTTGCGTGGCGGCCTCACGGTCTTTGCTGAAAAACTCTTGCAGCACCATCACGACAAACTCCATAGGCGTGAAGTCGTCGTTGAGCATGAGCACCTGAAACATCTGCGGCGGCTTGGTGCGCAGCGTTTTTCGTTCTAAAACGACCGAGTTGCCATCGTCACGGTCGGGAATCTGGACATTGGGGTTGGGTTTTTGAGTGGCCATTTTTTGATTCTATCGGGCCAGCCAAGCAAAGGTTTAGCTTTGGTTAGCCCTTTGCTTAAAAACAAAAACCAGAGTTGCCAGTTACATACTATCGATCACCACCTGCCCAAAACCCGAGCAACTGACTTGCGTGGCGCCGTCCATCAAGCGGGCAAAATCGTAGGTCACACGGTGGCTGGCAATGGCGGCTTCCATCGACGAGATGATCAGATCAGCCGCCTCGGTCCAGCCCATATGGCGCAGCATCATCTCTGCTGACAAGATCATGGAGCCTGGGTTGACGTAGTCTTTGCCAGCGTATTTGGGCGCGGTGCCGTGGGTGGCTTCGAAGCAAGCCACGCTGTCGGACAGGTTGGCGCCGGGGGCGATGCCAATGCCGCCGACCTGCGCGGCCACGGCGTCAGAGATGTAGTCGCCGTTCAAGTTGAGGGTGGCCAGAACTGAGTACTCGGCAGGACGCATCAAGACTTGCTGCAAGAAGGCGTCAGCAATGACGTCTTTGATGATGATTTGCTGGCCCGTTTTGGGGTTTTTGAACTTGCACCAAGGCCCGCCGTCGATGAGGGTGGCGCCAAACTCTTTTTGCGCCAAGGCCATGGCCCAATCACGGAAACCACCTTCGGTGAATTTCATGATGTTGCCCTTGTGCACGATGGTGACGCTGGGTTTGTCATGGTCGATGGCGTACTGAATGGCTTTGCGAATCAAGCGCTCGGTGCCCTCAATGGACACGGGTTTGATGCCGATGGCCGAGGTGTTGGGGAAACGGATGGTGGTGGCGCCCATGTCGTTGACCAAGAAGCCGATGAGCTTTTTGGCTTCGTCGCTTTGGGCGGCGAACTCAATGCCGGCGTAGATGTCTTCCGAGTTCTCTCGGAAGATGACCATGTTGGTTTTTTCGGGCTCTTTCAAGGGCGAAGGCACGCCTTTGAAGTACTGCACAGGGCGTAAGCACACGTAGAGGTCGAGCTCTTGGCGCAGAGCCACGTTGAGGGAACGAATGCCGCCGCCCACAGGCGTGTTGAGCGGACCTTTGATGGACACCACGTAGTCGCGCAAAACGTCGACGGTTTCTTGGGGCAGCCACACGTCGGGGCCGTAGATTTGGGTGGATTTTTCGCCTGCAAAGACTTCCATCCACTGAATTTGGCGCTCACCGCCGTAGGCTTTGGCGATGGCAGCGTCGACCACTTTGCGCATGACGGGGGTCACGTCTTGGCCAACGCCATCGCCTTGAATGAAAGGCACGATGGGCTGATGGGGCACGTTCAGCGACATGTCGGCGTTGACGGTGATTTTTTGACCTTGGGTCGGCACCTGAATGTGCTGGTAAGACATGCGAGAAGCTCCGATGAGATTTAGTTATGTCAGATAATTTTAGGTGCAGGCTAACTCGCACTGAGACGCGCAGCCCAGCGGTCGGCAGAAGAAAAATACGTCCTCAAGCCTCAGCTATATTTGTTAGCTATGAAACGACTTTTTCTCACTTTGCTGATGGCGTTGAGCGCCGCAACAGCCAACGCCCAAGACACGCCCCAAACCAACCTGCCCCGCATCAAGCTGCAAGCAGGCATGCACCAAATGGATGTGCAAGTAGCGCAAACGCCTGATCAACGCAGCATTGGCTTGATGTTTCGCGCAGAAATGCCTACGCACGAAGGCATGCTGTTTGTGTTCGAACAACCCAGCGTGCAATGTTTTTGGATGAAAAACACCCTGCTGCCCCTGACCGCCGCTTTTGTGGCCGACGACGGCACCATCGTGAACTTGGCGGATATGAAGCCCCAAACCACCGATTCACATTGCTCGACCAAGCCCGTGCGCTTTGTGCTGGAGATGAACCAAGGCTGGTTTGCAAAAAAAGGGCTGAAGGCGGGCAGCCGATTGGCTGGGGTGGCGTTTAAGCCTTAAAGAAAAAAAGCCCGCACGCCAAGGCGTGCAGGCTTTTGAAGAAATTAGCGCGCTTTAAGCGAAGTTGGCTTCAGCGAACGACCAGTTCACCAAGTTGCTGAGGAATGTCTCAACGAACTTGGGGCGCATGTTGCGGTAGTCGATGTAGTAAGCGTGTTCCCACACGTCCACGGTCAACAAGGCTGTGTCGCCTGTTGTCAAAGGTGTACCAGCGGCGCCCATGTTGACGATGTCAACGGTGCCGTCGGCCTTTTTGACCAACCAAGTCCAGCCCGAACCGAAGTTGCCGACGGCGCTCTTGACGAAGGCTTCTTTGAAGGCTGCGTAGCTGCCGAATTTGGCGTTGATGGCGTCAGCCAAGGCACCTGTGGGCTCGCCACCGCCTTGTGGCTTCATGCAATTCCAGAAAAAGGTGTGGTTCCAGATTTGGGCAGAGTTGTTGTACACGCCGCCGCTGGACTTCTTGATGATCTCTTCGAGCGACATGGCTTCGAATTCGGTGCCTTTTTGCAGGTTGTTCAGGTTGACCACGTAAGCGTTGTGGTGCTTGCCGTGGTGAAACTCCAAGGTTTCTTGCGAGTAGTGGGGGGCCAATGCGTCGATGGCGTAAGGCAGTGCGGGGAGTGTGTGTTCCATGGAGTCCTCTGAGTAAAAAATCTGAACAAGAAAGCTGAATTGTAAAAACTAAATGCGACTGGGTGCAGCAACCCGCAAATCAACCACGCCATCGGCGAGGGTGGCCTGTAATGCTTGGCCCTCTTGGGTTTGGTCCACCGAGGTGATGGCCTGGCCTTGCGCGTCATTGAGCCACGCAAAACCGCGTTGCAAGACCAACTTTGGATCGAGCAAATCGAGTCTCAATGCGGCGCGTTGCAAGCGCTCGCGGGCCTTGGCAGGGGTCTGTTGCACGCCACGGGTCAAGCGGGCTGCGAAGTTGCTGACGTCGTTGTGGCCACGTTGGGTCCGGGTTTGCACGGCACTGTGCAGGCGCTGCTGCAGGCGCAACAGTTGCATTTTTTCGGTGGTGATGCCCTGTGACGGGCGACCCAAGCGGGCCTGAGCTCGGTCAAGGCGCTGCTCTTGGGTGTCTAAGTAGCGGTGGGTGAAGCCCTCAAGGGCAGCGTGCCATTGGCCGAGGTTGGCCAGCAAATCGGCCTGCGGCAAGGCGCACATTTCTGCGGCAGCCGTGGGCGTTGGGGCGCGCAGATCGGCACAAAAATCGGCAATGGTGAAGTCGGTCTCGTGGCCCACGCCACAAATGATGGGCACGGGGCTGTTGACGATGGTGCGGGCCAGGGTTTCGTCGTTGAAGGCCCAGAGGTCTTCCATCGAGCCTCCGCCGCGCACGAGCAAGATGACGTCCATCTCGGGCTGCTGACTGAGTTGCTGCAAAGCTTTAACCAAGCCCGGCGCGGCGTCAGGCCCTTGCACGGGTGAGGCGGCCAAGACGACAGGAATGTGCGGAACACGGCGTTGCAACGCGGTCGACACGTCGTGCAGTGCCGCCGCGCCCAAAGACGTGACGATGCCAATGCGACGCGGCATGGTGCGAATGGGGCGTTTGCGGTCGGGGTCAAACAAACCTTCGGCATCAAGTTTGGCTTTAAGTTGCAAGAACTGCTCAAACCAAGCGCCCTGCCCCGCACGGCGCAAGCTTTCGACGATCAGTTGCAGCTCGCCTCGTGGCTCATACACACCCAAGCGACCGCGCAACTCGACCAGTTCACCATCAACGGGGCGAAAGTCGAGCAATTGGGCAGCGCGTTTGAACATGGCGCAGCGCAGTTGCCCGCCCGCGTCCTTGATGGTGAAGTAGCAATGACCGCTGGCGGCACGCGTGAAGCCCGTGATCTCGCCGCGCACGGCGACGGGGTTGAAGCGCGCCTCCAAAGCATCAGCAACGGCGCGGCACAGCGCCCCAACTGCCCAGATTCGGGGCGTCAAACTGGGCGATTCGGTGAGGGGCATGCGACAGTCATCCACAAATTTGAAAAGCGGTCAATGCGTAAATACGAAAATTGCAAGATTGTCGATTTCTCATAGCAAGTGATTGATTTTATTAGGTTTTTTACTGCTGAAAATTCAGTCAATCTGTCAAAAACACGTATTCATGCGGGTTTGGACGGGTCTCAGACCAACTTACCCACAAAGTTATCCACAGAAAATGTGAATCTTCACTCAGCGATAATCCGACTGCGTTTTAAAGAGGGAGTAAGCGTTTGTTTTCAATCATACAAGCGGCAGGTTGGCCGATTTGGCCGTTGCTGGGCTGTTCTGTGGTGGCGTTGGCGGTGATCATTGAACGCTTGCTGAGTCTGCGCATCCACTTGGTCGCGCCAGTGGGCTTGTTGAACGAGGCCATTCAAGCGTCCCAACAGAGCTTGCCCACACAAGACGTGGTGATGAAATTCAGCGCACACTCCGTTTTGGGGGGTGTTTTGGCCAGCGGTTGGCAGACCTTGCAGGCTGAGCCCCGCATCAGCGACGACGATTTGCGCGCGAGCATGGAAGCTGCAGGCCGTCAAGCCGCTCACACCCTAGACAAACACTTGGGCGCACTGGCCACCATTGCGTCGGCCGCACCCCTGTTGGGTTTGTTGGGCACCGTGGTGGGCATGATCGAGATTTTTGGCGCGCAATCAGCCCAAGGCGCTGCCGCCAACCCCGTGCAGTTGGCGCACGGCATTTCCATCGCGCTGTACAACACGGCGTTTGGCTTGATCGTGGCCATCCCTGCCCTGATGTTTTGGCGCTACCTCCGCGCCCGCGTCGATGCCTATGTGCTGGGCTTGGAGTTGGATGCAGACCGTTTTCTGCGTCATTTGCTGATTTTGCGCAGCAAACTGCGTTGAGCCGCTCGTCATGAAGTTTCAACGTGCACCTAGCCCTGAGCCGGAAATCAACCTGATCCCGTTCATTGACGTGTTGTTGGTGGTGTTGATCTTTTTGATGCTTTCCACCACCTACAGCAAGTTCACCGAAATTCAAATGAATTTGCCAATCGCTGACACCGCCCAAAAGCAGCAACACCCCCGCGAGCTCAAAGTGTCCGTCACCCGTGATGGGCGGTTCAGTGTGAACCGCCAAGCCCTGAATGGCCGCGATGTACCCGCCCTGTCACGCGCCATGGTGAGCGCGTCGCAAGGCGTGGAGAACCCCATGGTGGTGATCAGCGCCGATGCGCAAGCCCCCCACCAATCCGTGATGATGGTGATGGAAGCGGCCAGGCGCAGCAACTTGAACCAACTCACGTTTGCGGCCCAATCGTCGTCGGCCAAAGCCGACTGAGCCCTGCCAAGCGCGCAGGCCTTTGCCATGACAAACCTTTTGCCTTGGGCCACATGATGAACAGCTTGCGCCGTGCACTCATGCAAGCTTGGGTCGGTCAACGTGCGCAAGACCGTGGGCTGGCGATGGCACTTTGGCCCATCAGTGCGGTTTTTGGCGCATTGGTTTGGCTCAGGCGAGCGCTCTACAGGCTGGGGGGGTTCAAACAACATGTTTTGCCTGTGCCGGTGCTGGTGGTGGGCAATGTGCTGGTCGGTGGCGTGGGCAAAACCCCCATCGTCATGGCGCTGGTGCAGCACCTGACGCACCAAGGCTGGCGCGTGGGCGTGCTGTCTCGCGGTTACGGACGCTTGCCCAACTCAGACAAAAAACAGCCCGACATTCGCCCCGTGCTGCCAGACAGCGCCGCGCAAGACGTGGGTGATGAGCCCTTGCTGATAGCCCGCAACTGCCAAGTGCCGGTTTGGGTGGGCTCGAACCGCGCGGCAGCGGGCTTGGCGTTACTGAAACAACATCCGGACGTGGACGTATTGGTCTGCGACGACGGCTTGCAGCACTGGCTGCTGGCGCGCGACTTGGAACTGTGCGTGTTTGACGAACGCGGCGTTGGCAACGGTTGTTTGTTACCTGCCGGACCCTTGCGCGAGCCTTGGCCACGCAGCGCTTGGCGGCACCCCGTCACAAGACGTGATGTGCCAATGTGGGTGGTGCAAACCTCAGGGCAAACGCCACCAGGCGCTTTTACCGTGCGCCGTGAATTGGCCACGTTTGCACGACAAGCCGACGGCACCCAACGCAGTTTGCAAAGCTGGGTCAACACCCCTGTGCAAGCGCTGGCGGGCATTGCCAAACCCGAGGTGTTTTTTGACATGCTGCGCGCCCAAGGGCTGCAGCTGGCGCACACCCAAGCCCTGCCCGACCACGCCGATGTGCGCGGCCTCACCCTCAACCTAGCTTGGGGCGATGTGCTGTGTACCGAAAAAGATGCCGTCAAACTCTGGGCCCAACACCCGCAAGCTTGGGCGGTACCGCTTTTGACCGAATTACCCAGCGCCCTGTTGCAGGCCATTGACACAGCACTTCCATCCACGAAGAACCCAAAGTTATCATCACCCCATGGACACTAAATTGCTTGAACTCTTGGTCTGCCCTGTCACCAAAGGCCCGCTCGAATTTGACCGCGAGCGTCAAGAACTGATCTCGCGCAGCGCGCGTTTGGCTTACCCCGTGCGCGACGGCATTCCGGTCTTGCTGGAAAACGAGGCGCGCACGCTGACGGACGAAGAATTGGGGCTTTGATGTCGTTTTGTGTCTTGATTCCGGCCCGCATGGCCTCCTCGCGCTTGCCTGACAAACCCTTGGCCGATTTAGGCGGTGTGCCCATGGTGGTGCGCGTGGCGCAACGTGCGCTGCTGTCTAGCGCCTCGCGGGTGGTGGTGGCTGCAGACGATGCGCGCATCGTGCAGGCCTGCCAAGCCCATCAGATCGAAGCCGTGCTGACCCGCACCGACCATCCCTCGGGCAGCGACCGTTTGGCCGAAGCCTGCGACTTGCTGGGCCTGAACGACACCGACGTGGTGGTGAACGTGCAAGGCGATGAGCCCTTGATCGACCCCGATTCCATTGACGCCGCCGCCCAGCTGCTGCAAGAACGCGACGACTGCAGCATGAGCACGCTGGCCCACGCCATCGATAACGTGGCCGACTTTGCCAACCCCAACGTGGTGAAAGTGGTGCTCGACGCCCGCAACACCGCGCTGTATTTCAGCCGTGCTCCGATTGCTTGGTGGCGCGATGGCGGCATCACGGCTCTGCCGGACCCCGCCCCACTGCGTCATGTGGGTTTGTACGGCTACCGCGTGGGGTTTTTGCGTGAATTCCCCAAGTTGGCGATTTCGCCGCTGGAAGTGACCGAATCGCTGGAGCAATTGCGCGCCATGTGGCACGGGCATCGCATTGCGGTGCACATCAGCCCACATTCGCCAGGTCCCGGCGTCGACACGCCCGAAGACTTGACACGGGTTCGCGCCCACTTTGAAGCGCAGGCGTAAGCATTCTGGGGGGTACGCATGCTATCCTTGACTTCAAAATATCAACACTAATTCATCATTAGGACACAAAGCATGAGACTGATTCTGTTGGGTGCACCAGGTGCCGGTAAGGGTACTCAGGCCACTTTCATTTGCCAAAAGTATGGCATTCCCCAGATTTCTACAGGTGACATGCTTCGTGCAGCCGTCAAAGCTGGCACCCCTTTGGGCATCGAAGCCAAAAAAGTGATGGATGCGGGTGGTTTGGTCAGCGATGACCTGATCATCAACTTGGTGAAAGAACGCATCACACAAGCCGATTGCGCACAAGGCTTTTTGTTCGACGGTTTCCCCCGCACCATTCCTCAAGCCGATGCCATGAAAGCAGCCGGCGTGAAACTGGACTTCGTGCTTGAAATCGACGTGCCTTTCGATGCCATCATCGAACGCATGAGCGGTCGCCGTGCCCACGTGGCCAGCGGTCGCACTTACCACGTTAAATTCAACCCACCCAAAGTCGAAGGCGTGGACGATGTGACCGGTGAAGCTCTGGTGCAACGGGCCGACGACCAAGAAGAAACCGTCAAAAAACGCCTGCAGGTCTACAGCGACCAAACCCGCCCCTTGGTGGACTATTACTCGAACTGGGCCAAGGCTGACGCCACCGCGGCCCCCCAGTACCGCGCCATCAGCGGCACAGGCAGCGTGGAAGAGATCACCACACGGGCGTTTGCAGCTCTGGCTAACTGATTCTTTTCAGTTTTTCAAACTACAAAGCCCCGCAATGCGGGGCTTTGTGGTTTTTGGATCAACATGCGCTTTCTTTGAAAGCCTTACTCGGCGGACTTAGCCCATCAAATCCAGCATCAAACTGACCCGCGCCTTGAACGCATTCAAGCCACGCGGCGCAGTTGGCAATTCAGAGACCGCCCCCACGATTTGCCCTTCGGCGCAGCGGGTGGTCAAGCGCACGGCCACACCTTGATCTTGCGCTTGGGTCAGCGCTGCCAACAAGCTGTGATGCACGGTGCCGTTGCCCGTGCCAGCTAACACAATGCCTTGCACGCCAGCCGCCATCAAAGCATGCACTTGGCGGGCATCAGGATTCGCGTGGTTGTGCAACACGGCCACCCAAGGCCATTGGGCGACAGGACGCTCGAGCACCTGGTGGGCGTTGGCATGCTTCAAAGGCCAACTACCAGGATCGGCCCAGCGCACGCGCCCCTGCTCGACCCAACCACGCGGGCCTGCGTCGCCAGAGCTGAAAGCATCAAGTCGGTAGGTATGAACCTTTTGAACATCGCGCGCGCTGTGAATCCGACCTGCGCAAACAGCCATCACACCGTGCACCATGACATCGCGCGCTACAGCGATGGCATCCCATAAGTTTTGTGGGCCATCAGGCATCAGCGCTGTAGCTGGGCGCATGGCACAGGTGAGCACCACTGGCTTGGTCGGACCCAACACCATTTGTAAAAACCACGCGGTTTCTTCTAACGTATCGGTGCCGTGGGTGATGACGATGCCGCCCACATCGGGCTGAGACAGCCAGTACGCACAACGCTGGGCGAGTGTCTGCCACGTGGCGTGGTCCATGTCTTTGCTGTCGAGCTGGACGACTTGCTCGCACACCAAAACGTCACCTTGCAGGGCGTCATTCAACGTGGGAATGGCGTCGAGCAAATGCTGTACGCCCAGCTGCGCAGCGGTATAACCGGTGTGGTCACTGCCGTTGGCCGCTGTGCCGGCGATGGTGCCGCCTGTGGCTAAAACCACAACTTTTTGACTTTTTTTTCCATTCATGTGGTGCAGAACTCAAAAACTGGTTAAAAATACAGGTACTGGATGCCCAAACAGCTTAACCAGTCCACCCCCATTGTGCAGGAGTCGCAACGATGATCGAGATGCCAAAACTTACGCCCCGCCAGCAGCAAATTCTGGAGCTGATTCAATCGGCCATCGCCAACACCGGCTCACCCCCTACCCGTGCAGAAATTGCCAATGAGCTGGGTTTTAAATCCGCCAACGCGGCTGAAGAGCATTTGCAAGCCTTGGCCCGCAAAGGCGCAATCGAATTGGTCAGCGGCACTTCACGCGGCATTCGCCTCAAAGGCAACAACCTGCGCGCCATGCAAGACAACATGGCCAACACGATCAACCAAACCATTTCTGGATTTTCGCTGCCCTTGGTGGGGCGCGTGGCCGCTGGCTCGCCCATCTTGGCCCAAGAGCATGTGGACCAGACCTATTACGTGGAGAGCAGCTTGTTCCAGCGCAAGCCCGATTACTTGTTGCGCGTGCGGGGCATGTCTATGCGTGACGCCGGCATCATGGACGGCGACTTGCTCGCTGTGCAATCGACCCGCGATGCCAAAAACGGCCAAATCGTGGTGGCCCGCTTGGGCGATGACGTGACCGTCAAGCGCTACCGCCGCACCCCAGACCGCATTGAGTTATTGCCAGAAAACCCCGACTTCAAGACCATCGTGGTCGAACCCGGTGAGCCCTTTGAAATCGAAGGCCTCGCTGTGGGCCTGATTCGCAGCACCATGTTGATGTAAAGAAAGTACGACCATGAGCCTCGCAATTTTTGGCGCTTACCGCCTCCTGAATCCGCTGCAAAACGTTGTCCGTGGCTTTTTGCCCGCCCAAGCTTTACAGAGCACCGCCACTCGCCACTTACCTTTGCGTGTGGCTCGCGTGGTCGATGCCCAACAAAATCGCCACAGTGCAGGTCGTATGGTGATTTCAGGCCGCATGGCCGATGTGTGCGCCGAACTCGACCGTTTGGCCGAATTGGAAAGCCGCCACTGAATCAGTGGCGGGTGGCTAAGCCCTTAAGCGTTGGAGCCCAGCAAAAAGTCACCCTTGCCCACGTCGACCCCGTTGTGTCGCAAGATCACGTAGGCCGTGGTGACGTGAAAGAACACGTTCGGGATGGCCCAGTGTTTGAGGTAATCCTCGCCCAGCATGGTGCGCGTTTTGTCTTTGCCCATGGGGAAGGTGATGCTCTTGGCTTCAGTGCCATCCAAAGCCGAAGCGGGCACTGTTTGCAACCATTCCAAGGTTTTTTGAATTCGGCCGATCAAATCAGCCAGCGTGGTTTCGGTGTCGTCAAACTTGGGAGCCTCTAGCCCAGCCAGTCGCGCGACGCAGAGTTTGGCCGCATCGCACGCAATCAACACTTGGCGCGTGAACGGCAGCATGTCGGGTGCCAAACGGTATTGCGCCAACACCAAAGAATCAAACTTTTTAGCATCCGCATGGGCTTGGCCCTTGGCCAACAAGTGGCTGAGGTTGGTCAGCGCGGTTTGAAAGACAGGCAAGCTTGCCGACGACATCGAGATGGTCATAAATTACTCCGGAATCAAAAATCCCAAGATAGGGACAAGGCACAATTGGGGGATGAACATTGTCATCCTAGACGACTACCAAGATGTCGTACGCAAGCTGCCTTGCGCCTCCAAATTAGAAGCTTACCCAGCCAAGGTTTACACCAACACCATCAAAGGTGTGGGCCAACTGTCTGTGCGTCTCAAAGACGCCGAAATTTTGGTGCTGATTCGCGAACGCACGCAGATCACACGCCAGCTGATCGAAAAGCTGCCCAAACTCAAAATGATTTCGCAAACCGGCAAAGTCAGTGGTCACATCGACATGGCCGCTTGCACCGAACGCGGCATTGTGGTCGCCGAGGGCACGGGCTCACCCACGGCGCCCGCTGAGTTGACGTGGGCGCTGATCATGGCGGCCATGCGACGCATTCCGCAATACATCACGCATTTGAAACACGGCGCTTGGCAACAAGCGGGTCTGAAAGCGGGCTCCATGCCCAACAACTTTGGTTTGGGTCAAGTCTTGCGCGGCAAGACCTTAGGCATTTGGGGTTACGGCAAGATTGGTCAATTGCTCGCCGGCTATGGCAAGGCTTTTGGCATGCGCGTTTTGCTGTGGGGCAGCGAAGCCTCTCGCGAATTGGGCGCCAAAGACGGCTTGAACATTGCCGAGTCACGCGAAGCCTTCTTTGAGGAAGCCGACATCCTCAGCCTGCATTTGCGCTTAACGGACACCACGCGTGGCATCGTCACCTTGGCCGATTTGACGCGCATGAAACCCACCTCGTTGCTGGTGAACACCTCGCGCGCTGAGTTGATTGAGCCCGACGCTTTGTTGGCTGGCCTCAACCGTGGCCGCCCCGGCATGGCCGCCATTGACGTGTTTGAAAGCGAACCCATTTTGCAGGGCCACGCGCTCTTGCGTTTGGAAAATTGCATTTGCACGCCACACATTGGCTACGTCGAGCAAGACAGCTACGAGTTGTACTTTGGCACCGCGTTTGACAACGTGGTGAACTTCATCAAAGGCACCCCCACCAACATCGTGAATCCTGGCGCGCTTCAGGTTCGTCGGTAAACATCACCCATGAAAGTTTGTTGATGCACCGCGCCTCGCCCGCTGTGCTGTGGTGTTTCCTGTTCGGCAACTTTGTCATCGGCTTCGGCGTGTTGATGGTGCCGGGCTCACTCAACGACATCAGCCACGACCTTCAAGTGTCGGTGGCACAAGCCGGCTTTTTGATCACGGCGGGTTCGGTGCTGATGTGTTTGAGCGCCCCCATTTTTGCCACCGTTTTGGCCAAACACGACCGTCGTAAGCTGTTGACATGGGTCATGCTGTGGTACGGCGCCACGCACGCACTGACCTTGGTGATGCCCGGGTTCAACGAAATTCTTTGGGTACGCGTGCTGGCCATGGTCGCCCCTGCCATCTTCACACCGCAAGCTGCAGCCTGCATTGGGCAATTGACAGCGCCTGAACGACGTGGACGTGCCATCACCTTTGTCTTTTTAGGTTGGTCGGTTGCGTCGGTGGTAGGCATGCCGATTGCCGCCTGGATGGGCGAGGTTTACGGTTGGCGCACGGTGTTTGGCACACTGTCCGTGTTGTCGCTGATCAGCGCGGCTTGGGTGTGGTGCGTGTTACCCAACGGGCTTCAGCCGCCCGTGATGTCGTTGGCTGCGTGGCGACAAACTCTCAGCTCGAAACCCTTGATGTACACCGTGTTGGTGACCGTCATCAGCGCCTCTGGCCAGTTTGTGCTGACGGCCTACTTTGCACCCTACTTCAAACAAACTTTGAACACGTCACCTACAGACTTGAGTCTGTTATTTGGTTGGTTCGGCGCCTGCGGTCTTGTGGGCAACATGCTGTTGTCGCGCAAGGTGGACCGCGTGGGTGCGGCCAAAGCCGTGAACTTCTGCTTGCTGCTGATGTCGTTCAGCTTGTTGCTGTGGCCACTGGGGCACAACTTATGGCTGGCCGCCTTGATCTTGACACCTTGGGGGTTGGGCATGTTTGCCGCCAACTCGGCACAGCAAGCGCGGCTGATTCAAATCTCGCCCGAACTCGCGTCAGGCTCTGTGGCTTTGAACACCTCTGCCATTTACCTTGGCCAAGCCATTGGCTCAGCGGGCGGTGCATGGCTCATCACCCACGACGGCATGGCCGAACTGCATTGGTTTGGTTGGATCGGCGTGTTGCTCGCCTTGGTTGTGAGCCTGCTGGCGGCGCGCGCCACACGCAGAGCCCATCGCGCTCGCGTGACTTAGGGCTTCAACGCAAAGGGATCGTGTTTAGCCCTGCTTGCATACGGCGCTGCTTGCGCCTGTGCGTTGAGCCGCTTGGTGATTAACCACCCGACGACAACTTCGCGTAACGCGCTGCCATCAAGGCCGTGCCTTCTTTGCGGTCAGCATTGACTTTTTGCACCGAGGCACGTTCGGCCATTTGCTTGCCGTACTCTTTGACGGGCAAGCCCGCCAACAAATCTTCGCCCAACACCAATTTGCTGGCTAGGCTAGCCAAAGGCAAATGCACGATCGCAGAGCAATCGGCCAACGTGAAGGTGTCACCCGCAACATAAGGCGAAAACTTGGCCAACTTGGTGAAGCCCTCCACGCCCTTAGCAAGTTGCTTGCGCACACGCTCTTGAGTGCCTTCGCTCACCTTGCCGCCAAAAAAGGCTTGTGGGTACAACTCACGGGCAACCAGCTCAATGTGCAGCTCTAGGTATGTGATCAGCTCACGCACCTTGGCTGCGGCCATTGGATCGGCAGGCAACAAAGCATGCTGGGGGTAAGCCTGCTCGATGTATTCGGCACAAACAGCCGATTCGGTGATGCATCCTTGAGGCGTGTCTAAAAAAGGCACTTTGCCCATGGGAGAACGCAACAAGGTGGCCGGATCGATAGGATTCACCCAGACCAAGTCTTCTTCGAACGCAACACCCTTCTCCAGCAATTGAATTTTGAGCTTGTTGTAATAGTTGCTGACCGAAAAGCCGCAGAGTTTGAGAGTCATGAAAGCGCTCCAAAATGAATAAGTTCAAATTATTCTTGCACAGCATCCAAGGGGAAACGCTTAGCCTTAACCCTCGGTGTGTCGCGCAGGCGCAGCTCAAAAAACGCTCGTCGCTCAGTCATAATATTTGGATGAATTCCATTTATAAAACCGTAGGGGTTGTGGGTGCTGGCGCCATGGGCCGAGGCATTGCACAAATCGCTGCCCAAGCAGGCAGCACCGTCAAATTATTCGACACACAAGCCGCCGCCGTGACCCACGCCACACAAGCCATGGGCGCACAGTGGGACAAACTGGCCGAGAAAAACCGCATCACACCCGAACAAGCGGCGCTCTACAAATCACAACTGCAAGGCGCCTCCGCTTTGAGCGATTTGGCCGATTGCGACCTGGTGGTGGAAGCCATTGTGGAGCGCTTGGACATCAAAAAATCGTTCTTTGCCGAACTCGAAGCCTTGGTGCAACCCACCGCCGTGCTGGTAACCAACACCTCTTCGCTGTCCGTCACAGCCATCGCAGCAGCACTTAAGCGGCCTGAGCAATTTGCGGGCTACCACTTCTTCAACCCCGTGCCACTCATGAAAGTGGTCGAGGTGATTGCCGGCCTCAAAACCAAACCCAGCATTTGCCAAGACTTGGCCGCTTATGCCAAACAAATGGGCCACACCCCCGTGCAAGCCCAAGACACACCAGGCTTCATCGTCAACCACGCAGGACGTGGCTATGGCACCGAGGCACTTCGCATCGTGTCGGAAAACATTGCTGACTTCGCCACGATTGACCGCATTTTGAAAGACCAAGTGGGCTTCAAATTAGGCCCCTTCGAGTTGATGGATTTGACTGCACTTGATGTGTCGCATCCGGTGATGGAGTCCATCTACCAACAGTATTACGAGGAACCACGTTACCGCCCCAGCGTCATCACTGCTCAGCGTTTAGCAGGTGGAGTGGTGGGTAAAAAAGTCGGCGAAGGCTTTTACAAATACATAGCCGGTGTGGCACAAATTGCGCCTGAGCCTGCCGTGCCTGTGGTGGCTGACATGCCACCGGTTTGGTTGTCTAGCCGTGCTGCGCGTCGCTCTGAGTTGCTTCAATTGCTGAAAGACTTGGGCGCCAAGATCGAAACCGGTGCCTCGCCTTCGGCGCAAGCACTGTCCATCGTGGCGCCGTTGGGTTTTGATGTGACCACCGTCGCCATCATTGAGCGCCTTGATCCTTCTCGCACTGTCGGCATCGACCTGCTGATCGATGACAAACTCACCAAGCGCCGCGTGCTCGCCACCAACCCCGCCACACGCAGTGACATGCGCGATGCGGCACACGCCCTCTTTGCCCGCGATGGCAAAGCGGTCAGCGTGATTCGCGACAGCGGTGGTTTTGTCACGCAACGGGTGGTGGCAAACATCGTCAACATTGCCTGTGACATTTGCCAGCAAGGCATTTGCAGCCCACAAGATTTAGAGACGGCTGTCACCCTCGGCTTGGGTTACCCCATGGGTCCTTTGATGATGGGTGACAAGTTTGGCCCGACCGAGATTTTGGAAGTGCTGTTCAACGTGCAAACCGTTTACGGCGACCCACGTTATCGCCCCAGCCCATGGCTGCGCCGCCGTGGCGCGATTGGCCTGAGCCTGACCCACGTTGAGTCTTAAATGACAGCCCAACTCAAAAGTACCAGCCATGGTCAAACCCTGATCTTGACGCTGTCCGACCCCGCCATGCGCAACGCGCTCGGCCCCGACATGTATGCCGCAGGCATTGAAGCGCTGAACGTGGCGGAGACCAACTCCGAAATTCGCAGCGTCATCATCACCGGCGAAGGCAGCCACTTTTGTGCAGGCGGCAATTTGCAGCGCTTGCAAGGCAACCGTGACAAACCGCGCGAGGCGCAAGCCCAAAGCATCGAAGGCTTGCACAGTTGGATGGAAGCCATCCGCACCTGCCCCAAGCCCGTGATTGCCGCGGTCGAAGGTGCGGCCGCAGGCGCAGGCTTTTCACTGGCTTTGATGTGCGACATGATCGTGGCAGCACGCGACAGTATCTTTGTGATGGCCTATAGCAGCATCGCGCTCTCGCCAGATGGCGGCGGCAGTTGGAGCTTGAGCCAAAGCCTGCCGCGTCAACTGGCCTCCGAGTTGTTGCTGTTGGGTGAACGCATCGGTGCTGAGCGCTTACAAGCGCTGGGTTTGGTCAACCGCATCAGCGAACCTGGCCACGCTTTGACAGACGCCTTGCAGTTGGCCGATCGCATCAACGCACGCGCGCCCAACGCCATGAGCAGCATCAAAGAATTGATCAACGATGCGGGCACACACAACCTCACCACGCACTTGGCGCAAGAGCGCGATTTCTTCGTGAACAACTTGCACCACCCGAACGCAGGCATCGGCATCGCTGCATTTCTTAACAAAGAAAAACCGGTCTACAAATAAACGCAAGCACCGCCGCACGCGCGACAGCATGCGGGTCACACGGGCGACTAATTCTCACTTTCAGGTCACACAAAAGACAGGCTATGGACGATCCAATTCTTAACATCGAAGAACGCGAGGCCATCAACTCAGGTCGATGGTTTTCATCTCTCTCACCTTCACTACGACACGACATTCTTCGATGCGCTTATGTCAAACGATGCAAAGACGGCGACTTGATCGCGGCGCGCGGCGACGCGCCCGAGGAGTGGATGGCGTGCGCCAAAGGCGCGGTGCGCGTGAGCTCGACATCGCTGTCGGGCAAACAAATCACCTTCACGTATGTGGAGCCTGGCATTTGGTTTGGCGACGTGGCGATCTTGGACGGGGATCGACGCACACACGATACGTACGCGCACGGCGACACCACGATTCTTTGTGTGGCCAAAGCAGACTTTCAAAAAATCCTCACGCAGCACGTGGAATTTTACGAAGCCATGCTGCGCTTGCAAGCACGTCGCATTCGTCAGTTGTTTGGTTTGGTGGAAGACCTCAACACCCTGCCCTTGCGTTCACGCTTGGCCAAGCAACTGCTGCATTTGGCACGCAGCTACGGGGTGCAGAGTTTGACGCACGGCGAAGAGATTCGCATTGGTTTGCATTTGGCGCAAGAAGAATTGGCGCAGCTTTTGGGGGCCTCACGCCAACGCGTGAACCAAGAGCTCAAAGCCATGGAGCGCGAGGAAGCTATTCGCATCGAGCCAGGTGGCTTGGTGATTCGCAACCGAGAGGCCTTGCTGCACATCAGCGAAGCCGATCACTGACAGGAGCCCACGCATGAGCCGGGACGATAACTTTGTTGGAACCCGGCCCGTGAGTGAGGCGCACAGCGTCGACACTGCGGTGCTCGATGACTGGTTGTGTGCAAACATGCCAGGCTTCAAGGGTCCCTTGACGCTTGAAATGTTCAAAGGCGGGCAATCTAACCCCACCTACAAATTGGTGACGCCCACCAAGAGTTATGTGATGCGTGCCAAGCCAGGCCCCGTCGCTAAATTGCTGCCCTCGGCCCATGCCGTCGAACGAGAGTTCGCTGTGATGAAGGGCTTGTACGGCACCGATGTTCCCGTGGCACAAATGCATGTGTTGTGCGAAGACGAATCGGTCATTGGCCGCGCCTTTTACGTGATGGAGTTTGTCGAAGGCCGTGTCATGTGGGAGCAGTCGCTGCCCAGCATGAACAACGCTGAGCGTGCGGCCACTTACGACGAAATGAACCGCGTCATTGCAGCCTTGCACACGGTGCCTTTTGCCGACCGTGGCCTCGCCAATTACGGCAAGGCCGGCAACTACTTCGAGCGACAAATTGGTCGCTGGAGCAAACAGTACGTCGCCTCCGTCACGCAGCCCATCCCTGAAATGGACCACTTGATGGCATGGCTGCCCGCGAACATGCCTGCCAGTGCCCTCGATGCCAGCAAGATCAGCATCGTGCATGGCGACTACCGCCTCGACAACTTGATGTTCCACCCCACGGAGCCACGTGTGTTGGCCGTGCTGGATTGGGAGCTCTCCACCATTGGGCACCCACTGGCTGACTTCAGTTACCACTGCATGGCGTGGCACATTCCACCGGGCACGTTCCGTGGTTTGGGCGGTGTGGACGTGGCGTCTCTGGGCATTCCCACAGAGTCCGAATACATCCACCGCTATTGCGACCGCACGGGCTTGGCCACTCCGAACGACCTCAAGGCCGACTGGAATTTTTATTTGGCCTACAACATGTTCCGCATCGCGGCCATCTTGCAGGGTATCGCCAAACGTGTGGAGGCTGGAACGGCTTCGAGCGCGCAGGCCAAAGCATCAGGCGCAGGTGCGCGCCCCATGGCCGAATTGGCTTGGAAATTTGCACAACTCGCCTAACTTTTAAAACAACTTCTATTTCACCCCAAGGAGACCTTCATGAATTTCGACTACACCGACAAAGTCAAGGACATGCAAGCGCGCTTGCTCGCCTTCATGGACGAGCACATTTACCCGAACGAAAAACGTTTCTTTGCAGAGATCGCCGAAAACCGTGCCAACGGCAATGCTTGGATTCCCACCAAGATCGTGGAAGAACTCAAGCCCAAAGCCCGCGCTGCTGGTTTGTGGAATTTGTTTTTGCCACATAGCCCACGTGCACCTCAAGGTCTGACCAACTTGGAATACGCACCGCTGTGCGAAATCATGGGCCGCGTGCCTTTTGCCGCAGAAATTTTCAACTGCTCGGCCCCCGACACCGGCAACATGGAAACCTTTGAGCGCTATGCAAGCGAAGAACTCAAAGACGAATGGTTAGAGCCTTTGCTCCGCGGCGAGATACGCTCTGCATTTTTGATGACCGAACCCGCTGTTGCTTCGTCTGATGCCACCAACGTCCAATGCCGCATTGAGCGCGATGGCGACGAGTACGTGATCAACGGCACCAAGTGGTGGAGTTCGGGCGCGGGTGACCCCCGTTGCGCGGTCTACATCGTGATGGGCAAAACAGACCCCGAGGCACCTCGCCACTCACAGCAAAGCATGATCATCGTGCCCGCCAACACACCTGGTGTGAAAGTGGTGCGCCCCTTGACCGTGTTTGGTTACGACGATGCACCCCACGGCCACATGGAAGTGACCTTGACCAACGTGCGCGTGCCAGTGGGCAACATGCTGCTGGGTGAGGGTCGTGGTTTTGAGATTGCACAAGGTCGCTTAGGCCCTGGACGCATTCACCATTGCATGCGCACCATCGGTGCCGCAGAGCGCGCCATGGAATTGATGTGCCGTCGCCTGAACAGCCGCGTGGCATTTGGCAAACCCGTGTCCGCACAAGGCGTGTGGCACGAGCGCTTGGCCGATGCACGCATCATGATCGAGCAAGCCCGTTTGCTCACCCTCAAAGCGGCTTACATGATGGACACCGTGGGCAACAAAGTGGCCCGCGCAGAGATCGCCATGATCAAGGTGATTGCCCCCAACATGGCCACCCAAATCATCGACTGGGCCATTCAAGCGCACGGCGCAGGCGGCGTGAGCGACGACTTCCCATTGGCCTACTCGTATGCGCATCAACGCACCCTGCGTTTGGCCGACGGTCCTGATGAGGTGCACCGCAATGCCATCGCCAAGCTCGAGCTGGCACGCCACATTGCTTCAGCGCCACAAGACGTTGAAATGCCCATCACACGCGGCTCTTAAGGACACACGATGATCGACATTTACTCATGGCCCACGCCCAATGGCCACAAGGTCCACGTCATGCTCGAAGAGTGTGGTTTTCGACTAGGGCGTGACTGGTTAGCCCATCCGATCAACATCGGGCAAGGCGACCAGTTCACCCCTGAGTTTTTGAAGATCAGTCCGAACAACAAAATCCCCGCCATGGTCGATCCAAATGGGCCAGATGGCAAACCCATCAGCCTGTTTGAATCAGGTGCGATTTTGTTGTACTTGGCGGCCAAGACGGGTAAGTTTTTACCCAAGAGCGACCGCGCTAAGTTTGAGGTGATGCAGTGGTTGATGTTCCAAATGGGCGGCGTTGGCCCCATGCTGGGTCAAGCGCATCACTTTCGCATTTACGCCCCCGAAAAAATTGACTACGCGTACGACCGCTACTCCAACGAAGCCAAGCGCTTGTATGGGGTGATGAACAAGCAACTCGAAAAGACCAAGTACATCGCTGGCAACACCTACAGCATTGCCGACATTGCCATTTTCCCGTGGCTGCGCAGCTGGCAAAACCAAGGCATCGATTGGGCCGATTACCCCGTGCTCAAGCAATGGTTCGACACGATTGCCGCGCGCCCTGCCGTGCAACGCGGCGTGCAAGTGCTGGCCGATTTGCGCAAGCCCCTCCACGACGACAAAGCCAAAGAAATTTTGTTTGGCAAGGGTCAATACAAGAGTCGCTAAGGCAACACCTCACTAGGGTTAGCCCCCTCAGAGAACCCTTGAATTCGGTTGATAGTTCGCGCACCCAACTTAAGGAGACTCCGCAGATGATGACCCCTCAATCCAAAATGCCATGGCGCAGCATCGCGCTGGCCACAGCGCTCGTAGCGTCCACATTCGGTGCCTCGGCACAAGAGACCTTCAAGGTCGGTGTGGTGAGTTTTTTATCGGGCCAAGCGGCGGAAAGTTTTGGCATTCCAGCGGTCAACGGTGCCAAGGTATTGGTCGATGCCTTCAACAAAGGTCAGGCACCTGCGCCTTACAACAAAAAAGGTTTTGGTGGCTTGACCATCGAACCCATTTACGTTGATGAAAACGGTGGCGCCACCAAACAAGTGCAAGAGCTGCGCAACTTGTATGACCGCGACAAAGTCGATGCCGTGGTGGGTTACGTCGGATCAGGCGACTGCTTGGCCGTTGCACCAGTCGCCGAAGAGATGAAGAAGTTTTTGATCTTGTACGACTGCGGCACGCCTCGTATTTTTGAAGACGGCAAGTACAACTACGTGTTCCGCACAGCGGCTCACGCCACGATGGACAACGTGGCCTTGGCACGTTACTTGAAGGCTCGCAACGTTCCGGTCAAGAGCTTCAACATGATCAACCAAGACTATGCGTGGGGCCAAGACTCACGCAAAGACTTCATGCTGACGATGGAGAAGTTGTATCCAGACGCCAAGCCAGGCGAAGACTTGCTGCCCAAATTTGGCGCGGGTCAATACGGCACTGAAATTTCAGCCTTGATGGCCAAACCAGCGGACTTGGTGCATTCCAGTTTGTGGGGCGGTGATTTGCAAGCGCTCATCATGCAGTCAGCACCACGCGGTTTGTTCAAGCGTTCTCAAGTGGTTTTGTCTGCGGGTGACCATGTGTTGCCAACCTTGGGCGAAAAAGTACCTGACGGCACCATCTTGGGTGCGCGTGGCGCTTATGGCTTGATGGCACCTAAATCAGCACTGAACGACTGGTGGTGGGAGACCTACCAAAAAGCCAACAACGTTTACCCCGTGCAAGCCCCCTACCGCATGGCCCAAGCGCTGTTAGGTTTGAAATTGGCTGTTGAAAAGGCCATGGCTGCTAACGGTGGCAAAAAGCCGACGCCTGAGCAATTGGCAGCGGCGCTGAAAAACAGCGAGTGGGATTCTCCTGCCGGCAAAATTCGCATGACCTTGGGTGGCGGTAACCAAGCCGTTCAAGAAACAGCGATTGGCCGCACACGTTGGGACGCAGCAAAGAAGATGGTGATGATCGAAGACATCCAACGCTTCCCTGCTGACTGCGTCAACCCACCCGCCAACATGAAGTCTGAGGACTGGCTGAAGGCCGGATTTCCTGGCGCGAAGTGCAATTGAAGGAGTAGCGCATGGAACTTGCCATCACCATTTTCATTGATGGCTTGACCTATGCGTCGTGGCTGTTTATTGTCGCCTTGGGCTTAACGCTGGTGTTTGGGGTGTTGAAAATTCTCAACATCGCTCACGGCAGTTTTTATGCCCTCGGCGCCTACGCAGCCGCCACGTTTGTCGGTTGGGTCGCCACCATGCAGTGGGCACCAGGCTGGACCTTGGTGGCCATGTTCATGGCGGCGATCGCGATAGCCGTTTTGGTCGCACCATTGACCGAAAAAGGTTTGCTCAGATTCTTTTATGGTCACGACGAAGTGCTCTTGGTGCTGGTCACCTATGCGCTTTTCTTGTGCATGGAAGACATCACCAAACTCATTTGGGGAGCCAATCCTTATTACGTCTCTGAACCCTACAGTTTGTTTGGCAACGTCGAAATTGGCAAACAAATTTACGTGGGCTATGACTTCTTGCTGATCGTGATTGCCGTGATTGTGGGCTCGGTGGTGTGGTTTGGCTTGAACCGCACACGCCAAGGCAAGATCGTGACTGCTGTCATTCACAGCCCTGAAATTGCCAGCAGTATGGGCGTGAAGGTGTCCAAGGTTTACATGTTGGCATTTGGTGTGGGGGTGTTTTTAGCAGCACTCGGCGGCGCTTTCACCGCTCCTATGATTTCAGTGCAACCGGGGCTGTCTGTTGGCGTGATCATCGTCTCATTTGCGGTGGTCATCATTGGCGGACTAGGCAGCATTGAAGGGGCAGCGATTGGCGCTTTGATCGTGGGTTTGGCCCGCGCATTCGCTGTTCACGTGGTCCCAGTGGCCGAGTTGTTTTCTATCTACGTTGTGATGGCTTTGGTTTTGGTGGTGAAACCCGAAGGCTTATTTCAACGCATCCAAGCACGAAAAATTTGACCATGCACCTCTCGATTCGGAATTTAACGCTGTGCATGCTGGCCTGCACAGCTGCTCTTTTAGGCGTAGGCTTGCTCCTTCCTAAATGGTTGCTGTTTATGTGCACGATGGCATTTGCCAACGGCTTGGTGTCGTTAGGCATCGTGATGTTGATGCGCGGTGGCGTAGTGGCTTTCGGACAAGGTTTGATGTCTGCGATCGGAGGCTACACCGCTGCTTTGGTTTTCCAACAATTGGGCTTCAAGGACGGCATTGCGCTGACCTTGTTGGGCGGTTTGACGGCCACCTTGCTGACCGCACCATTCGCCCCTCTGTTGTCACGCTACCGAGGCATTTTCTTTTCCATGCTGACCTTGGCTTTGTCCATGGTGGGCTACGGTATTTTGGTGAAGACGGAACGCTTGGGGGGCTCTGACGGGTTTAACTTGGGCCGCATCACCCTCGCAGGTCAAGCACTGTCAGACGATGGCGTGGGCTATGCACTTTATGCCCTCGCTTTGTGCTTTGCAGTGGTGATGTCTTACCTGTGCCGTATCTACTTTGATTCGACACGCGGCTTGATCACCCAAGCCATTCGCGACAACGAGTTGCGGGTGGAATATTTGGGGGGCTCTGTGCGCCATACGATGGCCCTTAATTTTGTCTTGGCCGCATTTTTGGGTGGCTGCGGTGGCGCCTTGGCCGTCATGGCGCTGGGACACATCGACCCCACCTTCAGTTACTGGACCACCTCCGGCGAATTTGTGTTTGTAGCCATTTTGGCGGGCTCGCAAAGCGTTGTGGCCATCATGTTGGCGTCGTTGATTTTGGAGGCCGTGCGCTCGTTCTCTAGCTCTTACTTCCCCAACACATGGCAGTTGGTTTTAGGTTTGTTTTTGCTGTTTGTGATTCGATTTTTACCATTTGGCATTGGCTCACTTTGGAGCAACAAGCAACACAAGGAGCGTGCATGACCGCCCCCATCTTGCTGAGTGCACGGCACTTGCAAAAACAGTTTGGTGCGGTGGTTGCCGCGCAAGATTTGTGCATTGACATTGCGATTGGCCAACGTGTGAGTTTGATCGGTAGCAATGGTGCCGGCAAAACCACCTTCGTCAACATGATCACCGGCTACCTCAAACCCGATCAAGGCAGCATTTATTTGGCCGAGACCGACATCACACCGATGTCGCCACGGCAGATCACACGTTTGGGTGTGGCACGTTCTTTCCAAATTCCACAGCTCTACCCGACCTTGAGTGTGATGGACAACATGCTGGTGGCCATGGCCTGTCACGGCAATCGACTGTCTGTGTGGCGGCCTGCGGCACAAGCTGAGCACATCGAACGCGGTGCAGCCTTGCTGGAGCGGTTTGAATTGATTCAACACCGGCACCGCCGCGTCAGCGAGCTGCCAGGCGGTGTGCGTAAATTGCTAGACATCGCCCTAGCCATGACGGGCTCACCGAAGTTGCTGTTATTGGATGAACCCACGAGTGGTGTGTCTGCTGAAGAGAAATTTCCGATGATGGAAACCGTCATGCGCGGGCTCGGGGACGAGCCTCTGACAGCTTTGTTTGTGGAGCATGACATGGACATTGTGCGCCGCCATGCAGACCGCATCATTGCGTTCTACAGCGGACGCGTGATCGCCGACGACACCCCCGAAAAGGCACTGGCCACCGATGATGTGCGCCGATACGTCACGGGTGAATTACGTCAAGAGGTGGCGCATGCTTGAAGTCCAAGATCTGCATGTGGCCATCGAATCTGTACAAGTATTGCGTGGCATCAGTCTGCAAGTTCCACTCGGAAAAATGACGGGGCTGGTCGGACGCAATGGTGCCGGTAAAACCAGTTTGATGCGCAGCGTGATGGGGCATTTGCCCGCTCAGCAAGGACGCATCACCTTCAAGGGCCAAGACTTGACCGCACTGCCGCCTGAAGCGCGTGCCGGCCTAGGCATTGGCTACATGCCCGAAGATCGCGGCTTGGTGCCAGAGCTAACGGTCGAAGAAAATATTTTGATTCCTCTGTGGGTCTCACCAAATTTGAACGTCGACCAACGCTTGGCGTTTGTGTACGAGGTGCTGCCTGAACTCAAGACCATGTCACAACGCAAAGCGCTGCTGCTGTCCGGCGGTCAACAAAAGTTGGTAGCCCTGGCGCGTGCTCTTGGCATTGGCACGCAGCTGTTGATGTTGGACGAGCCGTTTGAGGGCGTGGCCCCTGCTCTTTCCATGCGTTTGAGCGAGGTCATCTCGGGTCTTCGAGGCAACGATTTATCAGTCTTGATCTCGCAATCGGATTTGAACCATTCCAGCAGTTTGATCGACCACACCGTGGTGATTGAACGCGGCGCAAACATAAGCACATCGGCCTGATGCACTGGCCTACGCAATCGCTTCCCGCACAGCGCGTCGAAGCTTGGGGAAACGATCGCTTGGTGCGTTGTTTTGTGCAACGCCCGACGTCGTTGATGGCGATGCTGTTGAATGCCCACGAACTGCATGGGCAACGCGATGCCGTCATAGATGGCGATCAGCGTTGGACCTATGCGCAAATGTGGCACGAGGTTCATCGCACCGCACAGGCCCTGCACAACGTAGGGATCGAATCGGGCGATCGCGTGGCCCTATTTGTCAGCAATCGAGCTGAATTCATTTTTGTTTTATTTGCGGTTCAGTACTTGGGCGCGATTGCCGTGCCTGTGGGCACCCGAGAGCAGCGTCCGGGCTTGGCCTTTATCTTGAACCAATGTGAGGCCAAAGCCGTTGTGTTTGATGGTCTGCTGGCCGATCGGATTCCAAGTAAAGCCGATGTGCCCAGTTTGCAGGCCCGTTTGAGCTTGGACGATGTGGTGGCCGACGACATCATCCTGTGGTCTTCTCTGGGTCAATCAGTCAACAACACCGAACTCACCAGCCACACGGCACAAGGCGCTGACGTGGCCGTCATCCTGTACACATCAGGCACCACGGGCAACCCCAAAGGGGCCATGCTGACCCAGCAAAACATCGCACACTCGGTGATGCACTTTGAACATGGCATGGGTTTGGCCTGCGATGACAAATCGGCCTTGGCCGTACCTGCCAGCCATGTGACTGGATTGATTGCCATCATCGCCACGATGGTGCATGTAGGCGGCTCAGTGGTGGTGTTGCCTGAATTCAAAGCGGCGTCGTTTTTAGACACCGTAGCTCGCGAAAAAATCACGCATACCCTGATGGTGCCCGCCATGTACAACCTATGCTTGATGTCGCCCAACTTTCAAGCAGCCACGTTGCAAAGCTGGCGCTTGGGCGGCTACGGCGGCGCGCCCATGCCGGTGCATGTGATTGAGCAATTGGCACACGAGATGCCGCAGCTTGACCTACGCAACGCTTACGGCGCCACCGAAACCACCTCCCCCGTCACGCTGATGCCAGCAGGGGCAAACAGTTTGCATGCCGACACCGTGGGAGCCGTGTTGCCTTGCGGCGATGTACGCGTGATGGACGACGAGGGCTGCGAAGTCGCCGCAGGTGAGACCGGTGAGCTGTGGATCAGTGGCCCTATGGTGGTGCCCGGCTATTGGAACAACCCACAAGCCACGATGCAGTCATTCACCGCCGGCTATTGGCACTCGGGCGATTTGGGCTCGGTTGACCCGCAAGGTTTTGTGCGCATCTTTGACCGTAAAAAAGACATGCTCAACCGAGGCGGGTTCAAAATTTACTCGGTCGAGGTTGAAAACTGCCTCACCAGCATCGATGGCATTTTGGAAGCGGCAATCGTGGGCAAGCCCTGCCCCGTGTTGGGCGAACGGGTGCACGCCTTTGTTTATGCGCCCAACGATGCGCCACAAAAAGCTGACGTCATCGCGCATTGCCGCGCATCGTTGGCCGATTACAAAGTGCCCGAATCAATCACTTGGCTGGACCAGCCCTTGCCTCGCAACGCCAATGGCAAGGTGCTCAAGCGCTTGCTCAGAGCAGAGGTCGTTTAAGGCGCGATGTTAAAAGTACACCGCTGAGAGCTGCTGGGACATGCGCCGTCAAAGGCGACCAAACGGCCGGCTGTGTTGATTTTGAATTGCGAGATAAAACCGTCGGTGGGTGAATAACCGCTGGGCAACGGCAACACCCCGTTATTGCCGCCTTGTAAATTGAGCAAGACGTTTAAAGAGCTGATCGTGCTGGGGCCTTCATATTTCAAAACAACCATTTCCGAGGCGGGTTGGGCCGATTCCACGCCTACATTTTTGGCCAACACATACAACGATAGGCTATCAGCTACCACGTCGTAAAACTTCACCGCCACACCGTTGATGAGTTTGTCTTCAAACATGGCAGACATGCCGGTGGATGGGCTGACAAAGAAACGACCCTGAGTACCACTGGCGTTGTTGTTCTTCAAATAAATCGCAGTGGAGTTGATGCCAGCACCCGTTCCAGCAATCACCAAGTCGGGATTGGCGTTGGCTTGCGGGATCAAGAACACCTTGCGATGCAGGGTAGGGAAGCTGGGCACAACGCCATTGATAGGGGGACCACCACTTACGGGGACTCTCAAGGTGGTGTCTTTGGTAAAACTAGACGCTCCATTTTTTTGCCCATCATTGAGCAAAGCCACGCTTAAATTGTTATCGGTCACCACCAAATCAATATCACCATCACCATCGATGTCACCCGCTGCAGCGCCCCAAGATTGCAAATCAAAGCTGGTTTCCTGTCGATCGTAGGCAGTCTGTCCTGAGCCAGTGCGACTCATGAAGAAAACTTGTTTCATCGCACCAGCAGAACCACCACATGCCACGTAAATATCGGGTTTACCGTCACCATTGAAATCGGCAGAGATGGCTTGAACCACTTTATTACAAATGCTGCGATTGGTCAGAACATCGGCAGTGGCATCGATCCAAGTACCTGTCTCATTCTTTTTCAAAAAATATGCCTTGGCTAAACCGTTCGCTTGGTTCGCTGCAACAAAGGCGGAATATTTGCCTTCTTGGAAAAAATCGCCAAACGCCAACGATTCAGGCACTTGGGTCCACAGTGAGACATCGGCTGCGATCACGGGAATTTGTGACACATCCAAAGCGGCCACGATGAGGTTCTTGTTGGCGTAGGAGGTAGAAAGAACACCTAGAGGCGTCGGCGTAAATTTGGCATCTGGTCCAGCGCCACCGCCTCCACACCCAGTCAACGTGAGTGTTAGCCATACCAAGCATCCGTAAAACATGTTTTTCATAAGGATCTTCATCGGTTTGAATTCACTTTACTTGACACCGCTGAGGCGGTTCACAGTTGCTGATAAAGTTATCCTGTTCTAACGGATGTATTTCAAAACCATGTTTCAGAAGTTTTGCCTTTCTATTTGCCTGCTGTGTGTGCTTTGCACCAATGCGTTTGCGCAGGGCAAACCTGAGTTGCAATACAAAACGCCGCCCGAATCCGCCAGTAAACAGGCTAATAAACCGAGCGACAAACCGACCGATGCCTTGGCGCCTCGCGCCATTTTGGCCAGGCCCCCGCAATCGGGCAATGAACCCATGCTCTTGTTGGCCGCTAAAAATCGCCCCATGACTGAGCCGATTGCACAGACGACCAAACTCGAGTATTTCGACTGTGATGGCATCGTGGCACCTTGGTTTCGTGCGCTCCTTGTGGCTGAAATGAACTACTTTGCAGAACTGTCAGAGTTGCCCTTTGTTAAAGGTGACGCCTGCGTGGTGAGCATTGCCACCGCCAAAAGCTTAACGCCCGGGCGCATCAGCGTTCACCTCTACACCAACACGCAACGTTTGTCCGCTTGCATTCGCAGCGAACAGTGCCCCGTGTTTCGCAGCATCAGCTTGATTCCCAAAGACTTGGTGTTGTACCGCTCTTACTTTTTGTCTGACATGTCGCGTAAATTGATCGCACAGCATTGCGTCACGGACAAAGGCAAGTTGCACAGCGACACCACCTGCTACACAGTACCTTGATTATTTGGGTGGGCACGTTAAAGCCCTTGCCTGCGGTGTCGATCCTATGAGACCTTAGTTAGTGTTTGTCATGACGCCCTCCCCTCGTTTTTTCCTCCCGCGCCTGCTCGTTGTGCTGTTCATGTCAGCTGTGGGTTGGCTCACGCCTGTTTGGGCGAGCGAGCCCAAAAAAACTGTGGTGGTCGAAGAAGAAGGCAAAAAATTCAAATACGCCAACGAAGCGGGTGAGGCGGGGCGCAGCGGCTATGTTTACAAACGCGCCCTAAAAACCATCGACGGCGAACCCCAGCCCAAAATTTGGGAACCGGCCCCAGAGCCAGTAGTGGCGCCCAAAGAAGCACAAGCTAAGGGCGATGGACACGGTAAACCCGACGCACATGGTGACAAAAAGGTAGAAAAAAAAGACGACACCAAGGGCGATCCTAAAAAAGAAGAAAAGAAAAAAGAAGATAAAAAAGGAGGCGATGCTCACGGTGGTGGTCATGGCAAAGCCAAAGCCCCAGAGCCCATCACCAGTGCCGTCTATGACGCCAACGTCATCAAACTTGATGCCACTCACCGTCCTTTTACCAAAGCGGTCCAGAGCAATGCTTATGCAGACTATTTTTTATGTCGCAAGACCATCTCGGACAAATACCGCGACACGGTGCTCGACGAAATCAACACCTTCGCCGATCGCATGGATCTGCCCCGTGCACAAGACACGCCGTGTATGGTCAAGGTGGCAAAAGCTAGCACCAAGTTCCCTGGGGCGATTTACATCGAGTTTTACGTCGATGAGTCGGCAGCCAAGGCTTGCATCAAGAACGGCGAGTGCGGTTCAACCCGCGTCATGATGCTGTACCCCAAAGACAAAACTGGCAAAAAAAGCCAAGAGGTTTATCGCTCCTACGTATTGACGGATGAGCGCAAATACCGCAGAGCATCATTTTGCGTATCGCCCCAAGGGCAGCTCCTGGGTGAAAAAAGCTGCTATGTGGCTGTCAATCCCGACTGGTTGTTCAACTGAGATGGACAGTCTTCGGATCGACAAATGGCTTTGGGCAGCCAGGTTTTACAAAACTCGCAGCTTGGCAAGCGATGAGGTCAATAAAAACCGGGTTCAAATCAACGGACAAGACGCCAAACCGTCACGCGAAGTCAAGGTGGGCCACACGGTCTCTATGCGTCAAGGACCGATCGAAAAAACGGTGGTTGTCAAAGCGATCAGCGCCGTGCGTGGCCCTGCTCCAGTTGCGCAATTGCTGTACGAAGAAACGCCCGAAAGTCTAGCCAAACGCACCCGGGAGGCCGAACAAAATCGGCTCTCACGCGAGCCGGCTCACAGCATTGAGCATGGCCGGCCTACGAAACGCGATCGACGTCAAATCGAACATGCTTGGAACGATCGCTGGAGCGCAAGCGCGGACTGAATACGACGCAGAGGCTCACCAACGCCCTGTTAGGATCAAAATTAAGAAGATGATCAGCACAAGGCCCAAACCACCACTCGGCCCATAGCCCCAATCTCGGCTGTGCGGCCATGTCGGAATGGCACCCAACAACATCAAAATTAAAAGTACCAACAAGACGGTTCTCAGCATGGTCAACCTCATTTAAAAAGATGGGTTGAATTTAGGCTTTTCGAACCAAAGAATCCGTTCGCTGGCCCACACAATACGTACAAAAAACAAAGCCCCCTCAGGCCGTTGGCCTGAGGGGGCTTTTGAATGGCAAGTGCTGAATCGCGGAGGATCAGTTCACTTCGGTGATGAACTCAGCGTTGGGACGGCGCACTTTTTTCAAGTTCACCAACCAGTCTTTGTCGGCTTCGCGGTAGCCCAACGGCAAAATCACCACGCTGCGCAAGCCACGAGCACGCAGGCCCAAAATTTCATCAACAGCGGCGGGCTCAAAGCCTTCCATCGGGGTGCAATCGACGTCTTCGAAGGCTGCAGACATCATGGCAGCAGCCAAACCGATGTAGGCCTGACGTGCAGCATGCTGGAAGTTCACTTCAGCGTCACGCGCAGGGTAGTTGTTCAACAGCATCTTTCGGTAGTTTTCCCAACCTTCGTTGGTGCCGCCGCGCTCCGCATTGGTCAAGTCAAACATGTGGTTGATACGCTCGGCGGTGTAGTTGTCCCAAGCCGCAAAGACCAAAAGGTGCGAGCAATCGGTCACTTGTTGTTGCCCAAAGGCTTTGGGCTTGATTTGCTCCAGCACCGCTTTGTTCTTGACGACAACGATCTCGAAGGGTTGCAAACCGCTGGACGTGGGGGCTAAGCGTGCGGCTTCCAAGATAAGGGCCACTTTGTCTTCGGACACGGCTTTGGCGGCGTCGAGTTTTTTGGCGGCGTAGCGCCATTGGAGCTTTTGAATGAGTTCAGACATGGATACTTTCTTAAATTAGGCCGAATTGACCCATTAAAGCTTGGCCTGCCCGACAGGAATCGAACCTGTGACCCACAACTTAGAAGGTTGTTGCTCTATCCAACTGAGCTACGGGCAGACATAAAAAAAGGCTCCCAAGGGGAGCCTTTTTCATAAAATGGTCGGGGCGATAGGATTCGAACCTACGACCCTCTGGTCCCAAACCAGATGCGCTACCAGACTGCGCTACGCCCCGATGCTAACGATTGTAACCTGAAAATAACACGGGGAAACCATGATGCAATATATTGCCGAAAGTCTGTAGAGTTGCAATTTAATGCAGGAGACGCAATGCAACCGATCATCAACATCCCTCGCCAATACAACGCCGCCCAGGCTTTGCTAGAACGCAACACCCAACGCGCTGACAAAATCGCGTTCATCGATGCCGTATCCGGCAGCACCCTCACCTTTGCCCAACTCCACGCACAAGCCTACCGCTTTGCCAATGTGTTGCGTGCGCAAGGTTTTGAGCCCGAAAGCCGTTTGATGCTGTGCATGCTCGACACACCGCAATGGCCCGTGGTGTTTCTGGGTTGCATGCTCGCTGGCGTGGTGCCTGTTGCCACCAACACGCTATTAACGACCAAAGACTTTGATTACATGCTGCGGGACTCACGCGCACGCGGCTTGGTGGTGTCTGCGGCGCTGCTGCCCGCTTTCCAAGCGTTGATCGGTCAAGTACCCGATTTGAAACGTGTGATCGTGGCAGGCGGGACGGACACGCATCCGCATTTGTCGCTTGACACGCTCTTGGCCAATGCGTCAGCTGAAATCTCATGCGTCGCCACTTGCGCCGACGATATGTGTTTTTGGCTTTACTCCAGCGGATCCACCGGATCGCCCAAAGGCACCGTGCATTTGCACAGCCACATGATGCAAACCGCTGAGTTGTATGGCCGTGGCGTGCTGGGCATTCAAGAAAGCGATGTGGTGTATTCGGCCGCCAAGCTGTTCTTTGCCTATGGCTTGGGCAACGCCTTGACGTTTCCGCTCTTTGCGGGCGCGACCACCGTGCTGCTGCCCGCTCGCCCTACCCCCACAGACGTGTTCGCCATTCTTGAAAAACACCAGCCCACCATTTTTTACGGTGTACCCACCCTGTACGCCTCCCTGATGGCAGACCCCAAGCGCCCGCCCAAATCCGCTCTGAACCTGCGCGTGTGCACCAGCGCAGGCGAAGCCCTGCCCGCTGAAATCGGAAAAAAGTGGAACGCCGAATACGGTTGCGAAATTTTGGATGGCATTGGCTCGACAGAAATGTTGCACATCTTTTTGAGCAACCGCCCTGGTGAAGTGCGCTACGGCACCACGGGCAAAGCGGTACCCGGTTATGCGCTCCGTATCGTGGGCGATGATGGCCAAATCTGTGGTGACGGCGAGTTGGGTGAATTGCAAATCAACGGCCCGAGTGCAGCGCTGATGTACTGGAACAACCGCGAGAAAACAAAAAACACGTTTGCCGGTGAATGGACCCGCAGTGGCGACAAGTACATCCGTGATGCCGACGGTTACTACACCTACGGCGGGCGCAGCGACGACATGCTCAAAGTCGGCGGCATTTACGTGTCGCCCTTTGAAGTCGAAGCTTCGTTGATGACGCACCCCAGCATCTTGGAAGCCGCGGTGGTGGGCATTGCAGACACCGACGAACTCATCAAACCCAAAGCCTATGTGGTGCTCAAAGCTGGCGAGAACGTCAGCGCTGAAGATTTGAAGCATCATGTGAAAGCGCAATTGGCCCCCTACAAATACCCACGCTGGATTGAGTTCGTCGCCGAGCTACCCAAAACCGCCACAGGCAAGATTCAGCGCTTCAAACTACGCGCTTGAACTGAGGGGACGTGGAAACAAGGGCAGGCGTGCATCCACCTGCAGTTGCCACTCACACCTCAAAGCAAAGCCCGCAACTCTTGTGCAGCACCTTGCAGCAGCGGTAAAAAACGCTGCTGGATTTGGCCCACATTCATTTCTGCCGAAGACAACACCACATTCAAAGCCGCCACAGTTTTGCCTTGTGCGTTGCGCAAGGGCACAGACATGGCACTCACACCCAACTCGTGCTCTTCGCAACTGATGACGAAATCATCGGTTTGCGCTTGCACAAGGCGAGCACGCAAAAGTTTGGGGTCGGTCACGGTGTGCCCTGTTAATCGCGTCAGCACCCGCCCTTTCAGCCAAGTATTCAAAGCCGTCTTGGTCTGCGCTGCCAAAAGCACACGCCCTGTGGAGGTGGCATGCGCAGGTAAACGCGCACCAAGATGCAAACCATAAGCCATGACACGCGCCACATCGCTACGCGCCACGATGACCACCTCTTCATCGTCCAGTACCACTGCCGAGAATGAGTGCGCCGATTGCACTGCCAATCGGTTCAAGGTGGGTTGCACCACACGCGGCAAGCGTGATGACGCCAAATAACTGCCCGAAAAGCGCATCACCTTGGAGGCTAGCCAAAAATAGCTGCCGTCTGTTTCTAAATAGCCCAAGTGACTGAGGGTTAGCAAATGCCGACGCGCCGCAGCCCGGGTGATGCCCGCACGCTGAGCCGCCAATGTGGCGTTGAGCCGCTGGCGTTCGGTGTCAAAACTCTCCAGCACCGCCATGCCTTTGACCATACCCTCGATTAAATCTGCTTTTGCAATCGCCATTGACACTCCCACGCTTTGCGCGATCATCGCACATTCATGCCGATGATCGCACAAGGTTCAATGCAAGACACCTCATTTAACGCAGATCAACCCTATGCTTTCACCATCTAAATTGGGAGACATACATGCGAACACAAGTAGCGATCATTGGCGCGGGACCCTCAGGGCTTTTGCTGGGCGCTTTGCTCCACAAAGCGGGAATTGACACGGTCATTGTCGAGCGCCAAAGCGGTGACTATGTGTTGGGCCGTATTCGCGCGGGTGTGCTGGAACAAGTCACCGTGGACTTGCTGCAAGAAGTCGGCGTCGACCAACGCTTACACAAAGAAGGCTTGGTGCATGGCGGTTTTGAGTTGCTGTTTGCAGGCAAACGCCACCGCATCGACATGCACCAACTCACCGGTGGCAAACAGGTCGTGGTCTATGGCCAAACCGAAGTCACCCGCGACCTGATGGACGACCGTGCCGCCAAAGGCCTCACCACCATTTACGAAGCCGAGAACGTGCAAGTGCACGACTTTGACAGCGCCAACCCTTCGGTCACCTACACCAAAGATGGCCAAAGCCACACGCTGCAATGCGACTTCATCGCGGGTTGTGATGGTTTCCACGGCGTATGCCGTGCCAGCGTGCCGGAAGGCTCGATCAAAGAGTACGAAAAGGTTTACCCCTTCGGATGGTTGGGCGTGTTGGCCGATGTGCCGCCCGTCTCGCACGAATTGATTTACGCCAACACCGAGCGAGGCTTTGCCTTGTGCTCTATGCGCAGCGCCACGCGCAGCCGGTATTACGTGCAAGTGCCTTTGACCGACAAAGTGGAAGCTTGGTCTGACGAGCGCTTCTGGGCTGACCTCAAAGATCACCTCGACCCAGAAGCCCGCGAATCCTTGGTGACCGGCCCGTCGATTGAAAAAAGCATTGCGCCCTTGCGCAGCTTTGTCGCAGAACCCATGCGGTTTGGTCGCATGTTCTTAGCCGGTGACGCCGCTCACATCGTGCCGCCCACAGGGGCTAAAGGCCTGAACTTGGCCGCCACCGACGTGAAGTATTTGAGCGATGCCATCACCGAGTATTACGGCGAAAAGAGCCCCGCCGGCATCGACCACTATTCACAACGTTGCCTGCGACGCATTTGGCGTGCCGAGCGTTTTTCGTGGTGGTTCACCTCGCTCATGCACCAGTTTCCAGAAACGGCTGGCTTTGGTCAAAAAATCCAAGAAGCCGAACTGGACTACCTGATCCACAGCGAATCAGCATCCCGCGCGTTGGCCGAAAACTATGTGGGCCTACCCCTCAACTTCGGGGAATAAGCCCCGCGCGACAACGGGCAGGCCGAACCACCCACCAAGCCGCGCGCTGTGGGAATCAAATGAAAATCGTCCCAAATTGCGCTTTCCTGGCATGCGGTTTTTAAAGAGAAAATAGCAAGCTAAACCTTAAGGAAAAGCAATGCACCCTGATGTGCTGGTGATTGGTGGTGGCAACGCCGCGTTGTGTGCGGCACTGATGGCTGCAGAGGCTGGCGCAAGTGTCTTGATGCTGGAGTCGGCCCCGCGTGAATGGCGTGGTGGCAATTCGGGCCACACCCGCAATTTGCGTTGTATGCACGATGCCCCCCAAGACGTGCTGATCGACGCCTACCCCGAAGAAGAATATTGGCAAGACTTGCTCAAAGTCACGGGTGGTTTGACGGACGAAAAGCTGGCACGCTTGGCCATTCGCGCCTCGTCCACCTGCCGCGACTGGATGCGCAGCCACGGTGTTCACTTTCAGCCGCCACTCTCTGGTGCACTGCATGTGGCGCGCACCAACGCGTTTTTCATGGGCGGCGGCAAAGCCTTGGTCAACGCCTACTACCGTAGCGCTGAAAAGCTGGGTGTGCAAATCCGTTACAACGCAACCGTGGATCGATTGGACATCCAAGATGGGCGCTTTGTGGCGGCCTACATGGGCGATGAACGTATCACGGCCAAAACCTGTGTCTTGGCCGCAGGTGGTTTTGAGTCCAACCTTGAATGGCTGCGTGAAGCTTGGGGGCAAAACGCCCTAGGTGAATGGCCTGCCGACAACTTCCTCATCCGAGGCACGCAGTACAACCAAGGCGTGTTGCTCAAACATATGCTGGAGCAAGGTGCAGATCGCATCGGCGACCCAACGCAAGCCCACATGGTGGCCATCGATGCGCGCGCACCGCTGTACGACGGTGGCATTTGTACCCGCATCGATTGTGTGTCGCTGGGCGTCGTGGTCAACCGCAATGGCGAACGCTTTTACGACGAAGGCGAAGACTTCTGGCCCAAGCGCTATGCCATTTGGGGCCGTTTGGTGGCCCAGCAACCGGGCCAAATTGGCTACTCCATCATTGACGCCAAGGCCATTGGTCGTTTCATGCCACCGGTTTTCCCGGGCATTCAAGCCGACACCTTGCCTGAGCTTGCCCAAAAACTCGGGTTGCCGGTCGACACCTTCATGCAAACGCTGAACGACTACAACCAAGCCTGTCGCGTTGGCACGTTTGACCACACCACCTTGGACGATTGCCACACCGAAGGCGTGACACCGGCCAAAACACACTGGGCACGCACCATCGACATTGGTCCGTTTTATGGCTACGCCGTTCGACCTGGCATCACCTTCACTTACCTAGGCCTTAAAACCGATGAAACCACTGCCGTTCGCTTCAACGATGTGCCCAGCGACAACCTGTTTGTGGCGGGCGAAATGATGTCTGGCAACGTTTTGGGCAAGGGTTACACCGCGGGCGTGGGCATGTCGATTGGCACCGCCTTTGGTCGCATCGCGGGCACCCAAGCAGCGCAAGCCGCCGCACGCCTGACGACACAAGGAGGCGCACATGCAAACGCTTGATGCACTAACGCGCGACGCCCGCGCCTTGGCCAACGGCGACGTGGTTTTGTCTGCCGCTGAAACAGAGGTGGCCCGTCAGCTCCAAATCTGCAACGCCTGTCGATACTGCGAGGGTTTTTGCGCCATGTTTCCGGCTATGACACGGCGACTCGCTTTTGACAAAGCAGACATTCATTACCTTGCCAATTTGTGCCACAACTGCGGCGCCTGTTTGCATGCCTGTCAATATGCGCCTCCTCATGAATTTGCCGTGAATGTGCCGCAAGCAATGGCCCAAGTGCGTGGCCAAACCTACGCCGATTACGCATGGCCTGCCGCGTTGGGCGGTCTGTACAAACGCAATGGCTTGTTTGTTGCGCTGGCGTTGGCCGCAGCGCTGTCGGCGTTTTTGCTGCTGGCACTGCACATGAACGGCACCTTAGTTGCCGCGCAGGTGGGCGCTAATTTTTACAGCGTGTTTCCCCATAACCTGCTGGTCACGATGTTTGCGCCCGTCTTTTTGTTTGCAGCGTTGGCGCTGGGCATGGGCGTGCGGCGCTTTTGGCATGACATCACCCCAGCCACCAGCGGTGCACCGCTCAGCTATCCCGCTGGCGAGGAGGCCACACAAGCTGTGCTCACCATGAAATATCTGGACGGCGGTCACGGCGAAGGTTGTAACAACGAAGACGACGCCTTCAGCCTGTCTCGCCAACGCGCGCACCACCTCACTTTCTACGGCTTCATGCTGTGCTTTGCGGCCACCAGTGTGGCGACGGTCTATCACTATGCGTTCGGCTGGCAAGCGCCTTATGACTTACCCAGCTTGCCCAAAATTTTGGGCGCAGTGGGCGGCGTGAGTTTGCTGCTGGGCACTTTGGGCTTGTTCAAGCTCAAACTGCAACGCCACCCCTTGCACAGCGATGCCGCACAAAAGCCGATGGACTTGGGCTTTATCGCCTTGCTCTTTTTGACCAGTCTCACGGGCTTGGCCCTCTGGTTGGCAAGAGGCCACAATGCCATGCCTGCACTCTTGGCACTGCACTTGGGCGTTGTGATGGCGCTATTTGCCACCCTGCCCTACGGCAAATTTGCCCACGGTATTTTCCGAACGGCTGCCTTGCTGCGGTTCGCCGTTGAAAAACGTCAACCCAACCGACTCGGCTTGGGCGGTGAGTAATTCAGAAGGACACCCGACCATGAACACCCGTCATTTCATCCGGACCTGCGCGGCCTTGGCATTGGGCCTCAGTGCCGTTTGCGGTCATGCCCAAGAATTTCCACCGAAGAAAACCATCACTATGGTGGTCGGTTTTGCAGCGGGCGGTGCGGCAGACACAGCCGCACGCATCATTGCCAAAAAATTGGGCGACAACATCGGTGCGTCAGTGGTGATTGACAACCGCGGTGGTGCTGGGGGCAACATTGCCCACCAATTCGCAGCCAACGGCCCGACCGATGGCAGCACCATTTTGTTTGGCTCCGTGGGTCCACTGACCATTGCGCAACATTTGATGAAGCTGCCCTACGACCCGGTCAAAGACCTCGCACCTATCACCATGGGTGTGAACTTTCCTAACGTGCTTGTGGTGCATGCGGGCACGGGTATCAAAACGTTTGCCGAATTCATCGCTTACGCCAAAAAGAACCCCGGCAAGTTGGACTTCGCCTCCACGGGGCCCGGTTCCGCCTCCCACCTGGCGGGCGAATTGATGAACGACATGGCGGGCATCGACACGGTGCACATCCCCTACAAAGGCGGTGCACCTGCGCTGCAAGACTTGCTGGGCGAGCGGGTGGCGTCTTACTACTCCACCTTGTCAACATCTCAGGCCTACATTGAGAACGGCAAGCTGATCCCTTTGGCCAGCACAGGACTGCAACGCCTGAAATCGCTGCCCAAGATTCCAACCATCGCAGAGTCGGGCTACCCTGGCTTCAGCGCCACCAACTGGTATGCCTTTGTGGCCTCCTCCAAAGTGCCTGCACCGATCTTGGATCGCTGGAATGCAGAGCTCGTCAAAGTGTTGAAGTCGCCCGACGTGGTGGAGCAACTCAACAGCCACGGTCTGACGCCACTGCCAGGTACGCGTGATGAATTGGCGAAATACATGGCCAAAGAAACAGCCACTTGGGGCCGCGTGATCCGGGAACGCAAGATCACGGGCGAATAAATTTTCAAATGGCATCACCTTGACCTACACAACACGAAACACCCCATGACCCTCTTTCAAAACACCACCCGACGTGCCGCACTATTTGGCTTGGGCGTTTTGCTGCTGGCCTCGCAAATCGCCAGCGCTGCCGAAATTCGCGTCATCACCTCGGGCGCATTCACCGAAGCCTACAAACAACTGATCCCTATTTACGAGCAAGCGTCTGGCCATAAAGTGATCAGCGCATTTGGGGCCTCCATTGGCAATGCGCCTGACTCCATCCCAAGCCGTTTCGCGCGTGGCGAAAAGTTTGACTTGGTGATCTTGTCTGAAGGTGGCTTAGAAGCCTTGGCCAAGGATGGCAAGCTGGTCAAAGGCAGCCGTGTCGATTTGGCGCGCTCTCAAATTGGCGCCGCAGTTCGCAAAGGCACCCCCAAACCTGACATCAGCACGGTGGATGCGTTGAAGCAAACCTTGCTCAACGCCAAATCGATTGCCTATTCGGCCAGCGCGAGCGGCACCTATTTGTCGACGGAGCTGTTCCCTAAATTGGGCGTGGCTGATCAGCTGAAAGACACGGCCAAGAAAATCATGAGCGAGCGTGTGGGAGCCGTCGTGGCAAGGGGCGATGCCGAGTTGGGCTTTCAGCAAGTGAGTGAGTTGATTTATTTCAAAGAACTCGACTTCATCGGCACCTTGCCAGAGTCGGTGCAACAAACCATCTATTTCTCCTCCGCCTTGGTGGAAGGTTCGCAAGAGCAAGAAGCGGCCAAACATTTGGTGCGTTTTTTCACCTCGCCGGCTGTGGCCAACATCGTGCGGGCGACAGGTTTAGATCCAGCGACGTCGCGTTGACATTGATAATGGCGGCATGACTGCTGCCACACCCTCCCTTTCAATCACCCCACTCAAAGGGGTGCGCGTCTTAACCCTTGCCCTGAACTTGCCTGGCCCCGCTGCCGTCATGCGACTGCAGGCCATGGGTGCCAAATGCACCAAGCTCGAACCCTTGCCTCCTGCTGGCGGCACGACCTTAGACCCGATGGGGCTCTACAAACCTGAAGCCTACGCGGTGATGCACCAAGGTGTGAAGGTCGTTCAGGCGGATTTAAAGTCCGAGCGTGGCCAAGTGGCGCTGCACAAACAACTGGCGCAAACAGATGTTTTGATCACATCGTTTCGCCCTTCGGCCCTGAAAAAACTGGGAATGAACTGGGCGGATTTGCACCGCGCTTACCCTGCTTTGTGCATGATCGCGATCGTGGGCTCACCCGGCGAACGGGCGGAAGAACCTGGTCATGATTTGACGTATTTGGCCGAAAACCACTTGGTGACAGGGCTCGAATTGCCGGCCACGCTGTATGCAGACATGGGCGGCTCATTGCTCACGACCGAAGCGGTGTTAAAAGCTTTGCTGCTGCGCCAACGCCCAGGACGCAGTCATGGCAAAGGCGTGTTTCAAGAAATCGCGCTGAGTGATGCGGCCGCCTATTTGGCCCTGCCGCGCACTTGGGGCTTGACCACGCCACAAGGCGATGTGGGCGGTGCACATGCTGGCTACAAGGTCTACCCTTGCAAAAACGGTCGCGTCGCCGTGGCTGCTTTAGAACCGCACTTTGCCGCTCGTTTGTGTGAAGCGGCAGGCCTCAGCACAGACCCTGCCAAACAGATGCAGAAAAAGGCCACGCATGAGGCCTTGGCAGCTTTCTTCCTCACCCAAACGCGCCAACAGCTTGACCGCTTGGCGGCGAGCAAAGACATTCCGCTACATTCGTTGGCGCGTTAGGCACGGGGACATGGGCCATCGCTTGGCCCACTTTTCGCCCGTCGCAACACGGACGGTTGAGTTTTGAACGGGACGCTTCAGCTCAAATGGCGCAAAGGGTGCGCACTGCTGGGCCAAGGACTTTCGAAAAAGGGGAGCACCATCTCGGAGGTGACCTCTTCAATGCGACTGGGCTGCCACTTGGGCTGGCGGTCTTTGTCGACCGCCAAAGCGCGGATGCCTTCCACGGTTTCGCTGCTCACGCCACGGCGAGCCAGATGGTCCGTGTTGAAACAGTGACGCACCAAGTCACGCTCCAAGCGTAAGTCTTCAGCCAAGCTCATCTGGCGACCGCGACGCACCAGCTCCAAGGTGACGTGCAACATCAGCGGCGAACGGTGACGCAAAGCGTCTAGAGTTTGGCTGGCCCAAGTGCTGCCATCATCTGTTGCTGTTGCTTTGGCTTGCTCATCTTGAATTTGAACTTGCAGAGCCTGCACCATCTCAGTGATGGTATGGAGGGAAAAAACGGCATCCAGCGCTGGCGCCTTCCAAGCGGGTGACTGAGCGACAGCTGCTTGTGTGGTGGCCTGCGTTTGCTCACGTAACCAAGCCAACATGGCTGCGGCATCAGACCAACTCTTTTCCGACAAGCCTTGCCATAAGGCCGGCAAATCAGCGGAGGCTGCGCATGCATCGGCTAAGTCCACTGTCAAAGCCTCGCCACCGCGCAGTACCTGCCCCGTCAGGGCCAAATACTCGCCGATGGATCCGGCACAGCGGCTCAAAAAGTAGCCACCACCCACATCAGGAAACAGGCCAATATGCGTTTCTGGCATGGCCATCAGTGTGCGTTCCGTGACGATGCGCAAAGCCGCGCCTTGACTCACGCCCATGCCACCGCCCATGACAATGCCGTCCATGAAAGCAATGTAGGGCTTGGGATAGTTCTGAATCAGATGATTGAGGCTGTACTCCTCCGTGAAGAAGTCTTCCAAACTCGCGTCGCCAGACAGCGCGGCTTGGTGAAAGTAACGAATATCACCGCCTGCACAAAAGGCGCCAAAAGGTCCCTCTTTGTTGCAGCCGCGAATCGCAACGGCCCAAACTTGAGGGTCGTTTTGCCACATCTGCAGGACATGGGTCAACTCACGCACCATGTCCAACGACAAGGCATTCAAAGCCTTGGGACGGTTCAAAGTAATCAAGCCAATGTGGCCCACACAGTGGTGTTGCACATCTTCGGTATAGAGGTTCATGTCTTTTTATGTCCTGTCGTTGATCGCTGTGTCCACCAAGCGTTGAGCAGCAAAGCCAAAACCACCATGGCACCACCACTGAGCACTTGCGCACTAGGAACTTCATCCGCACCCAGCCACGCCAAAGCAATGCCGAATAACACTTCAAGCAAAGCCAGCAAAGAAATTTCGGGGGCGGGCAACACGCGCGCACAAATCACCACCAGCACACAGGGCACTGCCAACTGCACCAAACCCAGCAAGGCCAACCAGGCCACATCGGATCCACTGGCGCGCAGCGGCCATGCCAGAGGCAAGGTACACAGGGCGGACAAAACTGCACCGACCAGGACGGCTGGCACCATGTCCAGAGATTGCCCGCGGGTTTGCGCGTGTTGCACCACACTCCAATTCACGGCAGCTGCCGTGGGAACCAACAAGGCCACCCAGGTTCCCAAAGAGACGCCGGGTGAGCCGGTATCTGCAAGCGGCCCTGCAAACATCCAAGCCATACCGGCGCAGGCCAAAGCAATCGACAAACCCGTGTGCGCAGCAATGCGTTGGCCAAAGAAAATACGGGCGACAAGGGCAGAAATGAGCGGCCCTACCGCCATGGTGATCAAGACCTCCGCCACCGGAGCCAACGTGAGCGCCACCATGAAGGCCGTGAACATCACCGCCCAGCAAGCACCACTTAGCCACAAGACGCGCGGGGCGTGAAAAAGCCGAGAGAAAAACTCTCGGCCTTGATAGAGGGGCAAGATCACCAGCAATGAAGCAACGGTGAACAAGCTACGCCAAAACGTGACCTCAAAACTCTGGGCACTCTCTAGCTGACGTGTCACGATGCCCGCAATGGACCACAGGGCGGTGACCCCCACCATGGTCCACACTGCACGGGCATGCGTCCAACGCATCTGCTTTAAGCGCTTGGTAAAGAGGATTACTTGTTGCGCTTGCGTTCGCTTTCGGTCAAGAAACGCTTACGCAGACGCACGCTCTTGGGTGTGATTTCGACCAACTCGTCGTCCTCAATGAATTCAACACCGTACTCCAAGGTCAAGTCGATAGGAGGCGTGATTTTGATCGCGTCTTCTTTGCCGGACACACGGAAGTTGGTCAGCTGCTTGGTACGTGTGGCGTTCACCACCAAGTCGTTGTCACGGCTGTGGATACCCACAATCATGCCTTCGTACACAGGGTCGTTCGCCTTGACGAACATACGGCCGCGGTCGTCCAATTTGCCCAGGGCGTAGGTGAAAATTTCACCGTCGTCCATGGAGATCAACACCCCGTTCTTACGTCCGCCGATGTCACCTTTGTGAGGCTCGTAGCTGTCAAAGATGTTGGAGATCAAACCGGAACCACGTGTCAAGTTCAAGAACTCGTTGGTGAAACCAATCAAACCACGCGCAGGAATGCGGTATTCCAAACGCACGCGACCACGGCCATCTGGCTCCATGTTCACGAGTTCGCCTTTGCGCTCGCCCAAGGCTTGCATGACGCCGCCTTGATGGGTTTCTTCGATGTCAGCAGTCACCATCTCGATAGGCTCGTGACGCACACCGTCCACATCACGGAACACCACGCGTGGCTTAGACACGGCCAACTCGTAGCCTTCACGGCGCATGTTTTCTAACAAAATCGTCAAGTGCAATTCGCCGCGACCCATGACTTCGAAAATACCTTCTTCGTCGGTTTCTTTGACGCGCAAGGCCACGTTGTGTTGCAGTTCTTTTTGCAAACGGTCCCAGATTTGACGGCTGGTCACGAACTTGCCTTCACGACCGGCCAAGGGGCTGGTGTTCACGCAGAAGTTCATGGTCAGCGTGGGCTCATCCACCTTCAACATGGGCAAAGGTGCAGGATTGGCAACGTCCGTCACAGTCACACCGATGTTCAGGTCAGCAATACCGTTGATCAACACGATGTCGCCAGGGCCGGCTTCGGTCACTTGCACGCGGTCCAAACCTTGGAACTTGAGCACTTGGTTGACACGGCCTTTGATGGCTTTGCCGTCTGGGCCTTCCATCACCACCACATCCATTTGGGGCTTGATGGTGCCTTGGCTGATACGGCCCACGCCGATACGACCGACGAAGGTCGAGAAGTCGAGCGCAGAAATTTGCAATTGCAAAGGAGCGGCAGGGTCACCTTGTTGTGGGGGAACGTGCTTGAGCACGGTGTTGAACAGGGCCGACATGTCGGGGCCCCACTGCTCACCGGGTGTGCCTTCGTCCATCGAGGTCCAACCGTTGATGCCAGAGGCGTAGACCACGGGGAAGTCGAGTTGTTCGTCGGTGGCACCGAGCTTGTCAAACAAGTCGAAGGCGGCGTTGACCACGAAGTCAGGACGTGCACCGGGCTTGTCCACTTTGTTGACGACCAGAATCGGACGCAAACCCAAGGCCAAAGCCTTCTTGGTCACGAAACGCGTTTGAGGCATGGGGCCTTCTTGCGCGTCGATCAGCAAAACCACACCATCGACCATAGACAAGGCGCGTTCCACTTCACCACCGAAGTCCGCGTGGCCGGGTGTGTCGACGATGTTGATGTGGGTGCCTTCCCAGCTCACAGCGCAGTTTTTGGCCAAGATGGTGATGCCGCGCTCACGTTCGATGGCGTTGTTGTCCATCACGGTGTCGACCACTTTTTCGTGATCGGCGAAGGTGCCCGATTGACGCAGCAACTGGTCGACCATGGTGGTTTTGCCATGGTCAACGTGGGCGATGATGGCGATGTTACGGATTTGTTTACTCATGCTTGACACTCCAATATGGTTTGAATTTCGATCGGGCTCAACAAGCGCCCGGGAATCAGTTCACCAGCCGTGACGTGCGCAGTGCCCAAGAGGGCGTGCGGCGTCTGACCGTACACAGCCATGTGCGAACTGTCGGGCCAAGAGCCACGGCGGCGCACACCGCTTAAGAATCTGCCCGCATCTTCTGGGGGCAAGGTGACAGGGGTATGACCGTCGAGCAAGGCATCGACGGGCAACAGGCGCGTTTCGCGCGCTTGTTCGGTGAGGGCTTCTAATTCAGCCACGGTGATGCACTGACTGGCCTCAAAAGGACCGGTCACGGTGCGACGTAAAGCGCCCAAATGGGCACAGGTGCCCAAGGCAATGGCGATGTCTTCGCCCAACGTGCGGATGTACGTGCCTTTGCTGCACGTGACAACGATCTTCAAACGGCGATGGCCATTCTCAGGTTCGATCTCTTCCAGTTGCAGGGCATGAATCGTGACAGGACGCGCTTCGCGCGCCACCTCGATGCCTGCACGCGCATAGTCATACAAGGCTTTGCCATCTTTTTTCAAGGCGCTGTACATGGGCGGTACTTGGCTGATCGGCCCTGTGAATTGGGCTTGCACGGCCAACAATTGCTCAGGCGTGAAATCCACTGACTTTTCAAGAACGACTTCACCTTCAAGGTCACCGGTGCTGGTTTGAATGCCCAGAACAGCAATGGCTTCGTAGGACTTGTCCGCATCCAAATGCAATTGACTGAATTTGGTGGCAGCGCCAAAGCACAACGGCAAGACGCCCGTAGCCAAAGGATCCAAGGTGCCCGTATGACCCGCTTTTTCGGCGCGCAACAACCACTTCGCCTTTTGCAAGGCGTCGTTGCTGGAGAGTCCGTAGGGCTTGTCGAGCAGCAACACCCCGTGTACAGGGCGACGCTGCACCCTGACGCGGGGCGCGTTCATGCTCAGTCGTCCTTCGCTTTGGAAGCGACTGCCTTGGCAATCAAGGCGTTCATGTCCGAGGCTCGCTCAGGCGTGCGGTCGTACACAAAGTGCAAGGTAGGCACGGTGTGGATGTGCAAACGCTTGAACAAGCCATTGCGCAGGAAACCTGCAGCTTGGTTCAAGCCCTCGCCTGTTTTCACAGGGTCGCCGGTGAGCACGCTGTAATGCACTTTGGCATGGGCGTAATCGGGCGTGACTTCCACGCCTTGCAACGTGACCATACCCACGCGCGGGTCTTTCAACTCACGCGCGATCAACTCGGCCAGATCACGCTGGATCTGGTCGGCCACTTGGTAGCTGCGGTTGGGAGTGCTGGACGGTTTGCGTGCCATGCTGGATTGCCTAGTGAAAGTGCCACTCACGCCTTAGAGCGTACGTGCCACTTCTTTGATTTCGAAGAATTCCAACACATCGCCTTCGACGATATCGTTGTAGTTCTTGACGGTCAAACCGCACTCGAAGTTCTCTTTGACTTCTTTGGCGTCGTCTTTGAATCGCTTCAAGCTGTCGAGTTCGCCAGTGAAGACAACCACGTTGTTGCGCAACAAACGCAACTTGGCCGAACGACGGACCACACCAGAGGTGACCATACAACCCGCGATCGCACCAATCTTGCTGACGCGCAGCACTTGGCGAATCTCGGCGGTACCGATGACTTCTTCTTTCTTGTCAGGCGTGAGCATGCCGGACATGGCCGCTTTGAGTTCGTCCACAGCGTCATAAATGATGTTGTAGTAACGAATGTCCACGCCATTGTTCTCGGCCAACTTGCGCGCACCAGCATCGGCACGGGTGTTGAAACCAATGATCACGGCCTTAGAGGCGATCGACAAGTTGACATCGCTTTCGCTGATGCCCCCCACTGCGGCGTACACCAACTGAACTTTGACTTCTGCGGTCGACAACTTGAGCAAGGACGCAGCCAAAGCTTCTTGCGAACCTTGCACGTCGGCTTTGACGATGATGGGCAAGAGTTTGACTTCGCCGGACGTCATGTCCGAGAACATGTTCTCCAACTTGGACGCTTGTTGCTTCGCCAACTTCGTGTTGCGAACTTTGCCTGCACGGTAGGTGGCGATCTCACGGGCACGACGCTCGTCGGACATGACCATGAATTCGTCGCCCGCTTGCGGCACTTCGGTGAGACCTTGAATCTCAACAGGAATGGATGGTCCAGCAGACTTGATTGTCTTGCCGTTCTCGTCCAACATGGCGCGCACGCGGCCATAGGTTTGACCACCCAAGACCACATCGCCCACATTGAGCGTACCGGACTGAACCAGCACCGTGGCCACAGGACCGCGACCTTTGTCCAAGCGCGCTTCGATCACCAGACCTTTGGCCATGGCGTCGACGGGCGCTTTGAGTTCAAGCACTTCGGCTTGCAGCAAAACTTGTTCAAGCAAGTCATCAATGCCAACACCTGTTTTGGCCGAGACCAAGACAAAAGGTGAATCGCCACCGAACTCTTCGGGCACGACTTCTTCCGCCACCAGTTCGCCTTTGACGCGCTCTGGGTTGGCACCAGGCTTGTCAATTTTGTTGACCGCCACCACGATCGGCACACCTGCTGCTTTTGCATGCTTGATGGCTTCTTTGGTTTGTGGCATCACGCCGTCGTCCGCCGCCACCACCAAGATGACGATGTCCGTGGCTTTGGCACCGCGAGCACGCATGGCCGTGAAGGCCTCGTGACCGGGGGTGTCCAAGAAAGAGATCATGCCGCGAGGCGTTTCAACGTGATAGGCACCGATGTGTTGGGTAATGCCGCCGGCTTCGCCCGAAGCGACTTTGGCGCGACGGATGTAGTCCAGCAACGAGGTTTTACCGTGGTCCACGTGGCCCATGACCGTCACCACGGGGGCGCGGGTCAAGGATTCAGCTTGGTGACCTGATGCTTCTTCTTCAGTGAACGCTTCTGGATCATCCAGTGCAGCCACCACCGCTTTGTGACCCAACTCTTCCACCAAAATCATGGCAGTGTCTTGGTCCAAGGGTTGGTTGATGGTGGCCATTTGGCCCAACTTCATCAGCTGTTTGATGACTTCAGAGGCTTTGACCGCCATTTTGTGGGCCAACTCACCCACAGTGATGGTTTCTGGCACGTGAACTTCAAGCACGCGTGCTTCTGTTTGTGCGTTCGACGTGTGGTCATCGTCGCGCCCACCGCGTTCGCGGCGACCACGCGGACCACCACGCCAGCTGTTACGCCCCACGCCGCCACTGGTGTCACCACGTGTTTTGATGGCTTTCTTTTTGGCTTGGTCATCCGCCCAGCTGGAAGACAGCTTGGCACTTTTGACTTCTTTGTTTGCAGGCGTCGTGGTGGTTGCGGCCGGTGCAGTCCCTGGACGCGGTGTGGCGCCCGGTGTACCCGCAGGCTTGTGCAAGGTACCTTTGATGACCACTTTAGGGTCCGCCACAGGTTCCGGCTTTTTGGCCACCAACACTTTTTGCGGCGTGCTCATCATCAAGCGAATGGCTTCGGCTTCGGCCAAGGCTTTGCGACGGCGTGAGTCTAAATCTTTGGCACGTGCAGCATCTTCATCGGCGCGGGCTTGTGAGGCCGCAGCGGCGTCTTGGCGAGCGGTCTCAGCGGCATCAGCCTTGGCTTGTACCAAAGCTTGCGCATCGATTTGCGCTTGCGAAGGTGCAGCGGGAGCGGCTGGCGCTTCAGGTTTTGTTTCGGCGTAAACGCGAGAACCTACCACGGGTGGGTTGGCTCTGGCAGCTGCTTTGGCGGCAGCAGCCGCGCTCTCAGCTTGTGCGGCTTCTGCCGCGGCTTTGGCTTCTGCCACCTTGGCGCGCTCGGCGGCCTCTTGCGCTTCACGCAGACGGCGTTTTTCAGCCAATTCTTCTTCTTGTCGACGAATCAACTCGGCTTGACGGCGAGCCTCTTCCTCACGACGGGCTAATTCAGCATGGTCGATGGCAGGAGCAGCGGCCTCTTCAAAGGCCTCAGGTGCAGCTGCAGCTGCATCACCCAACTCATCGTCACGTTTGACGAAGGTGCGTTTCTTGCGCACTTCAACTTGGATCGTGCGTGCTTTACCGGTGGCATCCGCTTGCTTGATCTCGCTGGTCGACTTTTTGACCAACGTGATTTTTTTGCGCTCGGCAGAAACGGTGCCATGGCTGGCTTGCAAATGGCTCAAGAGCATTTGTTTGTCGCTGTCGGTCAGCGCATCGCTGGCCGAAGATTTCGACACGCCCGCAGCTTTGAGCTGCTCGAGCAAGGTGTCGGTCGGTTTTTTAAGTTCGCTGGCAAATTCAGCGACGGTCGTACTTGACATATGTGGTGTTCCTCTCCATGACCGTTACTCTTGACCCGTGAACCAGTGTTCACGTGCCTTCAAGATCATGGCTTTGGCATCTTCTTCGCTCTGGCCAGTGATGGCCGTGAGTTCATCTACGGCCAAATCGGCCAAATCGTCACGGGTATGGACGCCGCCCTCTGCCAACTTGGCAATGAGCTCAACATTCAGGCCCTCAAGGTCGCGCAAATCTTGCGAAACTTCTTCGACACTCTCTTCGCGTGCAATTTCCAGCGTGAGCAGCGCATCCTTGGCACGTGTGCGCAGCTCGTTGACGGTGTCTTCATCGAAGCTCTCGATTTCCAACATCTCTTGCAATGGCACATAAGCCACTTCTTCAAGGTTGGTGAACCCTTCGTCGATCAAAATATCGGCCACTTCTTGGTCCACGTCCAACTTGGCCATGAACAAAGCGCGAATGGTGTGGGTTTCATCCGCTTGTTTTTGAGCCGATTCGGCCGCATCCATGATGTTGATGCGCCAACCGGTCAACTCAGAGGCCAAACGCACGTTTTGACCACCACGACCGATGGCAATGGCAAGGTTTTCCTCGTCCACCACCACGTCCATGGCATGCTTTTCTTCGTCTACCACGATGGAGCTGACGTTCGCTGGCGCCAAAGCACCAATCACGAACTGGGCGGGATCTTCACTCCACAACACGATGTCCACGCGCTCACCAGCGAGCTCGGTGGTGACCGCATTCACGCGGGTGCCACGCACGCCAACACAAGTGCCAATCGGGTCTACGCGCTTGTCATGCGAGATCACAGCAATCTTGGCACGCGAACCTGCGTCACGGGCGCATGATTTGATTTCCAACATGCCTTGCTCGATTTCTGGCACTTCGTGGCGGAACAACTCCACCATGAACTCAGGCGCCGAACGCGACAAGATGATGGGGGCACCACGCAAAGTCAAGTCCACTTCCATGATCATGGCGCGCACACGGTCGCCACTGCGGAGGTTTTCTTTGGGGATCATTTCGCTGCGACGCAGACGGCCTTCGATGCGACCCGATTCGACAATGATGTCGCCCTTGTCCATGCGCTTGACCGTGCCCACAAAAATCTTGTCGCCGCGCGACATGAAGTCGTTGAGCAACATCTCGCGCTCAGCATCACGAATTTTTTGCAAGATCACTTGTTTGGCAGCCATCGCACCGATACGCCCAATGGGGAGCGACTCAATGGCTTCTTCGATGTATTCGCCTTCTTCAGCTTCAGGCACCCGCTCGCGGGCGTCCATCAACATCTCTTCGGCTTCTGGGTTTTGCAAACCCGCCTCATCAGGCACCACCAACCAACGACGGAAAGTTTCGTAGTCGCCACTGTCACGGTCCATGGCCACGCGAATGTCCACTTCACCTTCGTACAACTTTTTGGTGGCTTGAGCCAAGGCGGACTCCACAGCACCAAACACCACATCGCGCTCGACGTTTTTCTCGCGCGAGATGGCTTCAACCAACATCAACATTTCGCGGTTCATGACGACTACTCCTTCTCAAGACCAAAGTTCAACGGGGCTGTCTGCCCTTGAAATCCACAATCGGAGCCAGACGTGCTTCGCGCAACTCGTCCAGCGTGAAACCCAGCGCATGCAGCGGGGTTTCGGCTCTTTTTTTACTGATTTTTTGACCTGGCTTGGCATTCACAGCGTCTCGCCATGTGATTTGCCAGCCTTGGCCGTCGTCGGTGCGCTCGAGGACACCTCGGAATTTTTTACGATTGGCAGACACCTGTCCTGCAGCCGCCACACCCATGGGCACTTTCAGCGTGAGGTCAATTTCCTCACCCACAAAGCGTTCGAAGTCAGCCACATGGCGCAAAGGACGATCAATACCAGGCGAGGACACCTCAAGCCGGTTGTATTCGGCACCATCCACCTCAAGGGCAAATTGCAGCTGACGCGTGACGCGCTCGCAATCTTCCACATTGATCATCTGAGCTGGGGCATCTGGCAGCCACGGCCAGTCGATGGTGATGCGCAAAAGCCCACCGGCTGAGCGTTCAATCTCAACCAGGTCGTAACCTAAGCCGGTCACGGTTTGTTCTACTGTTTGCTGCAAGCTCACGTCGACAAAAAGCCTTGAAATGGTGGGGTTCAAAAAACGATCGACCAAAAAAAACGGGCGGTAATTACCCGCCCGTTTGGTCGTGAAGCTCACATTGTAGCGTCTAAATGCTTGATTTTCAAGGGTTTAGCTGATTTTCTGCTTCACGCGCTCACCAAAAGTTGGGTGTAGGCGTGCTTGGGGGCCAGCAAGATTTGATCCACAGCGCCCGCCTCCAGCACTTGCCCCGATTGCATGACCAAGACCTGATGTGCCATGGCACGAATCACAGCGACATCATGGGTGATCAAAAAGTAACTCAAACCCCGTTGCTTCTGCAACTGCTGCAGCAGTTGCAGCACTTGTTTTTGGGTGGTGACATCTAAAGCGCTGGTGGGTTCGTCGAGCACCAAAATTTGCGGCTCCACCACCAAAGCGCGGGCAATGGCCAAGCGCTGACGCTGGCCGCCAGAAAATTCGTGGGGATAGCGTTGCAACAGCCCCTTAAATTCAATCTCGGTCAGACCCACATCTGCCAAGGCATTCAGAACGCGCTGCTGGCGACTTGGGGCGTCTAGCGTGGGGAAATGCAGCGTCAAGCCTTCCGCCACCAAAGCCTCCACGGTCATGCGTGGCGACAGGGATGAATAAGGATCTTGAAACACCACCTGCACACGACGTCTCAAATTCAAATCAGCTGCAGCGCGCCCTGACCACGACTGTCCCTCCAAGCTCAAACGCCCCTGACTGGGAATGAGCCCCAAGACGGCCAACGCTAAACTGGACTTGCCCGAGCCCGACTCGCCCATCACGCCCAAAGTTTGCCCAGCTGCCAACGCAAAGTCAGCGCCTTGAACCGCCACAAACTCAGCGCGCCCAAACCAACCCCGCCAACCCGGCCGTGGCATGGGGTAACTCACACGCAGGCCTTGCGCTTGCATCACCAAGGGCGCGTCGCTGAGCGGCGCAGGCACATCACGCACGGGTTGGCTGTTGAGCAATTTTTGGGTATAAGGGTGCTGAGGAGAAGAAAGCACCGTGTGCGTCGCCCCCTCCTCTACCACCGAGCCACGCTCCATGACCAGCACGCGGTCGGCAAAACGGCGCACTGCCGTTAAATCGTGGGAAATGAGCAGAACGGCCATGCCGTAACGCTGCTGCAAGCTGTCGAGCAAATCCAAAATTTGCCCGCGCAAGCTTACGTCCAGCGCAGTGGTCGGCTCATCGGCCACCAACAGGCGCGGTCTGCATGCCAGCGCCATGGCAATCAAAACGCGCTGCCGCTGCCCGCCTGACAACTGGTGCGGGTAAGCCCGCGCACGCCGCGTGGGCTCAGGGATGCCCGTTTGCTCCAGCAAAACCAACACCTCTTGCCAGGCCTCATCGCGGCGCAAGCCGCGCTTGACCCGCAAGACCTCGGCAATTTGATCGCCCACCGTGAACAAGGGATTGAGTGCGGTCATGGGCTCTTGAAAGACATACGCAATGTCTTGCCCGCGAATGGGCACCAACTCACGTTCGGTCAGTTGCACCAAATCGAGAATTTGAGGTGCGAGGCGATCAGGCGCCGACTGATCAGAGACGGAGGCATCGTCCGAGGCCTTGTCTGACGGGTTTCCCGAGGCAAAGTGCGGTGCATCCACGTTTTGTTCCGTCCACAAACACCGCCCCGAAAGCTGCGCACCTTCGACGAGTTTGACCAAGCTCAAAGCCAAAACGCTTTTGCCCGATCCCGACTCGCCCACCAACGCCAATTTTTCGCCCAATGCAAGGCTGAAATTCACGCCATGCACCACCTCGTTCCCACCGAAACGCACATGAAGGTCACGCACTTGAAGCAAAGGCAGTTTCATGCGTCCGCCTTTCGCGGGTCGAGCGCATCGCGCAAGGCGTCGCCCATGAAGGTCAGCAACATCAGCGTGACCACCAACACAGCGAAGGTGGACAAAGAAATCCACCATGCATCGATGTTGTTTTTGCCCTGAGCCAAGAGCTCGCCCAAGCTGGGTGTGCCCGGCGGTACGCCTAAGCCTAAAAAGTCGAGTGACGTCAACGCCAAAATCGCACCGCTCATGCGAAACGGTAAAAAGGTCACCACCGGCGTCAAACTGTTGGGCAACACATGGCGCCAAATAATTTGTGTGTTGGACAAGCCCAAGGCCCTCGCAGCGCGCACGTAATCAAGTTGGCGATTGCGCAAGAACTCGGCACGCACATAGTCGGACAAACCCATCCAGCCGAACAAACCCAAGAGCACCAAAAGCAAGGTCACGCTCGGGTCAAACACAGCGCTGAAAATGATCAACAAATACAACTCAGGCATGGCGCTCCAAACTTCGATAAAGCGCTGCATCGCCAAGTCAGTCTTTCCACCAAAGAAGCCTTGCAATGCGCCGGTCAACGCCCCAATCACGGTGCCAAATAGGGTCAAGGCCAGTGCAAACAACACCGACAAACGAAAGCCATACAACAAACGCGCGACCACATCGCGGCCTCGGTCATCGGTGCCTAACCAGTTGTCCGACGACGGCGGCGCAGGGTTGGGCTGTTTGGCAAAGTAGTTCAGCGTGGTGTGATGGTAAGGATTGGGCGGGTACAAGGCCCAGTTACCGGGCTGCTCAAACTGAGCTTGGATGAAGGGGTCTAAAAAATCGGTGGGGCTGTCGAAGTCACCACCAAAGGTGGTTTCGGGCAAGTTTTGAACAATGGGCGCATACCAGTGACCCTGATAGCGCGCCACCAAAGGCTTGTCGTTGGACAGCACTTCCGCCAAAAGGCTCAGGCCAAACAAAGCCACAAACAACACCAAGCTGCCAAACCCCAAACGGTTGGTGCGAAAGCGTTGCCACGCCCGCCTGCTGGGCGATACCGAACGTTCAGTCGAATTTGACACGCGGGTCCACCCAGACATAACAAAGGTCGCTGATCAACTTGGTGACCAAACCAATCAGCGTGAACAAATACAAGGTGCCCAACACCACGGGATAGTCGCGTCGCATCACACTTTCGAAACTCAGCAACCCCAATCCGTCCAAGGAAAACAAAGTTTCGATCAGCAAAGAGCCGGTGAAAAACGCACCGATGAAGGCGCTGGGAAACCCAGTCACCAAAGGAATCAGGGCATTACGAAACACATGGCGCCACAACACGCGACGCTGCGACAAACCTTTGGCGCGCGCCGTCAGCACATACTGCTTGCGGATCTCTTCCAGCATCGCGTTTTTGGTGAGCATGGTGGTGACCGCAAATGCGCCCATCACGCTGGCGGTAATCGGCAGCACGATGTGCCACAAGTAATCAACGATGCGCGCACCCCAACTCAGTTGCTCCCAGTTGGTCGATGTCAAACCGCGCAACGGAAACCATTGCAACTGCCCCCCAAAGACCACCAGCAGCGCCACACCGAGCACAAAACCGGGAATGGCATAGCCCGTCAGCACAACCAAGCTCGTCAAGGTGTCAAAACGTGACCCAGAACGTACGGCTTTGGCCACACCCAAGGGCACGGATATGAGGTAGCTTAAAAAGAAGGTCCACAGCCCCAAGCTGATCGAGACAGGGAGTTTTTCCTTCACCAAGGTCCACACGTCTTTGGGATAGTAAAAGCTCTTGCCTAAATCGAAACGTGCAAACTGCTGGACCATTTGCCAAAAACGCTCGGGCGCGGGCTTGTCAAAGCCATACAGCTGCTTGATTTCTTCGATGCGGGCTGCATCCACGCCTTGACGGCCACGATAGCCGGCACCGCCAGCCGCAGCGCCCTCACCGCCACTGTCGCGCCCTTGCAGCTGAGCCACCATTTGCTCCACAGGCCCTCCTGGCACAAACTGGATGACGACAAAAGTCAGCAACAAAACCCCAAACAGGGTTGGCACCATGAGCAGCAAGCGCTTGAAAATATAGGCCATCATGTCAACGCGCCGCCCTTTGCGCTGCAGCCAAGTTAGCGCGGTTATCCAAAGTGGCTGACCAGGTAGAGGTCACCCAACTCTCAGGCTGATAAAACCGCGGCGTGATGGCCGGTTGTTCAAACTTGCCGCTGCGCCAAGACACGCGGTGCACGCCGCCATACCAATGCGGCACAGCGTAATGGCCGTGGCGCAAGACACGGTCTAGCGCGCGTGCAGCAGAGATCAACTCGGGCCGCGTTCTCGCAGCGGTGACATGGCCCAACAACGCATCCACAGCAGGGTCCTTTAAGCCGATGAAGTTGCCCGAGCCCTCGGTTACAGCGGCGCGAGAACCAAAACGCTCCAACAACTCGGTGCCCGGCGACTCACTACCCACGTTGCGGTTGCTGATGATTTCAAAATCAAACACGTCCAAACGCTTTTGGAGCACAGCAAAGTCAATCACTTTGTAATTCACCACAAAGCCCAGCTTTTCGAGGTTCTTGGCAAACGGGGTCACCACGCGGCCCATAGAACCCGAGTTGTCTAAAAACTCAATGCGAAACGCCTCACCCGCAGCATTGCGCAAGGCACCGTCTCGGTAGGTCCACCCGGCATCCGCGAGCAAGGCTTTGGCTTGACGCAAATGGTCACGCAAGGTGTCGCCCGACTTGGGGTCTAGCGAGGTGAAGGGGGGCAAAGGCACAGGCTGGTTGAATACTTGAGGCGACAGTTGTGGGCGCAGTGGCTCGAGCAAGGCCAACTCCGCAGCGTCTGCCAAGCCCTTGGCTTCAAAGTCGCTGGCCACAAAATAGCCGCGCACACGCTGGTAAGCGTTGTAAAACAGCTGTCGGTTCATCCACTCATAGTCCATGGCCAAACCGATGGCTTGACGCACCCGCGCGTCTTGAAACTTGGGCAAGCGGGTGTTGAACAGGAATCCTTGAAAGTCACCCGCATTCCCGTGCTTGAGTTCGCGCTTGATCAGCTGGCCGTTGTCAAACGCTTTACCGACATAGCCACGCGCCCACTCCCGTGCGATGAACGACTGGATGAAATCAAACTCCCCCGCCTTGAAACCTTCGAGTTGTGCGGTGTTGTCTTTGTAGAGTCGGTAAGTGATGCGGTCAAAGTTGAACATCCCGAGTCGCACGTTCAAATCCTTCGCCCAGTAATTCGGTTCACGCTCGTAACTGATGTCTCGGCCAAACGCCACTTGGCCAATTGTGTAAGGACCGCTACCAATCGGTGTCTCGGTCACTATTTTGTCGAAGGGTTGACGAACGCCATCCTTGACACCCCAAGCGCGGCTGAACACAGGCATGCCGCCCACAATCAACGGCAACTCTGGATTGGCACTTTTAAAGTCGAAACGGACAGTATGTGGGTTGATCACCACCACGCCGGCAACGTCGTTGTAGAGAGTGCGAAATTGTGGTGCCGCTTGCTTGCTGGTCAAGGTCTCAAAGCTGTGTTTCACGTCGTCGGCCATGACGGCGTCACCATTGCTGAAACGAGCCTCTAGACGCAAACGAAACTGAACCGAGCGGCGATCGCTCGCCACGCTCACATCCTCAGCCAGCAAGCCATAAGCCGTGGCAGACTCATCCAAGGTGCCGGTGAGCAGCGATTCGAATAACAAGCTGCCCAAGCCTGGCGCGGCATTGCCTTTGAGGGTGAAGGGGTTGTATTTGTCAAAGCTCGACAAGCGTGATGGCGGAACTAACACCAACTCACCACCTTTTGCGGCCAGCGGATTGACGTAATCAAAGTTTTTGAACTGCGGTGGGTATTTGATGTCTCCGAATTGGGCATACGCATGGCCCGCCCATGAAGGAGCCACGCAAAAAATCGCCAATAAAAACGCCAAAAACCGCATGCGACAATTCTGCAAGATTTTTTTGGAGCATTTCATCCATGGGTACAAAAACAGGTTTTCTTTCTGGAAAAAAATTGTTGATCACCGGCGTGTTGTCTAACCGCTCCATCGCTTATGGCATCGCCAAAGCGTGTCACGATCAGGGTGCTGAATTGGCATTCAGCTACGTCGGCGAGCGTTTCAAAGACCGTATTACCGAGTTTGCCGCAGACTTCGACTCCAAGCTCATTTTTGACTGCGACGTGGGGAGTGACGCACAAATTGAACAACTCTTCACAGATTTGTCAGCCCATTGGCCCACCTTTGACGGCTTCGTGCACAGCATTGGCTACGCGCCTCGCGAAGCGATTGCCGGTGATTTCTTAGATGGCCTGTCACGCGAAGGCTTCCAAATCGCCCACGACATCAGTGCCTACAGTTTTCCCGCCATGGCCAAAGCAGCCCTGCCTTACTTGAACGACAACGCCGCCGTGTTGACTCTGTCTTACTTGGGTGCCATCCGCACGGTGCCGAACTACAACACCATGGGCTTGGCCAAAGCGTCGCTGGAAGCGTCGGTGCGCTACTTAGCCGAGTCGCTGGGCGCACGCGGACGCAACTTGCGCGCCAACGGCATCAGCGCAGGCCCCATCAAAACCTTGGCGGCCAGCGGCATCAAAGGCTTTGGCAAGATTTTGAGCGTGGTGGCCGAGGCTTCGCCCATTCGCCGCAACGTGACCATCACCGATGTGGGCAACGTGGCCGCGTTCTTGATGAGCGATTTGGCAGCCGGCGTGACCGCCGAAATTACCTATGTTGACGGCGGATTTAGCCAAGTTGTAGGTGGCATTGCCGAGCCTTCAGCAGAGTAAGCTGGCATAAAAGCCGCAAAGGTGTGGCTTTGTGATCGACTTGCGCATGTGTTCATGCGCGCCAAGGAGAAGCCAGCATGCAACGCCGCCCTTTGCTTTCCCTCTTCTCCTTGTCTTTGCTGTGGCGGCCCTGCGCCCAAGCCGCCACAGTGCCGCCCATTTGGCTGGCGAACACCTACACAAGCGCCGCCGATTTACGCGACTATTGGGTGAGCGAGAAGTTTGATGGCGTTCGCGGCTACTGGGATGGGCAGCAATTGCTGACGCGGGGCGGCACCGTATTAAGGCCGCCGGCTTGGTTCACCCAAGGTTGGCCTGACACACCTTTTGAAGGCGAGTTGTGGGCTGGACGCGGGCAATTCACGGCCGCCGTCTCCGTGATTCAACAAGCCAACGCCCGTGATGCCGACTGGCAAAAGATGCACTTCATGGTGTTTGATTTACCCATGCACAGAGGTACATTCACCGCACGCATACAAGCCTACACAAGCTTGGTAACGGCACTTGGCTTAACTTGGGTCGAAGCGGTCTCTCAAAAACAACTGGACTCCGCCACAGCGCTCAAGCAACTCCTGAATGACAAAGTCAGCTCGGGGGCTGAAGGTTTGATGTTGCACCGCGCCAATGCCACCTATAAATCAGGCCGCAGCAACGATCAACTCAAACTCAAACCGCATGACGATGCAGAAGCCCGCGTGATCGAACACTTGGCTGGAACGGGGCAATACGCAGGACAAACAGGCGCCTTGTTGGTCGAGACATCGCAAGGCAAACGGTTCAAGTTAGGCACGGGATTGCTTGCCCAAGATCGCCAAAAGCCGCCTGCGATCGGAGAATGGGTCACGTATCGGTATCGGGGGCTGACCGACAAAGGCTTGCCTCGCTTTGCAAGTTTTCTACGGATTCAACCAGACCTAGAGAAACGGCCTTGAAAACTCAAGGCCGTTTAGATCATGCGTGAACCAAGGCGCAACGCGGTGCTCAGCCTCTGACGCAATCGGCAAAGTAGGACTTCTTGCCATCAACGCCCACAACTTCCACCAAACCGTGGATGTCGGTCTCAAACCCCGGGCACTGCAAGTTGAATTCGCGAGCGAACTTCAAATAGTCCACGATTTTCTTGTTGAAGACTTCACCTGGAATCAACAGCGGAATACCAGGTGGGTATGGTGTGACCAAACTGGTGGTGATGCGGCCTTCCAAATCGTCAATCGCCACACGCTCTGTGTTGCGGTGCGCGATTTGGGCATAGGCGTCGCTGGGCTTCATCGAGGGCGTGAGGTCGCTCAAGTACATGTCGGTGGTCAAGCGTGCAATGTCGTACTTGGCGTAGAGCGTGTGAACGTGTTGGCACAAATCGCGCAAACCCATGCGCTCGTAGGCTCGGTGCTTTTGGCAGAACTCGGGCAGGATGCGCCACATTGGCTGGTTGCGGTCGTAGTCGTCTTTGAACTGCTGCAACGCTGTCAACAACGAGTTCCAGCGGCCCTTGGTGATACCAATGGTGAACATGACGAAGAAGCTGTAGAGGCCCGTTTTCTCGACGATCACGCCGTGCTCGGCCAAAAACTTCGTGACGATGCTGGCTGGAATGCCCGAGGTGTCGAACTTGCCATCTAAATCCATACCGGGCGTGACGATGGTGGCCTTGATCGGGTCCAACATGTTGAAGCCATCAGCCAAGTTACCAAAGCCATGCCACTTGGACGACTCGCCTTGGCCTTTGATGATCCAGCTGTCCGAGCTACCTATGCCGTCCTCGACCAACTCATCGGGGCCCCACACCTTGAACCACCAGTCCAGGCCGTACTCGTCGTCCACCTTGCGCATGGCGCGGCGGAAATCAAGCGCTTCGGCAATGCTCTCTTCCACCAAGGCGGTGCCGCCAGGCGGCTCCATCATGGCCGCAGCCACGTCACAGCTGGCAATGATGCTGTACTGCGGGCTGGTGCTGGTGTGCATCAAATACGCTTCGTTAAACAGATGGCGGTCCAACTTGGTTTGTTGCGAGTCTTGAACCAAGACATGACTGGCTTGGCTGATACCAGCCAACAATTTATGAATCGATTGCGTGGCATAGACCACCGAATGCATGGGTCGCTCACGCTTCTTACCCATGGCGTGGTAGGTGCCATAAAACGGGTTGAAGGCCGCGTGGGGCAACCAAGCCTCGTCAAAATGCAAGTTGGCCACGTAGCCGTCCAACATCTTTTTGATGGTTTCTGTGTTGTACAGCACGCCGTCGTAAGTAGATTGCGTTAGGGTCAGAACACGCGGTTTCACCGTCTTGGCATCCACACCTTTGAGCAAAGGGTTGGCGGCAATCTTCGCCTGTATCGCTTCAGGCTCAAACTCACTTTGAGGAATAGGGCCGATGATGCCGTAGTGGTTGCGCGTGGGCTTCAAAAACACAGGCACAGCACCCGTCATGATGATGGCGTGCAACACCGACTTGTGGCAGTTGCGGTCCACCACCACCACATCATCGGGAGCCACCGTGTGATGCCACACGATTTTGTTGGACGTACTGGTGCCGTTGGTCACAAAGAAGCAATGGTCCGCATTGAAGATACGGGCGGCATTGCGTTCGCTCTCGCCAATCGCGCCGTTGTGGTCCAACAATTGGCCCAGCTCTTCTACGGCGTTACAGACGTCAGCGCGCAACATGTTTTCACCATAAAACTGGTGATACATCTGACCCACAGGACTTTTCAAAAATGCCACACCACCCGAGTGGCCAGGACAGTGCCATGAGTACGAACCGTCTTCGGCGTAATCCAACAAGGCTTTGAAGAATGGCGGCTGCACACTCTCCAGATAGCTTTTGGCTTCACGGATGATGTGACGTGCCACAAACTCCGGCGTGTCCTCAAACATATGAATAAAGCCATGCAACTCGCGCAAGATATCGTTGGGTAAGTGGCGTGATGTTTTGGTTTCGCCGTAAACGTAGATGGGCACGTCCGCGTTCTTGCGACGTACTTCTTCGATGAAGTTACGCAAGTTCAAAACGGCGGGATCCAGATCGGGGCCAGGCGTGAACTCTTCATCGTCAATTGACAAGATGAATGCACTGGCGCGAGACTGCTGCTGCGCAAATTGACTCAGGTCACCATAACTCGTTGCACCCATGACCTCATAACCCTCGCCTTGAATGGCGTCGGCCAGGGCACGAATGCCAAGGCCGGAGGTATTTTCAGAACGAAAATCCTCGTCAATGATGACGATGGGAAAACGAAATTTCATGCAGCACTCCGACAGAATTAAGCGTCAACTAAACAACAGCGCGGAAGTGTACTCGCCCACTGTTACAATCTAAGGCTTCGGAGCGATGGATGAGTGGTTTAAGTCGCACGCCTGGAAAGCGTGTGTGGGTTAATAGCCCACCGCGGGTTCGAATCCCGCTTGCTCCGCCAAAACCAAAAAGCCCCTGCTCGCAGGGGCTTTTTTCATGGTCTTGACGAACTGACAGGCCACAGCAAGACCGCTGAATCAAGACCTGCTTTCTTGGGCTTTGCGGATGGCATTTTGGGCATCCGTTGCCGAGACTTGCATCACGGGTTGATTCGGATTTTGAATCACCAACCCTAGCAAACGGGCACCGTGCTCGATGGCAATAGAGCCATAGGAAATATCCCCCTGAACGATCGAGTCTTTGTGAAACTCAACCCGTTCAGCTGCATAGATGTTTCCCTCAACCTTGCCCGCCACCATGACGCGGTGTGCCGTGATGTCGCCAGCAACTTCGCCCGTCGGCCCAATGGCAACCGTGACTTTGTTGTCTTTACCCGTTTCAATGTTGCCGGTGACTTTGCCATCAATGCGCACGCTGTCTAAGAGCACCAAACGGCCATAAATGTGTGTGGTGCGGCCAATGATGGTGTCGAAGCGCTCTTGCGAGGGGGCAAACGATTTGCCTTTGAGTTTTTCAAACATGGCGGTCCTGGTGGAGACTGGGAAATTAAGGCGCGCTGGCGGTGGTTTGCAGCAAAATTTGCATTGGGTTCAACACCCGATCATGGCGCATGACTTCGTAATGCAGGTGTGGGCCCGTTGAACGACCTGTGCTACCGAGACGCGCAATGACTTCGCCGCGCTGAACTTTCTGCCCCTCTTGCACCATCCGCTGACTCAGATGCGCATAACGGGTTGTGAAACCTTCCAAATGGCTGATTTCCACCACGTTGCCGTAAGAGGCATCCCAAGCTGAGCGTGTCACAGTTCCAGCAGCGGTGGCCACGATGCCTGAGCCATGCTCCGCTACAAAATCAAGTCCTTCGTGCATCGCCAGCTGGCCAGTGAAGGGGTCGTTACGGATGCCAAACCCGCTGGTCACACGGTAGTCTTTGCCAATCGGCACCCCTGTGGGCAAAGCATTGAGCCAGTTCAACTGCGTGGACCACGTTTGCGCCAGAGACTTCAAAGCAGTTTGCGTTTGCGAAAATTCGTCTTGGGCTGTGACTAAATCTAGGTGCAGAGGCTGGCTGCGGTTACTTTGGTAACGGGGCGGAACCCAAGGGCCGCCTTTTGCCTCTTCTTTTTTGGCATATTTGTCGCGAACCTGTGGTGGCGTAGCGATGTCCATGAATCGGTTCTTGAGCGTTTCCAGTTGGCGGATTTCTTGGACGGTCGTGTTCATGGTTTGCCGTAATTGGTCCAAGTGGTCACGGTAAGTGGCCTCTAATTTTTGCTGCTCCGCCTCCGTCGTCACCCCCCCTATGCTTCGCGCAAGGCCGGGGCTGAACTCGATGGCCATGCGAAAGCCAACAAAATGCAACAGAACACCCAACGCCACCAAGACGAACGCAGACGCACAGGCTCCCAAAAGCACTGTACGTGCCGTGATGGAAATGGTCCGCACGGTGGCGGTGGGCCCAGACACCCACATGAGTTGCATACGTAGCTCCAAGTAGCGGAAAGTTGAACAAGAGTTCTACAAATTCATTCACAATTGTAGGGATTTCTCAGCCCAATAACTTCCTCACGCCAGCAGAGAAAACCCTGAATGAGCCATCCAACACCGTCGATTCCTTGGTTAGAGGCGAACACTGCCCTTCCCAAGGCCGCCACAGCACAACCTCAGGGGACTGAACTGGCGGGTCTCGTCGCGGCTGGCAATGACCTTTCGGCCCCGCGTTTACAGGAAGCCTACGGCTTAGGCATCTTTCCTTGGTTCAGTGAAGGACAACCCGTTTTGTGGTGGTCTCCAGATCCGCGCATGGTGCTCAAACCTGCATCATTCAAACTACATCGGTCTTTGCGCAAAACACTGCATGCTTTTTTAGCCGCACCCGATTGCGAGATTCGGGTGGACAGCGCTTTTGAACTCGTGATGCAACGATGCGCTAACGCTCCCCGGGGAGGCAAAGTAGGCACCTGGATCGTGCCCAACATGATCAAAGCCTACGTGGACCTTCACCAGGCCGGATTCGCGCACAGCGTTGAGACGTGGGTCAATGGCGAGCTTGTTGGAGGTCTGTATTGCGTCGCTCTGGGACGCGCGGTGTTTGGCGAGTCGATGTTTGCCCTGCAAACAGATGCCTCAAAGATCGCGCTATCGGCTTTGGTCGCGCTAACCAAAGCGCAAGGTGTCCCGTGGATTGATTGCCAGCAAAACACCCGTCACTTGGCCTCTTTGGGTGCACAAGAAATTGAACGGACAGTCTTTATCAAGGGCATTTCAGCAGCTCAAGCGCAGAGTCCGCTTGACTGGCAACTTCAACCGATACACTGGCAGGCACTTTTAGCTCCAGGCCACCAAGCGTGATGACACACCGTCAAGACTTGCCCGCACAACCTTTGCAGTTTTATGCAACGGCGCCTTACCCGTGCAGTTATTTGACCCATATCACAGCACGGTCGCAAGTGGCGTCGCCCAGTGAGCAAGTTGACGACGCTGCCTATTCATCCCTAATCCGCCAAGGTTTTCGTCGCAGCGGCTTGTTCACGTACAGACCATATTGCGACAGCTGTCGCGCCTGCTTGGCCTTGCGTGTGAAAACAGAGGACTTTGCACCAACACGAAGCCAAAAACGTGCCTGGAAGAAACACGGGAACTTGGTCGCTCGCCTCTTACCGCTGCATTTTGAAGCTGAACATTACGAGTTTTATAAACGTTACCAATGGCATCGCCACCCTGGTGGAGGGATGGACCAAGACAGCGTCGAGCAATATGCACAATTTTTGCTGCAAAGCCGGATTCGGTCGCAAATGGTTGAATTCAGAGCGCCTGCCAACGACGATGGCACGCCGGGTGCATTAAAAATGGTATCGATCGTGGACGAAATAGAAGACGGCCTCTCTGCGGTCTACACCTTTTACGATCCGCACGACTCGGCCAGCTACGGCACTTACAACGTCATGTGGCTGATCGAGTATGCGCATCAATTGAAGTTGCCCTTTGTGTATCTCGGCTATTGGGTCGAGGACAGCCCCAAAATGCGCTACAAAACCAATTTCCAGCCCTTTCAGTTGCTCCAAAATAACGAATGGGTGGACATTAATTTCACCAAGTAAAATATAGAGATGCGCAAATCTACCGTTCCCGCGACTCCCAACATTCAAGTGATCGAGCGGATGTTCTCGCTCATCGACGTTCTCGCCTCCCGCGAAGAGGCCATCACGCTGAAAGAAATCAGCGAACGAACGGGGCTGCATCCCTCGACAACCCATCGCATCTTGAACGATCTCGCTGTCGGTCGATTTGTCGAGCGTCCAGAGGCTGGAAGCTATCGCTTGGGCATGCGCCTACTTGAGCTGGGCAATTTGGTCAAAGATCGCCTGAACGTTCGCGATGTGGCCTTCCAGCCCATGCGCGAATTGCACAAGCTGATTCAACAACCTGTCAATTTGAGTGTGCGCCAAGGTGACGAAATTGTGTATGTGGAACGTGCCTTCAGCGAGCGCTCGGGCATGCAAGTGGTGCGCGCCATTGGTGGCCGTGCCCCGCTTCACTTGACCTCTGTCGGTAAATTGTTCTTGGCCATGGACGATGCCCAACGTGTTCGCGCCTACGCCACCCGCACTGGTCTGAGCGGCCAAACGCGCAACAGCATCACCCAGTTGCCGGTTCTTGAGCGCGAGCTCTCCAAAGCCCGCCAATACGGCGTGGCGCGTGACAACGAAGAGCTCGAACTCGGCGTGCGTTGCATGGCCTCAGGTATTCACGACGACCAAGGCAAACTGGTGGCAGGTTTGTCCATTTCAGCCCCCGCAGACCGCCTCGATGAAGAATGGTTGCCCAAGCTTCAAATGACCACCCAAGCGATTTCTCATGCGTTGGGCTTCAAAGACAAATTAAACGCGACATGAGGCGAAAAAAGGCCAGCAAATTGGCTGGCCTTTTTGTGATACGTGGCGTTTCAGGTCTGCGGACGTTGTGCGTGGTTCACTTCCACCCAACGACGCACGCGCTCGGCGTCCCCGATACGGCTGAGTTTGCCAGCTGAATCCAAGAACACCAAAATCAACTTTCGGCCCGCTATTTTGGCTTGCATCACCAAGCACTGGCCCGCCTCAGAGATATAACCAGTTTTTTGCAAACCAATGTCCCAATTCGGGTTCTTTACCAACCGGTTGGTCGTGTTGTATTGCAAGGTTCGCTTGCCCACTTCTACTTGATGACTGTGCGACGTTGACAACTCGCGCAACATGGCATCGTTGTAAGCCAACCCGACCAAGGTCGCCAAATCTTTGGCACTGGATTGGTTTTGACTCGACAGGCCAGTTGGTTCGCTGTAGCGTGTGTCGCGCATACCCAACTGGGCGGCTTTGGTGTTCATCAACCCCACGAAAACCGACAACCCCCCAGGATAAGTACGACCTAAGGCATGGGCTGCGCGGTTCTCACTAGACATCAGGGACAAATGCATCAGTTCACCACGGGTCAACGTGGTGCCAACGCGCAAGCGTGAGCTGCTGCCCTTTTCTGTATCAACATCGTCTTGGGTGATGGTGATCGCCTCATCCATTGGCAGCTTTGACTCACTCACAATCAAACCTGTCATGAGTTTGGTGATGGATGCAATAGGCAAAACAGCGCGGTCATTTTTGCTAAGCAAAACCTCTTGCGTGTCTTGGTCAATCACGTAGGCCACACTGGACTTCAAATCGAGATCATCAGCAGTGGCCTGCAAACCAGCGATGTGACCGAAAGATGGCTTGGTGGGAATGACTTTGCCCACTTTGCTGCGTATAGGTGCCTTGGCCACCAATTTCTTGGATTTTTGAACTGTTGGCTTTTGGGGGGTCGCAGCTTGCACGGCGACGGTACAAAAAGTGGTCAAACAGCCCAAAGAAATGGCGAGTAGCAGTCGTTTCAAGGTGGCATCCTTAGGCTTGAAAATCAGAATTAGGTGTAGTTTAACAAAATTCAAAAAATCGCGCAAGATCAAAGACTTGCGCGATTTACATGAGATAACTGATAAGAAGTTAAATTCTGTACAACTTAACCTTGGGCAGCTACCCGATCGGATTTACTTTGGAGCTTATTCAGCGCACTTAAGTAAGCCTTGGCAGATGCCACCACGATGTCGGGGTCAGAGCCCACACCGTTCACCACGCGTCCACTATTTTGCAAACGCACCGTCACTTCACCTTGGCTTTCTGTAGAACCACTGATGGCGTTGACAGAATACAAAACCATCTCAGCGCCACTCTTGACATGGGACTCGATCGCCTTGAGTGAGGCGTCCACCGGGCCATTGCCATGGGCGTCGCCGCGAACTTCCTTGCCGGCCAACGTGAACACAACGCTGGCATGGGGACGCTCACCGGTCTCACTGTGCTGGGACAAAGAAACAAAGGCAAATTGCTCATTCTCTGCAATCAGGCTTTCTTCGCTGACCAACGCCAAGATGTCTTCGTCAAAAATTTCGCTCTTGCGATCTGCCAATTCTTTGAATTTGGCGAAGGCGGTGTTGGTATCAGCTTCGCTGTTCATTTGCACGCCTAAATCTTCCAAGCGTTGTTTGAAGGCATTACGACCACTGAGTTTGCCCAACACAATTTTGTTGGCGCTCCAGCCCACGTCTTCCGCACGCATAATTTCATAGGTATCGCGAGCTTTGAGCACACCATCTTGATGAATACCAGAGGCATGCGCAAATGCATTTGCGCCTACCACCGCCTTGTTCGGCTGGACCACAAAACCCGTGGTTTGGCTCACCATGCGGCTAGCAGCCAAGATCTGCTTGGTATCGATACCCATCGACAAGTCGAAATAGTCTTTGCGCGTCTTGACGGCCATGACAATTTCTTCCAACGAACAGTTGCCAGCACGCTCGCCCAAGCCATTGATCGTGCACTCCACTTGACGAGCGCCACCGATCTTTACGCCGGCCAAAGAGTTGGCCACCGCCATGCCCAAGTCGTTATGGCAGTGCACCGACCAAATGGCTTTGTCACTGTTGGGCACGCGCTCACGCAAGGTTTTGATGAAGTTGCCGTACAACTCTGGCACAGCGTAACCCACCGTGTCAGGCACATTGATGGTGGTGGCACCTTCGGCGATCACGGCTTCGATCACGCGACAGAGAAAGTCCATCTCGCTGCGATAGCCGTCTTCTGGGCTGAACTCGATGTCACCCACCAAATTCCGGGCGAAACGCACCGATTGCTTGGCCTGCTCCAGCACCTGTTCAGGCGACATGCGCAACTTCTTCTCCATGTGCAAGGGCGAAGTTGCAATGAAGGTGTGAATGCGGGCGCTGTTGGCACCTTTGAGGGCCTCGGCAGCACGGCTGATGTCTCGGTCATTGGCACGGGATAAAGAGCAAATGGTCGAATCTTTGATGGCGTTGGCAATAGCTTGAACCGCTTCAAAGTCACCGTTTGAGCTGGCAGCAAAACCGGCTTCAATCACATCCACCTTCAGACGTTCCAACTGGCGCGCGATGCGCAATTTTTCGTCGCGCGTCATAGAGGCGCCAGGCGATTGTTCGCCGTCACGCAAGGTGGTGTCAAAAATGATGAGCTTGTCGGTCATGGTCAGAACTCCTAAAAACTTGAAAAACCTGCAACGTGTGGATCGACCCCAAAGCAAAAGGCCCGCTGCGGTTGCATACGGGCCTTGTTTGGGATTGCGCGTGCGCTACCAACTCCGCCCGTTGGGGGATAGAAGCAGTAGTGTCAGCGAAAAATTTTGCATGGCCTGAATTTAGCACAAAGCCCAAGCCCTTCCCTGTCTCATTTGTGCAAACCTTGCTCATCGGGCTCATCCGTGGACATGCTGATAACGCTGGTTTGCAAGCCCTTGGCACGCCGCCAAGCGTACAAGGCGTAGCCACTCAGTCCATAAAACATGAAGAGCGCAAACAACACAATAGGCGGGTGAATATTGATGACGGCAATCACCAAGGCCAACATCACGATGACAGCGAAAGGCACGCTCTTTTTCATTTGAACGTCTTTAAAGCTGTAAAAAGGCACGTTGGTCACCATCGTCAACCCAGAATACAAACACATGGCAAACATGGGCCACATGACCTCTGAGCCTTTGTAACCCATGTCATTCATCACCCAAATGAAACCCATCACCAGCGCCGCAGCTGCGGGCGATGGCAAGCCTTGAAAAAAGCGTCGATCTACCACAGCGGTGTTGACGTTGAAGCGAGCCAAACGCAAAGCAGCACAAGAGATGTACACAAAGGCCGCCACCCAACCCCAGCGCCCTGCGCCCTTCAATGCCCACTCGTAAGAAATCAAAGCAGGCGCAGCACCAAATGACACCATGTCTGCCAGGGAGTCCATTTGCTCGCCAAAAGCACTTTGGGTATTGGTCATACGGGCCACGCGGCCATCCAAACTGTCTAGCACCATGGCGCAAAACACACCGATGGCCGCCATTTCAAATCGGTCATTCATGGCCATCACAATGGCATAAAAGCCACCAAACAAGGCCGCCAATGTGAATAAGTTGGGCAAGACGTAAATACCCTTGCTGGGTTTGCGAGGCACGTTTTCCTCAGCACTATCGTGTAAATCAGACATGCGTCTTGCTCCCAAAATGAAGGGTTGAGTGTAAGGGCTAGCACGCTCAAAATTCAGCTTCGCCCATGAATGACAAAGGCCACCGAAGTGGCCTTTGTTCATGCAAAAAAGCCGGGCTTAGTTGCGGGTTTGGTCAACCAATTTGTTCTTGGCGATCCAAGGCATCATGGCGCGCAGTTGGCCACCCACCACTTCGATCTGGTGATCGGCGGTGTTGCGACGGCGTGCAGTCATGCTTGGGTAGTTCAAGCGGCCTTCTTGGATGAACATCTTGGCGTATTCGCCATCTTGAATGCGCTTCAAAGCGTTGCGCATGGCTTCACGGCTTTGTGCGTTGATCACTTCAGGACCGGTCACGTACTCGCCGTATTCGGCGTTGTTCGAGATCGAGTAGTTCATGTTGGCGATGCCGCCTTCATAGATCAAGTCAACGATCAGCTTCAACTCGTGCAAGCACTCGAAGTAAGCCATTTCTGGGGCGTAGCCAGCTTCGACCAAAGTCTCAAAGCCCATCTTCACCAGTTCAACCGCACCACCGCACAACACGGCTTGCTCGCCGAACAAGTCGGTTTCGGTTTCTTCTTTGAAGTTGGTTTCGATGATGCCGGCCTTGCCGCCACCGTTGGCCATGGCGTAGCTCAAAGCCAAGTCACGGGCCTTGCCGCTCTTGTCTTGGTGCACGGCCACGAGGTGAGGCACGCCGCCACCTTGGGTGTAAGTGTTGCGCACGGTGTGGCCAGGGGCCTTCGGTGCGACCATCCACACGTCCAAGTCAGCGCGTGGCACGACTTGGTTGTAATGGACGTTGAAGCCGTGAGCAAACGCCAACGATGCGCCTTGCTTGATGTGAGGGGCCACGTTGTTGGCATACACCTCAGAGATCATTTCGTCAGGCAACAAGATCATGACCACGTCAGCGGCTTTCACTGCGTCATTCACTTCCATCACGGTCAAGCCGGCTTTGCCGACTTTGTCCCAAGATGCGCCACCTGTGCGCAAACCGACCACGACTTTAACGCCGCTGTCGTTCAAGTTTTGTGCATGGGCGTGGCCTTGTGAGCCGTAGCCAAGGATGGCCACGGTTTTGCCTTTGATCAGGCTCAAGTCACAGTCTTTGTCGTAATAAACCTTCATGGTCTCTCCTAAAAAATTTTTGAAAGGGGTTGGAAATCAAACGCGCAAGATGCGCTCACCGCGGCCGATGCCACAAGCGCCCGTGCGAACAGTTTCGAGAATTGCGCTACGGTCAATTGCCTCCAAGAACGCGTCGTTCTTGGACAAATCGCCCGTCAGCTCAATGGTGTAGCTCTTCTCAGTCACGTCAATGATGCGGCCACGGAATATATCCGCCATGCGCTTCATCTCTTCACGCTCTTTGCCCACTGCGCGCACTTTGACGAGCATCAGCTCGCGCTCGGTGTAGGGACCTTCGGTCAAATCAACCACCTTGACCACTTCGATGAGGCGATTCAAGTGCTTGGTGATTTGCTCGATGACATCATCTGAACCGTGGGTTTGGATGGTCATGCGCGACAAGCTGGCGTCTTCGGTGGGGGCCACCGTCAACGACTCAATGTTGTAGCCTCGGGCAGAAAACAAACCGACCACACGCGAGAGTGCACCAGGTTCGTTTTCGAGCATCAGGGAAATGATATGTTTCATGTCTATTTCTCCCTGATCACAAATCTTCGCTGGTCAACAGCATTTCGGTGATGCCCTTGCCAGCCTTGACCATTGGAAACACGTTCTCGGTGGGGTCCGTGCGGAAGTCCATGAACACCGTGCGATCTTTGAGTTTGCGTGCTTCGCGCAACGCAGGCTCCACGTCTTCAGGGCGCTCAATCAACATGCCCACGTGGCCGTAGGCTTCTGCCAACTTCACAAAGTCGGGCAAAGCGTCCATGTAGCTGTGGCTGTAACGGCCGGAATATTCGATCTCTTGCCACTGACGCACCATGCCAAGGTAGCGGTTGTTCAGCGCCATGACCTTGATCGGCGTGTTGTATTGCAAGCAGGTGGACAGCTCTTGGATACACATTTGGACCGAACCTTCACCTGTCACGCAAAACACTTCGCTGTCAGGCTTGGCCAACTTGATGCCCATGGCGTATGGAATACCCACGCCCATGGTGCCCAGACCGCCCGAGTTGATCCAGCGGCGTGGCTCGTCAAAGCCGTAGTACTGAGCCGCCCACATTTGGTGCTGACCGACATCAGAGGTGATGTAGGTGTCCGTGCCCTTGGTCATTTTGTGCAAGGTTTCGATCACGTACTGAGGTTTGATAACCGTCGTGTTCTCGCGGTCGTAACTCATGCAATCGCGCTTGCGCCATGCGTCGATGGTTTCCCACCAGCCGCCTAACGCTGACGAATCGGGCTTCAAACCCGACTCTTTGATCATCTCGATCATTTCGACCAGCACGTCTTTGACATCGCCCACGATTGGGATGTCCACTTTCACACGCTTGGAAATACTCGAGGGGTCAATGTCAATGTGAATGATCTTGCGTTCGTTTTGCGCAAAGTGCTTGGGATTGCCAATCACGCGGTCGTCAAAACGGGCGCCCACGGCCAACAACACATCGCAGTTTTGCATGGCGTTGTTTGCTTCCAAGGTGCCGTGCATGCCCAACATGCCCAAAAACTTGGGATCGCTGGCAGGGTAAGCGCCCAAACCCATCAAGGTGTTGGTACACGGATAGCCCAGCATGTCGACCAAGGTGCGCAACTCTTGTGAAGCGTTCCCCAACAGCACGCCGCCACCGGTGTAGATGTAAGGACGCTTGGCCGCCATCAACAATTGGAGGGCTTTACGAATTTGACCGCCGTGGCCTTTGCGCACGGGGTTGTAAGAGCGCATTTGCACGTCGGCGGGATAGCCCTCAAACATGGTCTTATTAAAAGACACGTCCTTGGGAATATCAATCACCACAGGACCGGGGCGTCCACTGCGTGCAATGTGAAATGCTTTTTTCAGCGTGACCGCTAAATCGCGGACGTCTTTGACCAAAAAGTTGTGTTTGACGATTGGGCGTGTGATGCCAATGGTGTCGCACTCTTGGAAAGCATCTAAGCCAATCGCGTGCGTAGGCACTTGACCGGTGATGATCACCATAGGAATGCTGTCCATGTAGGCAGTCGCAATGCCGGTCACCGCATTGGTAGCACCTGGACCTGAGGTGACGAGGGCAACGCCCACATCGCCCGTCGCACGCGCGTAACCGTCTGCTGCATGGACTGCCGCCTGTTCATGGCGAACCAGCACATGCTGAATGGTGTCTTGCTTGTACAAAGCATCGTAAATGTAGAGAACGGCGCCGCCTGGATAACCCCAGACGAACTTGACGTTCTCAGCTTGAAGCGCTTTCACGAGAATCTCAGAGCCCATCAGCTCCTGCGATTGCCCGTTCAAGGCTGTGGCGGAATTTTTATCCGCAGTGGAAGTATTCATGATTAACCTTAGTGAATTTCGTCAACGAAAAACCCGGGGTGCTTCTTGGCGAACCCTTGTGGGGCAGCGTCGAAACTTAAGGCCTTCAGCCATGGACGCATGAGTGATTGCGTCGGACCCAGACCCGTTTGCTTATTTTTTGTCGAATTGCAGCCCGCTATTATGGCATCAAGCGATGCCCCCATCGGCCAGAGCGCAAACGCATGGCTAAGCAAGTGACATAATCGCGCCCGTCTCATCTTGAACACGGTCCTTTGTGGCTTCAGAAAAAGAACTTTCCGACTTCCTCCGCAGCGTAGAAAAACGAGCCTTCAAACGCTCGATTTATCACGTTCGAGACGATGAGGCGGCCCTTGACATTGTTCAAGACAGCATGATGAAACTCGCCGAGCATTACGGGGACAAGCCCGCCAATGAACTGCCCATGTTGTTTCATCGCATTTTGTCCAACACCACGTTGGACTGGTTTCGCCGAAACAAAACCAAACGTGCCTTGTTCAGCAACTTCAGCGATTTCGAATCCAGCCATGAGGAAAGTGACTTTGACCTTTTAGAGTCGTTGGTTGTTGGTAATGACACACAAATGACACAGAGCGCAGAAGATAATTTCGCAATGACTGCGCGCGTGGAAGATATTGAAGAAGAGATACAAAATTTGCCCGCACGTCAACGAGAAGCCTTCTTGCTGCGTTATTGGGAGGATCTCGATGTTGCAGAGACGGCAACTGCCATGGGATGTTCAGAAGGAAGTGTCAAAACGCACTGTTCGCGTGCCGTTCTAGCGCTCAGCAAAGCGCTCAAAGCAAAGGGAATTCAACCATGACGACTACACACACACTCAGCCCCTCGCTTCAAGACCAATTTGGGCAACGCATCGCCGCCCGCCTCAACAACGACACCCTGGACCTGCCTCACGACATCTCCGAACGACTTCGCGCAGCCCGCACGCGTGCTGTAGCTGCCCGCCTTATTCCCCAAACTCGACTGCAACTCAGCCAAGCTGGCGTTCAACAAAACGGTACAGCCTTGCTTCATTTGGGTGACGAAGGTCTGAATTTGTGGAGCCGTTTGGCTTCCTTCTTCCCACTCATTGCTCTGGTGGCGGGTTTGGCCCTCATTTCCACCATTTTGGACGACGATCGTGCCAACGAGTTGGCAGAAATTGACGCTGTTCTGCTGACCGATGACTTGCCGCCTGCCGCTTACGCGGACCCAGGCTTCCTACAGTTCCTCAAAAACCCCACTACTCCTGACCCACAACAGTAAATCGTGCCTATGCCTGTCTTGAGCCAATTACCGTTGTGTTTTATGCAACTCACTTTAGTGAGTGTGTTTGTTTTGGCCATCGACAACCCTAGCGCAGCACAGACCGCAACGGCCACCGGTTCACCAACAGCTTCAGGCGCAGTCGCCCTGACCAATCGTCCCCAGTGGCACGAGTTAACAACCGCCCAGCAACAAGCCTTGTCGCCTTTGGTGCAGCTGTGGCCATCGATGACAGAGCCTCACAAACGCAAGTGGCTCGCCGTGTCACAAAACTTTGCACAGCTTTCACCGGACGAGCGCACCACCATCCAAAGTCGCATGCGCGAATGGGCCGCATTGACCGCACAACAACGCGCAACGGCTCGCCTGAATTTCGCAAATGCACAGCAATTGCTTCAAGAAGACAAACGCGCCAAATGGGAAGCCTACTCGGCCTTACCTGAAGAGGCCAAGCAAAAACTAGCAGCCCAACAAATCAAACCCTTGACCGGTGTAGCGCCTGCCGTCAAACCTGTGGCGGCTGGAAAAATCACAACACCGCCAGCAGCCAGCTCAACAAAAGCGCTGCCACGCATTGCCTCCGATCAATCCGCCCCCGCTACGTTGTTGCCTATCACCACAACAGCTTCCTCACCAGACGCCGCGCTGAATCCCGAGAACACGGTTTCCCCAGAATGAACGCAAACCTTGAGGCGTCCGATGCGGCGCTCCGCACGCCTAGCCTGCGTCGTCGCATGGCCTGTTGGATTTACGAAGGTCTGCTTCTGTTCGCCGTCATGTTCATGGCCGGCTACTTGTTCAGCACGCTCAGTCAAACCCGGCATGCGCTTGATAATCGCCACGGCTTGCAAGCTTTTTTGTTCCTAATTTTTGGTATTTACTTCACTTGGTTTGGTCACAAAGGCCAGACCCTCGCCATGAAAACTTGGCGTATTCGCCTGGTTGACACCTCTGGCAAAGCCCTTTCTCAAGGGCGTGCCTTGTGGCGCTACGTGTTGAGCTGGGTTTGGTTTTTGCCGCCCTTGATCGTGATCTCTGGCTTGGCCCTGTCTGGCGGTGAAACCTTGCTGTTGCTTTTGGGTTGGGCGTGTGTCTGGGCCGTGCTCAGTCGTTTTCAACCGGAAGGCCAGTTCTGGCACGATGTTTGGGCTGGTACTCGGCTCATTCACTCCGAGCCATTGAGCCGCTAAGGGCACCGTCATGGAAGTGAATCCTCAAAAGCAACGCACAGGGCTCAGTCGCCTCTTTCATGCCTTTGGCTACTCCCTCAGCGGTTTGCGCGCCGCTTGGTTTGAAAAAGCATTCCGCCAAGAAGCCATCGCAGCCTTTGTCTTGGTGCCTGCTGCATTTTGGCTAGGCAAAACTTGGCTTGAAATCGCCATGCTCGTCGCGGTGGTTTTTTTAGTCATGGTGGTCGAGTTGCTCAACACAGGCATCGAGTCAGCCATCGACCGAATTGGCCCTGAGTGGCATGCACTTGCCAAACGTGCCAAAGACATTGGCAGTGCCGCCGTACTGATGAGCCTGGTGCTGTGCTTGGGTGTTTGGTCAGCCGCGCTTTGGACCAACGTGATCGCCTCATCATGACCTCTGACAACATCCCAGCTTTTTCAGTCTGCGTCTACTGTGGTTCACGCGATGGCGTCTTGCCTATTTATGCAGATGTGGCTCGCGAAGTAGGTCAATGGATTGGCAGCCACCATGGCCAATTGGTCTACGGCGGTGGCAACAACGGACTCATGGGCTTGGTCGCACAAGCCACGGCAGATGCTGGCGGTCGCGTCGTGGGCATCATTCCCAAAGCACTTCAACCGACAGAAAACACCCGCACCGCCTGCAACGAACTGCATGTGGTGGACACCATGCACGAGCGCAAACGCATGATGGCCGAACGCGCCGATGTGTTCTTGGCCTTACCAGGCGGCATTGGCACCTTTGAAGAATTCTTTGAAGTTTGGACATGGCGCCAACTCGGCTACCACGACAAACCTATCGGGCTGCTCAATACCCAAGGTTATTACGACGGTCTGTTGAGTTTTGCCAAAAATAGCGTCACTCAAGGTTTTTTGAGTGACTGGCAGATGGACTTGATTCGCACCGGCGAGCACCCTCAAACCCTGTTGCGCGATTTGGTGCAAGCGGCTGGTTTCGCCCCTCAGCCCCGATTAGCCATGCTCTAAGCCCAACGAACTTCAACGCTGAAACATGAAAAAAAGCCGCCGTCTGTAAAGACGGCGGCTTTTCATTTGACGCAGAAACTCAAATGGCTGTTTCGTCCAATTCGCCGGTACGGATACGCACCACACGCTCCACAGCGGTCACAAAAATCTTGCCGTCACCAATTTTTCCGGTGCGTGCCGCGCGAACAATGGCATCGACGCAGTTGTCAACGTCCTCGGACTTCACCACCACCTCGACCTTCACCTTTGGCAAAAAATCCACCACGTACTCGGCACCACGGTACAACTCAGTGTGCCCTTTTTGTCGCCCAAAACCCTTGACCTCGGTGACGGTCAGGCCTGTGACGCCGCACTCGGCCAAGGCTTCGCGCACTTCTTCGAGTTTGAAAGGTTTGATCACTGCGGTAATTTGCTTCATGGGGAAACTCCTTGAACTTGAAACTGAAGAGAGACAAGCGCTTGCGTTAAAGAACTGAAACTCAAGCGCGAAATTTGTTGGTAATAGGATAACGCCAATCTTTGCCAAAACTGCGGTGCGTCACCCGAATGCCCACGGGCGACTGGCGGCGTTTGTACTCATTGATGCGAATCAAACGCGTCACCTTCTCCACATCGGCGGGCGCAAAACCCGCGGCGATGATGTCGGCAGAACTTTCGTCGTTTTCCATGAAACGCGACACGATCTCGTCCAGCACCTCGTAAGGCGGCAGACTGTCTTGGTCGGTTTGGTCGGGACGCAACTCGGCGCTAGGTGGACGCGTGATGATGCGCTCGGGGATAGGTTCAACGCCCGTGCCGTAAGGGTCGTTCGCATTGCGCCAATGCGCCAGTTTGAACACCAAGGTCTTGGCGACGTCTTTGATGACCGCAAAACCACCCGCCATGTCGCCATACAGCGTGCAATAGCCTGTGGCCATTTCGCTCTTGTTGCCCGTCGTCAACACGATGGACCCAAACTTGTTAGACAACGCCATCAGCAAAGTACCACGAATGCGGGCTTGAATGTTCTCCTCGGTGGTATCGAGTTGGGTGCCTTCAAAATCGGCCTTGAGTGAGCCCAAGAACGCTTCGAACTCCGGGACGATGGACACCTCGTCGTAACGCACGCCCATGCGTTGGGCCATGTCGCGCGCATCCACCCAACTGATCTCGGCGGTGTAGGGTGACGGCATCATCACCGTGCGAACGCGGTTGGCGCCCAAAGCATCCACCGCGATGGCCAGCACCAACGCTGAGTCGATACCACCAGACAAGCCCAACAACGCACCAGGAAACCCGTTTTTACCAATGTAATCGCGCACGCCTAATACCAAAGCGTGCCACAAATCTGACTCCAACGAAGCCTCGGCCACCACCTCGCCCTCCAAGGCAGTGACAGCACTTGCGGTGTACGCAACACAAAAATGATGCTCTTCAAAACTCGGCGCCCGCGCCGCCAAAGCGCCATCGGCATTCAATGCAAACGAACGTCCCTCAAACACCACCTCGTCTTGCCCACCCACCAAATGGGCGTAAATCAAGGGCAATTGTGTGGCTTGTGTGCGGCTGCGCATGGCCTGCTCGCGCTCGTCGCCCTTGCCCACATGGAACGGCGAGGCGTTGATCACCGCCAGAAGCTCTGCACCTGCTGCTTTGGCATCCGCTGCGGGCGCATCAAACCAAGCATCTTCACAAATCAGCAAACCGACGCGCACGCCCTGCACCTCAAACACGCACGGCACGTCACCTGGGGTGAAATAACGGCGCTCGTCAAACACTTGGTAGTTGGGCAATTCGCGCTTGGCATACGAGGCCACCACGCGTCCTTCGCACACCACACTGGCCATGTTGAACCGCTGCTGTACTGCCACCGAGCGTGTCCGCTGACTCTCGCCCGTGGGGTGCCCGACCACCACATGCAACCCGTCAAGACCTGCCAGCGCATGGGACACTGTTTTCAAGGCATCATCACAGGCTGCCATGAACGAGGGGCGCAAGAACAAATCTTCTGCAGCGTAGCCGCACAAAGACAGTTCTGGCGTCAACACCAAACGTACGCCTAGCGCGTAAGCCTCTTGGGCGCAGTGGATGATTTTTTGGGCATTCCCAGCCATGTCACCCACGACAAAATTCAACTGAGCAACACAAATTTTGAGAGTCATGGCAGAAGCAACACCGTCCGAAAAAAACATGTCTAAAAACCTGTCTGATTATGTCATTCGCGTGTTCGACAACCCAATGGATCTCCCCGCCGCAGCTTGGGATATCTTGAGTCAAAGCCAGGATGTGCCCTCCCCCTTCATGCGTCACGCGTATTTGGCAGCGTTGCACACCAGCGGCAGCGCCACAGCAGAGACGGGCTGGATCCCTCAGTTTGTCACGCTTTGGCACCAGGATGACTTGGTCGCGGGCTGTGCGCTCTACCTCAAAGACCATTCTTACGGCGAATACGTTTTCGATTGGGCTTGGGCCAATGCCTATGGCGAACACGGCTTGCACTATTACCCCAAAGCCACCAGCGCGGTGCCCTTCACCCCCGTGCCGGGCTCTCGCTTGCTCGCCGTCGATGCCACGGCACGCCAAGCCTTGCTCAAAGCGGTGCTGGCGCTGTGCCAACAACTGAAGCTGTCTTCGTTTCACTTATTGTTTAATAGCCCCAACGACCGCGTCGCCTGCGACGCCTTGGGCTTGATGCAGCGCCAAACCGTGCAGTTCCATTGGAACAACCAAAGCTTTGCTGATTTCGAGGCCTTCTTAGCCAGCCTGTCGCAAGAGAAGCGCAAAAAAATTCGCCAAGAACGCCGCCGCGTCGCCGATGCAGGCGTCGTCTTTCGCACCCAAGTCGGCACGGCCATCAGCTCTGGTGATTGGGATTTTTTCTACCGCTGCTACGAACGCACCTACCTCGAACACGGCAACGCCCCTTACCTGAGTCGCAACTTCTTTGCCCAGATGCAGCGCGAGATGCCAGAAAACTGGGTAATGAACATCGCCGAACGCGAAGGCCTGCCCATCGCCAGCAGCCTGATTGCCGTGCAGGGCTTGGGTGGCACCGAACCCATCGCCTACGGCCGCTATTGGGGCGCTTTAGAGCGTGTTGATTGCTTGCACTTTGAAGCTTGCTACTACCAGCCCCTGAGCTGGTGCATCGCCAACGGCGTTCAGCGGTTTGAAGGTGGCGCCCAAGGCGAACACAAGATGGCCCGGGCCCTCATGCCCGTGCCCACCTACAGCGCCCACTGGTTGGCGCACCCCGTTTTTGCCGATGCGGTCGAACGATTCCTAGAGCGCGAACGCGCAGGCATTGACAACTACCTCGATCACTTGGCTGCGCGCAGCCCTTTCAAACACAACGAACCGCAATAAAACAACGCGTGCGCGCTACAAGCAGGCGCAAAAAAGCCCGCCCTCGTTGCCGAGGCGGGCTTGATAGTCAGCACCAGAAATTACTTGGCGATGTTGTAGTTGGTGATGCCGTCCAAGATTTCTTTCTTGGCAGCGTCAATGCCTTCCCAGCCCTTGACCTTGACCCACTTGCCTTTTTCGAGGTCTTTGTAGTGCTCAAAGAAGTGCGAGATTTGTTGCAACTGCAACTCATGGATGTCAGCCAACGATTGGATGTTGCTGTAACGGGCCAAGATCTTTTCGGTGGGCACGGCCAACACTTTGCCGTCCAAACCGCCTTCGTCTTCCATCATCAAGATGCCCAAAGCGCGGCAAGGCACCACCACGCCGGGTGGCAAGGGGAACGGTGTCATGACCAACACGTCCACAGGGTCGCCGTCACCCGCGATAGTTTGGGGGACATAGCCGTAATTGGTGGGGTAATGCATGGCTGTACCCATGAAACGGTCGACAAACAACGCGCCGGACTCTTTGTCCACTTCGTACTTCACAGGATCAGCGTTCATCGGAATTTCGATGATCACGTTGAAAGATTCAGGCACATTCTTACCGGGGGTGACATTGTTAAGGGACATGGTGTCTCGTTAGAAAAGTTAAAACAAACAGCGTGGATTAAGTCTGATTTTACTTTCATGGGGCTTGCGAACTCTCAAACCGATGGATTCAGCGATGCATCGGGTGCGCTGTCGCGCATTAGGCTGACAAGCCAGGCATCCTGACATAACCTCATGCCATCACTTTTTGGAGCCTCTGTGACGCAGCCCCACACTCCCCCCTCCCCCGCTGATGACCGCGTGCCCTACGCCAAGCCACAACCATGGGGCATGGCCCCCGACATGGTCATTCATGACGTACAAACCTCAGATGAACGCCTTTGGGCACCCGTTGCGCCCGGCATTTGGTCGCGGCCGCTGCATTTGAACGTGTCAGGCGGGTTCTACATCCACTTGCTCAAAGTCAAACGCTCAGGTCTCTTGCAGCGTCACCGCCACTCTGGTCAAGTTCATGCCCATGTGTTGCGTGGCAAATGGTTGTACTTGGAGCACGATTGGGTCGCCGAAGAAGGCAGCTATGTCTTTGAGCCGCCCGGTGAAACGCACACCTTGGTCGTGCCTGACGATTGCCAAGACATGATCACCATGTTCACGGTTCATGGCGCGCTGATGTACGTCGACACCCAAGGCAATGCCACGGGCTACGACGATGTGTTCACCCGCATCGAGAAATACCGCGCACATTTTGAAGCGGTGGGTTTGGGCGCAGATTACGTCAAAAATTTTATGCGCTGATAGCCTTGCCGCTCAATAGCTTTGACCACAAAAAAACCGCCTGTGAACTTGACCAGGCGGTTTTTCGTTGAAGCCTCGGGCTGGCATGAGCCCGCTTGGGCCTCACAAAGGCTTCTTGATCCAGTTGGCGATTTCACCAATGATGCCGCGCCGAAACGCCAACACACAAACCACAAAAATCGCACCTTGGATGATGGTGACCCAAGCGCCAAATTGGGCCAAGTAGTTTTGCATGCTCACAATCACAGCCGCGCCAACTACGGGTCCGAACAAGGTGCCCAAGCCGCCCAGCAAGGTCATTAAGACGACCTCACCCGACATGGACCAATGCACGTCGGTCAGGGAAGCCAACTGAAACACCAGTGACTTGGTAGCCCCAGCCGTGCCAGCCAAAGCGCCAGAAATCACAAACGCGATGAGTTTGAACATGTCGGTGTCGTAACCCAGCGAGATGGCACGGTCTTGGTTTTCGCGGATGGCCTGGAGGATTTGACCAAAAGGCGAATAAATGATGCGCCAGATCATGGCGAATCCGGCCAGGAAAATCGTCAACACAAACAGGTACATGGCCGTGTTGTCGTTCAGATCGATGACACCAAACAACTTGCCGCGTGGCACCGACTGAATGCCATCCTCGCCGCCTGTGAACGGCGTTTGCAAATAAAGAAAGAAGACCATTTGCGAGAAGGCCAAGGTGATCATCGCAAAGTAAATGCCTTGCCGACGGATGGCCAGCATCCCCGTCAGCAAAGCCAACAAGGCCGAACAGCCGGTTGCAAACAACACGACTAACTCCGGATTCCAGCCCCAAACTTTGGCCGCATGCGCTGCTGCATAGCCAGCGGTGCCTAAAAACATGGCGTGGCCAAACGACAGCAAGCCACCAAAACCGATCAGCAGGTTAAAGGCGCAAGCAAACAAGGCAAAGCACATGACCTTCATCAGGAAGATCGGATAAACCCAGATGGGCGCGATGGCCAGAACCAACACCATGAGGGCAAAGGCCACCCATTGGTGCGTGAACGACTGAGTCTGAATGGAGGGTGTCGAGACAGGGGTCATGGTCTTACTTTTGGGTGCCGAACAACCCGGCTGGCTTGATCAGGAGAACAATGGTCATGATGATGAAAATCACCGTACTGGAGGCTTCTGGGTAAAACACTTTGGTCAGACCTTCAATCAGGCCCAAGCCAAATCCGGTGAGGATGGCCCCCATGATGGAGCCCATGCCACCGATCACCACCACGGCAAACACCACAATGATGATGTCAGCCCCCATGGTGGGGTTCACTTGGTAAATAGGTGCCGCCATCACGCCTGCAAAAGCAGCCAAGCCGACGCCGAAGCCATACGTTAAGGTGATCATGCGCGGCACGTTGATGCCAAACGCTTGAACCAAGCTTGGGTTCTCGGTGGCTGCGCGCAAGTAGGCGCCCAACTTGGTGCGCTCAATCACGTACCACGTGGAAAGGCAGACCACCAGCGAAGCCACAATGACCCATGCGCGGTACTTGGGCAGGAACATGAAACCGGTGTTGTAAACACCCTTGAAAACTTCGGGCACCGGATAAGGCATGCCCGAAGAACCGAATTCGTGACGAAACAGACCCTGAATGATCAAGGCCAGCCCGAAGGTCAGTAGCAGACCATAGAGATGGTCCAGCTTGTACAACTGCTTGAGCATGGTGCGCTCAATCAGCATGCCGGTGGCGCCCACTACCAGAGGTGTGACGACCAGCGCAACCCAGTAATTGATCCCTAGCTTGGTCAAACCCAGATAGGCCACAAAGGCACCCAGCATGTACTGGGCGCCATGGGTGAAGTTGATGATGTTCAGCAAGCCGAAAATCACGGCAAGACCCAAAGAGAGCATCGCGTAAAAGGACCCGTTGATGAGTCCGATCAGCAATTGCCCAAACAGGGCTTGCGAAGGTATGCCAAAGATTTCCATGATGATTCGACTTGCTTGAACAGTAGGGTGTGATTACTTCTTAACCAAGGGGCATTCGCTCTCAGACAATGGGCGGAAGGCCTCATTGGCGGGAATGGTGGCCACCAAGTTGTAGTAGTCGTAAGGGCCTTTGGACTCCGAAGGCTTCTTGACCTGGAACAGGTAGGCGGGATGGATCTTGCGACCGTCAGCACGCACGGTGCCTTTGCCAAACAAAGGATCGTCCGTGGGAAGCTCTTTCATCTTGGCGGCGACTTTGGTGCCGTCATCGGTCTTGGCGGCGTCCACGGCCTTCAAGTAGTGAATCACGCTGGAATAGACGCCCGCTTGCACCATCGAAGGGTACTTGCCGCCTTGGAGTGCCGCAAAACGCTTGGTGAAAGCGCGGGTGTTGTCGTTCAGGTCCCAATAGAAGGTTTCGGTCAACTGCAGGCCTTGGGCGATGTTCAAACCCAGCGAATGCACGTCGGGCAAGAACACCAACAAGCCCGCCAAGCTTTGGCCGCCTTTGGTGATGCCGAATTCGGCAGCTTGCTTGATCGAGTTGGTGGTGTCACCACCTGCGTTGGCCAGACCAATGATCTTGGCTTTAGACGCTTGTGCTTGCAACAAGAAAGAAGAGAAGTCTTGTGTTGGGAACGGTGTGCGCACTTTGCCCAACACCTTGCCGCCGTTTTTCAGCACCACGGCTTCGGTATCGCGCTCAAGCGCTTGACCAAACGTGTAATCAGCGGTCAAGAAGAACCACGTGTCGCCACCACTTTTGACAATGGCTTTGCCGGTGCCGTTGGCCAGCATCCAAGTGTCATAAGCCCAATGGATGGTGTTGGCATTACAGGCCTTGCCTGACAAATCGGCCGTTGCAGAGCCGGAGTTGACGTGCAGTTTGCCTTTGTCGGCAGACAATTTCGCAATGGCCAGGCCCACGGATGAGGTGGGCACGTCAGCGATCATGTCGACCTTGTCGGTGTCGTACCACTGGCGTGCTACGTTGGAGCCCACGTCAGGTTTGTTTTGATGGTCAGCACCCACCACTTCAACTTTCAGGGTGCTCTTGGTCGCCTTGATGTAGTCCTCGACGGCCATCTTGGCGGCGGTCACCGAACCAGGGCCCGTGATGTCAGAGTACAAGCCCGACATGTCGTTGAGCACACCGATCTTGACGATGCCGTCAGAGATTTGGGCTTGTGCAGTGCCAGCAAAGGCACATGCAGCCATGGCGGCCAGGGAAAGAAGTTTGCGTTTCATTGTGTTGTCTCCAGTTAGAAAAAATCAGACGCCCAAGTACTCGTTCAACATGCCCATCTTGGAGGACAGCTCTTGCGAGCTGAAGGTTTCCACCATCTGGCCATGTTCCATCACGTAAAACCGGTCTGCCAGCGGCGCGGCAAACCGGAAGTTTTGCTCCACCATGATGATGGTGAAACCCTTGGCCTTGAGGGCCGTGATCATGCGTGCCAGCGCTTGGACGATCACTGGGGCAAGGCCCTCCGAGATCTCGTCGAGCAGCAGGCACCGTGCCCCGGTGCGCAAAATGCGACCCACAGCCAGCATTTGTTGCTCGCCGCCAGACAGGCGCGTGCCTGGGCTGTTGCGACGTTCTAGTAAGTTAGGAAACATGTCGTAGATTTCTTCCACCGTCATGCCATTGGGCGCAATGACGGGCGGCAGCAACAAGTTCTCTTCGCAGGTCAAGGCAGAAAAAATACCGCGTTCTTCAGGGCAATACCCGATGCCCAATTTGGCAATTTGGTGCGGCGCCCACGTCACGGTTTCTTGGCCTTTGATGGTGATGGTGCCCGTGCGACGACCAACCAAGCCCAGAATTGACTTGATGGTCGTGGTGCGGCCCGCACCGTTGCGGCCCAGCAGTGTGACCACTTCGCCTTCGTTCACGGTCATATCCACCCCATGCAGGATATGAGACTCGCCGTACCAGGCCTGCAAATTGCTGATGCGCAAAAATTCTTTGGGTTCAGCCATGCGCCCCCTCCAGTTGGTTGTCGGCGGTGCCCATGTAGGCTTCTAGCACTTGAGGGTTTTGTGACACCACGGCGTAAGGCCCTTCAGCAATCACTTGGCCACGCTGCAACACACTGATGGTGTCGGCAATTTTGGAGACCACGTTCATGTTGTGCTCCACCATCAGAATAGTTCGGTTGGCACCGACTTTTTTGATCAGTTGTGTGACCCGATCCACGTCTTCGTGGCCCATACCTTGCGTGGGTTCGTCCAACAACATCAACTCGGGATCCATGGCCAAGGTGGTGGCGATCTCAAGGGCACGCTTGCGGCCATAAGGCAGCTCGACAGCAGTCAAGTGGGCCATATTGCCCAGGTCGACCTCATCCAGCAGCGCCATGGCTTTGTCGTTGAGTTGGTTCAGGCTGCGTTCCGATTTCCAAAAATGCATGGATAGTCCGGTCGCGCGCTGCAAGCCGATGCGCACGTTTTCCATGACCGTCAAATTGGGAAAGGTTGCCGAAATTTGAAAAGAGCGCACGATGCCGCGACGCGCCACCTGTGAAGGCTTTTCCGAAGTGATGTCGTGGCCGTTGAACACGATCTGCCCTTGGGTAGGGATCAGAAATTTGGTCAACAGGTTAAAGACGGTGGTTTTGCCCGCGCCGTTGGGCCCGATCAAAGCGTGAATCTGTCCTCGCTTGACGCGCAGGTCCACGCCGTTGACGGCGACAAAGCCCTTGAACTCTTTGATGAGTCCACGGGTTTCTAAGATGATTGCTTCAGACATCTTTATATTCTCTGAGAAGCCCACCCGTCTCCCCCTCATGGTTATCCCGATCACTTGTCGCCACAGCGTCTGGCTGGCAAGTGCGCAAAAGCAATGAGGCAAAATCAAACCCATGTCAGAACGCGTCATTCCCTTAGTCGATCAACGGCTCCAATCCTTGGTGGCCACAGTGCCCACCCACCCCATTGCACCTGTGGGCCTACTGAGCGACAGCCTAGGTCGACCTTTGCACGATCTGCGCATCAGCGTGACCGACCGCTGCAACTTCCGCTGCAACTACTGCATGCCCAAAGAAGTGTTCGACAAAGACTATGCCTATTTGCCGCAAAGCAGTTTGTTGAACTTTGAAGAAATCACCCGCTTAGCCACCATTTTTGTAGCCCACGGCGTGCGCAAAATACGGCTCACAGGCGGTGAGCCCCTGCTGCGCAAAAACTTAGAAATTTTGGTGGCACAACTGGCCAGCATCCGCACCCCCGATGGCTCACCGCTGGATCTGACGCTCACGACCAACGGCTCCTTGCTCAAGCGCAAAGCCCAGCAGCTCAAAGACGCGGGCTTGAACCGTGTGACCGTCAGCTTGGATGGCCTTGACGACGCCGTGTTCCGCCAAATGAACGACGTCGACTTCCCCGTCGCCGATGTGTTGGAGGGCATAGAAGCCGCAAAAGCTGCTGGCCTCGGCCTTGACGCACACGGACGTTTCAGCGGCCTCAAAGTCAACATGGTGGTCAAGCGTCGCACCAACGTTGATCAAATCTTGCCCATGGCACGCCACTTTCGTGGCAGCGGCATCACGCTGCGTTTCATCGAGTACATGGATGTCGGCGCCACCAACGGTTGGTGCATGGACGACGTGCTGCCTTCGGCAGACGTGATTGCCAAACTCCAGGAAGAATTCCCGTTGATCGCCCTCGACGCCACCCAGCTGGGCGAAACCGCGCAGCGTTGGGGCTACGCCAATTCAGCCGGCCAGTTCGACCCCAACTTGGGCGAAGTGGGCGTCATCAGCAGCGTCACGCAAGCGTTTTGCGGCGATTGCAACCGTGCACGTCTGTCCACCGAAGGCAAGCTCTACCTCTGCTTATTTGCGACTCAAGGTCATGATCTGCGTAGCCTCTTGCGCCAAGACACGGCCACCGACGCGCAACTGGCCTCGGCCATCGGTCACATTTGGCACCGCCGTGACGACCGTTACTCACAACTCCGAGCCAGCTTGCCCGCCGACAACGCCCCAGCGGTGCGTCGCGTCGAGATGAGCTACATCGGTGGTTGATCCTCTCTTTTCAAAGCCATTGCCATGACCCAAGCCATTCATCCACAAGACATCACGGGCCTCATCTTGGCCGGTGGCCGCGGCAGCCGCATGGGCGGCGTCGACAAAGGTCTGCAAAACTTCAACGGCATGCCCCTCGCCTTGCACGCCCTGATGCGCTTAGGGCCACAGGTCGAAAGTGTGATGGTCAACGCCAACCGCAACCTGTCCGCATACGAGTCGTTTGGCGCGTCGGTTTGGCCCGACGTGTCGTCAGACTTTGCGGGGCCCTTGTCTGGCTTTTTGGTCGGCCTTGAGCGTTGCGAAACACCTTATTTGCTGACTGTCCCCTGCGACACGCCGCGCTTACCGTTGGACTTGGCCGAGCGCTTGGCGCAAGCCTTGGTGCGCGACGATGCCGACATGGCGATGGCAGCCGCCCCAGAGGCCAATGCCCAAGGTCAATCCGAACTGCGCAGCCAACCCGTTTTTTGTCTCATCAAAGTGTCGATGCTGGAGAGTTTGGTGGCCTTTACCCACGCCGGTGGTCGCAAGATCGACGCATGGACGGGCCAACACAGAACCGTGTTGGTGCCTTTTGATGCCCCGCAAGACGACCCCCTCGCCTTTGCCAACGTCAACACCCTGCAAGAGTTACAAGCCCTCGAAGCACAGCCCGTATGAAAAGCCTGGACGACATCGCCGCAGCCTTGCAGGGCTACGATCCCCAAGCCCTGAGCGTGCAGCAAGTGGGCGATTTCCTCGCCCAGCTGACGTACCCCTTGCCTGCCAGCGAAGCGCAAGACGTATTTTTGTTCGATGCCTTGGGTCGGGTGTTGGCCCAGGACGTGATCTCGCCCATCAGCGTACCCGCCCACAACAACTCGGCCATGGACGGCTTTGCGTTCGATGCAGCGCAACTGCAAGCTGATCAGCCCCTGACCCTGCGCTTGGCCGGCACTGCCTTGGCAGGCAAGGCCTGGCAAGGCAAAGTCAACGCTGGCGAATGCTTGAAGATCATGACGGGCGCCATCCTGCCCGACAACCTCGACACGGTGGCACCCCAAGAGTTTTGCCAAGTCCACAGCGACCACGATGTGACCACCGTCACCATCCCGCCCAAACTCTTGAAAGCCGGTGACAACCGCCGTTTGTTGGGCGAAGACCTCATGCAAGGCCAAGCCGCCTTGCAAGCGGGCCAGCACCTCACCCCTGCCGCCCTCGGGTTGATCGCCAGTTTGGGACTGCCTGATGTCCGGGTACACCGCCGTTTGCGCGTGGCTTATTTCTCTACGGGCGACGAAGTGATGAGCTTGGGCGAATCGCCCCGTGAAGGTGCGGTGTACGACAGCAACCGCTTCACCGTTTTCGGTTTGCTCACTCGGCTGGGCTGCGAGGTGATTGACATGGGCGTCGTGCGCGACGAGCCAGCGTTGTTGGAAGCGGCGTTTGCCAAAGCCGCACAAGCAGCCGATGCCATCATCACCAGCGGGGGCGTGAGCGTGGGCGAAGCCGACTTCACCAAAACGATGATGAAAAAACTCGGTGACGTGGCGTTTTGGAAAATCGCCATGCGCCCAGGTCGCCCCATGGCCGTGGGTCGCATTGGTCAATCGGTGCTGTTTGGCTTGCCCGGCAACCCTGTGGCCGTGATGGTGACCTTCCTCGCCTTCGTGCGCCCTGCATTGCTGCGCATGATGGGCAGCAGTGCCCAGCCAGCCCCCATGTTGCGCGCCAAGTGCTTAGAGCCGCTGCGCAAAAAAGCGGGCCGCACGGAGTACCAACGGGGCTTTGTCAGCAGTGCCCCAGATGGCACGCTGCAAGTGCGCACCACGGGCAACCAAGGCTCAGGCGTGCTGAGCTCCATGGTGCAAGGCAATGGCCTCATCGTGCTACATCACGCGCAAGGCAATGTGGCCATCGGCGATGAGGTGGATGTGATGATGTTTGAAGGCGCTATTTAAGCCTGCTGGCAAGCCAACAGCTGCTCACGCCATCTCTGCATCAAGACAGCCGCAGGCAAGGCTTGCGCTTTGGCGTAAGCCTGACCCGCCCACAGACTTTGATGCTCGCCATCGTTGCGCTGCACGGCGCGTTGACGAATGGGGCCCGTCAGGGTGTTTTGAATCGGAAAAGGCAAGGTGGTTTGCCCCTCCAACTGGGTCATGAATTGGTTGGCAATGCCTTGGGCACGACGTCCGGAAAAGCCACGCGTGAAGGCAGTGCCTCTGGCGTGCTCATGGCGAATGAACGCTTGGTGCGCAGGACTCGCGCCCGACTCGTCGCAACACAAAAATGCGGTGCCCATTTGCGCAGCCACAGCCCCTAAACGCATCACACGGTGAATATCTGCACCATCCATCACAGCACCCGCAGCCACGATGGGCAAACGAATGCTTGGCACTAGCAGGCGCAGCAAGTCATCCAAAGCCAGCTCTGCATCAGCACCATCTGGCTCAAACGTGCCGCGATGGCCTCCGGCTTCCGTGCCCTGGGCCACGATGAAGTCAGCGCCTGCCGCCTCAATCTGCTTCGCTTCAGCCAGACTCGTGGCCGTGATGCCCACGGTGATGCCCAACGCTTTGGCCTGTTGCATCACCGCGTCAGACGGAATGCCGAAATGGAAGGTCAGCAAAGCAGGCCGGTGTTGCCAAACGGGCTGAAGCAGGGTTTCTAAGTCCGGATAAAAAGGCGCTTGCGGCATTTGCAGCACGAAGTCCTCGGGCAAACCAAGTACGCGCAAAGCCAGCAATGCCGCCGCTTGTTGTGCAACATCAGGCAATGCCACGGGCTGAAACACGAAGAAGTTGGCATTCAAAGGGCCCACTGTCAACGCTTGAGTGGCGTTTAAATCTGCGCTGATTTTTTCGGGGCTGGTGTAAGTAAACCCAAAACTACCCACCCCACCCGCTTTGGCCACGGCAGCGGCCAATGCGGGGGTGTTCACGCCACCCGCCATGGGCGCTTGAATCACGGGGCATGACAACTGAGCAAAATCAAAGGCCAAACGCGTCAGGCCCCCACTTCAGCGTCTTCGTGGCGAATCGTGATGGCGCCGGGCACCTTGCGGCGTGCCAACAAGGTGTACATGGTGGGCACCACAAAAATGGTGAGCAAGGTGCCCAAGCTCATGCCACCCACAATCACCCAACCGATTTGTCGGCGGCTCTCCGCACCTGCGCCCGTGGCCAAAGCCAACGGAATAGCACCCAGCACCATGGCGCCGGTGGTCATCAAAATCGGGCGCAAACGTAAGGTGGCCGATTGCGTGATAGCGGCAAACAACTCCATGCCCTCCTCGCGCAACTGGTTGGCAAACTCCACAATCAAAATGCCGTGTTTGGTGATCAGCCCAACCAAGGTGATCAAGCCAATTTGACTGAACACGTTCAAGGTGCCACCACTGAACTGCAAGGCCAGCAAAGCGCCCACCATCGACAAAGGCACAGACAGCATGATGACCAAGGGATCGACGAAGCTCTCAAACTGGGCCGACAAGACCAAGAAGATGAACAGCAGGGCCAGCACAAACACGATCACCAACGAGCCAGCCGATTTCACAAACTCCCGCGAAGTCCCGTTCAAATCGCTGGAATAACCGGGCTTGAGCAATTTTTTCGAGGTCTCATTCATGAAGGTCAAAGCTTCGCCCAAGGAATAAGTAGGCGCCAAGTTGGCGGTGATCGAGGCACTGCGGCGCTGGCTGAAGTGGTTCAACTCACGCGGCACCACCACTTCTTTGATCTTCACCAAAGCAGACAAAGGAATCATGGCTTCGTTGCGGCCACGCACAAAAATATGCTCGATGTCATCCGGCGTGTCACGGCCTGTCGGCGAAGTTTGAACGATCACATCGTATTGGTCACCTTCACGTTTGTAGCGCGTGACTTGTCGCCCACCCATCATGGTTTCCACGGCACGCGCAATCGCGTCGACCGGCACGCCCATGTCAGCTGCACGCTCACGGTCGACCTCCATGCTGATCTCGGGTTTGTTGAGCCGCAAGTCGGTGTCCACACTCACGATGCCTGGGTTCTTGGCCAATTCCTCTTGAAAGCTGCGCACCACTTGCGACAAGTTTTGGTAGCTGTCGGAGGTCAAAATCACAAAGTTCAACGGACGCTCGCGGAACGCTTGGCCCAGCGAAGGTGGCGTGATCGGAAACGCCGTCACACCGGGTAGGGACGACACGGCGGGCGTCATCTCACGGGCGATTTCCAAGGTTGTTTTTGTGCGCTCTTCCCATGGCTTTGCACGGTAAAACACGTTGCCCTGTGCCACCGTGGGGTTCCCCACCACGGTGAAGATGCGGTCAAATTCGGTGTACTTGGACGACATGCTTTCAATGGCTTTGGCATATCGGGTGGTGTAGTCCATGGTGGCACCATCAGGGCCGTTGATGACGGTCAAGATGACGCCACGGTCTTCCAGCGGTGCCAATTCGCTCTTGGTGGATTTGAGCAAAGTGAAGGTGCCAATACCCGCTGCCACCATCACCGCGACCACCAACCAACGGTGCGACAGCGTCCAAACCAGCACACGGCCGTACCCGTTGGACAAGCGTTGCAACTGCTTATCCATCGTGCGATCGAACCAACTTGGCTTAGGGTTGTGCTTAAGCATCAACGAACACATCATGGGGGTGAGCGTCAGCGCCACAAAACCAGACACCACCACCGAACCGGCCAATACCAAGGCAAACTCGGTGAACAACTTACCCGTGCGCCCTGGCGTGAACGCCAACGGGGCATACACGGCAGCCAAGGTCATGGTCATCGCAATCACAGCAAAGCCCACCTCTTTCGCACCTTTGATCGCAGCATGAAACGGCGACATGCCCTCTTCAATGTGCCGGTAAATGTTCTCCAACACCACAATGGCATCGTCCACCACCAAGCCAATGGCCAACACCAACGCCAACATGGTCAGCGTGTTGATCGTGAAGCCAAACATGGCCATCAGCGCAAACGTACCAATCAAGCAAACAGGGATGGTCACGAGCGGAATGATGGACGCGCGGAAGGTGCGCAAGAACACAAAAATCACCAAGGCCACCAAAATGGCCGCCTCAATGATGGTTTGGTACACGGCCTTGATGGACCGATCAATGAACACCGAGTTGTCGTTGGCCACTTCAATCTCAACGCCGGGCGGCAAGTTCTCTTTGATTTTGGGAATCATGGCGCGAATGGCGGCACTCAAATCCAGTGGGTTAGCAGTGGCATTGCGAATCACACCCAACGTGATGGCGTCTTTGCCATTCAGGCGCGTCGCGGTGCGCTCCAGTTGCGGGCCCTGCTCGACACGCGCCACGTCCCCAATGCGAACCTGAAAGCCATTTACAGATTTGATGACCACCTGCCTGAACTCGGCGGGCTTTTGCAAGTCCGTCGAGGTGGTGACGTTGAATTCGCGAAGCTTGCTCTCCACACGTCCGGCCGGCACTTCGACGTTGGAGCGGCGCAGCGCATCTTCGACGTCTTGGGTGGTGAGTTTGTAGGCCGCCAAACGGTCTGGATCCAGCCAAATGCGCATGGCATATTTGCGCTCGCCGTACACCCGTACATCCGACGCACCAGGCGCGGTCTGCATCATGGGTTTGGCAATTCGGTTGGCGTAGTCGGTCAACTGCAGCACATTCAAGTTGTCCGCGCTGAAGGACAACCAAATCACCGGAAAAGCGTCGGCCTCCACCTTGGCAATCACCGGTTCATCGATACCTATAGGTAGCTTCTGGCGCACACGACTGACTTTGTCGCGCACATCGGCAGCCGCAGAATCGGGATCGCGCGACAACACAAAGTTGACGGTGATTTGGCTTTGCTCTTGGCGGCTGATGGAGGTGATGACGTCCACGCCCTCGATGCCCGAGAGGGAGTCTTCCAACACCTTGGTCACCTGCGACTCCACCACCGCACTGGACGCGCCCGTGTACTTGGTTTCGACCGTGACCACAGGGTTGTCGATCTTGGGGTACTCGCGCACATTCAAGCGCGTGAACGACACAAAGCCCACCAACACAATCAACAGCGAAAGCACGGTGGCGAACACTGGGCGGCGAATGGATATCTCAGACAACTGCATAGGAACTTCTTTGCGGTAGGTTTAGCGACTGGCTGAGGCGACTGGCACTGAGGCTGAGGCTGCGGGCCCAGAGACAGGAGCGGATGCAGGATTGGCAGGCGGCTTGCCCATCTCCACCACGCGCAGGGCAGAACCGTCTTTTTGCAAACGCTGCTGGCCGGCAATCACCACCACATCACCCTCACCCACGCCGCTGATGATCTCAACCTGGCCACCGCGTCGCAGTCCCAATTTGACTTCGGTGCGCTGAGACACCCACTTGGTGCCCTCAGGCAAAGCTGGCGCGCTGGCGGCACTGGCGGCACTGGCAGCGCTGGCGGCAAAATCGGCAGGTGCCACTGCTTTGATCACAAACTGTTTGCCACCTTGCGGCACGATGGCCTCTTCAGGCACCACCCATGCGTTGGGCTTGACCGAGAAAACAGCTGTCACGCGTGCAAACATACCGGGTCGCAAGGGCCCACTGCCACCAGAAGCTGACGCATTTTTTCGATTGTCAAACATGCTGGGCGGGCAGCCTAGGCTTTGCGGTGTGGGCAGCGTGATGCCGCGCCCAACTTGGGGGATCGTTGCATTTGAAGCGACTTCAGCCACAACGGCCTGAGCGGCGGGTGGACGAGTGCCTGCTACACCTGCAGCTGCACCTGCACCTGCACCGGAACCTGGCCCAGTTGGCTCACCCGGCCCATTGACCAGCACCGCCCGTACACCAATGGAACGGCCATTGGCATCGATCAACGGATCCACCGCTTGCACCGTCGCCTTGAACAAGCGGTTAGGCATGGCATCGAGTTTGACCTCCACCACTTGCCCTGACTTCACTTGCGCTTGGTAGCGCTCTGGCAAGCGGTAATCCACATACAGCATGCCAATGTCTTCAAGGCCGATCAAATCAGCGCCATCTTTCACGTAGTCGCCGACGTTGACATTGCGAATGCCCACCACACCGTTGAAAGGCGCCATGATGCGCATGCGCTCTAAGCGGGCGCAGGACAAACCCAGCTGAGCATCGGCCACTTGCATCGCCGCTGCGCTTTCCTCGAGCACGCGCTGCGCCACGAAATTTTGGGCCACCAAATCTTGGTTGCGTTTGTAATTGGCACGCGCCACAGACATTTGCGCCAATGACTGTTGCACTTCCGCACGCTGAAAGGTGTCATCGAGCTGCACCAAGAGCTGGCCGGTACTCACGCGAGCTCCGTCGGAAAAGCCCAGCGACACAACACGCCCGGCCACCTCAGGCCGCAGCATCACGCTTTGACGAGAGCGCAAACTACCCTGCGCCTCGGCATCGTCGCGCAGGGTGGTTTTTTGCACTGGCGCCACCTCCACACCCACGGCTCTGGGGCCACTCGGTGCACCAACCGCCACGACAGTGGTATCCGATTTCGGACTATTTTGGTACCACCAAGCAAAGCCAGATGCAGCCGTGATACCCACCAAAGCCACGAGGGGATAAATCTTTTTGGACGCCATAAGGTTGTTTCTTTTGAGTTTTATTCACACAACCGGCCAATGTACCAGCCAAGGCTCACGCCATGGCAGATTTACAAAGGCTTCACAGTATTTGTCACCGATGAGACTGCACCAATTCCACACCTCGGTTAGCCAAGCCATCTGCGCGTTCGTTGTCCACGTGTCCGGCATGGCCTTTGACCCAATGCCAAGCGATGTGATGGTCGCCATCGTGCACCAAGGCATCCAACTGTTGCCACAAATCCGCATTCTTAACGGGCTGCTTGGCCGCTGTTCGCCAGCCACGCGCCTTCCAGCCATGAATCCACTCGGTGATGCCTTTGCGGACGTATTCGCTGTCCAAGTAAAGGGCCACCTGACAGGGACGTTTGAGTGCGCGCAGCGCCTCAATGACGGCCATCAACTCCATGCGGTTGTTGGTGGTGCCTAACTCGCCGCCGAACAACTCTTTCTCTTGACCCGAAGGGGAGCGCAGCAAGGCGCCCCAGCCGCCGGGGCCCGGGTTTCCTTTACAAGCGCCGTCGGTGTAAATTTCTACTGCGTTCATTCCATGCCTTTAGTGGCCGTTGTCACAACCTTGCCCCGGAGGGCCGATGCTGTCTTCCAAGCCGGTCCCATCAAGCGCATGCCTCGCACGCGCTTGACCGCCGACACCATATAAATCCCGCCAAAGATTCGCCATGAACGGGACCCTAACGTGTCCATCCACGACAAGCGCTGCAGCCAGCGCTCTGACTGCAAAGCAGGACGGTAGCACCCAAACTGCATGTCTTGCACCTCAAAGCTCAGCAGCCGCAGCCAATCGCGCAAGCGCCAATGCCCCATCAAATCACCCACATCAGGTGCCCCCTTGCCAGCGCTTTTTTGCAGGCCCCACACGCTGTTGGGGTTAAAACCCAAAATCACAACACGGCCTTCTGGCACCAACACGCGCGCCACCTCACGCAACGTGGCGTGCGGGTCACAACTCAGCTCAAGGCTGTGGGGAAGAACCACCAAATCGAGGCTGACATCTGCGAAAGGCAAGGCTTCGTAGTTGGTGAGGAACGTCTCTTGCCTGTCTACAGCGTGTGCCATCATTTGGTCGCAGCCCAGCCATCGGTAGGGCATGCGGTTGGCCTGCAAAGCATCCAGCTCAGGCCAACCCAATTGCAGGGCATGAAAGCCGAACACATCCGAAACGGCCTGATCCACACACGCTTGTTCCCACTGCAACAGGTACTGGCCCGCAGGCGTGAGCAGCCATTCGTGCAAACTATCGGTTTTTAGATGTTGAGATGTCATGAAACTCATTGAACTACCCGCGTTCTCCGACAACTATCTGTGGCTGTGGCAACAAGACGACCAAGCGGTGGTGGTCGACCCCGGCGATGCAGCGCCCGTGTTGCAAGCGCTCGCACGCGCGGGGCTGACGTTGGCCGCGATTCTAGTCACCCATCACCATGCCGACCATGTCGGAGGGGTCGCAGAATTGCGAGCAGCCACAGGCGCAACCGTCTTTGGCCCAGCGCGAGAAGACATCCCCCTGCCGTTCACACCCGTCATGGCCGGTGAACCGCTGGTGTTGCTGGGCCAACGCGTCGACGTGTTCGACGTGCCCGGCCACACCGCTGGCCATGTGGCCTACTTCCTACCCGACGCCCAACCCAGCCCAGTTCTGTTCAGTGGCGACACCTTGTTTTCTGGCGGCTGCGGCCGTTTGTTTGAAGGCACGGCCGCCCAAATGTTGGCCTCGCTGGACACGCTGGCTGCCTTACCCGCCGACACGCGGGTGTGTTGTGCCCACGAGTACACTCTTTCCAACTTGCGATTCGCCCTCGCCGTGGAACCCCACAACACGGACTTGCAGGCTTACGAGACCCATTGTCAAAGTTTGCGCGCACAGGGAATGCCCACCCTCCCCGCCCGACTTGGTACCGAATTGCAGATCAACCCATTTTTACGGGCTCGTCACCCCGATGTGCGACAGGCTGTGGCACAACATGCAGGCCTCAACGCCAAGACACAAGCCGACGATGTGGCAGTCTTTGCGGCCCTGCGCCAATGGAAAAACGACTTTTGATGAGATTTTTAAACACCGCCTTGCTATCAGCCATCGCGCTTTTGGCAGGCTGCACCACCCTAGAACCAACCGAAACGCAGCCAGCGCCGCGCCGTGTAGCCCCTGCTACGCCCATGCCGTCAGCCCCGAGCACAAGTCTCAGCCCCGTGAGCAAAGGCCAAGCCACACGCGAAGGCGTCGCCAACTTGGCCCTTCCTAACGACTTGTGGGAGCGCATTCGCAAGGGCTACGCCATGCCCGACTTGGACAATGATTTGGTCATTGACCGCGCGCAGTGGTACAGCGCCAAGCCCGAATACTTGCAACGCATGAGCGAGCGCTCCAGCAAATACCTCTATCACATCGTTGAAGAACTTGAGCAGCGCAACATGCCCACCGAGTTGGCCCTGTTGCCCTTTATTGAGAGCGCCTTCAACCCGCAAGCCGTGTCCAGCGCACGCGCCAGTGGCATGTGGCAATTCATGCCTGCAACGGGCAAGAGCTTTGACTTGAAGCAAAACGCCTTTCGTGATGACCGCCGTGACGTGCAAGCCTCCACCCGCGCCGCACTCGACTACCTGGAACGCCTCTACAAAATGTTCGGCGACTGGCACTTGGCATTGGCCGCCTACAACTGGGGTGAAGGCAACGTTGGCAAAGCCATCGCCCGTAACCAACGCGCGGGCTTGCCCACCACCTACTCCGACCTGAATATGCCGATGGAGACGCGCATGTACGTCCCTAAGTTTCAGGCCATGAAAAACATTGTGGGCAAACCGAGCGCCTTCAATGTGGTGCTGCCCCGTATTCCCAACCACCCTTACTTCCAAAGCGTGCCCTTGCCGCGCGACATGGACGTGACCATCGCGGCCAAATTGGCTGAAATCTCGCTGGACGATTTCAAAGCCCTGAACCCATCAGCCCATCGCCCCGTTTTACTGGCTGCAGGCATACCCGCCATCTTGCTGCCTTGGGACAACGCCGAGGTGTTTCAGCGCAACTACGAGGCCTCACCCACGGGGCGCATGGCGACCTGGACAGCCTGGATTGCGCCCAGCAACATGAAGGTCTCCGAAGCTGCGCAAAAAGTCGGTATGAGCGAAGCCGACTTTCGCAGCATCAACAACATCCCACCGCAGATGTTGATCCGCGCAGGCTCAGCCTTGCTGGTGCCTCGCACCTCGCACATGGCCGATGACGTGACGGCACGCGTCGCTGACAACGGCAGGCTTGAGTTGTCGCCTGAACAAGTGCTCAGACGCATCACGGTCAAAGCGGGCAAACAAGACACCGTGAGCAGCATTGCTGGACGCAACAACGTGAAGCCCGAGCAGGTGGCCGAATGGAACAAAGTGGCCGTCACCACCAGTTTCAAAGCGGGTCAAACCGTGGTGCTGTTTGTGGCGGGCAAATCCCGCCCGACCACTCAGGTGGCATCCGCAAAAGGTAAAAAGTCTGCGGTTGCCAGCAAGCCCAGTGCGGGCACCAAGTACGCCAAACGCTAAGTCAAACAAAACGTGGGGGGAAGCCGCTCCACCCCGTTACGCCAGTATTAGGTGTCGAACTTTTCAACTTCGCGGCGTGTTGCATCCGCGATTTTGGAGAGCTCAATCACGGTGGCCGTGATTTCTTCAGAAGCCGCAGCATTGCTGCGCGCAATGTTGTCCACGTTGCTCAAGTTGGCGTTGATCTCTTCGACCGCAGCGCTCTGCTGCTCAAGGGCAGCCGCAATGCGTTGCAGCATGGTGTCGGTTTCGCGGGCACCTTGTTCGATGTTGGTCATGTCTTTGTTGACCTCCATCACGGCGGCCACCGCACGGTGTGCTTCTTCCACGGCTTGTTGCACCAAGGCTGCAATTTCTTGTGAACTCTGAGCGCTGTTCAAGGCGAGCTTGCCCACTTCGTCGGCCACCACAGCAAACCCTTTGCCGTGCTCGCCCGCACGCGCGGCCTCAATGGCGGCGTTGAGTGACAAGAGGTTGGTCTTGTTGGCGATCTTCTCGATGACTTCCGTGATTTTGTTGATCTTCTCGGAGTTGCTGGCGATGTTGTTGACCACCGTGACCATCTCTTCCATCTTGCGCATGCTGGAGCGCACAGACTCGACAGATTTCTTCGATTGGTGGCTGGCGAACTCGGTGTTCTTGGACACATCCGACACCGAAGTCACGGTTTGACGCACTGCCGTCGCCACTTGGCCAATGGCGTGTGTTTGATTTTGTGCGCCATCAGAAATCTGACCAATCGCATTGCTGGTTTGGTTCGATGCGGCAGCCACTTGGCGCGTGTTGTTATGGATCAGCACCATCGCGTTGCGCAAGGCTTCTAACGAATTGTTGATGTTGGCCTTGAGGGCTTCCAAATCACCTTGGGCAGAGACGCTCACGCGGCCATTCAAGTTACCTTGCGCCAAGCCCTGCATCACCTGGGTGATGTCGTCAAAGAATGATTGCTGGGCTTCAATGCTTTGGTTCACGTTGTGCTTCAAAGCTTCCAAATCGCCTTTGGCAGAGACGGTCACGCGGTCTGTCAAGTTGCCATGTGCGACCGCATTCATCACCGACGTGATGTCGTGGAAAACAGCTTGTTGGGCCTCAATGCTTTGGTTGATGTTTTGCTTCAGCGCGTTCAAATCGCCTTTGGCTTCCACCGTGACACGGCCTGCAAAGTTACCTTGCGCCACGCCGTTCATCACCTTGGTGATGTCTTGCAGTGTGGCATCCAAAGACTTTTGCATGTCCGAGACTTGCTTCAACAGGGGAAAGCCAGCTTGGGTCGTTTGGTGCGCCTGCACCGCAAAGTTGCCTTGGCTGATGTCACCCGCCAGCTCTGCCACCAAAGCAGACTCCACCGCCTCGCGGCGCAGAATCACGGCCATGAAAATCAGCACCGCCGTTTCGAACACCACAAACGCGGCATGCAAGATGATGATCCAAGGGTTGATCGCCCCATCGATCACGAAGAGGCCGCCGAGGCCCGTGGCTTGCAAATAAGCAAAGCCCACATGGTGCACTGCGATCACCCCTGCTGCGGCCACCAAGGGACGCCAATCGCGGTAATACAACAAGAACGCCAGCATCACAAAAATACTGAAGTGCATCTCGGACATGCCACCGGTTTGCTGAATCATCAAAGCGGAATACACCATGAACGCACAAGCGGTGGCCAAACGCGAGCCCAGTGAACCGGGCGCCATCGAATAAATGGCAAAAGGAACAGCAAGCGCGGGTAAACCAATCGTCAAAGCTGCCCCCCACGTTTGCGTGAAATAAGCAATCCCTAAGCTGATCAAGGCCAAGAAGGACAACGTCCACAACATCAGCACATCGGCTTTGTTGCGTTGCGGTTGAAGAATCAACTCAATGTTGTGTCGTTCTTTGTTAGATTGATTCAAATTCATCTCAAGTTGTCCTGCAAATTGCATTTAAAAAACCAGGGTTTTGGTGGATGTACCAACCCAAAGCGAACGTGCTGTAAGCCAGCCAAGCGACCAGCAAGGGCCACACTGCCGGGCGCATCAATCAGCCTCCGGGTGCCACAACGCCCAACCACCGCCGCCGGTGCGTTTGGCTTTGTACATGGCTTGATCGGCATGGTTGATCAAGGTGTTGGCGTCCGATTTATCTTGTGGATAAATCGTCACGCCAATGCTGAAGCCCAAGCGAGCGGAATGACCTTCGGCCAAAAATGGGGTGGTCGTCACGTGTAACAAACGGCTCAAGACAGGCTCGACTTCCCAGGTGTTCGCTAAGCCGTGCACGATGAGCACAAACTCGTCACCACCAATGCGGGCCAAAAAGTCACCCTGACGCGCCATGGTTCGAATGCGGCTGGTCACCGACTGCAACACTTTGTCGCCCACCCGATGGCCATGCTGATCGTTGACGGGCTTGAAACGGTCCAAATCGATGAAACAAACCGCCAAACTGCCCGAACCCGCCTCGTCTAAACGCGCCATGCTGTCTTGCAGCTTGTGCATCAGCGCCATGCGGTTGGGCAGGCCTGTCAATGGGTCGTTGTTGGCTTTGTCCGTGAGGTGTGAGTTCTCGGTTTGCAAACGCACTTCATTGCCGTCAATGACCACATAGGCGCGCCGCAAAATCCAGCCGAACACCAACAACATGAAACCCGAAAAACCAACGGCCACGATCAATGTTTCACGCGCCAAGCTGCGCAGCGCTTGTTTGGTGTCATCGGCCACCTCCATGCGCAACCAGCCCACCGGATTCGAACTGTTGAGCACATGCCAAGCAAGCAAATTGCCATCGTCGTCCACCACCGAGCTGGGCCCGCCGACAGGCGGCGTCATGCGCTGCTCTGAAAAAACGGCCATCGGACGGCCTGTTTTGGCGTCACGTGCGACATTGGCAATCACATTGCCACGCACATCGGTGACCGCCGCAGATTGCACGTTGCCATTGGACAGTGCTTGGATCAAACGTGCCTCAATGGCACCAAAATCACGCACCAACAAACTCTCGAGCACCGCCAAAGAGACGCCTTCTGTGAGCATGACCATCGAGGTTTGGCGGCGTTCTTTAAACAGCTTTTCAGAGTGGCTGTACACCAGCCATGAGCCGCCCAACAACAAGCACGACACCATCGCCACAAGAAAAATCGCGAGGCGCGCGAAGGCATTGGAAGAGTTTTTTTTCAGATCAGTCATGCCTGGAGCAGCCCTTAGCGTTTGGGAGCTTCAACAAACGATTCAATTTTCATTTGTTCAAGCGGCAAGTAATCACGACCGTAATCCACGGACACAGGCTGGGGCATTTGCGCTTTGTTCATGACCGCCTTGCCCGCCTCGGTGCCCGCGTAGGCCATAAAAGCCTTGCGCACACTTTCTTGCAAGGCAGCCGGCACGCGCGGATGGGCCGAAAACGGATGGGCGCGGTAGCCCGCTGTCTCAAAAAGCACTTTGAGTTGCGCTTGTAGCCCTTCAGGCTCGCGCAGCAAGGTGTTGTTAATCGCGCCGCCCGCGACGACGTCAGCTTGCAACACACTGCGGTACACATTGCTGTGGGTTTTGACGTAAATGGGTTTGATGTCAATGCCACGCTGGCTCAAGATGGCACGCGTGACCAACGACGCGGCAAAGGCATTGGGCGACGGAAAAGCCAAAGATTTGCCGTTCAAGTCCTCGATCTTGTTGATGCCGCTATCTCGACGCACCACCAAAATGCCCGTCAGAGGTGTGGCATCGGCCACCAACGGACGGTAAGCCTGACGGCGATGAACCATCACTTGGTGGTAGGGGTTCATGTATGAAAAGTCAGGCGTGCCAGCCAACAATTCGGTCTCAAAATCAGGGATGGATTTCGAAATACTGAGGATGAAACATTGCTTGGTCGCCACGCCAATGGCCTCGAGCAAGGGTGCCCAATGGCTGTAGGTCTCAGATGCTGGCAGCTGAGGAACCACAGACACCACGTAAGGCTTGGATGCGCTGGCGTCACCCAAACAAACGGCGGATTGCGCTTGCACCTGAGACGGCAGGAGCACCAAAGCAAGGTAAAGGCTAGCGAACACACAGGCGGCGTCAAACCTTGCAAAAACCGGGTAGCGCATCAGCAGTTTTCTCAGTAAGGTTTAAAATTAACACTAGTTTAGCAAAAGTGATGAAATCACAATAAATATCAAGGATTTATTTCAGCGTGGATTCATTCTTTTTCGGGATCAATACCCAAAAATTGTCCAAAACGGGGTTGCTCGACAGCAATGGTCAACCCCTCACGGACGATGCACATGACACCAAGCTCAGCAGCGAGGAGCACTTGTTCTCTCGTCTTCGCTCATCCAGCTTCTTGCGCAGCGCTATTTTTAGCAAAGGTCATATCTTGTTCAGCCAAGGTGACATGGTGAAAGAAGCCCACGTCATCTTTCAAGGGCAAGTGCGTGTGATCTCGGGTGACACCTCTTTTTACATGGGTCCTGGCGCGGTGATCGGCTTGGCTGAAGGCATTGCAGGCGTGCCCATGCGTTGGACCTTGCAAGCAGAAACCTTGCTGAACACCCGACTGATTCCAATCCAACGTGCGGTCGAAGAAATTCGCACCACCGACGCAGGCTTGCGAAGCATTTGCCGCGTCACCGTGATGCGTACATTGGGCATGGACCAAACCCCAGAAAGTTTGAAATGAGCGAAGCCTATTTCCCCATTCAAAGCTACAAAGCGGGTGACGTGCTGTTTTCGCGCGGCGACGCAGCGCACACTTTTTACATGATCGAGTCTGGCGAGGTCGACTTGTTTGTGCCACCAGCCAACACATTTTTGGTCCGCTTAGGTGCGGGTGAAGCTTTTGGTGAACAAGCCATTTTGACGGGCGGCGTGCGAGGCGCCACAGCCATTGCCGTGACCGACATGGTCTGCATTCAAATGACCGCCGAATCGTTGCAAGAAATTGTGCAAAGCCAGACTTCGCTGATTCGCCCCGTCTTAGAAGGTTTGTTTCTTCAGCTGTATTTGCAGAACTCCATTCGTTCTGCCATTCCCGGCATCAACCTGTGAGGTCGTCAGACACCAAGTCCGTCTGAAAGAGCGCGCTGTCCAAAGGGCGGCGAAGGCGGTAAACCTGCGCGTCTGAATGCAGGTCATCAATCAACGCATCAAAAAACACCCGGGTTGCATCGGGTAGACGTGGCATAGGCAGCCATTGGGCCGGGGTGATGTTGCGCAGCCCCACCACCTCATCGACCTCGAGCATCAAGGGCGCATCGCCCTCAGTGGCGCTGTAGACCACGCCCATCAAACGTTCACCTTGTGTTTGCCCAAAAAATGTATGGACCGCCACCGAGTTCAGCACTTGGCCGCGCCACTCCACATGACCGCCCTGCCCGCCCACCGCCAAGTCGTCCAGACTCAACACCTCGTGCACGCCCAAGGCGTCCACCAAGAGTTGCAAAGGGCCTGCGCGAACTTGGAGGTAAATGGCCATACAGATCAGGCAGCAACAGCCAATGGCTGCGCTTGCTCAGCTTGCTGCATTTGTGAGATTTGAGGCAACTTAGGCAACTGGGCATGGTTACCAATGTTCTCAGCCAGGCGGTAAATAGCGGCACCATCGAGGATCAGCACCACGCGACCGTCGCCCAAGATCGACGCACCGCCCACCCCTGGCAAAGCCGCCAAGCGTGGATGAATGTCTTTGGTGAACAACTCTTGGCGGCCGACAAATTCGTCCACAGACACACCCAATGTGCGTTGTCCATCGGAGAGCACCACCACAAAGCGATGTTGCCCTTCGCTGGTTTGCTTGAAACCCAACAGCTCTTCGAGACGCACGATAGGCAAGAAGTTACCGCGCAACATGATGGCCGTGCGACCTTTGACCGACTGCACATCCGCCTCACTGATTTCAACCAACTCAGCCACATAGCGACCCGGCACTGCCAAGGTCTGGCCTGCGGTGTTGACCAACAACACCTCTTGCACCGCCGCCGACAAAGGCATTTGCATGGTGAAAATGGTGCCGCGACCCAACTCGGAATCGAGGTGAATATTGCCGCCCAAACGCATCACGTTGGTGCGCACCACATCCATGCCGACACCTCGTCCTGAGGTTTCGGTCACCACATCGGCCGTACTGAAGCCCGCGCGGAAGATGAATTTCAAAATATCGTCGCGGCTCATCAAGAGGCTGTCTTCTTCTTTGACCAAGCCACGCTCCACCGCTTTGCGTCGCACGCGCTCGGGGTCAATGCCTTTGCCGTCGTCGCTGACGCGAATCAAAATGCGGCTGCCCTGCTGCTCAGCCTGAATGCGAATGACCGCCTCTTCAGGCTTACCCGTCAACTTACGCTCAGCAATGGTTTCAATACCGTGGTCAGCACTGTTACGCACCATGTGCAGCAGCGGATCGGCCAGCGACTCCACCATGGCCTTGTCAATCTTGACCTCTTGCCCCGTCAACTCCAAACGAATCTGTTTGCCTTGGGCTTGCGCCAAGTCGCGCACCATGCGCGGAAAGCGTTTGAACACCAACTCCACAGGCACCACGCGCAGGCCCATGACGCTGTCTTGCAAGCGCGACAAAGCGCCTTGGATCAACGCATCGGTCTCTTGCAATCGGCGGTTTTGTTCGTCGATCAAATCGATCAGGCGCTGCAGTTGAGCCACGCCTGCAAGATCGGTCAAACCCGAATCACTGGAGCGGCGCAGCGTCACCGCCTGCTCGCGCAAACGCTGGTCGGCGATGACGTGCGCCAACTGGCCACGCACCAACACCATCTCGCCAATTTGGTTCATGAACTGATCCAACATCTCGCCGGGAACACGAATCACATTGGCCGCGGCAGCAGCCGGTGCAGGTGCACGCGCGGACGCTGCAGGTGCTGCTGCTTTGGCAGCAGCAGGCGCCGCAGCGGCGGGTGCTTCAGCAACGCTGGCCACAGATGCCACCGCTGGCGTGTCCGCCATGGCAGGCGCCGGCACAGGTGCCGTTTCAGTGGGGGCAGCGGGTGTCGGTGTGGCCAGTGGCGCTGAAGAGGCAACCGGCGCAGCAGCAACGGGGTTTGGTGCAGGCGCAGAAGGTGCAACTGGAGCAGCTGGCGCAACTGCAACAGGAGCAACTGCCTCAGGTTCCTCAAGTGTCGCCAATTCGATCATGCCGGGACCACTGGTCACGCCGAGTTGACCCAGCAACTTGATCAGACGTTGGTCCGCATCAAGTTGTTTGATCTCCGTGTCAATCTCGCCGAATTCACCTTTGGAGATGAACAACATCTCATACCAACTCTCTTCTTCCACAAACACGGATCGGTTGGTGATGATGCGTCCACGCTCTGACACCCACGACAAAAATGAGGTGGCAACTTGCTCCGACGACTCCAAATGCGCCACGATCAAGTAGGCCTTGGACCCGTCGTCCATCAGGTCCTTTAACTCACGCGTGTTCTCAGAGGACAACAGCTCCGCCAACTCGGGAGGAATACGCAAGGACGCGTGAAACGCTTGAATTTCTTGGGCCGACATGTCGCTGGCGTTGTCATGTGCCCAGACATAGTCTTTCATGCGTTGCGACAGGCTCTCTTGGCGTGCCACAAAGGTCTCGTTGAGAAGCGGTTTTTTGTCTTTGCTCTGACACACGTCGCGAACAAAAGTGACGGTGTCCCGGGTCAAAGCGATGACGTCACTGTTCAAGGTCAAGTGTGATCGGCCAGCGCGTGCGTAAGCATCCATCAACAACAAGGGCACGTCGCAATGCGAGTCTGGAAACAACGAGGTCAAATAAGCGTGCACACGCGAGAACTCTTGCGACACATGACCGGCCACCGTTTCATCGGCGTAGGCCACGGCGGCCTCTAGCAGGTCTAAGTTTTGCCCAATGTTGTTGAGCAAATGGTCCAAGCTCTCATGCAAAGTGCGTGACAACACTTGGCTCAAAGACTCGCCACCGAGGTCCGTGCCCGTGGTCTCACCCAAATTACGCAAATCGCTCAAAAAGGACACGATGGTGTCCACCACACGTTCGCCGTTTTCGCGACTGATGGTTTCGTCTTTGGGCAAGGCCGCAGAGATATCTTGAATGCGTTGGGTGATGCCCAGATAACCCAGCTTATCGGAAGCTCGCACCATCCACACCAACGGACGGCGGATGTCATTGGCCACCGACAAAATTTGTTTGGGATCTTGTTTGGCTGCGATCGACAGCGCCAACTGCTCAAGAATTGGTAACCCGTTTTTCAGCAAGCGCAAAAAGATGGACTGGTCGTCTGGTGCATCTTCATCGGTGCCAGATGCCGAAATTTTGACCAACTTTTTGGGTTCAGGCGGCGGGGCTTTTTTAGCAGGTGCTTTGGGCGCAACAGGTGCCGTCGCCTGCGGACTTTCAGCCGCTTGGGTTGTTGCCGCAGCAGGGGGCGCCGCGGTCACCGCAGCAACAGGCGCTTCAGGCTCAGCCGCGCCACCGCCAGAGGCTTTGCGGAACACAACTTCCAATTCTTTGCACAAGGCCTCAGGTTTTTGACCATCGGAGCGTTCAGCTACGGCCACGTCGCGCAAACTCTTGATGGCATCCAAAGCACGCAGCAGCACATCCACGGTGGGCTTGTCCAATCCGGTCACACCTTCGCGCACCAGGCCCAACAAATCTTCGGCACGGTGGGCCACGGCTTCGAGTGCACCCAACTCCATCACGCGACTCAAACCCTTGAGGGAGTGAAACGCACGAAACAGACTGGACACTTCTTCGCCGGACAGCTCGCCACCGTCGGCACGCACTAACAGCGATTCAATGCCCTCAATATGCTCTTCGGTCTCTACCGCATATTGAGCCCATATGGTTTCGATAAAGTCATCTGACATTGACTTGTGCCCCTTGTGCGCTGATTACCTGAATGACGTGATGCTTGGATGTCTTCGCGAGCGGAAGATCAAATACCAAGCACTTTGCGTGAAGCGGTCACGATCTCGTGGCCTTTTTTCGCATTCAGGTCCAAGCTCATGGCACCCGAGGGCTTGGCGATCACTTCGGCCGCACCCAGCTTGCGTGTTTCCAGCGCTTGCGGTGAACCGGTTTGGGCCACAGAAGAAACAATGATCACAGGCACGTTGCTGATGAGGCGCAAGCGCTTCAAGCACTCAATGCCATCCATGTGCGGCATTTCAATGTCCAACAACACCAAGTCGGGGTTGAGTTCTTTGATGTTTTGCAGCGCTTCAAGACCGTTGGTCGCCTCGCCCACCACGGCCAAATCAGGATCGGCGCTGATGATGCCTCGCAACAAAGCGCGCATCACAAAAGAGTCATCAACGATCAGGATATTTTTCTTGGACATTTCAATTCACCTCGTAACAAATTAAAGAACGGTGGCGCCCAAGAGGCCGCTCACACCCGCCATGCGCGCCAACCGTGCACCCAGCGCTGCAGGCGCGAGTACGGCGGTGGCTAAGCCGGCATCAATCACAGAAGACGGCATGCCGTCGACAATACAACTGTCTGGCGTTTGTGCCAAAACGGCACTGCCTTTGCGGGCCACCAACTCTTGCGCGCCCTTCATGCCGTCGCTGCCCATGCCGGTCATCACAACCGCCACGACAGGGCACGACACCGTCGCTGCCGAGCGAAACAACACATCCGCATTGGGATGAATCGTCGCCTCAGCACTGGTGCGCTCGTACAGCATGAGACGACCGGGAAACGGCTCGCGAATGACGGCATCGCTGCCACCTTTGATGATGATCACCATGCCTGGCTTGGCTTCCATGCCGTCGGTGCTCTCCACCACGGTCAAGCCAGTTTCACTGCTCAAGTGCCGGGCAAAACCACTGGTGAACATAGGCGGCATGTGCTGGGCCACCACCACCGGACATTTCAACTTGCCCATGGCTTTGAGCATTTGAGGCAAGGTCGCGGGTCCACCCGTCGAAATGCCCAACACCACCAAGCCCGGCACGCCTTGATTTTCAGTTTTTCGCTGAGAGACCGGCTTTGAAGTGTCCACACCGCCAGAGATAGGGCGTATACCGCCGGCAGAAAAGCGCGAACGCTTCTTCGCCCAATAACGCAGCTTGTCCACCAACTCGTCACCAATTTTGACAATGTCGAGCTGCACAAACGATGATTTTTTAGCGATGAAATCGACCGCACCCAGCTCCAAGGCTTTGATGGTGGTGACTGAGTTGCGCTCCGTCAAGCTGCTCAGCATGATGATCGGGCAAGCACAACGCGCCATGATTTGGCGGGTAGCTTCTAAGCCGTCCATCACGGGCATTTCCACATCCATGGTGATCACATCAGGGCGCAGTGTTTCAGCCATCTCGACGCACATTTGTCCCGTGCGCGCTTCACCCACGACCTGAATGTCGGGATGACCTTCCACCATTTTGCGAATGGCGATGCGCATGAACGCAGAGTCGTCGGAGATCAGCAGTTTGATCATATGGACACCCCATTTCGCACATACCAAGGGCCACCGTTGCCCAAGCGCTGTTCGAAATATTCAGGCACCAACATTTGCACCGAAGCCCCCATCACCAGCACGCCGCCGGGTGACATGGAGCGCGCCAACATGGTCTGTACTGTCTTCTTCACCGAGTCTTCAAAATAAATCAACACATTGCGGCAAAACACCAAATCCATGTTTTGGACAGGTGGGCGGCTGTTCATCAAATTGAAGCGCTCAAAGCGCACACAGTTTTTCACCCAATCACGCACCTTGTGGTAACGCACACCGGGCATGGCGTTGGTCGGTGCCATCGAGACATCGTCAAACATGGCGCGCCAATGCTCAGGCAAATTGCGAAACGACCCCATACCAAGTTCGCCATACACGCCTTCGCGGGCAGTACGCAGCGCTTGGTTGGACACATCGCTGCCCATCACAAACAAAGACCAGCCCAACTCAGGCACCACACGACCATCGGTTTGTTGACGGGCCTTGCCCGCCTTTTGCAATCCGCGCAGGCACATATAGGCCAAGTCGTACACCTCTTCGCCCGTCGAGCTCGCACCGGACCAGACTTGCAGCTGGCGATTTTTTTCTCGCGAGGCGATCAAGTTGGGCAAGATGTCTTTGGCCAACATCTCCATCAAATCGGGGTCGCGGCAAAAGTAGGTTTCGTGAACCGTCAAGTTCTCCACCAGCGATTGCCACTCTGGGTGCTCCGATGAACACGTGTTCATGGAGTTCACCCAATCGCGCAACACAGAGATGGGCATTTCTTTCAAAATGCGCACCAATTTGCGCTCCACCAAGGTGCCGGGTTTGATGCCAAAACGGGTTTCAACACCCAACATCAATTGGTTCACGATTTCCAATTGCATGGCCGTGTCCGAACGCACCTGGTTAGAGACAGGTGCGGGTGCAGCCACGCTCGCAGAGGAGGGCTTGGACGTCAAGCCAGCGTTCAACGCCGCCGTCGTGCCTTTGGCGTTTTGAACTGCCGTGCGCATTTGCGCAATTAAATCGTTGACATTGTCTTTAGACAAAGATGTTCCTTTGAAGTTAAGCAGCCCTGGACAAGGGCTCCAAGGACAGCAAGGAGATCAACTCGCCGTCTAAGCGACCGACTTCGGTCAAATAATCGTTTTGGCTGGTGCGCACAGGGGTGATGTCTTTTTCGGCGATCTCAATCACGCGATCGACTTTGTCCACCACCAAGGCCCAAGCCGCCCCTTGAATACGCACCACCACGTAGGCTGAGGTGTCTTTGCCTTTGATGCCCAACATGTCACGCATGTCCAGCACGGGGGCCACTTCACCTTTGATCTGCACCACGCCCGCGAGCGAGTCGTCACCTTGCGGCAAGTTGACGGCAGAGCCGTACTCTTCCACCCGATCCACCAACGCCAGCGGCAACGCGCAGCGCTCATCGCCCAAACGGAACGACAACAAGCGACGCACCGATTTCAGTTCTTTCTCTGACATGGTTGCCATATCTACCCCGTGTTGAATCAAATAACGGCGCAGTCGCGTCATGTCGTCGAGAGACACCAAGCCGCCCAACGCCACCAAACCCGTCATCCGGCCTTCCAAAGCGCCGTAGCCAGGCAAGTAGCCTTCGAGCTGTGAGTCACCACCCGTGATCGCTTGCAAGATGTCTTTTTCGTAGCGCTCAATGCCCACCATGTCGGCCACCGAAATGCCCAGACGGGCGCCGTGAACCGCCACCACCAACACAAATTTAGGAGCCACCGTGGGCGCACATTTGAGCAATTTGGAGAGCGACAGCACCAGCAACGCTGTACCGCGCAACTGCATCAAGCCTTCCACCTCAGCGCCCGCGCCCGGCAAAACGGTGAGATCGCGAATTTCAACGATTTCCAACACGTCTTCCATGTGGAACGCATAGCTCTCGCCACCGTCTTGCACCGTCACCGTGGGCATGTCGTTGCTGACCAACTCAGCGGCCTGCGCCGCATTGGTCACTTCAAGCTGCCCCACCAAGCCACCGCCGCCTTCAGGCACCCCCTCCGGCTCCATATTCTGCAAGCCCAACGAAGCCTCATTCAGCAACAGCACCATGCCATCGGGCAACAAGAACTCGCCGCGCACCAAGGCGTTGGCGTCGCCCTCGTCGTACAGCTTGATGGCATCAGACTCGAGGGTGATTTTGTTGAACACGCGGTCAACTTGCACCACCACCGTGTCTTTTTGCGCCGTCACCACCAACAGGTTGCCATTGGGATCGGCAGATCGCGCGCCCATGCCTAAGCGGGCAGCCAAATCAACCTTCAGATAAACGGCACCCGCGACGTTGACCAAGCCCTCCACGTCGGCGGGCGCATAGGGCAGCGGGGTCACGGGCAAAATGTCCAAAACCTTGCTCACACCAATGGCCGAGAAAGCGAATCGCCCCTTGCCAACTTCAAAGAGAACCAGTTCCATGTCGTGTTCCGTCAGATCTTAAATTTTTCGATTTCGCGACGCGTCGAGTCTGCGACTTTCGACAACTCGATCATGCTCGCAGCCAACTCTTCCGAAGCGGAAGAGTTGGTATGAGCGATCTGCTCAAGGTTAGACACGCTGCTGTTGATCTCTTGCATGGTTCGCGTTTGCTCTTCCACCGCGGCAGAAATACGTTGCAACATGCCGTCTGTTTGCGACGAGCTGGCCACAATGCGCTCCATGTCACCACTGACCTCACGCACCACCAAAACGGCTCGGTTTGCTTCAGACACGGCTTGCTGAATCAGCTGCGTGATCTCTTTGGTGCTGTCGGCGCTGCTGGCGGCGAGCTTACCCACCTCGTCCGCCACCACCGCAAAGCCTTTGCCGTGTTCACCCGCGCGGGCGGCTTCGATGGCGGCGTTGAGGGACAACAGGTTGGTTTTGTTGGCGATTTTCTCAATCACATCCGTGATCTTGTTGATCTTCTCGGAGTTGCGCGCAATGCCATTGACCACCTCGACCATGTGCTCCATCTTCACGCGTCCATCGCGCACGATCGTGGCCGATTCCTGCGCTTGGCGGCTGGCCGACTCGGTGCTGTTGGAGATGTCGTTGACGGCATTCGACGTTTGGCGAATGGAGGTCACCACTTCGCTGATGTAGTGGGTTTGGCTTTGTGCACCATCGGCCAGTTGACCAATCGCCGTGCTGGTATCGCTGGCGGCGCCCGCCACTTGCTGGGCGTTGTCACCAATGCTGCGCATTGAAATTGCCAAGGCTTCTAAGGATCGGTTGATGTCTTCTTTAAGCTTGCCCAAGCTGCCCTCGCCTTGCGCATGCACACGACGGGTCAAGTCACCGCGGACCATGGCATCCATGACGTGGACCACCTCACCCAGCACTGTTTCCAACGAGCGGATGGCCGATTGGGCAGCTTCAAGAATCAACTTGTACTCGCCTTGGTCTTTGCTGGCGTCCAAACGAACGGTGAAATCACCTGAAGCCATGGCCGTCATGGCCGTGCGCAAGGATTGCACTGTGCGAGACACGCCATTTTGCGCATCCGCCATTTTGTGCAGCACTTGCGGATAAATGCCCTTCAAACCAGCCGCTTGAGGTTGGCGCGAAAAGTTACCCGCGCTCATGCGAGACACCACGGTCAAAGACTCACGGAAGACAGCTTCGACTTGGTCGAGCACTTCGTTCAGGCTCCAAGCACATTCGGCCAACGGACCGGTGCTGGTGATGTTGGTCACGCGCGGCTCCAACACGCCGCTGGCAGCCCCGCTCAAAACAACATTCATTCGGCGTACCAAATCAGCGTCGCTCTTTTGCCCACGCAGGGACAAAGCGAGCACGAGCAGCATCGCCACGGCCAGGGCAACAACCACAGGCGACGTGCCGGTCAGCAGCCACAACAAAGCGACAGACACAGCGCTGAGCAGCGCCTGCAGCCATAGGCCCTTGGCGGGGCTCAACTCAAGCCGACTGAAGAGTGAGGACAAACTGCTCATAGCCCATACCTTTTTCGTTCAAAAAATCATCCATCAATCGGGTAGACGCTGCGATGGCATCCCGCGAACCCACGCGACGCTCTTCGTCAAGCATCCTGCGATACAGGGCCGAAATGACTGGAATGGCGCGTGCATGCGGTTTACGTCGCACAGAGTAATACCCCAGCACTTGGCCCTTCTCGTCGACCGACGGTGTGATGTTGGCAATCACCCAATAAAAACTGCCGTCTTTACAAATGTTTTTCACGTACGCAAAAATTTCGCGACCTTCTTGAATGCTGCTCCACAGCATCTTGAACACCGCACGCGGCATGTCGGGGTGACGGATCACGTTGTGCTGAATGCCCAAGATGTCTTTTTCCTCGAAACCCGAAAACTCGATGAACGTTTTGTTGCCGTAAGTGATACGGCCTTTCAAATCAGTCTTTGAGACGATGAAGTCATCTTCACGCATCACAATTTCTTTGTCCGTGGGGACAATGTCACGCAAACTCATGGCTGTTTTCTCCAAGCTGAGGGGGTCAGGTAGGTGCGCATCAGGTCAGGCTGCCGTTTTGATGGGTGAGCCAACAAAGAAAGTTTCAACTTGACCCAAGCTCTTGACTTCGATCATGCCGCGCGCCTCTAGCTCAAACTTACCGGCCAACAAATCGGCAGTGGCAGAAGAGACGTGAATTTTTCCGGGCTGGCCCGTGGACTCCATGCGACTGGCCACGTTGACGGTGTCGCCCCATAAGTCGTAGGTGAACTTGCGAATACCAATCACGCCCGCCACCACAGCGCCGCTGTGGATGCCAATGCGCATATTCAAAGCACCATTGGTGCGTTCGTAAAGCTCTTTCAAAGCTTCGCACATGTCCATGGCGGCCATCACGGTGGCTTCGGCATGGTCGTTGCGCGCTTCAGGCACACCACCGGCGAGCATGTAGCAGTCACCAATGGTTTTGATTTTTTCCAGGCCATGTCGCTCGGTGATCAAGTCAAACCGAGAAAACAAATCACCCAACATTTCCACCAACGCCGTGGCCGTGATGGTGCGGGTCATTTTGGTAAAACCCACCATGTCGGCGAACAGCACGCTCACCGATGGACAGGCATCGGCAATGCGCTCTTCGCCGGCTTTCAAGCGTTTGGCAATGGTGCGCGGCAAGATGTTCAGCAACAACTGCTCGGTCTTTTCTTTTTCTTGACTGAGCTGCTCGTGTTGCTTTTTGAGTTGCCGCATGCGCAAAGCGTTTTGGTCTTTGAGGTGCTTTTTATCAATGCACGTGGTCACACGCGCACGCAACAGCACCGGGTTGAACGGCTTGGGCAAATAATCTTCGGCACCGAGTTCAATACAACGCACGGCGTCGTCAATGCCCGAACTGCCAGCGCCGCCCGAAATCACAATCACAGGGGGCCACGCTTGGTAAGGGGTCTCGCGAATCACTTCCAACACTTCCATACCGCTCATCACGGGCATTTCCATGTCCAGCAGCATCAAGTCAAAAGGCTCGCGCATCAAAATTTCGATGGCTTCTTTGCCGTTGTTCGCTTCGCGAATATTTTTCAGGCCCACGGCTTCCAAAGAACGACGCAAGCCCATGCGCAACATCACACTGTCGTCCACCAGCAGCACGCGCGCACTCTCCAAGCCAGTGCGGCCTGTAGCTGCGGCTTCAATGACTAACTCAGGTGTTGCTTGTTCAGAAGCGAGGTTGAGATTCAACGAACTCATGGGCAGTAAATCTCGCGAGACGTCAAGCGTTTAGCAAGGTTTTGACTTTTTCGATCAACTGCTTCGCGGTGAATGGCTTGGTCAAGCTGGCGTTGGCACCCGACAACAAGGCCGAATCCAAACCAAATCGGGCGCTGACCACGCGGCTGCCGCCTGAGATGGTCAAAATGGGAACGATGGGGAACATTTCGCGCAACTTGGTCACAAAGTCCACGCCGTCCATGTTGGGCATCACCACGTCAGTGATCACCAAGTCAACTTTTTCAGCCAAAGCAAACTGGCGAAGGGCTTCCTGACCGTCGGAGGCTTCGATGACCGTGAAGTCAGACATTTCCAAAATTTCGCGCACACCTTCGCGCAACAAATCTTCATCATCAACCAACAAAATCGTCGCCATTACCAACCTTTACGTTTCTTGTACATTTACTTAAAATTAGCGATTTATTCGCGAATTTGATGATTAGATCACAAGTCTTTCGCAAATGCGTGAGAAACTTGAACGCTCTTTTTGCATTCGACTTAACCCCTGAAAAGTTAAGTTGTTTCTTTATTTCCCGTATGAACGCCTTGATCCAATCCCTCTCATTTTCGATGCGCGGCGCTGTCCGCTGGATGGGTGCGCTTTTGATTGTGGTCATGGCCGGTTTGGCACTGGTCACCGGCTCGCAAATGCAGGTTTTGGAGTCATCGCTGTCTCGCATGTATGAGAACCGCGTTGTCTCCATGAAGCAGTTGCAAGAGATGGAGCATGCCCTCACAGACTTCGCCGCAGCACTCACATCGTCGGGCATCGGCCCGCTAGACACCGTGACTCGCCTGATCCGCAAAGCCGATGGCATGCAACAAGCCAGCCGTGTGCTGCTGGAGACCTTCAACAAGGGGGGCATTGAGCCTGAGTTGCAACCCGCACGGACCGGCTATGAATCTGCGTTTGGACGGTGGCATTTTGAAATGACACGCCTTCTTGAGGTGGGACGTGAAAAAGGCCAGATCAACTCAGCTTTGCAAAATGAGCTGACCAATTCGCACAACCGCTATGGCACCGCGTTGATGGGCGCGCTCGACACCTTAACCAACCAACAGTTGGTGCAAGCCAAGCAAGACTTTGACCGTGTTCAGTCTTCACACCAGCGCATGACCCTGCAGTTTTATGCCTTGATGACCTTGACGCTGGCCTTGATTTTGGGCTCGTTAGGCTGGCTGGTCAGTGTTGTGCGCAACATGGTGGGAGGTGAACCTCGCCGTTTGGTCAACGTCACCCACGAAATCGTGCTGGGCAACTTGGACCAAAAAATTGTGGTGGCTGCGGGCGACAAGTCCAGCGCCTTGGCCAATATTCGGGTCATGGTGGACAGCTTGCGCTCGAACCAAGCGAAGAACCAACACCGGTTGTGGATTGACAACGGCCTGGCCTTGATCAACGAAACCGTTCGCAATGAGCGCTCGCCCACCCAATTGGCACTTGAAATCAGTCAAAAAATGGCGAGTTATTTGGACGTCCAAGCTTGTGCTTTGTACGCGTATGCGTTTGGCGTGGTGGATGACTCCATGATTCAACGCCAAAAACTCAAGCTCTTGGGCAGCGAATCGCACGACAGCACCGACTTTCCCAGCGAGTTACCTCTGCCCAGCCAATTTTTGACACAAGCGACCCAAGACGGGTTGGTCTTGCGCAACAGTGAATTGCCGGTTGACTGCCTTGAGGCATTGGGCGTTTCTCAGACCGATCAGTCACGCCATTTTTTAGTCATTCCTTTTCAGTTTGAAAACAAGGTACGCGGCATCTTTCTGGTGAAGTCCCGCTACCAGTTGCCGGTTCATGTGGCTGAATTGATGCTGCCTGGATCGGCCGCCATTGGCGTGGCATTTGAGTCAGCCCAAAACCGCGAAACCTTGTTGGCGTCGCTGATGGATTCGCACCGTCTGACCAACCAACTGCAAGAAAACCAAGAAAAGCTTCAACAAAGCCAGGTCTCGATTGAGCAACAAATTCAATATGTGAACGGCTTGTTCTCGTCCATGCAAAGCGGCTTGATCGTGGTGGATGAGCAAGGCGACATCCGCGACTGCAACGCCGCCCTGCTCAGCATGTCTGGCCTGACCCGCAAAGAGGTGATCGGCCAGCGCAGCACCATCTTGTTTGATGACGATGAAACCACCCTGGCCTTGTTCTTGAACAGCCTGAGCAAGAGCTTGACGCGTCTCGAATTCATGGAGCCCGGCAGCTACATGAATTTGCTCAACCAAACCCCGTTGGGTTGTGTGCAAATTGATGCCAATGGCTGCATCCAATTTGCCAACTCACGCGCCAACCAGCTCACCGGCTACTTTGGCAAGGAGCTGATTGGCCAGCCCTTGTCGGTGCTCAGCCCCGTGCCTTTGCGCGAGGTTTACAACAAATTAATGAAAGGTTTTCTGGAGGACAAAAACGACCAAAAAACCGGTTATAGCGGTCAACTCAACATGGTGACCAAAGACGGCGAGCAGCTCACCATTGAGCTGGGCTTGGTCAATCACACGGTGAATGGCCAGCGCACGGTGTTGGCGTTTATTCGCAACGAGCGCGACCTGCCGTGGTCCGTCACGATCACCACGACCCTGAACCGCTTGGTCAACGACGATGACGAGTCGGTGGTGACCCTATTGAAGAACAAAAAGGGCCCGAGCACGCCTGTGCGTATTTCGTCATCCATCATGTTCAGCGTGCGTGGCATTCCAGAACAGACCGTCATCAACGTGCACGATGTGTCTTCGCTGACCCACAAAAACGAGCAAATCAAACTCCAAAACAACTTGCTCGAGAAAACCATGGATGCCATGCAAGACGGCGTCTTGCGTGTGGACCGCAGCGGTGCTTTGCTGAGCGCCAACCCCAAGGCACTGGAAATTTTTGGCTATGCCAAAGTGCATGTGCTCGGTCACACCTTGGGAGCGCTGCTGCCCGCTGAAGACAGCAACCAGTTGGTGGAACATTGGGTGCCCGAGTACCACGGCGATGTGATGCAACGGCTCTACGACATGGACCCCGAGCGTTTTTGGCAGCGCCTCACCGACATGCCCTTCCCCGTGCTGGGCTTTGATGCCACCGAGCGCGTGAAGTTCACCAACTTGGCCAGCCAAACCTTGTTGGGCTATGCCCACCACAGTCTGCACGGACACCACTTGTTGTCCATTTTGACCAAAGACAGTTTGGACGAACTGCCCCAACCTGTCAGCCTGCACAGCTTGACCACAGCCGCCACTGAAGCGAAGGTGCTGAACTGGCTCAAATCCGATCAAAACGTGGTTGCAGAGACGGCGCAATTTTTCACGGTCAACATTGGCACCGAGTTCTGGGTCATTGCCTGTTTGGGCAACAGCGTGGAAGAAGCCAAAGCGCAAACCATGCACGCTGTCCAAAACGTGGAATGGGTGGTGACACAACACGAGGGCGAAAAAATCCCCGTGGTGTTGACCGCTGCCCCCTTGCGCGACGCTCAGGGCATGATCACCGGCGCCGTCATCACGATGAAGGACATGCGCGAGTTCAAAGAGAAAGAAGCTGAGAACTTGCGGATGGTGCAAAAAATGGAACAGTCACAGCGCTTGGACGCGTTGGGCCAACTCGCCGCTGGGGTGGCGCACGACTTCAACAACCTGTTGGGTGTGATTCAAAACCACGCGGAACTGGTGGAAATGAAAATTGGCGAAGAGTCCAAAGCTGCCAAAAACTTGAGCGCCATCTTGCAAGCCACCACCCGTGCCCGCGACATCGTGATCAAGCTGAACGGCTTGGGACGTGAACGCCCGCCTGAGGAAGAAGAAGAGAACCTCACCTTGTTTGAGTTGTCCCCTGTGATTGACGAAACCAAGTCGCTCTTGCAAGCCAGCTTGAAGGGCATCGAGATTGCCATTGAGCCTGTCACACCTGACGCGGCCCAGGTGCAGCTCAAAGGCCAAAGCGGCAGCTTGCAGCAGGTGCTGGTCAATTTGTGCGTCAACGCCAGCCATGCGATCGGTGAGCGACGTGATGGTCGCATCGTCATTAAAGCCTCTCGACGCAGCGAAAACACGGTGTCGGTCGCCGTGATTGACAACGGCAGCGGCATCCCGCCCGAAACCTTGCCCCGCATCTTTGAGCCCTTCTTCACCACCAAAGAAGTGGGCAAAGGCACCGGCTTGGGCTTGGCGATGGTGCGCAGCATCGTGACCCGCATGGGCGGTAGCATTGAATGTGAATCTCAAATGGGCGTGGGCACCAGCTTCATCGTCACCCTGCCTTTTACAAGCTAAAGACACATCACACGCCATGCAGCAACCCAGCGAACGAGAACAACACTTACGCGCCATGCTGGACGCCTCGCAAGAGGCGATCCTGACGTTTGATGCACAGGGTTGTGTGATCGATGCCAACTTGGCCGCCGAGCACATGTTTCGCTTTGAGCACCATGCGCTCAAGGGCGCTCGCATGTCGCACCTCATCACCGATTTGCGTGATGACTTGGCCTACTTCATCGACCAGATTCACCAACACGCGGCCAACCACCAAACCCTGAGTTTGGAGACCTTCATCCACACCTCCAGTGCGCAGGCCATCCCTGTGCAATTGACCTTGCGTTTGCTGCCCCCTCACAGCGGGAATGAACTGCGCTTTGCGGCGTTGTTGCGTGAGCGCAGCCGTGAAGCGGCTTTGCAAGAGCAGTTACGCGACGCCTTGCATGGCACCGCAGTGAGAGCCATCGATACAGCCACCGTCTTTCACTCGCGCCATTACCTCAAAGCGCGCTTCAACGACGTCAAGGCCTTGGCGACACTCAGCGCACCTGAGGCCTTTGTGGCGGTGGCCTGCATCAACATTGACCGCTTCAAACGGGTCAACGAGTTGTTAGGCTATGACGCGGGCGACCATGCCATCAACGCGATTGGGCAGCGCATTGAAGTGTTTTTGCGCCACGAGAGCAATGCCAACGGCTGGGACGTGGGCATGTGCCGCATGTCAGGCGATGAGTTCGCATTGGTTCTGATTTCTGAACGCTCTTTCGTGGGCTTGGCGGATTGGTGCAAGCGTCTGCAAAGCGCTTTGGCCGTCCCGCTTGAAACCCACAACCAGCGCTTTGTGTTTTCACTCAGCGGTGGTGTGGCCGCGGGCGAATTGCTGAACTCGGAGTTTGAAGCCTTGCTGACCGACTCCGAAATGTCCATGCGTGCCATCAAACTGCGCGGCGGCAACGACTGCCTGATTTACGCGGCCCAGCAAGGACAAAGCGTGCGTCCGCGCGCCACAGAGCACAACGTGATTTTGGGTATGGAGCGCAAACAGTTCCAACCCTTCTTTCAGCCCAAAGTGTGTTCTGACACGGGACAAATTTTGGGCTTTGAAGCCTTGTTGCGCTGGCAACACCCTGAGCTGGGACTGATTCCACTCGGCGAGTTTTTCCCCGTGCTAGAAAGCTCCAGTTTGATGTTGGACGTGGGCTTGCAAATCTTTGAACAAGTGGTTGCGACCATGGCACAGTGGCAAACCAAAGGTGTGCACTTGCCTGTGTCGTTCAACGTGTCCAACGGCGAACTGATGTCCCAACACTTTCGAACGAGCCTGAGTCGCTTGGCGCACCAAGCCGGTGTGGCGACCGATCAAATTTATTTGGAAATCACAGAAAACGTGCTGGCCAACTTGGGGCAAACCGGCGAAGACATCTTTGCTGAATTGCAAGACGCGGGCTTTCGTCTGAGCGTGGACGACTTTGGCGTAGGCACCTCATCACTCTCTCGCTTGAGCAGCATTCCGCTGCGCGAAATTAAAGTCGATCGCTCGTTCATCTGTGATGTCTCGAGCTCCGGGCGCGAGCTGGAACTGCTGCGCGGCATCGTGAATTTGGCCAAAAGTTTAGACCTCGAAGTGGTGATTGAAGGTGTGGAGTCGCCCCAACAGCTGTTGATCGCCCAAAGCCTAGGCCACCTGTCCATTCAAGGCTTTTGCTATTCGCGTGCCGTCAATCCTCTGCAAGCTTTCGAGTTGATCGAGCGCCAACCCTTTGCCTTGCACTGAGCCTTTAAGATTCAGCCACTTGAACCGATACCTACATAGACAAAAAAAGGAAGAACCGTGTTGAAAAATTTGAATGTCGGAACACGATTGATGTTGCTGGTTAGCCTATTGGGGCTGCTGTCGGTCACGATTGGCGTTAACGGGCTGCGAGGTATGTCTGAGTGTGTCGCGGGTCTACAAACGGTGTACGCCGACCGTGTGGTGCCTTTGCGCGATCTCAAAGTGATTGCCGACATGTATGCGGTGAACATCGTGGACGCCTCGCACAAAGTTCGCAACGGCAACATTTCTTGGGAAGAAGGCCTCAAAAATTTGGACGATGCTGAACTTCAAATTGCAGAAAAGTGGAAGAAGTACAAGGGCACAGTCTTGGTCCCAGAAGAAGAAGCCTTGGTCGCCGAGATCGAACCGATGTTTAAAAGTACACAAGTCGAGTTGGACAACTTGCGCGCCATCATGAAACGCCAAGACAAACAGGCGATTGCAGATTTCACGGCAGGCCCTTTGTACCCTGCCATCGACCCCATCAGTGGCAAATTCTCTGACCTGATCGAGGTCCAACTGAAGGTGGCCAAAGTTGAGTATGACGCGTCTCAAACCAGCTATGACTTCAACCGCATTGTCAATATCGCCCTGATCTTGGTGGGTCTGGGTATGGGCGCTGTGTTGGCAACTTGGATTGTTCGCTCTGTTAGCGGTCCGCTTGAAAAAGTGCGCCAGATGGTGCGTGAAGTGGCCAAAAGCTCGGACTTCTCTCAGCGCGTGGCCGTCTCCAGCAACGACGAAGTCGGTCAAACCGCACAAGCCTTCAATGCCTTGCTGGAAGCCCAGCAAACCGCCATTGGTGAAGTCAACCGCACGGTCACGGCCATGGCCGAAGGCGACTTCAGCCAACGGGTGAATGCCAACTTGAATGGTGATTTGAAAACCATGAAAGAAGCCATCAATGCGTCAGTGGAGAGCATCCAAGCCACGATCCAAGACCTGAGCAAGACTCTCCAAGCCTTGTCGCAAGGTGACTTTTCAGTCCGATCCACGGCACAAGTGCACGGCGAGTTCAAAAAAGCGGTGGACCAGGCCACTTCGGCCATGGTGGCGCTCGAAGCAATGATCGGCGGCGTGGGCCAAGTGATGAGCCGCGTGGCTCAGGGCGATTTGACGCAACGCGTCACCGCCGAAGGTCGCGGCGATTTGATCACCCTCAAAGACAACATCAACACATCGTTGGACGCCATGAGCTCGGCCTTGCGCGCCATCCACGTGAATACCCGCCAAGTGGCTACAGCGGCCAACGAAACCAGCATGGCCATTGGCCAAATTTCGGACGGTGCGCAGAACCAAACCCATGCCATCTCGCAGGTCAGTACCGCCGTCAAGCAAACCGCCACATCCGTCGCCGATGTCTCACGCAACACCAGCATTGCCAGCCAGAAATCACAAGAGTCCATGGCGATCATGCGCGAAGGCATGCGAAAAATGGACGACATGGTGAATGTGGTCAGCAGCATCGCGGCCAACTCTGACAAGATCAACAAGATCACAGAAGTGATTGAAAAGATTGCCAACAAGACCAATTTGTTGTCCCTCAACGCAGCCATTGAAGCCGCCCGCGCTGGCGAACACGGCAAGGGCTTTTCGGTGGTGGCTGAAGAAGTGGGCAAATTGGCAGCCAACAGCGCTGAAAGCTCACAAGAGATTGCGCAACTGGTGCAACAAGCAGTCACCGAAACGGCCAAAGCAGTTGCCACCGTGAAAGAAGTCAGCCAAGACATGGTGCGCATTGAACTCGCATCGCGCGAAACCGATGAAATGCTGCAACGCATCTCGGCCGCGCTCGAACAGCAAAGCAGCGCCACCGAAGAGATCAATGCCAACGTGTTCAACTTGGACCGCATTGCCAGCAGCAACGCATCTGCCTCTGAAGAAATGACGGCCAGTGTGGTGGAACTGTCCAAAATTGCAGACGCCACACGACGCGAAGTTGAAAAATTCTCCACCTAAGTTAAAGTTGGTGAAAATTTAACTAATTCTATTTTTTCAACAAGGACGACAAAATGATCAAAAAAGTAAGCTTAATTGCAGCATTGGCGCTCTCCGCCCTGGCCTTCATCCCGAGCTTGAGCATGGCTGCAGGTGAACGCGCCACCAAGGCCGAAGCCGAGGCCATGGTGGCCAAAGGTGTGGCCGCCGTCAAAGCCAAAGGCGAAGCCGTGTATGTCGACATCACCGCACCCAGCAAAACCTATGTGGACCGCGATTTGTATTTGGTGGTGTATGACGTGGCTGGCAAATGCTTGGCTCACGGCCAAAACCCCAAACAAGTTGGCAAAGACCTGCTGAATCTGAAAGACCCAGATGGCAAAGAGTTTGTCAAAGAACGCGTTGAATTGGCCAACTCCAAAGGCAAATTCTGGCAAGACTACAAATTCACCGATCCTTTGACCAAAACCGTGCAAGCCAAGCAAGCGTATTGTGAAAAAGTAGGCAACGTGATTGTTTGCGGCGGCGTCTACAAACTGTAAACGTCCCTCCTCCATGGCACCTGCGGGTGCCTACGGAGCCCTGAACTTTGCTTGAGTCACCACAACAACATGTCCGTATTCCCCGAAAAAATGAGCATTGCTAAAAAGCTCATGATGGCCCCGCTTTTGGTAGCGGTTTTGTTGTTGGGCTTTGGCATCTTCAGTTTCGCCAACATGCACGCGTTTCAAGGCAGCGTGAATGACATGCTGGCCGACTCGGTCGCCACCGAGCGTATGGCGCAAGAAGCGGAAGCGACCGTCAACGCCACCCATGCTGCGGCTTACAGAAGTTTGGCTTTGCTTAACCTCAAAAGCGACAAGGCCGCCCAATCAGCTGAATCGATGATGACGGAGCAACTCACCGCACTCAGTGACGTGGGGCGTGACTTGCAAGCGAACCCGAACGAGCAACTACGCAGCCTCATCAAACCTATTCAAACCTACGAAAACGCGGTTCGCGAGGCCTACGACGCATCCACCTCCGACACCAACTTAGGCGCGATGATGATGCAAGACGCCGACAAAGCTTATGACCAACTGATTGAGGCTTTGCGTGCGATGGGCGCAGTCAGCCGCATCGGTGCGGCGAATGCCCAAAAGCACTTGAACGAGCGGATTGACTTGCAACAAGTGGTTCAAATCGCGGCTCTGTTGTTCGCCATGGTGGCAGGACTGCTGCTGGCTTATTTTTCGGGTCAAAAAATCGCACGTCCCTTGCGCGCCATGCAAGCACAAATTTCTGCCATTGAAGACCGTGCCGATTTTTCGCTGCGTGTGAAAGTGGAAAGTGGCGATGAGGTGGGTCAAACCGCCGTGTCGTTGAATGCCTTGCTGCAGTCGCTGCAAAGCGCGGTGCAAGAGGTCAACTCCGTGGTGGGGGCAGTGTCTGCAGGAGACTTCAGCCGCCGCGTTGAAGCCCCCTTAAAAGGCGACATGGCCGTGATGAAGTCCGCCGTGAACGACTCTGCTGAGAGCGTGAAGGCCACCATGAACGGCCTCAACGACTTGATGCAAGCCCTGCAAAATGGCGATTTCACAAAGCACATTCGCTTGGATGTGGCGGGCGAATACAAGCGCGCCATGACGCAAGCGAGCGATGCCATGCAATCGCTCAACAGCATGTTGAGCGATGTGGGCAACGTCATGAAGAGCGTCTCGCAAGGCGACTTGAGCATGCGCATCAGCGCACAAGGTCGTGGCGATTTGCTGACTTTGAAAAACAACATCAATCTCTCGCTCGATGCCGTCAGCGGATCTATGCGTGCGATCAACCAAAACACACGCCAAGTGGCGGCTGCAGCGTCGCAGTCGAGCCAAGCCATTGGGCAAATCTCTGACGGCGCCTTGAACCAAACCCATGCCATTGGTCAAGTGGCCACGGCCGTGCGTCAAACGGTCACCTCTGTGGCTGATGTCTCGCGCAACACCGAAGTGGCCAGCCAAAAGTCCAGAGAATCCGTGCGCATCGTGCGTGACGGCATTCAAAAAATGGCGCACATGGTGGAGGTGGTCAACAGCATTGCGGCTAACTCTGAAAAGATCAACAAGATCACGGCCGTGATTGAAAAGATTGCCAACAAGACCAACCTGCTCTCGCTGAATGCGGCGATCGAAGCGGCCCGGGCCGGAGAACACGGCAAGGGCTTTGCGGTGGTCGCCGATGAGGTCGGTAAATTGGCCGTCAACAGTGCCGAAAGCTCCCAAGAAATTGCACAACTGGTGCAACAAGCCGTGGCGGAAACGCGCCGCGCTGTGTTGGCGGTGCAAGAGGTCAGTGCCGACATGGCACGCATCGAAAGCGGCTCGCAAGAAACCGACGATATGCTGCAGCGCATTGCGGGCGCCCTGGAAGAACAGAGTTCGGCCGTGGAGCAAATCAATGCCAACCTCTCCAGTGTGGATACCATTGCACGCAGCAACGCTGCTGCCTCCGAAGAAATCACGGAAACCGTGATGGAACTGTCCAAGATTGCAGATTCCACACGCCGTGAAGTTGAGAAATTTGTTCTATAGGGTGGTCATGAATCTTTTGTATTTAGAAGCCACGCTGAACAACTTGCGTGCCCAATGGCCCCAGTCCTGGCCAGGAATGGCTTTGGTGGTGCGCAACGCTTTGGCGCAACTGGGCTGGCACGACACGGCCAAACTGGCGCCACGCGACCAGGCCTTGCACGACTGCATCTTCTCCGTCATCGGGGCCATTGAAGCCGATGGGCAAACACGCGCTGCGCAGCATCAAGAACCTCAGTATCACAACCGCTTGCACTTTGCAGATGCGGTGGTGTCGTTGACCGTGTTACTGGCCAATGAACGCCAAATTGCGGGCCGTGATGCCCATGCGCCGCCCAGCCACGCCGAATGGTTGGGCATGCTGACCGTGGTCAGCCACGACTTGTTGCACAACGGCCGAATTAACCAATTTCGCTCTGAAATTGAAACCTTGTCGGTGAAAGCACTCACGCCTCACATGCAGAAACACAAGGTGTACAAAGCCGACCAAGCCGTGATTTCGTCAATGATTTTGCGGACGGACCCCGTCTTTGTGCCCGAAACACACCTGGCCATTGCGGGCTTGCCCTTTGACGTGGCAGACCCCCGTTGCCTGCTCGTGTTGATTCAAGAATGCGATATTTTGGCCAGTAGCCTGCCCGCCACGGGCGGCGGTTTGACCCAACAACTTTCCGACGAATGGGCGTCCGTTGCGCCCGATCGGTCGCAATCATTGTTGACAGCCAAAGGGCGTTTGTTTTTTTTAAAGCACATGGCCTTATTTTCTAGCCCGTCGAGCCGATTACTGGGTATACAAGCCACCATTGACCAGCAAATTGCTGAGCTTGAGCAAGCCTAAACGGCTGAGACTCCAAACTCTGTGACGCGCTGAACAATCGCCTCACCTATCAAAGCCGCAATGTCCGCACAACCCAACCAAGAAGCCCCATCGGCCTCTCGCACCCCTAAAACCGACGCCGTCGAACGGTTCATGCACACGCCTGGCCGTCCGCCTGTCGGCTTTGTGCTGTCGGAGTTTGCTCGCCGCATGGAGTACGAACTGCGGGTGGCCATTGAGGTGGCCAACGGTCGCGCCACCTTGGCCGACTTGGAACGGGTCCAAACGCTCAACGTCAAATCTCTGCCATCGCGCGCAGCAACCCCTGTGCGCGCTGTGGCAGCACCTGCCCCGTCAGCGCCAGTGCGCAAAGCGGCACCAAGTCCTGCCGCATCCGCACCGGCTGCACCGGCGCCACGCGCTCCGCGCCGCAAGGTGAGCAGCGAAGGCGCGGGCGAGTCCATCGTTTACGAAGAAGGCAAAGTCCTGTTCAACCAAGGTGACAAGGCTGACCATCTGGCCATCATCTTGGAAGGCTCGGTCGAGATCTTTGATGCCAAAACCGGCAACAGCATTGCGGTGCTCAACAAGGGTGTGTCCTTTGGCGAGCAAGCCATTTTGGAAGGCGGCGTGCGGGGCGCCTCAGCCCGTGCCCACACGCGTGTGGTGTGTCTAGAAATCAGTACCGAACCGCTGCGCGCCATCCTCAAATCCGACCCCGGCATTTTGACGCCCGTGGTCGAGGCCATGCTGTTGCAACTGAACATGGCCAACAAGATCAGCAAGTCCGTGGACAGCGACGATCTGGACTATGAGGTGACCAACGACAACAACCTGTCGTCCACCCAAGTGCAAAAAATTCTGGACGAGGTGTACGCCACCGGCGACAACAAGGGCATGAGCAGCGACGAGTTGATGTTCTTGAAGCTACTCGCCTCGAACAAGCTGCACACCACGGTGCACGAGGCTGGCACGGTCTTGGGCTCGCCTGACGACAGCGAGTTAGGGTTGGGCTACATCATTGTGCAAGGCCACGTCGAGGCCGCCATTGGCCCCAAAAAGTACAAACTGGGGCCAGGCAGTGTGCTGGGCTTGGCCGAAGCGCTGCTGGACAAGACCTTGCCATGGGGCCTCACCAGTTTGGACACCGTGACTTTGATGAACATCCCCATCGACAAGGCCTTGCGTGGGTTGGAACATGCCAACCCCGGCATTCGCGGCATCGTGCGTTACACCGCAGATCGCATCATGCACCTGCAAAACACGTTCTAAATCAGATCTTGAACTGCTCCACTTCGCGACGGGTGCCGTCTGCGATCTTGGAGAGTTCAATCACGGTCGCTGTGATCTCTTCACTGGCCGAAGCATTCGACTGCGCAATGCGGTCCAAGGTCGCCACATTCGAATTAATTTCTTGCACGGCATTGCTTTGCTCTTCCAACGCTGCGGAAATGCGCTGCATCATGCCGTCGGCTTCGGTGGCACCCGCTTCGATGCGCTCCATGTCGGCACTCACCTCTTGCACGGTGGCCACAGCGCGACGCGCTTCGGCCACGGCTTGCTGAACCAACACGGTGATCTCTTGTGTGCTCTCGGCGCTGCTGGCAGCCAACTTGCCCACCTCTTCTGCCACCACCGAGAAGCCCTTGCCGTGCTCGCCGGCACGCGCTGCTTCGATGGCCGCGTTCAAGGACAGCAAATTGGTTTTGTTGGCGATGCTCTCAATCACCTCGGTGATCTTGTTGATCTTCTCGGAGTTGGCGGCAATGCCGTTGACCACTTCGACCATCGTGGCCATCTTGGCCTTGCCACTGCGCACGATGTCCACCGACTCACGCGAGCGGCTGCTGGCGGTTTCGGTGTTGCGCGACACGTCGGTCACGGAGGCTGCCGTTTCTTTCACCGCATTCGCCAGTTGGGCAATGCCGTGCATTTGGTTTTGTGCGCCATCGCTGATCTGGCTGATGGCTTGGCTGGTTTGGTTGGCCGCCGCCGCCACTTGGCGGGTGTTGCTGTTGATGGCGCGCATGGCCGCACTCAGGGCGTCCAACGATTGGTTGATGTTGCCCTTGAGGCTGGCCAAGTCACCACGGCCATTGGCGGTGATACGACCGGTCAAGTCGCCGGAGGCGACATCGTTCATCACATGCGCCACGTCGCCGAGCAAGGTTTGCATGGCTTGCATGGCTTGGTCCACCAAGCCGCGCAACTCGCCTTTGACTTGAGCCGACATGCGTTGGTTGAAGTCGCCGTTGTACAACGCGTTCATCACTTCGGCCAAAGCGTCCATGGTGGTTTTGACGCTGGCTGCGCTGGCGTTGACCGCGTCTTTCATGGTGCGCAAATCGCCCTTGAGGTCGGCGGTGATGGTCACATCAAAGTTGCCGGCTGCCAGCGCCTCCACGGCGTTGTTCACTTCAGAAATAGCCAGTTGCTGTGCGGCCATGAGTTGGTTGAACGCACGGGCAGTTTGGCCCACTTCATCGTCAGAAATATCCGTGATGCGGCGAGAAAAGTCAGACGATGTCTCCACCGAGGTCACCATGTTGCGCAAGGCTTCTAGCGGCGTGGTGATGCCCTTGACTTGCCAACGAATGACCGCAGCAATGATGAGCATGACCAACAACACCAACATCGAAAACTGTGTGGCGTGTTGCCAGAAGATCACTTCGACGTCGTCGATGTAAATGCCGCTGCCCACAACCCAATTCCAGCCATCAATTTTTTGTACGAAAGACAATTTTTCGTACACCTCGGTGGTGGTGCCGCCACCGGCTTTGGGCTTGGGCCAGTTGTAGGTGACGTAGCCCGAACCTGACTTGGTCGCCACTTCGGTAAACGCCACAAAGATGTTCTTTTTGCCGTCGGTTTTTTGGGGTGCTGTGTCCAAACCAAACTGCTGGCTGGTGGCCGAGTTGAAATTGGGCGCATCCAGCACCTTGCCATCCAGCGCGGGCACGGTGGGGTGCATGAGCATGACGGGCACCGGCTGGGTTTGGTCGTTCAACCAAAAATACTCTTTGGTCTCGTAACGCAAGGCCTTCACGGTTTGCATGGCCGCAGCCTTGGCCTCTTCTTCCGTCAACGTGCCGGCCTTTTGCAAGGCTTGGTAATGCGTGACCACGCCGTGCACCGACTCCACCAAATGACGCGTCTTGATCTTGCGGTCTTCCAACATGGTGGATTTTTCGATGGACAGCGCCACGATGGACACCAAGATCAGCCCCACAAAAGAGACGACCCCACCCAAAATCAACCGCGATTTGACATTCATTTCTTTGTTTCCTTGCTGGAATGAGGCCTTCAACAAGGCCAACTTCATTCTAAATTGCCAAAGCTGACAAGGGCTTACAAAAAAATCACAAATTCGTCAATAGGGCATGCCCTGATTCTGGGCATTTAAGCGTTGCGACGGTCCACCATCGCATGCGCAATGGTGCCCAAGTCGACGTATTCCAACTCACTGCCCACGGGTACGCCGCGTGCCAAGCGCGTCACTTGTACGCCGCGCTTTTTCAAAGCTTCGGTCAACACATGGGCGGTGGCTTCGCCTTCGGCGGTGAAGTTGGTGGCCAAAATCACTTCTTGGACCACGCCATCGCTGGCTCGGTCAATGAGCTTTTCCAAGCCAATGTCTTTGGGGCCAAAACCATCCAGCGGGCTGATGCGGCCCATCAAGACGAAATACAAGCCTTTGAACGCTGCAGTGCGCTCAATGGCCGATTGATCGGCGGGGGTTTCGACCACACACAAGCGCGCGTTGTCGCGGCTGTCGTCCAAGCAGGTGTCACAAATGCTTGGGATGGTGAAGGTGTGGCACAGCTCGCAGTGGCGCACTTGGCCCACGGCCTCATGCAGCGCTTGCGAGAGCAGCTGGGCGCCCTCGCGGTCGTGCTGCAGCATGTGATACGCCATGCGCGACGCGGTCTTGACGCCCACACCGGGCAGCCGGCGCAGGGCGTGAATCAGGCCATCGAGCGCAGAAACAGCGGCCATTAAAAGGGCAACTTCATGCCGGGTGGCAAACCGGCAGTGAGTTTGCTCATCTTGGCTTCGCTGGTTTCAGCGGCTTTGCGCACGGCGTCGTTGAAGGCGGCAGCGACCAAGTCTTCGAGCATGTCTTTGTCATCGGCCAGCAAGCTGGGGTCGATGGTGATGCGTTTGACGTTGTGCTTACAGGTCATCAAAACTTGCACCAAGCCCGAACCCGACTCGCCCGTGACATCAATGTGAGCCAGCTCGTCTTGCGCCTTTTTCAGGTTGTCTTGCATGGCTTGGGCTTGCTTCATCAGGCCAGAGAGTTGTCCTTTGTTGAACATGGGTCGTCCTTTGTTGAGAAATTAAAAATGAATGTCGAAAGTTAAACAGGCTTGATGCTGCCGGGCACGATGCGTGCCCCAAAGTCGCGCATCAAGGTCTGCACATAGGGGTCATTGAGGATGATGGCTTCTGCCCCCGCCTGACGCTGGGCCGCAGCCACGGCGTTGCGTTTGGCCGGGCTGTCTTGCACGCGGCCGACTTCGACCGTCAAACGCACGGGATGTCCAGCTGCGGCCAACGCGGCTTGCAAACGCTCACGACTCAGGGGGCTGTTGAGCGACTCGCGCTCGACGCGCAGCATCCACGTGTCGGTATCGCGCGCCATGAGTTGCGACTGTAAGCCCAACTCGCGCACCAAAGCGTTGATGGTTTCAGCGGCGGACATCTGCATCACCAAACCATGCCAAAACTCCCCCTCGGGGGTGGCCTCGATCTGCGGCACGCAGGTGGCGGGCACCATGGCTTCGAGCTGCGCGCTGGGCATGGGTTGATCGCGCACGGGCATGGCCACGACGGCGGCATCTGAGTCGTGGTCGAAGTCGTCGTACTCGGCTTCGTAAGGCACGTCATCTTCACCGTCAGAGGGGATGAATTCGGGGGCTTTGGTTGCGACAACTGGCATCTCGCGCACAGGCAAGACTTGACCTCGCGGGGCGGGTGGTACAGCGACTGAAACTGGAATGACGGCTGGTAAGGCGGGCGTTGCGGGTGAAGCAGCAGGCGGCAAGCTTGAAGCAACAGGTGCTGGGACAACAACAGGTGCCGCAGCTGAGGGCACCCGAGGCGCTTCAATCAGGCTTTTTTTTTCAGCCAAAACCAAAGCGCTGGACGCGGCCCCTTTGGGCTTGAAGGCCAGCAAACGCAGCAGCACCATGGTGAGCGCGGCGTATTCGTCGGGGGCCAAGCCCAGTTCTTGGCGACCGTGCAAACACAGGCTGTACAGCAACTGGGTTTCATCGGCGGGCATCAGGTCAGCCAAACGCGCCATGTCCACGGCTTCGGGATCGGCGTCAGCCTCGGCCATGCTCGGCACCGCTTGCAACACAGCCATGCGCTGCAAGACCATCGACATATCTTCCAACGTGGCGGCGGCACTGAGGCCATTCAAACGCAAGGCTTCAGACGTTTCGACCACCGACTTGCCGTCACCATGCGCCAACGCCTCGATCAAACGGAACACATGCGAGCGGTCGGCGCTGCCCAACATTTGGCGCACCGAGGCTTCTTGCAACTGGCCGCCGCCAAACGCAATGGCTTGGTCGGTCAAGCTCAAGGCATCGCGCATGGAGCCGCGTGCGGCGCGGGCCAACAGGCGCAGGGCTTGGGGCTCGGAAGCAATCTGTTCTTGACCCAACACATGGCCCAAGTGCTCCAGCACGGTTTCAGGGGCCATGGGGCGCAGATTGAACTGCAAGCAGCGCGATAGCACCGTGACCGGCACTTTTTGTGGATCGGTCGTGGCCAGCACAAATTTCAAATATTCAGGCGGCTCTTCCAGCGTCTTCAACATCGCGTTGAACGCGGTGTTGGTCAGCATGTGCACCTCGTCAATCATGAAGACTTTGAAGCGGCCTTGCACGGGCTTGTAGACGGCTTGCTCTAAAAGGCTTTGGACTTCGTCCACGCCACGGTTGGAGGCCGCGTCGAGCTCGGTGTAGTCCACAAAGCGGCCGGCATCGATGTCGGTACACGCTTGGCACACGCCGCAGGGGTTGGCGGTGATGCCCCCCGTGCCGTCCACGCCTTGGCAGTTGAGTGACTTGGCCAACACGCGCGACACCGTCGTTTTGCCAACGCCGCGGGTGCCGGTGAATAAATAGGCATGGTGCAGGCGTTGTGTGGTCAGCGCATTGGACAGCGCTTGGACCACGTGCTCTTGCCCCACCATCTCCGTGAAGGTTTTGGGACGGTATTTACGGGCGAGCACAAGGTAGGACATAAGCGCGAGATTCTAAAGCGAGCGCATGTCGAATCCTCAAAAAGAGCCGATGTGTCGCTACAATTGCATGTGACGGGCCTTCCCACATGGTGAAGCGGCCAACCGGGTCAGGCGGGGAACCGAGCAGCCCTAACTGTGGAGCCAGTGCTGGGGTTAAGGTCCGTCACCCCCTAATACAGATATCTAGTATCCATGCGGGTTTGACGATGTTTTGATCGTCTTTCAGCATGTTTTGTATCACCCGAGTGTGTCACGTTAACTTAACGGACGTGAACATTTTGGCAAAAATCATTGGCTTATTTCAGCGAGGACGGACCTACTATCTGCGGATAGTTCTCCCCCTTAATCACCCACTCATTGCGAAATACAAGAGTGGTCGGCATGTTCGTACGTTAGGCATCTGTGACTATCGTGAAGCTGTCAAACGAGCCACGCTCCTTCGAGCGGAAATCCTTTGCGGCTATGTAGCACTTGACCACAAGAAGAATCCCCCCGCCCTACTCCGTGATGTGTACGAACGCTGGTGCAAAGCAAAGCCTAGAACTGAAGACAGTGTTGCATGCTGCGGTCGAGCGTTAAGGCATTACGAGGCTCAAACACCGAACCCAGCGCTGGAACTGCTAACCAGAAATCATGGAGACCAATTTCGTGGATGGCTTCTTGAACAAACCACCACATCTAAGACAGCTAGAGATAGGCTTGTCTGGGTATGTAGCCTACTCAAATATGCTTGTGAAGACCTTGAACTGATTCCAAAAAATCCATGGCAAGGACTAGATATCAAGTCGAGGCCTACTTTACGCAGAACACCATGGGACAAGGAAAACTTAGACAAACTGCTGAGTAATGAAATTTGGCAGTTGGGCTCATTGCCAAAAGATAAAAAAGCAGGCGGGATTGCCATCTATTGGATTCCCCTACTCTCTCTTTTTACTGGCGCTCGATGTGCCGAATTGTGTCAACTCGAAACAAAAAACATCCAAGTCATTGACGGTATTCCAGTAATTGTCATTACCAATAGCGGTGAAGGTCAACGTTTGAAGACATGGGATTCAGAACGAATCATTCCAATACACAGTCGCATCTTGGAGTTGGGATTCATGGACTATGTGACATCACAAAAGAATCCACTCCTGTGGAACGAATTGATTCGGCGAAAGGAACGTCCGGGAGGCATATTCAGCCAGTACTTTGGGATGCTTCGAAAGCGACTAGGCATACCGCCTCATATCGTGCTTCACAGTTTCCGGCACCTATTCCGTTCTGAGTTGGTTAGAAAGCAGATTCCTGAACGTACTATCGACTTGCTTCTTGGACATCAAACGACAGGAAGTATTGGGTCACAGGTGTACACACATGTGAACAATATTGACCTGAAATGGGCCGTTGAGCAGTTCCAGCCAGACATCAAGATCCATCGAATAACTGGGATTGATGGGAAGTTGAAAAAACCGTAACAGAACGTTCTCTCGGGTGATACAAAACATGCTGAAAGACGATCAAAACATCGTCAAACCCGCATGGATACTAGATATCTGTATTAGGGGGTGACGGACCTTAACTTTGACAAATTACATACGTCATTTGTCTGGTGAGAAGGAAATCTCACTTGAGACCTACCTTATCTCGTCTTCAGGTGATACACCCAAGTGGTTCACGTACTTTCATTGTAA
>NZ_NESI01000006.1 GCF_002778325.1 Limnohabitans sp. B9-3
CTTCAGGTTTTTTGTAATCCGCCAACAGGCGGTCTATGAGTTCGTTGCTTACGGTCATTTCTCTTCCTTTGAAGATGAAGGCAGTTTCCTGCCATTAGACCGTTTACACAAAATCTAGGACACGCCCTAATTGAAGGTTTCAAGCAAGGTGATTTCCCAAAGCTGGAAGTCTGGCGTTCGGCGGTTGATAAGTCGCCACTGTGGCCCACTTTGCCCGGTGTCATCGCCATGGCTACAGATGACACAGTAGCGCCATTAGGCATGCCTGTTTTGACGTTATCCGACATAACGCGCATTGCTGATTTCGTTGTCGAACATGCTGCAGTGAACATTGCATCCTGCATTCACTGAACTAGTCTTAATGAACTGATCGGTGCCCAGTATTGGCCAGTAGCAGGCAACCTTAAAACTTGGCCGCTCCTGATCAGCACAAGCGAATACAAATCCCATCCCGCCATGCACCGCTTTGGCGCATGTTCCTTGGCGCGTGTCTTGCTTGACTCAGCACATGTCCATACACGCCGCACTCCACCACGTCACCCACTACAGCTACGACCGTTTGGTTGAACTCGGCCCACAAGTCATTCGCCTGCGTCCCGCACCTCACTGTCGCAGCAACGTAATTTCTTATTCACTCAAAGTGGAGCCTGCGCATTTCATCAACTGGCAGCAAGACCCGTTTGCCAATTACCAAGCGCGCTTGGTGTTCCACGAAAAGACCACCGAGTTCAAAGTCACGGTCGATTTGGTGGTCGAAATGGCGGTCTACAACCCTTTTGACTTCTTTTTAGAGCCCCACGCTGAAAAGTTCCCGTTCAACTACAGCAAAGCCTCGGCCACCGAGCTGGCGCCCTATTTGGTCAAGCAGGGCTTGAAGCACAAACTCAAGGCCTACGTTGCATCGCTGGACCTCAAGGCCCTCAAACGCGCGCCCATTCGCACCATCGACTTTCTGGTCAAGATCAACCAAAAGCTGCACAACGACATTGCTTACACCATCCGCATGGAGCCCGGCGTGCAAACGCCCGAACAAACGCTGACGTTACGCAGCGGTTCCTGCCGTGACAGCGCTTGGCTGCTGGTACAAATGCTGCGCCACTGCGGCTTGGCGGCGCGTTTTGTATCGGGCTACCTGATTCAACTCGCCCCCGATTTGAAGTCGCTTGACGGCCCCAGTGGCACCGAGGTGGACTTCACCGACTTGCACGCCTGGTGCGAGGTGTATTTGCCCGGCGCAGGCTGGGTGGGCTTAGACCCCACCTCGGGCTTGCTGGCCGGCGAAGGCCACATTCCATTGGCATGCACGCCGCAACCGTCGAGCGCCGCGCCGATTGAAGGCTTGGTGGACGAAGCCGAGGTCGAGTTTGGCCACGAAATGAAAGTCACTCGCGTGCTCGAATCACCCCGCGTGACCAAGCCCTACACCGAAGAACAGTGGACAGACGTGCTGGCCCTGGGCGACGAGGTGGACCGCCGCTTGGTGGAAGGCGACGTGCGCCTGACCATGGGCGGCGAGCCGACCTTCGTCGCAGTGAACGACCGCGATGCACCAGAATGGAACACCGATGCCCTCGGACCGACCAAACGCGGCTTTGCCACCGAATTGGTGCATAAACTGCGCGCCGAGTACGGCGACGGCGGTTTCTTGCATTTCGGCCAGGGCAAGTGGTACCCCGGCGAGCAACTGCCACGCTGGGCGCTGGGCATTTACTGGCGCACCGATGGCCACCCGTGCTGGCACAACCCCGAGTTGTTTGCCGACGAGCGCGTGCCCAGCCACTACACCTCGGAAGACGCAAAGCGCTTCACCGAAACCCTATCGCACAAACTCGGCGTGGGCGATCAGCACATCACGCCCGGCTATGAAGACACCTGGTACTTCTTGTGGCGCGAGCGTCGCTTGCCCGTCAACGTCGATCCGTTTGACGCCAAGCTCAGCGACGAGATGGAGCGCGTGCGTCTGCGCCGCGTGTTCAGCCAAGGCCTCGACAAAACTGTAGGTTACGTGCTGCCCCTCAAACCCAGCGAAGACGGCCAAGGCCCACGCTGGACCAGCGGCCCTTGGTTCTTGCGCGACGAGCGCATGTACCTCGTGCCCGGCGACTCGCCCATGGGTCTGCGATTGCCGCTCGACTCCCTGCCTTGGGTCAGTGAGGCCGATTACCCCTACGCCATCGAGCAAGACCACTTTGCCGAACGCCAAGCCCTGCCCCATTCAGCCGCGCTGAAAGCCCAGTACTCGCACCACGCCCGCCACACGCATTTCAACGCCCACGTTGCTGGGGGCGGCATGGCACAAGGTGGCACCGTGGGGCTGCAAACCGGCATGGGCAAAGACAAGTTTGTGCCTGGCACCCCGCATGCCGTGCCCGCCAAAGACCAATCGGCCCACTGGATCACCCGCACCGCCATTTGCGTGGAAGTGCGCGATCCTGCACGTTCGAACGGCCCCTCGGTCGAACTCAAAGCGATGGAGAACCCTCAAGGCGTGATCTACGTGTTCATGCCCCCGCTGGGCAAGCTCGAGGACTATCTGGAACTGCTCAGCGCCATCGAAGCCACCGCCGAAGAACTGGACGTACGCATCGTTTTGGAAGGCTACCCACCGCCACGTGATGTACGCCTGAAAGTGCTGCAAGTCACGCCCGACCCCGGCGTGATTGAAGTCAACATTCACCCCGCGCACAACTGGCCAGAAATCGTCGCAAACACCGAGTTTTTGTACCAAACCGCGTTTGAGTCGCGCCTGTCCGCCGAGAAGTTCATGACCGACGGCCGCCACACCGGCACCGGCGGGGGCAACCATGTGGTGATGGGCGGGGCCACACCGTCCGACAGCCCGTTCTTGCGCAAGCCTGAATTGCTGGCCTCGCTGATCTTGTATTGGCACAACCACCCATCGCTGAGCTACTTGTTCAGCGGCATGTTCATCGGCCCCACCAGCCAAGCGCCGCGTGTGGACGAAGCGCGCAACGACCAAATCTATGAACTCGAAATCGCGTTGGCCGAAATCAATCGCAACCGCGAGAAGTTTGGCGCAGACATGCCCCCATGGATCGTGGACCGCACCTTGCGCAACCTGTTGATTGACGTCACCGGCAACACGCACCGCAGCGAGTTTTGCATTGACAAGCTGTACTCGCCCGATTCGTCCACCGGACGTTTGGGCTTGCTTGAGCTGCGTGCGTTCGAGATGCCGCCGCACGCCCGCATGAGCGTGGTGCAGCAGCTGTTGCTGCGTGCTTTGGTGGCCCGTTTCTGGGAGAAGCCTTACCAAGCCCCTGCCACGCGCTGGGGCACCGAGCTGCACGACCGCTTCTTGCTGCCGCACTTCGTCAAGGCCGACTTTGACGATGTGCTGACTGAGCTGGGCGACTGTGGTTTTCAGTTCGACCCCGAGTGGTTCGCGCCGCATTTTGAGTTCCGTTTCCCACGCGTGGGCGACTTGCAAACGCTGGGCATCAACCTCACGCTGCGCAACGCGCTGGAGCCGTGGCACGTCATGGGCGAAGAAGGCTCAAGCGGCGGCACTGTGCGCTACGTGGATTCGTCGCTGGAGCGCATCGAAGTACATGTGGCGGGACTCAACCCCAGCCGCCACACCATCACCGTCAACGGCCGCCCCTTGCCGCTGCAACCCACGGGTACCGTGGGCGAGTACGTGGCGGGTGTGCGCTACCGCGCTTGGGCACCGTCGTCGGCCCTGCATCCCACCATTGGCGTGCATGTGCCGCTCACGTTTGACGTGGTCGACACCTGGATGAAGCGCTCGGTTGGGGGTTGTCAGTACCACGTCGCCCACCCCGGTGGCCGCAACTACGACAGCTTCCCCGTCAACGCTTACGAGGCGGAAAGCCGTCGATTGGCGCGCTTCTTCCCACTGGGCCACACACCGGGCAAGTTGGATGTGCCGCAAGCCACGGTGGGTGTGCCCGCCAGCAAAGAGTTCCCGTTCACCTTGGACTTGCGACGCGCGTGAGCACCGCACATTGCGACCACGCGCCAGTGAGACAATGCCCCCACTGTGCCCACGCCTGACCCAACCCCCGCGGATGTCCCCTCTTCACCACGTTTGGTCGACGTGCTGAAGGGATTGGCGCACCCAGCCGCAGCGGGGCACTTCGATGAGTTGCAAGGCGCCTGCTCACCCTCACCCACCTTGCCCACTGGGCACGCCAAAGCGCCAGATGCCGAGGCCGCCACCCAAAGCCTTGCCGCCCCTTGGCAAACCTTTTTCGACCAGTTGGGCACTCTGGGTCTAGACGACCTCGACCGTCGCACCCACACCTTGGCCCGCCAAGTGCGCGACAACGGCATCACCTACAACGTGTACGCCAGTCAAGGGGGCCCGCAACGGCCATGGGCGCTAGACCTGTTCCCACTGATCATCACGCCCGAGAGTTGGCAGCAAATTGAAGTGGGCGTGCAACAACGCGCACGATTGCTCGAACGTGTGATGGCCGATGTCTATGGCCCACAGCAACTGCTGCGCGAAGCCCTGATTCCGCCCGCCTTGGTGCAAGGCCACCCCGGCTACTTGCGCGCCATGCGCGGCGTGACACCCGTGGGCGACACGCATTTGCACATTGCCGCGTTTGACTTGGCGCGTGGCCCCGATGGCCAATGGGCCGTGGTGTCGCAGCGCACGCAAGCGCCTTCGGGTTTGGGCTACTTGCTGGAAAACCGGCTGCTGATTTCGCGCCAATTCCCGCAAGCGTTTGAGGCCATGCACATCCAACGCTTGGCCGCGACCTACAGGGTTTGGGTGGAATCGCTCAAAGCGCACAGCCCTGCGGGCGTGAACGCCCATGTGGCCTTGCTCACGCCAGGCCCCTACAACGAAACCTATTTCGAGCACGCCTACCTCGCCCGCTATTTGGGTTTGAGCTTGGTCGAAGGCAGCGACCTCACCGTGCGTGACGAACGCTTGTACCTGCGCACCCTGCGCGGCTTAGAGCCCGTACATGTGCTGCTCAAGCGCTTGGACGACGAGTTTTTAGACCCACTGGAATTGCGCGCCGACTCCACCTTGGGCATCCCCGGTTTGCTGCAAGCCGTGCGGGCCGGCAACGTGGTGGTGGCCAATGCGCCGGGTTCGGCGTTTTTGGAGTCACCCGCCTTGCTAGGCTTCTTGCCCGCATTGAGCGAAAAGCTGCTGGGCGAAACCCTGAAATTGCCCGCGCTCGACACTTGGTGGTGCGGCGAGCGTGCCGCGTTGGCCTCGGTCTTGCCCCAGCTCGACAAAATGGCCATCAAGCCCACTTACCCCGGCATGGCCAGTCATGGCAGTTTTGATGCCGCCTTGGGCCGCACGCTGAGTCAAGCGCAACGCGACGAATGGGTGGGCCGCATCACCCGCCAGCCCGACCGCCACACGCTGCAAGCCTACGTGCCGCTGTCGCAAATGCCCACTTGGAAAGATGCACAAACCGGTGTGGTGCAGCGCTCGGTCATGCTGCGCGTCTTTGCCTTGCGAGACGGTGCCAACTCATGGCGGGTGCTGCCCGGTGGCTTGGCACGCATTGCCGCCCCCAACGCGCAAATTGCCTCCATGCAGCGCGGCGGCAGCAGCGCCGATGTGTGGGTGCAAACCGATGCCGATGTCGACCGAACCACCTTGCTTAACAAGAGCGCAACAGCCTCAACTTTCACGCATCGCCAACGCATGGTCACCAGCCGCGCCGCTGAAAACCTGTATTGGCTAGGCCGCTACACCGAGCGCAGCGAAAACATGGTTCGCTTGGTGCGACTGTGCCTCGAAGCCCTCAACAGCGAAGACCCCGCCTCGCCCAGCCTCTGGTCATGGCTGCAACAACTCAGCCGACGCCAAGGCCTCATTCCGGCGGGCGTTCCCTCGGCGCAAGGCTCGACCGCTGAGGACGCAGCCAATGCATCCACCCCTAGCATGGGCGCACGCCGACGCGTGTTTGAGCGCACCCTCATCGCTTGCCTCGACGACGACACGCATGCCACCAGCGTGGGCTACAACCTGCGCGCCTTGCAACAAGCCGCAGCGTCGCTGCGCGAACGTCTGTCGCCCGAACACTGGAACGCCATCGTGCATGGGGTCGAGCAGTTCAGCACCGACTCCGCGCACATCGTGAAGCAACCCGAGTTCTCGACCATCCAAGCATTGCAAGCCTTAGACGCTGCCAGCTCCGCCTTGGCTGCCATCACAGGCGCACAAACCGACCGCATGACGCGCGACGACGGCTGGCAACTGCTGAGCATTGGCCGCCATGTAGAACGCCTGGGCTTTTTATCTGCCGCGCTCGACTTGGCGGTGGAAGTGGGGGCATTTGAGTCGCCACACCACGACGCTGCGCTTCACATGAGTACGGAAAACAGCTCGCACTTCACCGCCTTGTTGAGCTTGTTTGACAGCACCATCACCTTCCAAGCGCAGTACCAACAAAGCCGCGAACTGGCCCCGTTGATTGAACTGTTGGTGCGAGACAACGACAACCCGCGCTCTTTGGCATGGGTCACGCGCAGCCTGCGTTCGCGCTTGTCCAAGCTCGCGGCCACGCCCATGGGCGAGCCCGATGCGCTGGCCCGCTTGGTGCCCAACTTGCAATCCAACAACGTGAACGATCTTCAATTGCCGAATTCGTTGGCGTATTTGTGCGAGGCAGATGCGCACGGTCACCACCCGCATTTACGCGCCACGCTGACCGAATGCATGCAAGCGGCGTGGCAAGTGTCAGACGCCATCTCGGCCCGCTACTTCAGCCACACACAAGACGGCGACAGCGTCGGCGCTTGAGCCCCAAGGCTTCTTTCACATGCTGCTGCACATCACCCACACCACCCGCTACCACTACGCACCGCAGGTGGAGACTGCGCAGCACATGGCGCATTTGCTGCCACGCAGCCTGCCCTCGCAAACCGTGCGTGCAACAGAGTTGGTCATCTCGCCCAGCCCGCACGCGCGCAGCGACAGCGTGGATGCATTTGGCAATGTGCGCACATTTTTCTCGCTGCCCCAGCCGCATGAGGTGATGCTGATTGAAGCGCGCAGCACGGTGGACACGCACTTCATGGACTACCCACCTGAAAACGCCCAACTCACCCCCGCATGGGAAAACGTGCGCCACCATTTCTTGTACCACTCCGGTTCCGCGTGGGATGCCGCGACGGAGTATGTGTTCGCTTCCACCTACGTCGAGCCCCACCCTGACTTTGCTGACTACGCCCGTTCCAGCTTTATGCCCGCCCGCCCCGTGCTGTTGGCGGCGGTGGACCTGATGTCGCGCATTCACCAAGATTTCACCTACGCCAGTGCCAGCACCGACATCAACACGCCCGCCTTGGAAGCCTTGGAGCGCCGAGAAGGTGTGTGCCAAGACTTCGCCCACATTCTGCTGAGTTGCCTACGCACCCAAGGTTTGGCGGCGCGTTATGTCAGCGGCTATTTGCTGACCGAAGTGCCTGAAGGCCAAACCCGTTTGATTGGCAGCGATGCCTCGCATGCGTGGGTGTCGGTCTATGTGCCCGACGCTTTGCCCGACGGCCACGAGGGGCACAAGCTGGGCCTGCTCGCCACTCAAGGCCAATGGTTTGACCTCGACCCCACCAACAACCGCTGGGGCTTGAACTCACCCGGCATCGACTACGTCACCTTGGCTCTAGGCCGCGACTACGCCGATGTGTCGCCGGTGCGCGGCGTGATTCACGGCGGTGCCAGCCACACGCTGGATGTTGGGGTCACGGTTCAACCGGCGACGGAGTTGGCCGCGAAATTAGCGACGGCGATGGGCGGGCAAAAGCAAACGCAAACGCAAACGCAGTCGCAGTCCCAGTACCAGTCGCAATCTCAAAATCAGAGTTCCAAGCTCTGAACGGTTTTGTGCGCTGCTTGAGTGCCATCAAGCGCTCATAAAATTGCGGCATTCAAAACAAGGAACCTTCCATGAGCGTGTACGACCAACTCCAAGCCCTGAACATCACTCTTCCGCCCGTGGCGATCCCCGCCGCAGCCTACGTGCCGTTTGTACAAACCGGCAACTTGGTGTTTTTAAGCGGCCACATTGCCAAGCAAGATGGCAAGCCTTGGGTGGGCCAGTTAGGCAAAACCATGCAAACGGCAGAGGCCACTCAGGCGGCACGCGCCGTGGCCATCGACTTGTTGGGCACCTTGCACGCGGCCGTGGGCGACTTGAACAAGGTCAAGCGCATCGTGAAAGTGATGAGCTTGGTCAACTCCAGCACCGACTTCACCGAGCACCACTTGGTGACCAACGGCTGCAGCGAGTTGATTGGCCAAGTGTTTGGCGACAAAGGCGCGCATGCACGCAGCGCATTTGGTGTTGCGCAGTTACCACTCGGTGCTTGTGTGGAAATCGAGCTGATCGCTGAACTGGGTTAATCAGCTCACTCGTCAAAGTCCCACATCTGGTGCAGGTCTAAGCGAATCAAGGCCTGCAACTCGACAGCCTCTAACTGCATACGCTGCGCTGCATGGAGGTTGTCGCTGGCCAAGCGGTCCATCATCAGCACGTCCGACAAAGTGCCCTCGCCCAAGGCATAGCCTTTGCGCGCTTTGTCTGCGGCTTGCGCTTGGCGGACAGCTGCCGATTTCAACAACTCGGCGGCGTTGCGCTTGTGCAGCAATTGCTGCCACATGCCGTCAAACGTGGCGCCCAGTTGTTGCTCCGTCCAACGCACTTGATCTTCAGCAGCTTGTGCATCGGCAGCAGCGGCCACGGCGTTGAGCGAACGTGCCTCGCCAGACAAAGGCATGGACAGCATGACGCCCGTCACTTGCTCAGAGCCCGCCCGCTCGCGTGCGGTGAACAGGCCCACCGTCGGATCGGGCAAGCGGTCACGCGAGGCCCGTTGCGCAAACAAGCGCAAACGCTGCGCATCGACGCGCAACATGTTGAGCTCGTGATTTTTCTCTAAAAACTCTTGGCGCTTGTCGGCCATGGCCACGTTGGCACCTTCGGGCCAAGCAGGCAATGCGGCAGGGTTGATCACAGCTCTGGAGGGGGTGCCCGTGGTTGCAGCGCGTGATTTATCGCCCAACTTATCGTCCGCTTCGGCACTCAAACTATTCATGTCCGAGCGAGGCAGTTCGATGGTCGGGTAGCGCCTAGACAGTGCAGAAGCTGTCGTAGCCAATTGCGCCTGCGCCACGGCGCGTGAGGCGCTGATGCGGTCTAGCTCGGCTTGGGCTAACTCGGCGTCCATCTTGGAAATTTCACCTTGCTTGAGTTGGCTTTGTGTGAGGCGCTGCATCTGCGCGGCCAAGGCGAAGGTGGTTTGTGCATTCTTCACATCAGCTTGCGCGCGCAAGTGTTCAAACCAAAGCTTGAGCAACTCGCGGCTGCCTTCGTGCACAGCATCGGCATAGGCAATTTCAGCCAAAGCCTGGGTTTGCGCGGCCAAATCAGCGTCCATGCCGCGCTTGCCCCAAGCGCGTATCGGTCGCTCCAAACTGAGCATGGACTCTTGCACACTCACGCCCGGCCCCACCTCACGGCGACGTTGCGCGGTGGCTCGCACCGTGAACTCAGCTGTACCCACCGCAATGCCTCTCGCCCGTGCAGTTAGCGCATCGCGACGCGCGCGCGCGCCTTCGATCAAAGGGCTTGCCAGCAACGCATCTTTCACCGCAGCTTCCATAGGCAAGTAAGACTGCAATACGGCATCGGCAGAAAGAGCGACCTGAGCTTGTGCTTGTGCTTGTGCTTGTGCTTGTGCTTGTGCTTGTGCCAAGCACATGCCAAGCGTCAGCAACACGCCCAACGCAGGGCGTGGCAAAGTGCGATTTTTTGCAAGATGTGTCAACGTCAACTTCATGACTTTCTCCAAGGCAACACGCGCGCCAAGCGCGACCAAGGCACAGATGCCACACCCCCAAAACGCTCAAACAATTTGGGCAACAACAACAAGGTCAGCAAGGTGGAGCTGAGCAAACCACCGGTCACCACAATCGCCAAGGGCCGTTGAATTTCAGAGCCCGGTCCGGTTGCAAACAGCAGCGGGATCATGCCTAAAGCAGTGATCACCGCCGTCATCAGTACAGGGCGCAAACGGCGCTCAGTGCCCAGGCGCACCACCACGTCCATGGCTTCGCCGTCGAGCAACCGCTCGTTGAAATGCGTCACCATCACCACGCCGTTGAGCACGGCAATACCCAGCAAGGCGATGAAGCCCACCGACGCCGGCACCGACAAATATTCGCCCGACACGGCCAGCGCCACCACACCGCCCACCAAAGCAAACGGGATGTTCAAGAAGATGATGCCCGCCTGAATGGCCGAGCCAAAGGTGAACACCAAGATGGTGAAGATCAGCACCATGGCCGCCGGAATGACCAGCCCCAAACGCGCAGCGGCACGTTGCTGGTTTTCAAACTGACCGCCCCAGACTACGCGCAATTCGGCGGGCAATTTCAAAGCCGCCACGGCCGCTTGCGCGTCTTGCACAAAGCCCGCCAAGTCGCGGCCATCGACCGACACTTGAATGCTGGTAAAGCGCGCGCTTTGCTCGTGGTTGACGCGAATGGGGCCATCGACCATGCGAATGTCCGCCAAGGCACTGGCAGCCCAGACACGGCCATCGGGCGCTGCCAACGGCAAGTTTTTGAACGCTTCCGCGCTTTGACGCGTGGCCTCGTTGCCTTTAAGCATGAGCGGCGTGCGCACCCCGTTTTGCAACACGTAGCCCAAAGCTTCGCCTTCGACTTGGTTTTTAAACGCCTGCTGCAAACCCTCCACGCTAAAGCCCGCTTGGCCGATCGCCGTGCGGTTCAACGCCACCGTTAAATATTGCAAACCTTCCGCCTTGGGTGCGATCACTTCGGCCGCGCCGGGCACTTGGCGCACGGCATCGGCAATTTGATGGGCAGCGGTGTTGATGGCAGTGAGGTCGGCACCAAAAATCTTGATGGCCACATCGCCGCGCGTGCCGGTGAGCATTTCAGAAACGCGCATTTCAATTGGCTGGGTGAAACCGTAGACCAGGCCAGGAAAACCATCCAGCACCGTGCGCAGGCTGTTGATGATGTCGTCTTTACTACCGCGCCACTCAGATTTAGGTTTGAGCACCAAGAAGGTGTCGGTCTCGTTGAGCCCCATCGGGTCCAGCCCCAACTCGTCTGAGCCCACGCGCGCCACGATGGACTTGACCTCGGGCACCGCTTGCAAAATGGCTTGCTGCACACGGGTGTCGATCTCTAACGACGCATCGAGCGAGATGGACGGCGTTTTCTCCAGCTGCACCAAGATGTCGCCCTCGTCCAGCGTGGGCATGAAGGTCTTGCCGATCTGGGTGTACAGCCCCGCCGCAACCACCAACGACAGCAGCGACACGCCATACAGCCACTTGGGCGAGCCCCACACGCGCTCACGCAAGCGCAGGTAGCCCGCGTGAATTTTTTGCATCAACCAGGGTTCGTGACCGCCCTCTTCTTTCAGCAGCATCGAGGCCAACGCTGGAATCACGGTGAACGCCAACAACAGCGACGAGCCCAGCGCCATGATGATGGTGATCGCCACCGGCGCAAACAACTTGCCCTCTAAACCTTCTAGGCTGAGCAAAGGCAAAAACACCACCGCAATGATGAGCACGCCCGCCACCACGGGCTTCACCACTTGACGCACCGCTGCCAGCAATATTTCAGTCTTTGACAAACCGTGGCCGGGCTGGTGCGCGGCAAATGCGGTTTCGATGTTTTCAACCACCACCACGGAGGCATCGACCAACATGCCCAGTGCAATCGCCAAGCCGCCCAAGCTCATCAAATTGGCGGTCAACCCAAAACTGCGCATAAGCACGAAGGTGGCCAACAGCGAAAGCGGCAAAGCCACCGCCACGACCAAGGCTGCACGCATGCCGCCCAAAAACACATACAAGGTGATGCACACCAACACGGCGGCTTCGATAAGGGCGTTGATCACCGTGTCGGAGGCACGGGTGACCAACTCGCCTCGGTTGTAAAAGGTTTTGACCGTCATGCCCTTGGGCAAACGTGGCTGCATCTCTTGCAACTTGGCGTCGACCTCTTCCACCAACTGACGGGCGTTCACGCCACGCATGCCGAGCACCAATCCCTCCACGGCTTCGCCGAGGCCGTCTTGAGTCACGGCGCCGTAGCGCGTGAGTGCGCCCAGCTTGACAGTGGCCACATCGTCGAGCTGAACGGTGCTGTGGCTGGCGGTGGTCAGGCGCAGCGTGCGCAAATCGTCCAGTGTTTGAATGGCGCCTTGCACGCGCACCACCAAGGCTTCGTCGCCTGCTGTGAGGCGGCCTGCGCCATCGTTGCTGTTGTTGGCCAGCAGCGCTTGACGCAAGTCGCCCATGCCAATGCCCAGAGCCGCCAATTTGGCGTTGTGAGGCACCACCTCAAAGGTTTGTACCTCACCGCCCAAAGCGTTGATGTCGGCCACGCCGGGGATGGTGCGCAACTCTGGGCGAATGACCCAATCGAGCACACGGCGCTTCTCGGCCAAGCTGAAGCCTTCGCCTTCTAAGGTGAACATGAACACCTCGCTCAGCGGCGTGGTGATGGGGGCCAAACCGCCGCTCACGCTGGCAGGCAGGTCGCGCAACATGCCATTCAAACGTTCGGAGACTTGTTGGCGCGCCCAGTAAATGTCCACGCCTTCGTCAAAGTCAATGGTGATGTCGGCGATGCCGTATTTCGAAATCGAACGCACGATGCGTTTGTTGGGAATGCTCAGCAGCTCTTGCTCAATAGGCTTGACCACGCGCTGCTCCACCTCTTCGGGGGTCATGCCGGGTATTTTGAGAATCACCTTCGCCTGCGTGGGCGAAATATCGGGAAAGGCATCAATGGGCAAATTCAGCCACGCGTGAATGCCCGCCACGAACAGCAAGCCCGCACACGCCAGCGTGAGACTGCGAAAACGCAGACTCCAACGGATGAGGGTTTCAAACATCACTCGTCCTTTTGCAACAAGGCGCGCAACGAGGCGATGCCCGTGGTGGCCACTTGCGTGCCTGCAGGCCAAGCCGCCTCAACCAGCGACACATCGTCGGTGGCTGAAATCACGTTCACAGCTTGCGCGTCAAACCCTTGTGGGTGGACCACAAAGAGCCACGGTTTGCCGCGCCACTGCGTGATGGCGCGCGAGGGTACCAACCATTGCGATTGCCCCGCCGTCAAAGGCTTGGATTTCGCGTGCACAGTGACCGCGACAAACTCGCCCACTTGCAAATTGCCGCGTTGCGTGACCACGGCGCGTGCGCGGGCCGATTGCGAAGCGTCCACCGCACGGCTGACGGCCAAAATTTTGGCTTTGGCGTCGCGTGTCGCTATGCTGACCTCGTCCCCCGCTTGCAGCTGCGCGGCTTTGTCGTTGGAGAGTTGCAACTCCAACTGAAGCTGACTCGTATCGGCCAATTTAAACAACACCGCGCCAGCTTCGACGCGCTGGCCGACCGCTGCAAAGGCCTCCAACACCACACCCGACAAAGGCGCATTCATGACCCCCGTGGCGTAACCGCCTGAGGCACCGTCAAAGCGCAGGCCCGACACAGCCAACTCGGCCTCACGCGATTTCAAAAGCGACAAGGCCGCCTCTTGTTTAGCGCGGCTCAGTTGCAAACGCACGGCAGGAATGATGCCTTCGTCCAACATGGCTTGGTCACGCTGCGCTGCGGCGCTGGCGGTTTTGTAGTCGATGCTGGCTTCGTTCAGGAGCCGACGCGCATCACCCAACATGGGGCTGGTGAACTGAGCCAGGGGCGCGCCGCTTTTCACCGCATCGCCCACACCGACCATCAAACGCGAGATTTGCCCGGCATAGGGAGCCGACACGGTGAAGGCTTTGCCAGGCGGTGTGACCACCGTGGCGCTGACCAACACTTGGCCTTTGCCAGAGGCTTGCACCGGTGCTACTTGTACCCCCAACGCCGCTTGCTGCTTGGCGTCCAACAAGAGACGCGTAGGCGGCAAAGACTTCTCGGCGGGTGCTGAACTTGGGACTTGCGCATGCACCATGGCACCCAAGACGCACAGCGACAACAGTGTTAATTTCAAAGGGTGGAGCATCACGTATTCGCCTCTACATGTTCAAATTTCAAAACACTGCACGCACCCCAACAACTGCGCGCAGACCGTCAATCACATGAAATGCAAAGGTGGCGCATGGGCCATGCGAGCCAAGGTTTGCTTTGGCACATACCCATTCTAAGTCTGCGTGTGACAGGGCGATGAAGTAGTATGGCTTGCCGCCTTGACTGATTTATGACTTCAATTCCCCTCTCCGCCTTCCTCAGTGTTTGCGTGGCGTTTGGCATCGGTCTTTTGATCGGCGCGGAACGCGAGCGTCGTAAAGGGGACGGCCCCAACCGCCGTGCAGCGGGCATCCGCACCTTCACCGTCAGCAGCGTGCTAGGGGCCGTGGCCATGCTGCTGGGTGACACCACGTTGCTGTGGCTCACCACCGCGTTCATTGGCAGCTTGATGCTGGTGGCTTATCTCAGAACACACACCGATGACCCAGGTGTGACCACAGAAATCACGCTGGTGATGTGTTGCCTCTTGGGTGGTCTAACCGTCACCGAACCGGCGATGGCAGCAGGCATCGCTGCTGGCATTGCCTTGCTGCTGGCCAATAAGCAGCAGTTGCACCGCTGGGTGGGCAGCTGGCTGAGCGAGCAAGAGCTCCACGATGTGCTGGTATTTTCTGCCGTCGCCTTGATCGCACTCCCTTTGGCGCCGAACAGATTCATGGGACCATTCGATGCCCTCAACCCACACGCACTCACGATGTTGGTGGTGTTGATCATGGCCATTCATGGCTTGGGTTATGTGGCCCTGCGTGCCTTAGGGCCCACGCGAGGTTTGCCTTTGGTCGGTTTTGTAGGGGGATTTGTGTCCAGCACAGCCACCATCTATGCCATGGGCTTGCGCAGCCGCGAACACACAGCCTCAATGCACACGGCACTAGCAGGCGCCACACTTTCGAATGTGGCAACCGTCATTCAACTGGCTGTTTGGACCCTTTTGATTGCGCCAAAAGTGATGCCTCACTTGGCTTGGCCCTTGGTTCTGAGCGCGGTGGTCTCCGTCGCTTATGGGGGAGCGTTTTATGCGCTGTCTAAAGAAAGCGAGGGGAATGGAAATGCACCGGTAAAACAAGGCAGAGCGTTTGATTTGAAATCAGCCGTGGCGTTCACCGGTTTGCTGACAGGCATCTTGTTGGTGTCAGCGGCTTTGCATGCATGGCTTGGATCGGATACTTTGTGGCCCACGGCTGCAGTAACGGGCTTGGCCGATGCACACGCTGGCGCACTTACCGCGTTATCTCTGGTGGCCAATCACAAAATCACGGAGGAGCAAGCTGTTTGGCCGATATTGATCAGCCTGTCAGCCAACGCTGTATCGAAGGCGTTGGTGGCTTTTCAAAGCGGGGGGTTGCCCTACGCGGCTCGGGTGGTGCCGGGGTTGCTGTGCTTGATTGGCGCAGCTTGGGCGGGAGTTGGGCTGGCTTAGATTAGGCTTTCGCAGCTCGGAAACCCGAGTAAAGACGCGATGCAGGACGGCTGCGTTGCTCTGCATCTTGCGCCAATTGCGCACGAATACGGTCAAAGGTGGCTTGAATGCCCGACTTTTCGGATGAAATAGATTTGAAACGACGCTCCACCGCAACATCGGGTGGCTCAATGCGAAACACTGACTTGTCCATCATGGCTCCTCAGAACTTAGTGAACAAACAACGCCTGACCTCGCTGTTCGGTGGACAGTTGGCATAAAAAAATTCAACTATTTTCAAAGCGCGTCTTGATGAAGACTTAAAAACGCTGTAAGTCATTGATTCATAAGGACCCACAGCGTCATGCTGAGCGCCAAGCGCTGAGACTTCTATAATTTTTTACTCACTTTGCGATCGCACGTCTTGTCTAAACTTATTTTTTCTCTTTTTAATCATAAAAATAGCGCCTTTTTGCCATGGATTTGGCTGCTGCTCTTACTGCATGTGGGTGTTTGGGTGTTGGCCCATGGCATCAGCGACACCAACCTCGATGGCTATGCCGACATGTTGGAAAACTTCGCCTGGGGGCAAACGTTTGAATGGGGCAGCGCCAAGCACCCGCCCCTGTTTGCGTGGATCACAGGGGCTTGGTTCAGCGTTTTTCCAACCTTGGATGCGGCCTATCACCTGCTGTCTTATGCCAATGCAGCCCTCGGTTTGTTGGGTGTGTACCGCTTGGCACAAGGCATTGGCCGAGATGATTTAGCACTGCCCTCTGTATTGCTGCTGTGCATGGCGTTTCCGTACAGCACACTGGCGGTGAAGTTCAATGCGAACGCGATTTTGCTGAGCCTTTGGCCTTGGGTCGCTGTGGCGTGGGTTCACAGCATTCAACGTGAGGGGCGACGTGGCTGGTGGTGGTCGATCGGACTAGGCGTGCTTAGCGCATTGGCGATGCTGGGAAAGTACTACAGCGGTGTTTTTTTGTTGGGCATCTTTTTGACCACCTTGGCCAATGCCGACAGCCGCCGCTGGTTCAAAACCGCAAAACCCTGGCTCGCTTTGATGGTGTTTGGTTTGTGTTTGATGCCACATGTCCGATGGCTGGCGGCCCATGATTTTGTGACCTTGCACTATGTCGGCGACCAAGGCGGCGAAGACGGTATCAGCTGGAGCATGGTGGCCAAGTTTGCGATCTCGCCCTTGGCCTATTGGCTTTTTCCGTGGATGCTGTGCACATGGTTTGTCGCCACCGGACAACCGAGTTTGAAGCAACGCGCCTTGACGTGGCACACACGCATGTGGCGCAGTTGGTGCGCACATGGCTGGGATGACAGTTTGTTTTGGTTCGCCATGCTGCCGTGGGCCATCACCTTGGTGTTTGGCGTGACCGGCTTTGTGGAGCTTTCCTTGCCTTGGGCCATTCCGATTGGCTATGGTTTTTCGTTGCTGTGGTTGCGCAATTTGAGCGTAGAGGGCACCGACCTGCCTTGGGCAACCGCACGGCTGCGACTCAGCGTGGCAGTTTGGTTGCTTTTGGTGTTGGCCATCAGCCCTTGGTATGCGTGGCATCAAGCCCAAAAAGGTACCGAAAACCACTACCTGCCACGCCGAGAAGCCGCACACGCAGTGCTCAAAGGCTGGCAAGAACGCCACCCCGATGTGCCTCTGAAATGGGTAGGTGGTCAATGGGCAGAGAACGCGTTGGTCGCTTTTTACGGGGACTCCCGACTGCGCGTGGTGTCAGGTGTGCCCGATCAATTTCCAGCCACCGTCAATCCGCTCGTAGGCTGGCAACAACAAGCGGGTGTGTTGCTGTGTCCTTTGGGTCCCATCGACAAAACGCAAGAAAGCAATCTGTGCGCGGAACAAATGGCATCGTGGCTCTTCAAGCAAGGCCAGCCACAAGACCCCATCGAAATCAAAGTAAAAAGCGAAGGTCTGCGCTTTCCTCTGAGCAAACCCTTCGCTTACTTGGTGTTTGACTACGTCCCAGGCCAAACCAAAGCCAAATAACAAAAGCCACCCGCAGGTGGCTTCTGAACTCAAGCGTCACAGCGCGCTTAGCGCACCACAGCGATTTGATCGCGCTTACCGGCTTTGTAGGTGTAGAGCGTCAAAGCACCATTTTTGATGTCGCCTTTGGCGTCAAACGCGATGATGCCGGTCACACCCTTATAGCCAGGGGTCTTGGCCAACTCGGGCAAATACTGCGCGGGGTTGGTCGACTTGGCACGCTGCATCGCATCCACCATTACATAGACGGCGTCGTACACATAAGGCGCGTAGAGCTTGACGTCATCGTTGAAGCGTTTTTTGTACTTCACACCAAACTCGTCCATGCCTTTTTTCTGGGCACCTTCTACGCCACCAGCCTCCGCGCAAATGACCTGGCCATCGGCCATGGCGTCACCGGCCAACTTGACCAACTCAGTGGTGCAAATGCCGTCGCCGCCCATGAACTTGGCGTTAATCCCCAGCGATTTCATTTGCTTGAGCATGGGGCCGCCCACAGCGTCCATGCCACCGAAGAAGATGATGTCGGGTTTTTTGCCTTTGAAGGTGGTCAAGATGGACATGAAGTCCGTGGCTTTGTCGGTGGTGAACTCATGGCCCACCAAGTTGCCACCTGCTGCTTTGACGGCTTTTTCAAACTCTTCGGCCACGCCTTGGCCGTAGGCCGTGCGGTCATCAATCACCGCAATGGCTTTGCCTTTGAGCTCTTTCACCGCATAACGGCCCAAAGTGCCGCCCAAATGCACATCATCGGCCACCACACGGAACGCGGTTTTATAGCCTTGGCGGGTGTATTTGGGGTTGGTCGCAGAAGGCGAAATCTGGGGAATGCCGGCATCGCTGTAAATGCGTGAGGCGGGGATGGTGGTGCCTGAATTCAGATGCCCTATGACGCCGCTGATGTTGGCATCCACCAACTTTTGAGCTGCCGCCGTGCCCTGCTTGGGGTCGGAGGCATCGTCCTCGGCCAGCAACTCAAATTTGATCTTTTTGCCGCCAATGTTCAAGCCTTTGGCATTGAGCTCTTCGATGGCCAAACGCGCGCCGTTCTCATTGTCTTTGCCCAAATGGGCAATCGCACCACTCAAAGGGCCCACATGGCCAATTTTGACAACTTGCTCTTGCGCCAGCGCCAAGCCACTGAGGGCAGCCAAGGTGGCCACAACGGTCAATTTGAAGGGGGTGTTCATACGGAAGGTCCTTATTGAGGGTGGATAAAAAGTCAGAAAAGTAAAAAATCAAACCAATTTCAAGCCGAAGATTCTTTCAGCTTCAAATCATGGCGTGTGATGGCATAACCCCGTTCGGTGTAATGCTTCCAACGCTGGCGGGCCAACTGGCGGTCTTGGTCGTCCAAGCTGACCACCTCAATGGCTCGCTCAAAACGCTCAAACCCCTCCGCCACAACGGTTCCCAAATTCAACAGAACTTGGTGATGCGGCAAATCAGGGCCACCGTCAATCTGCGGGGCCAGCACGATGGGCGATGCCATGCGCTGCTCGATGGGGCTGTCTGCACGGCAATGGGGCAAAAATTCGAGCGCTGAGAAGGTCCACAACTGTGTGTCCAAGGCCTGCAAACTGGCCGTACTGCCCGTCACCACCACCTTGGCACCGCTGCTCACCGCTTTGCGCAGCAAGCGGCAGGCGTAGGCCAACTTGTCGGGCGCGTTGAAATGAAAGGCGATTTCAGTCATAGCCGCGATCAAGCGGTCAACAAATATTGCAGCAACAAGCCCACGGGGCGGCCAGTCGCACCTTTGGCTGCGCCACTCTTCCAAGCCGAGCCTGCAATGTCTAAATGCGCCCACGGGTAGTCTTTGGCAAAGCGCTGCAAGAACTTGGCCGCCGTGATGGCCCCACCTTCGCGTCCGCCCACGTTGGCCACATCGGCAAAGTTGGACTTGAGGCCTTCGGCATACTCGTCGTCCAAAGGCAAGCGCCAGCAGGGGTCGAGCGCGGCTTCGCCGGCAGCCGACAGGGCTTGGGCCAACTCGTCGGAGGGCGAAAACAAACCGCTGCGCACATGGCCCAACGAAATCACGCAAGCACCGGTCAAGGTGGCGATGTCAATCACCGCGCGGGGTTTGAAGCGGGTGGCGTAGGTCAAGGCGTCGCACAAAATCAGGCGGCCTTCGGCGTCGGTGTTGAGCACTTCAATGGTCTGACCGCTCATGCTGGTCACCACATCGCCGGGTTTCAAGGCCAAGCCATCGGGCATGTTTTCACAGGTGGGAATCAGGCCCACCACGTTGATGTTGGGCTGCAACAAGCCCAGCGCCTCAAAGGTGCCCAGCACGCTGGCTGCGCCACACATGTCGAACTTCATCTCGTCCATGCCTGCGCCGGGTTTGAGCGAAATACCGCCCGTGTCAAAGGTGATGCCCTTGCCCACCAACACGGTTGGCGCAACAGTTTTGGCCGCACCGTTGTAGTGCAACACGATAAAACGCATGGGCTCACGCGAGCCACGCGCCACAGCGGCGAAAGAGCCCATGCCCAAGGCTTCGATCTCTTTGGGCCCGAGCACCTTACAGGTCATACGTTTGTGCTTGGCCAAGCCTTGCGCCACCTTGCCCAGATGGGTTGGCGTGGCCACGTTGGCGGGACGGTTGCCCCACTCTTTGGCCAAGGCCACGCCTGCCACTTGGGCGCAGGCTTGCTCAAAAGCGGGCTTGGCTGCTTTGGTCAGTGCGGCCGTGGGCAAGGCCAAGACCACGCGTTTCAAGACTGCTGCTTTGGCCGAGGGCTTGGTGGCAGTGTAGGTGTAACTGGCGTCGGCCACGGCTTGGGCTGCGGCTTGCAAGCTCTGGGCGTTGGCATCGGGCAGGCACACGGTGACGTGTTTGGGTGAGGCAGCTTTCAAGGCCCCCATCGCCGCCGTGACGGCTTGACGCACACGGGCGGCTTGGCCGTCACCGGTGGACACCAAGACCAAGCGAGTGGCTTGCACGTCTTGCGGATGCCACAAGGTCAGCAGCTTGCCGGCGGTGTCGTCCAGATCGCCCGCTTTGCGCGCATCGGCCACCCATTTGGCGAGTGCACCTGAGGCCAACTTGGTGTCTGCGGAAAGCAGGACAATCAGGGCATCGGTTTTGTGATTGGCAGCGGCCGCTGCATCCAGTGTCTTGAGCTCAAAGTTCATAATTGCCTCTTTATTCTGCTCTGATGTTATTCCATTCCTCCATTCGCAAAGAGCTGTCCCGCAGCTTCGGCGCCACGCTCGTTGTCTTGGTCACCATCGTGATGACCATGATGCTGATTCGCACCTTGGGCCAAGCCTCACAAGGCAGCGTGAATCCGTCTGAAGTGAGTCTGGTGTTGGGTTTCACCATGTTGGGGCACTTGCCCACCGTTCTAACCATGAGCTTGTTCATCGCCTGCGTCGGCACGTTATCTCGCACGTTTTTGGACAGCGAGATGGTGATTTGGCTGGTCAGTGGCCGTGGCTTGCGGGCTTTCCTCAAACCCATGTTGCACTTTGCGTGGCCCATTTTTCTGGGCGTCGCTGTTTTGGTTTTGTTGGTATGGCCGTGGTCTAACCAGCAAATCAGTGACCTGAAAGAACGGTTCGAGCGACGTGGTGACTTAGAGCGCGTCTCGCCCGGGCAGTTTCAAGAATCGGCCAATGGCTTGCGTGTTTTCTTTGTCGACAAAGACAGCGTCGAGAACAAACAAGGTAAAAACGTGTTCATCTCGTCCACCGACCACGGCAAGCAAGCCATGACCGCGTCCAAAGGCGGTCAGATCGATGTGATCGACGGCGAGCGATTTTTGCTCTTAAGCCTTGGCCAGCGGGTGGAGCAAACCGTGGGCGAGTCAGACCTCAAAATCAGCGAATTCAAAACCTACGGCACCCGCATTGGCAACGACGTCAAAGCGTCCTCCAACATCCCCGCCAAAGCTACCCACACGCTGCAACTCTTGCAAAACCCTACCCCCATCAACCAAGGTGAGTTGGCGTGGCGTCTGGGTTTGGCATTGGCCGCCATGAACTTTGTCGTGATTGCGCTCGCCATTACCAGCGCCAACCCACGCGTGGGACGCGGCGGCAACTTGGCTTTGGCGCTGTTCATTTTTGTGGTTTATTACAACTTCATCAACCTCGGCCAGAGCTGGATTTCGGCTGGCAAGATGCCTTTGCTGCCTTTCATGTTGGTGTTACACGGCGGCGTGTTAGCCGCAGCCGCGTTGTGGCTCACCGTGCGCCACAACAGCTGGACGTGGCGACAACTGCTGGGTAGCAGCAAGCCCCAAGGGGCCACTGCATGAAAACCATACGCCGTCTCATTTATGGTGAAGTGTTGGTCGCCGTGGCATTTGTGGCTGTTAGCTTTTTGGGCCTTTTTTTCTTCTTCGACTTTGTGGACGAGCTGCAAGCCGTGGGCAAGAACAACGGCCAATACCAACTCAAACACGCCCTGATCTTTGTGCTGTTGTTGGTGCCCAGCCACTTGTACGAGTTGATGCCCATCTCTGTCTTGATTGGCACCATTTTTGTCATGGCACGCTTGGCCCAAAGCTCCGAATTCACCATTTTGCGCACCAGCGGCCTCGGCCCGACCATGGCCCTGCGCAATTTGATGGGCCTCGGTTTGGCGTTTGTCGTGCTGACCTTTGCCGTAGGCGACTACCTCTCACCGCTGTGCGACCGGTATGGGCAACTGCTCAAGTCGCGCTACATGGGGCAAATCACCGTGGGACAAACGGGCGCATGGTTGCGCGAGCGCCAGCCCGAGCGCAGCTATGCCGTGAACGTGACCACCCTCACCCCCGAAGGCAATCCGCGTGGCATTCGCATTTTTGAGTTCAACAACGACGGCCAATGGGTGGCACTGACCAAGGCCGAAGTGGGCCTGCTCGACCATGAAAATGCGTGGGAGCTGCAAAAAGTCGAGCGCGACGAACTGGTGCGCAGCAAAACCGCAAGCACCTTGAACCGCAGTTACCGCGACACTTGGACTTGGCCCACCGGCATCACCTCTGAAATGGTGTCGGTCGCACTGCTCAAGCCCGACCGCATGGGCACCATCGACTTGTTTCAATACATCCGCCACTTGAGCGAGAACGGCCAAAGTACGCAGCGCTTTGAAATTGAATTCTGGAAAAAAGTGTTCTACCCCTTGAGCTGCTTGGTCATGGTAGTTCTCGCCCTTCCCTTTGCGTATTTGCACTTTCGCAGTGGCAACATTGCCAGCTATGTGTTTGGCGGCGTGTTGGCCGGCATCAGCTTTTTCTTGCTCAACAACGTGTTCAGTTACGTGGGCAACCTCAACAGCTGGGCACCATGGTTTGCCGCTGCTGCGCCTGGGTTGCTTTACTCCATGGCATCACTGGCGGCCTTTGGCTGGCTGGTGCTGCGTCAATAAGGTCTTGTCATGCACGCCATCATTTTGTTTGCCCACGGTTCGCGTGATCCGCTGTGGCACAAACCCATTCAAGCCGTGGCTCAGCGCATCGAACAGCGCGTGGCCCTTGACAGCGCGAGCACCGTGGTGCGCTGCGCCTACCTGGAATTGACCGTCCCCGATCTGCCCACGGTGGCTCAGCAACTGGTCGACAAAGGTGCCACCAGTTTGGACGTGGTGCCTATGTTTTTGGGCGTGGGCCGTCACGCACGCGAAGACTTGCCCGCCCTCATGCAAGCCCTGCGCGCGGCGCACCCCTCGGTCGACATCAGCTGCCAACCCGCCGTTGGTGAACGCGAGGCGCTACTGGATTTACTGGCCGACATCGCGTTAGGACACGCTGAATGAACCTGCACCAATTTCGGTTCGTCCAAGAAGCGGTGCGACGCAACCTCAATTTGACCGAGGTGGCCAAAGCGCTGCACACCTCGCAGCCCGGTGTCTCGAAAGCCATCATTGAGCTGGAAGAAGAGCTGGGCATTGAGGTGTTTTCGCGCCACGGCAAACGCCTCAAGCGGGTCACCGAGCCCGGCCAACATGTGCTGCGCAGCATTGAAGTGATCCTGCGCGAAGTGGGCAACTTGAAGCGCATCGGCGAGCAGTTCAGCGCTCAAGACAGCGGCACCTTGTCCATCGCCACCACCCACACACAAGCGCGTTATGTGCTACCCGTACCGGTGTCCAAATTGCGCGAGGCCTACCCCAAAGTCAACATCAGCTTGCACCAAGGTGCGCCCGCGCAAGTGGCGCAAATGGTGTTGGATGAAGTGGCCGAAATTGGCATTGCCACCGAATCACTGGCCGATTACCCCGAACTCGTCACCCTGCCCTGTTACGAGTGGGAGCACATGCTGGTGATCCCCAAATCGCACCCGCTGGCCTCTAAGGTGCGCATCTCACTGGAAGATTTGGCCGCCGAGCCCATCATCACCTACCACCCCTCGTTCACGGGCCGCACCCGCATTGACAAAGCCTTTGCAGCCAAACAACTCACACCGCGGATCGCCCTCGAAGCCATCGACTCTGACGTGATCAAAACCTACGTGCGACTGGGTTTGGGCGTGGGCATCGTGGCCGAAATGGCCGTCAAAGAAAGTTTGGACGACGACCTGGTGGCCCGACCTGGCGCGCAATTGTTTGGTAAAAACGTGGCCCGCGTGGCCTTCAAGCGCAACGCCTACATCCGCAACTTTGTGTACGATTTCGCCGCCTTACTGAGCGACCGCCTCGACCGCAATCTCATCCTCAAGGCCCTCGAAGGCCATGCCAACGACTACGACATGTAAACAGCCATGACCACACCGCACCTCGACACCAAATTCCCAAAAATCGGCACCACCATCTTCACCGTGATGTCGGCGCTCGCCACCGAAAAAAATGCCGTCAACCTCGGCCAAGGCTTCCCCGACTTTGACTGCGATCCCAAGCTTGTGGCCTGCGTGAACGACGCCATGACCCACGGCTTGAACCAATACCCACCCATGAGCGGGGTGGCCGTGCTGCGCGAAGCCGTGGCCGATAAGATCGAATCGTTGTACCAATACCGCTACGACCCAACCAACGAAATCACCATCACGGCGGGTGCGACCCAAGCTATTCTGAGCATCATTTTGGCCATCGTGCGCGCGGGCGACGAAGTGATTGTGTTGGAGCCCTGCTACGACAGCTACATCCCCAACATCGACATGGCCGGCGCCGTGGCCGTGCGCGTGCCGCTCACCCCCGGCACCTTTCGCCCCGACTTTGACAAAATCGCGGCGGCCATGAGCCCCAAGACCCGCGCCATCATCGTCAACAGCCCGCACAACCCCAGCGCCATGGTCTGGACCCGCGAAGAAATGCTGCAGCTGCAAGAGCTGTTGGCCCCCACCAACATCGTGCTCATCAGCGATGAGGTGTACGAGCACATGGTCCACGCGCCCATGCAGCACCTCAGTGCATCGAGCTTGCCTGGCTTGGCCGACCGCGCCTTCATCGTGTCGAGCTTTGGCAAGACTTTCCACGTCACCGGCTGGAAAATTGGCTACGTGGCCGCGCCTGCAGCGTACACCGCCGAGTTTCGCAAAGTGCATCAATTCAACGTCTTCACCGTCAACACGCCGGTGCAATACGGCTTGGCCACCTACCTCAAAGACCCTCAGCCGTATTTGCAACTGCCTGCCTTTTACAGCGCCAAGCGCGACCTGTTCCGTGCGGGTTTAACCAACACGAAGTTTGAACTCCTGCCTAGCCAAGGCAGCTACTTCCAATGCGTGCGCATCGACAAACTGGCCGTGCCCGAGAAAGACTTGAGCGAAGCCGACTTCTGCAAATGGCTGACCACCGAAATTGGCGTGGCTGCGATTCCGCTCTCTGCGTTTTATGCCGATGGCTTTGACCAACGCGTGGTGCGCTTTTGCTTTGCCAAAAAAGACGAAACCTTGAAACTTGCACTGGGCCGCTTGGCGCGACTCTGAACGCCCTGTTTCAACACTAACAAGAGATGCAAGCCTTGCTCAACGCCATCGCCACGATGGCCCTGCCCACAGACGCCCAACGGGTGTTTCACGGTCGAGGAGGCATGTACCCAGGTTGCGAACATTGGGCGCTCGACGCCTTCCCGCCCGCCTTTGTACTCACCAGCTTTCAACCAGCCAGCGAGGCCGAGTTGGCCGCTGTGCATGACACGTTGACGCAACGCTGGCAACAACTCGCCCCCGATCAGCCACTGAACTGGGTGTTTCAATGCCGGCACGACAGCCAAGCCGAAACGCGCCTCATGGCGGGCAGTGTGCCCGAGCCCCATGTGGTCACCGAGCAAGGCGCGCGCTTTCGGGTACATGTGCTCAAAGGCCAAAACCATGGCCTGTTTCTGGACATGGCCGAAGGCCGTCGCTGGGTGCGTGAGCATGTGGCCGCACACCCCAAACTCAAAGTGCTCAACCTGTTTGCCTACACCAGCGCCTTCTCGGTCGTGGCCCTACAGGCCGGTGCCAAAAGCGTGATGAACTTGGACATGAGCCAAGGCGCCTTAGCCATTGGCCAGCAAAACCACCAACTCAACGGCATCACTACCGGTGCCAGTTTCTTGGGTCACGACATCTTCAAGACATGGGGAAAAATTACACGAGGCGGCCCATACGGACTCATCATCGTGGACCCACCCAGCTACCAAAAAGGCAGCTTTGTCGCCACCAAAGACTACGCCCGTTTGATGCGCCGTTTGCCAGAGCTGCTGGCCCCCGATGGCCATGCACTTTTGTGCCTCAACGCGCCTGAATTGGGCTTGTCTTTCTTGCAAAACCACATGCAAGAACTGGCACCTGAGTTGCGCTACGTTCAGCGCATCGCCAACCCTGCGGTGTTTGCAGATGTGTCGGAGGAGCGGTCGTTGAAGGTGTTGGTTTATAAGTGCTCTGCTCTTAAGTGAGTTGAAGCACCGCGCAAAACATAGCGTTACTTCTTGAAATTCAGCATATAAAAAAGCTGTGGTGATACTTGCCAAGGCAGCAAGCATCAACCACAGTTCAGATGAGATTAAAGATTAAGGCTGAAAGGAGATTGGCCCTAAGTTGATGCCGTTAGGCGCATCCCCTTGCGTGTAGTAATTGGCCTTGTAAAGGCGAACACGCACAGAACCGATAGGTTGAGCCATGAAGGCTGACGTTGTCATCGTAGTTCCACAATTCTCGACAACAGTGAACGTGCTCAAAGCTACGTTGTAGGTAGCGGCATCTGCACCTGCACTGACAGGCGTCAGTGGCGTGCCTTCGGCTCTTGGATAACAACCATTTGTAGCTGCCAATTGGATCACTGGCGTAAAGCGTGGTGAGCCCACCAATTGATCGTTACCCCAAACAGCGATGCGAAGTTTCGTTTGGCCCGTAAGGGTAACTGTTGCGTTACTTGGTGCATTCACCCAACTTTCCATGTAGTCTTGATCTGACTTACCTTTGCCGCCCCAATAGAAGTTAGGAACTGCATCAGCAGAGGCAACGCCCGACCACCAGAAATCACTGCCACCCCATCCGTAAGTAGCACCGTTGGCAACAGTCCAATTGAACGCACCGCCCTGAGTCGTGAGGCCTTGATAGGCGTAACCCACATCAGCCGCATTTACGGCGGTATAACCACTTGCAAAAACGAGAGCCGCCGTGTTACTAGTGCTGTTATTGCCACCACCGCTTGCTTGGTCCGACAAAGCCAAATCGTCAAAGTAGAAAGTTTTAGCAGCGCTTGGTTTGCTACCGAAGTGCGGAAATACGCTAACTTTATTGAATGTGTACGCAAGATTTAGCGCCGCTGTTCCAGTGGCTTGCTTACTGAAATCGAAGCTCAGAGTTTCCCACTCGTTGGCTTTTGTGGTGCTTACTTCCACTTCAACGGTATGGGTGTTGTCAGATGCATCCTCCAACTTCAACCGAACGGGTAATCCGGCAGCAGGGCTATAGACACGAAGGGTCAAAGTCTTTTTGGTTTGACTCAATGGAATTTGAGTGACGGCTTGATTCGCGAGTGTAGACAAGGTCACACCTGCCCACGTCTCGTTTTCAGCCATTTTGACAACCTTGAGTACCTTTCCATTGCCACCTGCGGGATCAGTAACGATCGCCAACTGGTTAGCGCCTTCTAAGCCACCAAAGCCAGTCAAGGCAGCCGCCGTCGCCTCATCAAAACACAAGAGAACACCCGTAGAACAGCCCGCTGTAGAAGTACCGCCATTCGTCAAGGCGCCCACCATAGTGTCGAGATCAGCAGGCTTAATTGCAGTCGTAGACGCATAAGCGGTTTGAAGTGTGCTCGCCATCGCAGTCACACTGCTCAGCACCGCTGTCGCAGTTTTGTCACCCGTCAAGCTCAATTTGCGCGCCAGCACTTTTGCAACGTTGTGGGCTTTGGTGTCTTGTGTAGCAACAAAATCTTTGTCAAATGCAAATGAAGCGTCTGTGATGTTAAGGCTTGCTTTTGCACTGGCCTTGGCTGTGTTCATATCTTGGCCATTGCGCATGTGGCTAGAAACGACCGTTGTCAACGGCGAGACCACAGCCGCCATAGCGGCGGGTGATTGCAATTGATACTCCTTGCCTACAGCAGCACCGGTATCCTCATCAATCGCTGTTGCTGGCACCTTAGCAATCAAATGCAATGCGCTGACATCCAATTCTTTGGAAATTTCTAGTTTGTAGGCACCACGATCTCCCGTGGTTGCGGATGGTTCACCGGTATCACATGCGCCGTTTCCGTTTGTGTCCAAACAGACCGTTGCACCTTTCAGATAACCATCCATGACAGCACCAGACAAAGTGCTTCCTGTTGTACCGCCCCCGCCACAAGCGCTCAAAACGGCAGCCATCAAAACGCTCAATGACGTACCCATCGCACCGAAGCTACTGCGGGTAGCGCCCTTACTGTTGTTCACCATAGTTGTCCCCTTGATTCTTTGAAATTTGACCGTGGATAAAGCGCATCATGAAACCGCTTTCTGAAAGCGCTTTCATGAAATATAAAAGAAAGAACCAGAACCGTCAATATGAAATCTTAGGGATATACCCTTGCAGAACTTAAAAAGTACAGGTCACCCAAATTAAGACGTGCAGGATATGGATAACTTCGTCATCGAAAAAGGGCTTTGAGCAGTTGACTCTCTCACAATTAATTCGGCTTCAACGATCTGTGAAGGTGGATTTTTTTTGTTGATCAAATCGAACATAGCCTTTGCCGCAGACACCCCAATTTCATAAACAGATTGACGCACCGAAGTGAGAGGCGGTAGCGTAAACGCTGAATGTGGCAAGTCATCAAAACCAATGAGGGAAACATCTTCGGGCACGCTCAAACCAGCTTTGTGGAGTGCCAACCGAGCGCCATAGGCCATTTGATCGTTAGCAGCAATGATGGCCGTGAATTCTGTTTTATTGGCTAAAAGTGAATTAACCGCACGAAATCCACCTGACTCAAGGAAGTCACTCTCAATCACGAGGTTCTTGTCACTGAACATTTTCAAACGCTTCAATTCTTTTTTAAAGCCGTGTAGGCGTTGCTTAGCATCGGGGTGATCCAAGGGCCCCGATAAAAAGGCCACCTTTTGATGTCCCAAACGATTCAGATGCTTGACCGCTTGGGCCGCACCTTCGGCATTGTCGAAGTCAATACTGAATAAATTGATTCCGCTAAGTTGGCGACCTGTCACTACAACCGGAATTGACTTTGCGAGTTCAATCAGTGTGTCATCTGAGAGCTTGCCAGTTAAAACAATGATGCCATCTACTTTTCTATCAAGCAAAAGTTGGATGCGTTTTTGCTCTTCTGCCTCGTTCCAGTGACCACTTACAAAAAGCGGCGAGTAATGCGCATTGTTGAGCTCATCTTCAATCCCACGCAAAGCCTCACCGTAATAGGGGCTATCGATAAATTGCGTGAGGACACCAATGCTCATGGTGCGTCCGCCAGCAAGACTCCGCGCCGCAGGGTCAGGTCGGAAACCAAGCTCCTTGATCACTGCCTTTACTAGCGCTTTTTTATCATCACTGACCTGTGCTGTCCCATTCAGGATTCGAGACACCGTGCTAGGTGACACCCCAGCTTTTTTTGCCACCATACCCAATGTGGCGCGGGGAGTTATGGCTGTAGTTGAGGGCATGATCTATAAAATTGACAGGTTATGAGTTGCATGCGTTCTAAAGTTATGACTTTTGGAAGCAACACCTATTGTCAATCATGAAGGCGGTTGCCAAACTTTCACATAATCGACTTTCATGGTCATGTTTGGCAAGTCTCCAGCATTGAAAACGCCTCCTAAATTACCGCCTACGGCGACATTCAAAAGAACAAAAGCAGGCTGCGAAAAAGGCCAATTATCTGAAGTTGCATTTGCGGGCCTCTTAAATGAAAACGTCGGCGTACCGTCCACACCCATCAAAATTTCGTTAGCACTCCAATGCAATTGAAATTTGTGAAACTCGGTGCACATATTCGCAACGTTGGCCTTGGCATATAAAAGACCAGCCGAAGTACCCCAATGGTTGGTGGTCGAATGGACACCCGACTGAACTTGGTTAGGTTGTGCTGTGAATTGGCCGCCAAACCATTCCATGATGTCGATCTCACCGCGCGCAGGCCAAACTCCTGCCCTGCCCATCATCCAAATGGCTGGCCAAGCGCCTGCCACACATGGAACTTTTGCACGAATTTCATAGAACCCATACGGTGTTGAATTCAATGCCGCGAAATAACTAGGCGTATTGGTGTGCATTCGCGCTGAAGTGACGCTAACACCACGGGCTTGTATGGCGCTCAATACATCAGGTTGGTTAGCAGAGTCACCCTTAGCCATGTCATCAGCAGTAATTCCCACAACCGGCTGGATCACCAATTGACCATTTGCATCAATGAACGAGTTCTTAGCTTGAGCGGTGTAATACTGTTTTTCAGCATTCCCCCAAACCGATCCACCCAATAATGGGGATCCAATGTCATAAGACCAAGTACTACTCGGACTTCCGGGCAATGAAAACTCATCAGACCATTTCAATATATAGGCACTGGGAAGCGTCAGATCAAGACTAACAGCTGTGATGAGATCACCACCACCACCACCACCACCACAAGCTGTCAAACTTGCAAGGCTGAGAATTGCGAGCTTAAATTTAGAACGTGTAAACAAGACCCACCCCTGCCCAGTTCCCTGATTTAGCGACGCGTGAGTCGACACCTGTGAAAGCTGCGTGCCCGGGCATGCTCAAAGGTGCTAAACCTTTGTGGCCGAAATTCACCATGCCACCAAAACCGTAGACAGAGAATCCTGGTTCAATTTCGTAACCAACACCTAAAGTATTGAGCATCATGCTGTTCGATTGGCCACGTTCGACCGGGTTGCTGGTGTTGGCTTTACCCAAATAAACCACGCCTGTATTCACGGACCACTTGGGCATGAACTTGTAAACAACACCCAAGCTGAAGTCGGTGGACGTCGCGCTGTAACTCGGTCCTGTGAGGCTGCTGATGTTGAACATGTCGTTCCACAAGTCATTGCCTTGTGCATCTTGACCTAACCATGTCGCTTTGTTTCCGCTCCAGCGATTGAAACGAATGCCAGTCAAGACCTCGGTCTTGGCGTTCATCTGATAGCGAGACATCAACATCACAATGGATTGCTTGTTGCCCTCGGCAATCAAATTTTCTTTCGAAGCATCATTGGTGATGCCTTTGAAAGGTCCATGCCCCCAAGCCATGGGCATACCGTTCGTTGCAGACTGTGCTGTGGCATCCAAAATCAACGGACCATTCACGTATTTGGCATAAACCTCGTAAAACTGTGGTTTGTGCTTTGAATATCCTGCACCGCCTTGGTCGTAAGTCAGCTCGAGGTGCAAGTCACCGCCGTTGACATCCATCAGTGGCAAACCGTAACGAACCGCATTGGTTAACAAACCATACCCGGCACCACTAGAAGCCCACGGATCTGCAACACCAAATTTTGTCCCATAAGGAAAGTCCGCAACGCTCCATCCTCTGGTGGGAAATGCACCAACTTGCAAACTGCCATAGTCTTCGTGCAAAAGAGTGGCATTTTTTTCGTACCAGACGCCAGGAATGTCGACCTTGCCATCACGCCAACGTTGACTGAGCAGCCCTTTGACTTTGAAGCCCTGCCCCAAATCAAACTCTTTGGTGCCGATATAAGGTTGTGCGAGGCTGACGTTCCCCCCCTTGGTTCCATACACTTTGCCATTGGCAATCTCATCAGCCCAAGGGCGGTGGCGGGCTTCGTTTGGAAACAATTGACAGTCCGAACATTGATTAGTCGCACGGGATGTTTCAATTTTGACAAATCCATTGAGAGTCAATGGCCCAATGTCGACCGCACCAACAAAGGCTGGAATAGTCAGTGCTATGACCCCAGAGATTTTTTTATAGAGTAAATTCATTTTTTTCCTTAATGAAAGCGCTTTCATGGAAACATATTTGAGCGCAACAAACTTGTTAGAAAGATTGTGGTTTTCCCTTAATTCAGAAAGTATTTCAGGGTGAAACCGTGAGAACTAAAGGTAGAGCTTTCAAGACTTGCCCATCGCTGAAACGAACATCCACAGGCGACCTTGTCGGGTTGTAAGCCATGTAGGTGCGCTTGCCATTGGCTGCTTTAAAACTGGCATAAAACTTGGTGTTCGCCGTGATGCCCAAGTCAGGTGTACCCACTTCATTCAGAAAAAACAACCAATGTTGCGCATGCGTTCGGGTGTCTCCAAGCTCGATAGAACCCCATTCTTTCCAGAGCTCAAGGCCTTTTTTAGGATCGACCAGCGCAACGTATTTGGCAAACAAGTCTTGCCAAATATCGTCGGGCTTTGCGCGCTTACCCCTGCCCTGATAAATGTCAATTTCTTGCTCCAAGGCCGCCATATTTTTGTGCGTAAAAGCAGGACTCGCAGCCAGGTAAGTCGACGATGCGGTCAACGGCAACAAATTGATGCCGTGAATTTGTCGTGGCTCATCAATCCACCATGTGTTGTGCGCCAACTTGCCACCAAACAGCATGCTGACTTCGACGTTTTTGTACTCAGGCGGTAAGGTCAAGCCATGGATGTCAAACCAGTAGTGGTTGATGGATTGAATTTCCGTGGCGTACAAATAAGTGCCCAGATCAACCAAATCTTGACGCCCCTGCAAGCTACCCCACAACATCAACCCCACCCACGCATTGATGGCTTCAGACGATGACTCTTGGTTGTTGCCATCGGGTGACATCCCCGTACCCGACGCCCAAGAGTGCCCTTCATACGGGTCAAAGTTACGCAAATAAGGAAAGTCTTTTCGGCCACGTTGTGCGGTTGCGATGTCGGCCACCAGCAGATCGATCATGCCGCCCCACTTCTCTGCCTTGATCCACTCAGGGTCTCGCATGCCAATATCGGCTGCTGCACGAATCCAGTAACCGTAGTGGAAATGGTGGTCATTCATGTCCTTGACGGCATCGTATTCCTCGGGATAACTCGCCACCGTGCCCAGTGTTGGGCTGTAGTGAAAGTAAGTACGGTCGCTTTGCCCTGACAGCCATTCTTCCGCACGTTTTTTAATGAGCGCTAGTAATTTATCGCGGGTTGCCGTTTCGCCTTGCACATCGGCCACCGTCATCAACTGGCTGATACGCTGAAGACCCTTGCCTTGCCAATAGGGACCTTGACCGATTTCAAGCATCATGCGTCGCGCACGGCTCGATTCTTTGGACAAGTTAGACACAATCGCTTGGCTACTCTTCGGGTCTTTGACGCCCGGCCAATACGGCACAAAGCCCTGAGAAACATGTCTCGTTGTGAAACTATTTGAGGCATAAAACTTCAACTCACCACGAATGCTGGGCAATGTACCAACTGCAACGGACGGAAGCTCTTTGTTGCCAAAGTAATGGTGCGGATAGAGACCTACGATGGTTGGCGCTTGTGCGCCTTCTTTGGTTTGAGTCTCTACATGAAATGAAGTCACCACTTCGCTCTTGTCTTGGTCGACACGAAACTCTGCTTTGGTGTTGCTGATGTGGCTGTAAGCGCTAGCCAAGAACTGATGCACTGTGCCGTCAAGCTCATTGGGCATGACCGCTACAGACATGTAGCGTTTGGCCGCTGGCAAATTCAAAGTCCAAGCTCGCCCTCCCTGTTGCCAGGTACCCCCCGTGGGGGCAAAAGCAGCATATGTTTTAGATCCGCCCTTGATGATCAAGACGCGCGCATCTTTGGACCAAATATGTGCTTGCAAATCAGCACCGAAATCTAACCCCAAATCACCCTGACTCAAAGTTGCAAACACGAACGGACTGCCATGCGCAATCGTCGTTGTGAGCGACTGATCTTTGCTGGGGAAACGAATGTCAACGGACCAGTCACCATGGCCCGCTAGCAATGCCGCTTCAGGTTGAAAGCTCAAAGGTCTCAGCGTGATGTCTGCTGCATGCGGGTAAGTCACCTCAACGTCTTTGCGGTCTGTTGGCGTGATGACCTTTTTAGGGAACCCAATCTCTAGGCCCTTCTCCGTTGCTTTGGCCGTCAAAGGCAAAGCATGCAAGACCTCAGACCAGCGTGTGAACATCACCGACGAATACCACTGGTTTGTGGGCGCGGCGCGTTGCAGCATCTCTGGGGTGCGAAATGGCGCTTCAGGTACTTTTTGATCGGCTGTACTGGTCTGAGTTCGCCAGCCACCCGCTCCCACCTGAACGACACCTGTGGAAGCATGAGAAAGCGCGGCTGTCAATAACAGCGTCGCCACGAGTGCATTGAGTTTTTTCATCACGGTATGTTTTTCCAATGTTGGCCAGGTCAATGCACCAAGCATCCCTGTGCATCAAAGACCAATAAGTTTTTCCAATCCGGGGACAAGTGAATCGTCTGCCCCATGGACATGGCGCCGGCGTCATGTGTGAGCTTGACAGTGAGGAGTTCTGGCAAGTGAGGCATGCGCACATAGACAATCGTGGCGTCGCCTAGGTTCTCCATGAACTCAATCACTCCTTTCAAACCTGTGTCGGCAATCGTGAGGTTCTCAGGCCGAACACCCAGCTTTGAACCTTGCATCAACTTGTGTTTGATCACAGCGAAGTGCGCATTCGCAGCCAAGACGTCTGCTCCGATCTGAATTACATCGAGAGATGTATCCAAGGTGTAGGGCAGCAAATTGATTTTGGGCGTGCCCAAAAATTGGGCCACAAACGTGTTGGCTGGTGAGGCATAGAGCTCCATAGGACGCCCAACTTGCTCAATGCGACCTTGGTTAAACACAGCAATGCGGCTGCCCAATGTCATGGCTTCTGTCTGATCGTGCGTCACGTAAATCATGGTCGTCTTGAGATCGGCGTGCAGCTTGGCCAACTCAATACGCATCTGAACGCGCAGTGCCGCATCCAAATTAGAAAGTGGCTCATCAAACAAGAAAACCTTGGGCCGTCTCACGATGGCGCGACCAATCGCCACCCGCTGGCGTTGCCCTCCAGACAACTGCTTGGGATAACGCTTGAGCAAGGGGGTCAGGCGCAATTTTTCGGCCGTGCTCAACACCAACTCTGAAATGGCGGCTTTTGACAAACCTGCCATTCGCAAACTAAAACCCATGTTTTCTTCCACTGTCATGTGGGGATACAAGGCATAGCTTTGAAACACCATCGCGACCCCACGGTCAGACGGGCTCTTTTGATTGACGATGTCACCACCAATCAAAATATCACCCGATGTCATGGACTCAAGACCGGCAATCATGCGCAGCATGGTGGATTTGCCGCAACCTGATGGCCCCACAAACACCATGAACTCCCCGTCCTGAACCTGCAAATTCAGTTGGGGAATGACCACGGTTTCTCCAAAACTTTTGGAGATATTTTTCAGTTCAATGTGTGCCACTTTAGTTACCGCCTAAAAACTTTTGGTACCACAGCGCGCTGTTTTTCAAGGTTCGCTTCTGAGTGGTGTAGTCCACATAAACCAGTCCAAATCGCTTTTCATAGCCACTGGCCCATTCAAAGTTATCCATCAAACTCCAAGCGAAATAGCCAGTCACAGGGACGCCTTGCGCCATGGCGTCTTGGGTTGCAGCAATGTGGTCGTGAAAGTACTTCACGCGTGATGCGTCGTCGACCACACCATCAACCAATGCATCTTTGAACGCAGCACCGTTCTCGGTGATCATCACGTCAGGCAGTTCGTAGTCCTTGTGCAGGCGACACAGCAACTCAGTCAACCCTTGCGGATAAACCTCCCAACCCATATCAGTCACTTCATTGCCCGTGCTTTTGACATCCCAAGGGTTGCCTGTCGACGAGAAATTACGTGTGTAGTAATTCACGCCAATGAAGTCGAGCTTTTGGTGAATCATGGCCATGTCACCCGCTTGCACTTCTGGCATGTCACTGCCCAAATGCGCGATGACATCCTCTGGATAAAAACCCCGACTTAAGGGGTCCATGTACCAGCGCAAATTCAGACCGTCATCCAGATGAGCTTTCGCGACATCAGCAGGATCAGCACTGGCTGGGTAAATCGGCGATAGATTGAGCACAATCCCCAAGGGGGTTTGAATGCCCATTTCGCGCATCGCTTTCACAGCCATGCCGTGGCTGAGCAACAAATGGTGCGTGGCCATCATCGCAACAGCACGCGATTTAATGCCCGGCGCAAAGATGCCATGTTCGTGCCCCAAGATGGCCACCACCCAAGGCTCGTTGTGCGTACAGATACTGTCGACCAGATGCGAAAAACGACGCGCAACTTCTGTGGCATAGCGAACAAATTTTTTGCAAATCTCCCGATTGGCCCAACCGCCCTTGTCTTGCAAGGCTTGCGGCAAATCCCAGTGATTGAGGGTGAGATGTAGCTCAACACCGCGGCTTTTGAGTGCGGTCATCAAGTTCTCATAAAACTTAAATCCAGCCTCGTTCCACTCGCCCTCACCATCGGGTTGAACACGGGGCCAAGACATTGAAAACCGATAGGCGTTCACCCCCAATGAAGCGATCATGTCCACATCTTGTGGCCATAGGTGATAGTGGTCGCACGCGAGGTCACCGTTCGATTGATCGGCAATGTTTTTGGGGTCTTCACAAAACGTGTCCCAAATCGACTTGCCCTTGCCATCCGCTTGGTGAGCACCTTCAATTTGAAAAGACGAGGTCGCAACCCCCCATTTAAATTCAGCTGGAAACTGACGGCGATGAATGGTGTTTTTATACATTTTGAAATGACTAAGGTTCAACCGCGAACCGCGCCAGACGTCAATCCGTCGATGAGTCTGCGCGATGAAAAAACAAAAATGATGAGCAGAGGAATCACCGCAATGGCAGAGCCCGCCATCAACGCGCCCCACTCCGTATCAACGGGGCTTTGCACGCTGCGCAAGGCAAGAGGAAAGGTGTACATCTCAGGGGAACGCATCACCACCAGCGGGCCAATAAAGTTGTTCCAAGAGGCAATGAACGCAATCAAACCTAACGTGCCAAAGGCTGGGCCAAGCAAAGGAACAACCACACTCCAATAGATGCGCAACTCGCCACAACCGTCCATCCGTGCGGCTTCGATCAACTCTTTAGGAATCGCTGAAGAGATGTATTGACGCATCAAAAAGATACCCATCGCTGGTGCGGCGCCCGGCAAGTAAAGCGCTCGTGGTTGGTCGATCCAGTGGAGCGCATCCATGATCAAAAACGTGGGGATCATGCCCAAAAAGGCAGGCACCAACATCGTGCCCATCACCAAGGAAAACAAGGCGTTTTTGAACCGAAACTCGTAGACTGCAAACGCGAAACCCGCCATCGAACAAAACAGCAACGTCAAGCCCGTGCTCATGATGCCCACGTAAAGCGACCAGCCTAGGTTGGTCCAAAAAGGGATCTTCTTCATCAAGATCCCCATATTCGTGAAGAAATGGTCGCCAAAAAACAGGGGCGGTGGCACGCTGAAAATCTCGCTTCTAGGCAGTGTGGCAAACACAAACATGAAATAAAACGGGCCAAGCATCAGGGCCGCACCCAGCAAAAGCGCAATCCACCCGCCCCACCCCAATGTGCTGTCATCGCTTTGTTGCACATGACTCATGACTGCCCCTCTTTGCTTTTGAATGCCCGGTTCGTCAAGACGGTCATGGCAAGAATGATGATGAACAGCATCCAAGAAATAGCGCTCGCTAGTCCATAGTCGTTGTAATCAAACGCCGTTCTGAACATGTACATCGCGGTGGTCATGCCTGCGTACTCCATGCCGCCCTTGCCTCCCGTCAAGATGAACGGCTCTTCAAATAACTGCAAGCCACCAATGATGGTGAGCGTGACCCCAAAAAACATGATGGGCTTGAGTTGAGGCAATGTGATGTACCAAAACTGCTGCAAGCTTTTCGCACCATCCATGCGTGCTGCCTCGTATTGGTCGCGTGAAATGGCTTGCATCGCAGCCACATACAAAATCACGTTGAACCCGAGATACCGCCAAAACACGACAAAAGCAACAATCGGCTTGATGGTGCGCGGATCGCCCAGCCAATCCACATTTGCGCTGGGCAAGAGATGTTCAAAAACCTGTGACTTAGCCAGAGATGTGAGCATGGCATTCACCATGCCGTAATCCGTAGAGAACAAGGTGCTGAACATCATGGCAATCGCCACCGTTGAGGTGATGTAGGGCAAGAAATACGCACCCATCACCGCGTTGCGCCATCGACCTAGCTTTTCGTTGATCAGATAAGCCAACGGGATCGCAACAAGGTGCTGCGGCAAACCCGAGACAACCGCGAGCCAAAGGGTGTTGCCCAGCGAGGTCCACACCAAAGGATCTTCCAGAGCAAAAGACACATTCTCAAGCCCCACAAACTCCATCGATGCCAAACCTTTGACCGGGTCCCAACTGTGAAACATCAGCACAAAGGAAAACAAAATGGGGAACAAGCCAAACACCAAAAACAAAATGATGAATGGGCTGATCAGCACATAGGGCGCAACCGCGGGCTTGATGATGGGCTTCATCAGCGTCTCGCACGGCGTTGAATTTGGCTGTCTGCATCTTTGATCGCCTGCTCCACAGCTTTGCCTTTGGTCAGCACCAAATCCAACTCAGCGTTGACGATTTCTTCTGCAATCGTGTCGTTCTTAAAAACGCGTGTTGGCTTGATTTGCGCCGCAGTGCTGCGCCACTCCATGCGTGCCTTTTGTCCGCCTAAAAAGGCAACAGGTTGCTCAAAAAATGCGCCAGATTGCGCGTCAAGTAATGCAGGAAATGCGTTGAACTTTTCAAAAGCCAACTGCTGCTGCTGACGATTGAGCGTGAGATAAGCAATCAAATTCCAAGCCAACTCTTTGTTTTGTGCTTTTTTTGGAATGGCATAAAAGGTCCCACCCCATGAGGTGGCCGCCCGCTCGGGCAGCACCGTAGAGCGCCACATGCCAGCCGTGTTGGGTGCCAGCCAGTTGGCTAAATGCCCACCCAGCCACGCACCCATCATTTGCACTGACACCGTGCCACGCTTGAGTGACTCGCCCCACTCACCTGACCATGCATTGACTTTCGCATCCAAGCCCTCGGCCCTGATTTTTTTAGCCAACTCAAAACCTTTTTTGAAGCGCGGAGATGACCCCACCACCGACTGCCCCTTCGCATCAAAGTAAACCCCTTCATCCGCTGGAATACCCGTGCGAATGACGATATCTTTGACATCACGAGCATGCGCCACCAAATAAGCACCTGTGGCTGACTTGATCTTTTTGCCACTCTCAATAAAGCTGTCCCATGACTCGGTCAGATCGGTATCTTTCACCTTGGCTTTTTGGGCGAGATCGTGTCTAAAAAACATGGCACCGGGACCAATATCAGTGGGCATGGCCGTTTGACCTTGGCTGTCTGTATGCCCTTGCGCCATCGCAAAAGATACGACTTTTTTAGACGCATCCAGGGCGCGATAAGGCGGCTGACTCAAATCCTCCAAGGCTCCGCTTTGCGCGAAACGCCCCAAGTAACCATATTCAATCGTCATCACATCCGGCAATCCTGTGGCGGTTGCCAACGCCGTGGTCATCGCCGTGTGATGGTCCGCGTACTCACGCCCCACCACTTTGACATCGACATCCGGGTGGCTTTTTTGCCACGTCACTAGCGCCGCCTTCACGATTTCATCCACCGCTGGGTAGGCCGCAACGGTCAAGGTTTTTCTCTCAGCATGTGCGCTAAAAACCAGCAGCATGGCAAGAATGGACAACGAAAATTTTTTCATACAACCCCAAAATGAAAGCGCTTTCATTTTAGACGATTCAAGAAAAAAATAGTCCACGTTTACCCTGAGGATGGGTAGAGAGTTGCTAGCGACACCTAACGCAGTCAAGTCGCAAAATTAGCGGTCTTGGGTATGGTCTGAATCGATCAGAAGTTAGTAACTCAACTGCCCCCAAGCCTTATCCAGCCGCTTCACACTCACAGGCTGGGGCGTACGCAACTCTTGCGCGAAGAAGCTCACGCGCAGCTCTTCCAGTAGCCACCTGAACTCTTGCATGCGCGCGTCGGTCACGCCTTTGCGCTCAGCCACCAAGCGCCAATATTTTTGATCCAGCGGTTTGAGTTCGGCCAGTTTGGCGGCGTCGCGTGCGGGGTCAGCGCGCAGTTTGTCGAGGCGCAAAACCACGGCTTTGAGGTAGCGGGCTAAGTGTTGCAGTTGGGCGAATGGGGTGTCGGTGATGAAGCGCTTGCCCACCAAGCGTTGCAGTTGCTGGGCAGCGTCGGCCACGCTGTCGGGGCTGGTTTTGGTGTCTTTGACTTTGCGGTTGGCGGCGGCGAACTCGGTCAGCACGATGGCGGCCAAGCGGGCCACTTCGTTGGCAATGAGGGTGAGTCGGCCACGGCCTTCGTCGAGGCGGCGTTTGAAATCGGCCTCGTTGGCGGGTAAGGGGTCGAGCAAGAACGCACGGTCCAAGGCCACGTCCAAAATTTGCTGTTTCAACTCTTCGGCCGTGCCACCGCCCGAACCATCGGGTAACTTGCCGACCAACATGTAAGCGACCGAGATTTTTTGCAGGTCGGGTAAGTTTTTCTCCAAATACTTGAGCGCATCTTTGATCTGCATGGCAAACAAGCGGCGCAGGCCCGCGCGGTGTTTGGTGGCTGCCACTTCGGGCTCATCAAAGACCTCAATGCACACAGCATCACCCACATCCACCAAGGCGGGAAAGCCAATGATGGTTTGGTTGCCTTTGGTGATTTCCATCAACTCGGGTAACTCACCAAAGCTCCACGTGGTGTAGCGCTGCTCGGCGGGGGCTGATTTTTGGCCTGGGCCTGGTGCAGCACCATTTGCGCCACGCGAAGCGTTAGCCGGGCCACGCACAGACGCAGCAAAGCCCTGCCCCTGCGCGCCCGAAGCCTGCGGCCCACCTTGACCCGCATCCGTCCCGTCAGACGCCACCGACAACGTGCCCACGCCTTTGAGCGCCGCCAACGCCTGAAACGCGCCACGTGCTTGAGTGCCCAACTCGGCCTTCAACGCGCCCAGGTTGCGGCCGTGGCCCATTTGCCGACCGTGCTCGTCCACCACCCGAAAGTTCATGAACAGGTGCGGGGCCAGCATGTCGACTTTGAAATCTGCACGTTTCACGTCTACCTGCGTGGCGTCGCGCACCAGCTTGAGCAAGGCGTCCACCAAGGGGCCTGAGCCAAACGCCACATCAGAAGACAAGGCCTCGGTCAAGCGAGCGGCGCTGTCAGGCAAGGGCACCAAGCGCGAGCGGGGGCGTTGGTGCAAGGTTTTGAGCAAGGCATGAATTTTTTGGTTCAGCATGCCCGGCACCAACCACTCAGCGCGTTCTTCGCTGACTTGGTTCAACACAAACAGGGGCACGGTCACGGTCAAGCCGTCTTTGGCATCGCCGGGTTCGTGCAAATAGTCGGCCGGGCAGTCCACACCGCCTAGGCGCAGCGTCTTCGGGAACGCTTGCGTGGTGATGCCGGCTGCTTGGTGTCGCATCAGCTCTTCGCGGCTGAGGTGCAGCAGTTTTGGCTGGCGTTTCACCTCTTCGCTGTACCACGTTTCCAGCGTCACCAAACCGCACACCTCGGCGGGCAGTTGCTGGTCGTAAAAGGCGTAAATCAGCGCATCGTCGACCAGCACGTCTTGCCGTCGCGACTTGTGTTCCAGCTCTTCCACTTGCGCGATGAGCTTTTGGTTGGCGGCCAAGAACGGCAGTTTGGTGTCCAGCTCACCCGCCACCAAGGCTTCGCGAATGAAAATTTCGCGGGCACCCGCCAAGTCCACTTTGCTGTAGCTGACGCGGCGGCCGTTGTAGACCACCAAGCCATACAAGGTGGCGCGTTCTAAGGCTTTGACTTCGCCCGCTTTCTTCTCCCAATGCGGGTCGAGCAATTGCTTTTTGAGCAAATGGACGCCGACTTGCTCCAGCCACTGCGGCTCGATAGCGGCGATACCACGACCAAACAGGCGCGTGGTCTCGACCAACTCGGCCACCACCACCCAGCGCCCTGGCTTCTTGCGCAAATGCGCGCCGGGGTGTGGGTAAAACTTGATGCTGCGCGCCCCCAGATATTCGTAGCTGCTGGTTTGTCCTTGGGCGGGCTCAAGCTTGAAACCCACGTTGCCCAACAAACCCGCCAACATCGACAAATGCAATTGCTCGTAGCTGGCGGGCAAAGGGTTCAAGCGCCACTTGTGCTCGGTCACCACGGTCAGCAATTGCGAGTGGGTGTCGCGCCATTCGCGCACACGACGCACGTTGATGAAGTTTTGTCGCAACAGCGCTTCGTATTGGCGGTTGCTCAGCTTGTGCTCGGCATGCCCAGTGACACCCACGCTGGGTTTGCCTTTATTGGGGGTCAGATCCCGATTATTTAATTGGGATCTGACCCCGATTAATGGATTTGCCGCAGTTGGCAGGTGTTGCTTGCCACCGCGTGAGTTGTCTAGCCACTTCCACAGGTTGAGGTAGCCGCTGAATTCGCTGCGGTCGTCGTCAAACTTGGCGTGGGCTTGGTCGGCGGCGGCTTGCGCTTCCATGGGCCGGTCGCGCACGTCTTGCACGCTGAGGGCCGAGGCGATGACCAGTACTTCGTCCAAGGCGTTGCGGTCACGCGCTTCCAAAATCATGCGGCCAACACGGGGGTCTAGGGGCAGTTTGGACAGCTCGCGGCCCATGGGCGTGAGTTCGTTGTCGTCGTCCACCGCGCCGAGTTCGCTCAGCAGTTGGTAGCCGTCGGCGATGGCTTTGGGGCGCGGGGCCTCCAAGAACGGGAACTGCTCCACGTTGCCCAAGTGCAGCGCCTTCATGCGCAAAATTACACCGGCCAGCGATGAACGCAAAATTTCGGGGTCGGTAAAGCGCGAGCGGCCGTTGAAGTCCACCTCGTCGTACAAGCGAATGCAAATGCCGTTGGCCACACGACCGCAACGGCCTGCGCGCTGGTTCGCCGCAGCTTGGCTGATGGGCTCGACCATCAACTGCTCCACCTTGCTGCGCCAGCTGTAGCGCTTGACGCGGGCATTGCCAGCATCAATCACGTAGCGAATGCCAGGCACCGTCAGCGAGGTTTCGGCCACGTTGGTGGCCAACACAATGCGGCGTCCGCCACGGGTGTCAAACACGCGGTCTTGCTCGGCGCTGGACAGGCGTGCAAACAGCGGCAGCACCTCGGCGCTGCGCATCACGGGCGAGTGGCTCAGATGGGCGCGCAGGTGGTCTGCCGCTTCGCGAATCTCACGCTCGCCGGGCAAGAACACCAAGATGTCGCCCTGCTGCGAGGGGTTGCTCCACAGCTCGTCGACGCCGTCGGCGATGGCGTTGTTCAAGTCGTAATCACGGCTTTCTTCAAACGGGCGGTAACGCATCTCCACAGGGAAGGTTCGGCCCGAGACCATCAAGACCGGGGCGGGGCCTTTGGCAGAGGCGAAGTGTTGGGCAAACCGGTCGGCGTCAATCGTGGCCGAAGTGACGATGATTTTGAGGTCCGGCCTACGCGGCAAGATTTCGCGCAAGTAGCCCAGAAGGAAGTCAATGTTCAGGCTGCGCTCGTGGGCCTCGTCAATGATGATGGTGTCGTAGGCCTTGAGCAGCGGGTCGTTTTGCGTTTCGGCCAACAAAATACCGTCGGTCATCAGCTTGACCGAGGCGTCCTTGCTCAGGCGGTCTTGAAACCGCACCTTGAAACCCACCACATCACCCAAGGGCGTGTTCAGCTCTTCGGCAATGCGCTTGGCCACCGAGCTGGCAGCAATGCGGCGCGGCTGCGTGTGACCAATGATCTGGCGGCGCGGCCCACGCCCCGAGGAATTAGAAGAATTGGGGTCAGAACCCAATTGTTGTGAAGCCTGCTTTTGCCCGCCACGCCCCAGCATCAACGCCATCTTGGGCAGCTGCGTGGTCTTGCCCGAACCTGTTTCACCACACACGATGATGACTTGGTGCGCCTGCATGGCGGCCATGATTTCGTCGCGCCGCGCCGAGACGGGCAAGCCCTCAGGAAACTCTATCTTCAGCGGCTTGGCCACGCGAGCGGTCTCAGCCGCAGGCGTTGAAGGCGGGGTGGCGTTAAGTGGCAGTGAATTCGGCGAGGCATTCAAAGGTGAATTCGGCAATGCGTTCGGAGTTAAGGGGTTGGACAAAACAGGCGATAACTTGGGTGACAATCCGCAATTATCCCAGCCCGACCCAGCTGGCACCCTCTTTACCCCCACACGCCATGTCCGCTGTTTTTGATTTCACGTTTGTGCCTTGGTTTCGCTCGGTGGCACCCTACATTCACACGCACCGTGGCAAGACGTTTGTGGTGGGCATTGCTGGCGAAGCGATTGAGGCGGGCAAGCTGCCGAACTTGGCACAAGATTTGGCGCTCATCCAAAGCATGGGCGTGCGCATTGTGCTGGTGCACGGTTTTCGCCCCCAAGTGAACGAACAGTTGGCCGCCAAAGGCCATGTGCCGCAATATTCACACGGCATGCGCATCACCGACGGCGTGGCCCTCGACTGCGCGCAAGAAGCTGCCGGCCAATTGCGCTACGAAATTGAAGCGGCGTTCAGCCAAGCCCTGCCCAACACGCCCATGGCAGGTGCCACGGTGCGGGTGATTTCGGGCAACTTCATCACGGCACGACCCGTGGGCATCTTGGACGGCGTGGACTTTCAACACTCTGGGCTGGTGCGCAAAGTGGATGTGGCGGGCATCACCCAAACGCTCGCAGCGGGCTCGATGGTGTTGCTCTCGCCATTTGGCTTTTCGCCCACCGGCGAAGCGTTCAACTTGACCATGGAAGAAGTGGCCACCTCGGTCGCCACGGCCTTGCAAGCCGACAAGCTGATTTTTGTGACCGAGACACCGGGCATTCGCATCCACCCCGAAGAGCCAGCCAGCGAAGACAACCCGATCGACACCGAGTTGCCTTTGGACGCCGCAAAAAAACTCCTGGCCACCCTGCCCGCCACGTCCAACCCCTCAGACATCGCGTTCTATTTGCAGCATTGCGTGAAAGCCTGCGAAACGGGTGTGGAGCGTAGCCACATCTTGCCCTTTGCGGTGGATGGCGCGCTGTTGCTGGAGGTCTACATGCACGACGGCATCGGCACCATGGTGGTGGACGAAAAGCTCGAAGAGCTGCGCGAAGCCACGCACGAAGACGTGGGCGGCATCTTGCAACTGATTGAGCCATTTGAGAAAGACGGCACCTTGGTCAAGCGCGACCGCAACGAAATCGAGCGCGATGTGGGCCAATACACGGTCATTGAGCATGACGGCGTGATCTTTGCCTGCGCAGCGCTCTACCCCTACCCCGAAGCCAAAACGGCAGAGATGGCCGCGCTCACCGTGTCACCCATGTCGCAAGGTCAAGGCGACGGCGAAAAGATTTTGAAACGCATGGAGCAACGCGCACGCAACAAAGGGCTCAAGAGCTTGTTTGTGTTGACCACGCGCACCAAACATTGGTTCTTAAAGCGCGGTTTTGTGCAGGTCGATCCCGAGTGGTTGCCCGAAGCGCGCAAGCGCAAGTACAACTGGGACCGCAAGAGCTTGGTGCTGGTCAAGCACCTATAAACGGTACCTCTTCTTTTTTGCCGTTCGCGTCAGCGTCTGCGCTGACGTCTGCACTGGCGTCTTGCAAGCCATCCTCCCCCAAATCTAATGGCGCCCGCATGGCTCGCCAAGTGGTCAACAGCGCCAGCACGGCCATGGCACTGAACGCCACAAACGACCAGTTGGCAATCGAGCCACCCAAAAACGTCCAATCCACCTTGGCGCAATCACCGCCACCTTTGAAAATCATGGGGATGGCGCGCTTGAGGGGGAAGGTTTCGATCATGCCGTAGAAGTCGCGGCCACACGACACCACCTCGGGCGGGTACCACTGCAACCAGCTTTGACGCGCCGCTACATACGCACCGCCCACCGACAACAGAACCAGCCAGCTTCCCACGATCAAACTGGTTTTACGTCCCGGCAAGCACACGCCCAACAGCGCCAGCAAAGCCACCAAAATCATGGCGTAACGCTGCACGATGCACATGGGGCATGGTTCTAAGCCGACGACGTGTTGCAGGTACAAGCCGAACGCTAGCAGCCCCAGACAAGCGGTGAACAACAAGCCCCAGACACGACGCGGTTGATTCAAAAGTTCTAAGGTCATTTGCAGCTCCTACGTGACAAGTTTGACATTGTCGCTGTGAAACAATTGCGCCATGACGCTCAGCTTGCCCTCTCTCGCTCACACGCCCGATTTGCAGTCCTTTGTCTCGCAGATGAAGGCCTTGCTGGCCACACATGCCGACGAAACCACGGTCCTTCAACAAGGTCAGGTGCTGCTCGAAAACTTGCTCAAAAAAGACGATTGGCTACCCGACGAATTTGCCCAACCCAACCCCGAGCGCTACCAACAGTACCTGCTATACGCAGACCCTGACGACCGCTTTTCGGTGGTGAGTTTTGTGTGGGGCCCCGGCCAATCCACCCCCATCCATGACCACACCGTGTGGGGCTTGGTGGGCGTGTTGCGCGGGGCAGAGTTGGCACAGCCTTTTGCTAAGAATGCACAGGGCCAATGGGTGGCCAGCGGCCCCCAAACGCGGATCGAAGCGGGACACGTCGAGGCCGTATCGCCCACGATTGGCGATGTGCACCGCGTTTGGAACGCTTTGGCGGACAAACCCTCCATCAGCATCCATGTGTACGGTGCCAACATTGGCAAAGTCAGCCGCCATGTGTTTTTGGAAGACGGCACAGAAAAGACCTTCATTTCGGGCTACAGCAACGCCACCTTGGCAGACGCTGCGCAACCAGCCCCAGAGTTTGCGGAACGCCCCTTTGCCGACATTCGCCAAACGCTGCTGAACCGCGAAGAAATCGCCATTCTGGATGTGCGCGAAGAAGACCCGTTCGCCCAAGCTCACCCGCTGTTTGCAGCCAACATGCCCTTGGGCCGCATTGAGCTTGAAGCATGGTCACGAATTCCAAGGCGCAACACCCCCATCGTGGTCTACGGCGACTCACCGACGGGCGACGACTTGGCCTTGCCCGCCGCACGCATGCTGCGCCGCTTGGGTTACACCCACGTCACCCTGCTGGCAGGTGGTTTGCAAGGTTGGCACAACGCGGGCGGTGAGTTATTCCGCGATGTCAACGTGCCGAGCAAATCGTTTGGTGAGCTGGTGGAGTCCAAGCGCCACACGCCCTCGCTGTCTGCCAAGCAAGTCAAAGCACTGATCGAAGCCAACGCCGATTTGGTGGTGATGGACGCACGCCGTTTTGACGAGTACCAAACCATGAGCATCCCTACGGGCATCAGCGTGCCTGGTGCTGAGTTGGTGCTGCGTGCGCGCACGCTGGCCCCTAATCCGGCCACGCGCATCGTGGTGAACTGCGCGGGCCGTACCCGCAGCATCATTGGCACGCAGTCGCTCATCAACGCGGGCATTCCCAACCCCGTCACGGCCCTGCGCAACGGCACCATTGGGTGGACGCTGGCGGGTCAAGAACTGGTGCAAGGCGCCAACCAACGCTTCCCTGAAGTGACTGAAGAAAACCGCCAAAAGGCAGCGGCCATCGCGCAATCGGTGGCCATACGCGCGGGTGTCAAACGAGTGCTCATGGATGAGCTGCGCACTTGGCTGGCAGACAACACGCGCACCACTTACTTCTTTGATGTGCGCACGCCCGAAGAGTTTTCGGCTGGTCACATCGCTAGCGCACGCAGCGCCCCAGGCGGCCAACTGGTGCAAGAAACCGACCACCAAGCAGCCGTGCGCGGCGCACGTTTGGTGTTGTGCGACACCGATGGCGTGCGCGCCAACATGTCAGCCTCTTGGTTGGCCCAAATGGGCTGGGAGGTCGCCGTGCTGCAAGGCGCCGCGCCCGAAGACTTCAACCAACGCATGCTCAAAACCCCAAGGCCCGAGCCTTTAGAAACAGCTCCTTACGCCACCCCCGAGCAACTCAAAGCATGGCTGGCCGACCGCAACAGCCACACCGTGGTGCTGGACTTCAGCACCAGCGCCCAATTTGTCAAAGGCCACATCCACAGCGCGTGGTGGGCACTGCGTTCGCAGCTGGCTGAAAGCGTGAAGCGCGCTTACAAAGGCAACCGCTATGTACTGACCTGCACCGATGGCAGCTTGTCACGTTACGCCGTGGCCGAGCTCAAGGCATTGGTCAAACCCAGCGTGGAGATACTGCTGTTGCAAGGTGGCAACCAAGCGTGGGGCTACGCGGGCAACAAACTGCAAGTCAGCGAACACCAGCTGGGCGCCGAGCGGATTGACCGCTACCGCCGCCCGTATGAGGGCACCGACAATCCCGTGGCCGCCATGCAAGGCTATTTGGACTGGGAATTCGGCTTGGTCGAACAACTGGGCCGCGACGGCACCCACCATTTCAACGTGCTGTGAGCCCCTGCCCGTCAAACGGGCAGAGAAAAATTGCTACAGTCCCACCCCAATTGCAACGTTTATTTCAAAGAAAAAAATCACCATGGCACGCACTGTTCAATGCATCAAACTCGGCACCGAAGCTGAAGGCCTCGACTTTCCGCCCTACCCTGGCGAGCTGGGCAAACGCCTGTGGCAATCGGTCAGCAAACAAGCGTGGGCTGAATGGATGAAACAACAAACCATGCTCGTTAACGAAAACCGCCTCAACTTGGCAGACCAACGTGCCCGTGACTACCTCAAGCGCCAGATGGAAAACCATTTCTTCGGCGACGGCGCTGACGCCGTGCAAGGCTACGTGCCCCCCAACGCCTGATTGGGCGTGACGCCCACGCCTCCACAAGCTTCGTTGGCCCAAGCTTGGCACGCGAAGTCTGAGCATGGCCATGCTTGGCAAGGCCACACCAGCTGGTGCGTGGCGCAAGGCGACCTCAACCTTCCCGCTTTTTTAGCAACATGGCACGCTTGGACGCTGGACCCGCAGCGGCCCACCCATTTGCATGTCTTGGCACTGAGCCACAACGCTGCATCTGTCCACGCAGCGTGTCGTGTTGCAAGAACCACGATAGCCGCCTACGCCCCCCCGATTGGTTTGGCCTCTGCCATTGCCACCCACTCAAGCAGTGGTCAAGCTTTCCATGCACTCGCTGACCTGCTGCAACAAGTGACAGATCAGTGCTGGGGCTTGCTACCCGGCATGCACCGGCTGCGTTTTGCGCATGGCCACGTCACGCTGACACTGTGTGTCGGCGATTCCCCAGAATATGCAGCGCTCATGCGTCAACACCCCACGGGACCTTGCTTGCCCCCTGCTGATTTAGGTTCTGAAACAGCGCGCACCGTCACCGTCATTGGCTCAGGCATTTCTGGTGCAGGCACCGCACGCGCTTTGGCCGAACGCGGCTGGCAAGTCACCGTGTTAGATGCTGGCAGCACACCCGCCGCAGGTGCTTCGGGCGTGCCCGTGGGCGTGATCGCCCCGCACACCTCGCATGATGACAGCACCGTCTCGCGCCTCACTCGCGCAGGCGTGCGCTTGATGCGCCACACCTTGCAAACGTGGTTGAACGAAGGTAACGATTGGGTGTCGACTGGGGTGCTCGAGCGTCGCTTGCCCGGCAAAACGCGGCGCGGTGGCGTGCCTTTGAGTTGGCTGAACGAACTCGCTGAAGTGGCCCAAGACTGGACCCACAAAGCGCCGCATCCTGCCCCAGACGATGCCTATTGGCACGCCAAAGGCGCATGGCTGCGGCCTGCACAGCTGGTGCGTGCGTTGCTCGACCACCCGAACATCCGTTGGCAAGGTCACGCCAAACCGGATGCCTTGAAGTACGTGGCTAGCCATTCAAACGGCACAGCACTGGGCGACGAAACGCCATTTCCGGCAACATGGCAGGTCCTGCAAGCGGGCACCGTGCTGGCGGAGGCTTGCCGCGTGGTGATCGCCGCAGGTCCGGGCTCTGCCGCCTTGGTCGCCAGCGCCACCACAGACGGCAGCAGTCCACTCATCAACCCTGTACGCGGCCAAATTTCGTGGGGCTTGATGGCCGATTTACCCCATGGCACGCCGTTGCCTGCTTCGCCCGTGAACGGCAATGGGGCTTTTGTGCACAGCGTGTCCACCGATGAAGGCCCTGCTTGGTTTGTCGGCTCCACCTTTGATCGACTCAACGACCAACCTGATGTGCTGGCTGACGATCACCAAGAAAACCACAGCCGCCTTGCAGCCTTGCTGCCCGACACGGCACACGTGCTCGCGCCGCTGTTTGGCGTGCCCAACACCGCACAAGGCGAGCCCACACACGCAGTGGCCAACGGACTCAAGACCGCACCTGACGCCCCATACACCGTCCGCGGCTGGGCTGGCATTCGCTGTGGCACACCCGACCGGTTTCCGGTGGTGGGCGCCGTGCCTCACGCGCCCGAGGGTTTGTGGATCAACGCCGCCATGGGCTCGCGCGGCCTGACCTTGGCCCTGCTGTGTGGCGAGATCTTGGCCGCCCGCTGGCAAGGAGAGCCGCTGCCTGTGGAAGCCAAAATGGCCAAAGCCATGGACGCCGCGCGTTTCACATTCAAGCCATAAACGGCTTGACCGACGGTTACCCGCTCCCCACGCGATACTTCTGGCATGACCGATTCCGCAAAGCCCACAACCTCGCACCAAACAGCGCCAGCCCCCGTGAGCTTGGCCGAAGGCTTTTGGTTTTGGCTCAAGCTCGGCTTCATCAGTTTTGGGGGCCCTGCGGGGCAGATTGCCATCATGCACCAAGAGCTGGTCGAGCGACGCCGTTGGATTTCTGAGCGTCGCTTTCTGCACGCGCTGAACTACTGCATGGTGTTGCCAGGGCCTGAGGCGCAGCAGCTGGTGACCTACATAGGCTGGCTCATGCACAAGCGCTGGGGCGGTGTGGTCGCAGGCGCGTTGTTTGTGTTGCCCTCGTTGTTCATCTTGATCGCGTTGTCTTGGGTGTACATCGCGTTTGGCGAGGTGAGCGTGGTGGCCGGTTTGTTCTACGGCATCAAGCCTGCGGTGACAGCCATCGTGGTGCAAGCGGCGCATCGGATTGGCTCTAAAGCTTTGAAAAATCAGGTGTTGTGGGCCATCGCAGCGGCTTCGTTTGTGGCCATCTTTGCGCTCAATGTGCCGTTCCCGTTCATCGTGGCTGGTGCCGCGTTGGTGGGCTATGTGGGCGGACGCTTGTCGCCCCACACCTTTGAAATCGGCGGTGGGCATGGCGCGAGCAAAACATCGTCCGGGCCTGCGCTGATTGACGACCACACTCCCACGCCCGACCACGCGCGCTTCAGCTGGGCGGGCTTGATGCAGGTGCTGGTGGCGGGTGCCGTGTTGTGGAGCGTGCCGATGGGCGTGTTGTGCGCCGTGTTTGGCTGGGACCACACCTTCACGCAAATGGGCTGGTTTTTCACCAAAGCCGCCTTGCTGACCTTTGGCGGCGCCTATGCCGTGCTGCCTTATGTGTACCAAGGCGCGGTAGACCAATTTGGCTGGGTCACCCCCACGCACATGATGGACGGCTTGGCCTTGGGCGAAACCACACCCGGCCCGCTGATCATGGTGGTGGCCTTTGTGGCGTTTGTGGGCAGTTACCTCAAAGCGCTGCTGGGGCCAGACCACCTGTTTGCGGCTGGCGCTTTGGCAGCGTGCTTGGTGACGTGGTTCACCTTTTTGCCCTCGTTCATCTTCATCTTGGCGGGCGGCCCGCTGGTCGAGAGCACGCACCGCAACCTCAAATTCACCGCGCCCCTCACCGCCATCACCGCCGCCGTGGTGGGCGTGGTGCTGAACTTGGCGCTGTTCTTTGGCTACCACTTGTTGTGGCCCCAAGGCTTTGGCGGCGCAGACGCGCAAGCGTTAGGCAGCGGCCAATGGCAAGACCCGCTGTGCATGGGCTTTGACTGGCGCTCGGCCTTGATCGCCTTGGGCGCAGCCCTGGCCCTTTTCAAATACAAACGCAGCGTGATGCAAGTGATCGGCGTGTGTGCCTTGATCGGTCTGGCCATCAAAACCCTGACACTTTGAAGCTTTGACCATGCACACCCTCTCGCAACTCCGGGCTGGAGAACTCCACGGCATTACCCGACTGCAATTGCGCGAGGGTTTGACCACGTTCCCACCTGAGATTTTTGAGCTGGCCGACACGCTGGAAATTTTGGACCTGTCGGGCAACCAACTCACCGCCCTGCCCAACGACTTGCCGCGCTTGCACAAGTTGCAAGTGATCTTTGGCTCGGACAACCCGTTCACCGAATTGCCCGAGGTTCTGGGTCAGTGCCCCAACCTCACGATGGTGGGTTTCAAAGCCAACCGCATTCGCCACGTCTCGGCAAAGGCGTTGCCGCCGCGTTTGCGCTGGTTGATCTTGACGGACAACCAGATCGACACCCTGCCTACCGAACTCGGGCACTGCACCGATCTGCAAAAACTCATGCTGGCTGGCAACCGCTTGAGCCAGCTGCCTGAGACGATGGTGAATTTGCAGAAACTGGAATTGCTGCGTATCTCGGCCAACCAATTCACCGCCCTGCCCAAATGGCTGCTAGAACTGCCGCGTCTGAGCTGGCTGGCGTTTGCGGGCAACCCGTTTTGCGCGGACCTTGAAGCTTCGGCGCTGGCCAATGCGGCGACCCAAGCCATTGACTGGGCCGATTTAGAGGTTGAAGCCTTGCTGGGTGAAGGCGCATCGGGCTTGATTTACCGAGCAAACTGGACACCCGCCAAAGCGCATCCAACGCGCTCGCAGCACGTTTCATCGAGCGCGACTATTTCCACTGATTTGGCCGCGCCTGTTTCTGCATCAACACCACTGGCGGTCAAAGTGTTCAAAGGCAGCCTCACCAGCGACGGTCTGCCCTTGAGCGAAATGGCGGCCAGCTTGCATGCGGGCAGCCACCCCAGTTTGGTTGCGGTACACGCGACCGTGACTGGCCATCCCAACGGCAAACAAGCTTTGGCCATGCCTTTGGTGACGCCTGATTTTCAAAATTTGGCGGGACCGCCCAGCTTGGCGTCCTGCACCCGAGATGTTTACGCCCCTGAGACCCGCTTCACTTGGGACGCCTTGTTGCGACTGGCGCACCACATCGCTTCTGCGGCACAGCACCTGCACGCGCGCGGTCTTCACCACGGCGATTTGTACGCACACAACATCCTGTGCACCACAGACGGGCGTGCCTTATTGGGCGACTTTGGTGCTGCTGCATTGACTGACCCGCATCAACCCGAAACGGCCTTAGCCCTGCAACGACTGGAAGTGCGTGCTTTTGGTTGTTTGCTAGAAGAGTTGTTGGATCGTACCGACTTGGCTCATCCGAACACAAACTCGGCACACGCACAACAGCAACAGCAACAGCAACAGCAAATTTTGCAAGCCCTCCAAATCGCCTGCATGCAAGCATTGCCCAGCCAACGCCCTTTGTTTGTGCAAATCTCGCACACCTTGAACCAACTGGTGAGCGCTTAAGGCAAGCGGCCGAAATACGCGCACCAAACCGGGTCAAAAACCCTCCGAAGTGGCACCATGCGCATGGCCCAGCCCTTGCTAATTGGATTGAAACACCAGTTAATTAAAGGGCAAGCACCATGAACCGCAAGGACGTGACAGAAAAAATCATTGGCACCAAAGTGTCCAAAGGCATCAAGTGGGAAGATGTGGCCAAAAAAGTGGGTCTATCCAAAGAATGGACCACCGCCGCCTGCTTGGGCCAAATGACCTTGGATGAAAAACAAGCCAAAGTAATTGGCAAGATCTTTGGCCTCAACGCCGAAGAACAAAAGTGGCTGCAAGTCGTGCCCTACAAAGGATCGCTGCCCACGCCCGTGCCCACCGACCCCTTGATTTACCGTTGGTACGAGATCGTCAGCGTGTACGGCACCACCATCAAAGAGCTGATTCACGAAGAGTTTGGCGACGGCATCATGAGCGCCATCGACTTCTCCATGGACATCGTGCGCCAACCCGACCCCAAAGGCGACCGCGTGAATGTGGTGCTGTCGGGTAAGTTTTTGCCTTACAAGCAGTATTGAGCGCTAGACCAAATAAAAAACCCTCACTACATGACGTAGTAAGGGTTTTTTAGATTGAAAAACTGTGACGGATTAGCGAGGCAATTCGCACTTTTGCTGCATCATCATGTTGGTTAGGTGAACTTTACGGTTGTCAGCAGCTGAGATAGCCTCGTTTGCATTCATGTGCGTCCCAACGATGGCAGGCCAAAACAGCAAGCGCGCAACGTTGCCACCTGTTACGCCTTTTTCAGCATCGGCTTCTTTCTTGAAGCGCTCAGCTTCTGCAAGCTCGTTTTGTAATTGAGGACACGTCAAAGACGAATCGTTGGGTTTGATGGTTTGAACCACAGTGGGCGAAGCGCAACCTGCTAGAACGACCAACAATACTAAAGTTAATTTTTTCATGATACTTTTGTGTTAAAAAAATTTAGTATATATCTTTAAATTAATTTCTTTTAGTCCAAATTAAGAAAAAAGGGGCTGACCCCCAACGGTGTCAGCCCCTTTGTCGCATGCGGCAATCGGTTTATTTGTAAAACGCTTCCACTTTGCCCTTGATCTTAATAACCAGCGGGTTGCCCTTGCGGTCACGGGTTTTAGCCACAGGCACGCGGACCCAGCCTTCGCTGATGCTGTATTCCTCCACGTCAAAGCGCTCTTTGTCGTTGAAGCGAATGCCAATGTCGTGCTCAAACACGGCGGCAATGTGGTGGGGGCTGCGCGGGTCGACAGACAGGCGGTCGGGCAATTCGGGGCGGGTGGTAGGTTCAGTCATAACCGTTGATTTTCCATGATTTACAGGCCTACTTAGCCGCAACCGCCAAGCCTGCCAAGCCCCTTATTCTCCAAAAGCATATATGTACAACGAAAAAATCGTTTGTTTTGGCATAAAGAGCCCCTACAGTCCGTGCCATGCAAGATTTTGGATTTGTCTTTGCCGGCTTCTTTGTCGGCCTCATCGTGGGTTTAACAGGCGTGGGCGGTGGCTCATTGATGACGCCGATTTTGATTTTCTTCTTTGGCATCAAGCCTTACATGGCCGTGGGCACCGATTTGTTGTTCGCGGCCTTCACCAAAGCGGGCGGTACCTTTAGCTTTGCGCGCCAACGCTTGGTGCCTTGGCGCGTAGTGATGGCGTTGTGCGCTGGCAGCTTGCCAGCCTCTGCAGCCACACTGTGGGTGCTACACAACGTAGGGCCGTCTGACCCCGCCGTGCAAAAAGTGATGACCTTCACCCTCGGCCTAGCGCTGTTGTTGACTGCCTGCGCCATGCTATTTAAGGTGATTCGCGGCAAACAAGCCCCGGTGGTGCTGGCCGAGGAAAACTTAAACGCAGCCACCCAACCCCGTCATTGGGCCCTGCCCCTGTTGTTTGGCGCTGTGATCGGCACTTTGGTGACCCTCACGTCTGTCGGCGCAGGAGCCATTGGCGTGACGGTGCTTATGATCCTTTACCCGCAATTGCCGCTGTCCCGTATCGTGGCCGCTGACATTGCTTATGCCGTGCCACTGACTTTGGTCGCTGGTTTGGGCCATGCCTCGTTGGGCTCGGTGGATTGGTCGTTGTTGTCGCTCTTGTTGGCAGGCTCTTTGCCCGGCATTTGGGTGGGTTCACGGCTGATGCACAAAACCCCCGAGCGGGTGATTCGTTCCATCCTTTCTGTGTTGCTGGCTTGGGCTGGCAGCAAACTGGTTTTCGCTTAATTTTTTGCCTGAGTTTCAGATGTACCAATACACCGACTTCGATCAGCAGTTCATCCAAGCCCGCGCGGCGCAGTACCGCGACCAATTGAGCCGCCACTTGGCTGGCAAATTGCCAGACAGCGACTTTCGTCCTTTGCGCTTGCAAAACGGCTGGTACGTGCAACGCTACGCCCCCATGTTGCGCGTGGCCGTGCCTTACGGCGAACTCAACAGCGTCCAATTGCGCGTGTTGGCCCAAATCGCACGCGACTACGACACGCCTTCGGCTGAATTGATGGAACGTGCCCAAAGCACACAAGACAAGATTGGTGGGATTGACGCGCCGAAGCTGACCACCAACTACGGCCACTTCACCACCCGCCAAAACGTGCAATTCAACTGGATTCCGTTGGACAAAAGCGCCGACGTGATGGAACTGTTGGCCAGCGTCAACCTACACGGCATCCAGACCAGCGGCAACTGCATTCGCAACATCACCAGCGACGAACGTGCCGGCATTGCGGTGGACGAAGACGTCGACCCACGCCCCTACGCCGAAGTGCTGCGCCAGTGGAGCACCTTGCACCCCGAGTTCGCCTACCTGCCTCGTAAATTCAAAATCGCCATCACCGGCGCCAACGAAGACCGCGCGGCCATCGAGTGGCACGACATTGGCCTACGCTTGCTGCGTGACGACGAAGGCAACGTGGGCTTCAAAATTTTCGTGGGTGGCGGCATGGGCCGAACGCCCATCATTGGCACGGTGATTCGTGAGTTCTTACCTTGGAACCAAATCATCAATTACCTTGAAGCTGTGGTGCGCGTTTACAACGGTTGGGGCCGCCGCGACAACATCTACAAAGCGCGTATCAAGATTTTGGTGAAGGCCGAAGGCCAACGCTACTTTGACGAAGTCAATGAGGAGTTTGACCGCATCTTGGAAAGCGGCGCCCACCACACCATTCCACAAACCGAGCTGGACCGCGTGACCGCTTGCTTCGTCTCGCCCCCTGTCGACGTGGTGTCCGACGAAGCTCAAGAAAAAGCCGAGCAAGCCTTGTTGGCACAAGCCAAGGCCGACAAAGAATTCACCCGCTGGTTGCAACAAAACGTGACCAGCCACCAGAACCCTGGCCTGCGCGTGGTCACCCTGTCGTTCAAACGTTTGGGCCAAGCCCCAGGCGACGCCACCGCTGACCAACTGGCCACCGCCGCTGACTTGGCTGAGAAGTTCAGCGCCGGCGAAGTGCGTGTGAACCACGATCAAAACTTGGTGCTGCCTTGGGTGCGCATTGACCAATTGGCCGATTTGTACCAAGCCGCCAAAGCAGCTGGCTTTGCCCGCGCCAACGTGCATTTGCTGACCGACATGATTGCCTGCCCTGGCGGCGACTACTGCGCCTTGGCCAACGCCCGTTCGTTGCCCATCGCAGCGGCCATCACCGAGCGTTACCAAGACCTCGACGAGTTGTTTGACTTGGGCGAGATTGACTTGCACATCAGTGGCTGCATCAACTCGTGCGGCCACCACCACAGCGGCCACATCGGCATCTTGGGTGTCGATAAAGACGGTCAAGAGTGGTACCAAGTGACCCTCGGCGGCTCGGACGGTTCGTTCTTGAGCGGCCCCTCCAAAGCCGGCAAAGTGGTCGGCCCCTCATTTGCCGCTGCCGAAGTGGTGGATGTGGTGGAAGCCATTTTGGACGTGTACCGCGACAAACGCGAGGGCGCAGAAACCTTCGCACGCACGCTGAACCGCGTCGGTATGGACGACTTCAAAGCCGCCGCCAACGCTGCCCGTAACACCACGGCGCGTGCTCACTAAACAAGCGGTCTAGAAATACACGACCTGAACCCGATCAATAGAATTGCCATGACCCTGCAAATCATCACCCATCACACGTCTGAAGGTGCCAACGCCCGCGCTTTGGCCAACGACGTAGACGTGCAAACCCTAGACCTCGAAGGCTTGGAACGCATCGACCTGAACTTTCCGAAATTCACCGATGGCCGTGCTTTCAGCCAAGCCTTTGTGCTGCGCCGTCGTGGTTTCACAGGCGACATCCGCGCCCACGGCGATGTGTTGATTGACCAACTGCTGCAAATGCAACGCAGTGGTTTCTCAAGTGCCGTGCTGCGCGAAGACCAAGACGCCCTCCACGGTGAAAAGCTGTTGGGCTTGTACACGCGCTTTTACCAAGGCGATGCGGTACACGCCACACCACTCTTTGCGGACGCGTCCTAAGCACGGTCACCCTTTCAAATTTCACGCACCCAGTGTTGGGGCCCGCAGCTTTCGCGGTGCCCTCAGCCGCTGTATTGCCCATTGAAAATTTTATGAGCACCTCCTCTTTTATCTCTGCGGGCAACGCCTCCAAAGCCACCACGCTGAACGCCCGCGCCAGCGACGACTTCGCCGCCAAATTGGCCGAAACCCAAGCGCTGCTGCAACGTGCAGCGGCGGAGTTTGCCCCCGTCACGCAAGCCTCCAGCCTCGGTGCGGAAGACGTGGTGATCACCCATCTCATCAACAGTTTGCAGCTCGACATTCCTGTGTTCGTGCTCGAAACTGGCGCGCTGCACACCGAGACTTTGGCTTTGCTGGAGCGTACCGAAGCCACCTCACGTGCGACCATCAACGTGTATCGCCCTATGCATGAATCGGTCATTCAGTTCGTGCGCACAGAGGGCCAAGACGCGATGTATAAAAGCATGGAGCTGCGCAAAGCCTGTTGCGGCATTCGCAAGATGGAACCCCTCGCACGCGCACTCAAAGGCCAACGCGCCTGGATCACCGGTTTGCGCCAAGAGCAATCGAGTGCCCGCGCCGATGTGCCCTTGCAAGACGACAGCGAAGTCGCTACCAAGAACTTAAGCAAATTCAACCCCTTGGCCAAGTGGACATGGGGTGATGTGTGGCACTACATCGCCACGAACCACGTCGACTACAACCCACTGCATGACCAGTTCTTCCCCAGCGTGGGCTGCGCGCCTTGCACACGCGCCATCGCCATGGGCGAAGAGTTTCGGGCGGGTCGCTGGTGGTGGGAAGACGAAGCCGCCAAAGAGTGCGGCTTGCACGTGAAGAAATAAAAAAGAACTGAGAACCGTATGAACGCCACGACACAAACTGAGTTGCACAGCCTTAGCAACACCCACCTCGACGCGCTGGAAGAAGAAACCATCTTCATCTTGCGCGAAGTTGCCGCCGCTTTTGAACGCCCCACCCTGTTGTTCTCGGGCGGTAAAGATTCGTTGGTGATGCTCAAGTGTGCTGAAAAAGCGTTTGGTGCGGGCCGCATCCCTTACCCATTGTTGATGATCGACACAGGTCATAACTTCAAAGAAGTAACCGACTTCCGTGACTCACGCGCCAAAGAGTTGGGTGCTGAACTGATCGTTCGCAGCGTCGAAGACTCGATGAAAAAAGGCACGGTGCGTTTGGCTCACCCCGGTGAAAGTCGCAACGTGCACCAGTCGGTCACGCTGCTTGAAGCCATTGAAGAGTTCCGCTTTGACGCGTTGATTGGCGGCGCTCGCCGTGACGAAGAAAAGGCGCGCGCCAAAGAACGCATCTTCAGCCACCGCGACAGCTTTGGCCAATGGCAACCTAAGGCACAACGCCCTGAGTTGTGGACCCTGTTCAACCACAAGTTGCAGCCCGGCGAACACTTCCGCGTGTTCCCCATCTCCAACTGGACCGAGCTGGACGTGTGGCAATACATCGCCCGCGAAAAAATCGCACTGCCTTCGATCTACTACACACACAAGCGTGAAGTGGTCGACCGCCGTGGCCTGTTGGTGCCCGTGACCGAACTCACCCCACCCAAAGACGGCGAGGAAGTGGTGGTGCGTGACGTACGTTTCCGCACCGTGGGCGACATCACGTGTACGTGCCCGGTGGAAAGCACCGCCGCCACGCCCGAGCAAATCGTGATCGAAACCTTGGCTGCCGATGTGAGCGAGCGGGGTGCGACGCGCATGGACGACAAAACATCTGAGGCTTCGATGGAGAAGCGCAAAAAAGACGGGTACTTTTAATATGCAAAATTCTGAACATTCCTCCGCCCTGAAATTCATCACCTGCGGCTCGGTGGACGACGGCAAAAGCACCTTGATTGGCCGCTTGTTGGTCGACACCAAAGCCGTGCTGCAAGACCACTTGGCGGGCGTGCAACGCTCGGGCGAGACCGACCTCGCTTTGTTGACCGACGGCCTCTCAGCCGAGCGCGAGCAAGGCATCACCATTGATGTGGCCTACCGCTACTTCAACACCGAAGCCCGCAAGTTCATCATTGGCGACGCCCCCGGCCACGAGCAATACACCCGCAACATGGTGACTGCTGCCTCCAGCGCTGACGCTGCCGTGGTGTTGGTCGACGCTATCAAGCTGGATTGGAAGAAGCCCGCTTTGGAGCTGCTGCCCCAAACCCGCCGCCACTCCCTGTTGGTCAACCTGCTGCGCGTGCCTTCCATCGTGTTTGCCATCAACAAACTCGACGCGGTGGACGACCCTGCGCTGGCCTACCAAAACATCGAAGCTGCCTTACGCAAGTTCGCCACTGAGGCGGGCATCACCATCACGGCCATGGTGCCTGTCTCCGCCCTCAAAGGCTGGAACGTGGTGGACACCACCAACGCCGATCAAGCCGCTTGGTGCGGCTACACGGGCCCTAGCCTGCTGAGCATCTTGGAAGCCTTGCCCAACACGCCTGCTGAGACTGAGGTGGCCTTTAGCTTCCCCGTGCAGTGGGTGGAAAAATTCCACGACTCCGGCGTGACCACCCAAGGACGCCGTGTGTTCTGGGGCCGTGTGGCCACGGGCAGCGTCGAGCCAGGCCAAACCGTTCAAGTCTTCCCAAGTGGCCAAACCGCTGTGGTGTCGCAAGTGCTGTCCGCTACACGTGAGCCGCAAAACAAAGCCGCAGGCCACAGCGCAGGCATCGTGCTGGACCGTGAAGTCGATGTGTCGCGTGGCGACTGGCTGCTGGCAGAACTTGGCTCGCCCGAAGGCCAACGCCAGCTCAACACCACCATCGCCTGGATGGACGATGAGCCTTTGGTCGCTGGGCGTGTTTATTGGGCTTTGCACGGCCACCGCTGGGTCAAAGCCAAAGTGCAACGCGTGGAGCACCGCCTGAACGTCAACACCTTGGCCAAAGAAGAAGCCACCGAATTGGCCCCCAACGCCATTGGCCACGTCACTTTGGCGCTGCAAGAGCCTTTGGTGACGCTCCCGTTCAAGCAGTCGCGCATCTTGGGCGCTTTGGTGTTGGTCGACACGGCCACCCACAAAACCTCGGGCGCAGTGTTGGTGAACTGAGCGCCAGCCCAGCCCCCAAACCAAGCCGTTTAAAATCTGGGGTCGCGGCCAGAGCTTGGCTCTGACGCCCACCCCTTTCCTTACTGATTGAATTGTCATGACGCACGTTGTCACCGAAGCCTGTATCCAATGTAAGTACACCGACTGTGTGGACGTTTGTCCCGTCGACTGCTTCCGCGAAGGCCCCAACTTCCTCACCATCGACCCCGATGAGTGCATCGACTGCGCGGTGTGCATTCCCGAATGCCCCGTCAACGCGATCTACGCCGAAGAAGACGTGCCAGACGGCCAGCAACACATGACCAAGCTCAACGCCGAGTTGTCCTTGATCGGCTGGCCCAGCATCACCAAGCGCAAAGCCCCCATGGCCGACGCCGACTCTTGGAAAGACAAGTCCGGCAAACTCGCCGAACTCAAGCGCTAAGCAGCGCTGCACGCGCGCGCACCCCGATGTCGGCTCTACCGATTCACGCCGACGCCGTCATTGTGGGCGCAGGCCCTGTGGGCCTGTTTCAAGCTTTCCAGCTGGGCCTGCAAGACATTCGTTGCCACATCATTGACGCCCTCCCCCACGCGGGCGGCCAGTGCATGGAGTTGTACCCCGACAAACCGATTTACGACATTCCCGGCATCCCGTTGTGCACGGGCCGTGAGTTGGTGGCGCAGCTGCAAACCCAAATCAAGCCCTTTGCCCCCACGTTTCACCTCAACCAAGAAGTGACAGAAGTCACGCGCTTGGACAATGGCTTGCTGGCCGTGCACACCTCTGCCGACCAACACTTTGTGTGCAAAGTGTTGGTCATCGCGGCAGGCGTGGGTGCCTTTCAAGCCCGCAAACTGGCTGTTGACGGTGCGCCTGCCTTAGAAGGCACACAGGTGCATTACCGCTTGGGCGACACATCGCGCTTTACGGGGCAAGACGTGGTGGTGCTGGGCGGCGAAGAATCTGCCGTCGTGGCGGCGTTGCAACTCATCCATGCAAGCCAAGTCAACGTGTCAACCCAGTCCCTTACCACATTTCAGGCTCCACGCAGCGTCACGCTGATGCACCGCCGCGATGTGTTCACCGCTGACCCCGTACTGCTTCAAGCCATGCGAGACGCGGTGGCTGACGAGAGCATGCAATTGCAAATTGGCCAGCCGACAGGTTTACTCGTTACCGATGGCCGCCTTCACGCGCTGCAAATCGCAACCCCTGATGGCAGCACCGTGGAACGCCCCGCTCAGCAACTGGTCGCCCTCTTGGGCCTCTCGCCCAAACTCGGGCCCATCGCCAACTGGGGTTTGGCCATGGAGCGCAAGCAGCTGGTGGTCAACACCGAAACCTTTGCCACCGATGTGCCCGGCATCTTTGCCGTGGGCGACATCAACACCTACCCTGGCAAAAAGAAACTCATTTTGTGTGGCTTCCACGAAGCCACACTCGCCGCCTTTGGCGCAGCCGCCATCGTGCACCCGACCCGCAAGACCTTGCTGCAATACACCACCACATCCACCGAACTGCACCGGCTTTTGGGGCTGGTTTAAAATTCATACCGCGTTAGAAGTAGCGCATTCGCTAGGGGTGTTGAAGCCGTCACCGACTTCGACTGAGAAAGTCCCTTTGAACCTGATTGAGGTAATCCTCGCGCAGGGAAGCTGGTCTACACAGAGCAAGCACCGTTCATGGGCTCGCTCAGGCCTCGCCGAACTGCCATTTACTTGAGACAAGCAATGGCAAACACCTCACACATCATGTCGGCCCTCGCATGAACGGCCTCATCTCCGAACTGTTGGCGTTCATAGCACGCCCCACGGTCAGCGATGAAGACTTCAACGCCCTCTCGCTGAAGCTGTTCGCGCACCAGTTTGAACACAACCGCCCGTTTCAAAAGTTTTGCCAAGGCCGTGGCAAAACACCACGCGTGGTGAAAAGTTGGCAAGACATTCCTGCCGTGCCCATCAATGGCTTCAAAGACCTGACGCTCAGCTGCGTGCCACCCGAGACATGCGCACGCACTTTCATGACCAGCGGCACCACCCGCGGTGATGTCAAAGGCCGTCACTACCACCCGAGCATGGCGGTGTACGACGCTTCTATGCTGCGCAACTTTGCGCAACATGTCATGCAAGGCGATGCCAAGCTGCGCATGGGCATTTTGTTTCCTGACGAGGTGTTGATGCCCAACTCGTCGCTGGCTCACTACCTCGCGCTGGCAGTCGAACACTTTGGCACACCAGACAGTGCCTACTACTTGGACGACCAAGGTCTGCGCATCGACGCTTTGTGCGAGGCCCTGCAAGACGCCCAAAACGCGGGCGAACCCTTTGCGCTTTTGGGTGCCAGCTACAGCTTTGTGCACTTGATGGACGCCCTGCAAGCGCGTGAGCTGCGCTTCACGCTGCCCCAAGACAGCCGCTTGCTCGACACTGGCGGTTTCAAAGGCCAATCGCGTGAAATTCCGATGGACGCGTTTTACGAACAACTGAACGCCACCTTTGGCGTCAGCCGTGATCAGTGCCTCAACATGTATGGCATGACCGAGTTGAGCACCCAGTTCTACGACGCGGGCAACCGCACCGTGCCCTCGGTCAAACGCGGCCCGCACTGGATTCGCTCACGATTGGTCGATCCACTCACAGGGCACGAGGTGCCCACTGGCGAGCGCGGCATCTTGGCGCACACCGACTTGGCCAACTTCAATTCGGTGGTCACCATCCTGACGGAAGACGTGGGGTTGGCCACCGAAGACGGTTTCGTGTTGCTGGGCCGTGCTGAAGGTGCTCAGGCCAAAGGCTGCTCCATGGCTGTGGACAACTTTTTGAAGGCAGCCCAAGCATGACCCACAGCGTGTTCAAAGCGGGCTACCTACCAGGCTTAACCGATGCCGACGTGTCGTGGCATCGCTTGAGTGTGGGCACGGGCACAAGCACGGGAATCCCTGAGCGAATGAACACGGACATCAGCTTGGGCACCCAGCCAGCGCCATTACAAGTCGATGTGCCCCAACTCACCACAGCGCAAATGAAGGCGCTCGCGCAACGTGTGCAAGACGCCAGTCGCAGGCATTTGAAAACCATGCCCGTCTCCGACATCATTCGCGTGCTCGACAAAGCCACGGCCCGTTTGCTGGATGCCAACGACAGTTATCGGCAACAGCTAGAACGCCTGCTGCCCCAAGCCACAGGCTTTGACGCCGAGATGGTGCGCCTAAACTTGAACGCTTATTTGCAAACCTTTCGCGGCTTGCAATTGCAACGCTTTGTGGCCGAAGACTTTGCCAACCCCAAAGTGCTGGACGAATTTCAGCCTCGCACCCAAGGCGGCTGGACACGCGCCTTTGGTCCTGAGTTGCTGGTGCATGTGTGGGCTGGCAATGTGCCCGCCTTGCCAATGTGGAGCTTTGTCTCTGGGCTCTTGGTCAAGGCAGGAAGCATCGGCAAAGTCTCTAGCGCCGAGCCGGTGTTTGCCACGTTGTTCGCCCGCCTGTTGGCCGAGGTCGAACCGCGCTGGGCCGATTGTTTTGCCGTGGTGTGGTGGCCCAGTGGGACATTGGCGCAAACGCACAACATCGCTGAACATGCGCCAGACTCAGCCGAGGTCTTTGCCACGGAGCGAACCACATTCGCCTTGGCAGACGTGGTGCTGGCCTATGGCGGCAACGAGGCTTTGCAGGCCATGCAAGCCCATGTGCCCGTGACTACCCGCTTTTTGCCACATGGCCACAAGCTGAGTTTTGGCATGGTGTCGGCCGCCGCGCTATCGGTGCACAAGGCTCCAAGCGTAGCGCGTCAAGCAGCGTTGGATGTAGCGCGCTACGACCAACAAGGCTGCTATTCACCGCATGTGTTTTACGTGCAACGCGGTGCGCCAGTCAGCCCGCATGACTTTGCGCAACACCTGGCCCACGCGCTGGCAACCTTGCAGCACAAGCTACCCCGCCGTGTGTTGTCGCTGGAAGAAGCCGCCCAGGCGGGTACTTGGCGCGAGGCCCATGAGTTCGCATCATTCAATGACGACGCGCAATGCCACACGGAGAACAGCAGCACCGTTTTCAGCGACACCCCCCTGAACGACAGCGCACCACACGCGCCCTTGCATGCCGTGCTGGGCAGCACCGAGGGGCTCAGTACCAGCACTGTGGTGTTCAGCGAACGCCCCTTACCTCTCAACGCAGGCCCGCTGAATCGCCATGTGTTGGTGGTTGCCGTGAACACGTTGGATGACGTGATGCCCCTGATTGCGCCACAACGCGATTACCTGCAAACCGTGGGCCTAGCAACGGCCCCCGAAGAGTTGTTGCATCTGAGCAGCAGCTTGGGCCAAGCGGGTGTCACACGCATTTGCGCGTTAGGCAGCATGACCTCCCCCGAAGCCGGTTGGCACCACGACGGGCGTTTCAGCTTGCTGGACTTGGTGCGCATGGTGGACATCGAAGCTTCCACCGAGCGTGAGGCCGAGAGCTTCACGTCCTACGAGGTGTGATGCTTTGAACACTTTCGCTGTGAACACGTCACCCATGCACTTCTTGCAACTCAACGCGCTGCACTTCGCCTACCCCGACCGGGGCGAGGTGGTGCGCGATGTGAGTTTGCACATCGCACCCAGTGAAATTCATTGTTTGATTGGCCGCAGTGGCTGCGGCAAAACCACGGTGCTCAAACTCGCGGCGGGCTTGCTCACGCCACAACAAGGCCAAGTCCAACTCAAGGGCCAGACTGTGCTGCAACCCACTTCAGACATGGGCTTTGTGTTCCAGTCCCCCACGCTGCTGCATTGGCTCAGCGTGCTTGACAACGTGTTGCTGCCGCTCAGCTTGCACGGGGCCGTCACACCCGCCCAACACGCGCATGCCGAACAGCTGCTGGCGCAAATGGGCTTGGCAGCTTTGCGTGACGACAAACCTCATCAACTCTCGGGCGGGCAACAAAGCCGCGTAGCGATAGCCCGTGCCTTGATCACCCAACCTGCGGTGTTGTTCATGGACGAACCATTTGCCGCCCTAGACGCCATCACGCGCGAAGACTTGCAGCGCGACTTTTTGGCGTTGTGCCAAGCCCACGGCACTGCGGTGCTGTTTGTCACGCACGACATAAGCGAGGCCGTGTATTTGGCCGATCACGTCAGCCTCATGCACCAAGGTCGGATGCAAGCGCCGCTGCACATCGCCTTGCCGCGACCGCGCCAAACTGAGATGCGCTACACCCCCGCCTTCAACGCGCTGTGCGAACAGCTGCGACACGCCATGGACGCCACACTTTGATGAAACGCGACGCCTTTTTCTCTGTCGTTTTAGGCCTCGCGGTCTTGCTCGCTTGGGAAGTGGTTGTGCGCGTGGGCCACACCTCGGCTTTGGTGCTGCCTGCACCGTCTGTAGTGGCGCTGTCCCTTTGGCAAGGCTTGGACAGCGGGTACTTGTGGCCGCACATCCTGCACACGCTGACCGAGGTGGTGTTGGGCTTGTTGCTGGGCGCCTCGATGGGTTTTGTGGGTGGCGTGCTGCTGGGCGAGTCGGCGCGTTTGCGAGGCATCTTGATGCCCTATGTGGTGATCAGCCAAGTGGTGCCCAAGCTCGCGCTGGCCCCACTGTTCATTGTGTGGTTTGGTTTTGGCATGTTGCCCACGGTGGTGATGACCGCTTTGATTTGCTTTTTCCCCTTGCTCGAAAACACCGCCACCTGCATGCAACAAGTTGATGCCAACAAGCTGGAGCTGTTTCGCATGCTGCGCGCCAGCCCTTGGCAAACCTTGTGGCGCTTGAAGCTCCCTGCGGGCTTGCCCAGCATCATGGCGGGCTTGCGCGTGGCCGTGGTGCTGGCTTGGGTGGGCGCGGTGGTGGGCGAGTTCATCGGTGCCAGCCGTGGTTTGGGTGCCTTGATCATCGCCGCGCAAGGCTCGATGGACACGCCGCTGATGTTTGCGGTGCTCACCGTCATCACGGTGCTCGGGCTCATGTTTTACAAAATTTGCGAATGGCTAGAGCGCCGTTTGCTCGGTACCGCTTCAACACTTTCAACAAAGATTTCGTCATGACTTGTCGCAACACTTCGCATACATCCAGCCCTTGGTTGCACCGCCTCACGGCGCATTTACGTGCCGATCTTCGCGCCAACGTCAGCACCAATTTACGCGCCCATTTAAACGCTCACGCACGAGCCCTTGGCGTCATTTGCGCCTTGGCGCTCTCGGTCGTCACCCCTACCACGGGCTGGGCACAAACTGCACCAAAGCTCGACAAAGTGGTGGTGGCGGGTTGGAGCAAGCCCATCACCGAAATCACCAACTTGCTGGTGGAAGAAGACAAAGGCTTTTTCAAAGCCCGCGGCATTGACCTGGGCTACGTGCCGGGTACTGGCGGTGGCGACGCGTTGCGCAACTTGCTCAGCGGCCAAGCCGATGTGGCCTTCACCGACCCGGGCTCCTTCTTCACCGCGCTAGACAAAGGCGAGAAGCTGCGCGCCATTTACGACATCTACCCACAAAACGTGTTCAACGTCGTGTCCCTCAAATCGCAAAACATCCTCAAGCCCGCCGACCTCAAAGGCAAGCGCATTGGCGTCTACAGCTTGGCCAGCGGCACGCGCCAAAACTTGCAGGTGCTGTTGAACCAAGCCGGGCTGACCGAAGCCGATGTGACCGTGGTGGTGACGGGCTTGTTGAACTTTGCCCCCCTCATGCAAGGCCAAGTCGATGCCACAGCCGCCACCGACACCGGCTTGCTGGTAGGTCGCCAAAAGGGTTTGGGCGGCGTGAACGTGATGGAAATTAAAAATCACCTCAATATTTCCAGCGACTTCTTTGTGGTGCGTGAAGACACCTACCAGCAGAAAAAAGAAGTGCTCAAACGCTTCTTGCACGCCTACCAAGACAGCGCCAAGTGGATGATGCAGTCACCTGAAGAAGCGGCCAAGCTCGCTGTGAAGCACGCCATCGACGGCCAAAACGCCAGCATGAACTTGGACATCATTCGACTGCGCAACGAGTCCAGCGTGTCGGCCATCACCGACCAACGCGGCTTGGGTGCTTTTGATATGGCTGGCCTGCAAAAAGGTGCCAACGCCTACAAAGCGTTTGGCGTGATTCAGCGCGACATCAAAGTGAGTGATGTGGTCAGTCAAGACTTGCTGCCAAGCCACACCCAACCTGTAGCGGCCAGCGCGAACAAAGCCGCAAAAACCAAAGTCACGTCACAACCCAGCGCCAAAACGGCTGTCCAGCAATGAACCCGACACCCCGCAACTTTGCAGGCCAAGTGGTCTTGGTCACAGGCGCCAGCCGCGGCATTGGCGCGGCCATTGCCAAAGCGTTTGCACGCGAAGGTGCGATGGTGCTCGTGAACTACCTGAACAACCATACCGCCGCCGAAGACGTGGTGGCCCAATGCCAACAACTCGGCGGCGATGCGTGGGCGCTGTCAGCCGACGTGCGCGCGCCCGAAGCGGTGAACGACATGGTGGCGCAGGCCTTGCGCGAAACTGGCCGCATCGACGTGGTGGTGAACAACGCGTTCAGCCCCTACACCTTTGACCCCGACCACCGCCAACGTTTTGGCGATGTGTCTTGGCAGTCTTACCAAACCCAGTTTGATGGCGCGGTGCATGCGGCCTACAACGTGTGTCAGGCCGTGTTGCCGCACTTCAAACAACGCGGGCAAGGCAGCATCGTCAACTTGAGCAGCGACTTGGTGGACCGACCCAGCATCGCCTACCACGACTACACAACGGCCAAAGCCGCACTCGTGGGCTTCAGCCGCAACCTGGCCGCCGACTTGGGGCCCTTGGGCATTCGTGTGAATTGCGTGGCGCCGGGCTTGGTCAGCCCCACCGACTCCAGTCGCGCCACCAAAGAATCGGTCAAAGACTTGCTGATCGCGCAGACCCCACTGGGCCGCCTAGCCACACCCGACGATGTGGCGGGGCCGGTGCTGTTTTTGGCTTCGAACTGGAGCCGTTTTGTGACCGGTCAGGTGTTGACGGTCGACGGCGGATTGGTGATGCGATGAAGCGGCACAGGCGCAAACCCATGATTCAACGGACCATGGCCTTGGCCCGTGGTCACGTCTGCACCTTGCGCAATCGCGCCCAAGATGAAGGTGCGTGCCAGGCGCACTGCGTCGCTCAAGCCATGGCCCAAAGCCAAGTGCGCCGCAATGGCCGACGACAAGGTGCAGCCGGTGCCGTGCACATTGCGGCTGGCAATACGCGTGGACGCCAAGCGTTGCGAAGGGCCGTTGGCCTGCACCAACAAATCGACCACCTCATCGCCCGCCAAGTGCCCGCCTTTGAGCAACACAGCGTTCGCGCCCATGGCGAGCAAATCTTGCGCGGCCGTGTCCAAGGCTTGGGCATTGGGAATGTCGCGGCCCAAGAGCAAAGCGGCTTCATCCAAGTTCGGCGTGATCACACTAACGCGCGGGAACAACTCGCGCACCAGCACTTGCACGGTCTCGCTGGCAATCAAGCGGTCGCCGCTGGTGGCCACCATGACGGGGTCGAGCACGACATTCTTGAGTTGGTAATGGTCGATGGCCCAGGCCACCACGTCCACAATGCCGGGCGCATGCAGCATGCCGATCTTGATGGCGTCGACACCGATGTCGTCCAGCACGGACTGAATTTGCGCTTTCAAAAACTCGGCGGGTACAGCGTGAATGCCTTGCACGCCCACGGTGTTTTGCGCGGTCAAAGCGGTGATGGCGCTCATGCCGTAGCAGCCCAAGGCCGCAAAAGTTTTCAAGTCGGCTTGAATGCCGGCACCACCGCCACTGTCAGAGCCAGCAATGGTGAGCACGCGTGCGTAGCGGTAAGAATTGTTCATGGGCGGCATTATCCGCAAATCACAAAGGACCTCATTCAATGAGCGCACAACTTTCAAGCGTGGTGCTAGGCGCGGGCCTGATGGGCCGTTTGCTGGCCCACACCTTGGCGCAACTCGGCCACCACGTGACGGTGTACGAAGCCCAAGGCCCTGATGCCCAAGGTGCAGCGGCGCGTGTGGCGGCGGCGATGTTGGCACCACTGGCCGAATCGGCCATCACCGAATTGCCCGTGGTGCAGATGGGCCAGCACGCGCTCAAGCGTTGGCCCGAGTTGATCGCGCCGTTGTCGGAGCCGGTGTTCTTTCAGCAAAACGGCACGCTGGTGCTGTGGCACCGGCAAGACGCGGCCGAGGCCAAACGGTTTGAACAACTGCTGCACCGCACGCAGCAACAACTGCCCAGCTTGCCTGCGGCGCAAACGTTGAACGCAGAAGGTTTGCTGCAACACGAGCCTTCGTTAGAAAACCGTTTCAACCAAGCCCTGTACTTACCCGGTGAAGGCCAGCTCGACAACCGCCAACTGCTGGCCGCCTTGCTCAAAAGCTTGGAGCAGCAAAACGTCGCCCTGCACTGGAACAGCCCCCGCGCGCCCGAAGATTTTCAACCGGGCCAGATTGGCCAACCCGATTGGGTGTTCGACTGCCGCGGCTTGGGCGCACGCACCGAATGGACCCAACTGCGCGGCGTGCGCGGTGAGGTGATTCGCTTGCATGCCCCCGAAGTCACGCTGGAGCGCCCCACCCGTTTGATCCACCCCCGCTACCCCATCTACATCGCGCCCAAAGAAGACCATGTGTTTGTGATCGGCGCGACCGAGATCGAGACCGAAGATTTATCGCCCGCGAGCGTACGCTCTACGCTGGAGTTGCTCAGCGCGGCTTACACCGTGCACAGCGGCTTTGCCGAGGCGCGCATCCTGGAAGTCGCCACACAAGCACGCCCGACCTTGACCGACAATTTGCCGGCCATCCGCTGTTTGGGCGAGCGCACTTTGCAGATCAACGGTCTGTACCGCCACGGTTTTTTGATCTCGCCCGCCATGCTCGACGTGGTGATGGAGTGGGTGCACCACCACACCACCACTTTGGCAGAACAATTCCAATTGAAGTTTGAACATGTCTGACACGACCCTCGAAGTGCTGATCAACCACGCACCGCACACCTTGCCGCAAGGCGCCACATTGGCCGATGCCGTGGCCGTGTCTGGCATTCAGCCCCCCTTTGCAGCCGCTGTGAATCTGCAGTTTGTGCCGCGCGGGCAATATGCTGCGCACGCGCTATGCGACCACGACAAAATTGAATTAATCTCCCCCATCACAGGCGGATAAATAGACCATGACCACACCCACACTGCACGCCGATCCACTCACGCTGTACGGCGAAACATTTCAAAGCCGCTTGATGCTGGGCACCTCGCGCTACCCATCGCCTAGCGTGTTGCTGCAGGCCATTGAGCGCTCGCAACCGGCCATGCTGACCGCCTCGCTGCGCCGTCAAACCGGCAGCGGGGGTGAAGCCTCACAAAGTTTTTGGAACCTGCTGCGCGAAGCCAAAGTGCCCGTGTTGCCCAACACCGCCGGTTGCCACAGCATGCAAGAAGCCATCACCACCGCCGAGATGGCGCGTGAGGTGTTTGAGACCGACTGGATCAAACTCGAACTGATTGGCGACGACTACACCTTGCAACCCGACACACTGAACTTGCCCGAGGCGGCCAGCCGCCTGATCAAGGCTGGCTTCAAAGTGCTGCCCTACACCACCGACGATTTGGTGCTGTGCCAACGCTTGGTCGATGTGGGCTGCCAAGCCGTGATGCCTTGGGCCGCCCCCATCGGCACGGGCAAAGGCCCTATCAACCCGCACGCCTTGCGCACCCTGCGTGACCGCTTGGATGTGCCCATGATCGTGGACGCGGGCTTGGGGCTGCCCTCGCACGCCTGCCAAGTGCTGGAGTGGGGCTTTGATGCCGTGCTGCTCAACACCGCCGTGGCCTTGGCGCAAGACCCCGTCAGCATGGCCGGTGCCTTTGCCGATGCCGTCAACGCAGGACGCGCCGCCTACCGCTCGGGCGCCATGCAAGCGCAAGACAGCGCTCAGCCCAGCACGCCCGTTCTGGGCACTCCGTTTTGGCACCAAGCATGAGCTTGCACTTGAACACTGCACAAGACATTGCCCAAGCACTGGCCACCCAACACGCGGCCATGTTGGCGGGCGATGCCTCGTCCTACGCACAAGCCGTGCACACCTCCGATGCGACGCTCAGCACACAAAGCGCAGGCGTGCTGCAAGGCTGTCGCATGCTGGGATTTTTAGAGCATGACGCGCAGTGCGTGGCGCAAGCTTGGGGCCTTCAAACGAAACGCACAGGACAGTTCTCGGTCAACGACTGGCCTTGCACCCCGCAAGATTTCGGCATTGCGCCCAGTCCTCGTGCCAACGCATTCCCCACCTGCCCTCACGCGCTGGGCCTGTACGCCGTGCTACCCGACGCCCAATGGGTGGGCCGCATGGCGCGTGCCGGTGTGCCCACGGTGCAACTGCGCTTCAAGTCAGAAGACGCAACAGCCATTCGCCAAGAAGTTCGCGCCGCGGTGCAAGCCGTGCAAGGCACAGGCTCGCTATTGTTCATCAACGACCATTGGCGAATCGCCATTGATGAGGGCGCTTACGGCGTGCACCTCGGCCAAGAAGACATGGACGACGCCCCGATTGAAAAAATACGTGCTGCTGGCCTTCGGCTGGGTTTGAGCACCCACGGCTACGCCGAAATGATGCGTGCCGATGCGGTCAGCCCCAGCTACATCGCTTTGGGCGCGGTGTTTCCCACCACCCTCAAACGCATGCAAACCGCACCGCAAGGCACGGGCCGCTTGTATGCCTACGCCAAGCTCATGCAGCACAGCCCCTTGGTGGCCATTGGCGGCATCGATGAAGCGCGCATTCCTGTGGTGATGCAAAGCGGCGTGGGTTCCATCGCCGTGGTGCGCGCGATCACAGGAGCCGACCACCCAGAAGCCGCTGCACACACTTTGCAAGACTTGATGCGATGAATCCCTGCGCACAACACCACGCCCTCCACCACGTTCACAGCGCAACAGCCGTGGCGGTAGCCCTGCTTTTGAGCACGGGCTTGGGTTCTGGTTTGGCTAGTGCGCAGACGGCCTTGGACGAAGTCACGGTCACCGCACAACCGCCGTTGGGTGTTTCTGGGTTTGACGATGTCCCCGCCTATGCCTTGCCTCTGAGCGTCAGTACCTTTTCTCAAACCGACTTGCGCGACATCGGTGCGCAACGCGTCAGTGATGCGATGCTGCTCGACGCCTCTGTGAGCGAGAGCTACAACTTGCCCGCCTACTGGGACCAGCTCAGCGTGCGTGGGCTCACTCTGGACAACCGCTACAACTTCCGACGCGATGGCTTGCCGATCTCGGCACAAACCATCATCGGACTCGAAAACAAAGAACGCATCGAACTGCTCAAAGGCACCAGCGGCATACAAGCAGGCACCAGTGCGCCGGGTGGCTTGGTGAATTACGTGGTCAAGCGCCCCCCCATGCGTGACACCCAAAGCATTCGCAACGTGACGCTGAGTTACGGACCTGGCGACACCCGATCGGTAGCCCTTGACTTGGGCAACCGATTCGGCGAGCAAGCGCAATGGGGCTACCGCCTAAATGTGGCGCACACCGATTTGAACCCTGTCATCCGCGACACGCAAGGTCAGCGCGAACTGGTCGCCTTGGCCATGGACTGGCGCTTAGATGCAAAAAACCGGTTGGAATGGGAGTTTGAACAAAGTCATGTCGAACAAATTGGCGTGAACTTTTACAGCTTGCTGGATAACGGTCCGAACGCCACGCCCACCCTGCCAGCCCCTGTGGATGGCACACGCAACATCACGCGCCAACCCAACGCCCGCCCCGGTGTGTTTGATGGACTCACGGGCAGCCTGCGCTTCAAACACCAGCTGGAGAACAACTGGTTGTGGACCACGCAGTACGCAGTGCAACGGCTGCGTGCAGACGATCGTTTGATCTATGCCTCGGGCTGCAGCGCCACGGTGCAAGACCGTTTTTGTGCCAACGGCAATTTTCAGATTTACGACTACAACACAGAGAACGAGCGACGCAACAACGATGTGGTGCAGACCGCGTTGAATGGTCAAATCAGCTGGGGCGGCTTGGAACACGATGTCACCTTGAGTGTGATGCGCCAACGTTTGGTGGATGACATGCCACCCACCCAAACCAGCCCGCTGCTGGGCACAACCAACAGCATCAGCGGAGGTCTCACGCCCCCTGTCCAAGCCGCAGACAGAAGCGGCTTGATGAGCAACACCCGCGACGCCAGCACCGAATGGGCTTTGAAAGACCGCATCAAACTCAATGACCGCACATCGACCTGGCTGGGCGTTCGCTACACACAACTCAAACGCCAAACAGCGATGACCGATGGCTCATTGCCCACACAAGACCAACGCAACTTCATGACCCCTTGGTTGGCCGTGAGCCACCAGCTCGATGCAGGCCCCATGGTGTTTGCCAGTGCGGGGCAAGGCATTGAATCAGAGGTGTCGCCCAATGCACCGTGGACCAGTTACAGCAACGCGGGCCAAGCACTGCCCACGTTACGCAGCCATCAACACGAAGTGGGCATCAAGAGTTTTGCCTATCAAACCAACTGGCAAGCCACGTGGTTTGACATCACCCGTCCCGTGTCGGGTGACTCCGCAGGATGCAGCAACGGTGGCACTTGCGTGCGCCAAATGGATGGCCAAGCCCATCACCGAGGCCTAGAGCTCAATGGGCGCACGGTTCAGGGGAGCTGGACTTGGGGTGGTTCAACCACCTGGCTGCATGCGCGACGTGAAAACGCGACCAGTGACCCCACCCTCAATGGCGAACGCCCCATCAACGTGCCCAGGTACATCATGCGTGGCTTGGCCGAATACCGTTTTACCGGCATCGCCGGACTGCGTACTGGCTTGCGTGTATCGCGCGAAGGCGATCGCAACGCGATGGAGCATGGAGAAATCGTGTTGCCCGCATGGACCACGCTAGATTTGACTGCCCACTACGACACCCGCTCTGACCGACAGCCAACGACTTGGACATGGGCAATTCAGAACTTGACCAACAAGCACTACTGGCGTGAATCGCCGAAGGCGCATCATCAATATTTTTTAAATCCGGGAGCGCCCAGAACCCTTCGTGCCAGTGTTCAGTGGCACCTCTGAAAATGGCGTAAAAATGCTGACGTTGGTAATTTTTTCTGGATTTAAAAAAGTATGAACGACAAAAACGGAAAGTATTTAGGAAGTCTTCCAAAGTTCTCGCGGGCAGCCGTTGTTCGGGAGTTTGGTAAGCCACTGGAAATCAAAAACGTACCCATCCCTGACAAGGTGGAGCCACGCGCACTGATTGTCAAAACCACCGCATGTTCTATCTGTGGGACAGATGTGCACTTATCGCGTGGCAATCTTGCGCTCAAGGTGGATCTTCCAGTGATCCTCGGACACGAGATGGTTGGCAAAGTGGTGGCCATCGGCGAGGGCGCCGACCGTGACAGCGTGGGGCAACCCGTGCGCTTGGGCGATCGCATTCTTTGGACGCATACCTCTTGCGGCTCATGTTATTTCTGCACGGTCGCCCAGCAGCCCACGTTGTGCGACAACCGTCGTGCGTATATGTACGAGAGCAGTGACAAGTATCCGTATCTCTTGGGTGGATTTTCTGAATACGGGTATGTGCTTCCCGAGTCTGGTCGGGTACGTGTGCCCGACAACGTGGACGATGCCGTCGCCAGCCTGTGCAGCTGCGCCTTTCGTTCCGTGATGAATGCCTTCGACAATTTAGGCCCGATCGATCCGAGCGAACACGTGGCCATTCAGGGGGCAGGTCCGCTGGGGATCTTGGCTGCTGCAGTGGCGCGCGTTGCTGGTGCACGTAGCGTGACGGTGATTGGCGCACCTGCGAATCGACTGGCCCTGGCCAGTGAATTTGGTGCCACCCATACGCTCAACATTGAGTCCACAACGCATGAAGAACGCCTGCAGAAGATGAGAGAGATCACGGAGGGCCGAGGGCCAGATATGGTCTTGGAATTCACAGGCTTTCCAGGTGCTTTTAACGAAGGCCTTGATCTCGTGCGAAAAGGCGGTCGCTACCTCACCGTTGGACAACTTGGGACGGGCACCACCACTTTCAGTCCCTCCATGATTGTGAAAAAAAACATCCGGATCATTGGCTCTTTTTCTGGTGATGTGAAGTCCTATTGGAAAGCCCTGCAATTTGCATCCGCGCACATGGACCGCATCCCATTCCGAAAAATGATATCTGGCCAATACGCTTTAGAAGATGTCAACATCGCTTTGGACAAGATGCATCGTCTGGAAGAAATCAAACCATTGATCTTGATGGAGCCTTGAGGCCATGCGCGTCGAGGTCTAGACAGTGACACCCCAAAAATGCCTGGCATCGGCTTTTAAAAATGGTGATTTCTTTGCTATACTATCGATCTCTGTGAAGCGTTGAACGCTTTACATACCGAATATTCCTCGATAGCTCAGTCGGTAGAGCGCCGGACTGTTAATCCGTAGGTCCCTGGTTCGAGCCCAGGTCGAGGAGCCAAATAAAAGCCCTTGCATTCAATTGCAAGGGCTTTTTTCTTTTCTGGACAGTTTTCTATCTCCCAACGAGCCAGGGAGCGTCAGACTGCGCTACGAAACGTGTCTGGAGGTACTAAGGAATGCCACTAGCCTAAATCAGAGGACCAAGGTTCCGTTACAGTCTGAGTGGGTGCTGTTTTATTTCAGCAGGTTCATGCGAAGGTCGGGCCGCCTCGCGGATCTTTTTATGCACAACCTATGGTCAATATCCAAAGCCCTTTATCGGCAACCTTCGAGCGTTTCTTCAATTCGGAGAAATCCAGTGGAATTCTGATTCTGCTCTGCACCCTTGTTTCACTGGCCATTGCCAACTCGCCTTTCAGCGAACCCTATTTGCATTTCTGGCATCTCCAAATTCTTGGCCTTAGTGTTGAGCAATGGGTCAACGATGGCTTGATGGCTATTTTTTTCTTGTTCATCGGCCTTGAACTTGAGCGTGAGTTGTACAGCGGCGAACTGTCGGACTTCAGAAATGCCTTGTTACCCATTTTTGCCGCTGCAGGTGGCATTGCACTACCAGCGCTCATTCACTTCGGCTTGAATATGGGCATGCCAACTCAGGTTGGCATGGGTATCCCAATGGCTACAGACATTGCATTTGCACTGGGTGTTCTGGCGTTGCTAGGAGGCCGCGTTCCTGTCTCGCTGAAAATTTTTCTAACAGCTTTAGCGGTCATGGATGATCTGGGCGCGATCATTGTTATTGCCGTGTTTTACACCAAAAGCTTATCAACCGCGCATTTAATGGCTGCCATTGGGGTCTTTTTCTTAATGGTTTTAATGAACCGCACACTGCGAATCATCGCCCTGCTGCCCTACTTAATTGGTGGAGCAATCATGTGGTACATGATGTTGAAATCAGGCGTGCATGCAACGATCGCCGGTGTGATGCTTGCATTTGCAATTCCATACTCAATCAAGCAGGAGGATAGAGAGTCGCCCTCTCACAAGCTTGAGCATCTTCTCCACAAGCCAATAGCCTTTTTTGTATTGCCGATCTTTGCCTTAGCAAATACTGGAATCGTCATCGGCTCAAGTTGGGCGGAAGATCTAAGTAGTGCAAACAGCATAGGGATCGTGTCTGGTTTGGTCATTGGCAAACCTTTGGGAATCACACTGCTTGTCTTCATAGCTGTATTGCTCGGGATCTGCCGGCTTCCATTCGGCATGAATTGGAAGCATGTATTTGGCGCAGGACTGCTGGGTGGCATAGGCTTCACGATGTCAATTTTTATCACCAATCTGGCCTTCACTGGTGAGGCTGAATTGATCAATGCATCAAAGATTGCCATATTGCTGGCATCTGTGACAGCGGGCAGCATTGGATTTTTGTGGCTTACGCTGTTTGGGGGTAACGCCAATTTGTCATCTAAGCAACGCGACCCAGCGCCCTAGATAACGTTGATGGGCTGGAATAACCAGTTCGCGTTGCAATTTGCTTCAGCCCGATACCGGTGTCAACCAATTGCCGCGCAATAGCTAAGCTCAAGTTTTCTAAATACTTTCCTGGTCATCGTGCAGCTTGCGCGTCCTGACGTTGAATGCTAAACTTCATTAGCATTAATGATGAAAAGCCTAATATGACTAGCCTAATTGACGAGTTGCAAGGCGTTCGCACGCAGTTGGGCATGACTCAAGCGGACTTAGCCCACGCGGCCGGCGTGAACCGAATGACGGTATCCCGAATCGAGGCGGGTTACGACCCGCGCTTGTCCACGTTGAATGAGCTCATCAGAGCTTTGGGCATGGATGTCTTGTTGGTCCCCAAGGAACTCAAACAAGAAGTCAAAGGCTTCATCCAATCAGGCGGACGTGTCATTGGTCAAGCGCCTGGGATTGACGCGCCCAAATCTGTCGTGGAATTGTTGGCTGAGCCTTTGCGCAAATGAGCACCCAAATCAAATACCTGAGGCTTTACCTCCACAAGCCGGATGGTGCCAAAAGGGCCATCGGGTATCTGTCTGCGTACGGAGACATCTTGCGGGTGTCTTTTGATGACGACTACATCCAAGACGCACAGCGCCCCGCCTTGTCGCTCAACTACCGAGGCGCCACAGAGCCAGACACCCGAGCAATCTTGAGCGCGCCACGCGACCGACGCTTGACCAGCAACGACGGACGCTGGCCCGCTTACTTTCAAAACTTGTTGCCCGAAGGCCACAACCGCGACCGCTTGGCCAAAGAGCGCGGGTGCGACAAAGACGATGAGTTCGAATTGTTGGCGGCAGCAGGCCATGACCTGATGGGGGCGATTGAAGTTGAGCCTGTACCTCGCGACGAGAGCATTCCCCAGAGCGTTCACCATTGGCACGTTGCCATGGGTTTGGATGTTTTGGAGCCTGGCTTTGTTGAGTTTCCGGTGGAAGACGCGGCTGCCCTGCCGGGTGTAGTGACCAAGTTCTCGGCCATCCAGGAGGGGCGGCGCTATGTCGTCAAGCGGCATGGTCGTGCAGGCAGCTACATCCTGAAGTTGCCCAGCACTCGCCACCCTGACTTGGCTGAGATTGAAGCCATGGGTTTTGCGCTGTGTAACAGCTTGGGCCTCGATTGCGCACACGCCCAACTCATCTCGCGAGAGCAGGTTCAATTGCCAGAGCACATCCAGTTTGAGCACTTGCTGGCGGTCAAACGTTTTGACCGCACCGATGATGGCCGGCGCGTGCACATGGAAGAGTTTGCACAGGTGCTCGGCTACACACCCAAGCAAAAATACGGCACCGACATGTTGCGAGACTACGGCCAGATGTTGCGCGTGTTGGACCAGTTTTCCAGCCACCCGGCTCCCGACACAAAGGAGTTTTTGCTGCGCTTTGTGGCTTACATCTTGATGGGCAACACGGATGCGCACCTGAAGAACTGGGCGCTCATTTATCCGGACGGCACAACGCCTCGGCTTGCACCGGTCTACGACCCGGTCAGCGTGTCGAGCTTTTTTGCGGGCGCCTCACCGCAGGACTATGCGCTCAACCGGGCGATTGACGCCAAGCTGAGTGGCCTGTCTTGGGCGGATGTTGAAGGACTCATGAAAGTAGGTGGTTTGCGGCGAACCAGCAATTTGCTACGGCAATGCAAGGCTTTGGTTGCGCAAGCCAAGGCCGACTGGCCCGCCATACTCAAAGATGCACCACCCGCTATGGCGGCAGAAGTGGTGGCGCGTTTGGGCGGGAAGGTGGTGGTGTGTGGTTAAAGAAGATCAGTTGGAGAGGCACAAACCCTGGCAATCAGGAGGCCAAGCACCTGTCAATGGCTTCAATTAGGCACGACAAAAACTGGGGTTATTCCTATAGAGCGTCGAGTTCCAAACAGCGATAGTCAGTCGGTTCTTGACTCAAAAGTACCCTCATGAAACTCAATTCCATCAGCCTTCTGGCTCTTGGTGTCATTGGCGCCACAACAGCTTTGGCGCAACCCGCAGAAACCATCCTGACACAGGGCAAGATCATCAGCGCCAACGAAAAAGAGACTATTTTTCAGGCCTTGGCCATTCGAGATGGAAAGATTGTGGCCCTAGGCAAGTCCACTGAGATGAAATCTTGGCAAGGCCCGAACACGCAAGTCATCGATTTGAAAGGTAAGACTGTCATTCCAGGGCTGATTGACTCTCACATGCATGCCATTCGTGCAGCCCTCAGTTACAGCACAGAGGTGCATTGGTTTGGCCTCACTTCTATCGATGCGGCGCTGGGCAAGCTCAAACAAGCTGCAGCGCTAGCTAAACCGGGCGAATGGCTTGTCGTGGCAGGAGGTTGGACCGAAGAGCAATTCAAAGAGGGACGCCGCCCCACGCAGGAAGAACTGATTCAAGCGGCACCCAACAATCCGGTTTATGTGCAATGGATGTATGAATGGGTCATGCTGACGCCTGCTGCCTACAAAGTTTTGAACATCCAATCAGAATCTGATTTACCTGGTGGCGGCAAGTTTCAACTTGATGCAAATGGCAAACCCACGGGAGCAATTGTGGGCGGCATCGTGCCCTTGTTTGACAAATTGCCAAAGCCCACTTTTGATGACAAAGTCACGGGCACACAAAAATTCTTTGGCGAACTCAACCGCGTGGGCGTCACGGGTGTGATCGATCCGGGCGGTTTCAACATGGCGCCATCCGAATATGCCCCACTCTTCAATGTGTGGCGCAATAACAAGCTAACTGTCCGGGTGAATTACAGCTACTTTGCACAAAAGCCGAACAAAGAATTTGATGAGTTCAAGGAGTTGACACAACTTTTGCCCATGAAATTTGGCGATGACATGTTGCGCTTCAACGGCATTGGCGAACGCGTGACTTTCAGTATGTACAACAACGACAAAGCCACACCCGCAGACCAAGCCAAGTTATACGAAGTGGCACGGTGGGCCGCTCAAAATGGCTACACGATCACCCAGCATTGGCATGAAAATGCTTCAGTAGCGTCCTTGTTAGACGTATTTGAAAAGGTGAATCAAGAATTCCCCATTGCAAAACTTCGCTGGTCTATTGCTCATTTAAACAACGGGACCGAGGCCACCTTCAACCGCATGAAGGCCTTGGGTATTGGCTGGGCCATGCAAGACGCCATGTATTTAGATGGTGACAAAGCACTCCATCGCCATGGCGAAAAGAACCTCGAGCGCATGCCGCCCATCAACACGGCACTCAAAGTGGGCATCCAAGTTGGTGCTGGCACGGATGCGCATCGCGTTGCCGACTACAACCCTTTCATTGCACTGCGGTGGATGCTAGATGGGAAATCGGCATCTGGCCGAAAGCTCAGGGGCAATGAAGAAATTCCGACCCGCATGCAAGCTTTGAAAATGTACACATCAGGAAGTGCTTGGTTGGCACATGATGAAGCCAAGCGCGGCACGCTGGAGGTAGGCAAGCTGGCCGATTTGGCGGTGTTGAGCGAGGACTACCTCACCGTACCGATTGAGAAAATGGCCAATATTCATTCAACACTCACCATGGTGGGTGGAAAAATTGTTCACCAAGAAGTCGGCAAATAACACTCAAATTTACCGAGTTGAATTTTTTGCGCGCCCTACTTTCACGCTGAAAAATAATTGAGAGAGGAAGAAGCTGTGCAAGTCAAAACCTTTGTTTCGGTCTTGGCGTTTGTTACTGCTTCGGCACAAGCCGTTGAATGGCAACTCATCTCCACCAGTTCGGATTTGGAAAAGAAAACCTATTGGTATGTTGACCCAGCTAGCATCGCCATTCAATCGAATGTCGTGCAAGCTCGGCTTCGTACCGTTTGGTCCACCATGCAGTTCGGGCCCGACCGCATTGGTTATCAGTCCACCACTTACCTGAATTATGTGGATTGCAAGCATCGCACCATTGCGTTTACAGGCAACACCTATTTCCAAGATGTGGCATCAACAAGTGAGCCAGTTCACCGGGAAGTCGAACTACCACTGAGTGAGCTGAAATTTATTCCTGTCCGACCCGGTTCATCTGGTGAAGTACGGGTGAATTACCTGTGCCGTTCGCGCAGCGAATCGTCAAACAGTTTGACTTAAGCCTACTGCTCATCCAATCAAAATCCTGCTGCTTACAGTGCTTTGGAAACGCAGTATTTGGGTCATGTAGGGTCAGGTCATTACTTACAAATACTCAATGACAGTTGCGTCCCAAGGCGCGCGGGCTTGGAGGGTGTCCTCACTCGCTAAGATATGGCCAAATTCATCAAATGTGAGACTATTCATTGATCTTCCCAACCGATCTTGCCTCGTTCCTTGAGTTGTTGCGACTGCACGGTGATGAGGCCTACGGACTGATTTTTGCGTTCGCTTCTTCGCACAGCTTGCTGCTGACGCTTTTTGCTGGCTATGCCTCCAGTTCAGGCGCGCTGGATCTTGGCACCCTCATTGGCGTCGTCTGGGCAGGCAGTTTTCTGGGGGATGCGTTCCGGTTTTGGATCGGACGTCGTTTCGGCAACCAATGGCTGTCACCCTTTCCACGGCTTCACCGCACCAGCGAGATCGTGGTGCGGTTGGTCGATCGCTACTACGTTTGGCTGATTCTGTTTCATCGCTATCCGCACGGCATTCGCGGCGTCGCAGGTTTTGCCTACGGCATGTCTCAGCTATCTTGGCCGACCTTCATGGCGTTCAATTTCGTCGCTGCTGGACTTTGGTCAGGTGCCATCATTTCGGCTGGTCATGCGTTTGGCCAAGTTTCGGAAAAGCTGATGAGCGATGCTTTCTCGGGCCTTGGCATGGTCATGCTGCTTGTTTTCCTCGTGCTGTCGTGGGTTCTGAGCAAAAAACTAGAACGCGTTGCCGAGCAAAGTTAGGCTAATCACTGAGGGCTCTGCGCTCTAACAGCACCAGGTTGTTCTACCAACAAATCCGCCACCACTTTCAAAAATTCTTCGTAGCGAATAGGCTTGGCGATGTAGGCGTCGCAGCCAGCTGCCCGTATTTTTTCTTGGTCCCCGCGCATGGCAAAAGCGGTCAACGCCAAGATCTTGATAGGCTGTGTTGCAGCGTCGGCCTTCAGTAAGCGCGTGGCTGCCAGACCGTCCATTCCCGGCAATTGCACGTCCATCAAGATCAAAGCGGGCAAGCGCTGGCGGGCGATACGAATACCTTCCTCGGCGTCGGACGCTTGGAGCACGTCGTAGCCTTCTTTTTCGAGCAGGAACACTGCAAGCTTCATGTTCGAAGGGTTGTCCTCAATGACCAAAATGGACCCCATATCAGCCGCCTTTGCCCCGCATCGCCCGCTTGACCTCATCGATGAATAGGCCGTGCTTGAACTCCGATTTTTGGATCACCTTGAGCACGGCGCCCTTGAGGATGGCGCGGTCTTCGGCGGTAATTTGCTTGGCTGTGACGATCACGATAGGAATGCTGGCCGTGCTCACATCGCCCTTCAAAGCCTCAACGACCTCGAAACCACTGACCTCCGGCATCATCAAGTCCAACACAATCAAATTCGGGCGCTGCTGACGGGCCACATCAATGCCTTCTTGTCCGCCAAAAGCTGACAGCACCCGGTAGCCGGCTGGGGTGAGGTAGGCGCCAATCAACTGCACCGCCTTGGGGTCGTCGTCCACCACCAGCACGGTACGCTGGTGCTTTTCGGTGTCGGGCTCCACAGGAAAGCCAATGGCGGCAAGCGCCCGGGAAAATTCTTCGCGACTGACTGGCTTTTGCAGCACTTGGCTCGCGCCCAAAGACAGACCTCGGCCTTTGTCGGCCACGATAGAGACGATGACCACCGGCACGCCGGCAAAGCGCTCTTGGCTCTTGAAGCGTTCTAAAAACTCCCAGCCATCCATGCCAGGCAAGTGAATGTCCAACGTGAGCAGATCAGGAATCTCCAGCGCTGCCAGCTCCAGTGCGGCTTCGGCAGCGGCCGTGCGCACGACGCGAAAGCCGGTGCCTTCGAGTTGAAGGCGCAGCAGCGCAGCAGCGCTGTCATCGTCCTCCACCACCAGTGCAAGAGGTTGCTCACTGCCCGCCGAACGGACGGTTGCGTCTGTGCCGGTCACAGCAGCAGGCGTTGGCAACGCCACGGGATTCTCCACAGCGATCGGCGCGTCTGCTTGCTTACGCCAAGGCAACCAAACCGTGAAGGTCGAGCCTTTGCCCAATTCGCTGTGCAGACCGACGGCGCCGCCATGCAACTCTGCCAAGCGCTTGACCATCACCAGGCCCAAGCCTGTGCCTGCGTATCGGCGCGCCAGGGTGCTGTCTATTTGGATAAAGGGCTGGAACAAGCGCGCTTGGTCGGCCACCGCAATGCCGATGCCGGTATCGCGCACGCTCAATTCGAGGTAATGTTCAAAGCGTGCGTTGGGGACGGCTTCGCCCCCAACCTGTCGCGCCTTGATATGCACTTCTCCACCATCTGGCGTGAACTTCACAGCATTCGACAAGAGGTTGTAAAGGATTTGCTTGGCCTTGCGCTCGTCCAGCCAGATGTCGCCCGGCCCGTCCAAACCCGACGCCAGTGGGTTGGTGATCTCGCTGAGCTCGGTCAGCAGGCGAATGCGGTGGGCAATCGCCTTTTCTCGCACCACCTGCAGACTGGACTGCATGAGCGCATCCAACTGAAGGGGCTCAAGTTCGAGGGTCATCTTGCCGGCCTCGACTTTGGAGAGGTCAAGGATGTCGTTGATCAGCGACAACAGATGGGTGCCGCTGGTGAAGATGTCGGTGACGAATTCTTTTTGCTGGGGTGCCAGTTCACCCAACAGGCCGTCGCGCATCACCTCGGAAAATCCGATGATGGCGTTCAGCGGTGTGCGTAACTCGTGCGACATGTTCGCCAAAAACTCCGACTTCATGCTGCTGGTTTCTTCGAGTTGGCGGTTCTTGATCACGATCTCTTCGCTGCTGGCACGCAGCCGTTGCGCCAACAGCTTGAGGTCGTTGTACTGGCGCAAGTTGTCCAAGGCGACACCCAAGGTCACAGCCAGTCGCTCCAAAAACACCCGATCGCCCTCGACCAACACATGACTGGCCGCCACCACCAACACCGCAAGACGCCGCTCTTGGTAGCCGACCGGCACCATCAAAACTTGAGCCGGGGCGAAGTCACCCAAACCGGTTTGCAGCGACAGATCGGCGCAGTCCAAAAGCGTTGATTGATCGTCGCTGGCCGCTTGGCCGAGCATGCCCTCGCCCAGGGCGAACGCGCGCGTAGCCGCGCCTGAAAGCCCGTGTGATGCCTCGCACTGATAGCGACCACTCCATTCGTCAAAGCCATAAATGGCCGACACAGGTAACGCGTGCTGGCTGGCCAGCAGCTTCAGCAAACCATCCAAAATTTTGCTGCGGTCAAAGCCGGACGCAAACAAAGCCAAGGCCCGTGCATGGGTCTCGTCAAAGCGCGCCGTGGCCAGCATGTGTTGTTCGCTGCGCTTGAACGCTGTCACGTCCACTTGGACGGCCAGCGCACTGACGGTGTGACCTGCCAAGTCGCGAATGGGCATGGCGTGGCTGGCAATGGTCTTGCGTGTGCCGTCAAAGCAGCGGATGTCCATCAACTCGTCGCGCACAGTTTCACCCGTCTTGATGGCGCGATGTAAGGCCCATTCTTCAGGCGCCAGTCGTTGACCGGTCTCCGGCCAGTACGCGACGTAATCGCCATACAGCACCCCCTCCCCGCGTTGCACGCCACCCCACAGGGCGCGGGCGGCGGCGTTGATCTGCGTGACTTCGCCCACAGCATCGGTCACAAAGACACCCACTGGCAGAAGATTGATGATTTGCTTGAGCAAGTCGCTTTCGTGCATCAGCGCGTCCGCCTCTTGGCGTGTTTGCATCTCACGCCGGATACGCCACCACAACACGGCCAAGCCGATGAGGGCCAGCACGACCACCAAAGCCCCTACAGCCTGCGCTTGACGAGCATTGCTTTGGGCCTGGGCGATGCGTTGCAACAAGAGGGCGCGCTCCTCTTGCTCAAACAGGGTCGACTGCTTCTGCAAGGCCTCCCTGCTGAGCAGTGGAACAGCGGTCTTTAAGCGCTCGCGCGCTGCGACAAAACCCTCGCTGCGGTAGATGGCGACATTTTTGTCCAGGATCAACAGGCGATCTTCGACCAATTGGGTCAGCGTTTTGATGCGCGATTGTTGGTCAGCACTGTCATCCGTCAGCGCCACGATGTCGCTCAAGGTCGCACGGATGCTTTCCAAAGCTTGTTGGTTGTCCGCCAGATAGACCGTTTCACCTGTGATGATGTAGGCGCGTTGGCGGCTCTCCAAGTCGTAGAGTTCCAGCATGGTGCGGTGCAGCGCGTCCAGCACTTTGTACGATTGCGTAACCCAGCGTGCGGTCTCGTCGTAACCTTGCAGACTGCGGAACATCTGCGCGCCAGACAGCAGCAACAGCAGCAAGGCGATGGCAAAGCCACCCGCCACCCGGTAGCCAATGCTGAGCTTTTTCATGCCGTGCCGCCCTCCAGCGCATCGGATTGGATTGGATTAGACATTGGCATGGCTTTCGTAAATTTCGGCAAAGCGCTCGGCCTGCGTGGAGAAACAAGCCAACACCTTCGGGTCAAAATGACCAGGATGGGTGCGCCCGTCTCCCTGCTGAATGATGGCCACCGCTCGCGCATGGTCCAAGGGCGGCTTGTAAGGCCGCCTGCTGCGCAACGCGTCATAGACATCGCAGATTTGCATGACGCGTGCAGCCCAAGGAATGTCCTCGCCTTTGCGACCCGATGGATAGCCGCTGCCGTCCCAGCGCTCATGGTGGTTGAGCGCAATCTCAGCGCCCATGCGGGTGTAAGGAGACGTGCCGCTGGAGAGAATGCTGGCACCCAGCGCGCAGTGGGTTTTCATGATGGCCCACTCCTCGGGTGTGAGGCTGCCGGGCTTGAGCAACACATGGTCAGGGATGCCGATCTTGCCAATGTCGTGCATGGGGCTGGCATCGCAGATGGTGTCTTGCAACTCAATCGGTACGTGCATGGCGGCAGTCAATGCCCTGCAGTAGTGGCTGATGCGCCGCACATGTTGGCCGGACTCCGCATCTTTGCGTTCGGCGGCTCGCACAAGGGTGAACATGGTGTCGCGGTAGGCTTCTTTGAGTTGCGCTGTTCGCTCTGAAACCTGCTCTTCCAAAATCTGGTTGTGATCGGTGAGGAAGTCGCTGTATTCCTTGAGCCGCAGCAGGTTACGTACCCGCACGCGGAGTTCAGAGCTTTGCACCGGCTTGGACAAAAACTCTTCCGCGCCCGCTTGCAAGGCCCGCAGTTTGGATTCGCGGTCATCCAGGGCGGTGACCATGATCACAGGCACGGGCTGTGTACGCGGGTCGGCTTTGAGGCGCGCCACCGTCTCAAACCCATCCATGTCCGGCATCATGATGTCGAGCAGAATCAGATCCGGTTTGTTCGCGACCGCAGACACCAAAGCTTCCTTGCCGTTGCTCGCGGAAATCGTGGCGTGCCCGTCGGCATGCAGCAGCGTCTCGAGTAGTTTGACGTTACGTACTTCGTCATCAACGACCAACACGAGCGCCGAATGGGGCAGATGGCTGGTATTCATGTCATGGAAGTTCTTTGTGGATGGATCGTGTCTGCATGGGATGGCTGGGATCCGAGACTATTTGAAAATCCATTTGCCATCTGTGCGCTTGCGCACTCACTTGAATCACGTTTCACTTAGACTTGGGCGCTCATCAATTCAAGATTGCCTATGAAATTCAAAATGGCTGAAAAGTCGCTCTTTGCCGCCTTGTTGCGTTCTCCGTGGTGGGTCAGTTTTTTAGTGATGCTGGCCGTCGCCTTGGTCGCTGGCGCCTTATTGCCCGATCCCTACAAAGTAGTGGGCATGGTGAGTGGATTCCCGTTTTTGGTGATTGGCGTGATTGCGGCATGGCAACAACGCAACGCGTTGTCCCCTGAACGCCTCCAAGCTTTGACTGAGCAAGCGCGCAACTTGGGATGGACGGACTTTTCCAGCTTGATTGAAAAAGGTTTCAGCCGGCAAGGGTTTGTAGTGCAACGTCTTCAAAACAGTGCTGCAGATTTCCGGCTAGAAAAAAATGGGCGTATCACCTGGGTCAGCGCCAAACGCTGGAAAGCAGCCACTGTCGGCGCAGAGCATGTGCGAGATTTACTTCAGACGCTCGAACAGCATGAAGCCGGGTCGTGCACACTCCTCAGCCTGGGTCAACTCAGCCAGGCTGCCATCACCTTGGCGAGCCAAAACCATGTAGATTTAATGGGTCCCAAACCTATTGCCCAGCTCGTGCACGATGGATTGAGCCCTCAAAAAAATTAGGGCTCCGTTTACTCATCAGCCTCGGTTTCTAAGCAAAGAAATCGACCCATTCGCTTGCATCAAAAAACAGCATGCTCGCCCCTGTCTGGCGCGGCTTGGCCACTGACCCACTTCTCATACGCCTCAAATAAAGTGTGCGTACCGTGTGAAGGGGTGAGATCGGCGTCATAACGATGCGTCGAAGGATTCCACACCAGCATGGACTCTGTCGCGTAATAACGACCGATTCGAGCGAACTCTGCCTTATCCGCTGCGGCAGGAATGAGTTTGCCAACCCAACTCAGCGTCCCGATGATGAGGTCCATGAAACCGACGGGCACGCTTTTGAAACGTGGTGCCTTGCCCAGCAGCTGAAACAGGTACTCACCTTGCTGGCGCGGGGTGATGGCAGGACCAGGACCGCCAATGGGCAAGATTTGGTTATGGCGGCTCGGCTCAGAGATGCAGCGCGCGATGAAATCACCCAGATCATCGTCACTGATCGGCTTGCAGGCTGTGAGCTGGCCGTCACCAAAAATCAAAAAGGGTTTGCCTTTTTTGACTCTTTCCAGTTGCCCCGACAAAGACTTGAAAAAGGCGGTCGGTCGCACGATGGTGTAGGTCAATCCTGAGTCGATCAATGCTTTTTCAAAAGCAAGTTTGGCATGCTGAAATGCCAACAACGGTTTTTGAACACAGATCGCCGAAAGCAACACAAAGTGCTTAACCCCAGCAGCTTGCGCCGCTTCGAGTGCGAAAACATGCGCTTGGTGATCCACGCGCCAAGCATCTCGTGGGGTACCCGTTCTTGAAGCCATGCATGAAATGACCGCATCAAAACGATCGTTGGCAAAACCATCTCGCGCAAGAGAGGTTGCATCGGTGGGGTCACCGTGACGGATCGTGACGCCCTCTAAACCAGATAACTTGAGGTTTTTTGAAAGCTCTGCCTTTGCACCTGGGCGAGGACGAACCAAACACACCACGTCATGCCCTAGTCGCACAAGGGCTCGCGCCGTTGCCATTCCGATGGTGCCCGTGGCACCTAGTAAGAGAACTCGCTGGGATGGGGCAACTGTCCACTGAGAAGGCAACTCTGTCGCGGTCATGGCCTTGGCTCTTTCATCGTTCAGTCAAAAAACCTTATCCAGCAAACTGTAGGGCGGCCAAACTGGCATACAAACCACCGCGTGCAATGAGCTCGGCATGCGTGCCCTGCTCCACCATGCGCCCTTTGTCCAGTACCCAAATGCAATCTGCACGTTGTACCGTGGCCAAGCGGTGCGCGATCACCAGCGTGGTTCGTCCCAGCATGGCGGTTTCAAGCGCCGCTTGCACCATGCGTTCGCTGTTGGCATCTAAGGCGCTGGTGGCCTCGTCAAGCAACAGGAGTGGAGGGTTTTTCAAGATGGCCCTAGCAATGGCAATGCGTTGGCGCTGCCCGCCTGACAAACGCACACCACGGTCCCCTAAATAGGTGTCGTAGCCCTGTGGTAAGTCGGCAATGAATTCTTGCGCAAATGCAGCGTTGGCTGCGGCCATGACCTCGGCCAGCGTTGCATCGGGCTTGCCATATCGGATGTTCTCCAACACGGTGCCCGAAAACACCACGGCCTCTTGCGGCACCACGCCAATGCGCTGACGCAAGGCATGCAAATCCATTTTTTCAATCGGTACACCGTCTAACAAGACGTCGCCTTGCTGGGGCGCGTAAAAACGCATCAGCAAAGAAAACAAAGTCGTCTTACCCGCACCACTTGGACCCACAATCGCCACCGTTTGGCCCGCACGAACTTCGCCAGTCAGTCCATTCAAGGCCTGCTGGGTGGGCCGGGAGGGATAATTGAAATCAACACCACGCAACACCAAGCTCGAGCCATTCGCAGGCCACGGCGCTTGTTGGGGGTGCTGAGGCGAGCTCACATCTGAGCGGGTGTGCAGCAACTCCATCAAACGCTCGGTGGCGCCAGCGGCACGCAGCACATCGCCATACACCTCACCCAAAACAGCAAAAGCACTGGCTAACAAAATGACATACACGATGGTTTGACCCAACTCACCCGCGGTGGTGTTGCCGGCACGCACCGACAACGTGCCCAAATACAAGCCCCATAAAAGCGCAGCACTCGAGGCCATGATGATGAAGCCCACGAGCAGAGAGCGCGCACGCGTGCGGCGCAACGCAGTGCCCAACGCTTGCCCCGTGGAGGCCGTGAAGCGGTCGGCTTCTCGTTTTTCTGCGGTGTAGCTTTGCACCACCGAAATGGCGTTGAGCACCTCAGACGCGATTGCGCTGGAGTCGGCTACCCGGTCTTGGCTGGCCCGCGACAAGCGACGAACCCGACGCCCCAAATACACACTCGGAAAGACGACCACCACCAAAACGCCGATCACTTGCAACATCAGCATCGGATTGCTCCACACCAACATGCCAATAGCGCCCAAGCCCATCACCAAATTACGAAGGCCCATGGACAAAGAAGATCCCACCACGGTTTGAACCAACGTGGTGTCGCTGGTCAGCCGCGACAGCACCTCACCGGATTGCGTGGTTTCGAAAAATGTGGGGCTTTGTTCGAGCACATGGGCATAGACCTTGTTTTTAACGTCTGCCGTGATTTTTTCACCCAGCCAACTGACCGTGTAAAAACGACCCGCCGAAAACAAAGCCAATGCCGCAGCCACCAAAAACAATTCAAAAAACTTTTCGGCCAAGGCATCGGAACTTGACCCGGCCACCAAGCCTTGGTCAATCAAGAGTTTCAGGGCCAATGGAAAGGCCAATGTGGTTCCCGCAGCGAGCAATAAAAACAAACCCGCCAACACGACCTGCGTGCGGTAAGGACGAATGAAAGGGCGTAAACCTGATAAAGATTTGGGAGAGGATGTCATAGGTCCAGTTTATCTCTGCATGACCTGAGAAAACTGGCGACGGATTGAAACAACCAATGGGACGTAATCAGGTTTTGGCCATGCCAAAAAGGTGTGCCAAATCTTTGAAAAAGATACGCACGTGCGCCATGGGTTTTTTCCTCACCAACACTTTGTTCATGTAAGACTCAAACGTGAGTTGCTGCACGTCTTTGTCTTCGCAAATGGTGACAAATTTTTCTCGGCGCTTGTCGTTTTGGTACCAGAAATATTGCATGATGCCCAGCACCCAAAACACCGTGCCATGCTGTTTCATGAATGTTTTGCGTGCTTTTTTAAGACAAGACACATTGCCAGTCTTCAAGGCCTCTTCGACCGCCTCCGCAGCCATTCGACCGCATGCCATGGCGTAGTAAATGCCTTCGCCAGAAGCTGGAGCCACGACGCCTGCGGCATCCCCAGCCAAGACCACATCTTTGCCGTTGTCCCAATGAGGCAGGGGCTTCATCGGAATGGGGGCACCTTCGCGACGAAGCGTTTCGGCGTTGTGCAAGCCTGCAGTTTCTCGCAGTCTTGCCACAGCCCCTCGCAAGGAAAAACCTTTGTCAGCACTACCCGTGCCAATGCTCATGGTGTCGCCGTGTGGAAATACCCATCCATAAAAATCTGGCGACAAGGCACCGCGGTAATACACATCACATCGGTCCGCGTCGTAACCCGCTTGCTGGGTCGGGGCGCGCACAATTTCGTGATACGCGAACACGTACTTGGTACGCTCAGCGCCTTTGACAGTTTGGCGCGCCACCTCGGACTTGGCGCCGTCTGCACCAATGACGAATCGCGCCCGAATACTCTTGGTTTCAGGGGTGAATGAATAAGCTGCAGACAAAGACGGCGATTGCAAAGAAATGTGAATGCGTGCAATGCCATCGTCATCACGGGTGAGTTTTTCGAATGAGCCTCTCAACCGTTCGGCGCCATGCGAGCGAGCGCGTTCACGCAACCATTCATCAAACTCATTGCGGTTGACCATGCCCACAAAACCGTTCTCAATCGGGATGTCGACTTTGTTATCTCCGGGTGAAATCATGCGAGCGCATCGGGCTTTGGCCACCAACAAATGGTCCGGAATTTCAAAGTCTTTGATCAATCGTGGCGGAATCGCACCGCCACATGGTTTGGTGCGACCTTGGCGGTCTAACAACAACACATGCCAACCGCGGCTTGCGAGATCATCGGCCGCAGTGGCGCCAGAAGGCCCGCCACCGATCACGACAACATCAAATGTTTCAGTACTCATGGCTCAAGTCCTTTCTGTGGCCAACACCAAATTGGTGTGCCGTTGCTCGACAGTTTTAAGGTCATACCGACCCACCCAAACGGCGCACGCTGCAGCCATGACAAACATGACTGTTTCAAAACCAAACACACAGGCATAGGCAGTGCCTTGCTCGCCCAAAACATAGTGCGCCAAGTCACTGGCGGCTGTGCCAAGCAAGCCGCCCAGACCAAAGGCAATGGCTTGAGAGGCTCCCCACAAGCCCATGCGCGTTCCTGCATGCTGCTCGCCACCCTGGGTAGCGAGGCGCATCATGGTGGCAATGGCCGCAATGGAAAAACTGCCATTGGCAACGCCAAGTAAAAATACATTGGCTTTCAGTGGCCAGGGCGGACCATAGGCAGCCGCCAAGCACAAGCCCAACATCCCCAGGCCCGAGACCAAGCAACCGCCCACCATCCAACTTTGAATAGACCCTAGGCGTCCCGCCACTCGTCCACTTCCAGCCAAGGCGACAGCTAACATGCCGCATAAAACCGCGGAGTGGTGCAAGCCCGACAACTGGGTGGTCTCACCCGGCGTGAGTCCAAACAAAGCGCCAGCAAAAGGCTCCAAGATCAAGTCCTGCGAGCTGTAGGCCAGCATGGAGAGGAAAACAAATACGGTGAAGGCCTTGGCCTGTGGTTCTGACCAAACCGTCTGTAACGTTTTCTTGAAATCGAGTTTCTGCGCAGGCTGCACCTCATTGAACGACTGGGCGCTTGACGCCTCCGCCACCGTCACCCGCCCTTCTAAATTCCAAAGGCAAACGAAGGAGATGAACACCACCAACACGCTGAGGCCGCCACTGATCTCCAGCAAACGCTGCGGTGTGTAGGGATCGAGCAACTTACCCACCGTGATCGCGGTGACGGCAAATCCAACAATCATCATCATCCACACGGCAGTCGCCGCGGGTGCGCGACGCGTGTCGGCGACACGCTTAGACATCAACACCAACAGCGAAGTGCCGCATGCACTGACCCCGAACCCAATCAACATGAATGCAAAAACCGCCAAGGCAATGCCTTGGCTCAGTTCCTGAGCCATCCAAACCGTGGCAAGGCTTGCCAAGAAGCCACCGAGCGCCAGAACAGAGATGCCGCCTAACATCCAAGGAGTACAGCGCCTGCCTTGATCTGCGCCAAAACCCATGCGGGGGCGCACCATTTGCACCAGGTAATGAAAGCCGACCAAAAAGCCTGGCAGCAAAGCAGGAAGCGCCAACTCCACCACCATGATGCGGTTGAGCGTTGATGTGGTCACCACCACCACCGCGCCCATACAAGCCTGAATCAGACCTAAGCGTGCGATGTGCAACCAACCGAAAAAAGGTAACGCGTTCATAAAGCTGCCTCCTCAAGCGCCCTCAAGGCCCAAGCACTCACCATCATGCCGCTGACAAACAAGGGCACGCCAAAAGCACTGACACTCAGCGCCTTTTCAACGGGACTTCGCACAAAGCGGATCATCAATGGCAGTTGGCAAAGACTCAACACCAGCACAGCCAAAGCAGACAGGGGTGAACCCCACACCCACAACAAGATGGCCACAGCCCACTGCGCCACCAACATGAAGGTACATGCACTGCACGCTGCATGGGTCACGCCCAATTGAACGGGCAATGAGCGCACACCCATCTGCGCATCACCCTCCACGGCTTTGAAGTCGTTCAAAGTCATGATGCCGTGGGCTCCCAAGCTGTAAAGCAAGGCGAACACGATCGTCTTTTCAGCGGGCATCTCACCCCCCAACATCACGGCCGCTCCAGTGACCCAGGCCAAGCCTTCATAACTCAACCCACAAGCCGCATTGCCCCACCAGCCATTGTTTTTCAAGCGGATCGGCGGCATGCTGTAAGCCCATGACAACAACAAACCCAAACAGGTCGCCGCAAAACCCCAGGTCCCGAGCGGCCAAGCCCAAAGCAAGGACAACAGGGTCCACAACACAGCGATATAAAACCCCCAACGGCCTGGCATGCGTCCCGACGGTATGGGTCGGTTGGGCTCATTGATGGCATCGACATGCCGGTCAAACCAATCGTTCACGGCTTGACTGCTGGCACAGACCCAGGGACCGGCTAACAAAATTCCCCAAATGATCAAAAACCAGTTGTCTGCAAGCGGCTTACCTGAGGACACCACACCACACGCAAATGCCCACATCGGTGGAAACCAGGTGATGGGCTTGAGAAGCTCTGCGACAGTCGAAAGTTGAGGGCGGTCCATGTGCTAATTTTGTCAGGACCACCAAAAGTGTCAACTAGGGTTTACACCTTTGAATGTCATATTAAACCTTCAAAAACATTTGCTGGATCGCATGGCGCGTTGTGTCGATGTGCGCACTTTCAGCGTTGTGAAGTTCTCGCAAAGGTCCATTCAACATTTTTTTCATCAACCCCAAGGAGAGCGACTCCAGCACGGCTTGCAAGTCGTCACCTCTCTCAATTTGTTTTCGCGCTTTACCCAATTCCGTCTGCCTCCAAGCATCGGCTTGTAAATTCAATTCACGAATCAAAGGCACATGCCGTCGGTGTTCAAGCCAAGTCATGAATTTTTGAACCCCTTCGTCAATGATGACTTCTGCATCCAAGACGGCAGCTTGGCGATGAGACTGACCACTGTGAATGATGTCTTTGAGGTCATCCACGGTGTACAAATAAACATCGTTCAACTTTTTTACTTCTGGCTCAATGTCGCGAGGCACCGCAAGGTCGACCATAAAAATAGGCCGATTTTTCCTGGCACGAAGTGCGCTTTGAACAGCCCCCAAACCAATCAAGGGCAAGGTGCTGGCTGTACAGCTGATGACCACATCGAATTCGTGCAGCTTTTTAGGCAGGTCTGCCAATGCAATGCATCGTCCGCCATGCAGCGATGCCAAAGCCTCTGCACGTTGCGCCGACCGGTTGGCAATGGTGATAGAACGTGGGGACTTGGACGCGAAATGGGCCACGCACAGTTCAATCATTTCCCCCGCACCGACAAACAAAATATTGGTGTCTTTGATGTTCTCAAAAATACCACTGGCCAAACGCACACACGCAGCCGCCATGCTGATGGAATGGGCACCAATTTCAGTGCTGGTCCGCACTTCTTTGGCGACCGCAAAAGAGCGTTGAAAGAGTTGGTTCAGCGTGGTGCCCATCGACCCAGTGTCTGTGGCCAACTTCACCGCATCTTTGAGTTGTCCCAGAATTTGAGACTCGCCCAGCACCATCGAGTCCAGTCCGCTGGCCACCCGAAAGGCATGGCGCGCAGACGCATCGCCTTCGAGTCGATAGGTGTGAGAGGCCAGCACATCGATTTGTGTTTTTCCTGCCTCTGCGAGCCAAGCCAGCGTTTGAGGCAAGTGCGTTTCATCGCCCGCGCAGTAAATTTCGGTCCTGTTACAGGTCGACAGAATCGTGACCTCTTTGTGCGTCTCAAATTTTTGACGCAAACCCTGCAACGATTGTTCTAACTTTTCTGAGGCAAAAGCAAAGCGCTCACGCAAATCAATGGGGGCAGTGCGATGGTTCAGGCCCAAGGTCCAGACAGCCATTCAAACGACCCTTCTTAGGATGGGGGATGCCTCGGCCGCAGGCCAACGCGCCTCGATGCGCTGTTGTATCCCGCTTGCAGTGAGCCCGTATTGCTGCATCAGCACACCAGGGTCGCCATGCTCAGTGAACACATCTTCAAACCCCATGACCAGCACTTGGCGAGAAATTTCCATGTCTTGCAAAGCCTCGATCACCGCTGAACCCGCGCCACCCATGCGCGTGCCGTCCTCCAGCGTGACCAGCCGCTCATGCGTCAAGGCTATTTTGCGCAGCATTTGTAAATCAAGGGGCTTTGCCCAGCGCATGTTGACCACGGTGGCATTCAACGCTTGCGCCACTTTGAGACCCTCATAGAGCAGAGGACCAAAGCACAGAATGGCAAGACCCTCCCCCTCTCGCACGACCTCCGCTTGCCCGAAAGGCAGCGGCGATAAGTCCTCTTGGACAGGCGTTCCCACACCTGCGCCGCGAGGATAGCGAACGGTGACCGAATGGTCTTGCGCATAAGCCGTGCTGAGAAGCTGGCGGCACTCGTTTTCGTCCGCTGGACAAGCCACGCTCATGTTGGGAATACAACGGACAAACGCAATGTCAAACATCCCTGCATGCGTGGGCCCATCGGCGCCCACCAACCCAGCCCGGTCCAATGCAAAAACAACGGGTAAGTTTTGCAAGGCCACATCGTGAATCAGTTGGTCATAGGCGCGTTGTAAAAATGTGGAGTAGATGGCCACCACGGGCTTCATCCCCTCGCATGCCAGACCGGCTGCAAAGGTCACGGCATGTTGCTCAGCGATGCCGACATCGTGGTAACGATGGGGAAACCGTTGGCTGAACGCCACCATGCCAGAACCCTCTCGCATGGCGGGCGTGATGGCCACCAATCGCGGGTCTTTGGCCGCCATGTCACACAGCCATTGGCCGAAGACCTGGGTGAATGTGGTTTTTGAATTGACCGCACCCACCACCCCGACGGAGGGATTGAATTTTCCGGGGCCGTGGTACGTGACCGGATCCATTTCGGCCTTTGCATACCCCTTACCCTTGCGCGTGACCACATGTAAAAACTGTGGTCCTTTGGCTTTGGAAATTTTCTCCAGCGCATCCACCAACCCATTCACGTCATGGCCATCGATGGGTCCCACGTAGGTAAAGCCGAGCTTTTCAAAAATGGTGTTCGAATGCACCAGCGTCTGTGTTTGTTGCTCAATGTGTCTGGCCAAAGCAAACAGGGGTGGCGGTGCATTGCGCAACATCTGCCCACCTAATTTTTTCGCCTCAGCATAGAAACGACCCGACATCAATTCAGCCAAATATTGGTTCAAAGCACCGACGGGTGGGCTGATCGACATGTCGTTGTCATTCAAAATCACCAACACATCGGTGTTGCTGGCGCCAGCGTTGTTCAAGGCCTCGTAGGCCATGCCCGCAGTGAGCGCCCCATCACCAATGATGGCGACGGCCTTGCGCTGACTGCCTGTGAGTTGTGCGGCGACGGCCATGCCCAAAGCCGCAGAAATACTGGTTGATGAATGTGCCGTACCAAATGCGTCGTAGATACTCTCCTCACGACGTGGAAAGCCGCTCAAGCCGCCTTGTTGTCGGATGCTGCCCATCTGCGCATTACGACCGGTCAAGATTTTGTGCGCGTATGTTTGATGACCGACATCCCAAATGAGTCGATCTTCAGGCGTGTTGAACACATAGTGGAGCGCGATGGTTAATTCAATGGTCCCCAAGTTGGAGCTGAAGTGGCCACCTGTTTGCGACACAGTCTCGATCAAACGTTCACGCAACTCAGCAGCGAGTCCAGGCAAACTCTCACGTGAATGCTGCCTCAGGTGCGAAGGCGATTGAATCCGTTCCAGTAATGCGTCCATGATTAACTTGGTGCGAGGGTTGACGATGCCTTAATTTAACGGGATTACAAAAAACGTCAAGTTAAATTGACACTTTTTATAATTTTTAAGTTGACATTCTGGAAAAATTAGCGTTTTCCCTAGTTTTTAAATGAAAATTAGCCGAGAACCACGACCATAAAGACACGGAGTGTAAATTTAGCTTGACAGTTAAAGAGCGTCTTTGGATGATGTGCTTTAGAGAACTTCGTGGATGAAAAGAAATCAGTTATGGCAATTACGTTTCCCTTTGCAGCGATCGTCGGACAGGACGAAATGACACTGGCCATTCAAGTGGTGGCCATTGACCCCTCCGTAGGAGGTGTGCTGGTCTTAGGCGACAGGGGCACGGGCAAATCAACCGCCGTTAGAGCTTTGGCTGATTTGTTACCGCCGATTCAAGTGGTCAAGGGTTGCCCCTACAAGTGTGACCCCACAAAACCTGCTCAAGCCTGCCCCGTGTGTCAGCCTGAAAAACCCTTGAACGCGCCAGCATCCGGCAAATTGGTCACAGAAAGTAGGCCTGTGGCTGTGGTGGACTTGCCGTTGGGCGCCACAGAAGACCGCATTGTTGGTGCGCTCGATTTAGAAAAAGCCCTCTCGCAAGGCATCAAAGAATTTTCACCGGGCCTGCTCGCCCAGGCCAACCGTGGCTTTTTGTACATCGACGAAGTGAATTTGCTGGATGACCATTTGGTCGACCTCTTGATTGACGTCGCTGCTTCTGGTGAAAACTTGGTAGAGCGCGAAGGTTTGAGCATTCGTCACCCTGCCCGTTTTGTCCTGGTGGGAAGTGGTAACCCAGAGGAGGGTGAGCTCCGTCCCCAACTGCTGGACCGATTTGGCTTATCCGTCCAAGTCAAAACGCCCCAAGAGATTGCGCTGCGGGTGGAGGTCATCAAGCGCCGCGACGCCTTTGACAAAGACCCCGTTGCCTACAAAGCCCAATGGCAAGAAGAAAGCGACAAACTCCAAAAACGCATTGTCAAAGCACGCAAATTGCTGGCATCGGTGACGGTTGACGATGACATGCTGACCCTGTGCGCCAGACTGTGTCAGCAGCTTGGCACAGATGGCTTGCGTGCAGAGCTGACCCTGTTGCGCGCCACCCGCGCACTGGCAGCCATGCAAGGCAGTAAAAAGGTCAAACCCGAGCACCTCAAAACCATCGCGCCCTTGGCTTTGCGCCACCGCATGCGTCGCAACCCGCTAGACGACACCGACTCAGGAGAGCGCGTCAACAGATGCCTTCAAGATATTTTGGCTGCTTGAGGCGTTTGAATGGCCGATGACCTGAAAGGACTGGAGACCTGGAACGATGCCATGACATCGTTGCAACTGCTGCAAATTGATCCCCATGGCTTTGGTGGCATTTGGTTGCGTGCGCCCTTTGGTCCCGTGCGCGAGCAGTGGTTGCGGCATCTGTCGCAAGCAGGTTTGAACACCGTCAAGTTACCGGGCAACATCGATGTGGAGCGCTTGTTAGGCGGTATTGATTTGTCGCTCACGCTCCAATCAGGCCGTTTGCACATGCAATCGGGTTTGCTGCAGCAAGCTGACCAAGGTATTGTGCTGATCAGCATGGCAGAACGTTTTGCCCCAGCCCTGATTGCACCCATGACACAAGCCATGGACAAGCAGTCATTACCGCCGTTGAAAAACGACACACAAACAGGCGGTCCAATTCGCACTCAGTTTGGCGTGGTCGCATTGGACGAGTCCATGTATGACGACGCCCCGATGAGTCCAGCACTTCAAGAGCGGCTGGGCTTGTGGTTTGATCTGCAAGAGCTGTCGCCGTCAGACATCACAGGCGTCTCACTTGAGGCGTTGGATCTGCACAACGGACAAGACGCAGTCAGTATCAGAATCGAACCGGCTGACTTGGCCCGTATGCAGCTTTTATGGCCTCACATTCAATGGACCGATGAACAAGCGCTGGCCGTTTGCAGCACGGCGCAAGGATTGGGCATTGACTCCTTGCGCATCCCCACCTTGGCACTGCGCGTGGCGAGTTGTCATGCGGCTTTGCATTTGCGCAACGACGTGACGGACGAAGATTTAGCTTTTGCGGCCCGCCGCGTCTTGGCGCCACGCGCTACCCAGTTACCTGCCCCAAGCGCTTCAGAGACGGAACCTCAGAACAGCACAGCGCCCGACTCAGAGCCTGATCAAACCCCAGAGGAAGCAAACAACCCGAATCCGACCGAGCCCCCGGATACGCCAGAGCCGCCCAAGGAGGCAGTAGACACTCCGCCGACAGATGACTCCCAAGAAAACGCGGACACACAAGATGAGGCGCCCCCAAGCACACCCTCCCCTGAGAATCTACAAGAGATGATGGTTGCTGCGGCCTTGGCCAGCCTGCCACCCGACGTGTTGGACGGCTTGCTGACAAAACCTGGTCGCAACTCAGGCAACACGTCGGGAAGAAGTGGCCAATTTCGCTCGGGCATGCAACGCGGAAGGCCTTTGCCCGCCCGCCCTGGTCGGCCGGGCGGACATGCGCGCTTGCATGTCTTGGCCACCTTGCGCGCTGCAGCACCTAAACAACGCTTGAGGGATGGCCATCAACAAGGCCGCGTGGCCATTCGAAGCGAGGACTTTCATGTTCATCGCTACCAACAACAAAATGCAAGCTGCCTGATCTTGGCGCTCGACGCCTCAGGCTCGGCCGCGCTACAAAGACTGGCCGAAGCCAAGGGGGCCGTGGAGCTTTTGTTGCAACAGTCTTACGCCCGAAGAGACAGCGTGTGCATTGTGGCGTTCAAGGGCGCACAAGCACAATTGCTGCTGCCCATGACGCGGTCATTGGTGCGTGCCAAGCGTGCCATGACGGGCCTGCCCGGCGGTGGCGGAACGCCCTTGGCGCTGGCCTTGAAAATGGCATGCGAACAAGGCAAGCAACTGCAACGACAAGGGGTGACCCCCATCTTGGTGGTACTCAGTGATGGCCGCGCCAACGTGAACCTGCAAGGTGTTGGGGGGCGCGCACAAGCGCAAGCAGATGCCCAGCAATGGGCGGCGCAGTGGCGACAGACAGGCCATCGCTCCCTGTGGATCGACACCTCACTTCAACCCGATGCACAAGTGCAAAACATGGCGCAGATCATGGGGGGAAGTTATATGCCGATGCCCCAAGTTCAGGCACAGCGCATGGCCACAGCCATGGACAATTTGCGTCGACAACCGGCGTGAGCGGCGCAAAAGCACGAACGACAGCCCTCACAAGATAACCCTTCAAGGACCTTCAAGGACCTTCAAGGTGTTGGCTGTTGCGTGCCAATGTCCTCTCGCGCTCTCTGGGTCCAAAGCTGGATGCCAAAGCGCCTTCAGATGCCAAACCTTGGAGGTAGGACTGCTCAATCTCAGGCGCGGCTTTGAGAAGCTCGCGCTCAGCAAATGGCAGGTGAAGTAGCGCTCTGAGAGCAAATAAAATTTGCAACCAACCCGGTATAAAAATAGCGCGTTGGCGCTTGGCGATGGCGCGAACAATGCAACGTGCTGTATCTTGCGCCGAAGTCTCTTTGTTCAAAAACTTGGGCATGGTGGCTCGCAGTCGAACAAAGCCAGGATGCAACGCCCCCTCTTCGACCAGCGGCGTTCTGACCCAACCTGCATACATCACACCAACGCCAACTTGATGGGCCGCAAGCTCCAGCCGCAGCACATTGCCCATGGCCTCCACAGCCGCCTTGCTAGCTGCATAGGCCGACATGGCCGGCGGGTGGGCAAACGAAGATACCGATGCATTGATCAGCACATAACCCCGCTGTTGCATCAAGGCGGGAAGCGCCGATCGCACCGTGTTGAAAACGCCCATGATGTTCACCTCTACACAGCGTTGCCAAGCTTGTGTGTCCACATACGCCACAGGCCCGAATGCAGCAACGCCGGCATTGGCAAACACCACATCAATGCGCGACACAAGAGAGAGGGTTTGGGCCACCACGTCTTGCATGGCTGAGAGTTGCGTCACATCGGCAACAAAAGACAAAGTGCCCTCACCGCACTGCGCGGCCACGCGCGCAAGGGGTTGCGCATCACAATCCACCAAGATAGGAATGCCGCCTTGACTCACCACTTCTTTGGCGGTCGCAGCGCCAATGCCAGAGGCTGCACCTGTGATCAAAACAACCAAACCCGCAAGGGACACTTTTTTTGTATTTTTGGACTTTGGCCACATCATGAAAGGGCCAGACTCACGCGTTTTTGGTAACCATGAAATACACAATGGGTAGAGGAAGCACGGTGGCAAATGCACCCGCAATTTGCCAAATACGTGACAGCCGCCAATACGCTTCACACACCGTGTCCGTGTTTTGCAACAAAGCACGCTGTTTCAATTGGATGGGCACCAAAACAAACAACCAAATCAAACCGGAAAAGCTAAGCAGAAAATAAGACCATTGAATCCATGGATGCCCTTCTGCGCCGCCAAAGTTTTCCGCCATGCCGTGGCCTGTCCAAACGACACCGAGGGAACCCATCAAGGTAAAAAGCACATCGGTGATCAGCACCATGCGGTTGCTAAATTGAATGATGGCGTGGTTACGCGTACGCTCGGCCATCAAAGCCCAAATGCCGCTCACGATGACGTTGCCTAAAAATAAGCAAGCGCACGCCAAATGAATGAACTTCAGATTAGCTGACATCGGGGCCTCTGGTTTGTGTGGCGCTCGCTTGCTCTGCCTCGCGCTGCTGTCGGGTCACCTCACGGGCACGACGCAGATCGCGAAACTGCCAAACTACAAAGCACACCCCAGCCAAAATCAAAACCAGTACTTCAAAAAGTTTCAGCATCACACGTGATTAACGGCTGATTCTTTCGCGCTGCTCCAAACGGCCGATCAAATCCACCATCCATTCCACACGCTGATCAAAACTGCGAGAAGGCACTGTCCAAGGTTTTGGGCTGGCCAATGGATGATGCTCACGACTCACGATATCCACCAAGTAATGAATGGCGGGGACGGGACTCAAAGGCACATCGGGTGCGGTAGGCGCTTTCAAGGCGACGGCAGTGGCTCGCGCAATCAAAGCCAGTTTGCGGGGCGTAGACACCACCGTACGGTGATTGACCGAATTGAGCCCTTCACGGTCTAATTGCTTGCCGATTTCGGCATAAACCAAGCGTGCAGCTTGGATGGCCGGGCGACAGTCCCAAGGCAGTTCAGACAAACCAAACTCGCCACGGCGGTAAAGCGCGTCTGCGCGCAACAGCAAACGCTGTGTGAAACCCGCAATGCGCGCATCAAAGACGGGATTGGCCAACCAAGCATCTGCGTCCATGCCAATTTCACGAAACCAAGCGCGAGGGATGTACAAGCGGCCCATTCGCGCATCATCGCCAATGTCTCTGGCAATGTTGGTCAGCTGCATCGCAACGCCCAGTTCGCTGGCGCGCGCAATGGCCGTCTCTGAGCTAGCGCCCATGATGAGCGACATCATGGCCCCCACGGTACCCGCCACTCTGGCGCCATAGGCCTCAACATCGGCCAATGTTTCATAACGACGACCTTGTGAATCCCACAAGAAACCATCTAACAAAGCCTCTAACAAGCCAATCGGAATGCCATAGCGATGAACCACAACAGTCAAAGCCCGGTCAGCGTCCTCGGCACCAGGACGTCCTGCGTAAATAGCCGCTAGGCGCGACTTCAAATCAACCATGGCTAAGGCCGGGTCATCGCCATCGTCAATGGCGTCGTCGGCCAAACGACAAAATGCATACAAGGCAATGGCGGGGGGTCGAACTCTCACCGGCAACAAACGTGATGCGGCGAAAAAGGACTTGGACCCACCTCGCATCAATTCTGTGCAGGCTTCCAAGTCGTAAGACATGGCTGAAAGAACAGGATTGGGTGTGGGCGATGAAGCGCCCGCTTGATCACGCGAAAGATTTGACATCGGGTACCACCGTTTCTAACATTTTTGCGGACATCAAGACACTGGGAACACCTGCACCGGGCTGGCTGCTGGCACCCACCATGAAAAGTCCATCCACATCTTGGCTTCTGTTGTGTGGTCTGAACCAAGCGCTCTGAACCAGGATGGGTTCCAAACCAAAACCCGCGCCTTTGTAAGACCACAAGCGGTCTTGAAAATCTTGTGGCGTGGTGATCTTGGAAGACACCACATGTTTTTTTAAATCAGGCAAAACGCTCTCTTGCAACACCGTGGCAATGGCATCTCGGTATTGCTCTTGGACAGCCTGCCAATCTGTCTCGCTGCTGAGGTTAGGCACAACGGACAGTGCATAAAAACTGTCGCACCCTTCAGGTGCCAAGGAAGGATCAGTCGCAGTGGGGCGATACAGATAAAGACTGAAATCTTTGGACAGGGTGTGATTTTTAAAAATGTCCTGCAACAAACCTTTGTAACGCGGGCCCAACACCATCATGTGGTGGGGCACGTCTTTGTACTGGCGATTGGTTCCGAAATACCAAACGAACAAACCAGACGAGTATTTGCCTTTGGCAATCCGCTTGTCGGTCCAATGCTTGCGGTGCTGCGGTGCGACAAGGTGACGGTAAGTCCAAGCCGCATCGCCGTTGCTCACGACGATGTCAGCCGGTAAGAACTCACCACTCGCAAGTTCGACACCCTGCGCGCGGCCATCTTTGATGCGAATTTGTGTGACGGGTGCGTTGTAACGGATAGGCACATCGCGCTCATCCAGCAGTTTCACCAACTCGCGCACGATGGCACCTGTGCCGCCCATGGCGGAATGCACGCCCCAGCGTCGCTCTAAAGAGTGAATCAAGGCGTAGACGCAGGTCACGGAGTAAGGGTTGCCGCCAATCAGCAATGGGTGAAAACTCATCACGATGCGCAGCTTGGGATGCTTGATGTGCTTGGCGACCAAGCTGTAAATGGAGCGCCATGCCTGCATGCGCACCAAATTTGGCATGGCCTTCACCACATCACCCAGCGTTTCAAAGGGCACCATGCCCAGTTCCACAAAACCCAGCTGAAAACATTTCTCGGAAGCCACCATCAGGTTCTTAAAACCTTGCACATCTTCAGGACTGAATTTGGTAATTTGTTCGAGCATCTGCTCGTCGTTGTTGCTGTAATCAAAGTGCGTGCCATCGTCAAACCGTATGCGGTAGAAAGGCGACATCAAGCGCAGATCGACATGGTCTTTCATCTCTCGGCCACACAAGGTGAACAGCTCAGCGATGAGATGCGGCAAGGTGATGATGGTGGGCCCCGCATCGAAGGTGAACCCATCTTGCTTGTGCACATAGGCGCGCCCCCCAGGCGCATCGAGTTTTTCCAACATTTGAACGCGATAGCCTTTCACGCTCAAACGAATGGCTGCAGCAAGGCCGCCAAAACCTGTGCCAATCACGATGGCAGTGGGTGCACGAGCGCCGAGTTCAGCGCCTGAACCCCTAGGAGGGGTTGGATGCCCTCCACCGCCATCTGCGCCACCATCGGTGTTAATTGACTTGTAAAGATTTGTCATGAGGATCCAAATGAGGTGCCAACGCAGCAGGCACACGCGCGTCAAAAGCTACGGCAGTGTTTGACTTTTGTTGTTGACGAATAGCCCAACGCCACAAGGCTGTGGTGTCGAGGGGCAGCACCAGCATCAGATGCTCCAAAATAGCCAAAGCCAGCATGGTGCCAACCAATACAGCACCGACCAGCTGCGACGGCGTGGTCAAGGGCTGGCTGGCATAGTCGACCAGCAGCCACAAACAAAAACTGGCAATGGCCACAGCAAAAGGGAAGAATGCATTCATGCGGCGGCGTTTGAAAAAACTTTCCAAATAAGCCAAGTGCGTGGGCAAAAACTCTTCACTCAAATTACGCACGCCAAAGAACAGGTTTAACTTGGCACTGGTTCGCATGATCCACAAGACCAAATAAGTACCTGTACCCACTTGGTTAGGCGCATCCCAGGTGATGAGGACAATGGCCACGCCAACCAAAAGGATGGCGATTTCATGCCAAACCACGGCATTAAAAGAGGCCCGGAACCTGAGCCAACCTTGCGTGCTTTTAGGGATGGCCGTTTTCTGGGGCCCGGTGATCCAGCCTGTGAGAAAACTCAACTCATTCCACCCCCACGCCAGCAAGGCACATGTAAATGCGCAATACGCCCCAGTGACACCCGTTTGATAGGCAGTGTGGGACAAGCCCACCAAAGCCCCGATGCCCAGCAAGGAAGAGATGACCAAACTCAACGTGATGGCTGTCTTCGACATGCGATTCAACAGAATCACAATACCGGTGCTTGACCACCAAATAAAAATCGCAAACCCTAAGGCAACGAAGGTATCTGTCATCCTTAGCTTTCTGTGACGGTTGGCTTCGCAGTTACCAAGCAGGCACCATGCGTACCTGCTCGGGCAACGCTTGATGCTTCACAGGCAAGAAGTACAAGCGCACAAAGGTCAAGGCACCCGACAAAGCCCAACGCCCGCGCAAAAGCAAGCCCACCAAACCACCCCGAGCTTTGGCCGCATCCATTTGCGTTTGAGCCTCAAACAAATGCGCCAAACCTTGCCTGAAAGCAGGGTTGTCGATGTCCAAACAGACGGGGAACACTTGCTTGGTGATTTCATTGGTGATGCGGAACACTTCGTAGTCATACGTCGACGATTCCAGCCCCATTTCTTGGTGCAACATTGGACGACAGTGGTCGCGCACATACATGGTGGCGTAGACCGCCAACAAGAAAAAGCGAATCCAGTACACATTACCTCCGCGCAACAACTGCGGGTTGGCGCGCATGATCAAAGCAAACGACTCACCGTGGCGAAACTCGTCATTGCACCAACGCTCGAACCAACGAAAGATGGGATGAAAACGTTTGTCTGGATTTTTTTCTAATTGGCGATAAATGGTGATGTAGCGTGCATAACCAATCTTTTCAGACAAGTAAGTGGCATAAAAAATGTACTTAGGCTTGAAGTAGGTGTACGCCTTGGTACGCTTCAAATTCCCCAGATCGATTCCAAGGCCAAAGTCTTTCAACGACTGATTGATGAAACTGGCGTGCCGCGATTCATCCCGGGCCATGTAGCGCATGAGTTGCTTGATATCCGGATTTTCAACGTTCTTGAAAATCTCGTTGTACAAAATACAACCGGAAAATTCAGACGTCAGGGAGGAGATCAAAAAGTCTAAAAACTCCTGACGCATTTCAGGACTCACTTGCGAGAAACGTTCTGCCACTTCTTTGGCAAATTCCTCGTCACGCTGAAAGTGGTCGTGGTTGTTGTCACCTTCGTATTCGGCCATCATCTTGTCCCATTCGGCACGCATGGGAGAGACATCGAGTCGATCCATCGCCGCAAAATCGGTGGTGTAGAACCGCGGGCTAAGCATGGTGCTCTCCACCGCCTTTTGGGATGCTTTTTCAGCACTGTCAACCGTTGAGGTGGCTTGCATAAATGTGACTCCGACTTTTGGGTATTGATAAAAACTGCTAAGCGTTATTCAGGCTGCATGGCGAAGAACCTTGCAAACTCAGCCGTGTTGGTAGGACCGAAGGACTCCAAGTCCACCCGCTGCCCAGTGCTGGGATCGAATAAGGTGACACGACCATCGACACGGGCGATCAATTCAAAAGGAACGCTTGAACCAATACCGCGTGAATACCGCTCACGGGACAGAGCACGCAACGCACCACGAACAAAGCCTTGTTCGCCGTGCAAGACGGTCAAGGTTTCACCCGTCACACCATCGCCAACACGGACGCCACCATCTTTGTGATCTTCAAACACGAGCGATCGCTGCAAGGTAGCCGCCGCAGCTTTTTGATCCGGCCCATTGCCTGTGATCCGAACCAGGCCCACAGAAATGAGCGAGAACGCCAGAATTCCCGCCGCACAATACAAAACCCAACGCGGGAAATGATCTGCCACAGGGGGGTGCGTCAAGCCAGGTGCGTGCGCGTGGTTCATGTCAAACTCACTTCAAAGTTATCAGAATGGGGATGGCTACTTTGAACGTCAGTCGTTGCGTTAGCGGCCAAGCCTGTTTTTTGGGTCCAAGCGTCACGCAATTTGACGGCGACCTCTTGCACGTTGGGAATCGCGCGTAATGTCGGTTCAGGCTTGCTGATTCGCCATGGACGCACGCTGGGCCACAGGTGAACCCACGCAATTCGGTCCGACCCCTGCAATGCCAGCGTAATGTCACCAAAACCGCCATCGAGCATGCGTACATCTGCTGAGGCAACTTGTTTCAAGGGCAAATTGAAAGTGACAGTGAGCACAATGCCCAAACGCATGACCACGCGTTTGTTGGTCAAGGTATAGACCGTCGTGCGGGCTGTCAGGTAAGCCAGTATCCACAAAGAGGTCAAGCTGATGACAGCAAGCGGCGCAATCCATTTGATGCCGTTCAGCACCGCCATGACGCCCGCGCCGCTCTCTAAAGCAGGCCAAGCGCACAAAGCAATCAGAGCGATGAAATAAAGTGTCAGCTTTTTCATATGAAAGGCTGAAGAGGCCAATGCACCAATATCGGGAGAGCCTTGCCAAACAATGAATTCATCCGAAGGCAACCGCTCGGGCAGGCCGTGCTGGGGCTCAAACTCATACTCGTGGCCAAGATTTTCGATGGGCATTTTTTTCCTCTACAGCGTTTCATTCAACATTCAATTGCAGCGCGGTGAATTTTTAAATCAAAGGCTCGCTGCGTTTGGCGTCTGCATACAAAGTGCCGCCACCGTAATACGCACTGATTTTTTCCTCTTCCAATTTGGTGACTTGGTCAGGGTTTTTCAGAGCGGGAACAGCTGCAAAATGTTTCGCATACAGAGCATGCACTTCAACTTGATTTCTGCGAATCAGGGAAAACGTGATGGGCAATAAAACAGTGCGACCACCGGCAATTTCGACTTCCAAATATCGGAACATCATTTCAGCGGAATCGATCCAAAGGTCTTTGACCGTGCCACCTTGTTTGCCGTCACCCGCCATAACAGGCAGGCCGCGTGGATCCACATCTTGCGAAGCGACAGAGAATTCGCTGGCAATTCGCAAAGGTTGAATCAGGGGCACACCGTGTGAGGTTCTTTCGGGCACATCTTCGCGATTGGAATAAGCGCCAGCGCCAACGCCTGCCGTCATGGCATCGCCTTTGGGTTCAATGGGGGAACCCAAACTTGGAATAGAGGCCACAGCGCTGTAATCCGGCTCTCTGCGCTTGAGATCGGGCACCGTGACGCTTTTGCCGCCATCGAGCAAGAATGTTTTAGGGGCTGGAATTGGGAAACCTTTGACCACAGCACGCCCCCTGCCGCTGGTCTCCATGGGGTAGCCCTCGCGGTGATTTTCCATCGCCAGATACCAAATTAGGCCTGCGAAAAATATCCAAAATACATAGAGCAGTATTTGTGCTAGGTCGATATAACCAGTGATGTTGCCTACTGTTTGCATGGTGACTTCTCCTTTGAACAACTAAATGCGTGACTCATTCAAGCCGAGGGTTGAGGGAACAACAAGTGAAAAAGATGTGCTGCGTTTGACCAAGGGTCCTACAGCAATCAGGGTTAGAAATAACAAAAGCATTTCAATGTGGTAGACCATGCTGTAGGCCACAGATGGGTCCGTCAAGCCAGTGCCCAATAAGCCTTGCGCGGTGAGCGTATTGACGGTATCGCGCAAGGCGCCGCCAAAGAACATGGACAAACCAGCCGCAGCAGCTTGCACAGCGCCCCAGGCACCCAAGGCCAGACCCACATAAGCGGCCTCTAGCCGCATAGCGGTGAACAAGGTACCTACCGCAAACATGCCGCCCCCAAAGCCAATACCAAATGCGCCAAATCTGAAGAGCCAGCCCGCGTCAAGTGGCGCAGAAAAAATCACCGCTGAAAAAGCAGGCAAGCCAGCCAAAGCACCATACGCAGCCAAGCGCATAGGGTCTATCCCTTTGGCCAACTGACGACCGGCAAAGTAAAAACCCAACAAGCCGCCAGCTGACAGCATCGCGGTGAGTGCACTGGTAGCACCCACACTCAATTTCAGAATTTCACCGCCATAGGGCTCCAGCACAATGTCTTGCATATTGAATGCCATGGTGCCCAAAGCTGTCGCCACTAAAAAGCGCTTGGCATTGGGCAAGGCAATGAACTCATTCCAAACTTCTTTGAACGGACGACGGATTTCTGTTTTCTGCGCCAAGACACGTTGAGGGTTACGCGGCTCTTGCTTCCACAGGGCCACACCGTTGAGGAGCAACACCACCAACGCCGTGCCCTGCACCACTTGAACCAAAATTTCAGGGGTGAAGCTAGCCAGTAAAACGCTGTAGACCAAGCTGCCAAACACGGCGCCCACCAAAAGCATGCTGTACATCAAGGCCACGACACGAGGACGCGTGTCTTCGCTGGCCTGATCGGTTGCCAGAGCGAGACCTGCGGTTTGTGAAGTCTGCAAACCCGCACCTACCATCAAGAAAGCGATGGCAGCAGCCCCCTGACCCACCCAGTCAGGCACAGCAATTTGCCCGCCACCGGACAGCACCAACAACGCGAATGGCATCACGGCCAGTCCCATGAATTGAATCAAAGTGCCTCCCCACATATAGGGCACCCGACGCCAACCAAATGCAGAAACATGCACATCCGACTGATAGCCAGTGACCGCCCTGAACGGGGCCACCAGCAGAGGGAGCGCCAGCATCATGGAGACCAACCAAGCTGGCACCAATAATTCAACAATCATGACCCGGTTCAGGGTACCGATCATCAGGGCGGTTGTGATGCCCATGGTGAACTTGAACAAGGACAAGCGCAGCAAACGGTGCATCGGCAAACCCGGGCTGGCAGCGTCCGCAAACGGCAGCCAATTGACAGGCATTTGCTTGGCAAATTTGGCGAATGTTTTGCCTCTCATGAGCGCACCCACTCCATCGCTTTGGATTTGTAAAAACCACTGCTCACTTTGTGCGCGCGCGCGCATTGCCAGTCGTTCAACGATTCGTGGGTTTTCATCAGCTGCGCAATGCGTGTCTCAGCCATGGGTTCAAGCCAAGGTGCACGGTCACTTCTAGGCAACAAACGACCCACAGAAATCATCATGGCCAACATCGGTGTGCGCGGTGCAAACGTGAAGATGATGGACTTGCTTGTGCGTTCAGCCAACTGAGCAAGCGCATGCACAGCATCGTCGGTTTGATAGTGAATGATGGAGTCCATTGCCACCACATGGTCAAAGTGACCCAAACCTTTGTCAAGCATGTCTCCGCTGTGAAACTCAACCAAGTGCGCCACATCAGCCGGAATTCTTTCACGCGCCAAGTCGACCAAGGTGGGTGACAAATCAATGGCCACGACTTCAGCGCCCAGCCGAGCGGCTTCAACAGCCAACGCACCCGTTCCGCAGCCTGCGTCCAAAATCCGCTTGCCCTTAAGGTCTTGCCCTAGCCATGACACCAAGGTCGAGCGCATTTGATCGCGTCCCGCACGCACCGTGGCACGAATGCGGCCCACGGGTGCATCAGAGGTTAATTTAGCCCACGCGGCCGCAGCCGTGCGATCGAAATAGTTTTCGATTTGGCCGCGGCGTTGTTCGTAAGTGATGTCACTCATGATTCAAAACCTCAATCAAAGCCCAATAGATCAAAAATATCGCGGTCTTTCATGGGCACTGCGGAATAGGCCTCTCCGCCCAACCACATATTGGCCGCGAGTCGCATGTACTCTTTTTGCACAGCCTCCAGCTCGGGCGAGTGCTCCATCTCAAAAAGTGTTGATTTTTTCAAGCGACTGCGACGAATCACATCCAGATCTGGGAAATGTGCAGCCAGCTTCAAACCAATACGGTCGTTGTATTTGTCAATCTGGTCCGTAGCGGCACTGCGGTTGGCAATGACACCGCCCAAGCGCACGTTGTAGTTTTTGGCCTTAGCACCAATGGCTTGCACAATGCGGTTCATCGCAAAGATCGAATCGAAATCATTGGCGGTCACGATCATGGCGCGATCGGCGTGCTGCAGTGGTGCGGCAAATCCACCACACACCACATCGCCCAGCACATCAAAAATCACCACGTCGGTGTCTTCTAACAAGTGGTGCTCTTTGAGCAGTTTCACCGTCTGACCGACCACATAACCACCGCAGCCTGTGCCTGCGGGTGGACCGCCGGCTTCCACGCACATCACACCGTTGTAGCCCTCAAAGACAAAGTCTTCGACACGCAGTTCTTCGGCATGAAAGTCAACCGTCTCCAGCACATCAATGACCGTGGGCAGCATCTTCTTGGTGAGTGTGAATGTGCTGTCATGCTTAGGGTCACACCCAATTTGCAGCACCCGTTTTCCCATTTTGGAAAAGGCGGCTGATAAATTGGAAGAGGTGGTGCTCTTGCCAATACCGCCTTTGCCATAAATGGCAAAAACTTTGGCATTGCCAATCTTCACATCCGGGTCAAGTTGAACTTGCAAACTCCCCTCACCGTCCAATTTGGAATGGCGTTTGACCGTGGGGAACGGTAGGGTTGCGACTGTCATACGGGAGCTCCTTCATAAACGCCTTCAAGGCGATCTTCTAATTCTTCACTGGCTTGGCGAAGCGCTTGCAAGGTCTGGGCATCAGGCTGCCAATAGTTGCGTTCAAACGCTTCGATCAAACGGTTGGCTACACGTGCAGAAGCCGTCGGATTCAATTTCGCCAAGCGTTCACGCATGTCGGGGTCGAGCATGAACGTTTCAGACAGTTGTTTGTAAACCCAAGGTTGCACTTGACCCGTGGTGGCGGACCATCCCATGGTGTTGGTCACGTGTACCTCGATTTGCCGCACGCCTTCGTAGCCGTGCTCGAGCATGCCCTCGTACCATTTGGGGTTGAGCATGCGGGTGCGGGTTTCAATGGAGACTTGCTCTTTTAAAGAGCGAACAGCCGCATTGCCTTTGGTTTGATCGCCAATGTAGACCGGCGGTGTTTTACCGCCCTTGGCTGCCTTTACCGCTTGGGTGATACCACCCAAGGTGTCAAAGTAGTTGTCCACCGTGGTGACCCCCAACTCAACGGAGTCGAGGTTTTGGTAGGTCAGCTGCACATCGGCCATTGCGGTTTGCATGAGGGCAGTTTGTTGCACGGCACGGCCCGTGCGACCGTAGGCAAAACTCTTGCGTCGTTTGTAGGTTTCGGCCAGTTCACCCTCATCACCCCAACGGCTGCTCTCGACCAAGTTGTTGACGTTGGCGCCGTAGGCACCTTCGGCATTGCCATAGACCCGCAAAGAGGCCGTCTCTAAAGTGCAGCCGTGCTCTTGCTGATAGGCGAGCGCATGTTTGCGAATCCAATTCAACGCCAGCGGTTCGTCTGCAGACGCCGCCAAAAAAGCGGCCTCGGCCAACAGCTTGATCTGCAATGGCATGAGATCGCGGAAGATGCCTGACAGGGTCATGATCACGTCGATGCGTGGGCGTCCTAATTCCTCTAGGGGTATGAGTGTGGCACCTGCAATTCGACCGTACGTGTCAAAGCGTGGCATGGCGCCCATCAAGGCCAAGGCTTGCGCAATCGGCGCGCCTTCGTTCTTCAGGTTGTCACTTCCCCACAGCACCATGGCAATGGATTCTGGCAAAGGGTTGCCATCGGCACAGTGGCGGTCAATGAGCAACTGCGCTTGCACTTTGCCATCGCGTACGGCCATCGCACTTGGAATTCTGAAGGGATCAAAGCCGTGAATGTTGCGGCCCGTAGGTAACACAGCCGGCGTGCGAAGAATATCGCCGCCAGGTGCAGGACGGATGTAGCAAGCGTCTAAAGCGCGCAGCATGGCGGACACTTCGGTGTCAACGGCCAGATGCGCCTGAGGCTCCACCAGTTCACGCAAAACGCTCAGGCTGGCATGGTTGCGCGGCAAGCCCGCAGCTGTCAAAGCACGCTCTGGCGTGTGGCCTTCTACCAAGGCCTCGACAGCCGCACGCTCTAATTGCATGCCGTGATTGGCATCGGCCATGGCTAACAACATATCCACCTGTTGAGCCGGGCTGGGGGCACGACCGGCCACATGCAAACCGTGTGGAATGAGGGTGTATTCCAACTCGAGCATTTCTTCGCCCAAGCGCATCACTTCTCGATCCAAATCGGCGCCCATGGTGGCAACGTCCCAAGCGGGGTCTGCAGGCACCAAATCAAGCTCGACCGCTTGGGCTTGAATGACAGGAGCGAGGGCGGCCCGCTCACTGTTGCCACTCTCTAATCCGCGCCAGCGCTCCAGCGATGACTTCAGCTCATTCAGACCTTTGTACAAGCCTGCTTGTGCAATGGGCGGTGTCAAGTAGCTGATCAAGGTCGCACCCGAACGGCGCTTGGCAATGGCACCTTCTGATGGGTTGTTGGACGCGTATAAATAGATGTTGGGCAAATCGTCAATCAAACGATCGGGCCAGCAGGTGCCACTCATGCCAGATTGCTTACCCGGCATGAATTCGAGTGCGCCGTGCGTGCCAAAGTGCAACACCGCATGCGCTTTGAAATCTTCGCGCAAGTAACGATAAAAAGCTGAGAAGGCATGCGTGGGTGCCAAGCCTTTTTCAAACAACAACCGCATGGGGTCACCTTCGTAACCAAACGAAGGCTGCACACTGACCAGCACATTGCCAAACTTCTTACCCAAGACAAAAATTGAACTGCCGTTGCTCAATTGACGACCGGGGGCTGGACCCCACTGCGCTTCAATCTCTTTGAGCCAGCGTTCGCGCTTGACGTGATCGTCAGCAGAAATCAAGGCATGCACATTGGCGTCAGCGCCATATTGCGGGGCGTTGCCGTACAACAAGGCATCGCGCAAATCATCCACAGTTGCGGGCACATCAACTTGGTAGCCTTGCGCCTTCATGGCGGCCAGGGTGTGCCACAAAGACTCAAAAACAGACAGAAAAGCAGCCGTGCCTATGTTGCCCGCATTGGGCGGAAAGTTGAACAACACGATGGCCACGTTGCGGTCTTGTCGTTCACTGCGCTTCAAGGTCACCAACTTGCTGACCCGCGCAGCCAACATGATGGCGCGCTCAGGACAAGAATGCATGTCTTGTGCGTTGGTACTTTCACCAAACGTACACGCGTGGTGACAGCCGGAGCAGGTCACGCCCGCAGCGCCAGGACGCCCGCCAAACACCATGGGGCTGGTCGAACCGTCGAGTTCTGGAATAGCCACCATGATGGTGCTTTCAACAGGCAGCAAGCCGCGGTCGGAACCACCCCATTGGTCGAGCGTTTGAAACTCAACGGGGTGCGCTGCAACATAAGGCACATCCAATTTGGCCAACACTTCTTCTGCGGCTTTGGCGTCGTTGTAGGCAGGGCCACCGACGAGCGAAAAGCCACTGAGAGACACCACAGCATCGACACACACTTGGCCATTTTTGATGAAAAATTCATCGATCGCTGGGCGCGAATCTAAACCCGCCGCAAACGCTGGAATCACGCGCAAACCTTTGGCCTCTAGGGCAGCAATCACGCCGTCGTAGTGCCCTGCATTGCCCGACAACAAATAAGAGCGCAACAACAAAATACCAACCGTGCCTTTTACGGCAATACCTGCTGGCAAAGGCAATGCATGCACGTCTTCACTGAACTTTCCGCTCATGCGGGGGTGGTACACACCCACTTCAGGGTAATCAACCGGCGCTTCCACCTTGACCTTGCCACGCAGAGATTTACGAGGGCCATCGGCCCCGCGGTCAATCAGGTGTCGCACCATGTTCAGCACGTTGTCGTCCGAGCCGCCCAACCAATATTGCAGCGTGATGAAGTACGAACGCACATCTTGCGCAGTGCCTGGAATGAAGCGCAACAACTGGGGCAAGCGACGCAACATTTTCATTTGCGTGGCACCGCCTGTGGCGGGTTTGTCCTTGCTGCCGCCACGCAATTTTTTCAGCAAAGCCATGGGGCCGCTGGCGGGTTTGCTCATGTCAAACTGACCAAAGCGGGTCAATTGTGTGACTTCGGTGGCACTGGCCATACACACCATGGCATCGCAGTTCATGCGACGTGCACGCAGATCGTCCAAGATCGGCAAAAAGTGATCTTCAAGGAACAACATGCCGCACAACACAATGTCGGCAGAGGCAATGTCTGCCTTGCATTTGGCGATGAGCGCATCGTTGCCGGTGTATTCGGAAGCTGCGTGCAGAGACCATGTGAGGCCTGGAAAATCACGTTTCAATTGGCCATTGGCGCGATTGAACGAGCTGGCAAAGTGCGTGTCCATGGTGACCACCACCACTTTGATGGGGGTGGCATCACGCGGCATGACCTTACTGCTGTGAGAAGTAAGCTTTAGATTCATAAAGTGTCTCCGTCGTGATGACCGAGATGCCACGCTCGTTGGCGTACTTCTCGGTATTTCTTCGTGCTTTGCCTCTCACGAAAAATGGGATTTTTTTCAGTTCTTTTTCTGCACCCGTATCCCAGACCGACACAGTGATACTTTGTGGCGAGATGGCGACTTGGGGCTGTTGTTCTTGCGTTTGCGCAACTTCTAATGGCTGGGCGACGTCAAGCTGACTTTGTGCATGGACCCCTCCGCCTAGGTGAGATGGCGCAGCGTCCTCATGAAACTCAGAGTCGCCTCGGAACATGCCGATCAAATGTTCCTCAAGGCCCATCATGAGTGGGTGAACCCACGTGTCAAACAACACATTGGCACCTTCAAACCCCATTTGAGGGGAATACCTTGCAGGGAAATCTTGCACGTGAACTGGCGCAGAGATGACCGCACAGGGCACCCCCAAACGCTTGGCGATGTGACGCTCCATTTGGGTGCCCAGAACCAATTCAGGGTTCAAGGCTGCAATGCATGCTTCTATTTCTAAATAGTCATCGCTGATCAAGGCTTCGACGCCGTACAGACTGGCGGCCTCTCTCACCTCACGCGCAAACTCACGGCTGTAAGTGCCAATGCCCACCACCGTGAAGCCCATCTCTTGAGCTGCGACACGCGCCGCAGCCACCGCATGCGTAGCATCGCCGAATACAAAGACACGCTTGCCCGTCAAGTAGGTGGAATCGACCGATCGGGTGTACCACGCGGCACGCGACGTGGCATCGTGAAGTGCGGCAACGGGATCAATGCCCGCCAATTGCGCCACCTCGCGCACAAAATCGCAGGTAGCGGAATGACCAATAGGAATGGTTTTGGTGAAGGGTTGTCCAAAACTACGCTTCAACCACTGCGCACTCAAGTTGGCGATTTCAGGGTAGAGCACCACATTGAAATCCGCATTGGACAAGCGGGCAATGTCATCAGGCGTTGCCGAGAGCGGCGCCACCACATTGATGTCAACGCCCATATCGGTCAGCAACTTGCGAATTTCAGCAACGTCATCGCGGTGCCTGAAACCCAAGGCCGTGGGCCCCAAGATGTTGCAGCGAGGCTTGGCTGATTTCGACTTTTCAATCGCGTCTTTTGGCAACGCCAAGTTGCGAACCAACTGGTAAAAGGTTTCGGAAGCGCCCCAGTTTTCTTTGCGCTGATAAGAAGGCAACTCCAAGGGAACAACGGGAATAGGCAAGTTCAGTGCTTTGCACAAACCACCTGGATCGTCTTGAATCAGCTCAGCGGTACAAGACGAACCCACCAACATCGCTTTAGGCGAAAAACGCTCAAAAGCTTCGCGCGCAGCGGTCTTGAAAAGCTCAGCCGTATCGCCGCCAAGATCGCGCGCTTGAAACGTGGTGTAGGTCACAGGCGGACGCTTTTGCAATCGCTCGATCATGGTGAACAACAAATCGGCGTATGTGTCACCTTGAGGCGCATGCAGGACGTAGTGGACATCTTCCATCGCCGTGGCGATACGCATCGCACCCACGTGAGGCGGACCTTCGTATGTCCAGAGTGTGAGTTGCATGGCTCTGACTCCTTTAGCTAGCGAGGCGCATGCGGCGCATCAGAGGACGGGTGAACAACTCAGCCAAATCACCGGCTTGGTCGTAGCCCTGAATCGGGGTAAAAACCAACTCAATGGCCCATTTGGTGGTCATCCCCTCAGACTCGAGAGGATTGGCTAAACCTAAGCCGCAGACCACCATGTCGGGGTGAGCCGCACGACAGCGGTCCAGTTGTTTTTCAACATCTTGACCTTCCGATAAAAAAGTACCTTCAGGCAGCATGGCCAACTCCATGGCCATGTGCTGACGATGCAAATAAGGCGTGCCCACTTCGACCAATTGCATGCCCAACTCACGCGATAAAAATCGCGCCAAGGGAATTTCAAGTTGCGAGTCGGGGAAAAAGAAAATGCTTTTTCCATCCAAATGCAACTTAGCGCGTGCCAAGGAAGCCTCAGCTCTGGCCATAGGGGCTGCAACAGCAGCCTGAAAACGATCGGACGTGATGTCAAAGGCCGTGGCTGCAGCTTGCAGCCATGCAGTTGTGCCTTCAATGCCCAATGGGAACGGCGCTGGCAACAAGCGCGCACCACGCGCTTGCAACACACGCGCTGTATCGCCTAAAAAGGGCTGTGCCAACAGCAAACGTGTGTTGGCCCCGATAGGCACCATGTCTTGTGCGCGCCGCGGGGGAAAGAACCGAACGCGCTCGATGCCCATGTGGTTCAAGATACGCACAAACTGGTCTTCCACCACATCGGCCAATGTGCCCACAATGACCAACTCTTGTTCAGCATTGGCTTGAGGCACTGGCAGATCGGGCACCATCGATGCCAAACAAGCGTCTTCGCCTTGGGTGAAGGTGGTTTCGATGCCACTGCCTGAATAGTTCAACACGCGCACAGCAGGCGAATGCTGCACAGACAACCTAGCGGCAGCGCGGGACAAATCCAGCTTGATGACCTCAGAGGGGCAAGAACCCACCAAGAACAACAATTTGATTTCAGGACGGCGGGCCAGCAGTTGATTCACCACGCGATCCAGCTCGTCATTGGCATCGGCCAAACCCGCCAAGTCGCGCTCATCGATGATGGCCGTGCCAAAACGGGGTTCAGCAAAAATCATGACACCCGCAGCCGACTGGATCAGGTGCGCACAGGTGCGTGAACCCACCACCAAAAAGAAAGCATCTTGAATTTTGCGATGCAGCCAAATGATGCCCGTGAGGCCACAAAACACTTCGCGCTGGCCGCGCTCAACCAAGGGCACGACGTCTGTGCAGCCTTTACCCACGTTGGCGCGAATAGGAATCACAGTACTCATACAGCCACCTGAACTGCCGAACCGGCTTGGTTGACACTGGGCTTTTGCAAACGCGCCATGCGAAGTTTGCGAATGTACTGGGCAGCGTTGATTCCGTAGGTGATGTAGGCCGTCAACGCCAACCAGAGTTGCTCACTGGTTGACCAACTGCCCGTCCACCACACCCACAAATAGGCCGTATGCAAGGCCATGACCCCCATGCTGACCACGTCTTCCCAAAAGAAAGCGTGGGCGAACAGGTATTTGTCAAACACCACCTTCTCCCAAATGCAGCCCGTGATCATGATGGCGTAGAGCACCAACGTTTTGAGCACAACAGAGGCCAAGGCCCAGTCGGTGTGCTCACCCGTTTTCAAACTGTTCAACACCAGGTAAAGGCTGACCAAAAAAACCAAGAATTGAACAGGTGCCAAAACACCTTGCACCAAGGTCCACCGCGTCGCATCACGCTTAGCGCGCTGCTCGGGTGTGTATAAAACCTGTGGTTGAGACTGCTGCATGACCTGCCTTCATTGCAAATGAACTGAGGCAACTCTAATGCTTGAAACCACATGTGTCAACATTAATTGACAATAAATATGTTGTCTAGGGTTTACACTTAATGGAGATCCATACAACTTCGGTGAAACTTGCTCGGTCTCGTAAAAGATGAGGAGAGTCGCCGTGACTCAATTTAAATTTGACCCACCTAATACTTCGCCAAGCACGCCATGGACGTCTGAATTTCAAGACGCCAGGGTGACAATTGAGTTAGGCACCAGTCCTCGACTCGTGGGCGGCACGACCTTTTCTACCAAATCGGCGATCGATCAAAATCAAGTGAAACTGCTGATTCAAGCAGCGGTTCACAGCATCGAAGAGACCCGAAAATTATTGATGAAATGGCGTCGGCAAGGGCAGTCTTTAAGCGATATTTATCTTTACGGCATCACGGAGTCCGCCAAGGCAATTGGTGAACTTTGGTTTGATGACAAATTAGACTTTTTAAACATTACCATTGCACTTTCACATCTGCACCAAATCATGGAAGAGCTCAGCCCAGAATTTTTGGCAGAGGGCCATCCAGGGTCAAAGGAGCTCAGTCTTCTGCTGATGGCCGAGCCTGGCTCCCAGCACGGATTGGGTCTTTTTATGCTGAGTGAGTTCTTCCGTCAAGCTGGCTGGCGTGTCACGCTCGCTATGCCCCAAGACATGGCTGAATTCAAGCGGATATTTCTATCGGACTGGTTTGACGCTGCTGTTTTATCGCTCCCAACAGACCGATACATCGATAGCGTCGCAAAGGCTGTGGCCGAACTACGCAAAGCAACCACCAACCCTCATTTAAAACTCTACGTGGGTGGGCCGATGGCGCACATTTCACCGGAGTTGCTGAACTGGCCCGGAACTGTGCTTCTCTACACAGACGCACGCCAAACCGTGAGGCTTGTCACACAAGCCATGGATGTTTCTCAACATGAACCCGTTCAAATTTCTCGCAACACCAGATCCCGCAGCTGTGTTGAGGAATTAGGCCAAATCAACACAATGTGACGATATAATCGGCACCTTATAAAGTCATTACTCAAATACAAAGAATTAATAATAAAAATGAACTTTTCCGATCTTGAAGCCGTGACCTTCTCCAAGCTGTTGGGCGCTGTTTCCGACGTCAGTTTGGTCATCAGTTCCAAAGGCGTGATCGAGGATGTGTCAACTGGACAAGACACCATGGCAGCTTTGGGTTGTCAGAGTTGGTTAGGAAAACGGTGGATTGATACCGTCACTTCCGAAAGTAAGAAAAAGATCGAAGATCTACTCGCCGTCCAACCTGACACGCCAAATTTACTTTGGCGTCACGTCAATCATCCGCTGCCCTCTGGCGGTGAAGCCGCTATTCAGTACATCACCGTTGCTCTTAAGGGCGACAAATTGTTAGCCGTCGGTCGCAGCCTTGAGCGACTTGCCGAACTCCAACGCCGACTGGTTGAAACGCAACAGTCCATGGAGCGCGACTTTCTCAGACTCAGGCACATTGAAGCGCGTTACCGCATTTTGTTTGAAACCTCGCCAGACGCGGTATTGTTGGTGGACTCACATTCCTACCGATTAATTGAAGCCAATGCAGGCGCGCAAGCGCTGTTCAAAGATGCTGGCAAACGGATGGTGGGCCGTGATTTCCGAGAATGTGTCGATCCTGAAAGCCAAGCCGAAGTTCAATCCCTCCTGAGAACCGCGCTCGCAACGGGTCGTATTGAAATGTGCTCGGCCACCCTGCCCGGCTCTTCGTTGCCAATCACGGTATCGGCCTCGGTTTTTAGGCAAGATGGTGGAGCGCAATTTTTGGTGCGTATGACTCCCCGCGAAGCGCATACATCGGCCCACACATCCATCGATGCGGCCACGGTTTTGAGTGAACTGATGGCGCACTTCCCAGACGGATGGTTACTCACAGACACGACGGGCACCGTCAAGAGCGTCAACGAGGAAGGCATGGCGCTCTTGGGGTTAACTGCAGCTTCTCAAGCCGTGGGCCAATCGTTAGAACGCTGGTTAATCCGAGGCGCTGTTGATTGGGGCGTCCTCAACACCTCACTGAAACAGCAAAAACCCGTCAGAAACTTTGCCACCGAAGTCAAAACACTGTCGGGTATGACGCTTCCCGTCGAGATTTCGGGAATTTATTTGGCCAATGCAGAACCCCTGTACGTGTTGTTTGTGCGAGATTTGAATCGACGCGCTCAGTCAGCTGCGCATGCCTCGGAACCGCTGCCCAATCCTTTTGCAGACCTGTCGCAATTGGTGGGTCGACGCCCTATCAAAGACATCGTTGGCGATACTGTCGATACGATAGAGCGCATGTGTATCGAGGCAGCGCTGGAGATGACGCATAACAACCGCGCCTCTGCTGCAGAAATGCTGGGACTCTCTCGCCAAAGTCTCTACGTCAAGCTGAGAAGGTTCGGAATTTCCTCTGAAAACGACTTCAACTCGGACACAAACGCTTGAAGCGGTCCAATCTGTTGATCTACAAAAACCACCACTAACCGCATTTGTCTTAGGCAACCAAGGGTAATTGATAGTGGTGCGTGGGCTGATAATTGATCAAAATCAAGGCCTGTTAGCGAATCGGTATGCTATTTTGCTGGTGAACCATCACCCCGATCATTTTTCCGATATGTCGGTACGCTAGCTTTTCTGTAGGAATCTTCATGCCTAAGATGAACAGCATGCATCACCAGCGTGCGACAGACTCGGCGAATGATGAGTGCAAAGAGTCTCTCCAAGACTTAATCGGGGAGCAACTCATCCCCAGGCTTTTGAATTCTCAAAACTACAGAGAACGCCTGAGTACGCCAGAAGTCTCTGGTGCCAACACGGGCGCCATCCTTGAATTTAATGACTTTACAAACGCCTGCATTCAAGGCGATTCGTTGCGGGTCAACAAAATTGTGGACGATTTGATCGCACGAGGTTTTGCACAAGAACGGATTTTTTTAGAGCTGATCACGCCAACCGCCAGGCACTTGGGCCATCTTTGGGACAACGACCTCTGCAGTTTTACTGACCTGACCTGTGGCTTGGCCATCATGCACCAAGTTATTTACCGATTTGGCTATGAGTTTCGTGATGGGCCGCATGACAAAGGTGAGCAGTCCAATGTGCTGGTGTGTTGCGCCCCTGGCTCATTGCACCTTTTGGGCGCCACCATTGTGGGCGATTTGTTCAGAAGAACAGGCGCGAGTGTGGTGGTTGAAATTTCTTCCACAGAAGAAGAGTTGGTCCGCGCCGTCGCTAACGAATGGTTTGATGTGATCGGCATTTCTGTCGCGATTGAATCCCAATTGCTCCAATTGAAATCACTCGTTCACGCGATGAAACGCAACTCCGGCAACCCTCATGTCAAGGTGATATTGGGTGGCCCTATCTTTTTGCTGGTGGATGTCACGGCTGACCTATTTGGCGCTGATGTGATTTCCAACAACCCACAAGAAGTCTTGTCTTTGATCTAACACTTGTTGAATCAAAGGGCACGTCGCGATCGATCAAGGCCGCCTAGGCATACGCCAAGGCAACATCAATCTCACTGGCCATGAGACAAGCCTCGGAATATTCAAGCTCTCGTGCACGACGGTGAGGTCTTCACCTAATAAACGTGTTCGCAGCAATGAGCGAGCATAAAACGGCGTGTCTTCCAACGTACTCACCACCTCTGGTGCGGTGCCAGATTCACTGCACATCGCGCGCTCAACGCGCCAAGCAGATGCTGGCAATGGGTAGCGGGCTGGAGCCTCAAAAGGCGTGTGCGAACCATTTGGAGCAAATCTTTGTGACACCACACGGCCCGGACCCTTTTTGGGCCTCACGTCATACACCACGCTGGTGTCGCCATTGCTCATTTCGGCGCGTGCCCAGTCCCAGTCCCAAAATCCTTTTTCAACGGGTTCATCACCTTCATTCGAGTCCAAGTACGCGTGACCACCCCAACTCAAGCGGGGGTTTTCCATTTCAACTTGGACGCGTGAGCAAGGTGCAATAGGTCCCCAACGATGTAGACCTTCATTGTCTAAAGACGTGACAAACTGACAAAGCCCCTCGGGTCGAACCGTCACGCGACCACGCACCCGTTTGGGCAAAGGCACGTTAACCTCATCAATGTCGATGACCAAGGCTTGGCCATCCCAATGCAAACTACTGGGCCCAATTTGGTAGTGGTGAGCGCTGCGTTGAATGTGCTGACGACCGCGCTCGGTCATGGTCCAACGCTTACCGCCTTTGCCATACAAGGCCACATTCAAGGCACAAAAATTTTCTGGATCTGCGACACCGCCTTGAAGGCTGCGGGCCAACGCGTAATAAGGTGAGAAAACACTGCCTACAAAAGCGATGATGGACAAACCATGTTCGCCATCATCACTCAACGCATCGACATACCACCAGAGATAACCACCCGGTGGGACTTTTTGGTCAAACCGAGGTCCGCCATCAGCGTCGCGGCCGCCAAACGTCCCGACATGGCTGCCATCGGAACGCCCGGCCCCGGGTGAACGCTCCCCCCCGCCGTGTAGAGGCCCGGCACTTTGCTGCGCGCAGAGGGGCGACGAAATGCTGACATCCACCCGTGGGTCGCCTGACCATAAAGCGCTCCCCCACTGCCCGGAAAGAGTCGGGCAAAGTCCTGAGGCAAGGTTCGCACCACCTGCTGTGGCGTGACTTCGATCTCCAAGCCACAGCGACGCATCAGCGCCATACTGCTTGATTCGCATGCGTGTATCTCCGATGCATTGAATGTGTGTGTATCGCCATCAGCGGGCGCATTGACAAGGCAGAAAATTCGTTCTGAAGCTGCTTGTGTCAGCCCGTCATCGTTGCGATCTTGGGCGCAAACATAAACCGTGCCCTGCGCAGGCAATTGCCGTTTGTGAAAAATATCATCGAACTCAGCGCGGTAATTTTGGTTGAAAAACACGTTGTGACGCACCAACGGAAAACCATTTGTTTTTGCGTGCATCGACAACGTCATCGCCGAGAGTGAACGCTGCTTTGCGCTCACCGCTTGAAAGTTAGGGCTGAGACCTTGACCCAGCATGCCATGGGCCAACGCCGCCACATCACCGTTAAAAACAACGTGATCAGCGTCTAAGTGCTCACCTGTAGACAATTCCACGCCACTCACCCTTCCCTGCTGGGTGTGGATCTGAGTGCACGACACGCCATAGCGAGCTTTCACGCCATGCGTTTCACCTAACTTGGCGAGGGCGGATGCCACTTGAAACATCCCGCCCTTGACCGACCAAACGCCATCAAGCTCCACCTGCGCCACCAACATCAGTGTGGCAGGTGCAGACCAAGGCGATGAGCCGCAATAGGTGGCGTAGCGGCCAAACAACTGTTGCAGACGCGGATCGTGAAAATGACGGCCCAAGCTGCGCCATAACGAGGCAAAAGGACCCAAACCACTCAGTGTGGCCATGCCACTCATGCCTAAGTCGCTCACCATACTCACGAGATTCGGGCGTTCACTGCGGATATAGGGCTTCTCTAGCGTGTCATACAGGCGTCGCGTTTGCTGACAAAAGTTGAGAAAACGTCGCGCCTCTTGTGGGCTGCTGAATTGTGCAATTGCCTCGGCAGTGCGCGCCGTGTCTGAATACAAATCAAGCCGTTGTGGACTGGCATCCCAAGCGTGTCGGGCCAAAACACCGATGGGCTCCAATTGCAAAATGTCCTCCAACGAGGTGCCTAGATTTTCAAGCATTTGGTCCAACACCCATTTCATGGTGAAGACCGTGGGGCCGGAATCGACACCCACCCCATCGACTTGCACTTGCCTGATTTTTCCGCCGGGTTGATTGGCACTTTCTACCAAGGTGACATCGAGCCCTTGATGCGCCAACAGCAACGCGCTCACCAAGCCGCCAATGCCCGCGCCCACCACCACCACACGAGGCGTTTGCATGGACTTATGCATACCGTTTGCCCAACCACTGACCTTCAACTTTCAGAGGCACAAAACGTGCAAACATAGATTCCGAAAAATAGCCCTGCTGATTGGCCGCTTGAATCGCTTTGAGGTGCGAACCCGAACGCGCGTAGGCATTCATTTCAGTCACGCTGTTCCAAATGCTGAATGTGGCTTGGCGAAAAAAAGGTGCTTCGCCTAAGCCCACAGCCAACTGACATCCCTCAACGCCCTCAAGCGCAGTTTGTGAAGGAGGGGCATGACGCCAAAATGCATGCGCTTTGCTGAACTTGATGGAGGCTCTGGTCAGCGCTGCAACAGGACCGTTGATAGGAGGCTCGGCATTGGCTTGAAAAGAAACGCCATCCCAACTGCCACGACAGGAAAAAGCTTTCAAGGTCACGCAGCAAAATTCATTCGATCGCTTCTGATAGTCACCAACAAGGGCGGAGTGAGAAATGAAATCTTGCGCCGTTTGAACAGATTCAAACAACGCGAATACACCTTGACGGGAAGGACTTGGCCGAAGGGCAAAGCCACCCTCATACCCGCTGCCCAATACTTTTGAAAAGAGCAAACCAGGAACGCGCTGCAAAGCACGAGGACCTCGCACTATGCGCGACCAGCCCCACAGTCGAGAAGCCTCTGCAATGTCGGCCAATAAGACAACAGCCGTCTGGTCATCAAGCCCCACTGGGTGTGCTTGGCTCATTTCTGGACTCCCATTAAAAAAGGCCTGCACCGCAACGGGTGCAGGCCTTATGAACTTCTGAGTTTAAGGCTTTGCTAAAACTTGAAGTTCAGGAAAGTCTTTCGCCATCGCTGCGCCATAGAGAGGCTTGAAAGCACCTTGGTGGCACGTGCTGCAATTGACTTTTGCAACATCTCCTTTAGGCCCCAAACGATGGGGGGGGAAGGTATCTGTTAGAGGCGTCATGTAGTCATTGTTGAGCTCGCGCGCCATCCGAATGCCATGCCAAGCGGTCACACGTTGAGGCCTCGATTCCTCCCAAGATTGGAAGTTGCGTGTGTTGTGGCAATAAGTACAGTTCACACCTAAGGACTCTGACATGTGCACCATCAAGGAGTACGTGTGTTCAGTCTGCTTGAGAGAAGCACGGTTGGCATTGGAACCCACACCCGCCATGGCCTCATTGCCGTTGACTCGGATGGGCGCCGCGTCTTTGAGGTAAGGCGAAAACGGATCGAACGGCAACGATGTCAGTCCGGCTTCTTTGGTGGCAATGTTTTGGCCAGCCAAATCACCCAACAAACTGCTTGCATATTTGCGATCCTTAGGCTCCGTCCAAACTTGCGTTGGCACGTTGTTGCCACGGTGGCAGGTATAGCAAGTCACACCCGTTTCAGCTACGTGGGGCTTCCAGTCCTGGTTGACTTTTTGCGTCATTTGGATCATGCGACGCGCCACCACCTTGGTGTACTTGCCGTCATCCGCAAAATTCTGGACGTTGTGGCAATAGGCACAGCCCTGATCTGGTGCCACCCACTGCGTGATGGCGACCATTTGTCGATTGAACTGCCCTACGCTCAGATCACCCAAAACTTTGACGTTCTGATAAACCTGACTGGCCTTTGGACCATCGGCAGCTGCGGCATCTGGGGCTGCGGGTGCTTGATTCAAAGACGCTTGTTTTAGCAAGGTTCTGGGGTTGTAGATTTGCTCCATGCCTGTGCCGCGAAAACCCGTCTGAACGGTTTCGATGGGCGGGCGTTCGCAGCCCGTAAGCATCACGGCAGCCCAAATACAAAGCGCTAATTTAAAAATCAGTTTCATGGCTTCACTCCCAGAATTGCAGGATCAAGCACGGTGGGGCTGACCAAGGGGTACGCTGGCACAACATGGTGTTTGACGGACCACAGATACCAGTTGTCCACCACAGTACCGGTGAGCAAAATACCCACACCACCCACCAAGGGACAAAGCACGGCAAACCACCAAGCCCAACGGTGGATGGACTCCATCGTGGCATTGAAGCCCATGGTCCAACGCCAGAACAAGGCTGCGCGCTCAGATGCTGTACCGCGATCGACAATTTGTTCAATCTCACGCTCACCGCCGTAACGGGTTACCGCCAAGATGGTGGCACCATGCATCGCAAACAGCAGCACCGACCCGTACAGGAAAACGATCGACAGCGCATGGAACGGGTTGTAAAACAAGTTACCGTAGCGCAGAGATATGGCAGAGACCCAGTCGAGGTGAGGGAATATGCCAAATGGGACCGCCTCAGACCAGCTGCCCATCATGATGGGACGGAAAAAACCGCACACCAAAAACAACCAAATCGCAGCCGCATAAGCCCAAGCGATATGGGTTCCTAAGCCCAACTGGCGCGCACGTCTGTAAGTACGTGCCCACCACAGCATGATGGACGCGGTCAGCATGAAGCCAACAATCAGCCACCAACCGCCTTGTTGAAGCGGCGGAAAACTCAAACCGTAAGCAGGTGCGGGTGGCTCTAGCGCCAACCAAAACAACTGACGTACTAATTGGACGGGGTTCCAGTCCACAGAGGCCAACATATTGAAGCCAATGATGTTGAAAGCAAAGATGCCCAAAATTAAGGACGCCAGACCGAGCGTACCTAAATAGACGGGACCGATTTGGGCATTACCAATGCGCCCTAATAGGTGCATTAAAAATGGTTTGCCTAAACGTTTGTCATCACCGCGAGGTAAGTCCACCCCGTCGTGCAGGGGCCCGACCGGCTGCACCGTGGTGAAAAGATTTTGATATTGAGACATTTCAATTTCCTCTCTTTTTGAATCAAGTGCGCCAGATCGGCATATTCAGCCACCAACTCCACCACTCTGGCCAAGCACCCGTCCAAAATGGACCACTGACCACAATGCAGACGATGCCAAACCAAACGCCAGAAAGCGCTAAGAACAGACCCAATCGGTGAATGCCAAGCGTGCCAACGGAGTAACCAATCAAATCGCGGAAGAAGGTGTCTTCGTGTTCAGGCGACTTCACTGTTTGCCCTTTTCCAGGATTGGTAGCCGACAAGACCAAGCCACCGTGCATAGAGAGTGAAAGTACTGTGGCGAAGAACAAAGTCACGGCAATCATGTGCCACGGGTTGTAGTGAAAGTGCAGGTACTGATAGGCCGTGTTGCTCACCCAATCTAAGTGGCTGTAGATGCCGTATGGGAAAGCATGCCCCCAAGCACCCATCAAAACTGGGCGAATCACTTGCAGGCTCACATAAGCCAAGATAGCCATGCTGAAGGCAACAGGCACATGCAGACCCATTCCTAATTTGCGGCAAATCTCAACTTCACGCAATGCCCAAGAAACGAATGAGCCGATGGCACACACCGTGATGAGTTGCCACAACCCCCCTTCCATCATGGGCGCAAATCGCAACCCGTATGAAATGTCTGGTGGGGCAATATTAATTTGCCAAATGTTCCAAGTGGGCCCCATGGCAGCGCCCCACAGAATCATCATGGTTCCGGAAAGCGCAAAAAACAAGGTGGTGATTCCGAAGAATCCAACGTAAAAAGGACCGATCCAAAAATCAAACAGGTCGCCCCCAAATAGGGTACCGCCGCGCACTCGGTATTTGCGTTCAAAACTTAACATGGACATAGTTGTATCCTCCGACCGGATGACTGTTTGTAAGGTCTTTTGGGCTTCAAGTTAACAATTCAAAAGGACAGACGTATCGTTCAAAATGAGCGAATTACGTCTGCCTGAATAAAGACCAATGGTCCTTACTTTTGCGGCAAAGCCGCGTTTTGTGACTGCACTCTCGCCGCTGCGGCTTTGGCCGTATCGGGATGCCAGCTGTTGATGTTGTAACGATCGCCACTGATTTGGATCAGATGAATCGAGGTTGAAATAAAGGCAATCATCATTCCAGTCAGAACGATGGCCTTGAGGGGATCTATCACACGCCAAATGCGCCACATAGTAATTTCCTTTCTTAATTCAATTGAGAAATAACGGTGTAGACAGAGGACTTCACGCCGTCCAAAGTGCCCGTTGAACCCTCAGCCCCAGGGAGCCAGCTTCGCCAGTCAAGAACCAGCAACTGTCCCGCTATGGCGAGAACCATGAACACTAAAAACAGCAAAACAAACGTGATCCCATAACCATCGAAATGGCCGTGAGATTGAACCGTTGTTGTGCGATCGTTCGGGTGGGTCATATTCATCTCCGTTGATTGGTTTTTTTAGAACCAGGGACGCCAGATCCACACTAAGCTGTGGGCGAAGAAAGCTCCTACGGCCCACAACAGGTAACCCTGTATGAAGTACGTATGGAACTCTTGGGCTTCTTCGTCTGACAGCCCTGAAGGGTTAGCTGCATCAGTCATAGTTTTTGCCTCTTTCTAAATGCCTTGCGGCAACTCCCTGAACTCTTGCAAGTACAGGACGGACTGTTGTGGTTGTGACACCGCAACAGGTGGACCCTCGGGCTAGCCGAAGGATTGGACGGTCCAACAAACTCAAGTGCACATCGTTCATGCATGTGCCCCTTCATTTGCTTTTCCGAACAATTCTGTGAATCTCTCTGCTTCAACATGCGAACGGCCGGTTTCCCGTGCATCGCGCTCCGCTTGATCGCGCATTCGCTTCGCTGCTGAAATTCGAACCAATACGGGCTGTTGCTCCAGCAAAGCGTCTAATCTGTCTTGTGCCTCGGGCTCCCACGGCACGGTGGTGTTGGGCGCAGAGCGACCCAAGGTGCCTTCGATCTTGTCCATCTCTGTGCCCAGGGGCAAGATGTGGAATAAGGCATCAAAGAGACCGTTGCAAAACTCTTGAATGATGTATGTCGCGCCGGCATAACCCATGAAGGGCGTGCCGGTATGGCGACGAATGATGGGCAAAGGAAAACTGGCTGGAATGAAGCTGGTTTTCATCATGCCGCCACCGCCACACTCGGCCAAATAAATACGCTCGTTGTAGCTGCCGTACAAAATAAGCGGTGTTTTTTCGGTCACCAGTTTGCGCACTTCTGCGTTGTCAGTTTTGGCACCTGCGATGCGCGAGATAGCAAAGTTGCAAGGCAGGCCCATTTCGTCTTCTAAGAAATGGCGAATGCCGCGTGTGTAGGTTTCATTGGCCACGACGCCAAAGTTGGCAGTACCAAAAAAGTCTTGTGTGACCGAGCGCCATAAATCCCAAATGGGTTTGATGGTGCTGTGCTTTTCTCGTTCAATGAACGGCTCTGGATCTAGGCCGAGCAACTCACCCAAAGAACGAAGGAATTTGGTGGTGCTGTGCAAACCAATAGGCGCTTGCAAATACGGGCGCTCTAGGGCTTCACACAACATGCGGCCGAATTCGCGGTACATGCAAATATTGACATCCGCCTCAACCAATCGGGACACATCTGCGACGTGCGAACCCAATGGGAAGACCATATTGATGTCGGCGCCAATGCCTTGCACCAAGCGACGAATTTCAGCCAAATCACTGGGGCAGTTGAAAGTGCCGTAGCTGGGTCCAATGATGTTGACACGAGGACGCTCGCCCTCTTTGCGCACACGCTTAGGAACATGCTTGACACCGTACTGCTGCCAAAGCCAGTACATGGCGCGATTGGCACATTGCCACTGGTCTTCGTCAATGGTGCGCGGCAAAAAGCGTTGCAGATTGGTACCCTCAGGCGTCACGCCGCCACCAATCATTTCAGCAATCGATCCCGTCACAACCACTGAAGGTAGATCAGGGTTGAGCGTGGCGTGCGCACGGCGCATGGCGCCTTCGGTACCTTCGCGACCCAATTGCTCTTCGGCTAGTCCTGTGACCACAATCGGCAGCTCATGGGGTGGCAGTGCATCGGTGTAATGCAACACCGAAGTGACAGGCAAGTTCTCGCAGCCCACAGGGCCGTCAATGACAACTTGCAAGCCTTTGATGGCGGTGAACACATACACCGCTCCCCAATAGCCACCCGCGCGATCGTGGTCAAGAACTAGCATCAGATCATGGCCTCCGCTTTGCGTTTTTTGGCTTGCTTTTCCAGTTGCCTGCGCGTTTCAGCTTCAAACTCAGGGCGGTTTTGCGGCACGCCGTGTGAGGCTTCCCACACACCTGCGGCGTGCCCAGTACCGGTATCGCCAAAGAAGGCTTTCATTTCGTCAAAGCGCGACTTGTTGGCAATGGCGCCATTGATGACTTGCGCCAACGAACCCGCACCTGCAGGACCCATCAAGGGACGGGCAGAAATGAGGTTGGTGAAATACAAGCTTGGAATACTGAGCTCCTTGGCCGCTTGCACCACCGGTGTGGTGCCAATCGCCAAATCAGGCTTCCATTCGTGGATAGCAGCCAAGTCTTGTTCAAGGGAAGCACGGTATTGCACATGCACGCCTCGCGCTTGCAGCCATTCGCAATCCGAGGCGCTCCAAGGCGTTTTTGGACAGGCTGTGCCGACATAGCGCAAATCAGCTCCACTCTCCACCAACAAACGCGCCACCAACAACTCAGAACCTTCATAGCCACTGAGGGTGATGCGACCCTTGATGGGTGACTTGGCTAAGCCGGCTTTGATGGCGCCGAGCATGATGTTTTTGACCATGTCGATTTTGGCTTGCGGCACATTGGCTGCGTTGCCGATGGCTTGCAACCAAGCTTCTGTGCCGTCATGGCCCACCGGCGCTGAGCCCACAATGGGGCGGCCGGCCGCTTCAAATTCGCGGATGCTGGCAGTGTAGAAAGGATGGATGGCAGCCACCGCAGAACAATCCAGCGCCGCATAAAGTTCGCGCCATTCTCGGGTGGGCACCACAGGACCGGCAGCAAGGCCCATGGGTTCGAGCATGCGCCCAATGATCATGGGGTCGGCGGGGAACATTTCACCAATCATGGTGATGGTGGGCTTGTCAGAACGCCCTGTGCGGGGGGCTTGAACAGGACCTGCCAAAATTTCTTCACGCGCATACTTCAACATCGCGCCAGCCAACACATCTTTGGCTTCCGCATGGGTTGGCACGCCGAAACCGGGCACATCCACACCAATGATGCGAACGCCATTGATCTCTTTGGGCAGCAATTGCAGTGGCACGCCGCTGGCTGTGGGCACGCACAAATTGATGATCACGATGGCGTCGTATTTCTCGGGATCGGCTTGGTCGTAAACAGACTCGCGAATGTCTTCGAACAACTTACCCGTAACCAAGGACTCTGAGTTGAAAGGCACGTAACCGACACTGCGCCGAGCGCCGTAAAAATGCGAGGTGAAAGTCAGGCCATACACACAACAAGCTGAACCCGACAAAATGGTGGCGGTGCGGCGCATGCGAAGGCCCACGCGCAGAGAACCAAAGGCGGGACACATGCTTTGCGGCTGATCGTGGGGGCCTGCTTTAGGATCAACTGGATAGTCCTTGGCATATTGCGCCAACACGTCAGACTTGCCAGAAGCCTTCGCTGCTGCCAACATTTTTTCGCCGCCGGCATGACAACCCATGCCATCACCTTCTATGGAGGTGCTCATGCCTTCTGGTGCCTGAGCCATCGCGGGGATGATGGGTATGGTTTTAGTCATGGTGGTTATTGACTGAATGTCAGACTTCGTCGTAAACAACTTCAAGCGTTGGCTTGCTGGTGTCTGTCTTGCCGCACATATCAAATTGAGTGGCGGGCTCCAGCACCACATCGCGCCCCACAGCTGAAGCGGCAAACAAGCCCAACAACTGGTCTTGCGTCATCGGGTTCGGACGGATCGGCACCGATGTGGCCACGTTGGCGGCCAACTCTGCAAACATCGGGCCCCACACAGAATCAGGGCGACCAATGATTTCGTAGCTCGCGCTCTTTCTGCGAATGTCTTCGTTGGCAGGAATGGTGGACAACACAGGAATACCCACCTTCTCAGCAAAGTTGGCAGCTTCACCGGTGCCATCGTCGCGGTTGATCACCATGCCGGCCACACCCACATTGCCACCGAGCTTGCGGAAATACTCAACCGCTGAACACACGTTGTTGGCCACATACAGGGACTGCAAATCGTTGCTGGCCACCACAATCACTTTTTGGCACATGTCGCGTGCAATCGGCAAACCAAAGCCACCACAGACCACGTCGCCCAAAAAGTCGAGCAACACATAGTCAAAGCCCCACTCGTGGAAACCCAACTTCTCTAGCAATTCAAAACCGTGGATGATGCCGCGACCACCGCAACCGCGACCCACTTCTGGCCCGCCCAATTCCATGGCGTACACGCCATCGCGTTTGAAGCACACATCGCCAATGGCAACCGCTTCACCTGCTAATTTTTTCTTCGAAGAAGTTTCAATGATGGTGGGGCATGCGCGACCACCAAACAACAAACTGGTGGTGTCGCTCTTGGGATCACAGCCAATCAGCAACACCTTTTTGCCTTGCTGGGCCATCATGTAACTGAGGTTGGCCAAGGTGAAGCTTTTGCCGATACCACCTTTGCCATAAATGGCAATGATTTGGGTTTCTTTGGTGACTGCCTCGGTACTCACCGACTCCGTTGGCAAGGCCGCCTCTTGACGAAGTCGATCCACGAACTGGATCGTCTGTTCGTTGGATGTTGTTTGATTATTCATGCGTGAGCACTCCAGTCCAGGACCATCTTGAGACAAGAAACATCACCAAACGCCGTTTCATAGGCAGCGTTGGCAGAGTGAAAGGCTTGGACATGCGTGACCAAACCCTTGAGAGACAGTTGACCGTTGTTGACCAGCTCATTCACCGCCAACAAATCTGCCCTTTTCCATTCGGAAGCAATCCGAATTCGAGCCTCACGATTGAATGCAGGCGAGTAAGAGAACTGAAGGCCATGCTTGTAAAAACCAGCCAACACCACTTCGCCACCAGGACGAATTCGCTGAATCAAGTCGTCCAAAACGCCAGCATCGCCATTCACGTCATAAATGGCTTGGTAGTCTTTGCGTGGATCGTCTTCAGGACGAATCACGTCATAACCTTGGGCGCCTTTGGCAACCTCTGGGCGAGATTCCCAAACGGTTGGCGCCGGAAAACCAGCCGCCACAGTGAGTCGCGCCAACAAACGGCCCATCACACCGTGGCCGATGATCAAATCTGGCGGCGTGAATGGCTCGCCAACACCACCACCCGAAACGGCGTGATAAGCGGTGGCAGCAAGCGCCAACATCACAGCATCCACACCCAACTGGTTTGAGACTGGCAAAACCAGATCGTCGGACACCACCAACCGGGATGCAGCACCCCCATACAGACTTTTGACACCAGAGAAGCAATTGGCCCCAGGCACGAACACCATGTCGCCTTCTTTCAGCTTCGCGCCTTTGTGCGCCTTGACCACTTGTCCAAAGGTTTCAAAACCTGGGACCAATGGATAGGCCAGACCCGGCAAGGCAGGCATGCTGCCATCCCACAGCATCCGCTCGGCGCCAGTACTGATGCCGCTGTATTGAACCGCCACCTCCAATTGACCCGCTTTGACTTCGGGCAGCTCGAGCGCCTGCAAAGACAATTGCTTGGGTCTATCAAAAACGACGGCTGTTGATTTCATGACTGTATTTTCTGCATTACAAATTGATGTGTCAAGCTGGATTTACATTTATTTGCAGAAACTAGGGCAAACACTTACTCTTTCGTCCCAAAAGAATCTGCGCATGGATCGGCATGTTGTTAGGCACCAACTCCACACGGGCAAATCCCGCCTCGCTCATCATGAGCATCAACGCTTCTGGCGTTCTCAAGCGGCCGGCGCCCATGGCAAGCAAATAAAAATGGAAATAGGCATCTGTCTGCGTCGGTCCATCGGCACTTTGCGAATAAGTCCTGGCCATGGGCTCTGCCAAAAGCAAGGTTCCACCCACAGGCAGTGCCTCATAAATTTTTCGCAACAACTGCTGAACAACATCGTCTGGGTGATCGTGAGCCACACGAACCAAAGTGACCAAATCAGCACCTTGGGGCAATGCGTCATGCAAAAAATTGCCAGGACACAAACTCAAACGATCGAGCAAACCTTTGCTCTCAAAAGTGGCCTTGGCCAACTCAAGGACGGGTGGCAGGTCAAACAATTTAAGGTCGAGGTGCTTGGCGTGCAAGGCCAACTCGCTGGCAAATCGGCCCTTGCCTGCACCCACATCCAACACGCAACGGTGTTCATCAAAAAAGTAGGCGCCAAGAATTTCTTGAACCACAAATTCTTGCGACGACGCCATCAAGTCTGAATAACGACTGAACTTGTCTTGGGCCACACGCTCTGCCGCTTGTGCGTCATGGGCATAGGGCCAATATTCGGCCATGCCACCGCGCCACGCGTTGTTGAGAAATGCCAATGGGTCTTGCATGTCCTGATACAACAAATGGTTGTGCTCAACCATCGCTCCAATGCCTGGATGAATCGCCATGGGCACACCCAAAGCGCCCAATCCAAAACGCTGACGACTGCGGTACTCCAGCAGACCGACGGAGACGGCAGACAACAACAATCGCTGCAATGCCTCTTCGGGTAATTTGGTTTTAAGTGAAATTTGCTGGAGGTCTAGAGGCCGCAGTTGCAGCATTCGGAAGAGGTCCAATCGAACGCATCCAAGAAGTACTTGCGAGTAGACAAACCCGGACATCAAATCGAAAATTTGTTGTGTTCGACGTTTTGTAATCCAGCGCGTCACGGGATTACTCAACGACCATTTGTAAAGGCTAGGACTGGCATAAATACGTTCCAACCACTGAAGTACTTGGTCGTGCCAAGAGGTCACCTCATTCAGTGCATCAGGTAAGCGAGCGGCGTTCATAGGACGGGTCATTGAATGATTTGCTGTGGATGTTTGGCGATCACGCGTGAAGCCCGCTTCTTGGTTGGCTTCGTGCTCGCGAGACGCTTGCGATAGTCTTCGCACATGGATTTAGGCACCAAGCGTTGCGACTCCAGCAGGACCAACTGCATCAACATGTCTCTGCAAGCGCAATCTGGAATGGCCTGACCAGCCTGGGCGATGAGTGCATCAAAATGCGCAATTGCGCCCTCTAATCCCATGGCTTGCGCTGAACTGGGTCGCTCATTGAGCTTGTCTTGCCCAGCAGGTTTGCCCAACATCGCGATGTCACCCAACACGTCACGAATGTCATCTGCAACTTGATATGCCTCGCCTAAAAAAGCCCCCAAAGAGGCCCAGGGCTTAGGCGATTGGCCACTCGCAATCGCACCCGCACGCGTCGCTGAAACGAACAAAGAACCGGTTTTGGATCGCTGGTAGTGCGCCAAGTCAGCGGAGGATTCACACTCCCAAGCTTGGCCCGCCACAATGCCGTTTGGCAACCCCACACCCTGCGACAGGTTGTCCATCAACGCAATCAATCGGTCAGGATGATGCCGGCCTGCGTTCAATAAAACTTGATAGGCCATCACGATCAGGCCATCCCCTGCCAACAGCGCCAAAGGCTCACTGAACGCTTTGTGAACCGTTGGCAAACCCCTGCGGAAATCGGCATTGTCAAAGGCTGGCATGTCGTCGTGAACCAACGACGCACAGTGCATCAACTCTAGGGCGACGGCTGCGGCATTGGTCAACTCAGGCGCATCATCACCACACGCGGTGGCCACGGCCAAGCAGAGCTGCGGGCGAATTCTGGCGCCTCCCGAAAACACAGCGTGACGCATCGAAGCTTGCAATCGAGGCGGGGCCCCAGCCCCGGCGGCTGCGTCAAAGTGTGACTTCAGCGCCTCTTCGGCGCGGTTCAAAAGACTCATAAAGCCCCCTTTTAACGAGTTTGACAAGATGAAAGAACACATCTTGGTGTAAATATAGCATTACACATTTCGTTGTCAATAGAAATTGACACGCAGCAATTGAAGCCAATCAATCGCGCTGAAAAAGGGGGATACGCGCTTCGTGGTGAGGGTAAAAATTAAGAAGATTGGCGGTGAGCCAGCATCAATCCACAGTGGATGCTTTGGAAGTGCGCTTTAAGGTGGCATTTAAAAATTCAGTCACTGGCGTCAAACCCAACTCAGGTTGTTCTTCCTGAATCAAGTGACCTAGCTTGGGCAACAACACAGTTTGCGAAACTGCCAAAACATTGGCATAGCTTTGAGCGTTACTGCTGGGAATCAGCTGATCTTGGTCTCCCCAAATAAGCAAGGTAGGTGCCGTAATCTTCTTCAAACGGGGCACGGGGTCCGTGTAAATGGTCTGGTTTGCACGGTCCAAGATGGCATCGCGCACGCCGGGCGCTCGCAACATGTCGTAGTAGCGATCGACCAAGGTGTCGGTCAGTGCGTTTGCGTCAAAGAATGCAGACTCAATGGATTTACGAACCAAAAACTTGGGCAAAGAAAATTTGATCACACCCATGATGGCTGGCATCGCATAGGGCTTGGTGCCAATGTCTTTGGTTTCAGGAAAACCGTCAGGTGCCATCAAAACCAAGGCCTTGACCCGGTCGGGCTCCGCTGCCGCCAAACTCCAAGCCATTTTTCCGCCCATAGAGTGACCCACCACTGAGAAACTGGATAAACCCAGCTTGTCCACAAAACGCGTCAATGCAGCCACATCGTTTTGCTCAGAATAATCATGGGTAGGGCTGGGGCCTGTCAGACCAAACCCAGGCAAGTCTGGTCGGATGACCCGGTAATCTTGTTCTAACTTACCGGCCCAAACATCCCAAGTCTGAAGGCTTGAACCAAACCCATGCAAGAGCAAAAGGACCGGCGCATCTTTGGGGCCTGTGTCTTTGTAATGGATATTCAATCCGTCAACTTGCACCACATGCTCGGACGTAGACCCGTAACGTTGGCGCAGCTCCGACATCGTCAAATCAGGTGCCCAAAGCCCGTAAAGAACACCGACAGATAAAAAAGCACTGGCTAACAAAACACCACCTCGATCAAGTAATTTATGCATACGGTTAAAGAGTTGCAAGCCCAATATTTGTCAACCCATTATGCATTTAATGACTTTGAAACCACCGCATTTGAAGCGGTGAGTAAGGTTGATCGGGCCACCGCAACACGCCGTGAAATCTTTGACAAGGGCCATCGATTCAAGTCAGAATTGAAGTTATGAAAGCCAAAGCTATTGTTTTTGAAGCTCCCCAATCTCTGCGTGTTCGTGAACTTGAACTCGCGCCCATGGGGCCACTCGATCTAGAAGTCGAGGTCTCGTTCAGTGGCATCAGCACGGGAACAGAGCGCTTGTTATGGGATGGCACCATGCCCCCTTTTCCTGGCTTGTCTTACCCCTTGGTTCCGGGGTACGAAACCGTTGGCACTGTGGTTGACTTAGGTGCTGACGTATCTGGATTGCAAAAAGGCGATCAGGTCTTCTTGCCCGGCTCGTATGCGTTTCAAGGTGTTGCCAACTTATTTGGCGGGGCAGGTTCTCGTTTGGTGGTACCGCACGACCGCGCTGTCCGGCTTGACCCCTCACTGGGGAACAAGGGGGTGCTTTTAGCACTGGCAGCGACCGCGCATCATGTGTTCACCGTGGGCCGTGAAGGCGCATCGTTGACCTATCCAGACTTGATCGTTGGCCACGGCATCATGGGAAGACTACTGGCGCGCATGGTGGTGGCGGCTGGCAAGCCGGCTCCTGTGGTCTGGGAAACACAAACCTTGCGGCAGGCGGGTGCGATGGGGTATGACGTCATTCACCCCAATGAAGACACGCGCAAAGATTACCGGTGCATCTGTGATGTCAGCGGAGACGCAGGCATTTTGAAACATGTCATTCCAAAAATGGCACCTGGTGGCGAGGTGATCCTCGCGGGGTTTTATAAACAAGACCTGTCCTTTGCCTATGCCCCCGCTTTCATGCGAGAAGCCAGCATTCGTGTCGCTGCACAATGGAAAAAGCAGGATCTCGATGCCGTTGTGGCCATGTTTCACGACGGCAGTTTGTCGCTCGATGGACTCATCACCCATACTGAAAAAGCGATAAACGCACAGCACGCCTACGAAGTCGCTTTTGGTGATCCGCAATGCCTCAAGATGGTGATCGACTGGACAGAGTGAGGCAACGCAGTGGCATCCAGCAACACTGACGTGCCTTTACCGATACAAAAATTAGGGCGTTTTACGAAACTCTCGCCCTAACAAATACAAACCACTCAACACCACAATGCCCGCCCCCAAACCCACGGCGCTATCAGGCACTTGGCCAAAGACCAACCAGCCACCCAAGGTCATGTAAATGATTTGCTGGTACAAAAATGGGCCCAGCACCCCAGCCGTCGCATAGCGGTGTGCCAGCGCCGAGGCGATATGTCCCAAGCCACCACTCAAACCGGTGAGAAGAATAATCAGCCACGTTTGCCATCCATCGGGTGACTGCCATTGCCACAATGCAAACGGAGCGAGCAACACCGTTGACACAGCGGCAGACGTAAATTGCGTGACCACAGGGTTATCGCTGCTCGCCAAGCGACGCGTCATCAAATTAAAACCCGCATACAAACATGCGTTCATGAGGCTGAGAAAAATAGCTGGATGAAATGCATGACTTCCCGGGCGGATGATGACCAGAACACCTAAAAATCCAACGCCAATCGCAGTCCATCGCTTGGCATCGAGTCGCTCTCCTAGAAAACATGCGGAGACCAAGGCGATCAGGAGAGGAACAGAAAACTGAACAGCGCCAGTCTCAGCCAATTGCAAATACTGCAAAGCAAAAAAGTTCAGTATCGTCATTGAAACCAACATCACACCCCGCAACAATTGCAACCGTGGATTGGTGACGACGAACAACCGTGGGCCCATGAATGGCATGAAAGCCGCTGCGGTGAAAAGTGTATGAAACAAAAACCTCAACCAAACCACTTGTAAAACAGGCAAGCTTTGCACCAACCATTTGGCGCTGGTGTCCAACACGGCAAACATCAGCGTCGTGGCTGTCACCAAAGCAATGCCAATTTGACGGTGACGGGCTGTATCTGTGAAAAGGTTTGACATGCGCCTGGTTGTAGTGGATCGGGACAGCTGGCCATTGTCACCTAGGCATCAAGCGCCACCCAAGAAGCATCCACATCAGGCCATGATTCACCACTGACACATGTCACCACGCCCAACGCTTTTTAGAAAGGTAAATCATGACCGTTCACGCACTGCCCACCCAAACCCATTCCGAGGTCATCCGGCAAACCAAAATTCATTTGGCAGCGGCTTTGCGACTGGCAGTCCATGATGGTTTTGACGAGGGCATTGACAACCATTTCACAGTCAGCGTTCCGGGGCGCGAAGATCAATACATGGTTTTGCCATTTGGTACGCACTGGTCAGAAGCCAGCGCCAGCAACCTCATGGTTTTCAATGAAGCCGGTGACACGCTTGAGGGCAAAGGCGTGGTCGAACTCTCAGCTCGCAGCATTCACGCACCACTGCACCGAATCTCGGGTGCCAAAGTGGTCTTACATACCCATCAGCCGTGGGCTCTTGCACTCAATATGCTCAAAGACAACCGCCTGCTGCCCGCGACCCAAACGGCTGCGTTTTTTCATGGACGAATTGCCTATGACGACACCTACACCGGGCTAGCAGCCTCTCTCAACGAAGGCGAACGATTGGCTTCTCTGCTGGATGGTAAGTCCGTCATGTTCTTGAAAAATCACGGCGTCATCACCGTTGGAGACACCGTGGCACAGGCCTACCGTTTGCTCTACAAGCTTGAAAAAGCTTGCAGAACACAAGTGCTGGCGATGAGCACAGGTCAGCCCATTCATATCTTGGAAGAGCATGTGATTGAGAAAGTCCGCACGCCCAGCAAAGACGATAGCTACTCTAGAACTGAGCGGGAAAAGCTTTACTTTGAAGCCATGATGCGCGTGCTAGACCGCATCAATCCTGGCTACGCAGACTGACGCCTTTGCCCGCCATTGCAAAAGGAATTTATGCAAAAACGTTTGAGTGGTCGCGTTGCCATCGTGACGGGGGCAAGCAGAGGCATTGGTTTGAGCATCGCTCAAGCCTTTGCCAGTGAAGGCGCATCCTTGTGTTTGGTCGCAAGAAACAAAACAGCTTTGGACGACTTGGCAGCGAACCTAACTTTGGACGCTTCACACGTGATGACGCAGGCAATCGACGTCACAAACAGAGAAGCTTGCTTACAAGCCGTTGCGGCCGCCAAAAGTAAGTTTGGACAAATTGACATCTTGGTCAACAACGCGGGTGTTTACCGCTCCAAACCTTTTTTAGATTTCAGTGCCCAAGACTTTCAAGACATGCTCGATGTCAATCTATTTGGGGTTCTGCACTTCACACAAGCCTGTCTGCCCCATATGCAGGAACAGAAAAAAGGCAGCATCATCAACATTGCGTCTACGGCAGGTAAATGGGGCTCGCGCAACCAAAGCGCTTACAACGTCAGCAAGCATGCGGTTGTGGGCCTCACCCGTTGTGTGGCACTTGAAGCGAGTCCACATCAAGTGACCGTCAATGCGATTTGCCCCGGTTTTGTCGAGACCGACATGCTGGACGAACTCAAAGCCCAAGCCTCACAAAGCGCAGGAACGTCGATTGAAGATTTTGAAAAATCTGCACTCTCTCGGGTCCCCTTAGGTCGCATGATGAGGCCGCAAGAAATTGCAGCCATGGCGGTCTTTTTAGCCTCGCCAGATGCCACAGGCATCACCGGCCAATCCATTCAAATGGATGGTGGCATGGTGCTGACTTGAACCCTTCACTCCATAAATGGCCCGAGCTTGCTAAGGCAACCAGCTAGGTAATCACCTAGAACAGCGACGCCAAGTCTTCCATATGATTTTCCACGTCACACAACATTTACATCCTTGGACGTGCACATGACGCAAACAGAAAAATCCCCCGTTTTGATCATTGGCGCGGGTCCCGTTGGCCTGAGCTTGGCGATGGATTTGGCTCAACGCGGCGTTGAAGTGATCGTGGTGGAAACCCGCCACCGTGGTCAAGCGCCTAGTGTCAAGTGCAACCACGTGTCAGCCCGCACGATGGAGATTTTCAGGCGCCTGGGCGTAGCTCAAAAAATTCGCAGTAGCGGTTTGCCTGCAGACTACCCACACGACGTGGCTTATCGCACGTCCTTCACGGGCATGGAGTTGTCGCGCATTTCCATTCCCTGCCGCCGGGATCGCTTCACAGACATTGATGGACCCGATGGCAACTGGCCCACCCCAGAGCCACCGCACCGCATCAACCAAATTTATCTCGAACCCATCCTTTTTGAACATGTGGCGAGCTTGCCAAACGTGAAAATCCTGAATCGAACCTGCATCGATGATTTCACCCAAGACGACGAGGGTGTCACTGCGCTAGGCCATCATTTGGATTCAGGCGATTTGGTGTCGATCCGTTGCCAATACATGGTCGGCTGTGACGGCGGCAGGTCCAGCACACGCCAAAAAATTGGGGCCAAGCTGGAAGGTGTGGACGTGGTGGGCCGTGTGCAATCCACCTACATCCGCGCACCAGAACTGATTAAATATTTGAAAGTCGCGCCTGCTTGGGCGACCTTCTCACTCAACCCTAGACGCTGTGGCAACGTATACGCCATCGACGGGCAAGAGACTTGGTTGATTCACAACTACCTCCTAGAAAACGAAACCGAATTTGATTCGGTCGACCGTGATTGGGCTATTCGACAAATTCTGGGTGTGGGTGAAGATTTTCAATACGAGATCTTGGCCAACGAAGACTGGGTAGGCCGCCGCTTGGTAGCCGACAAATTCAGAGACCGACGCGTTTTCATTTGCGGAGACTCGGCTCACCTTTGGATTCCTATGGCCGGCTACGGCATGAACGCAGGTATTGCCGACGCCATGAACTTATCTTGGTTGTTGGCTGCACACCTCAATGGCTGGGCAGGTGCTGGCATCTTGGATGCTTATGAACGTGAGAGAAAGCCCATCACCGAACAAGTCTCGCGCTTCGCCATGAACCATGCTATTGCACTGCAAAAAGAACGCGAAGCCGTTCCCGACGGCCTTGAGGAAATAGGCACAAACGGTGAGGCGCTGCGCACTCGTACCGGACAAAAACTTTATGACTTGAACGTGCAGCAGTATTGCTGTGCGGGCTTGAACTTTGGATACTTCTACGATGCGTCCAACCTGATTGCCTATGACGGTGAAGCCCAACCCGGCTACTCCATGTACCAATTCACACCGTCAACTGTGCCAGGCTGTCGTACACCGCACGTTTGGATGGACAGCGGTCAGTCCTTGTACGACGCCATGGGCGACGACTACAGCTTGTTGCGCACGGATCCCTCGATCGATGTCAGCATCTTGTTAGACGAAGCCAAAGCACGTGGCATACCGCTGCGTTTGGTCGACATCACAGGCGAAGCAGCACACCTCATCTACAAAGAAGCCTTGGTCTTGTCTCGGCCAGATCAGCATGTGGCTTGGCGCGGCAACACACTCCCCAACAACTTACACGCCCTCCTCGACTTGATCAGTGGCACAACGAAGGAACTCGCATGACATCGCATCGACAAAATTTTCGGCTTTTGCTCTGCGGCATCACCGCCTTGCTATTCACAACGATGGGCGCGCATGCGCAAAAAACGGACTACCCAGCCAAGCCCGTTCGGATGGTCGTCACCTTTCCTCCCGGTGGCAGCACCGATGTCGTGCTGCGCATGCTCGTGCCTCGATTGAACGACAAACTGGGCCAGCAAGTGGTGATCGACAACCGTCCGGGTGCGGGTGGCAACATTGGTTTGAACTTGGTGGCCAAAGCCCCCGCGGACGGCTACACCCTTGGGATTGGTGCCGCAGGTGGCTTGTCTGCCAATGCCAGTTTGTATGCGCAAATGCCGTTTGACCCCGTCAAAGACCTCAAACCCATCAGCATGGTGGCCGCCATTCCTTTTGTGTTGATTGGCCAACCAGGACTGCCCGCAAAGACGTTCAACGAGCTCATGGCGTACGCCAAATTGAATCCGGGAAAGTTGTCGATTGCCCACGGTGGCAACGGCACAGCCATGCACTTGTCCTCTGCTTTGCTCAACCAAATGAGCGACATGAAATTGGTTGAAATCCCTTACAAAGGTTCAGGTCCAGCGGCCATGGACGTGCTTTCTGGGCAAGTTCCTTTGGCGATTGTGGATTTGCCAGCTTCACTGCAACACATCAAAGCGGGCAAGCTCACCGCTTATGCCGTGACCAGCTTGCAACGCTTGAGCTCCCTACCCGATGTGCCCACCTTGTCTGAATCCGGACTCACAGGTTACGACTCGACGGGCTGGTTTGGCATGGTGGCACCCGCAGGCACACCAAGCGCTATCGTCGCGCGCATGAATAGCGAGATCACCGCCGCACTGAACGACGACGCCATCAAAACCAGCATGAGAAATCTGGGCGTCGAACCCGCACCCAGTTCGGTAGAGGCTTTTGAGGCCTATATCAAATCTGAATCGCAAAAATGGGCCAAAGTCATTAAGACGGCCAACATCAAAATCGAATGATCTGCACATGAGCACTACCTTGCACACCGACGTGTTGATCGTCGGCGCCGGCCCCGTTGGCCTAACCTTGGCCATGGATTTGGCTGGACGTGGCGTCAAAGTCACCATCGCCGAAATTCGCCACTACGCAGAACCACCCAACGTCAAATGCAACCATGTGTCAGCGCGCACCATGGAGCAGTTTCGCCGTTTGGGCGTGGCCAAGGCTGTGCGAGAGGCAGGCTTGCCCAGCGATTACCCCAACGACGTGGTGTTTCGCACCCGCATGACGGGCGAAGAGCTCACCCGCATTCCCATTCCCTGTCGAGAAGACCGTTACACAGAAACTGAGGGGCCCGATGCTTGGTGGCCCACGGCAGAGCCGCCACATCGTATCAACCAAATTTTCCTTGAACCCATCTTGTTGCATCACACGGCAAGCTTGGACAACATAACCTTGCTCAACCGAACACAAGTCACCCAGTTCACACAAGACGATGACGGCGTGCATGCAGAGCTGCTCAACCTCGACGACCAAAGCACACAACACATCCATGCACGCTACATGGTCGGTTGTGATGGCGGTAGCTCGAATGTTCGCAAGCAAATGGGCGCGCAACTTGAAGGCACAGCCGTCATTCAACGCGTGCAATCCACTTACATCCGAGCCCCTCAGCTGCTGGGCTTGATGCCGGGCAAACCTGCTTGGTGCTACTACTCGGTCAACCCCGACCGCTGCGGCACTGCCTTTGCCATCGATGGCCAAGAAAAATGGTTGGTGCACAACCACTTGAATCCCGACGAGCCTGAGTTTGACTCGGTCGATCGCGATGCCTCCATACGCCACATCTTGGGTGTCGATCAGGACTTTGAGTACGAGATCATCAGCAAAGAAGACTGGGTGGGTCGACGTTTGGTGGCCAATCGGTTTCGCGACCGCAACGTGTTCATTGCTGGAGACGCTGCCCATTTGTGGGTGCCCTACGCAGGTTACGGCATGAACGCCGGCATTGCCGATGCTGTCCACCTGGCCTGGTTGCTGGCTGCACGCGTGCAAGGCTGGGGCGCAACAAGCATCCTCGATGCTTACGAGGCCGAGCGTCAACCGATCACCGAACAAGTCTCGAATTTTGCGATGGACCACGCGCAAAAAATGATCAAAGCACGACGCGCTGTGCCTGCCAACATCGAAGCCAACGACGCGCAAGGCGCCAAGGCCCGTGAAGACATTGGGCGCGAAGCCTACGAACTCAACGTGCAACAGTTTTGCTGCGCCGGCTTGAACTTTGGCTACTACTACAACGACTCCACGCTCATCGTTGCCGACCAAGAAGCACCTCCGCCCTACACCATGGGTAGTTTCACGCCATCCACCGTGCCCGGGTGCCGAGCGCCCCACTTTTGGCTACACGATGGTCGCTCGCTGTATGACGCTTTCGGTCCTGGCTACACCTTGCTGCGCTTTGCACCTCAGTCTGATGTACACACCTTCATGGATGAGGCCAAGGCTCAAGGCGTGCCACTCACCTTGTTGAACATCAAACCGCAAGACGCGCCACCCGAGATCTACCAACACCCCTTGGTGCTCTGCCGTGCAGATCAACATGTGGTGTGGCGCGGTCAGCAGTTGCCTGCCGATGATGTATCTCAACTGGTTGCGCGCTTGCGAGGTTTTGTCAATGATTCGGCTTGAGCATGCGTGCGCCTCAAGCCCTATTCAATCGAAACAACCAAGCCGTCAATTCAGCTCACCACGCCCAAATGCCATGGCACGAATTCATGGTTACCCAAATCTAAAAGCTCGCTCTTGGTCGGCTCGCCTGAAGCATGCTTGAGAAGGTCCTCAAAAATGAGTTGCCCCATTTCCTGCACCGTCGCTTCGCCATCCAAGATACGACCGCAGTTGATGTCCATGTCTTCCTCAAGACGGGTAAACATCTCCGTGTTGCTGGCGAGCTTGATGGTGGGTGCGGGACGTGAGCCAAACATCGACCCGCGCCCCGTGGTGAAACAAATCAAATTTGCACCGCTGGCAATTTGACCGGTCACCGCCACAGGGTCGTAGCCCGGAGAGTCCATGAACACAAAGCCCTTGTGCGTGATTGGCTCGGCGTATTCGTAAAACGCTTGCAAGGGCGTTGAACCAGCCTTCATGGCGGAACCCAACGACTTCTCAAAAATATTAGCCAACCCGCCTTGCTGGTTACCGTGCCCCACCACGCCGTTGAATTGCACATTCGTGCCGCGGGTGTATTGCGTCCACCAAGCCAATTTGTCCAACAGTTTTTGGCCTACCTCGGGCGTCACGGCACGCCGAGTGAGCATGTGCTCGACCCCGTGAATTTCAGGTGTCTCCGACAAAATAGCGGTGCCGCCGTGACGCACCAAAATGTCCATCGCTGCACCCAACGCCGGGTTGCACGTGATGCCGGAGAAGCCATCCGAGCCACCGCACTCCAAACCAATAGACAAATGGCTGGCAGAGACAGATTCGCGCTTCACATCATTAGCAGCCGCCAGCATGCGTTCAACAGCGGCAATGCCTGCTTCAATCGTAGCGCGGGTGCCCCCCACCTCTTGCATGACCAAGGTTTGCATCAACTCACTGGGACGAAGCGCTTGCGAAGCCACCAAGTCAGCCACTTGATTGCGCTCACACCCCAAGCCAACGATCAATGCGCCGGCCAAGTTAGGGTGGCGTACATAACCCGCAATCGTGCGGCGTAGCAAATCAAAGTGCGGGCTCGGTGAGGCCATGCCGCAGCCTGTGGTTTGCGCAAACGCAACCACTCCGTCGATGTTGGGATACGGTCTCAAACGCTCTGGCGTGAAATAAGCCGCAATTTTGTGAATCACCGTGGCGGAACAATTGACCGATGAAAAAATACCAATGAAATTTCGCGTCCCCACACGACCATCTGGCCGCATGTACCCCATGAAACGCGCTTGCTCTGATATGGGCAATATCGCCACCGGCTTCACATCAACGCCAAAAGCGGGGTCGTGGTAAAAATCGGCCAAAGCCAAGTTGTGTCCATGCACATGCTCGCCCGCCGCAATGTCGCGGGTGGCCACACCAATTTCGGTGTTGTACTTGAGAATTCGCTCACCCGCTGCGATGGCACGTAAGGCAATCTTGTGGCCCGCTGGCACCTGCGCTTTAACTTTGACGCCCCATGCATCGACGTGCTCACCCAAGCTGAGCGGTCGTTTGGCGATCAAGACACTGTCGTTGGCGTGAAGACGGATCAATGGCATAGCTTAGTTTTTCACCAGTTCTTTGAGTTTCAATTTATCAATCAACACGGTTTCTTTTTTGTAGACCTGTGCCACATAGCTCTCGTAATCAGGGCCATCTAAATACAGCACGGGTGCATCAATTTTTTCGCACGCCTGCTTAAATTCATCGCTGGCAACGGCCACACGAAACGCTTGACGCAACCGCATGGCGACTACGAGATCTAAACCTTTGGGCGCACCAATACCGTTGGGCGCATCGACCACCACATTGAAACCTGCATCCTTCAAGGTGGGAACCTCTTTGAAACGACTCACGCGCTGCTCGCCCCAAGTGGCCAACAAACGCATTTTTCCGGCCTCCACATGGGGGGCCCAAGAGGACGAATCAACCAACACGTCCACATGGCCACCTAATACGGCCTGCAGCGCATCTGCACCGCCCTTGAAAGGAATGTGGTTGAACTTGATGCCTGCAGACATGGCGAACTCTTCCATGCCGACATGTGTGGCACCGCCAACGCCCGCGTGTGCATAAGTGATCTTTCCGGGGTTGGCACGTGCGTCAGCCACCAGTTCTTGCAGCGTTTTCCAACGGCCGTTCGCCAAAGTCGCCATGCCAAAGGTTTGACCTGACGTACGCGCTAGGTAAGTCAAATCTTTCAATGGATCAATCGCCACCGAACCCAACTGAGAGAAGCGTGTGACCGAGATGGGAATTTGACCAATCGTGTAACCGTCAGGCTTGGCATTGGCCATCGCTTTCAAACCGATCATGCCTGAGGCGCCCACCTTGTTGTCCACGACCACAGCTTGCCCTAACTCCTTGCCTGCTGCTGCGCACAGCGCACGCATGGTTTGATCCGCCGTACCGCCCGCAGGCCATGGACAAATGAAGGTGATGGGCTTTTCGGGATAGGCCGCAGCTTGGCTGGGCAAAGAAAAAACCAAGGGGCTGGCGGCGAGGCAAAAAACTGTCTTGCCGAATTGACGTCGGGTGTTGTTCATGCGATGTGTCTCCTGTAGGTATGCCGTCATTTTTACCTTTTTATCCATTACCATCTAATGAAAAATACGACTGTATTCATAACAAAAATGGCAACTATTCAAATCCTATGAACAGCATAGACCGCGTTCTACGATCCAACCTCAAACTCAAGCACTTGCAACTCTTGGTGGCCTTGGATCAATTGAGGCATTTAGGCAAGACGGCAGAATTTCTCGCCATCACGCAACCCGCAGTGTCTAAAACGTTGGCAGAGATTGAGCGTTTGTTTGACCTCACGCTGTTCACACGCTCCACACGCGGCACCGAACCTACGCCACAAGGCGAAAGCGTGGTGCGCTTTGCACGCACCGTGCTCAGCGAGTTCGAACGCACCAAGGAAGACATCACCTCCGCATCAACGGGTGCCTCAGGTCGAACCCATGTGGGTGCGATGGTGGTGGCAATGCCCACCTTGCTCAGCCCAGCCATTGAAAAAGTCAAAAAACAAGCTGCACAAATGCGCGTGATGGTGGAAGAAGGCGACCTCACACGATTACTGCCTCGTTTAAGAAGAGGTGAACTTGATCTGCTGGTGGGCCGTCTGGAACCAGGTTATGCAGCGCCCGATTTGGACACCGAGCCGCTGTACCAAGAGCCTATGTGCTTGGTGGTCAAGCCGGACCATCCTCTGACACAACACAAAAAAATCACCTGGCAACACCTCGCCCAACAGGCTTGGGTGGTGCCTCCGCCCTGGGCATCCTCCAGAATCAAACTGGAGCAAACGTTTCACAGACACGGGCTGAACCCACCCAGCGATTTGATTGAAAGCGCGTCTTTTTTAGCCATTTTGTGCGCGGTACGTGATCAACAAGCCGTGGGTTTCGTAGCGCATGGTGTGGGTCAGCATTTTCAAAAAGAAGGCTTATTCAAAGTGTTGCCTATCTCTCTCTCGATGGACTTACCGCCGGTGGGGCTGATCACCATGCGAGGGCAAAAAATATCACTCACCACGCAAACCTTGATGACGTGCTTGCGGGCTGTGGCCAAAAAACGAAAGAGTGAGCGAATTCGCCAATTTTCTTAGGGAAGCCCTTCAGCAGACCTCGCTTGATACAACGCGACGCCTGCCTCGTTCAAGATGCGCGTCACTGCGCCTTGGTGCAACAGGTAATTGAGGCAAGCGACACTCTCGCCAGTGGCGAGGTTGAGCAAACCAGCATCGGTTTCGTCGATGCTGCGGCCAAACAAGGTGGTGAAAACATCGACCACGCGTTTGGGCTGTTTCAAACTTTGACGCAAGCGCTCCAGCGTGCGTACTTGGGCCAAGGCCAAGTAATCAAGTCGGGCATGCAAACCGCGAAAGCACTCGTTATGCGAAGGCAGCACCAGCACATCATCGGGCACTTCCTGCTTGAGCTTGGCCAATGACGCCAACCACTCTTGCATGGGGTTGGCATCCGGCTCAGTGGGATGCACCGACACGTTGGACGAAATGCGTGGCAGCACTTGATCGCCAGAAATCAAGAGCTTGCGATCTTCGCAATACAAACACGCGTGCTCGGGCGAATGCCCAGTCCCCACAATCACCCGCCAAGTGTGTTGCCCAATTTGAATGCGCTCGCAGTCTTTGATGCGGCGGTAACTTTCAGGTAAGGCATGGATGTACTTCCCAAAATTCCCGAAGCGGGCTTGGTAGTTTTCAATGGCAGCGCCCGACCAACCCGCCCGACGATAAAACGCCAAGGCATCCTCAGGCGCTTGGCGCCCAGAATCAGCAGCGAGCACACGGCAATTCAAATACTCAAGTCGCGTCATCCACAAGCGGCATTTGAATTTGCGCGTCAACCAACCCGCAATGCCCACATGGTCAGGGTGCATGTGCGTCACAAAAACTCGGGTCAACGGCCGTTGCTCCGTGGCGTTGGCAAAGATTTGACGCCAAGCGCTCAGGTTCGCCTCGGTCTGCATGCCCGTGTCTACGATGGCCCAGCCGTTGTCGTCTTCAATGCCCCACACATTGATGTGATTGAGCGTGATGGGCAAAGGCATGCGCATCCACACCACGCCGGGGGCAACTTCAATCACCTGCCCCACTTCTGGGACTTTCTCAAACGGGTAGACAAGTGTGGGCTTTTCAAGCCGATCGCGCGGCGGTGTGACTTCAGTCATAAGTTAGCTTGCCGGTATAAGTCGCTTGCGCGAGTCAGGTGATCGGTCATGGCCTTGACAGCCCCTGGCACATCATGGGCGGCAATCGCATCGATAATTTTTTGATGCTCCGCCAAGGTGAGCTCTTCGGCACCTGGCGCACGAACAATGGACTGGTAATACGCACTGGCCCAGCCAAACAAAGCCTCCACGATGGCCGGGAAAATCGGGTTGCCGGTGATGCGGGCAATCTCGCGATGAAAAGCCATGTCTTTTTTCATGAACTGATCCAAATTGACCATGGAAGCTCGGTGGTCTGCTTGTCGCGCTTGCAGCCTCAGCACGTCATCGGGTGTGGCTTTTTCAGCAGCGAGCTTGACCATACCGGTTTCTAAAAACAGCCGCGCTTCTTTCAGATGATCCAGCGTTTCAGGCTGCATACGTAACAAATGGCGAGCGCCGCCAGCAATTTGATCGATCAGCAAATGCGCAGTGGGCACCACCACCCTCGCCCGCTCGCCATGAGAAATTTCCACAATCCCCGAACGCGCCAACTCTTGCAGCGCCTCGCGCACAGCCACGCGACCCACGCCATACACCTCCATCAACTCACGCTCCGAGGGCAGTTGGTCACCAGGGCTGATCTCACCGGACTCAATGCGTTGCATGAGTCGATCAAGTACTTCTTGGTAGAGCTTTCGTCTTTGGATAGGTTCAACAGTCATGGCATGAATCTACCATCATGCGAATTGCCCCGACCGCACCTGCCCGTAAAAGCTGGCCGAACCCAACTGCCCGCCTTTCAACGCGACTTCCAAGCCATCGCGTAGGGGATCGTTTGACCAAGCGCGACACAAAGGCACGCCCGGGGCCATGCCAGCCTCCACCGTCAACGCTTGAATGCCCAAGTGGCTGCCCACAGCACCCGAACTGTCGCCCCCAGCCACCACGATGCGGCGAATGGTGGAGCCGTCGAGTACCTGCCGCATGATTTCGGCCAGCACTTGGCCGACACGTGCAGCAGCATCGCTTGTACTCATCTGCGCAACCGAGGCGGAGCTTTCAAAGTTCAACACAGCTGGGTCATCGGGCCCTTCGGCTGAAAAAATGATGGGCGAAACATTTTTCGCAATAGCGGCCAACGCTCCCACAACCAAACGTGCAATTTCTGCGTCGACTTGCTGCGGGTCCAAACATTTGGCGATGTCTAAACGTTCGGTGGCAAAGCCGTTGGCCCGCGCCCACTGAATTTGGGCCGCACTCATGGGGGAGCAACTGCCGCTGACCACGGCAATGCAAGGTACCTCGAAGGCCACGGGCAAGCTCGGTGTCGCGGGAATCAACCCCTGCTGACGCCAATACGCCGCCAGTGCATATTGCAAGCCTGATGAGGAAGCACTGAACACGCCTTGACCCCGGTTCTCCCACACCAATCGCCCAGCTTCAATTTGACTGGCCGTGTCGGCCACATCAATCATGACCACAGGAGCGTCGTCCCCTTGCAGGGCTGTGCAACGTGCTTGACCTACGCCCTCGGAGAGTTCGGCCAAGTCAATCAGTTCAATGCGACGCGGCGTTTGCGCCGCCAAATGCACGCGCAAGTCACCCTCTTGCATGGGGGTGACGGGATGGCGTGACATGGTGGGATGACGATCAATGCGATGCACAGCACCATTGGCTGCCGCAAACAAATGCCCAAACACTTGGTAGCGCTTGAGCCGCGGCGCCCCGACCACCATCGGCGACCAAGTCGATGCAAACGTGTTCACACCCGAATCAATCGCCTGACCAATCGATCCCACGCGCGGCGATGAGTCAAAGGTGGAGCACACCTTGTATTGCAAAACGGGTGCACCCAAGTCGCGCAAGCGTTGAAACACAGCAGGGAGTTCACGCCTCATCCATTCAGGGCTTTTGCCGCGCGATTGACCGGCCAAGCCTATGCAGCGCATGTGCCCAAAGCGCGCTAGATCTTCAAGTCGGGGCACGTCCAAAAATAAAACAGTGGGCACACCGGCTGCAGTGAAGGCTTCCATCACGTCGGTGGAGCCCGTGAAATCATCACCGTAATAGGTGAGCAAAAGTCCATCAGGCCAAGCGGTCGAGGTAGCGTTTGACATGGGCATGGGCATCACCAAAAAGTCAAAGCACGTTGCAAGGCGGGGCGGTCTTTGGCATAGCTGACCAAATCCACACCCGCTTCGGCTGCTTCCCACGCTTGGCGCAGCGCCGTGACACCACAAGACACGCCATCGGGATGACCAAAAATACCGCCACCCGCCGTGCAAATCAAATCGGCATTGCCCAACGCGGCATAGGTGTCGTGCGCTTGCAGGCCCGTTTGGGCCGAGCTGAACACGGGCACGGCTTGCATGGGCGCGTCCGCAAACAGGGGTGTGATCACCGAACGCGCAGAGGCAATGACTACCGCATCGGGTTCGCTGAATTTGTTGCGCAAACCATTCACATGCAAATGGTCGACGCCCGCCAAGCGCCAAATTTGTTGCCAGGCGGCAAAGTCCCAGCCCACGTATGGGCTGCGGCTCAAGTAGCCCCAGCCTGCGCGGTGCGCATGGATGGGCAAGGTGCTGTGCTGCCTGAAGGCGCTTAGACCAGTCAGACCCACGGAATTCAAGCACACCATCACACACGAGCCTTGGTGCTTGAGCACCCAATCGTGGCGACGCTTCATTTGGTCAAGGTTACCGGTGATGTTGAAGGCCACCATCACTTGACGCCCCATCTTTTGCGAGGCGTCGTTCACCACGCGCATCACGGCTTCTACGCGTTGGTCAAAGGGGCAGTAACTGCCATCGGCTTGCAGTTCATCGTCTTTGATGAAGTCAATCCCACCATCGACCAAGAGCTGCACTTGCTGGGCCGTTTCAGCAACACTCAAACCCACGCTGGGTTTGATGATGGTGCCAATCAACGGCCCTTTGGCCACGCCACTCAAACGACGTGTACCTGCCATGCCAAAGGCGGGGCCCGGATAGGCTTTGGCAAACGCGGGCGGCAAGGTTAAATCCAACAAACGCAAACCCGATACTTGTGCCAGCTCGAACAAATTGCCAGCGACCGTGGCCATCAAGGTGGGCAAACAAGGCCCCATGTTCTCTAAGGGCCAAGACAGTTCCAGCAAACAACGTGTGTAAGTGTTCGACTTCATGCCACCCGGCAAGCTAGGCTCGCCCACGGTTTCTAAGATCTGCAATGACTCCACCCGTGCGCCAGAGCGCTCTTTCAGAGCCGGTGTTTCCGTCGCGAGTTTTAAAAATGTGCCACTCGACTGCTCGCCCGCGATCACCTCTGCAGCGCGCATCGGATCATCACCTGTCTCCAACCAATATCGGGCGTAAATTCGTTCGCTCATCTCAGTACTTTCTTGCATAAAAAAAGACGACCTCAAGAATGAAGGTCGTCTTTCAGAGTGACTTCGCTTTACTTGTATTCTTGAATTTTGCGAATATTGTCAGCGCCAAACTCTTTCGAATAATTGGCATAAGCCGGGCGCAATGCATCACGGAAGGCCACACCGTCAACCTTGCGGATCACGGTCATGCCCTCTTTCTCAAGTTGCGCAATGCCATTGGCCTCGTCTTCGTTCACCTTCTGGCGTTGCGCGACGTTGGCCTTTTTGGCGGCCTCATAAAACACCTTTTTATCGGCCTCGCTGAGCTTGTTCATCAAGCGCGGAGAAGTCAAATACAGAGCAGGCGAATAGACATGACCCGTCAACGACAAATGCTTTTGCACTTGCGAGAACTTGGAGGCCAAGATGACAGGAATCGGATTTTCTTGACCATCGACCGTGCCTTGTTGCAACGCCCCGAACACTTCAGGGAAGGCCATAGGTGTTGGTTGAATTCCAAACGCACGGTAGCCATCCATATGCACTTTGTTTTCCATGGTGCGCATCTTCAAACCAGCCGCATCCTCAGGCTTGACGATGGAACGTTTGCTGTTGGTCATGTGGCGAAAGCCATTTTCAGTCCAAGCCAAGGCCACCAAGCCTTTGGCTGGAAATTTGCTCAACAACTCTTGCCCTGGAGGGCCGTCAAAATACTTGCGCGCATGATCGTAGTCGCGGAACAAAAACGGGATGTCGACGATCTTCACCTCAGGCACAAAGTTACCAACGGGTCCGGTCGATGTGTTCACGATGTCGAGCGTACCAAGCTGCACCGCTTCGATCATTTCACGTTCACCACCCAACGAACCGCTGGGAAACTGCTGACATTTGTAACGGCCTTGTGTGCCTTTTTCAATTTCATCGCACAACACCGTCGACCCCACCCCGTAATGCGAGGTGGCAGCGGGCGTGTACCCGATCTTCAAAATGGTTTGAGCACTGACTGAACTCAACGCCAACAATGAAGCGGCAGCGATGGATGCGAAACGCACTGTCTTTTGAAATGTCATGAAGTCTCCTTGGGGTCTACGTTAGAAGGGCAAAAGGTGCAAAAAAATCAGGTAATGCGCTCAATGCTGTCGGCAATTTCTTGGTGATCAAAAATTTGCTTCCAGTCATCGCGCATCAGGCGTGGCTTACCGAAGGTGATGGCTTTGTTGCAAGCGTCAGAAAACTGTCCTGGGACTTGTTTGAAAATCACAGCTGCCAAAATGGTCATGTGGCCCAGCAAAAAATCGCGCGCCGCATCGGCAGGTACACCGCGAGAAACGACCTCATCCATCGCCTCGCGCATCACATCCAGCAAGGTGGCGCACACGGTTTCCGACAAGCCGGGCTCCAACAACGCCATTTGCTCAACGGTCACACGGTAAGAACGCAAGATCGGTTGGTAAATGGTTTTGGCAATGTCCTCACCCAAGTCAAAAGCTTCGTCTGGCCCTTGCATCAAAGCGCTGACGATGGATTGCGCAGCGCTCACACCACCAAAGTAATCTGGCGCTCCCGGCGCGTGGACCTCGGAGCTGAAGATGCTAGGGTGGCATGGATGCGCCACGAAATACGTCAAATCAGGCCGCTTGGGCAAATGGCCAGCAAATGGCGCTGCAGCATCCAAAGTCATCACCATGGTGCCGGCTTTGAGCTGGGGAGCGATCTCGGCGGCGAGCTTGCCAATCAAGTTATCGGGCACAGCCAAAATGACCACGTCCACATCTTTCAGGGCATCTTCGACCGAACAACAGGCAATGCCCAACTCGTCTTGCAGGCGCTTGCGCCCCACTTCACCCACTTCCACATGGCGCACTTGGTAAGGTGATCCCACCAAGTTCTTCGACAAGCGTGCGCCCATCTTTCCGCCAGCGCCAAACAAAGCAATTGATTGTGTCATCCATGGTCTCCACTCATATAGTGGCGTGATGGTATGACGAGTTAACCAGTTGAAGGCCTAGGACATGTACCTAGCCCATGGGTTCAATTTCAGGATCTGTGCCTCAGCGTACGGACGGTAGAAAGAGTTAAAGAGACCATGTGCTTGTTGCCGCGCAGTTCGCGAGCTACATACCGAAAGCCCATGTGATTAAAGTTTCTTGGACTTCTTATCTCGTTTTCTTGCTATCACATGAAGCCATGGCGCAAACCATGCCAAGTGCGGGTGGTCAGATGCAGCAAATACCCGCAGTACCGACACTGCCTGCACCGTTTGCACCAACCAGCGCTTTGCCAGAGTTGCTGTTTCAAACGCCCCTGAACAACACACGTGCGTCGAATCCGCAAGCAAGCACGTTTGTAGCCATGCGTTTGCAGGTGACAGGCGCCAGCATTTACGCCGAGTCCGAGCTGGTCAAGGCGTCTGGTTTTGAGTCGGGTCGCGCGTTGAACTTCGCCGCCTTGGCTGACATGGCCGACAAAATCACCCAGCACTACCGACGCGACGGTTTCATCGTGGCTCGTGCCTACTTGCCCGCGCAAGAAATCAAAGACGGGCTGGTGACCATCACGGTGCTGGAGGGCCAATATGGCCAAGTCCAGGTGAACAACACCAGCTCGCTTAACCCTGCACTGCCCTACGATGTGTTGAACGGTTTGTACAACGGCGATGTGATTGCCAGCGCGCCTTTGGAAGAGCGATTGCTGCTGCTCTCCGACGTGCCGGGTGTGCAGGTGCGCTCGTCCTTGGTGCCCGGTGCATCCGTGGGGTTGTCAGACTTGATCGTGGAGGTCAAGCCCGGCGTGCGCGTCAGTGGCAGCCTAGACGTGGACAACGCGGGTAACCGCTACACGGGCGAAAACCGCATCGGCGCAACACTCAATCTGAACAACCCCACAGACAGAGGCGACCTCATCACCCTGCGCGGCTTCACCTCAGGCGCGGGGTTGCAATATGTGCGTGCGGCCTATCAAACACCAATCGGCAGAGGCCGCATCGGCGCGGCCTACAGCGATTTGTCCTACGCGCTAGGTCGTGAGTTCAAAGCCCTTGACGCCCATGGTCAAGCACGTATTGCCACCTTGTTTGGCAATTACCCCGTGCTTCGCTCCGGCAACACCAATGTGAACGTGGGCTTGAGCTTGGACAGCAAGCTGCTTCAAGACCGTGCGGACGCCATCCCTTCCGTGAACGACAAACGGGTACAGGTGGCAACTGCCTCCTTGTACGGCGACCACAAAGGCGCATCGAGGTCGGCTGGCGTGAGCCGTTATTCGCTGGCATGGTCGTTGGGAAACCTCCAATTACAAACACCCACCGCACATGCCGTTGACGCCAAAACGGCCTTGAGCCACGGGACCTACAACAAGCTGGCTTTTGCTTTATCGCGCTTGCAACCCACCCCGATCAACCGCATGTCCCTGTTTGCCTCACTGAGCGGACAAGTGGCCTCCAAAAATTTGGATGTTTCAGAAAAGATGGCGCTGGGTGGCATGTACGGCGTGCGGGCCTACCCAGAAGGCGAAGCTTATGCCGATGCGGGCTATCTGTTGACGCTGGAAGTGAGACAACAACTGCCTCTTCCAGTCACGGACCAAGTGCATATGGCTGCATTTGTTGACACAGGCCTCGTCAAGCTGAGCCAGAGCCCTTGGACCTCGGCCACCAACACACGACACCTGAGTGGCGCAGGCGTTGGTTTGTATTGGACACGTTCAAGCGAGTTTTCGGTTCGCATGTTTTATGCGCGCAAGTTGGGCGATGGGGTGGCCTTGTCCGCCCCCGACAGATCGGGGCGGTTTTGGGTCCAAGCCGTGACGTATTTCTGACCAGCCCAAATGAAAGACCCACACCATGAACCGCAATGACCGACCGATCTGGGGCAGCATGCCATCCTTTCGCTTCCGAAAACTAACCGTCGCGGTAATGCTTGCGTGCAGCGCATTGGCGCAGGCCGAGCCCACGGGAGGCGTAGTCACTGGTGGCAGCGCCACGGTGGGCGGCACTGCCGCTCAAATGACCATCACCCAAACGACGGCACGCGCAGCCATCAACTGGCAAAGCTTTGGCATCAAGGCGGGCGAGTCGGTGCAGTTCATCCAGCCAAACAGTAGTTCGGTGATTTTGAACCGTGTAACTGGCAGCGAACCATCGGCGATCCTGGGCCGGCTGACGTCTAACGGTCAAGTGTTTCTGGTCAACCCCAGCGGTATTTTGTTTGGATCGGGCGCTTCCGTGAATGTGGGCGGCTTGGTAGCGTCCACCTTGAACATCAGCAATGCCGATTTCCTGTCAGGCCACTACCGTTTTTCTGGCGCAGGCACTGGCGCCGTGCTCAACCAAGGAAACATCAGGGCAGCCGATGGTGGCTATGTGGCCTTGCTAAGTAGCAGCGTGAACAACCAAGGAGTGGTGAACGCACCGCTGGGCACGGTGGCCATGGCCGCCGGCAACGCAATTGCCCTGGATGTGCTGGGTAACCAGTTGTTGACGGTCGCCGTTGATGAAGGGGTTGCACGAGCGCTTCTGGCAAACGGAGGCTTGTTGCAAGCAGATGGTGGTCAAGTGCTGATGACCACGCAAGTCGCAGGCAACTTGCTGGCGAACGCTGTCAACACCACGGGCGTGGTGCAAGCGCGTTCGCTTGAAAACCACAACGGGTCCATCCTGCTGCTGGGCAGCACGGAGACCGGCATCGTGAATGTGGGTGGCACTTTAGATGTCAGCGGCGGCGCAAACCTGACTGGCGGCCGTGTGGTGATCACGGGTCATCAGGTGGGTCTGTTCAATGCGCAGATCAACGCCTCTGGCGACTCAGGTGGCGGTGTAGTTTTGGTGGGCGGTGATGCGCAGGGGCAGAACCCGGCTGTTCCTCACGCTTCTACCGTTTATATGAGTGCGGATTCCACGATTCATGCCGATGCCAACATAGAAGGCCCAGGAGGACATGTAGTCCTGTGGGCGAATGAAGAGACACACGCTTACGGCCATATCTTTGCGCGAGGCGGTACCCAAAGTGGTAATGGGGGTTGGGTAGAAACCTCAGGCCACGCACTGGATATGAATGGACTCAAGGTGGATACGCAGGCGCCCTACGGACACACGGGCATGTGGTTGCTTGACCCCGCGGATGTCACGATCACAACTGCGACGACAGATACGTCGATCGGTGCTGGCGTTTATTCACCCATCTCAGGTGCCAGCGCTGCGAATGTCAACGTGGTCGATCTGGTGGCGGCACTGGCAAGCACCAACGTCACCGTGACCACCACCAACACCGGTGCCAGTGGCAGCGGCTTGGGTGACATCAACGTCAACGCCGTTGTCACATGGACGGCACCGACCACATTGACCTTGAACGCTGCACGCGATGTGAAAGTCAACCAAGCCATCACGGGAACAAATGGCAGCTTGGTGGCCAACGCTGGACGCGATGTGGTGGTCGGGGCCGCTGTCACCACGACCACGGGTAACTTGAGTTTTCAAGCAGCGCAAGATGTTCTGGTGAATGGCGCAACAACCATCACCACAGGTACCTTAAGCGCCATTGCGGGGCGACACATCAATCTCTCGGCTGCTTCGACGGTCACCACAGGCGACGTGGTTCTCCGCGCTGACAACAAGGGCACAGGCCCTGGCGCATCGGCAGGCGCAGTGACGGTCAGTTGCGGCGCGAGTTGCATCACCGTGACCACAGGTGTCCTCAACATTCGCTTCAACCCGGTCAGCTACGCCACCACCAGCAACCAGATCTTGTCGTATGCGGCAAATTTGACGGGAGGCGGCACCTTGAATGCGAAAGCTTGGGTGTTTGGATTGGGAGACAGCAAACTGTATGACGGAACGAGCACCGCAACGGTCAGTGGCTTGAAGCTAGATACAGCAAGCTTGGCGCCGACAGTGTCCTTAGGCACGGTCAGTAACGCCAGCTTTGACAGCAAGCATGTTGGCGTCAATAAAACCATCAGTTTTGACACTGTTTTCACGAACGCTGCATACGATTTGTATGCGCCCCTGACTGCGCCATTCGGCACCTACCAAGCCAAAGCCGTCGTGCTGGTCAGACCGCTGACCGTCAACGCCACCACGGACAGCCGCACCTACAACGGAACCACGAGTTCTGCCAACATGGCCACGGCCTTAGGTTTGCAAATTGGCGACACATTGAATGGCAACTTGACCCAAACCTATGCCAGCAAAGACGCCCTAGGCACGGGCAACAGCACCTTGGTTCCCGGTGGAACTTACACCGTCACAGATGGCAACAGCGGGGGGAACTACGCCATCAGCGCCATCGCGGCGCCAGGAACAATTACCCCAGCGCCTTTGACCATCACCGCACAAGACGTGAGCAAGCGTTATGGGCAGACACATGCTTTGACGGAGTTCACGACTTCGCCACTTGTGAACGGCGAGACCGTAGGCAGCGTGGCTCAGACAAGCTCGGGTCAAGTTGCAAATGCTGGCGTGCTTGCTGGTCCTTATGTCGTGACTCCGAGTAATGCTACTGGTGGAACATTTGCACCAGGAAACTACACCATCAACTACGTCAACGGCGCGCTTACCGTCACGCCCGCCCCGCTCACCATCACCGCTCAGGATGTGAGCAAGGTTTACGGGCAGATACCAGCTTTGACGGGCTTTACCTCTTCGCCACTCGCCAATGGTGAAACCGTAGGTACGGCGCCTCAGACAAGTGCAGGTCAAGTCGCAAATGCTGGCGTGCTTGGTGGTCCTTATGTCGTGACTCCGAGTAATGCATCTGGCGGAACATTTGCACCTAGTAACTACACCATCAGCTATATCGATGGCGCTTTGACTGTCACGCCAGCCCCGCTCACCATCACCGCTCAGGATGTGAGCAAGGTTTACGGACAGACACCTGCTTTGACTGGCTTCACGACTTCACCACTTGTGAACGGCGAGACCGTAGGCAGCGTGACTCAGACAAGCTCCGGTCAAGTCGCAAGTGCTGGTGTCCTTGGTAATCCATATCTCGTGATGCCGAGTAATGCCACTGGCGGCACCTTTGCGCCTAGCAACTACACCATCAGTTACGTCAACGGCGCGCTTACCGTCACACCTGCTCCACTAAACATCACCGCTCAAGACGTGAGCAAGGTTTACGGGCAGACACCAGCTTTGACAAGCTTCACCTCCTCGCCACTCGCCAATGGTGAAACCGTAGGCACGGTGCCTCAGACAAGTGCAGGTCAGGTTGCAAGTGCTGGTGTCCTTGGTAGTCCTTATGCCGTGACTCCGAGCAACGCAACAGGCGGAACCTTTGCGCCAAGCAACTACACCATCAACTACGTCAACGGCGCGCTTACCGTCACACCCGCTCCACTCACCATTACGGCCCAAGACGTCAGCAAGGTCTATGGACAAACTCCAACTCTGACTAACTTCACTTCCTCGCCACTCGTAAATGGTGAAACCGTGGGCAGCGTGACTCAAACAAGCTCGGGTCAAGTCGCAAGTGCTGGTGTGCTTGGTGGTCCTTATGTCGTGACTCCAAACAACGCAACTGGCGGAACATTTGCGCCAAGCAACTACACAATAAGCTATATCGATGGCGCGCTTATCGTCACACCAGCTCCGCTCACCATCACCGCTCAAGACGTGAGTAAGGTTTATGGTCAGACACATGATTTGACAGGTTTCAGCACTTCTGCTTTGGTGAACGGTGAGACCGTAGGCAGCGTGACTCAAGCAAGTGCAGGTCAGGTTGCAAATGCTGGCGTGCTTGGTAACCCTTATGTCGTGACTCCGAGCAACGCAACTGGCGGAACATTTGCGCCAGGTAACTACACCATCAGCTACGCCAATGGCGCTTTGACTGTCACGCCCGCCCCGCTCACTATCACCGCTCAGGATGTGAGCAAGGTTTACGGACAGACACCTGCTTTGTATGGATTCACAACCTCGCCTCTCGCCAATGGTGAAACCGTGGGCACCGTCACTCAGACAAGTGCAGGTCAAGTCGCCAATGCTGGTGTCCTTGGTGGTCCTTATGCCGTGACGCCGAGCAGTGCCACTGGTGGAACATTTGCGCCAGGAAACTACACCATCAACTACGTCAATGGCGCTTTGACAGTCACACCCGCTCCGCTCACCATTACGGCCCAAGACGTCAGCAAGGTCTATGGACAAACTCCAACTCTGACTAACTTCACTTCCTCGCCACTCGTTAATGGTGAAACCGTGGGCACCGTCACTCAGACAAGTGCAGGTCAAGTTGCAACAGCCAACGTTTCTGGCAACCCTTACACCGTAACGCCCAGCAATGCGACCGGCGGCACGTTTGCGCCAGCCAATTACACCATCAGCTACGTGAATGGCGCTTTAACGGTGACGCCTATCTCAGTTGGCCCAGTTCCAATCAATCCTCCGGACGTGGATCCCGTGCCTGATCCCGACAATACGCCGCCACACAAAGCCTTGCCTGAGTTCAGCGCTGCGCAGGGGCTGCCAAAGATGCCGAGATCACCAGTGAAACCTGTCCTGTTAGATGTTTGGCCTTTGGCTGCCATCGTGCAGGGTCCAATCACGTTTCCCTTGGCTGAAATGCCTCTGCCTCTGCCTGAAGCAACGCCCGCGCTGGTGACGACCTTGCCCGAACCGCCTGTACAAAAACTACCCGTACTAGCGCCCAAGCAAGACCGTAATTGATCGTCCAAATTTTAAAAATAAACAGGATCATGAAAACAGACACCGATGAACGGATGCACAGAAACGCGGGTTGGGCTGTCACCACGCTGTGGCTGTGCATCGTCATCGCTTGGTCCGTGCACCCAACCGGCGGTGAGGCCGAAGCCTTGCAAGAGAAAAACCAAGACCAAGTGTTGCCTTCGCAAAATGACTTCAAGGCCATGCCCGCGTCTGCAGAGGCACATGGGTTGGTCGACTGGATCTTGTCATCGAATGACCACCAAGGACTTCCCTTTGCAGTGGTGGACAAGATCAACGCCCGTGTTTTTGTGTTCAACCGCGTCGGCCAATTTTTAGGAAACGCCCCGGTTCTTCTAGGCTTAGAGCGAGGGGATGATGGCGTGGTGGGTATCGGAGAACGGGCGCTGTCGCGTATTCGCCCTGAAGAGCGCATCACACCATCGGGGCGTTTCATGGCCAATCTGGCACGCAACCTGTCAGGCCAAGATATTTTGTGGGTCAGCTACGGGCAAAGCATTTCAATGCACGCTTTGCGAAGCGCTGATCCTAAAGAAAGACGACCAGAACGTTTGGCCTCACCAACAGAGGTGGACAACCGCATTTCGTATGGCTGTATCAATGTACCGCGAGCGTTCTGGCGCGACATCGTATTTCCCACATTCAAGAACCAACAAGGCGTGGTGTACGTGCTGCCTGAAACCCGATCTTTTCATCATGAATTTGGCATACCGATCACACGGCCCCTTGACGCAGTTGTCACCCATAAGAAAGTGTTGTGATGAAACATATCAACCGTTACGCCATCTTTGCCAAGCAAACCGCTCGCATCTGTGGTCGACCGTATTCGTTCGCCACAGCGCTGGCCATCATCGTTGTTTGGCTTCTGACTGGGCCATTCTTTGACTACAGCGACACCTGGCAATTGGTGATCAACACGGGCACCACGATCATCACATTTTTGATGGTTTTTTTGATTCAAAACACGCAGAACCGGGACACCGAAGCCATTCAACTCAAACTCGACGAGCTCATTCGTGCCACCCAAGGTGCACACAACGCCTTGCTGGATTTAGAAGAGTTGGAGCAAGAAAACTTGCAAGTATTCAAAGAGAAGTATTTAGCACTTGGCAAAGCCGCACGTGTGCAGCTGAGTGAAGGTTTGACAGACACCGGCACACCTGAAACCAAATAAACATTTGGCCATTTTCAGTTTGGGTACGACAGCACACAGACAAGCGGGCATCAACACGGGAGACTGAATACCTCAGCAGATTTGCTGAGTTTAATGAACCCCTATTTTTTGAAAGCCCCAGCTATGACCGAATTAATTCAACGCAATGCAGCCAAAATTTTGGCCTTATCACTCGTTCTTCTGACAGGCGTGGCATCGGCACTGCCGAGCGCACAAGAACTCAAAGACGAAAAGCAATTGCAATCTGATCGCACATCACTCAAAGCAGATCAAGAGAAGCTGAAGCAGGATGAAAAAACCCGCAAACTCGACAAATCATCAGGCCGCATGTCAGGTGAATCCAAAGATGGCATGAAGGTCGATGACGACAAGCAAAACATCAAGAGTGAAAAGTCAGTGATTGCCAATGACAAGAACGGTTCAGCCCAAAAGAAACAAGACAAAGCACGCCTCGTGAAGGACAAGGAAAAGCTCAAGTCAGACGAGAAAAAATAAGCCCACCAAAGAGCGCCTCAAAGTTTTACGTCTTAGGGCTGTGAACGCCCCACCAAAAGCGGGATGATCTCCGGCAACAGGGCTTGAGGATTTCCTTCTTGACAGGCTGCAGCGAGAGTCTTCTGAATGGCCTCAGCCACGGTGCGATCCGCATGCGTGTCTTGGGCCATCTCGTTGTAATAGCTCAAATCTTTCAAAGCGTTGGCCATGCTGAATCGCAAGCCCGAAGAATCGCCATTCGCTAAAAAGGGTTTCAAACGCTCTAACGCTGCGCCCCACCCGCCGCCCATCGCCAACACATCCACGAAGGTTTGGGCGTTCACACCCGCCAATTGCGCGCAGGCCGCAGCTTCGGCGAGCAAGGTCACCGAGCCAAGCGACACATAGTTGTGCAACAACTTCATCCGGTGCCCAGCACCCACAGGCCCCGCATGCACGATGTTTTCAGCGAAGCACGACAAGATGGGCTTGCATTCCTCAAACAACTTGGCATCGCCGCCGACCAGCAAATTCAATCGCCCTTCGGCTGCCTCTTTGGGCGTACGGGTCATGGGTGAGTCTAAAAAGTAGCCACCCTGAGCCATGACCAGCTGCGAGACCTTTTCGGTTGACGTGGGCACAGCGGTCGAACAATCTATCACGATGGTGCCCGGACGTATGCCCTGCAAAACGCCCTCCTCGCCCAACAACACAGCCTCCACTTGCGGTGTGCCTGTCACACACAAGATGATCACATCGACATGACTGGCCAGAGTTTTAGGCGTTTTGAACGTGGTGACACCGCTTGCTAACAAGGCGTCTAAAGGCTGGTTGCCAGCGTGTTCAAGCACCGACAGGTTATGACCGTGTTTGAGCAAATTGCTGGCAATGCCATGGCCCATCATGCCAATGCCGATCATTCCGATTTTTTTCATAGTCGCTCCGAATAAGGTGTGATGTGCCTGAATCCACTGCGGCGCAGTGACTCAATCATGTTTGATAGAAATCGTCTTTAAAACCGTGAAGCTGTACAAGGCTTCAAAGCCTTTTTCACGACCATGGCCACTGGCCTTGACGCCACCAAAGGGCAACTCAATGCCACCGCCTGCGCCGTAGTTGTTGATGAACACTTGCCCCGCACGCATCTGCCGCGCCAAGCGCATTTGACGTGCGCCATCACGCGTCCAGACGCTGGCGACCAAACCAAAGTCTGTGCCGTTGGCCAATTGAATGGCATGGGCTTCGTCATCAAAAGGCATGATGGCAATGACGGGGCCAAACACCTCTTCTTGCGCCAAGCGGTGCCCGGGTGGCACATCACGAATCAATGTGGGCACTTGGTAAAAACCGCCCTCGGGCGCGCCTACCACCACTTGTCCCGCTGCGGCAACCGTCAACCCATCGCGCTTGGCTTCGTCCAAAAAGGCGGTCACGCATTGCAACTGGGTTTGGCGAATCAGCGGGCCGCAATCCAAATCCATCGCAGCCGGCCCCACGCGCAAGGCATTGAAAGCCGATGCCAGTCGTGCAATCACCGCCTCATAAACGCTGCGCTCGACCAACACGCGGCTGCCCGCCGAGCAGGTTTGCCCCGCGTTTTGCACAATCGCATTCACGACCACTGGCACCATCGCCTCCAAATCAGCGTCGGCAAACACCACTTGGGGCGACTTGCCGCCTAACTCCAAAGTCACGGGTGTGTGGTGCTCGGCCGCGGTTTGCACCACCAATTTGCCAATGTTGGGCGAGCCGGTGAACGAGATGTGGTCGATGCCCGGATGGCGCACCAAGGCGTCTCCCGCTTCATGGCCGTAGCCGGTGACGACGTTGATGGCTCCTGCAGGAAACCCCACCTCGGCCGCCAATTCAGCCACACGCAAAATCGACAAGCAGGCGTCCTCCGCGGGTTTAACCACACAAGCGTTCCCCGCCGCCAACGAGCCTCCCACACTGCGCCCAAAAATTTGCAAGGGGTAATTCCACGGAATGATGTGACCGGTGACACCTTGAGGCTCGCGAATCGTGAGGACGGTGTAGCCGTTTTGATAGGGAATGGTTTCCCCCATCAGCTTGTCTGCAGCCCCCGCATAAAACTCAAAATAACGCGCAATAGCTGTCACGTCAGCGCGTGCTTGCTTGAGCGGTTTGCCGCAGTCACGCGACTCCAACTGCGTCAACGCATCGATGTTGTCGAGCATTTTTTGGGACAGTTTTTGCAGCAACCGCCCGCGCTCTGTGGCCGTCAAACGGCCCCAAGCCCCCTCAAATGCAAATCGGGCCGCCTGCACAGCCACATCGATGTCGTGGGCGTTGCCACGCGCCAAGTGGTCAAACGTCTGGCCGTCGGAAGGGTCAAGCACATCGATGTAATCACCCGAAGCGGGGGCCACACTAACATTGTTGATGAAGTGATGTTTCATAGCACTGAGGTTCTGCGCAAGGGCACGGCGTTTTTAAAAACAGGCGCGCTTTGTAAAAACATTCACTTTAATTCATTTGGCGAGACACAAACCTGCAAGCCGACACGTTTGGGTCAGATGAGACCAAGGGCTCAGAGCATCTCATCCACAATCCGACCATCGACCACCTGAAGTGTTTTTTCACAACGCGAAGCTAGCTCAGGGTTATGCGTCACAAACAGCACCGTGGTGCCTTGGTCGCGACTCACGCGATGTAAGAGATCAAACACGGCATCCGCACTTTTGCTGTCTAAATTGCCTGTGGGTTCATCAGCAAGTAACAACGCAGGGCTCATGGCCAGGGCTCGAGCCACAGCCACACGTTGCTGCTGCCCACCTGACAAACTGCCAGACGCTTGATGATAAAAAGTACGCAACCCGACGCTGTCGAGTAAAGCCATCGCTTTTGCCGTGATGTCAGCGTTAGAGAAACCTGCAGCCCCCAACATGGGCATCATCACGTTTTCCAAGGCTGTGAATGCCGTCAGCAAATGGTGATGCTGAAACACAAAGCCAATGGCATGCCCCCGCAAACGTGTGAGAGCTTGGTCGCCCAACTGCGTGGTTTCCTCGCCACGAATGGCCAACTGGCCTTGCGTCGGGCGATCCAACAAACCAATCAAGTTAAGCAATGTGCTTTTGCCAGAACCGGAAGGACCCATGACGGCACAAAACTCACCGCGGTCCAAGGTCAGATCAATGCTGTGCAAAATTTCAATTTCATTGGGCTGTCCCACATTGAAAGACTTACAAACTCCGCGCAGCACCACGACGTGTGCTTCATGGTCGAGCGCCTTGGGGTTATCCACGAATCGCCATCACAGGGTCAAGTCGTGCGGCGCGTAGCGCTGGCGCAAAGGATGCCAACAAGCCCGTTACCGTGGCTAACAACAACGCCATGCCGAACAAACTAGGTTCAAAGCGCATGGCGAACATGGCGGAGCCATCGGCATTGCGCTCCACATATTGCCAAAACAACAAGCCACCAAAGCCTAAAAGCGCCCCTGCCAATGCACCGCCAAAACCCAACAAGCCACCTTGCAATAAAAAGACACGCAAAATTTGTCCGCGCGTGATGCCCATGGCACGCAAGATGCCAATCTCACGCGATTTTTGCACCACAGAAACAACCAACACACTGGCAATACCGAAGGCTACTGACAAGCCAACAAAGATGCGAATCGCCGTGTTCGCTGTGGTTTGAGCGCTGACCGCGGTGAAAAATTGCTCATTGGTTTTGATCCAACTGTCCGCCTCAACACCCGTCAATGCGGTGATGTGACGCGCCACCGTCTCTGCACTGTAGACATCACGTACCGTCACATCCAGCACGGACACCCCGCCAACCAAACCCAACAAACTTTGGGCAGATCGCAATGCAACGAGGGTGGTACGAGTATTGGCACCTTTGTTGCCCAGATCGAAAATGCCACTGATCACTAATGTGTTCGAGTTGCCATTGGCTGCCGTGATGCGTAATTTATCGCCCACCCCCACACCTAAATCGCTGGCCAACTCAATGCCTATCAACATATCGCCCACCGTCAAACGAGCTTGCCCATGTGCCATTTTTTCAGGAATGGGAACAATCCGAAAGTAAAGATCAGGCTCAACACCCAACACCGTGATCGCACGGTTAGCCTCCCCACGCAAGGCCAGCGCTGAACCGCTCACAGCGGGTGACACCACAGCCACCTCGGGTAAGGCTCGAATCTGTATGGCCACGCTTTGCCACTGGTCAATGCTTTTAAGTCGCTGCAGAGGGGCTTGCAAGATGTGCGCGTGCACGCCATCGTTTTGGTCTTGATAGAGCGGGCGCACAACCTCTTTGGGTGGCAACAACTGAATATGGGCTTGCCCCGTCAACACCCGCTTGACGAAATTGGCTTGCAAACCACTGAGCAAGGCAGACATGAAGACAATCACGCCTACGCCAATGGCTACTCCGCCAACGATGAAGGCGGTTTGCACACGACCTTCACGCAAAAAACGAAATGCCACTAGCCACTCGAAAGGTAGCCAGTGAGAAATGGCGTGTGAATTTTCGGCAGAAACGGTAGCCATGTTCATGACCTCGCAGGCTGTGGCACCGCGTGAACTCGGGCTTTGTCCAACACTTGCGTGGATGTGGTCGGTATCACCCAATCGCCCGCCTTTAAACCTTGCAACACCTCACACAAGGCGGGTGTACGCAAACCCAATTGAACGGGTGTACGAATGGCACGGCCATCCACCACGCGCAACACCCAAGGTGAGGCACCAACTAAATCATGTAAGGCCTCGGTGGGCACCAACACGGCTTGGCTACGCTGACCCACTTGAATATCAACCGACACGGTCATGTCTTGCTTCAAATACGCAGGGGCTTGAGTCACGTTCAACTTCACCTCAACCGACCCACGTTGTGCATCCACACCCGGATTGATAAACACCAGCGATGCCTCAAACTGCTGCGTCGCATACGCATCGGCTGAAGCCAACGCAGCTTGACCCAGCTTTAAAAGATTCAGGTGCTTTTCATCCATCTGAAGCACCAACTGCGTTTCGCCTTGAGGTGACAACACCATAAGTACTTTGCCCGGTTGCACCACATCTCCGGACTCGACGCTGCGGACAATGAGGGCCCCAGAAACAGGCGCTTGAATGCGCGCATAGCGCAAGCGGGATCGGGCCAAATCAGCACCCGCTTGCGCTTGAAACAGGGCTGACTCAGCTACTGCCAAATCGCTGCCCCCTGCTCGTACTCCGCGCAGTTGTTGCTGGGCGCTGCCCAGTTGCGCACGGGCAACAGACGCTGAGCGCTTGGACTCATCCAAGGCCGCTTGACCCAAGAAACCTTGGTCAAACAAGCTTTGTGTGCGCTGCAATGCATGCAGGGCCGCATCATGATTCGCGTGTGCTTGAAGCTCTAATTGCTCACCAACAGGCGCTTGCACTTCATGAACTTGGCGCAATTTAGCCTGGGCTTGTAAGACGGCCCACTTCGCTTGATGCAACGCGGCTTGGAGTTCTGTATTTTCGAGCTCAATCAAAGTTTGACCCGCCGCCACACTTTGGCCTTCGGCCACGGGTATTCTCAACACCGTACCCGTAATTTGCGCCCCAAGTTCAACGCGATGCGGACTTTCGACATGACCGCTTGCGACCACGGTTTGCACAAAGTCACGTTGCACCACCGCAAGCACAGGTGTTGCAGGCCCCTGCAAAACGTAACGTAGGCCCCAAAAGCCCCCAGCCAATGCAGCAACGAGCAAGAGGAACCAGCCCGCATGGCGTTGAACATAGAAGCGCAAAGTGGTGAGCGTAGGCATGGTGAAATCATGTTACGACGCAGGAACCACAAAGACTGTGCCTAACGTCGTGCGATGTAGGTTCATAAGCCGTTGATCAAACCCCGCAACCCACACTACCAGGCGGACACAGACCCATCGCTGCGTGGGTCTTCGCCTCCTTCAATCCAGCCCGACGGGTGCAGCACCAAAGCACCCGCGTGGCCCATGCGCTCGTCAAAGTCAGACACCACTTCGACGGGGTGACCCAAGGCTTTGAGGCCCTCCACCACATCGGCGGCGTAACGCGACTCGACTTTCAAGCTGGTGCTTTGCTCGGCCCACGTGCGCCCCAACAACCAGCGCGGTGCTGCCACCGCCGAGCGCACGTTGTGCCCGCCCCACACGTAGCGTGAAAACACCGCCGCTTGTGTTTGCGGCTGGCCTTCGCCGCCCATGGTGCCGTAGACCAGCAAACGGCCATCGTCCAGTTTGGCCATGGCTGGGTTGAGGGTGTGAAAGGGTTTACGCCCTGGTTCTAAGCTGCGCAGCTTGCCCGGTTGCAAGTCAAACGAACAGCCTCGGTTTTGCCACCAAAAGCCACTCTCGGGCAGCACCACACCGCTGCCAAACTCAAAGTAAATGCTCTGAATCATGCTGACCGCACGGCCTTGGTCGTCCACCACCCCCATCCACGTGGTGTCTCCATCCGAATTGGGCGCGGGCCAAGGACTGGCTTTGTCCGTGGGCACGGCATCGGCCAAGCGTTGCACTACCTCTGGTGTGAGCAAGGTAGTCGGGTCGATCGACATGTGGGCAGGGTCGGTCACAAAACGGTCGCGCACGATGAAAGCTTGTTTGGTGGCCTCCACCAAGGCATGAATGCCGGCCACGTTGTCTGGGTTCCAGCCCTCTTGGCGAATGCGGTCATAGACACCCAAGATCAACAACGAGGCCAAGCCTTGTGTAGGTGGTGCCATGTTGTAGACGGTTGCGTCGGACAACTTCAAAGACAAAGGGGGTTTGACCACGGCGTGGTGTTTGGCCAAATCTTGCGCGGTGATGGGGCTGCCCACGGCGACCAAGTCACGGGCGATTTGCTGCGCCAACTCACCGCGGTAAAAGTCGTCTGCACCGGCTTCAGCCAAGCGTGTGAGTGTGGCTGCCAGTGCGGGGAACGCATGGCTGTCGCCATACTTCGGCACATCGCCTTGGGCATTCAAAAAGGCAGAGGCAAAGCCGGGCTGGTGTTGCAACTCGCCGAGTTTGTTGCGCGTGTTGGCCTCTTGGCTGTGCGTGACCGGAAAGCCTTCCCGAGCATAAAAAATGGCACTCTCTAACAAGCGTGCGAACGGCAACTTACCGCCCCAATGCGCTTGGCTGTAGGCGTAGGCAGCACCCCAACCCGAGATGGTGCCCGCCACGGTGTTGGCCGCCAAAGGGCCACGCCAAGGAATGCTGGCCATGTCGCCATACAGCGCTGGCGTCACGCCTGCACCCGCAGCGCCACAGGCGTCAATCGACTGCATGGCTTGCCCAGGCGCATGCATGAGCCAAAAACCATCGCCACCAATGCCCGTCATGTGCGGGTACACCACCGCCAAAGTAGCGGCCACCGCAATGGTGGCTTCGATGGCATTGCCACCTTCGCGCAAGATGTCTAAGCCTGCTTGTGAGGCCAAAGAATGGGGGGCGACCACTGCGCCTCGACGACCAAGAATGGGGTTCATACCGTGCTCCAAGAAGGGGTTACGCGCGCGGCTGCGCTGCGTGCTGATAAAAGATGGCCGCGCATTTCGCGGTAACAGGTCACCACGTCGCGCGCCAGCAAGGCTTCGACAATGACCGAGTGCTCTTCGTAAGACGCCGACATGCGCGCGATGTTGCGAAACTGCGTGCGTCTGAAGGTGGATATTTTGTGATGCAAGCCCACCACCATGTCAATTAACACGGGGTTGTGACAACCGCGAATGATCACATTGTGCAAATCGCGGTTGATCACATCGTAGGCATCGGCGTCTTCGTTCTGAATGGCGAGGCGGCTTTGGGCATGCAGTTCGGACAGGCGCTGGCGTTCGGCATCGCGCATGCGCACGGCCGCATGACGTGCGCAAGTGGCTTCTAACTCGCCGATGACTTCAAACATTTGGTCCAACTGCTCTGAGGTCATCTCCGCCACCACCGAACCTCGGTTCGGCCGGTTGGCCACCAAGCCCGTGCTGGCCAACTGCTTCAACGCTTCGCGCACCGGCGTGCGCGACACCTGAAAACGCATGGCGAGCGTGGTTTCATCCAAACGCTCGCCGGGCAAAAAAACACCCAAGGCAATGTCATCTGCCAATTTGCGAGACACCTCGTCCGCCAAGCCACCTCGGCTGCGTGCCTGCGATTTGAGTGCCGCATCCATGCTCATGCCACCTGCGGCACAGACACGGGGTGCCAACACGCCAGCGCCGACGAACCTTGCCGCACCGTCGCAGGCACTTGCGCCACGCATTGCGCACTGGCTTGTGAACAACGCGCAGCAAAGCTACAGCCCGGCGGTAAATTCGACAAATCGGGCGGCGAACCAGGTACCGCGGGCAAGGGCTTGCCTCGGTCTGCGGCACTCACGGTCGACGCCAACAAGCCTCGTGTGTAAGGGTGCTGCGGTTGGTTCACCACTTGCGCAACATTCCCCATCTCCACAATCCGACCGGCATACATCACCGCAATGCGGTCGGCCACCTCGACGGCGGCACCAATGTCGTGGGTGACAAAAATCACCGACATACCGGTTTCTTTTTGCAGCTCACGCAAGAGCAACAAGATTTGAATCTGCACCGTGGCATCCAACGCCGTGGTGGGCTCGTCGGCCAACAAAAGCTGGGGCTTGCACACCAAGGCCAACGCAATCATGGCGCGTTGACGCATGCCGCCCGACAACTCGTGCGGATACGCATCAAAGCGTCGGCGGGCTTGCGGAATTTGCACGCGCTCCAGCATCTGCAGGGCTTGGTGGTGTGCGGTACGGTTGTCCACGCCATCGTGGGCACGAATGGTCTCCACCATTTGCTGACCGATGGTGTAGACCGGATCGAACGCCAAGCCGGGCTCTTGAAACACCATAGAGGCCACACCGCCACGGTAATGGTCTAAGGCTCGCCCCTGCAAAGACAGCACATCGTGCCCCGCCACCTGAATAGACCCACCCATGCGCGTGGTGCGCTCCGGGTGCAAACGCAGCAAGGTGCGCAAAGTCACACTTTTGCCCGAACCTGATTCACCCAACAACCCCAGCACCTCCCCTTGCGCCAAGTCAAAGCTGACTTGGTTCAGCGCTTTGGCTTTGCGGTTGCCGGTGAACTCAACCGTCAAATCTTGAATCGAAACAAGCGGCGTTGTCATGCGATGACCTCCTCACGCACAGCATGGACATAGCCCGATGTGGCGTCGTTGATATGGCAGGCCACGATGTGCTCGGCCTGCTCGCCCACAGGCATGAGGCGCGGCGTGCTGGCAGCACACACGTCTTGCGCCAAGCTGCAACGGTCGCGAAACCGGCAGCCGCTGGGCGGGTTGATCGGGTTGGGCGGGTCGCCTGTGAGCGGTGAATGCAAGGTGCGTTGGCTCGGGTCCATGGACGGCACTGCCGACAACAAAGCCCGCGTGTAAGGGTGTGCGGCTTGGATGTAGATGCGCTCCACAGGCCCGCGCTCCACCACTTGACCGAGGTACATCACCATCACCTCATCGCTGATGTAGTGCACCACATGCAAGTCGTGCGAGATAAACAAGTACGTCAACTGCCGCTCGGCCTTGAGTTCTTGCAACAGGTTCAGCACCTGCGCCTGCACCGATTTATCCAAGGCCGCCACGGCCTCGTCCAAGATCACCAAGCGCGGGTGAAAGGCCAAAGCCCGTGCAATGTTCACGCGTTGGCGTTGTCCACCCGACAACTCATACGGGTAACGCGACGCAAACTGATCGGGCTCTAAGCCCACACGTGCCAACAAAGCACGCGCCTCTTGCATGGCCGTGGTTTGATCCATGCCGTGCACTTGGGGGCCATAAGCGATGGTCTCGACAATGGTCAATCGTGGGTTGAGCGAGGCAAATGAGTCTTGAAACACCATTTGCAAATTGCGGCGAAATTCTTTCAATTCCAAGCCACCGTACTCAGCGACGCCTTCACCATCAAACACCAAGGTGCCACTGTCTGGCGGCATCAAGCCCGCGATCAGCCGGGCCGTGGTGGACTTGCCGCAGCCCGACTCACCCACAATGCCCAGCGTCTTGCCTTTGGCCACCGAGAAGCTGACGCCGTCGACCGCATGCACAAATTTGCGCTCACGCTCGAACAAGCCAGCACGCACGGGAAAGTGCTTTTTGAGGTCGTTCACCACCAACAAGGGTTGTGCTGGACCACCTCGGTCTTGCACCTCAAGCACGGAAGAAGCAGTGGTTGTCATCGGCGAATGTCCATGGCAGAGCGAACCCCATCAGCCAACAAGTTGAAGGCGATGGAGGTCATGAAAATAAAGGCACCGGGCAAAGCGGCAATCCACGGGTTGTTGTAAATCGCAGAGCGCAAGGTGTTGAGCATCAAGCCCCACTCGGGCTCGGGCGGTTTCACGCCAAGCCCTAAGAACGACAAACCCGACGCCAAGATCATGCTGACGCTCAGCAAGCCGGTGGCATACACAAACACAGGGCCAAGCACATTGCCCAACACATGCACGCGAATGATGGAGAACGAACTCGCACCACTCATGCGGGCCGCTTCGATGTAATCGAGCTTGCGCACTTGGGTGGTCACACTTTCAGCCACCCGCACCACCTGCGGCACAAATACCAAGGTCAAGGCCAGCAAGCTGTTGCTCATGCCGGGGCCCAGAGCACCTGAAATGGCGACCGCCAACAGCACCGAGGGAAAGGCGTAAAACACATCAAGCACACGCATGATGACCATGTTCACGCGGCCGCCCACATAGCCCGCAAACAGGCCAATGCTGGTGCCGATCAAAAACGCGGCGAACACGGGCACCACGCCCATCAGCAGCGACAAGCGACCGCCGTACATGAGGCGCGTCACCATGTCGCGCCCCAACTCATCGGTACCCAGCCAATGGCCAGGGCTGCCAATGGGCAACAAGCGTTTGAGCATGCTGGCTTTGAACGGGTCAGCCGGTGCCAACCACGGTGCAAACACCGCGGCACAAATGATGAGCAAGAGCACCACCGCACTCGCCATGGCCACAGGCTCTTGGCGCAACTGGCGCGCCACCACATGCCAATAGCTGCGGTTAGGAATAGAGGTTATTGAAGGAGTCATGTTGTTCTCTCAACCACGGCCCATGCGTGGGTCGATCAGCGGCTGCACGATGTCCACCAACAAATTCAACACCACAAAGAACATGCACAGCACCAGCAAGGTACCTTGCAGCAAAGGCATATCACGCTGAAAAATGGCGGTATTCAACAAGAAGCCGGTGCCCGGCCACGCAAACACCGTCTCCACCAAGATCGAGCCGCCCATGAGGTAGCCCACTTGCAAGCCCGCAACGGCCAACACCGTCGGTGCCGTGTTTTTAGCCACATGACGAAACACCGCCATGCCGCTCAAACCTCGGGCACGCAAAGCCACCACAAACTCTTGCTCCAACATGTCCGCCACCAAGGCGCGCACGGTGCGGGTGATGATGCCCATTGGAATCACCGACAAGGTGACCGCAGGCAACACCAAGTAACGCATGTGGTCCCAGTCCCACGACCAATCGGCGGAGCCCCCGGGGCCCGCACCCATCGCCGGAAACCAACCCAACCACGTTGAAAAAATGATCGTCAACACCAGGCCCAACCAATAGTGGGGAATGCTCACCCCCACCACAGACAAGGCCGTGGCAGCACGGTCGATGCCGCTGCCATGTTTGTATCCCGCCAGCGCTCCGAGCACACAGCCCACCAACACCCCTAGGCCAGAGGCAATGCCCGCCAGCAACAAGGTGTTGCCAACAGCGCCAAAGACTTCGGTCACCACCGAGCGCCCAGAGGCGATGGAGGTGCCCAGGTCGCCCTGCAGTGCGCGCCACAGCCAAAGGCCGTATTGCACAGGCACAGGACGGTCCAAGCCATAAGCGCTTTTGAGGGCTTCGATCACGTCGGCCGGAGCGTCAGCGGGGGCAATGGCGTTGAGCGGATCGCCCGGTGCCAAGTACACCAACATGAACGACACCACCGTGACGCTGAGTGCGATGGGTAAGGCGTACAAGAGACGCTTGAGGATATAGGTCAGCATTTATTTCATGCGAATGGTGGTGAGGTCTTGGAACCAGTGTTGTGCTTGGACAAACTCTTGCACCTTGGGCGACATGGCGTGTGGGTTCACGTCATGCACAACCCACAGCATCAAAGACTCGTCGACCATGGTTTCGTGAATTTCAGCGAGCAGCTTGTCTTGAATCTTGGTGTCGAAATTCTTGCGGATGGTGTCAATCGCACCGTCCACTTTGGGGTTGTTGTAACCACCCCAGTTCACACCGTTGGGCGCGATGTAACGGCTGTCCACAAAGCGCGTGATGGCATAGAACGGATCGGCGGTGACGTAGCCCAAGTTGATGGCGCTGATGCCCTTGCCAGCGTTCATCTCCGCCTTGGCACCGTTGCGCCAGTGCAGGTACAAGTTTTCCAGCTCAACCACTTCAAACTCCAGCTGAATACCCACCTCGGCCAAGCTTTGCTGGATGAACTCATTCATGGGCAAAGACAACATTTGCCCAGTCCCACCCTGCGCGATGATGACTTTGGCTTTGAGCGGTTTGGCAGGGCTATAGCCGGCTTGCGCCATCAAAGCTTTGGCCGTTTTGACGTCGTAACCAATCTTGAACGATGGCTTGCCAAACCACGGGCTGGTGCTGTCGAGTTGGCCTTTGGCGGGCGTAGCCAAACCATTGAGCAACTTCACAATCGCCTCACGGTCAATCGCCAAGTTGGCGGCTTTGCGCACGCGGATGTCGGTCCAGGGCGAGCCAGGTAAGGTGGAGAAGTGATACGGCCACACATGCGGCGTGACGTTCTGAACCAGCTTAAAACCCGAGCTCTTGAGTTGCGGCAGCACATCAGGCGGTGGCGTTTCAATGATGTCGACCTGGCCATTCAACAAGGCGTTGGCGCGGGTCATGGCGTCTGGGATGGGCATCAAGATGATGCGATCGGTCTTGGCCATGCGGGTTTTGTCCCAATAGGCCACGTTCTTGACCAACTCCGCGCGCTCGCGTGGCACCAACTTATCGAGCTTGAAGGGGCCTGTGCCGGAAGGTTGACTGGCCAACTTGCTCCAATCACGCCCCAGCTTTTCCCACTGCGCTGGGCTCGAAATCAAGAACCAAGGCAGTTGGTACGGAAAGAGCGCATCCACATCTTTGGTGGTGATCTCCACGGTGTACTCATCCACCACGCGGTACGACGCAATCGACGGAATACGGGGGCGTACTTGGGCACTTTGCTTGGCGTCAAATTGGGGCGACTTGTCGGCCAGGACTTTGTCTAAGTTCCACACCACGGCGTCAGCTTTGAGCTCGGAACCATCGTGGAACTTCACACCTTTACGGAGGGTGAACAGCCATTTCTTGTTGTCTTTGGCATCGACCTTCCAAGCACTGGCCAAGCCAGGCACCAACTTGCCAGGACGGGTGCCGATGTTGGCCTCCCACGCGACGAGTGGGTCATACAAGGTGTGGCCCGTGAATTGGTAAGCACCGGCACCACGATCTGGCTGCCCCGTGGTCAGCGGAATGTCGGCCATGGAGATGCCGTAACGCGCCACAGTCTCTGCATGCAAACCGGTGTGCAGAAGCAGGGCCATGGGTAAAGCGACCAGCCATCGAGGAAGTTGCTTGTGAACAGATTGCATGAAGGGCTCCAATGTGAAAAGAACACTTCATGGATTGCATGCAACGTGCCAACACGTGCATTTTTCTGATGTTTTTTGCAGAGCCTTGATTTCAAAACGTTTTTTTAAGATTGCACAGCAACACGCTTCAAAATTAGAAATAGTTGATTGAGGTGCAAGGACCACCTTGCATGCAAGCGCACCAAAAGAGCTCACCATTCGCGTGCATTGCACACAAGTTGTGTGCAATGCACAGCCCCCATCAGTCGGCCGTCAATCGCCGAGCTTGTTGTATTTGGTGCAAGGTGATGTTGCGCACCTGCGACTGACTGGTTTGAATGTGCGCGGTCAGCAAGGCTTTGACGGCATCGGCTTGCTGCGTCAGCACCGCCTGCAAAATTCGCGCATGTTCGACGTACGTAGCTTGGATGCGGTCTTGCAAGGTGAAGTCCAGACGGCGCACGCTGCGAATGCGCTCACTGATCTCACGGTGCACGCGCTGCATTTCTGGGTTGCCACAGGCTTGCACCAAAGCCATATGAAACGCCTCGTCCCATTGCGCCACGCACGCACGGTCGGTGCACCGCGCGTGCTCGTCCACCATCCAAATGCTGGCTTGTTCAGCCAACACCCTCAGATCGACAGCGTGTGCTTCGGGCTGGCACAAGCGTTGTACGGCCGTGGTTTCAATCACGATGCGTAAATCGTAGAGGTGGTCGAACTTTTCAAAGTCAAACGGCTTGACTTCCCAGCCACTGCGAAAGTGCACATCCACAAAGCCTTCTTGCTGCAGACGAAACAGCGCTTGCCGAACCGGCGTGCGCGACACCTGATGTCGATCACACACTTCCATCTCGGTGAAGCGGTCGCCCGGCAACCACCGAAATTCTGAAATGTCGCGCTTGAGTTGCGCGTACACCGCATCCGCGCGCGAAGGGTCACGCACCGGATGCTTGGCACTCATGCCAACAGGCTGACGTGTGCGGCCACCACGCGCCAACCTTCAGGCGTGCGCACCCATGTTTGGCTTTGGCGGCCGGTCCGTTCGCTGCCCACCCTCCGAAATTCGGTGTTGGCCGTGGCGAAGTCTTGGCCATAGGTGGTGATGACGGTGTTCATGCGCTCGCGCTGCAAACCTTGCGAGGGTCGGCTGGCGCGAAACTCTTTGATAGCGTCATAGCCAACCAAATTCTCGGTCGCACCGTAACGCAAGGTGTGCGGGCTGTTGTGAAACAGCTCATCCAACACCTCCACCTCGTTGTGCACCAAGGCATGTTCGTAGCGCTCAAAGGCCGCACTGACCTCAGCGACCACCTCGGGTAAGTTGATGTCCATTTAAAACCCCACTTTCTTCAAACCGGCCGCACCACTTTGCGACAACACGTGAGCCACACGAAATGCAGCCTCTTCACGCCAAGGCGCGGCAATCACTTGCACGCCAATGGGCATACCCTCGGTGCCGTTGGGCCACATCGGTGCCACCACCACTGGGCAGCCTGCGAATGAAATGGGTTGCGTGAGCAAACCCATCGCCGCACGACTGGGCAATTTTTGACCGTTCAGGTCCAGCCATTCGGTGCCAATCGTGGTTGCACTCACGGGTGTGGCGGGTGTCAACAACACATCCCAATCTTCAAACAAGGCATTCACTTTCTCGCGGTACACGCGTCGAAAGCGCTGCGCCTGCACATACCAAGCCGCGGGCTGTAATGCACCCGCAATGAAGCGATCGACCGACAAAGGCTCCATCGCATCCGCCTGTGTGCGCAAATGGTCCAGGTGCAACTGCCCGCCTTCGCTGGCCGTGATGATGAAGGCCGCCGCACGGGCCATGGCGGCTTCGGGCCAAGCCACTGTTTGCGTCACCCCCAGAGCATGGGCGGCGTCTTGCACCACCTGTCGTGCGGGTGCGGTCTCGAAGTCGTGAAAGTAGCCATCCAACACACCGATGCGCAAGCCATGCAGGCCTTGGTGCAAGGTCGAGGACACGGGCTCCACACGTTTGGCGTGGCAGCCTGGGTCAAGCGCATCCACCCCTTGCAAGGCGTCATAAGCCAAGCCCAAGCCTGGCAGCGAATCGGCAAACGGCCCGAGATGGTCAATGCTGTGCACGAACGGATAGGTGCCGCGCCGTGACAAGCGCCCAAACGTGGGCTTCAAGCCCCACACGCCACACAACGAGGCGGGCACGCGAATGGAGCCGTTGGTGTCGGAGCCCAACGACAACGGCACTTGCCGTGCTGCCACCGCCGCGCCCGATCCGCCCGAAGAGCCACCGGCAATGCGAGAGAGGTCGTGAGGGTTGTGACTCGGGCCGTAGTGCGTGTTCTCAGTGGTGAAGCCATAGGCGAACTCGTCCATGTTCAAGGCACCCACCAACACAGCACCCGCGGCTTGCATCTGCTGCACCAAGTAGGCGTCAGCTTCAGCAGGTGGGTTGGTTTGATTCACGGTCGACCCCGCCAAGGTGACCGTGCCTTGGATGTCGTACAGGTTCTTCACCGCATAAGGCACACCCGCCAAAGGCGGCAAGGTCTCACCCCGCGCACGGCGTTGGTCGATGGCTTTGGCATCTTGCGCTGCACGTTCAAAGCACGGCGTAGTGAAGGCATTGACCTGTGCATCGGTTCCTTCAATGCGCTGTATGTAAGCCGCCAACATCTCGCTGGCGGTGAACTGGCCCTTGGCAATGCCTTGGGCCACGGCCTCTGTGGAAAGTTGTTGTGTATCCATGGTCAGTGCGGCTTGGGGCAAAAGATTTCAGCGGGCTCATCGGCAGGCGTGAGGTGCGCACCTTCCAACATCTGAGCCATGGCTACAGTGCGGTGCAGATGGGCAGCCACACGCGCTGCACGCTCAGCCTCTAACGGAATGCCGAGGGCCTTGGCGTTGGTGAGCACAAAGGCCAAGGTGTCTTGCTCTGTCATTTGCGCACCTCACGTTGGAAGATTTCAAGGCTCAGTTTTTTGGCATCGATGAAGCTGGGTTGCGTCAGTGTTTCGATGGTGCGGGGACGCGCATCGTTGTAATCCAAAATTTCCGCCACTTGGGTGGGCCGCTTGGTGAGCAACAAAATCTGGTCTGCCAAATACACGGCCTCTTCCAAGTCATGCGACACCAGCAACATGGTGGTGCCGGTTTGCATGAAGACGTCTTGCAGTTTTTCACGGATGAACAAAGTCATCTCAAAGTCCAACGCAGAAAACGGCTCATCCAAAAACAGCACTTCGGGCTTGGGGGCCAAGGCCCGCATGATGGAGGCCGTTTGCTGCTGGCCGCCCGACAACTCATACGGGTAGCGGTTGAGGTCAAACTTCACATCGAACGAAGCCACCAACTCGTCCATGCGCTGCGCCACTTCGGCTTTGGACTTGCCTTCCAGCTTCAGCGGATAAGCGATGTTGTCGATGGTGCGCATCCACGGGAACATGGCTTCGCGGTAGTTTTGGAACACATAACCAATTTTGGTTTCGCTCAATGATTTGCCATCAAACAAAATCTCACCACTGTCGATCGGAATCAAGCCCGCGATCATGTTGATCAAGGTGCTCTTGCCGCAACCGTTGGGGCCAAATACCGAGACGATCTTGTTCTTGGGAATGTCCAAGTTGAAATTCTCATACAGCGGCCAACCCGCAAAGTACTTGGTCATGTTGCGGATGGTGATGTGGGTGCCCGCAGGACCCGGCACAAAAGGTGCGGGTAATGGATCGGGTGCCATCATGGGGTTGAGGACGACGCTCATAGTTATCTTCCACTCCAATGGACGATGCGTTTTTCAAGCACCAAAAACACAATATTCAGCACATAGCCCAAAGCGCCTGCCGCCAAGATGGAGGCATACATGTCACGCACATTCATCACCTGCTGCGAGTCGATGATGCGGTGGCCCAAGCCACGCTCAGAGCCAATGAACATCTCAGCAACGATGACAATCACCAAGGACATCGACACCGCGCTGCGCAAGCCCACAAACGTGGGTTGCAAGCTTTCCCAAATCAGCACATCTTTGAAGATTTGCCAACGCGTGGCCCCCATCACTTTCGCAGCCATGACGCGTTGCTTGCGCGCATTGATCACGCCATAGGCGCTGTTGAACAACACAATCAGCAGCGCACCGAATGCAGCAATGGCCACCTTGTTGATGTCAGACACACCAAAGATCATCAAGAACAAGGGGATCAACGCCGACGATGGTGTGGAGCGAAAGAAGTCAATCACAAACTCCACGCTGCGGTAAGCCCGCTCATTGCTGCCGAGCAACACCCCGACAGGCACCCCCACCACAGCGGCAATCAAAAAAGCCTCTAAGGTGCGGATCAAGGTGTAGGCGAAGTCGCCCGACAAGCTGCCACCCGCCATGCCCACGAACAGCGTGCTGAGCGTGGTCCATGGTGAGGGCAACAAGATGGGCGGTATCAGCTTGAAGCGCACCACCAGATCCCAAATGATGAACAACACCAAGGGGCCCAGCATCGGCATCAAGCGCCATGGGCTCCATCGGCTGACCGTTGGAACCACGTTTGGCACGGGCGACGCCAAGCCCTTTTGTGCGGCGTTCATGAAGACAGCAGTGGAGGCTTCGTGCATGGTTTAGCCTTTGTAGAGCATGGAGTCGACCAACAGACGCGAGGGGAAGATGCCCTTGTCTGAGAACAAGTCAAAGAACTTCTGGAAGTACGCAATGTCCTTGGCCGTGAACTCGTTGTACATGGTGTAAGCGGCCATGGGCACCTCGGCAGTCAACGCACCTTCGATGGCGGTGTAGCCCTTGAGGTATTGGCGAGACTCCGCACCATTGCTGCGCACATAGGCAATGCCTTTGGCATACGCGGTGACAAACTTCTTCGTTTCAACGGGGTACTTCTTCACAAACTCGGCGGTCAATGACGCAGAGCCACCAAACCAAGGCGCCATCGCATCGCCCAAGATGTATTTAGAAATCACGCCCGCCTCCAACACGCGAGTGGTGTTGTTCAAGCGACCAATCGTGCCCGTGGGCTCCAAGGTGTACACGGCATCAACTTGGCCTGCTGCCAACGCCGCAACGTGTTGGCTGATCGGCAACTCGATGACCGTGGCACCCGTAGCACCCGCACGCTCTAAAACAGTTCGGGCCAAGGTCAAATTTTGAATGCCGGGGCCGGACGCCACTTTTTTGCCTTTGAGCTCCGCCATCGTTTTGACAGGGCTGGCCAAGGGCACCAGGAACTCGTCCAACACATGTGTCGCGTTGCTGGGATTCGAGGCGAAGATTTTAAAGGTGCCGGGCGCGGCCAATTCACCAATGGCCAAGTTGGCCGATCCGGTGCCGTTGGCACTGCCATCACAACGCCCGGCCAACATGGCCTCCATGATCTGTGCGGCACCGGCGAACTTGATGCCCTCCACGTCCAGCCCGGCTTCTTTGAAATAGCCTTTTTCCAACGCGGCATAAAAGGGCAAGCCTGCTGCAATGGGCCAGTAGCCAATGCGAATCTTGGGGGCGCTTTGCGCACGCACGATCGCAGGGGCGCCGAACACGCCCAACGCAGCCGTGGCTGCACCGGCTTGCAACAGCTTGCGTCGAGAGGTGGTGACTTGGGTGTCTGTGGTGTTGAGGTTGGCAGTCATGAAAAGCTCCTAGACGTGGATGAAAAAAAGTGAATGAAAAATCAGGTGGAAGTTTTGGTAAGACTGGTGATGTAAGCGCGCCAACCGCCGAAATCTGTGATGTCTGTGGCGCCGATCAAGGCTTGAGGCTCACACAGAAAGCCCTGAACGGTGGTGCCATCCGCGAGTTGCAAAGTGCCAATGCCCAGCGGCGCTGGAATCAAGGCCACAAACGAGCCGTAATGGGCCACGGGCATTTCCCAAATTTCCAAAGCGATGGGTGCCCCCTGCCCTGCCTGAACACGCAACAAGCCAGGCTTAGGCGGATGTGCGTTGGGCAAGGCAAAGAAACGGTAGTCGGGTGCCGTGTGCGCGGGGCCTACCAATCGCGCACCGCGTTCGGTCAGCTGTGTATTCAAAGGCATGCCACTCAGGTGCGCCCCGACCACGGCCACGCGAACGGTGGCTGGCGTTTGCAACTCGGCCATGGCACGCGGCTCAGGCAATGGCACATCGGTGGCACCTTGCAGCAAGCCGGTCGCGTGGTGGTAGCGCTGGCCTAAGTCGGCCAATTGCCAATCACTGCCTGCACGGCCAATCAAGGTGATGCCAAACGGCAACCCATCAGGGCGAATTTGGCTGGGCACAGACAGCGCGGCGTAGTCAAACAAATTGACGAAGTTGGTGTATTGCCCCAAGTTGCGGTTACACACCACAGGGTCAGCCTGCATTTGGGCGATCGTGTAATGCGTGGGCGCAGTGGGCACGAGCAACACGTCCATGTGTTGCCACATGCGTTCGGCTTGTTTTTCAAGGCGCTTGAGTTCGATCTCTGCGTGGATGTAGTCTGCCGCGCTGTACTGACGACCTTTGGCGATGATGCTGCGCACGGGTTCGACGACTTCTGCTTCGTGCGCATCAAAGAACGTTTGAATCGCGGCGTAACGTTGACTCACCAACGCGCTCTCGTAGAGCATGTTGGCCGCTTGCGACAAAGGTGCGTAATCGATGGTGACGGCTTGGCCACCTAAACGCGTGAGGTTTTGAATGGCTTGCGCGAAGGCAGCTTCGGCCAAAGCATCACCAAAAAAGTTCAACGCATTGGGCACGCCAAATCGAAAGGCGGATGGGAATGGCTGGAACGCCATTGCGACGCGCTGCGAAAACGGGTCAGCCTCGTCATAGCCCATGCAGGCACCCAATACGTGTGCCGCGACAGATACCGTGCGCGCCAAGATCGACACACAGTCCACGTTTTGTGCCGCGGGCACCACACCTCGCGCAGACATCAAACCACGCGATGGCTTCAACCCCACGATGTTGTTCAGCCCTGCTGGCACGCGGCCAGAGCCTGCGGTGTCGGTGCCCAATGCAAAGTCCACCTGACCCGTAGCCACCACATAGGCGGAGCCGGAACTCGAACCACCCGACACATAAGCTGGATTGAACGCATTGGGCACAGCGCCATACGGCGAGCGCGTACCGTTGAGCCCGCAGGCGAATTGATCGAGGTTGGCTTTGCCTTCTAGAACTGCGCCAGCCTCTAGCAAGCGACGCACCACCTGTGCATCTTCAGGCGCTATATAAGCAAATGTGGGACATGCCGCCGTGGTGGTTAAGCCCAACACATCGATGTTGTCTTTGACGGCGAAGCGAAGGCCTTGTAGGGGCCCCCGGCTTGGCGAAGACATCTTGCCCTGTGCGCTCTCCGCGCGTGCCACGCGCGTGATCCATGCAGCATCGCCAACATGTACCAGCGCTTCATCTGCGCGACGTGTGATCCCTGTGAATTGCTGTGACACCATTTTTGTGCATCCCATCTTGTATTCAAGATCGAACGCAAAGGTTGTGCCAAGCGTGTTCTGGCGGGTCCTGCCTATCTAAGCACCAAGTCCGCGCTCATCCGCACCAATACAGGTTGACAAACGCCCCAAACACAAGCGACTAAGAAAAATTCGTACCCACATTGGGCAATAGAAATTTACAGTTCACGAAAAGATTTCAGGGGTTGCAGCGCCGGAAAACTGGCAGGCCGTTTGGTTTGGAATGCGGCAATCGCCTCACCCACATGTGCATTGCTCCAAATCGCGCCTTGTAACCAGCCCATTTGTTTGAGGGCATCGTCAACGCTGTGATCGCGCGCGTAGTTCAACGCTTGTTTGGTGCCCCAAATCGCCACGGGGGGCTTGGCCGCAATCTCTTTGGCGCATTGCATGGCAGCGGCTAAGGTTGCCGCAGCATCGGCAAACACCTCATTCACCAACCCATGCACTTTGGCTTGCTCGGCGCCCAGGCGTCGGCCGGTGTAAGCCAACTCTTTCACCAAGGCCATGGGCATCAACTTAGGCAAGCGCTGCAATGTACCCACATCGGCCACCAAGCCAATGTTGATTTCCTGAATGCAGAAAAACGTGTCGGCGCTCGCATAACGAATGCATGCGGCTGTGACCAAGTCCACCGCACCACCTATGCAGCCGCCGTGCAGTGCCACGACCACAGGAATTCGCAGGGTTTCTAAACGTGTGAACGTGGACTGCAAATCCATCAACTGGTCAAACACAGCGGCACGCCCTTCTGGCGTTTGGTCTTGCAGCGTCAACTCGCCGCCAAAGGCATCCAAGGCCATGCCAGCGCTGAAATGTTTACCGGTGCTGGAAATCACCAACACGCGCGCCTGCGCGTCGCGATGGAGTTGATCGAGCACCCCATCCAACTCACGCCAAAACGTGGGATGCATGGTGTTGAGCGTCTCGGGGCGATTGAGCACCAAGTGTGCGATGTGATCGTCGATGGACAAAGAGAAACAGGTCAAGTTTGTAGATGTCATGGGATAAATAAGTTCAGTTTGAAGGGGTCGTTTGCCTTAAGGTCGTTTGCCTTAAGCAACTCACAAATCTTGCAACGCAATGTTCAGCTGTTGCTGGAATAACTCAGCGTCCCCCAATGCATTGGCATTGAGTAAGGCCAACTTCACGAGGAAGAGTTCTTTTTTGTCTGACCCTACTTGGTCAATGGCCGTGGCCAGTGCGTCATAGACAGTTTCTAAATCCGTGACGCTCAAGGTTTGATTCGTTGTCATTCATGTTCTCCTTATTGCGGCAAGGCAGCTGTCAGAGCATCTTGCAAGCGCGTGGCATCCAAGGTGAGCCAGCGTGCGCAAACGTGTTGATCAGGCCGAAGCAGATAGCCTGCCCCGCTGGCTTGCACGCCATAGCGCTGACGAAAATGACCTTGGTCATCGGCCAAGGTCACATCGGCACCAGCCACATGAGGACAAGCGCCCACAGCAATCACACGGATCGGCACACCTTGGCCTCGCACAGTTGTTACGACATCAAGCAATGCACTGGGAACAGCCTCAGCCTCTGTGAAGTACAGTAAATCGAAACCACCGCCCAAATGGTCTAACAAAAAGTCATCGGGTGCCAAGCGAATGTTCTGTGGTGGTGCCCCGTGTTCAGGGCCTGCAGTGAACAAGGCGTTGTCGTCGCCTACGCTGTTGAGCATGGAATGCGTATAAGCGTGCGGGCGCGAGGTGCGCCAGTGATACAGCGGGCGCACAAACGCCTGCGTCAGCGACAGCGACAGCACCGCATCACGCAGCAACTGAAAGCCACCTTTCGGTGGTGCCATGAAGCGTGTGCTCTTACCCGACTCTTGAATGATTTCTCGCGCTGCACCCACGCGTTCAGCGCTGTGGTTGGCCAACAGCTTTTGACTGGTCAGGCCTTTGACGACAAACGCCAATTGCCATCCCAAAGACTGTGCGTCTTGAAACGCCGTATTCGCACCACGCACGCCAAAAATAGGCAGCAAATGCGCGGCATCGCCCGTAAAAATCACGCTGCCATGCACGAAGTCAGGCAAGGTCAAGGTGCGGGCAGAGTACACAGAGCTCCAATCCATCTCCCATGTCGCACCAGCATGGCCAATCATGGCTAACTGGGCATCAATGCGGGTCTTCAACGACTCCGGCTTTAAGGCCTCTTCGGGCGTCTCACCCTCGGGCAATTGGTAGTCCACACGCCAAATGCCATGCGGCTCGCGGTGCATCAGGATGGTGTTGCCGCGGTTCCAATCGGGGTCGAAATACGCCAAACGCTCGGTTGGCAAAGGTAAATCAATCTTGATGTCCGCAATCACAAAGAAGCCTTCGTAAGAAGCGCCTTCCATTTGTAGATTCATGGCACTGCGTATGCCAGAGCGTCCGCCGTCTGCAGCGATCAACCAATCGGTCTCAAGGGTGTACGGTCCTTCTGGCGTATCCAACTCAACTTTGGCAAACCCTTCCATTTGTTGAACGCGGGTCACCTGATTGCCCCAACGGAAATCAATCAAATCACTGGCGTTACAGGCATCAAGAAGATATTCCTCCATGAATTGCTGCTGGATGTTGAGCATCGGGAAAAAGCGATCGTCTGGGTCATGCGGGGCTTCTAAACGAAACACGCGTTGACCTCGGTAATACGAGTTGCCAAACCGCCAAGGCAAACCGTTGTCGGTCATCCGATCCGCCACGCCCACTTGCTGCAAAATTTCCATCGAGCGACGCGTGAACACAATCGCACGACTGCCTTGAGAGACTTGCAACTCAGAGGTCACGATCACGCTGGCGACGCCATGACGCGCCAGCTCCAGCGCCACCACCATGCCCGCAGGCCCAGACCCCACGATCACCACCTTTTGTCGCGCCTGTGCTCCGTGTTGTGAGGGCAACCAAGGCTGATGAACTTTGTAGTTGTAGTACAGCGAAGGTCGGGATTCTTGGGTGGGTGTGTGCATTGTCTCTGGAAAAATTAAGCGATCAAGATGACAGCCAGGGTCAAAACAAATGTCCCAAGACCCCACGCCCAAATGGGCACAGGTGAGCCAGAGGCAGCAGGGGTCGCAGTGCGTTCACTCTTCACAGAGGACGCACCTTCAACGATGGCTACAGGCTCAACGTCAAACGTGGCCTCAAAGCGTTTGAAAAAATCTTCAGCCAGAGACTTCGCCACACCGTCGATCAAACGCTGACCCAGTTGGGCCAATTTGCCGCCAATGCGTGACTGAACGGTGTAGCTCAATTCACAGCCTTGGGCATTCGGCGTCAAGCTGACATTCGACTCGCCTTTGCCAAACCCCGCCACACCGCCTTGTGCATCAAACACCAAGGCGTAGCCATTGGGTGGATCGATGTCTTGCAAAGTGACGGTGCCTGCAAACTTGGCCGACACGGGTCCGATTTTGATGGCCACGCCCACGGCATAGCGGTGCTCGCCGACCAACTCAAACTTGTCGCAGCCGGGAATGCAGCGCTTTAACACGTCAGGGTTGTTGAGCGCATCCCACGCCTTTTCTCGACTGACCGGCAATTGCCGAGTACCTTGCATTTCCATATCGATGGATCTCCTTAAATTGACACAGGGTCAAGTTTTTAAAAGTTGTTGAAGCCCGTGGGCGAATGATGACAGACGGTCCAAATTATGAATCGCGACTTGCGCGTCGCAACATTCGGACAAGACCTTGGGTCCACGCGCCAAAGGTGCGTAGCCGTCAAAGCGCAGCAAGGGATTGAGCCACAACACATGACGGGCGTGATGCTTGAGCCACTGCATTTCGTGCCGCAACGCATCAGGCTCACCGGTGTCCAAGCCGTCGGTGATGAGCAACACCACCGAACGCCTTGCGGTCAGGGTGCGTGCATAGCGCTGACGCAGCGTCGCCAGTGAGGCGCCCAAACGCGTGCCACCACCAAAGTCAGACACCGCAAGGTTGACCGATTGCAGCATGGCATCGGGATCGCGCAGCGCAAACGCAGAGCGCAGGTCCGTCAAGTCGGTACCGAACGTGAAGACGGTCCTCGAGCCTTGCGAGGTGCGCTGGTGCAAAAAGGCCAGCAACATGCGTGCATAGGGTGCCATGGAGCCGGAGACATCTAGCAGCACCAGCAAAGGCAAGGGCTGTTCTCGCCTCCGCTGACGCGGCACATGCACCACCTCACCGCCGTGACGCGCCGCACTGCGCATGAGCCTTGACCAATCCACACGCGAACCCCGTTCGCTGCGACACCAACGCCGGCTTTTAACCTTTGGCATCTCCAAGCGCATGGCTTTCACGTGGTGTTGCAGTTGCAAAAATTCGTCGGCACTCAAGCTCAAAAAATCCGCCTGTCGCAAGCGCTTAAAGTCACTGGCGTTGAGTGCGAGCATTGGCGCGCGCTCATCGTCGTGAGGCAGCAACGCTGTGTTGCGGCTCTGTTGGGCACGACGGTGCTTTGGCGCTGCGTTGTCATCGGCGAAGCTAGGCAGGCCCTCAGAAGGATTGACGTGCGTCCATCGCTGCCAATGTGCCTCAAGCACCTGAAGAAACACATCTCGGTCTTCTTGACGGCTCACAAACACAGCCTCTAAGGCATCACGCACATCCTCTAACCGATCCAGCGCCACAAGACCCAAAGCCTGAACCGCCATGGCCATGCGCCCCGCATCCACGACCAGGCCTGCACCACGTAAGCTGCGGCCCAACATCACCAGTTGTTCGGTCAGCATGCAGTCGGGGCTCAGGCCAGCAAAGCGTCGAGTGAGTTTTGCAAGTTCAACACATCGTCTTGTTGCTTGAACAACACACCCGCGGTGTCCATCACACACTCGGCATCTAGGTGCTGGGCCTGCAGCATCACCAAGGCCCGCGCCCACTCCACACTTTCAGCAATGCCGGGCAAACGCTCAAAATTCGAGGCAAATGCCGCACTCCGAACTTTGGCCACAAAGGCCGCCACTTGCGCGGCCAAGGCCTCAGTGGCCTGCGGCACTTGGGTACGCACAATGGCGAGCTCGCGGGCTTGGTCTGGGTAATCCATCCAGTGAAACAAGCAACGTCGTTTCACCGCGTCGTGCAAATCTCGGGTCCGGTTGCTGGTCAAAATGGTGATGGGCGGCACCGTCGCTTTGACCGTGCCCAACTCTGGAATGCTGATTTGGTACTCGCCCAAATACTCCAAAAGAAATGCTTCAAACGGTTCGTCCGCGCGGTCTACCTCATCGATCAGCAGCACCGCACCAGGCGCGGGCATGTCTAAGGCTTGCAACAAAGGGCGGCGAATCAAAAAGCGGTCTTGGTAGACCGCCTGCTCCAAGTTGCTCGTGGCATCGGGGCTCTGGATAGCTCGCAAATGCAGCAACTGAGCCGCGTGGTTCCACTCGTACAAAGCCTCACGTTGCTCCATGCCGTCATAGCACTGCAAGCGCAGCATCTGGCGCTGCATCACACGCGCCAAGGCTTTAGCCAACTCGGTCTTGCCCACACCGGGCGCACCCTCGAGCAGCAACGGCCGCTCCAAGCGAAGTGCCAAAAACACAGCGGTGGCCAATCGCCGCTCAGCCAAATACCCTTCTTGGGCCAGCGCGGCCATCAAGGCATCGATGGATGCCAGCGCCCCCGCTGGACTCATGCCAAGGCCTGCTGCACCGCGCGTTGGGTTTGCACTTTGATCAAATGGGCACGGTAATCGGCAGAGGCATGCAAGTCGGCATTGAGCTCGCTGGCATCAAACACCACATCGGCCACAGCTTCTGGCGTGAAGCTCTGGCTTAAAGCGGCTTCTAAACCTGAATGACGAAACACCCCATTGCCAGCGCCCGTCACGGCCACGCGCGCACCGGTCGCGGTTTGCGCCACAAACACCCCCACCAACGCGAAGCGCGAAGCAGGTTGTTTGAACTTGGTATAGGCAGAGCGCGAAGCGGCTGGAAAAGCAACCGCCGTGATGACCTCACCCGGCTCCAAAGCCGTGGCATACATGCCTTGAAAAAACTCATCGGCTGCGATCTGACGGCGGTCGGTGTGCACCGTCGCGCCCAAGGCGAGCAAGGCACTCGGGTAGCAAGCGGCAGGGTCGTTGTTGGCCACAGAACCACCCAAGGTGCCCATGGCACGCACTTGGCGATCGCCAATGCCAGCGGCTAAGGCCGCCAAGCCTGGCAAGGCAGCGCGCAAACCTGCGTGCTGGGCAACATCTTGATGGCGCGCGAACGCGCCCACCACCCAACTGTCGCCACTTTGGCGAATGCCTTGTAGCTCGCTCAGCGCAGACAAATCAACCAACTGCTCAGGACTCAACAACCGTTGCTTCATCGACGCCAAGATGGTTTGCCCGCCTGCAAGCGCTTGACCACCCGCCGCCAACAGCGACAAGGCTTGATCCAAAGACGTTGGGCGCTCGTACGTGAATGCATACATAACGCGTGCTCCTTAAGCCTTCATGTCTGCAGCGCCTTGCTGCACAGCCAACACAATGTTTTGATAACCGGTGCAACGGCACAGATTGCCCTCCAGCGCATGACGCACATCTTGCGCATCCACCGCTGAATTTTTTTGGCAAAAGCCCACCGCCGCCATCACCATGCCTGGCGTACAAAAACCGCACTGCAAGCCGTGGCAGGATTTGAACGCTTCTTGCATGGGGTGCAGCGTGCCATCGGCACTGGCCAAACCTTCAATGGTGGTGATTTCTGCACCCTGCGCTTGCGCGAGCAGCACGTTGCACGACTTGATGGCGTTGCCATTCATCAACACCGTGCAAGCACCGCACTGAGCCGTGTCGCAACCCACATGGGTGCCGGTGAGTTGCAAGTGTTCGCGCAAGGCCTGCACCAGCAAGGTGTTGGGTGCTGCATCTAGGGTGACGGCTTGGCCGTTCACGGTCAAAGTAACTGGCATCAAAGTGTCCATTTTTTTAGCCTTGTTGCATCAAGCGCCAAAGGCGATAAGGGGTCAGCGGCATTTGCAACTGAGAAGATAAATCAGCACGACCATGACGGGCCAAGGCATCGGCCACGGCATTGACCACGGCAGGCGTGGCACCAATGGTGCCAAGTTCGCCCACGCCTTTCACGCCCAACACGTTGTTTTTACAAGGAATGCTTTCGTCCGTGTGGGTGTCAAACAAGCCCGGCATGATGTCTGCGTGTGGCACGGCGTAGTCCATCAAACTGCCGGTCAAGAGCTGGCCCGTTTCAGGGTCATACACCACCTCCTCCAGCAAGGCTTGGCCAATGCCTTGCACGGCACCGCCATCGAGTTGGCCGCGCACAATGATCGGGTTGACCACACGCCCCACGTCGTTCATCGAGGTGTAAGAGACCACCTGCACTTCGCCGGTTTGCGGGTCTAACTCGACCTCACACACATGGCAACCATTGGGCCAGGTCGGGCCACTGGCAGAGGTGGTGGAGTTGAGTTCAATGCGTTGCTCAGGCTGACGCGCCGCCAATTCGGCCAAGCCAATTTTCAGGTCTGTGCCCACCACATGGAAAGCGCCTTGCTCGTAGCGCAAGTCTTGCGATGAGGCTTCCAAAGCCTCCGCCGCCAAGTCTTGGGCTTTGTCTAAGGTTTGCTTGGCGCCCACACTCACGGCCGAGCCGCCGGTGAACAACGAACGCGAGCCCGCGCTGCCAAACCCGTTGCCGCGATCGGTGTCACCCATGACGATGCGCACTTGAGACAACGGCACACCGAACACGTCCACCACCAATTGCGCCAATGACGTGGCAATGCCCTGCCCCATGGCGTTGACGGCGGTAAACACTTCGATCACACCATCGGGCAGCACCTGCACGTGCACGTTTTCTTCCAAGGCGTTGCCGCCCGTCCACTCTAAGAACGTGGCCACACCCAAACCGCGCCAGCGTCCGCGCTGCGCAGACTGCTGGGCGCGCTCTGCAAAGCTGTCCCACTTGGCTTGTGCCAAGCCTTGGTCCATGATGGACGCAAAGTTGCCCGTGTCATAGGTTTGACCCATGGGGTTTTTGTAAGGCATTTGCGAAGGCGCAATCATGTTGCGGCGGCGCAATTCAATGCGGTCGATGCCAGACTGCCGTGCAGCCTCGTCCATCAAACGCTCCATGTTGTAGATCGCTTCTGGACGACCTGCACCTCGGTAAGCGCCAGTCGACGAGGTGTTGGTCAACACGCCCACAAAGTGGAAATCGATCAGCTGTATGTCGTACACGCTGCTTTGCACCCATGGGCCAATCAAGAGTTGAATGGCCACACCCGTCATCGACGGGTAGGCACCCACGTTGGCAAGCGTGTCGATCCGCAAAGCCAAAATCTTGCCTTGTGCATCCAGCGCCATCCCCGCTTTGACGGACACGTCGCGGCCATGCGCACTGCTCAAAAAGTCTTCGCCGCGGTCGGCAATCCATTTGACGGGGCGCTGCAAGGTATGGGCGGCATAGGCCACCACCAAGTCTTCAGGGTAAGCGCCGGTTTTCATGCCAAACCCACCGCCCACATCACCCACCACCACGCGCACTTGCGAGGTGGGAAGCCCCAGCAAGTCACACACCAAAGTGCGCACGCCCGTTGGCATTTGCGTGCTCATGCGCACCACCAAACGACCTTGTTCTGGGGTTACCAACACGCTGCGCGGCTCAATCGTCAAGGCCACCAAGCGTTGGTTGGTGATGTCGAGTTGCACCACATGTGCCGCTTGAGCAAAGGCCTGGGCTGTGGCAGCCGCATCGCCATAACGTGTTTCGGCTACACGGTTGTCGGGCGCATCACACAGCAAAGGTGCATCTGCTTTCAGTGCGTCATCGAAGGTCACCGCACAAGGCAACTCTTCAAATTCCACCATCACGGCTTCAGCGGCAATGCGTGCCTGCTCTTCCGTATCTGCCACCACGGCGGCCACAGCCTCGCCCACGTAGCGCACGCGGTCAGCCGCCAAAATGCGTCGATCGGGCGATGCGGCGGGTGTGCCATCTGCACGGGTGAAATTCACGGGCCTGGGCATGGGTTTCATGCCTGCGTCTTTGAGTTGCGGGCCCGTCACCACCAAGTGCACGCCAGGCATGGCCTCGGCCGCAGAGGTGTCAATAGACACAATGCGTGCGTGCGCATAAGGCGAACGCACAAAGCACAAACGGGTTTGACCGTCTGGCGTGATGTCGTTGGCATAGACGCCAGCGCCCTTGAGCAACTGCGTGTCTTCCAAACGCTGAACAGCTTGTCCGCTGCCAAATTTTGAGGGGTTCACCAAGTTCAATCTCCGTAAAGTTCAAGCCACTGACACACGATCAGTTGGCTTTGATGTTTTTCTCTGTCGCCACTTGACGCCAAGCGTTGATCTCTTGCGTGATCATTTTGTCAAATTGCTCGGGGGTGTTGCTGACAGGCGTGATGGCCAGGCCCGTGATGCGTTTTTTAACATCAGGCAATTCCAACACACGCGCCACTTCCTCTTGAATTCTTTTGACAATCGCAGGCGGTGTGCCAGCGGGGGCAAGTAGACCACTCCAAAACGACACGTTGATGTCAACGCCCAGCTCTGTCATGGTGGGCACATTTGGCAAGTCTTTCAAACGCTCACCGGATGTAACGGCCATGGCCTTGACACGACCACCCTGTAAGGCGGTCAAAGCCGGGCCTGTATCAATCAAGGTCATCGTCACATCTTGGGTCATGACGGCCGTGATGGCGTCAGCGCTTCCTTTGTAGGGGATGTGCTGAAAACGTGTGCCGGTTTTCCCGTTGAACAATTCGGCAATCAACTGAAACGAGGCAGAAGGCGCGCTGTAGTTGACCTTGTCTGGGTTTTGTTTGGCAAAAGCGACCATCTCCGTCACCGACTTGGCGGGGTTGTTGGCCTGCGTGAGCATCACCAACGGGAACGTGCCGACCAAAGAAATGGGGGCGAAGTCTTGCGGCGTGTAGGGCAGCTTGGCGTAAAGCACATGGTTGAAAACGATGGGGCCACTGGCCCCCATCAACAAGGTGTAGCCATCGGGTTTGGCTTTGGCCACATAACTTGCGCCAACAATGGAGGCAACGCCCGGCCGGTTTTCGACAATCACGGACTGACCGAGGCTGAGCGTTAATTTTTCGGCCACGATGCGCGCCAGCACATCATTAGCGCCACCGGGTGAGTAACCCACCACGATGGTGATCGGGCGCGTTGGGAAATCAGCGGCAGCGCTAAAAAGTGGGGTCAGCAAAGCACCCATACAGACCAGCTTGGTCAAAAACGTACGCTTACGAGCAAACACAGACATGGTTAAAAGTTCCTTGAAAACTGGCATCACTGAAGACCGATTTGCACATTCAACACGGCGGCGCGGCCATCATGCAAGGCTTGCAAACAACGGGCGATCGCATCGGGGACATCTGCAGGGTCGCTCACACATTCACCGAAAGCACCAAAGGCTTGCGCCACTTGCTCAAAGTGGCGCTCAGGGCCTTGCAAACGGGCTTGAAATTCATTGGACTGCGCAGCTTCGCCGTCGGGGTACACACGCAGCACCGCTTCTTTGACCGCCTGCCATCCTCCGTTGTCCAACACCACGGTGAAGATGGGCAAGTTGTAACGCTGCGCCGTGGCATACACCGAGGTAGGCGTTGAGAAATGAAAGCCACCATCGCCAACGATGTTCACCACCCGAACGTCAGGCTTGGCGAGTTTCACCCCCAGCGCCATGCCGCCGCTGTAGCCCAAACCACCCCCGGCCCCCCCCAACAAGGTGAGCGGTTGGCTACGCGAAATTTGGTTCAGCACAGCAGGTGTGTTGCGAATGGCCTCGTTGATCACCACATCGTCGGGCGCCAACGCTTGCCCGAGCTGCGCACACAGGTAGGCAGGACTGATCGCACCTGGCTTGCCTGGCTGAATGCCTAATTTTTCGATGTTGGCTTGACGCTGTTCGTGCTCAATTTGTATCTGTGCCATGCGCACAGCGACACGCGTGTGAAATGCAGCATCGGCCAGGGCCTTCACGTCATCGATCACTTGTCGCAACACCGTGGCGCAATCGGCCTGCAAACGCACATCGGTGGCAAAGCCCCACATAGGGAAATCTTTTTTGATGGCATCCACATCCACTTGTGTCCAGTGTGTGTGCGGGTTATCTTGCAAGAATTTGGGCAACCATGGCACGTCTACATCGAGCAACCACCCCACGTCGGTACTCGCCATGGAAACACCGGGATCGAACCCCGCAAAGCAAGGCGAAGCACGCGAGATACACAAATAGCTGGGGCTGAATTCAAACACCCGAATGCCGCACAGCTCGGCCAGGGCTTCCAGCGCCTGAACCGCTTCTGGTTTGCGCCCCAAATACGACGTGACGACGATGGGCCGATCGGCGGCCATCAGTTGCTCGGCCAGGCGACGCGCTGTTGAGGGTTCAACGCCACCGGCTAACACTGGGCCATATCGCTCGGCACTGAAGGCTTTCGCTTGGTCGTCGCCCCACGACTCGGCCAACACCTCACGGGGCAAGGTCAGATACACCGGGCCCGGCGGGTCACTTTGCATCACGGAATGACCACGGCGCAACACCTCTTGGGTGATCACGCCACTGGGCAAGTTGTATTCCCATTTCACATACGGGCGCACCAAGCTGGCGATGTCAAACGGGTCTTGCACAAAGTGCACATAGTTGTCTCGCGAGCCTGGCAACTCACCGCGCAAGGTGTAGGGGGCCTTACCGGCAATGAGCATCACAGGCAATCGTGCTCGGAACATGTTGTGCATGCCCATGGCCGCGTTGGCGGTGCCAGCGTCCACATGCACCATCACCGCCTGCCCTTTGCCTGTCACCGCGGCATAGCCTGCGGCCATGTGCATGGCCACGTTTTCATGCGGACACAGCACCACATTGGGATGCGCCAAGCCCTCGCGGTCCCAACGGGCCAGCTCTTCAATCAAAGAGACATGGTCTGTGCCCAAGTTGGAAAACACATGGTCCACCCCCAAATCTGTCAGCCCCTTCCAAAAATAATGGGAGGTGGTGGCGTGGGTGTCAGAGTGCATATGAAACGGGCTCGGTGTATTTTCGTTAGCATGCTAGCAATCATTCTTCCCGCTTCTCGCTAGGGGATTCCCTAGAAAATACCAGCGCTTACTCGGGCTGAATGCCTGAGCGTTTGATGACTTGCCCCCACGTATTCATTTCTTGCGTCACCCAGCGCTCTAACTCTTGCTGTGTGCTCGGCAATGGCTCAATGTTGAGATCTTTCAAGCGCTGCTTGACATCCGCTGACGCCAAGCTTTGAACCAAGGCTTTCTGCAATTCCCCCGTCACATCCCCAGGCGTGCCGGCGGGTGCAAACAAACCCCACCAAGAACCCACCTTCATCTCAGGCAACGAGGCACCCGCTTCCGCAAAGGTCGGGACGTTGGGCAAACTCGCGGCACGTTTATCCCCTGTGATCGCCAAGGCCCGCAACTTGCCCGATTCGACCAATGCCTTGGCACCACTCAATCCCGTCACCATGATGTGGATGTGGCCTGCCACCAAATCGTTGATGGCGGGGTTGGCGCCTTTGTAGGGAACATGGACCAGGTCAAGCCCAAACTTCGACTTGAACAGCTCCATCGCCAAGTGGGTGGTATTACCGGCACCCGCAGATCCAAACGTCAACTTACCCGGATCAGCCTTGGCGAGCGCCATGAGCTCTTGCAAATTCTTAGCAGGGAAATTTTGATTGACCAGCATCACCAAAGGTGCCGAAGCGATCAAGCCAATAGGTGCAAAATCTTTTTGCGCGTCATAAGCCAAGTTTTTATAAAGAAACGGATTCACAGACAAATTGATGTCGCCTAACAGCAGGGTGTAGCCGTCAGCCGGCGCTTTGGCCACCGCCGTGAAACCGACGGTCGCCCCAGAGCCTGGCCGGTTTTCAATCACCACAGTTTGTTTCAGCAACTCGCCCATCTTTTGGCCAACGATTCGCCCCAAAACATCGGTGGGTCCACCGGCCGCATAGGGGATGATCAGTTTGACAGGACGCTCTGGATAGACGGGACTAGCCGCATGCGCCAAGGCCAGCCCAAAACCCAACACCACCGCCAAGCAGCGCTGGCCCCAAATCAACAGATTGAACATGCCCATCTCCTAGGAATCACGCAGACAAATTCTGCGTGATTGAATCTAGCGGAACCTACCCCGAACCTGGGTCAACTACACGACAGCGTATCGAGAGAACAGGCAGTAAGGTGTGGCGTATATGTGAATGGGCTTTGAAAGGACACCATGAAATTGGTTCGCTTTAACGACGGACGCATTGGCGTCACGGATGGACAGCGCGTGGTCGACGTCACCACACTGGCAGGCGTGGATGCAGCTGCATGGCCACCTGTGGGCATGAATCAGGTCATCCAAAACTTTGCAACACTCGCCCCTGCTTTTGCACAAGCCTTAGCCACGCAAGCTGGCATGCCCATCGCAGACGTTCATTTGCAAACGCCCATCCCGTGGCCCAACAAACTGCTGGCCTACCCGGTCAACTACCACGACCACGCGACCGAAATGGCGACACGCGGGCTGGCCAATGTCCAAGGGTTTTTCTTAAAAGCCAACTCCTCGTTGTCGGGCGCGTCTGAGCCGATTGAACTCCCTGCCCTACCTGGCCGCGAGATTCACCACGAGTGTGAAATCGCCCTCATCATTGGCAAAATAGGTCGCCAAATTCCGGTCGAGAAAGCGCTGGACCATTTGTTTGGGTACGCCTGCTTGCTAGACATGACCATTCGCGGCAAAGAAGAGCGCGTGATGCGCAAGTCTTACGACACCTTCACCCCCGTGGGCCCCTGGATCGTCACCGCTGACGAAGTGCCCGACCCTTGCAACATCGACATGAAGCTGTGGGTCAATGGCGAATTGAAACAACAAGCCAACACACGCGACTTGATTGTGGACATCGCACACATGATTTCAATCGCCTCTTCCGCCGCCACCCTGTACCCGGGCGACATCATTGCCTCTGGCACACCTGCGGGCGTGGGCCCTGTTCATGCAGGCGACCGCGTCAGCATTGAAGTCGCGCACATCGGACGCATGGAAATCCCCGTCGTTCAAGGCACACGCGGCGCCAACATCGTGTTTGAAAAACCCTATGAATTTGTTCGGGCCAGTTGAATCATGCGCACCACCTTGCAAAGCGTTCAATCCGCCCAAAGCCTCGACGACCTTTACCCTTTACTGGCCGCTAACCATTTAACGGCAGGCTGGCATAAAAAGCGGGCTTCTCTTTGGAAAACGCCCAACACGGCGTTCCTGCCACGCCATTGGTCTTATGAACTCGGACGATTGGCTTTGGATCAAGCGGGTCGTTGGATTGGCACCGAATTGGCCGAGCGGCGCAACCTACTGCTGTTCAACCCCGTCGGAGACAACGACTACGACACCGTGCGCACGATGGTTGCTGCCTACCAAATGATCAAGCCTGGCGAATACGCGCGCCCCCACCGACATACACCCAACGCCTTGCGCTTTGTGCTGGATGCCAAGCCCGGCGTCTTCAGTGTGGTCGATGGCGTGCAATTGCCCATGTTGCCCGGCGACGTCTTGCTCACGCCGAGTGGTTGCTGGCACAGCCATTTCAATGACAGCGACAGCAATGCGTATTGGATTGATATCTTGGATGTGCCATTGGTGCATTTGCTAGAGCCCATGTTCTTTGAAGAATTTGGCCAAGCGCACCAGCCCGTCGAGCAGCAGCCCCTGAGTCACCCCTTCTGGTTTCAAAGCGCGCAGGTGCAGTCTGAACTTAACCAGGCACCACAAACAGGAGGCGTCAGACGTGTGCCCCTCCACACCGCGGACCACTTTTTGACGCAAGCGTTGAACTTCATCCAGCTGCAACCCCAAGCCAGTACCCAAAAACACCGCAGCACTGCCAGCCGTATTTTTTCTGTGGCCCAAGGCTCAGGGCACGCCACCGTCGGCGAGCTGCAAGTGACGTGGCAGCCCGGCGATGTGCTGGCTGTTCCTTCGTGGACCGAATTTGAAATCAGGGCACATGAGACGTCCCTGCTCTTTGAAGTCAACGACGAACCAACACTCAAAAAACTTGGTTTTTACAAAGAATCTGCATGACACACCCGAGAATCTTGATTGCCGGAGGCGGCATTGGCGGCCTCGCCACGGCACTCACCTTGCTACAAAACAACATCGATGTTGAGGTTTACGAACAGGCCAGCGAATTGCGGGAAGTCGGTGCGGGCATCCAAATCAGCCCCAACGGCAACCGGGTGCTAGACCACATGGGCGTGTTCGAAGCCTTAAAGGCCCTCTCCAGCCCCACCCAGGGCAAAGAAATTCGGCTCTGGAACACAGGTCAAACTTGGCCCTTGTTTGACCTTGGGAAGGCAGCCATTGACAAATATGGTTTCCCCTACATGACGGTCTTTCGCCCGCACCTGCTTCAGGTCTTAGCAGACGCGGTGCAGGCCCTCAAACCCGATGCGATTCATTTGAATGCGCGCTGCAACGGCTTTGAGCAATCCGAGGCGGGTGTCACCCTGCACTTTGACGGTGCAGCCTCGGTCAGCGGCGATGCCTTGATTGGTGCCGATGGCTTGCACTCCAAAATACGCGCCGCCTTGTTTGGCGCAGCGCCCCCAGACTTCACGGGCATGGTGTCTTGGCGCGCTTTGATTCCCATGGAGGTGTTGCCCGAGCACTTGGCACGGCCTGTGGCCACCAACTGGGTGGGCCCCGGCGGACATGTGGTGCATTACCCACTGCATGCCGGCAAGGTCATGAACTTTGTGGGCACGTTGGAAGGCAACACCTGGTCTGGCCCGCCTTGGGTTAGCCCTGCGACTGTGGACGCTGCCTTGACCGCCTTTGAAGGTTGGCACGAGGACGTCCAAACCATGATTCGCCATGCCCCCTCGTTTTTGAAATGGGCTTTGTGTGGCCGTCCCTTTTTAGACCACTGGTCGCAAGGACGAGTCACTTTGATGGGCGACGCTTGTCACCCCACCCTGCCCTTTTTGGCGCAAGGCGCCGTCTTTACCTTGGAAGATGCGGTCGTCTTACAGCGCTGCATCCGTCAAGATGCCCAGGATCTGCCAACGGCCCTGAAACGCTACGAAGCAGCACGCCAAGAACGTGCTTACCGCATGGTGCGTGGCGCCAGCGACAACACCTCGCGTTTTCACAACCCCATCTTGGCGAATGCCGAACAGGGTGTGGCCTTCATTGAACGCGAGTGGCAACAAACCGCCATCGGGAGCCGCTACGACTGGATCTTCAATTACAACGCCATCACTGCCGAGATTTAGGAGTTTTCATGACCACAACGCCACGCACCATGCGCGCTATCTTGGCACGCACCCCGGTGATGCCGATCTTGACTCTCCATGACGCCAGCACGGCGGGGGATTTGGCACAAGCCTTGGTCAAAGGCGGCATCCATGTGTTTGAGGTGGTGATGCGAACACCACAAGCGGTTGCTGCGGTGCAAGCCATGCGCGAAGCCACGCCCGAGGCAGACATCGGCATGGGCACCTTGATGACGCCTGAAGACGTGGTGCGCGCCCAACAAGCCGGTGCCCAATTTGGGGTGTCGCCGGGCCTCACACCCGAACTCGCGCAAGCCATTCAAGCGCATCACATGCCCTTTTTACCGGGTGTGGCCACAGCCAGCGAGGTCATGCAGGCGCGCGCGTTTGGCCTGAAAGAACTCAAATACTTCCCAGCACAAGGCCCTGTGGGGGCCGCTTGGCTCAAAGACATGAGTCAAGTATTTCCAGACGTGCTGTTTTGCCCCACTGGCGGCATACGTCCAGCCCATATTCCCGATTATTTGGCCTTGCCCAACTGTTGCACCGTAGGCGGATCGTGGGTGGTGCCCACTGATTTGTTGAACGACCGCGACTGGGCGGGCATCACGGCTTTGGCGCAACAAGCCAGTCGTTTTCAAACACCTTAAGGATCACGCACGATGAAGCACCCCAAACGCATGGTTGCTCTGGGTGCCATCTGCACCACGGCGATTTTTCAAGTCCCCGAAATCCCACCTCCACCTGCCAAAGTTTTAGCCACCCAGCGTTGCACGGTGGTGGATGGCATGGCCATCTCTGCCGCCTGCGCGTTTCAAAAACTAGGCGGTCAAGCGCAGGTGTGGGCTCGTGTGGGGGATGACGCGGACGCTCAGGCAATGCGACTCGCGCTCGCCTCCGAAGGTATAGACCCCAAGGGCCTGTTCACCGTCAAAGGCACACAGTCCTCCCACGCCAGCGTGATCGTGGATGCAAAGGGTCAGCGATTGGTGGTGCCATTTCATGACCCACAGGTGGACACGTCGCCAAGTTGGCTGCCACTGCAAGACTTGTCAAACGTCGATCTGTTGCACTGCGATGTTCGATGGCCCGAGGGTGCTGAAACTGCCCTAAGGGCCGCACGCGAACAAGGCGTGTCCACCATGGTGGATGGCGATGTCGCGCCGCGACCTGTGCTCCAGCGCTTGATGCCGCTGGCAGATTACGCGGTGTTCTCAGACGCGGGTCTGTTGGCCTACACCGGTCTTCACAACGTCCAAGAAGCTTTACTGACCGTGGCAGCCCAGCACAGTCAACACGTGGGTGCCAGCTGCGGCGAAGACGGGTATTACTGGGTAGAAAACGGTCACATCGCGCATGTGTCTGCGCTGCAAGTTGACGTGGTGGACACCTTGTCAGCGGGTGATGTGTTTCATGGCGCATTCGCTCTAGCAGTTTTAGAAGGCCAAGGCATCGCGGCCGCAGCTCGCTTTGCCTGCGTCGCAGCCTCCTTGAAGTGCACCCGCTTTGGCGGAAGGCTGGGCTGCCCCAGCCGCGCTGAGGTATTGGCAGCCTTGGATCAGCGTTCGTAATTTTTCAACTGTCAATAGTGGCCTCGGGTAATCCCGATTCGCAGCTGTCGCACGCATTACCGATGTTTAAGCAGGCAGAGGATTTAAATGCAAACAGGTGCTGTGCCAGCTGCGCAGCGACCTTTCACCACTTGAACAATCTAAGGAGACACGCATGATGATTCGCCGAACCCTGATGAAGTCATTGGCCTGCGCTGCAGCCGCCCTGTCCTTGTGCGGCACAGCCATCGCACAAAGCTATCCAAGCCGACCTTTGACCCTGATCGTGCCTTGGGGTGCGGGGGGTGGCACGGATGCTACGGCGCGCATCGTGGCTGCCTTGCTCGAAAAAGAAATGGGTCAACCGGTGAACGTGGTCAACCGCACCGGTGGCAATGGTGTGGTGGGTCACTCGGCCATCGCCACAGCGCCCGCAGATGGCTACACCATCGGCATGATCACCGTCGAAATTTCCATGATGCATTGGGCGGGTTTGACACAGCTGTCGCCCACAGATTACACCCCCTTGGCCTTGATGAACATCGATCCCGCAGGTGTCACGGTGCGCGCGGATTCGCCCTACAAGAACCTGAACGATTTGGTCACTGCCATCAAAGCCAACCCCGGTAAATTCAAAGCATCGGGCACGGGTCAAGGCGGCATTTGGCACTTGGCCTTGGCGGGCATGCTCAACGACATGAAGATCCCCACCACAGCCGTGCCTTGGGTTCCTTCGAACGGCGCAGCGCCAGCCATGAACGATTTGGCTGCTGGTGGTATTGAGTTTGTGACCTGCTCACTGCCTGAAGCACGTGCGCTGATCGATGCAGGCAAAGCGCGACCTTTGGCCTTGATGGCCGCTCAGCCATCCGCCCTGTATCCCAACGTGCCAATTCTGAAATCTGCCGCAGGCAGTAACTGGGCCATTGGTGCATGGCGCGGGCTGGCTGCGCCCAAAGGCATCCCTGCAGACATCCAAGCCAAACTCGGTGCCGCCCTTAAAAAGATTTATGACGGCCAAGAATTCCAAGGCTTCATGCAACAACGCGGCTTTGGCACGATTTACGCTGACAGCAAAGGCTTTGAGCAATTCATGGCCAAAGGTGATGCTGACATGGGCGTTGTGATGAAGTCGTTGGGCTTGGCGAAGTAACTCACTTATGAAACTCAACGACACGATCATGGGGGTAGCGCTGTTGGCACTGGCGCTGGCCATCTTGCAAACGGTTCAACAGTACCCCGTCATTCCAGGACAAAACATTGGCCCTGGGGCCTTTCCTGGGTTGCTGGCGACGCTGCTTGCGGTCTGTGCGGTGCTCTTGATCATCAAGGGCTTGAAAGCCAAACAGCACCAGGCGTGGATTGAGGTGGGAGGCTGGGTGAAATCATGGTTTCATTTGCGAAACTTTGTGATCACCATTGGCTGCCTGCTTTTCTACATCTACTTTTCGGACCGCTTGGGATTTTTGATCTGTGCAACCGCCATCGTGTCGTTGATGTTTTGGGCGTTAGAAGTTCGCGCCAAATTGATCTTGCCCATCGCAGCCACGGTGGCCTTGATCATTCACACCATCTTTTACAAAGGACTTCGTGTTCCTTTGCCATGGGGCCTCTTAACCCCTTTCCAATGGTAATCAAGGACACCCCATGACGACTGCTGTTTTGCTTCAAGCCTTTTGGCTGGTGTTTGACCCCTACGTGTTGCTGGTGATTTTGTGCTCGGCCATGTTTGGCCTTTTTGTCGGGTGTATTCCGGGCTTGAGCGCCACCATGGCCACAGCCTTGTTGGTGCCCATCACCTTTTTCATGCCACCCGTTCCCGCCATCGCGGCCATCGTGACCGCCACCGCCATGGCCATTTTTTCGGGGGATATTCCGGGTGCCTTGCTCCGCATACCTGGCACGCCAGCATCAGCCGCCTACACAGATGAAGCGTATCAAATGACCCTCAAAGGTCAAGCTGAGGTTGCTTTGGGCGCGGGCTTGGTGTTCTCGGCCATTGGTGGTTTGTTTGGCACTTTGGTTATGGTGATGTTCTCGCCGGGTTTGGCGGAAATTGCCTTGAAGTTCTCCTCCTTCGAGTACTTTTGGCTGGTGGTTTTGGGCCTCGCCGGTGCTGTCTTTATTGGCAACACCAGCGTCTTGAAGGCCTGCGTGTCTTTGCTACTGGGCTTGCTGATTGCTTGTATTGGTTTAGAGAACCCTGCGGCTCTGCCTCGCTTCACATTTGGCATGAACGAGCTCATGAGCGGGGTTGAACTCATTCCCATGATGGTGGGCATGTTTGCCGTCTCGGAGCTGCTGCGCTACATCACCAACACCGATCCAACACCGGTCATCGCGACTGAAAAGATTGGCAATATTTTTGCGGGCATGTGGGGCTTGTTGAAGAAATACCGCTGGCCCTTGGTACGTGGCAGTGCGTTGGGCACAGTCATCGGTATTCAACCCGGTTCTGGGGCCGACATGGCGTCTTGGCTCAGTTATGCCATGAGCAAAAAATTCTCCAAAGAGCCTGAAAAATTTGGCACAGGTCACATTGAAGGCATTGTGGAGTCTGGTGCCGCCAACAACTCATCGCTGGCAGGCGCTTGGATTCCCGCCATCGTATTTGGCATTCCTGGTGACTCCATCACAGCGATTGCGATTGGCGTTTTGTATTTGAAAAATATGAACCCAGGCCCAATGATTTTTGTGAACAACCCCGAAAACATTTACGCCATTTTCTTGGTCTTCATTTTGGCCAACATCATCATGGTGCCCCTGGGTTGGCTGACGGTTCGAATCGCCACCAAGATCTTGAAAGTACCGCGCAACATCTTGATGCCCATCATTTTGTTATTCTGTATCGTGGGTTCTTTCTCCATCAACAACTCGGTCTGGGGCGTCACTTTGATTTTGTTCTTTGGCTTGGTGTCTTTCTTTCTGGAGGAAAACGGTTTCCCTGTTGCACCGGCAATTTTGGGCGTCGTATTGGGCACGATGATGGAAGAAAACTTTGTCACCTCCATGATCAAGTCCGATGGTGACCCGTTGGTGTTCTTCACACGCCCCATCGCCATGTGGTTGGCAGCGAGCACCTTCATCATTTTGTTGTGGCCCGTAGGCACGTGGTTGTTCCAAAAATTGCGAACACCCAAACTGGCATGACCACGCAAAACCCGCTGCTTAACGCCCCGATCTTTGCCACCATTTGGAGACTCAGCCTCCCTAACATGATCGCTATGGTGGGGACGGCCTTGGTCACCATCGCCGAAACTGCCTACATCGGGCAACTGGGCACCTTTCCCTTGGCAGGGATTGCCTTGGTGTTTCCCATGATCATGCTGCAACAGATGTTGTCTGCAGGGTCAATGGGCGGTGGCATTTCGTCAGCCATCAGCCGCGCCATTGGCGCTGGCGATGACCACAAAGCCAACGCCTTGGTGTGGCACGCCACGCTTATCAGCTTGGCGCTGGGCCTGTTTTTCAGTGCTTTGTTTTTGATCTGGGGTCGTGACATTTTTGCGCTGGTGGGTGGCACCGACCAAGCCCTCGATCAGGCGGTGATTTATGCCAATGTGGCCTTCACGGGGGCACTCAGCATTTGGCTCACCAACGCCTTTGCCTCTGCCATTCGTGGCTCAGGCAATATGAAAACGCCTTCGGTCACCTTGATGTGGGTAGCCGCTGGGCAAGTCATTTTGGGCGGTGCCTTGGGATTGGGATGGGGTCCCATTCCTAGGCTGGGCATTGGCGGGGTTGCGGCGGGTCAAGTGATCGCGTTCAGCTTGGGGGCGTTGTCTTTGTACCGCTATCTGCGCTCAGACCAAAGTCGGGTGCGCTTGCAATTCTCAAGTGAGCTGAATGGGCTCTTTTTCAAGGACATCCTCAAAGTCGGGGCAGTGGCCAGCATCTCGTCCTTGCAAACCGTGCTGACCATTTTGATTCTCACCAAAATCGTTTCTGGCTTTGGCGCAGAGGCATTGGCAGGTTACGGCATTGGCACGCGCTTGGAGTTTTTGTTGATCCCCATCACGTTTGCCATTGGCGTGGCGTGTGTGCCCATGGTGGGCATGGCCTTAGGCGCGGGGCAAGTCACACGCGCACGGCAGGTGGCGTGGACGGGCTCAGGGCTTTCAGCCGTGATCGTGGGGGTCATCGGTGCCATCGTGGCTGTCTTTCCAAACGCTTGGTCGAGCCTCTTCACCACCAACGTCGCTGTTTTAGCCAATGCCAACAGCTATTTCTCTTGGGCTGGCCCGTGCTACGGTTTTTTTGGCTTTGGCTTGTGCCTTTACTTCGCTTCGCAAGGCGCGGGCAAGCTCATGGGACCTGTGCTGGCAGGCACGCTGCGATTGGTGATGGTCACCGCGGGCGGGCTCATGCTGGTGACGCAAGGTGCACCGGTGGAAGACATGTTTGCCCTCATTGGCTTGGCCATGCTGGCCTACGGCATAGCGACGGGCTTAGGCGTCTACCTGGTGTCTTGGAAAGAAAACTAAATTGACAGTCATTCACGCCAAAGCGTCGAACTGGTGACAGCTCAGCGCCCCACGTCCATCCATACTTCACACATCATGAAACTTTACTTCTCCCCCACCTCCCCTTACGTCCGCAAATGCATGGTCACCGCGTTTGAGCTCAACTTGGCCGACCAAATTGCGTTCTTGCCCGCCAGTGCGCACCCCATCAACCGCGATGCCACCATCGTCGCCAACAACCCGCTGGGCAAAGTGCCCACCCTGCTGACTGACGACGGCCAAGCGCTGTACGACAGCCGGGTGATTTGCGAATACCTCAACGCCATCGGCCATGGCAGCTTGTTGCCCGCCAACGGCCCCGAACGTTGGGAAGCGCAAACCCTGCAGGCTTTGGGTGATGGGATCTTGGATGCCGCTTTGTTGGCCCGCTACGAAACCGCGGTCCGGCCCGAAGCCCTGCGCTGGCCCGAGTGGGTGGCAGGCAAGCTGGACGCCATTCGCACCTCGCTGGCTTACTTAGAGCAGCACCCCGAAGTGTTTGAGCGCCCCTTTCATTTGGGCTTGCTGACCATTGGCTGCGCACTTTGGTATTTGGATTTGCGCTACCCAGACTTGGCGTGGCGTGAGAACTACCCCACCGTGGCCAAGTGCGCTCAATCGCTGATGACGCGACCCTCAATGACCCAAACCTGGGCGATGCCATGAAGGCCGTCTGGTACAGCCAAAACGGCGAAGCGCGTGACGTTTTGGTCTTCGGCGAACTGCCCACGCCCGAGCCAAAAGCAGGGGAAGTTCGGGTCAAGCTGCACACCTCAGGCGTCAATCCGTCCGATGTGAAATCTCGTAAAGCGCGGCCAGTGCAAGACCCTGAAATCATTCCGAACAGCGATGGTGCAGGCGTGATTGATGCCATAGGCGACGGCGTGTCGTCAGCCCGCCTAGGCGAGCGCGTTTGGGTGTGGAATGGCCAATGGCAACGCCCTTGGGGCACGACCTGTGAGTTCATCACCCTGCCGGAAGCGCAAGCTGTGCGTCTGCCCGATCACATCGACGACGCAGCAGGTGCTTGCATGGGCATTCCCGGACTGACCGCGATGCAGGCCGTCTTGTTAGCGGGCGATCTGGCGGGTGACTTGACCGGTAAAACCGTGTTGGTCACTGGGGCCTCCTCGGCCGTGGGGCACTACATCGCGCAAATGGCCACGCTCGCCGGTGCACATGTCATCGGCACCGTGGGCTCGCAAGCCAAAGCCCTGCACGCCAAAGAAGCTGGCGTGCGTGACATTATTTTTTACAAAACCGAGTCGGTGCCTCAGCGTATTCAAGCCATCACCCAAGGCCGAGGTGTGGACTGCATCATCGATATGGACTTCTCCACCACCACCGACTACATCGCGCAAGGCGTCTTGAAAGCGCACGGTACGGTGGTGTGCTACGGCTCCAACAACGCTGGTGTTGTTCCTGTCACCTTCCGGCCTTTGCTGTGGGGCTCGATCAACCTGAAATTCTTCTTGGTCTACGACTTGCTGCCGAAAGACCGCGAACGCTGCGTTGCACGTTTGACGGAGTTGCTGGAGCGCCAACAACTGCGCCACTCCATTGGCCAGCGCTTCAGCTTGGCCCAAACAGTGCAAGCGCATGAGTGCGTTGAAGCCGGACAAACCATTGGTCAAGTCGTCATTGATCTTTCTTAAACGAGGCCTCGCATGGACCTGCAACTTGCCCACAAACACATCCTCATCACCGGCGGCAGCAAAGGCATTGGCCTGGCCTGCGCGGACGTTTTTTTGCAAGAAGGCGCGCGCGTCACCTTGGTCTCGCGTGACTTGACCAATTTGCAAAATGGCAAAGCCTACTTGATAGCCCGCCATGCGTCAGCGCATGTGCACACCATCGCTGCTGATTTGCGTTTGGCCGAGTCGGGCACTTGGGTGCTTGATGAAGCTGAAGCGACGCTGGGCCCCGTCGATGTGTTGGTCAATTCAGCGGGTGCGGCCAAGCGAACCCCCGCTGCCGAGCTCACGCCGCAAGACTGGCACGACGCCATGCAAGCCAAGTATTTTTCATACATCCACATGATCAACCCAACCATCCAGCGCATGGGTGAGCGCGGCGAAGGTGCGGTGGTCAACGTGATTGGTGCGGGTGGCAAAGTGCCCAGCGCCATCCACATGCCAGGCGGTGCGGCCAATGCCGCGTTGATGCTGGCCACTGCGGGCATGGCCAACGCCTATGCAGGCAAGAATATCCGTGTGAACGCCGTCAACCCCGGCTTGACGGTCACCGATCGGCTCAAAGAGGGCTTCGCGGCAGACGCACGCGCCAACGGCATCTCCGAAGACCAAGCCCTAGAACGCGCCAGCGCACGCATTCCCCTTGGGCGCATGGCTGACCCCGTCGAAATTGCCAACGCCGTGGTCTTCTTGGCCTCGCCACGGGCCAGTTACATCACGGGCATCAGCTTGACCATGGATGGGGGCATGAACCCCATGGTGGTTTAAACGGAGCTGTTGTGCTCCTGCCACCACACCAGATGTTCCGACGAGTCTGCCGGACCGAGACCCATCTGCTCAGCGCATGAAAAAACGTCCAAGGCTTGGGACGTCAAGGGCAACGACACCCCTAATTTCTGGGCATGCGCCAGCATCGAGCGAATGTCTTTGACCACCGTGTCAATGGGCACATTGACGGTGCCTGAGCGACCATCGATCATGGTTTGCGCGATCAAGGGGCCACGGTTTTTCAGCACGTTCGGGCCACCCGAGGAGTCTGAAAAAATATCGATCACGCGCTTCGGCTCTAAACCCAGCGGCTGAATCAAGGACAAAGCCTCGGCCAGGGTTTGCCAGTACACCATCAGCGGCAAATTGATGGCCAGCTTCATCATCGACCCCGACCCATGCGCGCCCACATGCTCCACGCGGCGGCACATTTGGTCTAGCAAGGGTTTGATCTTTTGCACCTCGGCGGCATCGCCGCCCACAAAGGCCATCAGCTTGCCCTCTTTGGCGGGACCAATGCTGCCCCCGACCGGCGACTCGATGTAGATGCCCCCAACGGCCTCCACTCGCTTGGCCATTTCTTGCTGCTTCAAGGGCGACACGGTGCTCATCTCTAAGAACACCTTGCCCTGCGTGGCGCCGGACAACAAACCATGGGCAGACAAATACACCTCGTCCAAGGCCTGTTCGTCGGTCAGCAAACCAATGACCACCTCCGAGCACGCCACCAAGGCTTGCGGCGTAACAGCCCAGCTTGCACCTAATTTGCGCGCGCCCTCTGCACGGGCTTCGGTGCGGTTCCACACCGCCACCTCATGACCTAGCGACAACAAGCGCCCCGCAATCGCGGTGCCCATCTTTCCCGTTCCAGCGATACCAATTTTCATACAGGCTTTCAATCTAATTTCATGTCGCGAATGATGCCGCGAAATTGGTCCATCTGACGGCGCAGCATCGCATCTTGCTCAGCGGGTGTTGAGCCCACGGGCTCTGCTGCCATGTCGGCCAAACGCTTCACCACATCGGGGTGCCGCACAGCAGCCACCACTTCTTTGTGCAAACGCTCAATGATGTCTTTGGGTGTTTTTGCGGGGGCAAACACACCATTCCAACCTTCGAGCTCCAAGTTTGGATAACCCAGTTCTCGCACTGTGGGGACATCCGGCAAGCCGGCCACACGCTTGGAGGCGGTGGTGGCAATGGCACGCAAGGTGCCAGATTTGATCTCGGCCAGTGACGACGACAACTGGTCGCCCCCCACTTGAATGCGACCCGACAACAACTCTTGCTTCAGCGGCGCGGCGCCTTTGAAGGGCACATGCTCCATCTCCACCTTGGCTTCTTTCTTGAAGGCTTCGCCCAACACATGCACGGCAGAGCCAGGGCCTGTAGAGCCATAGTTGTATTGCAGGCTCTTGTTGGTGCGCAGCAAATTGGCCAATTCACGCAAATCTTTGACGGGCACGCTGGGATTAGCTGTCAGCATGAAGGGCACATACACCGCAATGGACACACCTGCAAAGTCGGTGTCCACGTTGAAAGGCGAGCGATTGGCCAAAGTCTGCGCCACAGTGGCGAGGGGAAAGGTGAGGTTGTGCATCATGATGGTGTAACCATCGGGCGCGGCCTTGGCCACCAAGTCAGCACCAATGGCGCCCCCTGCCCCACCCCGGTTATCCACCACCACGGGCTGGCCCATGGACTCGGTCATACGCTGCGCCACGATGCGCGCCACGATGTCCGTGGTGCCGCCCGCAGGAAACGGCACGATCATTTTGATGGGCTTGGATGGGTAACTTTGTGCCAACGCGTGAGGCACGGCAGCCAACGCAAAAAAGCCACCGAGAAGCGCGGCGAGCCATTGACGGCGAGGGGTCAGATGTTTTGTCATGTGTGTCTCCTGATTTTTTATAAAGTCGAACGTAGAACTTTCAAGGCTGTGGGCCCCAAGGCGCGTTCAACATAAGTTTGTTTTCTTGGGACAGCATCAGCGGCCGGATTTGCTTGGCAAAGGCCATGAACTCGGGGTCGTTGTACACCCCTGCCCAAAACGCGCGACGGTCAGCATCGTCGTCAAACTTCCAGATGTGAATCAACTGATTGATCGCGCCAATGTCACCCGTGAAATAACCCACCAACTTCTTGGGGTGCTTTTCTAAAACGGGCCATCCTTGGGTTTTGTACAACTCAACCAACTCCGACAATTTGCCCACAATGGCGGTGTAGGTTCGTAATTCATAGATAGCCATGCTGTCACTCCTTGTGTTGAACAAAATCAATGTAAATAAGGATCGCATGGCATGGCACATTGCGATGTCGCGCGTCGGACATAATTCAATGCAAAGGAACACACCCATGGGCGCTCAATGGAAAGCCAAACACAAAGACTTGGCTGCAAATGCAAAAGGCCGAGTCTTCGGCAAACTGTCTAAGGACATCATGATTGCGGCGCGCAGTGGTGCCGACCCCGCCGCCAACGCGCGACTGCGCTTGGTGATGGAACAAGCGCGCAAAGTCTCCATGCCCAAAGACACGCTGGACCGCGCCATCAAAAAAGGCGCGGGTCTGACCGGCGAAACCGTGAACTTTGAGCACGTCATTTACGAAGGCTTTGCCCCGCATCGCGTGGCCGTGATGGTCGAGTGCTTGACCGACAACGTGAACCGTACCGCTCCCGAAATGCGCGTTCTGTTTCGCAAAGGCCAGCTGGGCACCTCGGGCTCGGTGTCTTGGGACTTTGACCACCTTGGCATGATTGAGGCGGAACCTGCCAATGCAGATTCAGATGCCGAGCTGGCCGCCATCGAAGCCGGTGCACAAGATTTTGAAGCGGGCGAAGAAGAAGGCACTACGCTGTTTTTGACCGACCCCGCCGACCTCGATGTGGTCAGCAAAGCGTTGCCCGAACACGGCTTCACCGTGTTGTCTGCCAAGCTGGGCTACAAGCCCAAAAACCCCATCGATCCAGCCACCTTGAGCGCTACTGATCTAGAAGAGGTTGAAACCTTTTTGGCTGCCATCGATGCCAACGACGACGTGCAGCATGTCTACGTCGGCTTAGCGGGCTAAGTCATGACTCAAATTCCAGCTTGCCCCCAATGTGCCCAAGAAAACACCTACGAAGACGGCACCAACTTCGTCTGCGCGGACTGCGGTCACGAATGGCCCCAAGCGGCAACCGCTGCTGAAGAAGACGACGAGGCGGTGGTCAAAGACGCCAACGGCACTGTGCTGCAAACAGGTGACGCCGTGGTGTTGATCAAAGATCTCAAGGTCAAAGGCTCATCCACCACGCTCAAAATGGGCACGAAGGTCAAAAGCATCCGCTTGGTCGGCGGCGACCATGAAGTGGACTGCAAGATGGACGCAGGCAACTTCGTGCTGAAAGCCTGCTTTTTGCGCAAGGCCTAACACCCCTTTTTTAACCCGCTTTAAATCGTCACCCCGCCATCCACCACGATGCTTTGGCCGGTGACGAAAGAGCCCGCTCTAGAGGCTAAAAACACAGCAGTGCCCGCAATCTCATCAGGCTCGCCAATCCGGCGCAATGGTGTGGTGCGCGTACGTTCGGTGAGCATGGCCTCGTCTTCCCACAGCGCACGCGCAAAGTCGGTTTTGATCAAGCCTGGGGCAATGCAGTTCACGCGCACGTTATGCGGCCCATATTCCACCGCCAAGTTGCGCGCCAGCTGCATGTCGGCGGCTTTGCTGATGCAATACGCGCCAATCACGGGCGAGCCACGCAAGCCACCAATCGATGACACGATGATGATGGAACCCGATTTTTGAGCCGTCATCTGCGGTGCCACCATAGTGATGAGCCAATGGTTGGCCACGATGTTGTTGTCTAAGATTTTGCGGAACTGCGCGTCAGCAATACCAGCTTGCGGCCCGTAATACGGGTTGCTCGCAGCGTTGCACACCAGCACGTCAATGCGTCCAAACTGGCGGTTGGTCTCGGCCACCAAATGCTCTAAATCTTCTTTGGACGAGATGTTGGCAGCCACGGCCATCGCACGACCCGCGCCATGTTTGGCGTTGATGGCGGCCACCACCTCGGCGCAAGCATCGACCTTGCGTGACGAAATGACCACACGCGCGCCATGCTCCGCCATGCGCTCGGCAATGGCGCGACCAATGCCGCGTGACGATCCCGTGATGATGGCGACTTGGCCTTCTAAATTGAACAAATTCATGGCTTGAACCCTTACTCGGCTTTCACGCCAGCGGCGTTGATCACCTTGGCCCATTTGACAATTTCTTCGTCCAAGAACTTACCCGCTTGCTCAGGGCTGCTGCCCACGGACTCAATGCCTAAAGCCTCAAATTTGGCACGCAACTCTGGCGAGTTGATGGCCTTGGCGGTTTCGGCAGACATGCGGTTCACGATGTCTTTAGGCGTGGCGCTGGGCGCTAAGAAAAGCACCCAGGTCGAGCCCTCGATGGCAGGACCGCCAGCTTCAGCAATGGTGGGCACCTCGGCCGCACCCGGCACGCGTTTGTTAGAAAACACGGCCAAGGGTTTGATCTTGCCGCTGCGCACATGCGGCATCATGGCGCTGGCTGTGTCGGTCAAGACTTGCAAATTACCACCCATCAAATCAGCCAATGCAGGTGCGGTGCCTTTGTAGGGCACATGCACCATGTCGGCACCCGAGACTTGCTTCAACAACTCTTGCGTCAAATGCGCGGCAGCACCCACGCCAGACGAACCAAACGCCACCTTGCCGGGGTTGGCCTTCGAGTAGGCAATGAGCTCTTTCACGTCCTTAACAGGCAAGCTGTTGGTCACCGTCATCACCAGCGGGGCAATACCAACCAGCGAAACGGGGGCAAAGCTTTTCACCACGTCATAGGGCAAACGGCCTGCGTACAAGGTGGCGTTGGCGGCATGGGCGCCAATCACCGTTACAAACGTGTGGCCATCAGGCGCTGAACGTGCGGCGAGGTCAGCGCCCAGAATCGAATTGGCACCCGGTTTGTTCTCGATCACGATGGTCCAGCCCGTTTGCTCTTGCACCTTTTGCACCACCATGCGGGTGGCGTTGTCGGTGATGCCGCCGGGTGTGTACGGAATGATCCACTTGATGGGCTTGCTCGGCCACGCGGGGGCTTGCGCTTGCGCCCACGCAGGCATTGTCAACAGCAAGGCCAGTGCGGCACGTTTGGCGAAATTCACAGTTTGCATGATGTCTCCTCTTGAAGTGAAAGGCCTCGCTGGGCCACTGGATTGATTATGGGGAGCGCACTTTGGCTTCGTGCGTCTGCTAGGCGACAGTCACACACTAGGACAAACCTCAGGGAGGTAGCGTGTGGCGCGCGATTACAGTGCATCGCACCATGACACCACCGCGCATTGCCCTCATCCACGCCACGGCCTTGGCCATGACGCCCATCACCGAAGCCTTCGCCCGACACTGGCCCAGCGCCCGTTGCCAACACCTGCTAGACGACACGCTGTCACGCGACCGCGCCAGCGCAGGCGAGCTCACCGAGGCCATGGTGCAGCGCTTTGTCGATTTGGCGCTGTACACACAACGCGCTGGCGCTCAAGGCATTTTGTTCACCTGCTCCGCCTTTGGGCCCGCCATTGAACGGGCCGCGCAAGCGACCGGCTTGCCCACCCTCAAACCCAATGAAGCCATGTTCGAAGACGCACTCGCGATGGCGCAACCGGGCCGCGTGCTGCGCATTGGCTTGTTGGCCACCTTCGCCGCCTCCATAGCCGCCATGTCAGAAGAACTGCTTGCGCTGGCTCAATCACGCGGCATCACCATTGAGCTGGCCACCGGTTTTGTGCCCGAAGCCATGCAAGATTTGGCAGAAGGCCGCGCTGACATGCACCACCAAAAAATTGCAGCGGCTGCGCCCCAGTTGCCGCCCTGCGATGTGGTGATGCTGGCTCAGTTCTCGATGGCCGCCGCCCAACCCCTCGCCCAACAGCACAGCACTGCACCTGTGTTGTCCAGCCCCGATTGCGCCGTCTTGGCCCTCATGAAACGCATGCATCATGTCTGACACCCGCGTCACCTTTGACCAACTGAACCACTTCATCCGCCAGACCATGCTGGCCTTGGGACTGCCCCCCGAGGACGCCGCCACCGTCGCCCGACTGATGGCCCAAGCCGACTTGCAAGGCTCGGATGGGCACGGCGTCATTCGCATTCCGCAATACGCTCGCCGCATCTTGGCGGGCGGTGTGAACACCACGCCCACCATCCGCGTCAAAGAAGAACGCCTCGCCACCGCCTTGCTCGACGGCGACAACGGCATGGGCCACTTGGTGATGCAACGCGCCGCCGACATGGCCATCGAGAAAGCGCGTCGCTGTGGCATGGCTTGGGTGGGCAGCCAATTTAGCAACCACGCAGGACCGGCGTCTTTGTACGCACGCATGCCCTTGGCGCACGACATGATTGGCCTGTACTTTGCCGTGGGTAACGCCAACCACTTGCCGCCTTGGGGCGGTCTAGACATGCTGCTGTCGACCAACCCAATTGCCGTGGCCATTCCGACCCAAGACGAAACGCCCATCGTGCTCGACATGGCCACCACCGTGGCCGCTTATGGCAAGGTCAAAGCCAAAGCACAGCGCGGCGAAATGATGCCCGAGGGCTGGATGATCGACCGCCAAGGCCAGCCCCTGCTCGACCCCAAGCGCAGCGAAGAAGGCTTCTTGATGCCCATCGGCGGCTACAAGGGCTATGGCCTGTCGCTGATCGTGGGCTTGCTGGCCGGCACGCTCAACGGTGCGGCCATGGGCAAAGCCGTGATCGACTTCAACAAAGACGACACCAGCGTAACCAACACCGGCCAAGCCATCGCCGTCATCGACCCCTCAGCGTTTGGCGACATCGGCGAATTCAAAGCGCGTGTGGACACCTTGGTGCGCGAGTTACGCGCCAGCGACCGTATGCCCGGTGTGGACCGCATTTGGCTGCCCGGCGAGCAAAGCGAAGCCAAACGCCAAGACTACACGGCGCACGGCATTCCCATCGCCTCCGCCTTGACGCAGCAACTCAACCAAGTGGCTGACCGCTTGACCGTTCCGCGATTGAGCGACACACCCACTTCATTTTTATAACGCGCTAGTAACGCAGGAGTTTGACCATGCAAAGACGACAAGCCTTACAACACGGCGTGATAGGTTTAGCCACACTGGCCAGTTTGGGCACTGCCCCTGCTTGGGCACAACAGGCCTACCCCAACAAGCCCATCAAACTCATCGTGCCCTTGGCTGCAGGCAGCGCCGTCGACAACGCCGCACGCATCGTGATGCAAAAAATGGCCGTCAGCATGGGCCAAGGCATTGCCATCGAAAACCAAGCTGGAGCGGCGGGTTTGATTGGGGCCGACCGCGTGGCCAAATCTGCGCCGGACGGCTACACGCTGGGCGGCTTCAACGACAGCATCATGACCATGCTGCCCAATCTGCAAAGCAAGATGCCTTGGGACATCCTGCGCGACTTTGAGCCCATCTCCTTGGTCGCCACCGTCGAATGGGGCTTGGTCGTGCCAGTTGACTCGCCCATCAAAACAGCGGCCGATTTGATCGCCGCAGCGCGCCAAGCGCCGGGCAAGGTCAACTACGGCTCGGGCGGCAACGGCAGCCCACAACACATGGCGATGGCTTTGTTTGCCTCGCAAGCGGGCGTGCAACTCACCCATGTGCCCTACAAAGGCGCCACCCAAGCGGCAGTGGGTGTGGCAGGCAAAGAAGTCGATGTGGCGTTTCAAGGCATTGCCACCGTCAGTTCGTTGGTGAAAGCAGGCAAGTTGCGTTTGATTGCGGTGACGACGCCCAAGCGCTTGGCGCAGTTTCCCGATGTGCCCACCGTGGGCGAGTCGGGCTTGAGCGGTTTTGAATTTAACTCGTGGTTCGCCTTGATGGCACCCGCCCACACACCCAAACCCATCGTCAAGCAACTGCACCAAGAGGTGAGCAAAGCACTGGGCGATGCCGCCGTGCGCGAGCAACTCATGGGCCTAGGCCTCACCCCACGCGGCACCAGCCCTGAAGACTTAGCAACGGCACTGCGCGCGCAACTGGCACGCTACGAAGCCTTGATCAAGCAGGCCAACATCAGCGCGGATTGAGCCTAAAGCACCTTGCTGCGGCTGGACTTGATCTCGGACACCTTCTTCTTGCCCTCTAAGCGCCGCTTCTTGGAGGCGTAAGTGGGCTTGGTGGCTCGGCGGGTTTTGGGCGCGTGCTCGACGCTTTGCACCAACTCCAGCAAACGCGCAAAAGCCTCGATGCGGTTCATGTCTTGGCTGCGATGCTCTTGCGACTTGATGACCACCACCCCATCACGCGTGATGCGGTTGTCCCGCAAACACAGCAAGCGCTCTTTCACATCGTCAGGCAGTGAAGAGGCCCAAATATCGAAGCGCAGGTGAATGGCGCTGGACACCTTGTTCACGTTTTGCCCGCCCGCGCCTTGGGCACGGACTGCGGTGACTTCGATTTCGGATTCTTGGATTTCCAGCACGGCTTAAATATGCCAACCCGGCACAAAACTCATACCCCACAAAATGAGGCTGATGGTGAAAAACGACGCGACGGTGGTGACCAATAAGGCCGAGGCGCAAAACCCCGCCAGCCCGTGGCGTTGCGCCAGCAGCGGGTAAATGCCCAGCATCGGCATACCGGCCAACAAAATAGCCGACACCTGCAGCGACGACTCCATGGGCCCCACCACCCACAGCATCAAACCGACCATCAAGGGGTGAAGCACCAGTTTGCCCAAGGCAATCCAACGCACTTGGCGCAACAAGCCTTCCATGCGCATGCCCACCAGAGTGCCGCCGTTCACAAACAAGGCCAAGGCCGCACAAGCAGCGGCAAACATATTGGTGGTTTTGGCGAACACGGGGGACAACTCAAGGTCGAACAGTGAAAAGCAAAAGCCCAGCACGATGCCCCACATCATGGGTAGCTTGCACATGCGCCACAAACTCTCTTTGACGGTGTGTTGCCATGAGGCATGCTCGGACTCGCCACTGTCGGCAATGGCCAGGGCCAAAGGAATGATCAGTAGGTTTTCAATCAACACCGTCAACGCCAAAGCCACACCCGCAGCCGGCCCCAACACTTGCAACAAGATGGGGTAGCCCACGTAGCCACTGTTGGACGAGCTGAAACCCATGGCCACCAAGCCGCTTTCGGTCAACCCTTTGTGGCGCAACCTGCGCCACAACACCAAACCACACGCAAAGGTCAACAACGATCCCACACCATAGGCCACCAAATACCGAGGATGCAACACATCTGAAAAATTGCGGTTGGCCAAGGCGTTGAACAACATGGCGGGCAGGCCAAAGTTCAACACAAAACGCCCCATCACCTGCCCATCTGCCTTGCTGAACATGCCGCGGTGTGTCGCGACAAAGCCCATGCCAATCGACAGATAAATCGGGCCGGTGATGGTGAGGATGTTGAGCATTTAAACCGCTGTTTTGTCCAAGCCCAGCAAACGCACCGCGTTGTCTTTCAAGATGCCAGGCATCACCTCGGGTTTGAAACCGGCGACTTCAAAGTCTTTCATCCAGCGCTCGGGCGTGATCAGGGGGTAATCACTGCCAAACAACACGCGGTCTTTGAGCAGCGTGTTGGCGTATTGCACCAACTGTTTCGGAAAGTACTTGGGGCTCCAGCCCGACAGGTCAATCCACACGTTGGGCTTGTGCGTGGCCACACTCAAGGCCTCGTCTTGCCAAGGAAAGCTGGGGTGGGCCATGACGATTTGCATGTCGGGCCAGTCAATCGCCACGTCGTCCAAATGCATGGGGTTGCTGTAGGCCAAACGCAAGCCGCCACCGCAGCGCATGCCGCTGCCAATGCCGCTGTGGCCGGTGTGAAAAATGGCGGGTAATTTGTAATGGTTGATCACTTCGTAGATGGGCCAGGCCATCTTGTCGTAAGGGTGGTAGCCCTGTACGGTGGGGTGAAATTTGAACCCTTTGATGCCGTCTTCTGTGATCAAACGCTCGGCTTCGCGCGCACCCATCTTGCCCTTGTGCGGGTCGATGCTGCCAAAGGCAATCATCATGTCGCTGTTCTTTTTGGCAGCGTCGGCGATCTCTTCGTTGGGGATGCGACGGCGTCCCAGTTGCGATTCACTGTCGACGGTGAACATGACCAAACCGATTTTCTTTTCGCGGTAATACGCCACCGTTTCGTCGATGGTGGGGCGCAGGCTGGAGCCAAAGAACTTGTCAGCGGCGCGGTCGTACTCTTCGCCGTAGCTGTCAAACGGGTTGCGGCAACTCACCTCGGCGTGGGTGTGAATGTCGATGGCAATGAGGTTTTTGTAATCCATGGGCTTGTCTCCTTGGGGGTGGATGCTAAGGGTGGGTTGAGGGACGAAGGTTCAAACAGTCTGGACTAGGGTAAGTCCGGATTATTTAGTTATCTTCCATAACCATAATTCAACCACAAAACAAAAGCAAGCTGACACAAACCCGAACGCGACACACAGGCCCCACCATGAACTCCAACCCAGACATCCACTTTGAAATGCAAGATACCGTTGCCGTGGTGCGCTTGACACGCCCCACCAAGCGCAACGCGTTGAACGACAAGTTGATCGCCTCGCTGCGTCACATCTTCGAGAACCTGCCCGCGACGGCCAAAGCTGCCGTGATTGCCGGTGACGGAGACCACTTCTGCGCAGGCCTCGACCTCAGCGACTTGCAAGAGCGCGACGCCGGCCAAGGCATGCACCACTCGCGTTCGTGGCACCACGCCTTAGAGCGTGTGCAATACGGCCCCGTGCCTGTAGTGGCGGCCTTGCACGGCGCGGTGGTGGGTGGCGGTTTGGAGTTGGCCAGCGCCTGCCACATTCGTGTGGCGGACGAGAGCACGTTTTACGCGCTGCCTGAGGGCACACGCGGTATTTTTGTGGGCGGCGGCGGCTCGGTGCGCATCCCCCGCTTGATCGGCGTGGCCCGCATGACCGACATGATGTTGACCGGCCGTGTCTACAACGCCGCAGACGGCGAGCGCGTGGGTTTGGCCCAATACTTGGAGCCCAAAGGCACGGCGTTCGCCAAAGCCATGGAGCTGGCCAAGCGCATTGGCGAAAACGCCCCGCTCACGAACTATGCCCTGATGAACGTGCTGCCACGCATTGCCGAGCAGCCTGCGGACCAAGGCTTCATCACCGAATCCATGATTTCGGCCATCGCCCAATCGGCGCCCGAAGCCAAACAACGCGTGCGTGACTTCTTGGAGGGTCGTGCAGCCAAGGTGCAGCAAGCATGAGCGCCCCCAAATTCCGCGACATGACCTTTGGGGTCACCCGCGTCACGATGCGGGAGGGCGAACAAGGCATCCGTTACATGGCGGCTGACCAAGAGATCGCGCCTTACGCACACCGTTTGACCGACCGTTTGGTGCATTGGAGCCAAGAGGCCCCCACCCGCACTTTGTTTGCACGCCGTCAAAAACAAGCCGATGGCAGCACCGGTGACTGGCGTCACGTCAGCTACGCCGAGGCACTACAGGCCGCACGTCGTATTGGCCAAGGCTTGCTCAACCGTGGTTTGAACGCCGAGCGCCCCGTGGTCATCCTGTCTGAAAACAGCTTGGAACACGCGCTGTTGGCGCTGGGCTGTATTTACGCGGGCGTGCCTTTCTGCCCCGCATCGCCGGCCTATTCGACCATCAGCCAAGACTACGACAAGCTGCGCCACATCTTGACCACGCTCACACCGGGCTTGGTGTTCGCCTCAGACGCCGCGCGGTATGGCAAAGCCATTCAAGCGACGGTCGGTTCAGACGTGGAAGTGGTGTTGCACGAAGGCCAGCTTGACGGCCGCGCCGTGACGATGTTTGACGACTTAGCCGCCACCGAAGCCACACCCGCCGTGGACGCGGCCATGGAAGCCACAGGCCCCGACACCATCGCCAAGTTTTTGTTCACCTCGGGCTCCACCAAAATGCCCAAGGCCGTCATCAACACGCAACGCATGTGGTGCGCCAACCAGCAACAAATGGCGCAATCCATGCCCGTGCTGGCCGACGCCCCGCCCGTGCTGGTGGACTGGCTGCCTTGGAACCACACCTTTGGTGGCAACCACAACTTTGGCTTGACCATTTACAACGGCGGCACGCTCTACATCGACGACGGCAAACCCACGCCCGCCATGATGGCCGAGACCTTGCGTAACTTGCGCGAAATCTCGCCCACCGTGTACTTCAACGTGCCCACGGGCTTTGAAGCCATTGCCCACGCCATGAAGACCGACGACGCCTTGCGCGCCAGCTTGCTCAAACGCGTGCGCATGTTCTTCTACGCCGGTGCGGCTTTGGCGCAACCCATTTGGGACAGCCTGTTCGAGAGCCAAGAACGCGAAGTCGGCGAACGCATCGTGATGAGCACGGGCCTTGGCATGACCGAGTCGGGCCCCTTTGCCATCTTCGTCACCAGCCCCAACGTGAAAGCGGGCGACTTGGGCGTGCCTACCCCTGGCATGGAGCTCAAACTTGTGCCCAACAGCGACAAGGTGGAGGTGCGCTACAAAGGCCCCAACATCACCCCCGGCTACTGGCGCGCCCCCGAAGAAACCCAAGAAGCGTTTGACGAAGAAGGCTTCTTCTGCACCGGCGACGCCGTGAAATGGATTGACGAAACCGATGTGCACCAAGGCCTGAAGTTTGACGGCCGCATTGCCGAAGACTTCAAACTCGCCACCGGCACGTTTGTGAGCGTGGGTCCCTTGCGCGGCAAGATCATTGCGGCAGGTGCGCCCTATATCCAAGACGCGGTCATCACCGGCTTGAACCGCAAAGAAGTGGGCGCGATGATTTTCCCCACCGCTGCCGTGCGTGGCTTGAGCGGCTTAGGCCCCGAGGCCTCGCTGGCCGAGGTGTTGGCCAGCGCCCCCGTGGTGGCGCATTTTCAAGCCGTGCTCAACCATTTGAGCGAGACGGCCACGGGCAGCGCCTCGCGCATTGCGCGCGCCGTGTTGCTGAGCGAGCCGCCATCGATTGACAAAGGCGAAGTCACCGACAAAGGCTCCATCAACCAACGCGCCGTGCTCAAACACCGCGATGCGCTGGTGCAAGCCCTGCACGACGGCGTTGCGCCCCACACCTTGCTGCCTCATTGAACTCGCCGCTTTGAACTCACCACTTTTAGGACACCCCCATGCAAATTCAAGGACAAACCGCCCTCGTCACCGGCGCTGCTTCAGGCCTCGGTGAAGCCACCGCACGCGAACTGGCACGTTTAGGTGCCAAAGTGGCCGTGCTCGACGTGAACGCTGCCTTGGCCCAAACCGTGGCCGACAGCCTCAACGCGCAACATGGCGCGGGCACAGCCGTGGCCTGCGCGTGCGACATCACCAACACCGACAGCGTGCAAGCCGCCTTAGATGCAGCCCAAGCCGCCTTGGGCCCCGCTCGCATTTTGATGAACATTGCCGGCATCGGCACCGCCAAGCGCGTGGTCGGCAAAGACGGCAATGCCGCTCCCTTGGAAGACTTCGCCCGCGTGGTCAACGTCAACTTGATTGGGTCCTACAACATCAGCCGCTTGTTTGCCGCCGAATGCGCCAAACTCGCCCCCGGTGAAGACGGCGCGCGCGGCGTGATGATGTTCACCGCCTCGGTCGCCGCCTTTGATGGCCAAGTGGGGCAACAGGCTTACAGCGCCTCCAAAGGCGGCTTGGTCGGCATGACGCTGCCCATGGCGCGTGACTTGGCACAACACGGCATTCGCGTGTGCACCGTGGCACCCGGCTTGTTTGCCACGCCCTTGATGCGAACCCTGCCTGAGCCCGTGCAGCAGTCTTTGGCCGCATCCATTCCATTCCCATCGCGTTTGGGCAAGCCCGAAGAGTTTGCCGAACTGGCCTGCCACATCGTCACCAACAACCACCTGAACGGCGAAGTCATTCGCTTGGATGGTGCGTTGCGCATGGCCCCACGCTAAAGCGAACACGACATCACATGACACCGATCTCAGTGCCTCGCGCCAGCCACATCACCTTGGCCTGCACCTTGAGTGCCACGCTGATCGCGGGCTGTAGTGGCCTGCCTTGGCAAGCCGCTAGCCCCATGCAACAGCTCACGCCCGCGGTCGGCGCCAGCTTGCAAAACTGCGACGCTTTGCCGCAGCAATTCAACTTCGCGCGCACTCAGATCGACAGCAGCGCTCGCGTGGCAGCCGGTGTGATGAAGCAAGGCAACCAACCCCTGCCCGAACACTGCCGCGTAGCTGGCCAAATGAACAAGCGCAAAGGCAGCGATGGCCGCGACTACGCCATTGGCTTTGAAATGCGTTTGCCTCAACAGTGGAATGGTCGTTTTTATTACCAAGGCAACGGCGGGCTCGACGGCTCGGTGCAACCCGCTTTGGGTGCATTGGGCGGCGGGCCCATCACGGGCGCGCTGATGCAAGGATTTGCCGTGATCAGCTCGGACGCTGGTCACACGGGCCCCCAAACACCCTACTTTGGCATGGAACCCCAAGCTCGACTCGACTACGGCTACCAAGCCGTCGCCAGCCTCACGCCCATGGCCAAAGCGTTGATTCAAACCGCCTATGGCAAAGCGCCCGACCGTTCCTACATCGGCGGTTGCTCCAACGGTGGACGCCACACTTTGGTGGCAGCCTCTCGTTTGGGCGACCAGTACGACGGCTACTTGGCCGGTGCCCCTGGTTACCGCTTGCCCAATGCCGCCTTGGCCCAACTCTGGGGCGCACAGCAATGGCAAACCCTGGCCACGCCAGGCGCCACCGTCAAACACCCCATGAACCCGAATGGCAGCTTGGTCGATTTAGAGAGCGCCTTCACGGCGACCGAACGTCAAATGGTGGGCCGCCGCATCTTGGACGTGTGTGATGCCCTCGACGGCGCGCATGACGGTTTGGTGCAAAACACCCAAGCCTGCCAAAGCAGCTTTGATTTGCAACGTGACGTCAAAACCTGCACCGCCACTCGCGACGGCAGTTGCTTGACGGCCGAACAAAAACAAGTGGTGGCCCGTGTGTTTGCGGGCGGCACCACCGCTGACGGTCAGCCCATTTACGCCAGCTTCCCCTACGACACAGGCGTCGCAGGTGGGAATTGGGCGATGTGGAAATTTGTCAATGCGTTGGCGCTCGACCCGCTGGCCGTGGGCGCAGTTTTCAGCAGCCCGCCTGATCGCGTGGACCCGTTGAAGATCGACATCAACGCACGCCCAGCGCTGTTCAACGCGACCAACGCCACCTACACCGAATCGGGTATGAGTTTGATGACGCCCCCCGGTCACAACAACCCCTCTAACCTCACGCCGCTGCGTGAGCGCGGCGCGAAGATGATGATCTACCACGGCGTGAGCGACCCGATTTTCTCGGCCGACGACTCGCGTCAGTGGTGGTTGCGCGTCAACCAGACACAAGACGGCAAAGCGGCTGACTTTGCACGCTACTTCCCCGTGCCAGGCATGCTCCACTGCAGCGGTGGTGCAGCCACTGACCAATTTGATTTGCTGACGCCCTTGGTCCAATGGGTGGAACAAGGTATTGCGCCACAAGCCACCATCGCCCAAGTCCGCAACGAAGCGGCCGGCAACTCCGAACTGCCCAAGTCATGGGCCGCCAAGCGCTCACGCCCGTTGTGCGCTTACCCCACCACCGCGCGCTACAAAGGCTCGGGCTCTCTCGAAGAAGCCTCGAACTTTGCGTGCCACTGATTTTTTCAACCGTTTCATTCCACGATTTTTAACAGGAGACAAACCATGAGCAATCGCCGTCAATTCATCCAAACCGCCCTCGCCCCTGTGGCACTGGGTGCCCTCGCACCGTTCAGCGCCTTTGCGCAAAGCGGTGCCTTGCCGCTTGAACTGGTCAAAATCGTCAACGGCTTCCCCGCCGGTGGCAGCGCCGACGTGACCAGCCGCCGAATTGGCGACAAACTGGGCAACAGCAGCTACACCAAGAACGGTGCCGTGGTTGAAAACAAAACCGGTGCTGCCGGCCGCATCGCCGTGGAAACGGTGAAAGCCGCCCCTGCCGACGGCTCCGTGCTGTTGTTGACGCCCTACTCCATGATGGCGATTTACCCGCACATCTACAGCAAGCTGAGCTACGACCCCTTCAAAGACCTCGTGCCTGTGGCCATGGGCTCCATGTTGTCACACGGTTTGGCCGTGGGCCCCATGGTGCCCGCCAGCGTGAAAAACGTGAAAGACTACTTGGCTTGGGCCAAAGCCAACCCCAACGACGCCAGCTACGGCTCACCCGCTGCCGGTTCGACCCCTCACTTCTTGGGTGCGTTGCTCGGCTTGAACAACAACGTCGACCTCAAACACATCCCTTACCGTGGCTCGGTGCCCGGCATTGCCGACGTGATTGGCGGTCAATTGGCCTCCATGATCACGCCCCACGGCGACTTCATCGCCAACCACAAAGCGGGCAAGCTGCGCATCATCGCCACGTCGGGCCGCACACGCTCACCGTTTGTGCCTGAAGTGGCGACCTTCGCAGAACAAGGCTTCACGGACTTGGTCGTCGAAGAATGGTTCGGCTTCTACGCTCCCGCCAAAACTCCCGCCAACGTGATCGCAGCGGCCAACGCTGCCATCAACGTGGCCCTGAAGGACAAAGTGGTCATCGACAGCTTGGCCTTGTCTGGCATGGTGCCCGTAGGCGGCTCGGCCGAAGACATGGCGCGCGACATGAAGAAGCAGTACGACGTGTGGGGCCCCATCGTCAAACGCATCGGCTTCACGGCTGAATCCTGATCGACCCTGCGGAGCTGAGCACATGACTTACCAACCCCGTCTTGAAGACATCCAATTCATCTTGGAGAAGGTGCTTCATGTGCCGCAACGCATCGCAGAAATGCCTGCGTTCGCCGAGGTCGATGCCGACCTTATGAACCAGGTGCTGGAAGAAGCCGGCAAATTTGTGGGCGAGCAAATCGCCCCCCTCAACCGCGTCGGCGATGAAGTCGGCGCACATATTCAAGACGGGGTGGTCACCATGCCACCCGGTTTCAAAGCGGCGTACCAAGCGTTTTGGCAGTCCGGCTGGGCCTCGCTGAGCACCGCCACCGAAGACGGCGGCCAAGCCTTGCCTGCCGTGCTGGAAAGCGTGTTGTACGAATGGCTGTCCGCCGCCAACCAAGGTTGGAGCATGGCCCCTGGCTTGCTGCACGGTGCCTATGAATGCATCAAGCACCATGCCAGCGCTGAGCTTAAAGCGCAATATTTGACGAAGGTGGGCACCGGCGAATGGCTGGCCACCATGTGTTTGACCGAGCCCCACGCGGGCAGCGATTTAGGCCTGGCCAACACGCGCGCCACGCCACAAGCAGACGGCAGCTTTGCCATCCGCGGCACCAAAATTTTCATCTCGGGCGGCGAGCACGACTTGACCGACAACATCGTGCATTTGGTGTTGGCCCGCCTGCCCGACGCACCCGCTGGCCCCAAAGGCTTGTCGCTGTTTTTGGTGCCCAAGTTTTACGCCGACGGCACGCGCAGTGCGGTGCATTGCGAGCGCATCGAAGAAAAGATGGGCATCCATGGCAGCCCCACTTGCGTGATGCGCTTTGACGAAGCCCAAGGCTGGCTGATCGGCGAGGTCGGGCGCGGCCTCAACGCCATGTTCGTGATGATGAATGCGGCCCGCTTGCACGTTGCCCTGCAAGGCGTGGGTTTGCTCGACGCCGCGTGGCAAAAAGCCGACGCCTACGCCCACGAGCGCCGCCAGATGCGTGCGCCCAAACCAGCGGGTGTCAAAGGCACAGCTGCGGCTGACTTGATCATCGAACACCCCGCCATGCGCCGCATTTTGGATACACAACGCGCCTGGGTCGATGGCTCGCGCGTGCTGGCCTACAAAACAGGCTTGGCGTTGGACCAAGCCAAACATCACCCGGACGCCGCGCAGCGTGAATCAGCACAGCGCTGGTGCGCCTTGATCACACCCATCTTGAAATCGGCCTGTACAGACCAAGGCTTTCATGGCGCGAGCGACTGCTTGCAAGTCTTTGGCGGCCACGGCTATGTCAGCGAATGGGGCATTGAGCAAAACGTGCGCGACGCCCGCATCGCCATGATTTACGAGGGCACCAACGAAATTCAAGCCATTGACTTGCTGATGCGTAAAGTCTTGAGCGACGGCGGCAGCGCCCTGAACGCGTTGCTGGACGAATTGGCCCAGCCCCTGTCGGCTGCCCAACCGCACGAAGCCCAAGTGCTCGATTTGTTTGCGCAGTTGCGGGCCATCACCGCAGAGGCGGTGAAGGTCAACGGCCAGTCAGAAGGTGCCATCGCTTTAAGTTGGATCGCGGGCGACTACCTGCGTTTGGCTGCGTTGGCGTTGCTAGCTTGGAGTTGGACCCAAATTGACCAAGCCGCCACCGCACACGCCTCAGACGCTGCACGGTGGCAAGCCCCTTCCACCGCGTTGCGCGCGTGGGTGCTGCCCGAGTTCGGCATGCGCGCGGCCATGATTCGCGGACAATTCACCGCGACATGAACGACGACATCGACACCCGCTATCTCGAAACGCTGCTGGGCTACAACACCCGACGAGCCTCTCTGACCATCATCAGCCGCTTCATGGAGCGCATGGCGGTGTTCGAGTTGCGACCCGTTGATTTTTCGGTGCTGTCGCTGATTGGGCACAACCCCGGCATCACGTCTCGCCAACTGTGCAGCGTGCTCAATATCTTGCCGCCCAACTTGGTGGGGTTTCTCAAAGCCTTTGAAAAACGTCAGCTGATTGAGCGCAAACCCCACCCGACCGATGGCCGTGCGGTGGGTTTGTTCTTGACGGAATCTGGCAGTGCACTGATGCGTGAAGCCGAAGCCACAGCCGAAGTGTCTGATTTGAGTACCGCCACGAACCTGACCGCGACTGAGCGTAAGACCCTCACCCGCTTGCTCCAAAAGATTTACTTGCCCAACTGAGCCAGCGGGGCTCGTTACACTCTAAAGCTTCGATTTCTGACCCTCAAGGACTTCCCCATGATCACCACCCCTTCCGGCCTGCAATACATCGACACCGTGGAAGGCGACGGCGCTACAGCCGCTGCTGGCCAATACGTCAGCGTGCACTACACCGGCTGGCTCTACAAAGACGGCGAGCAAGGTGCCAAGTTTGACTCCAGCCGTGACCGCAACGACCCTTTTCAATTTGGTTTGGGCGCCGGCATGGTCATCAAAGGCTGGGACGAAGGCGTGCAAGGCATGAAAATCGGTGGCCAACGCACCTTGATCATTCCCGCGGAACTGGGCTACGGTGCCCGCGGCGCTGGCGGCGTGATTCCGGCCAACGCGACCCTCAAATTTGATGTGGAATTGCTCGGCATCGAATAAAGACAGCACTATCCGCGCAGCCTGCGCGGACCTGACGGGGCCCCTTGGGGCCCTGTTGCTTTTTGTAGTGGACCAACTGAGGACGTCTTTTATTTGTAAGACCCCTCTTGAAATAGGGTCTGCGGCCCCCAAGTCTGAACCATCTTTTTACGTAACTTAGCTTTCAACAAGTCTTTCAAGCATGTCTGAACCTACACACACCCTCGACGCCGCCGCACAAGAAGCCGCGCTACAAGCCGCCGCCCAAACCCTGGCGCAAGCCGCTGAGCCAGCCGCCCCAATCGACCCACTGGCCGCAGCACAAGCCGAAATCGCAGCATTGCAAGCCAAAGCAGCCGAGTTGCAAGACCAATATGTGCGCGGCCAAGCCGATGTACAAAACGCCCGTCGCCGTGCGGACGAAGAAGTCTCCAAAGCCCGCAAGTTCGCCCTCGAGAGCTTTGCCGACAGTTTGTTGCCCGTCCTCGACAGCCTCGAAGCTGGCTTGGCCGTGCAAACCGCCACCCCTGAGCAAATCCGCGAAGGCGCAGAAGCCACCTTGCGCCAACTCAAAAGCGCCATGGAGCGCAACAAGATCATCGCGATCGACCCAGCAGCGGGCGCCAAGTTTGACCCCACGCAGCACCAAGCCATCAGCGTGGTGCCGGCTGAACAAGACCCCAACACCATCGTCGCTGTGCTGCAAAAAGGCTACGTGATCGCAGAGCGCGTATTGCGCCCTGCCTTGGTCACCGTGACTGCACCGAAATAAACCACTTGAAATCTGCAGAGTTAGCCTTAACTACTGCCCATCTGAATTTTTAAAATCACTGGAGTAAGAACATGGGAAGAATCATCGGTATTGACTTAGGCACCACCAACTCGTGCGTGGCCATCATGGAAGGCAACACGACCAAAGTGATCGAGAACGCCGAAGGCGCTCGCACCACCCCGTCGATCATTGCGTATCAAGAAGACGGCGAAATCTTGGTCGGCGCTTCGGCCAAGCGCCAAGCGGTGACCAACCCACGCAACACGCTGTACGCGGTCAAGCGTTTGATCGGTCGCAAATTCAGCGAAAAAGAAGTTCAAAAAGACATCGATTTGATGCCCTACACCATTGCCAAAGCCGATAACGGCGACGCATGGGTGGAAGTGCGCGGCAACAAGTTGGCCCCGCCTCAAATCAGCGCTGAAATTCTGCGCAAGATGAAGAAAACTGCCGAAGACTACCTCGGCGAAGAAGTGACTGAAGCCGTCATCACGGTGCCCGCTTACTTCAACGACGCACAGCGTCAAGCCACCAAAGATGCAGGCCGCATCGCAGGCTTGGACGTCAAGCGCATCATCAACGAACCCACCGCAGCGGCGTTGGCGTTCGGCTTGGACAAAACCGAAAAAGGCGATCGCAAGATTGCTGTGTATGACTTGGGTGGCGGCACGTTCGACGTGTCCATCATCGAAATCGCCGACGTCGATGGCGAAAAACAATTCGAAGTGTTGTCCACCAACGGCGATACGTTTTTGGGCGGCGAAGACTTCGACCAACGCATCATCGACTTCATCATCTCCGAGTTCAAGAAAGAATCTGGCGTTGATTTGTCCAAAGACGTGTTGGCCTTGCAGCGCCTGAAAGAAGCCGCTGAAAAAGCCAAGATCGAGTTGTCATCGGCCACCTCGACCGACATCAACTTGCCCTACATCACGGCTGACGCCTCAGGCCCTAAGCACTTGAACATCAAACTCAACCGCGCCAAGTTGGAGCAGTTGGTGGAAGAGTTGGTTGAGCGCACCATCGCCCCTTGCCGCATGGCCATCAAAGACGCCGGCGTGTCAGTCAGCGACATTGACGACGTGATCTTGGTCGGCGGTATGAGCCGTATGCCCAAGGTGCAAGAGAAGGTCAAAGAGTTCTTCGGTCAAGAGCCTCGTCGTGACGTGAACCCTGACGAAGCCGTGGCCGTGGGCGCTGCGATTCAAGGCCAAGTGTTGTCAGGCGACCGTACCGACGTGTTGTTGCTCGACGTGACCCCGCTGTCTTTGGGCATCGAAACCCTGGGCGGCGTGATGACCAAGATGATCGTCAAGAACACGACCATCCCCACGAAGTTTGCACAAACCTTCTCCACCGCCGACGACAACCAACCTGCCGTGACCATCAAGGTCTACCAAGGCGAGCGCGAAATGGCTGCTGGCAACAAGAGCTTGGGTGAGTTCAACCTCGAAGGCATCGCGCCTGCAGCACGCGGTACCCCACAAATTGAAGTGTCGTTTGACATTGACGCCAACGGCATCTTGCACGTGGGCGCCAAAGACAAAGCCACCGGCAAAGAAAACAAGATCACGATCAAGGCCAACTCTGGCTTGTCAGAAGACGAGATTCAACAAATGGTGAAAGACGCCGAGTTGAACGCCGCTGAAGACAAGAAGAAACTCGAAATCGTGCAGTCGCGCAACCAAGCTGATGCCGCTGTTCACAGCGTGAAGAAGAGCTTGGGCGAGCACGGCGACAAACTCGATGCGGGCGAAAAAGAAGCCATCGAAGCTGCGATCAAAGACGTCGAAGAAGCACTGAAAGGCGAAGACAAAGCCGACATCGATGCCAAGACCGAAACCTTGATGACTGCCTCGCAAAAGTTGGGTGAAAAAGTCTACGCCGACATGCAAGCCGCACAAGCGGCAGGTGGCGCAGCCGCAGGCCCTGAAGCCAAACCAGCCGACGACAACGTGGTCGACGCTGAAGTGAAAGAAGTCAAAAAAGGCTAAACCCTTTTCCGCTTTCTGAGCTGATTTCGCCGCGTTTCGCCTGCAAAGGTGAACACGCGGCGAAGTCTTGATCAAGCCCCACAAAAACGGCACTGCCCACACCATGTCCAAACGCGATTTTTATGAAGTTCTCGGCCTTGCCAAAGGCGCGAGCGACGACGAGATCAAAAAGGCTTATCGCAAACTCGCGATGAAGCACCACCCCGACCGCAACCAAGGCGAAAAGGCCAAGGAAGCCGAGGCGATGTTCAAAGAGGTCAAAGAGGCTTACGAGATGTTGTCCGATCCGCAAAAGCGCGCGGCCTACGACCAGTACGGCCATGCAGGCGTCGATCCCAATATGCGCGGCGGCCCTGGCGGTGGCGATTTTGGCGGTGGTTTTGGTGAAGCGTTTGGCGACATCTTTGGTGACATCTTCGGTCAGCAACGCAGGGGCGGCGGTGGCGGTCGTCAGGTCTACCGCGGCAACGACCTGAGCTACGCCATGGAAATCACGCTGGAAGAAGCGGCCAACGGCAAAGACGCGCAACTCAAGATTCCCGGCTGGGACGCGTGCGAGACCTGTGATGGCAGCGGCGCCAAGCCTGGCACCTCGGTCAAAACTTGCTCGACCTGTCACGGCAGCGGCCAAGTGCAAATGCGCCAAGGCTTTTTCAGCGTGCAGCAAACCTGCCCACACTGCCGAGGCTCAGGCAAGGTCATTCCCGACCCATGCACCATGTGTCATGGCCAAGGCAAGATCAAAAAGCAGAAAACACTGGAAGTCAAAATCCCAGCTGGCATTGATGACGGCATGCGCATTCGCAGCACGGGCAACGGTGAGCCTGGCACCAATGGCGGGCCACCCGGTGATTTGTTTATCGAGATTCGCGTCAAGAAACACGACATCTTCGAGCGCGATGGCGACGACCTGCATTGCTCCGTTCCGATCAGCTTCACCACAGCGGCGTTGGGCGGCGAGATCAGCGTGCCGACCCTGGCGGGCGAGGCGGCCATTGACATTCCTGAAGGCACCCAAAACGACAAACAATTCCGTTTGCGCGGCAAGGGCCTGAAAGGCATTCGCTCCAGCTTCCCCGGCGATTTGTACTGCCACATTTCAGTGGAGACGCCGATCAAACTGACCGAGCACCAACGCAAATTGCTCAAAGAGCTGGATGAATCGCTGAAAAAAGGGGGCACGAAACACTCTCCCGCTGAAGGCGGTTGGGCTGACAAGCTGAAGCGGTTTTTCAGCTAAGAATCGACGCTCTTAAAGGCGCATACTTGAAGCATGAGCGTCAACATCACCTTTTTGGGCGGAGCCGGCACAGTCACCGGCTCTAAGTATTTGGTCACCCATGAAGGCCAGCGCCTGCTGGTCGATTGCGGTTTGTTTCAGGGCTACAAACAGCTGCGTTTGCGCAACTGGGACCCAGCGCCTTTTGCCGCCGCTGACATCGATGCGGTGCTGTTGACACATGCGCACCTTGACCACAGCGGCTACTTGCCCTTGCTGGTCAAACAAGGCTTCAAGGGGCGTGTTTACGCCACGCCGGCCACCTGCGATTTGTGTGGCATTTTGTTGCCCGACAGCGGCCACATTCAAGAAGAAGACGCGGCCTTCGCCAATCGCAAAGGCTATTCCAAACACGCCCCCGCCCTGCCGCTTTACGGCAAGCACGACGCATTGGTGAGCCTGAATGCGTTGCATGCACAACAGATCGGCAAAACCTTCTCCCCCCTCCCCGGCTGGCAGGTCACGTTTTCATCAGCGGGCCACATTTTGGGTGCAGCCAGTGCCTTGGTGGAAGTGGCGGGCCGACGCATTTTGTTCAGCGGCGATTTGGGCCGTCCCGACGACATGCTGATGAATGCCCCCGACCTGCCGCCAGATGCAGACACGGTGCTGATCGAATCCACCTATGGCAACCGCGAACATCCCAAGGAGGATGTGTTGGCCGAGTTAGGCCCGGCACTTCAGCGCGTGGCAGCACGCGGCGGTGTGGCTGTGGTTCCCGTGTTTGCCGTGGGCCGAGCGCAGGCCATTTTGTATGCGATTGCGCAGCTCAAGGCCAAGGGTGACATACCACATGGCCTACCCATCTTTTTAGACAGCCCCATGGCCGTGCACACCAGTGAGCTCTACCAACGCCACCCCGATGCACACAAACTCGACGATGAGGGTTTGCGCGCGCTCAAGCATGTGGCCACGATGATCGAGACGCCTGAAGCGTCCAAGGCGCTGGCCAAGCGGCACGGGCCCATGGTCATCTTGGCAGCTAGCGGCATGGCCACCGGCGGACGGGTGCTGCACCATTTGGAGCACTACCTGCCCGATCACCGCAACATGGTCATCCTGACGGGCTACCAAGCGCCGGGCACACGCGGTGCCACATTGGCAGAAGGCAGCGCTTGGGTACGCATGCATGGACGAGACATTGAGGTCAATGCCGAAGTGGTGCAACTGCAATCCTCGTCGGCGCACGCGGATGCCACGCAACTGGTGGACTGGCTCAAACACATGAAAAACGCCCCTAGTCAGGTTTATGTGGTGCACGGCGAAGCGGCTGCGGCCGACGCTTTGCGACAACGCATTGAGAGAGAATTGCAATGGCGCGCTGTGGTCCCCGAGCACGGCAGCACTTGGCCCACCTGAACACCGCACAAAGGCGCGAGACAATGCGCACCATGTTTTTAGATAAGCCGCGTCGTCCGACACGTTCTGCCCTTCGTTTGGTTTTACTGGCCAGCGTGTGGTTAGCCACGTTGGGCAACCTCGCGCTGTGGCGCACTCTGCACAACCTACCCGATCTCACCGGCTGGCATGGCGCGCTCTTTGGTGTTGCCTTTGCGCTCATCATCGCCAGCGCCTTGGCCGCTCTTTTGGCGCTGGTGGCTTGGCGCTGGACACTCAAACCCGCCATCAGTTTGTTGCTTTTATTGGCGGCTTTCGCAACGTCGTACATGCTGATGTACGGCATCGTGGTGGACACCCCGATGGTGATCAACGTGTTCCAAACCGACCCACGTGAAGCGCGCGACCAACTCAGTTGGCGCTTGGGGGTGACGGTGCTCTTGCTGGCCGTATTACCCATGGTCTGGCTGTGGCGCCAACCCATGTCTGTTGCACCTTTGGGCAAGCAAGTGCTGCGTAATCTGTTGTTGTTGATCGCAGCAATGACCGTGACCTTGGGCACGACACAGCTTGTCTTTCAAGACTTTGCCTCACTCATGCGCAACCACACCCAACTGCGCTACCAAATTAACCCGCTCAACAGTGTGTACGCGTTGCTGGATTTGACGGTCATCCCTAGCGATCGACCCAACGGCCCACCTCAACCGTTGGGAGAGGATGCTCTCATCACACCACGCGCAGGTGCCACGCAGCACCCACCGCTGCTGCTGTTTGTTTTAGGTGAAACCGCGCGCAGCGCCAATTTTTCTCTCAATGGCTACAACCGGCTCACCAACCCGCTGTTGGCTCAAGAAAACGTCACCAGCTTCACCCAGGTGATGTCGTGCGGCACCAGCACGGCCGCATCGGTGCCTTGCATGTTTTCGCATTTGGGCCGAGAGGGCTTTGCCAAGCGCAGCCATGATTTTGAAAACTGGTTAGACGTGTTGCAACGCGCTGGCTACGCCGTGTTGTGGATAGACAACCAATCAGGCTGTAAAGGCCAATGCGATCGCATTGCCAACGTCAACACGTCTGAACTCAAACTCCCTGACCACTGCGAAAACGGCGAGTGTCGCGACACCGTGATGCTGACGCAGTTGGACCAAGAACTGGCCAAGCTCCCCGCTGAGCGCATGGCGCGCGGCACCGTGGTGGTGATGCACCAAATGGGCAGCCATGGGCCCGCGTATTTCAAACGCACACCTGCTGCTTTCAAACCCTTCGTTCCCGAATGCACCGACACCTCGCTGTCGCAATGCAGCCAGGCGCAAGTGGTCAACGCCTATGACAACACCTTGCTCTTCACTGACTACTTTTTGTCACGCACGATTCATTGGCTGAAGGACAAAGAAAAAACCGCCGCAACCGCACTGTTCTACGTGGCCGACCACGGCGAGTCCTTGGGTGAAAACAATTTGTACTTGCACGGCTTGCCCTACGCCGTAGCACCAGCAGAACAAAAACAAGTGCCCCTCATCACTTGGCTGTCACCCACGTTTGAAACGCAAAGCCGCATCAAAACCAGCTGCTTGCAAAAGCAACGCGACCGCGCCTTGTCGCACGACCACTTGTTTCATTCGGTTTTAGGGTTGATGGCGGTGAAGACTGAGGTCTATCAGCCAAAGCTGGATTTGTTTGCTGACTGCGCGAACAACCGCTGAGCTTATAAAAAGCGGTCCAGCAGCTTGCGGGTGTGGCGGTCGAGTGCTGGCAAATCGCGGATCAAAAATTGCACGCCGTGGGCATCGGCCACGATCAAGGTGTTGGTGCTCAAACGGCGAATGTCCTCCTCGCCCTTCAACACAAACTCGGTTGGGCCACGGCTAGTCTGCACACGCCAAACGCTGGGCGTTGAAAAGCTGTTCACCCCGTCCAAGCGCAAGATTTCGGGCATGAACTCTCGGCTTTGCAAAGCCTGCGACACGACCGCGCGTTGCGCTTCAGACAAATCGCTCAGACGCTCAATCCAAGCCAGTTCTTTGCCCTCGGCACTCAGGATAGAGATGGCTTGATCGGGCGTTGCAATCGGGAAAGCACGGGCTACCACGGCGCCCACATGCCGCGAGCCATCGGCCAAGGTGACCACCAATTTGCCGAAGGGGTCAAAAGCCAAAGTGAAGGCCAAAGTCAACGGGGCACTCATTCAGATTCCTTCGTCGAAGCACGCGCTACCGCGCCTTCACCATTTTTAGCTTGGGCTTCATACAGTCTGAAGTAAGCACCTTGACGCGCCATCAACGTCTCGTGATTGCCTTCTTCCACCACCACGCCTTGCTCCATCACCACCAAACGGTCTGCTTTGTTGAGGGTGGACAAACGGTGGGCAATGGCAATCGTGGTGCGGCCTTGCACCAAGTTGTCCAAGGCCTTTTGAATTTCTTGCTCTGTTTCGGTATCCACCGAGGCGGTGGCTTCGTCCAAGATGAGGATGCGTGGGTTGATCAGCAAAGCACGCGCAATCGAGATGCGTTGACGTTCGCCGCCCGACAGGCCTTGACCGCGTTCGCCAACCAGCGAGTCATACCCCTGGGGCAAACGCAAGATGAACTCATGCGCATGGGCTGCACGGGCGGCCGACACGATTTCCTCGCGTGTGGCATCGGGCTTGCCGTAAGCAATGTTGTCTGCAATCGTGCCAAAGAACAAGAATGGCTCTTGCAGCACCATGCCAATGTGACTGCGGAAATCAGACAAGGCAATGTTGCGGATGTCGATGCCATCGACCTTGATGGCGCCTTCGCTCACGTCGTAAAAACGGCAAATCAGGTTAACCAAGGTGCTCTTACCCGAGCCGCTTTGGCCGACCAAACCGATCATTTCGCCAGGGCGAATGTCCAGGTTCATACCGCGGATGACAGCACGGTTGCCATAACGAAAGCCTGCGTCTTGAATCTCGATGCGTCCTTGCAAAGGAACGGGCAGTTGCTGCGGGTTCTTGGTTTCGGGCACGCTAGACACGTGGTCCAAAATTTCAAAAATACGCTTGGCACCAGCGGCCGCCTTCTGCGTGTGCGACACGATGCGGCTCATGGAGTCAAGACGCGTGTAGAAGCGGCCGATGTACGCTAAGAACGCGGTCAGCACACCTACGGTGATTTGGTGGTGAGACACCAACCAAATGCCAAAGCCCCAGACCACCAGCAAACCCACCTCGGTCATGAGCGTGACGGTGGGCGAAAACAGCGACCATACAAAGTTGATGCGGTCGTTCACCGCCAAGTTGTGCTTGTTGGCATCGCGAAAGCGGTTGGCTTCGCGGCGCTCTTGGGCAAACGCTTTGACCACGCGGATGCCAGGAATGGTGTCGGCCAGCACGTTGGTCAGTTCGGACCACACACGGTCAATCTTCTCGAAGCCAGTGCGCAGCTTGTCACGCACGGTGTGGATCAACCACACGATGAAAGGCAGAGGCAGCAAGGTGGCCGCGGCCAAGCGCGGGTCGATACTGATCAAGATGCCGGCGGTCATCAAGATCATCAGCACGTCGGTGGCGAAGTCCAGCAAGTGGAGCGATAAAAACACACAAATGCGGTCGGTCTCGGCGCCAATACGGTTCATCAAATCGCCCGTGCGGCGTCCGCCAAAGTACTCCAGCGACAAACGCATGAGGTGCTCGTAGGCCGTGGTACGCAAATCCGCGCCAATACGCTCAGAGACCAAGGCCAAGATGTAGGTTTTGGCCCAGCCCAAGCCCCACGCCAAGGCGGCAGCGCCCAACAGGCCACCCAAATACATCATGACCAAGTCTTCGTCGATGTGTTTGCCGTTTTGGAACGGAATCAACACATCGTCCATCAAAGGCATGGTCAGGTAGGGCGGCACCAAGGTAGCTGCGGTCGAAGCCAAGGTCAATAAAAAACCTGCGAACAAACGCCAACGGTAAGGCTGGGCAAAGCGCCACAAACGAAACAGCCCCCACGTGGACAAGGGCGCATGTTGCTCCCGGCTGCAAACGGGGCAGGCATCACCCGCTGTCTCAAGCGGTAGCTTGCATTGCGGGCAACGCGCTTGCGCCATGGCGGCCAAGGATTTACCGTGGGTCAGCACCTCAATGCGGTCTGCAAACACTTCTTGCAAACGCATGGCCTGCACGTTGTGCGTGAGGGTGAAGCGCCAGCTCGCCAAACGTTGCTTGGCATTCACCAAGGCCAAGGTGCCAACACCCGCATAGTCGGCATGTTGCATCACGCCATCCGCCACCAACGGCCAAGAGGACCAGACGAGCTCTGGGCCATTTCTCTGGGCAGAAAGCACCCGCTGGTCTGTCACAATCAATAGCCCCGATGCGAACTGCAATTGGGCATCTAAGTCAACCTCCAAGCAAGCTAGAACGTTTTCTTGTGAAGAGAGTTGAGCTAGCGCTGGCGTCACCCAAACAGGGGGCAACAAAACGCTGGCAGAAGCCGAAAGAGAAGAATTCATTCTTTTAATAGTTTCCGCACAAAAAAGCAGGAGCCTGGAACTTGTTGCACCCAACATCGCATACCAAAGATTGTATCGCCCGACCTTGGGCTGACCGGCTTTTGACACGCAGCGCGGTTTGAGTTCCCCCCTAGCCTACCCACATCAAAACATGGCATTCAAAGACATTCAAATTCTGCGCATGAACTACTTGCGTGGACCCAACATCTGGACCTACCGCCCCATCATCGAGGCGCTGATTGATTTGGGTGAGATGGAAGACCACCCCTCCAACAAAATTGAAGGATTCAACGACCGCCTCAACGCTTGGTTGCCTGGCTTGGTTGAGCACCACTGCGGGGTCGGTCATCGCGGCGGCTTTCTGACCCGTTTGGTAGGCGGCACCTGGATGGGCCACATCATGGAGCATGTCTCCATCGAACTGCAATTATTGGCCGGTGCACGCGCAGAGTTTGGCAAAGCCCGCGAGATCAGCAAACGCGGCATTTACAAAGTGGTGTTTCGCACCGAGCACGAAGAGCTGGGTCGCGAAAGCTTTTTAGCGGCCCGTGAGATTGTGATGTCGGCGGCCAACAACCAGCCTTACGACATCACCGCCACCATCAACCGCCTCAAAGGCATTGCTGACAAGCGCTGTCTGGGCCCCAGCACCGCCTGCATCGTGGACGCAGCGGTAGAACGCAAAACCCCGTTCATTCGCTTGACAGAAGGCAATTTGGTGCAATTAGGTTACGGCTCGCGTCAACGTCGCATTTGGACGGCTGAAACAGACCGCACCAGCGCCATCGCTGAGAGCATCTCCAGCGACAAAGACTTGACCAAGCGCTTGCTAACCCAATGCGGCATTCCCGTGCCAGAAGGCCAAGTGGTCAAGACATCGGACGAAGCTTGGGCTGCCGCGCAAGACATTGGACTGCCCGTTGTTGTGAAACCGCTGGACGGCAACCGCGGCTGGGGCGTGTCCTTGGACGTGAACACCGAAGAAGGCGTACGCAACGCGTGGGCGGCCGCCGACAAAGAAGGCAGCGGCGTCTTGATCGAACGCTATGTGCGCGGCGATGAACACCGTGTGCTGGTGGTGGGCGACCGCGTGGTGGCCGCCACCCGTGGCGAAACAGCCTGCGTCACCGGCGACGGCCAATCGACTGTGGAGCAACTGATTGAACTGCAAATCAACTCTGACCCACGACGCGGCGAAGCTGAAGGTTTCCCACTGGATTTGATTCGCTTGCACACCGCACGCGGGGAAATGTCGCTGCTTGAAATTCAACGCCAAGGCCTAGAGCCCACCAGCGTGCCTGCGAAAGACCGCATCGTGGTGGTGCAGCGCAATGGCAACTTGAACAACGATGTGACCGACTTGGTTCACCCCGACGTCGCGGCAGTGGCCACACTCGCCGCCCGCGTGGTGGGCTTGGACATTGCCGGCATTGACATCGTCACCCAAGACATCTCGCGCTCGCTGGAAGAAACCCAAGGCGCCATCATCGAAGTCAACGCAGGCCCAGGCTTGTTGATGCACGTCAAACCTGCCGTGGGTCAACCTCGCCCCGTGGGCAAAGCCATCGTCGAGCATTTGTTTGGTGCCAATGAATCCGGCCGAATTCCAGTGGTGGGGGTGGTGGGCACACAACAAGTCACCGAGTTGTCGCAATTGATAGCTTGGTTGCTGCATTTGTCTGGCAAACGCACTGGCTTGGCTTGCCAAGACGGCCTCTATATGGACCAACAGCATTTGGGCAAAAAAGATGCGCGAGGTTTTGAGTTTTCAGAGCGCTTGTTGATCAACCGTGCACTGGATGCTGCCGTGTTCGAAACTTCTCCTTCGCACATCCTCAATGAAGGCTTGGCTTACGACCGCTGTTTGGTCGGTGTGGTCACCAACATGCCTGAGACCAATGACGCGCTGATTCAACAGCACGACATCCAAACGCCAGAGCAAATGCGCACCGTCATTCGCACCCAAATCGACTTGGTGCTGCCTGAAGGCGCAGCGGTGCTCAATGCCGACGAAGAAGCAGTCGTGGGCCTGGCTGAATTGAGCGATGGCGAAGTGGTGTATTACGCCAAAGACCACAGCAATACCACCGTCACGGCACACCGACAGCAAGGCGGACGCGCGGTGTATTGCAAAGAAGGGCATGTCACCTTGGCCCGTGGCGATCAAGAAACCCAACTTTTCCATCTCGATTTGGAACTCATCGCACGCTTACTCCAAGGTGGATTGCACATCTCCACCTTGTTGGCAGCTGTAGCGGCAGCTTGGTCGCTCGACATTGCACCGTTGCTCATTCGCGCCGGTTTGAAGAACTTCGGTCAAAACAAATCACATGTGGTCAAAGCCGCTGATAGAAAGATTGCGTAATGGAAGTCTCTCGCACCCGAGCCCTGCGTGGGCCTAATCTCTGGACCCGTCACACAGCCGTTGAAGCCATGGTTCGCTGTGACGCTGCTGAAATCGATTTGAGCCAACTGCCCGAGTTTGAGGGTCGTTTGCGCAATCTGTTTCCTGGGGTCGGCAGCCTCCGTCCTACTGGCAAAGATGTCAAGCTCAGCATGGCGCACGCGCTAGAGGCCGCGACCTTACATTTGCAAATTGAAGCGGGTTGCCCCGTCACGTTCAGCCGCACCAACCTCACCACAGACGAAGGCTTGTTTCAGGTAGCGGTGGAATACACCGAAGAGGATGTGGGGTGTTTGGCGTTGAAGCTGGCGGCTGAACTGTGTGATGCCGCTTTTCACAACACCACGTTTGATGTCGACGCCGCAGTTGATCAACTCCGCAACTTGGACGAAGACATTCGTTTGGGGCCCTCCACGGGGTCCATCGTGGATGCCGCCGTGACCCGAGGTATTCCCTACCGCCGCTTGACGGAAGGCAGTTTGGTGCAACTGGGTTGGGGCAGCAAACAACGCCGTATCCAAGCCGCAGAGATTGACTCCACCAGCGCGATAGCTGAGTCCATCGCGCAAGACAAAGAACTCACCAAAAAGCTGCTGCATGCAGCCGGTGTGCCAGTGCCTTTGGGCCGTCCCGTTCACAGCGCTGAAGATGCCTGGGCCGCAGCACAAGAAATCGGCTTGCCTGTGGTGGTGAAGCCGCGTGACGGCAACCAAGGCAAGGGCATCTCCGTGAACGTCTCCACGGAAGATGGCGTTAAAAGCGCCTACACCACCGCGGTGTCCTTCCGCAATGAAGTGTTGGTCGAGCGTTTCCTTCAAGGCAGCGATTACCGCTTGTTGGTGGTGGGCAGCAAGCTGGTTGCTGCCGCACGTCGCGAACCGCCCTTGGTGATAGGCAACGGCAAGAACACCGTGCGCGAGCTGGTCGATATCGTCAACGCAGACCCGCGCCGTGGCGAAGGCCATGCCACCTCGCTGACCAAAATTCGCTTTGACGACATCGCCATCGCACGCCTCAAAGAACAAGGTTTTGAAGCCACATCGGTGCCCGCCAAAGGTGCACGCGTAATTCTGCGTAACAACGCCAACCTGTCCACTGGCGGCACGGCGACAGACGTGACGGACGATGTGCACACGGAGGTGGCATTGCGTGCCATCGCAGCAGCCCAAATGGTCGGCCTCGATATTTGTGGTGTGGACGTGGTGTGCGAGTCGGTGCTTCGCCCGATGGAAGAGCAAGGCGGAGGCGTGGTCGAAGTCAACGCAGCGCCCGGCCTTCGTATGCACTTGAGCCCGTCATTTGGCAAGGGCCGCGACGTGGGTGAAGCCGTCATCTCCACCATGTTCCCTGATGGTGACGATGGCCGAATTCCCGTCATTGCGGTGACCGGCACCAACGGCAAAACCACCACCGTGCGACTCACCTCTCACCTGCTGCGTGCCAACGGCTTGCGCGTGGGCATGACCAACACCGATGGCGTGTATGTCAATGGCCGTCAAACCGACAGCGGCGACTGCAGTGGCCCCCGCAGCGCACGCAATGTGCTGATGCACCCCGACGTCGACGCTGCCGTGCTAGAGACGGCACGCGGCGGCATGCTGCGCGAAGGCTTGGCCTTTGACCGATGCCAGGTGGCGGTGGTCACCAACATTGGCATGGGAGACCACCTGGGCTTGAACTACATCTCCACCGTCGAGGACTTGGCGGTGTTGAAACGCGTCATCGTGCAAAACGTCGCGCCGACAGGCACTGCCGTCTTGAACGCCACCGACCCCATCGTCGCCGCCATGGCCAACAGTTGCCCTGGCCAAGTGACGTTCTTTGGCTTAGATGCACACCACCCCATCATCGCCACGCACCGCGCACAGGGCAAACGCGTGCTGTTTGTGGAAGATGATCAAATCATCTGCATGCAAGGCAACCACTCGGTTCGTATTCCTTTGTCAGAGATTCCGGTGACACGCAGCGGCGCGATTGGCTTTCAAATCGAAAACGCCATGGCCTCCATCGGTGCAGCATGGGCCGTCGGCATACCTTGGACCACCATTTGCAAAGGCCTCGCCACCTTTGTCAGCGACAGCAACGCCGTGCCCGGACGCTTCAACGTGTTCGACTACAAAGGTGCCACCGTCATTGCCGACTACGGCCACAACCCCGACGCCATCAAAGCCTTGGTGCAAGCCGTCACCAACCTGCCCGCCCAGCGACGCAGTGTGGTCATCAGTGGCGCAGGAGACCGCCGCGACGAAGACATACGCGAACAAACTCGCCTCATTGGTGAAGCCTTTGACGACGTGGTGCTCTACCAAGACGCCTGCCAACGTGGCCGTGTGGATGGAGAAGTGCTCAAGCTGTTGCGTCAAGGCTTGGATGGCGCCAAGCGCACCACGCACATCGACGAGATCCATGGCGAATTCTTGGCCATCGACCGAGCCATGGAGCGCTTGCAACAAGGTGATTTGTGCCTGATCTTGATTGACCAAGTCGAAGAAGCCTTGGCGCACATCACTCAACGCGTGAACTCGGCAGCATTAGCTGGCTAAGTTTTCTTGTTTGCACCTGCGAAAAAGCCACTCAAATGAGTGGCTTTTTTGCTGGTACGCGTGCTTCTCTCGCTGATGCTGGTTGCCCAAAAATCCGAAGCCAAGGCGATCAGCCAGTGGCGGGGGCGGCGACGTTAAGAGCGAAGCGAAGGAGTCGCCCCCGCCACTGGCTGATCGCCTTAGCGGAGCGCAAGA
>NZ_NESI01000007.1 GCF_002778325.1 Limnohabitans sp. B9-3
CGCCAAGAAGTGGACGATGCCGGTGCAAAACTGGAAGCCCGTGCTGAACCGATTTACGATCCAGTTTGAGGGAAGGATGCCGACGAATTAACACTCGCTCCGTTTACACAAAATTCGGGACACCCTCCAAACCTATGAACTTATGCATCATCCCTGCAGACACGAGAGCTCTTCTTGATGAATTTCTAAAAGGTGCGTAAGCCGTAGGTTTTCGACTCTGGTTAATACATCTATTACTTATAAGACAACCCTCTGGAAACCCGCATGGTTAGTGGGTTTGTTGCTTTTACCTCCAAAAATTAACCCCATATTTGGAGTAAACTTTTAAATATTGCTGTTAAGTTGTTTATTTCAGTCCATTAGATTAATAGGTTTAAAAAATAAACCAACAGACCAAGCAGGCTAATACGTATAAGCGACCGCAGGACTAACTTCAGCAGAACTTATGAAAATTTACACAAACAAACAAGAAGGCAAAGAGATTGGTAAAGACGTACATGCTGACCGTTGTAAACATAGCTATCTAAAGAGTTGTGCCTCTGTCTTACTTGCCTAAAGGCCCTTCAGCCAGACCACATTTATGTGCATTATGCTGACAGATTAAGACTTAATTTATTGATGGATAGTGCTTATAACCATCGTAAAAACCAGCGTCGAAAACACCACAGAACGCTTCAACATAGGTTTTGTTGCCAAGACCACCAGTAACAATCGATGTGCTCTATGGGCCGTTTAAAGCGTCAGGAAGGTAATCGCTAGCGGCATCTCAATGCCATAAGACGTTTCAACATCCTTTTAGCTGTTTTGACTTTCACAGCCAATTACGCATGACCCAACTTACCTACTCGGAAGATTAAAAATACCTTAGCACGAAATTCTTTTCTAAATCAGGGAAAAACGTAGTTCTGTATTCTGATATTAATTTCTTGTATGTGTCTTTCATTGCTGCATCAGTTGCTGCCGAGCCTTTTACTGTTACCTTTTCATCTACTACATATGAATTAATAACCTTACCAGTTTGTTCTATTTCAAAACGGATACGTAAATTTAAACCAAATTCTCGGTCTGCTGCAACTGTGAGAAGACCGACAAACGGTAGTTTTTCTAATGTATCTAATACCCAATAAGAGTCTGCCTTTAGGATGGTTATGATTAAAACCTTATCCGAAGTTACGTCAATTTCGAAACTTTTATTTATAAAATTTGTCAAATCCTCTTCGACTGTTTCTTTTGTTTTTATCGCCGTGCCTATCCCGTTGTACGAAGTTGAGAATACGCCACTTGATTGAGCAGAAGAACTCTCTGACTTGTGCAGTATCTTATATGCGCTTATTCTTTTTCTCTCTTCTATTCTCAAGGGGTTTGTCTTATTGAATGATTCAGACAAATCAACTGTTCGAGGCCCTGCAGCACAACCAGTCAACAAAACAATTACCGCAAATAACACTGTAAATTTGTTCATATTCGGTTATTTCATTAGTACAAAACCATAGGGTTACATTTTCCCATTGGTACCAATTAATTCTCAATACCCTTTAGCGCGCAAGCAATCAGCCATGCACATTGCAGGCCCCATTATTCCGCCACGCGGGTCATAAAATCCACACGTCGCCTTACATTGGTGGTCTACTTCGAACGGAACCGGATTTCCATTTCGGTCTTTCATTGGCTGCATTGATGCGCAACCAGTTAAAGTCAGAGAAATTGTAAAAAGAAATAACCGAATAAAAGTTTTCATAAATTTTCCAAATTTACAAGTCAACGAAGGGACTCATAGGTAATCAAAATTGCTTGCCTATGCTGAGGTTTGCTCCACGAACGCTGTGGAATCCAATACCGAAAACCAAACCAGAAGATGTCTTTGCTTGAAGGCCAACTTCGCCACTTGCAACTACACCAGAAGAATCATTCTGGGTGTAAATCCAACCAGTTGAGTTTGAGCGTGCAAGTGTTTTCTTGTTATTTGTATAAAGTCCAAGACCGACGTACGGTTTTACAGTTTCGCTGGCATCAAAGAAGTACAAGGCATCAAAACCGAGGCTGTTATCGACGCGCTTTTCACCAAGTAACGTGTAATTTGTATGAGGAACTGGATAGTTCAGCACATCAGAGCTGCTGTATTCGGAGTTGAAAACACCACCCAACGCAAAACCCCAATTGCTTGTTCCTTTAAAGCCAATCGCAAGACTAGTTCCTCCACCCTCAGATTTCGGACCTTTACCGATTGCGACCCATGTGTCAGCATTGGCTGCTGTAGAAAAAGTAGTTAGAACGACGGCAAAAGAAGCGATGGTGTTTTTGAATTTCATGTCCGCAAGTTTATATGTAAATGTTATAAGTTTTGTAGGTTACCACAAATAGTCATATTTCGCATATTCTAGATGTGAATAGAGCATTCGAGCATGTCTCTATCCATTCACAGCTCTAGGCACGTACAGCTAAGAAATTGCCTAAAGCAGCTAAGGCTTGATGCAGGACTCACACAAGTTCAGCTAGCACACAAGATGAACCTAGAGCAATCCCAAATCTCTAAGCTGGAGCGAGCGGTTAAGTTTGTGGATGTATGGCTGTTCGTAGATTACGTTACAGCGTGTGGTTTTACTCCAGCGCATGCTATGGAGCTACTAACAACTCCGTTGGTGGAGCCCTACTCTGGTACTAGGTAGCAAGCTGTGCTGACTGGCACCTAGTCTTGATGGCTCTGAAAGCAAACGGCAAACACAGAATCAAGATTTCAAAATATCGTGCTGAAAGTGATAGCATCTACGGAAGGGTAGGAATGAACCTGCTCCAAATTGCTCCACTAACCTGCAGAAAATAGGGGTAAAGAGCAAAATCAAGTCGCATCAACCCACAGCGTGCACTGCACAGCCACGGTGGAAACCGTTGGACAAACCGGCGTCGAGATGGAAGCACTGACCGCTGTGCAAGTGGCGCTACTGACTATTTACGATATGTGCAAAGCGGTGGACCGCGGCATGACGATGACCGATGTGAAGCTGCTGGAGAAGCATGGGGGGAAGTCGGGGAGTTATGTGGCGGGGTGAATACCTAGCAACTTAACCCACCTCTTGGATTTTCAACAAGCCATCGCCATATGCCCACTCTCAGCATCATCATCGCCGCCAAAAACGAAGCGCACAACATTGGCGACTGCGTCAAATCCGCAGCATTCGCCGATGAAGTGATCGTTTTAGATTCAGGTAGTACAGACGGCACTGCCGAAGTCGCCACAAGCGCAGGCGCACAAGTGGTGGCCACCGATTGGCCCGGCTATGGGCCTCAACAATCTCGCGGGATTGGTTTGGCGACATCGGATTGGGTGTTGTCCCTAGATGCCGATGAACGTATCAGCCCAGCGCTTCAAGCTGAAATTTTGCAAGCCATTCAAGAGGCAAAAGCCGATGGCTTTCGTCTACCCCGACTGTCTAGCTTATGCGGGACGTTCATCCATCACGGGGGTTGGCGTCCCGACTACACCTTGCGGTTGGTCAAGCGTGAAAAAGCGGGTTTCACGCATCATTTTCTGCACGCACACATGACGGTCGATGGCACCAAAGCTGATTTAAATGAGAGTTTGATCCATTACAGCTACCGCGATTTAGACGATGTGTTGGAAAAGCTCAATCGATATGCCTCTGGCAATGCGAAAGACCTTGACGCGAAAGGGGTGCGCGGCAGTTTCAGCAAGGCGATCTCACACGGTATTTGGGCTTTTGTGCGTACATATATTTTTAGAGCCGGATTTCTGGATGGCCGTTACGGCTTCATGTTGGCGATCTACAACGCCGAGAGCACTTACTACAAGTACCTCAAGTTATTAGCGCTCCAGGAAGCGCGGGCATCCAAAGCTTAGGTGATGTGGTGAGAGCACTCATACGCTCTCATAACGCTGCTTTTCGACCGGCGTCAAGTTGATCCGTCAATTTCACAACGTCGTCGGTCAACCCCAACAACTTCGCACTGTCTATCGCCTTTTGTACCACCCGAGCTTCTGGTGAGTAATGCATCACGCGCAAAGCCAGCGCATAAGTATCGGCGGCATTCTCAGCCGTAAGAGTGCGGGTGGTGAGGTCGGCAAAGTCGGCTTGGTTGCGAAACAGCCACGACTGCTTGGCGTGGCCCATCGGGTTGTCGCGATACGGGGCATCGCGGGACGCGGCGGGTCGGTAGATTTGTGCCACGCGGTTGTAATCCCAGGCGGCATAGAGGCAGCCCAAAAAGAGAAGGCTGCACACGACCAGTGGCATGTTTTGCTGAAACTGTGTTGGCGGCGATGCAGCAGGCGCACCAACCATCGGCGGGTTGTTGTCATCAACCAAGTCGTCGTTCTCCACTTGACGTGACGGACAGGCCCACACCAAACCCAAACCCAAACCCACGGCCATTTGAAAGGGACCGTACCACAGGGGGTATTCCAACAAACTGTGCAGACCCACCACCAAGAGCACGCCCCAGCCCATCACACGCCATGCATTCGTCTCGCGCCAAGGTTGGCGACGAAAGACCCAAGCCAAGCCTAAGAGAACGGATAGGACCGCAAAAGGTAGCCCAAATTCGACGGCCACATGCAAGGGCAAGTCGTGCGCGTTGTCCAGCAAATCACAAAAACGGGCGCCTGAATAAACTGTCATGAAATGTGCCAAATCGGCCTCGCCCCAGCCCCACCCCAGCCACGGGCGTTGCAAGACCAAGTTGAACATGTTGGACCACAAGACACGCCGGCTCGCGCACATGCCGTAATCTTGGACTTGCCCCGCCACCCGCAAAATCATGCTGGCACCTTGGCTGCCGGTGATCTGCTGGGCCAACATAGGCATCCAAACAGACCACAAGGCCACCAAAAATGGCGCAGCCAATGCCATGCAAAACAACTGTGTTTGGCGCGGCTTCATGGCAGACATTGGCCGCCACGCCCACAACGCAGCCAGCAGGCCCACCAGAACCCACTGCACAGCGCCAGTGCGCGACAAAGAACATGCAACACCAGCCGCCAACACATTGAGCAACATCCAAGGCCATGCCATGCCCCAAAGGCTCTGTTGTGAAACGGTGGTCGCAGGACGCCCCGCCACCCACGCCAAAAGGGTCACCAAACCGATGCTGGTCAAACTGGCGTACTGGTTGCGTTGGCGCAAATTACCAAAGGCATCACCACGCATGGGTTGATTCACCCAAGGGGCCAAGTCACGCGACAAGTCGAGGTATTGCAAAACACCGAGCAAGCTGCTGACCGCCGCTGCGAGTAACCACGCAGCGACCACCCAAGGAAGCAATTCGTTGCTTTGCACAGCCACCCGCCGGCCAACAGCCGTCATCGCCCACACCGTGACCAGCGTGGCCAACAAACCCACCGTCAAAGCGGTATCAACCACCTCGGGCACTGATAGCACTGAGGCAAGCAGTGCAGCTAGCCACACACCGCCGGCCAATGCCCACCCGCGTGGTGAAGGCGTCGCAGACGTACTCGGCAAATCCACCACCAGCAACAACGCACATGCGCTCAACATCCAGCTCAACAACAGCGGAACAACCGCGGTTGATGGGGTGCTGGTGAAAGGGTTCAGCCACGGCAAAGTCAAGCTCAGCAACAGCAAGACATTGCGCGCAGTAGCGGCGCATTTTTCAAAGGAAGGCATGCGATGCATTTTCCTCTAGCCAACCACGAGACGATTTGCCAGCAGTACACGCGCGTGATGCGCGTGCCTGCATCACTTGCAGTCGCTGGGCGCGAACTTGGATTCCAAGGCGTCTGTGCCCACGGTGGTGTCCGCAAACTTGGTGGCGCCTTTGGCCAAGCATTTCCACTGAATCACGCCCTTGATCAACACACCCGTCGCGCTGGGCGTGGGCAAGGCAGACACTGTTTCACCCGACTTGGTGTAGGGCACCAGCACCAAGGTTCCACCGCCCGCAGCCTCAGTGGTGGTGATCGTGATAGCGCCGGTGTTGGCACTGATGTCGATTTTGCTCACACTTTTGGTGGCGCCGTCCCATGCGTAATCCGCCTTGTAGCCAGTGGTGGCATTGGCATTACCGCTGTTGGCCACGTCCAACACCGTGTTTTTAGCCGCGGACGCCAACCCCAAACCCTCACTCACACGGGCACGCACGGTGTAATCTTGGTAAGCGGGCAACGCCACAGAAGCCAAGATGCCGATGATGGCCACCACGATCATGAGCTCAATCAGGGTGAAGCCAAGTTGTCGTTTCGGGTGCATGGTGTTTATCCTAAAAATGAGAGGAATGCGACATCGCCTTGGATTCTAGGCAGCCGTTTTGCACCAAACGCACGGGTTCGAGTTCAAAAAAAAGCGAGCGGTGAAACTCACCGCTCGCTCTTGTTTCAAGGCAGAGGCCGACTGAAGGCCTACACCCGGTCGAAGCGTTTAAGCGTCCGTTGACTCTGAGTGAGCCTTGCGCGAGTCCATGTAACGGCCCCAGCCGATGACAAATGCAGCGCCTGCAGCTGCGCTGGCCATATGAAACCAAGGGTTGGCTGCAGAGAAGTCACGCAGCAACACGTCGCTGGCCACGGTCTCACCACCCACCCAGCCGATCAACGCCGCACCGGCCGTGATGATGACGGGGAAACGCTCCATCAATTTGATCATCATGGAACTGCCAAACACCACCAAAGGAATACTGATCGCCAAGCCGATGATCAACAGCACTTGGTCGCCTTTGGCTGCCGCTGCCACACCGATCACGTTGTCCAAACTCATCACCAGATCGGCAATCAAAATGGTGCGAACAGCCGTCATCATGCTGGAATTTTCTTTGGCTTCGCCTTCATGCTCGTCTTCACCAGCCAACAGCTGTGTACCAATCCAGAGCAACAAAATGCCACCAATGACCTGTAAACCTTGCAATTCAAGCAACCAAGCGGCCACGATGGTCAAACCAATGCGCAGGGCCACGGCAGCGCCGGAACCAATCATGATGGCTTGCTTTTGTTGGTGCGGGGGCAAACCACGCGCCGCCAAAGCGATCACCACGGCGTTATCGCCCGATAAAAGAATGTTGATCCAGATAATTTTCAGCAAACCCACCACAAATTCTGGGTTTTGAAAGCTTTGCAAAAAGTCCATAAGAGTTCCGTTTTTGTTTTGTAGAGGTATGACCCAAACTGAATGGGTATTTCAGGCAGCCGCAAATTGTAACGGGCCCGACAAAGCGGGCCCGTTGCTATGACTGCGGACGCAGCAATCGCTTACTTCAACTGTGCTTTGAGCAATTTGCCCAATTCAGAAGGGTTGCGTGTGACGATGAAGCCGCACTCTTCCATGATGGCCAACTTGGCATCTGCCGTGTCGGCGCCACCAGAAATCAAAGCACCTGCATGGCCCATGCGCTTGCCGGGAGGGGCAGTCACACCGGCGATGAAGCCCACAACGGGCTTCTTCATGTTGGCCTTGCACCACATGGCGGCTTCGGCTTCGTCTGGACCGCCGATTTCACCGATCATGATGACGGCGTCGGTGTCTGGATCGTCGTTGAAAGCTTGCATCACTTCGATGTGCTTCAAACCGTTGATCGGGTCGCCACCGATACCGACGGCGCTGGACTGGCCCAGACCCACTTCGGTCAACATCGCCACGGCTTCATAGGTCAAAGTGCCCGAACGGGACACCACGCCGATGCGGCCTTTGCGGTGGATGTGACCAGGCATGATGCCGATCTTGATTTCGTCAGGCGTGATCAAACCCGGGCAGTTGGGGCCGAGCAACAAGGTGCGCTTGCCGCCGGCGGCTTCTTTGGCTTTCATCTTGTTACGGACTTCAAGCATGTCACGGACGGGAATGCCTTCGGTGATACAGATGGCCATGTCGAGGTCGGCTTCAACGGCTTCCCAAATGGCTGCAGCTGCGCCTGCTGGGGGCACGTAGATCACCGAAACCGTCGCGCCAGTTTCTTTGGCAGCGTCTTTGACCGTCGAGAAAATTGGCACGCCGAAGATGGACTCTCCAGCTTTCTTGGGGTTTACGCCAGCCACAAAACAGTTTTTGCCGTTTGCGTATTCGATGCACTTTTCAGTGTGAAATTGGCCGGTTTTGCCGGTGATACCTTGGGTGATGACCTTGGTGTCTTTGTTGATGTAGATAGACATTTTTAATTCCTAATCACTTCACTGCCGCAACGATTTGCGTTGCGGCTTCGGCCATGGTGTCGGCGGAGATGATGGGCAGACCGGAGTCAGCCAACATTTTCTTGCCCAGCTCGTCGTTGGTGCCCTTCATGCGCACCACCAGTGGCACGGACAGGTTCACTGCACGGCAAGCGGTGATCACGCCAGTTGCGATGGTGTCGCACTTCATGATGCCGCCGAAGATGTTGACCAAAATGCCTTTGACATTTTTGTTCGCCAACATGATCTTGAAAGCTTCAGTGACTTTCTCGGCTGTCGCGCCGCCGCCCACGTCCAAGAAGTTGGCGGGCTCGCCGCCGAACAACTTGATGGTGTCCATGGTGGCCATGGCCAAGCCAGCACCGTTGACCAAGCAACCAATGTTGCCGTCCAAGGAGATGTAGGCCAAGTCAAACTTAGAAGCTTCCACTTCAGCAGGATCTTCTTCGTCCAAATCGCGGTAAGCCACGATTTCTGGGTGACGGAACAAAGCGTTGGCATCGAAGTTGAACTTCGCGTCCAAAGCCATCACGTTGCCTTTGCTGTCGCGGTTCAGTGGGTTGATTTCCACCAAAGAGGCGTCAGTTTCCATGTAGCACTGGTAGAGCTTCTTGAAGATGTCCACGGCTTGAGCGGTGGAGTCTGCAGGCATGCCGATGGCGTCTGCAATCTTCTTGGCTTGTGCATCGCCCAAACCGGTCAACGGGTCGATGAACTCGGTGATGATTTTTTCAGGGGTGCTGTGTGCCACTTCTTCGATGTCCATGCCGCCTTCGCTCGAAGCGATGAACGCGAGCTTTTGGCTGGCGCGGTCAGTGACGATGGACACGTAATATTCTTTGTTGATGTCGGCGCCGTCTTCGATGTAGAGGCGTCGCACTTTTTGACCTTCAGGGCCGGTCTGATGCGTCTTGAGCTGCATGCCCAAGATCTCTTCGGCCAAACGCTTGACGTCGTCGATGGTTTTAGCCACCTTCACGCCGCCGCCTTTACCGCGACCACCCGCGTGAATTTGGGCTTTCACGACCCAAACAGGTCCGCCCAATTTTTGAGCGGCTTCGACCGCTTCTTGAACCGTGAATGCTGGGATGCCGCGGGGTACTGGCACACCGAATTGACGCAAGATTTCCTTGCCTTGGTACTCGTGAATCTTCATGAGATCTCTCTTAAGAATCGATAGATTTATGTTAGGTCTAAGCCCTCAGAAATGTATCATGCTGCGGTGCGTCAACCTTCGGGCAGGCTTACGACCACCCTCAGATTTCCATTTCATTTCCATTTGACTTAGACAAACCATGGCCAAAGTTTTCATTGACGGCGAAGCCGGCACCACCGGACTGCAAATTCGCGACCGTTTGGCACACATGCCCAGCATCGAGGTGGTCAGCATTGACCCCGCGCTGCGCAAAGACCCACAAGCCAAACGCGACCTGATGGCGCAGGTGGACTTGGTGATCTTGTGCCTGCACGACGACGCAGCCCGCGAATCGGTGGCCATGATCAACAGCCTGTCGGGCAAGCAACCCAAAATCATCGACGCCTCCACCGCGCACCGCGTGGCCCCCGGCTGGGTGTATGGGTTTCCAGAATTGGCCGCTGGCCAGCGCGAGGCCGTGGCCCAAGCCCAACGCGTGGCCAATCCCGGTTGCTACGCCACCGGTGCCATAGCCTTGCTGCGCCCCTTGGTTCAAGCGGGTTTGATCCCTGTCGACTTCCCTGTCTCGCTACCCTCCGTCAGTGGTTACTCAGGCGGTGGCCGCACCATGATTGAAGACTACGAAGCGGGCAAAGCGCCCTTGTTTGAGGCCTACGCTTTAGGTTTGGAGCACAAGCACATTCCAGAAATCATGGCCAACACGGGCTTGACGCGTCGTCCGTTGTTTGTGCCCGCCGTGAGTAATTTCCGCCAAGGTATGTTGGTGCAATTGCCTCTGCACCTCGATTTGCTGCCCGGCCAACCCAAAGCCGCCGATTTGCATGACGCGTTGGCTGCGCATTACGGCAACCACCCAGACAGCTGGGTCAGCGTGCAACCCGCCACCGACAACGGCAAGCTCGACGCCACCGCGTTGAACGACACCAACAGATTAGAGATTCGCGTGTTCGCGAACGAAGCCCATCGCCATGCCGTGCTCATCGCACGTTTGGACAACTTGGGCAAAGGCGCCAGCGGGGCTGCGGTGCAAAACTTGCAGTTGATGCTGGGCGTTTAACGCAGCGCTTTGCATGGGCATCAGCGCTGCGTGCACATGCACCCACAGCGCTGACTTCTTGTTGCTAGAAGTCTTCTGCGCCCGCAACCACTTTGCGCACGACCTCAGGCGCAAAACCTCGGCTCACCAAAAAACGTATCTGCTTGGCGCGGGCTGCCTGATCTTCAGGCGGCTCGCCAAATTTCTTGCGCCAGACCTCACGCGCGCGCTCAAGCTCGGTGCTGCGCATCGCTTGCACAGCTTCGGAGATGGCCTCTGCAGGCAGCCCCTTGGCTTGCAACTCTTGACGCACCCGGGATGCACCGAGCTTGAGCTGGCGTCGGTTGACCACCGACTCCACCACCCGTTGTTCGTTGATGAAGTCTTTGGCCGCTAAAAAATCCAGCGCTTGCGCCAACTCGCCGGGCGTTTCTTCAAACGCTCTCAGCTTGCGCTCCAGTTCTTGGCGCGAGTGCTCACGCATGGACAGCAAGCGCAGCGCTCGCCCTTTGAGCGAAATTTGAAAACCTTTGGCCTTTTGGGCCTTGGGTTCCTCGCCGTCATCGGTTGCGAAGTCGCTGCTCACGGAACTACCTCTCGGACTGTGACGTCTTAAGCCACCACGCCATCGGCATCAGCGCCTTTGGCCTCTTTGGGTGCCTTCGCTGCCTTGGGGGCTTTTTCTTCTTTACCCGCTGGGGCGTCCACACCACCGGCCAGCAAAGGAATGCCCAACGAGTCGCGCACTTTGTTTTCGATCTCGAACGACAACTCGGGGTTCTCACGCAAGAACTCACGGGCGTTGTCGCGGCCTTGGCCGATCTTTTCGCCGTTGTAGGCATACCAAGCGCCCGACTTCTCGATCACCTTGGCGTTCACGCCCATGTCGATGATTTCGCCGTGGCGGCTGATGCCCTCACCAAACAAAATGTCGAACTCGGCGGTTTTGAACGGGGGCGCCACTTTGTTTTTCACCACTTTGACTTTGGTTTCGTTACCAATCGCCTCTTCACCCTTTTTGATGGTGCCGGTGCGACGGATGTCCAAACGCACCGAGGCGTAGAACTTGAGCGCGTTACCGCCCGTAGTGGTCTCAGGCGAACCAAACATCACGCCAATCTTCATACGAATTTGGTTGATGAAGATCACCGTGCAGTTGGTCTTCTTGATGGAAGCCGTCAATTTGCGCAGCGCTTGGCTCATCAAACGGGCTTGCAGGCCGGGCAATGAATCGCCCATGTCGCCTTCGAGTTCAGCCTTGGGGGTGAGGGCTGCCACCGAGTCGATCACAACCAAGTCAACTGCGCCGGAACGCACCAAGCTGTCAACCACTTCCAAAGCCTGTTCACCGGTATCAGGCTGGCTGATCAGCAACTCTTGCAAATTCACGCCAAGTTTTTGGGCGTATTGCGAATCCAAAGCGTGCTCGGCATCCACAAACGCGCAGGTGCCGCCTTGTTTTTGCATCTCGGCAATGACTTGCAAGGTGAGGGTGGTTTTGCCCGATGACTCCGGGCCGTAGATTTCAATCACGCGGCCGCGGGGCAAGCCGCCGACGCCCAAAGCGATGTCCAAACCCAGCGAGCCCGTGGACACCACTTGGATGTCGTCGATCACTTCGCCTTCGCCCAAGCGCATGATGGTGCCCTTGCCGAATTGTTTTTCAATCTGCGCCAAGGCGGCTTGCAGGGCTTTGGCTTTTTCGCTGTCGGGGGCTTGGGTTTTAGCGTTCATGAAAATCTCCGTTGAGGTGGCACATAAAGGGGTTGATCCAGCCACTGTTTACTTCAACAGCTGGATGCTTGACCAGTACTTTAACGCAAAGTCAAAACAGAAAAAGACTTTTTAAAGTCAGTTTGCCTTACTATATAGAAATGGCTATTCAACCCGCTTTTTCTCACCCCCAAGACTGGCGTCAAACCCACCTCGGCCGGCTGCTGGGCCACGCCATGCGGCGGTTCGACGCACGCGTGTTGCATTTGATGGCGAACAACGATGACGTGCCACTGGCCCTGTCCAACCTCGCCGCACGCGCGCAAGTGAGCGCCGCGCACATTCACATCACACGCCACTTGAGCTTGCAAGGCTCACGCTTGAGCGAGTTGGCGGTGAGTGCGGGCATGACCAAGCAGGCCATGGGCGACTTGGTGACACAGTGCGAGGCCTGGGGCTTGGTGCAGCGCACGCCCGACCCGCAAGATGCCCGCGCGCGGCGCATTGTGTTCACCGAAACAGGCTTGGTTTGGCTAAGTGCCTTTGAGCGCGCAGTCGCGCAGGCCGAAGTCGAGTTCCGGCAAGAGGTGGGGGGCGACGTGGCCACCGTGGTCAGCTTAGGGTTAGAGGCCTATGCAGGCGCGTACGCGGACCTAGAATCAACGGCCTAATTCCCCTAAAAATACGAACAAAGTTGGAGACACATCATGCGCATTTTGATCGCTGAAGACGACTTGGTCTTGGCCGATGGCCTGCTGCGAACCCTGCGCGCCTCAGGCGCTGCGGCTGACCATGTGGCCAGTGGCACCGAAGCGGATGCTGCCTTGATGACCACCGATGAGTTCGACCTGCTCATCTTGGACCTTGGCCTTCCCAAAATGCATGGCTTAGAGGTGCTCAAGCGTTTGCGCTCGCGTGGCTCTGCCATCCCCGTGTTGATCTTGACTGCTGCCGACGGTGTGGAAGAGCGCGTCAAAGGCTTGGACTACGGCGCGGACGACTACATGGCCAAGCCCTTTTCGTTGCAAGAGCTCGAAGCCCGCGTGCGCGCCCTCACACGTCGCGGCATGGGCGGCACCAGCTCGTCCATCAAGCACGGCCCGCTGATTTACGACCAAACCGGCCGTGTTGCCACCATCGACGGCAAGATGGTTGAGTTGTCGGCCCGCGAACTGGGTTTGCTCGAAGTGCTGTTGCAGCGCGCAGGCCGATTGGTCAGCAAAGACCAATTGGTCGAGCGCTTGTGCGAGTGGGGCGAAGAGGTGAGCAACAACGCCATTGAGGTGTACATCCATCGCCTGCGCAAGAAGATCGAGAAAGGCCCCATCCCCATCGCCACCGTGCGCGGCTTGGGCTATTGCCTCGAAAAAATCCCAGGCTAATCGCCCTACGAGTTCAACACGCCTAATTCGCCATGGTGAAGCTTTTTCAGCGCGAACAGCGCTCACTGTTTGGCGAAATTCTGGATTGGATGCTGACCCCGCTGCTGCTGCTGTGGCCGGTGAGCTTGGCCCTGACCTGGCTGGTGGCGCAAAACATCGCCGGTCGCCCCTTTGACCGCGGCCTGGAATACAACGTGCAGGCCTTGGCTCAGCTGGTCAAAAGCGACCAACAGCGCATGGTCTTCAACCTGCCACTGCCCGCCCGAGAAATTTTGCGGGCTGACGAAGCCGACTTGATTTACTACCAAGTGGTGGGCACCAAAGGTGAATTTATCAGTGGCGAACGCGACTTTCCCTTGCCCCCCGACGAGCTCAAACCCCTACCCGGCGAAGTGCTGTTGCGCGACGACGAAATGCGCGGTTCCGAAATTCGCGTGGCCTACACCTGGGTGAGCGTGGTCACACCCGGGGCCAAACCGGTGCTGGTGCAAGTGGGCGAAACGCTGGAAAAACGATCGGTGTTGGCCACCGAAATTATCAAAGGCGTGATGCTGCCGCAGTTCGTCATCTTGCCGCTGGCGGTGTTGCTGGTGTGGCTGGCTTTGGCCCGGGGCATTCAACCGCTGAACTTGTTGGAAGAGCGCATTCGCCTGCGCAAACCCGATGACTTGAGCCCGCTGGATGACCACTCGGTGCCCCTCGAAGTCGCGCCGCTGGTGGCCTCCATCAACGATTTGCTCACGCGGCTGAAAGAATCCATCGCCACCCAAAAGCGCTTTTTGGCCGATGCCGCGCACCAGCTCAAAACCCCGCTCGCTGGCTTGCGCATGCAGGCGGACTTAGCGCAACGCCAAGGGGCCAGCGCCGATGAATTAAAGCAATCGCTGAAGTTGATTGGCTTGGCCAGCGTGCGCGCCACGCACACGGTGAACCAGCTGCTGTCACTGGCCCGCGCCGAAAGCGGCAGCACCCACATTGCCCGCAGCCCCTGCAATTTGGTGACGCTGGTGAGCGACGTGATTCAAGACTCGCTGCCACGCGCCATGGACAAACACATCGACCTCGGCTACGAAGGCGTGGACGCGGCAAGCACGGGCGTGCGTGTCAACGGCAACGCCACGTTGCTCAAAGAATTGGTGCGCAACTTGGTCGACAACGCCATCAACTACACCCCGTCCACGGCTGAGCAACCCGGCGTCATCACCGTGCGTTTGCTAAGCGACCGCTTTGGCAAAGTCGCGGTGTTGCAGGTGGAAGATTCAGGCCCGGGCATTCCCCAAACCGAGCGTGATTTGGTGTTTCAGCCGTTTTACCGCGCCTTGGGCACGGGCGCGGAAGGCTCAGGCTTGGGCTTACCCATCGTGATGGAAATTGCGCACCAGCACGACGCTACGGTCGTGCTGGAAGACGCAGCACCAGGCAAACCCATGCCGGGTGCGCGCTTCACGGTGCGCTTTTCTAACGCCCTGCTTTAGGCCTTGAACAAATTCAGCTGCAAGCGCTCCCGCTCCATCACGCGCTGAACGGGCGGATGTGACGCCACTTGCTGCACAAACGCCCACAGGGCGGAGTAGCCCTCAGGGTTGATGCCAGACATGCTGCCCCAACGGGTCAAAGTCAGCGCATAGGCGTCAAGCGGACCGAACTGGGCACCTGACAACCACGCATCGCCATGCGCTTGGGCGTCGGTCACCAAGGTTTGCAACTCGACCAGGAGACCACGGTAGGTTTCCACCGCAAAGGCCTTGATGTCCGCCTGCACGTCGACTGACGCGCTAAATTTGTTGGGCAAGAACACATGCATGAACGTCGTGTGAACGGTGTTGTTCATCCATACAAACGCTTCGAGCGCTTTGGCACGCGCCAGACCAGCGGCGGGCAAGAAGCCCATCTGCGGAAACTTGCTGTCCAAATACATACAAATCGCCACGACCTGCGTGACGGCTTGCCCCTCGTCCACCAACACAGGCACTTGGCTGCGTGGGTTGATGGCCTTGTAGGCGGCGTCGTATTGCTCCCCCTTGTGCAGCTTGACCAGGGTCGGCTCATAGGCAGCGCCGCTGGCTTCCAGCATGCAATGCGGCACAAACGAACAAGCGCCAGGGGCAAAGTACAAAGTCAAGCTCATGGTCGCTCCATCAAACGAATAGGTTGGGTGGCGGACTTTTCAGCACAGGGCATGCTGCACAAGTCTTGGCCATTGATCTGGCAAATGCGGTTGAAGGTCACCACATGGTCCACCTCGGCACGAATGCCAATCCACTCGCCGACGGTATGGTCATGGTGGCTGGGCACATGGGCCATCACCGTTTCGCCAGTTTTCAAGCGCAGGGTGTACAAGAACTCTGACCCACGAAACGCTTTGCGAATGATTTCAGCCTTCACAGGGGCATGGTCGTCATGCACGATGTCATCGGCGCGCAACAACACATCACACTCGCCGGAAGCGAAGGTACAAGGCAAAGGGCACTCGGACACATCGGTGAGGTCACCCACCGCCGTGTGCACCACAACTTGGCCGTTTTCTTCACTCAAGGTGGCTGGCGTGAAAACGCCGTGGCCAATGAACTCCGCCACGAACCTTGTCGCAGGGCGGTGGTAAAGCGTGTAGGCGTCGTCCCATTGGTGCAAGCGCCCTTCGGACATCACGCCAATGACGTCGCCAATGGCAAAGGCTTCCATCTGGTCGTGGGTGACCAACAGGGCGGTGGTTTGTGCTTCTTTCAAAATGGCGCGCACTTCGAGCACCAAGCGCTCGCGCAGTTCGACATCCAAATTAGAAAAGGGCTCGTCCAGTAACAAAAGTTGAGGCTGCGGGGCCAAGGCCCGCGCCAGCGCGACACGCTGCTGCTGGCCTCCGGACAACTCGTGCGGAAAGCGAGTCGCACTGCTGGCCAAACCCACCAAAGCCAAGACCTCGCGCGCACGGGCTTCACGGGTTGCGCGGGATAAGTGGTGCAAGCCAAAGCTCACGTTGTCGTAGACCGACAAATGGGGGAACAGGGCGTAATCTTGAAACACCATGCCAATGCGTCGCGACTCCGGCGCCACATGCTGCGAGGTGCTGCTGACCACCTGTTGCGCGAGTTGGATTTCCCCTGCACTGACGTGTTCCAAACCCGCGACCGCCCGCAACAAGGTGGTTTTGCCGCATCCCGAGGGACCAATCAACACACCGATTTCACCCGCATGCAACGCAAAGGTGACCCCATCGACCGACGCACGCGCGCGATCTGGGTAACTCACCTGTAGTTGGGCAACATCTAAAAACATAAAACGCATTGTAGGGAAGGGCCTTCCAGCCCCTCCCTACAATCCCGCATGGCTTTTGATACACAAGGTTTTTTTCGCCGAACAGGAAGGGGGGCAGCACTGTTGCTGTTGCCGCTGCTGGCCTTGCTGCTGGCGTTGCCCGTGCTGACCGTGCTCGCCTCTTGGCTGCAATGGAATCCAGCCTCCGCGCAAATTTTGTTAGAAATGGCGCAAACCGTGCTGCCCGATTACGCCAGCACCACCTTGCTGCTGTGCGTGTTGGTCAGTGTGGGCGTCATCAGCATGGGCACGGTGTCGGCCGCTGCAGTGACCTTGTTTGACTTTCCCATGCGGCGCAGTTTGGAGTGGGCCTTGTTGCTGCCATTGGCCATGCCCGCCTATGTGGTGGCCTACGCTTACACCGACTTTTTGCAATTCAGCGGTCCGCTGCAAACGGGCATTCGTGCGACGTTTGGCTTGGAAGGCCGCGTGGTTCCTGAGGTGCGCAATGTCTGGGGTGCTGCGTGTGTGTTCACGCTTGCGCTCTACCCCTATGTGTATTTGCTGGCCCGCACCGCTTTGTCTGAACGTGCCAACCACTTGATGGAAGCGGCCCGTTTGCTCGGAGCCCCGCTGACGCGGCGCATCGTTCGGGTGGCACTTCCCTTGGCCAGACCCGCCATTGCTGCGGGCACCGCACTGGCCTTGATGGAAACCTTGGCAGACTTTGGCGTGTCCAGCTACTTTGGCATCCAAACCTTCACGGCTGGCATTTACAAGGCGTGGTTGGTGATGGACAACCGTATCGCCTCAGCCCAATTGGCCACCTTGCTGCTGATCGTTGTGGTCGTGCTCTTGGCGGCGGAACAACGGGCGCAATCGCGCTTGCGTTTTTCCAGCGCGCGTTCCGATCGGCAAAGCAGCGAATCGCAGCCCTTGCGGCTCAAAGGTTTCTCGGCTTTTATCGCCTGGGTTCTGTGTGTGATGCCTGTGCTTTGTGGCTTTGTGCTGCCCATTGTGTTCATGCTGCGCGCCTTGTGGCTGGGCACTGACGATGTGGCGCTGCCTTGGGCACGTTTTGCGCAATGGTCCATCACCAGTTTGTCGCTGGGTTTGTTCACCGCGCTGCTAGCCGTCGGGGCTGCTTTGTTGCTGGCTGCGCAAGCGCGCTTGCAACCCAATTGGCTCACGCGCCAAGCCCGCTGGGTGGTCAGCCTAGGCTACGCGGTGCCAGGTGCCGTTATTGTGGTGGGCTTGTTGCTGCCCACGGGTTGGGTGCAAGCCACGTGGCCCAATTCGGGCGTTGGGTTTTGGCTGACCGCGACCGTGCTGGGCTTGGTCTGGGCCTACTTGGTGCGCTTTGTCGCCGTGGCCTTGCAGTCGGTGCAAAGCGGCTACGCCCGTGTGCCCGCCAGTTTGGACGACAGCGCGCGCATGCTGGGTGTCTCAGGTTTAGCGCTGGTGCGCCGCGTGCATTGGCCTTTGCTGAAAAAACCCGTCGCAGCCGCCACCTTGTTGGTATTGGTAGACGTCATGAAAGAGCTGCCCGCCACCTTGGTGCTGCGCCCTTTCAACACGGACACCCTCGCCGTCATGGCCTACCAACTGGCCCGTGACGAACGCTTGGGGGAGGCTGCTTTGCCCTCATTGGCCCTGGTGCTGGTGGGCTTGCTGCCGGTGATTTTGTTAAGCAGAACCTTGCGCCGGTCGTGACCCCCGTGGGTCCTAGGCGCGCTGACACAAAGGTCTTTGGCTCAAGTTTATTGAGAACGATTCGCATTTGGTATAGACTTCATCCAAGTTTCTTTCTTGGAAGTTGACACCATGCCCCGCATTCTCACCACCTTGGCTTGCGCTTTGACCAGCGTGACGGCCGCCTTGATCACTGGCTTTTACGCACCTGCCGTTTCGGCTCAGACCTCGGTGCTCAACATTTACTCAGCCCGGCATTACCCAACCGACGAAGCGCTGTACAGCGACTTCACCAAAGCCACGGGCATACAGATCAACCGTGTGGACTCTGACGACGCCGGCATCGTGGCTCGCCTGAAAGCTGAAGGCAGCGCGTCCCCCGCCGACATCATTTTGTTGGTCGATGCCTCGCGCTTGTGGCGCGGTGAGGTCGATGGCTTGTTCCTCCCCATTCAATCCAAGGTGCTAGAGGCTGCCGTCCCTGCCGAGTTGCGCGCCAAGCCCGCAGACAACGGCGCAACGGCTTGGTTCGGCCTGTCCACACGCGCACGCGTGGTGGTGTACGACAAACTCAAAGTCAAACGGGAAGATGTTGACACCTACGAAGAGTTAGCCGACACCAAAAACAAAGGCAAGCTGTGCATCCGCTCTGGCTCGCATCCCTACAACCTGAGCTTGTTTGGCGCGATGACCGAACACCTCGGGCCTGCTGCCACGGAAATCTGGCTCAAAGGCATGGTCGACAACATGGCTCGCGCACCCAAGGGCGGTGACACCGACCAAATCAAAGCGGTGGCCAGCGGCGAGTGCGGCATTGCGGTGACCAACACCTATTACTTGGCGCGTTTGATGCGCTCGACCAACCCCGCCGACAAAGCGGTGGCCGAGCGTGTGGGCGTGGTGTTCCCCAACCAACAAAGCTGGGGCACCCATGTGAACGTGGCTGGTGGCGCAGTGGCGCGTTACGCCAAGAATCCAACCAACGCCGTGAAGTTTTTGGAATACCTCGTCAGTCCCGCAGCACAAAACCATTTTGCCAACGGCAACAACGAGTGGCCCGTGGTCAAAGGTCTGAAGCTAGACAACCCTGCCCTCCAAGCCATGACCGGCGGCAGCTTCAAGAGCGAGCTGGTGCCCATCAGCGCCGTGGGCATGAACCAAATCAAGGTGCAACAAATGTTGGACCGCGTGGGTTTCAAATAAGGCCATCGATGCGCGGCTGACACGGCGGCGCTCGACAAAACAGGCACACACCAGGCGCGCCTCGCGCCTGACTTTTTCGGCCAGCCAACAAACCCCGTGTTTGTCGCCCTCAGTGCAAGGGCGTGTAGCCAGCCTCTGATCACACCTGCCGAAATTTTTCGGCCACCTTCATCAGGAGCTTGTTCCATGGCGACCACCCGTTCGCGGCTCAACCGACGCCGCTTGTCTTTCTCTGCGCCTCGCACAGCACCCATGCAAGCTGCGCAGCCCTCCAAACTCTTGCCATTAGGCGCCATGTTGTTGGCGGCCAGTTTGGCAACGACTGCACATGCACAAGCTGAGAAAACGCTCAACACCGTCACCGTGCGCGAGAAGGCAGAAATGGCGGAAGGCAAAGACAGCCTGCGCGCCACCGAAACCAGCATCGGCAAAGGCAAACAGCAACTGCGCGACATTCCTCAGTCCATCACCGTGGTCACCGAAAAACAGCTGGATGACCGCAACCTCGACACCGTCAAAGACGCCCTCAAACAAACCGCAGGCATCACGTTTCAAGCGGCCGAAGGCGGCGAAGAAGACATTCGCTTGCGTGGCTTTGCACTGTCCACCACGGGCGATATTTTTGTGGATGGATTGCGCGACCCCGCGTTCTACGACCGCGACACCTTCAACCTCGACCGCGTGGAGCTCTTGCGCGGCTCGGCCTCGATGTTGTTTGGCCGCGGCTCCACGGGCGGTGCGGTCAACTTGGTCAACAAAGTGCCGCGCTTGATGGACGAGAACCAGATCGACATGACCGTGGGCAGCCACACCCACCGCCGCGTGGTGGGTGACTTCAACCAACAAACGGGCGAGAGCTCGGCCCTGCGCGTGAGCGCCATGAAGACCACCGCAGACAACAACGGCGCGGGCAGCAGCATTGACAAACAAGGCATCGCCGGCAGCTACCGTTGGGGAATTGGCGAGCGTGACGAATTCACCGCCAGCCTCTACCGTTTAGAAAACAACAACGGCATCAATTACGGCATGCCGTGGATCAAACCGACCAGCGCCAGCCCAGCCAGCACCACCACGCTATTACCCGTGAGCCCCACCAGCAATTACGGTATGGCCAGCGATTACAACAACGGCACTGCCACCTATGCCACCCTGGCACACACGCACCGCTTTGACGGCGACACCGAGCTGACCACCCGCGTGCGACAAGGCAGCTTCACCCGCGACCAACGCGCCAGCACCCTTCGCACCAGCGCTGCGTTGGACACATTTGGCACATCGTCCACGCTCACCCGCGGCACACAAAACAAAATTCAAGACCTGGGCACGCTGTACGTGCAAAGCGACCTCAGCAGCAAATTCACCGCCTGGGGTGTGAAGCATGAAGTGCTCAGCGGCGTGGACGTTGCGCGTGAACAAAAAACCGTCTATGCCGCGCGCACCACTGCACAAGGTTTAGGCGGCGTGGACTTGGTCAAACCCAACACCACCGTGGGTACGCCCGATGACGGCGCATGGGTCAACGAAGCGTCAAGGGCTTTGCGCGTCAACAACCAATACACCGCGACGGCTTGGGGCGTGTACGCGCAAGACTTGGTGCAAGTGGCACCGCACTGGAAGCTCTTGGGCGGCTTGCGCTACGACCGCCTCAAAGGCAACTACGACAGCTTTGCAGCTCCCGCCAACGGAGCCAACGCTGTAAACGGTGCCATGAGCCATTACCAAATGGAAGTGGGCGAGTGGAGCAAACGCGTAGGCGCATTGTTCCAACCCAGCGAGCGCGAGTCGTACCACTTCTCAGCCGCCACCTCGTTCAACACCTCGGGCGATGCTTACTCACTGGGCGCTGGCAACAAAGACGTACCGCCCGAGCAAAGCATTAACTTAGAGCTGGGCGCGAAGCTAGATTCCGCTGACAAAAACTTCAGCACGCGCTACGCCTTGTTTCAATCCACCAAACTGAACGAGCGCAACACCGACCCTTTGCAACCCGGCGTGACCGTGTTGTCGGGCCGTCGCCATGCGGCGGGTTTAGAAGCCGACATCACCGGCCGGCTGTCTCCGCGCTGGGACGTGTTTGGCTCCTTCATGTGGATGCCCGTGGCCAAAATTGATGTGGGCGGCCAAGGCGCCGAAGCGGCGGGCGCACGGCCATCACTCACCCCGCGTGTTAGCGCCACGCTGTGGAACACCTACCAAATCAACGGCCAATGGCGCGTGGGTGCAGGCCTGAATCACCGTGGTGCGCAAACGCCCAACCGCAACCCAGGCTGGGAAGCCCCCGCCTTCACCACCGCCGATGTGATGGCCGAGTACCGCGTCGACGAGAAACTGACCTTCAAGGGCAACGTGAGCAACCTCACCAACAAGCTCTACGCCGACCAGCTGTACAGCGGCCATTACGTGCCGGGTGCTGGGCGCTTGGTGCAGGTGACGGGCTCTTACAAGTTCTGAGTTTCAAAGGAAACAAACATGCTGCTGACCTTGCCCGATGTGTTGTCGCCCGAACAGCTGAACCAAGCCCGCGCTTGGCTCAAAGACGCGCCTTGGGAGCCCGGCCTCGGCACGGCGGGCCGGCAAGCGGCGATGGTGAAACACAACGAGCAATTGCCGCAGACCAGTGACGCCGCCGTCAACATTCGAGAGATGGTGCTCAAGGCACTCAACGCCAACCCCACCTTCTTTTCGGCCACGCTGCCAAAGAAGATTTACACGCCACGCATCAACCGCTACGCGGGCGACAGCAATTACTTTGGCAAACACATTGACGGCGCCATCCGCATGTTGAGCCACGAGAAGCGCGTGCGCACCGACATCTCGTGCACCGTGTTTTTGAGCGACCCCAACAGCTACGACGGCGGCGAGCTGACCATTGCCGACACCTATGGCGAGCAACGCATCAAGCTGCCTGCGGGCAGCATCGTCGTCTACCCCGGCACGAGCTTGCACGAGGTCAAACCCGTCACACGCGGCGAACGTTTGGCTTGCTTCTTTTGGATTGAAAGCTTGGTACGCAGCGACGAGCAACGCCGCTTGCTGTACGAGCTCGACATGAGCATCTTGAGCTTGCGCGACCAATATGGCGAACTGCCCGAGGCGGTGACACAAACCGGCCTGTATCACAACCTCTTGCGCATGTGGGCGGACACCTGATGCTGCCATTCACCTTCGCATCGGCGCATCCACGCGTGCCACGCACAACCCCCGTCGTGGTGCTGTGCGTGGTGGCTCTGCATGTGCTGGCCATCGGCGCTTTGTTGCTGTCGCCCAGCACAACGACGATTGATGCCCCTCAAAGCATCGCCATAGACATGGTGCTCGCCTCCGTGAGCAACTCGCCAAGTCGAGTGCCGCCAGTGGCCTCTGCCACGCAGACAGTTCAAAAAGCGTCGACCAAGACTGCGTCGACCCAGCCTCCCTCAACATCGGCAGTTGCTGCCGCCGCAGTTTCGCCTTCGCCCTCGCTTGCAAAAGCATCATCGTCACCACCAGTCACGCGCAACACAGAGGCACTCCCTGCAACTGCGCCCATCCATAGCAACGACGCGCCAACAGGCCGCTCGCCTCCTGCGCCCACCGGCGCACCCGCCTTCAGTCTGCCCAGCAGCGAAGCCCACGGTTTGAACAACCCTGCGCCCACTTACCCGCGCCAAAGCCGCCGCTTGAATGAGCAAGGGCAAGTCCTCATTCGGGTGTTTGTAGCGGCTGACGGCTCGCCGCAACAAGGCGAGGTCAAAACCAGCAGTGGTTTTGACCGCTTAGACCAAGAAGCCCTGCGCACCGTTTTGCGCTGGCGGTTTGTGCCAGGCCAACGCTTGGGCACGCCCGAGGCCATGTGGTTCAACGTCCCCGTTAATTTTGTTTTGGAATAACTTTTGGAAACTGTCATGGAAAACCAGCCCGGCATTTTGAATTTTTGGCAACAGGGTGACGTCATCACCCACATCGTGGCTTTGCTCTTAGTGGGCATGTCTGTGTTGTCGTGGGTCGTCATCGTCATGAAGGCGCTCGACATCGTGCGCCTGAAACGCATGGCGCAAAACGTCGAATCGTTTTGGCACAGCAGCAACTTGGACGAAGGCTTGGCCGCCTTGGATGGCACAGCCACCCACACCGCCAACACCAACCCGTTTTACAGCTTGGCACAACAAGGCCACGAAGCCTCAGCCCACCACCGCGCCACGCAAGAACAGCTGCACGACAGTTTGGACGTGAGCGACTGGGTCACGCGCAGCTTGCGCAACGCCATGGACGACTCGACCGCCCGCCTACAAGCCGGCTTGGCTGTGTTGGCCTCCATTGGTTCCACGGCACCCTTTGTCGGTTTGTTCGGCACGGTGTGGGGCATTTATCACGCGCTCATTGGCATTGGCGCTTCAGGTCAAGTCGGTATAGACCGTGTGGCGGGCCCCATTGGCGAAGCGCTCATCATGACGGCCCTGGGGCTGGTGGTCGCTGTTCCTGCGGTGTTGGGCTACAACGCCTTGGTACGCGGCAACAAGTTCATCTTGGGTCAACTCAACCGTTTCGCGCACGACTTACACGCCTTTTTGGTCACAGGTGCGCGTGTGGGCCAACGTGACCGAGCAGGCGTTTGAACATGACCTACCTACCCGAACACGCCGAAGACGAAGTGATGACAGAGATCAACATGACGCCCTTGATTGACGTGATGTTGGTGCTGTTGATTGTGTTCATCTTGGCTGTGCCCGCCATTCAAAGCGCCATTCCCTTGACACTGCCGCGTGCGAGCGCTGCAGCGACCCAACAGCCCGCAGAGCCGGTGCGCTTAGACATTGACGCACAAGGCCGCGCCTACTGGAACGGCCAAGCCGTGGCTGACGATGCGCTCAAAGCCCTGGCCCAACAGGCTGCCAGGCTTGACCCGCAACCGGTGGTACGCCTGAGCGGCGACCGCGCAGTGCCGTATGAGCGTGTGCTGCAAACGCTCAGCACCTTACAAGGCGCGGGCTTGGCCAAGGTCAACTTCATGGCGCAAAAGCCTTGATGCTTCTTGCGTGAAGTCATGAGCACTCGCCCCCCAACATCGGCCGCCAAAGCCACGTCATCGCAGCATGCGACGGTGCCTGCAATGGCTGTGGCGCCCGTTCCACCGCTGCGCGTTGACAGCTCCGTGCTGATGGGTGGCCAACGGGTTCTGGAGATCGTGCATTTGGGTGAGGTGTATCGCCTGCAAACCACACGTTTCGGGAAGTTGATTTTGACCAAGTGATGACAAGGAGGTGGCCTCACGCAAGGCTGTCTCAATCGGCCTCATTGAGACAAACAATCAGGGTTTTCACTTTTAGGGTTTACCATTCGTGTCAATGAGTTTGACTCATTCGATAGTTTTTAACAACCACCCAAAGGAAACCCTATGTCTTTGATCAACACCCAAGTTCAGCCTTTCAAAAACCAAGCCTTTCATAACGGCAAATTCATCGAAGTGACCGAAGCCACGCTCAAAGGCAAGTGGAACGTGTTCATCTTCATGCCAGCCGCTTTCACCTTCAACTGCCCCACAGAAATTGAAGACGCTGCTGACAACTACGCTGCTTTCCAAAAAGCCGGTGCTGAGGTGTACATCATCACCACTGACACCCACTTCTCGCACAAAGTGTGGCACGAGACTTCGCCAGCTGTAGGCAAAGCCAAGTTCCCATTGATCGGTGACCCCACACACAAGTTGACACGCGCTTTTGGCGTGCACATCGAAGAAGATGGCCTGGCTTTGCGCGGCACCTTCGTGATCAACCCAGAAGGCATGATCAAGACCATGGAAGTCCATTCCAACGAAATCGCCCGTGACGTGTCTGAGACATTGCGCAAGTTGACCGCCGCTCAGTACACCGCCGCCAACCCAGGCCAAGTTTGCCCAGCGAAGTGGAAAGAAGGCGCGAAGACTTTGGCGCCTTCGATCGACTTGGTCGGCAAGATCTAATTTTTTAGATCACACCCTGCGATGCAGGGCGTTGAGCGCAGCGCACATCCGCCACAAGTGGGCGTGCGCTGTACCCAGCGAACCCCCCCCCCTCATCACCCAGGTCAGCGTTTGCAAAGCGTGGCCTAGGGTTTGCGCACCCCAAAACCGGAGAAAACCATGCTCGACGACACACTCAAAGCCCAACTTCAACAGTACCTTGCCTTGTTACGCCAGCCCATCCGCTTGATCGCCTCACTCGACGACAGCGAAACAGGCAAAGACATGGGCGAGTTGCTTCAGACCATTGTTGGCCTGTCTGACAAAGTCACGCTCGACACTTCAGGCACGGATGCACGCAAGCCTTCATTCGCGGTTGTGCGTGAAAACGAAACCCAAGGCGTGCGCTTTGCAGGTTTGCCTTTGGGCCATGAGTTCACCTCTTTAGTGTTGGCCCTGTTGTGGACCGGCGGTCACCCACCCAAGGTGGAACAAGATGTGATCGACAGCATCAAGACCTTAGATGGCGACTTCAACTTTGAGGTCTACATGTCCCTCAGCTGCCACAACTGTCCCGACGTGGTGCAAGCGCTCTCGCTTATGGCCGTCGTCAACCCGAAGATCAAGACCGTGGTGATTGAAGGCGGTGCGTTCCAGAAGGAAGTGGAAGAGCGCCAAATCATGGCCGTGCCCATGGTCTTCTTGAATGGCCAAGTGTTTGGCTCTGGCCGTATGAGCGTGGAAGAAATCGTGGCCAAACTCGACACAGGCGCCGCTGCCCGCGACGCCGTGAAGATGAGCGAGAAAGCGCCTTACGACGTGTTGATTGTCGGCGGTGGCCCAGCCGGTGCAGCGGCTGCGGTGTATGCCGCTCGCAAAGGCATTCGCGTAGGCATTGCCGCTGAGCGCTTTGGCGGTCAGCTGAACGACACCATGTCGATTGAAAACTACATCTCGGTGCTCGAGACCAACGGCCCCAAACTCGCCGCCGACCTCGAAGCGCAAGTGCAGCACTACGGCGTAGACATCATGGCCATGCAACGCGCCAGCCAAATTGTGGCTGCGCCTGAAGCCGGTGGATTGACCGAGGTGCACTTAGAAAACGGCGGCGTGCTCAAAGCCAAGAGCGTCATCTTGTCCACGGGCGCACGTTGGCGCAATGTGAACGTGCCCGGCGAGGCCGAGTACAAAAACAAAGGCGTAGCCTACTGCCCCCACTGCGACGGCCCCTTGTTCAAAGGCAAGCGCGTGGCGGTGATTGGTGGCGGCAACTCAGGCGTGGAAGCCGCCATCGATTTGGCCGGTTTGGTTGAGCACGTCACCTTGATTGAATTTGCCGACCAACTCAAGGCCGATGCCGTGCTGGTCAACAAGCTGAAAAGCTTGCCCAACGTGACCATCCACGCCAACGCCCAAACCACCGAAATCACGGGCGAAGGCGGCAAGGTCAATGGCTTGAACTACAAAGACCGCGCCACGAATGAGGTGCATCATGTCGAACTCGCTGGCGTGTTTGTGCAAATTGGCTTGGTACCTAACACCGAGTTCTTGAAAGGCACCTTGGACTTGAGCAAATTTGGCGAAATCGAGATCGATGCCAAAGGCCACACCAGCATGCCTGGTGTGTTTGCAGCGGGTGACTGCACCACCATTCCGTTCAAGCAAATCATCATCGCCGCGGGTGAGGGCTCCAAGGCGGCCTTGTCAGCGTTTGATTACTTGATTCGCCAGCCTGTGTTGGCATAAATCCACGGTGGCAACTTGAAAGGGCAAGCGCGGTAGCGCTTGCCCTTTTTTTATTTCAAATCACCTGCCAAACTGGCCAGCGCATCAGGCGCCACCACCACATGGGCGGGGTAATGGGTGTGGTCGCAGCCAATTTTGAGGGCGGCGCCCGCTTTGACCGACGCACACATGGTGGGTGTCAGCTCAAAGCGCACAAAATGAACGGCTGAGGTTTTTTCGTCGTTCTCTCGGTCGAGGTCCTCATCGGCAATCGCATACACGCGGGCGTAGCCTTCGACCTCCACAAACATGCGGTCCTCAATGCCGATGAGTTTGGCCAACTCGCGCTTTCGCTCATGGATGTCGGTGTACTCCAACATCATGGTGGCCTTCCAATTGCGGCCATCGGGAACCAAGGGTGCGTAGGCCTCGATCTCTTGCAAGATGCCTTCTTCTTCAAAGACTTTCTCAATCCGCAGCATCTCCTGGATTTGATAGCGGATGGTGGTCTCGCTTTCGAACTGCAAATTGACGTGCTCGCCCAATTGAATGCTGCGCAGCTTGCGGTGCGCAATCACGTCGGGCTTGTGCAGTTTGCGCCACTTGGTGTAGGCCTCAAGCGACATGAGGCTGTCGGGTTTGATGTGTCCAGTGAGTTGCATGGTCAGTTGTCCAGTGTTACTTCAAGCCGTAGGCTTTGCGAACCAAAGTGAGGGGGTGGTTGAGTTCGGGGGCGCCCAAGTTGTTCACCTCAAAGCCCTGCGCGATGTGGTGACCGCCCAAGGGGCAGTCCGAACTGATGAAGTCGGGCTTGCTGCCATCTTTCATGGTGGCCATGGCCTTGAAAACGGGTTTGCCAATTTTCATGGCCATCTCGTGTGAGCCTTTTTTCACGCCGTAGGTGCCCGCATGGCCTGAGCAACGTTCGATGGTGTTGACTTCGGTACCCGGAATCATCTTGAGCATTTCTTCGGTTTTCTTGCCAATGTTTTGCACCCGACCGTGGCAAGGAATTTGGTAGCTGACATTGCCCAGTTGCTGAGGAAATTCTGTTTTTAACAAACCGTCGCGTTTGCGAGCCATGAAGTATTCAAACGGGTCCCACATGTGCGCTTTGACCAGCTGGGTATCCGCGCAATCGGGAAACATCAACGGAATTTCTTGTTTGAACATCAAAGCGCAGCTCGGTACCGCGGCCATGATGGCGTAGCCGTCTTTGGCGTACTGGGCCAACACAGGGATGTTGGCTTCTTTGGAGGCTTTCACCGAGTCCAGGTCGCCTAGCTCTAGCTTGGGCATGCCACAGCATTTTTCTTTGTCGACCAAGACATACGGAATGTCGTTGTGGTCCAAGATTTTCAGCAAGTCGTGGCCAATACCAGGCTCGTTGTAATTGATGTAACAAGTGGCATAGATGGCGACCTTGCCCGGTGTCTTTGCACCGTCCACAACTTGGACGGCCTGAGCATCTGGCGCCGTGCTGCGAAACTTTCGCGTGGCCAAAGCAGGCAACCAAGCGTGCTGGTCGACCCCGGCCACCGACTCCAACGCCTGGCGTGCCACCTTGGTTTTGTTCACCGCATTCACCGCTTGCACCACCACAGGAATGCCGGCCAATGAGCCGTGCACGTCGGTCGAGGCCAACATTTGCTCGGCCGTGCCCACTTCGCCCTTTTTGAACTTGATGGCTTTGGCGCGCAGCATGGTGTGTGGGAAATCAAGGTTCCACTCATGCGGCGGTGTGTAAGGGCACTTGGTCATGTAGCAGAGGTCGCACATGAAGCACTGGTCCACCACCTTCCAATAGTCTTGACGTTTCACGCCATCGACTTCCAAGGTGGGGCTCTCGTCGACCAAGTCGAACAAGGTGGGGAAAGAGGCACACAAACTCACGCAACGCCGGCAGCCATGACAAATGTCAAAAATGCGCTCTAACTCATCGAAGCATTTGTCTTCGTTGTAAAAGTCTGGATTTTTCCAGTCAAGCGGGTGGCGCGTGGGGGCTTGAAGGTTGCCTTCTGTGGCCATGGTGGTCTCCTTTTTTTGATTTCACAAACTGCCGTGAAGCCAGCAGTTTGTGAAATCGCTGTGCCCCAAAGCACAGCGAAAGGCGGATTTAGTCCACCAACTCGGTCAACGCTTTTTGGTAGCGGTTGGCGTGTGAACGCTCGGCCTTGGCCAAGGTTTCAAACCAATCTGCCACTTCGTCGAAGCCTTCTTCACGGGCTGTTTTGGCCATGCCTGGGTACATGTCGGTGTACTCGTGGGTTTCGCCGGCGACAGCGGATGCCAAGTTTTGACGGGTTGAACCGATGGGCATGCCTGTTGCGGGGTCACCGGCTTGTTCGAGGAACTCGAGGTGGCCGTGGGCGTGTCCCGTTTCGCCTTCAGCGGTGGAACGGAACAACGCGGCGACGTCGTTTTGACCTTCAATGTCTGCCTTGTTTGCGAAATACAAATAACGACGGTTGGCTTGAGATTCGCCTGCGAAGGCATCTTTCAGGCATTGTTCCGTGCGCGAGCCTTTGAGTGCTGCCATGGTGTTGTCTCCTACGGGTTGAACAAATGCTTTGACCGATTTGTCAAAGACAACGGAATGTTGACAGGCATTTTTGGCAGCATCAAATTGTTTAATTCAATGCCATTGATTGAGTAACCCTATCTATAAAGGGTTAACACTAGGTAAATTCAATTCATCCATGGCCTCAACCAGGCCCTAGACAAGCGCCAGCCAAGCCGTGCTGCGCTATTTGTTGTCTGGCTTTGTGGTCTTCACCACCAACAGATCTGGGGCGATTTGGTTTTCTAGCCGGCTCGGCTCTTGAACGGGTTTGGGGCCTAAGCCCAATAAGCGCAAACCACCGTTGTCCCACAACCCTAACAAGAGGTTGAGGCCGACCAGCACGACAGCCACGTTGCGGAACCAAAATTTCGATCGCATCAAACCACCTGTGTTTGTTGAATGGGCGCTAAGCCGGTCGCACGCTCAACTCGGCACTGCTGATGGCCTCCAGGCCTTGGGCGGTGTCCACCAGCATCGCCCCCGTGGCGTCGACGCCTCTGGCTACGCCGTGACGGCCATCGCTCAAAGTGACAGTCACGTTGCGCAGCGCATCGCGGGCGTTGAAGGCGTTTTGCAATGGCGCAAACCCCGAGCGCTCAAACGCCAGCACCGTGGCCAGCAAGGGCGCTGCCACCTTCATCAAGGCTTCGGCTGCGGTGATGCCACCTTGTAGGTCTTGCAGGCCCAAAGGCGCGGTCGACAAGCCTTCGGCCATAGGCGGTGCGATGTTGATGCCGACCCCCACCACGCAATAACGGGTTTGGACGGGTGACGCACCCCAGGCCGCGTGCGGCGCAGACTGCGCGCTCGCCGGTCCCGTCGCCACCGCGGTTTCAATCAAGATGCCGGCCAACTTGCCCCAACCCTGGGGCGTGCCCGGGCGGGCCACCCACAAATCGTTGGGCCACTTCAAGCGCACACCCAAGTCGCCTTGCGGGTCCAAGCTGCGGGCCAAAGACAAGCCCACCGCCAACGACAAGCCCGACCAATCGTGGGGCGCCAAAGGCAGGCCCAGTGAAAAGGTCAGGGCGCTGCCCGCTTCGCCGTGCCAAGCACGCCCCAAGCGGCCACGACCCGCGGTCTGAGCTTCGGCCACCAACAGCACGGGGTCAGTTTGCCCCGCACGGGCACGGCGCATGAGCTCGGTGTTGGTGGAGTCGATCTCGGGCAGCACCTCCACCGTCAGACCTGGCAAGAGGGCCACTAGGGCCAGCCACAGGTCCTCAGCAGGCCAAATCAGGGGCGTGGTGGGCTTGGGCATGCGAGCTTGGGTGTGAAAGACGTCAGCGGCTGAAAAACAAAGCGCTAGCGCTGCGCACTCAGCGCTTTTTGACTGAGCGGGCCTTGGGTGTCTTCGCGGCCTTGGGCGGCGCGGACAGCTCAGCCGACGACGCCAGCAAAGTGCCACGGCACTTCTTAGCGCCGCACCAGCAGGGGTACTCGGCTTTGAGTTTGTCGGTCAACGGCTCGTCAACCACCAAGCCGTAGTCGTAATTGAGCTCTTCGCCGGCCAAGATGTTTCGTTTAGCTTTGATGAAGATGCGGCCATTCACCTCGTCGGGCTCGCAATTGGGCTTGCACGAGTGGTTGATCCAGCGCGAGGAGTTGCCGCCGTACTTGGCGTCAATCACATGGCCTTCGTCGATGTGAAAGTAAAACGTGTGATGCGGGTCTTGCGGATCATGCGGGTGGCGACGCAGCGCTTCTGGCCAGCTGATGATCTCGCCCACATATTCAATGATGGTTTCGCCTTGCGCAAAGTCAGAGACAGCAAACACGCCCTTGCCGTGCACGCCAGAACGGCGAGTTTGAATACGTCGACCGGAAATGGGGGCAGGGGCTTTTGTGGACACGGATTTTTTTCTGTTAACTTAAATACATACGCATGTGTGCGTGTGCGCCCGTGGGCGCGCGTGCGCACGCGAGAGACGCAAATTGTAGTGGTGAGTTTTCTAAGGAACTTTGAAATGAGCAAAACCCTCGTGATCGCCGAAAAACCTTCGGTCGCGCAAGACATCGTGCGCGCACTCACGCCTGTGGCGGGGAAGTTCGAAAAACACGACGACCACTTTGAGAGCGACACCTATGTGGTGTCCAGCGCGGTGGGCCACTTGGTGGAAATCCAAGCGCCCGAAGAGTTCGACGTCAAACGCGGCAAGTGGAGCTTTGCCAACTTGCCCGTCATTCCGCCGTACTTCGATCTGAAGCCCGTCGAGAAAACCAAAACCCGTTTGAACGCCGTCGTGAAGCTGGCCAAACGCAAAGACGTGACAGCCCTCATCAACGCCTGTGACGCGGGCCGCGAAGGTGAGCTGATCTTCCGCTTGATCGAGCAATACGCCGGTGGCAAAAAGCCCCTCGACAAACCGGTGAAGCGCCTGTGGTTGCAGTCCATGACACCCCAAGCCATTCGCGATGGCTTCGACTCCCTGCGCAGCGAAAAACAAATGCAAGGCCTGGCCGATGCGGCACGCAGCCGCTCCGAGGCCGACTGGCTGGTGGGCATCAACGGCACGCGCGCCTTGACCGCGTTCAACTCACGCGAAGGCGGTTTCTTCTTGACCACCGTGGGCCGTGTGCAAACGCCCACACTGTCGGTGGTGGTGGAGCGCGAAGAACAAATTCGCAAGTTCATCAGCCGTGACTTCTGGGAAATTCACGCGTCCTTCAAAGTGGAAGCCGGCAGCTACCCCGCCAAGTGGTTCAACCCCGAGCACAAAAAAGACGCCGAAGACGCCGAGAAAAAACACGACCGCGTGTGGAGCGAAGCCGAGGCCTTCGCCATTGCCGATGCCGTGCGCCACCAACTCGCCACCGTCACCGAAGAAAGCAAACCCACCACCAAAGCCAGCCCCGGTTTGTTTGACTTGACCTCGCTGCAACGCGAAGCCAACGGCCGCTTTGGCTTCTCCGCCAAAACCACCTTGGCCTTGGCGCAAAGCTTGTACGAGCGCCACAAAGCGCTGACCTATCCACGTACCGATTCACGCCATTTGCCTGAAGACTACGTGCCCGTGGTCAAGCAAACCTTTGAGATGCTCGCTGACAGCGGCATGAAGCACTTGGCGCCCCACGCCTTGGTGGGCTTGAACAACAACTATGTGCGCAAGCTGCCACGCGTGTTTGACAACAAAAAGGTCAGTGATCACTTCGCCATCATCCCGACCTTGCAAGCGCCCAGCGGTTTGTCTGACGCCGAGCAAAAGCTGTACGACATGGTGGTGCGCCGCTTCTTGGCCGTGTTCTTCCCCAGCGCTGAATACATGGTGACCACGCGCATCAGCACCGTCAAAGCCGCAGGCAAAGACCAAAACTTCCGCACCGAAGGCAAAGTGTTGGTCAACGCCGGTTGGATGGCCGTGTACGGCAAAGACGCCGCGCAAGAAGCCACCGACAACGAAGAAGACGGCAAGACCCTCGTGGCCTTGAAAGCAGGCGAGTCGGCCAAGAACGAACTGGCCGATGCCAAAGGCCTCAAAACCCGCCCACCCGCACGCTACAGCGAAGCCACCTTGCTTGGCGCGATGGAAGGCGCAGGCAAGTTGGTGGAAGACGACGAGTTCCGCGAAGCCATGCAAGAAAAAGGCTTGGGCACACCCGCCACGCGCGCGTCCATCATTGAAGGCTTGATCAACGAAAAGTATTTGCTGCGCGATGGCCGCGAAATGCTGCCCACCGCCAAAGCGTTTCAGCTGTTCACCCTGCTGCGCGGCCTCGGCGTGGAAGAGCTGTCCAAGCCCGAACTCACCGGCGGCTGGGAATACAAACTTTCGCAGATGGAGCAAGGCCAATTGAGCCGCGAAGCCTTCATGCGCGAGATCGCCGAGATGACGCAGCACATCGTCAAGAAGGCCAAAGAGTTCGACCGCGACACCATCCCCGGTGACTACGCCACCCTCAAAACACCGTGCCCCAAATGCGGCGGCGTGGTGAAAGAGAACTACCGCCGCTACGCCTGCGTAGGCCAAGACGGCGCGGTGTCTGAATCGGGCGACCACGGCACAGGCTGCGGCTTCTCGATCAGCAAAATTCCGGGTGGCCGCACTTTTGATGCCGCCGAAGTCGAGCAGTTTTTGACTGACAAAAAGATTGGCCCCTTGGAAGGCTTCCGCTCCAAAGCGGGCTGGCCATTTACCGCCGAAATTGCCCTGAAGTACAGCGAAGAAGACCAAAACTGGAAACTCGAATTTGACTTTGGCGATGACAAAAACGGCGACTCCGGCGAGATCGTCGAGTTTGGCGATGCTCCTTCACTGGGCAACTGCCCCAAGTGCGGCAGCCCCGTGCATGACCACGGCAGCAACTACGTGTGCAGCAAAGCCGTGCCCACACATGCACAGGCCACACCGAGTTGCGACTTCAAGAGCGGCAAAATCATCTTGCAACAACCCGTCGCGGCCGAGCAAATGCAAAAGCTGCTGGCAGAGGGAAAGACCGACTTGCTCGACAAGTTTGTGTCCATGCGCACACGCCGTGCCTTCAAAGCGTTTTTGCAATGGGACGCCGAAGCGGGCAAGGTCAACTTCGCCTTCGAGCCGCGCACCAGCAAGTACCCACCCAAAGGCGGCAAGACGCCGACCACCAACGCGCTGATCAAAGCTGCTGGCAAAACAGCGCCTGCCAAAACCACCAAGGCCTCCAAAGCGACGAAAACCAAAGCGGAAAAGCCAGCCAAAGTGGCCAAAGAAAAAGCACCACGCAAAGTCACCGCAGGCTACCTGCCCAGCGCCGACCTCGCCGCCGTGATTGGCAACGAGGCCGTGGCCCGCACCGAAGTGATCAAAAAGCTGTGGGACTACATCAAGGCCAATGGCTTGCAAGACGCCACCAACAAACGCGCCATCAACGCCGATGCGAAACTCAAACCTGTGTTTGGCAAAGATCAAGTGACCATGTTTGAGCTGGCGGGCATCGCGGGCAAACACCTGCGGCCCGTGGGTGAGTAATTCAGGCGAACGATTTTGGTGAACCAACAAGAGTGAACGCATGACTTTGAATGCAAAACCTAAGCACGCACCGCTGATCGCCACCTCTCAGGCCATGCACTTCGCACAAGTGCTGCCCCTGCAAAGTGGCGCCAGCCTGCGCGACTACACCTTGGCTTTTGAGACCTACGGCAGCTTAAACGCCGACCGCTCCAACGCCGTGCTGGTGTGCCACGCCCTCAACGCCTCGCACCATGTGGCAGGCGTCTACGAAGGCCAAGCCAAAAGCGAAGGCTGGTGGGACAACATGATTGGCCCCGGCAAGCCCGTGGACACCAACCACTTCTTTGTGATTGGCGTCAACAACCTCGGCTCTTGTTTTGGCTCCACCGGCCCCATGCACACCAACCCCGACACAGGCAAGGTCTACGGCGCCGACTTCCCCGTGGTGACGGTGGAAGACTGGGTCAACGCCCAGGCCTTGTTGCTCGACCGTTTGGGCATCCAGCAACTCGCCGCTGTTTTGGGCGGCAGCTTGGGCGGCATGCAAGCGCTCAGCTGGACGCTGCAACACCCCGAGCGCGTGCGTCACGCCGTGGTGGTGGCCAGTGCGCCCAACCTCACCGCCGAGAACATCGCGTTCAACGAGGTCGCGCGTCGCGCCATCGTGACCGACCCCGACTTTCATGGCGGCCATTTCTACCAACATGGCGTGGTGCCGCAACGCGGTTTGCGCATTGCGCGCATGGTGGGTCACATCACGTACCTCAGCGACGATGTGATGAACGAGAAGTTTGGTCGCAAATTGCGGCCCGCATCCGTGGCGCAAGCTGCTGGGCTAGCGCTTGGTGTTTCAACGTCCGATGGCGACACACGCGACTATCTGTACACCACCCAAGACGTGGAGTTTCAAATCGAAAGCTACCTGCGCTACCAAGGCGACAAGTTCAGCGAGTACTTTGACGCCAACACCTACTTGCTCATCACCCGCGCCCTTGACTACTTCGATCCCGCACGCACCTACGGTGGCAATTTGTCGGCGGCGTTTGCCCGCACGGCGGCCAAGTTCTTGCTGGTCAGCTTCACCACCGATTGGCGCTTCTCCCCCGAACGCAGCCGCGAGATGGTGCAAGCCTTGCTCGACAACCAACGCGATGTGAGCTACGCCGAAATCGACGCTCCCCACGGCCACGATGCTTTCTTGCTCGACGACGCCCGCTACATGAACGTGATGCGCGCTTACTTTGCGCGCATCAGCAGCGAGTTGACCTCGGGCAACGCTAGCCATAGCGCTCAGCCTGCCTTGGCTGCCCACACCGGAGGTGCCGCATGACCCACGACAACTTGCTGGCCATCGCCGCACTGGTGCCCCACGGCAGCCGCGTGCTCGACCTCGGCTGCGGCGACGGCGCTTTGCTGGCCCACCTGCAACAACACAAAGCTTGCACCGGTTACGGCGTGGAGCTGGACGACAGCAACGTGCTTGCCTGCGTGCAACGCGGCGTGAACGTGTTGCAGCTCAACCTCGACAAAGGGCTGCGCGTGTTTGGCGATCAGTCGTTTGACGTGGTGCTGCAAATCGACACCTTGCAACATTTGCGCAACGCCGAAACCATGCTGCGCGAAACCGCGCGCGTGGGTCGCACAGGCATCGTCGCCTTCCCCAATTTTGCGCACTGGCCCAACCGCCTGAGCATTCTGCAAGGCCGCATGCCCGTGACCAAACGCTTGCCCTACCAGTGGTACGACACGCCCAACATCCGCGTGGGCACGTTTGCAGACTTCGCAGACTTAGCGCACAAGAACAAGCTCCAAGTGCTGGATCAATTTGGTCTGCAAGATGGCCAAGAAGTCCGCCTGTGGCCCAACACATTCGCCAGTACGGCTGTTTTTAAATTTCAGCGCAACGCCTGACACCTCAACAACACGGAGAAAAACCATGCAACGCAGACATTGGCTACAACAAGCCGCCATCGGCCTCTTGCCCCTGACCCTTTCGAGCCAGAGCGCTTGGGCGCAAGCATGGCCCACACGACCGATTCGTTTGGTGGTGCCGTTCCCTCCTGGTGGCTTGATCGACAACATGGCGCGCCTCATCGGCCCCCGCTTGTCGCAAGAGTTGGGACAGCCCGTGGTGATTGACAACAAGCCCGGTGCAGGCGGCAACTTAGGCGCAGGCGAAGCCGCACGCGCCAGCGCCGATGGCTACACCTTGTTGATGGCCTCGCCGCCCTTGACCATTAACCCCGCGCTGTACAAAAAACTCCCCTACCAACCCGAGCAAATCGCCCCCTTGGGTTTGCTGGGTCGCGTGCCCAATGTGTTGATGGTCAACCCGGCATCGGGCATTCAATCGGTGGCTGAACTCAGTGCACGCATCAAAGCGCGCCCAGGTCAACTCAACTACGCCTCCAACGGTCAAGGCACGTCGCTGCATCTGAGTGCCGAGCTGTACAAAAGCAAGAATGGCCTCTTCGTCACCCACATTCCCTACCGCGGTGCCGCAGCAGCCATGACCGCACTGATGGCCAACGAGGTCGACATGATGTTCGACAACTTGCCCTCCGCACTCGGACAAATTCAAGCCGGCAAACTCAAAGCCTTGGCTGTCACCACCCCACAACGCAGCAGCGTCTTGCCGCAGGTGCCCACCATGGCGGAGGCCGGCATTACCGGTTACCAAGTCAGCGCTTGGTTTGGTCTGGCCGCACCGGCTGGTTTACCTGCCGCGGTACAAACGCGCATTGAACAGGCTTTAGAGCGTATTGCCAAACAACCCGAGGTCATGGCCGCCTTGCAAAAGCAAGGCGCTGAGCCGAGCTGGCTGGACGGCAAAGGGCTGGCCGGCTTCATGCAAGCGGACACCGCGCAATGGAAAACCGTCGCCGATTACGCGCGCATTTCTTTAGATTGAACACGCCATGAACGCCCCCGTCAGCCACGAACTGCTCGCCCATGTGTCCCAAGCATGGGACAACGACATCGTCGCGCAGCTCACCGACTACATCGCCATTCCCGCCAAATCACCCGCGTTTGACGCCGACTGGGCGCAGCACGGCCACATCGACATCGTGGTGCAACGCGCCGCCGATTGGGTGTTGGCGCAAAAGGTGGCGGGGCTGTCGCTGGAGGTGATCCGCTTACCCGGCCGCACGCCCGTGCTGTTCTTTGAAGTCGCCGCCACGCGGCCCAGCGATGCACAAAGCGAAACGGTGCTGATGTACGGCCACCTCGACAAGCAACCCGAGTTCAGCGGATGGCGCAATGACCTCGGCCCTTGGACGCCCAAGTTCGAAGACGGCAAGCTCTACGGCCGCGGCGGGGCGGACGACGGCTATGCCATCTACGCCAGCATCGCGGCCCTCCAAGCCCTGAAAGCGCAAAACACACCGCACCCGCGCATCGTGGGGTTGATTGAGACCTGCGAAGAATCAGGCTCTTACGACTTGATGCCCTACGTCGACGCTTTGCGCACGCGCTTAGGCAACGTCGGCTTGGTGATGTGCCTCGACAGCGGCGCGGGCAACTACGACCAACTGTGGCTCACCACCAGCTTGCGCGGCATGGCCAGTGGCGTGCTGAAGGTGGAAGTGCTCAGCGAGGGCGTGCATTCAGGCGACGCCTCGGGCGTGGTGCCGTCGAGTTTTCGCATCATGCGCCAAGTACTAGACCGCTTGGAAGACAGCGCCACAGGCCGCTTGTTGCCCGCGCAGTTTCACGTTGAAGTGCCAGCTGACCGCTTGCGCCAAGCGCAGGCCACCGCGGCTTTGCTGGGTGACGAGCTGTACAAACGCTTTCCGTGGGCCCACCACGATTGCGGCGGTGCCAACTTGGTCACCTTGCCCATGACACAAGACCCGCTGCAAGCCCTGTTGCAGCGCACCTGGGCCCCCACGCTGAGCGTGACCGGCGCTGAGGGCCTGCCGGCCTTCAAAGACGCGGGCAACGTGCTGCGCCCCTCCACGGCCTTCAAGCTCAGCCTGCGTTTACCGCCGCTGGTCGATGCCGCGCAAGCGGTGCAAGACCTCAAAGCCTTGCTCGAAGACAACGCCCCTTACCAAGCGAACGTGACCTTTCACGCCCAAGGCTCGGCCAACGGCTGGAACGCGCCCACTTCCGCGCCATGGTTTGAACAAGCACTTGACGCCGCCAGCTTGGCCCACTTTGGCGCACCTTGCGCCACGATTGGCCAAGGCGGCACCATCCCGCTGATGAACATGCTGAGCCAAGGCTTCCCGAAAGCGCAAATGATGGTGTGTGGCGTGCTCGGCCCCAAGAGCAACGCGCATGGACCGAACGAGTTTTTGCATGTGCCGTTTGCCAAGAAGCTCACCGCCGCAGTGGCGCAAGTGATCGCGGCGATGCCTTAAACCGCGCTACTTTGAACAATCAACGCGTGAACAAACCAGCGACCATCGAGGCCACCAGCAGCAGCGCCATACTCCCGTTAAAGATCCGGCGATACAGCGTGACTTGCAAATAGTGGCCCAGACGCGCCCCCATCACCGCCCAAACCGCCACACTGGGAAAATTGACCAAGCTAAACAGCAACGCAGCAGCAGCGATCAATCCCAGGTTGGCTTGCTGGGGCAAGTAGTTGCTGAAGAACCCCAGCGTCATCACCCACGCTTTCGGGTTGACCCACTGAAACGCCGCCGCGCCCCAAAAGCCCAAGGGCTTGGCGCTGGCGACTGAGCCGAGGGTTGCATCACCCGGCACTGCAGGGGGCCCACTTCGGACGATGCCCCAAGCCAAATAAAGCAAGTAAGCCATGCCCAGCACTTGCATGGCTTGGTAGATGGCGGGCACACGCATGAACAGCTCACCCAGCCCCAAACCCACCGCCATCAACATGATGAAGTGCCCGCACGAAATGCCCAATATATGAGGCAAGGTGGCGCGGGTGCCGAAGTTTGCACCAGACGCCAACAGCATCATGTTGTTAGGCCCGGGCGTGACCGATGTCACAAAAGCAAATACGGCCATGGATAACCAAACTTCAGCGTGCATGGGCGACTTTTTGCTTTTGTTAAGTCAAGGTGAGCAAAGCCAACGCACTGAGCGCCGCGGTCTCAGCACGCAACACGCGGTTGCCCAAGCTCACCGCCGCAAAGCCTTTGGCGCGCGCCGCTGCGTCTTCCGCATCGTTCAAGCCGCCTTCGGGTCCGTTGAGCAACACCCAAGTTGTTGGCGTGGACGAGGCCGGCGTATCGGCCAGCGTTGCCAATGCCGTAGCGTTTCCATGCGTTGCCTCCGCAACTTGCTGCGCTTGCACCGGCGCTTGCATGATCCCTTGCAAAAGCATGTTCAACGGCTGCGTGCTGGCGTGCAGCGACAACACAGCGTGCTCGGTGGCGTCGCCGCCCTGCGCAGCTTCGCTTGGTGCCGTCGTCGTTTGTTGTGCGCCAACCGTTTGACGCGCCAGCCACGTTTCCAAACGCTCGGGCAAGTCGATCACCGGGACGCGGTTGCGGCCACATTGCTCGCACGCGCTGGCCGCAACAGCCTGCCAATGGGCTTGTTTTTTCTCGGCGCGTTCGCCGGTCAATCGAATCACGCTGCGTTCGGTCATCAATGGGGTGATGCGGTACACGCCAAGTTCGGTGGCTTTTTCGACCAACCAGTCCATGCGCTCGTTGGCGGGCATGCCGACGGCCAAGTGCACGCGCTGGGCGGCCTCTCGCTCCACCGCCAAGTGCTCACGCACGACCACGCGCACGTCGCTGCGACCCATGTGTTCGACCTCGGCGATGAACTCGCCGCCCTCGCCGTTGAACAAGGTCAGCGTGTGGCCGGGTTGCATGCGCAGCACTTGCACATGGCGGGCGGCGGTGGCGGGCAAGTCCAGCACCAAACCGATGGACAAGGGCAGGGGGCAGTGAAAACGCGCCATGTTTAAACCTTGCGACCCGGGGTGAGGCGCGGGAAGGCCAAGCTGATGGCGGGCTCGGTGCCCTCGACCTTGTCGATCAAACGCAGTAGGGGCGTGAGCTCGCTGTAACGACTGGCCGTGGAGCGGATGTAGTGGATGAAACGCGGGGCATCGGCCAAGTACTTGGGCTTGCCATCGCGCAAGGTGAGGCGGGCGAAGATGCCAGCGACTTTGAGGTGGCGCTGTAGCCCCATCCATTCCACAGCACGGAAGAACTCACCGAAGTCTTGCGACCAACCATCGTGGTCCATCAGGCCCACTTTGCGAGCGCGTTCCCAGTAGCGGATGGTGATGTCGAGCACAAAGTCTTCGTCCCAGGTCAAAAAGGCGTCCCGCATCAGGCTGGCAATGTCGTAGGTGACGGGGCCGTAGACGGCGTCTTGGAAGTCCAACACGCCTAGGCGTGTTTCCACGGCTTCGCCTAAGCGTTGCTCCGCAGAGTCACGCGGCATCATCAAGTTGCGGGGCATGAAGTCGCGGTGCACGTACACGCTGGGCGCGGCCAAGTTGCGCTGCACGATGGTCTCAAAAGTTTTGCCGAGCATGTCGCGCTGGGTGCTGTCGAGCTGCAGCTGGCGGTGCTGGGTCAAGTACCAATCAGGGAACAACGACAACTCGCGCTTCAACAACGCGTCGTCGTATGCTGGCAGTACGCCGGGGCGGCTGCTTTGTTGCAAAGCCAGCAACGCATCGAGCGCACGCATGTACAGCGCGTGGTTGGCTTGGGGGTGGTCACGGTCGATGACGTCCATCATGGTTTGATGGCCAATGTCGTCGAGCAACATGAAGCCTTGGGGCTCGTCCCAGGCCAAGATGCGGGGCACGTGCAAGCCGGCGTCTTGCATCAAGCGGGCAATGCGCACAAAGGGCTCGCAGTTTTCTTTGTCGGGCGGTGCGTCCATGATGACGCACGACGCTGCCGCAGAACCCGGCGCTAAATCGACCCGAAAGTAGCGCCTGAAACTGGCATCGGCCGACGCGGCACGCACGGTGGCGGGCAGCACGCCGTGGGCCTGCGCAAGGGGCTGGAGCCACTGATGAAACGCCGCCGCACGTTCGGGCTGAGCCCATTCAATGGCGGGGTAAGAGGGGGTGCCCGAAGGCTGGGAGTTAGGCTGAGTGCTCATGGATAATCTAAATTCTACAAATCAGCCTAGGCCGGCCCATTTTTGGGCGCGTCTTGACCTCGTGCTGTGCTCTTTTTAAGGTTGTCCTGCGTTCATGTTGCTGCCCGATTTTCCTCGCCGTGCGTGTGCCTTGTCTTGGCTGGCGTTGGGCTTGCTGAGCAACGGCGCTGTTTTGGCGCAAGGGCAGAGCGCAGAGCAAGCCTTGAGCGCACCGCCTTTGGCGCTGCGCCCCAGCAGTTTGTTGCAAGAAAAAATCAGCGACGACACGCGCCAGCAACTCCCCTCGTTTTTGCAAAGCGACAACTTGAGCGGCCGCACCGATGTGCAATCGGTGCTCGAAGGCCATGTTGTTTTTCGCCGTGGCGATTTGCTGCTCAAAGCCGACCGCCTTGAATACGACCAAATCGATGACTTGGCCAAAGCACGCGGCCATGTCTACATCAACCGTGCGGGCAATGTCTACCAAGGCCCTGCGCTCGATTTGCATTTGGATGCCTTTGAGGGCTTTTTCACGCAACCCAGTTATCAGTTGCTGAAGAACAAAGCCCACGGCAAAGCTGAGCGCATCGACTTCATCGACAGCGCCAACACCGTGCTCCACAAAGCCGACTTCACCACCTGCCAACGCAAGCCCGGCCCAAGTTGGATGCCAGATTGGTTTTTCAAAGCCGACAAAATCACCTTAGACACCGACCGCAACGTCGGTGTGGCCGAAGGCGCATCACTGCGCTTCAAAGGGGTGCCCATCTTGCCCGTGCCATCCGTGGAATTTCCACTCAGCGAGGAGCGCAAATCAGGCTTGCTGCCTCCCACCATTGGCGTGGACAACATTGGTGGTTTGGAATACACGCAACCCTATTACGTCAACCTCGCGCCCAACCGCGACGTGACCTTCTTTCCGACCTACTGGAGCAAGCGCGGTCTGAACTTCGGCACCGAGTTTCGCTACCTCGAAAGCCTCGCGCCTCAACCCGTCTTCCAAGGCCAATTGCGCTTGGACTACATGGAGAAAGACATGTTGCGCGAGTCCCGCCGCTGGGCCATGCAATACAGCCACACGGGCATTCTCAACCCCAGCTACGCAGGCGGGCAACTGGGTTTGAACGTGAAGCTGAACCGCGTGAGCGACGACGACTATTGGAAAGATTTTTCATTGCTGGGCAACTCGGGTATTCAGCGCTTGCTCAACAACGACGCCAATCTGAACTGGACCGACGGCACCTACAGCACCGGCATGCGCGTGCAGCGCTGGCAAACGCTGCAAGACTTGGCGAGCACCGGCAACCGCATCACACCTCCGTTTGACCGCGCCCCGCAGTTCACCGCTCGGATGCAACGTCACAGCCTAGGTGGCTTTGACTTCAGCGTGGACGGCGACTTGACGCGCTTTGAATCGATCCGTGACATCGACTGCACAGCCGCTGCAGGTAAAACCTCCTACAAAGAATGCGCCCCGAACGCCAACCGTGCCGTATCGTGGGTGCAACTGAGTCGCCCGTTCCTCTTGCCGTCGGGTTACTTCACACCCAAGGTGCAGGTGCACGGGCGCAGCTATCAGTTTGATGGTGGCTTGCCCAACACCGCGTTTTACGGCGCACGCCAAGGCCAAACCGGTGCCAGCGTGACCGTGCCCACTTTCAGCCTCGACAGCAGCGTGGCCTTTGAGCGCAACAGCCGCTGGCTGGACCGCGCGTGGGTGCAGACCTTGGAGCCGCGTGCGTTTTACGTCTACACGCCTTACCGCGAACAAAACTACCTGCCCAACTACGACTCGGGCGGCAATGCCTTCAACTTCGCCAGCATCTTCACCGAGAACGCTTTTGGTGGGCATGACCGCATCTCTGACAGCAAGCTGTTGACACTGGGCGTGACTTCGCGGTTGCTCGACCCCGAAACCGGTGCCGAAGGCGCACGCTTTGGCGTGGCCCAGCGCCTGCGTATGCAAGAGCAACGCGTCACCTTGCCTGACGACCCCACGGCCAAAGCCGGTATCAGCGAAATTTTGGCCGGCGCCTCGGTCAACCTCAACCGCGCTTGGGCTTTGGACTCCGCCGTTCAGTACAACCAAAAAACCAACAACATGCTGCGCCGCATGGTGGCGGGGCGTTACAACCCAGGTTCCTACCGCGTCATCAATGCTGCCATCCGCACCCAGAACGATGAAAACGGCGAACCGCTGTCCAAACAGGTTGACGTGGGCTGGCAATGGCCCCTGCACGACCTGTGGGGTGGCGCTGACGATGGCAGCACCGAAGGCCGTGGTTTGGGGGAAGGCCGCTGGTACAGCGTGGCCCGCTTGAACTACAACCCGATGGACAAACGGTTGGTGGAGTCCATCCTTGGCTTCGAATACGATGCAGGCTGCTGGATCAGCCGCGTAGTAGCCGAGCGTTTGCAAGTGGCCGACGGTTTGGCCCGCCAACGCTTGCTGTTCCAACTTGAATTTGTGGGCTTCTCGCGCATTGGCACCAACGCCATGGGCTCGCTGCGCACCAATGTGCCGCGCTACCAACCGTTGCGCCAGCCCTCCATGACCCCTAGCCGTTTCGGCAATTACGATTGATGTGACCATGTCCACTTACTTTCAGCGCACAGCGCTTTGCTCTTGCTTGCTGTTGACCTTGCTGACGCTCGCGCCCCTGGGTGCGCAAGCGCAAAGCCCACGCGCTGCCTCACCAGGCGGCAACTTCATCGTGGCGCTGGTGGACAGCGCACCGATCACCAACCTCGACGTACAGCGACGCGCCAGCCAGTTGCGCAAACAACTGAACGCCCAAGGTCGCAGCGCCAGCGCGCCAGCCCCCACAAACGCCAGCCTGTTGCGTGAAGCACTGGAGCGTTTGATCGATGAAAAAGCGCAGCTGCAATTTGCCAAAGATACCGGCGTCGACGTCGATGCCGCCGCCATCGACCAAGCCGAGCAGCGCTTGGCGGCACAAAGCCAAATCAGCGTTGAGGCTTTGCGCAACAAAGCCCAAGTCGAAGGCACCTCAGCCACGCAATTGCGTCAAGACTTGCGTGAGCAACTCATCTTGCAACGTTTGGCCGAGCGCAATGTGCCAGCACGCATCAAGGTCAGTGATGTTGAAATTGCGCAAGCCTTGCAAGAGCGCCAAACCCAAAGCGCCAACACCAACCCCAACATCGAGTTAGGCCACATTTTGATTGCGGTGCCAGAAGCTGCCAGCGGCTCCCAAGTGGCCGTCCTGCAAGCCAAAGCCGACGCGGCGCTGGCCCGCCTGAAAAAGGGTGAGAGCTTTGCCACTGTGGCCAAAGAAGTGTCGGACAGCACCGAGCGCGACAACGGCGGCCTGATGGGTTTGCGCCCCGCCGACCGTTACCCCTCCTTATTTGTCGACGCGACCGACAAACTCGCCGTGGGCGAACTCAGCAACGTGGTGCGATCAGGCGCGGGCTTTCATCTCTTGAAGCTGGTCAGCAAACAAGCCAACAACGTCGCCACGATCACCGAAACCCGGGCGCGTCACATCTTGTTGCGCCTGAGCAGCCAACTCAGCCCCGCCGCTGCGCGCGCGCAATTGACCGCCTACAAGGGCCAAATTGAAACGGGCAAAGCAGACTTTGCCAAACTCGCCCAAGATCACTCGCAAGACGCCAGCGGCCCCAACGGCGGTGATTTAGGCTGGGTCGCGCCAGGCATGTTTGTGCCCGAGTTTGAAGCGGTGATGAACGCGCTGAAGATTGGCGAAATCGCTGACCCTATGGTGTCGCGTTTTGGTGTGCATTTGATTCAGGTGCTTGCGCGCCGAGAAGCGCCCATCACCGAACGCGAATTGCGTGAGTTGGTACGCAACAAATTGCGCGACGGCAAATACGACGAGACTTACCAAATTTGGGCACAAGAACTGCGCGGCCGTGCCTACGTCGAATACCGCGACGCGCCGCAGTAAAACATCAAGCCAAAAGCACACTTTGAAACACATCGCCCGCAAACGCTTCGGCCAGCATTTTTTAACCGACGGCGCCATCATTGAAAGCATCATCGATGCGATCGCACCGCAAGCCGGTGAGCCCATGGTCGAAATCGGTCCCGGCTTGGCCGCCATGACCCAACCCTTGGTAGAGCGCCTGGGCCACCTACACGTCATCGAGCTGGACCGCGACTTGGCCGCTCGCCTGCGCGAACACCCGCACTTGAGCGTGATCGAGTCTGACGTTCTACGCGTGGACTTCACCCAACTGGCTGCCGAGCTCAAAAGCCCGAAGCTGCGCGTGGTGGGCAACCTGCCCTACAACATCTCGTCGCCCATCCTGTTTCATTTGCTCGAACACGTGGCGGTGGTGAAAGACCAGCACTTCATGCTGCAAAAAGAGGTGATTGACCGCATGGTCGCCAAGCCCAGCACCAGTGACTACAGCCGACTGAGCGTCATGCTGCAATGGCGCTACGACATGGAAAACGTGTTGTTTGTACCGCCCGAGTCGTTTGACCCACCGCCGCGCGTGGACAGCGCGGTGGTGCGCATGGTGCCACTGACCGAACCGCCACTGATCAATGTCAAGTTGATGGAAGAGATGGTCAAAACGGCTTTTAGCCAACGCCGCAAGCTGTTGCGCCACACCTTGGGCCGCTGGCTAGAGGGCCGTAACTTTGCAGGTCAGTTTGATGTACAACGCCGTGCCGAAGAGGTGCCGGTTGCTGAATACGTGGCGCTGGTGCAAAGCCTTTGACAAATAAAAAACCCGCCTGCAATCACTGCGGCGGGTTTTTTGTTTCTCAGCACACCGGTTCAAATGAACCGCAAACCGTGTTTTATGCGGTGGCGGCTTGCCAGTAACCCGCATTGAAGGGGCTGCTCATGCGCAAGGCCATGGGCGAGACGTCCACGAGTTTGTCAGTGGGCATTTTTTCACCATCTTCCAACACATCCAGACCGTCAAGGGCGACACCGCCTTTGTCGACCGACGGAGCGCGTGCCACCGAGAACGAATAGAAGCAGCGGAAAGGCACTTTGCGGTCCGACCAGAAGTCAGACGCTTCGCGGAAGATGTCCAACAGCTGCTCGCGGGCTTCTTTGTCAAACTTGGCATGAGCAGGAATGTGCTCCAACACCACGATGAAACCAGGCTGGGTGCCCGACTTGTGCAGCACGTCAGTCAAGCCATCCGACAAGGCGTCGAAGTTTTTGCTGGCTTGTGGTGCAAAGCTGAACTCTTTGGCGATCAAATCCAAAATGTCTTGTTTGCTTTGAGTTTGGGCCAGATTGGCATACAAGAAATGATGACCCATGGCTTGCGCAGCCTCTTGCAACTGGGGCACGCGGAAAGCGCGGATCGACTGAACGATGTTGGTTTTGACAGTAAGCATTGGCATGTCTATCGCCGTTTCTTGTAACTAGGTAAATTTTGAAGCAGCTCTTCGGGTAAACCCGAAAAAAGAGAAGCGCAAGTGTTACAGAATCGCTACAAAAAAGCAAGGGCTCGCCCAAATCTGAGCGAGCCCTGAGGGTTATTACTTAAATTCAGTAAATTTAGGGTAGGGAAACCCGAATCACCTCATCGCACAGCGCTGGCATCCGCCACGGTCAAGGCGGTCATGTTGACGATACGACGCACCGTGGTGCTCGCGGTCAAGATGTGCACCGGCTTGGCCGCACCTAACAGCACGGGGCCAATCGCAATATTGCCGCCCGCTGCTGTTTTGAGCAGGTTGTAAGCAATATTGGCGGCGTCCAAGTTAGGCAACACCAACAAATTGGCATCGCCAATCAAGGTGGTGTCCGCCATTTGTGCTTCGCGGGCATGGCCATCGAGCGCCACGTCACCGTGCATTTCGCCATCAATTTCAAGCCAAGGCGCTTTTTTCTGCACCAAGGCCAAGGTTTCGCGCATTTTGATGGCGGATGGTTGATCGCTGCTGCCAAAGTTAGAGTGCGACAACAATGCGGCTTTAGGCTGGATGCCAAAGCGGCGCATTTCCTCAGCCGCCATGACCGTGATTTCGGCCAATTGCTCGGCGGTCGGGTCGTAGTTGATGTGTGTGTCGACCAAAAAGACTTGGCGATCGGGCAACAACAAGCCATTCATCGCGGCATAGGTGCTCACGCCTTGGCGGTTACCAATGACCTCATGCACGTATTTCAAATGGGTCAGTGGCGTGCTCCACGTGCCGCAAATCAGGCCGTCAACCTCGCCTTTGTGCAACATCATGGTGCCAATGAGCGACAAACGGCGGCGCATGTCGATTTTGGCCAACTGCTCGGTGACGCCTTTGCGGCAAGTCATCTTGTAATAGGTTTGCCAAAAATCACGGTAGCGGTGGTCTTGCTCCACATTGACCACCTGGTAGTCCACACCCTCTTTGAGGCGCAAGCCGAAGCTTTCAATGCGCTGGGCAATGACGGCAGGGCGACCGATCAAGGTGGGCTTGGCCAAGCCTTCGTCCACCACGATTTGCACGGCGCGCAAGACGCGTTCTTCTTCGCCCTCGGCGTAGCACACGCGCTTTTTGCTGGCACGCTTGGCCGCCGCATAAATGGGCTTCATGATGGAACCAGATGCATACACAAAGCCTTGCAGCTTCTCAATGTAGGCGTCCATGTCTTGAATCGGGCGCGTGGCCACACCGCTGGCTGCAGCGGCTTTGGCCACAGCAGGCGCGATCTTCATCATCAAGCGTGGGTCAAACGGCTTGGGGATGAGGTACTCAGGGCCAAAGGCCAAGGTCTCGCCCGCATAGGCTGCGGCCACCACTTCGCTTTGCTCGGCTTGCGCCAATTCAGCGATGGCGTAAACCGCCGCAATTTCCATCTCGTCGGTGATAGTGGAAGCGCCCGCATCTAACGCACCGCGGAAGATGTAGGGGAAGCACAAGACGTTGTTCACTTGGTTGTGATAGTCGCTGCGACCCGTGGCAATGATCGCGTCGTCGCGCACGGCCTTCACTTCTTCAGGCGTGATTTCTGGGTTGGGGTTGGCCAAGGCCATGATGATGGGCTTAGCGGCCATCTTCTTGACCATGTCAGGCTTCAACACGCCGCCTGCGGACAGGCCCAAGAAAACATCCGCGCCTTCGATGATGTCGCTCAAGGTGCGTGCATCGGTCTTCTGGGCGAACTGAATCTTGTCTTCGTCCATCAACTCGGTGCGGCCTTCATAGACCACGCCCGCCAAATCGGTGACGTAAATATTGCTGCGAGGCATGCCCATTTTCAGCAACAAGCCCAAACAGGCCAAAGCCGCAGCACCAGCGCCTGAAGTGACGAGCTTGACGGTTTTGATGTCTTTGCCAGCAACCTTGAGGCCGTTGATGATGGCAGCGCCCACCGTGATGGCCGTGCCATGCTGGTCGTCGTGGAAGACTGGGATTTTCATGCGCTCGCGCAATTTGCGCTCGACGTAAAAACAATCGGGCGCTTTGATGTCTTCGAGGTTGATGCCACCAAAAGTGGGCTCCAACGAGGCAATGATGTCGACCAGCTTGTCGAGGTTTTTCTCGTCAATTTCCAAGTCAAACACGTCAATGCCGGCAAACTTCTTGAACAAAACGGCCTTGCCCTCCATCACGGGCTTAGACGCCAAGGGGCCAATGTCACCCAATCCCAACACGGCTGTGCCGTTGGTGATGACGGCCACCAAGTTGCCACGGCTGGTGTACTTGAACGCATTGTTGGGATCTTTGACGATCTCTTCGCACGGTGCCGCGACGCCGGGCGAATAGGCCAAAGCCAAGTCATGCTGGTTGACCAGCTGCTTGGTAGCGTGGATCGCTAGTTTTCCGGGGGTGGGGAACTCGTGGTATTCGAGGGCAGCGCGGCGCAGCTCAGCTCGGGCTTCTGCGCTGTTGTGGGAAGGGGTTGGGCTCAATGAAATCTCCTAATAGTGCAAAGGGTTGTTGCCTCTGTCGTGAAGCAACAACCCCGAGCTGGTCATTTCATTTTAGGCCTGAGGTCCACCTCACTCATACGGGGATGTGCTTACGCAAGTGACGACGCTTTTTACTTATTCACAAAAGTGAACTGCGCGGTCACCCCTACGGGCCTTAAAAATCGACCAATTCAAAATCGTTTTTGGCGACACCGCACTCGGGGCAAGCCCAGTCCGCAGGCACATCAGCCCAAATGGTGCCTGCGGCAATGCCCTCTTCAGGGCGGCCTTCGGCCTCGTCGTACACAAAACCGCAAACAATGCAGACATAGGTTTTGAAAGTAGAAGTGCTCATGCTGTGCTTTCTTTGAATCTTGAAGGGATTAAATTGAATTTTTTTGGTGCTTTGAGAGCCCTTTTAGAACCTTGGCTCTCGGCCGCTCAACCCCGCATCAACGCCTCAATCTCATCCGCCACCACGGGCACACCGCGTGTGATGAGTTCGCAGCCGCCCTCGGTGACGATGGCGTCGTCTTCGATGCGAATGCCGATGTTCCAAAACGCTTCGGGCACATCGTCAGCAGGGCGCACATAAAGGCCGGGTTCGATGGTAAGAACCATGCCTGGACGCAAGATGCGGCTGGGGCGGTTGACGATGGTTTCGCCCGACAACGGGTCTTTGCGCGTGCTGGCTTCGTTCGCCGCAACACGCTCCACATAGCTGCCGCAGTCGTGCACATCCATCCCCAACCAATGGCTGGTGCGGTGCATGTAAAACGGGAAGTAGGCGCGCTTTTCAATCACGTCTTGCGCATTGCCATGTTTGGCTTTGCTCAGTAAACCGAGGTCTAACAAGCCTTGCGCCAGCACTTGCACAGTGGCCTCGTGCGGGTCGGTGAAACGTGCGCCTGCGCGGGTGGCGGCCACGGCCGCGTCTTGGCTAGCCAGCACCAAGTTGTAGAGGTCACGTTGCGGACCGCTGAAGATGCCGTTGGCGGGGAAGGTGCGGGTGATGTCGGAGGCGTAGCTGTCTAGCTCACAACCCGCGTCAATCAACACCAACTCGCCGCTGCGCACAGGCGCTGCGTCGGCGCGGTAATGCAGCACGCACGCATTCGCGCCAGCCGCGACGATGGAGGTGTAAGCCGGAAACTGCGAGCCATGCATGCGGAACTCGTGCAGCAACTCGGCGTCCAAGTGGTACTCGCGCACATCTTGGCCCGCACGCAACATGCGCGCACTGGTTTGCATGGCGCGAATGTGGGCTTGGGCGCTGATGGCGCTGGCACGTCGCATGATGGCTTGCTCATGCGCGTCTTTGATGAGGCGCATCTCGTCCAACGGGCCGCACACATCGCGCTGCATGGCAGGGCAGGCCACGCCAAAACGCACGCGCGCGCGCACGGCATTGAGCCAACCGTCCACCCGCGTTTCCAAGCCCTTGTGGGTGGCAAACGGGTACCAAACCGTGTGTTGGTTTTCCAGCAACTTGGGCAACAGCGTGTCGAGGTCGGCCACAGACTGCGCGGTATTCACGCCCAACGCGTCCACCGCGGCATCGGGGCCCAAGCGGTAACCATCCCAAATTTCGCGTTCCAAATCTTTGGGTTGGCAAAACACGGTGCTGCGACCTGTGGCATCTATGACTAACCACGCGTTGGGTTCGGTGAAGCCCGTCAAGTAATAGAAGTAGCTGTCGTGGCGATACGGAAAGTCGCTATCGCGGTTGCGCGCATGCTCGGGCGCCGTCGGGATGATGGCCACGCCACCCTCGCCCAACTGGGCAGCCAAATGGGCGCGGCGGGCGGCGTACAAAGAAACAGAGGCTTGGGTCATGGATAGCTCGGTCTTAAAAATGGATCGCATTGAGTTCGGCCAGACGTTCAGGCGTGCCCACGTCGGTCCAAGCACCGTTGTACAAGGATGCACTCACACAGCTATTGTCCATAGCCATGCGGAGCATCGGTGCCAGAGGGGCTTTAACGCCTTCGGGGTTGCCCGCCGCAATGTCGCACCACGCAGCTTCAAAGAAGGCGCGTTTGTAAAGCGCGATGGTGCTGAAGGTGTAGCGCGGTACTTCATGCGCAGCAGGGGCGGCCAGCTTGGGCAAATTCAAAGCCAAGCCCTCAGCCGACACACCAAAGTCTCCGCCCACGTTGTGCGCAGGGTTTGGCACCAGCCAAAGATGCGCCAATTGCGGGCTGGCTTTGAAACGCTCAAACGCTTGTGAAGAAAACTCAAATTCAGGCGCAAACACATCGCCCGCAGCCACCCAAAACACCTCGTCCAACTGGGGCAGGGCGCGCACGATGCCGCCTGCGGTTTCAAGCGCGCCACCAAAGTCCACGCCTTCGTGGGAGTAACGCAAATGCAACGGAGCGAAACCGGGCGTGGCCAGCACATCACCAAAATGCTGCGGTATTTGTGCGCCCAGCCAATCGGTGTTGATGTGCAACTGCTGCACACCACCGCGTTGCAAACCTTCCATGGCCCATTGCATCAAGGGCTTGCCGCGCACTTCGAGCATGGGTTTGGGCTGCACGTCGGTCAAAGGGCGCATGCGTTCGCCGCGTCCTGCAGCCAGCAAAAAAGCGGTGGCCTTGCGGAACTCAGATACGTCTGCGCAGAGCGGCGTGGCAAGGGAAATGCCGAGAGAAGTGGGGCTAGAAGTCGTGTTCACAACCGCAGTGTAACGAGCGGGTTTTGCGCCAAACCGCACCAAACAACACCGCACCAGCAAAGCCTCAACTCGCAAAACAGCCCCATCCTGCGCGACAAAGAACCGGTCGGTCAGGCTGGGGTAGGGCGGCTCGCTAAAATGTTGGTTTTCCCTTATTACCCCACCGGAGTCGCCTGACATGGCAAACACCCAACAAATGGCCAGCGCCATCCGCGCCTTGGCAATGGACGCTGTACAACAAGCCAACTCAGGACACCCCGGCGCGCCCATGGGCATGGCCGACATGGCTGTCGCTTTGTGGGGCGACCACCTGCGTCACAACCCCAAGAACCCCCATTGGTTGAACCGCGACCGCTTTGTGCTGTCCAACGGCCACGGCTCGATGTTGATTTACGCCTTGTTGCACCTCACCGGCTACGACTTGCCGATGAGCGAGTTGAAAAACTTCCGCGTGTTGCACAGCAAAACCGCCGGTCACCCCGAAGTGGGCGTGACGCCTGGCGTCGAAACAACGACTGGCCCCTTGGGCCAAGGCATCACCAACGCGGTGGGCATGGCGCTGGCTGAAAAGCTGTTGGCCTCTGAGTTCAACCGCGAAGGTCACGACATCGTCGACCACCACACTTACGCCTTCATGGGCGACGGTTGCTTGATGGAAGGCATCAGCCACGAAGCCTGCTCATTGGCCGGCGCGTGGAAGCTGAACAAACTCATCGCTTTGTACGACGACAACGGCATCTCGATTGACGGCCAAGTAGCCCCCTGGTTTGCCGACAACACACCCGAGCGCTTCAAAGCCTACGGCTGGCAAGTCATTGGCCCCATCGACGGCCACGACGCCGCCGTGGTCAGCCAAGCCATTGCCACCGCCAAACTGAGCGCTGACAAGCCCACCTTGATCGTGTGCAAAACCAGCATCGGCAAAGGCAGCCCCAACCGCGCTGACACGGCCAAGGCCCACGGCGAGCCCTTGGGCGCCGACGAAATTGCCTTGACCCGCGCCGCCATCGGCTGGAACCACGGCCCGTTTGAAATGCCCAAAGAGGTGTACGCCGATTGGAACGCCGCGACACGAGGCAAAGCCCAAGAAGCCGAGTGGAAAACCGCTTTCGCCGCCTACAAAGCCGCGCACCCCGCCTTGGCCAAAGAACTGCTGCGCCGCATGGCCGGCGAGTTGCCCAAGAACTTTGCACAAACCGTGGTCGACACCGTCATCGGTGCCCACACCAAAGCCGAAACCGTGGCCAGCCGCAAGGCCAGCCAATTGGCCTTGGAAGCTTTCACCGCCGCCTTGCCCGAGCTCTTGGGTGGCAGCGCCGACTTGACCGGCTCTAACCTGACCAACACCAAATCCACCCCCAACCTGCGCTTTGACTTGGCAGGCAACGTGGTGAAGAACGAAGCCGGCGTGGGTGGCCGTCACATCAACTACGGCGTGCGCGAATTCGGCATGGCCGCCATCATGAACGGCGTGGCTTTGCACGGCGGCTTCATCCCTTACGGCGGCACGTTCCTGACCTTCAGCGACTACTCACGCAACGCCATCCGCATGGCCGCGCTGATGAAGCAACGCATCATCCATGTGTTCACCCACGACTCCATCGGTTTGGGCGAAGACGGCCCCACGCACCAGTCCATCGAGCACGCAGCCTCGCTGCGCTTGATCCCTAACCTCGACGTGTGGCGTCCCGCTGACACGGCCGAAACCGCTGTGGCTTGGGCCGTGGCTTTGCAAAACAAAAACAAGCCCACCGCGTTGTTGTTGAGCCGCCAAAACTTGCCTTACCTGCCTAAAGGTGACGCGCATGGTGATGCGCGGGGCGACGTCGTGGCCACCAAAGCCACCGAAGCCGCTGGCGACATCTCGGGCTTGGACGCCATCAACAAAGGCGCTTACGTGCTGGCCGAACCCTCGGAAGTGGGCCTCAAGAAGAAGGCGCAAGCCGTCATCTTGGCCACGGGCTCAGAAGTGCAATTGGCCATGAAGGCACAAGCCTTGTTGGCCGAGCAAAAGATTGCCGTGCGCGTGGTGTCTGTGCCCAGCACCACCACCTTCGACCGCCAAAGCGTGGCCTACAAAGCCGCCGTGCTGCCCGCAGGCGTGCCCCGCATTGCAGTAGAAATGGGCTCCACCGACGGCTGGTGGAAATACGGCGTGTCGGCCGTGGTCGGCATCGACACCTACGGTGAGTCGGCCCCTGCGCCCGTGTTGTTCAAACACTTCGGCTTCACCCCTGAGAATGTGGCGGAAACGGTGCAAGCCGTGTTGGCCAAATAAAGCATTTGATTTTTTAACTTTAGAAGGGTAATTCCATGACTATCAAGATCGGTATCAACGGCTTTGGCCGTATCGGACGTATGGTGTTTCGCGCTGCCGTGCAAAACTTCCAAGACATCGAAGTGGTTGGCATCAACGACTTGTTGGAGCCCGACTACTTGGCGTACATGCTCAAGTACGACAGCGTGCACGGCCGCTTCCAAGGCGAGGTCTCTGTGGACAACGGCGCCTTGGTCGTCAACGGCAAGAAAATTCGCCTGACCCAAGAGCGCGACCCATCGGCCCTGAAGTGGGACGAGATTGGCGCTGACATCGTGATCGAAGCCACCGGCCTGTTCCTCGACAAACCCACCGCTGAAAAACACTTGGCCGCTGGTGCCAAGAAAGTGTTGTTGTCAGCACCGTCCAAAGACGACACACCCATGTTCGTGTTTGGTGTGAACCACACCACGTACGCTGGCCAAACCATCGTGTCCAATGCCTCGTGCACCACCAACTGCTTGGCACCCGTGGCCAAAGTGTTGAACGACAAATGGGGCATCAAGCGCGGTTTGATGACCACCGTGCACGCTGCCACCGCCACACAAAAAACCGTGGACGGTCCTTCTAACAAAGATTGGCGCGGCGGCCGTGGCATCTTGGAAAACATCATCCCTTCCAGCACCGGCGCTGCCAAAGCGGTAGGCGTGGTGATTCCTGAGTTGAACAAGAAGCTGACCGGCATGTCGTTCCGCGTGCCCACCAGCGACGTGTCTGTCGTTGACTTGACCGTTGAGCTCAACAAAGAAGCCTCTTACGCCGAAATCTGCGCTGAAATGAAAGCCCAGAGCCAAGGCGCTTTGAAAGGCGTGTTGGGTTACACCGAAGACAAAGTGGTCGCCTCCGACTTCCGTGGCGAGCCATGCACCAGCGTGTTTGACGCTGACGCTGGCCTGGCCTTGGACAGCACCTTCGTCAAGATCGTCAGCTGGTACGACAACGAGTGGGGCTACTCGAACAAGTGCTTGGAAATGGTGCGCGTCATCGCCAAGTAAGAGGCCTCTGCACTGAGCACCTTGTGTGCTCAGCGGCCCAAAGAACAACGCCAGTGCTGTCAAGCGCTGGCGTTTTTTTATGCCAGCAGCACCAGCACGCCCAGCACCACAAACACCAACGCGCTGATGCGGTGCACCCACTTGAGCGGAATCAGCCGCGTGATGCGCTCGCCAAACCACACCACCGGCGCATTGGCCAGCATCATGCCCAGCGTGGTGCCGGCCACCACCCATAACCAGGCTTGGTATTCGGCGGCCAACATGACCGTGGCAATTTGCGTTTTGTCGCCCATCTCTGCCAGAAAAAAGGCCACGAGCGTGGTGCCAAACACGCCGAATCTGGGAGCGATGGCTGTGTCGTCTTCGTCCAGCTTGTCGGGCACCAACATCCAAGCTGCCATGGCCAAGAACGACAGACCCAAGCCCCATCGCAAATAGCTAGGCGGCACCAGCTGCGTTAACCAGGCACCCAAACTGCCGGCCAGCGCATGGTTCGCCAAGGTCGCCGCGAAGATGCCCCACACGATGGGCCAAGGCTTGCGAAATCGCGCCGCCAGGACCAAGGCCAAGAGTTGTGTTTTGTCGCCCATTTCGGCGAGGGCGACGATGCCCGTCGAGATCAAAAAAGCTTCCAACATTCATCCCAAAATAACAAGACGCCCGACTCAGGCGGTGCCCATCCAAATGATCGACAACCCTAGGCGACTCACTCAGTTTAAGTGACCCCATTTGTGCGTTAGATTAGCCCAGCTTGCCCTTCACACACAGGATCTCACCATGTCCCACGGAATTGAAATTCACCCCCGCCACGAAGCCTTCGCAGAGGGCGTTCGCGCCTTGAGCGGTTTGCCCTCCTCGGTCATCAGCGACGTCATGGGCCGCTTGGTGGGCACCACCGGTCTGCACCCCGTCAACCGCTCCGCCGTCAGCGTGTGCGGCAACGCCTTCACCGTGCAAGTGCGCGCCGGTGACAACTTGCTCATCCACAAAGCCTTGGACATGCTGATGCCCGGCGACGTGTTGGTGGTCGACGGCGAGGGCGATGTGTCGCGTGCCTTGGTCGGCGAAATCATGATGACCTCAGCCCGCAAACACGGCGCGGTGGCGTTTGTGATCGACGGGGCGGTGCGTGATGTTGATGCGTTTGAAACCCATCAATTTCCCTGCTGGTCGCGCGGCGTGAATTTGCGCGGCCCCTACAAAGACGGCCCGGGCAGCATCAACATCAGTGTCAATGTAGGCGGCATGACTGTGAACCCCGGCGACATCATCGTCGGCGACGCCGATGGCTTGGTCGCCGTCTCGCCTGCGCAAGCGCTAGAAATCGCGCGTTTGTCCCATGACAAAGTGGCGCACGAACAAGCCATGATTGCCGAGATTCTCAATGGCACGTATTCATCGGCTTGGGTCGATGCTTCTTTGAAAGCGAAAGGTTTTTAACATGTCACACGCACCACGTTCCATCAATCGCCGCAACGCCTTAGTTGCCGCCGCCCTTTGTGCCTTGTCGGGCGTGTCTTGGGCCGCCTACCCCGACAAACCCATCAAAATCTTGGTGCCTTGGGCCGCAGGGGGTGCCACCGATCAAATTGCGCGCATGCTGGCCCAACCCCTGTCACAGGCCTTGGGCGTGCCCGTGGTGGTGGACAACAAAGGCGGCGCAGGGGGTGTCATTGGCACCCAATCATTTGTGAAAGAAAAGGCCGATGGCTACACGCTGCTCTTGGCCACCAGCTCCACCAATGCCGCCGCGCCGCATTTGTACAGCAAGCTCGGGTTTGACCCCGCAGCTGACTTTTCACCCGTGGTTGCGCTGTGTGAAATTCCCAACGTCATGGTAGTGCCAGCCAAGTCGCCTTGGAACAGCCTCAAAGACATCGTGGGGGCCGCCAAACAAGCGCCCGGCAAGTTCACCTACGGCTCAGCAGGCATTGGCGGTTCACAGCATTTGGCAGGCGCGCAATTCAAAACCGCAGCAGGCATCGACCTGCAGCATGTGCCCTACAAAGGCAGCGGCCCTGCCGCCCAAGACCTGATTGCGGGCCACCTCGACCTGATGATCGACACCGGCTCGCTGGGCAGCATTCGCGGCGGCTTGCTCAAACCCCTCGCCGTGGCGTCGAGCAAACGCTTGACGGCCCTGCCCCAAGTGCCCACCTTCAACGAAGCCGGTACGCCCATGCTGGCCTCGGCTTGGTACGGCGTGATGTTGCCCGCACGCGCGCCCGCCGAAGTGGTGGAGCGCTTGAACACCGAACTCAACAAACTGCTGAAACAACCCGACATTCGCCAACGCCTCAGCGACATGGGTGCTGAAGTCATGGGTGGCACGTCCAACGAATTTGCCAAGTTCACGCTGTCTGAAATCAAACGCTACGAAAGTATCGTCAAAGACTCGGGCGCGCCCAAAGAGTAAACCTCTCCGCTGCGAGCCGCCGCGTAACAGGGGCGGCATCGCAAGCGGTGTTCACTCAGGCATCGACGTCGTTCTTTTTGTCCTTTACGTGCCTAAAGAACAACTTTTTTGCCAGCTGCTCCAGCGGCCCGCCCAACACCAAAATCAACAACATGGCCGCCAACGCGCAGGCGCCCACCTCGTAAAACCCAGCGCCAAACGTCGCCCCCAAAATCGCGCACGCCCACAGGCTGGCTGCGGTGGTCAAACCGTGGATGTTGTGCGAATGGTCATTGCGCACGATGACACCCGCGCCCAAAAACCCAATACCCGTGATCAAGCCTTGCAACACACGGCTCACCGCTTGCGCATCAAACCCGGGAAAGCCCGCAATCAGCAACATCACCAGCGCCGACCCTAAGGCCACCAGCGAATGCGTGCGCACCCCAGCCGATTTGTGGTGTATCCAGCGGTTCATGCCCAGCACGATGCCCGAGAGCAACGCCAAGCCCAGCTTGATTGAAATTTCAGTGATCACACGCAGTCCTTCACCGTCTTCAATACACCGGCTGATGCTGCTTCAAGCTCGCCATTACCGCATCGGTGAGCGCAAAGCCCGAGCCGTACAACGCCGCGAGTTCGCTGCAGCGTTTGGCAAACAGATCCACACCTTGGGCATAGATGAATTGCAGCGCGCCTCCCGTCCAAGCCGGAAAGCCGATGCCGAAGATCGAGCCGATGTTGCCGTCGTGCACCGAGGTCAGCACACCTTCTTGCAGGCAACGGGCGGTCTCCACGGCTTGGCGGTACAGCAAGCGATCTTTGATGTCTTGCAGGCTGTAGGCCACGTCGGCTTTTTCAAAGCGGGTTTTGAGTTCGGGCCACAGCACTTTTTTCTGGCCCGCGGGGTAGTCGTAAAAACCACCCCCTGCGGCGCGGCCGGGACGCTTGAGTTCTTTCACCATGCGCTCGACAAACAGCTCACCGGGCGTGGCGATGTGCACCTTGCCTTCTTTGGCAAAGTCTTCGCGGGTTTGGTCCAGCACATGCACCGACAGCGACAGCGCCGTTTCATCCAGCACCGCCAGCGGGCCCACCGGCATGCCCACTTGCATGGCCAAGTTCTCAATCACGGGGGCAGGGATGCCCTCGCCCAACATGGCCGCGCCTTCCATCACAAAGGTGCCAAAGGTGCGGCTGGTGTAGAAGCCACGCGAGTCGTTCACCACGATCGGCAGCTTGCCCAGCGCCTGCACGTAGTCGTACGCACGGGCAATGGTCTCGTCATCGGTCTGTGCACCGCGAATGATCTCCACCAGTTTCATCTTGTCGACGGGGCTGAAGAAGTGGATGCCGACAAATTTATTCGCGTTGGCGCTGGCCGTGGCCAGGCCGCTGATGGGCAAGGTCGAAGTGTTGCTGGCAAAGAAACCGCCCTCGACCAGCATGGGCTCGGCCTCTTGCGTGACGCGGGCTTTGAGTTCACGGTTTTCAAACACGGCTTCGATGATCAGGTCACAGCCCTTCAGGTCTGCGGCACTGGCCGTGGGCTGGATCAGTGACAACAAGGCCGCTTGTTTGTCGGCAGACATGCTGCCTTTGTCCACGCGTTTTTGGGTGAGCTTGTGGCTGTAGGCCTTGCCTTTTTCAGCGGCCTCGGCGCTCACATCTTTCAGCACGGTGGCGATGCCTCGGCTGGCTTGCGAGTAAGCGATGCCCGAACCCATCATGCCCGCACCCAAAATGCCCACCTTTTGTGGCTTGTAGCGCGGCACATCTTTGGGGCGGCTTTGACCGCCCTTGATGCTGTTCATGTTGAAGAAGAAGGTGTTGATCATGTTGCGCGCCACTTGGCTGGTCAACAAACCCGCGAGGTGGCGGGTCTCGATGCGCATGGCCGTGTCAAAGTCCACCATCGCGCCTTCGACCATGGCCGCCAAAGCGGCTTCAGGGGCAGGGTACAAGCCGCGTGTTTTTTGTTTGAGCACGGCTGGAGCCACGCTCAACATGCCCGCGATCTTGGGGTTGCTCGGCGTGCCACCGGGCATCTTGTAGTCCTTGCGGTCCCAGACATGCTGGGCTGCTTCGGGCTGGCCTTGGGATGCGGCGATGTAGGCCAGCGCGCGCTCACGCAATTGCGCGTCGTTGTCCACCAACTCATGCACCAAGCCCAGCTTGACCGCTTCGTCGGGGCCAAACAGTTTGCTCTCCAACACATAGGGCTGCGCGGCCAGCAGGCCCAAGACACGGGTCATCTTGGTGATGCCACCCGCACCAGGAATCAGACCCAGCGTGATTTCGGGCAAGCCCAATTGGGTTTTCGGGTTGCGCGTGGCAATGCGGTGATGCCCCACCAACGCCACTTCCCAACCACCGCCTAGGGCCGAACCATTGAGGCAAGTGACCACGGGCACGCCTTGTGTTTCAAGCGTGCGAAAGCATTGTTTGATGCGCTGAATTTCAGCAAAAACACGCGGCCCGTCTGTGGCCTGCGAGCGCATCACGCCCTTGAGGTCAGCGCCGGCAAAGAAGGTGGTCTTGGCCGAAGCCAAAACGATGCCTTTCAGGCCTGCCTTGTCTTTCAGCACTTGCTCGGTCGCTTGCGCAAAGTCTTCTTGCCATTGCAGGCACATGGTGTTGACCGGTGAGCCCTGCTCGTCAAAGGTGAGGGTGGCAATGCCGTCGGCCAGTTCGTAGCGCAGTGTTTTCAAAATGATGTTGCTCATGGTGTTCTTTCCCCAATCAAACGCGTTCAACGATGGTGGCAATGCCCATGCCGCCGCCCACACACAAAGTGGCCAAGCCGTAGCGCAACTTGCGGCGGTGCAGCTCATCAATCAAGATGCCAATGATCATCGCGCCCGTGGCCCCCAGCGGGTGGCCCATGGCAATCGCGCCGCCGTTCACGTTCACCTTGTCGTGCGGCACATGCATCTCTTGCATGAACTTCATGGGCACGGCGGCAAAGGCTTCGTTGATCTCGAACAAATCAATTTGGTCAATCGTCAGGCCCGCCTTGGCCAGCGCCTTACGCGCAGCCGGCATCGGGCCAGTCAGCATGATGGTCGGGTCAGCGCCCGACAAAGCCACCGACACGATGCGGGCGCGTGGGGTCAAACCATGGGTTTTTCCTGCGGCTTCCGAGCCGATCAACACAGCCGCTGCGCCGTCCACGATGCCTGATGAGTTGCCTGCGTGGTGCACATGGTGGATGCGTTCGACTTGCGGGTAACGCTGCAAAGCCACCGCGTCAAAGCCCATGGCACCGAGTTGTTCAAACGAGGCTTTCAGGCCACCCAGTGTTTCCACCGTGGTGCTGGGCTTGATGAATTCGTCTTGCGCCAAGATGACCTGGCCCAGCTTGTCTTTGACCGGCACCACCGAGCCATCGAAATAGCCCGCTGCACGCGCGGCAGTAGCGCGCTTTTGCGACTCGACCGCAAAGGCGTCGACATCGTGGCGCGTGAAGCCGCTCATGGTGGCGATCAGGTCAGCGCCAATGCCTTGCGGCACGAACAGCGTGGCGCTGTTGGTCTCGGGGTCTTGCGCCCAAGCACCGCCGTCGGAGCCAATCGGCACGCGGCTCATGCTCTCTAGGCCACCGGCCACGACCAGCTCTTCCCAGCCGCTGCGCACCTTCATGGCGGCCATGTTGACGGCTTCTAAACCCGAAGCGCAAAAACGGTTGAGCTGCACGCCCGAACAGCGCCAGTCCCAACCGGCAGCCAGTGCCGCGACTTTGGGGATGACCGAGCCCTGCTCGCCAATGGGCGAGACCACGCCCATGACCACATCGTCCACCGCAGCGGTGTCGAATTGGTTGCGGCTTTGCAGCTCGCGCAGCACACCCGACAACAAGCTGATGGGCTTGACCTCGTGCAGGCTGCCGTCTTTTTTGCCTTTGCCACGCGGTGTGCGTATGGCGTCATAAACAAATGCTTCGCTCATGAATGTCTCCTGAATGTCATCAAGGGTTAGACCCTGTGTTGCGGGAATTTCGAATCAGTATACTTTTTACAAAGCAAACGCTCTGTATAAATAAACCCTAGTTTTTTGCAAGGAACCGTCATGATTGAACGCACGCTTTTCACGCCTGACCACGAAGCTTTTCGCGACAGCTTTCGCCGCTTCATGGATAAAGAAATCGCCCCCCACCACGAGGCCTGGGAAGAACAAGGCTATGTCGACCGCGCCGTGTGGGACAAAGCCGGTGACAACGGCTTTTTGTGCATGACTCTGCCCGAGGCCTACGGCGGCTCGGATGCAGACAAGCTGTATTCGGTGGTGCAGATGGAGGAGTTGTCTCGCGCAGGTTTCACCGGCATCGGCTACGGCCTGCACAGCGAGATCGTCGCCCCTTACATCCTGCATTACGGCACCGAAGCGCAAAAGCAAAAGTACCTGCCCAAGCTGGCCAGCGGGGAGATGGTGGGTGCGATTGCCATGAGCGAGCCGGCTGCGGGCTCGGACCTGCAGGGCGTGAAAACCACGGCCATATGGCAAGCAGGCCCCTCCGGTAGCGAAGCCGACGGCCACTATGTGATCAACGGCAGCAAGACCTTCATCACCAACGGCTGGCACGCCGACTTGGTCATTCTGGTGGCCAAGACCGACCCGGCCGCCGGAGCCAAGGGCACCAGCCTGTTTTTGATCGAGAGCGGCACACCCGGCTTTGAAAAAGGCAAGCGCTTGAAAAAGCTGGGCCTCAAAGCCCAAGACACGTCCGAGCTGTTTTTTGACAACGTCAAGGTCAGTGCCGACCAGCTGCTGGGCGGCACCGCCATGCAGGGCAAGGGCTTCATTTGCCTGATGGAGCAATTGCCTTGGGAGCGCCTGCAAATCGCGATTGGCGGCATTGCCGCAGCGCAAGCGGCCATCGACTGGACGGTGCAATACGTGAAAGACCGCAAGGTGTTTGGCCAGGCCGTGGGCAACTACCAAAACACCCGCTACACCCTGGCCGAGTTGCAGACCGAAGTGCAAGTGGCCCGTGTGTTTGTGGACAAATGCAGCGAACTGCTGCTGCAAGACAAACTCGACACCGCGACGGCCAGCATGGCCAAGTACTGGTGCTCGGATTTGCAGTGCAAAGTGATGGACGAATGTGTGCAGCTGCACGGCGGATACGGCTACATGTGGGAATACCCCATCACCCGCGCCTATGCCGACGCCCGCGTGCAACGCATCTACGGCGGCACCAACGAGATCATGAAAGAAGTGATCTCGCGCAGCATGGGTTTGGCGGGGCGCTGAAGCGCGGACACCGTGTCACACCCCTCAGCTGTCACCCGGGGCTTGACCCACGGTCCATCCTCATCTGTCACCCCGGGCTTGACCCGGGGTCCATCCCCTTTCACGCATGGATGCCGGATCAAGTCCGGCATGACATCTCAAAAATGATCAGCTCCCCCACCCTCATTGAACCCAAACGCGCACGCGGTCGCCCCCGCAAGACCGAAGGCGAGCGCGACGACGGCAACCGCCGCCAGGCGCTGATCTCGGCGGCGGCGCAACTGTTTCACCGCAAAGGTTACGACGCCACCAGCACCCGAGAAATCGCAGCGCTGGTGGGCATGCAGCCGGGCTCGCCGTTTTATCACTTCGGCAACAAACAAGACCTGTTGCTGGCCGTGATGGTCGAGGGCATGAAGCAAGCCAGCCAACGGCAAACTGCCGCTTGTGCTGACCTGCCGGATGACCTGCCCCCACGCGAACAACTGCGCGCCCTGATCCGCAACCAGTTCGATGTGCTGCTGGGGCCTGACAGCGATTTCATCCCGGTGATGCTGTACGAATGGCGGTCCCTCAACGGCGAGCAGCGCCAGACCATCACGCAGATCAAGGATGGGTACGAAGCCGCGTGGACGCCCGTGTTGCAAGCGCTGCATGTCAGTGGGCAGTTGCAGGCCCCGGTGCAGCTGGCGCGCTTGATGATTTTTGGCGCGCTCAACTGGGCGGTGCAGTGGTACCAATCGCCAACTCAAACACCTGTCAAACGTTCAGCCAAAGCAGCAACCCAAACAACACCTAAAAGCCCCGCTCGCGCATCGCTGGACGATTTGACCGATGCCGCTCTGGCCTTGTTTTTGAGAGACCCCACATGACAACAACCACACCCTACCGTTCGGTCTTTTCCCCCGGCCTGCTGAGCGGGCAAGTGATTCTGGTCACCGGCGGCGGCTCGGGCATTGGCCGCTGCACCGCACACGAGCTGGCCAGCCTGGGCGCGCATGTGGTGCTGGTGGGCCGCAACCCCGACAAACTGACCGCCACCGCGCAAGAGATCACCGGTGACGGTGGGCAAGCCACTTGGCACAGCTGCGACATCCGGCGCGAAGACGATGTGAAAGCCATGGTCGCGCAGGTGGTGCAGCAGCACGGGCGCATTCATGGCTTGGTCAACAACGCGGGCGGGCAATACATCTCGCCCCTGGCCAAGACCAGCGCCAAAGGCTGGCAAGCGGTCATTGACACCAACCTCACGGGTGGCTTTTTGGTGGCGCGTGAGTGCTTCAACCAAAGCATGCAACAGCACGGCGGCGCGGTGGTCAACATCGTGGCAGACATGTGGGGCTCGATGCCGGGCATGGGCCACAGCGGCGCAGCGCGGGCAGGCATGGTCAGCTTCACCGAAACCGCTGCACTCGAATGGGCGGCTCAAGGTGTGCGCGTCAACGCCGTGGCCCCGGGCTACATCGCCAGCAGCGGCATGGACCACTACCCGCCCGAGGCTGGGCCCATGCTGCGCGAGATGCGCAACACGGTGCCACAAGGCCGCTTTGGCACCGAAGCTGAAACGTCCGCCGCCATTGTGTTTTTGTTGTCACCCGCTGCCAGCTTCGTCAGCGGCACAGTGCTGCGTGTGGACGGTGCCCGCCCGCAAATGCGCATGGGCTGGCAGCAAGGTGTGGCCCAAGCCGATGTGCAAACACGCGATGCGGTCAAACCCTTTAACGGCTTTCACCGCGCCGTGACCCCCAAGGTATTCCAATGAATTTCGAATCCACCTGGAACCCGCACAACCCCGTGGCCCAGCAGCGGCGCGAAGCCGCACTGGCCCGCTTGGCGCAATGGCAAGCCTTGCAAGACCGCGCGGCGCTTGCCTCGGCCCAATCCAAACCCGTGTTCGACAAGCGTGGCCAGTTGCTGCCGCGTGAACGCGTGGCCTTGCTGCTCGATCCGGGTGCGCCCTTCTTGCCCCTGTGTGCGCTGGCAGGCTTCATGCAGGACACACCCGACCCGGCCAAGTCGGTGCCCGGCGGCGGCATGATCGCGGGCATTGGCTTCATCAGTGGCGTGCGCTGCATGGTGGTGGCCAGCGACTCGGGCATCGAAGCCGGAGCCATTCAGGCGCGGGGCCTGGAAAAGATTTTGCGCGTGCAAGAGTTGGCATTCGAAAACAAACTGCCCTTTGTGCACCTGGTCGAAAGCGCCGGGGCCAACCTGATGCAGTACAAGGTCGAAGGTTTTGTGTTGGGCGGCAGTCTGTTTCGCAACCTCGCCCGCTTGTCAGCGGCGGGCTTGCCGGTGCTCACGGTGCAACACGGCTCGGGCACGGCGGGCGGAGCGTACATGCCGGGCTTGAGTGACACGGTGATCATGGTGCGCGGCAGGTCACGCGCGTTTCTGGCCGGGCCGCCTTTGCTCAAAGCCGCCACGGGCGAAGTGGCCACCGAAGAAGAACTGGGCGGGGCCGAGATGCACACCAGCGTGTCGGGCCTGGGTGAATACCTGTGCGAAGACGACCGCCACGCGCTGGGCACGGCACGCGATGTGGTGGCGCGCTGGGACTGGCCAGCACACAAGACACAGCGAGAGGCCAAACCCCCGCGCTTTGACGCCGAAGAATTGCTGGGCCTGATGCCCGCCCACCACCGCGAACCCATCGACATGCGCGAAGTGATCTTGCGGCTGGTGGACGATTCAGATTTTCTGGAATTCAAACCCCTGTTTGGCGCGGCCACGGTGTGTGCCCAAGCACGCATCGGCGGCCATGCGGTCGGCATCATCAGCAACAACGGGCCGATTGATGTGGCCGGGGCCAACAAGGCCACACACTTCATCCAGTGGATGTGCCAGCTGGGCCACCCCATCATTTACTTGCAAAACACCACCGGCTACATGGTGGGCAAAGACAGCGAGCAAGGCGGCATGATCAAACACGGCTCCAAAATGATCCAGGCCGTGACCAACGCCACCGTGCCGCAGATCACCATCCAGTGCGGGGCTTCTTTTGGTGCGGGCAACTACGGCATGTGTGGGCGGGGCTATGCGCCGCGCTTTTTGTTCAGCTGGCCAGGCGCCAAGACAGCCGTGATGGGCGGCGAGCAAGCGGCCCGCACCATGCAGATCGTGGCCGAGGCCGGCATGGCCCGCAAAGGCATCACGCCCGACCCAGACAAGATGCAAGCCCAGTTCGACAAGATCGTGGCCCTGTTTGAAGCGCAGGCCGATGCCTTCTACACCAGCGGCCTGGTGCTGGACGACGGCGTGATCGACCCGCGCGACACCCGCAGCGTGCTCAGCTTTTGCCTGGACACCTGTGCCGATAGTGCAGCACGCCAACCCCGCGCCAGCACGTTTGGCGTGGCCCGCATGTGAAGGCCCAGACATGGCCACCGATTTGAAACACATGCTCCCGCTGGACGCGGCCCACCAGTTGGGTGAGCAACTCGCAGCGGCGGGGGCTTCGGTGCATCGGGGCCAATGGCAAAAGGCCATGGGGGCCGACTTTGAAGCCTTGGGCCTGATGGACCGTGGCCGCCGCCTGGCCAAAGTGATGGCGACATGTTTGCCGCCTGACTTTGCGCAAGCCGCCCCTTTGTTGGTGCAGGCCATGGGTCGTCCTATGGGGCTCGACAAACACGGTGAGCCCACCGCCAGTGGCGATGTGCCCAGCAGCTTCTTTTATCTGCCGCACAGCATGTACATCGCCAGCCATGGCCTGCAGCATCTGCCCGAGGCCCTGCACGCCCAACACGCGCTGACCCAACGCTTCACGGCTGAATTTAGCCTGCGGCCGTTTTTGCAGCAGCACACCCAGGCCACTTTGGCTCATCTGTCGCTGTGGGCGCAAGACGACAACGCACATGTGCGCCGCGCCGTGAGTGAAGCCACACGGCCCCGCTTGCCCTGGGCCGCACGCTTGCCGGACTTTGTGCGCGACCCGTCTCCGGTGCTGCCTTTGTTGGCCCGCTTGCGTGACGACCCCTCGGCCTATGTGCGCCGCTCGGTGGCCAACCACCTGAACGACATCGGCAAAGACCACCCCGAGCTGCTCACCAGATTGGCCCGCCAATGGCTGGACGATGCGCCGGTGCCTGCCTCGCGGCAGGCCTTGCTGCGCCATGCCCTGCGTACCGCCATCAAGCGCGGTGATGCGCAGGCGTTGGCCTTGTTCGGCCACGGGCAAGTGAGCCCCTTGCAGGTTCACAGCGCGAGCATCAGTCCCTCAACAGCCCGCATTGGCGAGAGCGTGACTTTGCGCTGCCAATTGCACAACCCCACGGCACAGGCGGCCAGCGCTCTGGCCGATTGGCGCGTGTTTTACGTCAAGGCCAACGGCACGCTAAGCCCCAAGGTGTTCAAAGGCAGCACCGTGCAGATTGATGCTCACGGCCATGGCGTGCTCGAAAAAACACTGTCGCTGCGCCAAATGAGCACCCGCACCCACCACCCGGGCCGCCACACCGTCGAGATCGTCCTCAATGGACAAGCGCACAGCATTGGCCACTTCGATCTGCACCCCTGAACCCACCCCACGGAGACACACCATGCAATACACCCACGAACACCGCGAGATCCAGAACACGCTCAAGCGTTTTATCGAAGCCGAGATCAACCCCCATGTGGACGAGTGGGAGGCGGCCGAGATTTTTCCGGCGCATGAGGTCTTCAAAAAGATGGGCAACTTGGGCCTGCTGGGCCTGACCAAGCCTGAGGCTTACGGCGGTGCGGGGCTGGACTATTCATACAGCATGGCCATGGCCGAAGCGCTGGGCCACATCGACTGCGGCGGCATCCCCATGGCCATTGGTGTGCAAACCGACATGGCCACGCCCGCCTTGGCACGCTTTGGCAGTGATGAATTGCGCGCACAATTTTTGGCCCCGGCCATTGCGGGCGACATGGTGGGCTGCATTGGCGTGAGCGAGCCGGGTGCGGGCAGCGATGTGGCGGGCATCAAAACCGTAGCCCGCAAGGACGGTGACGACTACGTCATCAGCGGTCAGAAGATGTGGATCACCAACAGCTTGCAAGCCGACTGGATGTGCATGCTGGTCAACACGGGTGAAGGTCAGAGCGGAGCGGGCAACAATCCGCATAAAAACAAAAGTCTCGTCATGGTGCCCATGCGCGAGAACGGCAAGCTGCTGCCCGGCATCGAGGTGGGCAAAAAGATCAAAAAAATCGGCATGAACAGCAGCGACACCGGCCTGATTTATTTTGACGAAGTGCGGGTGCCGCAACGCTACCGCATCGGCGCCGAGGGCCAAGGCTTTATCTACCAGATGCAACAGTTCCAAGAAGAGCGCCTGTGGTGTGCGGCCAGCACGCTGCAGTCGTTGACCAACTGCATCCAGTGGACGGTGGAATGGGCGCAAGAGCGCAAGTTGTTTGGATCAACTCTGGCCGACCAGCAATGGGTGCAGTTCAAGTTGGCCGAGCTCAAGGCCGATGTGGAGTGCCTGCGCGCCCTGACTTACCAGGCCTGCGAACACTACATCGCGGGCGAAGACGTGACCGAGTGGGCCACCATGGCCAAGCTCAAAGCAGGACGCCTGAACCGCACCGTGCCCGACACCTGCCTTCAGTTTTGGGGCGGCATGGGTTTCACCTGGGAGAACAAGGTCTCGCGCATGTACCGCGATGGCCGCTTGGCCTCGATTGGCGGCGGGGCCGACGAGGTCATGCTGGGCATCCTGGCCAAGATGATGGGCATTGCCAAGCGGCCCCAAAAATGAGCCAGGCTTTATTGATCGAGCGCCAGGGCGCAGTCGAGACCTGGACCCTGAACGACCCAGCCACACGCAACGCCTTGAGCGATGCGGTGGTGGACAGCTTGCTGCAAGCCTGCACGCGGGTTGCTGCGGACTCCACACTGCGCATCGTGGTGCTGACCGGCGCAGGCGGTGCCTTTTGCGCGGGCGGCAGTTTGGGCGGCTTTGCCAGCCTGATCGGCCAGCCCTTGCAGGAAGGGCAAACCGACCCACTGCTGGCCATGAACCGCGGATTCGGTGACCTGTTGCATGCCCTCTCTGCCCTGCCCCAGTTGCTGGTGTGCCGGGTCGATGGCGCGGCCATGGGCGGCGGCTTTGGCCTGGTGTGCTGCGCCGACCATGTGGTGGCCACAGCGCGTTCGGTACTGGGCACGCCCGAAGTCACGCTGGGCTTGCCGCCTGCGCAGATTGCGCCATTCGTATGGCAGCGCCTGGGCGAGAGTGCAGCGCGTCAATGTCTGTTGCAAGGTCTGAGTTACAACGCGGCCCAAGCGCTGCAAGTGGGCTTGGTCAATGAAGTGGTCGAGCAGAACAGCGACGAAGCTTGGCAAGCCATTTTGCAGCGCCTCATGCGTGCAGCACCCGGCGCGGTGTCCAGCACCAAACAACTGCTGCGGCAGCTGCGTGGCCCGGTGCCTGATTTGCGCGATGCCGCTGCACAAGCTTTTGCGCAAGGCTTGCGCAGCGCCGAAGCCGCGCAAGGTCTGGCCGCGTTTGCACGCAAACAGCCTGCGCCCTGGACTTTGAGCCAAGAGAAACAACCATGAGCAGCAACCTCCCCACCCGCGTCACCCGCCTGCTGATTGCCAATCGGGGCGAGATCGCCCGCCGCGTGATCCGCACTGCCCGCCACATGGGCATCCAGACGGTGGCCGTTTATTCAGACGCCGACCGCGAGGCGCTGCATGTGCACGAAGCCGACACCGCCGTCGCTTTGGGCGGCACGCTGTCCGCTGACTCGTATTTGCGCGTCGACAAACTGCTGGCAGCAGCAAAGGCCACCGGGGCCGATGCGGTACACCCGGGTTATGGTTTTTTGAGCGAGAACGCCGAATTCGCCCAGGCCGTGATCGACGCGGGCCTGACCTGGGTCGGGCCGCCTCCTGAAGCCATCCGCGCACTGGGCAGCAAGTCGGCCGCCAAAGCACTGGCCCTTCAGCACGGCGTGCCCTGCCTGCCGGGCTACTTTGGCGCGGACCAAAGCGATGCCACCTTCACTGCACAAGCTGAGCAGTTTGGCCTGCCGCTGATGGTGAAAGCCGTGGCCGGGGGCGGCGGGCGCGGCATGCGCTTGGTGACCGACATGGCCCAACTATTGCCCGCCTTGCACAGCGCACGTTCGGAAGCCCTGGCCGGTTTTGGCAACGGCGATTTGCTGATGGAGCGCGCCTTGCTGCGCCCCCGACACATCGAGGTGCAGATCATGGCCGACACACAAGGCCACTGCATTCACCTGGGTGAGCGCGACTGCTCGGTGCAGCGACGACACCAAAAAATTATCGAAGAATCGCCCAGCCCGGCGGTGACGCCCGCGCTGCGCGAGCAGCTCGGGCAAGCGGCCATCGCACTGGCCCAATCGGCGGGCTATGTGGGCGCGGGCACGGTCGAGTTTTTGCTGGATGAAGCCCAGGCCGACAAACCTTTCTATTTGATGGAGATGAACACCCGCTTGCAGGTGGAACACCCCGTCACCGAAATGCTCACGAGACTTGACTTGGTGGAGTGGCAACTGCGCATCGCACGCGGTGAAGCTCTGCCGCTGGCGCAAGCCGATGTGCAGCTGCAAGGCCATGCCATCGAAGTGCGCTTGTGCGCCGAAGACGAACACTTCACCCCGCAGACTGGCACGGTGCAAGCCTTTGCAGCGCCTGAGGGCTTGCGCTTTGACCATGCGCTGCATGTGGGTGCGGTGGTCACGCCGCACTACGATTCGATGCTGGGCAAGCTGATCGCCCACGCGCCCACACGCCGCGAAGCGATCGATCGCCTATGCGCAGGCCTGCACCAAACCACGCTGCTGGGCTTGCCGACCAACCGGGCGTTTTTGGCCGCTTGTTTGCAACACCCCACGTTTACAGCAGGCGAGGCTCTGATTCCGTTTTTGGCCGAACAAGCCGACATGGTGCGCAAACGCCTGCAAACCCATGGCGACGCACGCACCGTGGCCGTGCTGGCTGTGCTCTACGCAATCCAAGCGCCCGCAGCCGCGATGCCCAGCCCGTTCATGCGACCCGTGCGCATGGGCCTGGGTGAAGAGGTCTTGGCGCTGAGTTTGCAGGAGCTGGGGCAAGGGCAAGTGCGCGTCCAAATGGGCGACACCACACACGAGGCCCGCATGCACCGCAGCGGCGATCTGCTGCACATCACGCTGAACGGCCGCCTCTGGCAAGCCCGCGCTGTAGCCTGCACGGGTGCGGTCCAGCGCTGGCATGTGCAACTGCAAGGCCCCGAATGCGTGGAGCTGTGGCTCACCGACCAGAGCCACAACCCGCCCAGCACAGGTGCCAGCGCACAAGCCGCGCAGTCGCTGCGCGCGCCCTTCAACGGCAAGCTGATCGCGCTGCATGTGCAAGAAGGTCAACAGGTCAAGCAAGGCGAAGCCGTGCTGGTCATCGAGTCGATGAAGCTCGAACACATTTTGTGCGCACCACGCGATGCGGTGGTGCACAGCCTCTCGGCCAGCGTGGGCCAACAAGTCGCACCCGGCCAGGTGCTGGTGCAATGGAGGGACGCCACATGAACACCGCTGATTTCACAACAGAAGATTTGCAAAGCCTGCAAACCACGGTGGAGCGCTTTGCCAAACAGGCCGTAGCCCCGGATGTGCCCGCGTGGGAAGAAGCAGGTCAATTCGACCGCAGCCTCTACAAGCAAGCCGCCGATCTGGGCCTGCTGGGCCTGGGCTACCCCGAGCATTTGGGCGGCACGCCAGCCCCTTGGCGCGCACGCAACCTGCTGTCGCAAACCCTGGCGCGATACGGCGGCAGCGGTGGCGTGATGGCCAGCCTGTTTTCACTCAACATCGGCCTGCCGCCGGTCATGACGCACGGCAGTGCCGAGCTGCAGGCCGAAGTGGTGCCACCCGTTTTGCGCGGCGAGCGCATCGCGGCGCTGGCCATCACCGAGCCTGGTGGCGGCTCGGACGTGGCCGGCTTGCGCACCACCGCACGCACAGACGGTGCGGACTACGTGATCGACGGCGAAAAAGTCTTCATCACCTCAGGCCTGCGCGCCGACTGGATCACGCTGGCGGTGCGCACCAACCCGGCCAGCAAGGGCGCCAGCGGCATCTCCATGGTCGTGGTGCCCGGTGACACGCCCGGCATTTCGCGCACGCGCTTGCACAAGATGGGCTGGCACAGCTCGGACACTGCGCAGCTGCGTTTTGACGGCGTGCGGGTGCCCCAACGTTACCGTCTGGGCGACGAAGGTGCGGGCTTCAAGATGATCATGGGCAACTTCAATGGCGAGCGCCTGGCCATGTCGGCCATGGCACTGGGTTTTGCTGAGGCTTGTTTTGACGAAGCGCTGGACTGGACACGCCAGCGCCAGACCTTTGGCGCAGCTTTGATCGAGCGGCAGGCGATTCGCCACAAACTGATGGACATGCAGATGCGCATCTCGTCCACCCAGGCTTGGGTAGACGCGGTCACCCAGCAAGCCGATGCAGGTCAGACCGGTGCCGAGTGGGTGGCCCAGGTGTGTCTGCTGAAAAACCACGCCACCCAAACCATGCAGTTTTGCGCCGATGCCGCGGTGCAACTGCTGGGCGGCATGGGCTACATGCGCGGCACCGTGAGCGAGCGGGTTTACCGCGAAGTGAAAGTGATGATGATCGGCGGCGGGGCCGAAGAGATCATGAAAGAGTTGGCCGCGAAGCAGTTAGGAATTTGATCAGGCCGACGACGCAGGGGATGCACTGGCTTCACTCGCCTGACGCCGCACCCGCCAGAACAACCAGCCCGCGATGGACAAGTTCAGCAAATTCCAAGCAATGCCATTGAGAAAAGCGGCCTTGTAGCTACCCGTCACATCAAACACCCAACCGGACAACCAACCGCCCAACGCCATGCCCACCAGCGTGGCCATGATGACCGCGCCCACCCGGGCACCGGCTTCGTTTGGATCAAAGTGCTCACGGACGATGATGGCGTAAGAGGGCACGATGCCGCCCTGAAACAACCCGAACATGGCCGAGATCACATACAAGGGCACCATGCCGTCAAAGGGCAAAAACAGCAACAACGCCACCCCTTGCAAGGCCGAACCAAGCAACAAGGTGCGAATGCCCCCAATACGGTCGCAAATCACGCCCGACACAAGACGACTGACGATGCCGCATGCCAGCATCAGAGACAGCATTTGCGCGCCGCGCGCGGCACCAAAACCCAGATCGCTGCAATAGGCCACGATGTGCACCTGCGGCATGGACATGGCCACGCAGCAAGCCACGCCAGCCACGCACAGCAGGAACTGGGCAAGTGCGGGGCGCAGGCCAAACGGGCGACTGCGATCCACCTCGCTAGCCACATTTCCCGCAGGGGCCAGCGACACCAGCGGTGGACGTTGGCGCATGCGCAACGACAAAATCAGCATCCCCAAACCACAGACCAGCCCCATCAGCACATAAGTCTGGCGCCAACCGATGGTCTCGATGCCATGCTGCACGATAGGAGGCCAAAGGGCACCCGCGATGTAATTGCCACTGGCACAAATCGCGACGGCAATGCCGCGCCGACGGTTCCACCACAACGCGGTGTCGGCCAACAGAGGCGCAAACGTCGACGAGCTACCAATCAAGCCCAACAAGCCATGCGCCAAACCAAAGGCCCAAATGCTGTCGGAAGATCCCGCCCAAAAAAAGCCGCCGCACACCGCAGCCGCACCGACCCACAGCACGGGCATCAACCCATGGCGATCGGCCAAACGCCCAGTCCAGAGACCGCCCACACCCAGACACACCATCATCAGTGTGTAGGGCAAAGACGCATCGGCCCGGCCAATGCCGAATTCGGCTTGGACAGCAGGCAACACGACAGAAACCACGTACATGCTGCTGTTGCCCAGCACGACCAGGCCCAACGTGACCAGCAGCCGCCAAGCCGCCTCACGGGAATCGATGAGCGACGGATCGGCGGGAGAGGTGTTCATCATGCAGCACGCACGCTGCGCGACTTACTTGGCTTTTGGATAGTCAGATACAACTTTCCAGCGACCGTCTTGAATCTGAGACATGCGCGAAATGTTGCTGCCCAGACGCTTGGTGGCACTGAAGGTCATTTCAGGACTGCCGAACATGTCAGAGGGCAACTTCATGGTGTCCATGGCTTTGATGAACGTTTCGGTGGTCAGATTGGCACCGGCTTTTTCCGCCGCACGCAGGTAGGCGTCCACCGCGTTGTAGCCATACACCGAGAACACGGTGGGGTCTTCGTTGAACTTGGTTTTGTACTTGTTGGCCCAGAAACGGATGTTCTGTGCGGCTTCGTCCAAATAAGGGTGCTGCACTGTCATGGTGGCGTAAAAGCCGTTCATGGGAGCGCCGCCGAGCTTGTGGATCAAGTCGGTGTAGGACGCACTAGAGCCGATGAACGTGGGGTTGAAGCCCAAGCGACGCGCTGTGGCAACGCCACCAATGGTTTCACGGATGATGGTGCCCATGACCACAAAATCGCAATTGGAAGACGCCAGTTTTTGCATTTGCGAGGAGAAGTCGGTCGCGCCACGTTTGTAGGTGGTGACTTCGGCGAACTGCAAACCCGCGTCTTTCAGGCCCGCTTCAGCACCGCGGAACACTTCCAAACCGAACTCGTCGTCTTGGTACATGGCGCAAATTTGCTTGGCGCCCTTTTCCTTGATCAGGATTGGCACGGATTGACGCATCTGGTCAAAGTAGGTGGCCGCAAACGAATACTTGAGCTTGTGGAAAGGCTCATACATTTCACGCGCAGCCGTCACGGGAAAGAAATTGACCACGTTCTTTTGGAACTGCACAGGCATGGCCGCCATGTTTTGCGCTGTACCAATGTGGGCGACCATCGCAAAAATCTTGTCTTGGTTGACCAACTTCTGGGCTGCCAGCACCGCACGGCGAGGGTCGTAACCGGAGTCTTCGACCAGCAGCTTGACCTTGCGGCCACCGACGCCATCTTGTTCGTTGGCTTCATCGACGCGCAGCATCATGCCCAAGCGCACTTGCTTGCCAAAACCCGCCAGCGGTCCCGACAAATCTTGAATCGACCCGATCACAAGTTCGTTTTTGGTCACGCCTTGCGTTTGGGCCATCGCCGCACCGGCGGTGAAGGCCATCGCGGCTGCGATCAGACTGAGTTTGATTTTCATGGGTTTGTCTCCTGTTGAAAGTGAAAGGTGAATCGGTCAGCGGTACATCGCTTCAATTTGCGACGCGTACTTTTGTTGAACCAGTTTGCGCTTGAGCTTCATGGTGGGGGTTAACTCTTCGTCTTCGGCGGTGAGTTGCGTCTCCAGCAGCCAGAATTTCTTAATCTGCTCGACACGCGCAAATTTCTTATTCACCCGCTCAAGCTCGTTTTGAATCAGGTCCTGCACCTCCGCCGAGCGGGTCAAGCTGGCGTAGTTGGAGAACGGCACGTCGTTGTCTTGCGCAAATTTTTCAACGTTTTCTTGGTCAATCATGACGATCACCGTGAGGTAGGCCCGTTTGTCGCCAATCACCACCGCATCGGTGATGTAGGGCGAGAATTTCAATTCGTTTTCCAACTCGCTCGGGGTGATGTTTTTGCCGCCTGCTGTAATGATGATGTCTTTCATGCGGTCGGTGATGCGGAAAAACCCTTCCTCATCGACCACGCCCACATCGCCGGTGTGCAGCCAGCCGTCGGCATCAATCGTTTCAGCGGTTTTTTCGGGCAGGTTCAGATAACCCATGAAGACGTTGGTGCCGCGCACCAAAATTTCACCGGTCAATGGGTCGAGCCGTACCTCGTTGAAATCGGCAGCCGGGCCGATTGAGCCGGGCTTGATGTGATCGGCTGGCACACCGGTGGCGGCACCACAGGTTTCGGTCATGCCCCAAACTTCCAGCATGGGCAGGCCCAACGCCAAATACCAACGCACCAGATCGGGCGAAATAGGCGCTGCGCCCGTCACCAGAAATCGAGCACGGTGAATGCCGATCATCTTGCGTACGTTGTTGAGCGCCAGCCAGCGCGCCACATGAAAGCGCAGTTTCAAATGGGCGGGTACAGGCTTGCGCGCCAGCACCAACTCAGCCACTTGCTGACCCACACCAATGGCCCAGCCATACACCGACTGCTGAAAGCCACCGGCTTCCTTGAGCGCAATCATGACGCCGGAATAAAACTTCTCCCACACGCGCGGCACACCGGTGAATACGGTGGGCGCAATCTCGCGCACGTTTTCGGGCACGGTTTCAGGGTTCTCGACAAAGTTCAATTTGGCGCCGGTGTAGAGCGAAAAATACTCGCCGCCCATGCGCTCAGCAATGTGACACAGCGGCAAGAAACACATGCATTCATCGCGCTCGTCGCGGGCAATCAGCGTGTTGTAGCCGCGCACGCTGTGGACCAGCCCACGGTGGTTGTGCATCGCCCCCTTGGGCTTGCCAGTGGTGCCCGAGGTGTAGACCAAAATGGCCAAGTCTTGCGGTTGGCAGGCCCGTGTGCTCTGAGCCAGCAGGTCGGGATGGGCCTTCAGGTGCTCACGGCCTAAGGCGCGCAAGTCATCGAGGCTGATGACCTGTGGATCATGGAACTCGCGCAGCCCGTCCATGTCGAACACCACGATCTTTTTGAGCAAGGGCAATCTCTCGCGCACGGCCAGCGCTTTGTCCAGCTGCTCGTCGTCTTCCACAAACAAGAAAGACGTGCCCGAGTCTTCACTCAGGTAGTGCACCTGATCGGCCGCATCGGTGGGGTAAATGCCGTTGGACACACCGCCTGCGCTCAGAACGGCCAAGTCACACAAGACCCATTCGATGTTGGTGTTCGACAAAATGGAGGCGGTGTGCTGGGCCTCAAAACCCAGTGACATCAAGCCGTGGCCAATTTCGCGCACCGCCTCAGCCGTTTTGTTCCAGGTCCAGCTACGCCAGATGCCCAGCTCTTTTTGGCGCATCCACACGTTGGGTCCGCGAACGGCTACAGCGTTCCAGAAAATGGCGGGAATGGTCTCGCCCGCCATGACGATGTTTTTATTGGGCTGGATGCCCGAGGCGTCCCAGAGGTTGCTCATCTCTTATCTCCAGGTTTTCTTCTTTTTCCAGCGGCGATCGGCACGCACGCCCTCTTCCTTGAGACCCAAATAGAACTCCTTGATGTCGTCCTTTTCACGCAAGCGGGCACAGGTGTCTTCCATCACGATGCGGCCGTTTTCCAACACATAACCGTAATCAGAGGCATTGAGCGCCATGTTGGCGTTTTGCTCCACCAGCAAGAGGGTGGTGCCGCGTTCGCGGTTGATGCGCACGACGATCTCGAAAATTTCTTTGGTCAACTTGGGACTCAGGCCTAAGCTGGGCTCGTCGAGCAAGATCAGATCGGGGTTGGCCATGAGGGCGCGGCTGATCGCCAACATTTGTTGCTGGCCGCCAGAGAGCAAGCCCGCGTCTTGTGCGGCACGCTCGCGCAAAATCGGGAAGTAGTTGAACACCGCCTCCATGTCGCGCGCCACGCCATCGCGGTCGTTGCGGGTGTAGGCGCCCATCAACAAGTTGTCGCGGATCGACAGCAGCGGGAACACCTCGCGGCCTTCGGGCACATGCATCAGACCGCGCTGCACAATGTGGGCGGGGTCCATGGCGGTGATGTTTTGGCCTTTGAATTCGACCGATCCCTTGCGCGGATCAATGATGCCGCTGATGGTTTTGAGGATGGTGGTTTTGCCAGCCCCGTTGGATCCGAGCACAGTGGCGATCTCGCCTTTTTTGACCTGCAAGCTCACGCCACGGATGGCCTTGATTGGGCCGTAGGCGCTTTCCACGTTGAGCAACTTCAAGACGATGTCTTCATGGCCAGCGTTGTGGCCGACCTCATTCACGACGTGATTCATGCGGCCTCCGCTTTGTCGTTTTCGCGGCGCAAGCTGGACACATCGTCCACCGTGCCCAAATAGGCCTCAATGACACCGGCATCGCTTTGCACCTGGGCAGGCGTGCCGGTGGCCAGTTCTTGGCCTTGGCTCATGGCCAACACGCGGTCGGACACTTTGGACACCAAGCCCATGTCGTGCTCAACCATCAGCACCGTGATGCCCAGCTCATGCTGGATGTCGGAAATCCAAAACGCCATGTCGTCGGTTTCTTCCACGTTCAAACCCGATGAGGGCTCGTCAAGCAACAGCAGCTTAGGCTCGGTGCACAAGGCACGAGCCAGCTCGACCACTTTGCGCACGCCGTAAGGCAAGCCCGCCACCATCGAGTCGCGATGGTGTTGCAAATCAAGGAAGTCAATCACTTCTTCGACTTTTTCACGCGCCTCGATCTCGGCGGCGCGGGTTTGGGCACTGAAAAACATCTCGCGCCACACACCGGTTTTGCGGTGCGTATGACGACCAATCAGCAGGTTTTGCAGCACGGTGGCGTGCTCGAACAGCTCGATGTTCTGAAACGTGCGGGCGATGCCCAGGCCGGCGATGTTGTGCGGCGGCTGATCGGTCAGACGCAATGTGCCAATCGGACCGGCATAGTCGATCACACCGGTGGTCGGGGTATAGATGCGACTGATCAGGTTGAACACCGTTGTTTTGCCCGCGCCATTGGGGCCAATCAGGGTGAAGACTTCGCCGCGCTTGACGTCGAAGCTGACGTTGTTGACGGCCAGTACACCGCCAAATCGCACGCTCAGGTTCTGAGCAGAAAGGAGGATGTCGTCGTTCATTTGAGGCGGTCCGACTTTTGGAAGGATTTTTGGCGCTTGAACAGGCCACGGCGGTAAAACGGGAACAGCTGGAACCAGGTGCGCACCTTCAGCCAGCGGCCATACAAGCCCATGGGCTCGAACAGCACAAAAGCAATCAACACCATGCCATAGACCGTGCCTTGCAAGCCCGTGGCACCACCGATAGCGGCGGGTAAAAAGTCTTTGCCCATGGCGATGAGTTGGGGCATGACGATCAAAAAGATCGCACCCAAAAACGCACCGTGCACCGAACCCAAACCGCCAATGACCACCATCAACAACAAGTCAATCGACTGAATGATGCTGAATTGGTCGGGCGAGAGAAACTGAATTTTGTGCGCATACAAAGCGCCACCAATCCCCGCCAACGCCGCCGACAAGGCAAATGACAAGGTCTTGTAGCGGGCCAAATGAATGCCCATGCTTTGCGCCGAAATTTCGGAATCACGGATGGCCACAAAAGCCCGTCCGGTGGACGAGCGCAGCAAGTTGAGAATGCCCAACGTGGCCAACACCGTCACCACCAGGCACAGGAAATAAAACGACTCGGTGCTCTCCAAGGTCCAGCCCATCAACGCGGGCGGGCTGACGCTCAGGCCCGCATTACCGCCCGTCATGTGCTCCCACCGGGCAATGCCCTCTTCGACGATGAAGCCAAACGACAAGGTGGCCATGCCCAGATAAATGCCTTTGACGCGCAAGGCAGGCAAACCGACGACGACACCCGCCATCGCTGAGAACAAGCCTGCACACAACAGTGCCAACGGAAAAGGTACACCCGCATTCACCATCACTGCTTCGGTATAGGCGCCCACACCCAAAAAGGCCGCATGCCCCATGGAGAACAATCCGGTGAAGCCCGCCAGCAGCATCAGCCCAAGGCCCACGACGGCGTAGATCAGCACAAACGTCAATTGGGCCAGCCAGTATTCGGCCAGCACCCAGGGCGCGGCCACCAAAAACAGCGCCAACAAGCTGTACCAAAACACATGGCCGCCGTGCTTGGCCAGCGTGATGTCTTGGTTGTATTCGGTTTTGAAAATAAATCGCATGCTCGGCCTCAGACTTTCTTGCGCAGTTTTTCGCCGAACAAGCCATTGGGCTTGAGCACCAGCATGAGCAAGACCACGATGTAAGGCGCAATGTCTTTCACGCCCTCAGGCAGGTAAAAACCAGCCAGCGACTCGACGATGCCAATCACCAGACCACCCACGATGGCACCCGGCAAACTGCCAAACCCCCCCACGACCGCCGCCGGAAAAGCCTTCAGGCCAATAAAACCCATGTTGGCGTGAACAAACGTGATGGGCGCCAACAGCAAGCCCGCGACCGCAGCCACGCCCGCTGCCAAACCCCAAACCAGACCGTTGAGACTTTGCACCGGAATGCCCATGTAATAAGCCGCCAACTGGTTCTGCGACGAAGCCTGCATGGCAATGCCCAGTTTGCTGTACTTGAACATGGCAAACAACCCCAAACACAACACGGCGGTGAATGCGATGACCACCAGTTGCTCGGCAGCCACCACCAGCGCACCCATTTGCAAAACCTGCCCGGCATAGGGCACGGGCATGGTGTGTGTGTCGGTGCCCACATTGGGGATCATGGTGATCAGGCCACGCAGCAAATAGCCCACGCCAATGGTGAGCATCACGATGGAGAAAGCAGGCTGGCCCAAGATGGGGCGAATGACCAGGCGCTCCAGCACTACGCCGAACACCCCCATGGCCACGATGGCCGCGGGCACAGACACCCAAAACGGAAAGCCCAGCCATGTCATGGCGGCCAAGCCCGCGAAGGCGCCGACCATCATCAGATCGCCTTGGGCAAAGCTCACCGTTTCAGTGGCCTTGTAGATCAGCACAAAACCCAAGGCGATGAGTCCGTAAATACAGCCTTGGGCCACACCGCTGATCAGCAGTTGCAGCAATTGCACACGTGTCTCCTTCTTTGTTTTTTTATCGTTCAGCGCCAGCTGCTTTGGAGCCGGTGGTTGACACCTCAGCCATTTGCGAACGGTCGTGCTATTTTGGGTGTCTTTCGCGGGACTCAACCTAGGGGTTGACCCGATCCACCGTCACGCAGGTGGCATCAAGATGGCGGCATGACAGCATCCATACGCATTGGTTCAGGACTGGGCTTTTACGGCGACAACTGGGAGCCCGTGGTCGCCAGCATCGAGCGCGGCAATGTGCAGTACATCGCCAGCGACCACTTGGCCGAACTGACTTTGGCCATCTTGCAAAAAGACCGCCAACGAGACCCGACGTTGGGCTACGCGCGAGACGTGGTGCCCATGCTCATGCGCCTGTGGCCCTTGATGCAGGCACGCGGCGTGAAGTTCGTCTGCAACGCGGGCGGCTTGAACCCCATGGGTGCAGCACAGGCTGTGCGCGCCGCTTTGGCAGGCCAAAGCTGGCAGCCGCGCATAGCGGTGGTGTCTGGCGACGATGTGCTGCCCCTGTTGCACGAGGCGCAAGCTGAGTTTGATCACATGATGAATGGCACGCCCGTGAGCAACGTGCGCGAGCGCTTGGTGTTTGGCAACGCTTACCTAGGCGCACAACCCATCGTCGATGCACTCGCGCAAGGGGCAGACATTGTGATCACCGGACGTGTGGCCGATGCGGCCTTGTTCCTCGGTCCTTTGGTGCATGAATTGGGCTGGAAGCTCGGCAACGCGAACACACCTGAGGACTTCAACCGCTTGGCCCAAGGCCTGACCGTGGGGCATTTGCTGGAATGCTCGGGGCAGGGCAGTGGCGGTAATTTTGGTGACCAAGGGCACTGGCAAAGCATTCCTGACCTCGGCCACATCGGCTACCCGATTGCCGAAGTTTTTGCCGACGGCACGGCCGTCATCACCAAAGCGCCAGACACCGGTGGGCTGGTGAACTTTGACACCGTGCGCCAACAATTGCTCTACGAGGTGCACAACCCACATGCGTATTTTTCGCCGGATGTGGTGCTCGACATGGGGCAGATTCAGCTACACGACGAAGGCCACCACCGTGTGCGCGTGACCGGCGCACAAGGCCGCCCACCCACCGACCAACTCAAGGTAGTGGCAGGCTTCAAAGACGGCTTCAAGGCCGACATCACCTGGGGCTTTTCATGGCCCGATGCATGGGACAAAGTGCAAACGGCCGAGCGCATCATCCGCGAGCAACTGCGCGAAAGAAAAATCCCCTTTGACGAGTTGTTTGTGGAATACCCCGGGCTCAATTCAGCGCATGGCGTATTGGCACCTTTACCGCCACCCGCTGAGCTCAATGAACACAACGAGATCTGGGTGCGCATGGTGCTGCGCACGAGCAGCAAAGCGGCCGCCGACGGGTTTGGTCGCCTTTTTCCGTGGATGGCCTTGAGCGGGCCCGCCTACACCTGCGGCTTTCAGGGTTTGAACAACACCAGCGAACTCCTGGGCATCTGGCCCACCTTGATTTCGCGACAGCGCGTTCAAGCACGCGTTGAGATGCTGGAGGTGCAGGGATGAACACGACACGACGCATACCGCTGGTGCAACTGGCCCACGCCCGCAGCGGCGACAAAGCCGACTGGGTGGACTTCGGCCTGTTTGCGTGGAACGAAGCGGGCTACCGCATCATCGAACGCGAAGTCACCGCCGCCACCGTAAAGGCCCATTTCGCCCCTTGGCTTGACGGCCATGTTGACCTCTGGCTGCTGCCCAATATTCTGGCCATCAAACTGGTCTTGCACGGTGCCTTGCAAGGCGGTGGCGCACGCAACCTGCGTTTGGACAACCTCGGCAAAGCCATGGGTGCTGCGCTATTGCGCATGGAAATCGAAGTCAGCGCCGACGAGCTTGCGCAAGCGCAACAGAGCCCCAGAATGGGCAGCTGGCCAAAGGCGTGAAGTTCAACGCCATCTCTGGATAGTCGGCCACAGCTTTAGTACCTAGGCAGAGCATCCCCAATTTGTGGCAACCATCTTTGCTTTGGTGCATTTTTTGCTTTTATCCGGTGCGTCACCCATTTACGGGTGAAAAATGCACCAAAAAAGAACATCAACGACAAGGAAAGAGTTATGGACGCACACAAACAGGGCGCAGATGCTTTGTTCATTCTGCTAGGCGCAATCATGGTGCTGGCCATGCACGCCGGTTTTGCATTTTTAGAGCTAGGCACGGTTCGCAAGAAAAACCAAGTGAACGCACTGGTAAAAATCTTGGTGGACTTTTGCGTGTCCACCGTGGCTTATTTTGTGGTGGGCTATGGCGTGGCGTATGGCGCGAGTTTCATGGTGGGCGCTGAATCGCTGGCCGACAAAAACGGCTACGAGCTGGTGAAGTTTTTCTTCCTGCTGACATTTGCCGCTGCCATTCCGGCCATTATTTCGGGCGGTATTGCGGAGCGTGCCAAGTTTTGGCCTCAATTGATTGCGACCGGCGTGATTGTGGGTTTTGTGTATCCCTTCTTTGAGGGCATTGCTTGGAACCAGCACTTTGGCTTTCAAGCATGGCTCAAAGAATTGACCGGCGACGAGTTTCATGACTTCGCAGGCTCGGTGGTGGTGCACGCCGTGGGCGGCTGGATTGCGTTGCCCGCTGTGCTGCTGCTAGGTGCACGCAGCAACCGTTACCGCAAAGACGGTGCGATTTCAGCGCACCCACCTTCGAGCATTCCGTTCCTCGCGTTGGGCGCCTGGATTTTGATCGTGGGCTGGTTTGGCTTCAACGTAATGAGCGCACAAACTCTGGACAAGATTTCGGGTTTGGTGGCCGTTAACTCGCTGATGGCGATGGTGGGCGGCACGCTGGTGGCGTTGCTACTGGGCAAGAACGACCCAGGCTTTGTGCACAACGGCCCTTTGGCTGGCTTGGTGGCGGTGTGTGCGGGCTCTGACTTGATGCACCCCATGGGCGCGTTGGTAGTGGGCGGCGTGGCCGGTGCCATTTTTGTGGTGATGTTCACGCTCACGCAAAACAAGTGGCGCATTGACGATGTGTTGGGCGTTTGGCCACTGCACGGCTTGTGCGGTACGTGGGGCGGCATTGCAGCGGGCATTTTTGGCTCACAGTCGCTGGGCGGCTTGGGCGGTGTGAATTTAACGGCGCAACTGGCAGGCACGGCACTGGGTGTGGTGTGGGCGTTGCTGGGCGGATTTGTGGTCTACGGCGTGCTGAAAATGACGCTGGGATTGCGCATGAGCCAAGAAGAAGAATTTGAAGGCGCTGACTTGTCGATCCACAAGATCAGTGCGTCGCCAGACCGCGAATCGAGCTGGTAAGCCGCATGAATTGTGGTTTTTCCGCGAATTATTCGTGCGAATACTGGAAAACGCTTGGTTTTATGGGGTGCTTGTGCCCCATAATGGCCTTCGCCATGTTGATACCTGAGTTTTAACGTGGTGTATTTGGTGATCGGTCAGTTTCGGTTCGGGACTCCATCGCTTTGTTTTTGTGTTTTAAGGAGTCCCTTCCATGGGCAATAAATTGTACGTCGGCAACCTGCCGTATTCGGTTCGCGACAGCGACCTCGAGCAGTCATTTGGACAGTTCGGTACTGTGACTAGCGCTAAAGTCATGATGGAGCGCGATACAGGTCGTTCTAAAGGTTTTGGCTTTGTCGAAATGGGCAGCGATGCCGAAGCTTTGGCAGCTGTCGAAGGCATGAACGGCGCACCTTTGGGTGGTCGTAGCCTCGTGGTGAACGAAGCCCGTCCGATGGAGGCACGTCCTCCTCGCACTGGCGGCGGTGGCTACGGTGGTGGCGGCGGCGGTGGCGGCTACGGTGGTGGCGGTCGCGAAGGCGGCGGTGGCGGCGGCGGTTTCCGTAGCCCCTACGGCGGCGGCGGTGCTGGCGGCGGCGGTGGCCGTAGTGGTGGCGGCGGCGGCGGTGGTCGCGGCGGCTTTGGCGGCGGTGGCAACAGCTACTGATCTGCTTCACTGCACATCAAAAAGGCTCCCTCGGGAGCCTTTTTTTATGCCGCAGTTTCTTTTAAGGTTTGGGCTGAACGGCTTTTGCAGAAGGAGGCGTCAAGGTGCCACGCACACGCCCCTTCAACTCCAGCACGCGGTCCAAGTTGTCGTACACCATGCTGTCTGCTGTGAATCGGTCGCCATTGCCGCGCACCATTTCGACTGGCAAGTGCGAGCGCACGTTTTCGGTGTTGGCGAAGATGTGTAAAAAGTCGCTGCGCAGTTCGGTGCGAGGCAAGGTGACACCTTGAGAGGTTTGCAGCGCTTCGCGGATGACCTGGGCTTTTTTGAAAAGCTGCGCCTCAGAACCATCTGCGTTGATGACGCCGCGTTCAGCTTGAGAAATAGTCAAGCGGCCATCTGACCCGTAAGCACGAATATGCGGGTGGTCAATCTCTAGTGTGTCGGTGTCTGGGTAATGCCGGCCTTCTACCCCTAAGATTTCACTCTTGAGTTTGCCGTCAGCACCAAAGACGCGCACCGAAAAGTCGCGCATGAAGTAGTCGGGTACGTGGCGGGGGGCTGCCTCTAATTCGACCTCGGCCAGTAGAGGCGTGTTGCGTACCAACCAGTAGGTGGACATGGCCATGAGCCCCATTAAAAAGATGGGAAAGTAAACCGCAAGGCGGTCCCATGTTTGACGCAAACGCATCCACAGGGAGCAAGACATGGGCACTTGGCTCATGCGAGGTAGGCCTTCAGCAACTCGGCGTAGCGTCCCGACGCGACCAACAGCACATCACAAAACTCACGCGCAGCCCCATGACCGCCCTCGCGTTGGGTGACGTAATGCGCGATGGCTTTGACTTCAATATGGGCATTGCTGGGGGCGCAAGCAAAAGCGGCGCGCTGCATGACGGGCAGGTCAGGCCAATCGTCACCAATGTGGGCGGCTTGCGACCAGTCAAACCCCAGTTGCGTCAAGATTTCTTGCGCTGCGGGAACTTTGTCTTCGGTGCCGTAGCGCACATGCTCGATGCCCAAGGCTTTGAGCCGCGCACGCAAAGGCGCACTGTCACGCCCGGTGATCACGGCAGGGGTAATGCCTGCTTTTTGCAGCATCTTTAAGCCGTGACCGTCTAAAGTGGAAAAGCGCTTGAGGGTTTCGCCGCTGTCGGTGAAGTACAAACCGCCATCGGTGAGCACGCCGTCCACGTCAAAGAAGGCAACGCGCACGCCTTGGGCGCGCAGCAACAGAGAAGGGTCGATGTTGAGGGCGGGTGTCATCAAATCACCTTCGCACGCATCAAGTCATTGGTGTTCAGAGCCCCGCAAAGTAGCCCTTGCGCATCGACCACCAGCACGCTGGTGATGCGGTGCAACTCCATCAACTCCGCCGCTTCTGCGGCCAACGCTGTCGCTCGAACGGTGCGTGGCTGGACGTGCATGACTTGCTCCGCGGTGAGCTGACGCATGTCCGTGCCTTTTTCAATCAGGCGGCGCAAATCGCCGTCGGTGAACACGCCCAAGACCGTGCCTTGTGCGTCCACGATGGCTGAGGCACCCAAGCCTTTGGCGCTCATCTCTCGCATCAGTTCGCTGAAGGTGGCGGTTGGCAAGACCTGCGGCACGTTGTCGCCGCTGCGCATCACGTCGCTGACGTGTGTCAGCAAGCGTCGACCCAAAGAACCACCAGGGTGTGAGCGCGCAAAGTCTTCGGCTCGGAATCCGCGTGCATCGAGCAAGGCCACAGCAAGGGCATCACCCAAAGCCATTTGTGCGGTGGTGCTGGCAGTGGGGGCCAAATTCAGCGGGCAAGCTTCTTTGGCCACCGCACTGTCGAGCACGATGTCGGCATGCTTGGCGAGGGTCGATTGCGCGCCGCCGGTGATGGCGACCAAGGGCACGCCTTGGCGTTTGAGCACGGGCAAGATGGCAGCAAGTTCGTCGCTCTCGCCGCTGTTAGAAATGGCGATCACCAAGTCGCCGTCTTTGACCATGCCCAGGTCGCCGTGGCTGGCTTCGGCGGGGTGCACAAACATGGCGGGTGTGCCGGTAGACGCCAAGGTGGCGGTGATTTTGCGTCCCACATGGCCACTTTTGCCCATGCCCATGACGACCACACGGCCGCTGACTTTGAGAATGGCACGCACGGCCAACACAAAGCTGGGGGACAAACGGTCGCGCAAGTCGCGCACAGCGTTGGCCTCAATCTCCAGCGTGTCGTGAGCCAGTTGCAGAATGCGTTGGTCGTCCACGGGCGCGTTGGTGGTAGCGTGAGTTTGGGTCATGGCTTGATTTTATCGGTCAGGTGCCGTTTTACTTGCCGATGCAAAAGCTAGAAAAGATCACGCCCAGTAAATCGTCCGACGAGAACTCACCGGTGATGGTGTTGAGCGCGTTTTGACTCAAACGCAGTTCTTCAGCCAACAAATCTAAGGCTGGAACTTTGGCTAACAAACAGGCGTTGGCTCGGTGCAAATGTGTGTCGACTTCACGTAGCGCTTGGACATGACGTTCACGCGCCATGTAAAGCCCCTCGGCGCTGCCGCCTTGCCAGCCCACCACGTTCAGCAACTGCTCGCGCAAAGCCGGTAAACCCTCACCTGTTTTGGCGGACAGGCGCAGCGTGAGACGTGTGGCGTCAGAAGGCACCGCACCCTCGCTGGCATCGGCCTTGTTCCACACATGCAACACAGGCACATGCGCGGCCACGGTTTGCTGCAAAGTCGCTTCGATGTCAGCGTCCGCACCCTTGTATGTTTCGTCACTTTGACGCGTGAGGTCGTGCAAAAACAAAACGGCATCCGCTCGGCCAATTTGGTCCCACGCGCGTGCGATGCCGATGCGCTCCACTTCGTCCACGTCGGGGTGGTCGCGCAGTCCGGCGGTGTCGATGACGTGCAGGGGCACGCCTTCGATTTGAATGGTTTGTTGCACGACGTCACGCGTGGTGCCCGCAATGGGCGTGACGATGGCAAGCTCTGCGCCCGCCAAAGCATTGAGCAAGGAGCTTTTACCGGCGTTGGGTTGACCCGCAATCACCACGCGAATGCCCTCGCGCAGCAACGCGCCTTGACGGGTTTGTTGCGTCACACGCAAGAGGTTGGCTTGCAGGCGATCGAGCTGTCCTTGGGCATCGGCTTGCTTTAAAAAGTCGATGTCTTCTTCGGGAAAGTCCAGCGTGGCCTCGACCAACATGCGCAGGTGAATCAAGGCATCACGCAGTTGATGAATTTCGGTGGAAAACTCACCGGCGAGCGATCGGCTGGCACTGCGCGCCGCCGCTTCGGTGCTGGCGTCGATCAAGTCGGCAACGGCTTCAGCTTGGGCCAAGTCGAGCTTGTGATTCAAAAAGGCGCGCTGGGTGAATTCACCGGGTTGTGCCAAACGCAGGCCGCGCAACAAAGGGCGCTGCTCGGCGTCCCGTTGTGCGGCGACGTCTAAACAACGTGCGAGCAAGAGTTGAAGCACCACGGGCCCACCATGGGCTTGAAGTTCTAGCACGTCTTCACCGGTGTAGCTGTTGGGGCCGGGGAAGTGCAAGGCCAATACATGGTCAATGGGTGTGCCATTGACATCGGCAATGGGCAGGTATGTGGCTTCACGCGGCTTGAGGCTGCGGCCACACAAGGCCTGCACCAGCGGGCTCAAGCCTTTGCCACTGAGCCGCACGATGCCGACCGCACCTCGACCGGGCGCTGTGGCAATGGCAATGATGGAGGCGTCGTGTTGTGAAAGCATGGGTGGATTGTCCAGAAAAAAACCCGCCACCCTTTCGGACGGCGGGTTTTCAAAGGCTTGAAAGCACAGAAGCTTTCAAACTTTGTTTTAGAACTTAGGCATGTTGAATTGCGGTGGCACACCCATGCTCGTGTTGATGAACCACTGCTGGGCAATGGACAGCACGTTGTTGGTGATCCAGTACAGCACCAAACCTGCGGGGAAGAAGAAGAACATCACGCTGAAGGCCAGCGGCATGATCCACATCAACTTGGCTTGCATGGGATCTGGCGGCGCGGGGTTCAACGCGGTTTGCAACAGCGTGGTCAACGTCATCACCAAGGGCAAGATGAAGAAAGGATCGGGCGCAGCCAAGTCATGAATCCAACCCACCCAAGGTGCGTTGCGCATTTCAACGGTGGACAAGAGCACCCAGTACAAAGCGATGAACACAGGAATCTGAATCGCGATGGGCAAGCATCCACCCATGGGGTTGACCTTTTCTTCGCGGTAGATTTTCATCATCTCCATTTGCATTTGCTGGGGGTTATCTTTCAGGCGCTCGCGCATTTCCATGATGCGTGGGTTGACGGCCTTCATCTTGGCCATGCTCTTGTAGGCATGGGCATTCAAGCCGTAAAAACCAATTTTGAGCAGCAACACCAAGGCGACGATGGACCAACCCCAGTTGCCTATGATTTTGTGAATTTGGTCAAGCAACCAATACAAAGGCTTGGCCATGATGGTGAGCCAACCGTAGTCTTTGACCAATTCAAAGCCTGGGTAAAGGGCTTCGAGTTTGTTCTCTTCTTGTGGGCCAGCGTAGAAAGTAGCAGCCACGCTTTTGGATTCGCCGGGTTTGATGGCGTCCAACGGCGCAATCAAAGTGGCGCGGTAACAGCAATCGGCCGTAGAAGAACCGATGTCCACCGCGTCCATCGAAATGTCACGCTTCAAGCCATCAGGCAAGATCCAAGCGCTGACAAAGTAATGCTGAACCATGGCAATGTAGCCATTGGTCGATTGCTTTTCGATGTCGATTTTTTTCTTTTTGATGTCGGTAAATTCCGCTTTTTGATACTTCTTGGCGTCGGTATACACCGCTGGGCCTGTGAAGGTGGAATAAAACGCCGACTCACCCACGGGCTTATTGCCATCGCGCACCAATTGGAAATACAACTGGGGTGACACCTCTTGGGCGCTGGTGTTGACGATGTCGTGTTTGACCGCCATGTCGTAAGCACCGCGTTTGAGCGTGTAGGTTTTGACCAATTTCACACCGCCCTGTGAGGCAGACTCGAACGTGATGGTCAGTGTTTGGGCGTCGGCTTGCAGTTTGCGTGCACCGGGCAAAACTTTCATCACGCTTTTGTGGTTGGGCATGGCATCGCCTGGGACGCTTGCAATCAAACCGGTTTGAGCCATGTAGACGCGTTCTTTGCTGTCATCCAACAACACCACGTTACGGCCAGGGTTCAACACATCTGCTTGGGCCAAGAACTCGACACGCGACAAGGTACCGCCTTCTGTATCAAACGTGAGTTTGAGCACATCGGTTTCGACCTCAACCATCTCTCTGGATGTCGATGATTTGACTTCGCTGACAGGAACCATGCCGGGTTTCGCGGGAACAGCCGCTGGAATGCCTGCGGCTTGGGGCACGTCAGACGCGGGCTTTGTGGCAGCCGCCACTTGTGCTTGCTGTGCAGGTGTTGGGAAGAAGGTGGCTTTTTGGCCATTAAAGACCTGCCATTGGTCCCACAACAGGACCATGGAAAAACCAAAAATCACCCACAAAATGGTGCGGCGAATGTCGTTCATGAAGAGTTCTTTCCGGAGTTGGAAGATGTCGAAGAAGTCAAAAATGCAAGCGATGTCTGCGGAACAGGATCATGTCCGCCCACGCACCATGGGTGACAACGACCCAAACGGCGTAACGTCAAATAACTGCCGTGCGCTGCGCCATGTTGTGACAAAGCTTCTATCGCATAGACCGAGCAAGTGGGCTCAAACCGACATGCTGAACCGAGCCAAGGACTGAGTAACAGTCGATAGGCTCGAACGCATCGGATGAGGAACATTTGCATCATGGCGAAATAGCTTTGCCAAACAACTGTGTCAGTTCTTCGCGAACTGCAATTTTCAAAGCGTCGGATGACGCGCTGATGAATTTTTGGGTGTCAAACGTAGTTCGCAAGCGCACCACATAAGGTGTTGGCCTCAATTGGGCTGCAAACTCTTGCGACACGCTGTGGATCTGACGCCGGATCAAATTGCGCGTGACCGCGCGTTTGGCCCATCGCTTGGGCGTCAAGGCACCCAACATCAAAACATCGAGCGAAAACAGGGCCGGAGTTTTTTCAAACTCTGGCCCTGCCAAATTTGTCTGCGTGGGACGCCACTGATGCAACACAAAGTGCGGCGTTCGAGCCACACTGCCTGCTGCCATGACAGCCTGAAACTCCGTCCACTGCGTCAGACGTTCCACGGCGCTCACGTCGCGGGCCTGTTCAGTGGCTGGAGAATTAGACAGCCAAACGCTTGCGGCCTTTGGCGCGACGTGCGTTGATGACAGCACGGCCGCCACGTGTTTTCATGCGGACCAAGAAGCCGTGTGTACGGGCGCGGCGTGTTTTAGAAGGCTGGTAAGTGCGTTTCATGATGATTCCAAATATCTAGACCCTGTAGATCAGGGAAACCCAAGATTATCTCAAATTTTTAAGCACCCCTGAATTTTCTTGATAGAAGGCCAGAACTCAGCAAGTTTGAAGGCCGAAAAATTTTTACCGTGACCTGTGGATAAAAGTTTGATAAAGTGCGTTTCCGCGGGAATTTTTACCCAGCTATCCACAGAAAAATAATTCATGATTCAGGGTATTCCTTCCTCTGCCAACAACGACCCGTCATCAGGAATGGGCGATGGTTTATGGCAAAGCTGTGTCGACCAGCTCGCACAAGAACTACCAGAACAGCAGTTCAACACATGGATCAAACCCCTGCAAGCCACTGTTGCTGAAAATTTCAGCAAAGTGGTTATTTTGGTGGGCAATCGCTTCAAATTGGATTGGGTGCGCGCACAGTACGCCAACCGCATTGCCGCGCTATTGCATCAGCTTTATGGACAACCGATTCAAGTTGAGTTGGCCATCACGCCCAAAGAAGCACCCGTGAAAACACGCGTTGTCTCGTACACGCAAGAGTTGGAATCGTTGCCAGAGAGCTTTGTCGGCATTGAAGAAGCAGCGCCCTCAGGCCCACGCACACGCCTCAACACCGCACTCACCTTTGACAGCTTGGTCGAAGGTACCGCCAACCGCATGGCCCGTGCAGCCGCACTGCATGTGGCCACCATGCCCGGCCAGTTGTACAACCCCTTGTTCATTTACGGCGGCGTTGGCTTGGGCAAGACCCATTTGATGCACGCTGTGGGCAACAAAATGTTGGCTGAGCGCCCAGACGCCAAAGTTTTATACATCCATGCGGAGCAATTTGTGTCGGACGTGGTGAAAGCCTACCAGCGCAAAACCTTTGACGAGTTCAAAGAGCGTTATCACTCCCTAGATTTGCTGCTGATTGACGACGTTCAGTTTTTTGCCAACAAAGAACGCACACAAGAAGAGTTTTTCAATGCGTTTGAGGCCTTGCTGGCTAAAAAGTCACACATTGTGATGACCAGCGACACCTATCCCAAAGGTTTGACCGATATTCACGAGCGTTTGGTTTCGCGCTTTGACGCAGGCTTGACGGTTGCGATTGAACCACCCGAGCTAGAAATGCGTGTGGCTATTTTGATCACCAAAGCACGCAACGAAGGCACGGAGATGCCCGAAGAAGTGGCATTTTTCGTTGCTAAAAACGTGCGTTCGAACGTGCGTGAGCTCGAAGGTGCCCTGCGCAAGATCTTGGCTTATTCGCGTTTTAACCAAAAAGAAATCTCGATTCAGCTCGCTCGCGATGCGCTGCGAGACTTGTTGTCTATCCAAAACCGTCAAATCTCTGTCGAGAACATTCAAAAGACGGTGGCTGATTACTACAAGATCAAAGTCGCAGACATGTACTCCAAAAAGCGGCCTGCCTCGATTGCCAGACCTCGCCAGATTGCGATGTACTTAGCCAAAGAGCTGACTCAAAAAAGTTTGCCAGAAATTGGTGAATTGTTTGGCGGACGTGATCACACCACCGTGTTGCATGCCGTTCGCAAAATCACGGCAGAACGGCAACAACTCACCGAACTTAACCAACAACTCCATGTGCTCGAACAGACACTTAAAGGCTAAATCTTCAATGTCGCATAACCCTGTGGATAGTTTTTGAACAACACCCCAGTTATCCACAGACTAAAGCACCATCACAAAGTTATCCAGTTTTGAGAGACAGCACAGAAGCAAGCTTGCCAACACCCTTCAAAGTGATCCAAGTGCTTGAAAAAAAAGAGGAAAATGCTGTTTTCCACAGAAACCTGCTGTGCTTATCTACTACTACTACTTTAAATAAAGAAAACAAGAGGAAGAGATGATCGTTCTGAAAGCTACGCAAGACAAAGTTTTGGCCGTATTGCAATCTGTCGCTGGCATCGTTGAACGACGCCACACACTGCCCATCTTGGCTAACGTACTGATTCGCAAAACGGGCAGTTCTTTGCAACTGACGACCAGCGATTTGGAAATCCAAATCCGCACAACAGCAGAACTCGATGGAGACCTAGGTAACTTCACCACCACGGTGGGTGCACGCAAGTTGATCGACATCTTGCGAACCATGCCTTCTGATCAAACGGTGAGTTTGGAATCGAGCCAAAGTAAATTGATTTTGAAAGGCGGAAAAAGCCGCTTCACCTTGCAAAGCTTGCCTGCAGAAGACTTTCCTCTGGTGCAAGAAGCAGCCAACTTTGGTCCTGCATTCAGCGTGCCTCAGAAGACTTTGAAAGAGTTGTTAAACCAAGTCTCTTTCTCCATGGCTGTTCACGACATCCGTTATTACCTCAACGGCATCTTGTTTGTGGCCGAAGGCAAACAACTGAGCTTGGTGGCCACAGACGGTCATCGCTTGGCATTTGCTTCTGCCATGTTGGACGTGGAAGTGCCACGCCAAGAAGTCATCTTGCCGCGCAAGACAGTGTTGGAAATGCAACGCCTGTTGAGCGACAAAGAAGGTGCCATTGACATGCAGTTCGCCAACAACCAAGCCAAGTTCACGTTCGAAGGCATGGAGTTCGTCACCAAGTTGGTCGAAGGCAAGTTTCCCGATTACAACCGTGTGATTCCTAAGAACCACAAAAACACCATCACCATGGGTCGCACAGCATTGCTGGCAACCTTGCAGCGCACGGCCATCTTGACCAGCGACAAGTTCAAAGGCGTTCGCTTGAACTTGGAGCCCGGTGTCTTGCGTGTGGCATCTAGCAATGCGGAGCAAGAAGAGGCCGTGGACGAGCTCGAAATCGACTACGGCGGTGATGCCATCGAAATTGGTTTCAATGTGACCTATTTGATCGACGCCTTGACCAATATGGACCAAGACATGGTTCAAGTGGACTTGGCCGATTCGAACAGTTCTGCGCTCATCACAATTCCTGGTAACGACACGTTCAAGTACGTGGTGATGCCAATGCGCATCTAAGCGCCACTGATTATTTTTTTCCCGACAGAATTCGCAGTGCCTTGTGCACTGCGCACGAATATTTGCTATGACCGAACCTACTCAAATTCCTGAAACTCCCATCACACCTCCAGCCGGTGAAGGCTATGGCGAAGGATCGATCCAGATTCTTGAAGGACTTGAGGCCGTTCGTAAGCGCCCAGGTATGTACATTGGCGATACGTCCGATGGTTCAGGCTTGCACCACTTGGTGTTTGAGGTGGTCGACAACTCGATTGACGAAGCCTTGGCAGGTCATTGCGATGACATCGTGGTCACCATCCACAGCGATAACTCCATCAGCGTGACTGACAACGGTCGCGGCATTCCCACCGGTGTGAAGATGGACGACAAGCACGAGCCAAAACGCAGCGCTGCTGAAATCGCCTTGACCGAGTTGCATGCTGGCGGCAAGTTCAACCAAAACAGCTACAAGGTGTCGGGTGGTTTGCATGGCGTGGGTGTGTCTTGCGTGAACGCACTGTCGAAATCTTTGCGTTTGGTGGTACGTCGCGAAGGCAAAGTGCACACCTTGGAGTTTTCCAAAGGCTTTGTGCAAAACCGCATCATTGAGGTGGTGAACGGCGTAGAAGTTTCACCCATGCGCGTGACGGGTGAAACTGAGAAGCGCGGCACAGAAGTTCACTTCTTGCCAGACACCGAAATCTTCACCCAAAACACAGATTTCCATTACGAAATCTTGAGCAAGCGTTTGCGCGAACTGAGCTTCTTGAACAACGGTGTGCGCATTCGTTTGATGGACGAACGCACCGGCAAAGAAGACGACTTTTCGGGTGCGGGTGGCGTTAAAGGTTTTGTGGACTTCATCAACTCTGGCAAAAAAGTGTTGCATCCCAACGCTTTTTATTCAGAAGGTGAACGTCCTTCCGAAACGTATGGCGGTATTCCCGGCACCAGCATTGGCGTAGAAGTGTCCATGCAGTGGAACGATGGTTACAACGAGAACGTGCTGTGTTTCACCAACAACATTCCGCAACGTGACGGCGGTACCCATTTGACGGGCTTGCGCGCGGCTATGACACGCGTGATTAACAAATACATCGAAGAACACGAGTTCGCTAAAAAAGCCAAAGTCGAAGTGACGGGCGACGACATGCGTGAAGGCTTGTGCTGCGTGTTGTCGGTGAAAGTGCCTGAACCCAAGTTCAGCAGCCAGACCAAAGACAAACTGGTGTCCAGCGAAGTGCGTGCGCCTGTGGAAGACATCGTGGCCAAAGCTTTGAGCGATTACCTCCAAGAACGTCCCAACGATGCCAAGATCATTTGCGGCAAGATCGTGGAAGCAGCACGCGCCCGTGAAGCGGCTCGTAAAGCCCGCGAGATGACACGCCGTAAAGGTGTGCTCGATGGCATGGGCTTGCCGGGTAAGTTGGCTGATTGCCAAGAAAAAGACCCAGCGCTGTGCGAAATCTACATCGTCGAGGGTGACTCCGCCGGTGGTTCCGCCAAGCAAGGCCGTGACCGTAAATTCCAAGCGATTCTGCCTTTGCGCGGCAAGATTTTGAACGTTGAAAAAGCGCGTTACGAGAAGCTGTTGACCAGCAACGAAATCTTGACGCTCATCACGGCCTTGGGCACCGGCATTGGCAAAGCCAGTGCCGAGTCTGGCAAGTCAGCGACCGATGACTTCAACGTCGACAAGCTGCGTTACCACCGCATCATCATCATGACTGACGCGGACGTGGACGGTGCGCACATCCGCACGCTGCTGCTCACGTTCTTCTATCGTCAAATGCCAGAGTTGGTCGAGCGCGGTCACATCTACATTGCGCAACCACCGCTTTACAAAGTCAAAGCTGGCAAAGAAGAGCTTTACTTGAAAGATGCGTCGGCACTCGACGGTTTCTTGCTGCGTATTGCTTTGAAAGAAGCCAGCATCACCACCGGTGGCGCGAACGCACAAACCTTGAGTGGCGACACCTTGGCTGAGTTGGCGCGTAAGCACCAGTTGGCTGAAGCTGTCATTGCACGTTTGAGTGGTTTCATGGACGCAGAAGCTCTGCGCGCTATCGCCGATGGTGTGTCGGTCAACCTCGACACGGTGGCCGATGCCCAAGCGTCTGCTGAAGCGATGCAAGCCAAGTTGCGCGAATTGGGCAGTGGCTCAGAAGCGTCGGGTGAGTTTGACGTGCGCACTGACAAACCGATTTTGCGCATCAGTCGCAGCCATCATGGCAACGTCAAGAGCAGCATCATCACGCAAGACTTTGTGCATGGTGCCGACTACGCCGCCTTGGCCGAAGCTGCACAAACCTTCCGCGGTTTGTTGAGCGAAGGCTCACGCGTGCAGCGTGGTGAAGGTGAGCGCGCCAAAGAAGAAAAAGTCAGCGACTTCCGTCAAGCCATGAAGTGGTTGATTGGCCAGGCCGAAAACGCCACGGCACGTCAACGCTACAAGGGCTTGGGCGAGATGAACCCTGCGCAGTTGTGGGAAACCACGATGGACCCCACCGTGCGTCGTTTGCTGCGTGTGCAAATCGACGATGCGATCGAAGCCGACCGCGTGTTCACCATGCTGATGGGTGACGAGGTGGAGCCCCGTCGTCACTTCATTGAAAACAACGCCTTGCGCGCTGCCAACATCGACATTTAATCGCGCTTACCCTTCCAGCGTGTTTGCTCTGGGAGTGTTTCAGCGTCAAACACTTTCTGTTGTTCGACGCTGAGTTGGTTGTAGAAGGTTCGCGTCGCTTCCGTGCGTTGCTTGATATGGGCTTGCATCGCCGCCAAATTGGCTTCATGCACCACACCCATTTTTTCCATGCGCTCAGGTGTGCTCAATTTGGCCAACACCTCACGTTCGATCTGTTGTCCAAGTGGTTTTGCAGGTACTTTCATACCTTCTACAAACGACCTCCACGCCGGTTCTTGCACTTCTGTCAGATGCAGCTTAGCTTTCAGTTCAACCTGACGTTTTTCCCAATGCTTCACCAGGCGCTCATGCATGCGGCCTTCGTTGTGGTGCATGCCCATTTCACCCATCATCGGTTGGGCTTGTGCGGACACCGCAGTCGCTAAGCCTGCACTAGCCAACAAAACGGAGAGTGCCAAACGGGATGTGTTCAAACGGTTCATAAAAGTTCCTTGAAGTCAAAAGCGAGATGCCTCTGTCAAGTTCTGACTGTGAACCGTCTATGCGCCGCGTCTGTGCGCTAAGCAACAACTGACGTCAAGTTGTGTGATGTGCGAATTACGTTGTTCAGTCCATCAAGCCCGCACGAAAATCGTCCACAGCTTGCACCAGTTCTTCGCGCGTGTTCATCACAAATGGGCCGTATTGCGCAATGGGTTCGCCCAAAGGTTGTCCGGCGATCAAAATCGCCCGCGTGTTGGCTTGTGCACGCAACACCACCCCGTTGCCTTCGTTGCGCAACACAGCCATGCGCTGCACCGGGACGGTGGTCGCTTGATGGCCTTGCACCACCTCTAAGCTGCCTCGGTAGACATAGATGAAAGCGTTGTGTGTGGCGGGCAGGGTTTGCTCAAAGACGGTGTCGTTTGCATGAGGAAACTGCACGTCCAAATAAACAGGGTGGGTGTGTTCGCGCTGCACCGCACCATCCACGCCATGTGAGGCACCGGCGATCACGCGCACCAACACGCCGTTGCCGGTGGTGACTTCAGGAATGTCGTCGCTTTGAATGTCACGGTAGCCAGGCGCACACAGTTTGTTTTGGCTCGGCAAGTTCAACCAAAGCTGAAACCCTTCCATCGCACCTTCTTCTTGCTCTGGCATTTCGCTGTGGGTCAGGCCACGGCCAGCGGTCATCCATTGCACGCCACCGTTTTGTAGCAGTCCTTCGTTGCCTGCGCTGTCCTTGTGACGCATGCGCCCTGCGATCATGTAGGTCACGGTCTCGAACCCGCGGTGGGGGTGGTTGGGGAAACCGGCAATGTACTCGTCGGGCTTGTCGCTGCCAAAGGCGTCGAGCATCAAGAAGGGGTCGAGCCGAGTTTGTAAGTCATGGGTCAACACGCGGGTCAATCGCACGCCCGCGCCGTCTTGTGTGTCTTGACCTTGCACCAAGCGTTCGACACCGCGGCTCTGTGTGACCGCACTCATGCGACGACGTAGCCTTCTTCGGCAATCACATGGGCCACGGTTTCGCGCGCTTGTTCGGTCTGCACCACCACTGTGTCGTGGCTTCGGTCGATCTGAACTTGTGCCTGTGTATCCAAACGCAACACCGCTTTTTTGATCGCCATTTCGCAATGCCCGCAGGTCATGCCATGAACTTGAAATGTGTGTTCCATAAGTCGCTCCTCATAAAGATGTAACCTTAACGCATGAATGAATTGTCTTGCGATATCGGTATTGGAGGCATGACCTGCGCTTCGTGTGTCTCACGCGTGGAGCGCGCCATCGCCAAAGTGCCGGGGGTGCAATCGGTCAGTGTCAACCTGGCCACGGAGTCAGCGCGCGTGACGTGGGCCGAGTCGGCTACTCGTAGCCGTGATGCGCCAAGTTCGGATGCAGGCATGGCCCCAGATACCCAAATTCAACAAGCACTCCTGCGTCGTGCCGTGCGTGATGCAGGCTACGAGCCCCTTGCAGCGGAGCATTTAGAGCTGTCTCCAGCGGGTGCATGGGCAGGTTTCGCGCCTGTGGCCATCGGCTTGCTGCTCAGCGCGCCCTTGGTCTTGCCCATGTTGGGTGATGCTTTGGGCCAGCACTGGATGCTGCCCGCGTTGTGGCAATTTTTGCTGGCCACGCCTGTGCAATTCATCCTCGGTGCACGCTTTTACAAAGCCGGTTGGCATGCCTTGCTGGCGGGCAGTGGGAACATGGATTTGTTGGTCGCTTTGGGCACATCCGCAGGCTGGGCCTTGTCGGTTTGGCTGTGGCTCAGCGCGCCCGCAGGGGCGATGGTGCATTTGTATTTTGAAGGTTCAGCCGTGGTGATCACGCTGGTGCTGTTGGGCAAATGGTTGGAAGCACGCGCCAAACGCCAAACCACCGATGCCATTCGCGCGCTGCACGCCTTGCGCCCTGCCCGCGCACGCGTGATTGGCTTAGATGGTGAAATGGAGATTCCCATCGACGAACTGTTGGTGGCTGACCGCGTGGTGGTGTTGCCGGGTGAGCGCTTTGCGGCAGATGGCGTGGTGTTGGAAGGTCAAACGCAGGTCGATGAATCGATGTTGACGGGCGAGCCTTTGCCCGTGTCCAAAACGGTCAACGGCGTGGTCACCGGTGGCAGCATCAATGGCGACGGGCGCGTGGTGGTCAAAGTCACGGCGACGGGCACAGCCACCGTGCTGGCCAACATCATCCGTTGGGTGGAAGACGCCCAAGCGGCCAAGGCGCCCATTCAGCGTTTGGTAGACCAAGTGTCTGCGGTCTTCGTGCCGGTGGTGTTGGTGTTGGCCGTGTGCACCTTGGGCGGCTGGTGGTGGACGGGGCACAGCGTGGAGGTGTCGTTGATCCATGCGGTGGCGGTGCTGGTCATCGCCTGCCCCTGTGCCCTGGGTTTGGCCACGCCTGCGGCCATCATGGCGGGCACCGGTGTGGCGGCGAAATTCGGCATTCTGATCAAAGATGCTCAAGCGTTAGAGATTGCGCACCGCGTGGACACGGTGGCCTTTGACAAAACGGGAACGCTCACGATTGGACAGCCACGCTTGCTTTCTCTTTCGGTGGTCGATGAACTTCAACCCGGCGACTCTTTCAATGCGGCTTGGTTGGCTCTCACCGCCAGCCTGCAAAGTGGCAGCGAACATCCCTTGGCGCACGCCGTGGTGCAAGCGGCCAAAGCCCAAGTGTTGAGCCTGACATCGCCCACCGATGTGCGTGCCGTGCCCGGCTTTGGCAGCGAGGGCACCGTCGGAGGTCGGGCCTTGTTGTTAGGCAGCCTGCGCTGGATGGACGTGTTGCAGGTCCCAGAAGGTCCCTGGCGAGCGCAAGCGGCCGTATTGCAAGCGGCGGGCGCCTCTGTATCGGTTTTGGTCGAACGCGCGCCACAGGGCCTCCTAGCCCGTGCCGTGCTGGCTTTTGGTGACGAACCCAAGCCGGGTGTGCAAGTGGCCTTGGCCCAACTGCGCGAGCGTGGTTTGCGTTTGGTCATGATTTCTGGCGACAACGCGGGCGCAGCGCAAGCCATGGCCGCCCGTTTGGGCCTGCGTCCTGACGAAGTGCATGCCAACGTCATGCCCGGCGACAAGGCTGCGTTGGTGCGTCAACTTCAACAAAACGACGACGGCCCTCCGCATGTGGTGGCTTTTGTGGGCGATGGCATCAACGACGCGCCAGCCTTGGCCGCCGCCGATGTGGGCCTCGCCATGGCCAATGTGAGTGTGCATGGCCAAGGCGGTGGCACGGATGTGGCCATGAACGCCGCAGGCATCACGCTGATGCGCGGTGATGTGGCGTTGGTGGCCGGTGCGCTTGACATTTCGGCGCGCACCGTCGCCAAGATTCGGGAAAACCTGTTTTGGGCCTTTGCCTACAACGCGGCAGGCATTCCGCTGGCTGCCATGGGTTACCTGAGCCCTGTGGTGGCGGCTGCGGCCATGGCGCTGAGCTCGGTCAGCGTCATGACCAATGCCTTGTTGCTCAAGCGGTGGAAGCCTTAAAGCAAAAAGCTACAGCAGGGCTGCTGTGGCTTTTTGCATCGTGTTGAAGCGGTTTAGGCTTCTTTGGGCGCATGCAAGGGCTTGTTCGAGAACCAAGCCACATACAGCGCAGGCAACACCACCAAAGTCAGCAGTGTCGCGGTAAACAAGCCGCCGATCACGACAATCGCCAAGGGTCGTTGAGTTTCAGAGCCAATGTCGTGGCTCAGCGCCATGGGCAGCAAGCCCAAAGCCGCCAGCATAGCGGTCATCAAGACCGTGCGCAAACGTTGCAACGCGCCCTCTTTGACAGCGTCAATCACGGTGTAGCCCGCGTTGCGCAGTTGTTGAAAGACCGACAGCATCACCACCCCGTTGAGCACCGCTTGCCCCGACAGCGCAATGAAGCCAATCGCCGCCGATACCGACAGAGGAATGCTGAACATCCACAGCGCCACAAAGCCGCCAATCAGCGCTAAGGGCACGTTGATCAAAATCAGCCCGGCGGTTTTGAACGAGCCAAATGCGTCGAACAGCAGCACAAAAATCAACAGCAGCGAGATGGGCACCACCACGCCCAAGCGTTGCATGGCGCGCTCTTGGTTCTCGAATTCGCCGGACCAGGTGACGGCGTAGTTGTCGGCCACTTTCACATTTTTCTCGACGCGTGCCTTCATGTCTGCCACGACCGATCCCATGTCGCGACCTTTGACAAAGATGCCAATCGCCATCGTGCGACGTCCTGCTTCGCGGGCGATGTTCATCGCGCCACTGCCTTGGCGAATGGTGGCTACGTTTTCTAGCGTGGCGTAGCCGCCGCCGGGCAGTGCAATAGGTGTGGTTGCCAAGTTGGCGACAGTGCGTCTGTCGCCAGACAAGCGCAGCACCACGGTGAACTTGCGTTCGCCTTCCCAAATTTGGGTGGTGGCGCGTCCGGCCAATGCCGATTCGATCACGTCCTGAATGTCACCCACGTTGAGGCCCAAACGCGCCGCGCGGTCACGGTCGATGTCGACAATGAGTTGAGGCACCTCGCCCAAGCGGTCAATCTCAGCGCGTTGCACACCCACAACGTGCTTGAACTCGCGTTGCATGGCTTCGGTGGTGCGGCGCAGTTCGCCCAAATCATCCCCCGAAACCTTGACCACGATTTGGCCCTTGATCTGCGAAATCGATTCCAGCACGTTGTCGCGAATCGGCATCGAGAACGCAGGGTCGACGCCGGGGATGATGGCCAGTTTTTGGTCCATCTCTTCAATCAGCAAATCACGCGTCATGCCTTTGCGCCATTCCTCGACGGGCTTCACATCCACAAACACCTCCGCCATGCTGAGGGTTTTTGGGTCGGTGCCATCTTCGGGCTGACCAGCTTTAGAAACGACGGTGCGTACTTCAGGAATGGTCATCAGTTGCAAGCGCGCCTTGCGCAGCACCTTGGCGGCTTCTTCCTGCGAGACGCTGGCGGGCATGTCCCAGTTGACCCAGAACGTGCCTTCGTTGAGTTCCGGCAAAAACTCCGAGCCTAAATGCGCCGCTGCTACGACGGACAAGGCAAAACCACTCAAGGCAATCGCCACCACTTGGCGCGGTTTGTCGATGGCCCAGCTTAGCACTGGCTCGTAAACGCGCTTGGCCCAAGACACTAAGCCGTTGTCGCCGTGTGGAATGCCTTTGCGCAGCATCCAGTAGGAGAGCAAAGGCACGAGCGTGAGTGAGAAGATCAAGGCGCCAATCAGCGCCGTTGTCACTGACAACGCCATAGGCTGAAAGATGCGGCCCTCATGGCGTTGCAACGCAAAAATAGGGATGTGCGCCGCAATGATGATGAGCATCGAAAACACGGTGGGGCGGCCGACCTCGCTCGCAGCGTTGGTGATGAGGGCGCGCCGCTCCTTTTCGTTCATGCCTTCACCGCGTTGCGCCAAGCGGTGCATGATGTTTTCCACCACGATGACCGCACCGTCGACGATGATGCCGAAGTCCATGGCGCCCAAGCTCAGCAAGTTGGCAGGCACACCCAAAATTTTCAGGCCCAAAAAAGTCGACAGTAAGGCAAGTGGGATGACGATCACCACTGCCAATGAGGCACGCATGTTTGACAAAAACAGATACAGCACTAGCGACACCAGCAGCGCGCCTTCGACCAAATTTTTGAAAACCGTGGTGAGGGTTTTGTCCATCAGCCAAGTGCGGTCGTAAAACGGGACGATTTGCACGCCTTTTGGCAACACGCGTTTGTTGAGGTCGTCAATTTTTTCTTTCACGCCCTTCAACACCACGCTGGGGTTTTCACCTTTGCGCATGATGATGATGCCCGTCACCACATCGTCATCCATGTCTTGGCCCACGGTGCCTAAGCGTGGTACAGCGCCTATGGCGACACGGGCTACATCGCGCACCAGCACGGGGGTGTTTCCACGTGAAGTCACGACGATGGTGCCAATGTCATCCGCCGAGTGCAGCAAACCGATACCGCGAATGGCGAACTGTTGCGCGCCCTGTGCCACGTAGCTGCCGCCCGCGTTGGCATTGCCTCGGCCCAAGGCCTCTTGCAGGTCTTGCAAGGTGAGTTTGAAGGCGCGCAGTTTTTGTAAATCAGGCTGTACTTCGTATTGTTTGATGAAGCCGCCCATGCCCACCACGTCGGCCACGCCCGGGATCTGGCGCAAGGTGCGTTCTACGGTCCAGTCTTGGATCGTTCGTAAGTCGGTGGAGGTTTTGCCGTCGCCTTTGAGGCGGTAACGCATGACTTCACCCACGGGGGTGGCGTTGGGCATCACGTTGGCTTGAACGCCGGGCGGCAAGTCCACGCCGCTCAGTCGTTCGTTGACTTGTTGACGCGCTAAGTTGACTTCTGCTTTGTCATCGTAGGTGACCACGGTAAAGGACAAACCAAACTGTGTGTGCGAAAACACGCGAATCGAGTTCGGTAGTCCGGAGAGGGCAACCTCGATGGGCAAAGACACTTCTTTTTCGACCTCTTCGGCGGCGCGTCCTGGGTAGAGCGCGATCACCGTCACTTGCGTGTCGGTGACGTCGGGAAAGGCTTCGACAGACAGGTTTTTAAAGGCGAATACGCCCGCCATCACAAAGAGCAAGGTGCCCAGCAGGATGAACAGCGGCTGGTTCAGCGCGTAGTGAATCAGGCGCTTCATTTTTTCTCTGCCGTGGTGGGCGCCGGCGCTTGTTGGCCCGGTGCGGGCGTTTGCTGCATGGCGTGGTCTTGCGCGTTGCGGAACTCACGGGCTAACAACAAGCCGTTCTCTTTGACCACCAAATCGCCGGCTTGCAAGCCTTGCACGACCAACACCTCTTGCAGGCCTTCGTAGCCCAGTTTGACTTGACGGGGCTCAAACACGCCCGGTTCGGTTTGCACATAGGCCCATTGTTCGGTGCCACGCAGCTGCACTGCGCTGGCGGGCACCAACACGCCGGCCGCCAGCTTGCGTTCAATTCGGGCGGTGCCCAGCATTTCGGCTTTGAGTTGGCGTTGGGCGTTGTCGATCACGGCCCGAACTTTGATGGTGCGTGTGGTGCTGTCAATGAAGTCGCCCGTGGCGGCGATCTTGGCTTGGAAGTTTTGACCAGGGAAGTTGGGCAGGCTCAAGCTGATGCTGGTGCCCGGCTTGAGCGAGGCCACATCAGACTCGTGCGCGTCAATTTGCACCCACAACACGCTGGGGTCGCTCACCACAAAGAGGGCGGGGTTGCCGGGGCCGCTTTGGTCGGGGCGCACTTCTTGGCCCGCGCTCAAGTTGCGCTCCACCACCACACCGCGCACGCTCGATGCCAATCCCAGTTGTTGATTCACGCCGGTGCTTGCGCCGTAGAGGCTGGTACGGGCTTGTGCGCGTGCCACTTCGGCTTGGGCGCGTGCAGCCTCCGCTTCGGCGAGCTCGAGGTCTTTGCGCGACACGATGCCGGCTTCAAACAGTTCTCGTTGGCGGACCAGGTTGCGCTCGGTCATTCGCGCATCGACTTGGGCTTTGGCGGTGTCGGCTTGGGCCGCGCCAAACTCGGGCGATGCCAAGGTGGCCAGCACTTGACCCACTTGCACGCTTTGGCCAATGTCGGCTTTGAGCTGCGCCACGCGCCCTGCAAACGCGGGGTAGATGCGTTGGGTGCGCTCTTCGTTCCACACCAAACGCGCGGGCAACTCAATGGTCACGCTTTGTGCGGCCACGGCAGGTGCTGTGCCCAGCAAGGCGATTTGTGGGTGACCGGCGGGAAAGCGCAGCTGTTGACCTTGCACGATGGGTTGAGGCGTGGCGGCGGCGTGTGGCGCCTCTTGTCCGCTCAGGCTGTAACCCAAGACCAATAAGGCGATCACGGCGGCGATGGCGCTGTAGCGTTTGGTCGGGGTGTTCAGGAAAGAGGTGTTTGTGTCGCTCATGGCGTTTTTGTGTTCAGACATGGTGTTCTTTTAGCGGCTGATGTTGGCGGTACGCAGGTCCCAGACCACGCTGGATTTGGCAAAGTCGGTGCGCGCAAGGGTTGCTTCAATCAAGGTATTGCGCAGCGTGCGCCGCGCGTCGATCAAGTCGGTGAGTGATGAAGCGCCTTTGGTGTAAGCCACCTCGGCTTGTTCGGCCACGCGGCGTGCGCGGGGCATGATGTCTTGGGCGTACAAGGTTTCACGTTGCACCGCGGTGCGCAACTCTTCGAGCAAACGTTGCAATTCAGCGCGTGCGTCTTGTTTGGTTTTTTCGGCGACGTCTTGGGCTTGGGTGAGCTGTGCTTGAGCGCGGCCAATTTCACCTTCAAAGCCGTAGCCCCATTGCAGCGGCACCGAAAAGCGCAGCTCTAAGCTGCGGCGTGACACGCGGGGGTCGTGGTCCAAGCTGCTGCCGACGGTGACATCGGCTTTCTTTTGTGACATGGCGAGGTCGAGGCTGGCTTGCGCGGCTGCGACCCGCTCCAGCGCCGCTTTGACATCGGGGCGTTGCTCGACCCATGTTTCGGGGATGTTGCTGCTCAATGGGGCGGTTGGCAATGCGGGCCAATCGGCGGCGATGTGCCACCGTGTGAGGTCAACGCGTAAGGCGGTCAGTTGACCGAGCAGCAAAAGGGCGCGTTGTTGGTCGAGCTGCGCGCTGTGGGCATCGGCTTGGGCGCGTTGGGCCTCGATTTCGAGGCGTGCGGTGTCTTGTGCCGACAAGTCTCCAGCCTTCAAGCGCAGGCCTGCACTTTTGGCCAGCATCAAGGCGCTGTTGGCGAGCGCGTGCATTTCGCGGTTGCGTTCTCGTGCGGCCAGCAAATCAAAGTAGGCCGACGCGGCACCGGCCTGTTGCACCTGCACCATGTCTTGCAGGTCTGCTTGTGCGGCATTGGCCAAACGACCCGCGCTTTGGGTGCGCAAGGCGCGTTTGCTGCCGCGTTCCCAGGTCCAGTCAATGCCGCCTGATTTGTCGATGTTTTTTTGCCCAAAAGGACCGGGGCCGATGCCTTGGTTGCCGTTCACGCCGCTGTCTAAATACATCTGGCTGGTTTTGGCGTTGAAGATGGGAAAGGGCGCGCGGTCGGCGGCCAGCACGTCGGCTTTGGCGGCTTCAGCGGCTTGGCGCGTGATGGCGACGTCGAAGTTGTTGCGGGCTGCTTCTAAGACGCGGGTCAGGCCCAAGGTTTCTGTGTGCGTTTGTGCCATGGCTTGGCCTTGGCTCAAGCTCAAGGCGGTGACGATGACGGCGGTCCATGTCGCAGCCACGGCGGTGCGCAACGAGTGGTGGGATGCTGCCCGTAAACGGCTTAGGCGTAGGTTATGTCGTATGCTCATCCCCACTTTATCGTCGATGCTGCCTGACCAGTTCCTGACCACGCAGCCCAACCCTGTCGCCCTAAATCCTGTCTTTTTAAACGCGTGCGAATTTTGCTCATTGAAGATGATGCCGTCTTGCAAACGGTGATGCTGCGCAGCTTGAGCGATGCGGGTCATCGTGTGGACGCTGCCAGCCACCTCGAAGAGGCCGCGCATTTTTGGCAGGTCCAGAGCTATGACGCTGTGCTGTTGGACTTGAATTTGCCCTTAAACGGCCAAGCCCATGCCGCCCAAGGCAGCGGTTTGCAATTGCTGCGCAACGCGCGTGCCCGCGGCGACCGCACCCCCGTGCTGGTGTTAACAGCACGCAATCGCACCGACGAGCGCATTGCTGGTTTGGATGCAGGTGCCGACGATTACTTGGGCAAGCCCTTTGATTTAGAAGAGGTGGAGGCACGTCTGCGTGCCTTAGGTCGGCGCGCACAGGGCGCCGACGATGTGGCGCGTGTCGGTCGCTTGGTGCTGCACCGCAAAAATCGCCGCATCTTGCTGGATGAGGACGACTTGGCCTTGCCCGCACGCGAGTTCGAAGTGTTGTGGGAGCTGATGACGCCGCCGGGTCGGGCCGTCAGCAAGCGCATCTTGTCCGATAAGTTGTCGAGCTTTGACGAGTCTTTGGGTGACAACGCGCTGGAGGCGTTCATTTCGCGGTTGCGCAAAAAATTGGCAGACAGCGGTGCCACCATTCGGACCTTGCGCGGCATTGGTTATGTGTTGGAGGCGCCGCGTGACCCCGCCTGATCGTCTGCGTCTTAAGCCGTCCTTGCGCAACCGGTTGTTGCGCCATGTGTTGCTGCCATTGGCGTTGACGTGGTTGATGGGTTCGGCTTTGGTGGTGGGGGTGGCCTCGTACTTCATGCAGCAGGCCTATGACCGCGCTCTGCTAGACGATGCTTACTTGGTGGCCAGCCATGTGCGCCGTTCGGCTGATGTGGACTTGGGTGGCTTGGCGTTGAGTTTGTCGGCGCAAGAGATGAGCACGGTGCTTTTTGACCAAAGTGAGTCCTTGTTTTTTGCGGTGTTGCGCCCCGACGGCTCGATGTTGGCGGGGCATGCGGGTTTGCGCCCGGCTTCTTTGAGCAGCACGGCGACGCCTCAATTTAGCACTTTAGATTACCAAAATAACAAGCTTCGTGGCGTGACCATTCACCGTCAGCAGCCCGCTGATTTTTATGTGGTCATGGCGCAAACCACCGCCAGTCGCGACCGCTTGTTGCAGCGTTTGCTGGTGTTCTCAATCGCACCGTTGGTGCTGTTGTTGATGGGTTTGGCTGCTTGGTTGCAACGTGCCATTGAGACCGACTTGGTCCCCTTGGCCGATTTAGAGCAGGCTTTGGGGCAGCGTGATGCCCGTGACCTCACGCCTGTGCCCGTGTCTGGCAGCACGCGCGACGTGCAGCGTTTGGGGCAGGCGATCAACGCCCTGTTGGGGCGCATTGCTTTCAGCGTGCGGGCGCAGCGCGAGTTCTCTGGCAACGTGGCGCATGAGTTGCGCACGCCCTTGGCAGGCATTCGTGCCTTGGCTGATTACGGCTTGCGCCACCCCGATCCGAAGGTGTGGCGCGAACAGTTGGCGGGCATTGCCCAAAGCCAAGCCCGAGCCAGCCATTTGGTAGACCAATTGTTGGCGCTGGCCTTGGCGGATGAGTCGCATCAGAGTTTGGTGCAACAGCCGGTTTTTTTAGATGTCTTGGTGCGTGAGGCCGTGTTGCGCTTTTTGCCCCGCGCTGATGCTGCTCACGTTGATTTGGGCGCGCGTGGTGTTGAGAGCCCCGTGCAGGTGATGGGCAATGCTGCGTTGATCGAGGGTGTGCTGAATAACCTGTTGGACAACGCTTTGCGCTACGGTCGCGCCGAGGTGGGTGAGAGCCACATCACCGTGTCGGTGGTGCAAGCGCCGCAAGCGGTGGTGCTGTCGGTGAGCGACAACGGGTTGGGTGTGTCTCAGGCCCAACTCACGCAACTGTCGCGTCGCTGGGTGCAGGGCTCTGCGGGTGAGGCCTTGAAAGAAGGTTCGGGTTTGGGCTTGGCCATCGTCAGCGAATATGTGCGTTTGTTAGGCGCGCGCGTGACGATGCACAACGATAGCCCCCATGGCCTGCGCGTGACGGTCACGTTTGAAACCCCCTCCTTGTAAAATTGCGTTCTGCTAGGCAGGGCGGCGCACAGCCCCTGCATCCCCCCAAAGGTTGGTTTTTATGTTGTACCCCGAAGAATTTGATGTCATCGTTGTTGGCGGAGGCCATGCCGGCACAGAAGCCGCGCTTGCGTCTGCGCGCATGGGCGCGAAAACATTGCTGCTGTCACACAACATCGAGACCTTGGGGCAGATGAGTTGCAACCCCTCGATTGGTGGCATTGGCAAAGGGCACTTGGTGAAAGAGGTGGACGCTTTGGGCGGCGCGATGGCCTTGGCCACCGATGAGAGCGGTATTCAGTTCCGCATCTTGAACAGCTCCAAAGGGCCAGCTGTGCGTGCGACCCGCGCCCAAGCCGACCGCATTTTGTACAAAGCGGCCGTTCGTCGCATGTTGGAGAACCAACCGAACTTGTGGCTGTTTCAGCAAGCCGTGGACGACTTGATGGTGGAGGGTGACCGCGTGGTCGGCGCCTGCACGCAAGCGGGTATTCGCTTTCGCAGCCGCACCGTGGTGCTGACTGCTGGCACATTTTTGGATGGAAAGATCCATGTGGGCTTGAATAACTACGCCGGTGGCCGTGCGGGTGACCCGCCGGCGCTCAGTTTGTCGGCGCGTCTCAAAGAGTTGAAACTGCCACAAGGCCGCCTGAAAACCGGCACGCCCCCGCGCATCGATGGGCGCACGATTGACTTCAGCCAATGCACCGAGCAACCCGGTGACGGCGTGGCGAACCAAACCACCACCGGCGCGCCGTCTGCGGGCGTGTTGGGCGAGGTGCCGGTGTTCAGCTACATGGGTCGCGCGTCCATGCACCCGCAGCACATGCCGTGCTGGATCACCCACACGAACGAGCGCACCCACGACATCATTCGCTCCGGCTTTGACCGCAGCCCCATGTTCACCGGCAAGATTGAGGGCGTGGGGCCACGCTATTGCCCCAGCGTGGAAGACAAGATCAACCGCTTTGCGGACAAAGACAGCCACCAAATTTTCTTGGAGCCTGAAGGTCTGACTACCCATGAGTACTACCCCAACGGCATCAGCACCAGCTTGCCGTTTGACATTCAGTACGACTTGGTGCGCTCTATGAAAGGCTTGGAAAACGCCCACATCATTCGCCCCGGCTACGCCATTGAGTACGACTACTTTGACCCGCGCGAGTTGAAGCGCTCGTTCGAGAGTCGCGCCATCGCCGGTTTGTTCTTTGCCGGACAGATCAACGGCACCACGGGTTACGAAGAGGCGGCGGCACAAGGTTTGTTCGCAGGCATCAACGCAGCACTCCAGTGCCGCAGCTTGGCCGGTGCAGCCAATGACTTTGGTGGCGCATGGATGCCTGGTCGCGATCAAGCCTATTTGGGCGTGATGGTGGATGACCTGACGACCAAGGGCGTGACCGAGCCGTACCGCATGTTCACCAGCCGTGCCGAGTTCCGCTTGCAGTTGCGTGAAGACAATGCCGATATGCGCTTGACCGAAGTGGGCCGACAAATGGGCTTGGTCGACGACGCACGCTGGGACGCGTTCAGCCGCAAGCGCGATGCTGTTTCACGTGAAACAGAACGACTCAAGTCTACTTGGGTGAATCCCCGCAACTTGTCTGCCGCCGAGTCTGAGCGGGTGATGGGCAAGGCCATTGAGCACGAATACAGTCTGGCTGATTTGTTGCGCCGCCCGGATGTGAGCTACCAGGGCTTGATGTCGTTGGACGCAGGCAAATATCAAAACGCCGAGTTGGTCGAAGGCATGGCAGGCGGCGACGTTTCACGTGAAACAACGCGTGCTGTGATTGAGCAGGTGGAGATTGCCGCCAAGTACTCGGGCTACATCGACCGCCAGCGCGACGAGGTGCAGCGCGCTGCCCAATACGAAAATTTGATCCTGCCTGAATCCTTGGACTACGAGCAAGTCACCGCCTTGTCGATTGAGGTGCGTCAGCGCCTGACCCGTTTCCGTCCTGAGACTTTGGGGCAAGCCTCACGCTTGTCGGGCATCACGCCTGCGGCCATCTCGTTGTTGCTGATCCACCTCAAGCGTTCGCGCGTGAAGGGGTTTGCGGCAGAGGCGGGCGCCGATGCGGCGACCTCTGCACAAGCCGCCTCCGAGGCCAACTGAGATGCATCCTTTGAGAGACAAGTTGCGTGTGGGTTTGCAAGACTTGGGCTTGCTGGTGGACGATGAGCGTCAAGCCCAATTGCTGGCCTACATGGATTTGATTGCCAAGTGGACCAAGGTTTACAACCTCACGGCAGTGCGCGATGCCGACGAAATGCTCACCCACCACTTGCTCGACAGCTTGGCGGTGATCGCGCCCTTGCGTCGTGAGTTGGCTAAGCTGGACCTTGCTGAACAACCATCGACATCATCCACTTTTCGCTTGCTAGACGTGGGTGCAGGCGCAGGCTTGCCCGGCGTGGTCATTGCCATCACGTGTCCAGACGTGCAAGTGACCTGCGTGGACACCGTGGCCAAGAAAGCGGCGTTTGTTCAGCAAGTGGCCGCTACCTTGCGCTTGCCTAACCTCAAAGGTTTGCACGCACGGGTGGAGTCTTTGACGCAACCGTTCGATGTGGTGTGTTCGCGTGCTTTCGCTTCCTTGGTGGACTTCACCACTTGGTCTAAGTCTGCTTTGGCACCCCATGGCGTGTGGATGGCGATGAAGGGCAAGCACCCTGAGCAAGAGATGGCGGCTTTGCCCGAAGGCATCGAAGTGTTTCACGTGGAACAACTTCTCGTGCCTGGTTTGGATGCGGACCGCTGCATCGTCTGGTTGCGGGGTTAAACTGCCCCCTCTTCTGCTTTTGAGGTTTCCATGTTCGGTATTGCCGACTACGGCGCTTTCGTCGTTGCCATCATTGTTTTTTTAGCGATCCCGGGGCCTGGCAATTTGGCCTTGGTGACCGCAACAGCCAAAGGTGGTCTGCGTGGCGGCATGGCTGCTACCTTGGGCGTGATAGCGGGTGATCAAGTTCTGCTCTGGTCTGCTGTTGCAGGCGTGGCCGCCGTGCTGGTGGCGAGCCCTTCGGTGTTCTCGGTCGTGCAGTGGGTGGGTGCTGCGTATTTGGCGGGGCTTGGTTTTTCGTTGTGGAAAGCCAAAATTGGTGATGCCCCCGTGCTTAACATGACCCCGCACCATTACTTTCGCCAAGCACTGTTTATCACGGTGTTGAACCCCAAAGCGATTGTGTTTTACATGGCGTTTTTTCCGCTGTTTGTGACACCCGCTATTCATCAAGGTTGGCTCACATTCGCTGTGATGGCCGCAACCATCGCCACATTGACCTTGGGTTATGGTTTGGTGGCTGTTTTGTTGGCGTATTTTCTGGCAGCGCGTGTGCGCGCCAATCCGCTCATTGGGCTGATGCTGAACAAAATCGCGGGCGTGCTGTTGATGGGTTTTGGCCTCAAGCTGGCTTTCTTCAATTAATTTCTCCTTTCACGAAAGCCCTTCATGGCCAAAATTTTCTGTGTTGCCAATCAAAAAGGTGGTGTCGGCAAGACCACCACCACGGTCAATTTGGCGGCGGGCTTGGCCAGCGTGGGGCAGCGTGTGTTGATGGTCGACTTGGACCCGCAGGGCAACGCCACCATGGGCTCGGGTGTGGACAAGCGTCAATTGGAATTGACGGTCTACGATGTCTTGCTCGAATCAGCCAGCATCGTCGAAGCTCGCGTGCGCAGCAACTGGGGCGACGAAGGTGCGCGCGCCAAAGCCGCTACCTACGATGTGCTCGGTGCCAACCGCGACTTGGCCGGTGCCGAAGTCGAAATGGTCGATTTGGAGCGTCGAGAAAATCGCCTCAAGCAGGCGCTGGCCAGCGTCAAAGATGAATACGACTTTGTGCTCATCGATTGCCCACCCTCGTTGTCCATGCTCACCCTGAATGGTTTGTGCAGCGCGCACGGCGTGATCGTGCCCATGCAGTGTGAGTACTTCGCGCTCGAAGGCCTGACCGATTTGGTCAACACCATCAAGCAAGTGCACGCCAACCTGAACCGCGATTTGAAGATCATTGGGCTGTTGCGCGTCATGTTCGACCCGCGCATCACCCTGCAACAACAAGTCAGCGACCAGCTGCGCGACCACTTTGGCGACAAAGTGTTCAACGCCGTCATCCCGCGCAATGTGCGTTTGGCCGAAGCCCCGAGCTATGGCTTGCCCGGCGTGGTGTTTGACCCGTCCGCCAAAGGCAGCCAAGCCTTTGTGGAGTTCGCGCAAGAGATGGTGGAACGTGTCAAAAAGCTTTAACCACACAGGCGCATCGAAGGCCTCCGTGATGCCGCAAGTGCTGTTGTTGCCCGGCTGGCACAACAGCGGGCCCGCGCATTGGCAAAGTCTGTGGCAAGCCGAATATGGCTACGTCCGCGTCGAGCAGCACAGCTGGGATCGGCCCTTGCGCGGTGACTGGCTGTCGCAGCTCGAAGAGGCCGTTTTGCAGTACCCAGAGAGCGTGTTGGTGGCGCACAGCCTAGGCTGCATTCAAGTGGCGGCATGGGCAGCGCATTCGCGCAATACCGACCGTGTGAAGGGCGCATTGTTGGTGGCCCCGTGTGACGCAGAGCGGCCCGAAATGCAAAACATCTTGCACAGCTGGCACCCGATCGTGCGCGAGCGCATGCCGTTCCCCAGCATCGTCGTCACCAGCCGCAACGACCCGTATTGCAGCTTCATGCGGGCCAGTGCGCTGGCTCACGCGTGGGGCTCGTCCATGGTCGATGGCGGCATGGGCGGCCACCTCAACGCCGACTCGCGCCTTGGCAACTGGCCCCAAGGCCACGCCCTGTTACAACAATTACTCGAAAAAGAAGTTACCCATGGTCACTAAAAAACCCAAAGGCCTAGGCCGCGGCCTCGAAGCTTTGCTCGGCCCTAAAGTGGACGATGCCGCCGCCGCCGTGGCAGCCGCCAACGATGGCTTGCCCACCACCTTGTTGTTGACCGACATGGTGCCTGGCATGTACCAGCCGCGTACACGCATGGACGAGGGCGCTTTGTACGAGTTGGCTGAGAGCATCAAAGCCCAAGGCATCATGCAGCCGATTTTGGTGCGTCAGTTGGTGGATGGGCCCAACGCGGGCAAGTACGAAATCATCGCCGGTGAGCGTCGCAGCCGCGCTGCCAAACTGGCCGGTTTAGACCGCGTGCCTGTGCTGGTGCGCGACGTGCCCAACGAGGCCGCCGCCGCCATGGCGCTGATTGAAAACATCCAGCGCGAAGACCTTAACCCGCTGGAAGAAGCCCAAGGCTTGCAGCGCCTCATCAAAGAGTTTGGCCTCACGCACGAGCAAGCCGCGCAAGCCGTAGGCCGCTCGCGCAGTGCCGCCAGCAACCTGTTGCGCCTCATCAACTTGGCCGAGCCTGTGCAAGGCATGTTGATGGCCGGTGACATTGACATGGGCCACGCCCGTGCCTTGTTGTCCCTAGACCGCGCCACGCAGATCACGGCGGCCAATCAGATCAGCGCCAAAAACATGTCGGTGCGTGAAGCCGAGAGCTTGGTCAAAAAACTCAGCGCCGAATTCAACTTGGTGCCCCAAAAACCGAAGAAAGAAAAGTCGCGTGATTTGAAGCGCGTCGAAGAAGAACTGTCGGACTTGCTGATGGCTCAGGTGGAGGTGCGCATCAAGAAACGTGTGAAACGCCACGGTCGCATTGAAGAAATGGGCGAGTTGGCCATCCAGTTTGGTTCGCTGGAAGAACTCAATGGGCTGATCGACAAACTGCGCAGCTAAAACGTTGGTCATCAAACGTCCATGCTGTCTCGGTTGAAAAATTGGTTAATGTTGGGTGCCCGATTTGATGGCACCACGACTGAGCGCAGGCGATGGCTGTTCATCATCATGCTGTGGCTGACCGTTTTTTACAACTTTAGTTTTTTCTTTGTCAATAACCCAGGCTATGACCCGCTCATCCACTTTTGGGGTGGCGTTTTCTATGTGTGCCTGTTTGTTGCGTTGCGTTTGGGGCTGACGTATGCGTTGAGTGTGAACGTGGGCATTTTGATGGCCATTTTTTTGGTGGACTATGTGGCCATCTATACCGGCGGCATCAATTCGCCAGCCATGGTTTGGACCACCGTGGTGGTGTTGCCCGCCATTTTGTTGTTAGGCCGACAGTCAGCGTTGTTTTGGTTAGTGGGCGTACTGGTGAGCAACGGGTTCGTGTTGTTGGGCACCTTGGGCGGCTATTTCAATCCCAATGCCGACATCAGCAACAGCGCCTTGCTCTGGGCTTTGTTGACCAAGTTGGCTGTGGTGGCCACGGCCATGCTGATTGGTTATTTTTCTGAGCGCATGCACCACCTGCAAGTCACGGAGATTGACCGCAGCAACGCCGATCTTGAAGTCACGCACCAAGCCTTGATCCGCGCTCAAGCCCACAAAGACGAATTCATTGCCTCGGTGGGGCACGAGTTGCGCACGCCGATGAATGCCATCTTGGGCCTCAACGGCATTTTGCGAACCGAGTTGAGCGACCGTCCGGAGGACACCGAGGTGGTCGACCACATTCGTCGCTCGACAGAACAGCTGTTGCATGTGGTGAACGATATTTTGGATTTTTCACAACTCCAAGCGGGCTTGTTGACTTTGCGCCACGACGACTTTGCAGTGGCCGACGTGGTGCAAGCGGTGATGGCCGTGTACCGCCCTAAAGCGCAGGCCAAAGGCCTGCAACTTCATGCGGACACCCGCATGGTCGATACCTTGTGGGTCAAGGGCGACCGCCAGCGGGTGCTGCAGGTGCTGAAGAATTTGGTGGACAACGCGGTGAAGTTCACCATGCAAGGGCGCATTCAAGTGCGCGTACAGCCGGTAGGCGCAGGTGTTTTGTTTGAAATTGAAGACACCGGCATTGGCATTGCATCGGGTCGCCAAGCGCAAATTTTCAACCGCTTTGAACATGCCGATGTGCAAACCAACCGCCAATTTGGCGGCACGGGCTTAGGCCTGTCGATTTGCGAAAGTTTGGTCAAACTTCAAGGCGGGCTGATTGGCGTGCACAGCATTCAAGGGCAGGGTGCGCGTTTTTGGTTCCAGCTGCCCCTGCGCAGGGTGGCCGCGAAAGAGGGTCAGGCCGCGTTGGAAGTGGCACGCACGCTGGCCAGTCGCACCCTCAAGATCTTGTTGGTGGATGACAACGCCGTGAACTTGATGGTGGCGCGCTTGATGTTGAAAAAATGCTTTCCCAAATCCGACATCACCGAGGTGGCCAGCGGCGCAGCGGCCTTGGACCGTTTGCGCCAAAAGCCATTTGATGTGGTGCTGCTCGACATGGTGATGCCTGAGATGGATGGTTTGGACGTGGTGCGCACGATGCGCCGTGACTTTGCAGACCCCGTGCGCCAAATGCCTGTGCTGGGCCTGACCGCCAGCGCGAACCCGGTGGACCGCGACAAGTGTTTGGAGGCCGGCATGAACGACGTGCTCAACAAGCCCATCGACCAACAGTTGCTGATCGACAAACTGTCTGCACTTTTGGTCCTCACCGCGACAGGTCGTGCCGCATGACCACCACTTGGATTGAGCGGATTTTTCGTTGGGCCTTGCCGCTGCTGCCGCGACGCTTTCAAGAAGGCAAGTTGCCGTATCTGTATTTCTTGGTGTTGATCTTGATTGCTGCCATGGTGGTGCTGGCCATCGTGACGCCCTATCACAGCGGCATTCCCGTTCCTTTGGCGTTTGCATGTGTCTTGTTGCTTTTGCTCACGCTGTTCAGTTATGGGTTGGCGATCGAGGTTTGTGTCCACATTGCTGTGACCGCAGGCATGGTGCAAGTCTTGTATGCCGCGTGGGTGTCGGGCGGCATTTTCTCGCCGCGAATGGCTTGGATGGCGGTGATGCCGTTGGTGCCTTTTTATGCCATTGGGCGACGCGCCGGCATCATGTGGATGGGGATCGTGCTGGCCGTCGAATTGGGCATGACGGCCCTCAATGGGATGGGCTGGATGCCAGAAAAACTGGTGTTGGGATCGGCGCAAATTTGGTCGTCTTTTGCGACTTACACCGTGGTGGTGCTGATCATTGCCTCTGTGCCGTTTTTGTACGACAACCTGTATTTTCAAGCCTATCAGCAGCGCAAAAAACGCAACCAAGCGCTGGAAGAAAAGCGCCAAGAGTTGCTGCGCACCTCCGCCTTGCGCGAGCAATTCATCGCCACCGTGAGCCACGAATTGCGCACGCCCATGAACGCCATTCTGGGCTTCAATGCGGTGCTGCTCAAGCGTGTCAAAGATCGGCCTGAGGCGCTCAAAATTTTGAACCACACCCGCCAGTCGGCCGACCATTTGCTCACCGTCATCAACGATGTGCTGGACTACTCGCAGCTGCAAGCCGGTCAAATCAAAGTTCAGCCGGAGGTGTTTGCCTTGCGCGAGACGGTCAACACCGCCTTTGAGTTGTTTGGCCCGCGCGTGCACAGCATGCACCTGAGCTACAAGTGCGAGATTGACGCAGCCGTGCCCCATTGGGTGCGGGCTGATCGCCACCGGTTGATGCAAGTCTTGGTCAACTTGCTGGGCAACGCCATCAAGTTCACGCACCAAGGCCATGTCACCTTACGCGTTCAGCAACAGCCCTTGTGTGTGTTTTTCTCGGTCAAAGACAGCGGCATCGGCATCGCCGTTGAGCAGCAGCCGCATATCTTTCAGCGCTTTGTGCAGGCCGATGACGACATTCAGTCGCGCTATGGCGGCAACGGCTTGGGCTTGTCTATCACCCAGCGGTTGGTGACGCTCATGGGGGGGCGCATTGGTTTTGAAAGCACGCCCGGCAAAGGCTCCACCTTTTGGTTCACCTTGCCGCTGATCGAGGTCACGCCACCCAAGGTGGAACTGCCAGAGCCCGACTTGCCTTTGGCGCCCAGTGACAACAAGCTGCGTTTCCTGGTGGTGGACGACCATCCGATCAACCGACTGCTCGCCAAGCAAATCTTGAAAAATAGATGGAAAAACTGTGAATTGGTGGAGGCCGACAACGGCATCAAAGCGCTGGCCGCCTTGAAGGCACAAACCTTTGATGTGGTCCTGATGGACATGGTCATGCCCGACATGGACGGTATTGAAGCCACCATCGCCTTGCGTCAAACCTTTGACGACCCCGCCTGTCAAACGCCCGTGTTGGGTTTGACGGCCAACGTCAACCCGCAAGATTTAGAGCGCTTCAGCGCTGCCGGTGTGAACGCCGTGGAGCTCAAGCCGTTCGACGCGGTCAAGCTGTGTGACCACGTCGAGCAGCTGCTTACATTGAAAAAATCTTCCCAGGGTTCATGATGTTGTGCGGGTCCAAGGCCCGCTTGATGGTGCGCATCATGTCCACCGCACCTGCACCGGTTTCGGTCACCAAGAAGTCGATCTTGTGCAAACCAATGCCGTGCTCGCCCGTGCAAGTGCCGCCCAAGTTCAGCGCGCGGGTGACCAGTTTGTGGTTCAGTTCTTCAGCGGTTTCACGTTCGGCGGGAATGTTGGGGTCAATCAAATAACCAAAGTGGAAGTTGCCGTCGCCCACATGGCCGACCAAGAAATACGGAAGGCCGGAGGCGTCGGCCTCGACCACCGAGTCGAGCAAGCAATCGGCCAAACGGCTGATGGGCACGCAGGTGTCGGTGCTGATGGCGCGGCAGCCGGGCTTGCTTTGCAGCGCTGCGAAGTAGGCGTTGTGACGCGCGGTCCACAAGCGGGTGCGCTCTTCGGGGGTGGTGGCCCACTCGAACGATTGGCCGCCCAAGTCGGTGGCAATTTCTTGCACCGTTTCGGCCTGTTCTTTCACGCCGTTGGGCGAGCCGTGGAACTCCATCAACAACATGGGCGACTCAGCCAGTCCGAGCTTGGCGTAGGCGTTCACCATGCGCACGGTGTTCGTGTCGATCAGCTCCACACGCGCAATCGGCACGCCCATTTGGATGATGCTGATGGTGGCGTGCACCGCCGCTTCAATGCTGGGGAACGAGCAAATCGCCGCTGACACCGCTTCGGGCAGTGGGTACAAGCGCACCGTGATTTCGGTCATCACACCCAGCGTGCCTTCGCTGCCCACGAACAGGCGGGTCAAGTCGTAACCGGCGGATGATTTTTTGGCGCGGGTACCGGTGCGAATCACCTCACCGCTGGCCGTCACCACCTCGAGGGCCAACACGTTTTCACGCATGGTGCCGTAGCGCACGGCGTTGGTGCCGCTTGCGCGCGTGGCGCTCATGCCACCAATCGAGGCATCGGCACCGGGGTCGATCGGGAAGAACAAGCCTGTGCTTTTGATCTCATCGTTGAGTTGCTTACGCGTCACGCCAGGTTGTACCGTCACGGTCAAGTCTTCGGCGTTGATGCTCAACACCTTGTTCATGCGGCTCACGTCCACGCTGATGCCGCCTTGCACGGCCAACAAGTGGCCTTCCAGCGACGAGCCCACGCCAAAGGGAATCACAGGCACTTGGTACTGCGCGGCCAGCTTGATCGCGTCGGCCACGTCTTGCGTGTTTTCGGCAAACACCACGGCAGCGGGGGGCGGCACGGTGGTGAAGGCCGATTCGTCGCGGCCGTGTTGCTCGCGAATCACTTGGGCGGTGGAACAGTTCGCACCAAAGCGGGTTTGCAGCGCCGCGATCAAGGCCGCGGGCACCTCGCGTTGGGCAATGACGGGGGCCAAATGTTGGGGGGATGTGGGGGCGTTCATACGGGAATCTCCTAGGCTTTGTGCATTCTATGAACAACACGCCGTCCTTCAAGGCCGCGCGCGTGACAGGCACAATAAGTCCCTTCATTTGATGAGGGAACATTCATGGGCAATCGACTCACCCAAATCGCCACCCGCACTGGCGACGCGGGCACCACCGGATTGGGCAACAACCAACGGGTGTCTAAAAACAGTTTGCGTGTCCACGCCATGGGCGAGGTGGACGAGCTCAATTCCAACATTGGCGTGCTCTTGTGCGAAGACATGCCTGCTGATGTGCGCGATGTGCTGGTCGAGATCCAGCACCAGTTGTTCAACTTAGGGGGTGAGTTGTCCATCCCCGGTTTTGAGTTGCTGAAAGTTGAGGCGGTGCAAGCGCTGGACGATGCGCTCGAAACCTACAACGCGCAACTACCCAAACTCGAAGAATTCATTTTGCCCGCCGGCACCCGCGCTGCGTCTCTGGCGCACGTTTGCCGCACCGTGGCGAGGCGTGCCGAGCGTGCGGTGGTGGCTTTGGGTAACGAAGAAGCCATTCAAGAAACGCCGCGCCAGTACCTCAACCGCCTGAGCGACTTGATGTTCGTGTTGGCCCGTGTGTTGAACCGCCTCAACGGCGGTGACGATGTGTATTGGAAAAGCGAGCGCATGCAACGCACGGGAGCCTGAGCCATGTCTGTTAAGCCACCTTTCACCCCCCAAATTCGGCTGTACCAAAACTGGTTGCATGAAAACCGCGGCCTGAGCTTTGACAATTACGACGCGCTGTGGCGCTGGTCCACCACCGAGCTCGATGCGTTTTGGCAAAGCATTTGGGACTACTTCGACCTGCAGTCGCCCACCCCGCACCAAGGCGCGTTGGTGAAAAACGCCATGCCTGGCGGCCAGTGGTTCACCGGCGCGCAAGCCAACTACGCGCAGCAAGTATTCAGGCACGCCGATGCGGCGCATGCGGCAGGTTTTCCCGCCATCATCAGCGAGAACGAAAAGGGGCTGCACCGCGAACTCAGCTGGCCCGAACTCAAACGTCAAGTCGCCTCACTGGCGCTGCATTTGCAAGCCCAAGGCCTGCAACCCGGCGACCGCGTGGCGGCTTACTTGCCCAATATTCCCGAAGCCATGGTTGCCTTTTTGGCAGTGGTCAGCGTGGGCGGCGTGTGGAGCATTTGCGCCCCCGACATGGGCACCAACGCCGTGCTCGACCGCTTTGCCCAAATTGAGCCCAAGGTGTTGATTGCGTGCGACGGCGTGAGCTACGGCGGGCGCGACCACGACCGCCTGCAAGTGGTGGCCGACATGCGCGCCGCCTTGCCCAGCGTGCAGCATTTGGTGGTGTTGCGCAACCTCAACGACCAAGCCAGCCTGCCCGACAGCACCGACTTTGCAGACACCATTGCCCGCAACGATGCAGTCACCCAAAGCTTCGAGCCGATGTGGCTGGACTTCAACCACCCGCTGTGGATTGTCTATTCGAGCGGCACCACCGGTTTGCCCAAGCCCATCGTGCATGGCCACGGCGGCACGCTCATCGTGGCGCTGGCCTTGAAGGTCTTGCACAACGACATCGGTTGCAGCTACCACCCCAACAGCTTTGGCGAGCGTTACCACTGGTACAGCTCCACCGGTTGGGTCATGTGGAACGCGCAACTTAGCGGCCTGCTCAACGGCACCACCTGCGTCATTTACGACGGCAACCCTGGCGGCAGCAAAGACAAAACCGACTGGACCACCCTGTGGCGCTTTGCCGCCAACAACGGCGTGACCTTCTTCGGTGCCGGCGCAGCATTTTTTGCCAACTGCCTCAAAGCCAACATCGACCTCAGTGGTTTGCCGGGCCTGCAATCGGTGCGCGCCTTGGGCACCACCGGTTCGCCCCTGAGCGAAGACGCGCAGCGCTGGGGCACGCAGCAACTTGAGCGTTTGGGCACGCCCAACATTTGGTGGTGCAACATCTCTGGCGGCACTGACTTTGCGGGCGCTTTCATTGGCGGCAACCGCGAGCTGCCTTTGGTCCCCGGTGAAATGCAATGCCGCTTGCTCGGCTGTGCTGTGGAAGCGTGGAACGAGCAAGGCCAACCCGTGTTGGGCGATGTGGGCGAGTTGGTGTGCGCCCAACCCTTGCCGTCCATGCCTTTGTATTTTTGGGGCGACAAAGACAACGCCCGTTACCTCTCCAGCTACTTCGACATGTACCCCGCAGGCCACGGCCGACAGCCCGGCGGCGGCGATGGTCCTGCCAGCTTGGGCGGCGTGTGGCGACACGGTGATTGGCTCAAGATCAACCCGACCACCGGCTCTTGTGTCATTTACGGTCGCAGCGACGCCACCATCAACCGCCACGGCCTGCGCATGGGCACCAGTGAGTTATACAGCGCCGTCGAAGCCCTGCCCGAAGTGCTCGACAGCATGGTGGTCGACTTGGAGTACTTGGGCCGCGAAAGCTACATGCCCTTGTTTGTGGTGCTGCGCGACGGCGTCACCCTGGACGACGCCATGCAAGCCAAGCTCAACAACGCCATCAAAACCGCGCTCAGCCCGCGTTTTGTGCCTAACGAGATCTTTCAAGTGGCCGAGATTCCACGCACCTTGTCTGGCAAAAAACAAGAGCTGCCCATCAAAAAGCTCATGCTCGGCCAACCGCTTGAAAAGGTGGTCAACAAAGACGCCATGGCCAACCCCGCGTGTCTGGACTGGTACGTGGCTCTGGCGCACCGTCGCGCCGCGCAGCAGCCGGCTTAGGCTGCGCGCTCAATGACTTTTTCAAAGCCTTCCTCGGAAGGCTTTTTTTTCGGCAAATTGGCAAAGACATCAACTACTAAAAGTTACAAAATATTCGATTAAATTAGATTTTGTGATACTTAAGGTATATTTTTGTTCTTTTCTATATAAAATTTCATGAATCATCGTTTGGTCATTCGTCTACACCCCCCAAGGACGGCCGACGAAACCATCCCGATTTATGAACCGAACACTTGCTGCCCCCTTGCCCCCATTAATCCGACTCAGACGCTGGCTTGTCATGGGCGTGCTGACGTTCGGGGCGGTGTTTGGCGCATGGGCTCAGCAACAGCAGCCTGGGTTTGAGCGGGCTTTGGGGGTTGGCTACACCGCCCTCAAAGACCTGGCCCCTGAGCAAACGCGCTTGGTCTTTTATAGGCCCGAGGGCGATGGCTTGGGGGTCATCACCCTGCACATCGATGGGCGCTATCACACCTCCTTGCAAAACGGGGCCTTCTCCGCGCTGTGCTTAGAGCGCGCATCGGTCAACTTGCAAGCCCAGCCGGGTCGCAGTTGGGCACGGGCAGACCCTAATCGCGAGGTGTCACAAAACGTGGTCATGGTGGGCGGGCAAACCTTGTATGTTCGCTTGAGCGAAGCCTTGGCGACACGGCCTCGTTTGGATGTCGTTCCTGCCCATATCGGCGCACAAGAGGTGCAAATGACCCGTGAGCAAACGCACAGCGTGTCGCGTGTGTCTTTGGCTAAACCCTGTTTGCAAGTCACAGCACCCGCGTTGGCGTTTGCCCCTGAGGTGGTCACCCTCAGCGCGCAGAGTGCTCAAAATCCGGCCGAACTGGCGCAGTTGCTCAAGCGTCTGGAGGGGCAGTACCGCGGGTTCAAGTCTCTGGCCTTGCACATTGTTGGCCATGTGACGGACATGGACAGCGAGGCCAGCAACGAGCAACTGTCCAAAGAACTGGCTGGCGAGGTGCAGCGTTACTTTGCGGGCCATTCCACCCAGTTCAATCCCATCTCTGTTGAAGGCCGGGGTAGCAAAGATCGCCAAACAGCCCCCGGACAGCCCGCGCGTCGTGTGGAGCTGGGTTTGACCGTGTGGGAGCCTTGAGCATTTTTGAGTTCTAAAGTTAACAAAACTTAATACATGCATGTGGGTTATTTAGCAAGAATCGAATCAGGTCGAACATGGCGCCGCTTTTGAGGCGCCTTTTGAGAGTTACTTATGAACACGTCACACCTTAAAACAAGACCTCTAACCTCCCTCATGGTTGGGGTGCTGGTCGCGGTTCTGCTTGTCTTGGCCAGTTATTCAGCGCATGCCCAGTCCCAAGAGCGCTCGATTCTTCAGCCCTTGGGCGATCTTTACCGTTCGCCGCCACCTGCTCACCCGCAGTTGGCTCGGATTACCTTATACAGAGCGGAAAGCGCACTCGCCACAGGCGCTACCCGCGTGGTCATCAATGACCGTTACCAGGCTTCGCTTCAGCCCGGCGGCTTCACCGACTTGTGCATGAAGCCCTCGGTCGTCGATGTGGGCGTGAGCCTGCAAAAGTCAACACAAAACGCGCGTGAGTTGCCCGACAGTGCCCTGTTTGTCACCGCCAAGTCGGGGCAAGAGGTGTTCATTCGTGTGGTGGATTTGCCTCAAAACCGCTTGTCTTTGGTCAGCGTTCAACCCGAAGTGGCGTTTGTTGAGTTGCAAAAAACCCGTCGGCAAGTGCACTCCATCAGCCGCGTGCCGGGCGCGTCGGCCTGCGACCAAGTGACCGGCTCACCCGCCCCCAAAACGGTGGCCATCACGCTGAGCACCGATGCTTTGTTTGCCTACGGCCGCTCCGACCTCAGTGCCATCTTGCCTTTTGGTCGCGAACAACTCGACCGCTTGGCCGAGCGTCTGACCACCCGTTATGCCGATTTTGAGCAAAGCCAAATCCTAGTGGTGGGCCACGCCGACCCCGTTGGTTCGGTCGCCAGCAACCAACGCCTGTCCGAAGCGCGGGCCAAGACCGTGGCCGCTTATTTGGTGCGTGCAGGCGTCAGCGCCAACAAGATCAGCAGCGAAGGCCGTGGTTCCAGCGAGTTGGTTGACCGCGATTGCGCGCGGGTCGCGTCCCCCGTGAGCGTGGCCTGCAACAAAGTCAACCGGCGTGTGGTGGTTGAGTTGACGGTTCACGTGCGTTGACCCTCTAGGCTCAGGCGACGCAGCGAAGTCGCCTGAGTGGACGGCTAACCGTCAAAACGATAAATATTAAATTTAAGTACTCATTAATTGTTGATTTTGATGTTTACGATGTATTATCCAAATTGTAATTTATCCATCATAAGTACACACCATGTTAAGAAAATTAAACCAAGTCACATCGACTAAAGCGCCAAAGCGTACTTTTCGCAGTGTCCGCATTGATTTTTGAATGACCTTTAACAAAGCTTAATACAACGAATTGCCTCGTTTCGCAAGAATTTACGCCATTCGAGTCGTTTCACTTCTCTCTCATTTCTAGGCAGCCAAATCATGAGCACAACCTCCACTAACCTCTCCAGTACAAACCTCATTGCAGGCTTGTCTACAAGAGACTTGTTTGCGTTGGACAACCTGCGGGCTTTTTCCCCAGGTGTGGCCGTGTGCCAAGAAAGTGATGCCCGAACAAGCGGTGGTGCCATCAACGCGCAAGAAATACAAGACGGAACCGTGATAACGATCTCAGTGGCGGGCGGTGGTGCCAGAGTCGGCGACAGATTGCGAGTGGTCATTGACGGCAGCATTGCTGTCGATCACATCTTGACCGCCAACGACATCAACGGCATCAACGGCAGTTCGGCCTCCAAAGGCATCGCCAGAGTGACCGTGACTGCTGAGGTTTTGTTGGCTTTGTCGCAAGGCGCACATTACGTGACCTCACAAATCTCGTACCTCAGCGGTGCGTTTGCTGGCATGCACAGCAGAGTCAGCTTAGCCAGGGGTATTTTTAACATCGACACCGTTGGACCCGATGTGGTGGTCACCTCGTTGGGAGACGACCTCAAAACCGCAGCAGAAGCGACAGACCCCGCTGGCATCATGACCGTGCAAAGCGAGGCCAATGCCACCTCCACGGTCACCTTTGTGGGTCAAAACGGGCAAGTCATCAAAAACATCACCCACAACGGCACAGCCAAGCCTGTCGTGCTCACAGCCGCAGATTTGGTAACTTTGGGTAACGGCCCTGTTGAAGTGACCACCGTCACCAAAGACAAAGCCGGCAACATCATCACTAACCCCGACGTGGCAGATGGCGACTTCACGCTCGACACCATCGCTGCCGTTGCCGTGGCAGACGAGGTCAACGCCACAGAAGACGTGGTCAGCACAAGCGCCAACGTGGGCAGCAACGACACCAACAAAGACGGCTCAGAGACTTACAGCTTGGTCGGCAGCGCCACAGGCCTCTACGGCACGTTGGTGCTCGGTGCCAATGGCGCATACACCTACACCCGAACGGCTAACTTAGATGCCATTCAAGCCACCGTCACGGACACCTTCACCTACAAGGTCACGGATGCAGCGGGCAACACCACGCAAAGCACGCTCAAAATCAACATGGCCCCCGTCAACGACGCCGCGGTCATCAGTGGCAACGTGGCAGGTGCAGTGACTGAAGCAGGCGGCGTAGCCAACGCGATTGCTGGCACACCAACTGCTTCGGGCACATTGACCTCAACAGACGTCGACGGCACAGTCAATGCATTCACGGCAGTGGCATCGGGCACAGCCAGCACCAGTGGCTACGGCACTTACGCCATGACAGCAGGTGGCGTGTGGACCTACACGCTCAACAACGCCAACACGACAGTGCAAGCCTTGGCAGCAGCAGCCACGCTAACCGACACCTTCACAGTAACGGCAGCCGATGGCACGTCCAAGGTCATCGCCGTCACCATCACGGGAAGCAACGACACCGCCACCATCACCGGCACAGCGACAGGCGCAGTCACCGAAAACGCCGCCGTTAGCACCGTGGGCGGCACCCTGACCGTCTACGATGTGGACACAGGCCAAGCCGTCTTCCAAACGCCTGCCAGCTTGCTCGGGACCTACGGTTCATTCACCTTGAACACAACAACAGGTGTGTGGGCCTACACCTTGGACAACACCAAGCCAGCCGTGCAAGCGCTCATCGCTGGGCAACAAGTGACAGACAGTTTGTTGGTCAAGAGCCAAGACGGCACTGCCACACAAAACTTGCTCGTCACCATCACTGGCATCAACGATGCCACCCTCATCTCCGGCATCACCACAGGTGATGTGATCGAGGCTGGCGGTGTGGCCAACGCCATTGCAGGCACACCAACTTCCACGGGCACCTTGATCGGCACCGATGTGAATGGTCAAGGCCTAGCGTTCACTGCAGTGGCAGCAGGCACCACCAGCACGGGCGGCTACGGCACTTACAGCATGACCGCTGCAGGCGTGTGGGCTTATTCGCTCAACAACAGCAACACCGCTGTGCAGGCCTTAGCCACGGGTATCACACTCACCGACACCTTCACCGTCAGTGCGGTTGACGGTACGACCAAAGTCATCTCGGTCACCATCACTGGCACCAACGATGCCGCCATCATTTCTGGTGCCACAACGGGTGCCATCCTCGAAGGCGTTGTCAGCACATCCGGCACCCTCACATCCACTGACGTGGACGGCACCGCCAACGCGTTCACCGCAGTTGCAGCAGGAACTACCACCCTTGGCGGTTACGGCACTTACGCCTTGTCACCCGCGGGTGCGTGGACTTACAACCTGAACAACGCAAATGCCACCGTTCAAGCTCTCAGCCAAGGCGCGACATTGAACGATACGTTCACCGTGGCTGCTGCCGATGGCACGCAGCAAGTGGTGACTGTGACGATCACAGGCACCAACACAGCTGCAGTTATCTCGGGTACAACAACCGGATCAGTCATCGAAGCCGGTGGCGTGGCCAACGCGATTGCGGGCACGCCCACGGCCACAGGCACACTCACTTCCATAGACGTTGACGGGGTGAACAACGCCTTCACCGCTGTAACAACCAGCACCACCAGCACAAGCGGCTACGGTGCATTCACCATGACAGCTGCTGGTGTGTGGACCTACACGCTCGACAACAGCAACACCACCGTTCAAGCCTTGGCAGCCTCTGCCACGCTGACCGACACCTTCACCGTCACATCAGCAGACGGCACCGCCAAAGTGGTGACCGTGACCATCACCGGTGCCAACGACGCACCCGTGGTGGCTGCAGCCATCCCTGACCAAATCGCTGTTCTGGGTACTCCCTTCAGCTACACCCTGCCCGCAGGCACCTTCAGCGACCCTGAAGCCACGCTCACCTACACCGTCACACGCGGTGACGGCACGGCGTTGCCAACCTGGGTGACCTTTAATGCCGCCACACGCACCTTCAGCGGCACACCCACCGACACCATCGACTTCAACATCAAAGTCACTGCCAGCGATGGCACGGCCAGCATCAGCGACGCCTTCTTGGTGGGCATTGCCCCTGTGGCCAGCAGCGCGGCCATCACCAGCAGCACAGGGATTCAAAACAACTTCTTGAACGAGGGAGACACGGTCACCGCTACCGTTAACTTTGGTGAGAAGGTCTACATCACCGGCACGCCACAGATCACGCTCAACATGGGTGGCACGTTGGTTCAGGCCGACTACGTCAGTGGTTCGGGCACCAATGCCATTGCCTTTAGCTACACCATCTTGGCGGGGCAGACCGATGCCAACGGCATCAGCATCAATGCGAACTCGTTGGACTTGAATGGCGGCACGCTTAAGGACGCTGTTGGCAACAACGCCACCCAAAACTTTGCGTTGGTTGCCGACAACATCAGCTACAAAGTTGACACCTCGGCACCTGTGGCTGTGGCCGACGTCAACAGTGGCACAGAAGACATCACCACGTTGACGGGCAGCGTGGCCACGAACGACACCAGCAAAGACGGTAGCGAGACCTACGCGATGGTGGGCAGCGCTATGGGCACCAAAGGCAATTTGGTGCTTAACCCCAACGGCAGCTACACCTACACGCGCACAACCAGTGCGGATGAGATTTTGGCCAACCTTGATGAAACCTTCACTTACTCGGTGACGGATGCAGCAGGCAACACCACGCAAAGCACGCTCAAAATTACGCTGTCGCCGGTCAACGATGCGGCTGTCATCAGCGGAAACGTGGCCGGTGCTGTGACCGAAGCAGGCGGCGTGGCCAACGCCATCGCTGGCGCACCCACTGCTACTGGCACCTTAACCTCTGCCGATGTGGACGGCGTACCCAACTCGTTCATCGCAGCGCTCGCAGGCTCAGCGACCGCAGGCGGCTACGGCACCTACGCCATGACCGCTGCAGGCGTGTGGACTTACACGCTGAACAACGCCAACACGACCGTGCAAGCTTTGGCCGCAGGTGCAACCCTCAATGACACGTTCACCGTGAATGCCGCAGACGGCACGCCCAAGGTCGTCACCGTCACCATCACGGGCGCCAATGACGCTGCTGTCATTGCGGGAACCAGCACAGGTGCCATCACAGAAGATGCACCCACCAACACGGCCAGCGGCACACTGACAGTGACCGATGTGGATGCAGGCCAAGCGGCCTTTCAGACGCCTGCCTCACTCGTGGGCACCTACGGCACTTACACCTTAGACACCACAACGGGCGCTTGGGGCTACACACTGGACAACACCAAAGACTCGGTGCAAGCCTTGGCCGTTGGCCAGCAAGTGACAGACACTTTGGTGGTGAAAAGCCAAGACGGCACGGACACAAAAAACGTGGTGGTCACCATCACAGGCGTCAACGACGCCCCCATTGTCGCCAACCTGATCGCAGACACAGCTGGCCTTGAGGGCACAGCCCTGAGTTACACCGTGCCTGCCAACGCCTTCACCGACGTCGACAACCCCACGCTGTCCTACACCTTCGCTGTGGTTGACGCCAACGGCACAGCCCTCGCGACGCAGCCCACTTGGCTCTGCTTCAATGCGGCCACACGCACGTTCTCAGGCACGCCACCTGCGGGCGCCGCAGGCACGGTGTTCGTCAAAGTGACGGCCAGCGATGGCAGTCTGAGCGCCAACGACACGTTCAACATCGTGGTCACAGCACCCGACAACATCGCCCCCACCTTGGTCGGCAGCAACCCGAGTGACAACGGGTTCATGATGGCCGTGGGCAACAACATCATCCTCAACTTCAGCGAAGCTGTTGCCAAAGGCACAGGACTGATTCAGTTGTTCAAAGCCGATGGCACTTTGGTGCAAAGCTTTGATGCCGCCACCAGTCCATTGGTGACTGGATGGGGGGGGAGCAACCTGACCATCAACCCCACAGCCAGCTTGCTGGCCAGCACCGGCTACTACATCAAGGTCGCACCCACCGCCGTCAAAGACTTGGCAGGCAACGCTTATGCCGGCATTGCGGATGCGACCACGTTGAACTTCACCACAGCCGATGCGAGCGGTGCCATTGGGGTGCCTGCCAACGGCATCATGGCTATTGAAGACTTGTCCACCATCGGTGACTTCAACGGCGACGGCTACGACGACTTCATTGTGGGCGCAGGCATCAATGGCTCCTCAGAGGGTGCTGCTTTTGTGGTCTATGGCAATGCCAATGGCACCGTGCCTAACTTGAGTGCCGGCAGCATTGCCGCCAGTGCGGGCTTCAAAATTGTGTCGGGCCAGACGGGCGATTACTTGGGTATCGCGGTCAACAGTGCAGGCGACACCAACGGTGACGGCCTCGCCGATTTGGTGGTGACCGCGAAATATGGCGATGCGTCGTCTCGTGAATCGGCTTATGTGGTTTTTGGCAAAAGCAACGCCAGCACCGTGTTTGCGACAGGGTTGAACGTTGGCACGGGTTTCACAGCCAACATGGGTTACCAGATCAAAATCGATGAAAGCTATTGGGGGCATGCGGTCAGCAATGCAGGCGATGTCAACGGTGATGGCTTGAGCGATTTGCTAGTGACTTCTGATTTCAGTGCCTCACGGAATGTGTATGTCATTTACGGCAAAACAGGCAATCAATCCGTCACCCTGACGTCCTACACCCAGTTCACCCCCGACATGGGCTACAACGTTTTGAGCAGTAACGTGACGGATTTGGGGCAATCTGTCTATGGGGCAGGCGATGTCAACGGTGATGGTTTGGCTGACTTCATTGTGAGTGCGCCCAACAACGTGACCAATGGGCGTGGCATGGTCTATGTGGTGTATGGCAACAACACCGGCACGTCGGTTCAATTGAACGCCACCGATGGCATTGCAGCCAGCCAGGGTTACAGAATTTTGGGTGACACGGGCAACAACAGCTCGTATTCGCGTTTTGGTTTTGCCGTCTCCAGTGCCGGCGACGTCAACGGCGATGGCCTGGCCGATGTGATGGTCAGCTCACCATATCAACCCGGTACGGTCGGTGGTGCCGTGTATGTCGTGTACGGCAACAGCAGCGGCAACGTGTTGGACATTGACTTGGCCAACAACTCAGGCTTGCTTGCGGCTTCGCGCGGTTTCCAGATTTCCAGTGCACTGGTTGGTGACTTCCTCGGACCTTATGGCAAGGACATTGCCAGCGCGGGCGACATCAACGGTGATGGCTTGAGTGACATGATCATCAGTGGTCGTGACGACAACGGCAGCACCGCTGCCAGCACCTATGTGGTGTATGGCAACGCCAGCGGCACCAACGTGGCCATCGATGCCAGCGGCAACATCGCGGCCAGCAACGGCTTCAAGCTCAAAGGCGCCGTAGGTTTTGCCGTGGCCAGTGCGGGCGACATCAACGGCGATGGCTTGAATGACCTGTTGGTATCGGCCAGATTGGGCAGCACAGCCAGCTACAACGTGGTGCTGGGCGGCACGCAGTGGGTGACGGCTGCGCTGGACGGTGCAGGCGCCTTCGCGGGCACATCGGGCAGCGAAGCCTTGATCGGCTCTGCGGGCAACGACACCATCAACGGTGGTGGTGGTGTGGACCGTTTCTTTGCAGGCCGTGGCGACGACACCATCGTGCTGACGTCCAGCGACATCGCCAATTTGCAAAACAACAGCACGGGCCAGACCGCCAAGACCACGGTCAGTGGCGGCACAGGTTTTGACACGATTCGCCTGAGCGGTGGGGCCAGCCTGGACCTGCTCAAGGTCAGCAACGCGGCGGCCATGGGCATTGACGAGACCAGCCGCATCGAAGGCATTGAGCGCATTGACATGGCCACGGATACAGCGGCCAACGTGCTCAATATTTCAAACAAAGACGTCAACGACATGGCCGGGTTCAACCAAATTCGAATTGGCAGCGCCAGTGCGGACGGCAAGACCTGGATCAACTTGAACGGCGGCACGGCGCTGGCCGCGACCACGCGTTTTCATCAAATGGTGATCGACGGCGGCAGCAACGACACGGTGGCACTCACGGCCAATGGCGGCGCATGGTCCAACGTGGGCGTGGTCAGCAACGGCACGACCCAATACACCGTCTACCAAAACACCGCGACCAACTCGCAGTTGCTGGTGCAGCAGGGTGTGACGGTGGACACCCAAGCCCCAACCCTGTTGTGGAGCACGCCCGCCGACAACGACTATGTCAACACAGCCAATTTGGGCAACAACATCACGCTGCAGTTCAGCGAGAACGTGGTCAAGGGCAATGGCTTTATTCAGTTGTGGAACAAGACCACGGGCCAGCCCGTGCAAGCGTTTGACGTGAGCAGCAGCACGCTCGTCACCGGTTGGGGCACCAGCACCTTGACGATCAACCCCACAGCCAACTTGGCGGCTGCCACCGATTACTTCATCAAGATCAGTGACAACGCCATTCAAGACAGCGCAGGCTTGGCTTATTCGGGCATGAACAGCGACCTTCAGCTGAACTTCTCCACCCAATCTGCAAACAGCAGCTATGCAGTGCCTTCGTCCTTCACGAGTGCAGCTTCGACCGACGCGTATTTGCGCTCGGTGGGCACAGCCGGGGACTTCAATGGGGACGGTTACGACGACTTGCTGGTCGGTGTGGCGGGTTCAACGCAGTCGGGCGTGTATGTCATTTACGGCAATGCACTGGGTGAAGGCTTGAATCTGGACAAAGATCCGGTCATGAGCAACGGTGTGATTGCGGCCGACCAAGGCTTCAAAATTCATGGCGCTGATTACCTGGGCACATCGGTGTCTGGCATTGGCGACGTCAACGGCGACGGCTATGCCGACGTCTTGATCGGTGCCAGCTCAGACAGCCAGGGCGGTAGCAACGCCGGTGCGGCTTTTGTGGTGTACGGCAGTGCCGACCCTGCTGCGCTGAACCTCTCCAGTGGCACGATCGCCGCAGCGCGTGGCTTCAAGGTCACAGCAGGCTCCGCATACGGCACGCTGGGTGACAGCGTCTCTGGCGTGGGCGACGTGAACGGTGACGGTATCGGCGACTTCGTCATGGGCTATGCAGGTGCCAACGCCGGCGCTGGCAACGGCGCAGCTTATGTGGTGTACGGCAAAACCAATGCCACATCCTTGACCTTCGGCACTGATGGCAGCATTGCCGCGACAGATGGTTTCATGCTCACGGGGGCTGTGAGCGAGAATGCCGGCTTCTCGGTGTCGGGCGCCGGTGACGTGAACGGCGACGGCCTGGCCGATGTGATCGTCAGTGCCAACGGGGCATTGACGAATGCGGATGGCGCAACGTATGTGATTTTTGGCGGCGCAACGGGCGGCGACATGAGCGCGCTGGTTGCCGCAGGCAAAGGGTTCAAGATCGCGGGTTTAACCAACAGCACCGGCTACCAGTTGGGCACCAGCGTGTCCAGCGCCGGCGATGTCAACGGTGACGGTTATGCCGACTTGATCGTGGCCACCGACACGGACCAAAGCTACACCGCTGCCTATGTTGTTTACGGCGGCGCTGCCCCCACCAATGTGAGTCTGGCAGCCAGCACCATTGCCGCAGCAAAGGGCTTCCGCATTTTGGGCAACACCGCCAATGGCGCAGGTTTGGGCCAGGTCTCAGGTGCGGGCGACCTCAACGGCGACGGCTTTGCCGATGTGATCGTGGGTTCCACCAACGGTTCGTCTTATGTGGTCTACGGCAAAGCCACGGGTGCTGAAGTCAGTGTGAGCACGGGCATCATTGCCGCATCACAAGGCTTCAAGCTCACTTACTCGACCAACACCACCTCAACCACCGCCAAAGCGGTGTCGTTTGCGGGTGACTTTGATAGCGATGGCTTGACCGACTTGGTGATTGCCGATGCTACCGATTTTGGAAATTCTCAAACCTACAAAATCGTCTTCGGTGGCACGCAGTGGCTGACCACACCGGTCATCGGCAATGGCGCTGTCACAGGCACTGCAGCGTCTGAGGCCATCCTCGGCTCGACCGCCAACGACACCCTGACAGGCGGCGGCGGTGTGGACCGTTTCTTTGCGGGTAAGGGCGATGACACCATCGTGCTCTCCTTAAGCGATGCAGCCAACTTGGCTGACAACACCGTTGCAGCCGCGAAAGCTTCTGTGAACGGTGGCTCGGGGTTTGACACGATCCGCATGAGCGGTGGTGCCAGCTTGAACTTGAGCACCATCAGCAACGCAGGGGCCATGGGCTTGGAAGAAAACAGCCGCATCGAAAGCATCGAACGCATTGACTTGGCCAACGACACCACCGCCAACACCCTGATGCTGGCGGCCAGGGACGTCAAAGACATGGCGGGCTTCAACATCATCCACACCGGCTCGGTCAGTGCCGACGGCAATACTTGGAAGAACGTGACCGGTGCGGCGTTGAGCGACATCACCAAGTTCCACCAGCTGGTGGTGGACGGTGGCAGCAACGACGCTTTGACTTTTGCCGCCGACACCGGTTCATGGACCAACGTCGGTACTGCCACCCAAACTGTGGCCGCTACCAACAGCACCACCACTTACACCGTCTACCAAAACAACGCCACCAACTCCCAGGTGTTGGTGCAAGCGGGTGTCGGCGTGACCACGCCCCCCGTGCTGGTGTCCAGCACTCCGAGCGACAACGGCTACATGCTGACCTTGACCAACAACATCACGATGACGTTTGACCAAGTGGTGCAGAAGGGCACGGGCACCATCGGCATTTACAAGACTTCGGACAACACACTGTTAGAAACCGCCTACGACGTGGTCAGCAGCGGCTTGGTCACCGGTTGGGGCACGAACACCCTGACCATCAACCCGACCGCCAACTTGACCGCGAGCACGGGTTATTACGTCAAGGTGTCCAACACCGCTGTGAAAAACGCAGCGGGCGCGACCTTTACAGGCATCAACGATGCCACCACCCTCAACTTCAGCACGGCAGCGGCCGATGGGAGTGTGTCGGCTGGCACAAGCTATGTCGGTGCAGGCGGCAGTAATTTGGGCTTCACGGTTTCGGGCGCGGGTGACGTGAACGGCGACGGCTTTGGCGACTACCTCGTAGGTGCCCACGAAACACACAGTGCCTTTGTGGTGTATGGCAATGCCAGCGGCTTGGGCATGGATTTGGCGGGCGGGACCATCCCGGCTTCTAAAGGCTTCAAAATTTCGGGAGGCTATTCAACGGGCTACTCGGTGTCGGGTGTGGGCGACGTCAACGGTGATGGCTATGACGACGTGTTGGTGGGCATGAGGAGCTCCACCTTCGTACCCACGGCCTACGTGGTGTATGGCAACTCGATTGGAACCAATGTGTCGATCTACCCCAGTAATGAGATCCCATCCAGCTTGGGTTTCACAATTTCTGGCGCTCCCGGTTCGTATGTGGGTTACTCGGTATCGGGGGCGGGTGACGTCAACGGCGACGGCTTGGCCGATTTGGTCGTGGGCGGCCCGGGCTCAGGCGGCGTGCCCGTGATGTATGTGGTGTATGGCCGCGCAGGCAGTGCGGCTGTCAACCTGTCTTCGGCCACCATTGCTGCGAGCGACGGCTTCAAAGTGACCAGTCGAGTCGATAGCGGATTTGGCAGCATTGTGTCTGGTGCAGGTGATGTGAACGGTGACGGCTTGGCTGACGTGATCGTGGGTGCCAACATCATCGGCAGTGCGTATGTGATTTATGGCAACTCAACAGGCACGGCTGTTGACGTCATGTCTGGCTCAATCGCTGCAGGCAGTGGCTTCAGGATCGTGACGGCGCAAGGGGCTAATTCTTTTGGGCTCAGTGTCTCTGGCGCAGGCGATGTCAACGGTGATGGCTTGGCCGACGTGATGGTGGGTGACAGAGTCAACAACAGCGTTTATGTGGTGTATGGCAACACCATGGGGGCCACGGTGAACATCAACAGCACAGGCGGCATTGCCGCCAGCAGTGGTTTCCGCATTGCAGGCACGTCAGACAGCCTGGGTTTCACGACGTCAGCTGTGGGGGATGTGAACGGGGATGGCCTGGCCGACGTGTTGGTGGGGCCCTACCAGAACGTGGGTTATGCGTATGTGGTGTACGGCAATGCCAGCGGCAGCACGGTGAACATCTCCAGCAATGGCAGCATTAACGCGAGCAACGGTTTCAAGATCACAGGTGCCAGCACCGGTTACTTTGCCTATTCGCTGTCCGGTGCAGGCGATATCAACGGCGACGGCTTGAGTGACCTCATCATGGGGTCATTGGGCAATGGTTACAGCCTCGTCCTCGGCGGCACGCAGTGGGTGACGTCTGCCGTGACCGGCACTGGCACAGTCACGGGCGGTACGGGGGCCGAAGCCATCATCGGCTCGGCCGCCGCTGACACCTTGACCGGTGGCGGCGGTGTGGACCGTTTCTTTGCTGGCCAGGGCAACGACACCATTGTATTGACGGCCAGCGACGTGACCAACCTCGCCAACAACACGACGGGCCAAACGGCCAAGGCCACGGTGAGTGGCGGTGGTGGCTTTGACACGATCCGCCTGAGTGGCGGTGCGGGCTTGAACCTGAGCAGCATCAGCAACAGTGGCGGTATGGGCTTGGAAGAAAACAGCCGCATCGAAAGCATCGAGCGCATCGACCTGGCCACCGACACCACCGCCAACGCGCTGGTGCTGGCCGCCAAAGACGTGAAAGACATGGCGGGCTTCAACCTGTTCCGCACCGGCAGCGCCAGTGCAGACGGCAAGACTTGGACCAACGTGAATGGCGGCACCGCCCTGAGCGCGATCACAGCATTCCACCAACTGCAAGTGGACGGTGGCAACACCGACAGCTTGGTGCTCAACACGCATTTGGGTGTGTGGACCAACGCGGGCACCGTGAACAACGGCACCAGCAATTACACGGTGTACCAAAACGATGCCACCGACACGCAGGTCTTGGTGCAAGCGGGCGTGAGCGTGGTGAATGCACCTGTCATGTTGGCATCGAGTAACCCAGTGGCCAACGGCTATCTGATAGCGCTGGGCAACAACCTCTCGCTGACCTTTGACCAAGCCGTGCTGCAAGGCACGGGCACCATTCAGCTGTTCAACAGCGCAACGGGCGCTTTGGTAGAAGGCTTTGATGTGGCCAGCAGCTCGCTGGTGACAGGCTGGGGCACCAGCACGCTGACCATCAACCCGACCGCAGATTTGACGACCAGCACCAGCTACCACCTGAAAGTGACCGACAACGCGGTGCAAAACGCGGTGGGCAGCACGTTTGCGGGCATGGCCGATGCGACGACGTACCGTTTCTCAACGGCAGCAGCCGATGGCAGTGTGGCTGCGAGCGGTATCGCCGTTCAAGCCAACTCGGGCACTGTGGGCGTCACCAGCGCTGGTGACGTTAATGGGGATGGCTTTGACGATGACCTGGTCAACGTGGGTAGCACAAACACTGCTTATGTCATTTACGGCAATGCCACAGGTACACCGGCTGACCTGAGTGCCGGCACGGTTGCCGCCAGCAAGGGTTTCAAAATCAGCACGTACGCAGCCATGTCTGCTTCGGGCGGCGGTGATTTCAACGGCGATGGCTTGGACGATTTGCTGGTGACATCGAGCGGCAACACCTTTGTGGTTTACGGCAGCAGCAATGCCGCGTACACCGGTGTGAACCTCAGCAGCGCAACGCCCAGCATCGCATCGAGTTTGGGCTACCAAATTGCAACGGGTGGTCAGGTCGTATCGGGTGCAGGCGATGTGAACGGCGATGGTTTTGCCGATTTCATCACTGGAGGCGCCAACGGCAACATCAAAGTCATCTTTGGCGCAGCCAGTGGCGTGACCCCGTCGGTGACGGGTTTCAACATCACGTCGCAGTCACACAGCGTCCTTGGTTACATCTATTCTTTATCCGGTGCCGGTGATGTGAACGGTGATGGCTATGCAGACATCATTGTGGGTAATTACCCAAGCGCCAGAGCTTTTGTCATTTACGGCAATTCAGCAATGAATCAATCGCTGAACTTGAACACCAATAATCCCGCTCCCAGTGCAGGTTTCACCATTTCCTATGCTTCTGGATCCAACGAAAACTTGGGTCATGACGTGTCGAGTGCAGGGGACGTGAACGGTGATGGATTGGCTGATCTTTTGGTCACTACAAGCAACTCTGTTACTACAAGTTCTGTTTATGTTGTTTATGGCAATTCCAGTGGAACCAATGTCAGCATCACGCCTGGTTCGATCGCACCCAGCCATGGTTTTGTCATTTCAGGTCCTACGGGGAGTTGGTTTGGTAGCCGTGCCTCCAGTGCGGGCGATGTCAACGGCGATGGTTTGGCCGATGTGATTGTTCAGGGCCGCTCGGGTGATCCAGGTTTTGCTTATGTGGTGTATGGCAATGCAAGCGGAACATCGGTGAGTGTGACCAGTGGCTCGATTGCAGCAAGTCAAGGTTTCAAAGTGACAGGATCCGCACTCGGTCAGTTTGCAACCACCGTGTCCAATGCCGGCGACATCAACGGCGATGGTTTGGCCGATCTCATTGTGGGGGGCAACGGCGCGGGTGCGACGTACAGCGTCATCCTCGGCGGCACGCAGTGGGTGAGCAACGCGGTGTCTGGCACCGGCACAGTCACAGGCACCAGCGCAGCCGAAGCCATCATCGGCTCGACCGCCGCCGACACCTTGACGGGCGGCGGTGGTGTGGACCGTTTCTTTGCAGGCATGGGCAACGACACCATCGTGCTCGCGGGCACAGATGTGACCAACCTCTCGGCCGCCACAGGTGCTACACGCGGCACCATCCACGGTGGCGGCGGCTTTGACACTCTGCAGGTGTCGGCAGCCGGCGTGAACCTGAACCTGACTACCGTCAGCAACGCAGGCGCGATGGGCCTGGAAGAGAACAGCCGCATCGAAAGCATCGAGCGCATTGACCTGGGCGCCGACGCCGTCGCCAACACGCTGACGCTGACGGCGCGCGATGTGAAAGACATGGCCGGTTTCAACCTAATCCGCACCGGCTCGGTGAGTGCAGATGGCAATATGTGGACGGGCTCGGCGCTGGGCACGACCACCAAGTTCCACCAGCTGGTGGTGAACGGCACAGCCTCCGACACGCTGGTGTTGTCGCCAGATGCAGGGTTCTGGACCAACGCTGGCACGGCCAACAACGGCACCGACAACTACACCGTGTATCAAAACGCGGGCACCAACAGCCAGGTGCTGGTCAAGTCAGGCGTTGTGGTGACCAACAACGACTCGGTCGCCCCCGTGGTGCTCGACTTGAACCGCGATGGCCAGCTCAGCTACGGCCAAGTGACGATGGACGTGAACGGCGATGGCCAACTCGACCACACCGCTTGGGCCGGTGCACAAGACGGCGTGTTGGTGTGGGACAAATACCAAGACGGCGTCGTGCACGACAACAGCCAATACGCCTTCACGCAATACGGTGGCAAGACCGACCTGCAAGGCTTGGCTGCCGCGTTTGACACCAACCACGATGGCGAATTCGACGCCCGCGATGCCAAGTTCTCGCAGTTCTCGGTCTGGCAAGACGCCAACCAAAACGGCGTGAGCGACGTGGGCGAGGTGCACACCTTGGCTGAGGCGGGCATTGCCTCTGTCCACCTCACCAGCGACGGCGTGGCCCGTAACCCTGCCGATGGCGTACACGAAGCAGGGCGCACCACGGCCACGACCACCGACGGTCAAAACGTGTTGGTGGCGGATGCCGCGTTTGAGTTCCACACGGCTGCGGCGGCCAACGTGTTGCGCTTTGACGACGTGTTGCCTGCCCCCGATTGGCAAGCGCACGACATCACCAGCGCGCATGTGTCGTACTCGCTCAACAGCACCAGCGCTTTGACCGACGAGTTGATGCACAGACTCGCCGTTTAAGTTAAACCCAGGGTGTGTCCATTCAAAGAGCCCACGTCCTTCACACAGGGACGTGGGCTTTTTTACAACATTTAATACAACGAATTGCCTCTTTTCATAAGAATGCATGTCGTTCGCCTCCCTATCACTGTCACCCATTACAGGCCGTCACATCATGAGCACCACACCTTCTAGCCCCACAAACTTAAAACTTCTTGGTGGCTTGTCCATGAACACGCTGTTTCAGTTGGATAACCAGCGGTTGATTTTTTCCCCTGGCGTTGCTGTGTGTATGGAAAGCAATGCCAAAACCAGTGGCGGCGCCATCAACGCCCAAGAAATCGTAGACGGTACCGAGATCACCATCTCTGTGGCCGGTGGCGGTGCCCGCGTTGGCGACGTCTTGAGGGTGGTGATTGACGACAGCGTGGCCATCGATCACGTCTTGACGGCCAGCGACATCAACGGCATTGCAGGCAATCCGGCCACCAAAGGCATCGCCAAAGTCATCATCCCGCCAGAGGTGTTGCTGTCGTTGTCGCAAGGCAAGCATTTCATCCAATCGCAAATCTCTTACCTCAGCGGCCCCTTTGCCGGTATGGCCAGCGGTGTCAGCTTCGCCAAGGGCATCTTCGCCATCGACACCGTCGCTGCCATTGCTGTGGCCGACAGCAACACCGGCACCGAAGACGTCACCACCTTGACCGGCAACCTCAGCACCAACGACACCACCAAAGACGGCAGCGAGAGCTACGCCCTTGTGGGCAGCGCCACGGGCCTCTACGGCACCTTGACGCTCAACACCAACGGTACTTACAGCTACGCACGCACCGCCAACTTGAATGCCATCCAAGCAACGGCGGTGGACACCTTCACCTACAAAGTGACCGACGCCGCTGGCAACAGCACCACCAGCACGCTCACCCTCAACATGACGCCCGTGAACGACGCCCCCATCGTCGCCAACCTGATCGCAGACACCACCGGCACCGTTGGCACAGCGCTGAGTTACACCGTGCCTGCCAACGCTTTCACCGACGTCGACAACCCCACGCTGTCCTACACCTTCGCTGTGGTTGACGCCAACGGCACAGCCCTCGCAACGCAGCCCACTTGGCTCAGCTTCAATGCGGCCACACGCACGTTCACAGGCACGCCGCCAGTGAGCACCGGCACCGTACACGTCAAAATGACGGCCACCGATAGCGGGAACCTCAGTGCGAGCGATATCTTTGACATCGTGGTCACTTCACCTGAGAACATCGCGCCCATCTTGGTCGGCAGCAATCCGAGCGACAACGGTTACGTGGCCTATGCCAACGTGGACCAAAACCTCACCCTAACCTTCAGCGAAGTGGTCAAAAAAGGCACGGGCCTCATCAGCTTATACAAATCCGATGGCACTTTGGTGGAAAGTTTTGATGCGGCCAGCAGCAGCTTGGTCACCGGTTGGAACGGCATCACGCTGACCATCAACCCAACCGCTGATCTGTTGGCTGGTACCGGCTACTTCATCAAGATCGCGCCCACTGCCATCAAAGACTTGGCGGGCAATGCCTATGCAGGCATTGCGGATGCAACCACATTGAACTTCACCACGGTCAATGCCGATGGCAGCATCATCCCAACAGCGACATCGGGTACTGGTTATGTCGTCTCCAGCGCAGGTGACGTGAACGGTGACGGGTTTGACGATGTGATTGTGGGCGCTCCCACCCTGCAAAACGAACCCTACACGGGCTCATATTTGGCCGGCGGTGCCTATGTGATTTATGGCAACGCCGCTGGCACTTTGCCTGCTTTGCCAATGAACACCGCGACTGGCGTTAACGCGAGCATCGCTGCCAGTGTGGGCTTCAAAATTTCATCGGCCGTTAGTGCTGATTCCAGATTTGGTGCGACTGTCTCGGGCATTGGTGACATCAACGGCGACGGATTTGATGACGTGATGATGGGCGGTGGTGGCACCTCCGCTCGTGCCTATGTGGTTTACGGTGGCATCTCAAATACGGGTGTTTCGATTGACGCTTCGGCCAACATCAACAACAGCCAAGGCTTCAAAATAGCTTTAGCTTCGGGTTTTGATTCCACAGCAGCCTTTGGTTCAGTCGTGACGGGTCTGGGAGATGTCAACGGTGATGGTGTTGCTGATTTTGGCGTGCCAATCAGTCAGACTTATTCCTACGTTGTTTATGGCAACAAGACTAACCAAAGCGATCTCTTTGCCAACGATCTGAACACTTACGCCATTGACCCCAGTCGGGGTTACCGCATGGCTGGTTTGGTCACAGCTGTGGGGGACATGAACAAGGACGGCATTGCCGATGTTGTGTCGACCACCTACAACAGTCTCGATAACTCCTACGGCGCGGCGGTCTACTACAGCAATGCCAATGGCACCGCCAACACCACGAACGTGGCGTACAGCATCACAGGAACCATTTCGAATTCACCGATGAGACAAGTGACGTCGATGGGCGATGTGAACGGAGACGGCATCGCCGATTTGGCAATTTTGTCTACCAATCAAGTTTATGTGGTGTATGGACAAACCAGCACCACCAGCGTGGCGCTTTCTTCGCTCAGTCCGTCGCAGGGTTTCACTATTTCTTTACCAACAGGAAATAGCCAATACGACTGGATATCGTCGGCGGGCGATGTCAACGGTGACGGGTTTGCAGACGTGATCATTGGCAAGCAAAACAGTGGGGCCAATTACGCCATGGTGGTGTATGGCAATGCAACAGGGACCAATGTGCAGCTCGGCTTTACAAATGATAGTGGCACAAGCAACGTACATATCCTCAATGAAGACAGCATCGCCTCTTCGCAAGGCTTCAAGATTTCAAGCCCCGTTGGAGCGTCCATAGGCTACAGAGTTTCCAATGCAGGTGATTTCAACGGCGATGGTTTGGCAGACTTGATCGTAGGGGGCTTGCCCACTCAGGACGGATCGTTTGGCATTGTGTTAGGCGGCACCCAATTTGTGACCAATGCCGTGCAAGGCAGCGGCACGGTCAACGGCACCAGTGGCTCAGAAGCGCTGTTCGGTTCGACAGGCAATGACACCCTCACAGGCGGTGGCGGTGTAGACCGTTTCTTCGCAGGCGAAGGCAACGACACCATCGTGTTGACGGGCAGTGACGTGACGAATTTGGGCAACGTGGCAACCGGACAAACCGTCAAAGCCAGTGTGGATGGTGGCGGCGGTTTTGACACGCTCCAACTCAGCGGGGGGGCAGCACTGAACTTGACCGCCATCAGCAACGTCGGTGCCTTGGGCTTGGAGGAAAACAGCCGCATCGAAAGCATCGAGTGCATCGACATGGGCACTGACGCGGCAACCAACATGCTGACCCTCACGGCCAAAGACGTCAACGACATGGCGGGCTTCAACAACATCCACTTGGGCGGCACCACTGCCAGCAACGCAGATGGACGTGTGTGGACCAACGTGACAGGTACGGCCTTGAGCGCGACCACGAAGTTTCATCAATTGGTGGTGGATGGCTCCGCCAGCGATGTGGTGAACTTCACCAGTGAGACGGGTTGGACAAACGCAGGCATCGTGAACAACGGCACCAGCAATTACACAGTCTGGCAAAACACGGCGAAGAACTCACAAATATTGGTTCAGTCCGGCGTCACGGTGGCCAGCCCCCTGAGCTTCGCCTTGGGCACTGACACGGGCATCAGTGCGTCTGACTTCATCACCAAAAATGGCACGATGAATGTGAACTTGTCAGTGGCAACCGACACTTGGTCCTACTCGACCAACAGCGGCACGACGTGGACCGCCGGTTCTGGCACCAGCTTTGTGGTCGGTGCAGGTACCTACGCGGTCAACGCCGTGCAAGTGCGTGAAAACGGCGCGGGGGGTCAAACCATAGCCAAATTTGCCAATGCCTTGACCGTTGACATGGCGGCACCCACCGTGGCCGTCACCATGTCTGACGTCGCATTGGCATTGGGTGAAAAGTCCACCGTCACCTTCCAGTTCTCTGAAAACGTGGCGAACTTTGACATCAACGATGTAGCCATTCAAAACAGCGTAGGCGGTGCAGGCGCGGGCGGCTTGTCTGCCTTGACCAAGGTGAGCGACAGCAAATGGACAGCCGTCTACACCCCCACGACAGAAGCCAACACGACGGGTAACCAAATCGTGGTGGCCTTGAATGGCTACAACGACGTGGCGGGTAACAACGGTGCCTCGGGGCAGGCCACTTTCAGCGTCGACACCCGTTTCTCGACGTCTCTCACCGCGGGTTTTTATGGCACGACCTCGTCGAGCTCGAGTGCCAATGGCAGCGTCACCACCAACGCCGTCATCGTCGACTATTGGAATCCAGCATGGCAGGGCGATACGATCACGACGTATAAAAATGGCTCACAGATCGACTCATTCACCATCAGTGGCGCCACCAACAGCAAGTCGTTGGGTAATTTGGCCGCGAGCCCTGGCGATACGTTTTATTCCACCATCACGCACAACGGCACCACTTACAACTTGTTCAACATGATCAAGGTCAACCCAGGCACTGCCGGTCTCACCAGATACGACAGTCCCTTGGTGCTGGACTTGAACGGCGATGGCGTGCAGACGGTGGACATGGCGCAGGGCACGATGTTTGACTTGCAAGCCACAGGCGTGGCACAGACCACCGGCTGGGTTGACGCGCACGACGGTTTGCTGGCCATGGACTTGAACCACGATGGCAAGATCAGTAGCGGCGCAGAGCTGTTTGGCAACTACACCTTGTTGGCCAATGGGCAACAAGCCGCAGACGGTTGGGCCGCGTTGGCGCAGTACGACAGCACCGGCGACGGCAAAATGGATGCGCAAGACACAGCGTTTGACGCGCTCAAGGTTTGGCAAGACGGCAACGGCAACGGCCTCACCGATGACGGCGAATTGCGCAGCCTGAAAGACGTGGGTGTGACCCAAATCAATTTGGGCCACGACAGCACCATCACGCAGCAAAACGGCAACCTCTTGCAAGGCGTTTCTAGCTACACCACCACCAACGGCACAACGCATGAAGTGGTCGACGCTTGGTTCCAAACGGTGACCACCGCATTTGACGCTCAACAAGACGATGTGTTTGATGCGCGTGAGGCCCTTCCCTTACCCAAGGTCGACGTTGCGCAAGCGTCAGCGCCCATCGTGGTCACGCGCTTGGAGGGCGACAGTGTGTTGCGCTTTGACGACGTGCTGCCTGCCCCAGATTGGCAAGCGCACGACATCACCAGCGCACATGTGTCGTACTCGCTCAACAGCACCAGCGCTTTGACCGACGAGTTGATCCACAGACTGGCCGCTTAAACCGCGAGACAGGGGGCACGTTTGCCCCCCCTCATCTTTTTCACGAATTGGACTTTGACCAAGCCCAGTCGTGAACTTGCGCCCTGTTGTTTCTGTTTGTCACTGTACGTAAATTTCGGCATATTCGACAAAAAACTACATTTAAGTATTAATTTGTTGTTGATTTTGATATTTACGGTGTACTATCCTGTCTGCGATTAATTGGTGGTATTTTGTATTCAATATGGCGAAGGATGTACATCTAGTTGCCACTTCTCGAGTTGGAGATGAAGTCTAAGTACGCATGTAAATATGTGAGCTAAGTGCAACTAAATGCAGTAGTTTTAACAATATTTAATACCTCTTAGGTAGTCATTTCATAAGAATACAAGCCAGTTCCCAAAGACGTTCAACCCCCATCTATCAAAGGTTTGGTCCTATCATGAGCAAAACTATCAAAGCGCTTGTACAAAACAATGCAGGCGAAGTCACTGAAACCCTCAACGTGGTGCAAGGCGCCGGCGACAAAGGCAATCCTGCACGCTTAAAAGCCGTGCGTGGCGCCCGTTACCAGCTGGAAGACCCAGCCGCTGCCAACACAGGCCCCGACAGCGTGCGCACCAAGCGCTCGGCCAAGAACCTGCATGTCATGCTGGAGGGCAGCACCGAGCCCGATTTGATCGTCGAAAACTACTACGACGAGGCCGTGATGGTCGATGAAACGGGGGGCTTGTATGGCCGCGCCGAAGACGGCAATTTGTACGAATACATCCCAGAAGACCCGGTCGTCGCCAACTTGCCTGTGGCACTCGCTGATGGCGGCTTGCCCGTGAGTCAGGTGCTGGGCGGTGGTGCCGTGGCGTCGACGTTCCAATTGGCGGCCTTGCCCTTGTTAGCCGTGGGTGGCGGTGCTGCCTTGGGCGGCGGTGGCTTGTTGGCTGCGGCTGGCGTGTTGGGCGCGGCTGCCTTGGCCGGTAGTGCTAGCAAGACTGGCGCACGCACGGCGGGCTTGGGGGCCGCCCCTGATTTGTTGGACACCGCCGACACAGGGGTGAGCAAAACCGACAACATCACCGGCAACACAAAGCCTGGGTTTAACGTCGGTGTTGTGCCTGCGGGCGTGACCCCTCAGCTGGTGGTGGACGGCGTGGTGGTGGCCAGCCAAGCAACATCGGATGCCGATGGCAACACCATCTTGACACCTGTGGCCGCTTTGGGCGAAGGCAAGCACACCTTGGCGTTCAACTATAAAGACGCACAAAACGTGGTGAGCAACAACAGCCCAGCGCTGGAGGTGACCATCGATTCCCTGCCACCCACAGCGCCCGCAGTGGCCACCGCAGCTGAAATGGCCGATGGTGTGCTCAACACGGCTGACGCAGCAGACGGCACAGTCATCGTGGTGCCTCTGACCGGCACAAGTTCAGTCGCAGGCGACACAGTGACAGTCACCGTGGACGGTGTGGACACCAAATACGTGCTGACGGCTGCAGACGTGACGGCCAACAAAGCCTCAGTCACCGTGCCAAAAACCGTGCTCGATGCCGCTGGTCAAGGCGCTGCCACCGTCACCAGTTTTGTGACGGATGTGGCGGGCAACAAGAGCCCGCTCAGTGCGCCTTTGGCTTTGAACATTGATACCAAAGCGCCTACGGCGCCTGGTGCTGCCATCGTCAACGAATTTAAAAATGACGGTAGCGTGAACATTGCAGAAGCAGCAGACGGTATTGAGGTGTTGGTGAACATCAAGGTCACTGATGCAGTTGTGGGTGATGTGTTGACGGTCTATATCGATGGCTTGCCCACAACCTACACCTTGTTGGCCGCTGACGTGACAGCAGGCGCGGTCAAAGTACAAGTGCCTAAATCTGTCGTTGATGCTGCAGGCCAAGGCTCTGCCACGATCTACTCGACCCTGACCGATGCTTCGCAGAACGTCAGCCCAAACAGCCCGCTCGCCCTCATCAAAATCGACACCATCGCGCCCAATAAGCCCGGCGCACCCGTAGTGACTGAAAACGCGGGCGGCGGCATCAACATTGCCGAAGCTGCCGACGGCACCACCGTTGACGTGAGCCTGACTGGCACCAACGCGGTGGCCGGTGACAAGCTGAACGTCATCATCGACGGCACGGCAACGACTTACACCTTGTTGGCCGCCGATATCACGGCTGGCAAAGCCACGGTCAACGTGCCCAAGTCGGTATTGGACACGGCAGGTCAAGGTGCAGCCACAGTGACCGCGACCCTCACAGACGCGGCAGGCAACACCAGCTTGCCCAGCGACCCCACCCAGATCACCATTCAATCAGGCTTGCCCAGCGCACCGGTTGCGCCCGTCTTGCCCGAGGCCGCTGGCGGTGGCATCAACACCTCAGAAGCCGTTGACGGCACGACCGTCGAAGTCGGCTTGGCTGGCACAGGCGCGAACGCTGGCGATAGCGTCAACGTCATCATCGATGGCGTGAGCACGCCGCACACCTTGACCCAAGCTGAAATCGACGCTGGCAAAGCCATCGTGCCAATTTCAGCCGCCGTGATCGCAGGCGCGGGCCAAGGCCCAGCCAGCGTGACCGCGACGGTCACGGTGGCTGGTAATACCAGCGCACCCAGCACGCCAACGGTCATCAACATCGACACAACACCACCTGTTGCCCCAGCGGCACCGCTCGTTGCAGAAAACGCCAACGGTGGTGTGAACGCGACAGAAGCTGCAGATGGCATCGTTGTTGAAGTGAGCTTGGCCGGTACAGGCGCTGTGGCGGGCGACATCGTCAAAGTGATGGTTGATGGTGTTCCGACGCCTTACACCTTGCTGCAGGCAGATGTGGATGCCGGCAAAGCCATGGTCACCGTGCCAAAGTCTGTGCTTGACAACCCCGCCGTGGGCCAAGGCCCAGCGGACGTCAAAGCCACCATCACGGATATAGCCGGCAACACCAGCTTGCCTAGCCCAGTGACCACGATCACCATTGACACAACACCACCCGTTGCTCCTGCTGCACCCACCGTTGCAGAAAACGCCAACGGTGGTGTGAACGCGACAGAAGCTGCTGACGGCATCGTTGTCGAAGTGAGCTTGGCCGGCACAGGTGCTGTGGCCGGTGACATCGTCAAAGTGATGGTTGACGGCGTTCCAACGCCTTACACCTTGCTGCAAGCAGATGTGGATGCCGGCAAAGCCATGGTTACCGCGCCAAAAACTGTGCTTGACAACCCTGCCGTGGGCCAAGGCCCAGCGGCAATTACGACGACGATCACGGATGGCGCAGGCAATACCAGTGCGCCAAGCCCAGCGACCACGATCACCATCGACACAACACCGCCCGTTGCCCCAGCTGCACCGACCGTTGCTGAAAACGCAGGCGGTGGCATCAGTGCCACTGAAGCCGTAGACGGCACCGTGGTGGAAGTGAGCTTGACCGGCACCAACGCCTTGGCGGGTGATGTGGTGAACGTCATCGTCGACGGCGTGAGTACACCCTACACCTTGTTGACCGCTGACATCACGGCCGGCAAAGCCATGGTGCCTGTGCCTGCTGCGGTGTTGACCACCGCTGGCCAAGGCCCAGCCAGCGTGACAGCGACCATCACCGACGCAGCTGGCAACACCAGCCCACCCAGCCCAGCGACGAACATCACGATCGACACCGTTGCGCCGAACGCACCGCCAACCGCGCCCATCGTTGCAGAGAATGCGAACGGCGGCATCAATGCGGCTGAAGCTGCAGATGGCACCGTGGTGGAAGTGAGCTTGACCGGCACCAATGCGGTGGCCGGCGACAAAGTGAACGTCATCATCGATGGTGTGAGCACCTCGTACACCTTGTTGGCAGCCGACATCACCGCTGGCAAAGCCATGGTCTCTGTACCCAAGGCCGTTTTGGATGCGGCAGGCGAAGGTTCAGCCAGCGTCACGGCCACCATCACCAGCAGCGCAGGCAGCACCAGTGTGGCTAGCCCCGCAACCACGATCAACATCGACACCTTGGCACCTACCGCACCTGCTGCACCCGTGGTGGCAGAAAACGCTGACGGCGGCATCAACACAGCAGAGGCTTCGGATGGCACGCCGATTGAAGTCAGCTTGACTGGCACGAACGCGTTAGCTGGCGATGTGGTGAATGTGATCGTCGATGGCGTGAGCACGCCCTATACCTTGCTGCCCGCAGACATTACCGCTGGCAAAGCCACGGTGACTGTGCCTAAGACCGTGATCGACGCAGCAGGCCAAGGCCCTGCTGCTGTGACAGTCACCATCACCGACATGGCAGGCAACACCAGCTCGCCCAGCCCAGCAACGACGATCCAAATTGACACCGTTGCACCCAATGCACCTGCTGCCCCCGTGGTGTTGGAGGACACCAACGGCGGCATCAACGCGGTCGAAGCCGCAAATGGCACCGTGGTGGAAGTGAACTTGACGGGCACCAATGCGGTGGCTGGCGACAAAGTGACCGTCACGATTGACGGCACACCCACGACCTACACCTTGTTGCCCGCTGACATCACGGCAGGCAAAGCTTTGGTGACTGTGCCTAAGTCTGTGTTGGACAGCGCCGGTGAAGGTGCTGCCAGCGTGACAGCCACCATCACCGACATCGCTGGCAACACCAGCGCACCGAGCCCAGCAACGGCCATCAACATTGACACCACAGCACCCAACGCACCTGCTGCGCCCTTGGTGGCAGAAAACGCGAATGGTGGCATCAACTTCGTTGAAGCCGCTGACGGTACGGTGGTGGAAGTGAGCTTGAACGGCACCAACGCCGTGGCCGGCGACAAAGTGAACGTCATCATCGATGGCGTGAGCACGCCCTACACCTTGTTGGCTGCCGACATCTTGGCTGGCAAAGCCATGGTGACGGTGCCTGCAGCTGTGTTGACCGCTGCAGGTGAGGGCGCCGCCAGCGTGACGGCGACCATCACGGACGCTGCAGGCAACACCAGTCCGCCAAGCGTTGCCACGTCGATCACGATCGACACCTCAGCGCCTACAGCACCCGCTGCCCCTCTGGTGGCTGAAGCTGCAGGTGGCGGAATCAACGGCGTAGAAGCCGCAGACGGCACCGTGGTGGAAGTGAGCTTGACAGGCACAGGCGCCTTGGCGGGCGACGTGGTGAACGTCATCGTCGATGGCGTGAGCACGCCTTACACCTTGTTGGCCGCAGACATCTTGGCTGGCAAAGCCATAGTGACTGTGCCTGCTGCTGTGCTGACCGCTGCAGGTCAAGGCGCTGCCAGCGTGACCGCCACCATCACAGATGTGGCGGGCAACACCAGCCCATCGAGCCCCGCGACCACGATCAACATCGACACCGTGGCGCCCAACGCACCGGCTGCCCCTGTGGTGGCAGAAAACACGAACGGTGGCATCAACATCGTTGAAGCTGCCGATGGCACGGTGGTGGAAGTGAGCTTGGCTGGCACAGGTGCTATTGCTGGCGACAAAGTGAACGTCATCATCGATGGCGTGGCAACCACTTACACCTTGTTGGCTGCCGACATCACAGGCGGTAAAGCCATGGTGACGGTGCCTAAGTCTGTGCTTGACAGCGCAGGTCAAGGCCCAGCCAGCGTGACCGCGACCATCACCGATGGCGCAGGCGCAACAGGCACAGCCAGCCCAGCAACCACGATCACGATTGACACCGAGGCACCGACAGCAGCGGCTGCGCCTGTGGTGGCAGAAAACGCGAACGGTGGCATTAACGCGGCGGAAGCTTCGGATGGCACGCCCGTCGAAGTCAGCTTGGCTGGCACAGGTGCCGTGGCTGGCGACGTGGTGAACGTCATCGTCGACGGCGTGAGCACGCCTTACACCTTGCTGCCCGCCGACATCACGGCTGGCAAAGCCACAGTGACGGTTCCCGCAGGTGTGCTGACGGCCGCAGGCCAAGGCCCAGCTGCTGTGACGGCGACCATCACCGATGCGGCAGGCAACACCAGCCCATCGAGCCCGATCACAACGCTCAACATCGACACCTTGCCCCCGACAGCCCCTGCCGCCCCACTGGTGGCAGAAAACGCGAACGGTGGCATCAACGCCGCAGAAGCTTTGCATGGCACGCCTGTTGAAGTCAGCTTGGCTGGCACAGGCGCCTTGGCTGGTGACGTGGTGAACGTCATCGTCGATGGCGTTAGCACGCCTTACACCTTGTTGCCTGCCGACATCACCGCTGGCAAAGCCACGGTGACGGTGCCCGCTGGTGTGTTGACGGCAGCAGGCCAAGGCCCAGCTGCTGTAACAGCGACCATCACCGATAGCGCAGGCAACACCAGCGATCCGAGCCCAGCAACGACGATCAATATCGACACCTTGCCGCCAACAGCCCCTGCCGCCCCACTGGTGGCAGAAAACGCGAACGGTGGCATCAACGCCGCAGAAGCTGCAGACGGCACAGTGGTTGAAGTCAGCTTGGCTGGCACAGGCGCCGTTGCTGGCGACGTGGTGAACGTCATCATCGATGGCGTGAGCACGCCTTACACCTTGTTGCCTGCCGACATCACCGCTGGCAAAGCCATGGTGACGGTGCCCGAAGCGGTGCTGACGGCTGCAGGTCAAGGCGCTGCTAGCGTGACAGCCACGATCACCGACATCGCTGGTAATACCAGCGGACCCAGCCCAGCGGCGACGATCAACATCGACACCCAAGGTGGCGGCGCTAACGCCAGCGTGACTTTCACAGGCTTGAGCATCGACGTGCCAACTTTGACCGTGGGTGACTCCAAAGACACGGGCAGCAGCACGACCGACTTCATCACCAACGACCGCACCTTGACTATTCAAGGCACGGCGTCTGGTTTCAGTAACTTTGGTGCAGCGGCCAACGACAAAGTGTGGGTGCAAATCTTGGCACCCGACGGCGTGACGGTGGTGGCCGAAGGTGGCGTGGTGCCCGACGGTTCAGGCGTGTTCACATTCAGCAACCAAGGCATCAGCTTGCCCGACGGCAAGTACACCATCAAGACCTCGGTGGTGGATGGTTTGGGTAACCTCGTCAAAGCCGGCGACATCCAATCTTTGGTGATTGATGGCAGCGGCAACAGCAACCCTGGCAACGCACCAAGCACGGTCGACGGCAACACGGCTGTGACCTTCAGCGGCTTGTCGATCCACGACACGGCCCTCGGCTCGATCGACTCAGGCAGCAGCACGACCGACTTCATCACCAGCGACAACACCTTGGTGATCGAAGGCAACGTGGCGGGCTTCACCAATACCGGTGGCACCGCAGGCGACCAAGTGCGCGTGCAAATTTTTGCAGCCGATGGCACAACCCTCGTGGCGGAAAAGTTTGTCACCCCAGACAGCAACAACCACTTTGCGGTTGACAACAAGGCCATGTCTTTGGCCGATGGCAAATACACCCTCAAAACCGCCATCGTCGATGCCGCAGGCAACTTGGTGAAGGCGGGCAACACGCAAGCGTTGGTGATTGACACCAACGACAACGGCACTAACCCGGGCAGCAACCCCGGCAACCCCAACCCTGTGGACCCGAACGCGGGCGGAACAGTGACGTTCTCTGGCTTGACCATCAACGGTCTCGACAGCGTTGACACGGGCGCCAGCAGCACCGACTTCATCACCAGCGACAAGACGCTGCTGATCACCGGCACAGTGACGGGTTACAGCGCAGCAGGTGGCGGCATTGGCGACAAAGTGTTGGTGCAAATCATGGCGGCCGATGGCGTGACCGTGGTGGCACAAGGCTTTGTGACACCCGATGTATTCACTGGCCAATACACCTTTGACAACAAGGGCAACGCGTTGGCCGATGGCAAATACACCATCAAAACCTCCATCGTCGATGCAGCGGGCAACACCGTCAAACCTGGCGACAGCCAGCCTTTGGTGATTGACACCAACAACGGCGGCACCACCCCAGGCAGCAACCCCGGTAACGAGAATGGCCAGCCGAACTCGTCCGTGGACAGCAACACGGGCGTGACGTTCTCGGCGTTCTCCATCATCGACGCGACCAAGCAATCGGCAGACACCGGTTCGAGCAGCACCGACTTCATCACCGGCGACGCCACCTTGGTGTTCAAAGGCACGGCTGCAGGCTTCACCACCGCAGGTGGCGCAGCAGGTGACCGCGTGCTTGTGCAAGTGTTGGCGGCTGACGGTGTGACCGTGGTGGCCGAGAAGTATGTGACGCCAGATGGCAGTGGCAACTTCATGTTTGACAACACGGGCAGCATCATTGGCGATGGCAATTACAACGTCAAAGTGGCCGTGGTCGATGCGGCTGGAAACGTGGTCAAAGCGGGCACCACGCAGCCTTTGGTCATCGACACCAGCGCCACCATCAACCCTGGCAATGCGAACGGTGTGGACACCAACACCTCCGCCACGTTCAGCGGCCTGAGCATCAACGACACTGCCAACGGTTCGAACGACGATGGCACCAGCACAAGCGACTTCATCACGACAGACGCGACCTTGATCTTTGCAGGCAAAGTCACCGGCTTCACTGCCACAGGTGCCACAGCCGGCGACAAAGTGTTGGTGCAAATTGTGAACAGCAGTAACGTGGCGGTGGCGCAGCAGTTTGTGGCGCCAGATGCCAACGGTAACTACGCGTTTGACAACAAGACCAACACCTTGGCTGATGGCAACTACACCATCAAAACGTCTATCGTGGATGCCGCAGGTAACACCGTCAAAGTGGGCGACAGCCAGCCTTTGGTGATCAGTGCCAGCGCGGGCAACACGGTGAACATCACCGGCATCACCACCGACAGTGGCGCGAGCGGCACCGACTTCATCACCAACGACCCAACCTTGGTGGTCACCGGTAACGTGACAGGCTATGTACCCGCCTCGAACAACCAAGTGCATGTGACGGTGTTGGCCGCCAACGGCACCACGGTGATCGTGGACCAATTTGTCACGCCGAACGCCTTGGGTGTTTGGACGTTTAACAACAGCGCCAACACCTTGCCCGCTGGCAACTACACCTTGCGTGCCGAGTTGGTCAGTGCCACCCATGTGTCGTTGGGGGTGGTGAAAAACCAGGCTTTGGTGATTGAAACCGCGGCCACGCCAGATGTGAATTTGACCTTCTCTGGTTTGACCATTCACGACGTGCCTAACGGCTCAACCGACACAGGCTCCAGCAGCACCGACTTCATCACCAGCGACAGAACGTTGATGATCGAAGGCAATGTGTCGAACTTCAACGCCGCGCATGTGGCGGCGGGTGACAAGGTGTTGGTGCAAATTGTGAACAGCACGAACGTGGTGGTCGCGGAGCAATACGTGGCACCCGATGCCAGCGGCAACTACACGCTGGACAACCGCAGCAACAGCTTGTTGGATGGCGACTACACCATCAAGACGTCTATCGTCTCGGCGGCAGGTAACTTGATCAAGGCGGGCGACACGCAAGCTTTGACCATCGACAACCAGGCCCCGACAACGCCAGCGACCGCGCCCAGCAGCTACGCCGACAACGTGGGCACTATTCAAACCCCCACCAGCACGGCGGCAACGACCGACGACACCACGCCCGGTTTGAACATCGGCACCGTGCCAGCTGGCACAACGCCCAAGTTGTATGTGGATGGCGTGGCGGTGGCAGCGGTCTACGACCCTGTTGCAGGCTCATTGACACCCACCACGCCATTGAGCGTGGCCCCGCATGCTTTGACCTACACCTTGACCGATACAGCAGGTATGGAAAGTTTGCCTAGCCCAGCGTTGAACGTGACCATCGTCGGCAACCCCGTGTTTACCAGCGGCGCGACGGCCAGCGCTGTTGAAAACCTCGCCACCACGGCCACGGTGTACGACGCGCAAGCCGATGCAGACACAGGCATCACCTACACCTTGACCGGCGCAGACGCCAGCAAGTTCGCCATCAACGCCAGCACCGGCGTGGTGACCTTTGTGACTTCGCCTGACTTTGAAGCGCCGACGGATGCAGGGGCTAACAACGTGTACGACATCACGGTGCGTGCCACGAACACGGCCGGTGCGTTCACCGACAAAGCGGTGGCCGTGACCGTGACCAACGTGAACGACAAGCCTGTGTTGAGCTTCGGCTCGAACGTCAACTATTTCGAAAACGCTAAACCCGCCGCCATCAACTTCGGCATCACCGTGGCAGACCAAGACAACACGACGCTGACCAGCGCCAAGGTGTCGATCACCGGTGGTTACGTGGCCAGCGAAGACGTGTTGAGCTTCACCAATGACGGCAGCACCATGGGCAACATTGCAGCCACCCAAGTGGGTGGTGTGATGACGCTGACCTCCGCAGGCGGCACCGCCACGCAAGCGCAATGGCAAGCGGCTTTGCGTGCGGTGACTTACAGCAACACGTCGGACATTCCGACGGCTGCAGCGCGCACCATCAGCTACGTCATCAACGACGGCGCGTTGGACTCGTCTGCGCTGACGTCAACCGTCAACGTGATCCCTGTCAACGATGCACCCGTGCCCGTGTTCTCGAATGTGGACAGCCATGTGCTGACTACCAACACGGTGCCCACCTTGGCCATCACCGACAGCAGTGCCACGGCGACCTTGAACAACGCCAACACCACCTTTACCTTGACTTTCAGCGAAGCGATTGATGCGGCTACCCTCACAGCGGCCGACATCACCGTGACCAACGGCACCTTCGTGTCGTTGACGCAAGACCCTGCCTTCCCCAACAAGTGGACCGTGGTGGCCAAAGCCCCCACGGCTGGGTTTGGCGTCATGGCGGTCAGCGTGGCCGATGGCGTTTATCAGAGCCTCAACTGTGTCGACGGTTTGGGTGGTGCAAGTACACAAGCCTATGGTGTGGGAAGCCCAGACACCATCATTGTCGGCACCGCCGGTGCGGACATTTTGTTGGGTAGCGATGCTGACGACACCATTACCCTCAACGGCGGTGCAGACAAAGTGTTTGCCGGCGCAGGCGATGACGTGATCACGATCAACGACGGCAGCTTCTCAGCCCTAGCGGTTGTTGGCAACGGCATGAAAATTGATGGTGGCCAGGGCATCAACACCTTGGTGTACGACGTGACAAGCGGTTCTCTTGACCTGACCGATGCCACGGTTGCTGCGAAACTGGCTCACATCAGCTCGATTGACATCACGGGTTATGGCGATAACGTCTTGACGCTAAGCGTTGACAATGTGCTGGCGCTGAGCGACTCGAAAATTATGGTTATCAACCAAGACTCCACTATTGCTGCCAGTAGCGGCGTTCGCTTAGTCAATCTCCTTAGCTGGGAAGGCGCTGTAGCTGGTAGTTTGCCCATTTCAGGAGAGGAATTGGCAAACACTTATGGCCAAAACTACGGTTTTGACCCCTACAGTGGATATCTTGAGTTAAAGAAAAATGGCGTGACTTTGTATATCAATGCAGAAATTACTCTGGCCGACGCACCGACTTCCACCACCACCCCTTACGCCGGTGGCGTGACCAAAGCCGCCACCATCGACAGCTTGTTCGGCACCAGCTTCACCGACGTAGAAACCGCCTTGGCGACGCCCCAAACCTTCAAAGGTGTGGCGGTGACGTTCGCAGGCAGCGCGGACGAAGTGACGACTTTGGGCAAGTACCAATACCTCAACGCCAGCAACGTGTGGACGGACGTGGCAGCCGGTTTGACGGATGCCAATGCGATTTACTTGGACCGCGCCACACAAATCCGTTTCTTGGCAGCCACCGGCAACTCAGCCATGGTCAAGCCAGATATGCAGGTGCGTTTGGTTGACAGTTCGGTGGCGGTGCCAGCCAATGGCGCATTCACCGATGCCAGCGTGAACGGTGGTACCTCGGCATTCAGCGGTCAAGCCATCACCTTGACGGACCATGTGGTGGCCCGCATCACCGACAACGCGGCTTCAGTGGCTGCCAACGGGGGCGCGGTGACTTACACGTTGACCTTCAGTGGCGCGGTAGATCCAGCGACCGTCACGATGGCAGACATTGACGTCACGCACATGTCCAGCACAGGTGCGATGTCGGGCGGTGCGGTTAGCAACTTTGTGTACAACGCAGGGGCGCAAAACTGGACCTTCACTGTCGATGCACCAGCCACGGGCAGCGGCACCACTTTGGTCAGCTTGCAGGATGGCAGCTACATCAGCGCAACCGGCACAAGCGGCCTGGGTGCCACGGTGGCGCAAACCTACGGCACCGCAGGTGCGACAGACTTGGCCGTGAACAGCCTCACCCTGTCGGCCACGGCCTCGGGTGTGGAGGTGGACACGACCCAAGTGGCCACGTTTGAAACCCTTCAAGGCACCAACACGGTGGACATGACGGGCGGCGGCATCAACATCATCAAGCTTGACTTGCACGCGGTCATGCAAATGCCCTCGGCGCTGGACAACGCAGCGACCACCACCGTCAACGAAAGCCACACCATGGTGATCAATGGCGACGGCACCGGTGCGCAGGGTGCGTCAGATGTGTTGCAACTGGTGGACGGCGCAAGCTGGACCACGGCGGCCACCCTTCTGACGGCGGCAAGTTTGACCAGCACGTATGGCAATGACTTCACGTTCACTGCGGGTCACCAGTACACGCAGTACACCAACGGCGCGGCCACGCTGTTTGTGGATGAACAGATGTATCTCAAAAATCTGTAATTGAGGTCCGTGGGCTTGGTGCAATGCCAAGCCCACTTGGATGTACGCATCCATAGGGCTGTCACTGAATCGCGCGCATCAGTGAAGCCAGTGTTACAAAAAAATCACCAAAAGCACCTTTTACGTTTTGGGCCGATTTATTTTTGTATTTGCCAGTTAAAAAATACCTTTTTTCCTGTTACTAATTTTGTTAAAACTCGTTAACAAGAGTCATAAAGTAAACACTATTTGGCTGTGAGCGGTTAAAGTAGCGAGCGATAAGAAGAAGTAATTAATTATCAAAGCTGTCTGAATAAGACATAACTCGTAAAAGCATGAAATGTGTCAAAAATCAATTCGTTTCAGTACGTGTTGATACACAAACTGGAGGCACGCCATGAAAGAAGAGAAATCCAACAACTCGTTGTATTCACAAGGCTATTGGTCAGGCTTGGCACGCACAAGAGCCACGCTCAAGGGCGCCACCCGGGCTTTCACCAAGATTTTCAAGAACGGCAATTCCCAGGCCGTTCGCATCCCTGCGGAGCTGGGCTACAGCGCATGGGACATCGATTTGGTCATCGAGCGCCACGGTGACGAGCTGCACATCAAACCTGCCCAACGCCGCATGGGCAACGTGCTCGAAAAACTCAACAAGTTCTCTCCCAACTTCATGTCGAACGTATGAAACCCAAATACATGCTCGACACGCACATGTGTGTCTACCTGATGAAAGAACAGCCCATCGCCGTGGTGGAGCGTTTGGCGCCTTGCTACGTGGGCGATGTGGTGATCTCAGCACTCACTTTGGCTGAGCTAGAGCTCGGTGTGGCGAGCTCGGGCCGAGAGTGTGCGCAAAACCGCTTGGCACTCGACGGCTTCTTAGAAGACGTGTGGGTAGCGCCCTTTGGTGGCGAGGCCGCCCGAACGTATGGCGAGGTGAAGTGCCTGGCCGTTGACAGCAAGTTAGACCCAGTCGATCAACGTGTGGCTGCCCACGCGCTGTCGCTGGATGTGACGTTGGTCACCAACCACGATGCGGATTTCGCAATGTATCCGGGCCTGCGGGTCGAAAACTGGGTGAAATGAACATGAAAAAAATCTTGGGTCTCGCATGTTTGGTGTGGGCAGTCAGCGCAAGCGCGCAAAACGTCCAACCCGTTCAGGCGTATCAGCAAAGCTACGCGGACAACACCACGCCTGGGGTGACCAACCCACTGGGTGGGACTTTCAAAGTGCCCCGCCTGGTTGTGCCCCAGCAGGGGCGCGTGGTGTTTTACCGCAACGCCAATGTCAGCACCAAAAAGGTGGCCAGCGTGTACATAAACGGCACTTACCACGCCTCGTTGCAGCGCGGTGGTTACAGCACCATTTGTTTGCCCCCCGTTAAATTAGACGTAGCCGCTCGCATGCAACAAAACGGCCTTGACGTGAGTGACGACTACGACATCGTCAACGTGCTCGTGCTGCAAGGCAGCCAAGACGTGTTTGTACGCATTTCCGAACAAAGCAACGGCCGCGCTGTCATGGAAGCTGTCAAAGCAGACATGGCCCTGCCCGAGCTGGTCAAAACCCGCGAGCAACAACACACCATCTCGCGTGTGGCCGAAGCCGTGCCCTGCCTTGAAGACGCCGCGCCTGTGGTCAAGCCACAGCCGCAAGAGCCCGTGTTCTACACACAAAACATCACCTTGGGTGCTGACGCTTTGTTTGCCTTTGGCAAATCGGGTATCAACGACATTTCCGACCAAGGCCGCCGCACCTTGGATCACTTGATTGACCGCATCAAGACCGAGTTTGGCAACGCTGACCGCGTGCACATGCACGTCGTGGGCCATGCTGATCCTTTTGGCAACCCCGAAAGCAACTTGGTACTGTCCAAAGCCCGCTCCGCCACCATCAAAGAGTACTTTGTGCGCGGCAGCTTGCGTGCAGACCGCATCACCACCGACGGCAAAGGCTCGGCAGAACCCATCGTGACTTGTTCACAGGTTCAAAACGCAGCCAGCATCGATTGCAACAAACCCAACCGTCGCGTGGTCATCACCGTGAAAGTGGAGCAAAAGCTCGACGAGATGACCGAGCACAAAGCCGAAGTGCAAGAAGTCAAGCCTGAGCCCAAACCCGAAGCCAAGCTGGAGCCCAAGCCCCAAACCAAGGTGCGTGATGGTGAGGCCAACGACGCTCAAAAAATGCCCCAACGTGGCAAGCCCGGCAAACCCCTTCGCGTCGTCCGTCCCGCGAAAGCCAGCAAAACAACAGTCCCCCTCAACTGATTGAAAGAACACCATGCTCAAACAGTACAAAATTTTGGTCAATGAAGGCAAGGGCTCGGACAACGCGCTCATCACCGTGCCCGCAGGAGCAGGCGCCCGTGGCAACCCCACACGTATCACCGCCAAGCCAGACACCCGCTACGAACTGCAAGACGAGCTCAAAGGCAAAGGCCTGGGCCCCGACCAAGTGCGCGGCAAACGCGTGGGTAAAAACCTGTACCTCATGTTTGAGGACAACGGCAAACCCGACATCATCATCGAGGGCTACTACGACCCCGTTAACTTGCAGCAAGTACCCACCATCGTGGGCAAAGCCGAAAACGGTTCGATCTACGAATACATCCCGCACGACCCCGAGCTGAGCAGCATGAGCACCACGCTCAAAGACGGCACCACGCCCGCCATGCTGTCGTTGGGTGGCGGCCCTATTGCCGGCGGCGCGTTTGAATTGGCTGGTTTGCCTTTGGCAGCAGCGGCTGTGGCCGGTGGCGGTTTGGGAGGACTAGGCTTGGCGGCCGCTGGGTTGGGGGCGGCGGCTTTGGGAGGTGGGGGAGGCGGTGGCGGTAGCAGCGGCGCTGGTTCAGGCGGTGGTGGTACGGCTGTGGCACCTAACGGTGGTGTTGCGCCAACGATCACCATCGCAACGGATAAAAACAACGACGGTGTAGTTAGCAAAGCAGAATTAGACAATGCGTCCACATTTACTGTCACAGCAGGGTTTGATAAAACCAAAGTTGCTGTGGGAGATAAAGTTGTTTTCACGGATGGAAGTTCACCAGCAGTTGTGAAAACAGTGGTGCTAACACAAGCGATGATTGATGCAAGCGCTGTGACGGTGCAGTTTGATAAGCCTGTTGAAGGTGCAACATTAACGGTAAGTGCACTTATTCAACGAGATGCCACTAATTCTGCAAGTGCGTCAGACAGTGCCAAACTTGACACGACTTCAGCCCCTACTGGCTTAATCACTGGGGTTGAAATAACCACAGATACTAACAACGATACTTACGTTAATAAGAATGAAATTGGCTCAGCCACAACTTTTGATGTGAAGGCTACGTTTACCAAAGGCAATCTTGCGGCTGGTGATAAAGTGGTTTTTAATGCGGTCGAAACATTGGGGAGCAATAGTTCTACAAAAACCCCCATCGTGGTAGTTTTGACAGCGACCGATATCAATAACGGATACGTAACAACAAACGCGGAAAAATTTAGTAAATCGGCAGAAGGCGCAAAATTCACCGTAACGGCCACACTTGAGAATGCTGCTGGCAATTCCCAAGCTGCCTCAACTGTTCTGTCTGACTTTGCAACATTGGACGCCACATCTCCTTTGATAACGGGCGTCAGTGCTGCTTTAGATCCAGCCAGTGATGGTGGTCTAGTTAATAACCAAGGCGTTGTGGGGGTTCAACTTTTAAAGGTGACTGAACCAACTGAAGCTGGTTCTTATATTGAGTCTATTAGATTAAAAAACGAGACTACTAATAGCTATACCAATGTTTTGAAATCGAATGGCAAATGGGATACAGCGAACTTAGCTGTTGGTAAATATACGCCTGAAACTACTATCATAGACGCAGCGAAAAATACTTCTATTATAAACGGCACATCATTTATTGTGACTGATATTGAATTGGTCCCCGAACAGAATACAGTATCTGAAAAAGGGCCTACCGCAGCGGGCTTGTCCGTACTTTCTAACGATTCGGACACATACAAGAAACTAGTAAATGAATCTTCTGATGGCTTGCTTACTGTGGTTTCTGTACAAAATAGCAGCAACCTCTCCAAAACTATAGCAAGCGGAGGTTTTGTATTGTTGCAAGGTAAATATGGTGAGTTGAAGATTTTTAGTTCAGGGGCGTATGAATATCAAGCCGATGCAGCAAACCAAACGCAAGCGGTCGATGACGTGTTTACTTACACGGTCAAAGGTGTTGAAGGTACAGTGAAGTCAACGACCCTCACAATAACCGTCAACGGCGTCAACGATGCAGCAACTTCAGGGGCTACAGACAGCAACGGCGCTAATATCAACATTTTTATGAATCTATTGGGGGCAGCTGTGACAACCGTGCCACAAATAGCCGGTTCAAAGTTAAATATCTCAGACCCTGATACAGATGAAAGTTTTTTTAAAAATCTTTCAACAAACACATTGATAACTAGCACGGACGTTGGGGGTCAAAAGTTCTTTGGTGGATATGGTGGTACGTTTCAAGTCACATTGGACGCGACAGGCAACAATTACTCACACAACTACTCTTGGGGTTACGCATATAGCAAATCAGTTGTCGGTTCAGGAAGCATCATTCATGACTTATTGACTTTAACTTCAGTCGATGGAACAACCAGCCAAACACTTCATACTGTTATTGGGCCTACAAGTGCAAGTCAGCATGACTATTACTCTGCAACGGCAACTGGTTTAAAAGTGTCAGGACACGATAACGTTGTCATTGATACATTATTTTTGAAGAGTGACAGTTTGGTATTGGATTTAACCGCTAATCAGATCAAAGGGATGGACCGTATTGACATTACCGGTTCAGTAACTAGTGGGACAAATCCACTCTTTAACACCATCAAGATCGACTTGGCTTCATTGACAAGCATGGGCGGTAATCAACAGGCCCTCTTCATCATTGGTGACACTGGAGATAAGGTCCAGTTGGTGGGAACGGGTTGGTCCCTCGACAGTACCGGACCTGCTGGCTACAAGTCTTATTCCAACGTCGGCAATGCTGCTTACAAGCTGTATCTAGAAACTGATCTTTTGGTTGCGTAGTTCACAGCTTTTCACCTGCTGAGTGCCAAACCCACTCAAAATCAACAAAATCACTAAAAATGCCTTTTCTGTTCACAGAAAAGGCATTTTGCTTTTTTAGGTTACAATTTTTAATGAATAAGTAACAAAAACAACTCTTTCAACCAAACTATGAACACCAAACGTAACTTACTGACACAAGCGGCTGTGACCATGGCGCTGTGTGTTTGGGGCGCAAGCGCCCAAGCGCAGTCGTTCACTGACGTGGTGCAAAACGCGCTCACCATCTACCCCAGTTTGATCTCTGCCAAGGCCAAGACCGATGCGGCGCGCTCAGACATTGAGCGCGCACGCGCCGCCCATTTCCCGCAGCTCAGCATGGGCTTGGCACGCAACAGTTATGGCTCAGGCAAGTTGCCTGAAACCAGCAGCGTGAAGAGCAACGCCGCCACGCCGTCTGCGCGTTTGAACCTCTGGTCGGGTGGCCGTATTGAGGCCGATGCCCGTCGCTCGGAGGCATTGACCGAGGGCAGCGAGTTTCAAGAGGCGGTCACGCGCGATGACGTGGCACAGTTGGCCGCAGAGGCTTACATCAACTGGGCGCGCACGTTAGAGATGGCCGATTTGGCCAAGAGAAACTTGGAGTCGCACCAAGTCACGCTCAGCGACATTCGCAAAATTGTGGATGTCGACGCGGGTCGTCGTATCGACCTAGAGCAAGCGCAGGTGCGCCTAGACAACGCCAAGCTCATCAAGCTGCAGCGCGATACCGATTTAGCCCAAGCCCGCCAGCGTTTGAGCCGGTTTTGGACCGAACGATTGCCCACCACCCCTTCGGGTTTGACCGAGTCGCTGCGCAACGGTGGGCGTTTGTACCAAGTGCCCAGAAGCATTGACGAATTGCAAAACGGAGGCTTAGAAGACTTGCCGGCCATTGCCCAGCAACGCGCTCAGGTGCAAGCCGCACAAGCTGCGGTCGACATGGCCAAGGGCTTGTATTGGCCGACGGTGGACTTGAGCGTGACACGCCAACCCAACCCTTTCAACGTGAACGCCAGGGCAGAGCCACAAATGGACACCTTCACCCAAATACAGCTGAACATGCCGCTGTACAACGGTGGCTCCACGTCGGCCCAAATCCAAACCTCGGTGAGTCAGTTGCAAGCGGCGCAGTTCGCTTTAGAAGAAGCCCGTTTGCTGGCCCGTGAAAAAGCCAGCTTGGCTTGGCACGAGTGGGCCTCTGCCCGCGACCGCGCCACGCAAGGCGCCGAACAAGCCCGCGTAGGCGACAAGGTGGTCGATGGTTACCGCCAGCAGTTCCGTTTGGCGCGTCGTCAGTTGCTGGACTTGTTGAACATTCAAGCCGAAGCCTTTGGCTACCAAAGCGCCGCCACCTCGGCCTATTACGACGAGCAGATCGCACGCACCCGTTTGTTGGCGTCTATGGGTGACTTGGCCCGACGCTTCGCCCCTTAATTTCTAGTTAGACAGTTATGCGTACTCCAGAAAAATCTGACGGCTCATCCGACACCTTGTTGGTGTGTTTGGCCATGGTGGCCAAGCATTTGGGCCACTCCGTGCATGTGCCTGCCATGCGCCAAGGCTTTGCCTTGGACGACCAAGGTCGCATTCCCCTTGAGGCCTACCCCGACTTGGCGCACCAGCACGGTTTGATCGCCGGTTGGAGCCGCAAGCCCTTGGCGGACATTCCGAGCTATGTGTTGCCCGTGGTGGTGTCGTTGGTGGACGGTCGTTCGTGCGTGCTGCGCTCACACGACGGCAAGATGGCCACGGTGTGGTGGGCCGAGGGCGGCATGCAAGACGAGCAAGTCAATTTGCAACAGTTGCAAGGCTTGGCCCGTGACGAGGTGTTGGTGGTCAAGCTGCAGCCCAAGCGCAGCGACCAAACCTTGGCACCCATGCAAGGCGCCGCCTTCAACTGGTTCTGGGGCACGCTGTGGCGCTTCCGACATTTCTATGTGGAGTCGATGGTGGCCACGGTGGTGGCCAACGTGCTGACCTTGGCCAGTGTGTTTTTCACGATGAACGTGTACGACCGCGTGGTGCCTACACAGGCCTACGCCTCGCTGTGGACGCTGGCCATTGGAACGGCCATTGCCATCGTGCTGGAGTTCATCATGCGTTGGCTCAAAGCGCGATTGGTGGACTTGGGCGGCAAGAAGGCCGACTTGGCCATCAACGCCACGCTGTTGCGCGAGGTGATGGGCATTCGCCTTGAGAACCGCCCGCAGTCGGTGGGTATTTTTGCCAGCTCCATGCGCGACTTTGAATCGCTGCGCGACTTCTTCTCGTCGGCCTCCTTGGTCGTGTTGGCCGATATGCCATTTGTGCTCTTGTTCTTGGGCATGATCGCCATGGTGGGTGGGCATTTGGTGTGGATTCCTGCGCTGTCCATGCCCGTGTTGATCGCACAAGGTTTGTGGGCACAAAGGCCACTCATGAAAGCTATGCGCGCCAACATGAAAGAGTCGGGCGACAAGCAAAGCGTGTTGGTCGAGTCGGTGCTGAATTTGGAGCTGCTCAAGGCCCACAACGCCGAGAGCTATTTGCAACGCCGTTGGGAAGACTCCAACAAAGCGGGCTCAGATTCGTACAAAGAAATTCGCTCCTTGACCAACTGGATCATGGGCTTCACCACCGCTGTGTCACAGCTCGTGACGGTGGCGATGGTGGTGGTGGGTGTGTACATGATTCACGCCAACATGCTGACGCTGGGCGGCTTGATCGCTTGCGTCATCTTGGCCGGTCGCGCCATTTCGCCGCTGAGCAGCGTGATGTCGCTGGCCGCGCGCTACCAACAAGCCGTGTCGTCATTGGAAACTTTGGATGGTTTGATGAAGCGTCCCCGCGACCGTGACATCAAGCGCACCTATGTCACGCCCGAGCACATTGCCGGCGGCTTGGAAGCGCAAGCCTTGGAGTTTGGTTACCCCGGTGAGCACAACATTCCGGTCATCAAGCGCTTGTCGCTCAAGGTGGCGCCAGGTCAGCGCTTGGCGCTCTTGGGGCGCGTGGGCAGCGGCAAGAGCACCTTGCTGCGCTTGATGGCGGGTTTGTACACACCACTCGCTGGCAGTGTGCGTTTGGACGGCGTGGAGATGCAACAGATCGAGCCTGCCGAAGTGCGCAGCTGCATGGGCTACGTGGGCCAAGATCCACAACTGTTCATGGGCACCTTGCGTGAAAACATGGTGTTGTCGGAGGCTTGGATCAGCGATGCCAAGATCATTGAGGTCTTGAAGTCTTTGAATATGTACGACTTGGTGGCCTCTCACCCCCGCGGATTGGACATGCCCATCACCGAAGCTGGTGGCGGTTTGTCAGGCGGTCAACGTCAGTTGTTGTCCATCGCCCGCATGATGCTGCGCGATCCGCAGCTGGTGTTCATGGACGAGCCAACGGCAAATATGGACCAAAACACCGAAGCCCACGTCATCGCTGTGCTGGGTGCGTGGCTGAAGGGCCGCACCTTGCTGATGTCCACCCACCGTCCACAGCTGTTGGAGTGGGCCGACTTGATCGGTGTGATCGAAGCTGGCCAATGCGTGGCCATCGGCCCCAAACAAGAAATGATTGACAAGTTGTCGCGAGGCATCGACGTGAAAACGGCAGCCGCGCAGCGCTAAGGAGTTCTGACATGAGAAGCAAACAATTCGGAATCAGCACCGTCGAGGACGACGAGCGCGAAGCCAGTCGAATCTTGGTATGGGCAACGGCGGCCACCTTGGTGGCGGCCTTGCTTTGGGCTGGCTATTTCAGCTTGGATGAGATCACCCGCGGGCAAGGCAAGGTCATCCCTTCCAGCCGAGAACAAGTGATTCAAAGCTTGGACTCTGGCGTGTTGCGCGAAATGCTGGTGCGTGAGGGCGATGTGGTCGCCAAAGACCAAGTGCTGTTGCAAATGGATGACACCCGTTCTGGCGCGGGCTATCGGGAGGCGAACGAAAAGTACCTGTCGTTGCTGGCCATTGCCGCGCGTTTGCGTGCCGAGGCCAACAACACAGCGCTCTCTTTCCCGCCACAGTTGCAAAATGAAAAGCAATTGGTGTTGCAAGAGACACAAGCCTACGAGGCCCGCAAACTGGCACTGTCGGAGTCTTTGGTGGCGTTGGATGCGTCGTTGTCGGCCATCACCCGCGAAATCACCATGACCGCGCCTCTGGTACAAGGCGGTGTGATGTCAGAGGTAGAGCTGTTGCGTCTCAAGCGCCAACAAGCGGATCTGTTGGGACAACGTGCCGATCGCAAAAACCGCTACCTCACCGACGCCAACAACGAGTTGACCCGTGTCTCGTCTGAGTTGTCGCAGACCAAAGAAAACGCCTCAGCGCGACAAGATGCGTTCAGGCACACCACCATCAAATCGCCCATGAAGGGCGTGGTTAAAAATGTGCAAGTCACCACTTTGGGCGGCGTCATTCAAGCGGGCCAGCCCATCTTAGAAATCGTGCCCACCGAAGACGAAATGTTGGTCGAGGCTTACGTCAAGCCATCGGAGGTGGCGTTTTTGAAAGTCGGCCAAAAAACGGTCGTGAAGCTGAGCTCGTATGACTTCAACAAATACGGCGGCTTAGACGGCGAGTTGGAGCACCTGAGCCCCGACACCCTCAAAGACGAACGTCAGCAACGTAAACCCGGTGCCAACCCCGCCGACATGGAAGAAGGTTTCTACCGCATCTTGGTGCGCATCAAAGACCCCAACCGCGTGCGCAAAGGCTTGAAACTCGAACCCACCCCCGGCATGACCGCGACCGTGGAAATCCGCACCGGCCAAAAAACCGTGTTGGAGTACCTGTTCCGGCCGCTGCAAAACGTGTCGCAGGCGTTGCGCGAGCGATGATGTTCAAAGCGCGTTTGCAGCCATTGCAAACGCGCTTTCCTGCATTCACGTCAATACGGCCAGTGTTGCTTCTGGCGCTCGGTCCAATATTTTGAGCAAGGTCTTGGCGGCACCCGTTGGGCAGCGCTTGCCTTGTTCCCAATTACGAATGGTGTCGAGCGACACGTCAATGCGCTGAGAAAACTCAAGCTGAGTCAGCCCTAAACGGCGACGTACGCGTCGGGCAAATTTGGCGGCATCACCCATGCCTTCCGCATCGTCAAGGCTTTGTTGCGCAGCGATGTCGGCGTCACGGGTGCCATCCACAAACGCTCTGCGAATTCGTCCCTTGGGAAGTGATGATGGGTTTGAAAGATCGACTTTAGTGCGTACGGTTGTCATAAGCTTTGACCTCTCGTGAGTTGGCTTTGCGAGCAGAAATGATGCGAGCACTTGTGCCCCTGAGGGCGTAAATCACAACAAAGACGCGAGTAGCGATGCGTCCATGCAACTGAAAACGTGTTTCGCCGTAACCCCACCGACGGTCAATATCGACTTGGCGTTTGGGATCTAAAAATGCATGGGTGACATACGCAAAGTCGAAACCACGTTCTGTAAAGCATGCATCACTTTTGGCATCGTCCCATTCAAATGCGGTAATGTGATGGTAGTTCATTGGCCTACTCCTGTCAAACCTTGATGGAGGCTAAAGACAGACGTGCTGAGGCGGGCGAGTCAGGCTCAATAATTTCTGTAGCGTGAGCGACTCCTCTTATGTAACGGCTGGATAAAGCGCGACTTAACATCCACCCATGAACCTACCCGCCCCCACCCTCGAACACCTGTGTGACGTCGCTGTCACGATTGACGCACCCGTTGAAGTCGGCCAAACCGCGATGGGCATGCGTCGCATGATTCCCATCACGGGTGGCACGGTGACGGGGCCGCAGATGCAGGGCCGCATCGTGCCGGGCGGAGCTGACTTTCAGTTGATAGTGGGCGACGGCACACAAGCGCATTTAGATGCACGCTACGTGCTGGAGTTGCAAGATGGCAGCCGCGTGTTTGTGCAAAACACCGCGTTGCGCGTGGCGTCTGCCGAAGACTCCGCCAAGATTCGGCGTGGCGAACCCGTGGACCCTGCGCGTGTTTACTTTCGCTGCCAACCCAAGTTTGAGGCCACCCACCCCCAATGGGCTTGGCTGGCCGAGCACCAGTTCATTGGCGTGGGTTTGCGCTTACCTGACGCAGTGCATTTGAGTTTTTACAAAGTCTGCTAACCACCGTGTCTCTCACGGTATTCGACGCATCGGAATAAAAAAGAGGCCTTGGAAAACCAAGGCCTCTTTCACATGCGTCACCGTTTCATCACAAGCGGTTAGGCAACCAAAGAGCAATGATCGGGAAAGCGATCAAGATGATGAGGCGCAAGATGTCGGTGATGACGAAAGGAATCACGCCCTTGAAGATGGTCATGAAACTCACGTCTTTCACCACACTCTTGATAACAAAGACATTCATCCCCACCGGCGGATGAATCAGCCCCAGCTCCACCGTCATCACGATGATGATGCCAAACCAAATCGGGTCGAAGCCCAGTTGCAAGATGACGGGATAGATGATGGGCACGGTCAAGATGATCATGGCCATCGCGTCCATCAAGCAGCCCAGCACCAAATACATCACCATGATCATGGCCAGCACGCCGTAGCGGCCCACGCCCAAACCGGTCAAGAACTCGGTGAGTTTTTGCGGCGTTTGGGTGATGGTTAAAAAGTAGCCAAACAGCAGCGCACCAATCAACACAGTGAACACCGCTGCCGAGGTGCGTGTGGCTGAGAGCAGCGCTTCGCGAATGCCGGCACGGTCCAACTTGCCGCGCAGCACACCCAGCAAGAACGCACCGCTGGCACCCACACCACCCGCTTCAGTGGGCGTGAAGAAGCCGCCGTACAAACCGCCGATGACGAACAAGAACAAGACCAAGGGCGCCCACACGTCTTTCAAACCGCTGAGGCGTTCAGGCAAAGACTTGCGCTCACCCGCAGGCAACCAGTCGGGGCGGAAGTACACGATCAGCATGATGGTGATGACGTACATGGTCATCGCCAACAAACCCGGCACGATGCCCGCCATGAACAGCTTGCCAATGTCTTGCTGGGTCAAGATGGCATAGACGGCCAATACGGTGGACGGTGGCAGCATGGCGCCCAAAGTGCCGCCTGCCGCAATCACGCCGGTGGCGAACGACTGGGGATAACCAAAACGGCGCATTTCAGGGTAAGCCACGGCCGAGAAGGTGGCTGCGGTCGCTACGGATGAGCCGCAGATGGCCGCAAAGCCACCGCAGGCCAACACGGTGGCTACACCCAAACCACCACGCAAGTGGCCGATGAAGGAATTGGCCGCACGGAACAGCTCGCGACTCACCCCCGACACCGACACAAACGCGCCCATTAGCATGAACATCGGAATCACCCCAAAGGTGTAATCCGTCACAGTGCGCATGGAGGTTTGGCCGATCAGCTTCAGGGCGGGGCCGGTGCCCGCGATGTAGCTGTAGCCGACCACGCCCACCAAACCCATGGCCATACCCACAGGCACGCGCAAGAGCATCAGCACAAACAACACAACAAAGCCGATCACGGCGACGGCATCGGTACTCAGTTCCATTTTTTATTCACTTGTTTTCATTTCAGGGTGGTCTTCCAAAGCCTCGGGCTGGAAGATCAGTCGCCAAGTCCGGATGCCAATCAACAACACCGCACACACATCACCCATCCACGCCACGGCGAAGAAGGGCCACGTGGGCAAGTTCAAGTCGTAGGTCAGCACGTTGTCGATGTAAGTCATACTGACCTTGTCGAACAGCATGATGGTTTGCACCGTCACCACAAACAGCAGCACCAGAGTGGCAAACACGTCGATGTATCGGCGCATCCGCGGGCTGGCCGAGGTCCAGAGTAAATCCACAGTGATGTGGCTGCCGCGATAACTGGTGGCGGCGATGCCCCAGAAAATCAAAATGCCCAGCAGCAAACGACCGAAGTCGTAGCTGTCGGGAATCGAGGTGTCAAAGAACTTGCGCAGCACCACCGAGATGAAGATGTTGGCTGCAACGATGCCGACAAAGAGCGCAGCCATCCATTCGATGCCATCGATGATGCGGTCGAATGGATTTTTGCGAGGCGCAGATTCAGTGCTCATGCCGCCCTCACATGCCCGACTTGTACTTGGCCAGCGATTGCTTGAAGGCGCTCATCACAGCGGCAGGGTCTTCGCCTTTTTTCTTCACGTCTGCGGCCCATTGCACTTCGACAGGGGCCACGGCTTGCTTCCAAGCGTTGAGTTGGTCGGGTGTGAGTTTGTAAACCTCGCGGCTAGGGTCGGCCGCCAATTTGGTGTGGCCGGAGATTTCAAAGTCTGCCCACGCAGTGCCCACTTTTTCGGCCCACTCGCTGTTGCAATGGCCGTCGACGGCTTTCTTTTGGTTGGCCGACAAGGCGGCGTATTTGTCTTTGTTCATCACCCACACAAATGGCGTGGCGTAGAAAGGCACATCCATGTGGTACTTCACCACTTTGTCGATGCCAAACAAGGTCATCGAACCCCAAGGGAAGGTGATGGCCTCGGCCACGCCGCGCTCCAGCATGTCGCGCGATTCTGGGGCCGACGCTTGCACGTTGGTGCCACCCAGCATGGTGATGACTTGACCCACCGTGGCGGTGGCTGGGCGCACTTTCATGCCCTTGATGTCGGTGGGCAAGACAATTTTCTTGCGTGAGTGGAAGGCACCGGGGTCGTGTGCGAAGGCGAAGCAAAAGTGCACATCTTTCATTTCTTTGGCCGCGTAGTTGCGGTACCACGCGTCAATGGCGGCAGAGCCGGCCTTGGCATTGGTGATCATGAAGGGCAACGACGCTGCTGCAAAGATGGGGAAGCGGCCAGGCTGGTAGCCAGGGTTGACGTATGAGAAATCAGAAATGCCGTCGCGTGCCATGTCGTAGTGGTCAAACGCTTTGCCCAGTTGTTCCGAGGGGAACAGGGTGGCGCTGATCGTGCCGCCCGAGGCGGCTTTCAAGCTTTCGCCCCAAGCTTGTAAAGCAGGGTTGAGGGCATGCTGTGCAGGCACCCAGCTGGCCATTTTGACCATGACCGGTTTGTCTTGCGCGTGAGCTGCACCAAAGGTGAGGGCGGCGATGGCGGTGGCGGCCAGAGTGCGTGAGAGTTTGACTTGCATGGGTTCCTCGCAAAAGAAGTGGACGAAAGTTAAGGGATACAAAGCTCGAAAAAAAGCCTTTTTGAGGCAGCTTGAAAGTTATAAGTTGTAATCGTTTTGAGTGGCAGTTTCTACAGGTGTTTCCCCGTGTCACCGAGGTGGCACAGGGGGAACATGGGCGCTTGGACGGACGCGTGGCATCCAGCGTATGGGTTGTGCTTTGACTTCGCGCGCGGGCGCACCGTGTGCGCGCAGCGTTTGGTCTAAGGCGATGCCGGCTTCGTCGCGCAACGCGGCTTCGCGGGCTTGGTCAATCGCGTGGGCGCGCTCGGCGGCGCTGTCAAACGCAGCGCCTTGCGCCAAGTGACGCAAGATGTGCAGCAGGTTGTCGCGCCCGCGGTCGTGGGTGCCGCCGTAGCCTTTGATGAGCCGTCCGCATTGGGCCAGCGACAGGCCCAATGCCGAGCTTTGCGCGCTGGCGTGGGTCACGGCGTTCAGCCATTCGTCGATCAAGGCTTGTTCTTCGGCGTAGCGGTGGCCCCGTACGCGCAGCCAAGTCAGGCTGGCCAGCAAGCGCAGCATCACCATGCCAAACACGCTGTGTGTGCCCACTTTGATGGGGAACGCCAAGGGCTGCTTGCCGCGCACGACGCGGGCGTTGTCCCAGCGCGTGAGCGTTAAGGCCAAGGGCTTGGGCAGCAGCGCTGCAAATTCGGGAATGCCGGGTTTGAAGTGGTCAAACAGCTTCACCACATCGTCGTCTTTGGCTTTGACCTCGCCGCGCACACGGGCCCAACGGCTGGCGCGGCTTTTGAGATCGGAGACCCGCACGATGTCGTCAAACGCCATCCACAAGGCCAGCCAGCGGGCGGTTTCTTGGGTGACGGCCGATTGGCCGGTGGGCTCGGTGGCCAGCACGGTGCGCAGGCGCTGCACGTACAGGTCCACATAGGCAGCGCCTTGGTAGTCCATGAGCCGGTCCACGCCCAAGGCCAGCATCTCGTGGGTGGCGGCGGGGAACTGACTGGCCAGGCTGCTCGGCAACTCGGGGGCTGCGTTGGCGAGGGCTGATGTGGCCTTGCCTGCTGCGTTGATTTTTGGTGCTAACACTGCATCCACGTAACGCGATTGTGTTTTTTGGTTTTCTACCGCGTCCCATGCCAAAGCAAAGCCGCGCAAGCTGGCGCGTTGGCTGGCGTTGAGTTGGTCGGTGGGTTTGCCGTTGGCAACGGCGGCTTCGTAGTCGGCACGTTGCAGCGGCAGCACACCGCTGGCCGCGATGCTGCCCAGCATCACGGCGCTGACCACCGTGCCTGCGTCGCGGGTGAGGCTGGCCATGTCCAGCACATGGCTGGCGCGGCTGTGTTGTTGCAGCAGTTGCACCAGCGCGGCGTCGTCCAAGCGGCCGTCACCCATTTGCATTTTTTCTTGTGTGGTCAAGGTACGGTTGCTCGCGCTGATGAGCAAGGTGCGGTCGGCCGAACTCAAGCCGTTGCTGATTTGCCGTGCGGTCTCTAGCAGCTCGGACGACACCAGCAAATCAAGGCGACCTGGCAAGGGGTTGAGGCCAAAGACGGGTTTGCGTCCGCCCAGCTCACGGCTGTGGGTGGGGAACACTTCGAGGTAATACGTGGTGGCGCCTGTGCGCTGCGCCACGCCGGGGATGGAGGTGGCTTGCGCGGGGTAGCCCGCGTGACGCGCGGCATCGATCAGCCAATCGGCCAACACGCCGCCGCCCTCGCCGCCTAAGGCGCACAACAAAATAGAAATGGGTTGGGTCATGGCAAATCTTGAAGGGTCTTTAAGCCGGTTGAAGCACGCGCACCACTTGGCCGCGCACCGAGGCCATGAAGCGTTCCCACAGCGACGCGTTTTGCACCACTTCTGCGCGGTAGAACGAGGGGCACAGCGTGGCCGCATGGGCGTTTTCGCCGCACAAGCCACAGCCCACGCAGCCGTCGATCACGGTGGCGACGGGGTCGACCTTGAGCGGATCGGGGTTGTCTTTGAGGGTCAGCGTGGGGCAGCCCGACAAGCGGATGCAGGCGTGGTCGCCGTTGCACACGTCTTCGTCCACACCGTATTTCACGCGTTGCACGCGCTCGCCTTTTTTGAGCAAGCTGGCAATCCACGGCTTGATGCGACGCTGGCGCTCCAGCTGGCATTCGCCCTCGGCGATGATGACTTTGAGGCCTTGAAAATCGGAGGTAAAGGCGTCGACCAAGGTCTCGCGCACTTTGGCCACTTCGTAGGTGTGCACCGTGCGCATCCACTTCACGCCCAAGCCTTGCAGCGTGCGCTCAATGGTTTGGTTGGTGTGGGCCAAGCTTTGCCATTTGTCGGCCGCGGCGAGTTTAGCTGCGTCATCGGGGGTGGAGATGATGTCTTGGGTGCCCGTGGCCGAGGTGTAACCGTTTTTGAAAATCAGCAGCACCGCGTCGTCACCGTTGAACAGCGCGCTTTGCACGCCGGTCAGCAAACCGTTGTGCCAAAACCCACCGTCGCCCATGATGGACAACACCCGCCGTTGCATGGCGGGCGAGACACCTGCGCGGCTGGCCAAGCTCATGCCGTAGCCCAAGATCGTGTGGCCGGTAGAGAAGGGCTCAAACGTGCCCAGCGCGTGGCAGCCAATGTCGGCGGCCACATGCACCGCGCCAATGTCTTGCTGCGCGAGTTTGATCGCCGAGAACACGGGCCGCTCGGGGCAGCCCACGCAAAAACCGGGCGGGCGCGCTGGCAGGGTTTGGCCCTTGTCGCTCAAGGTTTGGGTGACGGCGGTGCGGCGGTCACGGTTACCTTGCAGCCATTGCTGCACGCCGGAGGTGGCGGTGGCCGTGGTGTTTGCTGCGCTGGCTACCGAGGCATTGGGCGCCGAGCCATCACTTGCCGCTGCGGCCAAATACTGGTTCACAAACTGCAACAAGCCCTGCGCCATCACCTCGGCGGTGTACTCGCCGCCTTGGGGCAACCAGTCTTTGCCGTGCAAGGGCGTGGGCAGGTCGCGGCGGCGCAGCAGGGTGGCAATTTCTTGCTCGATGTACTCAGGTTGGCCTTCTTCCATCACCAACACGCCGCGTTTGCCAATGCAGAAGTTGGCAATTTGGTCGGGCACCAAGGGGCAGGTGACGTTGAGCACCAGTAGCGGAATTTTGGATTCGCCAAACGCGTCGGCCAAGCCGAACTGTTGTAGCGCACGAATCAGCGTGTTGTAGAGACCCCCTTGCACGATGATGCCGAGGTCGGCGTGCTCACCGTCAAAGTGCTCGTTCAACCCATGCGCTTCGATGTAGGCGCGTGCCGCGGGAATGCGCTCTTGGTGCTTGAGCTTTTCGTGGCCAAAGGTGACGGGCGGGTGGGCGAGTCGGCTGTAGTCAAACTTGGCCGGCTCGTTCATCAGATGCAGCGCTGAGATTGCTGGCGCTTGGTTGTCCTTGGCCACAAAGCTGCCACGCACATGGCAGGCGCGGATGCGCAGCTCCATCAAGGCGGGCATGTTGGACGCTTCGGACAGGCGAAACCCGTGCTCCACCATGTCCACCATGCGGCTCAGGTCGGGGCGGGGGTCGAGCAGCAACATGCCCGACTTCAGCGCATAAGCATGGGTGCGTTCTTGGATGACCGAGGCGCCCTCGCCGTAGTCTTCACCCACCACCACCAGCACGCCGCCTTTGACCCCAGGCGACGACAAATTGCTCAGCGCATCGGCCGCCACGTTGGTGCCGACGATGGACTTCCAGGTCACCGCGCCGCGCAAGGGGTAATGGATGGAGGCGCCCAGCATGGCCGCCGCCGAGGCTTCGTTGGCGCAGGCTTCGACGTGCACGCCCAGCTCTTGCATGTAGTCTTTGCCTTGCACCATCACGTCGAGCAAGTGCGACACCGGCGCGCCTTGGTAGCCGCCCACGTAGGCCACGCCCGACTGCAGCAAGGCCTTGGTGATGGCCAAAATGCCCTCGCCGTGAAACGTTTCGCCCGCGCCCATGCGCAGCATTTCCACTTCTTGGCTGAATGAAACTTCCACGGTGTGTCTCCTGTTATGACGCCAGTGTGCGTGGGCTTGGGTCATTCATCCATACAATGAAGTGACTAAGCATTATTAGTTTTATGCATATTAAAGACGTCGACCTCAACCTGCTGCGCCTGTTCGATGCGGTGTACCGCACCCGCAGCGTGAGCCGTGCCGCGCAAACCTTGGGCTTGACGCAGCCCGCTGCCAGCCAAGGGTTGACGCGTTTGCGCCTGCTCATCCAAGACCCGCTGTTCACCCGCGCCCCCGGCGGCGTGCAGCCAACGGCCAAGGCCGATCGCTTGTCGGCGGCGGTGGCCTCGGCCTTGACCACCTTGGAGCTGGCGCTCAACGAATCGGCCTCGTTTGAGCCGGCGGTGTCGGCTCAAACCTTTCGGTTGCATCTGAGCGACATTGGCGAAGCGCGGTTCTTGCCCGCCTTGATTTCGGCGGTCCGTCGCCAAGCGCCCAACATAAGGGTGGAGTCAGCGCCCTTGCCGCATGACGACATCGCCGCAGCCCTCAACAGTGGGCGTTTGGATGTGGCGATTGGCTTTTTGCCTACCGTCCAAGGCACACGCCAACACGCTTTGCTGCAAGACCGCTACATCGTGTTGCTGCGCAAAGACCACCCGTGGCTGAGCGCCTCAGACGCGCCGCCCACTGCGACGGGGGCGCCCATCACGCCCCTCTCGCGTTTGCGCCAACTCGACTACGCCGCCGTGCGCTCGCACGCCGAAACCTTGCATATCCTGCAATTGCTGCAACTCGAAGACCGGCTGCGCCTCACCGCTGCCCACTTTTTGGCCCTGCCCGACATCGTGCGCGACACCGATTTGGCCGTGCTCATGCCCCGCAACATCGCCCAAGGCTTTGCGCAAAGTGGCGACTATGTCGTGGTCGAGCCTCAATTGCCTCTGAGTGATTTCACGGTTTCGCTGCATTGGAGCGCGCGCTTCGAGAACGATCCCGCCAACCGTTGGCTAAGGGCGTGGGTCACCCGCCTGTTTGACGCGACGCTGGAACGCTCGACCGCGTTGTAGCCTTGGCGACGCTAGGGTGTTTCCCTAGAAAGGCAAGGACGTTGGGGCCGCATTAACATGCAGGCCAACTGCAATTGACCTTTAGGAGTTCTCTCATGGCCCACGCCGCATTCAACTGGCAAGACCCGTTTTTGCTCGACCAGCAACTGACCGACGAAGAGCGCATGATCCGCGAAGCCGCGGCCGCTTATTGCCAAGACAAGCTGCAACCCCGTGTGCTGAACGCGTTTCGCAACGAAAAAACCGACATCGAGATCTTCCGCGAGATGGGCGAGTTGGGCTTGTTGGGCCCCACCATTCCCACCGAGTACGGCGGCCCTGGCCTGAATTACGTGGCTTACGGCCTGATTGCCCGCGAAGTCGAGCGCGTCGATTCGGGCTACCGCTCGATGATGAGCGTGCAGTCGTCACTGGTGATGGTGCCGATCAACGACTTTGGCACCGAAGAGCAAAAACACCGCTTCTTGCCCAAGCTCGCCACCGGCGAGTGGATCGGCTGCTTCGGCCTGACCGAACCCGACCACGGCTCTGACCCTGCCAACATGGCCACACGCGCCCAAAAGGTGGCCGGCGGCTACATGCTCAAGGGCAGCAAGATGTGGATCTCCAACAGCCCCATCGCCGATGTGTTTGTGGTGTGGGCCAAAGAAGTGAGCGAAGGCGGCCAAGTGGGCCCCATCCGCGGCTTCATTTTGGAAAAAGGCATGAAGGGCTTGAGCGCCCCCGCCATTCACGGCAAAGTGGGCTTGCGCGCATCGATCACCGGCGAAATCGTGATGGACGGCGTGTTTGTGCCCGAAGACAACGCCTTCCCCGAAGTGCAAGGCTTGAAAGGCCCGTTCACTTGTTTGAACAGCGCCCGCTACGGCATCGCCTGGGGCGCTTTGGGTGCCGCTGAAGACTGCTGGCACCGCGCCCGCCAGTACACGCTGGACCGCCAACAATTCGGCCGCCCTCTCGCTGCCAACCAACTCATTCAAAAGAAGTTGGCCGACATGCAAACCGAGATTTCGCTGGGTCTGCAAGGCTGCTTGCGCTTGGGTCGCATGAAAGACGAAGGCACCGCCAGCGTCGAGATCACCTCCATCTTGAAGCGCAACTCCTGCGGCAAGGCGCTGGACATTGCCCGTATGGCCCGCGACATGATGGGCGGCAACGGCATCAGCGATGAGTACGGTGTGGCGCGTCATTTGGTCAACCTCGAAGTGGTCAACACCTACGAAGGCACACACGACATTCATGCCCTCATCTTGGGCCGTGCACAAACGGGCATTGCTGCTTTCGCCAACTGAGTGAGCACTTCACGTGAGTTGACACTCACGTGACCCGAATGCGGCGCGAGTGGGTGTTCTCACTAGGTGTGTTTAGCCGCAAATCGATTAATGTGTGGCTTTAGAGATTTTCTGGAGCCACACCTTGACCGACACATCTAAACCCAAAGCCTCGCTTGATCTGACACGTCGCCAAACGCTGCAAGGCCTTGCCGGTTCTTTGGCCAGCTTCGCAGCGCCTGCGTTCGTCAGCAGCGCGGCTCTGGCGCAAGACAAGTTCCCCAACAAACCCATCACCCTCATCGTGCCTTGGACGCCTGCCGGCCCCAGCGACGCGGTGTTGCGTGCGTTTGCCGAGAGCGCTAGTCGCATCTTGGGCGTGTCGGTGATTTGCGAAAACAAACCCGGCGCAGGCGGTGCTTTGGGCGCAGCGGCCATGATGAGTGCGCGCCCCGATGGCTACACGCTGACGCAATTGCCTTTGGGCATTTACCGCCAGCCGCACATGCAAAAAACCACGTATGACCCGATCAAAGACATCACGCACATCGCGTGCTTGACGGGCTACACCTTCTGCATCGCCGCGTCGCTGGACGCACCGTTCAAGACGCTCAAAGAAATGGTGGCCTACGCCAAAGCCAACCCCGGCAAGCTGGAGTACGGTCACACCGGCACGGGCACCACGCCGCATTTGGCGATTGAAGACTTCAGCCAAAAAGCGGGCATCGAGCTCAACCCCATTGCCTACAAAGGCGCCTCTGAAATCGTGCAGTCCATCTTGGGCGGTCACATTCGCATGGCCAGCAGCACCACCGAGATCATTCCCTTGGTCAAAGACGGCAAGCTGCGCCTGTTGGCAACCTTGGGCAGCAAGCGCACCAAAGCGTTTCCCGATGTCGCCACTGTCAAAGAAAACGGCTGGGACACCATTTCTGAATCGCCCTTTGGCATCGGCGGCCCCAAGGGCATGGACCCAGCCGTGGTGCGGGTGCTCAACGACACGTTCAAGAAAACCTTGGACGACCCCAAAGTCATCGAAACCTTGGACAAGTTCTACCAGCCTGTGATTTACATGAACAGCGAGGACTACACCAAGTACGCCATCCGCACGTTCGAGGCCGAAAAGTCCACGGTTGAGCGTTTGGGGTTGGCGAAAAAGGCCTGATCAGGCCTTTTTGTTCACCAACACGATGCCCGCCGCCACGGCCACCAAGGCGGCCAGCGTGAGGGCGGACACCGTTTCGCCCAACCACAGCGCGCCAAACACCATGGCAAACACAGGCGTCAAAAACACGAACGAGCCCAGGCGCGTGGCGGGGTAGTGGCGCAGCAGCCACATCCAGACCAAGTAGCTGGCAAACGCGCCCGCCACGGTTTGAATGGCCAGCGAGCCCCATGCAAAGGCGCTCAGGTTGAATTGCCACACCTCGCCCAATGACGACGATGCAAAAGGCAGTAAGACCGTGCTCATGGCCACTTGGTAGTACAGCAGCTTTTCAGGGCTGATGCTGGCCAGCCGCGTGGTGCGAATCACCACCGTGGTCAAGGCCCACAGCACGCCTGAGGCCAAAGCCAAAGCATCGCCCAAGCCAATGACACCCGTGGCGTTGTTGACCTGCAAGCCGTCTTGCAAGGCAAACGCCACGGCGGCGAATGCCAGCCCCAAGCCCGTCCATTGCACGGCCCGCAGACGCTCTGTCGGCACAAACAGGGGCAGCAGCAGCGACACCCAAAACGGTGAGGTGTACAAAAACAGCGTCAAGCGCGAGGCCGTGGTGTGTTGCAAGCCCACATAAATGCACACAAACTCCCCGCAAAACAACACGCCTGCCAGCAGCCCGGCCAGCAGCGTGCCATCACGCTCAAACAGCGCTACGCCGCGGTAGCGGCACCACATCCACAACAGCACCGTGGCGCCCATGAACCGAATGGCAGCTTGGAGCAAGGGCGCAACTTCGGGCAGCGTGGCTTTGACCAGCACTTGCTGAAAGCCCCAAAACAGGCAGCAGACCACCAGCAGCACAATGGCCAGGGCATCCAAATGGTCGCGACGTTGGGGCATAGGGGTCCTTCGAGTGTTCAGCTTTGAACTTAACATGCCGCATGTGTTTCCTGGCTGACAAGATCTATTTTTCATGAACCGACGCGACTTCAACCTTCACCTGCAACGCACCGCCATGGCGTTGGCCATGGCACCTTGGCTGACCCCCCTTGCAGCTCAGCCAAGCGACCCGACGCGTCGCTGGCGTGCCAACCCTTTCTCGTTGGGTGTGGCCAGCGGTCGACCCCGGCCCGACAGCGTGGTGCTCTGGACGCGATTGGTCATCGCTGACGACGATCGCGCCTCTAGTGCCCCTTATGCGTTGAGCGTGCAAGTGACGGTGTTTGCCGACGCAACCCTCAAACGTCGGGTACAAAAAATGGACGTGGTCACCGATGCCAGCCGAGGCCACAGCGTGCATGTGCATCTGCAAAACTTGCAGCCCGCCACCGACTATTGGTACCGATTCAGCCAAGGTGACGCCGTCAGCACTGTGGGCCACACCCGTACAGCACCTGCTGCTAACGCCGATGTGCAGCAACTGCGCATCGCTTTGGCGTCGTGCCAGCATTACGAGCATGGGCAATACATCGCGCACCAAGAAATTGCCCAGCAGTCGCTGGACTTCGTGCTGTTTGTGGGCGACTACATCTACGAAAGCACCAACCCCCAATTCATGGTGCGCCAACACAGCGGCGGCGAGCCCAAAACCTTGCCGCAATACCGCGAGCGTTACGCCCAATACAAACGCGACCCCCACCTGCAAGCCGCGCACGCCGCCCACCCGTGGGTGTTGATGTGGGACGACCACGAAGTGGTCAACGACTACGCCAACGACCAAGACCGCAACTACACCGACCCGCAACAGTTTTTGTTGCGTCGCGCCGCTGCCTACCAAGCCTACTTTGAGCACCAGCCGGTGTTGATCGGCCCCGACCCGCAGAGCCCGCAGCAAGCCTCGATGCGTTTGCACGAGCAATTCAACTGGGGCAAGCTGGCCGATCTCTGGACTCTCGACTGTCGCCAATACCGCAGCCCCCAAGCCTGCCGCGACCCCATTCGCGGCGGTGGTCGCATGGTGACGCAGTGCGACGAGCTCGACGACCCCAAGCGCAGCATGCTCGGCGCCGAGCAAGAGCGTTGGTTGGATCAAGGCTTGGCCGCCTCTAAACGCACCTGGCGTTTGCTGGCGCAAGCCACCTTGATTGCGCCCACCAGCATTCCTGCACCTGTGGGCCGCGCCTCCTATAACGACGCGTGGGATGGTTATGGCCCTGCGCGCCAACGTCTGCTGCAAAGCGTGATGGATCACAAGTTGAACAACGTGGTCACCTTGGGCGGCGACGTGCACATGAACGTGGCGTCGAACCTGCGCTTGGTGCCCAACGATCCGCAGTCGCCCATCGTGGCCAGCGAGTTTGTGACCACCTCCATCACGTCGCGTGGCATGGGCGACAAGGTGTTGGGCGTTATCAAAGCCAACAACCCCGATTTGCTGCACGCCCGCGCCGATGAGCGGGGTTACAGCTTGCTCACCGTCACGCCAAGCAGCGTGCGCTGCGATTTCAGAAGCACTGCGTTTCCTGCAGGCAAAGAGGCGGGGCTAAAGACGCAGGCGAGCTATGTGGTGCGCAGTGGCAAGGCGGGGCCAACGCCGGTTTAAACCACCACCGAAATTTTGGCCGCTGCGGCCCGAGCGCGCGCCAAGGCGTTGCCGTTCTTAGCCAGTGCCACCGCCATGCGGCGGTAGGGGCGAGTGGTCGGTTTGCCGAAGATGCGCACGTCCACATCGGGCTCGCTCAAGGCCTCGGCCACGCCGGTGTACGTGGGGTTGACGCCGTCTTGTGTGGCCAGTACCACGGCGCTGGCACCTTCGGTGCACACGATGTTGGCAATGGGCAAACCCAAAATGGCGCGGGCGTGCAAATCAAACTCGCTCAGGTTTTGGCTGATCATCGTGACCATGCCGGTGTCGTGCGGACGTGGGCTGAGCTCGCTGAAGATCACTTCGTCTTTCGTCACGAAAAACTCCACACCAAACAAGCCTGCGCCGCCTAAGTCGGCCGTCACTTTTTCAGCCATGTCTTGCGCGGCTTTAAGGTAACTCGGCAGCATGGGTTGCGGTTGCCAGCTGTATTGGTAATCGCCGCGTTCTTGCACATGGCCGATGGGCTCGCAAAACAAGGTGGGGCCCTTGCGTTGGCGGATGGTGAGCAGGGTGATTTCAAACTCAAAGTTGATGAACTCTTCGACGATCACTTTCTTGCGGTCACCGCGCATGCCCGCGCACGCGTAGTCCCAACTGGCTTGAATGTCGGCGGCGGTTTTGGCCACGCTCTGACCTTTGCCCGACGAGCTCATCACGGGTTTGATGACCACCGGGAAACCAATCGTTTGCGCCTGAGCCAACAGTTCGTCGGCCGACTCGGCGTAGTTGAACTTGGCGGTGCGCACGCCCAAACCCACCGCCACATCGCGGATGCGGTCGCGGTTCATGGTGAGGTTGGCCGCCTTCGCGCTGGGGATGACCTCAAAGCCTTCTTGCTCCACCTCTAACAACACCTCGGTGCGAATGGCTTCAATTTCCGGCACGATCAAATCGGGTTGGTGTTGTGCAATGGCTGCACGCAAAGGCGCCTCATCCAACATGCTGAACACACACGATTCGTCGGCCACTTGCATGGCGGGTGCGCCCGCATAACTGTCGCAGGCGACGACGTAGCAGCCCAAGCGCTTGGCGCTGATGACGAATTCTTTGCCCAGTTCACCTGAGCCCAAAAGTAAGATTTTTTTCATGCGTGACCCCGTGTGTGTCTAAATTTGGCGTGCTCGAATTGTCCCTGTTCGGGCACGGGTGGCGTATACAAACCTCGCACATCACGGCCTTATAGATTGATGACAAAAGGCACACGTATGCATACAATCGCTGACATGAAGCCATTTCGCTGGAACGCAGACAAAAACGAAACGCTCTTAAAAGAGCGGCATGTCTCTTTTGAAGCGATGGTGGTGGCGATAGATGCGAACGGATTGTTGGACGTGCTGGCGCATCCAAATCCAAAGAAATATCCGAACCAACAAATACTGGTGATTGCGCGAGATGGTTATGTGTATCTGGTTCCGATGGTTGAAGAGCAAGACTATTTCTTTCTCAAAACCATCATTCCCAGTCGCAAAGCAACGCGCGATTATTTAAACCCTGGAGTGCTTGATGAAAAAACTTGATGCTGACGAAGATGAAATTCTGAGTGCCTATGAAGCAGGCAAGTTGAAATCTGTTGCCAGTAAGTCGGAGCTTGCTAAGTTCAAGGCAGCAGCGCGAAGCACAGCGGTGAAGGACAAACGCGTCAACATTCGTTTGTCGTCGGTGGACTTGAGCGACATTCAAATTAAAGCGCTGGAAGAAGGCGTGCCATATCAGACGCTGATCGCCAGCGTGCTTCACAAATACGTCACAGGTCGCTTGTCAGACAAGCGAACCTGATTCAGATCACACCGGCGCGATCACACCGCGATCCAGCGCATAGCGGCGGTCGCTCACCCAGTTGGCGAAGTGGGTGTTTTGCTCGGACAGCAGCACGCTCACACCTTGGGCTTTGAGAGCCAAAATCATCTCGCCCATTTGCTCCACGATCACGGGTGCCACGCCCTCAGACGGTTCGTCGAGCAGCACCATGAGCGGGTTGCCCATGAGGGTGCGAGCCACGGTGAGCATTTGTTGCTCGCCACCGCTCATATGGCTGGCGGGGCGTTGTTGCATGTCCGCGAGATTGGGGAAGAGGGCAAATACTTGGTCGAGTGACCACTGTGGCGCGGGGCTGCCATCGGCAAAGCGGCGGGCGGCTTGTTGGCCGATGGTGAGGTTTTCCAGCACCGTCAAGTCGGTGAAGATGCGGCGGTCTTCCGGCACATAGCCCAGTCCCAAGCGTGCGGCTTGGTAAGGCTCGGTATTGGAGATGTCTTGCCCCGCAAACACCACGCGGCCCGTGCGACGTGGCATGAGGCCCATGATGGCCTTGAGCGTGCTGGACTTGCCCGCGCCGTTGCGCCCGACGAGGGCCACCACTTCGCCACGCTGGACGTGCAGTTGCGCATCGAACACGACTTGCGCAGCGCCATACCAAGCGTTGAGGCCTTGCACATCGAGCAGTGGCAACGTCGAGGCAGTCGGCGCAAAGGGTGTCGATGCTTGTTTCATGGCGCTGCGCCTGTTGTTGGGGCTGTGGCAGTTGTTGCATCAGCAGAAGCAATCGCCTGGGTCGTCTCTGAGGTCCGCGGTGCTGAGGCCTTGCCAAAGGTCTTGCCGCTGCCAAAGTACACGGCTTGCACCTGTGGGTCGGCTTGAATTTGTGTGGGTGTGCCTCCGGCAATCAGTGCCCCACGCGCCATCACCAGCACGCGGTCGGCATGCTCGAACACCACGTCCATGCTGTGTTCGGTGAAGAGCACGGCCACGCCGCGTTGGGTCACCAAGCGGCGGGTGAGGTCCATCAGCGCGTGCCGTTCGTCGGGCGCCATGCCTGCGGTGGGTTCGTCCATCAGCAACAGGCGCGGTTGGTTGGCCAGTGCCATCGCCAGCTCTAAGCGCTTTACGTCGCCGTAGGCGAGGGCGTTGCAAGGGCGTGATGCTTGGTCTTCTAAATGCACTTGGGCCAGCAAGGCCAGGGCCTCGTCGCGCCGATAGCGCGTGGCCCGTTGCCAAGGCGAAAGCGATTGGCCGTCCGCTGACAGCAGCGCCATTTGCACGTTCTCGGCCACGGTGAGCGAGCCAAACGTTTGTGCGATTTGAAAGGTGCGGCTCACGCCCATGCGCCACAAGTCATGCGGTTGGCGCCCCAGCAGCGACACGCCGTCCAAGGTGATGCCGCCGCTGTCGGGGGCGAGTTGGCCGTTGACCAAATTGAAGGTGGTAGATTTGCCTGCTCCGTTCGGGCCTATGAGCGCGAGCAGTTCGCCCGCTTGCAAATTGAACGACACATCGTTGACGGCTTGGTTGCCGCCAAAGGCTTTGTGCAGGTGACGAACTTCAAGCAACATATCGTCTCCAGGCCTTTTGTACCGACCCCGCAATGCCTTGCGGAAACACCAGCACCATCAACAACATGCTGCCGCCCAACACGGCGCGCCAATAGTCGGTGCTGCGGGCCAAGCTGTCTTGCAGCGCCGTGAAGGTCACCGCGCCGACCAAGGGGCCGACCAGCGTGTGCACGCCGCCCAAGAGCACCATCACCAAGCCATCGACCGACTTGCTCACACCCAACACATCGGGTGAGATGCTGCCTTTTGAGAACACAAACAACGCCCCCGCCAATCCCGCAAAACCAGCGGCCACCACAAAGCCTAGCCACTGCACACGCGCCACGTTTAAACCCATCGCTTCGGCGCGGCCCACCGAGTCGCGGCTGGCGCGCAGCGCGTAGCCTAGCGGCGACATCAGCACGCGGCGCAAGGCATACACGCTGGCGCTCACCAGCGCGAGGGTGAGCCAGTAATAAGAAGATTTGTCTTGCCACCATGCACTGGGCCACACGCCGGTGAGGCCGTTGCTGCCGCCCGTGAAGTCGTCCCACTGAAAACAGATGGACCACACAATTTGCGCAAACGCCAAGGTGAGCATGGCCAAGTACACGCCCGACAAGCGCACCGCAAACCACGCGATGGGCGCAGCCACCAAGGCGCTGACCAACGGGGCCAACAGCAACGCAGCTTCGGTGGTAAAGCCGGCACGCAACACCAGCAGCGCCGCTGCATACGCGCCCACGCCAAAGTAAGCCGCGTGGCCAAACGAGTGCATGCCCGCCGGCCCCATGATGAAGTGCAAGCTGGCGGCAAACAAGGCAGCCACCAGCAAGTCAATGCCCAGCACCAAGGTGTATGAGGCGTCACCAGTGACCAGCGGCAAGGCTAACAAGGCCGCACCGAGCACCAGCCACAGTCGCTGCGTGCGAGCGCCGCCCAAAGCAAACGGCGCCTCTTGTTCGGTGTTGGCACGAGGCGCGCTTTGTGGTTTACCCAACAAACCCCAAGGCCGCACCATCAACACCGCCGCCATCACCAAAAATTCGGCGACCAGTGTGAGTTTTGAAAACGCAAACGACACACCCAACATGTCGACCGTGCCCACTGCAATGCACAGCGCTTTGATTTCTGCAATCAAAAGGGCCGCGACAAACGCCCCGGGGATGGACCCCATGCCGCCCACCACGACCACCACAAACGCGTCGCCAATGGTTGCCATGTCCAGCCCCAAGTGCGCGGGCTCGCGGGGCAGTTGCAGTGCACCGCCCAAGCCTGCCAACGCGCAGCCCAGTGCAAACACGGCGGTGAACAAGTGGCGCTGGTTCACCCCCAGTGCGCCCAACATCTCGCGGTCTTGCGTGGCGGCGCGCACCAGCACACCAAATCGCGTGCGCTGCAAAGTCCACCACAGCATGGCCAACACCAGTGGGCCGATGGCGATCAACAACAAATCGTAGGTGGGGAAGCGACGGCCCAAGATATCGACCGCGCCGCTCAGACCCGGTGCGCGTGGCCCCAGCAAGTCTTCCGCGCCCCACACCCACAGCGTGCCGTCTTGGATGACCAAGACCAAGGCAAACGTCGCGAGCAGCTGAAACAATTCGGGCGCTTGGTAAATGCGGCGCAGCAGCAGCACTTCGACCAACGCACCCAATGCGCCGGTGACGAGCGCGGCGCACAGCAACAGTAAAAAGTAAGCGGCGGTTTGGCTGGCCGCATCGCCAAGCACAAGGCCCAACGCTGAAGAGACTGCTGGCGCGGCGTGCGACACCAGCGCATAAGCCACATAAACACCCAACATGAAGAACGAGCCGTGTGCAAAGTTGACGATGCGCGACACCCCAAAAATCAGCGACAGGCCTGCTGCCACTAAGAACAAAGACGACGCGCTGGCCAGCCCGTTGAGGGCCTGCACAAGAAAGCTAGCGATGTCCATGGGGTGTTTGAGGGCTCAAATTAAAACGCCCGCAAGAGGCGGGCGTTGTGTTGGGGTTGGAACGGCGCTTAGTTGGTCGGCCGGAGTTTCTTCACAACGTCATCGTTGGGTTGCACCGTGGCGCCATCGATGTAGCGGTAGTCTACCAACACGCCTTTGCCATTGTCGTTTTTGGTGCGACCCAAAAACGCACCCATGGTGGACTGGTTGTCTTGTTTGCGGAAGGTGGCATTGCCAAACGGCGTGCTGAAACTCAAGCCGCTGAAGGCAGTGATCAGCTTCTCAGTCTCGGTGCTCTTGGCCTTGCCAATGCCTGCGGCCAAAGCCTGAATCATGCTGTAACCCACGACCGAGCCCAAACGGGGATGGTCATTGAACTTGCGGTGGTAGGCCAAGAAAAAGGCTTTGTGCTCCGGCGTTTGCACGCCGTACCACGGGTAGCCGGTGACGATCCAGCCGTTGGGCGTTTCGTCTTTCAGCGGCTCTAAATACTCGGGCTCACCGGTTAAGAGGCTCACCACCTCGCGGCCTTGGAACAAACCGCGCGTGTTGCCTTCGCGCACAAACTTGGACAGGTCGGTGGCAAACAACACGTTGAAGATGGCGTCGGGTTTGGCATCGGCCAGCGCCTGCGTCACCGAGCCTGCGTCGATCTTGCCCAACGCTGGCGCTTGCTCGCCCACAAACTCCACATCAGGTTGCGCGGCCTTCAGCAGTTGCTTGAAGGTGGCGGCGGCTGATTGGCCGTATTCGTAGTTGGGGTACACCACAGCCCAGCGTTTTTTCTTGAGCTTGGCCGCTTCCGGCACCAGCATGGCCACTTGCATGTAGGTGCTGGCGCGCAGGCGGTAGGTGTAGCGGTTGCCGTTTTGCCAGACCATTTTGTCGGTCAGCGGCTCGCCCGCGAGGAAGAACACTTTGCGTTGCTTGGCAAAGTCGCCCAGCGCCAAGCCAATGTGCGAGAGGAAGGCACCCGAGAGCACATCCACCTTTTCGCGGCTCAGCAGCTCTTCGGCGGCACGTACGGCGTCGCCGGGTGAGGCGTTGTCGTCGCGCGTGATGAGTTGCAGCTGCTTGCCGTTCACGCCGCCCTTGGCGTTGATTTCTTCCACCGCCAATTCCATGCCTTTTTTGTACGGATCGAGGAAGGCAGGCTGGGCTTTGTAGCTGTTGATTTCGCCAATTTTGATGACGTTCTGAGCGAAGGCGGGTAGGGCGGCCATGCTGAAAAGCAGGGCTGCGGTGCGTAGGGCGGAAATGAGGGTGGTGTTCACGAGCGTGGCCTTTGAAAGCGGGTGTTGGCATGGTCTGCCAGCACCTGAAAAATGTGAAGCTTGGATTGTCTTGCAAACCTTGCGCGTGATTGCATACGCTCAGAAAAGCCATAGAAACAGCTGTGCTAGCCTTTGTTCATGCCCATCGTCCGCCGCGTATCGCCCCCAAAATTTGAAGCCCGTTGGCCCGCCACGGTGATTTGGTTGTGCGCGTGGGCCTTGTTGTGGCGTTTGGACGGTGTGCTCAATTTGGGAAACTTGGCGCTTTTGCTGGTGTTGGCCAGCGCCATGGCGGGTGTCTGGCTATCGACGTGGGTGTCTGTGGGCTGCAGTGCGTTGTCGGTGCTGATGTTCAATTGGTTTTTTGTCGAACCGCGCTTGACCTTCAGCGTGCATTTGCACCAAGACATGCTGCTGCTCGTCACCATGATGGCGGTGAGTTCGGTCGTCAGCTATTTGATGGCGCGCTTGCGCATGGCTGCTGCCTTAGAAAGCCAAAATGCCTACGCCTCCGAGCAACTGCGTGTGTTGGGCGAAACCTTGCGCGAAACCCGCGAGCTAACGGCACAAGGTGTTTTGTTGCAATCCGTTTTGGTTGAAAACAGCGGCTCCGATGTCTCGGTGCTGCTCCTTCAAGATGCTGTGACTGCGCCTGCCATGGCGGACGGCCAGTGGGTGGGCCAGCCCCAAGCGCAAGACGTGCAAGGTTTGTGGGCGTGCGCTCAACAGATGGGTGCCATGGGTCCTGGCACGGGGCGGCATGAAAATCAGTCGACGGTGTTTTTGCCCTTGCGTGGCCACGTTCGTGCGTTTGGGGCGGCAGCCTTGCACGGCGCAGGCCCCAAGCCGTTGACGGCCCTACAGCGGGATGTTCTGCAACAGGCGTGTGATGTGTTGGGCCTAGAAATGGAGCGCGCCCAAACCCTGCGACTCGCCCAGCAAGCCAAAGACGACGCGCAAAGCCAAAGCCTGCGCAACACCTTGCTCACCTCTATTTCGCATGACTACCGCACGCCGCTGGCCAACCTCATGGGGGCAGCTTCTGTGATTCACACCCAAGCCCCGCGCTTGAGCACCGACAAAGTGGCAGGCTTGGCCCAAACCATCTTGGATGAAGCGCAGCACCTCAACCGCATGACCACCAACACCTTGCAGCTGGCGCGTTTAGATGCAGCACCTTTGCAGATTCAAAAAGACTGGGAGTCGTTGCAAGAAATTTTGAGTTCTGTGCTGGCCAAAGCCCGTCAGCGTTACCCGCAGCGTGAGATCGTGGTGACGGTGCCCGATGGCTTGCCCCTCATTCACTGCGATGCCATTTTGTTGGTGCAGTTGTTTGATAACTTGATGGAAAACGCCATCAAGTACAGCCCAAGCCACACGCCGATTGAGATTCAAGTGCTGGCCACAGCCAGCGCCCTAGAGGTGCGAATGATCGACCAAGGCACAGGCATTGTGGATGCCTGGAAAGACAAAGTGTTTCAGGCCTTTGAGCGCGTGCATGCTGACACAGCCCAGGCCGATGCCACGGACAACACACAGCTGCGCCGTGGCATGGGCGTAGGCTTGGCTGTGTGTCAGGCGATTGCCAAAGTCCATGGCGCCACGATCTGGGTAGAAGACCACCAGCCGCAAGGCGCGGTGATGTGCCTGTCCTTGCCCGTGGTGCAGCAGCCCGACGTGCGCGTGGAGGCTTGAAGCGTATGGCCCTCAAAGTGTTGTTGGTCGAAGATGACCGTGAATTGCGCCAAACCTTGCGCGATGCCTTGAGCGTAGAGGGCTATGAGGTCGTGGCCAGTGGTAGCGCCGCCGATGCCAGTGCGGTGCTGCGTCACAGCATGGCCTCAGACCGCCCCTTGGACGTGTTGCTTTTAGATTTGGGTTTGCCCGATGGCGATGGTGGCGACTTGTTGCGCACCGTGCGCGCGCAGTACGCCTTGCCCGTGCTGATCATCTCAGCGCGTCATGACGACGCCAACAAAGTCGCCTTACTCGATGCGGGTGCTGACGATTACTTGGTCAAACCCTTCAGCATCAGCGAGTTGCTGGCGCGCATGCGTGTCACGTTGCGACACCGGGGCACGGTTGTGCTGGCGCCGCAAACGCATTACCGCGCCGGTGCGTTAGAGATCGATTTGGCCAAACACGCCGTGCATTTAGCCGGTGAGCCCGTGCATCTGACGCCCACCGAGTTCAAGTTGTTGGCGCGCTTGGTGCGTCAAGCGGGTCAGGTGGTGACGCACCGCCAATTGCTGGTGGATGTGTGGGGCCCTGAGCATGTGGACCAAACCCATTATTTGCGTCTGTATATGGGCCAGTTGCGCGCCAAACTCGAAGCCAACCCGACCGAGCCCGTCGTGCTGTTGAACGAACCGGGTGTGGGCTATCGCCTGACACTTATGCCTTCCTAACACGCTTGCTGGCAGCCTTGAGGCACTTAAACAGGAGTGCTTTATGTCGGCCATAGATTTAGACAATCCCTCGGCGCACATCAAACGCCAGTCAACCGCCGCGTTGACCTTGGGCGCCATTGGTGTGGTGTACGGAGATATCGGGACCAGCCCGTTGTACACGGTCAAAGAAGTGTTCTTGCCCGCCACGGGCGTGGCGCTCACACCAGAAAACTTGATTGGGGCGGTCTCCGCTATCTTTTGGGCGCTCATGCTCATCGTCACCTTGAAATATGTGATTTTGATTCTGCGTGCCGACAACCGTGGCGAAGGTGGGGCGTTGGCGCTGACGGCATTGGCGGCCAATGCCGTGAAGCACAACCCGAAGTTGCGTCATTTTCTGCTCATGCTGGGCTTGTTTGGCGCTACCTTGTTTTATGGCGACAGCGTCATCACCCCAGCCATTTCGGTGTTAGGTGCCATGGAGGGTTTGCAAGTCATTGCCCCTAGCCTAGAGCCTTTCGTGGTGCCTGCTGCACTGGTGGTGCTGGTGATGTTGTTTTTCATGCAGCGTTGGGGCACCCACTTAGTGGGTAAATTTTTTGGCCCCATCATCGTGCTTTGGTTTGTGGTGTTGGGTGCGACCGGCGTGATGCAAATTGTGCAAACACCCGACATCTTGTCGGCTTTGAACCCACTGCGCGGCATGAACTTCTTGATCGACCGTGGCCCCCTTGTGCTGGCTGCGGTGGGCGCGATTGTGTTGGCATTGACAGGTGCAGAGGCCTTGTATGCCGACATGGGCCACTTTGGCCGCAAGCCGATTCAAATGGCGTGGATGGGCTTGGTCATGCCCAGCTTGGCTTTGCACTACATGGGCCAAGGCGCCTTGCTGATGCGTGATGCCAGCGCAATTGAAAACCCTTTCTTTCGCATGTTCCCCGACGAATGGATGATCGCCGCCGTGGTGTTGGCCACGATGGCGGCCATCATTGCCTCGCAAGCGGTGATTTCGGGCGCCTATTCCATGACCAAGCAAGCCATTTTGTTGGGCTTCTTGCCGCGCATGGACATCAAGTACACCTCGGAACAAGAGGTGGGGCAAATCTACATGCCTAGCGTCAATTGGATTTTGCTGGCCGGTGTGTTGATCGCGGTGTTGACTTTCAAAAGCTCATCGGCACTGGCCGGCGCGTACGGCATTGCGGTGACCTTGACCATGGTAATCACGACCGTGATGACCTTTTTTGTGGTGCACGACGCTTGGAAGGTTCGCACCCCTTTGGCGGTGGCCGCTACGCTGTTTTTCTTAACCATCGATGGCTTCTTATTTGCCGGTTGCATCATCAAATTCTTTGACGGCGGCTGGTTGCCGATCGCTATGGGTTTGACGCTTTACATGGTGATGACTACCTGGTCGCGTGGCCGTGAGTTGGTGGTGGACACCATCCGTCGCGATGGCTTGGACTTGGGCTCCTTCATCCAACACATCGACTCGGGTGGTTCACACTTGGCCAAGCGCACCGCCATTTATGCGGTGGCCAACCCCGAAACTGTGCCCCAAGCCTTGCTGCACAACATGAAGCACAACCAAGTGCTGCACGAGAAAAACATCATCTTGACGGTGGAGTTCGATAACGTGCCTTGGGTGTCCGACAAACAACGCGTCCGCGTGGAGCGTTTGAGCGAACACTTCTGGCAAGTCTGGATCAAGTTCGGCTTCATGAACACGCCTGATGTGCCCAAAGCCTTGACCCATTGCCAAGCGCATGGCCTTGAGATTCCTGTGTTTGAAACCTCTTACTTTTTGAGCCGAGAAACGGTGGTTTCAACACCAGGAGGTGGCATGTCGCAGTGGCGAGAAAAACTGTTCGCCGCCATGACGCGCAACTCAGGGGGTGTGGTGGAGTTCTTCCACTTGCCCGACAACTCGGTGGTTGAACTGGGCACGCGGGTGCAAATATAAAAATCCCCCGCAAGCTTTGCAGCTTGCGGGGGATTTCATATCTTGAGTCTTCGCGTGCAGCACCCAGCGTAAGCCAAGTGCTGCTGGGGCCAATTACGCTTCGAGACGCGCAGCCAAAGCCACTTTGGTGGCGGTCATCTCAACGGGCAGGTGGTAAGCCAGTTGGGTGAACAACTCTTCGTGCAGCTTCAACTCCTCCACCCACGCCGCTTTGTCGATGTTGGTGACGGTCTTGAATTGGTCTGCTGTGAAGTTCAAGCCGGTCCAGTTGATTTCTTCGTACGTGGGGCTCACGCCGAACACGTTTTCAGCGCCTTGGGCCTGGTCTTCAAGACGATCAATCATCCATTTCAAGACGCGCATGTTCTCGCCGTAGCCAGGCCACACAAACTTGCCGTCGTCACCTTTGCGGAACCAGTTCACGCAGTAGATCGAGGGCAGCTTGGCTTTGGCGGCTTCTAACTTCTCGCCCATGTTGAGCCAGTGTTGGAAGTAGTCGCTCATGTTGTAGCCGATGAAGGGCAACATGGCGAACGGGTCGCGGCGCACCACGCCTTGTTGGCCAGCGGCCGCAGCGGTGGTTTCAGAGCCCATGGTTGCGGCCATGTAAACGCCTTCGGTCCAGCTGCGTGCTTCGGTCACCAAAGGCACGGTGGTGGAGCGACGGCCGCCGAAGATGAAGGCGTCAATGGCCACGCCGTTGGCGTCGTCCCACTGGCTGTCCAGCGCGGGGTTGTTGGTGGCAGCCACGGTGAAGCGGGCGTTGGGGTGGGCGGCTTTGGCGCCGGTTTCTTTGGCAATGGTGGGTGTCCAGTCCTTGCCTTGCCAGTCGATCAAGTGGTCGGGCATTGAGCCGGTGTCTTTTTCCATACCTTCCCACCACACGTCACCGTCGTCGGTCAGCGCGACGTTGGTGAAGATGACGTTCTTGTCCAAGCTGGCCATGCAGTTGGGGTTGGTGTGGAAGTTGGTGCCGGGGGCCACGCCAAAGTAACCCGCTTCTGGGTTGATGGCGTACAACTTGCCGTCTGCGTTGGGCTTGATCCAAGCGATGTCGTCACCGATGGTGGTGACTTTCCAGCCGTCAAAGCCTTCGGGCGGCACCAACATCGAGAAGTTGGTTTTGCCGCAAGCGCTGGGGAACGCGGCCGCGACGTGGTACTTCTTACCTTGAGGGTTGGTCACGCCCAAAATGAGCATGTGCTCGGCCAACCAACCTTGGTCGTTACCCATGTTTGACGCAATGCGCAAGGCAAAGCACTTCTTGCCCAACAACGCGTTGCCGCCGTAGCCCGAGCCGTAAGACCAGATTTCGCGGGTCTCGGGGTAGTGCACGATGTACTTGGTTTTGTTGCAAGGCCACTTCACGTCGGCTTGGCCAGCGGCCAAAGGTGCGCCCACGGTGTGCACGCAAGGCACAAACGCGCCGTCGGTGCCGATCACGTCGTACACGGCTTTGCCCATGCGGGTCATGATGCGTTGATTCACCGCCACATAAGCGCTGTCTGACAACTCAATGCCGACGTGCGCAATGTGCGAGCCCATGGGGCCCATGCTGAAGGGCACCACATACATGGTGCGGCCTTTCATACAGCCGTCGAACAAAGGGTTCAAGGTGGCGCGCATCTCGGCGGGGGCCATCCAGTTGTTGGTGGGGCCGGCGTTTTCTTTTTTCTCTGAACAGATGTAGGTGCGGTCTTCCACGCGGGCCACGTCGGTGGGGTCAGAGCAGGCTAAGAACGAATTGGGGCGCTTGGCCGCGTTCAGTTTGGTGAAGGTGCCGGCGTCGACCAATTGCTGGCAGAGGCGGTCGTACTCTTCTTGGCTGCCGTCACACCAGTAGACGGTGTCTGGTTTGCACAGGGCGGCCATCTCAGCCACCCAAGCGACCAGCTTGGGGTTCTTCACATATGCGGGTGCATTCACGTTCATCTCAAACTCCTAAGTCAAAAAATTGAGATCAGAGCCCAGCTGCGTTGGCGCGAGGCGCTGACCTCAATGCATTGCCGTGGTGTGACACGGGTCGGCTATTTTAAGAATCGTACCCCTTACACAGCCTTTCAAAGGGGCATAAATATGGGTAATGCATCAAAAAGGTAACAAAAAAGCGCCTGGGCAGGCGCTTTTTTGGGGCGACGCGTCACAAATCGGTGCGCATCGTGATGGCTTAGGCCATGAACACGGCGATGAACGCCAACAAGAAAATCAGCACCGCGCCAGCCGCAGGCAACACGATGGGCATGAGTGGCACGAGGGATTCCACCACGTCTTGTTCGCCGGTGTGGGGGGTGTTGTGCGGATTGGACATGTTCAGTTCCTCAAAAAATTAACTGGCGAAATTTTAAGCTAATTCATGCTCGCCAGTGTCATGGTGGATACGGTCAGTGCCGGGTTGAGGGAAATGCCTTGGCGCGCCAGCTGATTTTTGAGCAAACCTTGGTAGCGCGTGTTGTGCACCGGCGTCACGGAATGGTAGGCGGCGGCACCAAACCAGGTGTAGCCGTGGCGCTCGAGCCCGCGCTTCAAAAACCACGCCGATACATAAGCACCTTTGCACGCGTCAAGCAAATGCTTTTCGGTCACGCCGTAGCGTTGCAACTCTGGCAAATGCATGGAGTTGATCTGGCCAATGCCCAAGTCCACCGTGCCATTTGTGTTTTTGCCCACCGCGCGTGGGTTGAGCCCAGATTCCACTTGCAGCACCGCCAGCAGCAAATGCGGGTTCACACCGTGAAACTCCGCCGCCGACTGCAAGCACGACGGTGCGTTGGTGGCCCAAGTGGCGCGTGTCAAAACCAAAAAAATCAAAGCGAGTAACCATTTAACAGTCATGATTGAATCCAAATTCGTTTATTTAGTAGTACTTTATCACGACAATGTAGTTTTTAATGTCAAAATTAACTGAAATATGAAACCTGAGGATTTTTACTTGTATGGATAACTTTCTGATCTTCGCCTTGGCCATCTTGGGCCTTCAATTGGGCAGCTTCTTGAATGTGGTCATCTACCGCCTGCCCAGGCAGTTGCAGCGGGAATGGCGAGCCGACTGCGCTGCCTATCTAGAAGTGACAGTCCCCCACGAAGAAGCCTCGCCACTCATGAGTTGGCAAACGCGCTCGCAATGCCCGCACTGCGGCACCACCCTGCGCGCCCGCGATTTGGTGCCGGTTTTGAGCTTTTTGGTGTTGCGTGGCCGCTGTGCCCATTGCCAGCACTCGGTGTCTTGGCGCTACCCCGTGGTGGAGTTGGCCGTCATGGCCGCTTGGGGTTTGTGTGCGGCGCATTGGGGGCCAAGTGGCGCGGCCGTGTTGTGGGCCTGCTTTGTCACCACCCTCATCGCGTTGGCCTTCATTGACGCCGACACCCAGCTGTTGCCTGACCAACTCACTCAGCCTTTGTTGTGGGCGGGGTTGATCGTCGCCGCCCTCGGTTGGACGGCGCAGCCCTTTTTTCCCGCTTTTTGGGGTGCCATTGCGGGCTACATGAGCTTGTGGCTGGTGGCCAAGCTCTTTGAAAGGGTCCGTGGCCAACCGGGTATGGGCGCCGGTGACTTCAAGTTATTTGCAGCTTTGGGTGCTTGGTTAGGCGTTGGGGCGCTTCCCTTGCTTGTGCTGGGCGCCAGTGTGTCGGCCGTGCTGGTGGCCGTGGCGATGCGCCTCTCGGGGCGTGGCACTGCCGAACAACGCATGCCCTTTGGACCTTCTTTGGTGCTGGCAGCCTTGGTGATCTTGGGGCTCAACACCCAAGGTTTTGACGTCACAAGGGCTTGGATGGTTTAAAAAAACAACAAACATGAATCATTAAATAAAAACTTTTTGTTAATTTTGTTGAAAAGTAGTACTAAATAGTATTTTTGGTTGTATAGTTCACAACGCATCATTTGATGTACTACTAATTGAAACAAAGGTAACAAAATGAAGATGAATCACCCAATCAAATCACTCGGCAAGCAAGCGGGTTACACCTTGATCGAACTGTCGATCTCCGTCGCCATCATTTCGGTCTTGATCATGAGCGCCTTGTTTGGCGTGCAAAAAATCTTGGAAAACAACAACGCTGACACAACAAGTCAGCAAGTGACCTTGGCAACAGCGAATGTCAACAAGTTCACCACGATGTTGTCTGAATCCAGCTTTCTTGATACAGCCGGTACTGCGGCGACTTTGGGAATCTGGCCTGAGAGCATCGTCTCAAAGGGCGGAACACCGGTCGTCACCACGATCAAGAACCCATTTGGAGGTTTTTATCTCCTCGGAAAAACGTCAGCGACTGCAACGACATACAACATGGGTATTACAAACTTGTCGACCAATGCATGTGTTGCTCTTGGAGCCGCACTGAGCAATGCCGCCCTGACCGTGGGAACGGATGAAGCCACCACCTATCTCGCAGACACGCTCAAGCCAACGACTGCAGTAACCAATATCAAGGCTGTAGGCGCTAAAGCAACGAGTGCTAACTTAGCAACAGCTTGCGCATCGGCGACCAACGCCAAGAAAAACCTTTGGTTGACGTACACCCTGTAATTCAACCGTTTTCTGAATCATCCTTTCTACAACGCCGTTCATGTTTTCATTCAAGGTTGCGTGAAACGGCGTGTAGTTGGGGTGTCAGAAAGCAAAAAACAAAAGTCTCCAGCATGTCTCAATCCAACCGTTGGTGCTGCTTTGCGCTGTGCGCCTTCGCCGCAGCTGCCAGTGCCCAAACTCAAGACCACTCAATTTCTGCAACGCGTGTGGCCCTCGACGTCGAGTGGATTCGCTCCCCGCGTGCCGTCTTGAGTTTGGACCCTGGTCTCACCACCCAGCAACAAGGCGTGGCAGCCACTCATGCAGCCAAACCCGTGATGCTCGAAGCCAACACGCATAACAACACCACCCGCGTCGGTGCGCGTCAGGTGTGGAGCATTGAGCAATCAGAAAAACGTTTGTCCCACGCCTTAGAGCGCTGGGCCCAGCTCGCAGGTTGGCAACTGGTGTGGGAAGCCGAGCGCGACTTTGTCATCGAGTCCAACCTGCACTTGGAAGGCGAATTTTTGAAGGCGGTGGGCACGGTCATGCAATCGCTGGGCAGTACCGACTACCCGCTGCAAGCCAAGGCCAACCGCACGACATTGACCCTGCGCATTTCAAGGTACCAAGATGCTGGCGTTCAATAAGCTTTGCGCTGCCTTGTGCCTCACCCTGTTGACGGGCTGTGCCCAAGAGCTGCACCAAAAAATCTCCAAAGAACAAATGGAGATTCAAACGCGGGGCGAAGTGGCCCAAACGCTGATGCGCAAAAAACAACTGGCCAGCCCTTATTTGGTCGAAGAAAGCCTGCCGCGTTTCACCACCCGTTCGGTGCCCTACGAGCGCATTGACCCATTGCCCGCCCATTTGGGCAGAGTGACCATGCGCGTACCCGGCCGTCACAGCCTGAGCAGCGTGGGCGAGATGGTGCAGCGCTTGATCGACATTCCCGTGGTGCTAACCCCCGATGCTTTGCTCGATGCGGCGCTGTTTGCGCCGGGACAGGCGACCGGTGCAGCCACGCCTGGCGGTGTGATGCAGGCTGGTCTGCCGATCGGCGTCGGTCATGGCGGCTTGCAAACGGGGCTGAATCAGGGTGCAGGCGCTGGCGTTACCAGCAAAGCGATGCAAGATAACCATGACATCAAACAGCGAGCCGTCGACGCGGGGGCCAATCAGCCGGCGTTCACAGACAAAGAACTGAGCAACACGTTTGAGCTGAACTACAGCGGCACCGTCACAGGATTGTTGGACTACATCGCCATCCGCGCAGGTTTGCAGTGGCAGCATCAGCAAGGGCGCATCACGTTCTCGCGTGTGGTCACGCGCTCTGTGCCGGTCAAAGCTTTGGCCGGTGGTTTGAAAACATCGGGCGCTGTCAGCATGGGTGGTGGCATGACTGCCACAGCCGCTGCTGAAAGCGATGTGTGGCCCATGTTGGAAGCCACGTTGAAAAACTTGGTGTCCCCACGCGGCCGCATTCAGGTCGACTCCAAAAACGGCACGGTCACCGTCACCGACGCTTTGCACAACGTGAACACCGTGGCCAAGTTTCTCGACAAACAAAACGACACCATGCTGCGCCAAATCGTGCTCGATGTCGAAGTGCTGCAAATTGACTTGAAGCAAGAACACGCTTCCGGCATCGACTGGAGCGTGGTGAGCCGAGGCTTAGGGGGCGCGTTGAGTTTGAACGCGCCTGGCTCAGTCGGTGTGTTCAGCGGGTCCACGGGTGGGTCTGTCGGCGCCGCGATTTCGCGTAACGACGGTGGCTCGGTCAAGGCCTTGGTGAATGCGCTGGAGCAATACGGCCGCGTCACCTCGACTTACTCCACCGTGGTAGCCACCACCAACCGCCAACCCGTGCCGTTGGGCGTGCAAAGCAGCGAGTCGTATCTGGCGCAAGTCACAGCGGGAGCCAGCAATGCTGTGACTGGTGCGGCAACAGGTGCCACCTTGACGCCAGGCACCGTCAGCACCGGGTTCAGCATGGTGTTGATGCCCGTCATCATGGACTCCAACCGCGTGCTGATTGAAAGCACGTTGCAAGTCAGCGCCTTGCGTGAATTGAAAGACTTCTCCAGCGGCTCGGGCGCGACCCTCAACCGCATTCAGTTACCCAGCGTAGACAGCTACAGCACCATGCAGCGCATCAATGTGGCCTCGGGTGACACGATGGTGATGTCGGGCTTTGAGCGGGAAACCAACCTGCGCGACGAAAACGACATGGTGCGTGGCGTGGTGCCCGGCAGTCGCCGTGGCAAAAGCAGCAAGCAGAGCACCGTGATCTTGATCACGCCGCGTCTTCAGTGAGCACGACGATGTTGGTGAATGGCAAGCATTTGGTGTTCGGCGGGATGTGGACGCCCGCCAGCGAAGGGGCGGGTTGGAAAAAAATCCTGAACACCGCCTTCAACGAGGGCTACACCCACCACGCGCTCAACGAGTACGAGAGCACGGTGGGGCTGTTTGGTGGATTGCCCAAAGACGCTAAAAATACCCACGCCGCAGCGTTGGTGTTCGCGCAGCATTTTTCGGCGGGCGGCACTGAGTTGTTTGTGTTTCAAAGTGGCGAGCAGTGCGGCTTGGTCTGCTTGATGGAGTACGCCCCGATTCCTGGCTACGACGTCATAGGGACGCAAGAAGAGATTCAGCAACTCATTCAAGAGTTCAACGACATCAACACCTCACAACTGGTGCACAGCTACGGTAATGTGAACTGGCTGGCAGGAATTGAACCCCTAGAGCTGCACAAGGTGGCTTACAAGGCCGATGCCAAGTCCAAGCTCAAGCGCATTCCCAACGTCAAGTTGCGCATGGTGATGGGGTCGGTTGGGGCACTCTGCGTCGCAGCCGGTTTGTACGGGTTTCAGCAGTACCTCGATATGCGCCAAGCGCAAGAAGCAGCCATGGCGGCAACGGCACAAAACCCGAACTTGCTGTATGAGCAAACTTTGGCCGTCGCCCTCAAAACCACAGGCGAACCAGGTGGGCGTAACCTGAAGGTTTGGGGTCAGTTTTTTGCCAAACTGCCTTTGAACGTGGGGGGCTGGACGTTTAAAACCCTCGAATGCAAACAGCGGGTGTGCGACGTCGTTTGGTCGCGTTCGTCGGGCACCTTCCAAAGCTTTGAGGCCGCATTGCCAGCCGAATTGAAAGCTTTAACCAGCCTGAAACTCGAAGGTGACCTGGTCAGAGCTGAAGTGCATACGCAGCACAAGCTCAGCGAGCTGTTTGCGCCAGATGCCAAACATGTCATCGACCACAAAGCCTTGCCTGTTGAAAAAGACGTGCAAAAGCTGTGGGGCAGTCAGTTGCAAGACCTCTCGCTGCTGAAAAATTTGAATGTGAATTTGGGTAAATCAAGTTTGTTTGGCGGGCAAGGCAGTGCGCTCGAATTGATGCGCCCCATCGTCAAAGGCGCTTGGAGTATTGACCACGACATTTGGAGTCTGCCCGAACTGCCGATGCCCGACTATGTTGTGCCCGAGAACTTGAAGGTTGCCCTCAGTGACGCGCGCGAATTCCGCTACAAGATGGAAGGAAGCTACTATGCCAAAGCTAAATAAATGCCTCGCCATTTGGTTGCTAGGCACGGTGTGTGCAACTGCCGCCCACGCCCAAATGACCGGCAGCACCCTCGAACAAGCCATTGAAATCGCCCGAGCCAGCAAGTCGGGTGAATTGGGCTTGCGTCCATCCCATCGTGGGAACAACGAGCCCATCGCCTTGCCCAAGCCTGTCCGCACAGAGGTGACGCAACCCAAGGTGTGGAGCATCACCGGCCTAGACCGAGACTTGTCGGTCGAGGTGGTCTATGAAGGCAAGGTGTATCCCTTGTCTGTGATGAGAAACCAACTGCGCGCAGGTCCTTGGATGTTGGTGCGTTTGAGCGCGCATTCAGCTGATTTCGCGTATCTACCCAACGGCCAGCGCATGCGTGAGAAGACCCAAGTGGTGCAAGCCTTCCCGCCTGGATCACACGCGCAAATGCAGGGCTACTTTGACGCACCTGTACTGCTGGCTGCGCCTGTTGCTGGGGCTGTTTCTGGTGCTCATGCGCTAGGCGCTCGACCACCGCTGCCTCCTGAATTAATGCGCCCAGCGATGCAACCATGAGTATCGCCAGCATCATCACCCCGATCAGTGTGACGGGGCAATTCATCAGCAACTTCAAGGATGTGCCTTCGTTCAGTCATTTGCTGACGCACGGGCACGAGGCGATCACCACCGTGCCCAAAGACAAAGAGCGCACTTTGGTGGCGCTGGGCTTGCAAGACAAAGGCTACTTTTTGTTGTGCACGCCTGAAGAGCAAAACAAGGTGGCGTGGTTTGCGTTGCGCGAGCGTTTGAAAGCCCGAGGCTACTCGCCACGTGGCCACGCCACCTGCAGTGAAGAAGTGATGAACGTGCTCTTGCGCGACGTGGGGCGTATCAGCAAAGAAACAGCGCGACAAATGGAGGAAGACGCCGAAGTGCTCAGCGACATCGTCAAGGAGTCGCAGCCCATTGGTTGGTTTCGCGATGTGCTGGCCAGTTGCATCAACTTAGGCGCGACCGATTTGCATTTCGAGCTGCGTGGTAACCGCGCCATGGTGCGCGTGCGGTTGGACGGCTTGATGCGTGTGCTGACTGCGGTGCCGCACCAAATTGCGCTGGACGGTATTTCGGCGGTCTACAACATCATTGCCGAAGAGCGTTCGCGTTCGGAAGGCGTGTTCAACCAAGCGCTGGCGCAGCAAGCCATGATCCCTTTTGTGTTGGGCTCGGAGACGGTGAACCTGCGCTTTCAGAGCCATCCGGCAGTGTCGGGCATGGATGTGATCATGCGGATTTTGCGCACCAACAAAGACAGCAAAAAGAAGCTGAGTTTGGACACCTTGGGCTATACCCCGTCACAAATTGATGCCTTGCAAACAGCGGTGGGCAGCTCGTGGGGCGGCATCTTCATTGCGGGCATCACGGGCTCGGGCAAGACCACCACCTTGAACACCTTGCTCACGCAGCTGGCCCAAGAAGGAAACCGAAAAATTGTGTCCATCGAAGATCCGGTGGAGTACCACGTCAATGGCGTATCGCACCTGTCCATTCAGCGCAGCGTGAATGGCGATGAGTCGGCCAACCCGTTCAAGGGCGCCATGATGGCGTTCTTGCGGATGGACCCCGACGTGGGCATGTTTGGCGAGATCCGCGATGCGTTCTCAGCCGAGATGGCCTTAGGAGCGATTCAAACGGGCCACAAAATTTTGACCACGGTGCACGCCACGTCTGCCTTGGGTGTCGTGGACCGCCTGACTTCCAAGTCGCTGGGGTTGTTGCGCGACAACGTGTGCAACCCTGAGTTTTTGTCAGCCTTGGTCTACCAAGTGCTGACGCCCATCAACTGCCCCGCGTGCAAGGTGCGTGCCATGGATGTGATGTCGCCTGCTGCGTTGATTCCGTATCAAACGATTTTTGGCTTGGATGTGCGCGATATTTATTGTGCGAGCGATTGTGGGTGCGAGGAATGCCTGAAGCCCAATATCGACTATTCCAACAGCAAGCATGCGGGTGTGAAAGGCGTGAAGGTGAGCGCAGAAGTGATCTTGCCGGATGAAGAGATGTTCTTGCTGCTCAAAGACGGCAAAGGCATCGAAGCCCGCAAAGCATGGCGCGCCAAGCGAACGGCCAAATTCAACGAGTCTGACATGACGGGCAAAGAGGCGTGGGGCCATGCGCTCTACGACATGTCGCGGGGCTTGATTGACCCGTATTACTTTGAGATGAACTTCGGCTTGCCCAAGTTGTTTGCGCCCAAGGTGTAACCCAGCATGTTGAATTCGTGGACAGATGCGATCTTGTTGCGCAGCGCGCGCCATGCTTTGCGCGCGCGCCGCGCTGAGTTTTATTACGACTTGGCGTCGTCGCTGACCGACAAAGTGCCGTTGTTTTCAACGCTGAAAGACTACGAAGCCCGTGCCCGCAGGCGTAACCGTGGCGACGCCTTGATGTACTTGGAGATGCTGCAGGCCACGGAGGTAGGTTCGCTGTCGGACGCTTTGATTCCCATTGTGTCGCCCACCGAGTTGATCTTGCTGGATGCGATCCAACGCGGCGGTGATGCCGAGTTGGCCAAGGGTTTGTTTTTCTTGGCTGAAACCGTTCAGAAAATCGACATGATGCAAGCCGCTGCGCGTAAGGCCGTGGTGTATCCCGTGATGTTGCTGGTGGTTTTTTCCATGATGTTGGTGGGCTTTGCTTTGTTTACCGTGCCCATCGTGGCCCAGTTGTTTGACCCTGCTTTGTGGCCGTTCATGGGGCGTGTGTTGTATGGCGTGTCGCAGTACCTCTTGCATTACGGCATCTGCACCTTCTTGGCGTTCCTCAGTTTGGCGACGGCGTTCGCCTACTCACTGCCGCGTTGGCAAGGGCCGGTGCGCCGACGCTTGGACCGTTTCATGCCTTACGGCATGTACCGCGTCTACACGGGTTCGATGTTGATCGTGTCACTCTCGGTGTTGCTCAAGTCGGGGGTGTCCTTGCGCTCAGCCATTGAGCGCGCCATGAAATACAGCAGCCCTTGGTTGCGCTGGCATTTGAAAGAAATTTTGCGTGGTCTTTCCGATCAGAGTGCGGCCAAGTTTGGCACCGCATTTCGCACAGGGTTGTTAACCCAAATGATCGAAGACCGCATTGAAGACGCCGCCAAGCGCCGCGATCCCGTGACCGCCTTTGTGAAGATTGGCGTGGGCTCGATTGACAAAATCGTGCGCAACGTGGAGGACGCATCGAGCAAGGTGAACACCACCATGCTGGTGATGGGTGGCCTGATTCTGGGCGGCATGATGCTCGGTTTCATGCAAACCACCATGGAAATTCAAAGCGCCATCAGACCCACATGACCGCAACACGCATTCCCTCATTTCGCCGCACACAGGGCTTCATCTTGATCGAGGTCATGATCGCCATGGCTATTTTTACGGGCATGGTGACCTATGGGCTGTACTTGCAAAACTTGGCTGTGAAGGGTGAGCAAGGCCGCGCGGTCGGTCAGCAATACGCCGCCATCAACAGCGCAGTGGGTAACTACATGGTGACCCACTATGCGGCGCTGGAGAAACTGCCTGTGGCTTGCAGCACCACCACCTTCAAGATCGGAACATCGGGATCGTTCACGCCGGTGGCTTGTGGTTTGCAGATTTCCAGCACGGTGAGCATGGTCAATGGCATGCAACCCACCGTCGCTGAATTGGTTGCCGCAGGTTACTTGCCTTCCGACAAAGCTGGTGCGGCCGTTGGCGTGCCGTCGCTGCCCATGGACTTGGTGGTGGCCGAGGCCAATGCCAGCACAGGCGCAGCATCAACCACCAAAGCGGTAGGGCGTTTGTTCATCAACATCGACCGCGTGTGCTTGGCGACGCATTCCGCCAACCCTGGCTCGGTGATTGCATCACAGCTTCCCGGTGCGGGTGGTTGCGACCCACAGACCACCACCAGTTTGACCAGCGTGGTGTTCAACACCCAGCCTTACACATTCAGCAGCTCGGCAAACGTGGGCTATGCCAACCGCATCAACGCTGCGTGGCGTGAAATTGGTGCGGATGCGGCCATGTCCAACATCACCAAAGGCGGGGAGTTGAAGGGGGCGAACTTTGAAATTCCTAACCCTGTGCGCAGCGCCACCAACGTGGGGATGGCGGGCATTGTGGCCGTGCGCAATGGCTACGGTGCGTCCTACGCCAACAACCACGCGCGCGTAGATGGCAGCAACCCACCGACCGCAGATTGGAGCTTTGCCAATAACAGCATTTCAGATGTGGGCAAGCTGACAGCTCAGTCGGTGGATGTGCAAACTGTGAAGGCCAACGTCGTCAACGCCCAAGTCCTGAAGTTGGGAGACCGGGTTGAAGGCGATGCTTGTAATGGGAGCAAAGAAAACGTGTCGTATGGCAACGACACAATTTTGATGTGCAAGTCCGGCAAGTGGGCCGCCTTAGGCGCAAAGGGGACGGTGAATGGCCTCGAATACTACGAGTTTGTGCTGAATAAAAACAAAGGTGAATACATGTCGCTTAGCCTCACCCACTGTCCGAAGTCGGGGTGCTCTGTAGGCTATTCATACAGCAATGGTGGCCCCGTTGAGCTCATCACCTCGCTGAAAAAAGACGAATGGCATCCTGTGTTGGTTCGTGTTGTGGATGAACCGAACGGCCCAATTGGCGTGATGCGGGCGAATTACGGGTTTGAGGTGGACGGTTATGGCTATTACAAATTCATGTTTTATTCGGGCGCCGGTCTTCTTTCCCAAATCTTTAATGCCGAATTTGCCTACTTTACTATCCGGTTTTACCGCATCAACCCATGATCAATCACGTTTCATTCGGGCCTTCAAATTATTTGGGCCCCGTCATTAGCGCGCATTACGACCACGTGGAAGTGCTGGCCAACCTACATGCACAGCCCGATACGCAAGGGTTGACGCGTGGCAGTTTTGTGGTGATGGTGCGTCACACGCATGCAGGCACGCCGTTTCAGGAGGCGCTGCAAGCGCCTCACACAGAAGATGTCAGTCGCGCCGAGTTCACCGTGTTGCGTTTGCGTGATGTGAAGTCGACGCTTGAATTGAGCGAGCCCCCCTTGCGCCACTGCCATCGGTTGGTGGCCGCCACGCCGGGTTGCGACGCACTCAGTTTGAGCGTGTTGTCGTTTGAGGTGTTGGGCACTTTGTTGTTGGATGCGACGGGCGCCAATGGCTTTCGTTTTTCTGGCGATTCAGGACGTCTTGGCCATGCCAGTCGTTACTGCGCGTTCATGCCGTGTCAGCTGATGCTCGCCATCATTTTGAATGGCACGGTGCCAAGCGGTCAGCGCATCAACCTCGGTGTGCTGCGAGAGAGCGAGACCCATGTGCACACACAACAGCCGCAGCCGATTTATCTGTCCATGGGCGATGTGCGCGGCAAACGCACAGCCATGTTTGGCAAAACCCGCTTGGGTAAAAGTAACGTGGTGAAGTTGTTGGTGCAGGGCATGTTGGACATCACGGTTCACGACCATTCGGTGGGCCAGTTGATTTTTGATGTGAATGGTGAATACGCCAACGACAACCCGCAAGATGGGGGCTCCATCGCGTCGTCGTACCGTGACCGCAGTGGGGTGTATTTCTTGACGGACCGAGGTGGCAATGCCGACGGTAAGTTGCTGCGCTTTAACTTCTTTGAGCAGACGGACAAAGCGCTTGAGATCATGCGCGAGTTGTTGCCAGAGTCGACGGTGGCCACCGACTATGTGCGTACTTTGCTGAACTGTCGTTTGCCCGAGTTGGTGCGCGACCCGCGCATGAGCGAAGACTTGGCGCTGCGTGTGCTGCGCAAGATCATGTTGTTTTGGACAATCTTGCATGAGGCGGGCTTCGACCACGACGAGTCGCGCTTGCTGCAAATCTTGAACCAGACGGGTTTCAAAAGTTTGCTCAACCCTTGCTTCCCGCAAGCTTTGCGTTTGGCGGCCTATCAAGCGATCAATGGCCAACCGGCACCTGCTCCCCCGAAGTCGTTTGTGGACATGTGCGCCGAAATGCGCGTGATCGCCAAGTTCGCTCTTTCGTATGGCAACGACCCATGCCTGATGCGTAATGGCGTGTTCTTGTTTGAGTTGGACGAAATGATCATGGCGAGGTTCTTGTCGCCCAACACCTCAGATGGCCCGTTTGTGTTGCGTCCTTGTATGCCGTTTCATGCGCCGATGGCCGACGGGTTCACCGACGAAATCTTGCAGGCACTGCATGTGGGCAAAACGGTGATCGTGGACTTGGGCGGAGCGAATGAAAAGATCATTCGTTACTTTGCCAAAACCTTGTCGGTGGCGGTGTTTCATGCGCAAGAGCAAAAGTTTGTGAACAACGCCTTGAACGATCGGTATGTGCAAATCTATTTCGAAGAGGCGCACATGATTTTTCCGTCCAGTGCGTCCAACGTGATCGACGTGTATTCGCGTTTTGCCAAAGAGGGCGCGAAGTTCAATATTGGCATTGTTTACTCCACGCAGTCGCCATCCACGGTGAATGAGGACTTGCTGGCCCAGACTGAAAACTTCTTCATTGGCCACTTGTCCAGCGATCGCGAAGCGGCCCGATTGGCCTCGGTTCAAGTGGCGTTCAAAGGCTGCGAGCAAGACATCATGCGCATGCGAACTCCAGGTTTGATGCGCATGCTGGCGTACTCGAACCGGTATTTGATCCCCGTGCAAGCGGGGCGGTACAACGGGCAAACGCGTTTGGTGGATGCGTCTTGAGCGAAGTCAGACGCTGCTTTAAGCCACCACGCGCAGCACTTCTTCGCCGTAGGCTTCGAGCTTTTTAGCGCCAATGCCGGCAATGCCTTGCAGGCTTTCCAAGTCGTGTGGTGCGGCTTGGGCAATGGCGGCCAAGGTGGCATCGTGAAAAATCACATACGCGGGTAGGTTGTGCGCGCGTGCCACTTCGCCGCGCCAAGCCTTGAGGGCCTCGTAGCGTTGTTGGCCGTCGTCGTCCAATGCAATCGGTGCAGCCTTGGTGGTTCCGCTGGCGGTGCCCTTTGCTTTGCGGTCGCCCTTGCGGTCCGCAGGGGTGGACACCGAGGCGCGCAAGCGCACGCTGACTTCGCCTTTCAGCACGCCGCGTGATGCCTCGGTCAGGTAGAGCGTGTTGAAGGCCTGCGCGTCCACGCCCAACGCACCAATGGCAATCAATTGGCGTAGCACGCCGCGCAATTGCACTTCGCTGAAATGCGCGCCGATGCCAAAGGTGCTGAGTTGGTTGTGGTTGTATTGCGTGACTTTTTCGGTCACCTTGCCGCGCAGGATGTCCATCGCGTGACCCGCGCCAAACGACATGCCGCTTTGTTGCTTGATGCGGTAAATGGTGGACAGCAACATGCGGGCAGCCTCCGTGCCGTCCCAAATGTCGGGTGGGTTGAGGCAGTTGTCGCAGTTGCCGCAGGTGTAGCGGGGTGCACCGTTTTCGGGCGATTGGTAGGTTTCGTCAAAGTAGCCCAGCAAACGAACACGCCGGCAATCGGTGGCTTCGGCCAAGGCCAGCAGCGCATCGAGTTTGCCGCGCATGGCTTGTTTGAATTCTTCGCTCGCTGGGCTTTCGTCGATCATGCGGCGCTGGTTCACCACGTCGTTGAGGCCGTAGGCCATCCACGCGTGCGCAGCTTGGCCATCGCGGCCGCCACGGCCGGTTTCTTGGTAATAGCCTTCAATGTTTTTGGGCATGTCCAAGTGCGCCACAAAGCGCACATCGGGCTTGTCGATGCCCATGCCAAACGCCAGGGTGGCCACCATCACCAAACCGTCTTCGCGCAAGAAACGGTTTTGGTGCGTTTGGCGAATGGCACCGTCCAAGCCCGCGTGGTAGGGCAACGCGGCAATGCCCGCCTCGCACAAATTCTTGGCCACTTCTTCCACCCGCTTGCGCGATTGGCAATAGACGATGCCGCTGTCTTGCCAGTCTGGGCCCGTGTGCTCGCGCTGGATAAAGCGCAGCAGTTGGGTGGACGCGTCTTTCTTTTCAACGATGGTGTAGCGGATGTTGGGGCGGTCAAAGCTGCTGACGAATTGCTGCGCATCTTCGAGTTGCAAGCGCTCCACGATGTCGGCCCGCGTCAGCGCATCGGCCGTGGCCGTGAGTGCCATGCGCGGCACGCCGGCATAGCGCTCGTGCAGCACAGTCAGCGCCCGATATTCGGGGCGGAAGTCGTGGCCCCACTGACTGACGCAATGCGCTTCGTCAATCGCAAACAGGCTGAGCTGGCCTTGCTCGTGCAATGCATCTAATTGCGCCAAAAAGCGCGGCGTGGTGATGCGCTCGGGCGCGGCGTACAGCAGGGTGATCTCGCCACGGCGCAGGCGTTGCTCCACCGCGTTGGCTTCTTCGCCGCTGAGGCTGGAATTTAAAAATGCCGCTTCAACACCGGCTTCGTGCAGCGCGCCCACTTGGTCGTGCATGAGTGCGATGAGCGGTGACACTACGATGGTGATGCCATGGCCCGCCCGCTGGCGTGCAATGGCCGGAATTTGGTAACACAGCGATTTGCCGCCACCCGTGGGCATGAGCACCAGCGCATCGCCACCGTTGCACACATGGTTGACGATGGCTTCTTGGGGGCCGCGAAACGCGCTATAGCCAAACACTTCGCGCAGGATGTCTTGCGGATTCACGGGTGTGGACACGGCAGCTTTCGGCGCGCGCAAATGACGCTGGCGTGTAAATAAGTGGGGATGAACGGAAGCATGAACCGGCTATTGTCCCTGCTTCTTACAATAGACACATGACCCAAGCCTACACACGCGCAAAAGAATTACCCACCATTTTGGCCAACCGTATCGCCATCCTCGACGGTGCGATGGGCACCATGATTCAGCGCTTCAAGTTGACTGAAGCGCAATACAGGGGCGAGCGTTTCAAAGACTTCCACAAAGACGTGAAAGGCAACAACGAGTTGCTCAGCCTCACGCGCCCCGACGTGATTCGTGACATCCACGAGGCTTATTTGGCCGCTGGCGCTGACCTGATCGAAACCAACACCTTTGGTGCCACCACCATCGCCCAGGCCGATTACGACATGGCAGATTTGGCCTACGAGATGAACTTGGCCTCGGCTCGCATCGCGCGCGCAGCCTGCGACAAATACAGCACGCCCGACAAGCCTCGCTTCGTCGCGGGCGCGGTCGGCCCCACGCCCAAAACCGCCAGCATCAGCCCCGATGTGAACGATGCAGGCGCACGCAATGTCAACTTTGAAGAACTGCGCGCCGCCTATTACGACCAAGTCAAAGCCTTGGTCGAAGGCGGCTCGGATGTGCTGTTGGTCGAAACCATTTTTGACACGCTCAACGCCAAAGCCGCCTTGTTTGCGATTGAAGAATTCTTTGAAGCCTCGGGCGAGCGTCTGCCCCTGATCATCAGCGGCACCGTGACCGATGCATCAGGCCGCATTTTGAGTGGCCAAACCGTCACCGCGTTTTGGCACAGCGTGCGCCACGCGCAGCCCCTGGCCGTTGGCCTGAACTGCGCTTTGGGCGCCACGCTGATGCGCCCCTACATTCAAGAGCTCAACAAGGTCGCGGGCGATACGTTCATCAGCTGCTACCCCAATGCGGGCTTGCCCAATCCCATGAGCGACACCGGCTTTGACGAAACGCCGGATGTCACCAGCCGTTTGTTGCACGAGTTTGCAGCCGAAGGTTGGGTCAACATCGTGGGCGGCTGCTGCGGCACCACGCCAGAGCACATCGCCGCCATTGGCCATGCGGTGGCAAACGAAAAAGTACGTGCGCTGAGCGCGGGGCCTTTTTACCGCGAGGCGGCGTAAACGCAGTTGACTGCGGCTGAGCGTCAGCCATAGCAGAATGGGGTTTTGTTTGTGTTGAACCGGAGATTCACCCCATGTCAAAGCTTCCCTTGAGCGCCTGCGAGGCCGCCCAGCAACTGGCCCAACGCACCTTGCGTGCCGAAGACTTGGTGCGCGATTGCCTAGAGCGCATCGACGCTCGCGAGCCAGAAGTGCAAGCCTGGACCCATGTGGCGCGTGATGCTGCCTTAGTCAGGGCCAAAGCCTTGGACCAAGGCGCTCACCAAGGCTTGTTGCACGGTCTGCCGATTGGCGTGAAAGACCTCATTGCCACGGCAGACATGTCCACGTCGTATGGCTCGCCCATTTATGCTGGCCATCAACCCGCGAATGACGCCAGCTGCGTGGCACTGGCGCGTGCTGCAGGTGCGGTGGTGCTGGGCAAAACGGTGACGACCGAGTTCGCCACATTTCAGCCCAACCAGACGCGCAACCCACACAACCTAGCGCACACGCCTGGGGGCTCGTCTTCAGGCTCGGCCGCTGCGGTGGCTGACGGCATGGTGCCGCTGGCGCTGGGCACACAAACCGCAGGCTCGCTCACGCGTCCTGCGTCCTATTGCGGTGTGGTGGCCTTCAAGCCCAGCTTCGGCGGCATCAACCGCGCAGGGGCCAAGCCTTTGTCCGACACCTTGGACACTGTGGGCACCCTCGCCCGAAACGTCCCCGACGCGGCGTTGTTTGCCGCGGCCTTGAGTGGCCGCTCGTCGTGGTTGGTGCGCCCCATGGCTGAGCATCTGTCGCGCCCCTTGCGGGTGGGCATTTGCCATACTTACGAGTGGGGGCAGGCGCTGCCCGAGACCCACGCTGCTTTGCAGCAGGCAGCCGCCGGCCTCAGCGCTGCGCACGGCATCGTGGTGCAGGACGTGCATTTGCCTGTGAGCTACCAGCAGCTGGTGCAAGCGCAAACCTACATTCAATTGGCAGAGCAAGCCCAGTGCTTGTCCTTCGAGCGCTTGCAGCACTTCGCCAGTTTGAGCCCTCGCTTGCAAAGCATTCTGCAGGCGGGCGTGGACGTGACGATTGAGCAATACGACCAAGCCCAAGCGCTGGTGGCGCTCTGTCGCGCGCAATTGGCCGATGTGTTTCAAGACGTCGATGTGCTGCTGGCGCCCAGCGCACCTGGCGCAGCCCCGCTGGGGCTAGACAACACGGGCGACCCCGTGTTTTGCCGCATTTGGACGGTGTTGCAAACACCGACTGTCAACATTCCTGCGGGCTTGGCGCCCAACGGCATGCCTGTCGGCTTGCAGGTGGTGGGGCAGGTGGGGGCGGATGGGTTGACGTTGGCTTCGGCGCACGCCTTGCATCAGCATTTGAGCGTTTTTTGAGGTGAGCGCCTGCCTGATCCAACAGGCGGGTCTTCCCCTAGGCCGAAGGTGATTGATCCAGACCTAAGGCCTGCACAATTGAGCTTCATTTTTACTTCGATCTGAGAGCTCGAAGCGCCCAAGCTAACAAGGAGACCTCCGTGTCCAGAACCTGCAAGATGCCTTCATGGGTCAAAGCATCGCTATGTGTCATCGCTTTGACCGCCAGCATGACCAGCCAAGCGGTAGAAACCGTCAAGGTTGGATTCATTGATTTGTTGTCGGGCCCGTTTGCCTTGACGGGACAGAACTCGCTCAAGCAATTGCGCGAGGTGGTGATTCAGCTCAATGCCAAGGCCGGACCCAAAGACCCGCTGCTGGAAATTGTCGAGTTTGATAACAAGGGCTCGCCACAAGAAAGCCTGAGCGCCTTGAAAGCTGCGAACGACCGCAACATCCGATTTATCACGCAAGGCGGTGGATCAGGCGTCGCATTGGCCCTGGTGGATGCGTTGAACAAACTCGCGGAGCGTGAGCCTGAGCGTGCTACGGTTTACCTCAACTACTCGGCCATGGACCCTCTGTTGACCAACGAACGTTGCAGCTTCTGGCATTTCCGTTTTTATCCGTCGAGTGAGATGAAGATGGAGGCCTTGTCGACCTACATGCAAGGGCGCAAGGACATCAAGAAGGTGTACCTGATCAATCAGGATTACACCCACGGTCGCCAAGTCTCAAAGGCTGCCAAAGAGTACTTGGCGCGCAAACGTCCAGACATTCAGATTGTGGGCGATGACTTCATTCCGATCGCGCAAACCCGTGACTTTGCGCCCTATGTGTCCAAAATCGCGGCGACGGGTGCGGACACCGTCATCACCTCTAACTGGGGCAGTGACTTGACGCTGATGTTCAAGTCGGCGCGCGATTTCGGGCTGAACATCAACTACTTCACGCTGAATGCGAACAATCCAGGTACCCCTGCTCAGCTGGGTCCGTGGGGTGAAGGCAAAGTGGGCGTGATCTGGAACTGGGTACACAACGCGCCCACCCCTGAGCTTGAAAAAATTTATGTGGACTACAAGAAGAAATACAACGACGATTTCATCTTTGCAGCGCACTGGAACACCATGAACATGCTGCGTGAAGCCATACGCAAAGCCCAATCGACCGACCCGAAAAAAGTGGCTTTTGCACTGGAGGGCATGACCTACAAGAGCCCCATGGGCGACGTCAAAATGCGTCAAAGCGACCATCAGCTTGAAGCCCCCTTGTATTTGGGTATTTGGGCCAAAAAAGGCAGCAAAGGCGTGAAGTACGACGCTGAAAACACGGGTTACGGTTTCCGTACTGAAGTGGTTTGGGACTCCTACATCAGTGCCCAACCCACGTCATGCCAGATGAAGCGTCCCAGTTAATCCATCCACCCTCAGGCTTGCAGCAGCCAGTCGCGCAAGCCTTGCACTTCGTGGGTGTCCAAACCAATAGGGCCATGCAAGTACGCTTGCATGCCGCCTTGTTGGTCCACCGCTTCAAATGCGGCATGCAAAAAAGCCGGTTGCACTTGCCAGAGCACTTTCATGACATGCGCAGGGCCTTTGCCTTCCATATTCGGGTCGCGACGATACAGCTGGTTGGTGAGCAGGTAGTCGTGTTCGATGGTGGCACGGTCCACGCCAAGGGCTGACAGCAGCAGTGCTGCGGCAAATCCTGTGCGGTCTTTGCCTGCGGTGCAATGGAAAACTTGAGGGGTGTCATGCGCCAACAAGTGTTTCAAGAAGCGACCAAAGGTGGCGGCGTTGTGGTTCACAAAGTCACGGTAAGTCTCGCGCATCAAGTCCACCGTTTCTTCGGTGGTCGGCTCAATGCCTTGGGCCACCAGTGCCTGCATGCGTGCAATCACCGTGGGCTCGATCGCCAAAGGCACGCGCTCGAGACCGGGAATGTCATAGGGCGTCGCCGTGGATTCAGCGACACCTCGGAAATCTAGGCTGTGCCGCACGCCCAGCGCTTGCAAGGATGCCAAATCGGCTGGTGTCAGCGTGGCCAGATGGTCAGAACGGAACACCTGTCCAGATTTGATACGGTAGCCGTTTTGCGTGGCGTAGCCGCCTAGGTCTCGGAAATTGGAAGCGCCTTGCAGCAGTGAGGGTGTGACCAGAGACATAGAGTTCCAATGATTGATCGATGTGGGTATTGTGGATGGCTTCACCCAGCTAAGCCAACCCAGCCCAGCCCGCCTATTCCGCGGGCTTTGTGCTTTGGGTTGCAGGTGTTTGTGGGCAGGCCCCGTTTGAAACCCAAGTGCCACCTTGGCTGAGCATCACGCAACGGGTGGGGAATGTTTTGATTTCTTGTCCCAGCTGACCGCAAACAGGCGCGTATTCGCGGGTGCAGATTGGGGTGGGCGTTTGGGTTTGGGCCTGTGCTTGTGTCGACATGACGAGAAGTGAGGTCAATAGGAAGCGAGTGAACATGGTGTGCTCTTTGGGGGATTGGGTTTGATTAACGCTTTGGCTTGAGGAAAGGTGCACAAAATGATTAAAAATACAAACATCACCCCATCGCGCCGATCATCCAGCGAGAACCCCTTTTGGATAAAAAACAACTCTCCGAAATCGACATCTGTGAAAAGTTCATCAGCCCCGCCATAGCGCGGGCAAGCTGGAACATTCACGACCAGATTTACCGCGAATATCCGCTGCGCGTAGGCCGCGTGACGGTGCGGGGCAACAAATCGCACCGCGATCAAAGCACGGTCTTGCGCGCCGACTATGCGTTGTTCTACAAAGCCAACATTCCCATTGCGGTGGTCGAGGCCAAGGACAACAACAAGGCCATGGGCGCAGGCATGGCCCAAGCCATTAACTATGCCGACTTGCTGGGCGTGCCCTTTAGCTTTGCCAGCAATGGCGATGGCTTTGTGTTTCGTGATGCCACCTTGGCCGATGGCGTGTTGGAGAAAAACCGCGTTTGGTGACGCTGTTGCAAAAAGACTTCCCGGACTTGCGCCACGTCGGTCTGACGCTGCATGGCATGGGCGTCGATGCTTCTTGGGAACAGCGAGCTTGGTGAGCGGCCAAAGAAAAACCCCCAAGCAGCTTGACGCCGAAGCGTTTTGCCGAAGGGGGCCGTGTTGGGAACAGTTTACCAAACTCACCCAAATTTTTTTAAAACCTGTTTTCTAAAACCTTTAAATTTGTTATCTATCTCGCTGGATAACAACTCGTGCACGGGTTAAATACATATAAAAATCAATGGTTTGCAGGCTTAGTTGTTATCTTTATGTATCTAGCGAGGGCGTTTTTATTGCCCGTTAAATTGAGCCAGCCTATGACTCTAAAAGTTGATTAAAGTTGATTTTTTGGCTGCTTAATGCATAATCCAGCCCCTATGCAAAAAGTTATCCACAGCGAAAACATAAAGCAAGCGTTGCAACTGCGGGGCTGGAAGCAAAAAGATTTGGCCACTGCCCTTGGCGTGACAGCACAGTCAGTCACCAACTGGCTCAGGGGTTCAGACTTTCCGCGCCCCGACAAACTGCTCAAGCTCGCAACCACTTTGCAAATGGGCTTTACAGACTTGGTCAAGCTCGAAGCCGCAGGCCAGCCCGTGGTGGCTTTCCGTAAAAAAGCAGGTACCAAAACAACCGATGGCCACATCAGCAAAGCTATGGTGATGGGCGAGTTGCTCAAAGCACTGGTGCCTTTTTTGCCAGAGCTGCCCGTACTCCGCTTGCAGCTACAGCAGCCAAGCACCGATTACGAGCAGCTACAAACATTGGCTAGCCAAGTGCGCCATCGTTTGGGCTTGGGCGAGCAAGCTGCAATTTCATACAAAGATTTGCTGGGTGAGTTTGACAACAACGGCGCAGTGGTGGCTCCAGTGTTGTGGGGGCAAAAGCAAAACCACAAAAATGCGCTGCACATCCTGCTGCCGCAAGAACGGGTGACCTTCATCTTCCTCAACTTAGACACACACCAAGAAGACTTCAAGTTTTGGATGGCGCACGAACTGGCGCACGTGTACACGCCAGAGCTTGCAGGTAAGAACGAGGGCGAAGATTTTGCCGATGCGTTTGCAGGTGCTTTATTGTTTCCTAAAGCCGTGGCGAAAAAAACGTACGAAGAGGCCAGCACTAGTAACAAGACAGGCGAGAAAAAACTGTTAGAGGCGCAAGCACAGGCGTATGGCATTTCTCTCTACAGTGTGTTTTCCGAAGTAAATCGCTACGCCAAATCGCAAGGGCTCACGTTGCTAAAACACACAGATGCACAAATTCACGCTATATGCTCCATGCAGCGTGGCGGCACTGTGAGCGAAACATTGTTTACACCAGTACCCGCCGAGCCCAGCGCCTATGTGGCAGCTGTGAAGAACGTGTTTAGAAGCTCGTTCTTTGAATCGCTGCAACGCATGATTAAAAGCAAGCAGACAGGGCCCGGCTATATCCAGCAGGTGATGGACATACCCATGCAAGACGCGATAGCACTGCATGGAGAGTTGAGCCATTGACAACGCTGGTCCTGCTCGATACCAACACCTATTTGCGCCTCGCCAAGCGAGTGCGGCCTTTTGTGGGGCTGGAATTCGGGCAGGTGCCATATTTGCTGGCCATTCACAAAGTGACCGAGGACGAGGTGCACTGCAGCGCGCACCTCAAGTTTACAAATCCTTGGTTTGATGGGCCAGAGTTTGCCAACGAGCGCTTGGCTAAACAGGTGCGATTGACCAAAGATGAAAAGGCTCAGATTGAGGCCGCGCAAAGTGTGCTGATGGGCTGGGTGCAAATGGATGTGAGCAGGTTCACGTCGTTTGGCCGATCACCGCCAGGCTATGCCGATTGTTGGTTGTTAGCGTTTGGGCAGGTCAGGCCTGCTGTTGTGGTGACAGATGACTTGGGCATGCACGAGCTGGCCAAAGACTTTAAAGACATCAAGGTTTGGCACGGATATGAGCTGTTAGCCAAGCTCAAGACGGCCAAGGTTGTGGACGATGCGTTGATTCGAGACATTTACCAAGCACTTGAAGCCAATGGCGATATGACCAAGACTTGGGAAGACGCAAAACACAAGGTTTTCAAAAAAATCTTCGGTCCAGCGCCTGCTGAGTGAGCGGTTAAAATAAGCACTCCCAAGGAGCGTTGCAGCTTCACCCGTCCTCTCAGGACTCGCGCGTGAAGTCAGGCTTGGGGCCGAATCTTTTGCAACGACGCTCACCTGTTTTGTTAGCCCCCAGGTGAGTACCCCCATGAATTCCACTGCAGTTCCCCCCATGAAGCTGTCTGGCCTTGAGCCAGTGTCTATTGGCGAGGGCAGTTTGTTTGTCAACGTTGGCGAGCGCACCAACGTCACGGGCTCTAAAGCCTTTGCGCGCATGATTTTGAATGGCGAGTACGAGCAAGCCTTGGCCGTGGCGCGTCAGCAAGTGGAAAACGGCGCGCAGGTGATCGACGTCAACATGGACGAAGCCATGCTGGACAGCCAAGCGGCGATGGTTCGTTTCTTGAACCTGATGGCGGGCGAGCCCGACATTGCGCGCGTGCCAGTGATGGTGGACTCATCCAAGTGGTCGGTCATTGAGGCGGGTTTGCGTTGCATCCAAGGCAAGGGCATCGTCAACTCCATCAGCATGAAAGAGGGCTTGGACGAGTTCAAGCGTCAAGCCACGTTGGTCAAGCGCTATGGCGCGGCAGCGGTGGTGATGGCGTTTGACGAAAAAGGCCAAGCCGACACTTACGCACGGAAGATCGAAATTTGCGAACGCGCTTACCGCGTGTTGGTAGACGAAGTGGGCTTTCCCCCTGAAGACATCATCTTCGACCCCAACATCTTCGCCATTGCCACCGGCATTGAAGAGCACGACAACTACGCGGTGGACTTCATCAACGCCACGCGCTGGATCAAACAAAACCTACCCGGTGCCAAGGTGAGTGGCGGTGTGTCGAACGTGAGTTTTTCATTCCGCGGCAACGACCCCGTGCGCGAAGCCATTCACACCGTGTTTCTGTACCACGCCATCCAAGCGGGCATGGACATGGGCATCGTCAATGCGGGCATGGTGGGCGTGTATGACGATCTCGAGCCCACACTGCGTGAGCGCGTGGAAGACGTGGTGCTGAACCGCGTCCCTCAATACAAAGAAGGCGAAGCGCACCTCACCCCAGGCGAGCGCCTGATTGAAGTGGCCGAAACTGCCAAAGGCGCGGCCAAAGACGACAGCCAAAAACTCGCCTGGCGCGGCACACCTGACGCGCCAGTCAGCGTGGCGCAGCGCCTGAGTCATTCGCTGGTGCACGGCATCACCGACTTCATCAACGACGACACCGAAGAGGCCTACCGCGAGATTTTGGCCAAGGCGGGCCGCCCCTTGCACGTCATCGAAGGCCCGTTGATGGACGGCATGAACGTGGTGGGCGATTTGTTTGGCCAAGGCAAGATGTTCTTGCCGCAGGTGGTCAAGAGTGCCCGCGTGATGAAGCAAGCCGTGGCGCATTTGTTGCCCTACATCGAAGCCGAAAAGCTGGCGCAAGAAGCCGCCGGAGAAGACGTCAAAGCCAAAGGCAAGATGGTCATCGCCACGGTCAAGGGCGACGTGCACGACATTGGCAAAAACATCGTCACCGTGGTCTTGCAGTGCAACAACTACGAGGTGGTGAACATGGGCGTGATGGTGCCGTGTCACGAAATTTTGGCCAAGGCCAAAGAAGAAAACGCAGACATCATTGGCTTGTCGGGCCTCATCACACCGTCGCTAGAAGAAATGCAATACGTAGCCAGCGAGATGGAAAAAGACCCGTATTTCCGCGACCGCCAAATGCCTTTGCTGATTGGTGGCGCCACCTGCAGCCGCGTGCACACCGCTGTGAAGATTGCCCCCAATTACAGCGGCCCCGTGGTGTACGTGCCCGACGCGTCGCGTAGCGTGAGCGTGGCGCAAGGTTTGTTGTCAGACCAATCCGCCAAATACATTGCCGAGCTGAACGCCGACTACGCCAACGTGCGCGAGCAGCACGCCAACAAAAAGCAAACACCCTTGGTCACGCTGGCGCAAGCGCGTGCCAACGCCACGACCATCAGCTGGGACAACTACACACCCGCCAAGCCAAAGTTCATTGGCCGTCGCGTGTTCAAAAACTTCGACTTGGCCGAGCTTGAGAAATACATCGACTGGGCCCCGTTCTTCCAGACTTGGGATTTGGCGGGCCCGTTCCCTGCGATTTTGGAAGACGAAGTGGTGGGCTTAGAAGCCAAGAAGGTTTACGCAGACGGTCAAGCGATGTTGAAAAAAATCATCGCCAACCGCTGGCTCACGGCCAACGCGGTGGTGGGTTTGTATCCCGCGCAGCGCGTGGGTGACGACATTGTTTTGTACGCCGACGAGACCCGCCAACAGCAAGTGATGACGTGGTACGGCTTGCGCCAACAAACCGAAAAGCCCACCCGCGATGATGTGCGTAACCCCAACCGTTGCTTGTCCGACTTTGTGGCCGACCAAACCCAAGCCGCCGACTACGTGGGCCTCTTTGCCGTGACCGCAGGTTTAGGCGCCGAGAAGCAAGAAAAGCGCTTCATCGAAGCGCATGACGATTACTCAGCCATTTTGTTCAAAGCCTTGGCCGACCGCTTGGCCGAAGCTTTTGCCGAGTGCATGCACCACCGCGTGCGCACCGACTTGTGGGGCTACGCCGCAGACGAAGCCTTGAGCAACCAAGACCTCATCAAAGAAAAATACCAAGGCATCCGCCCCGCACCCGGCTACCCTGCGTGCCCTGACCACAGCGCCAAGCAAGACATGTTTGCCTTGCTGCAATGCGACGACATCGACATGGGCTTGACCAGCAGTTTGGCCATGACGCCTGCAGCCAGCGTGAGTGGTTTTTATCTGGCCCACCCCGATGCCACCTACTTCAACGTGGGCCGCATTGGTGATGACCAAGTGCACGACTTGGCGCAACGCCAAGGCGTGGCGGTGAAAGACCTAGAGCGTTTGCTGGCGCCTAATTTGTAAGCGTTCACCAGCGCAGGAGGCGGCGTCCAAGCAGGGCGCCGATGGCGGGCATCAAGCTCATGCCGAGTAAGTAGCCCAGTGTTTCCAAGGGGCTGGCCGAGACGCTGGCGTGCAGCGAGTACAGCAGCGCCGACAAAGCCCCCGCCATAAACCCGGCGCTGGCACCTGCCCAAGCCGGTTGTGTGGGGGCCATGCTGCGCAGCGTCCACAGCAGCGCTGCCAGCCAGGGGAGGGCCAAGGCCGAAATGCTGGCGGCGGTATGCCACACCCCTCGCCACGCTTGCGCCGTGCCTGCCCAGCCGTGATCGACGCTCGCCAACATCCAAGGCGCGGCTTGGGCTAGTAGGTGTTGCTCTTCGGGGCTGCCGGGGGCGAAGGGCGAAATCGTGATGGCCAGCAAACCGGTCATGGACGCACCTGCACTCCAAACCATAGGGCCTGCCGACTCCCCAGGCCGCGCCAACCGCAGCACCATGACCCACGCACTGGCGCACAGCCACAGCATCAGCCCTAGCTTGACCCAAAACGCGGGGGTGTCCATCAGCGACACGATGCGCAGATCAATGCCCCAAAACACCAGCAGCATGGCCCCGCTGACGACACTGGCCAGCAACACTGCGTGTGTGAACATCAGGTGAATGCGCACGGGGGCCACGGCTTGGCTGTCTGCGACCAGTTGGGCAATGAAATCATGGGTCTTCAAAAGATACCTCCGTAGAGTTTGGCCAGCGCTTTGAGCCCTCGGTGGATGTTCACCTTCACGGCCGACTCGGACTGCCCCGTGAGTTCGGCCGCTTCAGCCACGGTGTGCCCCTCGAGCTTGGTGTGCTCAATCGGGCGGCGTTGTTTGTCGGGTAATTGGCTGAGCATGTGCGTCAGATGGACTTTGGAGGCATCGGCGTCCTCGGTGCTGGCCATCCAGAGTTGGTCGTGCCAGTCGTCAATCGGGTCGTTTTTGTCGTCATGTCGTGCTTGGGCGCGCAGGTGGTCGATCAGCTTGTAGCGGGCGATGGCGTAAACCCATGCCGTGAGCGGTTGCTTGGGATCGTAAGTATGACTCTTTTGATGTATTGATAATAATATTTCTTGTACTAAATCTTCCACATCTTGGGGTTTATCCCGTAATCGACGCCTTAAAAACAGCCGCAAGTGCTGGCTCAATCGCGTCAAAACGTCTTGGTAACACCTGGCATCCCCGGCCAGCGCTTCCCGCCAAGCGGCGTGCAGGTCCGCTTCAATAATTTGGAGTCGCGCATTCATGATTTTTTAGTATTGGGGGCTTTGATTACAAAGTTTGTGATTTGCGTTCCATGACGTAACGAAAGTGGTCCTCGCATCGAATTTAGTCACTCAGGCCCATCGATCGGCTACCCCTTGCTACAAAACGAGCTATGAACAATCACAGAATCACAGGCATTGGCTTGGCGTTAAAGCCAGTGGCCATTGCTGTTCACCCCGCCAGCGACGCTGACACCACCTTGCGCGATGGTTTCGCGTCGCGTCAGTCCGAGGATCTTCAATTCATTGAAGTGGCGGCCGAGCAGTGGTTGGGCATGGGCGGGCCGTGGGGCCAGCATTTGCGTGAGGCCACGCAGCGGTGGCCCAGTGTGTGTGTGAGTCAAAGCCTTTCGCTCGGAGGACCTGGACGTTTGGACATGGCGCTGGTCCATCAACTCGCGACCTTCGTGCGCGGCCATGAGATGGCGATGTTCTCAGAGGCCCTCAGTTGGAGCGATGACGACGCCCCGTTGTTCACCTGCTTGCCAATTCCCGCCACAACCGCGGCATTGCAATGGACCGCAGATCGCATCATGCGTGTGCAAGATGCGTTGGGTCAATCGATCGGTATTCGCAACGTGTCGCACCACGCGGTGCCGCCCATGTCGGCCATGCATGAGGCGGCTTTCATCAGCGCGTTAGTGGCCCAAACGGGTTGCCATGTGCATTTAGACATCACGGCATTGGCTGAAAACAGCCATCGCTTCGGTTTCGACGCGCTGCAGTTCTTGGCTGCGTTGCCCATGCAGCGCGTGAATTACGTGCGTTTAGGTGGCGCAGAGGCCAGTCCTATCGAACCATCCTTGAACTCGGCAGCTGCGCGATTGCTTCCTGCTGTGTTGTCACACCTGCACCCCGAAGTTCCCGTGTGTGTGGATGATTGGGCGCAACTCAAGCGCTGGTCTGATGCGGCCGTGTCGACTTCTAAAAAGACTGTCGCATGTTGAACGATTCCCGCGATTTCCAGTTTGCGTTGGCCCGTCATTTGCGTGACCCGCACAGCATGCCCTTGCCTGCGGGCGTGTCTGCTGAGCAGGCCGCCACGTATGAGCGTGCCATGTTTAAAAACTTGTGCGACATCCTCAATCCCGCCTATCCGCTCACGCGTGGGCTCTTGGGTGACTGGGCTTGGCGCGCGGCGGTCCGTTACTTTCTGCGCGACTATCCAGCGACAGCACCTTGGCCTCGTACCGTCTTGTTGGAATTTGCGCGCTATTTGCGTGAGAGTCCTGAGACACAAACCTTGCCCGCCTGGCTCAACGATGTGTCGCATTTCGAATGGCTCAAAGGCGCGGTGGCAACCTCCGCTGTGGTCTTGCCGCAAGCGGGCGTGGCGGTGGATGTCACCGCTGATTTGATGACGCATGTCGTGGTGCTGAACCCGACCTATGTCGAGGTGTCGTACGACTGGCCCGTGGACGACATCGACTTGGATCACCGCCCCGATGAGAGGCAGGCCACTTACTTGTCTGTGTTGCGGGATGTGGATGGCGCAGTGCAAGTGGTGACGAGCAACTTGTTTCGTGCGCAGTTGCTGGCCTTGTTCAATGATGGGATGACGGGCCGTCAAGCATTCAACGCCATGGCTGTCTGGTTGCAACACCCGAACACCGAAGACCTGTTGCGCTATGGCCCCGATTTGCTGGCGCAATACCAAAACGAAGGCGTGATTCTGGGCGGGAAGGTGGCAGCTGGCCTTTAACGGCTGACTAAAACCCGTCGGTACTGCACCGCCTCTGCCACATGCGCCACCTGAATGTGGGTGGCGTCGGCCAAATCGGCGATGGTGCGTGCCACCCGCAGGGCTCGGTGCGTGCTGCGCCCCGACCACCCCAACTTGCTCGCCGCGCTCTGCAAAAACTGCGCGGCTGCCTTGTCGATGTGCACATGATCGTCGAGGGCTTGGCCCACCAGTGATTGGTTGGGTGCACCTTGACGCGCCATGGCTTTGGCATGGGCCGCTGCGCAACGTGCCCGCACAGTGGCCGTCGACTCGCCTGGACCTGCCTGCAGCAGAACCTCCGGCGCGAGGGTGGGCACTTCAACTTGTAAATCAATGCGGTCCAACAACGGGCCACTGAGCTTGCCTTGGTAGCGCGCCACTTGGTCGGGTGTGCAGCGACACGCTTTCAGCGTGGAGCCCAAATAGCCACAGGGGCAGGGGTTCATGGCCGCAATCAGTTGAAACTTGGCCGGAAAACGCGCTTGCCGCGCCGCCCGTGAAATGGTGATGTGGCCGTTTTCCAGCGGTTCGCGCAAGGCTTCCAATGCACTGCGGTTTACCTCGGCCAGCTCGTCCAAAAACAAGACCCCGTGGTGCGCCAGCGAAATCTCGCCTGGCCGCGGCGGGGTGCCACCCCCTACCAAAGCCACTGAGGTTGCGGTGTGATGGGGGCTGCGTGTGGGCCGTTGCAGCCATTGACTCAGCTCAAAGCGCCCCGCCAAGCTGGCGATGGCGGCACTCTCCAGCGCCTCGTCCAGCGTCATGGGCGGCAGCAGGTCGGCAAAGCGTTGCGCCAACATGGATTTGCCGGTGCCGGGTGGCCCTACTAAAAGAAGAGAGTGGCCACCTGCCGCTGCAATTTCTAGGGCACGTCGCGGTGCGGCTTGGCCTTTTACATCCGACAAATCGGGCCCACGCAAGGGCGTGGTGCTTTGACCCACTGGCGATGCAATGCGGCACCAACCGCTGGCGTCGCTCTCGGGTGCTGTGGCGTTGCTCAGCCCTGGTTTGGCAAAGCGCGCCACCACGTCGCTCAAATGGTTCGCGCGGTACACCTCGGCCGTGGGCACCAAAGCCGCCTCTTCGGCGCTGCCCGGCGGCAGCACCAAGCGCGTGCGTAGACCAGCGCTGTGCAGTGCTAGCCCCATGGCTAAGGCACCGCGCACGGGGCGCAGCTCGCCGGACAGTGACAGTTCACCTGCGAATTCGTGAAGTGCCAGCGCCGCCTCGTCGAGCTGGCCATGCGCGGCCAAGATGCCCAAGGCAATGGGCAAATCAAACCGCCCTGAGTCTTTGGGCAGATCGGCGGGCGCAAGGTTGACCGTGATGCGCTTGTTGCTGGGAAAGTCCAAGCCTGAGTTTTGAATGGCGCAGCGCACCCGCTCGCGCGCCTCTTTGACTTCGGTGTCCGCCAATCCCACCAAGCTGAAACTGGGTAGGCCGTTGGCCAAATGCACCTCAACGGTCACGGCAGGCGCCTGCAAACCTAAAAGTGCGCGGCTGTGAATCAAGGCTAAGGCCATAAATCTTCTCTTTCTGCGTATTTGTCCCCAAGTTGGGGCGGTTTCTAAATGTTTACGCACCAGTCTTGTGCGAAAAAATAAGCCGTCGTTCAGACTACTGCATCACTTTGGTTCTCGGGGAGGGTGTTTGCTCAACTTTTGTTCTATTAAGAGCTGGCACGGACCCTGCTTAGTAGGTGTGTCCTTTTCAATTTATCAATGGAGAAAACAATGAAACTCAAGTCCAAACTTCTGCTGGCTCTCTTGGCCACTTCTTCTGCTGCTTTCGCTCAAACTGCACCTGCTGCGCCTGAGTCGACACTGGCTTACAACGTGGGTGTGGTGTCTGAATACCGTTACCGTTCTATTGGCCAGTCCAAAGGTGCGCCTGCGTTGCAAGGCGGCGTGGACTATGCCAATGCCAACGGTTTCTACGCTGGCGCTTGGGGTTCGACCATCAAGTGGATCAAAGAAGCGGGTGCTACTGATGGCTCCACAGAGCTGGACCTCTACGGCGGTTACAAATTTGAAGCTGCTGGCCTGGCATACGACGTGGGTTACTTGCGTTATGAATACCTGGGCAACAAGCTCAAAAACGTGTCGGGCTTTACCAACGCCAATACAGACGAAGTCTATGGCGCTGTGACAGCAGGCCCAGTGACTGCCAAGTACTCTTATTCACTGTCTGACTTGTTCGGAAACATCAATTCCAAAGGCAGCTCTTACCTCGATCTGAGCGCTACCTTCGATTTGGGCGACGGCTACTCTCTGGTGCCTCACGCTGGCCGTCAAGTGATCAAAAACAGTACGACAGGCAGCTACACCGATGTGTCATTGACTTTGAACAAAGATTTGGGTGATGGCTTGTCTGCTAGCTTGTCAGCGATCAGTACCAACGCCAACAAGTCCTTCTACACCTACAACAACTATTACCAAGGCAAAAACATTGTTGTTGCCGGCGTGAAATACAGCTTCTAAGCCCCAAGCGCAACGTCTTCTATTGGAGCAACCATGAAACTCATCACCGCCATCATCAAACCCTTCAAGTTGGACGAGGTCCGCGAGGCCTTGTCGCAAATTGGGGTGCAGGGCATCACTGTGACCGAAGTCAAAGGCTTTGGTCGTCAAAAAGGTCACACCGAGTTGTATCGCGGTGCTGAGTACGTGGTTGACTTCTTGCCCAAGGTCAAGATCGAAGCTGCGGTCGACGCCGAGCATGTGGACCGTGCCATCGAAGCCATCGAGGGTGCAGCCCGCACCGGCAAGATCGGCGACGGCAAGATTTTTGTTTACGACCTCGAACAAGTGGTTCGCATCCGCACCGGTGAAACCGGCCCGGAAGCCCTCTGATCGCAGCGCCCTCATCGTCCTTTCGAAAGAAGATCCATCATGAAAAAAATGCTCGCTTCCCTTGCCCTAGGCTTGGGTCTGCTGTTTGGCGGCGCTGCCGTCATGGCACAGACCGCTGCCCCGGCGGTGGCTGTCGCTGAGGCCAAAGCGGCTGCTCCCGCAGCCGCTGCTGAAGCCCCCGCTGCTGCTGCGCCTGTCGCCGTCCCTAACAAGGGCGACACCGCTTGGATGACCATCTCCACCATCCTGGTGATCTTGATGACCATCCCAGGTCTGGCCTTGTTCTACGGCGGTTTGGTCCGCAGCAAGAACATGTTGTCTGTCTTGATGCAAGTCTTTGTGGTCACCGCGATGATTTACGTCTTGTGGGTCATCTACGGCTACTCGTTCACCTTCACGGGCGGTTCACCGTTCATTGGTGGCATGGACAAGCTGTTCTTCAAAGGCATCACGCCTGACTCCATTGCTGCCACGTTTAGCAAAGGTGTTGTGATTCCTGAGTTGACCTTTGCGGCCTTCCAAGCCACGTTCGCAGCCATCACGTGCACCTTGATCGTGGGTGCTTTCGCTGAACGCGCGCGCTTCTCTGCTGTGTTGTTGTTCTGCGCTCTGTGGTTCACGTTCAGTTACATGCCTGTGGCTCACATGGTTTGGTACTGGGACGGCCCAGATGCGATCACCGACGCTGCTTCTCTTGACGCTGTGACTGCCGCTGCTGGCTGGTTGTGGGCCAAAGGAGCACTCGACTTCGCTGGCGGTACTGTGGTGCACATCAACGCTGCTGTGGCAGGTTTGGTCGGCGCTTATGTGATCGGCAAACGCACCGGCTACGGCAAAGAATCGATGGCGCCTCACAGCCTGACATTGACCATGGTGGGCGCTGCCTTGCTGTGGGTGGGTTGGTTCGGCTTCAACGCTGGCTCTAACCTGGAAGCTAACGGCGTCACCGCACTGGCCTTCATGAACACCTTGGTCGCGACTGCTGCTGCTACCCTGAGCTGGATCGCCGGCGAAGGCCTCTCCAAAGGCAAAGCCTCCATGTTGGGTGCTGCTTCCGGTGCTGTTGCTGGTTTGGTGGCTATCACCCCAGCGTGCGGATTCGTGGGACCCATGGGTGCCATCGTGATCGGTTTGTTGGCAGGCTTCATCTGCTTGTGGGGCGTCAATGGTCTCAAGCGCATGTTGGGTGCTGACGACTCCTTGGACGTCTTTGGTGTCCACGGCGTAGGCGGCATCTTGGGTGCGTTGTTGACCGGCGTGTTTGCTGCGCCATCGTTGGGCGGCACTGGCGTGTATGACTACGTTGCCAACGCTGTGAACCCTGAGTACTCGATCTCTGGCCAAGTTTGGATCCAATTCCAAGCAATCGCCACCACCATCGTGTGGTCGGCTGTGGTCTCCTTCATCGCTTACAAGTTGGTTGATCTGGTGATCGGTCTGCGTGTGACGGAAGAAGAAGAGCGCGAAGGCTTGGACATCAGCTCACACGGCGAAACCGCCTACCACCGTTAAAAATCAAGGTTTATTTCAAGTTTTCCTTGGACTTTCAGCCCGCCTCACGGCGGGCTTTTTTTCGTCTGAAGTTCACTGCGCCTCAGGCGCAGTGAATGCGAGCAAGTTGCAGCCAGCGTGCCCTGAACAGCGTGGTTTTGGCGCAGCGATTTTTGACGGGAGTGTTCAAAAAATTCAAAGCTCGCACGAACCTCAGCGGCTAACATGTTGTTCATGCAAGACACCGCGCACCAGACCCTCCAACACTTCACCGACCGCATCCTTCACGCGGCTCAATCTGGCCAGCCTTTGCGCTTGCGCGGCGGCGGCACCAAAGACTTTTTAGGCCAAAGCCTGCAAGGCGAGGTGCTGGACACCACTGCCTACAGCGGCATCTTGAGTTACGAGCCGAGCGAGTTGGTCATCACCGTACGTTGTGGCACACCCTTGGCTGAGGTGGAAGCTGCCTTGGCTGAAAAAGGCCAGAGCTTTGCCTTCGAGCCGCCACACTTTGGTGCGGGCGCGACGATTGGCGGCATGGTCGCTGCGGGCTTGAGCGGCCCATCGCGTGCGAGTGTGGGCACCGTGCGCGACTTTGTGCTGGGTGCACGCGTGATCAACGGCAAAGGCGAGCACCTCACCTTCGGCGGTCAAGTGATGAAAAACGTGGCGGGCTACGACGTGTCGCGTTTGCTCGCAGGCAGTTGGGGTCAGTTGGGCCTCATCACCGAAGTGTCTTTGAAAGTGCTTCCCGTTGCGCCCGGCGAAGCCACCTTGGTGTGCGCGGGTGTGAGCCAAGCGCAAGCCTTGAAGCTGATCAACCAATGGGGCGGCCAGCCGCTGCCTCTGAACGCCAGCGCTTGGGTGTACGACACCACCGCATCCCCCGCGCAAGATTTTTTCTTTGTGCGTTTGCGCGGTGCCATCGCAGCGGTGGATGCAGCTGTGATCAAGATGCGTGCTGACGTGAACGCCTTGGGCGCACAGGTCACGCGCCTGAGTGCCGCCGACGTGGCCGCCGATTGGAAAGCGAGCGGCGAGCAAACCCTAGACTTTTTCAAAGCCCCCACCGAGCAAGACTGCTTGTGGCGACTCAGCGTGCCGCAGACCGCCCCTGTGCTCGACGTGCGTGTGAGCGGCGCACCGCGCGCGCAATACATCGAGTGGCACGGCGCACAGCGTTGGTTGTGGGCACCTGCCTCAGCCGCTGTCCAAGTGCGCGAAGCGGCGGTGAAAGCGGGTGGCCACGCCACCTTGTTCCGCACCAGCGCCGCCAGCCGCCAAACGTCGGGCGATGTGGACAAGCAAGTGGGCGTCTACACCCCGCTCAATGCCGTGCAGCAACGCATTCAAAACGAACTCAAAAAGCAGTTTGACCCAGCGGGCATCTTCAACCCCGGTCGCGCTTAAACCACAGCTTCACATTCAAAGCCCCACATGCAAACCAACCTGGCCCCCCAATACGTCGGCACACCCGAGGGCGAAGCAGCCGAAGCCATCTTGCGCAAGTGCGTGCACTGCGGTTTTTGCACCGCGACGTGTCCCACCTACCAACTCTTGGGCGACGAGTTAGACGGCCCACGCGGCCGCATCTATTTGATGAAGCAAGTGTTTGAAGGCGCCACGCCCACGCGTAAGACGCAGCAGCATTTAGACCGCTGCCTCACCTGCCGCAACTGCGAAAGCACCTGCCCCAGCGGCGTGCAATACGGCCATTTGGTGGATGTGGGCCGCAAAGTGGTCGATGCGCAAGTGCCGCGTCCCATGGGCGAGCGCATGCTGCGTTGGGCCTTGAAAGAAGGCTTACCCTCACCGCTGTTTGCCCCCGCCATGAAGCTGGGCCAAGCCGTGCGCGGCGTGTTGCCGGCCAAGCTCAAAGCCAAAGTGCCTGCGCCACAAGCTGCTGGCGCGTGGCCGACGCAAACGCACGCCCGCAAAGTGCTGATGTTGGCAGGCTGCGTGCAGCCCGCCATGATGCCCAATGTCAACACCGCCACCGCACGCGTGTTGGATGCCGCAGGCATTCAAACCGTGATTGCCGCGAAAGCGGGCTGCTGCGGCGCTGTGAAATTCCACTTGAACGACCAAGACGGTGGCAAGGCCCACATGCGCGCCAACATCGACGCGTGGTGGCCCTATGTGGAACAAGGCGTGGAGGCGATTGTGATGAACGCCTCAGGCTGCGGCGTGATGGTGAAAGACTACGGCCATGTGCTGAAAGACGATACCGTTTACGCCGCCAAAGCTAAGCGCATCAGTGAACTCACCCAAGACCTGAGCGAACTTTTGCCCGACTTGGTGCCGGTGCTCAAACCCAAACTCAATGCCACCGCCTTGGCCAACGCCGGCATGCAAGCCTTCCACCCGCCCTGCACCTTGCAGCACGGCCAGCAACTCAAAGGCGGTGTTGAAAAGCACTTGGCTGATTTGGGCTTCGCCATTCAAGTGGCCAACACCGAAGCGCATTTGTGTTGCGGCTCGGCGGGCACTTACAGCGTGCTCAACCCCGAAATCAGCATCACCTTGCGCGACCGCAAATTAGGCCATTTAGATGCGCTGCAACCCAAGGCCATCCTGAGCGCCAACGTGGGCTGCATCTCCCATTTGCAAAGCGGCACCGATGTGCCGGTGAAGCATTGGGTCGAGGTTTTGGACGTGGCGTTGAACTCGTCGATTTAATGATGCGCTTCTGGCCAGCCGCGCCAGATCTGTTGGTGACTGGGTTGAAAGCTTTGCGAGATTGTCAGGCGTCCTAACGCTATGTCAGGAAAAGGATTTTTCCAATTTCAGCAAGATTTTTTGCGAGATTAAATGCAACTTACTTTGCCGCCTTTAAGTCGCCCGTTTCAACCCGCCAAAGCCGCCTCAATATCCCCCGCCAGTTTGGCGGGTGCATCCATCGACGCATAGCGTTTGATCACCTGGCCGTCTTTGCCCACCAAGAACTTGGTGAAGTTCCATTTGATGCCTTCGCTGCCCAACAGGCCTGGCGCTTCTGCTTTCAGCCACTTGAACAGGGGGTGTGCGTTGTCGCCGTTGACCTCTACTTTTTCCATCATCGCAAAGCTCACGCCGTAGTTCTTTTGGCAAAACGCGCCAATCTCGGCGTTGGTGCCCGCGTCCTGTGCGCCAAACTGGTTGCACGGAAAACCGATCACAGCCAAGCCTTTGTCGCCATAAGTTTTGTGCAGGGCTTCTAAGCCTTCAAACTGTGGTGTGAACCCGCAGGCACTGGCGGTATTAACGATCAGCAAAACTTGGCCTTGCAGGTCGGCCATCGCCATGGGTGTGCCGTCAATGCGGGTGGCGGAGAAGTCGGTCAGTGTGGTCATGGTCAGGTCCTTGTCAAAGTAAATTCAAGTGAGATGCTCGCTTGGCAGCAGCACATCAATCAGTGGGTTTGGTATGGGTTTGCGAGGCCAATAAAGCAGCCAACACAATCATGCCGCCACCCAGACCCAAGCGCCATGTGAGCACCGATGCCCCTGCTGCGACCGAGGACACGCTGGCAAAAACCACCTCCGACATCATCAGCATGGCGGTGGTGTGCGCGGTCAACCGGGCGGCCCCGTATTGCAGGGCGAAGTTCGACACCAAGAACGCCACGCTCAAGCCCAACACCCAAGGTGCCCATGCGCTGGCTTCGGAGGCGGTGATCGTTATCTCAGGCACGATGCCCGTCAATGTGGCCAGGCTGGCACAGGCGAACGCCATCAAGGCACCGCCACCAAACATGGCCACCATGCGCGTGGCATCTGGCGTGTGCTGTAGCCGGAGCAACAAAATATTGGTCAGCGCGAAGCACATGCCGGCCAGCAGGGCCAGCACATCGGGCAAGTCTTGCGGAATAGGCCACGGGGTGTCGGGCGTTTTGAGCACCAGCACCACGCCCGCCAAGGCCAAGCCCATGCGTGCCAAGGCGCCACGGGTGGGACGTTCTTTGAGCAACCACCATGCCAGCAGCAGCGCCCAAGTGGGCATCAAATAAAACAGCAACACCACGCGCACCACATCGCCGGTGGTGACAGCCCAGTTGAAGCCGACATTGGTCAGGCCCGAAGCCGCCATCAGCCAAAAGAGTTCAGGGTGTGTTTTGAGGTGTTGCCAAGCGCGTGGGTAGACGAGCATGAGGCCCAGCCAAGCCACTGCAAAGACTGCGGCAGTGGCCCACAAAGGGTGCAAGCCTTGTGATTGCAGCTCGCGAAAAGGCCACCAAGACAGGCCCCACACCAAGGCGTTGAGCACCAAGCCCAACGCAGGCAGCAAGGGCTTGTTCACCTTAGCCGTGCAAGTCGTCGTTGCGGGCGATGTGCATCAAGCGCGCGAGTTCTTCGCGGTGGTGCACATGGTTGTGGGCATGCCAGAGTTTGATCAGCCACATCACAAAACCCACCAATACACCAAACGCGGTGATGGCACCAAATGCGCTCAAGCCCATGCCTGTGCTGAAGGTGTACAAAAAGCCGAGGCCCAAAATGCACAACTGCTCGTTCATGTTTTGAACGGCAATCGATCGACCCGCGCCCATCAGGTTGTGGCCCCGGTGTTGGAGTAGCGCATTCATGGGCACCACCAAGAAGCCACCCAAGCCGCCCAAAACGATCAAAAAGGGGACGGCCACCCAGAGGTTGTCGACGAAGTTCATGCCCACCACAAAAATACCCATGGCAATGCCCAAAGGCATCAAGCGTGTGGCGTGGTCCAGCCTCATCTTCATGGAGGCCACCACCGCACCGACCGCGGTGCCAATCGCCACAACGCCCACCAGGCTGGAGGCTTGGGTGGTGCTGTAACCCAAAGCGGCAGCGCTCCAAGCGAGCACGATGTAACGTAAATTACCGCTTACGCCCCAGAACAAGGTGGTCGTGGCGAGTGAGATTTGGCCCAATTTGTCTTGCCACAGGCGCTTGTTGCAGTCCCAAAAATCAGGCACCAAGGCCAACAGGTTGTGGGCCATACTTTTTTCGGGATTGGCCTGCATCGGCACCAACGTGGCGCCCGTATCAGGGATGCGCGTGTTGAACCAAGCGGCCAAGGCATAAAGCGGTACGAGCAAACAGATGGCGGCTTCAGCCGAACTGTCGATGCCGGTGGTGACAAACGGCAGGTCAAATGCCAGCAGCCACGACGAGAGGTTGTGACCCACCAGTTGGCCACCCAACAACACGCCCAAGATGATGGAGGCGATGGTCAAACCTTCAATCCAGCCATTGGCCTTGACCAACTGTGAGGAGGGCAGCAACTCGGTCAAGATGCCATATTTGGCAGGCGAATAAGCCGCAGCGCCCAAGCCCACCACCGCATAAGCCGCCAAGGGGTGCACCCCAAACAGCATCATCAAGCAGCCCACCACTTTGATGGTGTTGCTCATCAGCATCACTTGGCCTTTGGGCCTTGAGTCGGCGAAGGCGCCTACAAAAGGGGCCAAGACTACATAAAACAAGGCAAACATGGGCACCAGAGCCGCGCGCTGCCACTCAGGCGCACCGTCTGATTTGAGTAATTCGACGGCCGTCACAAACAGCGCGTTGTCGGCCAACGAGCTGAAAAATTGGGCCGACATGATGGTGTAAAAACCGCGTTTCATGGTGGGAGTGGAGCAAGACGTGCACCTCAATGTGCGCAGTAGCGTTGCCGTGACTTCTTTCTAGTGATAACGGGCAAGGTTATATCACGCGGGTGCCACAATATTGGTCATGCCCCGCCCGATCCAAGCCCATGTTCACACTGACGCGCTGCGTCACAACTTGCAGCGCATGCAGTTGGCTGCCCCCGATTCACGCCTATGGGCGGTTGTCAAAGCCAATGCCTATGGACACGGCATTGAGCGTGTCTTTGAGGGTTTGCGGGGCGCCGATGGGTTTGCGTTGCTCGACCTCGATGAGGCGCAACGCTTGCGGGCCTTGGGCTGGCGCGGCCCTATCCTTTTGTTAGAGGGTGTTTTTGAGCCCCGCGATTTAGAGTTGTGCTCGCGCTTGGATCTGTGGCACACCGTGCATTGCGATGCGCAAATTGACATGCTCAGCCGTCATAAAACCCAAGTACCGCACCGGGTGTTTCTCAAAATGAACAGCGGAATGAACCGCCTAGGATTTACCCCAGTGCGCTTCAGATCAGCATGGACGCGCCTGAATTTGTTGCCTCAAGTCGACGAAATTTCGCTCTTCACCCATTTCAGTGACGCGGATGGCCCCAAAGGTTTGGCCGAGCAAATGGCGGTGTTTGTGCGCACCACCCAAGATTTGCCCGGCGAGCGCAGCACCTGCAACAGCGCTGCCTTGTTGCGCCATGCCAGCGACGTGACGGTGGCTGCCGACTGGGTGCGCCCGGGCCTTGCGCTGTATGGCAGCTCGCCGGATTTTCCTGAGCACGACATGGCCCATTGGGGCTTGCAACCCACGCTCACCTTGAGCAGCCGCCTCATCGCCGTGCAACAGCTGCAAGCTGGCGACACGGTGGGCTATGGCTCCACCTTCCAAGCCGAGGGTGATTTGCGCATAGGCGTGGTGGCGTGTGGCTACGCCGATGGTTACCCGCGTCATTGCCCAACGGGTACGCCCGTGTTGGTGAATGGGGTGCGCACCCGCACTCTAGGTCGCGTCAGCATGGACATGATCGCCGTGGACTTGACCCCGTGCCCCGACGCCGACTTTGGCAGCGATGTCACCCTGTGGGGCCGCGCTGCCAATGGCGTTGTGTTGCCCATCGACGAGGTGGCGCAAGCCGCGGGCACCGTGGCTTATGAGCTGATGTGTGCCGTGCCGGCTCGCGTCGGTTTTGCGCCTGACGGCGTCGAAAGCCTAAGGCCATGAGCCAACACCTGCCTCTGCGCCACGGTTTGTTGGCGTTGGCTGTGGTGGCGGTGTGGGGCAGCAATTTTGTGGTCATTAAAAACGCACTGGCCGATTTGCCGCCTTTGCTGTTTGCGGCGCTCCGGTTTTCGTTGGCCTTCTTGCCAGCCGCTTTCTTTTTACCCAAACCCAACGTGCCGTGGCGCAATCTGGCCGCCTACGGCTTGCTGATTGGCTTGGTGCAGTTTGGCTCGCTCTACATGGCCATCAACGGCCACATTGCGCCCGGCTTGGCGTCGCTGGTGGTGCAAACGCAGGTGTTCTTCACCATCGGCCTGGCCATGTATGTGGCCAAAGAGCGCTTGCGCCGTTTTCAGTGGGTGGCTTTGGCGCTGGCCGTGTCAGGCATCACCGTCATTGGTGCCCACACCGACGCCACCACCACCGTCCTCGGCTTGTGCCTCGTGCTTCTCGCGGCCTTGGGCTGGTCCATCGGCAACGTGGTGGGCAAACAAGCCGGTTCCGTGAACATGCTGGCCTACGTGGTCTGGTCCAGCGGCTTTGCTGTGCTCCCCTTATTCGCTCTGTCGTGGCTGGTCGAAGGCGCCCCCGCCATCCAAGCCGGACTAGCTCACGCAACTTGGGGTACATGGTTGGCCGTAGCTTGGCAATCGTTTGGCAACACCCTCTTTGGTTACGCCGCTTGGGGCTGGCTGCTGGCACGCCACCCCGCCTCCACCATCACTCCCATGGCCTTGTTAGTCCCCGTCTTTGGCATGGGCGCCTCAGCCCTGTTGCTTGCCGAACCCTTGCCCGCCTGGAAACTCATCGCCGCAGGCTTGGTCATGACCGGCCTAGCCCTGAACGTGTTGTGGCCCCATTGGCAACAACGCCAAGCCGTCAAAAATTGACGCGCGTTTAGCAACGCAATTTCTCCAACACGCGGACAAGCAAGCAAAAAACGAAACACTCCGGCGCACGAACATTGAGCCACTGAAACAGTCAGCTACTCAAACATCGCAGCGAAGGGGTGCAGTCGGCGCTCGATGCAGCGACGTTAAGAGCGAAGCGAAGGAGCTGCAGCGAGCGCCGGCTGCACCCCTTCGCGGGGCCAAAGCCAGCGCAAACAATCAAGCAGCCGGATAAAGCCCCA
>NZ_NESI01000008.1 GCF_002778325.1 Limnohabitans sp. B9-3
CTTCAGGTTTTTTGTAATCCGCCAACAGGCGGTCTATGAGTTCGTTGCTTACGGTCATTTCTCTTCCTTTGAAGATGAAGGCAGTTTCCTGCCATTAGACCGTTTACACAAAATCTAGGACACGCCCAGATGATGAAAGATTTGTCGGAGATTTGATTGTTCGGACGAATTCAACAAACTCAGAAATCTCTTTTGACGTTATCTCTTTAAGTCTCATTAAGTCAGTGGCAGCCAGTGTCATCAAAGCTCTGGGCTCATCCTGTGAAACTTCAACGACTCCTTCTGGATCTTTATCTGCGTGCTTCATCTTGTTATATGCATCAGTCACTAGATCGTGAACCAACTGTCCTGAATGCCCACTTACATTACTAATGGTCTTGAGTGTTGGCTCTATTCCTCTGCTTTTACAAATGTCCCTAACTATTTGCTGCGCAGCTCCTGATAATATGGTGGCAGACACAAAGTCATTCCTAATGAATGCTTCCTTAGCTTGAATTAATGAAATAGTAGCTACTTGAATTTTTGTGAATGTCTGCATATTAACCATTACGTAGTTTGAAGATCATTTACTCTTAGTTAGTTGATTAATATATCCCCAGTGGCCATCACTTTCACATCCTACTCTTACAGCAGCGAGTCCTTCGGTAAATCCGAAAAAATTCGGCACTCCACCTACCTCAAAGCAAGTTATATTTACTGATTTTTCCGTTATCTGAACATATGCTATATGCCTGCTGGGATGGTGATCATTGGGTGCTTAAACTTATCGGCCATCCTCCAGAACCGTAAAAACTATATTTTCTGCGGTCGCAGATTGTATGTCTAATTTATATTTTTTGAATGACACGGTTTTTGCTGCGACTGGGTAAGTAAGATTTTGAAAAAAAGCCACTCTTGCCAGCCCATCAGGACTAAATTCACGATAGGTTACATTCATACTCCCAGCGCTTAGACCCGTATAAAGTAATTCGAAATTTTCATATCCTTTACTTGAATTAATTTCCAAAGCCTTTTCTTTTGTCACAACCGCACTGGAATCAGAGATTGTCATTGTCCAAACCACTGTTACAACGTCATTATTATTAACCTGCCCCCCAACTCTATCCCTTAAAGTGCCATCTGGTTTGACCATTACCAAATTACCAGCATCGCTTCTCACTAACATATATTTAACATTTTCTTGAACAACATTTCCTACAACGGAGTATTGTTTTCCAGGCACTAATGTTATGTCTATTGGTCCACCTTTAATGTGGACCAACTTATTCACAGTAGCTACAGATTTCTCACTAGTAGTTGTCCAATAATCTTGAAATTTGATCATTGGCTCTCCCACAGTTACTGATATTTTCTGGCCGATTATGTAATTTTTTTGTTTAATATTTTCAGACCCAATCACATTTACCTCGTCTCTTTGCATCTGAGTCGCACACCCTGAAATCCAAAATGATGCTGAAATAATAAGTACCTTAAAACTTCTTGTTATTAAAATCATTTTTGCTCCAATTAATAGAATAGAATTACTAACCACTCATCATCAGATGCTGAGTATTTCTACTCGAATCCTATGCTGCAGGCAAATTATGATCTAGTTTCTAAATTTTTCAAATTACAGGGTGCTATTCACTAAGTTTTGCTTCTTTATATTTCTGTTCGTGTAATGGGTCTGCCTTTAACCAACTCGCACCGCATATCCAGTACGACGCTAACTCCCCGCTCAGTCTTTCGCCTAGCCTTCCTGATGATCCCAAAGACTAGCTCTGGGTAGAACTGCTTTCCCGTCCACGAATTCACTCCTAGGGCATTCAGATGCTCAGAAATCTTCTTGGGAATCCAACCCTTTTCATAAAGCCGCATGATGCGTTCGATCAGGGCTTGATGGTCTGGATTTAGGTAGACCAAAGACAGCGCCTTGGTCTTAACCCTCACTTGAACACAAAGGTATACAGAAGGTTCCGTTTTGACCCCAAAGAAGGTCAAAAGGAAATTATTCCACCGTTACGCTTTTTGCCAAATTCCGCGGCTTGTCCACATCCGTCCCCCGCGCACACGCCGTGTGATAGCTGAGTAGCTGCAAGGGCACGACGTGCAAGATGGGTGAGAGCACGCCATAGTGCTCGGGCATGCGAATGACGTTCACGCCTTCGCTGCTTTCAATCTTTGTGTCGCCATCGGCCAGCACATACAACACGCCGCCACGGGCGCGGACTTCTTGCATGTTGCTCTTGAGCTTTTCTAGCAAGGCGTCATTAGGCGCGACCGTCACCACCGGCATGGCGCTGGTGACCAAGGCCAAGGGGCCATGCTTCAACTCACCCGCGGCATAGGCCTCGGCGTGGATGTAGGTGATTTCTTTGAGCTTCAACGCGCCTTCGAGCGCGATGGGGTAATGCGTGCCACGGCCCAAGAACAAGGCGTTTTCTTTGCTGGCAAAGTCTTGTGACCACGCGATGAGCTGAGGCTCTAGCGCCAGCACGGCTTGCAAGGCAGCGGGCAAGTGGCGCATGTCTTTGATGTGCTTGGCTTCTTCTTCGTCGCTCAAACGGCCTTTGGTTTGTGCCAAGGCCAAGGTAAGCAAGAACAAACCTGCCAGCTGCGTGGTGAAAGCTTTGGTGGAAGCCACGCCAATCTCTGCGCCTGCGCGCGTGACGTAGGCCAGCTTGCACTCGCGCACCATGGCGCTGGTGGACACGTTGCAAATGGTGAGCGTTTTATCCATGCCCAAACTTTGCGCGTGGCGCAGGGCTGCCAAGGTGTCGGCCGTCTCGCCACTTTGCGTGATGGTGACCACCAAGCTGTTGGGGTTGGGCACGGATTCGCGGTAGCGGTACTCGCTGGCAATTTCCACTTGGCAAGGGATTTTGGCAATGGCTTCAATCCAATACTTGGCCACGCAGCCGCTGTAATAGCTGGTGCCGCAGGCGAGGATGAGCACGTTGTCGACGGCTTTGAACACGCTGTACGCACCGTCACCAAACAACTCGGGCGTGATGCCCTCGATGCCTTCGAGCGTGTCGGCAATCGCGCGCGGCTGCTCGAAGATTTCTTTTTGCATGTAGTGGCGGTAAGGGCCCAACTCGGCTGCGCCGCTGTGCGCTTGCACGGTTTTGACTTCGCGTGTGACGGCTTTGTGGCTGCGGTCTTGCACCCAGTATTTGCCGATTTGAATGTCCACCACATCGCCCTCTTCGAGGTAGACGATTTGGTCGGTCACGCCGGCCAAGGCCATGGCGTCGCTAGCGAGGAAAGTTTCGCTGTGCTCTTTGCCCACGCCCAAGATGAGCGGTGAGCCTGCGCGAGCGCCGATCACGCGGTGAGGTTCGTCTTTGTGGAACACGGCAATGGCGTAAGCGCCATGCAACTGAACGATGGCGGCTTTGACGGCCTCAAACAAATCGCCGTTGTAGAGGCTGTCCACCAAGTGGGCAATGACCTCGGTGTCGGTTTGGCTCAAGAACTCGTAGCCCTTGGCTTGCAGCGCGGCGCGCAGTTCGTCGTGGTTTTCGATGATGCCGTTGTGGACCAATGCCACGCGACCTACTTTGGCTGGCGAGCCGCCTGAATAAACGCCCGCGCCTGCACCCGTGCCGTGGCTGAAGTGGGGATGCGCGTTGTGCACTGCAGGCGCACCGTGTGTGGCCCAACGTGTGTGCGCAATGCCGGTGCCGCCTTCGATGTGATCGGCCTTGACTTGGTCCATCAGCTCAGACACGCGTGCCGTGCTGCGCGCACGTTGCAAACCGCCCTGCTTGGCACCCAAACTGGCCGAGTGCACCGCCACGCCGCATGAGTCGTAGCCACGGTATTCCAGCCGCTGCAAACCTTGCACGAGGATGGGAACGATGTTGCGGATAGAAACGGCGCCGACGATGCCACACATAAAGAGCACTCCTAAATTGGGTTGCCCAAATATTAATCACTTCAACTAGAAATTTCTTGTTTATTTATCTCACTATTTGAACGAAAATTCCATCAGTTACATATTTTGGAATTTAATTTCAATCCAATTAACTTTATGAAACAAGAATTTCTAGACGAGACCGATCTGAAGCTGCTTGACGCCCTGCAGCACGACGCCACGCTCAGCAACGTAGCCTTGGCCGAGCGTTTCAAAATTTCGCCGCCCACCTGCCTACGCCGCGTCAAACGACTGACGGATGAGGGCTGGATTGAGCGACAAATTGCGGTGCTCAATTCCGATAAGTTGGGTGCTGCACTGGGCCACGGTTTGACGTCTTTGGTCGAGGTGACGCTAGACGCACAAGGCACTGAGCACCTAGACGCCTTCGAACAACGTGCCTGCGCCGACGACGCCGTGCAGCAATGTTGGCGGGTGTCGCCTGGGCCAGACTTTGTGTTGGTGGTGCAAGCGGCGGACATGCCCGACTATCTGGCCATCACGCAACGCCTGCTCACGCAGGATGCGAATGTGCGAAATGTGAAAGCGTTTTTTGCGACCAAGCGGGCGAAGTTCACCAGCACGTGGCCGGTGCTGCGCCAAACTTAAATGCCCAAGACGGCCAACGCTTGTTGGGCAGAAATAATTGACAACGAGGGTAACGGTGCGGCTTCTAGCAAATCGTTGTCGCCGCTGACTAGGTAGTGTGCTTGCGCCTTGAGCGCTGTTTCGATGAACTTGTCATCGTCTCGGTCGCGGCAATAAACGGCAGATTCACCAATGTCCACCCAGACCGCAGACGCATTCAAATCGTGCAGCAAACTCTCACGTAATTCAAGGCTGATGTAGCGGTCAAATTTGGGCCGATAAAGCCGCGTGCGCAGCTCATCAAATGTCGGCTGCGAAAACACCAAACGGTGATGCGCCAGAGCCTCCCGAACCAACTTTGCTGGTGCGCCTTGCGATGAGAGCGCAGCGCTAATGAAGAGGTTGGTGTCAATGACCAGCTTAAGACTCGTCACGCAACAAATCTTCCAACAGCTCTGGTGTCATGCCCGCACGCTCGGCTTGCGCAGCGGTGTCGGCCAAAGTGTGCTGCAGGCGATTGGCGTAGAACTCGCGCATCGCTTCGTAATCTTGCGCTGAGACCATCACACCCACCACCCGATCACGACGCATCACACGCACGGGCTCGCGCTGCGCGAGGTCGATGAATTGCCCAAACTGGGTTTTAGCTTCGTTGGCAGAAAAGGTTTGCATGCCCAAACTTTAGCACCAAACGAACGAATCGTTCGATTGGTGCTGATTTTAGGGTTTTGGCTTTTTCTCAGGCCGCTTGTAGTTGGCAATGCTCACCTGCTTACCCCGTGCCACGCTCAAAGCCCCCGCTTCAGTGCTCTTGGTGATCGTCGAGCCACCACCCACTGTACCGCCCGCGCCAATGGTGACGGGCGCGACTAACACGCAGTTGCTGCCCACATGCACATCGGCTTCGATGACGGTGCGGTGTTTGTTCGCGCCGTCGTAGTTGGCGGTGATGCTGCCTGCACCGTAGTTGACGCGCTCGCCCACGGTGGCGTCGCCCAAGTAGGCCAAGTGGTTGGCTTTTGCGCCTTTGGCTAGGGTGGAGTTTTTGACTTCCACAAAGTTGCCAATGTGCACCTCGGCTGCCAGTTGTGCGCCTGGGCGCAAGCGGGCGAACGGACCAATCAGCGAACCCTCGCCAACGGTCACCCCCAGCTTTTCGCCGTCGATGTGGGTGAAGGGGTGAATCACTGCACCCGCTTCAATGGAGCAGTTGGCAATGACGCAGTTCGCGCCAATTTTCACGCCTTGGCCCAATGACACGTTGCCTTGGAAAATGCAGTTCACATCAATCTCAACGTCTTGCGCGCAGGTCAGCGTGCCGCGCACATCAAAACGCGCGGGGTCGATGATGCGCACACCGGCAGCCATGAACGCTTGCGCTTGGCGCAGCTGAAACGTGCGCTCCAACTCGGCCAACTGCGTGGGGCTGTTGACGCCCGCCACTTGTGCCACGTCGTTGATTTTGTGAGCCACCACGGGCACACCATCGGCCTCGGCAAACTTGACAACGTCAGTCAAATAAAACTCTTGTTGCGCGTTGTTGTTGTCCAAGCGCGCCAGCCACGGTTTGAGCAACTTAGCAGGCACGGCCATGATGCCGCTGTACACCTCTTGAATGGCACGTTGCGCATCGTTGGCATCTTTGTGCTCAACGATGGCGTGCACTTGGCCGCTCAGGCTGCGCACGATGCGGCCGTAGCCGGTGGGGTCGTCAAACTCAATCGTCAACAAAGCCAGCTGTTTGCCGTCACACAGGTCGATCAGCGCTTGCAGGGTGTCGGCTTGCGTCAAGGGCACATCGCCCGACAGCACGACGACCACCGCGTCATCGGACAACATAGGCACGGTTTGCTGCACGGCGTGGCCGGTGCCAAGCTGGGGCATTTGGCGGGCGAACTGCAAGTGGTCATTGGGGTTGGCAGACAACAAGGCAGGCTCGACTTGGTCGGCGCCGTGGCCGGTGATGACGATGGTGTGGCGCGCCTTCAAGCTGCGCGCGGTATCGATCACATGCTGCACCAAAGCCTTGCCGGCCAATCGGTGCAAAACCTTAGGCATACTGCTCTTCATACGGGTGCCTTTACCGGCAGCCATGATCACCACATCTAACGCTGTCATGCTATTCATCCTTTTATTGCGAAGAATTATCCGCCAAGCCTCGCTCTGGCTGACCTTGGTTGCGCTGGTGGCGTTGACAGGTTGCAGCACGATCAAAGTGGCTTACAACAACAGCGACGACTTGTTGTATTGGTGGGTCAACAGTTATGCCGACTTGCAGGACGGTCAAAAGCAACTCACCCGCGACACACTGACCGAGTTGCAACGCTGGCACCGCCAAGAGCAGCTGCCTGAGTATGTTGCCTTGCTACAAAAAGTGCGTGCGATGGCGGCCAGTGACATCACGCCCGCGCAAGTCTGCGCTGTGACCGAAGAAGGAAAAACCAGCTTCGCCACGTTGCTGCGTTTTGTCGAACCTGCGAGCACGCGCTTGGTTGTGCAATTCAAACCCGAGCAACTGCGCAGTGTCCGCAAGAAGTTTGAAAAAACCGCGAAGGATTGGCGCAAAGACTGGCTAGACATCGGTGCCGACGAGCGTCTGCAATACCGCAACAAACAAGCACTGAACCGCTTAGAAGATTTTTATGGCCGCCTCGACACCCCACAACGCGAGGTGCTGCGCCACTGGCTGAGCGAGTCGGTGTTTGACCCCGCCATGAGCTACGCTGAGCGCGAGCGCCGCCAAGCCGACACCATGCAAACCCTGCAACGCATGACCCAAGAAGGCAGCGCCTCCGCACAAGCCCAGGCACTGTGGCATGGCTTGATTGAGCGCAGCTTCAACTCACCCAACGAGCGCTTCCGCGCCTACAACCGCGCACTGTGGCAAGAGAACTGCGAAGGCTTTGCCAAGCTGCACAACAGCACCACGCCCGCGCAACGCAAGCGCTTGGCGGAGAGCCTGCAGGGCTATGAGAACGACTTTCGCACGTTGATGGGCCAAAAGTAAAACGTGCTGGACATGCCAGCACGCGAAAGGTTGAAGTCTGAGGCTTGGGCCTAGGCTTTAAGCCTGCAGCGCAGCCCACATTTCTTTGTCGCGCTGGGCGGTCCAAATGCGTGGGTTTTTGATACCTTGGGCTTCGTCATAAGCGCGGCTCACGTCGAAGGGTAGGCAGTGTTCGTAGATGAAGACATGGCCAAAAATGGGGTCCATGCTTTTGCGCGTATGTTCCATGGAAGCTTTTAAATCCATGCCCTGCGCCGCAGCCTCTTTGCCACAACGGAACAAGGTGTCGACCCAGCGTTGGGTGTAATCCAAAGCCTTGTTCACATCGGCGTTGCCCTTCATGGCTTCACCGCGGCCGGGCACGATGGCTTCGGCGTTGAGCGCTTTCAACGCGTCCAGCGTGGCGGGCCACTCTTCGAGTTGGGCGTCACCGGTGTACACACCGGCTTCGTACTCCACCAAGTCGCCGCTGAACAATACTTTTTCCTCTTCCACCCAAGCGATGGTGTCGCCACGCGTGTGACCTGAACCGGGGTGCCAAATCTCAACCTTCACGCCACCCAAGTCGAGGGTCAACGAACCTTGGCGACCAGGCTTGCCGTCGCCGATCACCATGGTGGGCCACGTCAAACCGGGGATGCTCTCGACACCTTGGAACAAGCGGGGAAAGCGCTCGATCTCGCTTTGCATGTCTTGCGCACCGCGCTCGACGATGAGCTCATACGTGCCACGGCTGGCAATGATCTCGGTCGCGCCTTCGGCCGCGTAAGCGCTGGCACCCAACACGCGCACCGCGTGGTAGTGGGTGAGCAAGACGTATTTAATGGGCTTGTCGCTGACGGTGCGAATTTTGGCGATCAAGTCACGGGCCAATGCAGGTGTGGCCGTGGCGTCGCTGACCATGATGAATTTGTCGCCAATGATCACGCCAGAGTTGGGGTCGCCCTCGGCGGTGTAGGCCCAGCAGTGGGCGCTGAGTTGCTCAAACTTGATTTTTTTCTCGGTCAAGTCGGCTTGACTGGCAAAGGCTTTGGTGGGGGCGGTGGACATGTTTTGTGTCTCCTTGTTGGGGTTTGTTTGTTGCTAGAAGTTTAACTAAACGAAATTGGTTATTTAATGGTGAATTACTTCTGGCTTGGTTTTAAGACATTTCTTGGGGGCAAGGGACGAGGCACAGGCCCCACGACTCCTTCGCTGCACTCTTAACGTCGCCGTGGGGCCTGTGCCTCATCCCTTGAAGAGTGGGCGTACACAACAGTCCAAAAATGAAGTTCGAGAAGTTTCTGACATTGAAACGGTTACGAACATTGCGGCAAAACCACAAGCGCAATCTCTGTCCCTGATCCCACAACAATCCGTAGACAGGGTGAGTGGGCGGGGCGCTTGGCGGTGACGTTAAGAGCGCAGCGAAGGAACCGCCAAGCGCCCCGCCCGCTCACCCTGTCGAAGCAAAAGCGAAAGCACAAGCAATCAGGACAAGGACAAAGAACTCAAACCAACCCCCGCTCCAACATCCCAATCACCTCATCCGCAAACGCCGTGTAACTCATAGCCCCATCAGGTCGCAACCACGTGAAGGTCCAGTTGATCATGCCAAACAACATCATCGTCACCGCAGTTTGGTTGGTGGGCGTCAAACGGTCGGGATAGGCGCGTTTCAAGAACAGGGTGAAGGCAGCCACCACGTCGCGCTGACGGCCGACGATCAAGGCGCGTTGCTCGGGGCCTAAAAACTGCGTGTCACTCACCAACGCCACATGGCGGGTGGCTGAGTTTTCGTACTCTTGCAAGAAGCGGCGAATCAACTCGTGCAGCGAGGCGCGGTCGTCCAAATTGCCACGCTGGGCCACGGCTTGTGACTCGCCGATCAAGGCCAACAAGCGTTGGGTGTAGCGGTCGAGCAAGTCAAACAGGATGGCCTCTTTGCTGTCGTAATAGTGATACAGCCGCGCTTTGGAGGTGCCGCCCGCGGCCGCGATGGTGTTCATGCTGGTGGCGGGGTAGCTGCCGTCGGCAAAGCACTGCGCGGCGATGTCTAAGATTTCGTCGCGCTTGAGGTCGTGGGTGGCAGATTTGGGTCGAGCCATGTCAAAGATTCAGCAGAGCCTGCTGCTCAGCGCATGGGCCAAACCACACCGTTGTCGTTCAACAGCGCGTCCAGTGGCATGTCGTGCGGCTCGGGCATCAGGTCGGGCAAGAAGCCGTGGGTGAAGCCCAAACCTGCGGTGAAGGGCTTGGGTTGCAAGGTGGCCAAGGTGCGGTCGTAAAAACCGCCGCCGTAGCCCAAACGGAAACCACCTGCGCCGTAGCCCACGCAGGGCACGAACAGCAAGGTGGGCACGATCACTTCGGTGTCTTTGGGCTTGGGAATGCCGTAGGCGTCTTCTTCCATGGGGCAGCCGGGGTACCAAGCGTGAAACGTGAGGGTTTTGTGCGCTTTGTCGACCACGGGCAGGCCAATGCGCCGGCGCTGCGGCTGGTCAGACAGCTCGCCGTCTTCTTTCCAGCGGTGCAGGGCGGGCAGCGGGTCAAACTCGCCTTTGATGGGCCAATAGGCACCGATGACCGTGTCGGGGCGGTCGAACAACCAAATGCGCAGCACGCGTTGCAACATATCAGCCCGTGCCAGACGATCGGGCATGTTCAAACGCTCTTCTATGAGCTGCTGGCGCAAAGTTTTTTTGTCCACAGATAATCAGTGCATGAAGTTCTCTGTCATTGTGTCACTGTTTGCAAGCGCCTTGGTGGCTTGCAGTCCCTTGCTCCCAGCGGTCGCCACGGCTCAGGCCGCTACCGTCATCACCAACCCGCAAACCGATGCGGTGATCACCGAGATGGCCCAAGCCTTCAAACGCGGCGACAAAAAGCGTTTGACTGCGCTGATGCCCCAAGCCAAAGGCCACCCCCTCGAAGCGTGGGCCGCCTATTGGGAGCTCAAAGCGCGCTTGGACGAAGCCAGCACGGCGGAAATTCGCAGCTTCTTCGCCACCTACCCCAGCTCCTACCAAGAAGACCGCTTGCGCAACGACTGGCTGCTGCTGCTGGGCAGCCGTCGCGACTGGAGCACGCTGGCCAATGAACACCCGCACTACCGCATGCGCGATGACCGCGAGCTGCGTTGCTACATCTTGGCCGTTGAACTGATGCAAAAAGGCCCGCAAGCCAACCCGGGCATGGCTGACGAGGTACGCCGCAGCTGGATGGGCATGCGAGAAGCTGATGACGGCTGCACCTTCGCCGCCGACCGTTTGTACGACGCCAAACAGTTCAACGCGCTGGACATTTGGCGCAAAGCCCGTTTGATGATGGAGCAAAGCCGTCCCCGCTCCGCACGCAACGCCGTACAAATCGTGGCGCCCGATGCCGTCAACGCGGTGGCCGATATTCACAACAACCCCACCCAGTTTTTGAAGCGTCACATTGCCGCGCCCCAAAAAGTGCGTCAAGAGTTGGTGGTGATGGCCTTGGTCAAAGTGGCCGCTACCGACCCCGATGACGCCGACAAACTGCTGCGCACCAAGTGGCAGCCCTACCTCACCACCGAAGAGCGCCACTGGGTGTGGGGCGTGATTGGCAGGCAATCGGCCATGAAGCTCGAGGACGATACGCTGAAGCACTTTGGCCGCGTCGCCCGCGACAAAGACCTCAACGACGACATGCTGGCTTGGAAAGCCCGTGCCGCTTTGCGTGCTGGCAACACGCCCAATTGGGCTGAGGTGGAGTCGGCCATCCAAGCCATGAGCGCAGAAGTCAAGCGTGACCCAACTTGGATTTACTGGCACGCTCGCGCTTTGTTGGCCCGTAAGAAAACAAGCCCGCAAGTGCAGCAAGAAGCCACAGCCATGTTGGAGAGCATCGCTGGCGTTCGTGGCTTTTACGAACAACTCGCGCTCGAAGAGTTGGGTCGCAAAGTGACCACGCCTGCACGTCCATTGCCGCCCACCCCCGAGGAGGTCGAAACCGCACGCCGCAACCCCTCGCTGCAACGCGCGCTCTACGCGATCGCCATGGGCTTACGCCCCGAAGGCGTGCGCGAGTGGAACTACGCCACCAACCTCGTCAACGCCCAAGGCCAAGCCGGCCCCATGAGCGACCGCGACTTGCTGGCCGCTGCCCAACTTGCCTGCGATCACCAAGTGTGGGACCGCTGCATCAACACCAGCGAACGCACGCGACAGGTGATGGACTTTGAGCAGCGCTTCCCAATGCCACACAAAGACGCCGTCATTGCGCGTGCCCGGCAAATCAACCTTGACCCTTCTTATGTCTATGGCCTGATTCGCCAAGAAAGCCGGTTCATCACAGACGCGCGTTCGCATGTGGGCGCCTCCGGCCTGATGCAAGTCATGCCAGCTACGGCCAAATGGACGGCCAAGAAAATTGGCTTGACCGGCTTCACGCCCGACCAAATCAACGACCGCGACACCAACATCGCCATTGGCACGGGTTATTTAAAACTGGTGCTCGACAGCTTTGAGGGCTCCATGCCCTTGGCCGCCGCCGCCTACAACGCCGGCCCCAGCCGCTCACGCCGCTGGCGTGCACCCAATGACGGCAGCGGCCCCGTGCTGGAAGCAGCCATCTGGGCCGAGAACGTGCCCTTCAACGAAACCCGCGATTACGTGAAAAAAGTGCTCTCCAACACCACCAACTACGCCGCGCTCATCACGGGTGAGCCGCAATCGCTCAAAGCCAAGCTCGGGCGCGTGGGTCCGCGTGATGCGAATGCCGTCTTGGAAAACTTAGAGTTGCCTTAATGCGAGAGCCAAGCAAGTAATAACCCTAGCTCTCATGAGGCATAGGTGTAAACCCTATACTTCTCCTTACTTTGGTTTGATACTGCAATTTAAGGAGCACCCTCATGACCTCATTCGTTCACCTCACTTACAGCACCACCCACCCCGGTGTGGCCCGCGCAGAGCGTGCCATCGAACTCGGCCAATCATGGGTCAAGCGTCTGCAACAAGAAAGCACCTACGCGGTGGTGCTCGCACTGTTTGGTGCACTGAGCCTGCTGGCCTCGGTCTATGACATTGTCGAAAACGCAGAACAGGGGCAAGAACTCGGCGCTTGGGTGGTCTTATGGGCCGCTGTGCTGATGTCCATGTGGGGTATGGCCAAATACGCCGTCAAAGCCGTACGCGCCTGGGCCCAAGCCGACCGCGAAGACCGTATGTGGGCCTACGCGATGGGTGATCACCGTCAAATGGCAGATCTGCAGTGGGCCTTGGGGCGCAACAACTGAGCCCAAAGACCAATGCTTCATGAGGCCCATCAACGGGCCAGATTTTGAAAGCACCGCCTAGGCGGTGCTTTTTTTTGATAAAGAATCGTATCGAACCCGCCCTTGAAATCCCCCGACATGCCCTAAAATTAGCACTCAATGGCAGGGAGTGCTAACACCCAGCCAGTGGATCAATGGCGCTCACACCCTGTGGGCGCTTGGCTTTCAACCCCTTAGTTCTTATTTGGAGATGCAATGAAACTTCGTCCTCTCGGCGACCGCGTGATCGTGAAACGTATCGAAAGCGAAACAAAAACCGCCTCTGGCATCGTCATCCCTGACTCAGCCGCTGAAAAGCCTGATCAAGGTGAAGTCTTGGCCGTCGGCCCAGGCAAGACCAACGACAAAGGCGAGACCAAAGCTTTGACAGTGAAAGTCGGCGACCGCGTGTTGTTCGGCAAATACAGCGGCCAAACCGTCAAAGTCGCTGGCGACGAACTGTTGGTCATGAAAGAAGAAGACCTGTTCGCTGTAGTCGAGTGATTTGCGGGACAGACCGACTGACGCGCGCAGCGCCCAGTCGCTCTGTCCTCAACTGATTAAATAAATTTTGGAGTTAAAAAAATGGCAGCAAAAGACGTAATTTTCGGCGGCGAAGCCCGCGCACGCATGGTTGAAGGCGTGAACATTTTGGCCAACGCGGTCAAAGTGACTCTGGGCCCTAAGGGCCGTAACGTGGTTCTGGAGCGTTCTTTCGGCGCCCCTACCGTGACCAAGGACGGTGTGTCTGTGGCCAAGGAAATCGAACTCAAAGACAAGCTGCAAAACATGGGCGCGCAGATGGTCAAGGAAGTTGCTTCCAAGACTTCTGACAACGCGGGCGACGGCACAACGACTGCCACCGTGTTGGCCCAAGCCATCGTGCGCGAAGGCATGAAGTACGTGGCCGCAGGCATGAACCCGATGGACTTGAAGCGCGGCATCGACAAGGCAGTGTCTGCATTGATCGAAGAGCTGAAGAAGGCCACCAAAGCCACCACCACCACCAAAGAAATCGCCCAAGTCGGTTCGATCTCTGCCAACAGCGACCACAGCATCGGTGACATCATCGCCAAAGCCATGGACAAAGTGGGCAAAGAAGGCGTGATCACTGTCGAAGACGGCAAGTCTTTGGACAACGAACTCGACATCGTTGAAGGCATGCAGTTTGACCGCGGCTACCTGTCGCCTTACTTCATCAACAACCCCGAAAAGCAAGCTGCTTTGTTGGACAACCCTTTCGTGTTGTTGTTCGACAAAAAAATCAGCAACATCCGCGATCTGCTGCCTACATTGGAAGCCGTTGCCAAAGCTGGCTGTCCTTTGTTGATCATTGCTGAAGAAGTCGAAGGCGAAGCCTTGGCAACTTTGGTGGTGAACACCATCCGTGGCATCTTGAAGGTTGTGGCTGTCAAGGCTCCAGGCTTTGGTGACCGTCGCAAGGCCATGTTGGAAGACATCGCCATCTTGACCGGCGGCAAAGTGATCGCTGAAGAAGTTGGCTTGACCCTCGAAAAAGTGACTTTGGCTGACCTCGGCCAAGCCAAGCGCATCGAAGTGGGCAAAGAAAACACCATCATCATCGACGGCGCAGGTGCTGCACAAGACATCGAAGCCCGCGTCAAACAAGTGCGCGTGCAAATCGAAGAAGCCACGTCTGACTACGACCGCGAGAAGCTGCAAGAGCGCGTGGCCAAGTTGGCTGGCGGTGTGGCCGTGATCAAGGTCGGCGCTGCCACCGAAGTCGAAATGAAAGAAAAGAAAGCCCGCGTTGAAGACGCCCTGCACGCTACCCGCGCTGCTGTGGAAGAAGGCATCGTGGCTGGCGGCGGCGTGGCATTGCTGCGTGCACGTCAAGCGGCTGGCACCATCAAAGGTGACAACGCTGACCAAGAAGCCGGTATCAAGCTGGTGTTGAAAGCCATCGAAGCGCCTCTGCGCGAAATCGTGTACAACGCCGGTGGCGAGCCATCGGTGGTGGTGAACGCTGTGTTGGCCGGTTCGGGCAACTATGGCTTCAACGCTGCGAACGACACCTACGGCGACATGATCGAAATGGGCATCTTGGACCCCACCAAAGTGACACGCACTGCTTTGCAAAACGCAGCGTCAGTGGCTTCGCTGATGTTGACCACCGAGTGCATGATCTCCGAAGCACCGAAAGAAGAGTCCGGCGCTGGCGGCATGCCTGACATGGGCGGCATGGGCGGTATGGGCGGCATGGGCATGTAATTGCCCCGCTGCTTTGCCTGAGCACTTCGGTGCTCTTGCCAAACAAAAAATCCCCGCAAGGCGTAAGCCCTGCGGGGATTTTTTTCGCTTGCGCTTTGTTGGCGTGCGCGTGACAGCGCTTAGTGCATCAAGGCTTCTAACTTCACCGCATCCACACAGAACGCGCGAATGCCCTCGGCCAACTTCTCGGTGGCCATGGCGTCTTCGTTCATCGCGTAACGGAATGAAGCCTCGGTGTGGTGCACCGCTGGCAAGTCCAGCTGCACAGCGGCAGATACGCTCAAGGCTTGTGCCAAGGGCTCGTTCGATGCACCTAACTGCGCCAGCAACTCGGGCGCGATGGTCAACAAATCGCAGCCCGCCAAGGCCGTGATTTGGCCCACGTTGCGAAAGCTCGCACCCATCACTTCGGTAGCGATGCCGTGGCGTTTGTAGTGGTTGTAAATGGCGCGGACCGACTTGACGCCGGGGTCGTTGGCTTGGGCGTTGTCAGCCTCCACCCATGCAGCGCCAGCCGACTTTTTGTACCAGTCGTAAATGCGCCCGACGAATGGGGAAATGAGTTGCACTTTGGCATCGCCACAGGCCACCGCTTGGGCGAAGGAGAACAGCAACGTCAGGTTGGTGCGAATGCCTTCGCGCTCCAGCTCGGCTGCGGCTTGAATGCCTTCCCACGTCGAGGCAATTTTGATGAGCACGCGCTCACGCTTCACACCCTGCGCTTCGTACAACGCCATGATGCGTTTGGCGCGGGCCACGGTGGCCGCGGTGTCAAAGCTCAAACGCGCATCGACTTCGGTCGACACACGGCCGGGAATGGTGGCCAAAATCTCGCAGCCAAAGCGCACCAGCAAGCGGTCGATCTGCGCGTCCATGGGCTCGTTGCCGTGGGCGGCCACGGTGTCTTTGAGCAAGGGCAGGTATTCGGGCTTTTGCACCGCCTTCAAAATCAGCGAAGGGTTGGTGGTGGCATCTTGCGGCTGAAACTGAGCGAGTTGCTTGAAGTCGCCTGTGTCGGCCACGACGGTGGTGAATTGTTTGAGAGCGTCGAGTTGGTTCATGACGCAATTATCTAGTGCGAATATGACCCCGAAGCCGCATGACACGTCAACTCAACTTACATTGTGGGGATGAACACCGCTACCCCTCAAAAAATTCTCGTCCTTGGTGGCTCTGGCTTCGTCGGTCGCCATGTCTGCGAGGCGCTTTGCCGTTTGCACCACCGCATCACCGTGCCTACCCGTCGTTTGCCCGCACGCAGCGTGCAAATGCTGCCGGGTGTGGAGGTCATCCAAGCCGATGTGCACGACGCCAAGCAGCTGCAAGCCTTGGTGCGTGGCCACGATGCGGTGGTCAATTTGGTGGCCATCCTGCACGGCGACGAGGCCGCGTTTGACCGCGTGCATGTGCAATTGCCTCGCAGCTTGGCCAAAGCCTGCAAAGCCGAGGGCGTGACCCGCTTGGTGCACATCAGCGCTCTGGGGGCCAACGCGCAAGGCCCGTCGTTGTACCAACGCAGCAAAGCCCACGGTGAGCAGGTGTTGCAACAGGCCGTGCAAACCTCAGACCTCGCCCTGACGCTGCTACGCCCCAGCGTCATTTTTGGGGCGGATGATGCCTTCATCAACCTGTTTGCCAAGCTGCAAACCGTGTTTCCGTTCATGCCGCTAGCAGGCGCTGGCACCCGTTTTCAACCGGTTTGGGTGCAAGACGTGGCCCAAGCCATCGTGACTAGTTTGCAAGACCCCACCACCGCGGGGCAGATTTACGAAGCCTGCGGGCCCGACGTGTTCACCTTAGCCGAATTGGTGCACATCGCGGGCCGACACATCGGCCACGAACGCCCCGTGCTGCCTTTGCCGCATGCCATCGCTTGGCTGCAAGCCGTGCTGATGGAGCTCGCCCCCGGCCCCACGGTGATGAGCCGCGACAACTTGGCGTCGATGAAGGTCGACAACGTGGCCAGCGGGCATGCGCTGGGACTGGCAGCGCTTGGGGTATCTCAACCGCAGCACCTCATCAGCGTGTTTTCACCCGCAGCTGCGCCACACTGAGCTCTAAAACAAACTGGCTCTGGCCCCTACGCTCTCCGATCACCACTCGGTGAGACAAGCGTCTCCTCAAAACAACAAAATCATAAAAAGTAACAAAATTCAATTTATATAAATATTAAGTACTCATTAAACAAATACACTACAAAGTATTCAATTAATGAGGTGCTTATGTCTTACACATTGTTCATCGGCGATAAAAACACCGACGCGTGGTCCATGGGGCCTTGGGTGCTCATGAAGCAAGCGGGCATTGCGTTCAACGAGCAACCCGTGCGCGACGAGGGCCCTGACACCGTTGACGTCAAAAAGACACTGCGTGCTGTCACGCCTTTGGGCAAGTTACCGGTGTTGATCGACCCATCACTCGGCAGCAACCCTTCCGTGTGGGACTCACTGGCCGTGTGCGAATATCTAGCGGAAGTTCACCCTGAGTTGAATTTATGGCCGGTCGAGCGCACCGCCCGTGCCCGCGCCCGCAGCCTGTGCGCCGAAATGCATGCAGGGTTTCAAGAACTCCGCGCCATGTGCCCCATGAACATTGAAGCGCGGCTGCCCGCCATTGGCCAGCGCTTGATCCAAAAAAACAACGCGTTTTGTGACGACCTCAACCGCTTGGTCAACATGTGGCAAAACCAGCTCAAACTCAGTGGCGGCCCCATGTTGTTTGGTCCCTTCAGCATCGCTGATGCGTACTTTGTGTCGATGTGCATGCGCATACGCACCTACGCCTTGCCCGTCTCGCCCCCCGTTCAGGCTTACATCAACCGCATCGCGGCGCTGCCTAGCGTGGGCGAATGGATCGCCAAGGCGGAACAAGACGCCGACTTTTTCATCCACGAAGCACCCGGCCTGCAGGCCTAACGCGACAGCAAGGGCCACGTTTTACACTCGTGGCATGAACACATATTTGGTCGGTGGTGCCGTACGCGATGCCCTGTTGGGCTACCCCGGGGCAGACCGCGATTGGGTGGTGGTGGGCAGCACCCCTGAGGCTTTGGTCGCCCAAGGCTTTGTGCCTGTGGGCCGCGACTTTCCGGTGTTCTTGCACCCCGACACCCGCGAAGAATATGCACTCGCCCGCACCGAACGCAAAACCGCACGCGGCTACCACGGCTTTGCGGTCCACGCCTCGCCCGACGTCACCTTAGAGCAAGACTTGGCGCGCCGCGACCTGACCATCAACGCCATCGCCCAAAACGCCCACGGCCAGCGCATCGACCCTTATGGCGGCGAGCGCGACATCCAAGCCAAAGTGCTGCGCCACGTCACCGACGCCTTCCGCGAAGACCCCGTGCGCATCTTGCGCCTCGCCCGCTTTGCCGCCCGTTTTCCCGACTTCACCGTGGCCCCCGAAACCCTGGCGCTCATGCGCGAGATGGTGGACAACGGCGAAGTCGACGCCTTAGTGAGCGAACGTGTGTGGCAAGAGCTCTCACGCGGCCTCATGGCCACACGCCCCTCGCGCATGCTGCAAGTGCTGCGCGACTGCGGTGCACTGCAGCGCCTGCTGCCCGAAGTCGACAAACTCTACGGCGTGCCGCAACGCGCCGAGTACCACCCCGAAATCGACACCGGCATTCACCTCGAAATGGTGCTCGACCAAAGCGCCCGCATGAACGCGCCGCTGGACGTGCGCTTCGCGTGCCTGTGCCACGACCTCGGCAAAGGCACCACACCCGCCGACGTGCTGCCGCGCCACATCGGCCACGAACAGCGCAGCGAAAAACTCACCCGCGCCCTGTGCACCCGTTGGCGCGTGCCCGTGGACTGCAAAGAATTGGCGGAGTTGGTGGCGCGTGAACACGGCAACATCCACCAAAGCGGCAGCTTTGGTGCAGAAGCCGTCTTGCGCCTGCTGATGCGCTGCGATGCCCTGCGCCGGCCAGAACGGTTTTTATTGGCCCTGCAAGCTTGCGAGTGTGATGCGCGCGGGCGATTGGGTAAAGAAGACGAGGCGTATACGCAAGGCCAGAGGTTGGCTTTATTGCTGAAGGCAGCTCAGTCCGTCGACAGCGCCGCAGTCAGTGCCCAAGCCATAGAAGAAGGCCTAAAAGGCCCCGCCATAGGCAAACGCCTAGACAACGCCAGAGAAGCGGCAATAGCCGCCGCTTTGAGTTAGCCCGCCAAACGCGTCAATCGGAGAGGGAGGTGCCTGCTCTGCTCCTCCGCCGCTTCGCAGCTCGATGTCGCTGACGCAGGCACCTCCCTCTCCGATTGGCATCACAGCGCCAGACGAATTTCACAAAATCTTGGAAATCCCAGCACACACAAGGCTGAGAATGATGGTCGACGCCAGCGGGATAAAAATCTCTCGTCCAAAAATCTTGAAGCGAATGTCGCCAGGCAACCGACCAAAGCCCATTTTTTGCAACCACGGCGTGACGGCGTTGATCAGCAACAAGGCGAGGAAAACCACAATCAGCCAGCGGGTCATGTCAGGCCTTAAAGGGTGTGGCTGCGATCACCATGCGCGAAGCCCATGGGCTCCCACTCGGACGTGCCGAAGGCCACCACTTTGAACAACTCACCCATTTCGTGCTCGGTGATCAGCTTTTGGGCCATCGCCTTCTCGGCGATAGGCGCATCGACCAAAGGCGGCAGCAAGCCGCAGTTGATCAAGAAGTGCGCTTGGGTGGTGTAGCCCAGCACATGCAGCCCCGCATCTTGCGCCGCCAGAGCCACGCCGGTGAAGTTGACGTGTGCGGTGATGTCTTTGGCGCCCACGTCTTGCAGCGGATCGGTGTCGGACTTGTGCAACTGGTGGCACATGAGCGTGCCCATGTGGCGCTGGGGGTGAAAGTATTCGCCCTCGGGAAAACCGTAGTCAATCAAAAATGCTGCACCGCCTTTGCCGGTGGCGGATTCGCCGGCCTTGAAGCGATCCGCCAAGGTGGCCACAAACGCCTCCGCTTGGCTGTGGATTTCGGTCAAATAATCGTGATCGCCGGGAACGTCAACGGGGGGACGCAGCTCGGTCACGCGATCTTCCGATTGCAACGCATCCTCGCGCCAGACTACACCACGCTCGTGCCAAACACCGCTCTTGCGCACTAGCAGTTGCACAGGCATGGCGTCCAGCACTTCGTTACCCACCACCACGCCGCTCAGTTGCTCGGGCAGGGCATCGACCCAGCGCACTTTGTGGGCATGCGAGGCCAAAGTCTCTTGCTGGCGAGCGCGCAGGCTGCCCGACAAATCGACGATGGTGTAGCGCTGCACCGCATCACCCAAAGCGTCGAGCAGCTGCTTGGCCAAAGCGCCAGAGCCCGCGCCAAACTCCCACACCTCGTCGGTGCCGGTCACCGTCAAGGCTTCGCGCACTGGGTGCGCCAAGGTGCAGCCAAAGTGCGGCGACATTTCGGGTGCGGTGGCAAAGTCGCTGCCGCTTTCAGGCGTCAAACCAAACTTGCGCAAGCTGTTGGCGTAGTAGCCCAGGCCAGGTGCATACAACGCCAATGCCATGAAACGGTCAAACCCCAACCAGCCGCCCGCATTGGTAATGCTGCGTTGAATCAGGGTGTACAAGGCCTGCTGGCCCGGGTCGTTGGATAATTGGTGAGAATTCATGCGGTGCAGATCGTAACGCGAACCCTGTACTGCACCTCGCACATCGCGTCTTCCAATCCTTCTTACACAGGCATCTTCTCACCATGCGCTCTTGGGCACTCATCACCGGCGGCAGTGTTCGCTTAGGCCGAGAAATCGGTCTGGCCTTCGCACGTGCAGGCTGGAACGTGGCCTGCCACTACAACCGATCAGCCGAGCAAGCGCAAGCCTTGTGCGCCGAGCTGCGCAACTTGGGCGTGGACGCGATAGCCGTGCAAGGTGAACTAGAAGACGAAGACAGCTGCCAGCACATGTTTGACACAGCCGTGGTGACCACAGGCACGGCCCTGCGCTGCGTGGTCAACAACGCCTCCCTGTTTGTGCCCGATGAAGGCGACAGCTTTGACGAAGCCCAAGCCTTGGCGCAGCTGAAAGTCAATTTGATGGCACCTATGCGGTTTGGCAAGTGGCTGGCTAACCTGCATGCGAGTGCGCAGCAAGCGCCAGAGCAAACCGCAACCTTAGCGGCTTCTGCTTCTGCTTCTGCTTCTGCTTCTGCTTCTGCTTCTGCTTCTGCTTCTGCTTCTGCTTCTGCTTCTGCTTCTGCTTCTGCTTCTGCTTCTGCTTCTGCATCGCACCAGCCTAAGCCCAGCATCATCCATGTGCTGGACCAAAAGGTCTACAACCTCAACCCCGATTACTTCTCGTACACGCTGTCCAAGCTTGCGCTAGAGCGCGCGGTCAGCCTGCAGGCCCAGTCGCTTGCGCCCACCTTGCGTGTGAACGCTGTGGCACCCGGGCTGATGTACCTGAGCGGCCCTCAAACCCAAGATAACTTCGACCGCGCCGCTCAAGCCAACTTGCTGCGCCAGCCCATCAACCCCGCCGACGTCGCCAGCAGTGTGGTGTTTTTGGCGGGCAACGCCAGCATCACCGGCACCACCGTGCGCGTGGACAACGGCCAGCATTTGCTTCCGCTCGCACGCGACGTGATGTTCGTGGTCGAGGAACTTTTCAAATCATGACCGACACCCTTTTACGCCACTACCGCCGCTTGTTTTTGCGCGGCATCACCGTGCAAGCCAACATTGGCATTCACGACTTTGAGTTGCAAGCTGCGCAACGCCTCATCATTGATGTCGACTTGTATGTCTCGCTGGAAGGCACGCGCCCCAAAGACGACCACATCGACGAAGTGGTGGACTACGACTTTGTGCGCAACGTCGTGCACGAGCGCATTGCACGCGGCCACATTGGCCTGCAAGAAACGCTGTGTGACGACATCTTGACCCGCTTGCTCGATCACAGTGGCGTGATGGCCGCGCGTGTGTCCACCCGCAAACCCGACGTCTACCCCGACTGCGAAGCCGTGGGCGTTGAGGCGTTCCGCGCCAAACCTGGAGTGCTCTGACATGGCCAGCAAAGGCACCCAAATGTTGAACCTCACCGGCCTGCGCTTTGATGCCAACCTTGGCATCTTGGAGCACGAAAAGACGGGGCCACAGCCCATTCAAGTCGATGCCGAGTTGAACTTGGGCACACAACCCCTGATGCCCCACGACGATGACATTTGTCATGTGTTGGACTACCGCAAGGTGCGCCAAATCATCATCACCGAATGCACGGCAGAGCACGTCAACTTGCTCGAAACGCTGATTGGCAAACTCGCACACCGCCTCATGCAACTGCCTGGCGTGTTGGGCGTTCGCGTGAAAATCGCCAAACTCGAAATTTTTGAAGACTGCGAAGTGGCCATTCGCATGGAAACAGGACAATGGTGACTATGACGACCGCTGAAAAAGACCTCAACAAAGACCCGAAGCAAATCAAAATCGAGCACGAAAACCACAAGCTCGAAAAACGCCTGTGCCGCCAAGTCGGTCAAGCCATCGTGGACTACAACATGATCGAAGAAGGCGACAAGATCATGGTCTGCATGTCCGGCGGCAAAGACAGCTACGCCATGCTCGACATCTTGCTGATGATGCAGCAGCGCGCCCCCATCAGCTTTGAGCTGATTGCGGTCAACCTCGACCAAAAGCAACCCGGCTTTCCTGCCGAGGTGCTGCCCAAATACTTGGCACAAGTGGGCGTGAAGTTCCGCATCGAAACGCAAGACACCTACTCCATCGTCAAAGACAAAATTGCCGAAGGCAAAACCATGTGCAGCCTATGCTCGCGCTTGCGCCGTGGCATTTTGTACCGCGTGGCGGGCGAGTTGGGCTGCAACAAAATCGCGCTCGGCCACCACCGCGACGACATCTTGCAAACCTTCTTCTTGAACATGTTCTTCGGCGGCAAGCTCAAAGCCATGCCGCCCAAACTCGTGAGCGACGGCGGCGACCACATGGTGATCCGCCCCTTGGCCTACGTGGCCGAGAAAGACTTAGAGCGTTGGTCCAAAGTGCGCCAGTTCCCCATCATTCCGTGCACGCTGTGTGGTAGCCAAGACGGCTTGCAACGTCAAGTGGTGGGGGAGATGTTGCGGGAGTGGGAAAAGAAGTTTCCGGGCCGCATTGAGAACATGTTCGCAGCGATGCAAAACGTGGTGCCTTCGCATTTGATGGACCACACGAAGTTTGATTTCAAGAACTTGGTGACCACGGGGGTGGCGTCGGAAGATGGGGACAAAGGGTTTGATCGTGAAGAGTTTCCGATGCCAACTTTGCCTGGGTTGCAGGTGGTGAAGCTTTAAGCTTCGTGCTTTTTTGCTTTTTGCTGAGCTCGCTTCGGGGAGGGGCTTAGGGCGGGTTCCTCATGATGGGTACATAAAATCGTCACCCGCCCTAAGCCCCTCCCCGAAGTCTGCGAAGTACGTTGCTTCGCTCGTACGCCTCACGCATAGATCACTTCGAATAACCCAAAGCATGACGCGCATGGGGTGCGGCGGCTGACGATTTTATGTACCCATCATGAGGAAGCCGCCGCACCCCATGCGCGTGATGCGCCCTCACCGGAGCGAAAAAAAGCCACCCCGAAGAGTGGCTTCTTAAACAGTACAAAAGAAGATCAAGCTTTAAAAGCCACAACCTTCTGATGCTGCTCACCCAGACCTTCAATCCCCAAAGTCATGGTGTCACCACGCTTCAAGTACACAGGTGCTGACTTGCCGTCTTTCTTCACACCCATACCCACGCCAGGAGGCGTACCGGTACAGATCACGTCGCCGGGCATCAAGGTGATGAACTGGCTCACGTAGCTCACGATTTTGGCCACGCCGAAGATCATGGTCTTGGTGTTGCCGTTTTGCATGCGCACGCCGTTGTGGTCCAACCACATGCCCAGCTTTTGTGGGTTTGGCACTTCGTCACGCGTCACCAGCCAAGGACCGATGGGGCCGAAGGTGTCGCAACCCTTGCCCTTGTCCCATGAACCGCCGCGCTCCAACTGGTACTCACGCTCGCTCACGTCGTTGATCAAGCAGTAGCCGGCCACGTAGTTGAACGCGTCTTTTTGCGACACATAGCGTGCTTGTGTACCGATGACGATGCCCAGTTCCACTTCCCAGTCCGACTTGACCGAGCCCTTGGGCAGCATCACGTCGTCGTTGGGGCCTTGGATACAGCTGATGGCTTTGGTGAACACGATGGGTTCTTTGGGAATCGGCATGCCCGACTCTGCGGCGTGGTCGGCGTAGTTCAGGCCGATGGCCAAGAACTTGCCGATGTTGGCGACGGGGCAACCCATGCGTGGCTTGCCTTTGACCAAAGGCAACTTCTCGGTGTTGAGCTTGGCGATTTTGGCCAACGCTTTGTCGCTGAGTTGATCGGGGGTGACGTCTTTGATGACCTTGCTCAGGTCGCGCAACTTGCCATCTGCATCAATCAGTCCGGGCTTTTCTTTGCCGGGGTTGCCATATCGAACCAGTTTCATGAATTGCCTTTCGGGTTAAAAATTCTCAAGAATTATGACGTGCACCACGCCGTCCAACTGCACCAACGTGACAGCGCTCAGGGGGCTTACTGGTTTCCCCGAGTCGCCACAGACAGCGCACAAGAATATTATGGTATGACGATTACACCCCACTTCAACCTAGTTAAAACCCATGCCCATCACCCTCCAAGCCCACGACCTCGAACAGCACATCAGCCGCATTTTTGTGGCCGCCGGCAGCAGCGCCAGCGAAGCCCAAGCCGTGGCGGCCAACTTGGTGATGGCCAACCTCAGCGGCCACGACTCGCACGGCGTGGGCATGGCACCGCGCTACATCGACGCGATTTTGGAGGGCGGTTTGACACCCAACAGCGACGTGGCGGTGCGGGTGGACAGCGGCATGCTGCTGGGCCTCGATGGTCAACAAGGCTTTGGGCAAACCGTGGGTGTGCAAGCCATGAACCTCGCGTTTGAGCGGGTGGCACAACACGGCGCGTGCATCATGTCGCTCGCGCATGCGCACCACTTGGGCCGCATTGGTCACTTCGCCGAAATGGCGGTGGCGCGCGGCTGGGTGTCGCTGCATTTTGTGAATGTGCTCTCTCGCCCCGTGGTGGCTCCGTGGCACGGCGGCGATGGCCGCTTTGGCACCAACCCATGTTGCATTGGCATTCCTGTGGGTATGGACGACACCACCCGTGAGCCCTTTGTGCTCGACTTCGCCACCAGCCGCGTGGCCCAAGGCAAGATGCGCGTGGCCCACAACGAGGGCAAAGAAGTCGCGCCCGGCACCTTGATCGACGAACACGGCCAACCCACCACTCGGCCCGGTGTGGTGGTGGTGCCGCAAAGCAATGGCGGCTATGGCGCACTCATGACCTTTGGCGAACACAAAGGCTTTGGCTTGGCGGTGGCCTGCGAGTTACTGGGTGGCGCTTTGAGTGGCGGCGGCACCTGGCACAGGGCGGCGGACGCCAAGCGCTCGGTCTACAACGGCATGCTCAGCATCATCATCGACCCCAAGGCTTTGGGCACACAACTGAGCTTTGCGCAAGAAACCTTGGCCTTCATCGACTGGCTGCGCCAAAGCCCCGCCAGCCCCAACAGCGACGGCGTGGTGGTGGCGGGCGAGCGCGAACGCACGGCACGCGCAGCACGCAAAAAAAATGGCATCGTTGTCGACGATGCCACTTGGCAAGAAATTCAAGACGCCGCACGCAAAGTGGGCGTCACGCTCTGAGCTCAGTGCGAGCGAATCATGGTGCCAAACGCCTGCTCGGTCAGCACCTCCAGCAGCATGGCGTGCGGTACGCGGCCGTCGATGATGTGCACCGCATTGACGCCGCTCTTGGCGGCATCTAAAGCGCCAGCGATCTTCGGAATCATGCCGCCGCTGATGGTGCCGTCGGCACACAACTCGTCAATGCGACGCGGTGTGAGTTCGGTCAACAACTCACCCGCTTTGTCGAGCACGCCACGGATGTTGGTGAGCATCAACAACTTTTCAGCATTCAGCACGGTGGCCAATTTGGCCGCCACCACATCGGCGTTGATGTTGTAACTCTCGTTGTTTTCACCAAAGCCAATGGGGCTGATCACGGGAATGAACGCGTCGTCTTGCAAGGCCTTCACCACGCTGGGGTCGATGCTGACGATGTCGCCCACTTGGCCCACGTCGTACTCTTTGCTGGGGTCTTGCGTGTCATGCAGCTTGAGCTTTTTGGCGCGAATCATCGCGCCATCGCGTCCCGTCAAACCCACGGCCTTGCCACCCGCTTGGTTGATCAAGCCCACGATGTCTTGCTGCACTTCGCCGCCCAACACCCACTCCACCACTTCCATGGTTTCGGCATCGGTCACGCGCATGCCTTGAATGAACGCACCGGTTTTACCCAAGCGCTTCAAGGCGGTTTCAATTTGCGGGCCGCCGCCGTGCACCACGACGGGGTTCATGCCCACCAGCTTGAGCAGCACCACATCTTCGGCAAACGCTTTTTGCAGCGCCGGGTCGGTCATGGCGTTGCCGCCGTATTTGATGACCAAGGTTTTGCCGTGGAACTTGCGGATGTACGGCAGGGCTTGGGCCAGGATGTCAGCGGGAGACAAATTACTCATGCGGTGTAACTCCGTCAGGGTGAGTTTTTGGGATGGTAAAGAGGTGTTCAGTCTGCGTGGTCAACCGATGGTGACGACGCCAAGCCTTGTGCGGCTTGTGGGCCCAACACCAGGTCGCGCACCATTTCACGCAAGAGCTTTTTCTCTTGGAAGCTCAACGCACGCTCCAACACACGACGCACGCCCAACAGCAACTGGCGGTCCACCTCTTGCGGAATGCCGCGTGTGTTTTGCAACTCTTCGCGCAGCTCTTCGCGCAAGTCTTCAGGCTCATCGGCCCACCAGGTGTTGATCACGGTGCCCAGTTGCGCACGCAATTGTTCGGGGTCGATCGGGGCTACGGCGTGCATGGAGCTGGCGTGGCGCGGCGTGGCGCCATCGCGCAAGGCTTGTGCACCCAACACCACACGCTGGTCGGCTTGCGACAGCAAACGGGCCCAACCTGGGTCGTCGCGGTTGAGCTGGCTCATGTTGCGCGAGGCTTCGTCCGCCAACAAATGCACCGCCACACCATGCAACTGCGCTTCGTCAATCAGCGCCAGCAAACGCTCGTCGTCGCTGCCCACCAAGATGTGGTCGCACGCGCCGCGCTCGGCCAAACGCTTCAAATCCGCACCCAAGGTGCGCAACATCGACAAACCACCGTCTTGGCTGTGAGGCATCACGGCGCGGCTGATTTGCGCGTCGTACGCTTGCTCATCGGGGGTGTCGCTGTACCAGTAAATGCGGCGCAGGTTCAAGTCCAAGCCGTTGTGAGCCAGGGCGTTGCCCAGCAAGCCGTGCAATTGTTGACGCACTGGGTCTTGGCCGCCCTCTGTTTGGCCTTGCAACCACGCTAAAAAACGGGCGTCGATGAGGGCAATGCAAGATTCGGCGCTGCCTTGCGCCGCTGTATGGGAAGGGTGTTGACGTTTCATGGAAGTACTAAAAAGGTAAAAAGATAGAAAACTGCCAGAGGCCGTGCTAACCGTGCACGGGGCCTCGTGCTGGCATTTATTTTAGGGCGGCAGAGTCACACTCGCAGTAGATAATTCTGTCACTCACATAAATTCCACCATGACACCTCCTATTTTGATCACCGGCGGCACCGGATTTATTGGCTCCCACACGGTGGTGACGCTGGCTCAAGCCGGTCAACCCGTGGTGATTTTGGACAATTTGTGCAATTCCAGCCCCAAAGTGCTGGACCGCTTGGCCCGCCTCAACGCCAGCCCGATTGAGTTTGTGCAGGCCGACATCCGCGACTCAGCCGCCTTGGATGCGCTGTTTGCGCGTTACAACTTTGCAGGCGTCATCCACTTTGCGGGTCTCAAGGCCGTGGGCGAGTCGGTGGCCCAACCCCTGCGCTACCTCGAGAACAACGTCAGCGGCACCATCAACCTGCTGCAAGCCATGGGCCGCGCCAACGTGCGCCGCATCGTGTTCAGCTCGTCGGCCACTGTGTACGGCGACCCCGTGAGCGTGCCCATCCCTGAGACCGCCACGCTGACCGCGACCAACCCATATGGTCGCAGCAAGCTCATGTGCGAAGACGCGCTGCGCGAGTTGCACGCTGCCGATCCACGTTGGCACATCGCCATCCTGCGTTACTTCAACCCTGTGGGCGCGCACGAAAGTGGCTTGCTGGGTGAGGCGCCCAACGGCATCCCCAACAACCTCATGCCTTACATCACGCAAGTGGCCTTGGGCCAGCGCGAAGCCTTGCAGATCTTTGGCAATGACTACCCCACACCCGACGGTACGGGCGTGCGCGACTACCTGCATGTGGTCGACTTGGCTGCCGGTCACTTAGCCGCCCTGCGCGCCTTGGACACACCCAAACTTTTGACCGTCAACCTCGGCACCGGCCAAGGCGTGAGCGTGCAAGACATGGTGGACACCTTTGCCCGCGTCAATGGTGTGCCCATCCCGCACAACGTGGTGCCCCGCCGCCCCGGCGATGTGGCGCAATGCTTGGCCGACGCGCGCCAAGCCAAAGCCTTGCTGAACTGGCAAACCGAACTCGGCCTCGACCGCATGTGCGCCGATGCGTGGCGCTGGCAATCGATGAACCCACAAGGCTTCGACACCCCCCTATGAAAACCCCCGACGACGGCACGCTGTCCCTGTTTGACGACTTTCCGGCTTCGAACGCGGCGCCTGTAGCCGCCGTCAAAAAGCCACGCGCCAAACGCAAAACTTCAGCGAAAACTGAAGTGCTTGAGGACGTGCCAGCGGAAGCTTTGGCAGATGTGCCCGTCGAATCGCCCAGCGCGGCAGCACAAGCCCTGCATGCCGCATTGCCGACGCAAACCCCGTCCGAGTCAACGGCGCCAAGCGTCGCCACGTCTCCAGCAACCGACAGCACACCTACAGAAGAAGCCTTGCAGCCAGCCGCCGTTCCCGCGCCAGCCCCCATGCCCAGCGTGGACGTCGAAGCCACCTTGCAGCTGGCCAACTTGGTACCCACACCACCCAAACGCCAAAACCCGTGGGCCAAAGCCGCAGCGGAATCGGCGCAACAAGACAACACTGCCAAACCGCATGTGATGCTGGTCATCACCAAAGGCGAAGCGGGCGGCGCGCAATCGCATGTGCTGGCGTTGTGCGAAGCGCTGCAATCGCGCATTCACTTCACCGTGGTCATTGGTGGCCCTGAAGAAGCTTCGGTGTTGGGCCAACAACTGCGCGCCTTGGGCGTGACCGTGTGCCCCATGCCCGAGATGGTGGAGTCGCTCAACCCGTGGCGCTTGTGGCCTGCCATCCAACAATTGACCGCGCTGATCGCCGCCACCCCACCCGATTTGATTCATGCCCACAGCGCCATCGCAGGCTTGGCGGCACGCTTGGCCTGCCAACGCACGGCACGCCCTGTGGTCTACACCGTGCATGGCTTTGGCTTCAAACCCGAAATTCCGTGGCTGCGCCGCCAAATGGCATCGCTGGCCGAGCGCGCCTTGTCGGGCTCGACCACGCACATGATTTGTGTCTCCAAACACGAGCGCGAGCTGGCCTACCAACTGCCCATCGCGCAAGAGCGGGTGCACGTCATTCCCAACGGCATTGCCAAATTGGCAACGCCACTGCCCATGACGTCTGCCGACGAAGCAGCCACAGTCGATGCGAGAGAGGGCTCTAACTTAGTTTCATCACTCGAAGAAAGTTCGAACTCCCTCACTCCAGCCGCTCCCGTCAGCGTGCACACCACCAAGCCGCGCTTGATCATGGTGGCGCGCATGAAATCCCCCAAACGCCACGACGTGCTACTCCGCGCCTTGGCCCAAGTGCGCAACACGCTGGGCTACGAATTGCCCATCAGCTTGGCGGGTGATGGACCGCTGCGTGCTGCGCACGAGGCGTTGGCGCAAGAACTCAACTTGCAAGAAGTCACGTGGCTGGGCGACGTGAACAACGTCAGCGAACTGTTAGCAGTACACGATGTGTTTGTACTGCTCTCCGACCACGAAGGCATGCCCATCACGGTGCTCGAAGCCATGCGTGCAGGCCTAGGCATTTTGGCCAGCGACTTGCCCGGCATTCGCGAGCAACTCATCCCCGGCCAAGAAGGCCTGCTGGTCGCCAACACACCCGAGGCCGTGGCTGAGCAACTCATGCGATTGGTGCGCGAGCCCTATTTGCGCAAGCGCTTGGGCCGCGCCGCGCAACAGTGTTTCGAGAACAACTTCGCCGTCGAGCACATGGCCGAACAAGTGATGGACGTCTACCAGCAATGCCAGCGCGATGACGCCGCCACCTCGCGCCCCCACACCGACGACAACGCCGTGGGCTCAGCCTTGGTGTCGGCCTCGGTACGCCGCCGCGACGCCTTGCAAAGCTGGACGCTGTGGGGCGCGTGGATGCTGCCCCCCAGTCTGTTCGCCGCTCAGTTACTTGAAGACGCAGGCGTGATGACTTACCAATTTGGCGACACCTTGTGGTGGTGCGTGCTGCCCTACATCGTGGCCAGCCACTTGCTGTTGCGCGCCTCGCACCTGCCCGTGGCTGAGCGCAGCGGCGTGCTGTGGGTGTCCACCGTGGCGCCCTTTGTGCTGACCCCCTTGGGCTTTGCCTTGCTGCAACAACCCTACTCACGCGCAGCAGTGTTGTGGGCCTATGTGGTCACCAGCCTGTGGCTGTGGTGGGGCCATCACCGCTTGGTCAAACACCGCGCCTTGCGCTTGGTGCATTTGGATGCCAGCGTGCCCGCCCAACTCGCTGCTTGCCTGCACCCGCAAGCGCTGGACCCGCGCGCTGTCGATTTGCAACACTGGAACCCACGTGCCAACACCGCCCTGCCCGCCTGCGACGGCTTGGTGCTCGATCGGCATGTGCCTGCCACGCCTGAGCGCACGCAGCTACTGGGCCAACTGAAGATGCAGCACCTGCGCCTTTACAGCGTTGAAGCCGTGGCCGAACTCATGAGTGGCCGCGAGATGCTGCCCACCGCTGCCGACAGCCTGTGGGAGATCGACAACGACCCCGGCTACGACCGCGTTAAGCGCCTGCTCGACTTGGCGGCCTTGGTGGTGTTGTCGCCGCTTTGGTTGCCCTTGTCGGTGCTCGTCGCAGCAGCAGTTCGTTTCGACTCCAAAGGACCCGCGCTGTTTTCTCAGCAACGTGTGGGTCGCAACGGCCAGCTGTTCAGGCTGTGGAAATTCCGGAGCATGGTGCATGGCCTGCAAGCGCCCGGCGTGCACTTTGCACAAGCCGACGACCCGCGTATCACCCGAGTGGGCCACTTTTTGCGACGCACCCGCTTGGACGAGTTGCCCCAACTCTGGAACGTGCTGCGCGGCCATATGAGCCTGATTGGCCCACGTCCCGAACAAGCGCCCTTCGTGCGCGAATTCGCCACCACCATCCCCAGCTACCCCTACCGCCACCTCGTGCGCCCTGGCCTCACCGGCTGGGCCCAAGTGCAGCAAGGCTATGCCGACAGCACCGACAGCACCCGCCTCAAACTCAGCTACGACCTGTACTATGTGGCGCACTATTCCTTGGCCTTGGACCTGCTGATCGCGGCCAAAACCGTTAAGACCATTTGCACGGGGTTTGGCGCTCGTTGAGGCTGCGCTTGCAAAGCCTACACGCGCCCCTCTTCAAGCCCCTGCCCTCATCGACACAGCCATGAATACCCGTCGTATCCTGCTGCTGGAAGAATCGTCTTGGGGCGGCGTGCAAACCATGTCGCGCACCTTGGCAGAAGGCTTGATTGCACAAAGCTGGCAAGTTACCGCCCTGCCGTGGCGGCAAACCGCGTGGGGCACCTTGGTGCAAGCCGCCAAAGATCACGACGTCCTCGTGGCCACGCACAACTTTGGCCCCACTTACGCGGGTGCGGCGCTCAAAGCCATCACCGGCAAACCGTTGGTCAGCTGGGTGCATGGCCCGCTGCAAGATGTGCTGCACACTGCGAGGGCCTCGACGCTCAAAAAACTCTGGCTCAAACAGCTTTACAAACAAGTCAGCCACTTTGTGTGCGTGTCGCGCACCACCCAAGACTCGCTGATGGGGTTTGTCAAACAACTCGGCGGCCAACAACGCTGCACCGTGGTGCCCAATGGTTTGGGCGACTTGCCCCCCGGCCAGCCGCTGCATGTGCATGCAGGCCACGGCGGCGAAGGCTTAGCGCCCTTGCTGCTGGGCTATGTGGGCCGTTTGTCGGAAGAAAAGCAGCCCGGCTTTTTGCTAGAAACCATGCGCTTCTTGCCCCATCACGCCCAACTCGGCGTGGTTGGCGAAGGCCCCTTGCACCACAAACTCGTGCACGACGGCATGGACTTGCTTTACCAAGGCCGCGTGCACTTTTTGGGAAAACACCCCAGCGGCGCCAGCCTGTACCAACCTTGGCACATGACGTTGCTGACCTCCCGCTACGAGGGCTGCCCCATGACCGCCTTGGAGTCGCTCGCCTGCGGTGTGCCGTGCGTGGCCTTGCCCATCCCCGCCATGCGCGAGCTATTCGACCGCGACGCCCCCTACCTCTTGGCACGTGGCGACACCCCCGTCGCACTCGCCGAAGCGGTGATGACCGTGCTCAGCCTGCCCCCCGAACAAGTGCAAGCGGACATGGCCCGCATCGTGGCGCGTCACTCGCTCGATAGTTTTGTTGGGCAATGGCAAGAGGTGCTGCGCACATGTTGAAAGAGCTTGAAGCCTTAAAGACCGCCGACAAAAAGCCCTTGGTGCAGGTGCACTTCGTGCGCAATGGCCCCTCGTATTTGCCCGAGCTAGACGCGTACGAACAGTTCATCACCGCCCACGGCCATGAAGCCCACATCCACGACACCAGCGCTACCGTGCCCGACAACGCGCACGTGGTGTGGTGGATCTGCGGACGCGTGCCCCACTCAGAAGCGAGCCGCTTGCGCGATGCCTTTCAAATTCACGAATACGCCTCGGCCTCGGTGCCGCCCTATGCGTGGCTGAAAGACCAAGTCAAACACTGGACCCAGCCCCGCCCTGATTTTCGGCTGTTTCAAAACGCGTGGGTGCGCGAGCGCCTCGGCTTTGCCGACGACGTACCCAGCAATTTGCGCGACATGGGTGTGGCGCAGTATTTTTTAGACGCCCGAAACACGCAGCCTCGACCTGAAGCGCCTTGGCTTGTTGGCAACGCTTCTCACGCCCAAGGCGTTGTACTCCCTAAAAATGAGACCGACCTTAACGCTGAGTTTGACTTGGTCTACCTCGGCGAAATGAGCCGCCTAACGCCCTTCTTGCCCCTGCTGCAAAGCATTCACGATGCCAACCGAACGCTGCTGCTGGTGGGTGACGTGCCTGACGACCTGCGTTCAAAACTGCCGCCCACAGTCAACTGCACAGGTCGTGTACCGCATGCGGAAGTGCCTCAACACTTGCTGCGCGCACGCTTTGGCCTGAACTTGGTCAGCAATGTGGCGCCGTACCACCAACAAACCTCGACCAAACTCTTGGAGTACTGCGCCGTCGGACTGCCCGTGGTGAGCAACGACTACGCGTGGGTGCGCAACTTTGCCGCAAACGTCGAGGGCAACTTTCACTTGCTCAACGACGATGCTGAAACGTGGGTCTTCAGCTTTGGTGAAGCTTTAGACGCTTATCCGTACCGCGTGCCCGATGTGCAGAGCTTGGCTTGGCCCACGCTGCTGCACAATTTGCCGCTTTGGAAAAAACTGCAGATCGACGCCTCATGAGCTGGCTGAAACTCCCCCGCGCCAGCCACACGGTGGCGCTGTCCAGCGCCTTAGCCTTTGGCATCCAAATCGCGTTTGCGCTGCTCATGCTGCGGCTCTTCACGCCGCAAGAAGTGGGCGAGTTTTCGGTGCTCAGCCAAATTGGGTTTTTCTGGATGACCTTGGCTTTGGCGCAAGCGCCTCTGAGCTTGCTGGCCAATGCCCACACGCCCGCCAACCAAGCGCTGCGCTCCGCGTGTCGCAGCAGCGTGCTGCGCGGATTTGCTTTGTTACCGGTGGCCGCTTTGGCCGTCTGGCTCAGCGACTTAGCACTTTGGCCCGCTTTGATGTGGGTGCTGCTTCTCGGGTTTTTTCAGATGGGCAATTTGCTGTCGCAAAGCCACAGCTTGCGCGCGGGCGGCGCTTGGCAGCAAGCGGCAGTCCGCGTGTTACCGCCGTTTACAGCGGCAGTATTTGCGCTAGCAGCGGCGTGGCTTCGGCAAGCGGACACCGCGCATGGCCTTGGTCTGCTCAGCGCGTCAGGTGATCTGTATGACATACCGGTACTGGTGATCGCTGCGATCTTGGGTTACGCCGTAGGTGCGGCTTGGTTGGTACCTGCGCTTTGCCAAACCCCAGCGCTGCCAAAACATGCGACAGAAATGGCTGAAGGTAAAACGCCATCAGGTGTTACTGCAGCTTCCATGGAAGCCTCTGACGCTTCCCTCCATCAGCAATCTGACACCCGCAGCGCCACATTGCGTATAGCACACACCTTGGCCGATGCGTTGCTGGCCACCGCCTTGGTTGTGGTGTGGCAACGCCTCTACGGCGCACAAGAAACAGGGTGGATGACGGCCTTGCTGCGCGTGCTGGGCTTTGTGCCTGCCGTGGTGCACATGGCTTGGGCGCAAGTGGTATTGGCGCAAGGGGCACATGAAAAGCAAGACATTGAGACCCATGCAAGCGCTCCATCTAAAAACTTGCTGTCGACAACGAGGCAACGCCATCACAAAGCCGCCGTTTGGCTAGGACTCACGGCCTTCAGTGCGGTTGTTGTATTGGGTGGTGTGTGTGCGCTCGCTTTGAACTGGCAATGGCTAGACGCACGCTGGGAAGGTGTATGGGCCTATATCGTGCCGCTGGTGTTGTGGCAAGGCAGCGCTTGTTTGTCGGCGGCCTTCAGCCATCGGCCTTTTCAAACCCATGCAGCGGCGCGTTACTCGTGGGCTTGTATGGGGTTGGCGCTGCTGCAAGCGGTGGTGTTGCTGGCACCGCTTGGATTTGCGCAACCCATGAATGCCGCGCAACACATGCTGGCCTTTGCTTTGGTCAGCAGCTTGGGACTGGTGGCGCTGACTGCGTGGATGGCTCGCTTGCGTGAAACGGGCCTAGCTTCGACAGCCTAAGCAGGCAGCACGCGCCTGAGGCTCCTAATTTTTTTCCAGAGCACGGCCCTGGGCATGTGTATGGCCATCACTTGCATGCAGCGCTCGAGCCAGCCCGTTCTGTTCTCCAGTCGGTCTATGGCCTTGGCTAGGTCTCTGATGATTGCAGCCCCATAAGCTTCTGTGGCCTTGTCTACTGCCGCATGCAGCATGGGCAAGGGCAGCGCCATCATGGCTAGGTCAATCACGTCGCGGCTGAACACACCGTCATCGGCCTGACGATCGGCATTGGCGAGCAGTTTGCTGGTCGCAAGATCCAGCACAGACAAGGTGTTCACGCCGCAAATACGGTCGTCAGGTCCGGGCGCTTGCAACTCAACCCGCGCTTCGCGCACGATTTCCAACTTGATGGCTTGTCCGTCCATCAGCACTTGTGTGCGTATACCGTACTGGTCTGCACGCACCTCACGAGCCAACATCAGCGGCATGGCGTTCGGGTGAGTGATGGGTGCAAGGCCTTCGGTCCCCGTGAGCAATTGCCGTAAATCACGGTAGCCTGCCGCATTGGAGACCAGAAAATCAATATCAACAGATTCGCGGTACTCCCCATACCGCAAAGCAATGCAAGTGCCGCCACCGAACCAGCAGGCGTGCTGCGCCAAAACCTGAGCATCCAGCGCGCTCAACACATGCGCAATGCGTTGGTGATGTGGACGCTTAAACATGGCTGGTCTTTTTGCCAAAGGCTTGCTGCAGCGCTTGCCACAGGTCATGCTCGTCCTCACGCATGGCCGCTAGGTCCAAGTGCCGCGCATTACGTTCGTATATGTCGTAAGCCTCTACCGGGGTCAAATAGTCTGCCCCTTGAACTTGCCAGGCGAGTGCCTTGAGTTGCGGGTAGTCCGCCAAGGCAATGCGCACAGGCCACCAGCCTTTGGGTTGAAGGTCGACTTCGTTTGCCGTCTTCTCTATTTCCAGCTTGAGCTGCATGCCTAGGGCGCTGGCCACGCTGCTCCAGGCGCCCATGGTGACCGAAGGCTCACCTTTTTCAATGCGATGCAAAGTGACCCGCGACAGCCCTGCAGCCTCAGAGGTCACCACGGCGCTCACGCCCAAGTCCTTGCGCCTGGCACGTAGTTCTGCCCCAAGGGATTGAAGCTGGGTGGCATTTGGCTTGTCATGTGCCGAGGGGGTTTTAGTCATAGTGTTTCTTATTTTATACAAAATTGCAGTTTTGTCTATTCAAAGAAACATTTAACCTTAGCTAATCTTCATGGAGACACCTCAGCCTGCACCCGTTTAAGCCTGCTCGGCTGTTTGTGCCAACGTCAAAGCGCTGGCATCTTTAGCCGCCAACAAAGGCGCTGCATCCAACAAATGCAAAGGCCAATCAATGCCTACGTCTGGGTCGTTCCACAACAAGCTGCGCTCAAAGACGGGGTTGTAGTAGTCGGTGGTTTTGTACAAAAACTCGGCGCTGTCGCTGGTCACCAAAAAGCCGTGGGCCAAACCCTCGGGAATCCAGAGTTGTTTTTTGTTGTCGGCCGACAGCTCTAAGCCAAACCACTGGCCATAGGTTTTGGAACCGGGGCGAATGTCGACCACCGCATCAAACACCGCACCTTGCGTGACGCGCACCAACTTGCCTTGCGGGTTTTGCGCTTGGTAGTGCATGCCGCGCAACACGCCTTTGGCCGATTTGCTGTGGTTGTCTTGCACGAAGCTGCGTTGTAGGCCCGTGGCTTGCTCAAAGTCGCGGGCATTGAAGCTTTCAAAAAAGAAGCCGCGCGCGTCGCCAAATACCTTGGGCTCCAAAATCAACACACCCTCAATAGGCGTGGGGGTCACTTGGTAGGGCATGGCTTATTTCAGCAAGTTCAACAGGTACTGGCCGTAACCGTTTTTAGCCAACGGCGCAGCTAGCTTTTGCAGCGCAGCGGCGTCGATCCACTTTTGGTGAAACGCAATTTCTTCGGGGCACGCCACCATCAGGCCTTGGCGCTTTTGCAAGGTGCCAATGAAGCTGGCTGCTTCTAGCAAACTGTCGTGTGTGCCCGTGTCCAGCCACGCATAGCCACGGCCCATGATCTCCACGCTCAATTGGTTCAGCTCCAAATAGCGTTTGTTGACATCGGTGATTTCTAGCTCGCCACGGTGCGAGGGCTTCACGTCGGCCGCAATGTCGCACACCTGCTCGTCGTAAAAATACAAGCCTGTCACGGCGTAGTTGCTCTTGGGGGCTTTGGGCTTTTCTTCGATGCTCAAAGCGCGGAACTCGCCATCAAACTCCACTACGCCATAGCGCTCGGGGTCGTGCACATGATAGGCAAACACGCTGGCGCCGCTGGTGCGTTGGTTCGCGTTGTTAAGTTGCTTGACCAAGTCGTGGCCGTAAAAAATGTTGTCGCCCAACACCAAGGCGCTGGGGTGGTCGGCCACAAAGTTTTTACCAATGATGAAGGCTTGCGCCAAGCCATCGGGGCTAGGCTGCACCGCGTACTCAATGTGCATGCCCCACTGGCTGCCGTCGCCCAACAACTCGGTAAAACGCGGTGTGTCTTGCGGGGTAGAGATGATCAACACCTCGCGAATGCCACTGAGCATGAGCGTGGTGAGCGGGTAATAAATCATCGGCTTGTCGTAAACGGGCATGAGCTGTTTGCTCACCGCTTGTGTGACAGGGTAAAGCCGCGTGCCCGAGCCACCGGCCAAGATGATGCCTTTGCGTTGTTTGGTCATGATGATTTATGAGTCAAGAGTTGATCGAGGATAGCGTCCACCCCCACTTGCCAAGCAGGCAGGGTGAGCGCAAATGTGGTTTGCAATTTGTGCGTGTTTAAACGCGAGTTGAGGGGGCGCGGCGCTGGCACAGGATATTCCGCTGTGGAGATAGGGCTGACCGCATCGGGGTTTGCCTTCAGATTTGAACCACGCTGTAAAGCCCCAGCAATGACATGCTGTGCATAGCCATGCCAAGACACCTCGCCGGCTGCCGCCAAGTGATAAACACCCCAACGTGCATCGTTGTCGGCGGCGGTGCGCATGGCCTGCAACAGCTGCACCGTCACATCCGCCAGCAAGGCGGTGCTGGTGGGTGCGCCAATTTGGTCAGCCACCACGCGCAAGGCATCGCGCTCGGCCGCCAGACGCAGCATGGTTTTTAAGAAGTTGCCGCCGTGGGCCCCCACCACCCAACTGGTGCGCAAAATCAAATGCTTGGGGCAAAGGGCGGCAATGGCCAAATCGCCATCGCGCTTGCTTTGGCCGTACACCGACAGCGGGTGCGTGGTGTCGCTCTCTTGCCAAGGCTTGGTGCCTGAGCCGTCAAACACGTAATCGGTGGAGTAATGCACCAGCGTGGCGTTGTGGGCCTTGGCCAACTCTGCCAACACAGCGGGCGATTCGGCATTCACCGCTTGCGCCAGCTCGGTTTCGGTTTGCGCTTTATCGACCGCGGTGTAGGCCGCGGCATTGACGATCACCGTGGGGTGAAAAGTTTGGGCAAGCTCGGTCAACGCTACGCGCAAAGCTGCAGGGTTGGCCAAGTCGGCCTCGGCACGCGTGAGCGCTTTGACCTCGCCCAACTGTTGCAGCTGCACGGCGAGCTGGTGACCCAACTGGCCGTTGGCACCTATTAACAAAAGACGTTGTGCAGAAAATGCCATCAAAATAAGTTCATAACCAAGCCATGCGTTGGCTTTGTAAAAAAGGTCGGTCAATCGCTTGCGCCAAGACAGCCACATCTTGCGCAGACACACCCGCCTTCGCGAAGTGCACTTGCCACGCATCGGCAACCCTCACCACCTCCGACATCACTTCTTTGGCTCGCGCCAGCGTCATGCCGAAAGATTTGTGCTCAGAAATAGCATTTTCCAACGTAGAAGCTGCACCCACCTGCCCCACACGCATAGACTGATAACCCAGTGCTTGCGCTGCAGGCAACACATCAAACGCGGGGGCCAAGCTATAGAAGTTGCTCACGTTGTTAACGCGCAGAAGCGCATGGTTTTTTTCATGGTCGTCGGTGTTGTCCATCACGATGTTAAACACCATGCGGCGAAACACCTGCTCGCCGTTGGCGTGAATGTGTGCTGCGTTGCCGCGTCTGCGCAGCAACAAAGCCAACTCGGGGTAGCCATAGTCCACACCCGCCGCACGCAGCGCCACATGTGCAGAGACAGCGTGCAAACGCTGCTGCGCCATGCGATCAAAGCGTCGAACGGCCACGGCATGGCGAATGGTGGAGCCGTGTTGGTAGGCGATGGGTCGCGTTTCACACACATCAATACCTGCGTGTGCGGCCAACGTCATGCAGGCGTGCTCAACCAAGCCGCTGTCGCACACCTCACCCGCTTCGGCAAATTTGAGCACCCATTGCGCGCCATCCATCGCCAACAAGGCTTTGGGTTTCGCGCCGCCCAGCGTCGCGCCTGGGGCCACCCAATGGCGCAGCGGTTCGGCCAGCATCTCACCCGCTTCGACACGGCGCACCAAGTCGTGCACCTGCTGTACATCGGCAAACTGCGGCAAGGCTCCGTGCTCATAGGGTGTGTAGACAGCCTCGGAGGTCGAGACACCCCAACCACCAAAACGGTCATCGCCCGCAAAGTACAAATAGTCCAAGGTCGATAAGCGCTGTGGCTTGATGAGCAAACGAATCACGCGTTCGCCCCAGCGGTCTGGGCGGCCATCGTCCACCGCACCTGCGGCGGCATCGGGCTCGGCTGGCATGAACTCGGCGTCTCTCAACGGCAGGTCTTCACTCAATGCAAACCCCGTTGCCAGCCACTCGGCGCTGTAGCGCAACGACACGCCAGCCTGCTGCTGTTGCGCCCGACGCACCCACCGCAATGTGCCCACCAGCCGAGGTGCGTTGGGTTGCCCCAACCACCAAAGGAACAAAATTTCGGGCAATGCAATAGCGCTCATGGGGCAGAGCGGCGACCGCGTTTTTGTACAGCTTGAACTTCGGCGTCCAGCGCCACCATGTCGAACTCGGGCAGCGCCACATCGGCCAACGCTTGTGAGCGCCCTGCCAACCAAATGGCCAAGGCATAGACCCCCATGCCTACGCCTGGGTCGCCTTTTTCCATGCGCTGCAAAGTGCGCACCGCCACGCCCATGCGCTGCGCCCAACTGCGCAGCGACTCTTTGCGTCGCTGGCGTGCCAAGGCCAAACTTTGACCGAGCGCGACGACCGCCTGCGCAGCCGGTGGCGGCAAGAAATCGTTGTGATCTGAAGATTTAGGCATGACTTAAGGTAACACAAAATCGATAATTTGTGTCACTTAAAGTCATATCAAGCGCCGTATTGCTTGCCCACCCACTGGCGATAAGCACCGCTGGTCACACCCTCCACCCAGGCTTGGTTGGCCAAATACCACTGCACGGTTTTGCGAATACCGGTCTCGAAGGTTTCTTGGGGCTTCCAGCCAAGCTCGCGCTCAATCTTGCGTGCATCAATGGCGTAGCGGCGGTCGTGGCCGGGGCGGTCTTTGACGTAAGTAATTTGCTCGGCATAGCGCTTGCCATCCGCACGAGGCTGCAACTCATCGAGCACGCTGCACAGGGTGTGGACCACCTCAAGGTTGGGCTTTTCGTTCCAGCCGCCAATGTTGTAGGTCTCGCCCAGCTTGCCCGCTTCGAGCACGCGTGCAATGGCGCGGCAGTGGTCTTGCACGTACAGCCAATCGCGCACTTGTTGGCCGTCGCCATAAATGGGCAGCGGCTTGCCCGCCAAGGCGTTGAGCAACACCAAAGGAATGAGCTTTTCGGGGAAGTGGTATGGACCGTAGTTGTTGCTGCAATTGGTGGTCAACACGGGCAAGCCATAGGTGTGGTGCCACGCACGCACCAAGTGGTCGCTGGCGGCTTTGCTGGCTGAGTACGGGCTGTTGGGCTCGTAGTTTTTGGTTTCGGCAAACGGCGGGTCTGAGGGCGACAAGGTGCCGTACACCTCGTCGGTGGACACATGCAAAAAGCGGAAGGCCTCTTTCTCGGCCGCTGGCAGCTCTTGCCAATAGGCGCGCACCGACTCCAGCAAATTGAACGTACCCATCACGTTGGTTTGAATAAAGTCGCCTGGGCCGTGAATGGAGCGGTCCACATGGCTCTCGGCCGCGAAGTTGAGCACGGCACGGGGCTTGTACTGCGCTAGTAACTGAGGCACCAAGGTGGTGTCGCCAATGTCGCCTTGCACAAACACATGACGGGGGTCGTCTTTGAGGGCGTCTAAGTTGGCGAGGTTGCCGGCGTAGGTGAGTTTGTCGAGGTTGATCACGGGCTCGTCAGAGCTGGTGAGCCATGTGTGGACAAAATTGCTGCCGATGAAGCCGGCGCAGCCGGTGACGAGGAGAGTCATGGTTTAGCTTTAAAAAGAACGTATGGATTTGTTACACGTTGCAGTGACATTAGGGAGCGCCAAACTTACCTAAGCTAGGGTGCTGTGCCACGATTTGCGCACCAACGAATTGAGAGCCGGGAATGTTGAGGTGGTTGTTATCGCGGTACAGCACTTGGCCGTTACGAGCCATGCTGCAAGACGTGTCGTTGCACATCAATGACGAAAGCTCAATCTTCTTAAGAGCTTCGTTATCAAGATATACCTGAGCTAAATCAGCGCCGTATTTATTTCTTTTTTCTTTATAACCATGAATAGATTCATCGCACTTTGTGCTTTGCGTCAAAGGTCGCTGGAACTTACATCTTTGTGGGTCAAATTCAAACTGAGGAATGTCGTCACTCAGATAGACCTGCTTTCCTGATTCTTGGAGCGCCTTGATGGTTTGACTGAGTTCAATGGCTAAAGAAGAGCCTGGCTGAACTTCGTTCATTCGATTAGCCCACATGGCAGAAATCACAACTTGCTTGATATCCTTACTTTTTAAAACTTTGTCAAAAATAAGGTCAAACTCCTTCTTACTTAAAAATGGGAGCGTGCCCTTGACATAAAAACCTACGTTGACATGCGGCAACTTTTCAGCAAGTCCCAAAAATAAATGCTCGGCATGACTGTCTCCAAGTAACACCAAGGTCACAGGGCTATTTTTATGCGACTGGAAGCATCTCACAACGCCCTTCCAATGACCTGAATCTTGTTGAATCGCATCTTCCGCACAAGGGAAGAAATGATCTTGAAAATATTGATGAAACACATCATGGCCAATATCTCCTTGATTGAAAATTTGTTGGTTTTCCATGACTGAGCGTCTGGGGTATCCGTCTGCCTTGTGAGCAAGGTACCCCATCAAACCCACACACAGCATGGCACACGTCAAAACCCAAGTTTTGTAGCGAAAACGCCATGTGAAACGAATCGGCTTTTCCACACATCGGAAGGTGAGCCAAGCCAATACAACCGAAACGAACAATGCCACCAACCGAGTCCATGCACTCGGTGTACCGCCTTCAACGATCCGTGCAAAAGAGAAAACGGGCCAGTGCCACAAATACAAGGGATAGCTGATTGTCCCAATCCACACAACCTGTGGCTGAGACAAAACGACACGATTGACCCAATGTTGGCCATCGCCTGAAATCACCAAAGCCGCACCAAGAACGGGCAACAAAACCCAGCCGCCAGGAAATTTTTGCGTGGCATCAATGAAGCCTACCGCGGCAAGAAGTAACACCGCGCCAACCCATGGACGCAAGTTGTTGATGCGAAGCCATGCCTCATCGAAACTTGGGCGCCATGCATGCGAATCGCTCATTCGATACGCCAACAACGCACCACAAAGCAATTCCCAAAAACGGGTTAAAGGCGAATAAAAATCATGCGTTAAGTCATGCTGAGACTGGTAGATATTCCACGCAAAAGATGCCACCGCCAAAGCACTGATGATCTGCAAGCGCCAAGCCTTCAATCGCCAAAGCGCCCAAACCATCAAAGGCCAAACAATGTAGAACTGCTCTTCAATGGCTAACGACCAGAGATGCAACAAAGGCTTGGTTTCTGCCGCATTGTCAAAGTACCCAGACTCATGCCAAAGAATGAAGTTCGACAAAAATGCAGCCGCTCGTGACAAATGATTGCCCAGTTGCTTCAACTCATCATTGAAGAGCACAAACCAAGCGAATCCAAATGTGGCTGACAACACCAAAATCAATGCGGGAAAAATACGATTCACGCGCCGTGCATAAAAGTCTGAAAAACTAAATGTGCCTGCCTGCAAAGCCTTGAACATGATCCCCGAAATCAAAAAGCCAGAGATCACAAAAAAAACATCAACGCCCACAAAGCCACCCGGCAGCAGCGATGGAAACGCATGAAACACGACCACCGACAAAACGGCAAAGGCCCGTAAGCCATCAATATCTGGGCGGTAAGCTGCGTGCGAAGTTTGGTTTGTGGTCATGTCATGTCAGCTCTTTGATTAACCGCGCCGGGTTACCACCCACAACCGTCGCAGGCGCGACGTCCTTGACAACAACTGCCCCATTAGCAATTACAGCGCCGTCTCCAATGGTCACGCCCTTCATGATTTTGACGTTGGAACCAATGAACACATGATCCCCCACGACCACCGGCTTGGCCCACTCCGGCAATGAAGTTTGGCGATCAGCCACAGCGAGCCCATGAAAATCACTGTCGTAAATCTCGACGTTGGTGCCAATTAAACAATGGCTGCCAACAACGATGCGCGCATGCTCTGCAATCGCAACGAATCCATTGTTGAGTGATGTGCCTTCGCCAATGGAAATCGAGGCGCTGGCGTGCCGCGCCTCTAAATAAGCATGCGACGAAAAAAAGAAAGGCGAGGGGTAATACCCAACCGTCACGCCTTTGGCTATTCTGATCGTGCCAAGCCCGACGGAATGCAAGGGCTGCATCAAACGCGGTGCGCCCTGCACCTGAATAGTGGAGATACTTTTGAAAAATAAACGTCGAAGCGCTTGCACACCTCGCCCCAAAAAACCGAGTCGCATGCTCGCTCCTAGACCTTGGGTGAATGCGGGTCAAAGGCATTAAAGGCTTCAATGACTTGGCTCACCTCTGCACCTGACAAATGCGGCCCCATGGGCAAGCTCAACACCTCATCGGCCAACTGTGTGGCGATGGGGAAGTCGGAAGAGTCAAAGCCTGCACCTGCATAAGCAGCTTGCAAATGTGGCGGAATGGGATAGTGAATCAAGGTTCCGACACCGCTCGCCTGCAAATGCGCTTGCAAGGCCGCGCGGTGCTGGGTGCACACGACGAACAAATGCCAAGCAGGCGTGGCCCACTCGGGAGTTTCGGGCAACACACAGTGTGCGTTAGACAATTCATTCATATAGCGCTGCGCAATTTGCGTACGCCGTAAATTCCATTCGTCCAAGTGCTGCAGCTTCACCGACAACACTGCAGCATGCAGCGGATCCAATCGGCTGTTGAAGCCTTGCACTTCGTTGACATACTTCACGCGAGACCCGTAGTTGCGCAACACACGCAGTCGGTCTGCAATCTCCGGGTTGTTTGTGGTGACTGCGCCGCCATCGCCAAACGCACCTAAGTTTTTACCGGGGTAGAAACTCCAAGCCACGGCATCACCATGCGCACCCAAACGTTGCCCCTTGTAGCGCGCACCATGCGCTTGCGCGCCGTCTTCCAGCACCCGCACGCCATGACGCTTGGCCAAGGCCAATAAGGGATCAAGGTCAACGGGCTGGCCATATAAATGCACCGGCAAGATCACTTTGGTGCGCGGGGTCATGGCCGCTTCGATCAACGCCACATCGAGGTTATGGGTTGTTTTACACGGCTCCACCGGCACCACCGTTGCGCCACATTGCGACACCGCCAACCAAGTGGCGATGTAGGTGTTGCTGGGCACGATCACTTCATCGCCGGGGCCGACGCCCATCGCCAACAACGCCAAATGCAAGGCGTCTAAGCCATTGGCAACACCCACACAATGGTCGGCTTGGCAATAGCGGGCAAACGCATTTTCAAACGCATCCACCTCGCCACCGCCGATGTACCAGCCCGAGTTCAAAACGCGTGCGACCGCGACATCAATGTCTTCTTTGAGTTCGGTGTAAGTCGCTTTTAAATCTAGAAATGGGACGGTCATGGCGCCACTGCCTTTAAAAATTCAGAGTAGTCACGGATGTAATCGGCGCTGTCGTAGTACTCCGAGGCAAACACCAACAACACCGCATCTTTCGAATACTTGTATTGAATGCCCCACACCATCGGTGGCAAGTGGATGCCCATGTGCGGCCCTGTGAGCTCAAACTCTTCGCGGTTGACACCATCGTCCGCCACCACCGAACAACTGCCACCCACACAAATCAAAAACTGGTGGCACGCCTTGTGTGCATGCTCACCACGGGTTTCCATACTCGGCACGCCATACACCATGAAATAGCGTTTGGCATCAAACGGAATGCTGCGGCCAAACTCACCCACCGTCAGACTGCCACGAATATCCGCCACTTGAGGCATGTGATGCACCGTTACCCCCTTCACACGGGTTGGGGTAACACCTTTGCTTGCTGGCGTTGACGCTGCATCACCCGAGGCCTCTTTGTTGGTGTCCACATAGCCCACGATGCGTGCGGGGTTGCCCACCACGATCGCATTAGGTGGGACAGAGCGAGTCACCACAGCCCCCGCCCCCACGATGGCGCGAGCACCAATGTCGATGCCAGGAAGAATGACCGCCCCAGCCCCGACCGACGCCCCTTGATGCAACGTCGTCGTCAAAAACTGATCTGGCCGCTGGCGGCTACGTGGATACAGGTCGTTTGCAAAGGTGGCATTGGGGCCGATGAACACGTCATCGGCCACGCGCAAACCGTCCCAAAGCTGCACACCACTCTTAACGGTCACGCGATCGCCCAGCACCACATCGCCTTCGATCAAGACATTTGCACAAATGTTGCACTGCGCCCCAATGCGTGCGCCCGCCAAGATCACGACGAACTGCCAGACGCGGGTGTCTTCGCCAATATCGGCGGTTTGCACATCCGCCAATGCATGAATCATTGGTTTATCCATTCAATGCCACCTTCAATTGAAACAACATGCTGAACCACCACGATAAATTGGCGTAAAAGAAGAACCGCAATTTCTTTGAAAAACGAAGACTTTTAGCGTTGCACAACAAGCCCCAACTTTTCACAAGTCCGGGCTTGTCTAATTGGGCTGAAATGTAGCGGTACAAATCAGCTTGCACTTGCGTCAACGATTCAAAGCGCGCTGCTTGTCCTAAGCAAGCGGCATCGCGCTGCATTTGGGCCAATTCAAGCAAACCGCGGCTAGCGCCCTTACGCATGTTGGCTATTTTTTCTTCAAAGCTTTGCTCACGCACCTTGCCCGACATGCCACTGCGACGGTGGTACACCTTGGGCGAATTCAAACGCAAGCCACCGCCCATCAGCACCGCACGCACCACAAAACATTGGTCTTCTGCAGGAAGGTTAGGCGCCAAGGGGTTCAAGGCCAGAAGACGGCGTGTCAGCATGTGGGATGCGCCAAATTGGTAAGGCCGTTTGACCGCCCACTGCTCAAGCGTCAAACCTTTCAACTCATCCATGCATTTCATGCCCAAGACTTCGCCATCCAAGGCCATGTCATACGCATCGGTGGCGATGAAGTCGGGCACTCGATCGTTCGCTAACCAAAGCGCCACGCAAGAGCGGCATCGGTCTGGCGTCGACACATCGTCTCCTGCGGCGCTGAACACCACATCACCCGTGGTCAATGCAAAGGCGGCCTCGTAGTTGGCCGTCAAGCCGATGTTGGTTGTATTCTGATGAAGCAACAAACGCTTAGCGCCCTTGTAGTCAGCCGCCATCTCAGTCACCACGCGCCACGTGCCGTCTTTGGAAGCATCATCCGACACCACAATTTCAAGATCGTCAACGTCTTGGTCGAGCAGGCTTTGCAGGGCTTCTTGGACAAACGCTTCTTGGTTGTAGGTCAGCAGCACCACGGACGCGCGAACGTGCGTCATGGCTTACACCCACTCCCAGGGCGCGCCCGCCTTGCGGTTCAGCGCATGCACCGTTTTGCCATACGTCGCCAACTCATGCGCCCGCGTGGTCTTGAGCAAACTGCGCCTCTGATACCGCGCCAGCTTACGAGCCACCCAAGTCTGCGCCATGTACAAGCGCATCAAATTGCGGTTGCCTAAGCTGTCTTTTTGGTCCAGCTTCATTTCTAGCTTGAGGGCTTTTTGGGTGGTCATGCCGTAGTGGTGCAGCCATGAATCGGCGGTGGTGCCTGTGTTCAAACCAGCTTCAAGGGCTCGCTGAAAAAAGATGCCGTCTTCATAACCCAACAGCTTGGGCACGGGCATGAAGTAGCCAATCTCGTTCCACACATCGTCGCGAATGGCCATGCACACGGCATGCGGCGCACCTTGGCGGATGTAGCCATGCATGCTGTCTTGGGCTTGGGTGGCCCACGCGGCAAAGTCGTAGTTCAACTCGCCTTCCACCATAGCGGGGCTGGCAATGTGCAGGTGGTTGGCCTCGGCAGACGCTAGCAAGTTGCGCAGCCAGCCTTTGGCGCAAATGACATCGTTGTTCATCACCACCGTCCATTTGGACTGAATGGCCAAGGCCCCTTGGTTCCATGCAGCACCGCAGCCTAGGTTGCGGTTGTTCAAAATCACCGCGCCAAAACCTTGCTGGCCCAACCACTCGCGCGTGCCGTCAGTGGAGCCGTTGTCCACCGCCACGATGCGCGAAAAATCGACCTCGTCACGGTCCAAGCTGGCGATGAACTGCTGGGTGTAATCGAGCTGGTTGTAGCAAGCGAAGGTGAGGGTGTAGTTGGGCTGCGTCATTGGGTTTGATTCTACCGAGGGGCATGCAACGCCTTCCATGTGGCGTACTCCGAGGGGCGCAGCCCATAGCGTGCCAGCATGCCCTCATGTAAACGCCGGAGTTCTTCAATGAGCAGTGCTTGCACCGCATGCTGCTCAATGGCTGGAATATGTTTCGCGACACATCGCTGAATGCTGGTGAGTGGCTCTACTTCTGGCTGCGTGATGACCTCTCGTAGAGTCTGCTTGATAAAGTCTCGCCAAGCCAATCGAAGTGGGTCTGGCTCAGCGAGGTCTTGCTTGATGGCCAAGTACTCTTGCGTTGACCGCTCATAGGCCCACACATACAGGTCGCGCAGCAACTCCACGCGAGTCATTTCATAAACTCCAAGCGTCGCGCGACTGTAAGCCTGCTCGGGCACATCCAAGAAGGTCAATGGACACAAATTAGCACGGAACAATGGCAAATTAGCAGCCAATCGGGAGGTGCGTTTGTTGATATCCGCAAATGGCTGCAGATAGGGCAAATGCACCATCATGAAGAAAGACTGCTCAAAGGGGTCTCGAATCTGATTGGCCTTTTTGAGTAGAACGTCCAACGCTTCTTCAATTTGCTGGGGGGCCGACAACGGCCGATACACACTTTTTCCGATATCAACGGCGTGCTGGCGTATTCGCCCTTCATCCGCAGGGTTGGGCAACAAGTTTTCAGCCAAAGCGCTATGCAGATTCATCAGGGTGTATCGGTTGAACTCCGCACTGTCGATGTTTTCAACCAACAGCTCAATCGCCGTTCGATGGTTCAAGATCATCTGCGTTTCGATCGCAGCCTTTCCGCGAGCGGCCTTCCCGTGCTCAATCAACTCGCGCGTGTCCAACCGAGAATATGTATTGCCTTCCAAGTGGCTCGATGCCCACGACAGGTCAATCAACAAGCGATTCAAAATGGCGCGGCTGTAAGTACCCGCAGGCTCGGCCACATCAGCAGTTTTGCCCATGTTGTGCAACTGACGGCGCAGCGACTCGGACAAATACCAAGTTTCGTTCGGCCGATAAGCCTCCAAAAAATCTCGCTGATAGCCAACAGGTTTACGTGCTTCTGGCGGCTGGTCAATGTACGTAAGAATGTCTTGGCTGTCTGCAGACAGTGGAATGCCGCTAGGAAAAACGTCGCCATTCGTGGTCTGCCTGCCAACACCAAACTGGGTTGCCGTCGAAAAATAACGGCGTGCGCGACCTTCACCCGAGGCATTGATTTTGCCGCTGTGGATCAGCTTTGCAATCAACCGCTGCGCTGTTCGCCTAGCAATGCCTGGGCACACCGTCATGAGCTCGGCCAGCGTCAAACCGTTTGCAGACGCCTGAATGCTGTGAAATAAATCGTCGGTGGACGTGCTGGTCATATTGGCGCTGTTTTCGAATTTAAGTGGCGCAATTTTGGCGCAGTTTTATAAACTGCGCCAACTTTAAGGTCTCAACGCAGAAGACGTTCAACGCGATCGAACTCAGTTTGGCCATGTGCTCGAAACCTTTGTTTTTGGGGAACTACTTAAACAAACCACGACATCGGACGGTGATTACCGTCTGATGTACTACCGAGACGCAGACAAATACGAGGTCGATATGGTCATCGAAAATGCCGCCGGGCATTTGGGCTGCCCCACTCTCGAGCTTGTGGGGTTAATGACTTTCAAGCCATCAAACTGGGCCGCCGTAGAAAAATAACGGCGTGCGCGCCCTTCACCCGACGCGTTGATTTTGCCGCTCTGGATCGGCTTTGCAATCAACCGCTGCGCCGTTCCAATTCATTAGCGAACTACTTCCAACTCAGATCTAACTTACGGTGATGAGTTGCGCAATCGCGCAGGTAAAGGTTAATCAAGCTTTGGTATGGAATGCCGACTTGCTCCGAAATGCCTTTAAAGTAACCAATTGAATCTTCATCTAAACGAATGGTTATCTGCTTCTTCAACTGAGCTGCATAAGGGTTTTTACGCGCCTTCGTGAAATCGTATTCTTTTCTCATGGTGCACCTCTTATCGGTATTGCTTAGATTCATAGATGGACGCCTTGCGTGCAGAAATGATTCGGATCACATCTTGTAGAGCTGCGCAATGGCGGCATGTTGAGCCCCATCACCGCTTCCGCTGATACCCCTCCACCCGATCATCCGGCGCCACGCTGTCGTTGTCCGGCTTGGCGGGGCTATGCGCTTTCACGTTGGGCGACAGCCATACGGTGTCGGCGAACAGGTTGACGGGGCGGCCTACTTTGGCGCCGCCATCGCGCAGCAAGGGCTTCCAGCTCCAGCCGGCGCTGTAGCGGCTGCTGCTGGTGAGGAAGGCGTCGAACGGAATCATCCAAGCAATGCCTTTGTCGAACGAGCCTTCGCCAAACACCGCTGCGGGCACGTTGGTTTTGGTGGCGTAGGCGCTGATGCTCGAACCATTGGCAAACACCTTTTGCACCGACATCGTGGCACCTCGGTCACCCGCCAAATACTGGCCCACGCTGAGCGAGGTGTGCACGCCTTCAAACGGGGTAATCCAGTAACCCGTCAAATGGCCTGTGTTGATGGCGTAATCTCTGAAGCCAAAGTCTTGCGCAAAGTTACGCTGCTTGACGTGGTTCACATCCAGCCCCGCTGCCCATCGGCTGCCTGGCTGACGGTACAGCACTTCGCCGCCCACGCCGCCAAACATGTTTTCAAAATAGCCAGCGTACGCAGCGCCGTACCAGTTTTGTCCTAGGCGGTTGGTTTTGCTGATGCTCAGGTTTTCCAGGGTCACGCGTGAGGTGGTCATGTACTCTGCAATGTGCGTGCGCACTTGCGGCAGGTTCGACCACCCGGGGGTGAAGCGCTCGTAGTTGTCCATCAGGCGCAAGCGCAGCGTGCCGTTGGCTTTGACGTTCCAAGGCAGCTCCAGCCCCATGCCCAACGCACCACTCAGTTGGTACAAATAGCCATCGGGCCCGCCCAAGGTTTGAATCAAATCAAGGCCAGGCTCGGCCCAATAGTTCAGGGCTTTTTCGGGTAACTGCGGTGTGCGGGTTTTGCTCGCTTCTGTCACGTACACCGGCTCAACAGGTTTGACAGGCTCTTGCGTGCGCGCAGGCTGTGTTTGCTGTGCCACCCATGCGGTTCGGTTGACCTTCTCGACCGCCAGCACATCACCCACCTTGTGGTGGTGCATCTCGAAATTTTCCACCTCAGCGGGTGCCGCTTGGTGCAGCACGGCCACGGCACGGTCTAAGCGCTCTTGGGCATACACACTGGCCGAGTTGTGCGCCTCAACCACCACGGTGTTTTGATCGCGGTAAATTTGCTTCACATCCCACAGCGTGTGTGCGGCCAAGGTGTCGGCCGTGGCGGCCCAATTGGGCTCGGCTTTGGGGCGGGCAACTTGCACTGCAGGTCGCGCGGGGTCGGTCACCTTGGGCACATTCAGCCCCGCCATGTCCACATAAAACGTGAACCCCATCGACCAGGTGTTGCCGCGCTCCAGCCCCATCGACACATCAAGCCCTTTGACGGGGCGATACACCATCGCCCAGTTGATGGGCGAACTCTGAGGCAAGTTGTTGTTGTGTGGCTGGTGCTGGTAGTTGTTACCGTCCAGCTCCACCTTCACGTCCACGTTCCACGGGGTTTGGTAGGTCACACCACCAAACAAAGCTGGGTTGCCTCTGAACCACGAGCTGGTCGAAAACTCGCCCCCGTAAGCCCCGCCGTTTTGAAGACGCGTGTCCATGCGCTGGCCCAACACCTTGCTGAGTGGGTTGCTTAAATTGCCACGCGCGCCCAAGTAACCCCAGCCCATGCCGAGCGACCAATCGAACCGACCCGTGCGCTTGCTGGCCACCACGTACTCTGAGCTGTACAGCCCCGTGCCGCCCACATCACGTAGGCCCACCGCCAACTCGGGCAGCCATGCTGACTCGCGCCAAGCGCGCAACTTCACGTCAATGCTTTTGTCTTTGTAGGGCAAGGTGCCGCTGAACGACTCAGGGCCATACAAGCGGTTGGAGGTGTCGGTGTAGCGAAAGCCCGCCTCCATCCAATCGGTGGGCTGAAAAAATACATTCGAGTTTTGGTACGGCCATGTGCGGTGAAACGAGAGCCCAAAATAGCCCGCCTCTTGCATGCGCGCGGTGGGCGTTTGCAACAAGCCCACATTGCCCCAATTGCTGGCCGAGGGCTTTGGCTGCGCATAGCGGCCTTCTAAGTCCAACACATTATGTACCAAAGGTGGTGGCTGAACTTGGCGCGTGGGCGATGAAGCGTGCGCGTTGGAGAGCGATGCAACGGGTGTCGCAAAGGCCGACAAATCTATGCGCGTCGCCACACCTTGCGTGGCCAACCAATCGGCCCAACGCTGCTGCCATTCGAACGATAAACGGGTGCCGCTGTCGGGCACCCACAGCCAAGCGCCTGGGGCCGGTTGGTCTTGCGCTGCGGCATTCCACAAAGCCAGCGGCACATGCTGCACGCGGCCATCGGGCTGCACCAGCCAAGCCCAGTCACCGTAGCGCGCTGCTGCATCATCGCCGCCCAAACAAGCCCGCACATAGTCTTTGGCTTGCAGGCCCTCGCGGTGGGGTATTTCGCACACCGCGCCGTCTTGCGCCATCACGCGCAAGTTCAGGGGTCTGGTGGGAATGCTCACCCCATCACCGGGTTGCAGCATGGGGTCTTTGCGGGGGTAGGCCTCTAGCCAATCGGCCTCCACGTTGGACAGCTTCACGCGACCGGTGGGCGGCAAGGCTTGCAAGTTGCGCTGCAAGCCTTGCATGGCGTTGGCCGTTAACACGCCTTGCTCGACGAGGCTGGGCAAGGATTGCATCAGCGCCTCATGCTGCGCTTGCTGACGGGCTTTTTCTTCGGGCGTAACCCAGAGGGTGCCTAGCGGGTAGGCGTCGGCTGGCAGGGTTTGAGTTTTGAGCCAGGCACTCAGGCGCTGCGGCTGCGGCTGCGGCTGCGACTGCGCTACAGGCACAGCAGCCAGCGCCAGCGCAAATGCCACCACACTTTGGCGTTTTTTAAAGTTTTTGAGCATCACGGTCTTAGGCATCATCACGGCACCACCACACCCAAGGGGCGCAACTTCAAACATACCTCAGGGGCTAGGCACTGCTCGCTGTACACCACCCGGTTGTTCGCCAACGCAAAGCGCTGCGCATACACCCACGGTAAGCCATTTGCTTTTTTGCCGCGCACCTCATCGGCCACCCACTGCGCTTGCGCCGGCACGCCTTCAGGTAAGCGCGCAGGCTCGGCCACCGTGCGCGATACCACCGTCTCTTGCATACCAAAGCGGTAGCCGGGCATCACGTCGAGCTGGCGTGTCCACACCACATCCTTGGTGGATTGAGTTTGATCTTTCATGCTCACTTGCCCCAGCTGCGCCGCAAAGCTACCCCACGCAGGCGGCGCGCCCGTTTGTTGCCGCAGCTCATGCGTGAAGCCCAGCGCCTGCTGCACGCGCCCGTCCACCAAATGAAGCATTTCGCCTTGGCCGGTGTACCAGTGCTCATGCACCGCGTTGCCTCGCGTTTCGCGCGCGCCCAAAGCCATCACACTGGCTTTGCCGTCTACCGACACCCACAGGTACTCAAACCCCGGCTGCAAGTTGGCATATTGCTGCGACCACGGCAGCACATTGGTGAGGGTGTCGTACACGGGGTTAGAGCCTCGGCAGCCTTGCAAGGTCAGCGCAACAACGAGCACAGACATAGACAAAGACACGCATTTGAGACAATGCAAAATCATGGGCAAACTCGCTCGGTGCTAAACAGGACGCAGAAAAAACAAACGCCCCTTGCGGGGCGTTTGCTGGGCAAGCAACGGCTGATTAGCAGTTAGCGATGCAAACTTGCACAGTGCCTGTGCCTGAGTTGGTCGTGGTGTACACAGGGTCTGCTTTGTTGGCAGACACCGAAGCAGCCACAGCCACAGCGGCAACGGCAGCAGCAGCCACACCGACGGTCACGCCAGCCACAGCAGCACCGGCTGCTGCACCCGCGCCTGCGGCGGCACCAGCGGCAGAGCCTGCGGCGCTACCCGCTGCGCCACCAGCAGCTGAACCCGAACCTGCAGCTGCGCCTTGTTGCTGTGCAAATGCGACTGGAGAAATAGCCAAAGCGATTGACAAGAAGAGTGCGGAGATTTTCATGGTGAAGTCCAGTTGGTAAAAATGTGGATTTATTTTAGGTGGTTTTGTGAAGTTATTGTGAAAACTCATCGAAATGACATGGCTCAGCCTGTGTTTATGCAACGCATCATTTTGAAAAATTACAATCAGCGTTTTACGTTTGGTCAATATGCCCCACTACCACCTCTACGCCATCGGTAACGCCTTGGTCGATACCGAGTACGAAGTTTCTGACGATCTGCTGCACACCATGGGTGTGAGCAAGCGGCACATGACGCTTATCGACGCACCGCAGCGCACCGAGCTGTTAACCCACGTTCAAGGCTTGCATGCCCGTCGCACGGGCGGTGGCTCTGCGGGCAACACGGTGGTTGCCTTGGCGCAGTTAGGCGGCAAAGCGTTTTACTCATGCCGTGTGGCCAACGACGAGCTGGGCGCTTTTTACGCCCAAGACCTGCAAGCCAACGGCGTTGCCACCAACCTCGCGCACACCCAAGCGCAACATGGCCAAACAGGCAGCTGCATGGTGCTGGTCACCCCAGATGCCGAGCGCAGCATGTGCACGTTCTTGGGCGCCACCGCCGAGCTCGATGCCAGCGCCCTGCACCCGCAAGACATTGCCAAATCGCGCATTTATTACATGGAAGGCTACTTGGCCGCCTCGCCCACAGGGCTGGCCGCTGCGGTTCAAGGCCGGCAAATCGCCATTGAGCACCAAGTGGCCACCGCCCTCACGCTCAGCGATGTCAGCATGATCAACTTCTGCCGCGCCGGCCTAGAAGCCATGATGGGCGATGGCTTGGACTACCTCTTTGCCAACGAAGAAGAGGCCCAAACTTGGTGTGGCACCACCGACCTCGACGCCATCAACACGCAACTGTCGAAACTGGCGACCACCGTTTGCCTGACGCGCGGCCCCAAAGGCAGCATCGTCGTTCAGGGTGAGCAACGCACAGAAGTGCCCGCCGTGCCCACGAAGGCGGTGGACACCAACGGCGCGGGCGACATGTTTGCCGGGGCTTTTTTGTACGGCATCACCCACGGCCAGAGCGTCGCTCAAGCGGCGGCCTTGGCCAATCGGGCGGCATCGGCTGTTGTTAGCCAGCACGGCAATCGGCTGACGGCTGAGCAACTTCAAGGCATTCTGCAGGGGTCAGACACCTGAGTTTTAGCGATTAGGTGCGAGGCTCCATTTTGGTCATGAGGGAACCGGCCCCAACTAATAAGGTCAGTGCGATTGCCAGGGGTTGATGACTTGAAGGCCATCTATGCCTTCAAAGTCTTTGGTATTACGGGTCACGAGCGTCAAGTTTGCAGCTAACGCAATGGCGGCGATTTGTGCATCTGCTGTATCTATGGGCCTGCCTGCCATCTGGCGTTGTGCTTTGACCATGGCGTATTGCGCTACGGCGAGCCCACCAAAGTCGATGCATCGGCCCAAAAAATCTTCTTCAAAAATTTGGCTTGCGGCAAGCGCCATGGCTTGGCGGCGCTTGCCCGCAGGCAAGAGTGCGATACCGGTCAAGATTTCAGCGTGCGTGACCGCGCTGGTTTGCAGGTGGTTGACCGTTTGCTCCGAAAACCAGGTCAATACCTGCGGGTCTGGTTTGTCACGCATGAGCTCTGACAAAACGTTGGTGTCGATGAGGGAACCCCTGCTCATGGCCCGAGCTCAGGGCTGGCTGAAATCGGGCGCTGGTCTGGCTGACGTGCGCTCTGGCAAGAGTAAATCGTCACCGCCAAGCCCTTTGAAGCGTTGATGGATGCGAAGCGCAAAGTCCAATCCATTGACTTGGCTGGCGTCTGTGGCCAAGGTGCTTTGCAGAATGTTGCGCACTTCTTGCTCCATCGACAAGCCGTGCCGTGCTGCGCGCATGCGCAGACTGGCCTTGAGGTTTTCGTCCAGGTTACGAATGGTGATGCTGCTCATGTGACGCCTCCCCGATTGATTGCAACGATTGCATTGTAATCAATTGGGAGGTCTGCCCCCGATTTACCAACCCTGATTCACCCTGACATGGGCAAGCAAGTGGTCACCGGCGTACATCACAACGCGTTTGACGGCGTCCATGATCTGGCTATCGCTGAATTTTGATCTCTTCAAGTAGAAGCTCTTCCATTGGAAAAAATGCTACATCTCACGTCTTTGATACTAGGGACGATTACCCAAACACTGGCTTGTCTTTGTGGTCATACGCCGCCCGCCCAAAGCTCTTGAGCAACCTTCACTTCGTAATCATTGACCAATTTTTTGAAGTGCGTATAGATCTCATCCATCTTGACATTCAGACGGATGCTGGCAAAGCCCTCATCATTTTCATCCACCGGAATCAGCCCGGTGACGACGCACTTGAAATGCTCAGGATCTTTGTGCCTGATGGGCTGATAGGCATCGATGGCCGCAAAGATGTCTTTCAAGGTGTAACCATGGTCACGGGTAAGAATCATCAAATCAAAAATATCTCTTGACCTGACACGGTCATACACGACGATACTTTTCATGGCCAAAAGTCCATCCAAACCCAAAACGTCGAAGCCCCCTTTGACAATCTCCAGCTTTGGGGATGACTTCAAGAAGTCACTTTTCAGCCGAGGTCTGTCTCCAGCATTTCCTGCCTGAATTGCGCTCAGGCCTTTGCTGATGTTGCCCAGCATCCGGGTCACACAGGCACGTGTCATTTGCCCGAACTCACACCGCTTGAACACGCGCTTGACTTTGGGAACACCGTAAAAAAAGCACAGCCGAGCCACGTCCTCAAATTTGTGTTTTTCGAGCACCTTTCCAATCAACACATCGTCACGCATGTTTGGGTTAGACCAGTCGTACGCGCCAGATAGTCCTAACTTAACGGACTTGCGCGGCGCATTGGATTGTTGAATGGCCACATAAAGCCAAGCCGGAATTAAGCCAGCGAAGCTGTCAATATCGCCCTGCGGCCAGTCAACTGTGGCTTGCTTGATCTCTGTGGTTGTCAGTTCCGCTACGCCACGGTTCCAAAGCGTCAACAACACCCTGCCCTTGGGGCTTGAGGCCAGTTGGACTTTTCGCTGACTCATTCGCCGGAACTGCAGCGTATGCCCTCCAGCCTTGACGGTGCGTGACACACCAGAGGTCGGCACCACCAACTCATCATGGGGTTCAGCGTTTGGCGCAAGACCGACACGCTCGCCCGTCTTTTGCGCCACCGCACGGGCCACTGTCTGCGCCTCCACACTTTGACCTGCCAACGCGTACAAGCCCCTGGCCACTCGCACAATAACGCCAGCCTGCATCATCCTCAATAGCGCTTGGTCGATGGCTGCTCGGGTGCCCGCCAACCGCAAGTCTGCGGCAGAAAACACCGCTCCATCAGGCTTAGCTGCGATGGCTTGGCGAATGGCTTCAGATGTGCGCATGTCAGAAATTATGCATGTTTTTGGAATTTATCAAACCGGCAAGTCATCCGCTTTGTTCGTAGCCACCTGCCCGTCGCCACCATGGCCGAAAGCTTTGAACATCACAAACAATTGGGATCTGACCCCAATTGATACTTTCTGAGACTCCAGATTTTTCGCTAACTCAATTACTTTGTTTTGATCTTCCGTAGCCTTAGCAATCACACGCGAATAGATCTTCTTTTTCTCTGCTGAAGAAGCATCACGCACAAATCTAGACAGAGATGTATCTGCCAAAAGATGCTGATCTGATCTGAAGAAACTAAAAAACTTGGCCATGTTTTTCCTACTTCTGGGGGGCAGTTCAAATCTGGGGCGATTCAAAACACGATCAGGCAACGATGCGGAAGTCCGTACCCATAGCAATTGGACGGACGTGCCGGTTCTCGCGCCTCATCTCAACAAAGCCGTAGTTGGACATTGTCTTCAATGTTCGCGAAAGGTTGCCTGGCTTGCGTCCAGTGATATCAGCCAAAGAGGAAATGGACTGTGGTTTTGAGTTCTGAATGACCTTCAGCAAGGCACGATTGTCATCACTCAAAACCTCTGCCAGAGACCGCATTGATGTAAACCAGATCTTGGGGTCGGTTGATTTTGGTTTGTAATCGCCACGAGCGATAGACAACATTCGCTCGCGAATTTTCTCTTGCGGCAAGATTCCAACAACGATTGTCTTCATGACTTCCTAGCCTCCTTCAGCACACGATCGACTTCAACAAAGAAGTCGGATAACAGTTGGTGTGCATCCTTGAACTCGTAAGGCACACCCTTGTCGCTGACATGCCGATGTTTGTGGTCATACGGCAACCTAGTACCGGCATACTTGAATTTCTTGGGCGGCTTAACCGCATGGGCATTGTCGTACCCAAGAATTCGTTTGCCATAAGGTTCGTGCAATGTCAGCGCATAACGAACCCCATGCGGAATGTCTTTTGAGACTGGGACAACCCAAGCCTCGATCTTGATCCAGTACCCATCCCCTTGATCAATGATCTGATCATGGAGATCGGTAAGAGTGGTTATGCCGAGATCTTCACGCATGACTAAGTGTATCAGCCGTTGATAAAGTTTACAACTAAGGATCTGGCCCCAATTATTCCTGCATCCCTCGAACCAGCAACCAAGCCCCCACCACCCGCACAGAGGCGCCGGGCCACAGCAGCAATGCGCCACCCGACAGCACCACAAAAGCAAAAGCGTGTTGCGCTTTATCCCACCAATCAAAGACCGGAAATTGCAAGTGCTGAATGGGCAGCAAGGCCAGCACCGTTACGGCCAATATGGCCAGCGCCCAAATCACAAGAGCAAATTTTCTAAACGGCATTGACACTCCAAAACGACAAAGCAGCCAGAGGCTGCTTCGATTGTTGAATTTACATCACTTGTTGTCACTCACTCCCACCTCAATTGGCCGGCCTTTGGACAACACAAGCCCCTTAAGTAGACAAGGAGCCCGTAGGCTCCTTGAACATCACAAACAATTTGGATCTGACCCCAATTACGGTGCTATATCCGTAATAAATTCACGCCTTATTTAGCAAATGCTCTAAATGACGGTTCTTAAGGCGAACGGGTAATTCCCTTTGAACGTAATCGGCGATCGATTTCTTGCTCTGCTGTAACAAGTCGAAATTCATCATTAAACCGCTCCTTAATCAATTGAACAAACCGAAGCGAGTGTTTGCGGTATGGCATTGTCCCCCGTCGCCTCTTGTGCAGACGGCGCAACAAAAACTAGGTTCAGTGGGTCACCACGTCATCGTTCTGCAAACTTGGGCGCCACTGCCCCCGAGACTCTTTGACCACGATTTTTTGCTTCACCAGGCGCTCGACAGTTTTAACCCGCTCGAGTGCCTTGGCCATCGCATAATTGCCATAAACTCTCAAAATACGACTTATGCGTCCATGGCTAAATAATTCAAATGGCCCTTTAGAGTATCGGGTGGTATTGGCAATCCCTTGAAAACTCGCCACACCAGCCTTGAAGAAGAAAATATCACTACCCAAATAGTGATGAATATCACAGCAAAGTATGTAAACATAGACTGATTTTCAACATACCAAGCCTCTACCTGCCCTTTGTAAGGGGCAATAACCTTGTCGTAGAAATTTACATTGTCCGCATAGTCAGCCAATATGTCTTCTTCTCCCCTGAAGATGACTGACCCAATTCCTGAAAGCCCGGGTCTTACTTGGATGATTAGTTTTTGTAGGTTCATCGGGAACGCTTCGAAGTTCTTGCGCGCTTGGGGGCGAGGGCCCACGACACTCATAGATCCAAGCAGTATGTTTAGTAATTGGGGCAACTCATTGATCTTGGTTCTGCGCAAGAAATGGCCCATAGGTAGTACCCTTGGATCATTTTTCACAGTAACCGTGCCTGTGCCGACATAAGGACTGTTCTTCAACATGGTGGCGAACTTGTAGAGCTTGAACGGCTTGCCGTCCTTGCCAACACGCTCCTGCAAAAAGAAGATTTCGCCCTCACCCGTCAGGCGTAGCATCAAGGCAATGGGCAGCAGAAGCGGCGCGAGGACCAACAGAGCCAAGCCTGAGAAAAAGATGTCGAGGAACCTCTGCACAGTCACATCCTTTGATCTAGGTATTTGCCCGTTTCTAGATGGGCGAAATCCGGCAACATCTCGAAGAACATCTCGACGAGTTGGCCCTTGGTCCAGCTTCCGCTCGAGCGCAAGGCGTTCACGTCCCTTTCAAAGCGCAGCAGTTGGCCGTCATCGAACTGCGCCTCATTACGGATGACCCCGACGCTCGTTAAGCGGGACATGTCTAAGTCCTCCTTATCCGTAAAGAACTCTTCGAAGTCTTTCTCGCCCGTCGTGTCGCTGTTGAAGAAATAGCAGGGCCACTTACGCTGGCTGATGAGCTCTTCGGCACGCCCGCGGGCCTCGTCCTCGGTTTGGCACTCATAAGGCTCGTAGCCAAGGCCACGCAAGTATTTTTGGGCGATCTCCGAGAAGGTGATGAGGTGGAGCTTCTCGCTCAGCTTGGGGAAGAAAATGTCGCGGTTCTCGCCAAGCATGGCCGAGAGCAAACAAAGCTCGCCGGACTCCTGCTGGGTGACGAAGTACCGGCGCACGTCACATGGCGCCGATATCGGCTGGCGCTTGGCAAAGCGCTGGTTGAAGCCATGCAGCAACGAGCCGTCGGAGAAGGCCACATTGGCGAACCGTGCCATCGAGATGGACTGCGTCAGGCTCTCCCTCATCAAGAACAGTTCCATGATGCGCTTGCTGGCACCCATCATGTTCACCGGGTTGGCTGCTTTGTCAGTCGACACACAGAAGTACTTCTTGGCGCCACCGGCCTTGGCCATTCGCAGCGTGCTCAAAGTGTTGAACACGTTCACCTGGATCATGCGCATGAGAGTGAACGGGTCCTTCTCGCTGCGGACGTGCTTCAGCGCTGAGAGGTTGAAGACGTAGTCGTAAGGGCCCTCCACCTGGAAAAGCGCTGAGAACTCGGGCGAACCGCAATCGATGGCGAAGGTGCGGAAGTCACCCTTTCCGTAGCCGATCGTGCTCCTGATATCTCGCACCAGCTCCACCATGTTGTTCTCGCTGATGTCCACCACATGCAAGGCGGCCGGATCGCGCTTGAACAACTCGCGCGTCACGGCCTGGCCGATGGTCCCGGCACCACCGATCACTAGGCAGCGCGCGTTGGCGAGCATGTCGCGCAAGGCAGACTCATGAAGAGAGATGTCTTGGTCAAAGAGGGGCTCATGTCGGCCCAAGAGGTTCAAAGCATTCAAAACAGGATCCTTCTCATGATTCAAGCAGCTTGGAAAGCTCGGCAGGTGGAGGCGGCACACGACTCAGCAGGCGCTGATGCAGACCGGAAGAGGGTATCAACACGACCAGTACGGTGGTGAAGATCAGCTCGAAATAGAGACTCACCGACTGGTTTAGAGCGAACCAGTGCTCCACCTGCCCCTTGTAAGGGGTAATGACTTGGTCGTCGAAAGCGATCGGATCGTTCACCTTGGACAGCAAGGTTTCTTCGTCGCGGAACAGGATCGACCCTACGCCGGAAAGGCCGGGCCGAATGGTGTCTATACAGACTCGGTCGTCGGGTCGATAAAAGTTGTAATAACGTAGAGTTTGGGGACGAGGGCCAATCAAACTTAGATCGCCTGCAACGATGTTGAGCAGTTGTGGCAATTCGTTAAGCTTGGTCTTGCGCAAGATGCGCCCCAGTGGCAGCACTCGTGGGTCGTTTGGCAGTGTCAATTCTCCGGTCCCCATGGCTGGGCTGTGCTTCATCATCGTGGCGAACTTCAGCAGATAGAACTCACGCCCTCCCTTGCCGAAGCGGACCTGCCGGTAGAAGACCTCGCCTTCGCCAGAAAAGCGCAGCGCGATGGCAACCAACAACAGCAGAGGAGAGAAGACCAGCAGCGCGGCCAGCGAAAAGAGCAGGTCGAGGCCACGGATGACCAACAGGGCAAGCGAAGAAGCGCCTCTTTCTTGCTTCACGCTTGGTTCTCCTTCATCTGCCGCACCACCTGTTCGACCTCATTGATCACCTGCAGCCGAGTCTGTTCGAAAAATGCGGCACTGGCCGTGGCCAGTCGAGACTCCTCGGCACGAACCTTGGCGACCTCAGCCTTGAACATCGCATCAAATGCCTCTCCACCGGTGGCCTGTGAAGGATGGCAGAAGCTACGGGACAGGATCACACCTGTCGAACCCAGGCGGAAATGCTCGGCCAAGATGCGCTCGGCCGGAGGCACCAAGCCGCCAATCCGGGCCATACCACCAAAGCCGAACGTGATACCAGCCGCACGCAGTTTGAAAGCGATCGCGTCAACACCGCCATCCGCCAAAAACTCGAACATGAAGGTCGTACCCCGCTCAATGTGGAGGTCGTTCAACCCGATATGCACAAAATCGATGCCTAGCACCGCCAAAATGTCATCCAGGGCCGCGATTGCGTCCATCGTCTCGAGCAGCAGGCAGGTCTTCGCTCTCCCGGCGACCTCGCTGATGAAGGCTGAGACTTCGGTGGCCGTCGTGAAGAACGGCAACATGATGATGTCTGCACCAGCTTGCACCACGTCCTCGACCTCTTGCCGACTCCATTCACCCCAGGGATTGATGCGCACCATCAGTTGCGAGTGCGTAATGGCTTGGCGCATGGCCAGCACATCTTCGAGCGTGTGGGCCGAGATCACGGTGTCCCGATTAGCCTGGCGGTCCGACTTGCCTCGGTACTCCATGTCCACGAAGATCCAGTCGACCCCCGCGTTCTCAGCGACCCGACTAACCGCCGGATCTTTGGTGATGTACAAAAGGCGCATGCTCACTCGAACGTGTAGGTGTGAAAGATATCGTCGAAAGTTTCGCGACGCTTGACCAGCTTGTAGCGATCGCCATCGCCTAGCGGCTCGACGATAGCCACGTTAGGCAGGATAAATGGTGGTTTCATGACAACAGAGTAAGCGCCAACATCGTCGAAGGCGATGAAGTCGCCAACAGACAGATTGCCGCTGAACTCTTTGTACAGATAATCCCCTTCGATACAGGTGTAGCCACCGAAATAAGCGCCTGTCATTTCAGTTCGATCCTGCGCGGCAGGGTCAGGGAAGCACTCGATCGGTACATTCTTACGGTTGGGGTTCGGGTTGATGTTATAGGAACTACCAGTCAATGAGACTATCGTCCGCCCACGCACATGCTTGATGCTGTTAACCTGACATACGTACTTCATCGCATCCGCCACCAGGGCAGTGCCTGGTTCGATGATTAGCGTGGGACGGTGGCTGCCGCCCACTTCGTCGAGGTAGCGGGCGAATGGCAATGCTGCCACGGCCGCATAGTCTTCGAACGCGGGGATCGTGACCGGGAACTGCACCTTGAGATCATCCGGCATGTGACCGTACATGCCACCACCGAGACTCACATGCGTCAAGTCGGCCAAGCGGTGGCGGAAGTGGCGATCAATCACGGCGATCATGCCCTCGGTGCGGTTCTTCCAACAGTCCAGGCTCCGCGTTGCAAAGTGGCAGTGCAGGCCAACCAGCTTCAGCTTTGAATGCCCATCAATAAGAGCCACAGCGTCCAAGAAAGCCTGGCTATCCGTGTCAAAGCCGAAACGCGACAACACACCATCGTGTACCTCGAAATTGCAGCGCAGACCCAACTTGAAGGGCTCGCCGTCGTGCTGGTCGGCCGAACGCGATATGCGTTGCAACTCTTCCCACGAATCGATGTTCACCGTGCCGCCCTCATGAAGAAGCGCAAGCACATGCTCGTGCTCCTTGTAGGGACCATTGAAGAAAACCTTATGAGCGGACACGCCCAGTTTGAGAGCCAGCATCATCTCCATGCTAGAGACCACCTCTGCGTAGCCCCCCAACTGGGACACCAGCGCGCAATACCGGGGCACATAGTTGGTCTTGTATGAGTAGGCGATCGTCGTCTGCGGATAGTGAGCGCGGAAGGCATCCGTGAGGTGCCTGAAGTTGTCCTGAAAGCGGGGGGCATCCAGCAGGTAAAAACTGGGACCATGACTGCCCGATACGAGCTCGAGAAAAGAACGAGTTAACTTCATATGTGTAAATCAGAATTTGATTAAAAACTTATATATGTCATGTACTTAATCAATTAAAGTACGGCGGTGCACAACAGTCCGCCATTCGGGATGCACCAACGTCTCCCCGGATGAAACCTCAAGATAACCCTTTAACAATGATGACGTGACAGGACCTGGTTGTCCATTACCCAAGACATAGCCGTCCACGGAAACAATGGGGGAAATCTCGGCGGCACTGCCACACAAGAACACTTCATCTGCCAAATAGAGTTCAGTCCGATCCACTTGACGCTCTAAGACCATCATGCCCGCTTCGCGAGCTAGTACCATGATTGTGTCGCGCGTAATGCTCTCCAACACGGAGGATGTCGTAGGCGGTGTCACCAATTGGCCATTCCGCAGCATGAACAGGCAAGCGCCCGCCCCCTCAGCCACCTTGCCGTCACGTCCCAAAAAAATGGGCACGTCATACCCATCATGACGCGCCTGGAGGTGCGCGTAGCGGCCGTTAATATAATTGGCTCCAACTTTTGCACGCGGAGGTAAAGCATTGTCGTTGATACGCTCCCAAGAAGAAATACAGGCTTTTAAGGCCGGTATCTTGTCCAGCCTAGTACGTGGTTTAGCCATGGGGGCCACAAACATAGAAACAGGCTCACAAGTGTTCCAAGTTCCTTGTCCATCGCCGAAAATCGTCATTCGTACAGCCGTATCGGTCTGGAAGTCATTGGCTTGGATGGCTTGCTTCATGAATAACTCGATCTGGGCTGGCAGATATGGTGAAGGAAGTCGCAGAAGTCGGCAAGACATCATCAATCGTTCAAGATGCTCATTCAATCTGAATGCATAAAGTTCGCTTTTATCTTCATTCCAGTAACAGCGTATGCCTTCAAAGACATTCAGACCGAACTGCGCCATCGGAGATAGTACGTTGACCGTTGCTTTGCTCTGACGAATGATCTCGCCTCGTATCCAAATTAGATTGTCATGCATGGTGGTTGTTTTTTTTAATTTTCTTAAGGAAAAATCTTTTTTTGATGTAGTGATTATAAATACCATTCAGAATATAGCTTACCATCACCCGACTACGTGTAAGCCAAAAAATATTATTAATAGAAAGTACGTGATTAAATGACTTTAGTTGAACCCACTTGTTACTTGTGGATCCTGCTGTATTGTACTCAACATAACATTCATCAATAGAACGATACCTAAATTCAGGACTACGAGCCAATGCATACCAATAATCGATATCTTGCGAAAATCTTATATTTTTAAAACGATTACTGGACAACAATTCTCGCGTTATAACTACAGTAGAAGTACCAATGCCTCTACGAATAAAAATATCTATCGGTCTATCAATAAAAGCCGGCGGCTCAATGATAGCCAACGCATTATCAAACTTATAGCCAGTTGCGACAAATGTTGCACCCAGTTTAATTGCATTTATCTGTGCCTCAAGCTTGCCCGGCAACCAAAAATCATCCGCATCTAAAAACGCAATCATTTGGCCAGCAGCAGCATCAAGACCTAGATTCCGCGCGCCACCAGGACCTCGATGTCCTTTGTTTTTTAAAACACAAACAATATTATTAGATTCTTTACTCAGTCGCTTCCGTATATCTTCCTCAGCTATAGCACCATCATTGCAGATCAATATTTCCACTCCACCAACTACACCTAGATTATTTAAAACTGAATCAACCGACCTTGCTATCATATCGAGTTCACGATAAAACGGAATTATTACGCTTAATTCAATTATTTGCATCATGGAATTTATTTAATGTTAGCATTTGGATTTGTTAGAAATATGAAATACTCAAAATCAATACAATGAGCCAATCATTTTAAAGACCTTAAAGATTCACACCACTTTACGATTGCGAATTTTAGTATTTTCAAAACGCAACAACAAAATAATAAGCACGAGTGGTGCTGCATAAATTAAAAATTGCTTACTGGCGGCATAGACTCCACTCCTCATTCCAAAAGCAATCAATTGCGAAAAAAATACAGCATATACAAATATATAGATAATTTTAGATTTATTTTTAAGAAGCAAATAATAAAAGTGTTTTAAAATGCTCAAATACACCACCATAAATACAAGAGCACCCACAACCCCAAAATCCCAGTAGCCATCCATCGGCAAAAAGTAACCATGGCCTCCTCCTTGAGTAAATACCTCAGGGTAATACCAACGAACAAAAGTCTCATTACCAAAATAAGCCTCTCTATTCATCATAAATCTTGGTATAAAAGACAAAATTGAATCTAGCGCATTTCCACCAAAACGGACACCAGTAGCATCCACTTCGCTGATTAACTTGATAAAGTTAGCCCCAGCCATTAACTCGCCTGATTTATCGAGTGCAAAAATTGTGATGCCATTCTCCAATATATAATTCGTCACAATAAAAATCATTTCAAACGGATCAGATGAAACTCTGGCAATAGAAATCAAATTAAAAATAACATAGCCAAATATTGAACATAGAAGAACGTATACAATATTTAAATTTGCAACAAAGTAATGTCGAACAATGAGTAGGAAAAATATGCACGTGACCAAACTGGACCTGTCACCAGCGAGAAAATATTTGACCAACAGCAACCCTATAATAGAAACAGCAAATAATCGTAAATGATTTTTTTTACTCTCAACAATCAAAATATAAACACTTAAAAATAGTATTCCTATTTGAGCAAATATTTCAATAAATTCAGTCAGCCCAGATGTAGACTGCCCTCTTTTGTTTACATTGTAATCAAGCACCCTATCACCATAACTACTAATCCCAATGGGATTCAACTCACCAACCTGCAACATCAATAAAGCAAGTAAAATTAACAATGCCAAGCGAATAGATCCACGCTCTAATTTAAGACCACTATTATTAGCAGGCGCAAAATCCTGAATCTTTTGGTTCGAAAAAATATTATTTACAAAAGATAGAGTAATTTGGATAAATAATGAAACCTTGCTGAACTCTAACGCATGACTAATGTTAATATAATCACCTTGCGGAATGAACCTCGCCTCAGCGACAAACATTAAAGCCGCTGAAGAGTACAGCAGGTGTAATATTGACACACCATGATATGGATCAAAGACATCAAAAGTTCGACCGCTGCCAAGTAGGTATATTGATATTTGAATAAATAAAAAGTATGGCGTAAACGATGCTAAACCTTCATAGTCAGTTATAAAGCTTAAATAAACAATAACCACTACCAATATTACAAGTAAAATTATATTCTTAGTGAATATTTTTTTTACTAATTTTTTAGATTTTTTATTATTCAAAATTAATTTAAATTATAAAATTAACATTATACAATTTATTGATGATTTATATCAAAGATAAAAGTGACGAACTATCTCTGCTTATATCATTGCAATTTGGAAGCATATCCATTCTAACCACCAACTTCATGTTACAAAAGGCACATGCAGCTGTCGAATGGCGAACAATACTAATTCATCATCTTTTGAAAGCTAATCAACAGACACCCTAAAAGTCGCATTACCACTCATTAGTATATATTTCACCACTTACTTGAATTCGTTTTTACCTTACTTCCTAATCTCGCCTAACAAATCCTTTTTTCAATACTTTTCTCACTCAGATCATACAGATTTATATATTTTTTAGTAGATTTAAAAATATCAAATTCATTTAATATTTCATTGTAATTTTCATTTACATTGCTAGACAAGACTTCCATAATTGCCTTTGCAATTTCAGCTGGTTCATCATTAGTGACTTTGCATGTTTTGTAATTGATAGAAATTTCACGCAGATCACTTACATCAGTCGACACAAATGGTAAGCCGCAAGCTAAGGCTTCTTTTATCGAATTCGGCCAACCTTCGTGCGTTGAGGTGCAAAGCACTAAGTCGCAGGAGTTGATAAATATTGGCATATCATTATATTTTAATCCAGTGGCTACTTTAAGTTTGACCTCCGGATATTTACTCTTAACTATCTCTATGGCAGCCCTTGCCAAATCTAACCTCTTAACCGGATTTTTTTCATCTAACGTATTAAACAACACCCATTCACTTTTATAATCATCGCTCCCGAGCATAGAGCGAGATTCAACCTGATTCATTTGATGAAAAGATGAAACATCAATTGGATCAGCGATTATAGTTTTTTTGATTTTATCGTTAAATTCTGTCAATTCACTAGCCATTCGTTTAGACATAACAATAGCATGCGAACACTTATTTAATGCAAGTCTAGTTAAAGTTGTTGCCACCAAAGAATGAATATACTCCTTAACGTTACCGCCCCGGTATTGATGCCAGTCCGACCCTCTAATAGTAATAATATATGGCAGCCCTAGTTTTGAAGCAATATATCCGATTAATGAGCCATATTGTGCATGTACTAATTCATATCTTTTTAACTTCTTTTTAAGCTGAATAATTTCAATAAATAATGAAAATATATTTCTCCTACCATTAATATAATGCATATCAATATGATGCCCAGACTCTTTCAATCCATTATAAACAGTCCACATAAATGGCCCCATACTTTTCCTATCTTCTGGCCAGTTATGAATCCATAATATTTTCATATGATCATCTTTCAGATTTCAGTGAATCAAGCTTCAACCGAGCATTATTTTCATCATTTCCATTAATAAATCTCTTTTTTATGAATTTAGCAGGCACTCCACCCCATATTTCGTACTCTGGTACAAATCCTTTAACTACGGCACCAGCAGCTAATACAGCTCCAGTTCCAATAGTTGATCCTTTTAAGATAATTACACCTGCACCTATCCAAACATCATCACCAATTTGAGGTGGATGTATTGAATCAATGCTAACAGTTTCCTTTGCTGCGTTCAAGGCGTATGGTGAAGTTGTCCATTGTTTGTAGTTGTGCTCAGAGGGTCCGATGCATACATCATATCCGATTGAAGTATATTCCCCAATTGAGCCGGAGTGAATCACGCCGGAATTGATATAAGACCCTTTGCCTACAAATACATCTTTGGCTATCAATGCATTTCCAATATATGATGCCAAGGCAATATTTGCATATGGACTTATCTTTGCGCGATAGTCTAGTCTTACACCATGAATCGATGCCTTGAGCCATCCAACTGCATAATATAAAGTTAAAGCACAGGCATTAATTATATTTCGAAACAATTGCTTCACTGTACCCCCAAAAGGGAAGGATATGACCATTTAAGCAACTTTTTTGACATGAATAACAATACCACAAATGCAATGACCTCAGTAAACATAATAATAAAAGCCGCTGAAATTACTCCCAATTTAGGAAAGAAAGAGAAAAGAACCACCAACGATAATGACTTAATTATCAATGAAAAAATATAGTGGTTTGCCCCCCCTCGTGATAAACAAAGATTAAGCATTGGCCTCAACGCAGCACTTAGTGGTAATGTAGACAATATTATAAATATTGGGGCAATAGCATCGTGTAATTTACCTCCTGTTACTAATGTCAATATTACATCAATTCCACCCATTGTTACTAAAAATACAATTAATGAAAATAGATAAGTGTATCGCACTGCTTTTTTATAAGACATCCGCACATCTATCTTGGCGTCCATAATTGTCCATTCTTTATAAAGTCTTGGTCCAATTATGTTAGGAATCAATAATGCCGCACCTTGAACCAGCATACAAATACTTATAATACCCATTTCATATTCTGAATATCCATTCATTCTCATGGTCTTGTATAACAGAAGCGGGAAAAGATATGGGAGTATTATCGTCCCAAAATTTGGCGCCGACAACATTACTATTTGCCAGAAACTTAACTCCTTAACTTGGTGAGTTGAAGCAATATTATTCGAATTATTAAAAAAAAATAAATGCCAAGGTATACCAATCGTAGCAGTCAATAAAAGTATTGCAACCAAGTAAATACTATATATATCCTCTTTAAAATTAATATCACTCACCCAAAAGGAAACTAACAAGAAAATGGGTAGACTTGCAGTCACTACATCAAACCCTGTATTTGTAGATAGAGCTAAATATATACCCCTATAAATAAAATAAATTGATAGCAGCACCGCTGACGCATATATTATTACCGCATCCTGTGTACTATTCCCGATAATTAACTTATTAAAAATTTTAAAATATACAAAGCCACAAAAAACACCAATGCATGATGCAATACCAACACATGCAAAAATAGACTTTAAAATTCTTTTTACTGACTGCCCCTTTGCATGTATTAAGTATGTTACAGACGAAGGAAAACCAAAGGCTAAAAATGCCGCCAAAAACTCTGTATTAGCCTTTAGTTCTGCCCAGTAACCTTGCCCATCAATGCCCGTCTTTCTCGAAATCACCCCAGTCAGTAATATTGAAGTTAATGCACCCACCCCTTGTATAACTATTGTTTTAAGCATTCGTAGTTATTTATTTAAGCACTTTAAATATCAGCATTTCTATAGCCTTTATAATCAATCAATCCCAAATAAATCACGTGTATAAACCTTATCCGCCACATTCAACAATTGATTGCTCATTCGATTTGCTATAATAATATCTGTTTTTGTTTTAAATTCGTTTATATCTGCAATCACTTCTGAATCATAAAAATTCATCTCTTTCAAGTTAGGCTCGTAGATAATTATAGTAATTCCTTTCGCTTGAATTCTTTTCATTATCCCTTGAATGCTTGAAGCACGAAAGTTATCTGATCCTTCTTTCATAATCAAACGGTAAACACCAACCACCTTAGGGTTACGGCGTATTATTTCTTCAGCGATGAAGTCTTTACGAGTCGTATTGGATTCAACAATAGATTGGATAAGATTCTGAGGTACATCACGATAATTGGCAAGCAACTGCTTCGTGTCTTTGGGTAGACAGTACCCGCCGTATCCGAAGCTTGGATTGTTGTAATGGTTGCCGATACGCGGATCGAGACAAACGCCGTCAATGATCTGGCGCGTGTCCAGCCCATTGGTGGCTGCGTAGGTGTCTAGCTCGTTGAAATAGGCAACGCGCATGGCGAGGTAGGTATTGGCAAAAAGCTTGATGGCCTCGGCTTCGGTGCTGTTCGTTAGTAGCACGGGCACGTTGGCTTTGATGGCGCCTTGCTGCAAGAGGGCAGCAAATGCGTTTGCGCGTTCACTTTGCTCGCCCACCACGATGCGGCTGGGATGCAAGTTGTCGTGTAGGGCTTTGCCTTCGCGCAGAAATTCGGGGCTGAAGAGCAGGTTGGACGTGCCCAGTGCCTGCGCAGTTTTGGTGGTGTAGCCGACGGGCACGGTACTTTTGATCACCATCACCGCTTGCGGGTTAATGGCCGACACGTCCCGAATAACCGCCTCGATGCTGACGGTATTGAAATAATTGGTCGTGGGATCGTAGTCTGTCGGAGTGGCAATAATCACGTAGTCCGCTCCCTCGTAGGCCTCGTTCTTGTTTAAGGTGGCCCGCAGGTTAAGAGGCTCGTGGGCCAAGTAATGCTGGATTTCTGCGTCTTCGATGGGCGACTGCTTGCAGTTGATCATGTCAACTTTGTCAGCGATGATGTCGAGCGCAACGACTTCGTTGTGCTGAGCCAAAAGGATGGCGTTAGAGAGTCCGACGTAGCCGGTGCCCGCGATGGCGATTTTCATTGGGTAGTTTTTTTGGTCAGTTGATCGCTTAGCCGAAATGCGCCAGATGTCATGTAATTTAGATTTTGTCGACGCCGTTTGCGTTTTTAAGCTTGGTGTTTTGAATCTGAAAATTGTTCTAGACCTTATCGCCGTTTAGTGCCGTAGATCCTATAGCTAATGCGAATGCACAGAAACTGCTTGGAAAAGCCTGTGCGAGAGCGCGGCCACAGCCGAGTGCCAGAGCCACCACAAAGAATAACGGGTGTAACTTGAATCATTTTTTTAAGCGTCTTGGTCAGCTGATTCAAACTGCTAGGCCTGCATGCTTATTCGGTTTAACGAATAAAAAAGTAATGGGTGAACACCAATGGTGTCTCACCATACGGGCATAAACAGAAACATAACCCAAGCCTAAGGTAACGAATACCAGAGCTGATAGATGTACAGAGGTAAAGGTCAAACTCGCCAGCGCGATGGAAGTAAGAGTCATAGCGCCGACCAATGCACCTGTGATTGAATTTCTGACTGCATTGGAATATTCGCCAAACCAACGCGCTACATAGCGACGCTTGACCAGGCTATGAAAGTGCAGCCTGTCAGGCATGCCCGGGTGGTCTTTACGCACCTTACGGCGGTAAATACTAAATAACACCTCGGTAACCGGATGAACACACACCACAAGTGCCGCAAATGCAGACACTGACTGGTTGCGCGCCAAGAGCATGACTGCTACCCAAGCCAACGCAAAGCCAATAAAATACGAACCGCCATCGCCCAAGAAAATCTTGCCAAAGGGCCAATTGACCCAAAAGAAACCCCATACACAAGCGGCCAGCACAAGAGACGCGTTGGCAAGGGTGTAGTCGCCCACCTGCCATGCAATGAGTGCATAGCCCACAAACGCCAAGGTAGCCATGGTGCTGGCTAAGCCATTGAAACCATCGATGATGTTGACGGCGTTGGCCACGCCGCCCACAGCAAAGGCGGTGAAGATGACGGATACCAACGTAAAGCTCAAAAGCCAGTCCACCCCCCAAATGTCTACACGGGTGAGGGAGTATTCGGTAATCCACCAAGCCAACAAGCCCGAAGCCATAGTCGCCAGCAAGCGCTGCATAACGCCGACACATTTGGTCAAGTCTTCAGCAACGCCAAACAAAAACGCGGGCATGCCTGCTAACAAAATAGGTAAAAGTAAATCTTTCAAATCCTGCTGCGCCACTGACCAAGCCACGACAAGCCCCAACACGATGGGTATGCCTCCGATGCGAGGCGTTGGCGCTGTGTGAAACTTTTGAATGCCATCTGTGAAATCCATGGTCAACGCACCATGCCAGCGCTTGGTGACGACCAACAACACGCACAGTGCAAAGCAACTAAAAAAGCCCCACGCAGCAGCAGCAGAAATGCTGATAACGGTCAACGCTTGAAACTCCATGCTTTTTGCAGCAATGACATTTGCGAACTGCCTTGATCTGACTCAACGGCATTGCGCATGGCACGGCGAATAAAGGCCAGCAGCACCCCTAAAAACAAGCCACCAAAGGCAGCAACCAAAACAATCATGGAGCGTTTGGGCTTGGCCTTACGCTCTGGCGCAGTGGCCACATCTAACTGCTGCAACAGGGGCCCTTCTTTGGCCTCGTCCACGCGGGCTAACTCGTACTGCTTGATGAGCACTTCCAGCATGGCCTCTTGCACTTTGACATCGCGATACGACTTTACGGCCTGCTGTTGCAAAGGTGTTGAGGTCTCAACCACACCACTACCCTGCTCTAGCTTTGCCAACTGACCGCGCAAAGCAGACAGCTCGCTGCCCAAGCGCTGCACATCGGGGTTTTGCGCAGTGGCAAAGCGGCTCATGGCACTCATTTGCACTTCGCGTGCCGCTATTTGGCCGCGCAACTCCGCACTGGCACGCACACCAGTTTCAGCCAAAACAGCTGTAACTTGCATGCCCGACTGAGCTTTGGCTTGCCTGAAGCTTTGCTCAGCCTCTGCCAACTCTACCTGCACTTTCTTGATTTGCTGCTCGTAGAACATGCGACGCTGTTGGGCATCTGTAACAGCCAAACGACCTAGTAACACGCGTAACTCGTCGACATGCAAGTTGGCTAGCTGCGCAGCAAAGACAGGGTCTTTGTCGTCGGCTTCGATAGTAATCAAACCAGACTTTTTGTCTGGAGAAATTCGAATATTTGTTTTAAGCTCTTTACGCGTATCAACTAACGTCTTTTCGTCGTACCGTTCTTGTAATTTAAGCTTTCCAATAATAGTATTTTGCAGGCCTTCGCTTTGCATAAAGGCCACATACATTTCGTCAGGGCTTTTGATGCCAGCAGCCCCCCCTGCCAAACCAGCCAAAGCACCCAAGCTAGCCAGTGCAGATGCAGCGCCACTTTGCTGCTGCTGGGGCGGCATCATCACCGTTTTGGCGGTATAGATATTGGGCAGTAGCAAGGCCACAACCACGGCCACCGCAGTGAACAAACCCGTTACTTTGAGGATGGTTGCCTTCTCTTCACCCAAGGCAATGGCCAAATCAATCAGGCTAATTTCGTCATCTTCAGGCAAAGTGTTTTGGGCAGTTGTTTGCTCGGTCATGCTCGTGCCCATCAGTTACGCAAGGTTTTGTAGGCTGCGGCACCCAAGCCCAGCTGGTACAAAATTTGGGTGATGTCTTTGGTGTTGCGAATGACAGCACTCCAAGTGGCTTCGCGGTCTAGCTTTTCAGGCATGACGATAGTGTCGCCAGGCATGACCTTGGTGCTGAGCACGGGGTTGCCCCACGTGCCGGTGGACGTGACGGCAGAGCCATCGGCACGAATCAAGATAACGCCATCACGGTCGGCGCTTTGGCTGACGCCTGCCACTTTGAGGTATTGCTCCACCGATTGGTCGGCTTTATAGAGTAAGGCCGACTCGGTGTTGACCGAGCCAAACACATACACAAAGTCTGGGCGGCTGGGCACTACAAAACGGTCGCCGTTTTGCAGCCGCAGGTCGGGCAGTTTGTTGACGTAATTGAACATGTCGGCTGGCATGTCCATGGCAATGCGGCCTTCGGGCTTGAGGCTGCGCACACGGTCAATCGACTGGCGCTGCGCTTGCTGCGCAGCCAAGATGCGGGCTTGGGCCAATGAGGCGTCGGTGCTGGCACCCATGCTTTGGCTGATTTGCGCCACGCTGGCACTGGACTCTGCCTCAAGGCGGCGAATGAGTTTTTCTAGGTTTTCAGTTTGGCTTTTGCGCACGTCTTCGCGGTAGAACGAGGCGCCAAACAAATAGGCATCGTGCGTGAGGCCACCGGCACGTTGCAGCACGGTGGTTAAGGTTTCGCCGGGCTTGACTTGATACACACCGGGGCTGGCCACTTCGCCTTCAATGCGCACCATGGCGCGGCGCTTGGCCATGGGCACACGCATGTCGTTGACCGAGAAGACGGTGACCACGTCACCCGGCTGCAGCACTTGGTTGTCTGGGTCTTTGGCGTTGGCCAAGACGCGGCCTAAGTTGAAGGGCACCAAGCTGACGCTCATGTCTTGGCGGTTGAGGCGTTCGATGAGGGCGTATTCCCAATTGATTTCGTCGTATGAATTACCGATGGATTCAGACAAACTCAGGGCAGAAGACCCCAGCCTTTGTTGAGAAAATAACCTGGCTTGACGGGCATCTCGCAACTCACGCGTGTTCTTAGAAGCAGCTGTGTTACCAGACTGCGTAGCCGAGATCACCCCCTCACGAGACTGACGATCAATTTGAGCCTCCAGCTGCGGGTCAGCCAACAAGTCATCCGGAATCATTTCGCGCTCACGCAAAGCACGCTCGCGCTGATTGCCATCAAACAGCGCTTCGTTTTGGCGACGAATAGAGTCGCGGCTGATGAGGGCTTCTTTGTTGGGAATGAGATCGGTCACACGCATGCCTTCGCGCCATGGCAAGCGGGTGGCTTGAGCCACGTTACCGCGCAAGGTGACTGCGTTGGCCATTTCGGGGTTGATGGCTTGCACGGTGAGCAAGTCGCCGTTTTTGAGCGCGGTTTTGAGGCCTGCGGCGTCGAGCGCAAAGCCTTCGACGCTGCGGGGCTGATTGAGGTTAGCGTTGATGCGCTCTAGGGTGACGCGACGGGGGTCAGCCACCACGGGCACGCCACCGGCGACGCTGAGCAACTGCTCTAAGGTCTCGGACGTGCTTTTGAGCTCGTACACCGCAGGGTTGTTGACCTTGCCCACCATGGCGATGTGGCCTGCGGCGGGGGGAATGAAGATGACGTCGCCATCAATCAGCTTGGCGTCTGCGCCATTGCTGCCTTGTGACAAGAAGCTGTAGAGGTCGAGCTCGGTCACCACTTGGCCGGCGCGCTTGAGCTGCACACGGCGCATAGAGCCATTGGCGTTGGGGCCGCCTGTGGCGAACAAACCGCTGGCCAAGGTGGACACGCTGCTGAGGGTGTAGCTGCCTGGGCGGCGGGCTTGGCCCACCACATACACAGTGATGGAGCGCAGGCTGCCTAGGCTGACGCTGAGTTGAAAGTCTTTGTAGTACTTGCCCACAGCGTTGTGCAGCACGCCTTCGGCTTGGCCGGCTTTGACGCCCGCCAATTGCACGGCACCCACGCGTGGCAGGGTGACCATGCCGTTGCGATCGATGGTGGTGCGCACGTCGATGTCAATCGAGCCCCAGCCACGGATGATGACTTGGTCGCCCGGGCCCAATGGGTAGTCAGACGTGACGGGCGCATTGTCGATAGGCGCGAAGGGGTTGCCGCCTGGGCGTTGGCTGCTTTGCACGTTGTCAAAGAAGCTTTGGCCGTAGAGGGGCAGTTTGAAACCGGTGGTTTCTAAGACGAATTTTTGGAAGTCGTTGGGCTTGAGGGGGTCAACCAGTTGCTGGTTATAGCCGCCTTGCAAGGTTTGTGCACCTTGTGCGCCCAAAGCTGGGGTACCAAAGGGGCTGGTGGGGTCGACCGCACGGATAGAGGGCACACCACCTGCCGACATGGCGCCAAGGCCTGCGCCGCCTGCTGCCGCACCTGCTGTGAAACCTTGGGGTTGACCCGTAGGCGCTTGCATGTTTTGCGCGTGGGCTGAAACCACAAAAAGCGACAGCACCATGGCTACCGCAGCACTTGAACCAAGCGCAAACTTCAATTGAGGCATTGAAAACATCTTTCGGTAAAAACAAAACACCTCGGCAATGCGCTGAGGTGTTGGCTAGTTTTTATTTTGACTAGCTATTGTATGTAGGAAAGGTGACGATTTTGTGACTTGTCATGTCATTCAGCAAAATAACGAGTATTAAATAATTCATTTTTTACGTAGTATTGTCAGGGGGTGGACGGGTTGCTATTTGAGGTTGACCCAAACGCCGCGCCCTTTGCTGTGTGGGTTTAGATGCTGTTGCAACCATTTCTACACCCATTCTTTGTCAAGAATGTCATCGCAAGCCCTTGACGCCATGCACGCCTTACTTCATAGTAAGGAAAAAGGAGAAATGCCATGTCAACAGCAACGCTCACGTCCAAAGGGCAGATCACGATACCGGTGGAAGTGCGTCACGCGCTCAAGGTGGATGCCGGGGATCGGGTCGAGTTTGTACAAATCGCACCCGATCGCTACGAGTTCGTCGCGGCCACGCGTGAGGTGACGGCACTGAAGGGTATGTTTGGAGCGGCCAAGAAGCAGGTCTCGGTAGAAGCCATGAATGAGGCCATTGCAAAACGCGGCGCGGCAGCACGATGATTGGCCTCGATACAAATGTGATGGTGCGCTACATCATGCAAGACGATGTCAAGCAATCGGCCAAGGCCACCGCGTTGATTGAGTCGTTGACCAGCGACAACGTGGGCTACATCACCATGGTTTCTGTGGTGGAGTTGTATTGGGTGCTGACGTCAAGCTATGGACTGACGGGCCAACAAGTCGCGCAAGCCCTAGAGGCCATGTTGTGCACCAAGCAACTCATGGTCGAGCGCGCCGATCAAGTGATGCGCGCACTGCGCGTTTTTGGCGATGGCAAGGCCGACCTCGCAGACTGCCTGATTGAACGCGCCGCTGCCAGCGCAGGCTGTGTGCAGACGATGACGTTTGATGTAGGGGCTTCTAAATATGCGGGGATGAGGTTGTTGGTGTGATCTGCTGGATGCAATCGCGGATTCAATTGACAACTCTATTTACATGTCAGCGCAGCGGGTCATCAAGCAACCCAAGCTCTTTAGCTTTCAAGTCGATGCAGCTCACAACCTTGAAAAGCATGGGTGTTGCGTTACGCGCATTCATGAGTGAGTAAAGCAGCGTCACAACAAAACCCCTGTGCGGTTGGCAATTTGAAAAATGGGGGCATCAGGGGTGTTGGGGTCTTTGAGCAACACATCGATTTTTCGATCGCCCAGTTGCATGACCAAAGCGGCGTAGAGGCGGCAGATGGTGGAGGCGCGACTTTGCTGCTTTGTGTCGGTTTCAAAGAGCAAATCGATGTCGCCGCCTCTGCGATCATCCAAGACCTGAGAGCCAAAAAGCCGTACCCGAGCATCGTCACCCAGCTCGCGTTGGGCGACTTGGCGAATGGCTTGAACTTGTTCAGGGGTGAGGCGCATGCTGAAAATCTTACAGCATGGACTTCTAGGGTGCAGCGCCTTATGCCACCACCGAGCCAAACCGCCGCTCACGCCCTTCAAACCATGCCAAGGCTTTGTCAAACTCGGCGGCATCGAAGTCGGGCCACAGGGTGTCGGTGAAATAGAACTCAGCATAGGCCAATTGCCACAGCATGAAGTTGCTGACGCGCGATTCGCCGCCGGTGCGGATGAGTAGGTCGGGCTCGGGCTGACCGGCGGTGCTGAGGTAGTCGTTGAGTTGCTCGGGCGCGAGGTCAGCCACGGTGGACGTGGGGTTGGCTACTTGCCAAGCTTGCACGGCTTGCAAAATGTCCCAGCGGCCGCCGTAGTTGGCCGCCACATTGAGGATGAGTCGGGTGTTGCTGGCGGTGCTGGCGGTGGCTTTGTGAATGCTGTCTTGCAGGGCTTGCGGGAAGCGCGAGGTGTCGCCGATGATGTTGAGGCGCACGCCTTCGGCTTGCATGTTTTTGATTTCTTTCTCAAGGTACTGAATGAACAGGCCCATGAGGGTGGACACCTCGTCCTCGGGGCGGCTCCAGTTTTCGGTGCTGAAGGCGAACAGGGTGAGGTGAGGTATGCCTTTGTGCAAGCAAGCCTTGACCAAGTCAGGCACCAAGCTCGCACCTTTGACGTGGCCGACGGTGCGCGGCATGAAGCGTTTTTTAGCCCAACGCCCATTGCCATCCATGATGATGGCGATGTGTGCGGGACTTGTAATACTTTTGTTCATGACTCTATTTTATGGAGTGAATCCAGAGCCATGCGCAATTTTTGGGGTTGACCGAGCAAATCGACCAAAACCATGGCGCATTGGTCGCCATCGTGGTCTTGAAGGTGCGCTTGGTACGTGCCTTGCAAGCCTTTGAGCGGACCGTCGGTGATTTGTACGGCGTCGCCCACGCCAAAGAGGCGAGCGATTTCGGCGGCGGGGGCTTGGCGCAAAAAGTCGATCAGACTTTGTGGGGCTTTGGCGGGCAGGTTGCCAAAGCTCACCAGTTTACTGACGCCCAAGGTGGAGCGGATGGGCGCCCAGTTTTGGTTGACGTCGTTCAAGCGAATGAACAGGTAGCGGCTGAACATGGGCACAACCAAGGTTTGCACACGTTGACGCACGCGCTTTTCGACCTCCATGGTCGGCAAGAAGCACTCGAAGCCTTGGTTTTGTAGGTTTTCTAAGGCACGCGTCTCGTTGCGAGGCTTGGTGTGAATGACGTACCAAGCGCTGCTGGCCGTCACGGTGTCTGTCGATGGCGATGTTGTCTCTGGGCTCATACGTTGTCAAAAATCTCAGAGACGTATCGTAAGCGCAAGTTGACGCGTTGCACGCGGGGGTTTAGACGGATTGTTTGATGCTTACCGCTGTTGATTTTGCCAAGCAATGACAGCTTTGGCGAATTCAGTGAAGTCACCTAAATGATCTTTGATGATGCTGTGAACGATGTGCCAATTGATCGCGTCGTAGTTGTGAACGGCGATATTCCTGAAACCCACAGATTTTTTCAACCTTGCGGCCAGGTCATGTGACACGACTTTGTTTTGCGCCAGCACATCGAATGTTTCGCCCATGGTTTCGGGTGAATGGAAGTCGCTGACAGAGACGATGTGCCCACCAATGTCAACGGTCAATTGCACGGCACGGCTGAGGTTAAGTGAGACGATGTCTTGTAAATCAAAGTCGGAGGTCAACAAAGAAACGTCAGCTGGAAATTTGGCTTTGATGCGCGACAAACAACGGAATAAAGACTCCAGCTTTTGGTCAATCACTTGCCGATCCATGCCATGCGCCTTTCTTGAAGAATTCTGTTTTTTATGGGCATAAAGTCGGCCTGCGCAATGAGATGTCGGTAGAGCAAACGCGCAAAGGACTCATCGCTTCCGATGATGCGACGGCCGTGGCGCAAGACCTGCCCAAGCAGGGGTTCGGGGGCGGGATAGAGATCGACCAAGTCAACAGGTCGGCCAAACTTTTCTGCCAAGGCTTCGATGATGGCGATTTTTTCATCCACGCTAATTGGGCGTGCGCAAACAATGCCCAGATCTAAATCGCTGTCTGGACGAGCTCGGCCGCTGGCGACAGAGCCAAACAAGATCGCCAATTGAACAACAGGGAACCGCGACAACACGTCGCGAAGTTGATCGTCCACGGGGCTAGCGATTGACGTTGAAGGTTGAACCATGCGAATGAGCTTAACCCAATTGCCAGTGCAAGCACTGCGCGTTAAAGTGCCCTCTTCTGCAACGTCTTTGAAAGCGCCTCATGTCTAAAAAAAATCCGTTTGATCCCGCCGCGATGTCTGACAACGTGAAAGAGCAAGCGCAGCAAATTTGGTTGGCAGGCTTGGGCGCGTTTTCGAAGGCGCAACAGGAAGGCACCAAGGCATTTGAAAAGCTGGTGAGCGACGGCATCACGATGCAGCGCAAGGTGCACACCACCGCTGAAGAAAAGCTGGCCGAAGCGACGCAAAAAGTGACGGAAGCGGCGCAGACGCTGAACGAACGCGCGACAGGTCAATGGGGCAAGTTAGAAAACATTTTTGAAGACCGCGTGGCCAAGGCGCTGCAAGGACTTGGCGTGCCATCGGCACAAGAGTTGAAGGCGCTGCATGAGCGTGTGGCGGCGCTGGAGGCGCAATTGGGTCAAGCGGCCCAGCCTGTGGCCGTCAAACCTACGGCGGCCAAAAAGACGACAGCTGCACCGAAAGCGGCGGCAAAGCCTGCTGTAAAGCCAGCAACGAAGGCAGCTACCAAAGTGCCCGCTAAATCGACGGCGAAAACGGCAGTCAAAACGGCGGCTAAGGCGCCCGCCAAGTCTGTCAAACCTGCCAAACCTGCCAAAAATTAATTGGGATCTGACCCCAATTAAATGAACAAATTCGATTCATATGGCTAAAAAAGCACCGCGCCGCACGGCTGAGCGGATTTTGGAGACGACGCTAGAGCTGTTCAACCGCTTTGGCGAGCCAAACGTGTCAACGACGCTAATTTCGGCTGAGCTGAACATCAGCCCTGGCAATTTGTATTACCACTACCCCGCCAAAGAGGAGTTGGTGACGGCGCTGTTCAACCGCTATGAAACAGCGCTGCACGAACTGCTGGGCGCGGCGCCTGGTGTGCACGATGTGGAGGACGCTTGGTTTTTCATGCACAGCTTGTTTGAGTTGGTGTGGGAGTACCGGTTTTTGTACCGCGATTTGAACCATTTGCTGAGCAACAACCGGCGGCTAGAAACCCACGTGAAAGATGCGCTGCTGCACAAGAACACGGCGTTTCGTACTTTGTTGGACAACCTCGCGCACGAAGGCGCTTTGCAGGTCACGGTGTCGGAGCGCGAGGCCACAGCGACGCACATGGTGGTGATGTTGACGTGGTGGCTGAGTTACGAGTACGTGCGCGATCCGCGTCACGCGCTAGAGCCTGAGAGTGCGCAAAAGTCGCTGTTGCGCGGGGCCAAGCATGTGCTGAGTTTGGTGCTGCCGTTTGCGGTGGACGAGCACAAGGGGCACTTGGGCGATTTGCTGAACGCCTATTAACGCAACCAAGCCTCGACCAGCTTGACCCACACCGTGCCGCCCAAAGGAATGAGGGCGTCGTTGAAGTCGTAGCTGGGGTTGTGCAAGGTGCATGGGCCTTCGCCGTGGCCGTGCGTGCGATGGGCGCCCTCCCCGTTGCCGATGAACGCATAGGCGCCGGGCACGGCTTGCAACATGTACGAGAAGTCTTCAGCGCCCATGGTGGGCTCTTGCGGCACCACGTTGGCGCCGCCCACGATGCTGGCCATGACCTGGTGGGCAAACTCGGTCTCGGCAGCGTGGTTGACGGTGGGCGGGTAATTGCGCTCAAACTCAAACGTGCAAGTGGCACCAAAGGCCGCGCAGGTGTGGTGCGCAATATCGCGCATGCGTTGCTCAATGAGGTCGAGCACCTCCAAGCTGAAGGTGCGCACGGTGCCTTGCATTTCGCAGTGGTCGGGCACGACGTTGGTGGCTTCACCGGTGTGGATCATGGTGACCGAAATGACGCCCGCATCGACCGGCTTTTTGTTGCGCGAAATAATGGTTTGAAACGCTTGCACCATTTGGCAGGCGATCGGCACAGGGTCGATGCCGTTGTGGGGCAACGCAGCGTGGCAGCCTTTGCCGTGGATGGTGATTTTGAACTCGTTGCTCGACGCCATGACAGGGCCCGCGCTCAAGGCGAATTGCCCTTCGGCCAAGCCCGGCCAGTTGTGCATGCCGTAGACGGCTTGCATGGGGAACAGCTCAAACAGGCCGTCACGCATCATCTCGCGGGCACCACCGCCGCCTTCTTCTGCGGGCTGAAAAATGAAGTAGACCGTGCCGTCAAATTGCTTGTGCTGCGACAGATGCTGGGCCGCAGCCAAGAGCATGGCCACATGCCCATCGTGGCCGCAGGCGTGCATCTTGCCGGGGTGTTTGCTGCTGTGGTCGAACTTGTTGAACTCTTGAACGGGCAGCGCATCCATATCGGCGCGCAGGCCAATGGCGCGGTCGCTGGTGCCATTTTTTAAGATGCCCACCACGCCCGTCTTGCCTAGTCCACGGTGAATGGGTATGCCCCATTCGGTGAGCTTTTGCGCCACCACATCGGCGGTGCGAAACTCTTCAAAACTAAGCTCGGGGTGCGCGTGAATATCGCGGCGAACTGCCGCGATGCCCGGCGCTTGGGCCATGAGTTCGGCTAAGACTTTGGGATTCAGAGGCAAGTTCATCGTGTCAGTTTATAGCAGCCGCAAAGGGCGCGCTTGGCCTAAGGGGACACCCTAAGCGGGTGCACCAGCGCCTTATTGCTTGTCGATCTTGGCTTTGATGATCACGTCATGCCAGCGTCGAATGTCGGCGGCCAGCAACTCGGCGGCTTGCTCAGGCGTGGAGCCTTGGGCGTTGAGGTTGACGTCGCTCAAACGCTTTTTGACGTCGGGCATGTCCATGATGGTTTGAATTTCGCGGCTCAAGCGCAACACCACGTCACGCGGTGTCTGTGCGGGCACGGCCAAACCGTTCCACGACGAGGCTTGGAACTTGTCCAAGCTGCCACCGGCTTCGCGCACGGTCGGCACGTCTGGCATGCTGGCGGCGCGCTTGTCACCCAGCAAAGCCAAAGGGCGCACGGCGTTGGATTTGATTTGCGGCATCAAGGGCCCGACGATTTCAACCATCGCATCCAAGCTACCGCCGCGCAAGGCGTTGATGACGGGCGGCGTGCCATTGAACGGAACAATTTGCGCCGACAGACCCGAAGCGCTCAAGAACAACTCTGCGGCCAAGTTTTGGGTGGTGCCAATTTGGGGCGTGCCGATGTTGAGCTTGCCAGGGTTGGCGCGACCGTAGGCCAGCAACTCGGCAAAGGTTTTGAAGCGGCCACCTTCGGCCGAGGCGATGACCAAGTCAAACGTGGCCAGTTTGGAGACGGGCGTGAAGTCTTTGACCGTGTCAAACGGCAAAGTTTTGAAGAGCGACGCGCTGACGGCCGTGCCGCTGGAGATCAACAACATCGTGTGGCCATCGGGCTCAGCACGGGCCACTATTTCGCCTGCGACGATGCCGCCTGCGCTGGGTTTGTTCTCGATCACCACCGATTGACCCAAGGCCTCGGACAGTTTTTGCCCGACCGTGCGCGCCGTGATGTCGGCCGCGCCGCCGGCCGCATTGGGCACCACGATTTTGAGGGTTTTGGAAGGGAATGCCGGGGTTTGGGCCAGGCTGCTGAAGCTGGCGACCAGGGCCAGGCTGACGACGCAGAGCGACTTGATGAATGGCGAGAGGTTTGAATTTTTCATAGGTGCACTTTAATGAGGAATGAAATTTGAAGCAACGTGTGCGGGATATCAGGCGACCCAAACGGTGCCCAAGCGCGATTGCGCGATTTCTAGCAAACCGTCAAAGATCAAGGTGTCCACCAGTTCAAACTGCACCGACATGCTGGGCGCCATCTTCCAACCCGCGCCGCCGGTCATCAGGCACATGGGCTCTTCGCCGCAGTGTTGGCGCACATGCTGAACCATGCGTTCGACCGCGCCAGCAATGGCAAAAGTGCCACCGCTGGTGAGGGCATCGCTGGTGTTGGTGGGGAATTCGCAGACGTCACCGGTGGGCACACGCAAGCCTGCGGTGCCTGACTCCAAGGCGCGCAACATGATGCCGTGGCCAGGCAAGATCAAGCCGCCCAAAAACTTGCCGCTGGCGTCAATGGCTTCCACGGTCACCGCCGTACCCACCATGACCACCACCATGGGTTTGGGCGCACCGCCGCAGCTCGCCAGCATGCGCGCGTGTGCACCGATCATGGCAACCCAACGGTCAGCACCCAAGCGCGTGGGGTGGTCGTAGCCGTTGGTCATGCCGGCTTCTGCGGCAGAGGACACGGCCCAATGCGGGGCGAAGTCCCACATTTCCATTTGTTCTTCGACGCGGCGGCGAATGGCCTCGCCGGCCACGATGCAGCCCAACATGTGGGTGGGCTCGGGCAGATCGCGCCAATCTTCATCTGCCAAACGGTCAATATTCTCTAGAAACACAGCGCCACTGCCCAACAACTTGGCGCCGGGTGCCGGGCTGTCGTACACGCCCCATTTAAGACGGGTGTTGCCCACATCGAGTGCAAGAAATGTCATAGGTGCGTGAATGTGTAGCCCGCAATGCCCAACGCGTTGCTACGCATGTTTTTATTCAAATGAAATGGTGGACAAGTATAGAAGCCGCTCGTCTCCAGAGAGACAAACAGACAGGCATTTGAAGAACCACTAGGGGAAACCCTTGAAAAAAATCTAACAAGGCAGATCAAAATCAGCACCCCAATTCATGTCTTTGTCAAAAACCTAGGAGACTTCTCTGATGTCAGAAATCAAAAAAACCACGGCTCGCCGTAACGTACTCAAAGGCGCTGCTGCCGCTGCCGCTGGCGTGGCTGCTGCACCGATGGTCGCCGCCCAAACCGGCCCCATCAGCATGCGCTGGCAGAGCACTTGGCCCGCCAAGGACATCTTCCATGAGTACGCCCTTGACTACGCGAAAAAAGTCAACGACATGACCGGTGGCGATTTGAAGATTGAAGTGTTGCCTGCAGGTTCTGTGGTGCCAGCCTTTGGTTTGCTCGAAGCTGTGTCTAAGGGCACCTTGGACGGCGGTCACGGCGTGTTGGGCTACCACTACGGCAAGCAAAACGCTTTGGCGCTGTGGAACTCAGGCCCAGCCTTCGGCATGGACGCCAACATGGTGTTGGCATGGCACAAGTACGGCGGCGGCGCTGAGTTGTTGGCCAAGTTGTACGCCTCCATCGGCGGCAACGTGCAGTCATTCTTGTACGGCCCCATGAGCACCCAACCTTTGGGCTGGTTCAAAAAGCCAATCACCAAAACAGCTGACTTCAAGGGCTTGAAGTTCCGCACTAACGGTTTGGCCATTGACTTGTTCACAGCCATGGGTGCTGCCGTGAACGCATTGCCAGGCGGCGAAATCGTGCCAGCGATGGACCGCGGTTTGCTGGACGGTGCTGAGTTCAACAACGCCACGTCTGACCGTGTCTTGGGCTTCCCAGACGTGTCTAAGGTGTGCATGTTGCAAAGCTACCACCAAAGCGCTGAGACCTTCGAGATCATGTTCAACAAGAACAAGTACGACGCACTGCCCGCCAAGATGAAGGCTGTGATTGCCGGCGCGACTGAGGCAGCTTCTGCCGACATGTCTTGGAAAGCGGTTGACCGTTACTCTCAAGACTACGCTGAGTTGCAAACCAAAGACAAGGTCAAGTTCTACAAAACGCCTGACTCCATTTTGCAAGACCAGTTGAAAATTTGGTCTGAAATCTTGGAGAAGAAGTCTGCTGAGAACCCATTGTTCAAAGAGATCGTGGCTTCGCAAAAGGCGTTTGCAACGCGCGCTGTGAAGTGGGATCAGGACACCAACATCAGCCGTCGCATGGCGGTCAACCACTTCTTCGGTGCGAAGAAAGCTTAAGCTAAAATTTTAGGCTGTTAGACCACGGGACTGAAGTCTGCGCAAGCAGAACTTCAGTCTTTTTTATTTTTAAGAACGATATGAACACACTGAAACTGCTTCACACAGCAGACAACATCAGCACATGGGTAGGCAAAGCCTTCGCATGGCTGATCGTGGTGCTGATGGTGATGGTGATGGGCGAAGTTTTCAAGCGCTACGCCTTGAACGCCCCCACCGCTTGGATTTTTGAGGCCAGCAACATGCTGTATGGCACCGCCTTCATGATGTGCGGCGCCTACACACTGAGCCAAGACGGCCACGTCCGTGGCGACTTTTTTTACGGCAGCGCCAAACCCCGCACACAAGCGTCGCTTGATCTGGGTCTCTACATCTTGTTCTTCTTGCCTGGCGTGATCGCCTTGACATGGGCAGGCTGGACCTACGCCGGCGACGCCATCTCAATTCGCGAAATGACCAACAGCGCCGACGCGATTCCCTTGTACCCCTTCAAGGCCATCATTCCGCTGACCGGCTTCATTGTGTTGATGCAAGGCTTGGCTGAAATTGTGCGTTGTGTGGTGTGCCTACAAACCGGCGAATGGCCCGCACGCTTGAAAGATGCCAACGAAATTGACGTGGTCGAGCAACAACTGTCGGCCAGTATTTATGTCGACGAAGACGCCAAACGCGAGGCGATTGAACGCGCGAAAAACATTGACGATGAGGCCCACCAGCGTGGTAGCTCGATGGGAGAGAAAAAATGAGCGATCCAGCACTCGGACTAACGATGCTTTGCCTGATCATCGTGGTGATCATGATGGGCTTTCCAACGGCGTTCACGCTGATGGGTTTGGGCATGGTGTTTGGCTTCACGGCCTTCTACAACCCTGCTGAGCCTTGGTTGGACAACCGCGTTTTTAACCTGATGGTTCAACGCACCTACGGCGCGATGACCAACGACACCTTGCTATCCATCCCGCTGTTCGTGCTAATGGGCTATGTGATGGAACGGGGCGCCTTGGTGGACAAAATGTTCCACAGCGTGCAGCTGGCCTTCCGCCGTTTGCCTGGCTCTTTGGCTGTGGCTACTTTGGTAATTTGCACTTTCTGGGGCATTGCCAGCGGTTTGGTGGGCGCGGTGGTGGTGCTGATGGGTGTCATCGCGATGCGCCCCATGTTGAGCGCGGGCTATGACACGCGCTTGGCTGCAGGCGTGATCACGGCTGGCGGCACCTTGGGCATTTTGATTCCCCCCTCGGTGATGATCATTGTGTACGCCGCTGTGGCAGGCCAATCGGTGGTCAAGTTGTATGCCGCGGCGATGTTCCCTGGCTTTTTCTTGGCTTTCTTGTACTTGGTATATGTCATCGGCTGGGTCTTGATTGACCCGAAGATTGCGCCTAAGTTGCCGGAAGAACAAACCAGAGCGCCTGTGTCGCCTTGGCTGGAAAAACTCGGTGAGCAGTACTCCAAGCGCATGCTGCCAGCCATGGCGAAAGCGGTGCTGATGCCTGGCCGTGCACTGCAAATCAGCGTGCCTGATGTGCGCGTGACCTGGGGTTTGTTGGTGCGTAGCTTCACAATGGCCTTGGCCCCTGTGTTCATCGTCGTGGCCATGTTGGCAACGTCGTGGTGGTATGTGGTGATTTATTCACAAGCCAACGCCAATGCACAAGCGGGCACTGAAGTTGTGCAGATGACCACCGACATCGTGGCTGAAAAAACCACCGATAGCGCTGAGCCAGAAGGTTTAGAAGAAATGGGTGGCGATAAGGTGGCCGATGCCCCTGAAGCCAATAACAACGCCATGTCGTTGGGCGATGAAGTGGTCGAAGCTGACAAAGTCATCGAAGTGCCCGAGGGTTTCTACACCGGGTTCTGGGGCACAGCACTGGTGCTGTTCGGCCTGCTGGTTTTCTACTACAAAGGCTTTGACGCTGAGCAGTTTGAGATCCTGAACTTGCTGGTCAAGTCGGTGATGCCGCTGGGCATCCTGACTGCCGTGGTGTTGGGTGTGATTTTGTTAGGTCTAGCGACTGCGACTGAATCGGCTGCTGTGGGTGCCACGGGCGCCTTCCTCATGGCCTGGTGGTCGGGTTCGCTGAACTTTGACAAGACCAAACAAGCGGTGTTCTTGACAGCCAAAACCACCTCCATGGTGTGCTGGTTGTTTGTGGGCTCGGCCTTGTTCTCTGCCGTGTTTGCCGTCTTGGGTGGCCAGCGCTTGGTGGAACAGTGGGTCATGGCCATGGACCTGACGCCGCTGCAGTTCATGCTGCTGTCGCAAGCTGTCATCTTTGTGCTGGGCTGGCCTTTGGAGTGGACCGAAATCATCGTGATTTTTGTGCCCATCTTCTTGCCATTGCTGACGCACTTCCAAATCGACCCGATCTTGTGGGGCGTGCTGGTGTTTGTGAACTTGCAAGCGGCATTCCTGTCACCGCCTGTGGCGATGTCAGCCTTCTATCTGAAAGGGGTGTCACCGCCGCATGTGACCATCAATCAGATTTTTGCCGGCATGATGCCTTATATGTTCATCGTGATCATTTGTATGGTGCTGATGTACATCTGGCCAGGGCTCACCCTCTGGTTGCCTGACTACCTGTACGGCCCTAAATAAGCCTTGGTTTGACTCAGACAAAGCCGCAGCGCCCTCAAGGCTCTGCGGCTTTTTTATGGTCCGCTTTATTTTTGTATCAGGGCAATTCCTTGTCACATACGCTGCCAAGTTGCTATCATTGACGTTTACGTAAACGTAAACCATCAACTGCGTTTTCACTGCCGTTCTCTCTGCCGTTCTCTCTGCCGTTTTCTCGGAGCCTTCCATGACTGACCTGTCCGCCGAATTCCAAGCCCTTGCCAACTACAAGCCCACGCAAAAAGTGCGCTTCGTGACTGCCGCCAGTTTGTTTGACGGGCACGACGCGGCCATCAATATCATGCGTCGCATCTTGCAGGGCATGGGCGCTGAGGTGATTCACTTGGGCCACAACCGCTCGGTTGACGAAGTGGTGACGGCCGCACTGCAAGAGGACGTGCAAGGCATTGCCATCAGCTCGTATCAAGGCGGCCATGTGGAGTACTTCAAGTACATGGTCGACTTGTTGCGCGCGCGCGGTGGTGAACACATTCAGGTGTTTGGCGGCGGAGGCGGTGTGATCGTGCCGCCCGAAATTCGCGAGCTTCAAGCCTACGGCGTGACCCGCATTTACAGCCCCGAAGACGGCCAGAAGATGGGTCTGCAAGGCATGATTGGCGAGATGATCATGCGCTGCGACAAAGACCTGTCGAGCTTCGCGCCCTCTTCTGTGAAAGACATTCAAGGCCATGACGAAATGGCGTGGCGCAAGTTGGCACAGCTCATCACGGCGTTAGAGAACGAGAAGGCTGACCCTGCCATGGTCGACGCTGTGCGCACAGAATCGGTGAACCACAAAGTGCCGGTGCTGGGCATCACCGGGACCGGCGGTGCGGGCAAGTCGTCGCTCACCGACGAGCTGGTACGCCGCATCCGTTTGGACCAAGGTGATGCGCTACGGATTGCTGTGATTTCGATTGACCCCTCACGCCGCAAGAGCGGTGGCGCGTTGCTGGGCGACCGCATTCGCATGAATGCGATTTCACCGTGGCGCAGCGGCCAGCGCGTGTTCATGCGCTCACTCGCCACACGCGACTTTGGCAGCGAAATCAGCGCGGCATTGCCCGATGTGTTGGCCGCCACCAAGTGCGCAGGCTTTGACTTGATCATTGTGGAAACATCCGGCATTGGCCAAGGCGACGCAGCCATCGTGCCGCATGTGGACGTGCCCATGTATGTGATGACGCCTGAGTTTGGCGCAGCCAGTCAGTTGGAAAAAATCGACATGCTCGACTTTGCCGAGTTTGTGGCCATCAACAAGTTTGACCGCAAAGGCGCCAGCGACGCGCTGCGTGATGTGGCCAAACAAGTGCAGCGCAACCAAGAAGCCTGGCACACGCCCACCGAGCAAATGCCCGTGTTTGGAACCATGGCTGCACGCTTCAACGACGACGGCGTGACGGCGTTGTACCAAGCCCTCAAAGGCCGCCTGAGCGAGTTGGGCTTGAGCTTCAAAGAAGGCCGTTTGCCACTGGTCAACGTGCGCAACAGCAGCAACCAAACACCCATCGTGCCCGCAGCACGCACACGCTATTTGGCCGAAATTACCGACACCGTACGCGGCTACAAAAAGCGTGCACGCACACAAGCCAAACTGGCCCGCGAAATTCAACAACTGCGCGAAGCCGCCCGGATGTTGTCGGAAGGCAAGCCCGGCCGCGCCAAAGCCTCTGAGGCCGCCATCGACTTGGCCTTCAGCCGCGAAGAAAACTTAGGCGCCCCCGAACGCAAGCTCTTGGCCCAATGGCCCGACCTACAAGCCGCCTACGCAGGCGACGAGTACGTGGTGAAAATTCGCGACAAAGAAATTCGCACTGCACTCACCACCAAGTCCCTCAGCGGCACTGTGGTTCGCAAAGTGGCCTTGCCCACCTACGAAGACCACGGCGAAATTTTGAAGTGGCTCATGCTCGACAACGTGCCCGGCAGCTACCCCTACACCGCTGGCACCTTCCCATTTAAGCGTGAAGGCGAAGACCCCACCCGCATGTTTGCGGGCGAAGGCGACCCCTTCCGCACCAACCGCCGCTTCAAGCTGGTGAGCGAAGGCCTGCCCGCCAAACGCTTGTCTACCGCGTTTGACTCGGTCACGCTCTACGGTAACGACCCCGATGTGCGCCCCGATATTTACGGCAAAGTGGGCAACTCTGGCGTGAACGTGGCCACGCTCGACGACATGAAGGTGTTGTACGACGGGTTTGACCTGTGCAACCCGACCACCAGTGTGTCGATGACCATCAACGGTCCTGCGCCCTCGATCTTGGCCATGTTCATGAACACGGCCATTGACCAAAACTTGGACAAGTTCAAGGCCGACAAAGGGCGCGATCCGACCGATGCCGAGGCCGCCGACATCAAAGCCTGGGTCATGCAAAACGTGCGCGGCACGGTGCAAGCCGACATCTTGAAAGAAGACCAAGGGCAGAACACCTGCCTGTTCTCGACCGAGTTCAGCCTGAAGGTGATGGGCGACATCGCGCAGTACTTTGTGCACAACCAAGTGCGCAATTTCTACAGCGTGTCGATCAGCGGTTATCACATTGCCGAAGCGGGGGCCAACCCCATTTCGCAATTGGCGTTCACGTTGTCCAACGGCTTCACCTTTGTGGAAGCCTACTTGGCGCGCGGCATGCACATTGACGACTTCGCGCCCAACCTGAGCTTCTTCTTCAGCAACGGCATGGACCCCGAGTACACCGTGATGGGCCGCGTGGCACGTCGCATTTGGGCGGTGGCGATGAAAGAGAAATACGGCGCGAATGAGCGTTCACAGAAACTGAAATACCACATTCAAACTTCAGGCCGTTCACTGCACGCGCAAGAGATTCAGTTCAACGACATCCGTACCACGCTGCAAGCGCTGATTGCGATTTACGACAACTGCAACAGCCTGCACACCAACGCGTTTGACGAAGCCATCACCACGCCCACCGAAGACTCGGTGCGTCGCGCCATGGCGATTCAGCTCATCATCAACCGCGAGTGGGGCTTGGCCAAAAACGAAAACCCAAGCCAAGGCGCCTTCATCATTGAAGACCTCACCGAGTTGGTGGAAGAGGCTGTGCTGGCCGAGTTCGAGCGCATTGCCGAGCGCGGCGGTGTGTTGGGCGCGATGGAAACCGGCTACCAACGCGGCAAGATTCAAGACGAATCGATGACCTACGAAATGCTCAAGCACACCGGCGAGCTGCCCATCATTGGCGTCAACACTTTCCGCAACCCACACGGCGAGCAAGTGATGGACAAACTGGAACTTGCACGCTCCACTGAAGAAGAAAAGCAAAGCCAGCTGAACCGCTTGCACGACTTCCACGCCCGCCACAAAGACGCGGCGGCTGTGCAAATCAAACGCCTGCAACAAGCGGTGATCGACAACGCTAACGTGTTTGAGGTGTTGATGGATGCGGTGCGTGTGTGTTCACTGGGGCAGATTACCCATGCCTTGTTTGAGGTGGGGGGGCAGTACCGACGCAATATGTAAATTGATTTCTCCTTGTATTTTTAATATGCCATGTTTAATTTGCAAGGATATCGATGTGTCATTGGGCGGCCTTAACATCTCTTCATGAGCATCCGCCCCCCCTTCACCGCCCCCACCCATCACACCGACCCAGACAGCGCCTTGGCCCAAGTGCAAGCGCTGTACCAAACCAGCCTTGACCACTTACGTCACGCCATGCGCGAGTTTGTGGCGGGCATGCACTTTGAGCAACGCGTGAGGGCGTTTTACCCGTTCGTGCGCATCCACACAAAGACAGGTGCGTTGCAAGCGAGCACCGATGGCGGCAGTCTGAGCTACGGCTTTGTGGCCGAGCCTGGCCGCTACGAAACCACACTCACCCGCCCCGATTTATTTGCTGCTTATTACCGTGAGCAATTCCGCCTGCTGCTGCAAAACCACGGCGGCTCCCTCGAAGTGGGCGTCAGCCACCAACCTATTCCTGTGCACTTCTCGTTTGCCGACAACGACCATGTGGAAGGCGAGATGAGCGCCGAGCGCCGACAACTGATGCGCGAGGTGTTTGACCTGCCCGACCTCACCGCCATGGACGACGGCATTGCCAACGGCACCTTCGAAGCGAAAGCGGGTGAGCCACAGCCTTTGTCGCTGTTCACCGCCGCACGCATGGACTACTCGCTACAGCGCCTGCGCCACTACAGCGGCACCAGCCCTGAGCATTTTCAGAACTACGTGTTGTTCACCAACTACCAGTTCTACATCGACGAGTTTGTGCGCTTAGGTCTGGAGACCATGCAAGACCCCCACAGCGAATACATCGCATTTGTGGAGCCCGGCAACGTGGTGACGCGTCGTGTGGGTTTGGCCGCAGAAGCGAATGACGCGCTGGGCAAAGTGCCACCGCGTTTGCCACAAATGCCCGGCTACCACTTGGTGCGCGCCGACCACACGGGCATCACCATGGTCAACATTGGTGTGGGCCCCGCCAACGCCAAAAACATCACCGACCACATTGCCGTACTGCGCCCGCATGCCTGGCTGATGCTGGGCCATTGCGCGGGCTTACGTAACACGCAGCAGCTGGGCGACTACGTGTTGGCCCACGGCTATGTGCGCGAGGACCATGTGCTGGACGAAGAGTTACCGCTGTGGGTGCCCATCCCTGCACTGGCCGAAATTCAAGTCGCGCTCGAGCAAGCGGTGAAGGATGTGACGCAATGCGAGGGCCCAGAACTCAAACGTATCTTGCGCACAGGCACGGTGGCCAGCACCGACAACCGCAATTGGGAGCTGCTGCCCAACAACACCCCGCAACGCCGCTTCAGCCAAAGCCGCGCCGTCGCACTGGACATGGAAAGCGCCACCATTGCTGCGAATGGATTTAGGTTTCGCGTGCCCTACGGCACGCTGCTGTGCGTGAGCGACAAACCGCTGCACGGCGAAATCAAACTACCGGGTATGGCCAACCACTTTTACCGCGAGCGCGTGGACCAGCATTTGCGCATTGGGATGCGAGCGATTGAGCTTTTAAGACAACAAGGGCCTGCGCAACTGCACAGCCGCAAGTTGCGGAGTTTTGCTGAGGTGGCGTTTCAATGATTTCATATTTTTGAAATAAATTCGAAATACTGTTGACATACTCAAACTCCAAGATGGAGGACGTTTCTAACAAACATCTTCACTTGGAGTTTTTTTATGAGTTCACCTAATATTTCTCGACGCGGTCTGCTTCAACTCTTTGGAGCTGCACCGATGCTCCCACTGACTGCCTCGATGGTTGGCACCGGTACATTGCTCTCTGCTTGCGGCAGCACTGACTCTGTTGCAGCAACTGCCGCATTCAAAGACGTATCGTTCAGCCACATGGCAGCGCCAGCGTTAGCAAGCGCGGCGGACATGGCGACCACCAAAGTTGGGTCGACCATGACAGTGAACTATGTTGATGGCACGAAAAAAGATTTCGCGCTGGCATACCAGCCATTTTTCACAACAGGCGATATGGTCTCTGATGGCAATGGCGGAACAGTTTTAGCAGGTGGTTATGTCGACATCTATAACCAGCCGATCATGGACACAACCGGAACGGGTGCAAGCCGACAGTTCTTCTCTGACGCACCAGATGGCACCTCTTTGCTGACAGTGGCCAACGCAAAAGTCGCAGGCGTAAAAGGCAACACCGTTTTTGCAGTCGTGCAATTTGAATACACCACATGGGCCAAAGACGGCACGACAGGCATGTATGGCAAATTGCCATCGCCGATCGCCGTACTCACACTCGACCAAGACAGCAGCACCGGCAAATTGTCATTGGTGAAATATCACAATATCGACACATCCAATGTGCACGGCCTGTGGATCACCTGCGGCGCAAGCATCTCGCCTTGGGGCACACACCTGTCCAGCGAAGAGTACGAACCCAACGCGGTCGCGGTCGCAGCAGGGACCGATGCGCAATTCAAAGCGTTCAGCAAAAACCTGTATGGCAGCGAAACGGCTGCAAACCCCTACCACTACGGCCACATGCCTGAAGTCACGGTCAATGCGGACGGCACAGCAACGATCAAAAAGCACTATTGCATGGGCCGTATTTCACACGAACTGGTTCAAGTCATGCCTGACAACCGTACGGTTTTGATGGGCGATGACGCCACGAACAGTGGCTATTTCGTGTTTGTGGCCGACAAAGAAAAAGACCTGTCTGCTGGCACGTTGTATGTGGCCAAGGTAGGTACAGGTTACAGCCTCGACCCAGCTGCCGCTGCTGCGCCTATGACATGGATCAAACTTGGCTCTGCAACCAGCGCTGAGATTCATCGATTGGCGAGCACACTGACATCTACTCAAATCATGGACGTCAAAACAGCAGATCCAAGTGATGCGACTTACACCAAGATCAATGCCAACGGCAAAACGGAATGGGTCAAGTTGGTAGCCGGGATGGAAAAAGCGGCAGCCTTCTTGGAAACCCATCGCTACGCGTCATTGGTTGGCGCATCAATGGGCTTCTCCAAGATGGAAGGCACAACGGTCAACATCAAAGATAAAGTGGCTTACTCTGCTTTGCAGAATTGCGTCACATCCATGGTCACAGGTAATGCCCTCAATACTGTCGGTAACGGCATTGGAATCCCTGCAGCGCTGAATGCAGGGGCTGTGATGGCATTGTCTTTAAAGGGTGGTATCAAAGATACAGCGGGTGCAAACATTGTGAGCGAGTGGATGCCGGCTGACATCAAAACATTGATCACAGGCAAAGACATCACAGCAGATGCATTGGGCAACACCGCTGACCCAGAAAAAATTGCAAACCCTGACAACTTGAAGTTCTCGGAAAAAATGCGCACGCTGTTCATTGGCGAAGACAGTGGCCAGCATGTGAACAATTTCTTGTGGGCTTATAACGTCGATACAAAAGCGTTGTCACGCATCATGTCGATTCCAGCAGGCGGCGAGTCAACGGGCCTGCATGCGGTGGATGAGTTGAATGGCTGGACCTACATCATGAGCAACTTCCAGCACGCTGGCGATTGGGGCGGCATTCACAGCACTACGCTGCGGACAACGCTTGATCCTCTGCTCAAAGCCAATTACAAAGACAAGTTCGGTGCAGCCGTTGGCTACTTAACGGCATCACCCAGCCAAATGAAGCTCAGCTAAATTTCAGCTGAATTAAGCGGCCCCCATTGGCTCACGCCTTTGGGGGCTTTTTTATATCTAATCACCCATCTTCTCGCCCAGCCTCACCCCCTGCCCTGCATGCCAAGCGGGGTTGAGCGCAATGGTGTTCTTAGGCCACAGCAGCACCACGGTAGAGCCCAACAAAAAGCGCCCCATTTCCTCGCCCTGCTTCAAGCTCAGCTTAGGGTCGTCATAGGTCCACTCGCGCACCTTGCCTGGGCGCGGAGGGTTGACCACGCCGTGCCACGGGGTGGCCATGCTGCCCACGATGGTGGCGCCCACGAGCACCAACACAAATTGCTTGGGCGACACGCTTGCATTGGCAGAAGCGTCGACAGGCATGTCAAACACACACACCACACGCTCATTGCGCGCAAACAAGCCGGGCACGCCACGCGCCGTGGCAGGGTTGACCGAGAACAAATCACCGGGCACATGAATCATCCGGCGCAAACGGCCTGCGCTGGGCATGTGAATGCGGTGGTAGTCCTTGGGGCTGAGGTAAATCGTGGCGAACTCGCCGTCAGAGAACTGCGCGGCCAAGGTGGCGTCGCCGCCCACCAAGGCTTGTGTGCTGTAGCTGTGGCCTTTGGCCTGAAAAATTTGGTCGCCGTTGATGTGCCCCAGTTGGCTGATGGCGCCGTCCACGGGGCACACAAATGCGGCATCGGCCAAGGGGCGTGCGCCGGGCTTGAGGGCGCGGGTGAAGAAGTCGTTGAAACAGGCGTACTGCGTGATGTCGGGTTGCGCGGCCTCGTCCATGTTGACTTGGTACTTGCCCACAAACCACTTGATCAAGGCGTGCGTCCATTTGCCGCCACGCGCACGCGCCACAGCGCCCGCGAATTGCGTGAGCCACTGTTTGGGCATGACGTGTTGCAAGGCGACAAAGGTTTTTTCATTCATTTGGCAATTTTAGGCGGGCACAATCTAGCGCATGAGCACCCCACTTTTTGAATGCCAACATCTGGTCAAACGTTACGGTGACCACACCGTGGTGAACGACGTGTCTTTCAGCATTGCCCCTGGCGAATGTCTGGGCGTGATTGGCCCCAACGGCGCAGGTAAAACCACCACGCTGCGCATGTGTCTGGGCCTCGCCAAACCCGACAGCGGCAGCATTCGCGCCTTTGACTTGTCCATGCCCGAAGATGCACTGGGCATCAAAGCCCGCCTAGGCGTGGTGAGCCAGTTCGACACGCTCGACCCCGACTTCACCTGCGCTGAAAACCTGTTGACGTTTGGCCGCTACTTTGGGCTGAAGAAAGCCACCATTCAAGCGCGCATTCCGCAGCTGCTGGAGTTTGCCGCGCTCTCGCACAAAGCCAACGCCAAACCCGGCGAATTGTCGGGCGGCATGAAGCGCCGCCTCAGCCTGGCGCGTGCGCTCATCAACAACCCCGATTTGCTGCTGCTCGACGAGCCCACCACCGGTCTCGACCCGCAAGCACGCCACCTGATGTGGGAGCGTTTGCAACAACTGCTGCAACAAGGTAAATCAATTTTGCTGACCACCCACTTCATGGACGAGGCCGAGCGCTTGTGCAACCGCCTGCTGGTGCTGGACCATGGCAAAAAAATTGCCGAAGGCACACCCCGTGACTTGATCGCGCAGCACCTGGAGCCCGATGTGGTGGAGGTGTATGGCAACGGCGCCTTGGCCTTGGTAGGCAGCCCCATCGCGGCCTTGGCGCAACGCGTGGAGACAAGTGGCGAAACCGTGTTTTTCTACACCCAAGATGCCGCGCAAGTGCTGCAAGCACTCAACGCCCACGCCGGCCTACGTACGCTGCACCGCCCCGCCAACCTAGAAGATTTGTTTTTAAAAATGACCGGACGCCAAATCCGCGAAGAGGGCTAAACCATGTATTTCCGTTTCTGGCCCGTCTTCTTGCGCAACCTCTTGGTGTGGCGCAAGCTCGCCCTCCCTAGTTTGGTCGCCAACATCGCCGAACCTTTGATGTGGCTGGTGGCGTTTGGCTACGGCATGGGCGCCTTGATCGGCGAAGTCACTTTGGACGGCGAGAAGGTGCCTTACATCTTGTTTTTAGCCAGTGGTTCCATTTGCATGAGCGCCATGAACGCCGCCACGTTTGAAGCGCTGTACTCCGCTTTTTCACGCATGCATGTGCAAAAAACATGGGACGGCATCTTGAACGCCCCCATGCGTTTGAACGATGTGCTGCTGGCCGAAATGCTGTGGGCGGCGTTCAAAGCGCTGTTCACCATCACCGCCATCTTGGCTGTGATGGTGGCGCTGGGCATCACACACAGCTGGAAGTTGCTGGCCGCTTGGCCCATTCTGCTGTTTGTCGGCATCACCTTCAGTTGCATTGCGCTCATCTTCAATGCACTGGCCAAGGGCTACGATTTCTTCTCTTACTATTTCACACTGTTTCTCACGCCCATGATGTTTTTGAGCGGTGTGTTCTTTCCCCGCGATCAGCTGCCAAGCGTCGTGCGCGACATCTCTGAATGGCTGCCGTTGACGCAAGCGATTGCCTTGATTCGGCCTTTGTTCATGGACCAATGGCCCACGGATGTGGCGCTGCATTTGGGTGTGTTGGCTTTGTACACGGTGGTGGCTTGGAAAATCGCGTTGCACCTGACGAAGAAGCGCTTCAAGGCCTGAAGTCATACACATCACCCGCTAACATCGTTCTTTTGATTCAACCAGCTAAGGGAGTTTTCCAATGAGCATTCAAACCGTAGGCATCATCGGTGCCGGCACCATGGGCAACGGCATCGCACAAGCGTGTGCCGTATCAGGCGTGAACGTGGTGATGGTGGACATTTCGGAGGCGGCTGTCGCCAAAGGCGTGGCCACCATTTCGAGCAGTTTGGACCGCTTGATCAAAAAAGAAAAAATCACCGAAGACGACAAAGCTGCAGCGCTGGCTCGCGTCAAAGTCAGCACCAGCTACGACGACCTCAAAGACACGCAATTGGTCATCGAAGCCGCCACCGAAAATTTTGAGCTCAAGGTCAAAATCTTGAAGCAAGTGGATGCCTTGCTCGATGCCAGCGTGTTGATTGCGTCGAACACCTCGTCCATTTCCATTACCAAACTCGCCGCAGTCACCACACGTGCCGACCGTTTCATTGGCATGCATTTTTTCAACCCCGTGCCCATGATGGCGCTGGTTGAAATCATCCGTGGTTTGCAAACCTCAGACGCCACGCACGCCGCCGTGCATGAGTTGTCCACCCGCCTGGGCAAGACCCCCATCACGGTGAAGAACGCCCCAGGTTTTGTGGTGAACCGCATCTTGGTGCCCATGATCAACGAAGCCTTCTTTGTGTTGGCAGAAGGCCTCGCCACCGCCAAAGACATCGATGCCGGCATGGTGCTCGGCTGCAACCAACCCATTGGTCCCCTGGCCTTGGCCGACATGATTGGCTTGGACGTGTGCTTGGCGGTGATGGAGGTTTACCTCAACGAGTACGGCGACAGCAAATACCGCCCTTGCCCGTTGCTGAAAGAAATGGTGGCCGCCGGTCAATTGGGCCGCAAAACGGGCCGTGGCGTTTACGTTTATTGAGCCTCACTGTTCACGCTCAGCCGTACACCTAGCGCCATGAAACTGGCCTTGCTTTCTGATGTGCACAGCAACTTGCATGCGTTAGAAGCGTGCTTGTTGCATGCACAAACGCAAGGGGCCGACCGCATCGCGGTGCTCGGCGACTTGGTGGGCTACGGTGCCTATCCGTCGCAAGTGGTGGCGCGCTGCCAGGCGCTTCAAGCGCAAGGCGCCATCGTGCTGCGGGGCAACCATGAAGAGTTAGTGCAAAGACACGCGGGCATGACACCTGGGTCAGACCTCTCAAAAGATCAAACACTGGGCAGCCAAACATCGGCGTGGACACACGACCAACTCACCCCCGCCCAGCGCTTTTGGCTAGAAGTCTTGCCTCTCACGGCACACCTTGAGCAATGCTTGCTGGTGCATGCCAGCGCCGATGCGCCTGAGAAATGGCGCTACATCACCGACGAACGTCTTGCCGCCTTGAGCTTGGATGCCGCGTGCGCCAACCCCGAAGTGCGCTATGTGTTTGGCGGTCATGTGCACCACCCGTCGCTGTATTACCGTGGCACGGGACGCCAGTTGATGGCCTTCAAACCCACAGCAGGCGTGGCCATTCCCGTGGCATCTCACCGCCGCTGGATCGCTACGGTCGGCTCGGTGGGCCAACCGCGCGATGGCAACCCTCGCGCCATGTATGCCTTGTTTGACGATAACGCTGGCCAACTCACCTTTCACCGGGTGGCTTACGACCACATGGCTGCGGCACGCGCCGTACGCGAAGCCGGCTTACCGGAGTTTTGCGCACGCCGACTGGAGACGGGGCAATGAAGCGTCTAGAGCCTGGCACCCTGCTTGACGGCTTTCGTGTCGGCGCCTGTCTGCACGCTGGCGGCATGGCCCACATTTACGACGTGACTTACGCTGACGATCGGCCCGCGCCGTTTGCGATGGTCATGAAGGTGCCACGCATGACAGCGGGTGACGGTGCCGAAAACATTGTGAGCTTCGAAGTTGAGCATCAAATCTTGCAAGTGTTGCAAGGCCCCCATGTGCCTCGGTTTGTGGCGGCAGGCGACTTGGTGAATTTGCCTTATTTGGTGATGGCGCATGTGCCAGGCCAAACCTTGCAACAGCTGCTCGATCAATTCAGCGCACAGCACACACGCCCTAGCGCCGCAGAGATTGCCCACATTGGCGCAGCCATCTCCCGCGCGATACACAGCTTGCACCAGCAAAACGTTTGCCACCTGGACATCAAACCCGCCAACGTGTTGATACAGCCCGATGGTCATGCGGTGCTGCTCGACTTTGGGTTGTCTTGCCACGCGCATTACCCCGACTTGCTCGCCGAAGAGCTGCGCAAAGCCGTCGGCTCACCCGCATGGATTGCGCCCGAGCAAGTGGTGGGCGTTCGAGGTGATCCGCGTAGTGACATCTTTGCGCTGGGCGTGGTGCTGTACGAGTTGGCCACCGGCGAGTTGCCCTTTGGAAACCCGCAAACGGATGCCGGTATGCGTCAGCGTTTGTGGATGGACCCTCAGCCGCCACGTCAGCATCGCACCGACTTGCCTGAATGGCTGCAAGAGGTGGTGCTGCGCTGTCTTGAGCCCGAAGCTGCCAAGCGCTACCCCTCGGCCGCTCATCTGGCGTTTGACTTGGAACACCCCTCAGACATTCACATCACGGCGCGCGGCAAGCAACTGCAAGGCACGTCTTTTTGGACGCACCTCAAACGCTGGCTCAAAGCAGCGGGCATGCACTACCAACCCAGCGCCATGCCCACGCAGCAAATTGACGAGGTGCCCATCGTGATGGTGGCTGTGCCACACCATGAAGCGAGTGACGCCAGCCTGTTCGCGTTGCGCCAAGCCGTAGCCCGTGTTTTAAAAAATAGACCCGGCGCGCGCTTGACCGTGGTGACCGTGATTGCAAGCAGCCAAACCAGCGCCACGGACAGTGCACACAGTGAAACCTCCGTCCACCGCTTGCACCTGCACCAGCTGCACCAATGGGCGCAACCGCTGGACATCGAGGACCACCCCACGTCGTTTCATGTGCTGGAGGCAGATGATGTGGCGCATGCCCTGCTGCGCTATGCCGAGGGCAACCACGTGAGCATGTTGGTGATGGGTGCAGCCACGCACGGGTTACCCATGCAACGATGGGTAACGACTGTGCCCATCAAGGTGGCCATGGCGGCCCCTTGCACCGTGATGTTGGTGAAACAGGCCTTGCCTTTTGAGAGGCTTTGAGCACCTGCTTCAACCTTGCGTCAATCAAACTCGGGTCAGTCGACCTTGGCGCCCGACATCTTCACCACTTGCGCCCACTTCTTGTGCTCGGCGTCAATGAACTTGGCGAAATCAGCCGGTGTGTTACCACCAGGAATAGCACCTTGCGCCAGCAGTTTTTCTTTGATCGCTGGTGAGTTCAAGGCCTTCGCCACTTCTTGCTGAATACGCACGACCACCTCAGGTGACGTACCTGCAGGTGCCAACAAACCAAACCATGAACTGGCATCAAAGCCCTTCATGCTCGGGCCGCCCGCCTCCTCTACCGTGGGCACGTCAGGCACAGCCGCGGAACGCTGGATGCTGGTGACGGCCAGGGCTTTGAGCTTGCCTGATTTGATGTGCGGAATGGACGAGGGCAGGTTGTCGTACATCACGTCCATGGAGCCGCCCAACAGGTCGAGCAACGCGGGGCCTGAACCCTTGTAAGGGAAATGAACCATGAAGATGCCGCTCATGCTCTTGAACAACTCACCCGACAAGTGAATGGAAGTGCCGTTGCCGCTGGACGCCATGTTGAGTTTGGCCGGGTTGGCTTTGGCATACGCGATGAAGTCGGCCATGTTGTTGATGTTGCGCGACTTGGCCACCTCGGCGTTGACCACCATCACGTTGGGCACACCCGCCACCACGGTGATGGGGGCGAAGTCTTTGAAAGGGTCATAGGGCAGCTTGCTGTACAGCGCGCGGTTGATGCCATGTGTGCCCACCGTGCCCATGAGCAAGGTGTAGCCATCGTTGGCGGATTTGGCCACTTGTTCAGCACCAAGGTTGCCGCCTGCGCCGGCCTTGTTCTCCACAAAGAAGGTTTGACCAAACGCTTTGGTTAACTCTGGCGCCATGGCGCGCGCCAAGATGTCGGTGGTACCGCCTGGGGCAAAAGGCACCACGATGCGCACTGGCTTGGCAGGCCAGGCTTGAGCTTGAGCGTGCGCATGCAAACCCGTGAATGCGGCCCCAGCCAACACAGCGGCTTGAAGGCTCAATTGCAATAAATTTCGACGTAACAACATGCGATCTCCTGAATAAATTTTCTTGCATGATGATGCCACCAAGCAGGTAAATTTACGGTCACCTAAGTGAAAAAACCCTATGAATACACGTAAAAAAGCCACCCCCAAGGGGTGGCTTTTGACAACGTGGATCGGATGCGTTGTCGATCAGTCGGCGTAAACGCCAGCGGCCTGAATGATCGGGCCCCACTTGGCGATTTCAGACGCCACAAACTTCTTGTGCTCAGCGCCATCCACGCGCTTGTCGGCGACGATGACGGCACCCAAGGCTTCTTGCTTCTTGATGAACTCGGGGTCTTTCAGCGCAGCCTTCAAAGCAGCATTGATTTTGGTGACCGCGTCAGCCGGCGTGCCCTTGGGGGCGTACAAACCGTGCCAAATGGTGACTTCAAAACCTTTGATGCCAGCCTCTTGCATGGTGGGCAAGTGCTTCAAAGCGGGTGTGGTCAAGCGCTTGGCCGTGGTCACAGCAAAGGCCTTGACGGTTTTGCCTTCGATTTGGCTGGTGGTGTTGGTGCTTTGGTCGCACAACAAATCAATCTGGCCACCCATCAAGTCGTTCATGGCAGGTGCTGTGCCTTTGTAGGGCACCGTGGTCATGTCGGTCTTGATGGCGCTTTGAAACAACAGGCCGCACAAGTGAGAGGCAGCGCCTAAACCGGCGTTACCCAAATTGACCTTGCCTTTGTTTTGCTCAATCCAAACGGCCAATTCTTTGTAAGTGGTGGCAGGCAAAGTGGGACGGCCGATCAAGGTCATGGGCACTTCGTTGACCATGCCCAAGTACTCGAAATCTTCGGTGGTGTTGTAAGGCATCTTGCGGTACAGCGCCGGCGATGTGGCCATGCCGATGTGGTGCAACAACACCGTGTGACCATCTTGCGGCGCCTTGGCCACTTTGTTAGCGCCGATCGTGCCACCAGCACCTGCCACGTTTTCAACCACGACGTTCGCGCCCAAAGGCTTGCGCATGGCTTCTGCCAAATCACGCGCCACGCGGTCGGTGGGGCCACCGGCCGTGAACGGCACCACGATGGTGATGGGCTTGTCTTTGATCGGGAAATCGGCAGCGTTCGCGCCAGTCAATGCGGCGACGGCCAGCACGCTCAAAGTGAACAGTTGTTTCATGGAAGCCTCTTGTAAATAAACCTCCATACTAAAGCTCTATTGACAGCTTTAGCATTTCGGATACTACGTAGGCTCTATTGATAAGTGCGCGCGTCTTCAATGACCTTGCCATCGTTGGGCAAGCTGCCTAAGGCCACCAAAGAAACGTCGGCGCGGAGCTTGGTGATGTCGCGCACGGCATCACTGATTTTTTGCACCAAACCCTCTGCGTCTGGGGCTTCCACTTTGAGGCTCATTTGGTCGTTGGCCATCTCGCCAGTGACCACCAAACGTGCACGCGTGATTTCGGGGAACCGCTTGACCACCTCAGCGACTTGGCCGGGGTGCACAAACATGCCGCGCACTTTGGTGGTTTGGTCGGCACGCCCCATCCAGCCTTTGATACGTACATTGGTGCGGCCTGTCGGGCATGGGCCTGGCAGCACGGCAGACAAGTCGCCTGTGCCAAATCGGATGAGTGGGTAATCGGGGTTGAGGGTTGTCACCACCAACTCGCCCACTTCGCCCTCAGGCACGGGGTCGCCGGTGCCGGGGCGCACGATCTCCACAATCACGCCCTCGTCCAACACCAAGCCTTCGCGGGCCTCGGTTTCGTAGGCAATCAGGCCAAGGTCTGCGGTGGCGTAGCACTGGTAGCCGGCAATGCCGCGCTCGGCCAGCCAATGGCGCAAGCTGGGTGGAAAGGCTTCGCCAGACACCAAGGCTTTGGTGACGCTGGGCAACTTGACGCCCATCTCAGCCGCTTTTTCAACAATGATTTTTAAGAAACTGGGCGTGCCAATATAGCCCGCAGGCTGCAACTCGGCCATCGCGCCCACTTGCTGCTCGGTTTGGCCTGTACCGCCCGCAAACACGGTGCAGCCGATGGCGTGTGCGCCAGTTTCCATCATCGAGCCCGCAGGGGTGAAGTGGTAACTGAAGCAGTTGTGAATCAACTCATTCGGGCGAAACCCTGCCGCATAAATGGCACGGGCCATGCGCCAATAGTCTGCGCGGGCGCCTTCGGGCTCGTAAATGGTGCCGGGGCTTGCAAACACGCGCGGCATGGCTTTGCCAAAACCAATGGCAGCAAAGCCCCCAAACACGTTGGTGGCGCGTTGCGCCTGCTGCTGCGCCAGCAATTCGTATTTACGAATGACAGGAAGTTGGGCCAGCGCTTCGCGGCTGTGGATGCTGGCGGCATCCACACCGGCCAAAGAGGCTGTGAAAGCCGGTGAATTTTTTTGTGCGTGAGCCACTTGCGCTGGCAAGGCGGCCATCAAGGCGGCTTCGCGCTCAGCAGGGTTGCGGGTTTCGAGGGCGTCGTAGTGAGAAGAAGTGGTCATAACTTGCAGTCAAGAGGTGAAAGGTTATGCCAACCAACGCTTGCGGCGCTTGTAGCTCTTGGCGTCTTTGAAACTTTTGCGCTCGCCGCCGCCCATGCCCAAGTAGAACTCTTTGACGTCTTCGTTGTTCGCCAAATCAGACGCCGCGCCGTCCATGACGATGCGGCCTGACTCCATGATGTAGCCGTAGTCGGCGTACTTCAGGGCCATGTTGGTGTTTTGCTCAGCCAACAAGAACGTGACTTTTTCTTTATCGTTCAAGTCTTTGACGATGTTGAACACCTCTTCCACGATTTGCGGGGCCAAGCCCATGGAGGGCTCATCCAGCAGCACCATGTTGGGGTTGGCCATGAGGGCGCGGCCAATGGCGCACATTTGCTGCTCGCCACCCGAGGTGTAAGCGGCTTGGGAAGTGCGGCGTGTTTTCAAGCGTGGAAAGTAGTTGTAAACCTTCTCCAAATTGGCCTCGATCTCGCCCTTGCTGGTGCGCGTGTAGCTGCCCGTGAGCAAGTTTTCTTCGATGGTTAAGTGGGCGAAGCAGTGGCGCCCTTCCATGACTTGCACCACGCCGCGTTTGACCAAATCGGCAGGGGTGAGGTTTTCGATACGCTCACCGCGCAGATCAATGCTGCCCTTGGTGACTGCGCCGCGCTCGCCTTGCAGCAAGTTGGAAATGGCACGCAAGGTGGTTGTTTTGCCAGCGCCGTTGCCGCCGAGCAAAGCAACAATGCCGCCCTCAGGGACTTGTAACGAGACGCCTTTTAAGACCAAGATGACATGGTTGTAAATGACCTCAATGCCGTTGACATTAAGAACGATGTTGTTGGCGCTCATAACTTACCTTGCTAAAAAACGTTGTTGGACTGGACCAAACCTCAAACCCAGACTGGCGCGGTGAGTTTGAGGTTTGGTGGCTCTTGCGAGCCACCAAACGATCAGCCGTTAAGGCTGATCTGCGTCAACTTAAGACTGGCAGTCTGCCGGTGTGCGACGTGTGAGTTTTTTCTCAGCGGCGTACTTGTCAGCGAACTGTTTGACCAACGGCTTGATGATGGATTCATCAGCTTCGATCCAGTCTGAGCTGTAGTTCCACTTTTTGCCGTCCCAGGTGTGCAGGCGAGCAGAACGTGAACCTTCGTGATCCAAGCATGAGGTGCTGATAGGTCGCATGACCGTGCCCAGACCGAGCTTGTCGAGCGCTTTTTGATCCAACGCTAAGTTTTCCAAGCCCCAACGAATTTGATCGCCAGTCATGACCTTGCCTTTGCCGAATCGTTCTTGTGCACGACGCACACCTTCGACCGCCAAAGCGGCGCTGACCAAACCGCGGTTATAAAGGGTGGTGCCCACTTCGTCGATGGGGCCCGTGCCGAGCTTTTTGCCATGCAACACAGACTTGATGTCGTTCATGACTTTGCCGCCTTCACCGGTCGCCACCAATCCGTTGTAGCCCTTGGCAGCTTCGCCAACGTCTTTGACATCAGGTTCAGCAGCAGACCACCACACGCCATACATTTTTTCGCGGGGATAGCCGGTGGCGACCGCTTCTTTCAAAGCGGCAGAGTTCATCACGCCCCAGCCCCACAACAAGACGTAGTCGGGTCGAGCTTGGCGCACTTGCAACCATGTGGCTTTTTGCTCCACGCCGGGTGCGGTCACAGGCAAGAGTTGCAGGTCGAAGCCTTGAATTTTGGCGCGCTCTTGCAGCAGAGGGATGGGCTCTTTGCCAAATGGGCTGTCGTGGTAGACCAAGGCAATTTTCTTGCCTTTGATGTTGCCACCTTCTTTTTGGGTGATCAACTGCATGATGATGTCAGCACCCGACCAATATGTGCCCTGCAGAGGGAAGTTCCACTTGAACACCTGACCATCGCTGGACTCTGAACGACCGTAGCCGCCCGTGATCAATGGGTTTTTGTCGGTAGGTGCTTTCTCTGTCAAAGCGAAGGTGATGCCTGTGGACAAAGGTTGAAACACCGCGCCTTGCGACTTGCCTTTCAGGCGCTCGTAACACTCAACACCGCGGTCTGTGGCGTAAGCGGTGTCGCATTCCTCAAACGTGATCTTGACGCCGTTGATGCCGCCATCACGCGCGTTGATCAGCTTCAAGTAGTCCACATAGGCGTTCGCCCAAGGCACGCCGTTGGGTGCATAGGCGCCTGTGCGGTAAGGCAACACGGGAAAGAACTGCTCTTTGGCTTGCGCCTGAGCAGATGGAGCCACCACGGCACCGGTCAAGCCAGTTGCCGCAATGGCCACCGCCAACATGAGGGAACGAATTGTCATTTTGAAGTCTCCTTAGAAAAATTTTGCAAACACCAGAAAACCAACTCAGTGCGGGAACGGCCACAGACGCAGCTTTTGTTTACCCACACTCCACAACTTGGCCAAGCCATGCGGCTCGACGATCAAGAACCAAACAATCAAGGCACCAAAAATCATTTGCTCAGCATGTGTGATGGCGGCCGTGCTGACGGGAATACCCACCAAGCCACCCAACCAAGGCAGTGCGTGGTTGATGATGACGGGAAGAATCACGATGAAACCCGCACCAAAAAAGCTACCCATGATGGAGCCCATACCGCCCAAGATGACCATGAACAGCAACTGAAATGAGCGGTCAACTGAGAACGCGGCGGGTTCCCAAGAACCCAAGTAGACAAAGGCCCACAGTGCGCCAGCCACGCCCACGATGAACGAGCTCACGGCAAAGGCGCTGAGCTTGGCGTACATCGGGCGAATGCCGATGACGGCAGCGGCCACGTCCATATCGCGGATGGCCATCCACTCGCGGCCAATCGCACCACGCACCAAGTTTTTGGCCAGCACCCCAAACACCACCAAAAAGATCAAGCAGAAGGTGTACTTTTCAAACGGTGTGTTGATGGACAAGCCGAAGACTTGCAGGTCAGACACAGAGGCGGTGCCTGACGCGGAGTTGTTGGTGAACCAATTGATGCGCAAGAACGCCCAGTCGCAAAAGAACTGCGCAGCCAAAGTCGCCACCGCCAGATACAGGCCCTTCACGCGCAAGCTGGGAATACCAAAGAACATACCGACCAAGGTGGCAAAAAAACCGCCCATCAAGATGGCCAAGATGAGGGGCATGCCATCAATGCGGACAAAGAAGTTGTAGGCGGCATAAGCGCCCACCGCCATGAATGCGCCCGAGCCCAAAGAAATCTGACCGCAATACCCCACCAAAATGTTCACCCCCAAGGCGGCAAGCGACAAGATGAGGAAGGGAATCAAAATCGCGCGCAGCATGTATTCGTCAGCGAGCATAGGTACGCCAATGAAGGCAAACGCGATGAGCAACAGCACCCCAATGCGGTCTTGTGTGATCGGGAAGATCTGTTGATCTGCCTTGTATGTCGTTTTGAATTGACCGTTTTCTCTGTAAAACATGTTTCTTTTCCTTACACGCGGTCGATGATTTTTTCGCCAAACAAGCCCTGTGGACGAATCAACAGGAAGCCCAAGGCCAACACATACGCAAACCAAATCTCAATACCGCCGCCCACGTACGGGCCGAGGAACACTTCCGACAATTTCTCGCCCACCCCGATGATCAAGCCCCCAATGATGGCGCCAGGCACCGAGGTCAGGCCACCCAAAATCACCACGGGCAAGGCACGCAAAGCGACGGTGGAGAGCGAGAACTGCACGCCCAATTTAGAGCCCCAAATCATGCCGGCCACCAAAGCCACCACGCCGGCCACGCACCACACAATGACCCAGATGCGGTTGAGCGGGATGCCGATCGATTGCGCCGCTTGGTGGTCATCGGCTACCGCACGCAAGGCACGGCCAGTGGTTGTTTTTTGGAAGAACACGCTGAGCAAAGCGACCAAGGCTGCCGCAATCACGGCGGCCACCAAGTCTTCTTGGTTGATCATGATGCCGCCGTCAAAGGTGGACTCCATCAGCATGACAGGCTCTTTGGGCATGCCCACATCAATTTTGTAGATGTCGCTGCCAAAGATGGATTGACCCAAGCCGTCGAGGAAGTAAGTGATGCCCAACGTAGCCATCAGCAGGGTGGTGCCCTCTTGGTTGACCAAATGGCGCAAGACCAAAAACTCAATCACCCACGCCACCACAAACATCACGGCAGCGGCGCCTGTGAAAGCCAGCAAGTTAACGAGCACAAAGTGGTTGATGCCGGTATAGGCAGGGATCCATTCGCCAAAGCGAGCCATGGCCAGCGCGGCAAACAACACCATCGCGCCCTGCGCAAAGTTAAACACGCCAGAGGCTTTGTAGATCAGCACGAAGCCGAGCGCGACCAACGAATACAGCATGCCTGCCATGAGGCCGCCGAAAAGGGTTTCAAGAAAAAATGCCATGTTCTTGTCCTTAGTGTGAAGTGCCGAGGTAAGCGCTGATGACTTCCTCGTTGTTGCGCACCTCATCGGGGGTGCCGTCGCCGATCTTCTTGCCGTAGTCGAGCACGACCACGCGATCAGAAATGTCCATCACCACGCCCATGTCGTGTTCGATCAACACGATGGTGGTGCCAAATTCATCGTTCACATCCAAGATAAAACGACACATGTCTTGCTTCTCTTCGACGTTCATGCCGGCCATGGGCTCGTCGAGCAACAACACTTGCGGCTCGAGCGCCAGCGCACGACCCAAGTCCACGCGCTTTTGCAGGCCGTAGGGCAACTGGCCTACAGGCGTTTTGCGGAAGGCTTGAATCTCCAAGAAGTCGATGATGCGCTCCACCTTTTCGCGGTGCATCATTTCTTCTTTTTCAGCGGGCCCGATACGCAACGCTTGCATGAGGATGTTGCTCTTCATGCGCAGGTTGCGCCCCGTCATGATGTTGTCGAGCACGCTCATGCCTTTGAACAAGGCCAGGTTTTGGAAGGTGCGCGCAATGCCCATGGTCGCCACTTGATGGCTGTCCATATGTCCAAAGGTTTGACCACGGAAGGTGATCGAGCCTTCTTGCGGTGCGTACACGCCGTTGATGCAGTTGAGCATCGAGCTTTTACCCGCGCCGTTGGGGCCAATGATGGCGCGCACTTCGTGCTCTTTGACGTTGAAGGAGATGTCGGTCAGCGCCTTAACACCACCGAAACGCAAACTGATGTTGTGGACGTCCAAGATGACGTCACCGATTTTTTTACTCATGCTGCTTTCCCCATGGGTGCGAAAGTTTTGGCGTCCGACAGTTTGAGCGTGGCGCTCACGCTACCGGTGCGGCCGTCTTCAAACTTCACCACGGTTTCAATGAATTGCTCGGTCGCGCCGTTGTACAAAGCGCCCACCAAGGCGTCGTACTTTTCGGCGATGAAGCCGCGACGCACTTTGTTGGTACGGGTGAGTTCGCCGTCATCGGCATCGAGTTCTTTGTGCAACACGAGGAAGCGGCTCACTTGGCTACCCGCCAACAGTTCGTCAGCGGCCAGATCGGCGTTGACTTTTTCAACGCATTCTTTGATCAGGCCGTACACCTCAGGCTTTTGCGCCAAATCGGTGTAGCCGGCATAAGGCAAGTTGCGGCGCTCGGCCCAGTTGCCCACAGCATCGAAGTCGATGTTGATCATCACGCACACTTTTTCGCGTTGGTCGCCATAGGCCACCACTTCTTTGATGTGCGGGAAGAACTTGAGTTTGTTCTCGACGTACTTGGGCGCGAACATGGCACCGTCGTTGACACCGCCTTGGATGCGGCCCACGTCTTTGACGCGATCGATGATTTTCAAATGGCCATTGGCATCGATGAAGCCCGCGTCGCTGGTGTGGTACCAGCCATCGGCCGTCAGTACTTCTGCGGTGGCCTTGTCGTTCTTGTAATAACCTTTGAGCAAGCCAGGGGACTTGACCAAAATTTCACCGTTGTCAGCCACCTTGATTTCAACGCCGGCACAGGGCACACCCACGGTGTCGGCGCGTGCTTCGTGGTCGGGCTGCAAGCAAACGAACACGGCAGTTTCTGTGGAGCCGTAGAGCTGCTTCAAGTTCACACCGATCGCGCGGTAGAACGTGAACAAATCGGGGCCAATGGCCTCGCCGGCGGTGTAAGCCACGCGCACGCGGCTCATGCCCAGGGTGTTGCGCAGGGGCCCGTAAACCAACAGGTTGCCCAAGCCATACAAGAAACTGCCGACCAAGCCAATGGATTGGCCCGACATTTTGCTGGGGCCGTATTTGCGTGCCACATCCATGAAGAAATGGAACATGCTGCGCTTGAGTGCGCTGGCGTCTTCCATGCGAATCATCACCATGGTGAGCAAGCCTTCAAACACGCGGGGAGGTGCGAAGTAATAGGTGGGCCCGACTTCTTTCAAATCGATGGTGACGGTGGCCACAGACTCCGGACAGTTCACCACGTAGCCGCAGTACAGCCATTGCGCATAGCTGAAGATGTTTTGACCGATCCAAGCCGGTGGCAAATAAGCCAACACTTCTTCTTCCGACGTGAGTTTGTCAAACTTGGCACCGGCTTCAGCGCGGTTGATCAGGGAGTCATGCGTGTGAACCACGCCCTTGGGATTGCCCGTGGTGCCAGAGGTAAAGAACATGGCGCCCACATCGGCGGCATTGGCTTTGTCGACTTCTGCGCGAAAGAAGGTCGGATGCTGCTTGGCAAACGCTTCCCCTGCAGCGAGCAGCTCATCGAGTGACGCCAAGCCTGGCTCATCGTATTTGCGCAAGCCGCGAGGATCGTCAAAAAAGATGTGCGCGACTTCTGGGCATTGCGCGCGAATCTCCAGCAGCTTGTCGACCTGCTCTTGGTCTTCCACCACACAAAAGCGCACCTCGGCGTTGTTGAGTGGGAACACACACTCGGCGCCAGCGGCATCTTGGTACAAAGGAATAGGAATGGCGCCTAGCGATTGCGCGGCCAACATGGTGGCGTACAAACGGGGACGGTTAGAGCCGATCACCACTACATGTTCACCGCGGGTCAAACCGGCTTGGTGCAAGCCACATGCCATGTGCTCCACCAAATGGGCCATGTCCGCCCAGGTGGTGGTTTGCCAAATGCCGTATTCCTTCTCGCGCATGGCCGGCGCTGCGGGGCGCTGGCTGGCATGCTGGAGTAACAGTCGGGGGAACGTGGTCTGCATTCCGAGTCCTTGTTCATTGTTCTATGTCGACGAAAGTGGCTGTCTCGTTTGAGACGAGATCACCCTGATGGCCGCGATCGTAGGAGGATGTTTGACGTCAGGTTGTCGTTGCAACGACAATCTAGGGTAGACACCTAGAAGGACTTACCCGAGTCTTACTCCTCAAAAAGACAGCGATCACTTTGGACCTCTATGGCAACTGAAACCAGTGTTTTTCAACGCCGCCGTGCGCCTACAGCCGCGGAGACCCATCAAATCCCGTGGCTTGTACTGCTCACGCCAGAAGAGCGGGCACGCATCACGCCTCAATTGGTGGTCAGTGACCCCATGCCTGGCGACTACGTGTGTCGCATGGGCCGATCAGCGACGTATTGGTTTGGCGTGATCGAAGGCTTATTGAAGATGAGCACCGACAGCGCAAGCGGGCGCACCATCACCTACACCGGTGTGCCACCCGGAGGCTGGTTTGGTGAAGGCACAGCCATCAAGCGCGAGCCGTACCGCTACAACATCATGGCCTTGCGCCGGAGCGTGGTGGCGGGGCTGCCGATCGACACCTTCCATTGGTTGCTCGACAACTCGATTGGTTTCAACCGCTTTGTGATGAACCAACTCAACGAACGTTTGGCGCAGTTCATTGAAGCGCGCGAGATCGATCGCTCCAACAGCCCCGATGTGCGCGTGGCGCGCAACTTGGCCGCTTTGTTCAACCCAACCCTGTTTCCAGGCGTGGGGGAGATGCTGCGCATCACCCAGCAAGAACTGGCGTATTTGGTAGGACTGTCACGTCAACGTGTGAATGTGGCACTCAACACGCTGCAAGAGCAAGGTGCGATTCGCATTGAGTACGGCGGCATGCGTGTGCTTGACTTGACCGCCCTTCGCGCCTACGGCTCGGCCAGTTGAGCCGCGCCGGTTGCGTCACTCGTTAAACTCACGGCCTTACTTGCATCGCTTATGTCAGACACATCTCAAGACCTCACCCGCCTCAACAAACGCATGGCCGAACTCGGCCTGTGCTCCCGCCGCGAGGCCGATGCCTGGATAGAGCAAGGCTGGGTATTGGTGAATGGCCGCCCTGCTGAAATGGGTGTGAAAGTTGGCCCGAACGACCGTGTTGAGGTTGACCCACGCGCCACTGGCCACCAAGACACCCAAGTCACTATTCTTTTGCACAAGCCCATGGGCTATGTGAGCGGCCAAGCCGAAGACGGACATGAGCCCGCGATCATGTTGATCAACCCGCGCACGCATTGGGCGGGCGACTCGTCCAAACGACGCTTCACGCCCCCACAGTTGCGCAGCCTCGCGCCTTCGGGGCGACTCGACATCGACTCCACTGGCTTGTTGGTGTTGACACAAGACGGCCGCGTTGCCCGCCAATTGATTGGCGAAGACTCGGAAATGGAAAAAGAGTATTTGGTGCGCGTGACCTACACCGGCCACGAAAACACCGCAGCAGCCAACGCCGCGTCGGCCACGTATGGCGGCAGAGCGAACCAACTCAGCGCCATCGGTGACCACGACCGCGTGACCAACAACGTGCAGGCTGTGTTTCCAAAAGCCCAACTCGAGCGCTTGCGACACGGCTTGAGTTTGGACGGCAAACCCCTCAAACGCGCGCAGGTGGAATGGCAAAACCCAGAGCAGCTTCGCTTTGTGCTGACCGAGGGCAAAAAGCGACAAATTCGCCGCATGTGCGAACAAGTCGGCCTTCAAGTTGTGGGCCTCAAACGCATCCGTATTGGGCACGTCCAACTGGGGCAGTTGCCTGCAGGGCAGTGGCGCTTCCTTGGGGCGCATGAGCGCTTCTAAATTCTGCCAATTTCCAACGGTTTTATCCCTCTTGAAATTTAAGCCAGTGCCCCACATCTTGGGGCGTTGTTTTTTGTAATTCTGTTTTAAAGACCATGACCAAACAAACCCATTCCTTCCAAGCCGAAGTGTCGCAACTGCTGCACCTTGTGACCCATTCGCTGTATTCGAACAAAGAAATCTTTTTGCGCGAGCTGGTGTCTAACGCCTCCGACGCCTGCGACAAGCTGCGCTATGAAGGCCTGAACAACGATGCTTTGTTTGAAGGCAACGCCGACCTCGAAGTGCGCGTCAGCTTTGACAAAGACGCACGCACCCTGACCATTGCCGACAACGGCATTGGCATGAGCCAAGAAGAGGCGATTGCCCACCTGGGCACGATTGCCAAGAGCGGCACACGCGAATTCATGGGCAAGCTCAGTGGCGACCAAAAGACCGATGCCAAAGACCAAGGCGCATTGATTGGCCAGTTTGGCGTGGGCTTTTACTCGGGCTACATCGTGGCGGATCGCATCACGGTTGAGTCACGCCGCGCTGGCTTGAAGGCGAATGAAGGTGTGCGTTGGAGCAGCACCGGCACGGGTGACTTTGAGGTGGAAACCATCACCCAAGCCGAGCGTGGCACGCACATCATTTTGCATTTGCGCGACGATGCCGAGGAATACCTGAGCGCTTGGAAACTCAAGTCTGTCATCAACAAATACTCAGACCACATCTCTTTGCCCATTCGCATGCGCAAAGAAGAATGGAAAGACGGCGAGCTCATTGAAGGCGACCCCTCCGGTGGTCGTCAACCCGGCGAAATGGTACTGACCGATGAGTGGGAAACCATCAACCAAGCCAACGCGCTGTGGGCTCGGGCCAAGAAGGAAGTGACGGACGAGCAACACGCTGAGTTCTACAAACACATCAGCCACGACTTTGAGCCACCTTTGGCTTGGAGCCACAACCGCGTAGAAGGCAGCACCGAATACACGCAGCTGTTGTATATCCCAGGCAAAGCGCCGATGGACTTGTACAACCGCGAGAAGAAAGCGGGTTTGAAGTTGTATGTGAAGCGCGTGTTCATCATGGACGACGCCGAGGCCTTGATGCCCTCTTACCTGCGCTTTATCAAAGGCGTGGTGGACTCTGCCGATTTGCCACTGAACGTGAGCCGTGAGTTGCTGCAAGAAAGCCGCGACGTGAAAGCCATTCGTGAAGGCAATACGCGCCGCGTGTTGGCCGTACTGGAAGATTTGGCCAAGTACGACAAAGCGCCAGTAGCCGGCGATGATGGCGTGACTGATGTGCTTAGCGATGAAGACAAAGCCAAGCAAGGCAAGTACAGCCAGTTCTACGCCGAGTTTGGCGCGGTGCTCAAAGAAGGCTTGGGTGAAGACTTTGCCAACAAAGACAAACTGGCGAAGTTGTTGCGCTTTGCCAGCACCAGCACAGACACCGTGAGCGTGTCATTCGCGGACTACAAGGGGCGCATGAAAGAAGGCCAAGAAGCCATCTACTACATCACCGCCGACACCTTGGCCGCAGCCAAGAACAGCCCACAGCTCGAAGTGTTCCGCAAAAAGGGCATCGAAGTGTTGTTGATGACCGACCGCGTGGACGAGTGGGCCTTGAACTTTGTGCAAGAGTTTGATGGCACGCCCTTGCAGTCTGTGGCCAAAGGCGCTGTGGACTTGGGCTCGTTGCAAGACGAAGCTGAGATGAAGGCGGCTGAGGAGTCGGCAGAGACGTTCAAGCCTGTGCTGGCCAAGCTCAAAGAAGCGCTGAAGGACAAAGCCGAGGACGTGCGCGTGACGACCCGCTTGGTCGACTCACCCGCCTGCTTGGTGGTGCAAGATCATGGCATGTCCATGCAGCTGGCCCGCATGCTCAAACAAGCGGGTCAGCAAGCCCCTGACATGAAGCCGGTCTTGGAAGTGAATGCCGACCACCCCTTGGTGAAAAAGCTGAGCGCCGATGCCAACCCGCATTTCAACGACTTGGCCCACATCTTGTTCGACCAAGCACTTCTAGCTGAAGGTGGTTTGCCCGAAGACCCTGCCGCCTATGTGAAACGGGTGAACGCACTCTTGGTGTAAAAACGGGTCCATGACACACATGGACACCCCCCACTCCGCGTCTTTAGACGACTTGAAGGCCAACACACGCGTGTTGGCCTTTGACATTTTCGGCACCGTTGTCGATTGGCATGGCAGCATCATGCGAGAAATGCAGGCGCTCTATCCAGCGGTAGATGCCAACGCGTTTGCGCTCGCTTGGCGTGCCGGCTATCAGCCTGCCATGGCGCGTGTGCGCTCTGGCGAATTGGGCTGGACGCGCATTGATGAATTGCATCGCTTGATTTTGGATGACTTGTTGCCACAGTTCGGCTTGAGTCATCTGAGCGAAGCTAATCGCGTTCACCTCAACCGCGTCTGGCATCGTTTAGATGCTTGGCCTGACAGCGTGGCCGGCTTGCTTAGGTTGAAAAAGAAATTCACGATTTGCACGCTTTCCAACGGCAACTTAGGTCTGCTCACCAACATGGCCAAGCGAGCCGGACTGCCTTGGGACTGTGTGTTGTCTGCTGAGGTGTTTCGCGCCTACAAGCCTGATCCGGCCACCTACCTAGGCGTTGCGCAAGTGTTTGACTTGCAGCCACACGAGGTGATGCTGTGCGCGGCGCACCATGATGACCTAGCCGCCGCGCGCGCTTGCGGCTTACGCACCGCATACATTGAGCGCCCTTTGGAATTTGGTGTGTTGCAACCCAAAAATGTGTCGCCCCAAACGGGCAATGATTTACATGCGAGCGACATGCACGCTCTCGCTGACGCCTTGGGTTGTGACGCTTAGTTAAACGTAGAGCGGGTCTTCTTGCATGGCTTCACACTGTTCAATCAGCATGTGCACTTGTCCCGCCCAATAGTCGCTGCTGCCAAACCAGGAGAAGTTTTGCACGAACGCTGGGTCGTCCTTGCGTCGCGCTAACCAAGCGCTGTAATGGATCAAGCGCAAAGTTCTCAATGGCTCAATCAAAGCCAACTCACTGCGGTTGAGCTCTCGCATTTGCTCGTAGCCGTCCAGCAGCATGGAGAGTTGTTGGGTGCGTTGTGCTCGATCTCCGCTGAGCAACATCCACAAATCTTGAATGGCTGGGCCCATACGGGCGTCGTCTAAATCAACAAAGTGCGGTCCGCCATTGGGCAAATCAGCGGGTGTCCACAAAATGTTGCCAGGATGGCAGTCGCCATGCAGTCTCAGGTTTTTACTTGGATGGGCATCGAACATGCGTTGCGCGATCGCCAATGCCTCGTTGCAATGCTGTACCCAAGTGCTCCGCTGATCAAGCGGGATGAACTGTTCCGAGAGCAACCAATCTCGTGATGCGTTGCCAAATGTGGCGACGTTTAAGTCGGGCCGTGTATGGAACTTTTTCTTTGCGCCAACGTTATGGATGCGTGCGATGAAACGCCCAATCCACTCTAGCACTTCGGCGTCGTCCAGCTCTGGCGTGCGACCCCCACGCCTCGGACTGACGCTGAAAGCAAACCCTTTGGCGTGATGCAGTGTCTTGCCATGCAAGACCAAGGGTCCCACCATGGGCACTTCGTCGGCCATCAATTCGGCGGCAAAAGCATGTTCTTCATCAAGCTGCGCATCGCTCCAACGGTCAGGCCGATAAAACTTGACGACCAAAGGTTCGTCATCATCCAACATGACTTGGTAAACGCGGTTTTCATACGAACTTAAAGCCATTAAACGGCCATCAACTGCCAGCCCTAAATCAGACAACGCATCGAGCACGACATCAGGCGTGAGCGCGTCATAAGGATGAGCAGCCACCTTGTCGTTAAACACCCCAGACCACCTCAACCTGTGCTGCTTGAGCGCGTTTCAACATGTCAATAAAAGGCACTGCACGCTGTTTGAGGGAAACGCTGTGTGGTGCGTCATCGAACTTTCTAATGTTCTCGTCAGCTTCTTTCAATTGAGGCTTTTGATTCTTAATTTCTGTGTTTTTTGCTACGCCAGCTTCATCTTCTCGGACTGCGTCTTGAAGCCGTTGGATGGCCGTAGACATTTCGTCTGGTAACAAAATACCTTGTGCTGTCGGCTCTTTACCTATCGCCGTGAGTATTTGTCGGGCATGCTGCGCCAACATGATCAAGTCACTGGTTTCTTTGGATTTAAATTTATAGAGCATCGTTGCATTGTGCGCCGTGACGATGGTGCTTAAAGGATTTTTTCGATCGCTAAATGAAAGGCTGGTGGTTTTTCAAACTGAACCCAATGTCCCGCCTCCGGAACGACATGAAACGATGTGAGTGACGACAACACCTTTGGCACCCGTTCTAAGGTGTTCTTATAGAGGGCGTCTTGTGCACCCCACACCCCATGTACAGGGCATTGCCATTGCGACTGCACTTGCGACAACACATCGGTATGCGCAATTCGCCTACGCCTCATGCGGTCACGGGCGACATTGGCAATTTGCATGTCAATCACCTCATTGGTGACGATTGACGTATCCGACAACATCATGGCGTTTAAATTGTGTCGATGAATAGAACGCCGCTCTGCATCGGTCATCGTATCGTGCATGCCTCGCAGCGGCAATTTCTCCACCATCAGGCCTAACCCCGGTACGCCGACTAGAACCAAGGTTGCCAGTAGTTCAGGATGGCTTGCTGCCATGAGGCCTGCGGTCATCCCACCAAAAGAAAAACCAATCAAGTCAATCAAGGTTTTGGGAAATGTTTGTTTCAAAATCTGAGCAACAAACGGGGCCAACGTGTCAGCATCCTTGACATGCTCAGGCAGGTCTGAATCTCCAAAACCTGGCAGGTCTAAGACCCAGACCTCACGTTCACGCGATAGGACCATGACATTGTTGATCCAATGTGTCCAGCTGCCCGAACCTCCATGCAAGAGCACACATGGCTTCTTAAGATGCGTCCTAACCGTGGGGCGCCACACATGCCAAACCGCGGTGCCCCACGGCATGTTCATGTCAATTCGTTGTGCTTGCTGAAGTGCGGTTTGAACCAGTGACATACGCTCAGACAAAGAAAAACGCCCACTGTGAAGTGGGCGTTTTAAAGTGGTTGCGCGAGTAGGATTTGAACCTACGACCTTTGGGTTATGAGCCCAACGAGCTACCAGGCTGCTCCATCGCGCGTCAAGAAGATTAGTATAACCTATTAAGCTGCTGTATCAGTAGAAACTTCAGAAGTATTTTCTGAACGCTCAACCAACTCAACAAAAGCCATGGGTGCATTGTCGCCAACACGGAAACCCATTTTCAAGATACGTGTGTAGCCGCCTGGACGTGCGTTGAAGCGTGGGCCCAACACATCAAACAATTTGACAACGCTGTCGCGATCGCGCAGACGGTCAAATGCCAAACGGCGGTTGGCCACTGTTGGCACTTTGGCCAAAGTGATCATGGGTTCGATCACGCGACGCAGCTCTTTGGCTTTAGGCAATGTGGTTTTGATGGCCTCGTGCTCAATGAGCGAGTTCATCATGTTGCGCAACATAGCCAAGCGGTGTGAGCTGGTGCGGTTGAGTTTACGAAGTCCGTGTCCGTGACGCATTTTGAAATTCCTTAAGTTATTTTGCCGGCCGCCGTATCAGGTACGGCCAGTGGACGTGATGTCAGTGAATATTTGAAATTAACGGCGCTCTAAGCCTGCAGGTGGCCAGCTCTCGAGCTTCATGCCCAAAGTCAAACCACGTGAAGCCAGAACTTCTTTGATTTCATTGAGAGATTTACGACCCAAGTTAGGCGTCTTCAACAGTTCATTTTCGCTACGCTGGATCAAATCACCAATGTAGTAAATGTTTTCTGCTTTGAGGCAGTTGGCCGAACGAACAGTGAGTTCGAGTTCGTCAACAGGACGCAACAGAATAGGGTCGAAGTTTTGGGTATTGCCCGAACCTGAAGAGGCGGATGTACCTGCAACTTCTTCGTCGCTCAATTGTGCGAACACCTTGAGTTGCTCAACCAAAATCTTGGACGATGCACGTACTGCGTCTTCTGCAGAAATTGCACCGTTGGTTTCGATTTCCATGACCAAGCGGTCCAAATCGGTACGTTGCTCAACGCGGGCGTTTTCAACGCTGTAGCTCACGCGGCTTACAGGCGAGAACGATGCGTCCAACACGATACGACCGATCGACTTGCTTGGCTCTTCGCCGTAACGACGCACAGTGCCGGGCACATAGCCACGGCCTGTTTCAACTTTGAGCTGAATGTCAATCTTGCCGCCTTGCGACAAGTTAGCAATCACGTGCTCAGGGTTGATGATTTCAACATCGTGCGGAGTTTGAATGTCTGCCGCAGTGATGGGGCCTTCGCCGTCCTTGCGCAAGCTCAAAGTGACTTCGTCACGGTTGTGCAACTTGAACACAACGCCTTTGAGGTTCAACAAAATGTTGACCACATCTTCTTGCACGCCATCAATGGATGAGTATTCGTGCACAACGCCAGCAATCGTGACTTCAGTCACGGCGTAGCCAACCATAGACGACAACAAGACACGACGCAAAGCGTTGCCCAATGTGTGTCCATAGCCACGCTCAAACGGCTCCAAGGTGACCTTGGCGCGGTTGTGACCCAGTTGCTCGACGTGGATGTTTTTAGGTTTCAGCAAGTTTGTTTGCATTCAGATTTCCTCTCAATACCCCCGGCTCGTTACACCGGTAAGGCAGGGTGTCTGGACCACGCCGCAGGAGCAGGCAGCGTGGGGTGCGTTAGGTTGAAAACTTCAACCAGAATTAACGCGAATACAGTTCGACGATCAGCGATTCGTTGATGTCGGCTGCAAATTCATCACGGTCAGGTGACTTCTTGAAAGTACCTTCTGCTTTTTCTGCATTCACTTCGACCCATGCAGGCATGCCCACTTGTTTGGCCAACTCGAGGGCTTCCAAAACACGACCTTGCTTCTTGGACTTTTCACGGACAGCAATCACGTCGCCAGCTTTGACCAAGTATGAAGGAATGTTCACTTGATTACCGTTAACAGTAATCGCCTTGTGAGACACCAATTGACGTGCTTCAGCGCGTGTTGAGCCAAAGCCCATGCGGTAAACCACGTTGTCCAAGCGTGACTCGAGGATAAACAACAAGCTAGCGCCTGTGTTGCCCTTTTGACGGTCTGCTTGAGCGAAATAACGGCGGAACTGTCGCTCCAAGACACCGTACATACGCTTGACTTTTTGCTTTTCACGCAATTGCAATCCGTAGTCAGACGTGCGTTGACCAGAAGTGCGGCCGTGTTGGCCTGGCTTTGTGTCGAATTTGGACTTGTCAGCGATTGAGCGACGTGCGCTCTTCAAAAACAGGTCAGTGCCTTCACGGCGTGAGAGTTTGGCCTTGGGGCCTAGGTAACGTGCCACTTGAAATTCCTTCTTTAATCATCTGCTCACAAAAAGTGAGGAGCCGCTGGTAGTGATACCAGCGGCGGTGGGCTTGTGGTTAACAATAAAGCGCGAACGCTTAGATGCGACGACGCTTCTGTGGACGGCAGCCGTTGTGCGGCACGGGTGTCACGTCAGCAATCGAATTGATGCGAATACCCAATGCAGCCAAAGCACGCACTGAAGATTCACGACCAGGACCTGGACCTTTGATTTCAACATCCAGGTTTTTGATACCTTGGTCAACTGCAGCGCGGCCAGCCACTTCAGATGCTACTTGAGCAGCAAATGGGGTTGACTTGCGTGAGCCTTTGAAACCTTGACCACCTGACGATGCCCATGACAAGGCGTTGCCTTGGCGATCGGTGATCGTGATGATGGTGTTATTGAACGAGGCGTGCACGTGTGCAATGCCATCGGCAATATTTTTACGGACTTTTTTACGAACGCGTGATGCTGCGCCGCTAGGTGATTTAGCCATTGTTCTGCCTCAATCCTGTTATTTCTTCAACGCTTGGGCTGCTTTACGCGGACCCTTACGTGTGCGTGCGTTGGTACGCGTACGCTGACCACGCATGGGCAGACCACGGCGGTGACGGAAACCACGGTAGCAACCGATATCCATCAAACGCTTGATGTTCATGGTCGTCTCACGACGCAAGTCGCCTTCGATCGTGAACTCAGCGATCTGGTCACGGATCTTTTCGAGGTCCGAGTCAGTCAGATCTTTGATCTTTTTTGCGTAATCAATGCCACATGCTTCGCAAATTTTGCGAGCGCGTGTACGACCAATACCGAAAATCGATGTCAAACCGATCTCAGCGTGTTTGTGCGGCGGAATGTTAATGCCAGCGATACGTGCCATATGCGTCCTCTTTAAACCAGTTCAATCAGCCTTGACGCTGTTTGTGGCGTGGATCTGTACAGATCACACGAACCACGCCCTTGCGGCGGATGATTTTGCAGTTGCGGCAAATTTTCTTGACCGAAGCCGAAACTCTCATTTCATTCTCCTAAAACTCAATTTTACCCCACCCCCATCAAAGGGATGAGACACCTTTTTTCCGGTTCTTCAACCGAGCGTTGTTTTGAAACTGGCCTTTTTAAGCAGTGAGTCATACTGCTGGCTCATCATGTAGTTCTGCACCTGAGCCATAAAGTCCATGGTGACAACCACAATAATCAACAACGAAGTTCCACCGAAGTAAAACGGGACGTTGTATTTCAAAATTAAAAACTCGGGCAACAAGCATACAAACGTGATGTACACAGCACCGGCTAAGGTGAGTCGAACCAAAATTTTGTCAATGTACTTGGCGGTGTGATCGCCTGGACGGATTCCAGGAACAAAAGCACCGCTTTTCTTCAAGTTGTCTGCAGTTTCGCGGCTATTGAATACCAAAGCAGTGTAGAAGAAGCAGAAGAAAACAATTGCTGCTGCGTACAACATCACATAGACAGGCTGGCCCGGTGCCAATGCGGCAGAGATATCTTTCAGCCAAACCATGCTGTCGCCGGAACTGAACCAGCTAACTACAGTTGCAGGCAAAAGAATGATCGATGAAGCGAAGATGGGAGGAATCACACCTGCCATGTTCAGCTTCAGTGGCAAGTGCGATGACTGACCACCATAAACTTTATTACCAACTTGGCGACGCGCATAGTTCACCAAAATCTTGCGTTGACCGCGCTCAACAAAGACGACCAGATAAGTCACCATCGATACGACGACAACAATCAACAGCGCAATCAGAATGCTCATCGCGCCAGTGCGGACTAACTCAAGAAGACCGCCAATAGAACTGGGCAATCCTGCAGCAATGCCAGCGAAAATCAGAATAGAAATTCCGTTGCCTAAACCTCGCTCGGTGATTTGTTCACCCAACCACATCAAAAACATGGTGCCGGCTGTCAAGCTGACCATCGCAGTGATGCGAAAACCAAAACCAGGCACATTCACCAACCCTGCAGAAGCCTCTAAGGCCAATGCAATACCCATAGACTGGAATAAAGCCAGCCCCAGAGTGCCGTAGCGTGTGAATTGTGTGATCTTGCGACGTCCCGCTTCGCCTTCCTTCTTGAGCTGCTCCAAAGATGGCAGCACATAGGTCAGCAACTGCATGATGATCGATGCAGAGATGTAAGGCATGATGCCCAATGCGAACACGGTGAAGCGCGACAGAGCGCCGCCCGAGAACATATTGAACAAACTCAAAATGCCGCCCTGCTGACCATTGAACAGCTGTTGAAGCTGGTTTGGATCAATGCCGGGCACAGGAATGTGCGCACCCACACGGTAAACGACCAAGGCCAGCAGCAAAAAGATCAGTCGGCGACGCAAGTCCCCGAACTTATCAGAATTACCGCCCGATGATGGATTCGTTGCCACGGAGTGCTATTCCTAATAAGTTGACTTAAGCGACAGTGCCGCCAGCAGCTTCAATTGCGGCCTTAGCACCAGCAGTGGCACCAATACCATTCAATTTCACAGCTTTTGTCAATTCGCCCGTTTTGACGACTTTGACAACGCGTGCAATGTGAGCGACCAAACCGGCTTCTTTCAAGCTGTTCATGTCAACTTCAGCGGCACCCAATTGCTCGAGTGCTGCCAATGTCACTTCAGCGTTGTACTTCAAAGTTGTTGACTTGAAGCCGCGCTTAGGCAAGCGACGTTGCAAAGGCATTTGACCGCCTTCAAAACCAACTTTGTGGTAGCCACCTGAACGCGACTTTTGACCTTTGTGGCCACGGCCGGCAGTTTTGCCAAGGCCGGAGCCAATACCGCGACCGACACGACGCTTGGCATGTTTAGCGCCAGGTGCGTGTTTGATGTTATTGAGTTCCATCTTCAACCTTTACAGCACTTTGACCAGATAACTGATCTTGTTAATCATGCCGCGCACCTCTGGGGTGTCTTGCAACTCGCTCACAGAATTGAGCTTGCGCAAACCCAAACCACGAACGGTGGCTCGGTGCGATTCTTTGGTGCCAATTGGGCTGCGAACCAATTGGATTTTCACTGTTTGTTGGGTAGTCATTGAATGCTCCAAGATTAGGCGAAGATGTCTTCGACGGTCTTGCCACGCTTTGCTGCCACTTCCGAAGCAGTTGTTGCGTTGTTCAAGGCATCCAAAGTCGCACGAACCATGTTGTATGGGTTCGACGTACCATGACTCTTCGCCACGATATCGGTGATTCCCATGACTTCAAACACAGCGCGCATTGGACCGCCCGCAATGATGCCGGTACCCTTGGGTGCTGGAATCATCATGACGTTTGCGGCACCATGGTGGCCATGCACCTTGTGGTGGATCGTGCCGTTTTTCAACGACACTTTTGTCATGTTGCGACGGGCTTCTTCCATCGCTTTTTGCACAGCAGCTGGCACTTCTTTCGACTTGCCTTTGCCCATGCCAACGCGGCCATCGCCATCACCCACAACGGTCAAGGCTGCAAAACCGAGAATACGGCCGCCCTTCACCACTTTGGTAACGCGGTTCACCGCGATCATTTTTTCGCGCAGTCCGTCTTCTGGACCGTCACCTTGCGTTTTAGCTTGAAATTTAGCCATTTGTAATTTCCAATTCGATTAGAACTGCAAGCCAGCTTCGCGGGCTGCATCGGCCAAAGCCTTGACGCGACCGTGATAAGCGAAACCGGAGCGATCAAACGCAACCTTTTCAACGCCAGCAGCTTTTGCTTTTTCAGCAATCAGCTTACCGATCACTTGTGCAGCATTGACGTTGCCGCCCTTGCCTGTAGCGCCCAGCGCTGTGCGCACATCGGCTTCGGCCGTAGATGCTGTTGCCAACACTTTCGTGCCACAACCAGAAATCACGCTGGCATAAATGTGCAAATTGGTGCGGTTCACCATCAAACGCGCCACGCCTTGATTGGCGATACGGATGCGAGTTTGACGTGCCCGGCGAAGACGCTGCTCTTTTTTGGTCAACATGGTGCAGCTCCTTATTTCTTCTTGGTCTCTTTAATCGTGATCTTCTCATCCGAATAACGGATGCCTTTGCCTTTGTAAGGCTCAGGGGGACGAATCGCACGAATCTCAGCGGCCACTTGGCCCACGCGTTGACGGTCAGCACCTTTGATGATGATTTCCGTAGCAGCAGGCGTTTCAACCTTGATGCCTTCAGGCATATCTTTGTTCACGGGGTGAGAAAAACCCACCGCCAAGTTGAGCTTGGTACCTTGCGCAGCGGCTTTGTAGCCAACGCCGACCAACAGCAACTTCTTCTCAAAGCCCTTTGTCACACCGGTCACCATGTTGTTGACCAACTGGCGCAATGTGCCGCTCATGGCATTTGCTTCACGTGAATCGTCAACTGGCGTGAATGACACTTGACCAGCTTCGTTGACAACCTTCACCAAAGCGTGAGAAGCAACCGACAGCGCGCCGCCGGTACCTTTGACACTGATGAGCTGGCTGTTAATTGACACATCCACACCTTGGGGGACGGTCACAGGCATTTTTCCTACTCGGGACATTTCAGTCTTTCCTTTAGGCTGCGGTTAAGCGACGTAGCACAACACTTCGCCACCGACACCGGTAGCGCGCGCTTTGCGATCTGTCATCACGCCCTGGGGCGTCGTCACGATAGCAACACCCAAGCCATTCATGACTTGTGGAATAGCATCGCAGCCTTTGTAAACGCGCAAACCAGGACGGCTCACACGTTCAATACGCTCAATCACTGGGCGACCTGCGTAGTACTTGAGAGTAATCTCAAGCTCTGTCTTGCCAGCGTCTTTTTTAATTTGAAAACCGTCGATGTAGCCTTCGTCTTTCAGCACTTGCGCGATAGCAATCTTCACTTTGGAAGAAGGCACCATCACAGTGGGCTTGGCCACCATTTGCGCATTGCGAATACGAGTCAGCAAGTCGGCGATTGGATCACTCATGCTCATGTTGAATCTCCTGCCTTTTACCAGCTGGCTTTAGTGATGCCGGGAATGTTGCCCTGGAAGGCTAATTCACGGATCTTGGCTCGGCCGAGGCCAAATTGGCGGAATGTCCCACGAGGACGTCCGGTGATAGCGCAACGGTTGCGTTGACGCGTTGGGTTTGCGTTGCGAGGCAACTTTTGCAAACCCAAACGTGCAGCAGCGCGCTCTTCGTCGCTACGCTTGAAGTCGTTGGCAATCGCCTTCAGCTCTGCATGCTTAGCTGCAAACTTGGCAACCAGACGGTCTCGCTTGAGCTCGCGCTCGATCAATGCTTGTTTAGCCATGTTCGACCTCAGTTCTTGAACGGAAAACGGAAACCAGCGAGGAGCGCTTTGCACTCATCATCAGTCTTAGCCGTTGTCGTGATGCTGATATTGAGGCCGCGCAGTGCGTCGACTTTGTCGTACTCAATCTCAGGGAAAATGATCTGCTCTTTAACGCCGATGTTGTAGTTACCACGACCATCGAACGCACGACCAGAAATACCACGGAAGTCACGAACGCGAGGCAAAGCCACGGTCACGAAACGATCCAGGAATTCGTACATTTGCACGCCGCGCAATGTAACCATACAACCGATGGGCTGCTGTTCGCGAATCTTGAAGCCCGCGATCGCTTTCTTAGCCTTGGTCACCACAGGCTTTTGGCCTGCGATTTTGGTCAAATCACTGACAGCGTTGTCCATGACTTTTTTGTCAGCGACAGCTTCGCTCACACCCATGTTCAGCGTGATTTTTGTCAAGCGCGGAACTTGCATGGGCGATGTGTAACCGAACTTAGCGGTCAACTCAGGAGCCACTTTTTCGCGATAGTGTTGTTGCAGTCGTGCCATGCTTATGCCGCCTTGATTTCTTCGCCACTGGACTTGTAGACGCGCACTTTTTTGCCGTCAGCCAGAATCTTGATAGCAACTCGATCAGCCTTGCCAGATGTCGCGTTAAAAATCGCCACATTGGACTGATGAATTGGCATTGTTTTTTCAACGATGCCACCTTGCGTGCCAGCCATTGGATTTGGCTTGGTGTGTTTTTTCACCAAGTTAATGCCATCAACCACCAAGTGGCTGTCATCACTGCGCAACGACACGACGCCACGCTTGCCTTTGTCACGCCCAGCGAGGACGATGACTTGGTCGCCTTTGCGAATCTTGTTCATGATGTGCCCTTACAGAACTTCAGGAGCCAAAGACACGATCTTCATAAACTTCTCAGTACGCAACTCACGCGTGACTGGGCCGAAGATACGGGTGCCGATAGGCTCCAATTTGGCATTGAGCAAAACTGCTGCATTGCCGTCAAACTTTACGAGCGAACCGTCGCCGCGGCGAATACCCTTGGCAGTACGAACCACCACAGCACTGTAAACCTCGCCTTTTTTGACGCGGCCACGAGGCGCAGCTTCTTTGATGCTCACTTTGATGATGTCGCCCACGCTTGCGTAGCGACGCTTCGAACCGCCGAGCACCTTGATGCACAAAACGGACTTTGCGCCGGTGTTGTCAGCGACATCTAACCGAGATTCAGTCTGGATCATTTATATATTCCCAACTTGCATCAGTGCATGCACGACTTGCGTCTTACATCCAACCGATCAGTCTTGGGCCCGTCATCCACGCCACGAACCACTCGCAACGCTTCTACTTGGGCAGATAACCCCGCTTTTTCAGCGGAGCCGCAGATTATGGCACAACTATTTAGCCTGCGTCAATTTATTTCACAAATTTTTCTCTATGCCATTTCTGCTGGCTTTCTTGTGTGCGACACAATCATCGGCATGCATGACAAAGACACTTCCCATTCGACCTTGGCCTTCATCGGCGGCGGCAACATGGCCAGCGCGATCATCGGCGGCCTGATTCACCAGGGCACCCCCGCCTCTCGCATCATCGTGATCGAGCCCTTTCAAGAGACGCGCCAACGTATCGAGCATCAATTCAACATCAAAACTTACGCATCTGCAGGCCCTGCCCTTGAAGAAGCGGGCTTGGTCGTCTGGGCTGTCAAACCCCAGGTCTTCAAAGACGCCGCCTTGTCGACAGGTATGTTTTGCAAAGACGCCCTTCATTTAAGTGTCGCAGCGGGCATTCGCAGCGACAGCATTGCCCAATGGCTGAATTCTGAGCGCATCGTACGTGCCATGCCCAACACACCCGCGTTGGTGGGTCTGGGACAAACGGGCTTGTTTGCGCGTCCTAGTGTTACAGCAGAAGACAAAGGATGGATTGAACGCATCGTTGCGACAACAGGTCAGTACCTTTGGGTCAACGATGAAACGTTGCTCGACGCTGTGACCGCCGTCTCCGGCTCAGGCCCCGCCTACGTATTTTTCTTCATTGAAGCCATGGTGAAGGCAGGTGTTCATATGGGGTTGACCGAAGCACAAGCCCATCAACTGGCGGTCGGCACATTTGTGGGCGCCGCCGAGTTGGCGCGCAGCGCCAATGAGTCACCCACCATCTTGCGAGAGCGTGTCACATCCAAGGGCGGGACCACCTACGCAGCCATTTCGACCATGCAAGCCGCAGGTATGGCAGAACAATTTCAAGCCGCATTGCTTGCAGCCCAGCAGCGCGCCGCAGAAATGGGTGATGCATTTGGCGGTTAAGTCGCACCAACCAATGCGACGATAATCCTTATAGCTTCTCCTCTATTTTTCATCATGAACAAATTCATTACCGCCTCTATCGCTGCTGTCACGGTAGCTCTGCCACTGTTCGCATCAGCCCAAGCTGTAGCACCAGCAACCATGCCTGTTGCGCCTGCGCCTCAAGTCGCACCAGCCGTGCAAGCCCCTCAGGCAGCACCTGCGCCGACGTTCAAAGCAGAGCCCTATGTCGCTCCCAAGGCCGACAAAAAAGGGAAAAAGAAAAAGGCCAAAAAAGCCAAGAAGGCGAAGAAAGCCAAAGCGCTTTGATCAACCACCAAACCTAAAAAAGAAGCGCTTGTTTACAAGCGCTTTTTTCTTGGCTTCTAGGCATCACCTCAGGGCCTTAAAGCCAAGCCGATGGCCATACCAGCAAAGATCGTTGCTCCGATCCAATGGTTCTGACGGAACGCCAAAAAACAACCATCGCGGGTGCGTCCACGAATGAGCGCAAAGTGCCAAAGGGCTTGAAGCGCTGCCGCCGACAAAGCCAAAAGCCAAGGCCAACCCAACTGTTGATCGCGCAACACCCACAACCAACCTGTCAAATAAACGGCGTAAAAGCCCATCACCGCCGCCACATCGAATCGCCCCAAGGTGATGGCCGATGTCTTCATGCCAATACGCAAGTCATCATCGCGGTCCACCATCGCATACTCGGTGTCGTACGCGAGCACCCAAAACAAATTGAACGCGAGGAGTGCCCACGCTTGCCAAGGCACTACGCCGCAAAGACCTTGCAGCGTCAACGTCTGCCAAGTCATGCCCTCCCCCTGCACCACGGCAAATGCCATCGGAATGCCGAAGCTAAACGCCACCCCCAGCACGGCTTGCGGCATCGACACATGGCGCTTCGCGTAGGGGTATGCCAAAGTCACCGCCAGCGCTACGAATGACCAACCCACCGCCGCTGCATTGGTGCTCACCACCAGCGCAAATGCCAAGGCTGCCAGCACGGCACCCACAGCCAACGCCTCACGCACAGTCACCGCTCCGCGCGTCACAGGCCGCTGTGCGGTGCGCTTCACGTGGCGATCAAACTCGCGGTCTGCCACGTCGTTGATACAGCAGCCCGCACTGCGCATCAGAATGGTTCCGAGCACAAAGACAGCAAGCGCGTGCCATCCCGGCCAGCCCCCTGCCGCCAACCACAGCGCCGACAGGGATGGCCACAACAGCAGCAGCCATCCTGCTGGCCGGTTCCAACGAATCAAATCTAAATACAAAGCCAAACGTTCGCGCATACCAAGATCTCAAGAAAGGCGGCTCACGCCAGGCAATTCGCAGGCGTAAATGGCATTGCGCAAGGCGGCGATCGCTTCGTAACGGGTAAAACTGCGCCGCCACGCGAGTACCACGCGTCGCGTTGGCGGGGCCGCACCATCGGCATCGACGATGGGCAAATAACGCACATAGGTTTCTTCCGTCTTCTTGCGCTTGTGCGGCTCTAGCGCCTCCTTGGGCACACTCAAACGCGGCACCAAGGTCACGCCCATCCCCGCGGCCACCATGTGCTTGATGGTCTCCAGCGATGAGCCTTCGAAGCTTTTACGAATGCCCTCGGCATGGCTTGAAAAACGAGCGAACTCGGGACAGACCTCCAACACATGGTCTCGGAAACAATGGCCATTGCCCAGCAGCAACATGGTTTCGTTCTTCAGCTCTTCGGCGTTGATCTGACTCAGCGCCGCAAAGGGATGGTTGCTCGGCACCGCGGCCATGAAGGGCTCGTCATACAGAGGCGCAGTCGCCAAGCCCGTGTCTGGAAAAGGTTCGGCCATGATGGCGCAATCGATCTCGCCCGTGCGCAACATTTCCAGCAACTTGACAGTGAAGTTCTCTTGCAGCATCAATGGCATTTGAGGCGTCTTTTTGATGTTTTGACGTACCAAGGCCGGCAGCAAATACGGCGCAATGGTGTAGATCACGCCAAGGCGCAAAGGCCCCGCCAATGGGTCTTTGCCCCGCTTTGCAATTTCTTTGATGCTGGCCGCTTGCTCCAACACGCTTTGCGCTTGCCGAACAATTTCCTCTCCCAAACTGGTGACAGCCACCTCATTGGCGCTGCGCTCAAAAAGCTTGACCTCCAGCTCTTCCTCCAGCTTTTTGATCGCCACCGACAGCGTGGGCTGCGAGACAAAGCAAGCATCGGCCGCACGGCCAAAGTGTTTTTCACGGGCCACGGCCACGATGTATTTGAGTTCAGTCAGCGTCATGGGTTCAAGCTTTCAAGAAATCTGATTTTCCACCCAACCAACGCGCCACATGCTGATCAGCTTGGCGCGGGTATTGGTCCAGCATGGTTGGTGCCAGCTCTCGGGCCCACTCCAACAATTCAACATCCTCCGCCAAGTCTGCAAAACGCAGCAGCGCGGCGCCCGATTGGCGTGCGCCTAAAAACTCGCCGGGCCCGCGAATTTCCAAATCGCGACGCGCGATCTCAAACCCATCGGTGGTCTCGACCATCGCTTTGAGGCGCTCACGGGCCGTCTCACTCAAACGGCCACTGTCGCCTGTGGCGTACATCAACACACAAGCGGAAGCTGCCGCACCGCGCCCCACGCGGCCACGTAGTTGATGGAGTTGCGACAAACCAAAACGCTCGGCATGCTCAATCACCATCAACGAGGCATTGGGCACATCCACGCCCACCTCAATCACCGTGGTGCTGACCAACACCGCCATTTGCCCGCTTTCAAACTTCGCCATTTCGGCCTTTTTGTCACCCGTTGGCATGCGCGAATGCAGCAAGCCCACCAACACGGGCGCACTGCCGGGCGGGTTCAGCGCCTCGGTCAGCAAGGCATGTGTTTCGGTCGCATTGGTCAAGTCGATCGCTTCGCTCTCTTCGATGAGCGGACACACCCAATACACCTGCCGGCCTTGGTCGATTTGGTGGCGAATGCGCTCAATCAACTCATCGCGGCGACTCTCGGACACCAAGCGCGTCACGATCGGCGTGCGTCCGGGCGGCAGCTCGTCCAAGGTGGACACATCCAAGTCCGCGTAATAGCTCATGGCCAAGGTGCGGGGAATGGGTGTGGCGCTCATCATCAACATGTGCGGCTCTTGTTGAGGCGCAGAAGCGGAGGCATCGAAGCCGTTCGCATCGGGTGCCTCCGTGGATTTCATCTTCTCGCGCAACGCCAAGCGCTGCGCCACCCCAAAGCGATGCTGCTCATCGATGATGGCCAAGGCCAAGTTTTTGAACTTCACTTGCTCTTGAATCACTGCGTGCGTGCCCACCACCAACGCGGCTTCACCGCTGGCGATGAAGCCCAACATCTCGGTGCGTTCTTTCTTTTTTTGACTGCCCGTGAGCCACGCCACGCGTTTGCCCAACGGCGTCAACAAGGGCTCTAGCCAGCCAATGAGCTTGCGAAAGTGCTGCTCCGCCAAGATCTCGGTCGGCGCCATCAAGGCACACTGCCAGCCCCCATCCATGGCCACGGCGGCGGCCAGCGCGGCCACCACGGTTTTGCCAGAGCCCACATCGCCTTGCAACAAGCGGTGCATGGGCACTTGGCGCATCAAGTCTTGCGCCAGCTCTTCGCCCACGCGACGCTGCGCGCCCGTCAAAGCAAACGGCAGCACGCCCAACAGCTGCTCGTGCAAGCCGCCTGGGCGCAACGTCAAAGCAGGCGCACGCAGCAAATCGCGCGCGCGTTTGGACTGCAATTGCGACAACTGCTGCGCCAACAACTCTTCGGCCTTGAGCCGCTGCCAAGCGGGGTGCGTGCGGTCTTCCAACTGCGCCAGCGACACATCGGGCGTGGGGTGATGCAAAAAATGCAACGACTGCGCCAGCCCCCACGCATCCACACTGCCGCTGTTGGCGTCGCGCCCTTTGCCATACCGCAGCGTCGAGGGCGGCATGGACTCTTGCGGGATGGTCTCCGTGAACGCGCCGTGCCGTGCCGCGTGCACCAAGCCCCCATGCACCGCCTTGCGCAAATACACCTGTGGCAATCCGGCAGACGTGGGGTAGACAGGCGTCAAGGCTTGCGGCAGCTCGCCACCCGCCACATGAAAACTCGGGTGCATCATCGTGCGCCCCATGAAGCCGCCCTTCACCTCGCCGCGCAAACGCAAGCGGTTGCCCACGGCCAGCGCTTTTTGTTGTGACGGGTAGAAGCTAAAAAACCTCAAGGTGCAGGTGTCGGAGCCGTCGTCGACCTCCACCAGCAATTGGCGGCGCGGCTTGTAGGTAATTTCGCAAGACACCACCGTGGCCTCGATCTGCACCGTGTCGCCCTCGCGGGTGTCCGTCAAACGGACGATGCGGGTTTCGTCCTCGTAGCGCAGCGGCAGGTGCAGCGCCAAGTCGATGTCACGGTCGAGCCCCAGCTTACGCAACGCCTTTTGCGGCGCGGAAAGCGGCTTGTTGTCTGTTTTGACGGTGACGGTGGGCTGAGCAGCTGGCATGGGCTGTGATTGTGCCCCGCCGCTTGAGAACTAGAACTGGTAACCCAAACGCACGCCTAGGCCGTGGCCGCCTGCTTCGCGGTTCGGAGCGTCCGTGATGAGACGGTTGTAGATGTCTAAGCTGTTGTAGCTCCACTGCACCGCTGTGAAAACGCCCTTCGCCCAGTCATGACGCCAACTGGCAGATATGTTTTTGTTTTTGTAGATGAAGTAATTGCGATATGTGTAATAGCCGGGCAACGGGTAGGACGTGTCGGTGTAAGAGTTGTCGTAGATGTAGCGAGACACAGCGAGTGCAAACACATCTTGCGGTGAATGCCAATAATTCACCTCCACAACATCCGAACGACGGGCTAAATCAACCCCTCCCAAATAACTCGGCCGAAGGCTCCCAGGCACAGACCGATTGTTAGAACGCATGTCATGCCTAAGCGTTTGCAAACGCAGTTGCACTTGGGGTGCCACGTAAAAAGCACCACCTAAAAACACCATGTTGTAGCTCTGATGAACGCGAAAAGACTCCGTATTCCAACTGCCGAACACGTACTCCGACTGATCCGCATGGAGCAAGCCCAAGCGCAATTCAGAAGCTGTCTCTAAATTTTGAATACTGACAGACAGGCCTTTTTTGCTGTTGCGATCAATGTGCGCATTGTCATAAGGCACATTCGAAAACTCGGTCGTGTTGTAGTTCAACAGCAAGGGTCGATAGATACCAGCCAACCCCTGAACACGATAGCTGCCCACAGGCGCACTGGCATACACCTGCAAGCCCGGCGCCCCCCCACCGGCATCACTCGTGGTCTTTACCGTACAAAACGGGTCGTTTTCGCGCACCCATGGTGAGTCGACGTCGTACGTTCGGCACCAACTGGTTTTGTAGCTCACCACCCCAGCCTTAAATCCCAGGCTGGGAGACACCGACCAATCCAAACTCATTTCATCCACATGCGTGCCCATGGCCTGATCGGCGCGCACTTTTAGGCTCAGCACCGCATGGCGATGCACCGTCATTTGTCCATCAAACGTGAGCCACGGCGACACTGATTTGTAATGCCATTGCGAGTTGGTTGGCAGCATCAGCAAAGTCTCTGGCGTTTTAGGGCTCAAGCGCCAGGCATCTACCCCCACCTTTGCAACATGTGTGCTGAACACATCTGCGTCATCGCCCAGCACCTGTGCGTGCGCCCCTGCATTGAAAAACCACAGGCACAAACACACCAGCCAAGGAGCTGACAACACCGCAAATGCCTGCTGGAAGATAAGCCGCCCCCCGCAGGTGACGAGGAATTGAGGGTTAGACATAGGCAACAAGTACGAAGTAAACTTTATTGAAACAATTGTTGCCTATATTTAATTCTAAAAATCTACATTATTGTCATGAAATACAAAATTTGGACCTTCACTTTATCGGCCTTGTTCGTTTTAAACGGCTGCGGCGGCGGCGAAGACTGGGCCAGCAAAGACCCCAGCGCACTAGCGACCTCCGCCAAAAGCTTTGATATTTCCACCGCTTGGACCCAATTCAACTTAGTGCCTAACACCAAACAAATGACGGTCAGTGGGTCATGCTCGGGGACCTACATCATCTCCAACACGGCGGCCACCTATTTATCTGACACTGATCGCTACAACTTATCCACCATCAACGGACTTTACGAGGTATGTAGCCCTGAATTCATGAGTCAACAAGGACCCCATTACGTCACCTCCGTGCATTACTTCGACTATCAAAATTCAAAACTCACGAATTTCAAATACGACTATGGCTACGCATCCAGCGTCTGGCGCTTACCTGCCAACCTCCCGTCGGCAGCAAAAGTAGGCCACACCGGATTAATTGGCGTGCTAGACAACTACACAAGTACCGACTTAAGCACAAAAGCAGGCGTAGAAGAATGGCGCTACAGCATCGAGCAAAACACGGCAACCACCGTCGTCTTTAATCTGATCGTCACGGCTTACGACACCAACACATCCGTCTCTGCAACTGACTATTTGGCGGCCCCTGTCATCCAAACAGAACAGTACCGATACGTCGTCACACCAGCCAACACAATGACACTCCGCTCTTACGACATTGAGCAGCCAGGCGGTTTCAGAGCCACCGCCAAGTAACGAGCAATCAACCCTTCGCCGGTTGAACCTGCGCCACATCGCGCACCCGCTCAAACAACTCAAACACCGTCAGCCCCAACCCCACCGCGATGACCTCCATCGCATTGAGGGTGGGGTTCGCCTGCCCGTTCTCAATGCGGCTGAGGTAGGTTTGATAAAAACCACACTTTTCGCTGAACTCGACCTGCGTCAGCCCCTGCGCTTGCCGCAAGGCACGCACGCATTGACCAAAAGATTGTTGGAGCGAAGGTTTCACGCATGGGAATGTCCCAATTTATGCCTAATTCACATACACACTAATTCACATATAAAATCAAACAGACAAATTTCGTCAACTAAGGGTTTTTATGCGTATTGTTAAATTTTTGGCTCTTTTATCAACTTTGACCTTGATGGCATGCGGTGGCGGGGGAGGTGATGGTTCGAACGGGCCCGTTGTATCAGCTAACAGCTTTGACATCCAATCTGGATGGACACGTTTAATTGCCAACGGTTATACAAAAACGCTGACAGTTAGTGGTTCATGCTCAGGCACATACACAGTCACTCAAGGTGCAGCAACAACTGGGGCAACATTTGAAAACACAGTAGCCCTATCTAGCAACAACGCGACCAGTATGACCCTTACTAACTGCAGCCCAGCCTCCTCCGTTGACACCGCAATTGACTACTACGACTCAAACTACCGCCCTTTGGGATATTCGGCGGTTGATGGGGATTACGCAGTTTGGACTGGTACGCCCGCACTACCAACAGCGGCAAAAGTTAGTGATGTCGCTACGGTGGGAAGTGCAAACAGATACGCGAGCAGTTCCAAAGTTACCCCAAGAGGACGGCAAGACGCAACCCTCGTCATGGAACCAGATACAGCAACAACAGCAATTGCAAATCTCGTCTTGAAGTACTACACAACATCCAACGTACTTGAGCAAACGCAACAACAGCGCTTCCGCGTCGCTGCCGATGGCAGCCTGACACTTATCTCTATTGATGTTCAATTTGCAAACGGATCAACCACGCACTTAGTTATGAACTAAGGCCAAGCGGCAAAGACCCCAAAACAGCCGTGCGAAAATCACGGCTGTTTTTACTTGGAACGGGCCCGTCCGGCCCTCAAGCGCATGCTTCACACCTACACCCTCAGCGATTTCGATTTCCTTCTGCCTGAGACGCTGATCGCCCAACACCCCACCGCCGAACGCAGCGCCTCTCGTTTGCTCGATGGCCGCTCGGCCCACTTGGTCGACCGCACGTTCAAAGACCTCCCCTCCCTCCTCAAAGCTGGCGACTTGCTGGTGTTCAACGACACCCAAGTGGTCAAAGCCCGTTTGTTTGGCGAAAAGGCCACGGGCGGCAAGCTCGAACTCTTGGTCGAGCGCGTGCTCACAGGCAACGAGGTGGTGGCGCACATGAAAGTGAGCAAAAAGCCGCAGGTCGGTGCCGTGATGGTCATGGCCGGTGGTTTGCGCAATGGCGGCTTCACGGCCACGCTTTTGGGCCGCTGGCCCAACGAAGACGGACAACTGTTTCGCTTCAAGCTCAGCGACGAGCCGCACACGCTGATGCAGCGCCACGGCCACATGCCGCTGCCGCCCTACATTGAACGTCACCAAAACACGTCTGACGCGCAGCACGAAACTGCTGAAGACAAAGCCGAGGACGAGCGCCGTTACCAAACCGTGTTTGCCAAACACCCAGGCGCCGCCGCCGCACCCACGGCCGCACTGCACTTTGACGAAGGCGTATTGCAAGGGCTAGAGGCTCAAGGTGTGACACGCGCCAGCGTGACGCTGCATGTGGGCGCAGGCACGTTTCAGCCGGTGAAGACCGAGAACTTGGCCGAGCACCGCATGCACAGCGAGTGGTACAACATCCCGCCCGAAACCGTGCAAGCCATTGCCGACTGCCGCGCACGCGGTGGCCGCGTGGTGGCTGTGGGCACGACCAGCGTGCGCACACTGGAGAGCTGGGCGCAAAGTGGGCTGACCAGTGGCGACACACAAATCTTCATCACGCCAGGCTTTAAGTACCAAGTGGTGGATGTGCTGATCACCAACTTCCATCTCCCCAAAAGCACCTTGCTCATGTTGGTCAGCGCATTTGCAGGCTTTGAGCACATGCACGCGCTGTACCGCCACGCGATTGCCAACCAATACCGATTCTTCAGCTACGGTGACGCCATGCTGTTAGAGAAAACCACCGCATCAAGAACCGCTTGAAAGACCGACCATGTTGAAGTTTGACGCTCTCACCAAAGACGCCCCTGCCGCCGACGGCAGCTATGCGGGCAGCCACGCACGCCGCGGCACACTCACGCTCAACCATGGCGTGGTGCAAACGCCCATCTTCATGCCCGTGGGCACGTACGGCACCGTCAAAGGCGTGATGCCTCGCAGCCTCGAAGAAATGGGCGCACAAATCATTTTGGGTAACACCTTTCACCTGTGGATGCGCCCCGGCCTGGACGTGATGCAAAGCTTTGGTGGCCTGCACGAGTTTGAGCGTTGGAACAAACCCATCCTCACGGACAGCGGTGGTTTTCAGGTGTGGTCACTCGGCGCGATGCGCAAGATCACCGAAGAAGGCGTGACGTTTGCATCGCCCGTGAACGGCGACAAGCTGTTCATGTCGCCCGAGGTGAGCATGCAAATTCAAACCACGCTCAACAGCGACATCGTGATGCAGCTGGACGAGTGCACGCCGTACGAAACCAAAGGCCATCTCACCACCGAAGCAGAAGCCCGCAAGTCGATGGAAATGAGCCGCCGCTGGGCCGTGCGCAGCAAGGACGAATTTGCGCGCTTAGAAAACCCCAATGCGCTGTTTGGCATCGTGCAAGGCGGCATGTTCACCAACCTGCGCCAAGAGTCGCTGGACGCACTGGTGGACATGAACTTCCCCGGCTACGCCATTGGCGGCGTGAGCGTGGGCGAGCCCAAAGACGAAATGCTAGAAATCATGGCGCACACGCCACACCGTTTGCCCGAGCACAAGCCGCGCTACCTGATGGGCGTGGGCACCCCCGAAGACTTGGTGCAAGGCGTGGCCGATGGCGTGGACATGTTTGACTGCGTCATGCCCACACGCAACGCGCGCAACGGCACTTTGTTCACTCGTTTCGGCGATTTGAAAATTCGCAACGCCCGCCACAAAGCCGACCACGGTCCGCTGGACAGCACATGTACGTGCTATGCCTGCGCAGGCCACACGCGACCTGACGGCACAACGAGTGGTGGCTTTAGCCGAGCCTACTTGCACCACCTCGACCGCTGCGGCGAGATGCTCGGCCCTATGCTGGCCACCGTGCACAACCTGCATTACTACCTCAACCTGATGCGCGAGGTGCGCGAGGCTTTGGACGCGGGCCAATTTGGTACGTTCCGAGCCCAGTTCAAAGCAGATCGCGCACGCGGCGTGTAAACCGCGCCGCGAGGGGCTAAACGGCGATCACGCCTCCGTGGTGAACACCGTCAACACGCCGGTGTAACCGTGCAGCTCTTGGTGCGCAATTTCGCCCCCAGCAAAAAAGCCCACCAAAGGCACATCGCCCAAAGCACGACGCACGATGTGCATCTCGGCACTGGGCGCGCCAAAATGCGGACCACCACGCCCTGCGCAACTGACGTAAATGGCACCCGCCATGCGCCGCGCCGGATGCGGCATGGCCGAAGTCTCGGCGCTCAAAACGCCGGCCAACTCCGCCGTCATTTCTTCGGGCTCTAGAGCCTCGCGTATTTCCGCACAGATGCGCGTCAAATCGGCGCGTGCAGCTGCGGCGTTACGTTGGCAAAACGTCAAGCGCATGCCCGCCTCCACAGGCTGGCCAACGGCCACCGCTTCTTTATCAGGATCAATGCCAATGATGTGACGCACCAACACCGCCTCGTCAAACTCGCCCGTGCGCTTGATGGCGGGGTGGCCTGGGGCGTCTTGTGCGGCAGAAAGGCCCACCAAGGTCGAACGCACCTTCGGGATGGCCGTCTGTCGATCGGCGATGTTGATTTGCAGGTCGCGCTCTAAAACCGACATCGCTGACTCACCGTCCAGCGTGAGCACCACATTGTTATCGGCGCGAGTGATGGTGTGCACCTTGGCCACCGGCACACACCCTTGCGTGACGCGCGAAATCATGGCCACCTCAGCATCAAACGCCACACCACTCAAACCGCCATGAAACACCCCTGTGGCTTGGCCTTGACCGGCCACATTGCCGTCGCCATTCAACGCAAACTGAACCACATCTGTGCGACTGGATGCCAGCCCCCCAAATACATAACCACTGGCCGTGCGTTGCGCCAACTCGGCAATCAGCTCAGGCATATCAGGCGTCTGCGCATCGGCATGCAAGAGCGCGGTGTGCGGCTCGAAATGGCTGCCGCGCAAACTACCTGTGCCGGCATGCGCGAGCGGGGCCACGCCGCTGAACACACGGTAGTGTTCGGGCGCAATGTCACACAACATCACGCTCAAAGCGGGCTCGTCAAAGTACTCCACGTTGTTGGCCGCAATACCCACGCCCACCGTGCCTGACCAGTCGGTCACCTCGGGCAACTCAGCACTCAAGAACGACAGGATGTTGGCGGCTTCGGAGGCGTAGCGGTCCGTGATGTAGAGCAAGCCCAAGTGCGGCGCAGAGGCGTAGTCGGGCAGTGCCATGTGGGCACGCAATTGCGCCAGCACCAAGCCAGCCGCCATTTGCCATTGCGGGTGCGTGGCGTGACCATAGGGAAAGAGCTTCATCGTGCGGCCGGTTTGCTGTTGCGTGTGCCAGCGGTTTTTGTAGCTGTTTTTGCTGCGGGCTTGGCAGCACTCGCTCGCTTCGCCGCAGGTTTGCGCACACGCTTCGCCGCTGGCTTGGTCTTCGCTTTAGGTGAGGTGGCGGCCTTCGCAGACGGGGTCTTTGCTGCGCTAGCGTTGGTGTGTGCACTGGCACGCTGGGCCATGTCGGTCATGGCGTGCTTGGCGATGTTTTGGAACTGATCCGTCAGCGCACCCCACCAATGCGCAGGGTCAATACCCGCCGCTTTAGTTTGACCTTCTTGCGGTTTGGCCTCTGGCTCGGGTTCGGGAGCCGCTGCAGCTTGCGGCGCCGGTTCTGTAGCCGCTTCTGGTGCCGATGTGAAAGTAAAAGGCGATGCCGCGGTCGTCGCCTGAGGCTTGACTTTCAGCGACTCAGCCAAGTCGTTGAAACTCATGTTCATGCCTTTCAAGGTGGCCAAGGTCATGCGCTGAACTTCCAGCGCCTGAATGGTCGCCCCAACGGCCTTGGCGTTTTGCTCGAGCCAGAACTGCACCGTCTTCAACTCTTGAATGCGCTTTTCTAATTCTTCGGGGTCCAAGGTGGGCGCGACCCAGCCCGGGGTAGCTGCGGATGCTGCTGAAGCCGCAGCTCCACCCGGCGTGAGGTTCTTCAAAAAATCAAAGCCCGGTACGAACTGGGTGAAATCAAAACCGGCGGGGTGGGCCATGGCAGTCTCCTGTGTATGTCACCCCATTAAACCAAAACCCCAAGCAAGCTTTGGCTGACAGCTCAATGCTTGTGATCGCTGTGTTTGTGTTCGCTGTGCTTGTGCGTGCTGTGGTCATGGCTGGGCATCGCGGGTGGCTGCATGCCCACCAACACTTTCAGCTCAACGTTGGACTTCACGCCTTTGGCATCTTGAAACGTCAGCGTCACAGGAACAGTGCTGTCTTTGACCAACGGGGCCTTCAAGTCCATCAGCATCACGTGGTAACTGCCGGGCTTCAAGGCCACGGCTTTGCCAGCGGGCAGATCAAGGCCGTTGGGCAATGCCGCCATCTTCATCACGTCTTTGTCCATCTTCATTTCATGAATTTCGGCCACACCCGCCACGGGGCTGCTCACGCCCACCAGTTTGGCGTTGTCTTTGGCGGTGAGGGTCATGAACGCGCCCGTGGCTTTTTGGCCCGTCACCGTGGCTCGCGCCCATGCGTCGGTAACGGTCACGTTTTGCGCGTAAGCGCTGACAGCACACAAGGTTGTGAGTGCGGCGGCGATGAGGTGGTTAGAGAATTTCATGGGGTCTACCGGGTGGTTGGATGGATCAATTGACTCAGTGCTTGTGTGCATCAGGCTTAGGGGCTTCAACCCAAACGTCTGCCTGACACTCACCCGCACGGTTAAATTTAAGGGTCACTGGAAATTTGTCGCCCTGCTTGAGCGGTTTTTTCAGGTCGATCAACATCAAATGGTAGCCGTTGGCTTGTCCGTGTTTGAACGTGACCTCATAGCCCGCTGGCAACTGCACCTCTGGCACTGCACGCATTTTCATGACGTTGTTGTCCAGCGACATTTCGTGAATTTCTACCGAAGAAGCAACATCACTTTTGGCACCCACCAACTGGTCCGCCTCTTTGCCATTGTTTTTGATGGCGATGAAATAGGCAGCACCCACCTTGCTTCCCGCCAAGGTTGGCATGGCGTAAGGGTGTGCCACATTGAGGTCACCACACTTCAGGGCATGCGCCATGGCGCCTTGCGCAAAACCACCTAAACAAACGGCCAGCGCGAGGGCGCTGAGTTGATTGACTTTCATAGTGAACTCCTTGAAACGACGTGCAAATACCCTCAAAAATCTAAACGTGGATTTTTGAGGATGGGTTAAGTCCATCAATAAATGGATGGGGAAAGCATGTTGATCAATGACGATGCTCATGTTTGGGCGCCGCTTGTATGTCCAGCAGCGCAGCCGGCGACTTCAATCCACGTGTGGATGTGCCGCTAACTGGAATTTCTGACCACTCGGTCTGACCACTTTCGCAAGTTTGCAACAGCTTGATCCACAAGGGGCCCACGGCGTCAGGCAAACGTCCCATGAACGCAAATTCATCGAATTGTTCATCAGGCAAATTGGCCTCTTTGCTGGCAGCCGTCCAACGCAGCTCCACCACGTCTTCGGTCACGGTTTTACCGTGGCTGTTGTACGGTGTGGCAAGTTTGGCTTTGCGCGTTGCAAGGGTCCAGCCCGCTTTGGGCTGCGGCTTGGCGCCTTGAAACCCAGCGGGTATTTGAACGATGAGTCCATTGGTGGCAGAGCCATTGCAGCCGTGACCCACGCGAAGTGTGGCCTTGTAGTAGCTGCCGGCGATGGCTTTGGGCTCGGACAAAACAACGTGGGCCAGCGCAGGCGATAGTGCGCCCATCAGACATGAAACCATCGCGAATACGGAACGAAATTGACACTTCATTTTTTCACCTCATGACTCAACAAAGGCTTGCATTGACCTCAATGCAAGCCTTCATGGATTAATCAAATTTAGCCTCTACGCCAACGTAAACAGAGCGGCCGTCACCTGGGTAATAGCGTCGACCATCCCCAGGAACGGTTGTGTAGTTGGCCGCGATGTTGGTGGTAGCGGCGTATTTTTTGCCCGTCAAATTGCGTGCGTCCAAGAACCAAGACCATTTCTTATCGATGGCTTGCCCCGCCTTGAACCCCAGAATTGCATAGCTGTCGTTGTAGACCGTGTTGGCGTAATCCATGGGCGCTTTGCGTGGCACCCATTCAAATTTCGGCCCCACATAAGTCCGGGGTTTGCCACTCACTTCGGCCCCAAATCGGTAGAGCACCTCACCGCGCACGATGACAGGCGGAAAGCCTGGCAACACGTTGTTGGCCATGGTCGGGTTGTCCACAAATCGGAAATCGCTGTACAGCAGCGCCATGCGGGTATCGACAGCTTTGTCGAACACATGGCTCACACCCAACTCCAGGCCTTGGTGCATCGTTTTGGGCACGTTGGTGGTGGTGGAGGTGGTGCAGTTCGCGTTTGAACAGGCCGTGAGAAACTCATTTTGCAAATTGGCGCGGTAGTAGGTGACATCCCAACCCAACCGATGCGCCCCTTGCTGTGCCTCTCCGCGCGTGCCGACCTCAAAGGTTGTTCCCGCTTGTGGCTTGAACGCTTGGTTGAGGGTGCCTGCCGTGCCAAAGATGGGCGCTTCAAAATTGCGACTGATGCTGGCAAACACTTGCTGCGCTGCCGACAGATCGTGCGTCACACCCACGCGTGGGCTCCATTGGCTGAAGGTGTAGTCGTAATTGTTGGAGGCCAATATCGTGTCCGACACCTTGCGGTTGGCTCGGTCATATTGCAGGGCTGCTGTCCAAGTGGTGCGGTCTGACGATTTGTACTTATCTTCGATGAAGAAACTGTCGTTTTTAGACTGCTGGTCGTAGCGGGATGTGGCCGCCCCCGTGGCTGCGCCTTGGTTGTTAGACGGCTTGGAGGTGCCTTGGGTTGAGCCCGTACTGGGCAAGTAGGCTACGCTGATTTGGTGTTGATCCAACAGTCGTGTGACCTTCAAATGCCCACCCAAGGTCTTGGCGTTTTGTTCGACGATGGCATCGATGGGGTGCCACAAGCTGTAGTTCATGGCATAGGCAGCGAACTCATAAATGGTGTTGCCATCGCGCACAGAGGTTTTGTTGGCCACGCGCTGCGCATCCACATCGCGGCGACGGTTAGCTTCGACGCGGAAGGGGTAAACCGTCCCACTGTTCGTGGTTTGGCTGCTGGCGATGGAGGAGTCAGCCGCCAACTCATCTTTCGTCAAATAGCCTGGAAGCTGCGTACGGCTTCGCACGGCCGCCACATAAAACCGCGACTCGATGTCCTTGCTCACCTTGACACCAAAGTTGCCCAAGATTTTTTGGTTTTCCATGTCGGCATGATCGCGAAAACCATTTTGTTGGGTTTGCGAGCCCGCCACGTAGTAGTCCCACACATTGCCGCTTGATGCCTCGGCTTTGGCAACACCTGACGTGGCGCCAAACACCTTGTTGTAGCCAAAGCTACCCACCTCGGCTCGCACCAAACTACCAGGGCTGCTATAGCCTGTAGGCGCAACAAAGTTAATGGCCCCACCCAAGGTGGTTGCGCCATAGGTGGTGGCATTGGGGCCACGTAACACTTCCACATAACGTGACGCATTGGGGTCAACGGTTTGCATGTCAAAGAAACCATCGGCGTAGTTGATCGGCACGCCGTCTTGCATCACCTTCGTGCCGAAGCTGTGATACGTGCGACTCAGCGCCGAACCCCGAATAGAGATGCGCGCCTCTTCAGAACCAAAGCGATCTTGAATGAAGACGCCGGGTGCCAGCCCCAAGCTGTCGCTCCACGTCGATTGGCGACCTTCGCGCACTTGGTTCAAGTCCACGATGGAAGCGCCACCGGGAATGGCTTTGACGCTGTCCTTGGCAGTTTCAATGCTGCTTTGCGTCAGCGAGTCCGCCTTGCCCGTGATCACCACGGTGTTCAAAGAATTGTCTTGATTCGTTTGGGCCAGGGCGCCCGTTGAGATGGCCAACGCCAAAGAAAGGGCGAGGGGTGACAGAGAAAAATGCGTGTGTTTCATGAATGACTTTCAATGCGCGCACGGCTCACTACATAAGTGACGGCAACGCCTCAGATATTTCGGCCCCATGCATACGCCTCGGCGCAGCAAAAAGCCAACCAACTAAGCCAAAGCTCAACGCCTTGACCCGCTTAAAACATCAGAGTGAAAGTGCAGGTGGCCCGCGCGAGGGCATCGGCGGGGAGGTGACAGAGGCAATGTGTGCCGCTGCGAGAGGCTCAAGCGCATGGGCCAGCGCAGAAGGCGCAGGCTGCTTGAGCGAGGTGTTCAACGCAGGAGGCGGCGCTGAAAGAGAGGCACACAACGGGCAATCCAACGTGAGGTTGGTGGCGGCCACATCGGCATCGTCGCCCTGCACCACCAGCTTCATGCTGCCGGTGCTGGTACACACCAAGTCCATCGCTTGCGGGTGGACCATGGGCGATGCAATGGCCACACCGACCGACAACGCAAACCACACCAGCACGAGGCGGGTGACGTTGAGGGCGTTGCGGAGGTGTTGCATGGGCACAGATTCTAGCGGTGCGCTTTTAATGCGCTTGCAGCACCCGCACGCGCCCCACATCAAACTCGGTCACATTCGCGCCCGTGTTGCCCCATTGCTGGCGAATGTGGGTCAGCACATCGGCCATGTCGCGGTCGCTGAGGGTGAGCACAAAGGGCGGCATGCCAAAGGGCTGCGATTGCACATGGGTGACGGGCGAGAAGCCGCCGTACGTGAGGTTTTGAACCAAGTTGCTGAGTTGCGGCATCACCACGGCGCGGTTACCCGCGAGCGGCGGATAGGCCATGGCGCGTGTGCCATCGGCCAGCGCAACAGCCTGCCCTTGGCCTTGATCGCCGTGACATTGCGCACATTGGTCTTTGTAAATGGCAGCGCCATTTTGAGCGCTGCGCAGGCTGACTTTGCGCGAAAGCACAGGCGCGTCCGGTTCGCTGGGTTCACGCGCGGCCACTTGCGCACGCGCTTGCAAATAGGTGGCCATGGCCTGCAAATCGGCCTCGGTCAAATGCTGCGTGCTGTTTTGCACAACTTCCCCCATGGGGCCGTTCACCCACGCTTTAGGGGCACTGCCGGTTCTCAGCAAGCGCACGATATCGGCCAACGGGGTGGTGGCCAATCCAGTTTCTTGGGCGTTCAACAACGACGGCGCGTACCAATTGGCACCGGGCATTAAGCCACCGCTCAGGTCGTCCAACTCGCCGCTGGCACCCAAGCTGTCGCGCGCGCTGTGGCAAGCCGCGCAGTGCCCCAAGCCTTGCACCAAGTACGCGCCACGATTCCAAGCGGGGGACTGCTGTGCGTCGGCCTTGAACGTGGCGGGCTTGAAATACAAGCTGCGCCACACCGCAAACGCGGGCTGCGTGCCAAACGGCCAGCGCAGCGCATGCTCGGGCACGGCGTTGGCCACGGGGGCCAAACTTTGAAAATAGGCGAACAGCGCATCGGCATCGGCACGAGTCACCAAACTGGTGTGGTTGTAGGGAAACGCAGGCGCCAGCAAACGACCGTCTTTGGAGCGCCCATGGTGCAAGGCGCGCCAAAAATGCTGCGCGTTCCACGTGCCCAAACCGGTCTGTAAATCGGGGGTCAAGTTGCTGGCGTAGACCTTGCCGAATGGGGTGCCCAACACGCGGCCTCCCGCAAAGGGCGCTTGCCCTGGGGCGGTGTGACACGACACACAATTGCCAGCGCGCGCCAAGTAAGCGCCTTGCGCTATGCGGTCTGACTGCCATTGTGTCGGGTCAGCAGATACCGCCACCGCCTCATCGCGTGTGTCCACACCATCGGCGAAGTTGTCCCACACCACCCAAGCGGCAAGGGTCACACACACCGCCAACAACACAATCCATGCGCGCTTCATGGCTGGGCTCCCTTCAGAGGCGCACTGCCGCAGGTCCAACTGGCTTGGGTGACCAAATCGCCTGAGACGGGGCGTTGTGTCCAGCTTGCGCGTAGGGCGGTCAAAGTCACCGGGGAGGTGTCGGCAGGCAAGGGCTGGCGTGCCAAATACTGTGCGACAGCCATCAAGTCGTCAGAGTTCAAGCGCTTCACCACTCGCGCCATGCAGTCAGGTGCGTGGGCACGGCGTTGGCCCGATTGCCAAGCACCGAGTTGGCCGTTCAAATAATCCAGCGGCAGGCCCAACAGGCCGGGCACGTTGGGTGCAACGCCGGTCAGTTGCGCGCCGTGGCACGACGCACAGGCGGGCACACCACGCGCCGCATCGCCCTCCAAGGTGAGTGCGCGTCCGCGCGCCAGCAAAGCAGGGGGCACGCTGGCTGCACTCAAGGTGGGGGCGGGATAAGGCACCTTGAGGCTGGAGAAATACTGGGCCATGTCGCGCAAGTAGGCCTCGGGCAAGGGATCGATCAAGCGCGCCATCAAGTCGTACTGGCGGCGGCCTTGCTGAAAGTTTTGCAGCTGGTTGAACAAATACCCCGCTGGCTTGCCCGCCAAACGAGGGTAATAGCCGTCGGGCCCTGCCTTGCCCTGCTCGCCATGGCAGTAAGTGCAGGCCCGCGTGCGCTCGGCCATGCTGGTGTCAAACGCCTGTACGGTGGTGCTCATGAAGCCGCACAGAGCGGCAAACCAAATCAATTTCATGCCCCTATTCTTTCAGATGGCAGCCCAGACGCCATGCGACCCCAAACATCGGCATAGGTTTTGCAAACGCAGTCTCACACCACGCCCTGTTTTGAAACACCACAGCACCAAAGCGCACCAAATCAACCCATGAACGCCCCAATACGCCACGCACCACGCCTGCGATTGCACACACTTGGTGCGATCGTTTGTGCCTGCGTCGCACTGAGCGCCAACGCCGATGGCCTGCATGCCACATCGCTGATGCACACGGTGCTGCCCGAGATCGACGTGGTTGGGCCCAACGAGGGCACCCCACTGGGCAGCAGCGACGCCGCCTCGCAAGGCACGATCGGTGCGCCGCAACTGAACAACCGCACCTTGCAACGCCCCGCCGAAGTGCTGGAGCACATCCCAGGCATGGTGGTCACCCAGCATTCGGGGGACGGCAAGGCCAACCAATATTTCTTGCGTGGCATCAACCTCGACCACGGCAGCGATTTCGCCACCACCGTCAACGGTGTGCCCGTGAACTTACCCACCCACGCACACGGGCACGGTTACACAGATCTGAACTTTTTGATCCCCGAGTTGGTCCAGCGCGTGGATTACCGCAAAGGCCCTTACGCAGCAGGCGATGGCGACTTTGCCTCGGCTGGTTCTGCCAACGTGGTCTATCGCACGCGCATCGCGCAACCCTTTACCGACTTCACGCTGGGTCCGCACGGCTACCAACGCGGCGTGGCCGCAGGCTCCACTGACGTGGGCGAAGCACTGCACCTGCTGGCCGCCGTGGAAGGCCTGAACAACAACGGGCCTTGGCGCACGCCCCAAGGCTTACGCCAACGCAACGCATTGCTCACGCTCAGCAGCGGCACGACGGCAGAAGGCAGCTCAATCAGCCTCTCGGCCTTTAACGCACATTGGACCTCCACCGACCAAGTGCCACAACGCTTACTCGACGCGGGCAGCTTGCAGGGCCAAGCCTTTGGTCGCTTTGACACGCTGGACCCCAGCGACGGTGCCCACACCTCACGCACCAGCGTGTCGGGCGAGTGGCACCAGCGCGACGACCGTGGCGCCACACAACTGCGTTGGTATGCGTTGCAATACGACCTCGACCTGTATTCCAACTTCACCTACCAAACCGCCTCAAACGGCAGCGGCAACAGCGATCAATTTGCCCAACGCGACCAACGCCAAGTGCTGGGCGGCACACTGTTTCGTTCCTGGGTGGTGGACGGCTTAGGCCACGGATTTGCAGTCAACACGGTTGGCCTACAACTGCGCCAAGACCGCATCCGCGCGAGCCTGTTCAACACCACGCAACGTACCGTCACCGCCACCGTGCGCGACGACGATGTGACACAAACCCTGACCGGTCTCTACGCCCAAAACGACACGCCATGGACGTCTTGGCTGCGCACGGTCGCGGGCTTGCGCGTGGATCAGTGGCAAGCCCAGGTGCGAACGCGTTTGACCACCGACTCAGGGTTTGGTAGCCACAGCCACCAACTCTCCCCCAAACTCTCGGTCGTGCTGGGGCCGTGGGCGCGCACCGAGTTGTTCATCAACAGCGGTGTTGGGTTTCACAGCAACGACGCGCGCGGCACAGGTCCCAGCGCCTCGTCAACGGCGATGCCCGCCTCGGGCTTGACGCGCTCGCGTGGCGACGAAATCGGCCTGCGCAGCCAAGTTAGCGAGGCACTGCAAACAAGCGTCGCCCTGTGGCGCCTGCGCTTTGACGCCGAGCTGACTTACGTGGGCGACGCGGGCACCACCGAAGCCGGTCGCCCGAGCCAACGCCAAGGCGTGGAATGGAGCAACCACTGGGCACCCTCCTCCCGATTTGGATTGGATGCCAACCTCGCTTGGACCCGTCCACGGTACAGCGATGCAAGCCCTGAAGGGGGATTCATCCCCAACGCTGTCCAGCGCGTTGGCCATGTATCGGCCGCGTGGCGTCAGATCGGCCCTTGGTCTGCCAGCATGACGTGGCGCTACATCGGTCCAGCGGCGTTGTTGGCCGACAACAGCATGCGCTCCCAAGCCAACATCAGCAGCAACCTGCGCCTCACACGCCACGTCAGCCTCAATACCGACGTGTCGCTGGACGTGCTGAATGTGTGGAACCGCACCAACAACGACATCCAATACGCTTACAGCTCCCAGCTGGCTGGCGAAGCAGCGCCGGTGCTGGACAGACACGTTCACCCCGCCGTGCCCCGCACTTGGCGTCTCAACACACGCGTGCGCTTTTGACGAACGCCGGACAGCGCGATCAAGTTGATCGCAGATGTGTTGATTTGCATCAAGTGCGTCCAAGGTATTGCGCACATCATCAAGCGACCAACCAAGGAGCTTTGATGGACCCCACCGAAATGAACCGCATCCAACGCACGCTCGAAGCGTTACGCACGCAAGTTTTGGCACGCATTGCAGAACAGCGTGGTGGCTTACAAAGCCGCGCCGAGGTGGCCGCTGAACAATTTGCGCCCACGCAAGACTCCCATGCCCAAACCATCACCCAGCACGACATCGCACTGGCCTTGAGCGAACACGAAACCTTGGCACTCGCCCACATCGACGACGCCCTGCAGCGCTTGGCCGTAGGCACCTACGGCATCTGCACGGCATGCAACCAACCCATTACTGTCGCACGCTTGCAAGCCTGGCCTGAGGCGGCACGTTGCATCTGCTGCCAAGAAGCCCAAGAAAAAGCGCCACCACACCGAACTTAAACCCGAAAGCTTTATATGACCACTTTTCACGCCGTCGTTTGGATGGATTACCAAGAAGCCCATGTGCTGATGTTTGACCGCGAGCACGCCGAGGCGCAGCGCGTCAAATCACGCAGCCACCACAAGCACCAAGGCAAGCCGCTGGACACGCCCATCTTTTACGCAGCCATTGCCAAAGCCTTGGTGGGCACGCACGAGGTGTTGTTGACGGGCCCTGGCTTGGCCCGCAACGAATTTCGAGATTGGTGCAAACAACACCACACGGGCCTGCATGTGGTCGACAGCGTGGCCAGCGACCACCCCACAGATTCCCAAGTCGTGGCGATGGCGCGTCAATATTTCAAGAAGTTTGATGGCATGGCAGGAAACGCCGTCACGCAATAAACCATACGCTGACACGGCAACGGGCTGCTGCTATGCTTTTGGGTATGCGTAGCCTATTTCATTTCGCCTTCAACGTCACAGATCTCAACACCGCACGCCATTTTTATGGCGACTTGCTGGGCTGCACCGAGGGTCGCAGCACGGACACATGGGTAGACTTTGACTTTTATGACCATCAAATCTCGCTGCATTTGGGCGAGCCTTTGAAAACCCAAAACACAGGCCGCGTCGACGGCAAATTGGTGCCCATGCCGCACTTTGGTTTGGCGCTCAACTTGGCCGACTGGCAGGCCATGGCCGAGCGCCTCAAAGCGGCTGGCACCGCCTTTGTTTTAGAACCGCATTTGCGCTTTGCCGGTCAGCCCGGCGAGCAGTGGACCATGTTCTTTTTAGACCCCTTCGGCAACCCCTTGGAAATCAAAGGGTTTGCCGACTTGGCGACCATTTACGGCGCCTAAAGCACGCAGCGACCAGGGCTCGCCCCTGACGCTTGCGCTTTGAATTACGCCTCGAGTTCGACGATCTTCTGGTCGATCGCGCCAAACACGGTTTGGCCGTCTTTGCCTTTGACCTCGATGCGAATGGTGTCGCCAAACTTCATGAAATCGGTGCTGGGCTTGCCGTCCAAAATGGTTTCGATGGCCCGCTTTTCCGCGATGCAGCTGTAGCCTTTGGGCCAATCTTTTTTACCCTTGACCTCGACACCTTGGTTGCTGACCGTGCCACTGCCAATGATGGAGCCGGCTCGCACGTTGCGCGTTTTGCACACATGGGCAATCAGCTGTCCAAAGTGAAACGTCATGTCGGGCCCTGCATCACACATGCCCACTTTGCGGCCATTCCATGTGGACTGCACGGTGAGGTGCAAACGGCCTTTGTCCCACACGTCACCCAGCTCGTCGAGCGTCACCGCCACGGGGCTGAATGCGGTGGCGGGCTTGCTTTGCACAAAGCCAAAACCTTTGCCCAATTCATCGGGAATCAGGTTGCGCAACGACACATCGTTGGCCAGCATGACCAAGCGGATGCGCCCCAGCGCTTGCTCGGGCGTAGCGCGCATGGGCACGTCGCCCGTGATCACCGCCACTTCGGCCTCGAAGTCGATGCCGTAAGCTTCGCTGGCACACACCACGTCGTCTTTGGGGCCGATGAAGTCATCGCTGCCGCCTTGGTACATCAAGGGGTCGGTGTAAAAGCTGGCTGGCACTTCCGCTTTGCGCGCGGCGCGCACCAACTCCACATGGTTGATGTAGGCCGAGCCATCGGCCCATTGGTAAGCGCGGGGCAACGGCGCCATGCACAGCGCGGGGTCGAACGGGAAAGCGTGACGGGCTTTGCCGTGGTTCAAGGTGTCGTAAAGGTCTTGCAGCTGGGGGGCTAGAAAGTCCCAGTCGTCCAAGACTTGCTGCAAGCGCGTGGCGATGCCCGTCGCATAATGCGCGGTGCTCAAATCACGCGACACCACCACAAGTTGGCCGTCGCGTGATCCGTCTTTGTAGGTGGCCAGTTTCATGGGTGTTGTCCTCAGGCAAAATTACGCATTGATGAATTGATTTACTTAATCATAATTCCAAATTCAACCTTGAGGCTTTTATGAAAGAACGGGCAGGCATTCAATCCGTCGAAGTCGGCTTTTCACTGCTCGACGTGCTGGCCAAAGCTGAGGGCCCGTTGATGCTGCGCGATTTGGCGGCTGCGGCCCAAATGAGCGCCGCCAAAGCCCACCGTTACTTGGTGAGTTTTCAGCGTTTGGGGTTGGTTCAGCAAGACGGGGCCAGCACACGCTACGACTTAGGCCCCGCAGCGCTTCAACTGGGCCTGGCCTCGTTGTCGCGCCTCGACCCCGTCAAATTGGCGCGCGAGCGGATGCCCGCCTTGATGACGCAAATCGGGCACACCGTGGCGTTGGCCGTGTGGGGCAACCAAGGCCCCACCATCATCCACTGGCAAGAGTCGCCGCACGCCATGACGATTTTGCGTTTGGGCGACGTGATGCCCTTGCTCACCTCGGCCACAGGTCGCTGTTTTGCCGCCTACATGCCGAAAGACCTGACGGGACCGATGCTGAAAACCGAAATCGCCAACGCGCAAAAAATGAAACGCCGCGATGTGCCCACTACCCAAGCCGAGGCCAAAGCCATGTTCGACGACGTGCGTCAACGGGGCATCGCCCGCGTGGTCGATGCACTGCTGCCGGGCGTGGTGGGCTTTTGTGCCCCCGTGTTCGACTCGGACGGCCACTTGGTGCTGGGCATGGTGTCGCTGGGCCCCGCCTCGAACTTTGAAGCCGATTGGGACGGCGCGCCCGCCCAAGCATTGCGCCAAGCCGCGCAATTGCTGTCCGCCGAATTAGGGCACCACGCAGCTTGACACGCGGATTCATGCCACCGTGTTGACCACGCCCACCTACCCCTACCTCAAGCGCTCACACGCGACCCTGCTGGTGCTGGCTGTGGTTTTTGTTCACTGGTGGCTGCTCGCAGGCGCACCGCTGTGGTGGTCACCCGAAAAGCGGCAAACCCTGCGCCCCCAAGCCATGGTGACACGCACCATCGAGACCAGCACGCCACGCGCTGCACAAGTGCCAACCGTGAAGCCCAACCGAGCGGTGCGCACACCGACCGATCTGCCCAAACCAGCGCCAGACCCGATCGACCCCAAAGAACAAAACACGTCACCAGAGTACAACACCACGACGCCGAACCCAGCGCCAACGGCGCCCGCCAAGCCAGACACGCAGCCCTTGGCCGCACCTCAAGAACTGGCCGACTTGACCGCCCCCGTTGCCCTCCCCGCCCGAAGCGCCTCCGCCGTCGATTTGCCGCCTTTTAAACGTGCGGCACCTGATGCACCCGACGCCTCCAACTTGACGGTGACCACCAGCTTCAAAGCCCCAGCCTCCGCCGTGCTGAGCTACAAAATGCAAGGCCAAGCCAAAGGGCTCACTTACTGGGCCAATGGCGAGTTGCTGTGGCAGCAAGACGGCCAGCGCTACGACGCTCGTTTGGAGGTGAGTGCGTTTTTGGTGGGCTCGCGCACACAAACCAGCACCGGCACCTTAGGGCCGGAGGGTTTGATGCCAACACGCTTTGGCGACAAAACACGCAGCGAGTTAGCGGCGCATTTTCAGCGTGACAAAAACATCATCAGCTTCAGCGCCAACTCGCCCAGCGTCCCCCTGCTCAAAGGCGCGCAAGACCGCTTGAGCGTGATCATCCAGCTCGGCGCGTTGCTGGCGGGCGACCCTGAGCGGTATCCGACGGGCACCATGCTGTCATTTCAGACGGTGTCGCAGCGCGAGGCGGAGGTGTGGCAATTCAGTGTGGAAAAAGAAGAAATGCTGCCATTGCCCTATGGCAATGTGATGACCGTCAAGCTCAACCGCAGTCCGCGCCGCGAGTTTGACCAGCGCATCGAGGTGTGGCTGGCCCCCGATTTGGGTTATCTGCCCGTGCGCCTGCGCGTCACCAACGCCAACGGCGACTGGATTGACCAGGCGCTGAAAAGTGTTGAAAAGCCCACGCCTTGAATTTGCACGTTTGAATCCGATATCCTAGGGGTGTGATTTGATTTCTCGAAAGACCCGCCATGGACATGCTCTACAACTCTGACACCTACTCCGTGATGCATCTGCAGGTGCAAGACGAGGCGCTGGTGCCTGTTCGCCCTGACGTGCCTGTGTTGGCGCGCCACGGCTTTGAGATTGTGGACAAGCGCACGGGCAAGGAGTTGTTCTTAGAAGGCTCATGGGCCGAACAGTTCCAAGCCCACCTGCGGGCATGGCAAGAAAACTCGCCCACCCAAGAAGAGGTGGAAGACACCTTGGCGGGCTATGCCGAGTTGGCACAAAACCGGGTGCTGGTGCATTGAGGCTTTTCACCATCCATGACTAGGGGCGCTTTGAGCGCCCCTAGTCATGCACACGCCAAATCTACAATCGACGGCATGACCGCTTACATCCTGAATTTGTCTTGCCCTGATCGTCAGGGCATCGTGCACGCCGTTTCTGGCTTTTTGTTGGAACGCCAAGGCAACATCGAAGAAGCCGCCCAGTACAACGACCCCGACACGGGTCTGTTCTTCATGCGCGTGCAATTTGCCTGCAGCGCGGTGGGTCAATCCGATTTACGCACCCAACTGGCCACCCTTGCTGAGACCTTCGGCATGAAATGGACCCTGCACGACACCACCCAGCCCATGCGCACGGTGTTGATGGTCAGCAAAGAGGGCCATTGCCTGAACGACCTGCTGTTCCGCTGGAAAAGCGGGTTGCTGCCTTTGGACATTCGCGCCATTGTCAGCAACCACCGGGAGTTCTACCAACTCGCGGCCAGCTACAACGTACCGTTTCACCACATCCCCGTCACGGCGGCCACCAAAGCTCAGGCAGAAGCCAAGCAGTTCGAGATCATCGAGTCTGAGGGTGCGGAGCTGGTGGTTCTGGCGCGTTACATGCAAATCTTGAGCGATGACTTGTGCAAAAAGTTGGCCGGTCGCGCCATCAACATTCACCACAGTTTTTTGCCCAGCTTCAAAGGTGCAAAGCCTTATTACCAAGCGCACGACCGCGGCGTGAAACTGATTGGCGCCACCGCCCATTACGTCACTGCAGACTTGGACGAAGGCCCCATAATTGAGCAAGACGTGGCCCGCGTGGATCACAGCAAAACCGTGGAAGACTTCACCGCCCAAGGCCGGGATACCGAGAGCCAAGTGCTGGCCCGCGCCGTCAAGTGGCACAGCGAACACCGCGTGCTGATCAACGGTCACAAGACCGTGATCTTTAAATGAGCCCCAACCGCATCCCGCCTATTCAGTGCTTGCTCACGTTTGAGGCTTTGGCACGGCTTCGTTCGGTCACGCAGGCGGCTGAGGAGCTGTGTGTCACGCCCAGCGCCGTGAGCCACCGTGTCAAGCAATTGGAACAATTGCTGGGCGTCAAGTTGTTTGGTCGCGCCGATTTTTCGCTGACCACCGAGGGCAGCGAGTACTTGGCGCATGTGCGCGAAGGCTTGTCTATTCTTGAGCGATTCCCCGGCAAAGACGGCAACAGCAACAACAGCAAACGCAAACTGCGTTTGGCCGTGACGCCCACTTTCGCCCGTTCCATCTTGATGCCACGCTTGCGCCAATTTGCCGAGGCTTACCCCGAGATTGACATCACGCTGCAAGTGAGCATTCCGCTGTTGGACGTGGTGGCTGAAGACGCCGACCTGACCATCCGCTTTGGCACCGGCCGCTATGCTGACGTCGAGCATGTGTGCCTGATGAAAGACGACGTGACGCCCATGGCCTCACCCGCCTACATCCGCGAGCATGGGCCGTTTGAAACGCCCGAAGACTTGGCCGATGCCACCCTGTTGCGCAGTCCGTTGGAACCATGGCGCACTTGGTTTGCCGCACACGAGCTCGATTGGCCTGAGCCGATTGATGGCAGCAGCTTCAACGACATCGGTTTGATGTGCGATGCCGCGGCGCAAGGCTTGGGCATAGGTTTGGTGCGTTTGAAGCTTGGCACCCCGTGGCTTGAAAACGGCACACTGGTGCGAATCTTTCCGCGCCAAGTGCCGAGCCCACATGGTCATTACCTCTGTTGGCGCACGGGCGCCTTGGACCGTTGGGAATGCGCGGCATTCGCAGAATGGCTGCAAAAGGCTGTGCCCTGAAAGCAAAACCTTTTCAATCGACGGTGTAACTTTCTTCACGCGCCGCGTCCGCGTTTTGCCTTAAAGTGAGCCACATGAACGCCCCACTCACGATCGACCAGCAAAACACCTTAGCCCGCGCGGAACGTCAAGCGCAAGTCGTGCAAGCCCTGCTGCAAGTGCTGCCCCAGCACGCCCTGCTCTACACCCTTGAAGATACCGTGCCTTACGAGTGCGATGGCCTCACCGCCTACCGCGCTCGACCCATGTGCGTAGCCTTGCCAGAGACGGTGGATCAAGTGCAAGCTGTGCTCAAAGCCTGTTATGCGCTCGATGTGCCCGTGGTCGCACGCGGTGCTGGCACGGGCCTCTCGGGTGGCGCCATGCCGCACACCCTAGGTGTGACGCTGTCGCTGGCCAAGTTCAACCAAATTCTCAACATCGACCCCTTCGCACGAACTGCGGTGGTCCAGTGCGGTGTGCGCAACCTGGCTATCAGCGAAGCGGTGTCTAAGTTTGGGTTGTATTACGCGCCTGACCCGTCCAGCCAGATTGCCTGCACCATCGGTGGCAACGTGGCCGAGAACTCGGGTGGCGTGCATTGTTTGAAATACGGCCTCACTGTGCACAACGTGCTCAAGGTCAAAGGCTTCACCGTGGAAGGCGACCCCGTTGAGTTTGGCGGCGACGCCCTCGACGCCCCGGGCCTCGACTTGTTGCCAGTGGTCGTGGGCAGCGAAGGCATGTTGGCGGTAACCACCGAAGTCACCGTCAAACTCGTGCCCAAACCACAGTTAGCACGTTGCATCATGGCCAGCTTTGACGACGTTCGCAAAGCGGGCGATGCCGTGGCTGCGGTGATTGCTGCAGGCATCATCCCCGCCGGCTTAGAGATGATGGACGGCCCCATGACCGCCGCCGTGGAAGACTTTGTCCACGCCGACTACGACCTCAGCGCCGCCGCGATTTTGCTGTGCGAGAGCGACGGCACGCCCGAAGAGGTGGAAGAAGAAATTGGCCGCATGAGCGACGTTCTGCGCGGCTGTGGCGCAACCGCCATCACCGTGAGCCGCGACGAAGCGCAACGCATGAAGTTTTGGAGCGGTCGCAAAAACGCGTTCCCCGCCTCGGGCCGCATCAGCCCCGACTACATGTGCATGGACAGCACCATTCCGCGCAAGCGTTTGGCTGACATTTTGGAAGCCATCAGCGAGATGGAAAAAAAATACCAGCTGCGCTGCTTGAACGTGTTCCATGCAGGCGATGGCAACTTGCACCCGCTGATTCTGTTTGATGCCAACGACCCCGACCAAATGCACCGCTGCGAACAATTTGGCGCAGACATCTTGGAAACCAGCGTGGCCATGGGTGGAACGGTCACGGGTGAGCACGGCGTGGGCATCGAGAAGGTGAACAGCATGTGTGTGCAGTTCAGCGCCGAAGAAAACGAGCAGATGTTTGGCGTGAAGCGCGCCTTTGACAGCAAGGGGCTACTCAACCCTGGCAAGGTCATCCCCACCCTGCACCGCTGTGCCGAATACGGCAAGATGTTGGTGCGTGCGGGGCAGATTAAGCATCCGGATTTGCCGCGCTTCTAAATTTGTCCAACTTGGCCTGCAAGTTGTTTTTAACGGCAGGCCATTCACTCGCGATGATGGAGTAAACCACCGTGTCGCGAACTGAGCCGTCTTTCAAAATTTGATGGCTTCTCAAGATGCCGTCTTGCTTAGCGCCAAGACGCTCAATCGCACGGCGCGATGCTTCGTTGAAAAAGTGCGTGCGGAACTCCACCGCATTTGCTTGTTGCACCTCAAACCAATATTGCATCAACAGATATTTGGCTTCTGTGTTGATCGCCGTGCCTTGCGCGGATTTGGCATACCAGGTGTAACCAATCAACCCTCGCTTGTGCGCTGGTTCTACGTTGTAAAAGCGGGTTGTACCTACAACTTTTTGCGTTTGGAGGTCTCTGACTACAAAAACCATATTGCCATTGGTCGATGCTTTTATAGCCGCATCGACATAGCTCGTCATCTCTTTGGGCGATGGCACATTGGCATACCAAAGATGCCAAAGCTCGCCGTCAGTCACGGAGTCTTTGAGCCCATCGACATGTGAATGCGTCAAAGGCTCAAGGACGACAAAACGGCCTCTCAACGAAACACTGAGCGTCTCGGTCATCTGTGATTTGAAATTCGAGAGCGTTAAGCCCCCAGCAAAGTGCAGCGTTGAATCTTCGCCAACGCTTCACCCATCGACTCACGTGCAATTGCCATGTCGTAGTTGGTTTGACCGCGCAACCACCAACCATCGCTCAAGCCAAAGTAACGGCACAAACGCAGATCGGTATCAGCAGTGATGGATCGTTTGCCCGCCACGATTTCGCCAATGCGTTGAGCGGGAACGCCAATTTCTTTGGCAAGTCGATATTTACTCAAGCCCAAAGGCTTAAGGAATTCTTCTTCCAACATTTCGCCGGGGGTAACGGGTGCAACTTTTCTCATGTCATTTCACCTCAGTGGTAGTCCACGATTTCCACATCAAATGCGCCTTCCGCGCCCCATTTGAAACAGAGGCGCCACTGGTCGCTGATTCGAATGCTGTACTGGCCTTTTCGATTGCCCTTGAGGGCTTCGAGTCTGTTTCCAGGCGGCGCTCGCAAGTCATCCAACACGCTTGACCAATCCAGCTGCTCTAACTTGCGCAAAGCCGGCCGCTCGATGTTGACCCAACGCGCCACGCGTTTGCCATCAAACAGCTTTTGTGTATCTAAGCATTTGAAAGACTTGATCGCCATACGCGAATAGTAACGCTACGCATGATTAATGTCAAATAGCTACGCAAATCAAGCGACGTAAGTCCGCCCACCAAATATCGCCGTCCCCACCCGCACCATCGTGCTGCCGGCCTGCACGGCGGCCTCTAGGTCGCCGGTCATGCCCATCGACAGGGTGTCGAACTGGGGCAGGTTCAATGCGGCTTTCACGTCGTCAAACAAGGCGCGTGCTTTGGCGTGCACGGCCACCTGCGCGTCAAAGCCTTCCACGGGGTCGGGGATGGTCATGAGGCCGCGTAAAACCACGCGGGGCAGCTTGGCCACTTCAGCAGCCAGCGCCAGAACATCAGCAGGGGCGATGCCAGATTTGGTTTCGCCGCCATCGATGTTGACTTGCAGGCACACGTTCAACGGCGCTAGGTTTGCGGGGCGTTGGTCGCTCAAGCGCTGCGCGATTTTGAGACGATCCACCGTGTGCGCCCAGTCGAAGTGCTCGGCCACAAGTTTGGTTTTGTTGCTTTGGATGGGACCGATGCAGTGCCACACCAAGGCGGGGGCTATACCTTGCAAAGCGGTGATTTTGTCTACCCCTTCTTGGATGTAGTTCTCTCCAAAATCGCGCTGACCACAGGCTGCCACTTGGCACACATCGTCGGCGCTGAAGGTTTTGGAGACGGCCAGCAATTGCACGGCATCGACGTTGCGACCGCTGGCCAAGCAAGCCGCCGCGATGCGCGCTTGCACGGCGCTGAGCTTGTCGCGCAACTGTGTATCTGTATCTGTGTTTTTCATCTTGGGTCAACTTTAACAAGGAGCCCTGCATGCCGCCCACACCCTCACACCTGAACACGTTGCTGCGCCTAGCCGTGGCGCAACACGCTTCGGACTTGCATCTGTCTGCGGGCTTGCCGCCCATGGCTCGGGCGATGGGCGCTTTGGTACCACTGGGCAGCGGTGCAGCGCTAGCCGACGAAACCACCTCATTGCAGCCGAACACCTCCCCATCGTCACAGACAAGTACAGCGTCACTCACACACGAGGCCTTGCTCGCGCTTTTGACCCCGCTGATGGACGCACCTGCACAAGCCCGCTTCGCCAAAGGACATGAGGTCGACTTTGCGTTTGCTGTCGAGGGCTTAGGCCGCTTCAGAGCCAATGCGTTCATGCAACAACATGGCTGCGGCGCGGTGCTGCGACACATCCCCCAGCACACGCCCACGCTGGACGCTTTGCAGACGCCACGGGTGCTGCCTGAGTTGCTGAAGCAAGTTGGCTTGTTGCTGGTCACTGGCCCCACGGGTTCGGGCAAGTCGACCACCTTGGCCGCCATGGTGCAGCACCTGAACACCACCACGCAGCAACACATCGTGACGCTGGAAGACCCGATCGAGTTTGTGCATACCTCAGCGCAATGCGTCATCACCCAACGCGAAATCGGCACGCACAGCCACAGCTTTGCACACGCGCTACGTGCCGCTTTGCGCGAAGACCCCGATGTGATTTTGGTGGGCGAGCTGCGTGACCTCGACACCATCCGCTTGGCACTCACCGCGGCAGAAACGGGTCACTTGGTGCTGGCCAGTTTGCACACCCGCAGCGCGGCAGCGAGTGTGGACCGCATCGTCGATGTGTTTGACGCGCATGAAAAGGCGTTGGTGCGCACGCAACTCAGTGAGGCCTTGGTCGGTGTGATCACGCAAACCTTGTGTCCCGCAGCGCCGCAACACACAGGAAGCGCGCCATCGACACGATGTGCCGTGTTTGAAACCTTGGTGGCCACCACGGCTATTCGCAACCTGATTCGAGAAGGCAAAACCGCGCAAATGCAAAGCGCGCAGCAAACGGGTGCGGCGCACGGCATGCAAACCATGGCGCAGGCGCTTCAAGAGGCGCGTGCCAAGGGGCGTATCGCAGCAGCTTAGGTCGGCGATGACCGAGGTGACAGCACAGAGTCCTCACAGCCCCTATGATTCAGCGCACTTTCAACCCAAGTTTTTAACGAAATAACCATGTCCAGCATCAACGCCAAAACCTACGAATCTGCCACCTCCACCCCAGTCGCCTTCATTGGCATGGGCGTCATGGGCTACCCCATGGCGGGCCACTTGGCCAGCGCCGGCCATGCCGTGACTGTTTACAACCGCTCGCCCGCCAAGGCTGAGGCTTGGGTGGCCGAGTTTGCCAACAGCTCATCGCCAAAAAGCGCTTTGACACCTCGCGAAGCCGCCAAAGGCGCACGTATTGTGTTTTGCTGTGTGGGCAATGACAACGACTTGCGCTCGGTCATCTTCGGTGCCGACGGTGCCTTGGCAGGTATGGAGCCCGGCACGATCTTGGTGGACCACACCACGGCATCAGCCGATGTGGCACGCGAGATCTATGCAGCGGCCAAAAACCTCGGCATTCACTTCATCGACGCGCCCGTCTCGGGCGGCCAAGGTGGCGCGCAAAACGGCCTGTTGACCGTCATGTGCGGCGGCGATGCAACTGTGTTTGAGCAGGTCAAACCCGTAGCCATGGCGTTCTCACGCGCCTTCACGTTGATGGGCGAGCCTGGTGCTGGCCAGCTCACCAAAATGGTGAACCAAATTTGTATCGCGGGCTTGGTGCAAGGCTTGAGCGAGGCGATCGCCTTCGGCTCCAAAGCGGGCCTTGACATGAACTTGGTGCTCGACGTGATTGGCAAAGGTGCTGCGCAAAGCTGGCAACTCGACAACCGCGGCAAAACCATGGTGGCCGACAAGTTCGATTTCGGTTTTGCCGTCGACTGGATGCGCAAAGATTTAGGTCTGGTGTTTGACGAAGCCCAGCGCAACGGCGCCGTGTTGCCAGTCACCAAAATGGTCGATCAGTTCTACGGCGAAGTACAGCAAATGGGTGGCAACCGCTGGGATACATCGAGCCTCATCAAGCGCTTGAAATAAACCAGTAGATCAAACAAAAGCCGCGCAGTTCTATTCGAACTGCGCGGCTTTTTTATGCCCATTGATCCGGGCGCATCAAGTTTGAAGCTGATTATTTGATGGGCGTAACCACAGCGCCACCGCTGACGGGTGGAGCCAGCGAAACAGGCTTGCTGGGTGGTTGTTCCAGCGAGGTGCTGCGTCTGGGTTGCATGGCACGCAGCTCATCTTCAGTGATGTATTCGAACACCTTCACCACGCGCTTGACGCCACTCACGCCACGGACCACATCAGTGGCACGATTGGCTTCGCGCTGCGTCACGCGGCCCATCAGATACACCGTGCCGCGCTCGGCCACCACCTTGTACACGGTGGCGAACACGTCTTCGCTGTCGACCATGGCGGCTTTGACCTTGGCCACTAGCAACACGTCGTTTGAACGGTCGGCAAAGCTGGAGGCGGGCCCCACAGCCAATTCGTTGGCGACCAAGCGGACGTTTTCAACGCGACCGATCAGTTGCTCCACTTGTTGACGCACACGGTCGCTGGACACCTCACCTGTGATCAACACTTGGCGGTTGTAGCTGGTGAAGTTGACATGTTCTTTGTTGCCAAAGTTCTCATTGCGGGCTGAAGCGCTGCGTTGCTCAATGCCCTCGTCTTCGAGTTGAATGCCGGTGGTTCGGCGGTCACTGGCGACCATCGCGCCGCCCATCATGCCGCCCAACATCACGGGGGCGCAGGCGGACAGGCCCAAGGTGAGGGCAAGAACGGTGAGTAGTTTTTGGCTTGTGTTTTTCATAGTCATTCGTTTCCTTCTTGATCACCAAGCAACTGCGTGTCCACGCCATCACAAATGCAATGGATGGTTAGCAAATGCACTTCTTGAATTCGCGCTGTACGGTCGTGCGGCACACAAATATGCACGTCGGTTTCGCGCAGGGCTTGACCCATTTTTCCACCACCTTTGCCGGTCAGGGCGACCACCGTCATGTCTCGCTCGTGGGCGGCTTGAATGGCGGCCAAGACATTGGGTGAACTGCCGCTGGTGGTGATGGCCAACAGCACATCGCCCGACTGCCCCAACGCACGCACTTGCTTGGCAAAGATTTGTTCAAAGTTGTAGTCGTTGGCGATGGCCGTGATGATGGAACTGTCCGTGGTGAGCGCAATAGCCCCCAGTTCGGGACGTTCGCGCTCAAATCGGCCCACAAACTCAGCCGCAAAGTGCTGCGCATCTGCGGCTGATCCACCGTTACCGCAAGCTAGCACCTTGCCACCACTGGTGACACTGGCCAGCACCGCAGAGACAGCAGATGCAATAGGTTTAGACAAGACTTGTGCGGCTTGGTATTTCAAGTCGGCGCTGTCGATGAAGTGTTGCTCAATGCGTTGCTCTAACATGCCGGAATGATACCTTTTGTGCCCATCATGCCGCGTCAAACGCTGCGGGGTACCAATGCAGGCCATCCGCCTCAAACGCCACCACATCAAAGCGACATGGTGGCTCTTGATGCAAGCGCATCAAATAGTGCCGAGCCGCAAACACAATGCGGCGTTGCTTTGCCGACGTGATGCTGGCCAATGCTCCGCCATGGGTGCGACTTCCGCGTTGTCGGACCTCGACAAAGACCAAGGTGCCATCGCGGTCACGAAGAATTAAATCTATTTCGCCGCCGCCGCGCCCGGGCGTTCGATAATTGCGTTGCACCAGCTTCAAGCCCTTCGCTTGCAGGTGATGCAAGGCGCGGTCTTCAGCCGCATCCCCTTTTTGCTTGGTGGTCGCATCCTTGGTGTTGTCGACCTTGAGCTTGTCCATAGATCTCCCTGATGAGCGCCAATTTTGATTCCGCCTTGACGGCAGCCCACGCCGCCGCCGCTACGCAGCACTACCCCACGGGGGCTTTGTTCGTCGTGGCCACGCCGATTGGTAATTTGGCCGACATCAGCCTGCGTGCGCTGCACACCTTGAGCTTATGCGACACCTTGGCCTGTGAAGACACCCGGCACAGCCAAACCTTGTTACGTGCCTATGGCATCGACAAGGGCTCCGCGCATTGGCTGGCCGTGCACCAACACAACGAAGCAGAAGCCGCACAAGAGGTGGTGCGCCGTTTACAAGCTGGCCAGCGCGTGGCCTATGTCAGTGATGCGGGCACACCCGCTGTGAGCGACCCAGGCGCGCGCTTGGCGTGGCAAGTGCAACTGGCAGGCCACCGCGTGATTCCGCTGCCCGGTGCCAGCAGTGTGACTGCATTACTGAGTGCGTGTGGCACGCCTGCGCATGACTCGTCGGGCTTTGTGTTCATCGGGTTTCTGCCCTCCAAAGCTACCGAGCGCATGCATGCGGTTGAAGTTCTCAAAGAAGAGCCGCGCACCCAAGTTCTGCTTGAAGCGCCACACCGCATCGAAGCCCTTGCCGCAGCGCTCGCACAGCTGGGTACACGCCCCCTGACTGTTGGTCGCGAGTTGACGAAGCAGTTCGAAGAAATTGCCACCGTCGCTGCACAAGATCTGAGCGCGTGGATCCAAGCCAGTCCGCAACGCACACGCGGTGAGTTCGCTTTGGTCGTGCACGCGCAAGTTCAAGAGGTGGAAACAGGTTCCGACAACGACCGCGTGTTGACGCTGTTGATGGCTGAATTGCCGCTAAAAACTGCCGTCAAACTGGCTGCTGATTTGACGGGTGAGGCGCGTAACGCTTTGTATGAGCGGGCCTTGGTGCTGAAGGCGCAAAGCGAAGGCTGAAATGGTGCGGCTGGCGGGGATCGAACCCACGACCCTTGGCTTCGGAGGCCAATACTCTATCCACTGAGCTACAGCCGCATGCGAGTCAATTTGCATTGTAAGGCCCCGCTATAATTGAAGGAGTTTAAAAGTTGATTCCTAAGGACACATTCATCATGAGCGACAACCACCACGAAGAAGATCACACCGGACCGGTCAAAACCCCTAAACAGTTCTTAATGATGGTGGGTTACTCCTTTGTGTTGCCTATTTTCATCATCATTGGTTTGGTTTATTTTGTAACCACCGACAACATGCCTCAGGCAGGTTCGTCCACCTCACCAGAAGCTATCGCAACTCGTATTCAGAAGGTCGGCTCTGTTGAAATTCGCGATGCCAACCGCGAGCTGAAGGCTGGTGTTGAGGTGTTCAAGGCTCAGTGCGCGGCTTGTCACGTTTCTGGCGCTGCGGGTGCCCCTAAAGTCGGTGATAAGGCCGCTTGGGCGCCTCGCTTGGGCAAGGGTTACGACGCTCTGCTGACCTCAGCGCTGAAGGGCAAGGGTGCCATGGGTGCACAAGGTGGTGGCGACTTTGACGACCTCGAAATAGGTCGTGCCGTCGTCTACATGGCCAACGAAGCGGGTGCAAAATTCACCGACCCAAAGAAGGCTGAAGCCAAGTAATTGGCGCTTGTCCATCAAACCGGCTTAGGCCGGTTTTTTTTCGTCTGTTATTTCTTTTCTATCGCTGCCTGCGGACTTCTTACGTAGCCAAATTGCTGAGCCAAAGAAGCACGTGACACCTCTTGCGGCACCCATAATCCTTCCTCAATTGGCCTCAGAACCAAATGCATGTCTTGTGTGTGCACCAAGCCAAAGCCCAGCTCAGTGTCTATGTACAAATAACCCGCCTCATCGACACAACACCGCTGAATGCGCGCGGCTCGTCCTGTGTGTGTTTGCAGGCTCCCGTCAGCTTGTATTCGCCATATCCAAGGTGTGGCTTCTAACTCGACATACACACGCTGTGGTCCATTTTGAAAAAACCAACGGCCAAGCGTATCGGATTCGTAGTTGCGCGCAATGAAGTCGATGAGTTTTTCGTGCTGCAGCCGAGAGCCCTTGCTTTGTGTGAAATTACCTAGAGCCTGCACTGTGTCATCCCGCATGTACCAATCACCCCGCGCGTCTAAACCTAGCCAACCAAAGCAGTCTGGAACATGAGGCCATTTAGCGATAGCTTGTTTGACGATGTCGTCCATGACGATCCTTTTAAATAGAAACTTGTTTTAACCATTCCACAACAGCTTTTGGCATGTCTGACAAGTGCCCCGGAAATGTGCCTCCCGTGAAGCCCACGTGTCCACCGGCGTTGGGTTGCCACAACTGCACCCAATCGCTGACCTCTTCAAATTTGGGTAGGCTGCTTGCTGGAATGAACGGATCGTTGCGTGCATTCAAAACCAAGGCAGGGACGCGAACGCTGGCGAGGTCTCGCTTGGCTGAGGCTCTGCTCCAATAATCATTTGTATCTTTGAAGCCATGCAGCGGTGCTGTGAAGATGTTGTCAAAACCGTAAAGCGTATCGACACGCATAAGTGCATGTGGGTCGAACAATCCCGGAAATTGATTCAACTTTTGCAAGGCCCGCGGTTTCATACTCGCTAAAAACATGCGCGCGTACACGCGTTTGTTAAAACCACGGTCAATCGCGTGTCCGCTGGCTGCGAGGTCAAGGGGCGAACATACGGATGCAATCCCATCAATCTCGGCCGATGCAGCATGCCCCTGCTCACCTGCCCAACGCATCAGCGCGTTGCCGCCAAGAGATATGCCGACAGCGTACATGGCAGCATCATGTGTCTTACGAAATTTCGACAACAACCAGCCTATTTCTTCGTGATCACCGGAATGGTAGGCGCGGGGTGAGAGGTTCAACTCACCGCTGCAACCTCTGAAATGAGGCATGGCAAGACGCCAACCGCGTTGCTGCACTTCGCCCGCAAATGCTTGTGCGTAGTGGCTGTTTGAAGAACCTTCTAAGCCGTGAAACAACACCAAAAGTGGTGCGTCTTTTTGAACAAATGGATGGATGAGCCAATCAACGTCGATGAAGTCGCCGTCTGGTGCTGTCCACCGCTCTCGCGACCATTGAATACCGGTAGGTTGATGTTGTCGCGCAACTTTGGCTGCGTAAATTGTTTGTAAATTTCCACCTGGTAGCCACCAAGGCGCTTTGTAATTCCAACTCAATGCAAAACCTGAGACGATGAGAGCGGCCCTTGCTGCACAGCCAAGGTGCCTGGACTGGCATGGTGCGCGACCATTCTCCACCCTTGTGGTGTCCGCTGATAGACGTTGGTGGCGATCACCACGGCCTCTTGTGGCCCTTCTGCAGTCAAGACGGCAACCCGTTCGACCACGTTGTGCATCGCACTGGTGAGTGACTCCACTTTGCTGATCTGTTCGGGCCGTGCAGCAATACGACCGCTCGTAAACATAGCTTCAAATGCGGCACGGATTGAGGCAGTTCCAATCAACCGTGGCCCACCTGGGTGTATGCAAATGACTTCGTCCTCATCTGCCCAGCAAGCCATCAACTGAACAATGTCACCCTGCTGCAAGGCCTCGTAGAACTGTGCTTCTATTTCATCGGCACTTCCACCGATCGTGGCAGCTTGAATTTTGGCTTTTTGCATCTCTAAATTGTCGCTTGATTTCTGCCAAATGAAAAAGCCCTTGTCCTGAGACAAGGGCTTTTGCAAGTTGCAGTTTGATGCTGTTTACTTTTTAGCGCGGAAGCGACGCAAAGCAGACAACTCAGCAGCCAAAATAGCGAGCTCAGATTGTGCAAGCGCTAAATCAACTTCGCCTTTGGCATTTTTAACCGCTTCTAAAGCGGCTAATTTGGCAGCGTTGGCTTTTTCTTCGTCCAAGTCTTTGCCGCGAACTGCGGTGTCAGTCAAGACGGTGACGCAATCAGGTTGCACTTCAATAATGCCACCTGCTACGAACACAAACTCTTCACCACCATCTGCAGTTTGAATACGCACCGAACCAGCTCGGATGCGCGAGATCAGCGGGGTGTGGCGCGGATAAATACCGAGCTCACCCGCCTCGCCAGGCAAAGCCACAAAAGTGGCTTCGCCGGAGAAGATTAACTCTTCTGCACTGACGACATCAACGTGGATGGTACTCATAGGATCTCTCAGATCTTCTTAGCTTTTTCGAACGCTTCGTCGATGGTACCGACCATGTAGAAGGCTTGTTCTGGCAGGTGGTCACACTCGCCGTTCACAATCATCTTGAAGCCACGAATCGTTTCAGCCAAGGTGACGTATTTACCGGGCGAGCCAGTGAACACTTCAGCCACGTGGAAAGGCTGCGACAAGAAACGTTGGATCTTACGAGCGCGAGCCACAGCCAGCTTGTCTTCAGGTGCCAATTCGTCCATACCCAAAATCGCGATGATGTCACGCAATTCTTTGTAGCGTTGCAAAGTGCCTTGCACAGCACGAGCTGTGGCGTAGTGCTCTTCGCCCACAACCAAGGGGTCCAACTGACGGCTGGTGGAGTCCAATGGATCCACAGCTGGGTAGATACCCAATGAAGCGATGTCACGAGACAACACAACGGTGGAGTCCAAGTGAGCAAAAGTGGTCGCTGGCGATGGGTCGGTCAAGTCATCGGCAGGCACGTAAACGGCTTGGATGGAAGTGATAGAACCCACTTTGGTCGACGTAATACGCTCTTGCAAGCGGCCCATTTCTTCGGCCAATGTAGGTTGGTAACCCACAGCAGAAGGCATACGACCCAACAAAGCGGACACTTCGGTACCGGCCAAGGTGTAGCGATAGATGTTGTCCACGAAGAACAAGACGTCTTTGCCTTCGTCACGGAATGACTCAGCGATGGTCAAACCCGTCAAGGCCACGCGCAAACGGTTGCCTGGAGGCTCGTTCATCTGACCGTAAACCATGGCAACTTTGGACTCTTCGAGTTTCTCGAGGTTCACAACGCCAGAGTCAGCCATCTCGTGGTAGAAGTCGTTACCTTCACGGGTACGTTCACCCACACCAGCGAACACGGACAAGCCGCTGTGCGCTTTAGCGATGTTGTTGATCAACTCCATCATGTTCACGGTCTTGCCCACACCCGCGCCACCGAACAAGCCAACCTTACCGCCCTTGGCGAATGGGCAGACCAAGTCAATCACTTTGATGCCGGTCTCGAGCAATTCTTGCGAAGGGCTGAGTTCGTCATAGGCAGGGGCTTTGCGGTGAATTGAGGCAGTTTGTGCCAAGTCGACAGGACCACGTTCGTCGATGGGGTTACCCAACACGTCCATGATGCGGCCGAGGGTGGCTTTACCGACGGGAACGGTGATCGCCGCGCCAGTATTCGTCACCATCAAACCACGACGCAAACCGTCGGAAGTGCCCAACGCGATGGTACGGACGATGCCGTCACCGAGTTGCTGCTGCACTTCGAGCGTGAGGGCAGTACCCTCAAGCTTCAGTGCGTCATACACCTTAGGCATTTGGTTGCGTGGAAACTCGACGTCCACCACGGCGCCAATACATTGAACAATCTTGCCCTGAACGCCAGCGTTCGTGTGGGTGGTCTCATGAGCCATATTTTTTGCTCCAAAAATTAAAATCAGACAGCAGCCGCACCGGCAACGATTTCCGAAAGTTCTTTCGTAATCGCAGCTTGACGCGTCTTGTTGTAAACCAGTTTGAGTTCGTTGATCACGTTCCCAGCGTTGTCGGTCGCGGACTTCATCGCCACCATGCGTGCCGATTGCTCGGACGCCATACTTTCAGCCACGGCTTGATAGACCAAGGCTTCCACGTAACGGATCAACAAATCGTCAATGACGACATGCGGCTCGGGTTCGTAGATGTAGTCCCACGTGCTGTGTACTTCGTTGGTTTTGAGCAAGTTTGCCGACAAGGGCAACAGCTTCTCGACCACGGCCTCTTGTTTCATCGTGTTGATGAAACGTGTGAAGCACAAATACACCGCATTGATTTCACCCTTCGCATACGCGTCGAGCAAAACCTTCACGGGACCAATCAACTTGTCCAAGTGCGGCGTATCGCCAAGTTGCGTCGCATGCGACACCACTTTGACACCTGAACGGTTCAAAAAGCCCATACCTTTGTTACCGATGGCCACAGCTTGCGCCGTCATGCCTTCAGCTTGCATATCGCGCAACTTGTGAGACAAGAGACGCAAGACGTTGGTGTTCAGACCGCCGCACAAACCTTTGTCGGTCGTCACCACAACGTAACCAGCACCTTTAGCGTCGTTCAAAACCATGAAGGGATGAACGTATTCAGGGTTGGCTTTGCCAAGGTTAGCCGCCACATGGCGAATTTTCTCGCTGTACGGACGCGCAGCGCGCATGCGCTCCTGCGCTTTGCGCATTTTTGACGCGGCCACCATTTCCATGGCTTTGGTGATCTTCTTGGTGTTTTCCACCGATTTGATCTTGCCGCGAATTTCCTTACCTGCTGCCATAAGAGGCTCCTTGTGTGGTCAGGTAGGAATTAAGCAAAGGTTTTCTTGAATGCTGCGATAGCGGCATTCATGTCGGCCTCGGCATCTTTGTCCATGGCTTTGTCGGCTTCTAATTTGGCCAACAATGCAGCGTGCTTGTCCTTGAGGAAAGCATGCAAGCCATGTTCAAAGCTCAAAACTTGCTTGACGTCGATGTCGTCGAGGTAACCCTTGTTGACAGCAAACAGAGTCGCGCCCATCAAGCTGATGGTTTGTGGGCTGTACTGAGCTTGTTTGAGCAATTCGGTCACGCGAGCACCGCGGTCGAGTTGTTTACGTGTGGCTTCGTCGAGGTCAGAAGCGAACTGAGCAAACGCAGCCAATTCACGGTACTGTGCCAAGTCGGTACGGATACCACCGGACAAGTTCTTGATCAATTTTGTTTGAGCTGCACCACCCACACGAGACACCGAGATACCGGCGTTGATCGCAGGACGGATACCAGCGTTGAACAATGAGGTTTCCAAGAAGATCTGACCGTCAGTGATCGAAATCACGTTAGTTGGTACGAAAGCAGACACGTCACCAGCTTGGGTTTCAATGATTGGCAAAGCGGTCAATGAACCTGTTTTGCCTTTGACAGCGCCTTTGGTGAAGGCTTCGACGTAGTCGGCGTTCACGCGGGCAGCACGCTCGAGCAAACGGCTGTGGAGATAGAACACGTCGCCAGGGTAAGCTTCGCGGCCTGGTGGGCGACGCAACAGCAAAGACACTTGACGGTAAGCCACAGCTTGCTTAGACAGATCGTCATACACGATCAAAGCGTCTTCGCCACGGTCACGGAAGTATTCGCCCATCGTGCAACCTGAGTAGGCAGACACGTACTGCATCGCTGCAGATTCAGAGGCAGAAGCTGCCACCACGATGGTGTATTCCATTGCGCCAGCTTGTTCCAAAGCGCGCACCACGTTTTTGATCGACGAGGCTTTTTGACCAATCGCGACGTAAACGCAGGTCATGTTCTGACCTTTTTGGTTGATGATGGCGTCGATCGCGACAGCAGTTTTACCTGTCTGACGGTCACCAATGATCAACTCGCGCTGACCACGGCCCACGGGAACCATGGAGTCAATGGACTTCAAACCGGTTTGCATCGGCTGGCTCACGGATTCGCGAGCAATCACGCCTGGCGCAACTTTCTCGATCACGTCAGTCAACTTGGCGTTGATCGGACCTTTGCCATCAATGGGCTGACCCAAGGCATTGACAACGCGACCGATCAATTCAGGGCCGACGGGCACTTCCAAAATACGACCTGTACATTTGACAATGTCGCCTTCGGAGATGTGCTCATACTCACCCAAGATCACGGCGCCGACCGAGTCACGCTCGAGGTTCAGGGCCAGACCGAATGTGTTGTTGGGGAATTCCAACATTTCGCCTTGCATCGCGTCAGAGAGACCGTGCACGCGAACGATACCGTCGGTCACCGAAAGAACGGTGCCTTGGTTGCGAACGTTGGCATCGGTGCCCAAACCTTCGATACGAGTCTTAATCAGCTCAGAGATTTCTGCTGGATTGAGTTGCATGACTCTTTCCTTCTTTCTTGTAAGGGCCAACTGCTTTCAAGCCATAGGCTTAGGCAGTTAGCGCAACTTTCATTTGATCCAAACGGGCTTTGACCGACGTGTCGAGCACGAGGTCACCCACCACCACGCGAATGCCGCCAATCAGCTCAGGCTGAAGCGTCACAGAAACGTTGAGCTTTCGGCCAAAACGTTTTTGCAGCAATTCGGTCACATCGGCCAAAGCCGCTGCGTCAATGTCAAACGCGCTGTAAACCAAGGCGTCTGACGTACCACTTTGTGCATTCACGCGCTGGCGGAATTGAGCAGCCATTTCGGGCAATGCACTCAATCGTCCGTTGTCGATCACGGCGTGCAAAAAGTTTTGTGCGGCAGGCGACAACTTCGCTTTCACCACACCCAGAATCAAACCGAACACTTGTTCAGAAGTGACTTTTGGGTTGTCAGCAAATTGCATCAATTGCGCATTGCTTGCAATGAGAGCGAGTTCTTCCAACCATGCAGCAGTAGCGCTTAGGTCGGCTTTGGATGCTTGGAACAAAGCTTCAGCGTAAGGTCGGGCAATGGTGGCGAGTTCAGCCATATTTTCCTCTTACAGCTCTGTCTTCAAGCGGCCCAACAAGTCGGCGTGGACGCTGGCATTGACTTCCTTGCGGAGGATCTGCTCAGCGCCTTTGACAGCCAGCGCAGCAACTTGCTCACGCAAGGCTTCACGGGCTTTCACGGCTTCTTGTGCTGCTTCTACATGAGCGGCAGCCACAATTCGTTTCGCTTCTTCCGAGGCGCGAACCTTGGCTTCGTCGATCAAATGCTGGGCGCGGCGCTCTGCATCAGCTAACAGCGTCGTGGATTCGTTCCGGCTTGCAGCCAGCTTCAATTCCACTTCTTTGTGCGCATTGGAGAGTTCAATTTTGGCATGTTCTGCAGCAGCCAAACCATGTGCAATCTTTGCCGTGCGCTCATCAAGAGCAGCAGCAATGGGAGGCCACACGAATTTCATCGTGAACCAAACCAAGATTGCAAAAACAATGGCCTGCAGGAACAGGGTTGCGTTAATGTTCACGATTCAAGTCCTTCTTTTACGTGAAGGGGGCTCAAATTACTTCAGAACGAAGGGGTTTGCGAACGCGAACAGCAAAGCGATAGCCACACCGATCAAGAACGCAGCGTCGATCAAACCAGCCAAAATGAACATTTTGGCTTGCAATTCATTCATCAACTCAGGCTGACGTGCGGAAGACTCGAGGAACTTGCCACCCATCAAACCAATACCGATTGAAGCGCCAACTGCGCCCAAACCAACGATCAAACCGCAAGCCAATGCCACGAGGCCGAGAATGTTTTCCATGAAAAGCTCCTAAAGTTTTGAAAAGAAAAAACGAAAACTGAAAAAATTACATCAATGTGCGTCGTGCGCTTGACCTGTGTAGATCAACGTCAACATCATAAAGATGAAGGCTTGCAGGGTGATCACCAAGATATGGAACAAGGTCCAAATCGTGCCAGTGATGACGTGGCCCACAGCCAAACCAACACCAGTTGCCGACAGCGCCCAGCCGCCACCCATCAGGGCAATCAACATGAACACCAATTCACCCGCAAACATATTGCCGAACAACCGCATGCCATGCGACACGGTTTTTGCAATGTATTCAATCATCTGCATCAAGAAATTAATCGGATACAGCGCCCAGTGGTCACCAAAAGGCGCAGCAACCAATTCGTGCGCCCAACCACCCAAACCTTTGATCTTGATGTTGTAGAACAAACAGATCAACAAAACAGACGTTGACAAACCCAAAGTCGTGGACAAGTCAGCAGTAGGCACAACACGCATGTAGTCTTTGAACCCCAAAGCAGGACCAGCCGTGTGCCAAATTTGCGGAATCAAATCCAAGGGCAACATGTCCATGGCGTTCATCAGGAAAATCCAAACAAACACCGTGAGCGCTAAGGGAGAAATTAACTTACGGCTTTTTTCGTTGTGAATCACACCTTTGGCTTGGTTCTCAACCAACTCAAAAAGCATTTCAACGGCAGCCTGGCAACGGCCTGGAACGCCTGAGGTGGCCTTGCGAGCCGCAGCCCACATGACCAAGCAACCCAACAAACCCAACACAACGGAGAAAACCATCGAGTCGAAGTTGTAAAGCGAAAAGTCAACAACACCCTCTTGCTTCACGTTCTCAAATGCAAAGTTTTTTTGCAAATGTTGCAAATGATGCTGGATGTACTCTCCAGCCGTCGGAGCGTGCGCTCCAGCGTTTTCAGCAGACATAGTTCACCATTTCAATTTAAAACTTTTATACCGATCGACTGCGTATTGCTGACCAATACCACCCCAACCAATACATTTTTAACGTCAACACAAAGCCAGCAATCAGCGCCAGCCAACTTAACCCTGAAATCACGTTGGGCGCCACACAAAGAAGCGCCACAGTCAAGACAACCTTGACTAGCTCCCAAACAAAGAAGCTCAGCACAGCAGCCTTGGATGAAACCAATCTCATCTGCCTCACCAACGCCCTTGAAAACAAAAACGCTGGAAGAATCACAGAAAAACCACCCCACGCCATCGACCAAGCCCATGCAGGGCGATCAGTGACCAACCCGACAATGGCAGCCGACACAACAGCCACCACGACTTGCATGGTCAAAATTCGCCACGGTGACGTGGTTGAATTCTTTGCTCGCCAGACTTGCGCCTCTTGAGGCGTCAAGGGCTTGAATTCAGACTCAAGAGCCTCACCTTCAAGCTCAGCCGAGATTTTATTCATCCCAAATTACACCGAAGTTACGAAACTTAAATCAGCACAGCCCATTATTATACGTAGAAACCCCTTGGCTTTGCCCGCACGGCATCAAAGCCCTTATAAATCTCACATAAAACCTTGCATTTCAGTTCGTACGACAGTCTGCGCTTTTAGGAAGATGCCGATTTCTCCACCCTTAAGGTTCTGTCATGCATACTGAAAGCCATCTCAACACTGCCCTTCGCACCCTCACAGGCTTAGCTTACTCATGAGTGCATCCATTCACCCTCCCCAAGATCCTGCAGCCAACGCGGCCGCACGCAAAGACTCGCTCATTGAGTACCCCAGTGCATTTCCCATCAAAGTGATGGGGCTCGCACATGAGGACTTCGTGCACACCGTCACGCAGGTCGCACGAATGTTCGACCCGTTTTTTGATGCTGCACTGATTGAACTACGCGCCAGCTCTGGCGGCAAATACTTGGGCGTCACCATCACCGTGACCGCCACTAGTCGCGAACAGCTCGATGGTTTGTACAGCGCACTGTCGACTCACACCATGGTCAAAGTCGTCCTTTAACGCACCATGCACGTTCACAACTTGGGCTTGGTGGACTACTTGCCCACGTACGAAGCCATGCAAACATGGACCGCAGAGCGAAACGCTGACACGCCTGACGCGCTCTGGATATGCGAACACCCGCCCACGTTCACCCAAGGCCTGGCGGGTCGTGCCGACCACCTGCTCGCCCCAGGCAACATTCCCGTGATTGCTACCAATCGAGGGGGGCAAGTCACATTCCACGGCCCGGGCCAAGTGGTGGCCTATCCGCTGGTGAACTTGCAGCACGCGGGCTATTACGTCAAAGAATATGTGCACCGCGTAGAAGAAGCCCTCATTCGCACCCTGCTGCACTTTGGCGTCACAGGCCATCGCGTGTCAGGCGCGCCGGGGATTTATGTTCGCCTAGACGACCCGCACAGCCACGCCATGCTGACGCAACGTCCGCAAAAAGACGGCAACAAAACACCCGACTTCACCGGACTCGGCAAGATTGCAGCCTTGGGCATCAAAGTCAGCCGCCACTGCACGTACCACGGCCTTGCGCTCAATGTGGCCATGGACCTATCGCCCTTTCAACGCATCAACCCCTGTGGCTACCAAGGCCTGCAAACCGTCGACCTTTCTACAATCGGTGTATCGGTCAGCTGGCAAGACGCCGCTGATGTTTTGAGCCAAAAGCTCGTCACCTATCTGACGCCCTGAACCCACAAGGCCTCCAACACAGGCTCTATTCTTATGTCCACCCCTGACAATCTCGTCGTGCGCGACGTGCAAACCGTCGAAAACTACAACCCGTTGGCCAAACAAAAAGCCGCCGCCAAACTTTCACGAATTCCGGTCAAAGTCGAGCAAGGCGAAGTGCTGAAAAAGCCCGACTGGATCCGCGTCAAAGCTGGCTCGCCTACTACGCGTTTCTATGAAATCAAAGACGTGTTGCGCGCCAACAAATTGGTGACCGTGTGCGAAGAAGCGAGCTGCCCCAACATTGGTGAATGCTTCGGCAAAGGGACCGCCACCTTCATGATCATGGGCGACAAATGCACACGCCGCTGCCCCTTCTGCGATGTCGGCCACGGCCGGCCTGATCCGCTCGACGTGAACGAACCTGAAAACTTGGCCAAAACCATCGCCGAGTTGAAGCTGAAATACGTGGTCATCACCAGCGTGGACCGCGACGATTTGCGTGACGGTGGCAGCCAACACTTTGTGGACTGCATCCGCCGCACACGCGAGTTGTCACCTCAAACACAAATCGAAATTTTGGTGCCCGACTTCCGCGGCCGCGACGACCGCGCTCTTGAGATTTTGAAAGCCGCGCCGCCCGATGTGATGAACCACAACATGGAAACCGTGCCACGCCTCTACAAAGAAGCACGCCCCGGCAGCGATTACGCCTTCAGCTTGAACTTGCTCAAAAAATTCAAAGCGCTCCATCCCAACGTGCCCACCAAAAGTGGCTTGATGGTGGGCTTAGGCGAAACGGATGAAGAAATTTTGCAAGTCATGCAAGACATGCGTGCGCACAACATCGACATGCTCACCATCGGCCAGTACTTAGCACCTAGCACCAGCCACATTCCTGTGCGTCGCTACGTGCATCCCGACACCTTCAAGATGTTTGAAGAGAAGGCTTATGAGATGGGTTTCAGCCACGCTGCTGTCGGTGCCATGGTTCGATCAAGCTACCACGCGGACCAACAAGCCCATGCCGCATCGGAAGCTTCTAAAGCTTAAACGCCCATCAACTCAGCCGGCTCATCGCTGGCCATGACCTGTTGCGCCCAGCCTTGCAAACGCGAGGCATCGGCCCTCAACACCTCTTGCTTGACCGCCAAGATTTGTGTGGGGTGCATGGAAAAGCTCCTCAAGCCCAAACCCAGCAACAGCCTTGTAAGCGCCGGGTCACCCGCCATCTCGCCGCACACACTCACGCCCTTGCCTTGGGCGCGACATTCGGCAATGGTGCCTGCCACCAAGTGAAGCACAGCTGGGTGCAAGGGGTCATACAAATGCGCCACCGACTCGTCTGCGCGGTCGATGGCCAAGGTATATTGAATCAAGTCGTTCGTGCCTATGGACAAAAAGTCGAAGTGGCGCAAGAACATCTTCACACTCAACGCGGCAGCCGGAATTTCGATCATCGCGCCTACCTTGAGAAGGCCAAATGCCACACCTCGGGCATCCAATTGCGCGCGCGCTTGGTCCAGCAAGGCAAAGGTTTGTTTGATCTCGCGTGCATGCGCCAGCATTGGGATCAGCAAATTCACTTGACCAAAAGCCGCCGCGCGCAAAATCGCGCGCAACTGCGTTAAAAACATGGCCGGGTCAGCCAAGCTCCAGCGGATGGCACGCAGCCCCAAGGCTGGGTTCAAGTGTGTGTCTTCTTTGTGTGCACGCTCCAAGGGTTTGTCGGCGCCAATGTCCACGGTGCGAATGGTCACGGGCAAACCTTGCATGCCTTCTACGGCTCGGCGGTAGGCCTGAAACTGTTCTTCCTCGTCGGGTAAGGCCCCCACGCGTCCCATGAACAAAAACTCACTGCGAAACAAGCCCACACCCACCGCGCCCACGGCCAAGGCGGCAGGGGCATCTTCAGGCATTTCAATGTTGGCCAACAGCTCCACGCGTTGATCGTCCATCGTCACGGCGGGCGTGTGACGCAAACGCGAAAGTCGTTCGCGCTCTAATTCGGTTTGACGCTTTTTGAAGCCGTATTCCGCCAAGATGATGGAGGACGGGTTGACGATCACGACACCCGCGTCACCATCAATGATGATCCAGTCGTCCTGCCGCACCAACTGACTGGCCGTGCGTGCACCGACCACCGCAGGAATGTCCAAACTACGCGCCACGATGGCGGTGTGCGAGGTCTTACCACCCACATCGGTCACAAAGCCAGTGAACACGCTTTGCTTGAATTGCAACATGTCGGCTGGCGACAAATCGTGCGCCACCAGCACCAAAGGCACATCCAAGTCGTCATCGAGCTGCAAGTCTTGTTGGCGAGCCGAGGCGGCACGCTTTGGTGACGCTTGAGGCACCACATGCGGCACGCCCTTGATGTGACGCAACATGCGCTCAACCACTTGCTCCAAATCGCCCTTGCGCTCGCGCAAATACACATCATCCATCTCGTCAAACTGACGGGCCACGACGTCGAGCTGCGATGCCAACGCCCACTCGGCGTTGTAGAGCCGGTCTTTGACCCATTGGCTCACGCCATCGGCCAGCATTTCGTCTTGTAAGAGCATCAAATGCACCTCAAGAATTGCAGCTAGCTCGGGGGGCGAATCTTTGGGCAATGTGTCATGCAGCTGCTGCAACTCATACAACACCGCATCACGGGCTTGCGCCAAGCGAAGCAACTCCGCTGGAATCTGCGCTTCTTCAATGAAATAGTGGGCCACATCCACGCGACTGGATGCCACCAGCACCGCACGCCCAATGGCAATGCCGCGCGCAACTGCAAGACCGTGGATGGAGAAGGTCATGGCGTCGCTTACTCGCCTTCGCCGAACTTGTCGTTGATCAAGGCCAACAATCCGCTCATGGCTTCTTGCTCTTGGGTGCCATCCGTCTCAAGTTCGACTTCGCTGCCAATGCCAGCAGCCAGCATCATGACGCCCATGATGCTTTTGGCATTCACGCGGCGCTCGCCCTTGCTGATCCAGACTTCGCATGAAAAACTACCCGCGAGTTTGGTGAGCTTGGCTGAGGCACGGGCATGCAGGCCCAATTTATTGATGATGGTCGTGGTGGTTTTGATCATGGATTCGACGGTTTTGATTTTGAGGAGCCGTGATGCCCACTTGCATCACACCTTGGGTGCCGCCTACCAGGGCGCGCGTGACCAATGCTTCTAAAGATTCATGGCGGTAGCACACCGCCCTGTAAAGCATAGGCAAATTGACACCTGCAATGAGCTTGGCGTTGCCATGGTGAGTGACCAGCTTTTGGGCCACATTGGCGGGGGTTCCGCCAAAGATATCGGTCAGCACCAACAGGCCTTCGCCTTGCGCATCGCCCAAGGCTTGGAGTGCTTGCGCCAAGGTGTCTTCCGGCTGCGCGTTGGGCAACACATCCAGTGCGATCAAGGTCGCCGCGCACTCGGGGTACACATGCAAGGCACAGTCGCGCAAGGCGCTTGCCAAAGGTGCATGGGCGATGATCAGAATGCGTTGGGTCATAAGGTCTGCGGGCGCACGTTTAGAAAGTCTAGTCCTGCATTATCAAGCGTCTAATTTGTGCTTTAAAAAATAGCCATAAGACAGCAAGCAACTGGCCAAGAAGACAGCCATGGCAGCCCGAAACGCGATGGGCTCAGCATAGCCTGCGTCCCGAAAGCCATCGATCATCAGGCCCATGCCCCACTGCACCACAAACACGCCCAAGAACAACACCAAGTTGTAGGCAGACAACGCGCGTCCAGCTACGGCAGGTGCAAACGCCATGCCCACCGCAGGCTGAGCCAATGAGACAAAAGAGCTGCTGATGCAAAACAGCGCCCAAGACAGCGCGCCCGCATCAACGCCTGCGGCCACGATGTAAATTTGAACCAAGAAATTCAGGGGCACGCCCCACGTCATCAGCTTGTTCGCATTCAAACCACGCGCATACAGCGACGGCGTCACGAGGCCCCAGACCAAAAACGTGAACAGCATGCAAACGTTGATCCAAAACAAACCCGTGGCCGCTTCCAAGGCGCTGTAACCCGCCACCTTGACCATCCAAGGCCCAGCCCACAGCGTTTGCATCGCAATCAAGCCGCCGTAGTTGAAAAAACCCATCGGTGTCAGGCTGCGAAAGTAGGGGTGTCGCCAAACTTGGGCATAGCTGGCCAAGATGCCCTCCTTGGCCGCAACCGCTGGTGCTGTTGACGCGTCGATCGCAGGTTCAGGCAGACGCCAACGCGGGACACGCCACGCCATCAACGCCATCGACAGTAACACCAGCAAGGCCAAGCCTACAAAAATCCAGCGCCAACCCACGACAGGCAGCAACCACTGCACCGGCAACGTAGACGCCAACATGCCAAATGAGCCCGTCATCAGCATCCAAGAGTTGGCGCGTTGCTGGTTGTCCTGTACCAACCAACGCCGGTATCCCGTCAACGGCGCCATCAAACAGGCGCTCACGCCCACGCCAATGAGTACGCGGGACAACAGCAAACCCATAAAACCATCGGCCCACGCAAAGGCCAAGCTTCCCAGAACAGCCACGCCTAAGAAACTCAACACGACTTTTTTAGGCCCATGGCTGTCGAGCCATCGTCCCATCGGCAATTGCGTCAACGAAAAGCCTAAAAAATAGCCCCCTGCCAACAAGCCCAAATCACGTGCTTGAAGACCAAACTCTGCCGACAAGGTGGGTGACAACGTGGCAGTTATGGCCCTTAGCAAAGCAGATAAAAAGTAGGCGCTGGCGAAGGCCACAAAGACCCACACAGCGGTGCGACGCGGCAACAAATCGTTGGTCATGGCAGTTTGATTCCTGAGAAGTATTCATCGGCCACGGCACCCAACTTTGAGGCCTGCGGCTTGCCGTAAACGGCGGCTTGATACACCTTGCCGTCACGCACAAACCACACCCATTGCACATGGTGTGACTCGGTCTTGACCACAGTTTGCACCGGAATAGGCAGCGCGTCTGCCCCACGCAGGGTCCATGTTTGTTCGGGCACTTCTGCGGCGGCAGCACCCAAAGGCGCCAAACTGGCCAAGCGCCATGCGGCCATGGCTTCTGCGGGCGTGATGTCTGCAGGGAGCGTCATTTGTCCCAAGGTGAATTGCATATCACTCGCTTCGCAGCCACGCATTTGCAAACTTGCCACCACATCTCGCGGCCCCGATTTCAAAGTGACATCGCGCTGGCCTGTGTCAGGCTTGCAAGGCATGAGCACGTTGACAATGCCGTCGTCAAAACGCACGTCACGCCAATTCAAAGCCGGCGTGCAACCGAGCCAACTTGTCACGAACGCACTGAACACCACGAATTTCCACATTTTTCTCATGCGGTTCATTATCGGTCTCATGCGCATGAAGGGCATGCGCAGCGACAGGGTGTCACTTGCATGTCGGCTGTGAGGTGTCACTTATCAGACAATTCGGTCTATGAACTCACTCGACGGCATCCGCATCCTAGATTTATCACGCGTCTTAGCAGGGCCTTGGTGCACCCAAACCTTGGCAGACCTCGGCGCAGACGTCATCAAAATTGAACGTCCAGGCGCGGGCGATGACACCCGAAGCTGGGGCCCGCCCTTTTTAAAAGACGTGAACGGCACCGACACACGCGATGCAGCTTATTACCTCGGCGCTAACCGCAACAAGCGCTCAGTGACCTGCGACATTGCCACGCCCCAAGGGCAAGCGCTGATTCGTGAGTTGGTGAAGTCGTGCCATGTGTTCATTGAAAACTTCAAAGTCGGCGACATGGCTCGCTACGGCTTGGACTACAACAGCCTCATCGCCCTCAACCCCAGTTTGGTGTACTGCAGCGTGACGGGATTTGGCCAAACTGGCCCTTACCGCGAACGTGCCGGCTACGACTACGCGGTACAGGGCATTGGCGGTTTGATGAGCATCACGGGCGAACGCGATGACTTGGGTGGCGGTCCACAAAAAGTGGGGGTCGCTGTGGCCGATTTGTTCACGGGCATGTACGCCACCGTGGCTATATTGGCCGCGTTGCGCCACGCTGAAAAAACCGGCCAAGGCCAACAAGTGGACATGGCCTTGCTTGACACCCAAGTTGCCATGCTTGCCAACTTAGGCGCCAATTATTTGGTCTCAGGTAAAAAAGAGGGCAAGGTGCCCGGTCGGGCTGGCAACGCGCATCAAAACATCGTGCCCTACCAAGTGTTTGAAGTCGCCCCCATGCCCGACGGCACCAAAGACCATCTGATCTTGGCGGTTGGAAACGATGGCCAGTATGCAAAATTCTGCGCTGTTGCAAACCGCCCTGACTTGGCGATTGATCCACGGTTTGTCAAAAATGCAGACCGCGTGCGTCATCGCGCCGTTTTGGTACCGATTCTGGAAACTGTGATGCTGTCCCGCAGTAAATCAGATTGGCTTGAAGCGTTAGAGGCTGCCAAAGTACCCTGTGGCGCGATCAACAACCTGGCTGAAGTATTTGCCGATCCGCATATCCAAGCCCGAGACATGGTGTGTACCTGGGCACATCCATTGGCTGGCTCTGTTGAATTGGTCGCCAGCCCGATGAAGCTGAGCGTGACGCCCGTCCGTCAAGACATCACACCTCCTACGTTGGGTCAGCATACCGACGAAGTTCTGGAAGAGGTGCTGAATTTGGATGCGTCGGCCATTGCGGCTTTGCGACATCAGCAAGTGATTTAATTTACGTCTTAACGTCAACGTGAAATCGGGGCACGTTCAAAGAACAGTGCCCCGATTTCTTGATTGCATTTCTGCGATGAGTTTTAACTCAGACGCATGAATTTATTTGCTTCTAAAGTCGTCGTGGCACGACTTGCAGGTACCTGCTGTCGCATTGAAGGCTGCTTTGAAGGCATCCTCTCTGCCAGTCTTAGCTGCTGCGGCTAATTTGACCGACTCGCTTTGTAATTTATCGGCAGCTTCTTTGAATTTGGCGGCTTGCGTCCAAATTTCAGGCTTCGCTTTTGTGTCGCCTTGATCAGTACCCTCGCCATAAGCCGCCCAAGGCAACTTGGCCATGCTGGCCACGATGTCAGCATTCGCCGCAGCAGCTTGTGCATCAAACGGGGCTTTGCCTTGTGCCATGGCACCCAAGCGGCCAAAATGGGCAGCCATCACCGTGAAGCTAGCTTTGCGGTACTTGATGGCATCTTCTGCTTTGGCAAATTGAGCCACAGCTGGAACACTGAGCGCCGCACAGCTGACAGCGATCAAGGTCAAAAGCATTTTTTTCATGGGAGTCGTTCCTTCGTAGATTTAAAAAATTAGAATGAATTCTTGCGACGCCGAGTTTACGTACTTTATGTGTCGCTGTCTTTTTTGATGACAAAGGTCTGCCATGTCAAAACCCCCACGTTTAGAAGCTGTTCGAATTTGGGATTTGCCCACGCGGGTTTTTCATCTGGCCCTTCTCTTACTTATCGCCGGTATGTACATCACAGGCGATGAGGGTGAGGATTTGATGCGTTTCCACTTCTTTTTTGGCTACGCTCTATTGACGCTGATTTTTTTCCGTCTTATTTGGGGTTTTGTCGGTGGTTATTGGTCACGCTTTACACACTTTGTGCCGACACCTCGTCGATTGATGCATTACCTGAAGACGCGACGTTCTCATCGCAATGAACCTGCCGTTGGCCACAACCCTCTTGGTGCGCTCTCTGTGCTTGCATTAATTTTCGTCGTCTTGTTACAAGTCGTCACCGGCTTTTGCAGTGATAACGAAATTGCATCAGCTGGCCCATGGACTGCGTTGATCTCGGGCAAGTGGGTGGGATGGGCCACGCAATACCACACGGAAATTGGTCAAGTCTTGTTGCTTCTGTTAATCGGCTTGCATGTTGTGTCGGTGTTGTTTTATAAATTTTTCAAACATGAAGATTTGATCGTTCCCATGATCAAGGGTGATAAATCTTTACCTTTGGAGACGATCCCTTCAATAGACAACACCGCTACCCGCTGTGGTGCTTTGTTCGTGCTGTGTTGCTGTGCTTATTTGGTTTATCGTTTGGTCAATCTCACTTGACTACACAACGCCGACATCCATAAAAAAGCCGCGCTTTAAGCGCGGCTTTCTTTTGAATCAGTTAGCCTAAATGTCTTGCTGTTTCCTTGAGCTAGACTTTTCAGCCCTTCGCTTGTGCCAGCAATGTGGCGGCGTCGCTGATTTCGAATTTACCAGGTCCTTCGTTGTTCAACGCCACGACCTTGCCATCTTTGACCAACATGGAGTAACGGTTGCTGCGTAAGCCCATGCCACGCGCTGTCAAATCAAGGGTCAAACCTGTTGCCTTGGCAAAATCAGCGCTGCCATCGGCCAGCATACGTACTTTGCCGCCAACTTTTTGGTCACGCGCCCAAGCGCCCATCACGAAGGCGTCGTTCACGCTCAGACACCAGATTTCATCCACGCCAGCCGCTTTGAAGGCTTCAAAGTTCTCAACATAGCCTGGAACGTGCTTGGCGGAGCAAGTTGGTGTAAATGCGCCTGGCAATGCAAATAAAGCGATGGTTTTACCGGCGCTGGATTTGCCCACATCAACGGCATTTGGACCGATGCTGCAACCTTCGCCCTCAACTTCTGAATATTCCATCAGCGTAGTTTGGGGAAGTGTGTCTCCGACTTTGATCATGGTGGCTCCTAAAAATGAACATTACAAAAAGAAAAACGACCCACATTGTGGGTCGTTTTTCAGGACTTTGCAGGACCGAGGTCCTAAAAGCTTTAAACCGCAGCGGCCTTCTCGACCAAACGGGTCGCAACCCAGTTTTTGGTCTTCGAAATTGGCTTGCTTTCGGTAATCTCGATCACGTCGCCCAAGTGATATTCACCTGTTTCGTCGTGAGCGTGATATTTGCTCGACTTAGCCACGATCTTGCCGTAGAGCGCGTGTTTCACACGACGCTCGACCAGCACGGTCACGGTTTTAGCACGTTTGTCACTGACCACCTTGCCGATCAAGGTGCGTTTGAGGGATTTTTTAGCTTCCGTCATGTTTGCTCCTTAAGCTTCCGGTGTTGCAGCGGCTTGCTTTTCAGCAAGAATTGTTTTAGCACGGGCAATACTGCGACGTGTAGAACGCAGTTGTGACGTGTTATTGAGTTGTTGCGTGCCTTTTTGCATGCGCAGACCAAAATGGGCCTTTTGCAGCTCTTTGACTTCGGCTTCGATGCCAGCAACGTCTTTTTGGCGCAGTTCAGCAGCTTTCATTTCTTATCTCTCCTGAATTACTGGCCGATCATGCGAGCCACGAATGTGGTACGCAAGGGCAACTTTGCAGCGGCCAAACGGAAGGCTTCACGGGCCAACTCTTCTGGAACGCCTACGATTTCGTAGAGAACCTTACCGGGTTGGATTTCAGCCACGTAGTACTCGGGGTTACCTTTACCGTTACCCATACGCACTTCAGCAGGCTTTTGGGAGATCGGCTTGTCAGGGAACACGCGAATCCAGATACGACCGCCACGCTTCACGTGACGCGAGATCGCACGACGTGCGGCCTCAATTTGACGAGCCGTTAGACGACCGCGATCAGTTGACTTGAGACCGAAGTCACCGAACGCCACCGTGTTGCCACGGGTAGCGATGCCGGTGTTGCGGCCTTTTTGTTCTTTGCGGTATTTACGGCGTGCTGGTTGCAGCATGCTTATTCTCCTTGACCGTCCGCAGCCGTGCCAGTGGTTGCGGGCGCGGCAACCTTGCGGACGCGCTTGACGGCAGTTGATGGGGCATCAGCGGCTTCAGCGGGCTTATCGCTGCCATCCGTTGGTGCGGCATTGGTTCCTACAGGACGACGAGCGCCACTGCGTGCGGGACGATCACCGGTAGGGCGAGCATCACGACGGGGACCACGGGGACGACGCTCTTCTTCGCGAGGCTCAACGGCGGCCGGCAGATCGTTACGACCTAAGGTATCGCCCTTGTAAACCCACACCTTGACACCGATGATGCCGTAGGTGGTTTTTGCTTCAGAAGTTGCGTAATCGATGTCTGCACGCAGGGTGTGAAGTGGCACGCGACCTTCACGGTACCACTCGGTACGTGCGATCTCGATGCCGTTCAAACGACCTGCCGACATGATCTTGATGCCTTGGGCACCCAGACGCATGGCGTTTTGCATAGCGCGCTTCATAGCGCGACGGAACATGATGCGTTTTTCGAGCTGTTGGGTGATGCTGTCTGCGATCAACTGAGCATCGATTTCAGGCTTGCGCACTTCTTCGATGTTGACGGCAACTGGCACACCCAAACGGGCTGTCAATTCGCGCTTGAGGTTCTCTATGTCCTCGCCTTTTTTGCCGATCACAACGCCTGGACGAGCCGAGAAGATGGTGATGCGGGCGCTTTTGGCGGGGCGCTCAATGAGAACGCGAGACACAGAAGCGTTTTTCAGCTTGGCCTTCAAGTACTCACGAACCTTGATGTCTTCAGCCAGCATGCCAGCGAAGTCACGGTTGTTCGCGTACCAGCGGCTAGCCCAATTGCGGCTCACTGCAAGGCGAAAGCCTGTGGGGTGGATTTTTTGTCCCATATCTTCCTATACCTTTCAGTTGCCGACTGTCACGTAAACGTGACAAGTAGGCTTGCTGATACTGTTGCCGCGGCCTTTGGCGCGGGCAGTGAAACGCTTGAGCGTGGCACCTTTTTCAACGTAGATGGTTTTCACCTTCAATTCGTCGATGTCAGCACCGTCGTTGTGTTCAGCGTTAGCAATCGCAGATTCCAAAACTTTCTTGACAATGCCGGCAGCTTTTTTCTGCGTAAATGTCAGGATGTTCAGAGCCTGGTCAACTTTTTTGCCGCGGATCATGTCCGCGACCAAACGGCCTTTGTCGACCGACAGACGGACGCCCCTAAGGACTGCACGTGTTTCCATGGTCTTTCCTTATTTCTTCTGGACTTTTTTGTCCGCGGGGTGACCTTTGAAGGTGCGCGTCAAGGCGAATTCGCCGAGCTTATGGCCCACCATCTGGTCGGTGATGTAAACAGGGATGTGTTGTTTGCCGTTGTGCACAGCGATGGTCAGACCGATGAAATCGGGCAGAACCATAGAACGACGCGACCAAGTTTTCACCGGCTTTTTGTCTTTGTTAGCGATGGCCTTGTCGACCTTGGCTACCAAATGATGGTCAACAAACGGACCCTTTTTGAGAGAGCGAGTCATTTGTTACCCCTTACTTTTTACGACGCGACACAATCATGACTTGTGTGCGTTTGTTGTTACGGGTACGGTAACCTTTGGTCAGGTTACCCCATGGGTCAACAGCATGACGGCCTTCGCCGGTGCGACCTTCGCCACCGCCGTGTGGGTGATCCACAGGGTTCATAGCGACACCACGCACGGTTGGGCGAATGCCCATCCAGCGCTTGACACCCGCTTTGCCCAATCGGCGCAGACTGTGCTCTTCGTTTGCAACTTCACCAATGGTGGCGCGGCAATCGATATGGATCTTGCGAACTTCACCCGAGCGCATACGCACTTGAGCATAAGTACCTTCACGCGCCAACAAAGTGGCCGAAGTACCAGCGGAGCGAGCGATTTGAGCGCCTTTACCGACTTGCAACTCGATGCAGTGAATGGTTGAACCCACGGGAATGTTGCGGATGGGCAATGTGTTGCCTGCACGGATCGGAGCTTCCGAACCGCTCATCAACGTTGCACCAGCTTCCAAACCACGAGGCGCAATGATGTAGCGACGCTCGCCGTCTGCGTAACACACCAAAGCGATGTGTGCCGTACGGTTTGGATCGTATTCAATGCGTTCCACTTTTGCGGGGATGCCATCTTTTGTACGACGGAAGTCCACCACGCGGTAGTGATGCTTGTGACCACCACCCTTATGACGGGTCGTGATATGGCCGTTGTTGTTACGGCCGGCTTTTTGATGCTGGGGTTCCAGCAGCGGCGCGTAAGGGTCACCTTTGTACAGGTGATCACGGGTAACTTTGACGACGCCACGCTGACCGGGCGACGTAGGTTTCATCTTGATGACTGCCATGATTAAGCGGCCTCCCCAGAGATGTTCAGTTCTTGACCAGGCTTCAGGGTCACATAAGCTTTGCGAACGTTGTCGCGACGGCCCATGGACTTACCAAAACGCTTGGACTTGCCTTTTGTGTTAACCACGTTGACGCTTTCCACTTCAACCTTGAACATCAATTCCACAGCGGCCTTGATCTCGGGTTTAGCAGCGTCTTGCAGCACTTTGAAGGTGACGACATTGCTTTTTTCAGCAACCATGGTGGCCTTTTCGGACACGACGGGAGCGACCAGCAACTGCATCAAACGACCTTCGTCGAATTTGGTTTTTTTCTGTCCGTGGCTCATGCAAACATCTCCTTGAGCTTGTCCATGGCGGCCTTGGTCACCAACACCTTGCGGTAGTGAACCAAAGACAGCGGATCAGCGTAACGTGGCTCAACAACCAGCACATTGGGCAAGTTGCGCGAGGCCAAGTACAAGTTATCGTCCACTTGATCAGCGATGACCAACACAGACTCAAGGTTCATCGCCTTGAATTTGGCAGCCAAGAGCTTGGTCTTAGGAGCGTCAATCGTCAAAGACTCGACCACAGCCAAACGGCCTTCACGGGCCAACTGGGACAAGATCGAAGCCATACCAGCGCGGTACATCTTCTTGTTGATCTTTTGTGTGAAGTTTTCGTCAGGCATGTTCGGGAAAATCCGACCGCCGCCACGCCACAGAGGCGAAGACGTCATACCAGCACGAGCGCGGCCCGTACCTTTTTGCTTGAACGGCTTCTTGGTGGAGTGCTTGACTTGTTCGCGGTCTTTTTGGGCACGAGTGCCTTGACGCGCGTTAGCTTGGTAAGCCACCACGATCTGGTGAACCAGATCTTCGTTGTATTCGCGACCAAACACGGTTTCAGGTGCGTCGTATTTCGAAGCAGCTTGACCTTGATCGTTCAGGAGTTCGACTTGCATCAGTTCGCTCCTTTGGCTTTGACAGCGGGATGCACAGACACGAAACCACCGGCTGAGCCAGGCACTGCGCCACGGATCATCAACAGTTGGCGGGCTTCGTCAATGCGAATCACGTCGAGGTTTTGTGTGGTCACAGTGTCAGTACCCAAATGGCCCGACATGCGCTTACCGGGGAACACGCGACCTGGGTCTTGCGCCATACCGATAGAGCCTGGCACGTTGTGCGAACGGCTGTTACCGTGCGACGCGCGCTGCGACTTGAAGTGGTGACGCTTGATCGTGCCTGCGAAGCCTTTACCGATGGTTGTGCCTTGCACGTCCACCTTTTGGCCCACAGCAAACACGTCAGACACAGGCACCGTAGCGCCAGCGGCGTACTTAGCTGCGACATCAGCAGTCACTTGGAATTCTTGAATAATTTCACCGGCTTCAACGCCTGCTTTGGCCAAGTGACCAGCCATAGGCTTGGTGACACGAGATGCCTTACGCGCGCCGAACGTGACCTGCAAGGCCACATAACCGTCGTTTTCCTGGGTTTTCACTTGGGTCACGCGGTTGTTGGACACATCCAACACCGTGACAGGGATCGAATCCCCATCATCAGTGAACAGACGCATCATGCCCACCTTGCGGCCCAGCAATCCCAAACGGATGCTTTGACTCATTGTTTTCTCCAAAACTCTCACCGCAACCACTTCAATTGGCAGTTACGTTTTTACGTGAAAGACGGTTGATAAATCCCTGCACAAAATGCACAGAGCCCGCGAGTATATCGCGAAAACCGCACCAAGAGCAACTACTCGTTGGCGCGGGGGGCTGGAATGGGCTTTTGACCCACTCCAAAGTTGCACTAAAGTTTTTACTGCAACTTGATTTCAACGTCCACGCCCGCTGGCAGGTCGAGTTTCATCAAGGCGTCCACTGTTTTATCAGTTGGGTCCACGATGTCCATCAAACGCTGGTGGGTACGGATTTCGAGCTGGTCACGGCTGGTCTTGTTGACGTGCGGTGAACGCAGGATGTCAAAACGCTTCATGCGTGTTGGCAATGGCACAGGGCCTTTGACAATCGCGCCGGTGCGCTTGGCAGTTTCAACGATTTCAGCTGCAGACTGGTCGATCAGTTTGTAGTCAAACGCTTTCAGGCGGATGCGGATTTTTTGCTTCGAGGACATTTAAATTCCTCGATTAGGCAATGATCTTGGCAACCACACCAGCGCCAACGGTCTTGCCGCCTTCGCGGATAGCGAAGCGCAAGCCTTCTTCCATCGCAATGGGGTGGATCAACTTCACAGTGATCGACACGTTGTCACC
>NZ_NESI01000009.1 GCF_002778325.1 Limnohabitans sp. B9-3
CTTCAGGTTTTTTGTAATCCGCCAACAGGCGGTCTATGAGTTCGTTGCTTACGGTCATTTCTCTTCCTTTGAAGATGAAGGCAGTTTCCTGCCATTAGACCGTTTACACAAAATCTAGGACACGCCCGGTGGTGGGCTTTTTTGCGAAAGAACACTGAATACATTGCGTGCTGCGAGTCAGGGGGTAAAGGACCAATGAGTTAGTGTGGGATACCGTTGTTGAGCTGATTACGAAAAGTAGATCATTTCGTGAGATGACCAAGGTCGAAATCTTGGGTAAGGACTACACATCTTTGAAAGGCTCAGAAGAAGAAGCCAAGGAATCGACTCAGAAAATCAAGAGCCTGAAAAAAACACACAAAAAGATCGAAGAGGCACTGGCAAAGGTTGAAACAGATCGCTTGATGGACAGAATCAGCTTAGCCCAGTACCCAATCATTCGGGGAAATCTGACCAAAGAAATGCTGGAGGTTGAAGTTCAAATCGAGCGCTTAACCAACAAGGTCGAAAGCATTGGGAACGACAGACGCTTCTTCAAATGGTTGGACGATTTTCAGAAAAAAATCGCTTCGTTCAAGAACTTTAAGCCAGAGCAAAAAAGGGAAGCCCTGTTGGGCTTGATTACTGCCGTCGACGTCTTTATGATCGATCCACAGACACATTGGCTGGAAATCCAGTTCCATATCCCACTAGTCGGTGATGAACTGGTCTACAAAGACCCCAAAAATAAAAAGCTGGGCTATGCCATCAGGAACGGTCAAGAATCTTTCATGGTTCAACTGGGGCAGAAGTCCCACAGCAAAAAAAAACCTTAACCCGTAAGGCTTTCCATGAAGGTCAAAAGGAATTTAGTCTGCCACTGTTGAATAAAAGCACGAAAAAGTACGTGATAAACGATGCATTTATGGGTCAATAAATGTAGAATTTCGTGCATATGAAAAGTTGCACGCTTCAACTCTACGCCCAAGGCGCATGGCATGACGTAGCCAGTGTTCGCCTGAGCGGCGATGAGGCTGAGGGTTGGAAGGCCAAAACTTATTCAGGTTATGCGCTCGAGTGGGCCTTTGCGCATGCAGGCGCGACTGACGCACATGCGCTGTGCGCGGGCTGGCCGGTTGGCTTAGAGCCTTTGCAGCTGGGGCACTGGCCCGTGTTCCTGATTGACATGCTGCCGCAAGGCTTTGGCCGGCAAGAGCTGTTGCAACGCATCGGGCTCTCACCCATGGCGGGTGTGCCAGCTGATTGGCCATTGCTGTTGGCTGGTGCTGGCAATCCCATTGGTCATTTGCGCATCAAAGAAGCGGCTCAATGGCTAGAGGCCCATGCAGGTGCGCAGCGTGGTTTTACCGACGAAGAGGTGGCGCAGCGTGGCGATGCGTTTTCTGAATACCTCGCGTCGTATGGCTTATTTGTGGCGGGCTCATCGGGCGTGCAGGGCGAGTGGCCCAAAGTGCTGCTGACTCGCGCCAAAGACGGTTTGCTGTACCTCGACCACACGCTGCCTGACGCGCAGGCCGTGCAACACTACATCGTCAAGTTTGGGCGAGGCACGGATCGGCAGTTGGCCAGCATCCTGCGCCACGAAGCACCCTACATGACACTTGCCCAGCAACTGGGTTTGCGCGTGCAGGCGCCGTTGGTGCTGCGCGAGCGGGCGCTGTTTATTCCAAGGTTTGACCGAGTGGTGCAAGACGGGCAAGTGCTGCGTTTGGCCCAAGAGAGCATTGCCACGCTGACCGGCATGCCAGGCTTTGAGTCTGTGCCCACGCATGACCAAGTGTGCGCGGCCTTGATGCGCCATTGCACCGATCCACAAGCGGAAGTGTTGGAGTACATCAAACGTGATGTGGTGAATTTGGCCTTGGGTAACAAAGACAACCACGCACGCAACACCGCTGTGCAACGCGACTTCAATGGGCATATTGCCCTCACGCCCTTGTACGACTTTGCCCCCATGTACCTCCACCCCGATGGCATTGCACGGCGCATTCGTTGGGAGGGCAATGATGGGGGGCAGCCAGACTGGGCGCGCGTGCTGGACCGCGTGTGTGAGCTCAGCGAGCAAGTGACGAGCCATCCAAATAAGTCACGTAAAAAAGGGGCAGCACGACTGCGCCGAGCGCCTTTGGTCGAGGGGCTCAAGGCCATGGTGCCCGCTTTAGAACGCATCGCGTCGGAAGGCGAAACCATGGGGCTAGAGCCGGAGGTGTTCAGTCACCTGCGCCAATACCTGTTGGCGCGTGCACAAGAATTGACTGTATTGGTTTAAGGGCCGGCATGGACAAACGTTTCAACACCCTCACCTTGGCGCAGCAACTCGACCTGCGTCAACAAGCCATTGAAGAGGTGCTGGCTCACCCCGAATGGTCGTTGCCGCAAGCGGTCCGTCACCTCAAAAAAACCATGCGCATCACCACCGTTGAGATGGCCAAACTGTCAGGCGTGGCTTACCGAACCATGCAAGACATTGAACAAGAGCGCAGCGATGGCAGCGTGCAAACCATGAACCGCATTTTTGGCATGCTGGGCCTCAAGCTCAGCGTCGCGCGAATCGCGCGCGACACCGATGCGTGAAACACATGGGTGACAAACATGCCTGAGATTCGCATCGAAGTCCGAGGCTCCGAAGTCCACGGCCAAGGCGTATTCGCCCTGTGCCCCATGGCCGCAGGCGAGACGGTCATCGAGTACGTGGGCGAAATCATTTCCATGGCCGAAGCATTGCGTCGCCACCCGCACGACCCCAGCAACCCTGAGCACACGTTTTACTTTCACATCGACGACACGCGTGTGATTGACGGTTTGTACGGCGGCAATGCGTCGCGGTGGATTAACCACTCGTGCAAACCCAATTGCGAACCGGTCGACATCAAAGGCCGCGTGTTTATCAAAACGCGTCGTCAGGTGTGGCGTGGTGAAGAGCTGACGTTCAACTACGGGTTGATCAGCGACGAGCCTTTGACCGATGCACTCAAAGCCAAATACGCGTGTCGCTGCGGGGCTCAAAAGTGCAAAGGCACAATGCTGGCTGCTTAAGACATTGAAATGACAGACGAGATGAAAGACGACATCACAGACCCGCAAACGCAATGGGAAAAGGCCTGCAAAAACTTGGACGAAGAGTTTCATTTGCGTGCCGAGGAGCTGCCCACAATTGACACCGCCAAGGCTTTGTTTTTGCAGCGCGTGGGTCGCCGCGAGATCACGCAAGAAGCGGCCAATGCGTTGATGTTCAGTTTGTATTTTTCTGGCTATCTCAGCATGTTGCTGGCCTTCAAGGCGGAGTCGCCAGACTTTGCGGTGCCCGATTATTTGCACAGCCATCCCGTGTTGGAGGCGTCCAACCGATGGGCACAGCGTGCGAGCGATGGCCATTTGTTGGCGCAGTTGGCAGAGCCCATCATTCGCGACACGCAAGATTTGTTGGATGCGCTGAATTAGGCGTCACCTCTGCACAGACACCGCGTTGTGCGCTAGCGCACTGTAAGTTCTGTGCCGTACATATATAAATATCCCTACACTTTAAGACAACGGGATGGTCTCGTTCGTCGATAAAAACGGGATGGTTTGTGAATTCTTTGCCTAATGGTTTGATCGCGCAATTGGCGCCTTTGGACCAAGCGTTACTGTTGCGGAATGCGCAACTCATCCGTTTCAAAGCTGGCGATGTCTTGGCCGTCCCCCATCTTGAAACACCACACATTTACTTTCTCACCCGTGGCTCGGTCGCCTTGTTTGTGGGCAAAAAACCGAAAGACATTCACACAGGATTAGCGGTCGGCTTGGTGGGTGCAGAAGGTGCGCTAGATTTGCAGTTGGCCTTGAATTTAGGGTTAAGTAGTTTGACGTTCATCGCGCAATCCCCCGGCACGGCTTACGCGGTGGATGCCTCGCTGGCGCAGCGGCTGGTGCGTCGCAAAGCGGCACTCCTGTTGACCTTCGCACGCTACCTGTGGACCGAGTATGAAAGCGTGGCTAATCTGGCCGCGTTGTCGCACACCCAAGACATTCGTAAGCGTTTGGCGCATTGGCTGTTGCTCAGCGCCCAACGCTGTGCCCCCGATGCGTTGATGCTCACGCGTGCACACATCGCGCACATGTTGGGCGTACGACGAGCCAGCATCAGCATGGCGGCACGGGACATGAAGATGGCTGGCTTGATCGATTACAGCCGTGGTCACCTACAGCTCAAAAAGCCAGAAGCGCTGCAACGCCTTGCGTGTGGGTAGGGCTTGACAGGCGCGTTGTCAGCGCACCGCCCCGTAGGGGCAATACCCAGGCCGTGGCCCCACTTGCGGGTGCAGTCGGCAGGTGTTGGGGCGTTTGTCGTACACGTTGCAGCGGCGTGTTTTGGCATCGAGGTTTTGACAATCGCCGTTCGAGCGGCGTGACAGGGTGAAGATGCTGTTTTTGAAATTGAAGTGTTCGATCACACCCATTTTTTGCAGGCGCTTGGCGATTTGCTTGGGCTCTTCGTGTTCTGCTTCAAACGGGTCGACCAGCTCCAGCCGCACCAAGTCCGGCAGCTTGACTTCCACGGGCATGGTGCAACAGTTCGCGGCGCAGGTGTTGCACAGCCCGTTGCGGTAGCGGGTCCAGGTGTCGCAGTTGTCGACGTTGACGATGGCGATGTGTGAGCGCATCTGGCTTATCCTCAGAACGTGGCGAGGGCGTCAGCCACGAGTTTGATGGAGATCATCAGGAGTCCGAGTTGGACGAATTTATAAAACCAAACGTCGTTGATCTTGCGCGTCAAATAAGCGCCGAGCACGGTGCCCACCAAGGCAAACGGAATCAACACCGCCGCGCTCATCAAGTCGTCATAGGTATAGGGGCGCAGCTGTTGGTAAGGCCAAATTTTGGCGGCGTTGATGACGGTAAACAAGAGCGTGGCTGTGCCGGCATACACCGCTTTCGGTAATTTTTGCGGCAGGATGTAGACCTGAAAAGGGGGGGCGCCTGCGTGTGAAATGAAACTGGTGAACCCTGCCAACAAGCCCCAAAACAAACCCTTCTTCACATTGGCTGGGCGGGGTGTTTGTTCGGTTTTACGTTTGAGCCACGTGTTCAGGCAAAACCCAATGCCCATCAAGCCCATCAACAACTTCACCGCAACGTCTGACACCACCGAGGCGGTCAGCCAGCCAATCAACACGCCGCCAATGCCCGCAGGAATGAGGATTTTTAAATTCACGGCGCTGAAGTTTTTGCGATACAGCCAAATACCCATCAAGTCGGAGATGACGTAGATGGGTAGCAGTAAGACAGCGGCCTTCACGGGCGACATGAACAACGAGAGGACAGGCACAGACAGCATGCCAACCGTGGGCAGACCGCCCTTGGACAAGCCCACCAGCATGGCCGCAAAACCGGCCCAAAGTAAATAATTTTCCATAAAGAGTCAGGCCCATGGCCTGACAAGGTGCAAAGCTGAGAAGCGCTTATTTTCTCTTCTTTGTACGGGGCGCTTTTTGGGTCAACCTTTCCAGCACGTCATAGACCGACGCGGTGTCGTTCATGCCGTGGCCCATGGCCATGGCGGCGTTGTAAATGGGCTGGGTGGCGGCAAACAGCGGAGCCGGCGTGTCTGTGGCTTGCAACAGCGCTTGAATCAGCGCCATGTCTTTTTGCCAGGTCGACACTTTCATGGTGGCGTCTTCCCATGAGCGGTCCACCATCATGGGTCCGCGCACTTGCAGCATGCGTGAGCCGCCTGCCCCATCGGCCACCACTTTGACAATCGTGGCAGGGTCGAGGCCTGCGCGCGCGCCCATCAAAATGGCTTCGGCAGACGACACGTTGTGAATCGCCACCAACAGGTTGGCCACCAACTTCATGCGCATGCCATTGCCAAAGTCGCCCACGTCATAGCGGGCGCGTGCAAAGCCCGCAAACACCGCATGCATGGCGCGAATGGCTTTGGCGTTGCCGCTGGCGTAGACCGCCAAGTCGCGGGTCAGCGCTTGGGCACCAGTGCCCGACAGGGGGCAGTCCAGCAAAGTGATGCGATGTTGAGCCAGCGCCGTTTTGTTGCGCTGTTTGCACACCTCGGGCAAGGTGCTGGTTTCGGCGGCAATCAAGCCCTTGAGGCCGGTGGCCATCAGCTCGGCACAGACTTGGTCAAGGGCGGCTTCGCTGGGCAGCGACAGCAGCAGGTGCGTGGCGTGTTGCGCAACCTCACCTACGCTTTTGCAGGCGTGGCCACCCGCTTTTTTCAGGCGTTGGCGTGAGGCGGCGACCGGGTCGTAGCCAAACACCTCAAACCCCGCCTTCACCAAATTAGCCGCCATCGCTGAGCCCATGATGCCCAGCCCGATGACGCCCACGATGGGGCGGTTCGCGTGTGCGGTGGTGGTCAAGCCTTACTCCACTTTGATGTCAAAGTCTTTGACGATCTTGCCCCAAAACGCGTAGTCCGATGCTGCACCCGCGGACAGCACATCTGCCGATGTACCGGTGGGCGTCAGGCCCAAATCGCGCATGCGCGATTGAATCTCGGGCATCTTCACAATCTTCACAATCTCGGTGTTCAGCTTGGCGATGATGTCGTCTGGCGTGCCTTTGGGCGCGAAGATGCCGTGCCATGAACTGCCAATTTGGCCGTTCACATCCAGCGTAGAACCGAACTCGGTCATGGTGGGCACATCGGGCAAGCTGGCAATGCGCTCTGCACCCGAGATGGCCAAGCCTTTGACCTTGCCCGACTTGATCAACGGAATGGCCGTGGTCGATGCTTCAATCGACAGACTCACCACACCACTCATCACATCAGGCGATGGGTTGGTTTTGTAGGGAATGTGGTTGAGCTTGATGCCCAATCTTTGCGCCCATGCTTCCATGGCAACGTGTGGCTGCGAGCCCACCCCCAAAGAGGCGAAGTCGATCTTGCCGGGGTTGCGCTTGGCAAACTCCACCAGCTCTTTCATGTTGTTGTAAGGCGTGTTGGGCGATGCGGTCAGCACATGCGGCACCAGCAGCAATTGGCTCACCGCTTTGAAATCGCGCACAGGGTTGAACTGAGGCTTTTGATAGACGTTGGGTGCAATCGCATGCACCGCCTTCACGCTGTAAAACAAGGTGTAACCATCGGCTGCGCTGGTGCTGGCCGCATCGGAGCCAATCATGCCGCCGGCACCTGGACGGTTGTCGATCACCACCGGTTGGCCCAGCGCTTGGCTGAGTTTGTCGCCCACCAAACGCGCAATCACGTCGGGTGAAATGCCAGCAGGAAATGGCACGATCATCTTGATCGGGCGGCTGGGGTAGCCTGCGCTTTGTGCCCAAGCGGAGGGCATGGCGATGGTAGCGGCAGCTGCGGATGCGGCGGTCAAAAGGTGTCTGCGTTGCATGAGGTTTGTCTCCGTGGTGTTGTTAAATTTTGGTGTTTTCTGCGCCCTTGAGCTGCAGGATGGCGCGGGCTTCATCGGGTGTGGCCACTTCAAGCCCCAGCCCTTCGATGATCTGTCGGGCTTGGCGCACTTGCTGTGCGTTGCTCTCGGCAAGCTTGCCTTTGCCAATCCACAAGCTGTCTTCAAGGCCGACGCGCACATTTCCCCCTAGGCTCGCGCCCATGGCAGCGATGCGCATTTGGTGGCGTCCAGCGCCCAGCACTGACCATTGGTAATCCTTGCCAAACAAGCGGTCGGCCGTGCGCTTCATGTGCATCACGTCTTCAGGATGGGTGCCAATGCCGCCCAAAATGCCGAACACCGATTGCACAAAGAAGGGGGCTTTGATCAAGCCTTTGTCGACGAAGTGCGCCAAGTTGTAAAGGTGGCCAATGTCGTAGCACTCAAACTCAAAGCGCGTTTGGTTGGCGTTGCAGGCCTTCAATGCAAACTCAATGTCTTTGAAGGTGTTGCGGAAAATCAAGTCGCGGCTGTTTTCTAAATGCTCACGTTCCCAATCGTGCTTCAAATCGGTGAAACGCTCCAGCATCGGGAACAGCGCAAAGTTGAACGACCCCATATTGAGCGACGCCACTTCGGGTGAAAAACGCATCGAAGGTTGAATGCGCTCGTCGATTTTCATGAACGGTGAGCCACCGCTGGTGAGGTTGATGACGGCGTTGGTGCCCGCTTTGATTTGTGGCAAAAACTTGGCAAACGCCTCGGGGCTTTGATCGGGCTTGCCTGTGATGGGGTCACGTGCATGCAAGTGAATGATGGCGGCACCCGCTTCGGCAGCACCCAACGACGCTTCAATGATTTCTTCAGGGGTCACCGGCAAATGTGGCGACATGGAGGGCGTATGAATCGCACCCGTGACCGCACAGGTGATGATGACTTTAGACATGGAAAACCTTCAAAGATGCAGAACAAGACGAGATGCCTTGAATGGTTAGCATGCTACAAATTCAGGCTGCGACCCACACGCTCGTAAACCCTCAAACCATGGGCGAGATTTAGAAAAACTGTCGCCAATGGAACAGTGCAAAAACTTCTTTGTGTGACGATTGCCCGCCTGATGAGTGGCTAGTTCGTGGTCACTGGTCTTGATACCAAGGAGTTCTTCGATGAGAAAGTTCGTCACGTTTTCTAAACTGGTGCTGGGCGGTTTGGCCCTCACCTTGGCTGGCCAAGTGATGGCGCAGGCTTACCCCAATAAATCGATTCGCTTGATCGTGCCGTTCCCCCCAGGTGGTGGTAACGATGTGATCGCGCGCGTGATCGCGCAAAAGCTGGGCGAACGTTTGGGCCAACAGGTGGTGGTCGATAACAAGGCGGGTGCCAATGGCATCGTCGGCTTGCAAGCCTTGATGGCCGCGCCGCCCGATGGCTACACCTTGGCCGTGGGCGCTGCCGGACCCTTGGCCGTCAACCCCAGTCTTTACGACAAGTTACCGTACGACCCGACCAAAGACTTTTCGCCGATCACCAACATGGTGAACTACCCGCTGCTCTTGGTCACGCACCCTTCTGTGCCTGTCAAAACCACGCAAGACGTGGTCAACCTCGCCAAGGCCAAGCCCGGCACCTTGTATTTCGCGTCGCCCGGCAGTGGTAACTCCGGCCACTTAGCCGGCGAGTTGTTCAACAACTTGGCCCGTGTGAAAACGGTGCATGTGCCTTACAAAGGGCAGGGCCCTGCTTTGTCGGATTTGCTGTCAGGGCATGTGCAAATGCTCTACAGCAGCATTCCGTCGGTGATCTCGCAGGTCAAACAAGGTCAGCTCAATGCCATTGCGGTGGGTAGCGCCAAGCGCTTGCCCTCGTTGCCCGATGTGCCCACGATTTCGGAGTCGGGCGTGCCCGGCTACGAAGCGTATTCGTGGGTGGGCATGTTGGCCCCTGCCAAAACGCCCAAAGACATCGTGAACAAACTCAATGCCGAGATTGTCGACATCCTGAAACAAAAAGATGTGGCGGACAAACTCAACCAGCAAGGTGCCTTGCCTGTGGGTGACACGCCGGAGCAGTTCGGCCTTTATATCAAGGCTGAAATTGACAAATGGGGCGCGGTGGTGCGCTCGGCCAACATCAAAGCAGATTGATTCACATGACACAAAAAAAATCTCAAGCCGTCAGCACTTCGGCTGCCAAGACCCTTGCCAAAAGTGAATCTAAGAAAGCAGCCCCCCAAAAGGTGCGTTCTGCCGCCTATAAAGCCGGATTGGCCATGCGCAGCAAAGTGCTGGGCGAAGACTACGTGGCACGCTCTTTTGAAAATGCGACCGACTTGAACATGCCGTTCCAAGAACTCGCCACCGAGTTCGCCTGGGGCAGCGTTTGGACGCGCCCTGGCCTGTCGCTGCGTGAGCGCAGCTTGGCGACCTTGTCGATGTGCATCGCGTTGAACCGTCCCGCAGAAATCAAAATCCATCTACGCGGAGCCATTCGCAACGGCGTCACGCAAGTGGAGTTGCGCGAGCTGATCTTGCATTCGTTTTTGTACTGCGGCGGGCCTGCGGCTTTGGATGCCTACAAGGCGGTGCGCGACGAGTTGCCCTTGATTGCCGAGGTCGAGAAAGCGGCTAAAAAATTGGCTGCAGCCAAAAAGTCTTCACCCAAAAAGGCTTTACCCAAAACGGCCGAAGTGAAAAAAGCGGCGACCTCCAAAGTCGCTAAAAAATAGACTTTAAGCCAGCCATCGCACCCATCACTTCGGCGGTGGATGCGGTGTCTTCTTGTGACAGGCCCTGCGCCATCGCTGCGGTGTAAACCGAGGCCGCGGCAGAAAACAAAGGCGTGGGGCAGTCGACCGACTTGGCCATGTCCCCGATCACTTCCATGTCTTTTTGCCACACCTCCACCTTCATGGTGGGCGGTGAGTATTGGCGCTCGAGCATCATGGCCATGCGCAAGCGCATCACGCCCGTGCCGATGACGGGGCTGTTGCCAAACAGCTTGAGCACCTCGCGTGGGTCCAAGCCCATCTTGCGCGCCAAGGTGACCGACTCGGCATAGGCCACGTTGTAAATGGCCACCAAGTGGTTGGCCGCAAACTTCATCTTGGTGCCGCTGCCGTAGGGGCCAACATAAGGCACGTTGTCGGTGAACACCTGCAACACAGGCCGCACCTTTTTGTAAGCCGCTTGGGTGCCACTGACAAACACCGTCCAAGCCCGCTCTTTGATGCGCACCGCCGTGCCGCTGATGGGGGCGTCTAGTGTGCTCACGCCTACCTTGCGCAGTTGTAGAGCGCAGGCATCTTTGTCGGCCATGGGCAAGGTGCTGGTTTCAATCACGATTTGCTGTGCGGGCCGAATTGCTTTGGGCACCGAAGCAATGGCCTCGGTCACCAGTGACAAGGCCTTGGAGGTCGACAACGACACGATCAAAACTTGCGCTTGCGCGGCCACGTCTGCCGCATTGGGCAAGGGCTGCCCGCCTGCTTTTTTCAGTCGTTTCTGGGTTTTGGCGTCCACATCAAAACCGCACACGGTGTAACCCGCTTTGAGCAGTTCTTCGGCCATCGTGCCGCCCATGATGCCTAGGCCAATCACACCCACAGTGGGGCGCGTTGTAGATGGGGTCGCCATGCTGTTTAGCCCACCACCAAGCCAGCGGCTTGAATACCAGCCATGCAAATGGCTTCGTCTTCATCGCCCGTGCCACCGCTGGCACCGGCTGCACCGATGACCTGGCCTTGTGCATCTTTGATCAATACCGCGCCGGGTTGCGCCAAGAACTTGCCATCGGCAGAAGCCGCCAGCGAGATGAAGAAGGTGGGGTTGTCTTTGGCGCGTTCAGCCAAGGCACGGCTGGAGGTGCCCATGCCCACTGCGCCCCAGGCCTTGCCGCGTGCGATGTCAAAGCGGAACATGCTGGCGCCGTCTTCGCGTGCAAAGGCCACCATCTGGCCAGAGGCATCCAGCACCACCACGCCCATGGGTTTGTAGTTGGCTGCGCGTGCGTTTTGGAGGGCACCTTGCAAGATTTGAGTGGCTTGTTCGAGGGTGAGGGACATGAAATTTCCTTGAGAGTCAAAAAGTAAAGGGGTTGAAAGAACGGCCGAAAGCTTAGTCGATGGTGACGCCGCCGGTCTTGATGACCTGACGCCAACGTTCGGTGTCTTCCTTCATCCATTGCGCCATTTCTTCGGGGGTGTTGCCCACGGGTTCAGCGCCGACTTCGGCGAAGCGACGCGCCATCTCGGGCGTGCGCAAAATCTCACCGATCAGAGCGGACAAGCGGTTGACGATGGCAGCGGGTGTTTTGGGGGGCGCCACCATGGCAAACCACGCCACCGCCACCACACCCGGGACGATTTCTTGCATGGCAGGAATGTTGGGCATGCTGGTGATGCGTTTGGCGCTGGTCACAGCCAGTACCTTGAGTTTGCCGCTGCGTAAATGCGCCGAGGCTTGCGCCACGTTGCCAAACATCACGTTGACATGGCCTGCCAACAAATCGGCCACGGCGGGGGCATCGCCTTTGTAGGGCACATGCACCATTTTCACGCCGGTTTTTTGCTTGAACAGCTCGGCCGTCAGGTGCGCGGTGGAGCCGTTGCCTTGTGAGGCGTAGCTGAGCTTGTCGGGGTTGGCCTTGGCGTAGGCGATCAGCTCTTGCACGGTGCTCACGGGCACCGAGGGATGCACCATCAAGGCATTGGGTACCAACGACAAAATCGTGATCGGTACAAACTTTGACGGTTCGTAATTGAGCTTGGGGTACAGGCTCACGTTGATCGACAAGGGGGGTGGTGGGGCGGCCATCAGGGTGTAGCCATCGGGCTCGGCATTGAAAACAAATTCGGCGGCAATGTTGCCTGCTGCGCCCGGTTTGTTCTCGATCACGATGCTTTGTCCGAGCTTGGCCATCAAGGCCTCAGAGATCAAGCGCGGAAACAAATCAGCGCTACCACCCGCAGGGTTGGGCACGATGATCTTGATGGTTTTTTGCGGCCAAGCAGCATTGCTTTGCGCTTGGGCGTGTGTGGCAGACAAGGGCAAGGCGAGCGCGATGGATGTGCTTAAAAATTCACGGCGGTTAGCGTGTGTCATGTGGCGTCTCTTGGAGTTTGTGGTGTGGTTTAGATGGGAATGACCAGCAAGGTCTCGATGATGCGCGAGTCGTACAAAAACAAACGTTGTTTGAATTTCGGACCTTCGGAGGTGATGAGCACCTCGTCATGGCATTGACCTGTCGAGAAGATTTTCATATCGCCATCCAGGGCCATGGTGCGCACCACCAAGTAGTTGGAACGCACGTGCAACACTCCGTTTTCCTCACCCACAATTTGCACACCCGACACGATGTGTCGGTAGTGGTGTGGCTCGTAAATGTTGGCAATGCGCATGGACTTGATGCGGTCACGCAGCTGCGCGGCGCTGCGGCTGTCGATGACTGCCATGGGCAGATCGCGGTCGTGGTTGAAGCGCGATTTCACGGTGTAGCGGCCCTCGGGCAGCAGCAAGTCGGCAATGGCTTCGACGCGGTCTTCGTCAATGGCGCGCGCCCATTCGTAGATCAAGTTCTCGACGGCTCTGAAGTGGGTGTCGTGGTGCGGGGTCATGCTAGGCCCATGTCTAAACGGTAGTTGTGCCAAAAGTTACGGATCGCGCGCTCGGACAGTTTGGTGTTGCCGCCGCTCTCCAAGGTTTTACCGCCCATCTCAATGAACGATTCACCGCTCTGGCCATCGGCCATGGCGCGTTGCATCATTTCGCACACGGCCGCGTCTTCGACCGAAATCATGCCGGCGGAGCCTGCCAAATTGGCTTGCACCAAACGGGTCTGGGTGGTGGCGTCGTCGTCGTCGGCAAAGCCGAAATAGGTCCATACCAAGTCGGACTCGCCGACGCCACGCGGGATGAGTTGCCGCGTGGCCAAGCTGTTGGCAATTTGGTGCAACACAAACGAGGGGTAGGTGGTGAGCACTTGCACGCTCACGCCGTCGCCAAACTCGTCGCGCCATTTCAAGATGCTGGGGTCTTCCAGTTTCATATCGTCGTTGACGGAGCGCAAGGCTGAGCTGGTGGTGTCGAAGTCTGCCGACTTTTTCTCAGTGCCCGCCTTGGTATAGAAATACACATGGCGGCCGCTTTTGTCCAAGGTCATGCCCGACTCTTGCGATTGGCGCGACAAACCAAAGGTGCCGTAAAACGTGTGCAAGATATTGGCGTGGTATGAGTCGCGTGGGTTCTCGTGGTACGTCTTCCAATTGGCGTGAATGCGCTGGGTGTCGTACCCCAGCACCTTGAGTGGCTTGTGCAGCACGCGGCGAATGCCTTGCGCCACGTCGCCCAACCAGTCTTCGAGCGGTTCTACCTCGTCAGAAAACGTTGCGAACACCAAGCCACAAAAGGTAGCGACGCGCAATTTTTGCAGGCCGTGCTCGGACAGCTGAAAGTCTTTGGGCAGCCCGCCTTCGCCGCGCAGGCCGTGGCTGAAGGCCGCGTGGGTGAGGTCGCCTTTGAGGTTGTAGTTCCACGCGTGGTAAACGCAATAGAGCTTTTTGACTTTGCCAAAGGCGTCGCGGCACAGCATGTTGCCTCGGTGCGCGCAGCGGTTGACCACCACATGCAGCGAGCCATCTTCGGCCCGTGTTAGCACCACCGACTGCTCGCCAATGTAGGTTGTTTTGAAGCTGCCAACGTCGGGCACTTCGGCCTCTAAACCGACGTAATGCCACGCTTTGCCTCTGAAAATTTTGCTCTGTTCTTGGGCGTAAATATCGGGGTCGGTGTAGACCCAATACGGCGCACGCGTGTAGCCCTCGGCGGGCCAAGTGCGGGGCGCTGCTGCTTTATGGCTCAGGGGGCCGTGAACGACGGCCTCATGAAAGGAGGTGTTGGACGTAGACATGGGTTGGCTGAATGCGTGGAATCAATCAATCGAGATTTTTTCGTCTTTCACGATCTTGGCCATGGCCGGAATTTCGGTTTTGAGCCATTGCCCAAATTGCTCGGGTGTCATGGGTGAGGGCTCTGCGCCCAAGGTGGTCAGGCGCTCTTTGACATCGGGCAGTGCGGTGATGCGCATCAACTCGGCATTGAGCTTGTCCACGATGGCTTTGGGAGTGCCCGCAGGGGCCAACAAGCCCTGCCAACTGCCGGTCAAAAAGCCGGGCAAGGTCTCGCCCACGGTGGGCACGTTGCTGAGTTGCGCGTTGCGTTTGGCGCTGGATAGGGCAATGAGTTTGATCTTGCCCGACTTGACGTGTGGGTAGGTGGCGACCATGCCGTTGAAGGTCACGTCCACTTGGCCGCCGATCAAATCGGTCATGGCTTGTGCGCCGCCTTTGTAGGGCACGTAGCCCCATTCGATGCCACTGCGTTGGGCAAACACCACGCCTGCCAAGTGCGTGGCGCTGCCCATGCCTGCGGCAGCTGCATAGTTGAGCTTGCCTTTTTGCGCTTTGGCGTAGGCGATGAGTTCGGCTGTCGTGTTCGCCGGTACTTTGTCGCTGACGACCAACAGGTGGGGTGAGTAGCCCACCATGGCCACGGGCGCAAAGTCGGTCAACACGTTGAAGGGCAGTTTATAAAGCGCAGGGCTGATGACCAAGTTGCCCACATCCATCAGCACCAAGGTGTGGCCGTCTGGCGCTGACTTGGCGCCTGCATCGGCGCCTACGTTGCCACTCGAGCCCGCGCGGTTGTCGATCACCACAGGCTGGCCCCAAGACTCGGTCATTTTTTGACCGATCAAGCGGGCCAGCACATCAGAGGTGCCGCCGGCTGGAAAGGGAACGATGATTTTGATGGGCTTGTCGGGGTAAGCGTGTGCCAAAGGGGCAAACAGCGCGGCCAATAAGAGGAAAAACGAGAGGGGAAGAGCGGTCAATTTTTTCAACATGAAAACATCCTAGTTACCCAATGAACTATCGCCGCAAGCTGGGTGTTTTTTAATCACCAAGGCGACAGCGCGGCAGGGCTTGCCCTCTGGTCAGCGCTGCGCTAACCACGTAAGTTGATGCATCTCCAATGAAGAGCTTTTTATGACCGACACACACGCCGAAAACAACATCCATCCCGAAGGCAGCATTGACACGGAGGTGCGTGGCCATGTGCTGCTGATTGCCATCAACCGGCCCAACAAGCGCAACGGTTTCACGCCCAAGATGTTCCGAGAATTGGGCGAGGCCTACACCCGCCTCGACGACGACCCAACGCTGCGCGTGGGCTTGCTGCATGCCAAAGGCGCACATTTCACGGCAGGTTTGGATTTACCGTCCATCGCGCCGCTGATGCGCCGTGGTGAGAAAGCGGTGCCCATGGGGCTGGTGGACCCGTGCGATCTTGGCATCGCGGGTTATCGGCGTCGTACCAAGCCGATGGTGGTGGCGGTGCAAGGCATCACCTACACCTTGGGCATTGAGCTGATGCTGGCCGCCGACATCGTGGTGGCTGCCGACGATTGCCGTTTCTCACAGCTCGAAGTCAAGCGCGGCATCATGGCCACGGGTGGCGCGACCTTGCGCATGGCCGAGCGCGCGGGCTTGGGCAATGCCATGCTCCATTTGCTCACTGGCGATGTGTTTGATGCCGCCGAGGCGCTGCGTCTGAACTTTGTGCAAAAAGTTGTGCCTGCCGGTCAAGAGCTAGAGGCTGCCCTGGCCATTGCCAACGCGATTGCCGCGCAAGCGCCTTTGGCGGTGGTGGCAACGCGTCTGAATGTGTTGAAAGCCGTGGAGCACGGCCCCGTGGTGGCCATGCATGAGTTCATTGCCACACAACAACTCTTATCCAACAGCGAAGACGCCAAAGAGGGTGTGCTGTCGTTTGTTGAGAAGCGTGATGCGAAATTTACGGGGCGTTGATGCGTTGGCCAAACTGGGCTGGAGCGAAGCTCCAAGCCCGGCCTTCAGGCAACGCCAATTGACTCAGAGTTGTGGCGAGCGTTCTAGCTTGCTGAGGTCAAAGCCTTGCGCGCTCAATCGTTTGAGCAAAGCGTTGTAGGCGTTGGCATCCACCGTCGGGGTGCGCGACAGCACCCACAGGTATTCGCGGGAAGGTTCACTGACAGCGGCGAGCTGGTAGTTGTCATCCAGGTCAATCACCCAGTAATCCCCCCAGACCAGCGGCAACCAGCCCAGCCATGCGGGGGCAAAACGTACTTTGAGTTTGGGTGAGGTGTTGGCCCCAATTTGTCGCGCTAAACCCAAGGCATTGATTTCTTCTCCGCTCTCGGTGACGCAACGGTTCAGCACCTGTACCGTGCCGTCGGCTTGTGGTGTGTATTGGGCCCGGGTGTTGCGAGCACATCTGCGTTGAAAAATGTTGGGATATTTGGCAACTTCATACCAAGTGCCCATATAGCGGGGCACATCGATGCTGGCAATGCTGACCACGTCAGGCCGTGTAGGGGTCGCCAGGTTTGTTGCTGGGGGGCGGTCGCTTGTCTGCGCGTGCAAATGCGCCAACGACAGCGCGCCGAATGACGCGCCCACAACCATCACCCAACGCGACAACACGAACAAATGACGCAAAGAAAGTGTCATGGCTGATTCCTTTAAAACACAGCACCAGCGCGCAAGGTGTTGAGCACAATCTCTGCAATTTGCAACAGCAACAACAACGCCAAAGGCGACAAATCGACGCCGCCCATGTGTGGCAACAACCGACGCAAAGGGCGCAGCAAGGGCTCCACCAACTGTGCCAAGAAGTAACTCACATCCGTGCCGGACTTGAGCCAAGACAGCACGGCATAAATGATGACCAACCACATCAGGCTGGAAAGACAGGTGCTCAACAGCTCAAAGCCTGCCTGCGTGAGCAAACTCAACCAATGCGGCATGGCAGCTGAGATCAGGCCCAGCAAGGTGTATTTGGCCAACAGCACCGCGAAGGCCGCGACCAAGCTGGCGGTGTCCAAGCGACCGAAGGCGGGCACATAGCGGCGCACCGGCAGCACGATCCAATTGGTGAGGGCAAAAATGAACGGTGCTAAGGGGTTGCCCGAGCGCGCTGAAAGCGGCACGCGCTGCAAATGCATGTACATGCGCAACAGGCAGGTGCTGGCCACCACGCCCACCACGACTTGCAAAATGAGGGAGAAAATTTGAAACAGCATGTCAAGAGTTTAGTGGGCTCAGGCAAAATTTGAGCCTTCTTGTGGAAATGGTTTTATGTCACAAAAATCTGCGTTACCTCGATTTATTTTTGCCAGCCGATGGATGCAAGTGCCCTTGTACTTGGGCCTCATTGCGGCGCAAGCGGTCTATGTGTTCCATTTTTGGGTGGAGTTGGTGCACCTGCTGGAGGCGGCCATGGGCAGCCGCACGGCTTTGGATGCCTTGATCAGCAGCATTGGTTACAAGTCTGATGTGGTGGTCACTCAACTGAATGAGTCGGTCATCATGTTGGTGGTGCTGGGTTTGATTGACGTGGTGATGATCTCGAATTTATTGATCATGGTCATCGTTGGAGGTTATGAAACCTTCGTCTCGCGCATGTACTTGGAAGACCATCCCGACCAGCCCGAGTGGCTCAGTCATGTCAACGCCTCGGTGTTGAAAGTCAAGTTGGCCACCGCCATCATTGGCATCTCGTCCATCCACCTGCTCAAGACATTCATCAACGCCGCCAATTACGATGTCAAAGTGTTGATGTGGCAAACACTCATTCACATCACGTTCTTGCTCAGCGCGTTGGCCATTGCGCTGACCGACCGTTTGACGCACCACCCCAAAGATGACCATTGAAAGGGACCGCGTGTCCATCTCCTTGCCTACTGCTGCCCCGCGCCAATTGGCGCACACCCGAGAAGTCACCTTTCATGGCTACCGACGCGACGACGGCTTGTGGGACATCGAGGGCCACTTGCGTGATACCAAGCCCGTGCCCTTCACCATCCCGAATGAGCGGACGTGGGAAGCCAACGAGCCGATGCACGACATGCACATTCGCCTCACCGTAGACACCCAATTGGTCATTCGTGACATTGCAGTGGCCATGCACAAAGTGCCCCATGCGGGATGTCCAGAAGCTGCGCTGCCCATGCACAAAATGATTGGCTGCACCTTGGGCGCAGGCTGGCGTCGCGCCATCGAAGAAAATTTAGGCAACGAAAAAGGTTGCACCCATTTGCGTGAGCTGCTGTTCAACATGGCCACGGCCGCGTTTCAGTCGGTCACGGGCACATTTGCCAACCGAAACACGGACCAACCGCCCCCCCATTTGGGCCGCTGCATGGCGTGGGGTTTTAACAGCCCGTTGGTCGAACGCTTGCACCCCGTATTTTTTAAATGGCCCGACAAGGCCAAGACTGTGAAATGAAAAACGTCATCCATCGCAATGCGCTCGTGCTGTTCTCAGGCGGACAAGACTCCACCACCTGTTTGGCCCATGCCTTATCGCAATACGAGCGCGTGGAAACCTTGGCCTTTGATTACCGCCAGCGTCACCATGTGGAGCTCGAAGCGCGCATTCAAGTGCTGGCGCAAGTGCGCCAACAGTTCCCGCAATGGGCGCCCAAGCTGGGGGAAGACCATTTGCTCGACTTGGCCGTGTTGGGCCAAGTGAGTGAAACGTCACTCACCCGCGACATGAGTTTCAAGATGGAAGCCTCGGGCCTGCCCAACACCTTTGTGCCGGGTCGCAATTTGTTGTTCTTGACCTTGGCCGCTGCCTTGGCCTACCGCCGTGATTTGGATGTCATCGTCACCGGTGTGTGCGAGACCGACTTTTCGGGCTACCCCGATTGCCGCGACGACACCATGAAGGCCATGCAAATTGCCTTGTCTTTGGGTATGGACCGTCGCTTGCTGATTGAAACGCCTTTGATGTGGATCGACAAAGCGCAGACGTGGCAGTTGGCCTACGACCTCGGCCAAGCCGACCATCCGCAAGGCGGTCAGCAGTTGGTGGATCTCATCGTGGAGCACACCCACACCTGCTATTTGGGTGACCGCGAACACCGTCACGATTGGGGCTATGGCTGCGGCACTTGCCCTGCTTGTGATTTGCGTGCCAAAGGCTGGCAGCGCTGGAAGGCTTGAAATTTCTAAGCCTTGTGGCGCGCTAAGCGCTAAGCGCGATCACGGTATGTGAGTGTGAATTGCGCTGCGCCCTCGGGTGTTGGCGCCGCTTGTCCAGTTGACTCAAACACCCACTGCTGCGCGTGATAAGCCGCTACACCTGGGCGGTGCGCGATGGACACCAAGGCGCCGCCTTGGGTCTGCACCATGGCCCGTAATTTTTCGTACAAGATTTTTTCGCTGGCTTCATCGAGTGCACTGGTGACCTCGTCGGCAAACACCCAGCGAGGGCGCTTGAGCAGCACGCGCGCCAAGGCCAAGCGTTGCTGTTCGCCACCCGAGAGTTGCTGCGTCCAATGGCCTTCAACGTCCAGTTGCGACACCAAGTGCGGCAACAGCGCTTCTTCTAAGGCCTGCTGCAGTTGGGCATCGCTGTAAGGCTCGGCGCTGTCAGGGTAAGCCAAGGCTTGGCGCAAACTGCCTTCGGGGAAGTACGGCCGTTGTGGCATGAACACGCTGCCGTCTGGCAGGGTGATCAACGGTGCTGTTGCGATGGCATGCGCAGAGGCTTCAGCGCTTGATTCACGCGATGTATTGCTCAGCGCGATCTCCACAGAGGTTTGTGAGGCATACGGCCAAATGCCCGCCAACACCCGCAGCAGGGTCGATTTGCCGCAGCCTGAGGTGCCGCGAATCAGCACGCTGTCACCGGCATTCACGGTGAGTGTGGTGTTGGCCAGCAACACTTGGCCGTTGGGCAGCCAAACGGTGAGGGGGGCGGTGTGTAAAGAGGTGACGCCTTCGGCGTGCACGGTTGGCGCTGAGCTGATGGCAGTCTCGGTTGAAGCTGCAGTCGCTCTCCCTAGTTCCGAGATTTTTTCCGCTGCTGGGTCTGAAATGGCTTGCATCTGATCTTGAAAACTCGTCAAACGCAGGGTGGTGGCTTGCCACGAGGCCAACCGGCTGTAGTTGGTGATGAACCAACTCAGCGACTCTTGCACTTGGCCAAAGGCCGACGAAATCTGCATCAACTCGCCCAATTGAATGGCACCGCTGAAATAGCGCGGTGCGGCCACCAGCATGGGGAACACCACCGCTGCTTGGCCATAGCCGGAGTTGAACCAGGTGTAGCGTTTTTGCACACGCAGCAAGCGCATGAAGTTGTCCAGCACTTGGCTGAACCGCGTTTGCAGCGATTGACGCTCAACCGTGTGGCCTCGGTCCAGCGCAATCGCTTCGCTGTACTCGCGCACGCGCATCAGGTGGTGGCGAAAATCCGCTTCTAAGCGTTGCTGGGCGAAGTTCAGCGAGGCCATCGACTTGCCAATCCAGTGGCCAATCAGGCTGCCGCTCAAGGCGTAGGCCAACGCCATCCACACCATGAAGCCCGGAATTTCGTAGGCCGAGCCTTGCCATTCAAAGCTGAAACCACCAGACAAGGCCCACAAAATGCCGATAAAGCTCAGCAGCGTCACGGTGGCATCGAGCAAACCCAGCGACAGCCCCACCGTGTCGGCGGTGAACTGTTGAACGTCTTCTTGAATGCGTTGATCGGGGTTGTCCGTGCCGCCGTTTTGCGACTGCAGTTCGAGCCTGTAAAACACGTTGTTTGACAACCAGCGTTGCAAGTAGTCCCGCGTCATCCACGCGCGCCAACGCATTTCGAGCAATTGCGTGAGGTAGAAGCGATACACGGCCACGATGATGAAACATGTCGCCAAGCCCGCAAACACCCCCAGTTGCTGCCAAAAAACCTCGGCATCGCGGTTTTGCAGTGCGTCGTAGAACACGCGGTTCCAGTCGTTGAGCAAGACCATCAGGTAGACCATGCCCAAGTTCAGGCCTACGCAAGCGGCCAGCAGCAAGCGGGCACGCCACTTTTCTTCCGACTTGAAATAGGGCAACGACAAAGCCCAGACACGGCTGAGCTGCAAGCGGCTTTTTTGCCAATTGCGGGTCACGTCGTGCGCGACGCTATAAAAGGCGTTCATGGATTTCAAAGCTCGGTGTTGCGCACACCGCTGGCCACATGCCCAGCGGGGACGTGGCGAGCGGCCGATTCGATGTGGCCGGTTTGGTCGTCAAAGAAAAAGTCGGGTTCAAACTCGCGCAAGAACTCACCTTTTTCTAAGCCGCCCAAGAACATGGCTTGGTCCACATCGATGTTCCAGTTCATCAGCGTGCGAATGGCGCGTTCGTGCGCAGGGGCGCTGCGTGCCGTGACCAGCGCGGTGCGGATGCGCATGTGCGGCGTGCCTGCTTGTTGCAACACTTGTAAGGCGGCGAGCAAGGGCTTGAACGGGCCTGCGGGCAAGGGGTGGGCCGCATTGGTTTTTTCATGCTGTTGAAAGGCGTCCAAGCCTTGGGCTTGAAACACACGCTCAGCCTCGTCGCTGAACAGCACGGCGTCGCCGTCAAAGGCAATGCGCACTTCGTGGGGGTTGGCTTCAGACGCGTGGGCCGAGTGCGGGTACACCTGTGCGGCGGGCACGCCCGCATCGAGGGCGGAGCGCACGTCTGACAAATGAGTGGACAAAAACAAGTTGGCGTTGAGCGGACGCAGGTAGCGCCAAGGCGATTCGCCGCGCGTGAAGGTGCAGCGGATGATGGGCAGCGCATAGTGGGCGGCCGACTTCATGACGCGCAAGCCGCTCACCGGGTCGTTGCGCGAGAGGATGACCACCTCCACGCGTTGCGCCTCGGAGGTGTTGAACGCCAACAGTTTTTGCACCAACGAAAACGCCACGCCAGGCTTAGCGGGCGACTCCAGCCGATCGAGCTGCAGCTTCATGTACGCACGGTCATCGCCTTGTTCGAAGATTTGGTTTTCTTCTTCGAAGTCGAACAGGGCTCTTGAAGAGATGGCGACGACTAACTTACCGTCAAGAGAAACGCTCATGTGAATTCTCCAAGTACGGTCCGCCTTCGGACCGTTCCTAAGGCATGGGATTTTATTTGACCCATTGGTTGAGCTGGATGATGGGCAACATCACCGCCAACACAATGAGCATCACCATGCCGCCCATGGCCACGATCAGCAACGGCTCCAAGATGGTGGCGAGTTGCATGGCGCGGCGTTGCACCTCTTCGCTGAGCTGCTGTGCGGCGCGCTGCAGCATGGTGGGCAAGGTGCCGGTTTGTTCGCCCAAGCGCGAAAACATCACCAACAAACGCGGAAAGCGCTCTTTTTGCGCCAAGGCCGAGGCCAGCGGGGCGCCTTCGCGCACCAGCACCAAGGCTTCTTGTGCATCGTGTCGCAAGGCGGTGTTGGATAGCGTGTCGGCAGCGGCTTGCAGCGCTTTCAAAATCGGCACGCCCGCCGTGGCCAACATGGCCAGCGTGCTGGCAAAACGCGCAGCGTTGTAGCCACGGGCCAAGCGGCCGATGACGGGCAGTTGCAGCCAGGCTGCGTCAAAACTGCGGCGCAGGGCGGGTTGTTTCAAAGCGGTACGTGCGGCGATGACGCCTGTGGCGAGCAGCAACAAGCCCCACAACCAAAACGTTTGCACCAGCTCGCTCAAGCCCAGCATGAAGCTGGTGAGAAAGGGTAATTTCTGTTGGTTGCTGCCAAACACTTGCGCGACTTGTGGCACCACAAAAGCCAGCAAAAACAACACGATGGCCAGCGCCACCACACACACGATGGCGGGGTACAAACCCGCGGCCAGCAGTTTGCCGCGCAGGTTTTGTTGCTCTTGCTGGTCGTCGGCCAAGCGCTCTAGAACCAGTCCTAAATGCCCACTTTGCTCGCCTGCGCCGATCACCGCCACATAGATGTTTGAGAACTCACGCGGATGCTGAGCCAGCGCTTTCGCAAACGGCGCTCCCGCGTTCACCTCGGTGCGCAAGGCGGACACCAAGTCACGCTGGCGCGGTGTTTCGGCCTCGTCACTGAGCGCGCTCAAGGCCCGCTCCAACGGCAAACCCGCGGCCACCAAGCCTGCGAGCTGACGCGTCCACACGGTGAGCGCGGTGCGGCTGAACACTTTGCTTTCCCAAATGACCGTGTTCATGCCCGTGTTTTGGCTGCGCTGCACGGGCTCGACTTTGAGCGGCACCAAATCTTGCGCGCGCAATTGGCTGCGCGCCGTGCGTGCGCTGTCGGCTTCCAACACGCCACGGCGGGTTTGGCCTTGGGGGTCTAGGGCTTCGAACGCGTAGGCGGGCATGGGGGCGCTGCTTCGGGGTTCAGTCGCGGGTTACGCGCACCAGCTCTTCGTGCGTGGAAATACCCAAACGCACCAAGCGTTCACCGTCGTCGCGCATCAGCGCCATGCCGTTTTGCAAGGCGGCCTCGCGCAGTTGCGCTTCGCTGGCTTGGTTGTGGATGAGGGCGCGCATGTCGTCGTTGGTGGTGAGCAATTCAAAAATGCCGGTGCGGCCTTGGTAGCCGCTTTGGCCGCATATCTCACAGCCCTGGCCTTGACAATGCGTGCAGGTTTTGCGCAACAGGCGCTGGGCCAACACGCCCAAGAGCGATGAGCTGAGCAAGAAGGGCTCCACGCCCATGTCGGTCAAACGGGTCACGGCGCTGGCAGCATCGTTGGTGTGCAGCGTGGCCAGCACCAAGTGGCCGGTGAGTGAGGCTTGAATGGCGATTTGCGCGGTCTCAAAGTCGCGGATCTCGCCAATCATGATGATGTCGGGGTCTTGGCGCAGGATGGCGCGCAGGGCCTTGGCAAAGTCCAGATCAATCTTGGCGTTCACCTGCGTTTGACCGACGCCGGCCAACTCATATTCAATCGGGTCTTCCACCGTCATGATGTTGTTGCGCGTGGCGTCCAGACCTTGCAGCGCCGCGTACAGCGTGGTGGTTTTGCCAGAGCCTGTGGGACCGGTGACCAAAATGATGCCGTGGGGCTGGTGCACCAAAGCCTCAAAGCGGCGCAGCGTGTCGCCCTCCATGCCCACGGCTTGCAGCGTGAGTTTGCTTTCTGACTTGTCGAGCAAACGCAGCACGGCGCGTTCGCCATGCGCGCTGGGCAAGGTGGACACCCGCACGTCAATGGCGCGTTGGCCGAGGCGCAACGAAATGCGCCCGTCTTGCGGCAAACGCTTTTCGGCAATGTCCAGCTCGGCCATGATTTTGAGGCGCGAAATCAGCGCCGCATGCAAGGCGCGGTTGGGTTGCACCACTTCGCGCAGCGTGCCGTCGACGCGAAAGCGCACGCTGCTGTGGCGCTCGTAGGGTTCGATGTGAATGTCGCTCGCACCATCGCGTGCGGCTTGCGTCAGCAGTGCGTTGAGCATGCGGATGATGGGCGCGTCGTCGGCGGCTTCGAGCAAGTCTTCCACGGCAGGCAGTTCTTGCATCATGCGCGTCAGGTCGGCGTCGCTCTCGACCTCGCTCACCACGGCAGCTGCGTTGCTGTCAGCTTGCGCGTAGGCCTCGCTGATGCGTTTGGCTAACGTGGCTTTGTCGGTGTATTCAAACGACTGCACGGCGTGGCGGCGTGTGATCTCGCTCCACGCGCTCAGGTCGGGCGCATCGCTGTGCCACAGCGTGAGTGTGTGGCCATCGTCCTCCAGCAAGAGCTGGTGGGTGCGGGCAAAGGCGTAGGGCAGCGGGCGGCGCATGGTTTAGCGGGGTGCAGGCGTGGTGGCGGGCATCGTCGCTGCAGGTTGGCTCGGTGGGGCCAAGGGCGGCAGAACGGGCGCGGGTCCCGTGTCGAGCAAGGGGTTGAACGACGGCACCGCATTGCGCTGTAGGCCCATCATTTGTTGGTAACGATTGTTGCTCAACACATCCGAGGCATGGCTGTCACGAACCACCACGGGGCGCAAGAACACCATCAGGTTTTTCTTGCTGCGCGTGCGGCTTTCGCTTTTGAACAACCAGCCAAAGCCGGGAATGTCACCCAGGCCTGGCACTTTGCTGGCATTGCCCGAGTACTCGTCGGACAACAGACCACCCAACACGATGATGGCGCCATCGTCCACTAGCACGTTGGACTCGATGCTGCGTTTGTTGGTGATCAAGCCAATGCTGGCGGCCTTGGAATAGTCCACGCTGGAGACTTCTTGAAACACGGTCATCTTGACGGTGCCCGTCTCGCTGATTTGTGGCCTGACCTTGAGCGTCAAGCCCACGTCTTTGCGTTCCACGGTTTGAAACGGGTTGACCGCCGCACCGGTGGTGGCGTTGGTGTATTGGCCAGTGACAAAGGGCACGTTTTGGCCCACCACGATTTTGGCTTCTTCGTTGTCGAGGGTTAGCAAATTGGGCGTGGAGAGGATGTTGGCGTCACCGTTGGTTTCTAGAAAGTTAGCCAAGCTGCTCAGGATGGTCGTGCCATTGACGTTGCGAATGGTGCCAATGTTCAAGCCGCCGCCAATGCCTGCTGTTGCCGCAGCTGTGCCGCCTTGCGACAAGCCCACGATGTTGCCGGTGGAGCCAAAGTTGGTACCCGCCACGCCGCTGCTGCCTAGCGCGCCCTGCCATTGAATGCCCATTTGCAGCGCTTTGTCAGCGTTGACCTCGGCAATCAAACTTTCCACCATTACCTGCGCGCGGCGTTGGTCCAGCAAGTCGATCACGGCGCGCAGCTGGCGGTATTGCGGCTCGGGCGCGGTGATGATGAGCGAGTTGGTGGCCGTGTCGGCTTGAATTTGTCCGCCGGTGGTTGGGCCGCTAACTGTGTTGGTGGCACCCAACGTGGTGCCCGATGTGGCGCCGCCCAGCGGCGTGTTGGCAGTGGGCGACATGCCCGTGTTGACTGTGCCTGCGGTATTGCCGCGTACTTCACCGCTGACCGCTGCACGCAAGGTGGCAGCCAGTTTGGTGGCATCGGCATTTTTCAAATACACCACATGGATGTTGCCGCGCGGGTTGTTGCTGCCGGGTTGATCGAGCTTCTCGACCAAGGCGCGCACCAGTGCCACGCGGGCAGGGTTGGCGGCACGCAAGATGAGGGTGTTGCTGCGCGGCTCGGCCACCAAGGTGGTTTTGTATTCGGCACCGGTTTGCCCAGGTGTGGCAGCGACTGCAGTGGCGCCACCCGACTCGATCAAGCGCAACACCAAGGGCGCCAAGTCGATGGCGATGGCGTTTTTGAGCTGAATCACCTCGATGTCGCTGGCGTTGGACACGTCGAGCGCCGCAATGATGCGCGCCATGCGCTGCAGGTTGTCGGCGTAGTCGGTGATGATGAGCGAGTTGTTGCCAGGGTTGACGTTGATGGTGTTGTTGGGGCTGATGAGCGGGCGCAGCACGGGCAGCACGTTGTTGGCTTGCTCAAAGTTGAGTTTGAAGATGTGGGTGACGATTTGGCCGTTGGCCGTCCCCGAGCCTGCGTTGTCAATTTGTTGCACGCTGCCGCCTTGCAACTTCGCATCGGCTTCGGGCACAATTTTGTAAAGTCCTTTGGTTTCGACCATGGCAAAACCTTGCAAGCGCAAGGCCGCCAAGAACTGGCTCCACGCTTCGTTGGGCGAGACGGGCAGCTCGGTGCTGAGGTTGATCGTGCCTTTCACGCGAGGGTCTACCACCAAGTTGCGGTTGGACAGCGTGGCCAAGGTGCGAGCGACGGCTTCGATGTCGGCGTTCACAAAGTTCAGGGTGATGGGCTCTGCCGCATTGGCTTTTTTGACCGGCGGTGCGGCGTTTGTGAGCGACAAGCCGCTGAGCGCAGGAAGCAGGCCCAGACAGAGGCCCAAGGCCAGCGTCAGCGCGGTGGGTTTGAAAAATGTGTGTTGCTTTGGCATATGCGTTAACCCAGTTTCAAGATCGACTTGGCACCTCGGCGTTGGCCGAGGATGTTCAACAAATTAGAGAGTGCGGCCTCGGCATCGGGTTCGCTCGATGCTTCGCCATTGAATTGCAAATGTCCGTTGCGCCATTGGCCCGTGCCTTGCAGCTGCAAGCTGCCTTCCACGGTGTCGAGGGTGAGGCGCATTGTGTCACTCGCTTCAGCGCCCGTTGTCACATCGCCTGTGCCCTGCAGCACCACGCGGTAGCTGCCCAAGGGCTTGAGGGTGGACAGGCGGGTGGAGATTTGCTGCAGGTGCAACTGGGCTTGGCCTTGCAACTGCGTTTGGCCAGCGATGTGTTGCCAGGCTAATTGCTGGGTGCTGAGTTGCAGCGCGCCTTCGGGTTGCATGGTGTTCCAAGGCGCGCCCAAACCGGTCAACCAAGATGCGGGCCAGGTCGAGCGTTGGTCATTCACTTGGACGCGCACCCCGCGCCATTGGGGCGTGACATCCACGGACAGGGGCTGCGTGGTGCAGCATTCAGACGACAGGCTGAGGCGCAGCCCCAATTGGGCCGCTGACCCGTCAAGGTGCGGCCCCAGTTGCCACAGCAAGCGGGTGGGCAGGGCGGTGTTGGAGGCGTTGGCTTGGGGGCCGGCGCTGAGCACGGCCTGTGCCGAGCCTTGCCACACGGTGCCTTGGGCGTTTTGCAGGATCACGCGTTCGCCGCTGACTTGGGCGACGAGCTGTGCCAACCAATAGGCGGGCGCTTGGCTGACCAAAGCCAGCACTGCGCCAATGAATGCGCCCGTCCATGCCCAGCGGCGGGTGCTCACTGCGCCCTCGCGGTGTTGTCGGGCAGGCGCAGGACCAAGCTGCCGTTCCAGATCGCGACGTTTTTGTCGGCTTCATTGCCGCTGCCACTGCCGCGCGTCAAGTGCGCTTCAATGGGCAGCACTTGCGCTTGGCTACGCACTTGGGCCAGCCAAGTGCCCAAGGTGGAGGCGGGCACGGCCTTTAGCTGCACCGACACGCGCTCGCCTTGCACCGTCAGTTGCAGGCTGGGGTTAGTGCTGAGGCTTTGCAAGGTGCGCAGCGCTTCGTCGCGTGACAGCGGTGTGCGTTGTTGCAGCGCTTGCGCCTGCGCTTGCAAGGCCAGCATGTGGGCTTGCTGTGTGCTGATGTGGGCGCGGCGAGTGTGGCTGTCGCGCAACGTGTCTAGCGCGGGCGCGATGGCCACGGTCCAGATCAGCGCGGCGGAGAGTAGCAGGCCCAGCCAAGTTAAGCCGCGTTGCTCGCGGGTGGACAGGGCTTGCCAGCGCGTGGCTAACGTGGCTTTGAAGCGGTTGAGCGTGCTCATGGGCGAGCCTCCGCTTGCAACACCCAAATGTTGTTGGCTTCTTGACGCCAGCTAAGGCCTTGGGTTTTGAGGTTAGCTTGAGCACTTTGGGTGGCTTTGTCGTCTAGCGATAGGCTGTGTACGCGCAGCGCGGCGTTGACGAAGTGCAGTTGCGTGGGCACTTGACCCGCAGGCAGCACGCCAGCGAGGGCGGCCAACAACGGCTCTAAATCGGTGCGGCTGACATGGCCTGACTTCTGTTGCAAGGCATCCACTTCGCGTTGCATTTGCAAAGGGGCGTCGATCACCAAACTCACAGCGGGAAAGCTGGTTTTCAAAATGCGTTGCAGCGCCTGTTGCTGTTGATCGAGGGCTGATTTTTCGCGCCACGCCAAAGCATTCAAGCCCACGATTTGCAGCAGCACCAAGGCGGCAATGCCAACACGTACCGCACGCCAAGCGGGAGCATGCGCCAAGGTTTGCCACGCACTTTGCAGGCCACGTTGCAGGCGTTGGCTGCGGCCTTGGGCCCATTCGCCCTGCGCCAAATCCCAGGCGGATTGGCTGGCTGCGACCCAACGTTGCGCCGCACTTTGCAGCACGGGTTGGCGCTGCAACAGGCTTTGCACACGCGCCACCATGGCGGGTTCGGCATAAATTTGCAAAGCGGTGTCGTTCTGGGCGTCCGTGTTGCCGTTATTCAGGGCCTGAAAAGCGCGCCAAGACGCGGCGTTGGTCGGCATCACGCTGACGCCTTCAAGCTGAGTCAATACGCTGACCGATTGGTCAGGTTCACCCACGACGTGCAGCGTCGGTGTGTCGGTGGGCTGTAATTCGGGCACCAAGCGTTGCACGGTCAAGCCAGCGGCATGCAGCGGGGCGAGGGCTTCGCGCAGCCAGGTTTTGTCACACGCAGCTACCCAGGTGGTGCCACCTGTTCGGGCCAAGGCTTGGCTGTTGGGGGGCAGTACAAGGTGTAGCTGTTGCGGGTCGTCTAGCAAACGGTCTTCCAACAAACCGTGCAGCACGCTCATCAAACGGGGGCCGTGGCTGGCGGGGGGCAGTTGCACGCTGAGCCACGACATGCGGCTGTGGGGCACCACGGCCACCACCTCGCCGGCATGGGCTGATAACGTGGCGGCTGCGCCTGTGGCGCTGCGCGTCACGCTGTGACCGTCGGAATGCACATGGGCATAACCGGTGGCGGCGTGGGCAGAGGTGTGAGGCAGGGCAATGATCAGCATGAGAACGGTCATTGTAGAGAGCCAAACTCACGCCATATGACGGTTTGGTTACTGGTTTCACGCTTGACCAAGGAGCGCTCTTGCAGGGTGGTTTGCGACATGCGCAGGCGGCCCAACACTTCAAAAAACTGGGTGTTCACGCTGTGGCTGTTTTGCAGTTCAACCGGTCGGCCCACCGCTTTGACAAAGTCCTCCAGTGTGGACCACGGCGTGCGTTCGCGTTGTTGGACCAAGCGCTGCGCGTCGCTCATGCTCAAGCCTGGCACGCTGGCGTACAGCACTTGCTGGGTGGCGGTGTTCACATTGACAGGAGTGGCAGTGGGCAACAGCGTGAGGTGAGGGGCCAAGGTTTTCAGTGAGGCGGGCGAGAGGCCTAACCATGTCAGCTGTGTAACGCGTTGGGGCATCAGCGGCGTGCTGGCGTCGCCGCTGTTGGATGACTTGCGCTGCGCGGCTTGTAAGCCTTGCACCAAGAGGTTGAGCTGGAGTGGCGGCACACCCAAGGCGTCAAACAAACGCGTCAACGCAGCGAGGGCGGCGGGGTCGGGCTGGTCGCCCTTCATCAAATTGGTGACGTTGAGGCGGCCTTGCAAGTCTGTGATTTGGCCCGACAAAAACACGTTTTGCGCGAGGTTGTCGTCTTCGCTGCTGTTGCCGGTGGTGACGCTGCCATCGGGCATGGCGGCTAAAAAGCTGGACAAACGCGCCTCTTGCAGGGGCACGGCCCAAGGCTCGGTCAAGCTGTCGGTGGGGTTGTTGGGGTTATCTGCACGGGCGTCTTCGCGCAGGATGACGCGGGCCCAATCGAGCGCGCCCGTCAGCAGCCAGTGCGCTTGCGAGCGTTGGCGTTCTGCACTTTCTACCTCGATGGATCGCCACTGTTGCCACATCGCGCCCGCCGCCAAAGTGGCCACCAACGCGACGGTGAGCATGGCGGCCAGCAAGGCTGCACCGCGCTGCGAACGTTGGGTTGTGCGCTTCATGTTTTGGTGTTGCTGAAATTGGGGCGCACCCAGTCGAGGGTGAGGCGTCCGCGCAGGCCGGTTTGGGCGGGAAGTTCCAAAAGCAGGCGAATGGCGTCGGGGGTGGCCGGCGTGGCGTTGCTGTTGGGCAGGACGCCGCCGTTGGGAGGTGCGCCACCGCTTGTGGGTACGCTGCCGCCGGTGGAAATGCTGCCACTGGCCACATCACCGCTGGACAGCGGGTTGCTCCAGGCGTTGCCCCTGAAGTAGCTGATTTGCCATAAGTTCAGCGGCAGCAAGGTGGTCTCAAACGCTTGGTCTTCGCTGCTGGGGTTTTTGCCCCAGCGTTCGGCTTGGGTCCATGCCTGCAGCAGGCTGGCGCGGCTTTGCAAGGCGGGGGACTGCCAACGCACCCAGACGCCTTGGTTGTTGCCTGCTTGCGGTGTGTCACGACGTGTCCAAGCCACGACCCACAGGCCCGCATCGCTGCCGTCGGCACGCCACGTGCTGGCGCGGCGAGTCAGGCGCAGGGTTTGGCCATCCCAACTGACGCCCGCGTCATTCAAGGTCGGCACGGGCTGCATGGCGTCGAGGTCGGCATGCCATTGGGCGAGCACGGTTTGCACCACCGCAATTTGATCGACATGGGTTTGGGTGGCGTTGCGGGTGCGCATGAGCCCGTCCAAGCCGCGCCAACTCATGCCCGCCATGATGGCCATCAAGGTGATGGCGATCAGCAGCTCGATCAGCGTGAAGCCGCGTTGCGGGTTGTGGCGTGCCATCAGTAGCGCCCCAACACGGTGGTGACCCGAAGGATGGGCGAGTTGTTGCTGAACACTTGGGCGTCTACCCGGCGAAACGCGGGGTTGGGCGTGGTGCGCACGGTCAGCGCTACGTCGAAGTTGCGTTCGGCTTGTACGCAGGGCACGCGCGAGTCGCCCACGCCTGGCATTTGTTGGGCCAAACGGAGTTGCTGAATGGCGTTGTCAGCGCAAATTTGCCCCAGCAACACATCGGTTTGGCGCTGTGCGTTGTGGGTCAGCGCACCGCTGACTTTGGTGCCCGTCATCAAGGCCAGTGCGACGATGGCGAGGGCGACCAAAACTTCAATCAAGGTGAAACCTTGTTGGCTTTGTTTCATGGCATCACCTGAAAGGGGCGCAGCCCGTCGGTGGCTATTCGTAATTGTTGTGATTGCTGCTGCTGTGGCGCCCTGTTTGCGTTGACCGTGTTGCCAGGTTCAGCCGTCACCGTCAGCGTGATGCTGGCCGGAGCGATGATGGGTTCTGGCCCCAGCACCACCCAATTTGTGGCTGTGGCATTAGGGTTCGAGGCGATGGAGTTGACGTGCGCTTGCGTGCTGGGGCTGAGCCAAGCTTCTCGGCGGGTAGCCAACCCGCTGCCCGCTACGGCGCTGGTGATGTCGTAGCCGTCCGCTGTGGTGCGCCAAATCAGCGCCACGCCACTGGTGCGCGATTGGGCGCGGGCCGCTTCAAGCTGGGCGGTCAGTCGCTGCGCCTCGCGTTCGAGTTGGGTTTGGCTGCTGTCGCGCATCGCCAAACTCACGCCCGCCATGGCAAAGCCAATGATGGCCAGCACCACCAACAGCTCCAACAGGGTCAGGCCGCGTTGGCGTTGCATGACGGGGTTGACCGTGTGTTTTATTGCCAGCTGCCGATGTCGGCGTTTTTGCCTTCGCCGCCGGGTTGGCCATCGGCACCCAGTGACAGCACGTCGATCTCGCCCTTCACACCAGGGTTCATGTACTGGTAAGGACGGCCCCAAGGGTCATTGGGCAGCTTGTCGATGTAAGGCTTCCAGTTCAGCGGCGCTGGGCCGGTGGTGGGCTGCACCACCAAGGCTTGCAAACCTTGCTCGGGCGCGGGGTAGCGTTGGTTGTCCAAACGGTAGAGCTTGAGGGCTTGCATCAGGTTGCCCACATCGGTTTTGGCGGCGGTCACGCGCGCATCGTCGGCGCGGTTGAGCACGTTGGGCACCACCAGTGCGGCGAGCACGCCAATGATGGCTAGCACCACCATCAACTCAATCAGCGTGAAGCCGCGTTGTTTTTGGCGTGGGCGTTGAAGGGTTACGGGGTGGGCGGTGTTGGGGAGGGTAGTCATCAAGAGGCTCACAAGTTCTGTGTCAAGCATGAATCATAATCCGCGCATGCCTCGCCAACGCCCTTCCTTCGCCGCTGTGTCCTCGTTGTCCTTTGCGCGAGGTGTGTCCAATACTTGGCTGCTCAAGGCGTTGACCGCGGCGGTCTGGGCCGGTGTGGCGTTCAGCGCGGTGAGCTGGAGCTTGCGCTGGACAGCGGGTGGGCAGGCGTCAGGCGCAGCCATGGCAGCGCCGCAGGCTTTGGCGGATGTGGACACCACGGCTGCAGCGCGCAGCTTGGGCGCCATGCCTGTGCAAGCGGCGGCAGCGCCCACTGTGGCGAGTCGATTTCAGTTGATCGGCGTTTTAGATGGCGGCCCTAACGCAGGTGCTGCCTTGATCGCGGTGGACGGCAAACCCGCCAAACCCTTTCGCGTGGGCGCCACGGTGGCCGATGGGCTGGTGCTGCAAGGCACAGAAGCCAAGCGTGTCAGCCTAGGTGCAGGGTCGCAAGGCCCGAGTTTGTTGATGCTGGATTTGCCGGCTAAAAAGTAATCAGCCAATTAGCCAATCAGGCATTCGGCTGAAATCCCCAAACCCAGGTGTAATTTGCGGACCATGTTCATGGTCAATGGGCGTTTGCGGTTCAAGATTTCGTAAACACGATTGCTTCGTCCAATCATGGGTTCAAGATCTTTTGGTTTGAGGTCTTGCTGCTCCATTCGAAATTTGATGGCTTCAATGGGGTCTGGCAAGTCGATGGCGTAGTGACGCGCTTCGAATGCTTGAACGAGCGTTACCAATACATCAAGGCGGTCGCCTTCAGGCGACGCTAAATCAGGGTCGCTCTCCATCAGTAGGCTGACCTCTTTGAGGGCGGCTTTGTAGTCGTTTTCGTTGCGAATTGGCTTGATGTCCATTTTGAGCTCCTTCAGTTCATGTCCACGGTCGTCGCATCCACCGTGTCGTATTGCGCATGTGTGCCAACGAACTTGATGTAGATGATGCTCAGCTTGTAAGCAATCGCCACGATCAACCGAAAGTCATTGCCTTTGATATTGAACACCACACGGTTGTTGCCAACAAAACTGGCGCTGGCGAAATGTCGCTTGATGTCAGCGGGCGTTTGCCAACTGGCTTTGTACGCCTCATCATGCCAAGCTAACAAGGCTTGCTTCGCTTGTGGATGTTTGACGCTGAAGTCTCGCAAAGTTTTGACAGCAATGACACACATGTGTGAATCATAGTCCCAAATCGGGACTATTCCTAACGCTGCAAAAACAAGCGATAGGCAGGATTCAACGTTTCTTCGACAAACGGATAACCCAAGTCTTCCAAGAACTTCGCAAATGCCTTGTTGTCGGACTTAGGCACCTGCAAGCCCATCAAAATGCGGCCGTAGTCTGCGCCTTGGTTGCGGTAATGGAACAGGCTGATGTTCCAGCCCGGGCGCATGGCCAACAAGAACTTCATCAACGCGCCGGGACGCTCTGGGAACTCAAAACGCAAGATGCGTTCTTCGTGGGCCAGTGATGAGTGCCCGCCCACCATGTGGCGCAAGTGCTCTTTGGCCAGTTCATCGTGCGTGAGGTCAATGGCTTCAAAGCCGTTTTTGGAGAAGTGACCCGCAATCTTGGTGCTCTCACCTTTGATGCCCGTGGTCAAACCCACAAACACATGAGCCTTGGCTTGGTCGCTCATGCGGTAATTGAACTCGGTCACGTTGCGGGGCGATTTGCTGCCGCCAAAGCTGGGTAGCTTGCCAATCAACTCGCAAAATCGGCGCAGGCTGCCGGGCTGCTCGGGGATGGTCACCGCAAACAAGGCTTCTCGCTCTTCGCCCACCTCGGCGCGTTCTGCCACAAAACGCAAGCGGTCGAAGTTCATGTTCGCGCCACACAAAATGGCGGCATAGGTTTCGCCTTTGGTTTTGTGCTCGGCCACGTATTGCTTGATGGCAGCCACGGCCAAGGCGCCTGCGGGCTCCACGATGCTGCGGGTGTCCACAAACACGTCTTTGATGGCGGCGCACACGGCATCGGTGTCGACCGTGATGTAGCTGTCGACCAAGTTTTTGGCCACACGGTAAGTTTCTTCGCCCACCAGCTTGACGGCGGTGCCATCAGAAAACAAGCCCACATCGTTGAGCGTGACGCGTTTGCCTTTGGCCACTGACTGCATCATGGCCGACGAGTCGTCCATTTGCACGCCAATCACTTGGATGTCGGGGCGCACCGCCTTGATGTAGTTGGCCACGCCGGCAATCAGGCCGCCACCGCCAATGGCGACAAACACAGCGTCTAACTTGTGAATGTTCAGGCCTTGCAGCTGGCGCAGCATTTCCATGGCAATCGTGCCTTGGCCGGCAATCACATCGGGGTCATCAAACGGATGGACAAAGGTCATGCCGTTTTTCTTTTCTAGCGTCAGCGCGTGGGTGTAGGCGTCTGAGTAACTGTCGCCCGATAACACCACGTCGCCACCCAAAGCCTTGACGGCTTCGATCTTCACGCTGGGCGTGGTGGTGGGCATAACGATGATGGCTTTGGTGCCTAGGCGTTTCGCGCCCAACGCCACGCCTTGGGCGTGGTTGCCAGCTGAGGCGCAAATCACGCCTTTTTTCAACTGCGCGGGCGTGAGGTGCGCCATCTTGTTGTAGGCGCCGCGCAGCTTGAAACTGTGCACGGGTTGCTGGTCTTCGCGCTTGAGAAGTACCGTGTTGTTCAAGCGTTGGCTGAGGTTTTTGGCAACTTCTAACCCAGATTCAACGGCCACGTCGTACACACGGGCGGTCAAGATCTTTTTCAGGTAATCGGCGGGTTGCAAGGCGCGGGGCTTGGGGGTGCGGGTAGACATGAAGGGATTGTCTCTTAAGCCTTGGGTACTCAATCTCTGAGTTTGGCAAGCTTGTTCGCTTGTGCTTTGTTTCAAAGTAGTGCCCTCACTTTCATTATTGCATACGTGCTATAAAATATGGATTACGAAATTCAATTCTTTGCCGTTTCGGTTGAGGTTTCGATCACGAAATGGCCGAGCGGTATCTTTGCCAGTTTTGTGCGTATTACTGAGCAAATGGTGCTGAGCGGCCCGAATTTGGGCATGCCTTACACCAAAGCTATGGGTGACGGTTTGTTTGAAATCCGAGCAAGAGGTGTTGAAGGCATTGGTCGTGCCTTTTTTTGCTGCATGAAGGGGCGGCGTGTCGTCATCTTGCATGGCTTTGTCAAAAAGACCCAAGCAACACCGATCAAAGATCTTCGACTGGCAAAACAACGAATGAAAGAGGTTTTAAATGACTGATGTTATTCACGAAAAATTTAAGCCTGTTGGCTTTAACCCAAAGCAAACAGCAGCGCAAAAGCGGGCAACTGACCCAGCGTTTCAAAAGGCCTATGACGCACTTGAAGATGAATTTGCCGCACTCGCAGAACTGCTCAAAGCCAGAAAAGAAGCCGGCTTGACTCAGGCTGATGTCGCACAGCGCATGGGCGTTAGTCAGCCTGTGTTGGCACGTATTGAGTCTAGTTTGGGCAGCCGCAACCACGCACCCTCGCTGAGTACTTTGCGACGTTATGCGCAGGCTTGCGGTAAGCGCTTAGTCATCAGCATGGTGTGACACTGAGGCGAAAAAAACCCCGAGTTTTGCAACTCGGGGCTGAATCCACTTTTGAGGGTGGAGGAGACAAGCCTCTAGTGTATACATTTTCTGTTGCAGTGCAACAATTGTCAGACAATTGGCCATCAATTTTTAGGAGAACAATATGGAATGCACCGTCAGCTGGACCGGCAACTCAGGCACCCGCTCAGGCATGGGCTTTGTGGCAGAAACCGGCAGCGGTCACGTTGTGGCGATGGATGGCGCGCCCGATGCGGCCAAACCCGAAAACGGCGGCCAAAACTTGGCACCGCGCCCGATGGAGATGTTGTTGGCTGGCACAGGTGGCTGCACCGCTTACGACGTGGTGCTGATTTTGAAGCGCGGTCGCCACGATGTGCGCGGCTGCAGCGTGAAGATCAGCAGCGAGCGCGCTGACGTTGACCCCAAAGTGTTCACCCAGATCAACATGCATTTCACCGTGACCGGCAAAGCCATTCCCGCCTTGGCTGTGGAGCGTGCCATCGCTATGAGCCATGACAAATACTGTTCTGCCAGCATCATGTTGGGCAAAACGGCGGAAATTACGACCAGTTTTGAGGTTGTTGAAGCGTAAAACGGCGGCGCAAGTAGCGCTTTAAACCCGATGTGCCACGCCCGTCATCACCTTCGAGGCCAACTTCATCAAGCCTTTGACGGGCGCGGGCAGCTCAGCGGCGCCTGCTGCCAGCGCTTCTTGTGCGTGACGCGCTTCGTCGGCTTTCATGGTCGCCACGATGGCGCGTGAGGCGGTGTCTTTCTCGGGCAATCGGTGCATATGGCTTTGCAAATGTGCTTCGACCTGTCGCTCGGTTTCCACCACAAACCCGAGGCTCATGCGGTTACCGCCTAGCTTGGCTGCCGCGTACCCAATGCCAAATGCGCCCACATACCAAAGCGGGTTCAGCAAGCTGGTGCGCCCGCCCAGCTCTTTCAAGCGCTGTTCGGTCCATGCCAGATGGTCGGTTTCCTCATTACAAGCCTCGGTCAAGTGCTGGCGCAGGCGGGCATCGCGTGTGGCCAAGGCTTGCGCTGTGTACAAAGCTTGGGCGCACACCTCGCCCACATGGTTGACCCGCATCAGTGCGGCAGCTTCGCGCTTTTCAGCATCGGTCATTTGAGCGGCCAAGGGCCCGGTTGAAGGCGCTGCCGCATGGCTGGGGTTTGCGCGGTTCGCGTGATGTTGGGCAAAGAGCGTGCGCAAAGCGCTGTCGGCGGCGATGAGTAAGGCGTCCATTTTTTATGCAGCCAAGGTTAAAAATATTTTTCAGGATATCAGGTTCGGCTGTGAGCAATCACGCGGTGGCGTTAGTGCAAGGTAGGGTGGTGCAACACGTTAAATCGCTCGGCCAACACCGACAGTCGCTTGTCCAGCGTCCATAGCTCGACACTGGGTGACATCAAGGTTGATGCAAGCAGCAGCAGGTCGACAAGACCGCAGCCCAGACCAAACAGGCGTTCGTTTTCGATGAAATCCACAACCTCACGAATACTTGCCTGCTGGGTCTGTTGTAAACACTGAAGATCAGACAGTGTTTGCGTCCGATTTGGCGGTGTTCCGCACGCTATTTCTCCGATGACCAGGGGATGCGCCATGACCAAGTCGAGCTCAAGCAGACCGACCAATGCATCGTTTTTCTGGCGGAAATGGTCGACCCAAACCGAGGTGTCGACAAGCACGCACTTCATGGTTGGGAGCCTTCCCGACGGCGTGGAATGTCACGCATCTCAGGTGCGCTTGTCCCCAGCGAGGCGAGCCGTTTTGCGGCTTGCACCCGTACGAAGCTCTTGACCGCTTCACGAAACAGATCGGCTTTGTCCATCGTTGGATCAGCAACCTCCAAAGCCTTTTCATAAAGAGCGTCGTCAATTGTTACGGTTGTACGCATTGCAACTCCTCGGCATCAAAAATGATGTTATTTTTCATCATTCCAGATGGAAAATCAAGGCTTGCGCAAGTGACGAATCTGATGGAGTTGCTGGTGGGGGTTAGCAGTCGTGTTTAGTTTCGTATGTCACGTCTAAGTCGCGATATGAAGCTGCGCCGTTTTGAAACCCCGCAACCACAAATGCACGAAGCTGCTAATTTCCTAGGGTTTGCCATGCAAAGCAGCACGCTTTGTTGCAGCAAAGCAACATCAAAGCCCTATTTTTGGTTTTTGTTATGGAATGTTGCGGAGCTGTCTGGTTCAATAGCGCCAACTTCCCGAAAACGGAGGTTGGCTCTGGATAGTCTGGAGCCCCTGTTCAAACCTTGGAGAACCTTGAAATGAAAAAAACCCTCGTTGCTATCGCAGCACTCGCCGCTTTCGGCGCACAAGCTCAATCTTCTGTTCAGTTGGACGGCGTTGTTGACGCTGGCTACCAATCTGTCAATTACAAAGGCAACACAGTTAACGGCATCGCTGGTAACGGTTCTAGCACTTCACAATTGAACGTGCGCGGTACTTCTGACCTCGGCGGTGGCTTGAAATCTACTTTCCGCGTCGAAACCGACTGGAACATGGTTTCTAACTTCGCAAACACCGGTACATCTACTGGCGTGAACTCAACCAGCTCAGCTAACAGCATCAACGGTGCTGGCGGTACTTTCGGCAACGGCGAAATCCGCGTTGGTTTGGAATCAGCTTCCATGGGTCAAATCCACTTGGGCGCTGTGAACTACAACACATTGGGCACCTTCTTGACTGGCCAGCCTTTCGGTACAGCCATCGGTTCAGGCTTCCGCACGTTCTACATCAACGATGCACAAGCTACTTCTTCAGTTCGCGCTGAAAATGCAGTCAAGCTCGTGACTCCCACATTCAGTGGCATCAACGCTTCTTTCTACAAGTCAAACAAGCAAACAAAAGCTACAACTGTTGCTGCTGCTGGTACATCCACAACAGGTTTGATCACTCAACCTAACGCTTTCAGCTCTTCTATTGGTGCTTACGACCAAGTTGGTACGCAAGAAATCGGCGTGAACTACGCAAACGGCCCAATCGCAGCTTCTTACAGCAGCTTGAAGCAAGACTTCGTTGGCGTATCTGGCGTCAACGGTAGCTTGGCTGCTGCCGGTACAACAGAGTCAACTGTCAATACTTTGGGTGCTAACTACACCATGGGCGCTGCCAAGTTCTTCTTGTTGAACCAAACCAACAAGACCAACACCAGCAGCACAGACAACAAAGCAACCACAGTGTCTGCCACTTACACCATGGGTAACATCGTTTTGATGGGCCAAACTGGTTCGTTGAAGAACGCTGCTGGTGTCAAGTCCAACTTGACTGGCTACGGTGCTGACTACAACTTGAGCAAGACAACCGCTGTTTATTTCCGCGCTGAGTCGATCAACGACAAAGCAGGTGCAATGAACGCTGCTGTGACTCCTGGCGCTATTAAAGGTACAGACACTAAGTTTGCACGTACAGCCTTGGGCCTGCGCGTCGCGTTCTAATTCCCAACTGGCTTAGCCAGTTAAGGATTTAAAAAGTCTAAAACCCCATCACGCGCAAGCGTGGTGGGGTTTTGTTTTAGGCCTCAGATTCAGGGATTTCCCTTTGCTGGTGTTCTCTAGAATGCAGCACACACATTTATTCATTTTCAACTGGAGCCTCACATGAAAAAGCATTTGTTCGCCTTGGTCATTGCCTCGTTGCTGGCCAGCACCGCCTTCGCGCAAGCCAATGACACCATCGCCAAAGTCAAAGCCTCTGGCAGCGTCACCATGGGTGTGCGCGACTCGTCGGGCGCGTTGTCTTACACCTTGGGTGACGGCAAGTATGTGGGCTACCACGTTGAGATCTGCCAACGCATCATCGACAACTTGGAAAAAGCGGCTGGCAAGAAGCTGGACGTCAAATACACCTCCGTCACCTCACAAAACCGCATTCCTCTGACAGAGAACGGCACCGTGGACATCGAGTGCGGCTCCACCACCAACAACGAAGCGCGTCAAAAGCAAGTGGCTTTCGCGTTCACCACCTTCGTGGAAGAAGTGCGCATTGCGGTGCGCGCCAACTCGGGCATCACCAACATCGCTCAGCTCAACGGCAAGAACGTGGCCACCACCACCGGTACCACCTCTGTGCAACTGTTGCGCAAGAACGAGCGCGCCACAGGCGTTGACTTCAAAGAAGTGTTCGGCAAAGACCACGCAGACAGCTTCCTGCTGCTCGAGTCTGGCCGCGCTGATGCGTTTGTGATGGACGGCCAAATCTTGGCTGGCAACATCGCCAACTCCAAAGCCCCAGGCGATTTCAAAATCGTGGGTGAAGTGCTGAACGTCGAGCCCATCGCCATCATGTTCCGCAAGGACGACCCTGCGTTCAAGAAATTGGCAGACGACACCATTGCTGCTTTGGCCAAATCGGGCGAGCTCGCCAAGCTGTACGACAAGTGGTTTGTGCAAGCCATCCCACCCAAGAACACCAAGTTGGGTTTGACTGCCAGCGACGCCACCAAGGGTGCTTGGGCGAACTTGAACGACAAGCCTGTCGAAGCCTACGCCAAGAAGTAATTTCTAAAAGCGAACAGACATGGCACTCGAATGGCAGGTTTTTCTAGAAGACGATGGCGGAGGAAGAACCTACCTCGAGTGGCTGTTTGAAGCCTGGGGCTGGACGCTGTCTGTAGCGGGCTGTGCTTGGGTGGTGGCTATTGCGTCAGGATGCCTGATGGGCGTCTTGCGCACCTTGCCCCAAGACACGCGTTTGAATGTCGGCTTAGCCCGATTCGCCACAGCATGGGTGGAGCTGTTTCGCAACATCCCCGTGTTGGTTCAAATTTTTCTCTGGTACTTTGTATTACCCAAGGTCTTTCCGGCCATGCAACAGGTGCCGGGGTTTTTGTTGGTGGTGTTGGGACTGGGGTTTTTCACGTCTTCACGCATTGCAGAAATGCTGCGTGCGGGTATTCAAGCCATGCCACGCGGCCAGCGTTATGCGGCCATGGCCATGGGCTTTACCACGTGGCAAACCTACCGTTACGTGCTGCTGCCCATTGCGTTTCGTACCATTTGGCCGCCACTCACCAGCGAGTCGATGAACTTGCTCAAAAACTCATCGGTGGCTTTTGCGGTGTCGATTGCCGAACTCACCATGTACGCCATGCAAGTGCAAGAAGAAACTTCGCGCGGCATTGAGGTGTACTTGGCCGTGACGGCGCTGTACACCCTGTCAGCCTTCGCGGTGAACCGTGTCATGGCGTTTGTTGAACGTCGCTTGCAAATTCCCGGCATGGTGGTGGCGGGCAATGTGGGCGGGGGGCACTGAGCATGAGTGCACTCGATTTTTCGTTTGTCGACTGGGACATCTTCAGCAAGTTTGTGCTCAAGGGCATGTTGTTCAGCATTGAGCTGACCATCGTGGCCACCATCGGCGGCATTGTGTTTGGCACCATCTTGGCGCTCATGCGCTTGTCGGGCAACAAAGTGTTGTCCACGCCGGCCGTCATTTATGTGAACGGCATGCGCTCCATCCCCTTGGTGATGGTGATTTTGTGGTTCTTCTTGCTGATTCCGTTTTTGATTGGCCGCTCGATTGGCGCTGAGCTGTCCGCCACCATTACTTTTGTGGCGTTTGAAGCCGCGTACTTCAGCGAAATCATGCGGGCGGGCATCCAGTCCATCCCGCGTGGCCAGGTCATGGCGGGGCAGGCTTTGGGTATGAGCTATGGCCAAAACATGCGCCTCATTGTGTTGCCGCAAGCGTTTCGCAACATGATTCCTGTGTTGCTGACGCAAACCATCATCTTGTTCCAAGACACCTCGCTGGTTTACGCCATTGGCGCGTACGACATGCTGAAAGGCTTTGTGACGGCGGGCAAGATTTATGGCCGCGTGGAAGAGGTCTACATCATGGCCGCCTTGGCGTATTTTGTGATTTGTTTTGGCCTCTCGGCCCTCGTGCGTCGCTTGCAAGCACGCATTGCCATCATTCGATGAGCGCTTTGACGTTCGCTGGAGTTTGCTGTGATTGAATTGAAAAATGTGTCCAAGTGGTACGGCCCTATTCAGGTGCTGAACAACTGCTCCACCGTCATCCAAAAGGGCGAAGTGGTGGTGGTCTGTGGTCCCTCGGGCTCGGGCAAATCCACCCTCATCAAAACCATCAACGCCTTGGAGCCTTTCCAAGAAGGTGAAATCTTTGTAGAAGGCGTGTCCGTGCACGGCAAAGACACTGACTTGCCCAAGCTGCGCAGCCGCGTGGGCATGGTGTTTCAAAGCTTTGAGTTATTCCCGCACTTGTCGGTGACCCAAAACCTGACCATTGCCCAGCAAAAGGTGTTGGGCCGCAGCGAGGAAGAGGCGCATGCACACGGTTTGAAGTACTTGGAGCGCGTAGGCCTGATGGCTCACAAAGACAAGTTCCCAGGCCAACTCTCAGGCGGTCAGCAACAACGCGTGGCGATTGCCCGTGCCTTGAGCATGGACCCCATCGTGATGCTCTTTGACGAGCCCACCTCTGCCCTCGACCCCGAGATGGTGGGCGAGGTGTTGGATGTGATGGTGGACTTGGCCAACGAAGGCATGACCATGATGTGTGTAACCCACGAAATGGGCTTTGCCCGCAAAGTGGGCAGCCGTGTGATCTTCATGGATGTGGGCGGCAAGATTTTGGAAGACTGCTCGAAAGACGAGTTCTTCAACCACCCTGAAAATCGCCAGCCTCGCACCAAAGAGTTCTTGAACAAGATCTTGGCGCACTGAACTTAATTGGGGTCAGATCCTAATTAATTGGCGTCTCTCTTGATTGGGTGCCTTTGTTGTTTATCTTCTTTCGTGAAGATTTCTCGCCGTAGAGGGTTGCGCAGCTTGGGTACGGCGGCTTCCTCATAATGGGTACATCAAATCGTCAGCCGCCGCACCCAAGCCGCGCAACTGCTTGAGTTTGAAATATTTCAGGCGAGCATGTTTTCTTGGTTAGCGCTGATGTACGCGTATGTGTGCAAAAGCAGTCTTTGACGAAGCTGCGCAGGCGCACCAACAGTCCAACCGAACTTCTGCCAGCCGCAGTCTGTGGGTAGATGTCTTGGGCCGGTGACGATTTTAGGTACCCCTCATGAGGAACCGGCCCAAGGCCTCTGCCCACAGCGGGCCCAGCAAAAAAAACAGAAGACAATCACCACCATGACGCAACAAATCACCATCACAAAACCCGACGACTGGCACCTGCACGTGCGCGATGGCGCTGCACTCAACACCGTGGTGCCTCACACCGCCGCCGAATTTGGCCGCGCCATCATCATGCCTAACCTCAAGCCCCCCGTCACCACGGCGGCACAAGCGCTTGCGTACAAACAACGCATCTTGGCAGCTGTCCCGCAAGGCATGAGCTTCGAGCCTTTGATGACGCTCTACCTCACCGACAACTTGCCCGCTGACGAAATCGCCCGCGCTAAAGATGCAGGCGTGGTCGCTGCCAAGCTCTACCCAGCCGGCGCCACCACCAACAGCGATGCCGGCGTGACTGACCTGCGCAAGACCTACAAAACACTCGAAGCCATGCAAAAGGCGGGCATGTTGTTGTTGGTGCATGGCGAAGTGACCAGCAGCGACATCGACTTGTTTGACCGTGAAGCCGTGTTCATCGACACCCAGCTGATTCCGCTGCGCAAAGACTTCCCCGAACTCAAAATTGTGTTCGAGCACATCACCACGGCCGACGCTGCCCAATACGTGGCCGAAAGCGACATGTACACGGGTGCCACCATCACCGCGCACCACTTGCTGTACAACCGCAACGCCATCTTCACCGGTGGCATTCGCCCGCATTTCTACTGCTTGCCCGTGTTGAAGCGTGAAACACATCGCCAAGCTTTGGTGAAGGCTGCCACCAGTGGCTCGCCTAAATTCTTCTTGGGCACCGACAGCGCGCCACATCCTGCACAGCTCAAAGAACATGCCACTGGCTGCGCGGGTTGCTACACCGCCCACGCCGCCATGCCCATGTATGCCGAAGCGTTTGATAACGCCGGTGCGCTCGACCAACTCGAAGGCTTTGCCAGCTTCCATGGTGCAGACTTTTACGGCTTGCCACGCAACACCGGCACGCTCACCCTGCGCAAAGAAAGCTGGATGCCGCCCGAGAGCTTTGCGTTTGGTGAAGCAGAGTTGAAGCCCTTGCGCTCTGGCGAGACATTGCCTTGGCGCGTGGTTTAAACAAAACTGCCAACACTTCAGCCGCAACGCGCACAACCAACACGGTCCGTTGCAGTGATGCAGCGGCTGACACCGCAAAACCCGGTGTGTTGGGCGGTGCTGTGTTAGCCAGCATCGATTGGTCGCAGCCGTGGTTCACGCCGTGGCGCGAACTTGGCGAGCCCACGGCATGCCAAGCACTGCAACAACAAAGTGTTGCCGAAGCGCTGAACGCAAACGCAAACGCAAACGCAAAAACCGTCGTAGCCAAGCGCGAGGCCAACGACGTGAAGTTCGTCCCCCAATCCGCTTTGCCAGACAACCAAGCCTACGAAGACTTCATCTTCAAAACCGCCCAAGTGCCCACCCGCGACGGCCTGCACGACTTCTTCAACGGTCTCTGCTGGCAACGCTTTCCGCTGGCCAAACGCCGCCTGAACCAACTGCAAGCCGCAGAGCTTGAAGCCCAAGGCGTTCGCGCCACCCGCGGCCCCGTGCGCGACGCGCTCACGCTGTTCGATGAAAACGTGGTGCTCATGCATGCGCCTGACGCGGTATGGGCGGCGTTACAAGCACGCGATTGGCTCAGGCTATTGGTCGATTTGCGAGAGCAATGGCAGGAGGTACACCTGGTGTTGTTTGGCCACGCTTTGCTTGAAAAACTCGTCATGCCCTACAAGTCCATCACGGCGCATGTGTACCGTGTGTCGAATGAGATCAACCCGCACGACGAAGCAGCACTCGATGCTTGGCTAGCACGAGACCTGCAACCTGCCAAACTCGCCACCAAACCGTATGAGCCACTGCCCGTCTTGGGCGTGCCCGGTTGGTGTGCTGCCAACGCAGATCGGGCTTATTACGAAGATGCCAAGGTGTTTCGCCCCAAGCGTGAAATCGTGGGCAAGACACCCCACGAGCCAGCGACATAAGCCGTCAAACTGGGCATAGCTTTGCCTAACTTTTGTGTGGCTTTTTAAATGCACTGTATTGAATTGCCAGCAATCGCCCCTACCATTCAAACCCGCGGTCCTTTGTATTCACCGCTGAAAAGGAAACCATGAAACGCATTCTTCTGTTCGTCCTCACCAACCTCGCCGTCATGGTGGTGCTGGGGGTCGTCGCCAGTTTGCTTGGCGTCAACCGCTTTCTCACCTCCAACGGTTTAAATCTGTCGGCCTTGCTGGGCTTTTCGCTCATCATGGGTTTTGGCGGCGCTTTCATTTCACTCTTGATGAGCAAGCCCATGGCCAAGTGGAGCACGGGCGCGCGCGTCATCAACCAGCCCGCCAACCAAGACGAAGCTTGGTTGGTCAGCGTGGTGCAGCGCTTGTCGGAACGCGCAGGCATCACCATGCCTGAAGTGGCGATTTACGACGGAGAGCCCAACGCTTTTGCCACTGGCGCATTCAAAAACTCCGCCTTGGTGGCCGTGTCCACAGGTTTGCTGCAAGGCATGACCAAAGAAGAAATTGAAGCCGTGTTGGGCCACGAAATTGCCCACGTCGCCAACGGCGACATGGTCACGCTCACGCTGATTCAAGGCGTGCTCAACACCTTTGTGGTGTTCTTGAGTCGCGTGGTGGGCTACTTTGTGGACAACATGCTGCGCAGCAAAGACGATGAATCCACCGGCCCTGGCATGGGTTACTACATCACCAGCTTCGTGCTCGACATCGTGTTTGGCTTGGTGGCCAGCATGATCGTGGCGTGGTTCAGCCGCCAGCGCGAGTTTCGTGCCGACGAGGGTGCCGCACAACTGATGGGCAACAAGCAACCCATGATCAACGCCTTGGCGCGCTTGAACAGCATGCAAGCGGGCGCGTTGCCCACCAGCGTGGCGGCCATGGGCATCACCGGTAGCTTGGGCCAGTGGTTTGCCTCGCACCCACCGTTGGAAGAGCGCATTGCGTCTTTGCAAAACGCCAGAGGCTAAGCGCCTTTCCAACGCGTGACAACGCACACAAGGGCCTGCTTAAGATGAAGTTTTTTCTTTGAGCCATTCATCCTCTCCCTGGACGGTCGCCCCTGTGAAAGCAGTGGCGACCGTTGCCATTCAGCCTGCCGCTGAACTCACGGCTGCGCAAAAGCGTTTCAACACCTTGCTGGCGCGGGTGTCGGCCTTGTCTGATTCCATCGCCACGCTAGAGGCCTTGTCCACGCAGCACCGCAGCAGTCACTTGACCGCGATGAGTGCGTTGAAGAGCCAAGAAGACGCGGCTCGTAAAAACCTGTTGCTGTATTTGGATGGCTGTCTGCACCAAGCCGATCTGAACCCCAAACACCGCCGCAGCGCCACGCAAATCATCCTTGGCCTATGTGAAGCGTTGGCGCACAAAAACGACGGCCAAGTGCAAGCCGTGTTCAACCAACACCACAGCGAAGAAGACGCGCAAGCCTTGGCCGAAGAAGCCCGTGCAGGCGCCGAGCACGCCAAAGCTGTGTTCGAAGATTTGTTCGGCAAGCCCTTGCATGGCGCGGACGATTTGCACACGGCAGAGGCGGTGTTCGAAGCTGGCCTGCGCCAATACCGCGAACAGCAACAACGCTTGGAAGACAAGCGCCAAGCCAAAAAGGCCAAAAAAAAACCAGCGGCTCGCCAGCTCAAAGACGCACAGCAAAAGATGGATGCCAACACTGCGCTGCGTACCGTCTATCGCCAGCTGGCCAGTGCCTTGCACCCCGACCGCGAACCCGATGAGACCGAGCGTTTGCGCAAAACCGCGTTGATGAGCGAAGTCAACGCCGCTTATGACCGCAAGAACTTATCCGAACTGCTGAAGCTGCAATTGCAGCTGGCCCAAATCGACAGCGCAGCCTTGAGCCGCATCGCTGACGACAAGCTCAACGCCATGTGCCTGCTGCTCAAAGAGCAAGTGGAAGCGCTGGAAGAAGACGAAGCACAAGCCCAGTTTGAAATTCGCCACTACCTCGGTGTGAACGATCTTGACCACATCAGCGCCGAGAGCTTGGCGCGCGCGCTGGCTATTCAGCTGCGCGACAAAGAGCACGAGGTGGACACACTAGAACGTGACTTGCGCCGCATTCAAAGCGAAGCCGAGCTGAAACGCTGGCTCAAAGAACAAGCGCAGCTGGCCAAAGAGGCACGGGCTGAGCTGACGGATTTGGATAGGTTGTTGTACCGCTAAAAACAACCTGCACCTTGGTGTCTTTTTAAGCTCAGATCAATATTTGTATATACGATATGCAAAAAAAATACCTTCTGGCTTATGGAGGTTGTTTGCAGTGAATCACTTAATAATCAGTCAAGGCATTCTGCGTAAACTGTCGATCAAACACGCAGTGACACGCCAAGAGGTAGAGCAGTGCTTTGTGAATCGATCTGGTCGGCTCTTGATGGATACGCGAGAAAGGCACAAGACAGATCCACCAACGCTTTGGTTTCTTGCACTAACAAACCAGTCCCGTATTTTAAAAATTGTGTATATACAAATTGGTTCTACAATTTATCTCAAGTCGGCATTTAGCCCGAATGAGACAGAAATTGAGATTTATAGCCGCTACGGGTAACCGGCAAAGTGGCCCCGAAAAAAGGTAAACGACCGTGAACACATCCAAAATTGAAATCCCCGCAGAAGCTTGGGACACTCGGGCACTGGGTGCCAGCGCCGATCATGTTGCTGTTGCAGATGTTGCGAACGAACAAGCGCTAGATAAAGCCCTTGAGTTGCAGTCCATTTCGATTCGCTTACCCAAGCAATTGATTGAGCAATACAAATTGATTGCGCATTTTCACGGTGTTGGATATCAGCCATTGATGCGCGATACCCTGACGCGTTTTGTACCGAATGCGCTGCAAGAAATCATGCAAACACAAATGAGGCAAGCTTTAGATGCTGCTTCCTCGACACGTGTTGTTCCCAAGAAAAAAGCGCCGGCCAAACCGACGCTTCGTAAAACGCACAAGCAAACGGCGTGATCAAACCGGCAAGTAACCTTCCACCGACAAATAACGCTCGCCGGTATCGTAGTTAAAGCCCAGCACAGTCGCGCCCGCTGCAATCTCTGGCAGCTTTTGCGCAATCGCTGCCAGCGTCGCACCCGACGAAATACCGACCAACAAACCTTCTTCAGCTGCACTGCGGCGGCCCATGTCGCGGGCGGCCTCGGCGTCGACTTGAATCACGCCATCGAGCAGCGAAGTGTCTAAGTTTTTAGGAATGAAGCCCGCGCCGATGCCCTGGATGGGGTGCGGTGCGGGGGATCCGCCTGAGATGACGGGCGATGCCGATGGCTCGACCGCATACACCTTCAAATTGGGCCACTTGGCTTTGAGCACTTTGGCGGCGCCCGTTAAGTGGCCGCCTGTGCCCACGCCGGTGATCAGCACGTCAACGCCTTCAGGAAAGTCCGCGATGATTTCTTGCGCGGTGGTGCGTACGTGCACGTCGATGTTGGCGGGGTTTTCAAACTGCTGTGGAATCCACGCGCCCGGGGTTTGTGCAGCCAGTTCTTCGGCGCGGGCGATGGCGCCCTTCATGCCTTTTTCGCGAGGCGTCAAATCAAATGTGGCGCCGTAGGCCAACATCAAGCGACGGCGCTCAATGCTCATGCTGTCGGGCATGACCAAAATGAGTTTGTAGCCTTTCACAGCGGCCACCATGGCAAGGCCAACGCCTGTGTTGCCTGATGTTGGTTCGATGATGGTGCCACCCGACTTCAAAGCCCCCGACTTTTCAGCCGCCTCCACCATGGCCAAGGCGATGCGGTCTTTGATGGAGCCACCGGGGTTGGTGCGCTCGGACTTGATCCACACCTGATGCGTGTTGCCAAACAAACGGTTGATGCGGATGTGCGGCGTGTTGCCGATGGTGTCTAAAACGCTGTTGGCTTTCATGAGTGGCTCCTTGAAGAAATAATTTGTCTCGCGACGGCTTCACCGACTTTAATGCCATCCACCCCTGCCGACAAAATGCCGCCCGCATAGCCAGCGCCTTCACCTGCTGGGTAAAGGCCCACGAGTGTGGGGCTTTGCAAGGTGTGGTCGTCGCGGGCGATGCGCAGGGGCGATGAGGTGCGTGTTTCCACACCCGTCATCACCGCGTCGTGCATGTCAAAGCCTTTGATTTTTTGGCCAAACACCGGCAGCGCTTCGCGCATGGCGGCGATGGCGTAGCTGGGCAAGGCGCTGTTGAGGCTGACCATCTTCACGCCCGGTTTGTACGAGGGCTCGACGCTGCCCAGCGCGGTGGATGCGCGGTCGGCCACAAAGTCGCCCACCAGTTGCGCAGGCGCTTCGTAGGTGCTGCCGCCCAAGGTGTAGGCGTGAGCTTCGAGTTGACGTTGCAACACCAAGCCGGCCAGCGGGTGATAGCCGCCGGGTGCGTCGTGTGTGGTGTGGCGCACGGCGTTACCAAGCTCTTGGCCCAGCTCGGCTTCAAAGGCGGCGGGGTCAGTGGGGTAGTCGCTGGGGTCAATGCCCACCACGATGCCCGCGTTGGCATTGCGCTCGGCGCGTGAGTATTGGCTCATGCCGTTGGTTACCACGCGGCCTGCTTCGCTGGTGGCAGCCACCACCGTGCCGCCGGGGCACATGCAAAAGCTGTACACAGCGCGGCCGTTTTCAGCGTGGTGCACCAGCTTGTAGTCAGCGGCGCCCAGCAGTGGGTGGCCTGCGTGTTGGCCCCAACGTGCGCGGTCAATCACGCCTTGTGGGTGCTCAATGCGCACGCCGACTGAAAACGGTTTGGCCTCCATCGCCACCGCATGGCGGTGCAGCATGGTGAAGGTGTCGCGTGCGCTGTGGCCCAGCGCGATCACCACATGGTGGGCAGCCAGGGTGTAGGTCTCGTCGGTCGCTTGGTTGTGAATGCGCAGGGCTCGAATGGCTCTGGGCGATGACGCCATAGACGCGTTGCTTGAGGTGCCTTCGTAGTCCATATCCACCACCCGTTGCTCAAAGCGCACTTCGCCACCCAAACGAATGATTTCTTCGCGCAAGCCTTCCACCACTTTCACCAGTTTGAAGGTACCGATGTGTGGGTGCGCGGCAAACAAAATTTCTTCGGGCGCACCAAAGCGCACAAACTCGTTCATCACCTTGCGGCCCAAGTGGCGTGGGTCTTTGATTTGGCTGTACAGCTTGCCGTCCGAAAACGTGCCGGCCCCACCTTCGCCGAACTGCACGTTGCTTTCGACGTTCAAAATCTTTTTGCGCCACAAACCCCAGGTGTCTTTGGTGCGCTGACGCATGGGCGTACCACGCTCGATCACGATGGGCTTGAAGCCCATTTGCGCCAACACCAGCGCCGCAAAAATACCGCAGGGCCCAAAGCCCACCACCACGGGGCGTTCGCCTTCGTTGTTCCCCCAGTCGCTCGGCACATGCGCAGGTGCGTGCCACGTCATGACAGGCGTGGCTTGGATGTGTGAGTTCTTTTCGTACTTGGCCAGCAGCGCGGCTTCTTGCGAAGCATCGATCAAGGTGATGTCCACGATGTAGACCACCAACAGGTTTTGCTTGCGCGCATCAAAGCTGCGCTTGAAAACATTCAGCGTAGCGATGGCGTCAGGCGAAAGCCCCAAGGCTTCAGCGGCTAGGGTACGCAGTGCGTCAACAGGATGGGGCGGGAGTTGTCGGTCTGCCTCGGTTTCGGCCGGCGCATCAGCGGCGCGGCGTTGTTCAACGGGAAGGGCAGACAGCGGGAGTTTGAGTTCTGAGAGTCGAATCATGGCGTAGGTGGCCCGTGGTCATCAGGCAAGTCATGTTTGAGATTGAAAAACCCGCCTGCAATGTGCGAGGCGGGTTGCGTGAAGTTCAGAAATTAAACGGGTACTTTTCCGTTTGTTTCTTTGTTCGTGGTTTGGTTTGCGGATCGACGAAGGGCACGAATTTCCTTTTTCATCGCCATGACGGCCCCCACAAAGGGAGCGAAGTAGAGCCTAGGCGCTTGCCGGGCTGCAATTTGCATTTCGTGTAAAAGTTTGTTCATTCCGTCATCTCCCTTACGGCATTGATGCCGGTAATCACCAGATAAGCCAAGAAAGCCATGGCGTCAATAGTGACGATGGCATATTCTAATAAAGTCAGCACTTGAATCACATAGGGGGCCGTCCCATTGGCTGCTAAGTACTGAACGAGTAAGCCGAGTCCAAAAGCAGGCAGTGATATCAATACAAAAATCAGGGAACCCACCACGATATGTACACCGAAGTGCACCACGGGTGACCACCAAGTTTGTTGGCCCTTTTGATTCACAAACCCTCCTCTACTGAAGATTTCAAAATGACCTAATTTTTCGTCTTTTGGTGCTGAGTGATGCTGAGTTGAGGTCTAAAAGATAAGGACTCTCGCATGAGCGACAACCCTCAGCCTCTGTGAGTGAGTGAGTGACGGTTTCGCGGCCAAACAAAAAACCCCACCACGCTTGCGCGTGATGGGGTTTTAGACTTTTTAAATCCTTAACTGGCTAAGCCAGTGTGGGGATTAGAAAGACTTTTTCAGACCAGCAGAAGTGATCGTACGGTCACCAGTTGTCAAGCTGTTGGAATAGGCTGTACCTGTGTCAAACTTCTCGTAACCAATGTAAGCAGCTGCAGTCTTGCTCAAGTTGTAATCAGCACGGAAGCCAGTCACTTTAGCTTTAACTTCTGCACCAGAAGTGCCAGAGTTAGCCGTTTGGTTAGTCACGGTTGCCATCAGGTCAATTGCACCCATGGTGTGCTTGATAGCATAACGAGAACCTTTGGATTTCACAGCTGCACCGTCAGTAGCAGCGAAACCAGCCAAGCGATCGCCGTCGTTCCAGCCAGCGTACACAGTAGTGTTGCCGAGGGTGTAGCTTGCGTTCAACAAGTTGACAGATGTCTTCTTGAGCGATGTTGTTGCTGAGTAAGCTGCAGCCGAGTACCAACCAGCTGCGTTGGCTTGCTCAGTTTGAGCTACGTTTGCGAAAGCAACAGTCAAAGGACCATTGGCGTAACGCAAACCAAACTCGGTCCCTTTACGTGCATTAGGAATCAAAAGGGCTGTAGAAACACCGGAGGCAGCGTAGTAAGTTTGGTCGTTGCCTGGTGCCATCAAGTAGGAAGCAGTGAAGCCAGCCATCACAGGGCTGTCCCAACGGATAGAGCGGCTGTAACGAGTTTGCACAAAAGAGTTGGTCATGGTAGCTGCAGTGCCGCCACCAGTGTAGCCAGAGCCTACGCCTGTACCAGCTGGTGAAGCAACTTGGAAAGTGTTCAGACCAATCGAGTTAGGTGCACCCAAGCGGATGTTACCGAAAGCACCCTCGATGCCAACAAACGCTTCATCACGTGCCAGACCAGTAGTTGTGTTTGTAGGAGCAGATTGTGCAGCGGCTGCAGGGTTGTTGTTGGTAACAGCCAAGCTGTCGTTGGCCAAAGCACGTGGGTCCAGACCGTAATGAGCTGTAGCCTTCAAGCCAGCGCCCAAGTCTTCCACAGCGCGGATGTTGATCACGCTGGTAGAAGCAGTGCCAGCACCAGTAGAAATTGTTGAGCCTTTGGCCAACAACTGAGTGCCGCCAACGTTAGCGTAAGCAAAATCGAGATTACCCGACAAAGTTACAGAAGATTGCGCTTGTGCGCCGAATGCGGCCAATGCGGCCAGTGCAACGAGGGTTGTTGTCCTTTTTCATAAAGACACCAAGAAGCAGCCCAGTAAGTAGGGGCTCGCCAGCTTTCGCGTTTAAAAATTCATAAGTCAATCAACTTATGAACTGTGGACACCAATGAACGCATGGATGCCCAGCGCTGATAGCGCTGCGAATGAAGATTACTTTCACCAATCACGCGTTCGTAGCGCGCCCATCAAGTCGAGCATGACCTGTCTTGATGGACTTCCCAAAACATTAAAGATTTATCGAATTGCAGGCAGCAAGTATTGGCAAGTTCGGTTTTACAACCAAGGTCGATACATCACGCAAAGTCTCAAAACTACGAATGCTGATGAAGCCAAGGCATCGGCCTATGTGTTTTTCGAAAAGTTAAAAGCGTCTGGCGTACGCTTGGCAAATACTGAAGATTTAATTGCCACAACGGCTCTTCAAAATCAGCAACTGCTCCATGATTTGATAGAAGAGGTGATGTTGGCGGAGCTGCAAAAAGTACATCGTGATGAAATCAAGCACGCCACGTATGTCATGACCAAAATCAGGTTAGAAGGTGTGGTTTTTGAGTTTTTCAGCAGGCAAACGCTAAGTGAAATTGATGAGCGCGTTTTGGAGGATTTCATCGGATTTTTGACTCGAAAAAACCTAACGACTTCAACGATACAGGGCTACATCGCACAAACAAGAAAGGTCTTGCGTTTGCTGTGCCGCAAGAAAATCATCCCAGCGGTGCCACCATTCCCTTCGCTTAAATCTCAGCCTAACCCCAGAGGTGCATTCACGCTGACTGAGTACAGCGCTATTTTGCGCCGGTCAAAACAGTTGAGAAATCAGACCTATGTCGATTGGCGCAATGGGCAGACACATTGGATTCGATCGGCGTATCACCAGATGCCAGCTGAGATGAATTGGTTGATCCGTTTTATGGTCTACACCTTTGTGCGTCCGGGTGATATTCGACAAATCAAGAACAAGCACATCGAGGTTATTCGCAATGGCTATTCTTATTTGCGATTGAACTTGCCCGAGGTTAAGCGTCACAAAGCAGCAACGGTGAGTTTGCCCGCAGCTGTTCAAATTTATGCCACGCTGCTCAAGTATCAAAAAAATCAGGGCTATGGGCAACCTGATGACTACGTGTTTTTTCCGGAACTGCAAAACCGCCGCATGGTGATTGATATCGCAGGGTGGTGTTTGAATTGGATTTTGAAAGACCTTGGATTAAAGGCAGGGCCGCATGGCACGGATCGATCGTTGTACAGCTTGCGTCACACGGCCATCACGTTTCGTTTGATCTACGGCGGCAACATCGATTTGCTGACCTTGGCACGCAACGCACGAACTTCAGTTGAAATGATTGAAAAGTTTTATGCAAGTACGTTATCGGCTGAAATGAACATAGCGCTCCTTCATGGCAAGCGGCAGTAGTCGATAATCAAGCCGTGAAGTTCGCTAGGCCGTCGCTGGTGCAATCTGGGAAACCAGGCACTGGAGGAACGTCCGGACTGCGTAGGACAGCGTAAGAGGTAACACCTCTCCACCGTGAGGTGAGGATCAGAGCAACAGAGACGAGCCGATTGAGTTCGGGTGAAACGGGCAATCTCTACGCGCAGCAATACCAAGTAGGCCAACGCTGAGGCGGTCCGCTGAGTTGGCGGGTAGGTAGCACCGAGCCGAGTGGGCAACCCTCGGCCCAGATTAATGACGGTCACGCGTGAGGTAACTCGCGTGCACAGAATCCGGCGTATCGGCGAGCTTCACACTTTTTTCAAGCCAGGCTGCGTAGGCGCTCTACATGCGCCGTCAGCGAGCGCATGGCGACAGGCCACAACCGTGGTGGCACATCGTCATAGGCCAGTTGCACCCAATCGTCCATGCTGCCGTGCGGGTGCTTTTGCATCACACCCAAAATTTTGGCTTCACGTTTCAATCGGTGATTTTTCAGGTGGGTGATGCAAGCCCGCGCATCGTGCGCCTCATCCCACACGTTGCCCAACACGTAGCCGTGGGCGGGCAGGATGAATTCAATGCGGTTTTGCGCGCAGGCGGCGAGCAGTTGGTCGAGTGAATTTAAGTAGTCGGCCATGTTGCCGTCGGGCGGATCGATGACGGTGGTGCTGCCGTTGAGCACATGGTCACCACTGAACAACAAGCCGTCTTCTTCGAGCACCAAGCACAAATGATTGGCCGCATGGCCAGGCGTGTGCACCACACGCAGGGTGTGGGTGGTGCCGTTGCCTTGTAAGACCAACAACTCACCATCGGTCAATTCGCGGTCGGGCGTGAAGCTGCTGTTCGCTCGGGCCGTGGGCAACGACGACAGGCCCAACACGGGCGGCGTGTGGCCGTGTTGGGCGCACAAGGCTTGCAGGGGCGCTGCGCCGGGGGAATGGTCCGGGTGCGAGTGGGTGCAGACGATATAGCGAATATCGCCACCTGCTGCGCGCCACAAACGGTCCAAGTGCTCGGGGTCGGCGGGGCCGGGGTCGATGGCGGCGTAGCCTGTGTCGGGGTCACCCACCAAGTAGCTGTTGGTGCCGGGGCCGGTCATCACGCCGGGGTTGGGGGCGGTGAGGCGTTGCACGTTTTTCAGCAGCAGCACGGGCTGGTTGCTTTGCCATTCAAGGTGGTGGGCGATTTGGCCGTCGGGGCAGGTGAGGGCGAGTTCGCCAAACGGCTGCTCGTGCTCCATGTAGCGCACCTCTTGGCCCGCCAACCAGCCCGCGCGCGGGCAACTGGTGAACCACGGTTGCTCGCTGGCGCAGGCGGCCAACACGCTGTCGACGGTGGCGTAATGCTGCAAGCGCTCCAAGGTGCGTATGGTGGGGAAGATGATGAAGAAGTCGCCCGCTTCGTGACGGCTCAGCGCATCGGCGGGTCTCACCCACACGGGCTCGAACTGTTCTTTTTCGTCGGCGACGGGGGGTTGCGCGTCCGGCATGCGGGCCACCAAGAACGGCACGTCAAAGCGGCGGGGCAGGTCGCGGTCGGTGATCCAGTGCGCCAAGACAAACACTTCGTCGGCGGCCAAGGTTAGGCCACGCGCTGCACATTGGCTGGCAAATTTGTCGCCAGAGGCTTGGCGGTCCAGCGCGGCAATGTCTGCGGCGTTGGCCATTTGCCCGTTGGCGTGGCGAGCCAGCAAAATGCCCAGCTCTTCAAAACTCTCGCGAATGGCGGCGATGGCTTGCGTCAAGTGCAAGTCGCTTTGTGTGGCGCGGCGTCGTGCGTGGGGGTGGGCTTGCGCGTCTGCGGCATCAATGCCGCCACCCGGGAACACATAAGCGCCGGGGGCAAAGCTGGCCGTCGCGGAGCGGCGTGTCATCAGCACCTCTAGGCCGTTGGGGCCATCGCGCAGCAGCAACACGGTGGCGGCAGGGCGCACGGCAGCAGCGGTGCGGGCGGGGTGTAAAAGTTGGGTAGAACGGGCCATGCTGAATTATGCGGAGGCCTGTACCTAGTGTTTACCCTTGCGTATAAGCCGCAAAGTTTGGTGGGCTGCGCTCACGAACAATTTCGACTTAGACAAAAACTCGGAGAAATTGAGCATGCAACGACGTACTTTTAAAACCGCTTTGGGTTGTGCCATGACTTTGGCTGCGCTGTGCGCACCGCAGTGGGCTGCCGCGCAGGCTTGGCCGACCAAGCAACCTATCAAGCTGGTCGCGGTGTTCCCGCCAGGCGGCTCGGTAGACCAAGTGGCGCGCATCATCGCGCAGCCGCTGTCGTTGGCATTGGGACAGAGCGTGATTGTGGAAAACCGGGGCGGTGCGTCCGGCGTCATCGGCACAGCTGCCGTGGTGCAAGCGCCTGCCGACGGCTACACCTTTGCCGTGGTGTTTGACACGCACGGCGTGAACCCCAGCCTGAACCCCAGCATGCCTTTTGACAGCAAAAAAGACTTGGTGCCCTTGGTGCTGGTCGGCACGTCACCGATGGTGCTGGCCACCCACGTCAACTCGGAATACAAAACATTTGCCGACGTGATGGCAGCGGCCAAGGCCAAGAAAAACGTGAGTTTTGGCACGATTGGCAACGGCAGCCTGGGTCACTTGGCGATGGCGCTGTTGGGCAAAAATTCTGGCGTGGAGTGGACACACGTGCCTTACAAAGGCGGCGGCCCCTTGATGAGCGACGCCGTGGCTGGCCATGTGCCTTTGTCCATTGGTTCAGTGTTTGTGACCAAGCCCCACATCGACAGCGGTCGCATGCGTCCGTTGGCCGTCACGTCGACCAAACGTTCACCTGACCTGCCCAATGTGCCCACGGTGGCTGAAAACGGCTACCCCGGTTTTGAAGCGCCTGCTTGGTGGGCGCTGTTGGCCTCTTCCAAAGTGCCACCTGAAATCGTCAAGCGCATGAATGAAGAGCTCAACAAAGTGCTGAAAAACCCAGAAGTGGCCAAGAAGCTCGATGCGCAAGGTATCGACATCATGGGCGGCAGCTCTGCCCAAGCCAGTGCGTTCATCGAGAAGCAAATGGACATTTGGGCCAAAGTGGTGAAAGACAACAACATCAAAGCCGATTGAGTTGCCTTTCAGTCCCGTCTAGGGCTCCGAGTCGCATCAACGGTGCGGCTCGCCCTCGGGGGTGATTTGCAAGGCCACCAACAAGCGCGCCACCATGTTGTAGGTGGCGATCGCGGTGGTCAATTCCACCAGCTCGGTGGTGCTGAAGCGGGCCTTCAACGCGTCAAACACGGCGTCTTGCACGGCCACGTCGCGGGTCATTTGCGCGGCGTATTGCACCACTAGGCGCTCGACCTCGCCAAAAGCAATGTCGGTGTTGGGTTGGCGTGCATCGCCTTGCACCGCACGGTTCAACGCGTCGAGTTCGGCTTGGGTGCCGCCTGCGGTTAAGAAGTCGGGTGCGTGGTGGTGGTACTCGTAGTGAGCGCCTGTCAACAGTGCCACGGTGCAAATGCCCAGTTCGCAAAGTTTGCGGCTGGTGGGCAGGCCTGTGCGCACGTTTTTCATGTACACGTTCCAGCCGCTGGCCACGGGCTCACTCCACAGCAAGGCGCGGTCGAGGTTGATGAATTCGCCACCGCGTCGCGCCAAAATGGCGTCGGTCAAGTCTTTGGGTTGGGGCTTTTGTTCGGGGGTCCAAGCGGGAATGCGCATGAGATGGCCTTGTGTGACGTTGAAAGATGGCCGCGAGCATAGACGCACAAACGTGTAGGTCTTGACCACTGCGTGACACGCGGTGTCCGATAATCGACCCATGCGAATTAGCTTCACCAAAATGCAGGGTGCAGGCAACGATTTCGTGGTCTTGGATGAGACCCGCGAGCGTCTGAACCTCACCCCTGCCCACTACCGTTTCTTGGCAGACCGCCACTTTGGCATCGGTGCCGACCAAATTTTGACCGTGCGTCCTGCGCCGCAGCCTGATGTGGACTTCGAATACGTGATTCACAACGCCGATGGTGGTGAAGTTGAGCAATGCGGCAACGGCTCGCGCTGCTTTGTGCGCTTTGTGCGCGAGCAAGGCTTGACCGACAAAACTACGGTGCGGGTCAAAGTGCACGGCGGCGTGATCACCCTGCAAGAAATGCCAGACGGTCAAGTGACGGTCGACATGGGCGCCCCTGTGTTCGACTTGCCCCAAGTGCCCTTTGCCCCCGAACACGCCCAAGCCTTGGATGCACCGGCTTCGGCCGCCTCATCTGCCGATGTGTTGGCGTGGCAATTGCCCCTCGGCAACGGCGACAGCCCCCGCGTGGGTGTGGTCTCGATGGGCAACCCGCACGCCGTGCAGGTTGTCGCTGATGTGGACACCGCGCCCGTGTTGACGCAAGGCCCGTTGATCGAGCACCACGCTGCTTTCCCCAAACGTGTGAACGCAGGTTTCATGCAAGTGCTCAGCCGTGGCGCTGTGCGCTTACGCGTGTTTGAGCGCGGTTCAGGCGAGACCTTGGCCTGCGGCACCGGCGCTTGCGCGGCGGTGGTCACAGGCATTCGCTGGGGTTTGCTCGACGCATGCGTGACCGTGCACACCCACGGCGGCACACTCACCATTGAATGGCAGGGCGGCGACACACCCGTGCGCATGACCGGCCCATCCACCACCGTCTTTCAAGGCGAAATTACCCTTCCGGACACCTTATGACCAACCCTGCCATGAACCCCATCACCGAAGACGACATTGCCAATTTTTTGGTGAACACGCCTGATTTTTTTGAGCGCCATGCCGAGCTGCTGTCTGCCGTCAAGCTCAACAGCCCACACAGCCACCGCGCCATCAGCCTGCAAGAACGTCAAGCCGAAATGATGCGCGAGAAAATTCGCGCCCTTGAGCTGCGCATGATGGACATGATGCGCCACGGCACCGAAAACGAGGTGCTGATTGAGCGCATGCAGCGCTGGGTGAAAACCTTGTTGATGACTGCCAACGCACGTGATTTGCCGCACACCATCGCCGACCAAATTCAACACACTTTTGTGGTGCCGCAAGTGGCCATCAAGGTGTGGGACGTGCGCGAGGATTTCAAAATTGAGCCCTTTGCGCAAAGCGTGATCGACCCCATCAAAGACTTTGCTGCGTCGTTGGCCAAACCCTATGTGGGCATCAACAACAACTTCGACGCCGTGCAGTGGCTGGCCGACCCTGCCGCAGCGCAGTCGGTGGCCTTGATCGCCCTACGTGCCACACGCCCCGAAGACACGCCACAAACCGCCGCTGAGCAGCCTGTGATCGGTTTGTTGGTGCTGGCCTCGCCTGACCCGCAGCGCTACTACGAGGGCATGGGCACCACCATCATCGAACGCATGGGTGACTTGGCCAGCGCGGCGCTGTCGCAGCTTCGTTAAAGCATCCCGCCTTCTACGCACATGGACTTGGTCGCCCGCTACCTCGACCACGTTCGCTTTGAAAAGCGTTTGGCTGAGAGAACCGTCACGCTTTACAGCTTAGACCTGCAAAAGCTCACGGACTACGCGGCCCTTGCCGACGTGGCGCTTGACGCGGTGCAAAGCACACACATTCGCCGCTGGGTCTCGCACATGCACAGTGGAGGTCGCAGCGGGCGTGGCATTGCGCTCATCCTCTCGGGCTGGCGCGGGTTTTATGCGTGGTTGGGCCGCCAAGGTTTGGTCAGCAGCAACCCTGTGCAAGATGTGCGCGCCCCCAAATCGCCCAAACCGTTGCCCAAAGCCTTGAGCGTGGATGACGCCGTGCAACTGGCCGAATACAAAGCGCCTTTCGACGTCACAGATCCTTGGCTAGATTGCCGCGACTCGGCCCTCGTTGAATTGCTCTATGGCTGCGGTCTGCGCGTGGGCGAACTGGTTGGCCTCGACGTACAAGCGGGCGCGCAAGCCAAAGGCTGGATTGACTTGGAGGGCGGCGAAGCCCACGTGCTGGGCAAAGGCAGCAAACGCCGCAGCGTGCCCGTGGGCGGCAAAGCGCTAGAAGCCATGCAAGCTTGGGTGGCGGTGCGCGACCAAGGCCTCACCCCCGCCACTGCCGAACAAGCCGCCATGTTCATTGGCCGCAATGGCACACGCTTAACGGCGCAAGCCATTTGGCAGCGCTTACGTCAGCGCAGTTTGAAAGCGGGCTTGTCGACCCCCGTGCACCCGCACATGTTGCGTCACTCCTTCGCGAGCCACCTGCTGCAGTCCAGCAGTGACTTGCGGGCCGTGCAGGAGTTGCTGGGGCACGCCAACATCACCACCACGCAGGTGTACACGCGGTTGGACTTTCAGCATTTGGCGCAGGCGTATGACGCGGCGCATCCGAGGGCGCGAAAGAAGTAACGACAATGGTCGGTATGAAATCGATCAAACTCAGAGAAGGCAAAGAGCGCTCCGCGCTGCGCCGCCACCCATGGATTTTTGACAGCGCCATTGCCAAAGGCAGTGGCGATGCGGGTGAGACCGTTCGCGTCGAGGCCCATGATGGCAGGTTCTTGGGTTGGGCCTCGTTCAGCCCCGAATCCAAAATCCGCGCACGCATTTGGAGTTTTGATGAAGGCCAACGCATTGACGCCTCGTTCTTCAAAGCGTCCATCGCCCGCGCCATTGCAGCGCGCAGCCGGTTTGACATTCAAAGCAATGGTGTGCGCCTGATTCACGGCGAGTCCGACGGCTTGCCAGGCCTCATCGTGGACCGTTATGACGACATCTTGGTGGCCTCGTTTTTGTCGTGCGGCACCGAGCGCTGGAAAGCGGTCATTGCCGATGAGCTTCTGGCGCAAACAGGCTTGAGCAAACTTTACGAACGCTCAGACTCCAATGTGCGCAAGCTCGAAGGTTTGCCCGAAGTCACAGGCTGGCTGCGCGGCGAGGGCGCCACAGGCGTGGTGCTGCGCGAGCATGATTGGCAGTTGTCGCTGGATGTGGCCGAGGGCCATAAGACCGGTTTTTATTTGGACCAGCGCGACAGCCGCAAGAAGTTTGCCGATTACGCCAAGCGCCTGCAGTTTCAGCGCGTGCTCAATTGCTACTGTTACACCGGTGGCTTTACTGTGGCGGCGTTGGCCGGCGGTGCAGCGCATGTGACGTCCATCGACTCATCTGGTCCAGCGATTGAGCTGGCCAAAGCGAACGTCGCGTTAAACGGTTTTGACGCCGCACGCACCACCATGATGGATGCTGATGTGAATGCGTCGTTGCGCCAATTCATTCAAGCCGGCCAAACCTTTGACGCCATCGTCCTCGATCCGCCCAAGTTTGCGCCGTCTGCCGCGCATGCCGACCGCGCGGCGCGTGCTTACAAAGACATCAACCGCTTGGCCTTCAAGCTGCTAGAGCCAGGGGGCGTGCTGTTTACCTACAGCTGCTCGGGCGGTATCAGCGCTGATTTATTTCACAAAATTGTGGCGTCAGCGGGCACCGATGCGCCGTGCGATGGCTACATCAGTGAACGCATGCAAGGCGCACCCGACCACCCGATGACCTTGGCCTTTCCTGAGGGCGAATACCTCAAAGGTTTGGTGGTCGTCAAGGCGGCGGAACTGGTTGAAAAAACCAACTCAGCCACAATATCAGGCTAATTCAGTCACTTCTCACAAGGCTCCCTCATGTTGATCCCCGCCACCATCCTGACCGGCTTTTTGGGCTCGGGCAAAACCACCTTGCTCAAGCGCGTGTTGACCGAGGCCCACGGCCAAAAGATTGCCATCATCGAAAACGAGTTTGGCGAAGAAAACATTGACAACGAGATCTTGGTGTCGGACACCAACGAGCAAATCATTCAGATGAACAACGGCTGCGTGTGCTGCTCGATCCGCGAAGACTTGCGCACCACCCTGCAACTGTTGGCAGCGAAAAAGCGCAAAGGCCTGTTGGACTTTGACCGTGTGGTGATCGAGACCACCGGCTTGGCTGACCCCGGCCCGGTGGCGCAGACTTTCTTCATGGACGACGAGATCGCCGAGAGCTTTTTGCTCGACTCCATCTTGACCTTGGTCGACGCCAAGCACGCCGCGCAGCAATTGAACGACCGCCAAGAGGCGCGCCGCCAAGTGGGCTTTGCCGATCAAATTTTCATCAGCAAGTCGGACCTGGTCTCGCCCGCTGAGTTGGATGCCTTGCAGCATCGCCTGAAGCACATGAACCCGCGCGCGCCGCAAAAAGTGGTGCATTTTGGCGAGGTGTCCTTGGCCCAAGTGTTTGACCTGCGTGGCTTCAACCTGAACGCCAAGCTCGACATTGACCCCGACTTCTTGTCGGACGACGACCACCACCACCACGATGGCGAACATTGCGACCATCCTTCGCACAAGCAGGGTGATTCACATGACCACGCCCACGATGACCATGCCCACCACGACCATGAACACGGTGAGCATTGCGACCATCCCTCACACGCACATGAGCACGACCATGGCCCCGGCCACCATCACCACCACGATGACGACGTGAAAAGCTTTGTGTTCAAGTCCAAGCGCCAGTTCGATCCGGCCAAGTTGGAAGATTTCTTAGGCGCCATCGTCAACATTTACGGTCCCAAGATGCTGCGCTACAAAGGCGTGCTCAATATGAAGGGCACCGAGCGCAAAGTGATTTTCCAAGGTGTGCACCAGCTGATGGGCAGCGATTTGGGACCTGAATGGGCCGAAGGCGAAGAGCGTGTCAGCAAAATGGTCTTCATTGGCATTGATTTGCCAAAAGACATCTTGGTGCAAGGTCTTGAGCAGTCTTTAGTTTGATAAATGAAGCGACACTCAAAGTCTTGATAAATGATGCCTGCGTTTGTGGCTACAATCCCGCGCGCCAGACCCAAGCTGTGATGCCGCCGCCTTTTTGGATGCGTCACAGGGTTAAAACCCTCGCACACACCCGTGCGGTAAAGGCCTGCGAGGAGACACACTGTGAACGCTAAAGCCCGAAAACCCGCTTCGAAGAAGCCTGAAACTGCCAAAAAAGCAGTTAAAAACGGTGCATCGCCCAAAGCGGTTGCGAAAAAAGTAGTGAATAAACCTGTCGCAAAGCCCGCGCCTGCGAAAGCGGTGAAATCTGTGCCCGCAGCCAAGTCAGCCAAACCCGCTGCAAAACCTGCAGTTGCCGCAAAAAAGGCAGCGCCTGTCAAAGTTGCGGCAAAACCGGTGGCTAAGAAAGTTGCGGCGAAGGCGGCGCCTGTGGCTAAAAAAGCGGTTGCCAAGCCCGTGGCCAAATCTGCGGCCAAGCCTGTGGCTAAAACGGCGCCTAAAACGCCGTCAAAAGCAGTTCAAAAAGTCCCTGTTAAATCTGCAGCCAAGGTCGCCGCGAAGCCGGCTGCCAAGCCAGCTGCAAAGGTGGCAGTCAAAGCTGCAACCAAGCCAGTCGCCAAGCAGATGGTGAAAGCGCCTGTGAAGGCGTCCCCGAAAGCCGCCCCCAAAGTGGTGGCCAAGCCTGCTGCTAAAAAAGCGGTGAAGGCTCCGGTTGTGAAAGCAGCCAAACCCACAGTTGAGAAAAAGCCGTTGGTGAAAGCTGCAGAGCCTAAAGTGGTGCTGGCCAAGCCAGAGAAAGCCATCAAACCTCCCAAAGCTGTCAAAGCACCTAAAGCTGCCAAAGAACCCAAAGTCAAAGCCAAGCCTGTTGCGGCACCCATCGTGCATGTGGTGCCCATCATTCCTGGTTACACCCCTGTTGTGCACAAGAAAAACTCCAGAGCTGCCAAGATGGCGGCTTTGGTTCCTCCCCCGCCAGCTCAAGTGGTGGCGTCGAACGCCGCCAAATCTAGCTTTATGCCGATCTCGGCTCCTTTTGCCCCAACTATTGTTCCTGTGATACCTACCAAAGACGCCAAACTCGCCAACAACTGGAAAACCAAAACGGCTGATCAGCTCACCGATGCTGAAATCATCGCCATGCCAGACAGCGAGTACATGAACGACACGCAAATGGCGTTTTTCCGACTCAAGTTGGTGGTCCTTAAAAATGAAGTGCTGACCAATGCCAGCGAGACCACCGAGCATTTGCGTGAAGACACCGTGGTGGTGCCTGATCCGGCCGACCGAGCCACCATCGAAGAAGAGCATGCCTTAGAGCTCCGTACACGGGACCGCGAGCGCAAATTGCTCAAGAAAATCGAGCAGTCCATCCACCGCATCGACAGCGGTGACTACGGTTACTGCGACGAGACTGGCGAAGCCATTGGTGTGGGTCGCTTGTTGGCGCGCCCCACAGCGACCTTGTCTTTGGAAGCGCAAGAGCGTCGCGAGATCAAGCAACGTATGTTTGGGGATTGATGAATCGTCAATTTTGATGAATTTCAACCAGCAGGCCACCATGGCCTGCTTTTTTTTGTCTTTCCGATGTCTTCATAAGCCACTTTTACAGACGTGGCTAAGTGCTTCATTTATATAGATTTTTATTCGTGAAGGTAAATCTCAAAATCAACGTAAGTCCTTGATTTCATTGAAAAAAATCCAAATACTGCCGGTCTTATCAAATTTCCCTGCTACAGTGCAAATAAGTGCAATTAAGTGGTGAAAAGTGCGTTTCGCATGTGCTGCTTAAAAGCTTTGTCTGAGTTTGCCTAGGAAAAAGGTCGTTCACGTGTTTCAGGGTGCTTCATCGCTGAGTCTCGACGCCAAAGGTCGTTTGTCGGTGCCAACGCGGCACCGCGACGTCTTGAGCGCGACTGCGGCTGGGCAACTGACCGTCACGCGCCATCCGCACGGCTGTTTGATGGTGTTTCCGCGCCCTGAGTGGGAGAAGTTTCGCGAACGTGTGGCCGAGCTGCCGATGAGCGCGCAATGGTGGAAACGCATCTTTTTGGGTAACGCCATGGATGTTGAGATGGACGGCACAGGCCGTGTCTTGATTTCCCCTGAGTTGCGCACCGCTGCAGGCATCAGCAAAGACACCATGCTGCTCGGCATGGGCAACCACTTTGAACTTTGGGACAAGGCGACCTACGAGGCGCAAGAGGCCCAAGCCATGCAGGGAGAAATGCCTGATGTGTTCAAGGACTTCTCTTTTTAAAGGATAACGGTGGAACAGCCCTGGCAGCACACCACCGTCCTACTGCACGAAGCGGTCGAGGCACTCGACATTCAGCCGGACGGAACTTATGTAGACGCGACCTTTGGTCGCGGTGGGCACTCCCGTCTGATCTTGTCCAAGTTGTCGCCTCAAGGTCGACTGATTGCGTTTGACAAAGACCCTGACGCGATTGCCGCTGCAGCGCAAATTCAAGACCCACGTTTTTCAATTCGCCACCAAGGCTTCACCGACTTGGGTGAGTTGCCCGCGGGCAGCGTGGACGGCATTTTGATGGATTTAGGGGTGAGCTCCCCGCAAATTGACAACCCTGCACGTGGGTTTTCATTTCGATTTGAAGGTCCCTTGGACATGCGCATGGACACCACGCGTGGCCAAAGCGTGGCCGAGTGGCTGGCCGAGGCAGAGCTCCAACACATTGCGGAGGTGATACGTGAATATGGCGAAGAACGGTTTGCTCTACAGATTGCAAAGGCGATTGATGCTCGCCGACAAGAAGGGCGCTTGCCTACAAGCACCTCTGAATTGGCCCAACTCGTGGCTGACACGGTCAAAACCCGCGAGTCGGGCAAGAACCCTGCAACGCGCACATTTCAGGCTTTTCGGATTTTCATCAATGCCGAGCTTGAGGAGTTGCAACAAGCGCTAGAGGGTGCATTGACGGTTTTGCGTCCCAAGGGGCGATTGGCCGTCATTAGTTTCCATTCGTTGGAAGATCGCATCGTCAAGCAATTCATCGTGAAGCACTCGAAAGAGGTGTATGACCGCCGTGCGCCGTTTGCGGTGCCCAAGGTGATGGCTTTCAAGCCGGTCGATCGCATCAAACCCAGTGCCGAAGAGCTCAAAGGCAATCCACGTTCAGGCAGCGCCATCATGCGCGTGGCCGAACGTTTGGCGGACACGCCAGAGGCTCGGTCATGAGTCGCGTGAGCTTGGTCTTGTTTTTGGCTGTGATGGCGAGCGCCTTTTATTTGGTGCACACGCAGTACGAGTCGCGCTCCTTGACCACCGAGATTGACCGTGCCAACAGCGAAGCGCGCCGCTTAGAAATTGAGAACGACCGTTTGGATGTGGAGCGTCGCGCCCAAGCGACGCCTTTGCGCGTTGAAAAGCTGGCGCGTGAGCAGTTGCGCATGCGCACCATCACACCCGCCATCACGCAATACGCCACTCTGCCCAGCAGCGCTGCCTCCGCACAGGTGAAGCCATGATCAAGAGCAGCCGCAGCGTTCAATACAGCTCCAGCCCTTTGCTGGCCAGCAAGACACCGATTTGGCGCAGCCAACTCATCGTCGGATTCATTGCCGCTGGCTTTTTGGGCTTGGTGGCGCGCGCCGCTTATGTGCAGGTCATTGACAACGCATTTTTCAAACGTCAAGGCACCGTGCGCTTTGTGCGCAATTTGGAGTTGCCCGCCAACCGCGGTCGTATCTTGGACCGCAATGGCCACATCTTGGCATCCAGTGTGCCCGTGCCCAGCATTTGGGCCAGCCCTGAAGACATTGAGCGTGACCCTGTGAAACTCAAAAGCTTGTCCAAGCTTTTGGACATGAGCCCTGCGGAGTTGGAGAAGAAGCTCAAAGACGAGGATAAAAATTTCGTCTGGATTAAACGCCAAGTCGATGAGTCGGTGGCCAAGCAGATTGAGGCGCTGAACATCAAAGGTGTTTACGCGCGCAAAGAGTACAAGCGCATCTACCCTGAGGGTGAGGCGGTGGCCCATGTGGTGGGTTTCACCAACGTCGAAAATTTGGGGCAAGAAGGTGTGGAGCTCACCTTCAACAAAGACTTGGGAGGCAAGTCCGGCTCACGCCGCGTCATCAAAGACCGTCTGGGCCGTGTGGTCGAAGACGTGGGCGAGATGGTGCCGCCTTTGGATGGGCGAGATTTGCAGCTCAGCATCGACAGCAAAGTGCAGTACTTTGCGTACGAAAAAATCAAAGAAACCGTGATCGCCAACAAAGCTGCCGCTGGCAGCGTCGTTGTGTTGGATGTGCAAACCGGTGAGATTTTGGCGCTCACGAATTACCCCAGCTACGCGCCTGGCAAACGGGGCAGCTTGAGCGGCGCACAACTGCGCAACCGCGCACTGACCGACACCTTCGAGCCCGGTTCGACCATGAAGCCACTGGTGATTGGTTTGGCGTTGGAAAAAGGCATTGTCAAGCCCGAGACCATGATCCAAACCGCCCCAGGTCGTCTTCAGATGGGCAGTGCCACCATCACCGATTCGCACCCGCACGGCATGCTCAGTGTGAACGAGGTGATTCAGAAATCCAGCAACGTCGGCACGGTCAAGATTGCGATGCAAATGCAGCCGCAAGACATGTGGGAAATATTCACACAAATGGGACTGGGGCAAAAGCCCCAAGTGCCGTTTCCGGGGGCTGTGTCTGGCAAGGTTCGCGCTTACAAAACATGGCGTCCGATTGAGCAAGCCACCATGAGCTACGGCTATGGGTTGTCCACCAGTTTGTTTCAGCTGGCGCAGGCCTATAGCGTGTTTGCGCATGATGGCGAGTTGCTGCCCGTCAGCTTGATCAAGTTGCAGCAGCCTGCTGCGGGCGCGCGCGTGCTGTCCAGTAAAAATGCCGCCGCCGTCCTCAATATGTTGCACATGGTGGCCGGCCCAGGGGGCACGGCGGTCAAGGCGCAGACCATGGGTTACTCCGTGGGAGGCAAAACTGGTACAGCCCACAAGGTTGAAGGCAAGGGCTACGCGGGTAAAAAATACCGCGGCTTTTTTGTAGGGATCGCGCCTATTGAAAACCCACGCATCGTGGTGGCCGTGATGGTCGACGAGCCAACCAATGGTTTGTATTTCGGCGGCGATGTGGCCGCACCTGTGTTTAGCCAAACGGTTCAGCAAACGCTGCGCTTGATGGGCGTGCAGCCCGATATGGCCGTGAAGCCTCAAGTGTTCACGCAAGTGGAAAAGGAGTCGTTCTGATGAAGCGACTCCACACCCACCAAGAAGCCGCGCAATGGCTGCACAGTCGCGTGAGCGGCGTGTTGCACACCGACAGCCGTCGCGTTCAAGTGGGTGATGGCTTTGTGGCGTGGCCCGGCGGTGTGACCGATGGCCGTGCTTACGTGGCGCAAGCTTTGCAGCAAGGTGCCTCAGCGTGTTTGGTGGAATACCAAGGCGCAGATCAATTTGATTGGTCCACATCGGCTGACAGCGCAATGGCCGCCTACGACGGTTTGAAGGCCGCCAGCGGCCCGATCGCCGCGGCTTATTACGAACAACCCAGCCGAGCGCTCGACGTGGTGGCCATCACCGGCACCAATGGCAAAACATCGACTGCCTGGTGGTTAGCGCATGCCTTGGGCCAAGTGGGGCAGCGTTGCGCCATGGTGGGCACTTTGGGGGTGGGCGAGGTGCATGCGCTTGAAGTCACCGGCATGACCACGCCAGACCCCGTGTTGTTGCAAGCCCGCTTGCGTGACATGGTGGCGGCAGGCGTTGACGCCTGCGCCATTGAGGCCTCGTCCATCGGCCTGGCGGAGCATCGGCTAGATGGCACCCACGTGCGCGTGGCGATGTTCACCAACTTCACCCAAGATCATCTGGACTACCACGGCAACATGGCCAGTTACTGGCAGGCTAAAGCTGCGCTGTTCGACTCGGCAGGTTTGCAAGCCGCCGTTGTGAATGTCGACGATGCGCAAGGCGTTTTATTGGCCACGCAACTCCAAGAGGCTGGCTCACTCAGCGTGTGGACCGTGTCGTGCGATGCGTCCATCGTTTCGAATCTGACTGCATTACCCGCGAAGCATCTGCAAGCCTGCAACATCACACACGGCCACTTGGGTCTGAGTTTTGATGTGGTGGAAGGCTTGGACTCTCACCATCTCGACACCCGCTTGGTCGGCCACTACAACATCAGCAATGTGCTGGGAGTGTTGGCTTGTTTGCGCGCCATGGGCCACAGCTTGGCCGATGCCGTTCAGGCCTGCGCCCATTTGCCCGCCGTGCCAGGCCGCATGCAAGCCTTGACAGCCGACGGAGCCCCCTTGGTCGTTGTTGACTATGCCCACACCCCAGATGCTGTGGCACAAGCCGTGCAAGCCTTGTTGCCGCTGGCGAAGTCTCGCGGTGGCGACGTGACTTGTGTGCTTGGTTGCGGTGGCGACCGCGATGCGGCCAAGCGTCCCTTGATGGCCGCTGCCGCTGAGCAGTGGGCACAGCATGTGGTGCTGACCAGCGACAACCCGCGCAGCGAAAACCCACTAACGATTTTGAACAGCATGTTGACGGGCTTGCAGCGCACGCAAAGCGCCACGCTGATCGTTGACCGTGCCCAAGCTATTGCACATGCTGTCGCCAACGCCCAGCCTGCTGATGTGGTGCTGATCGCTGGCAAAGGTCACGAAGATTACCAAGAGGTGATGGGTGTCAAACATCCGTTCAGCGATGTGGCCCATGCCCAAGTCGCGTTGGCGCAAAGGAGTGTCCATGTCTGACATGAACCTCAGCTTGCAACGCATTCAATCGTGGCTGTCTGATGCCCAATTGGTGGGCGATGCGCAGCAAATGTTCAAGCGCGTGCACACCGACAGCCGCAGCGTGCAACCCGGCGATTTGTTTGTGGCCCTCAAGGGCGAGCGCTTTGATGCCAATGATTTTTTGGTCGATGTCGCTGCTGAAGGTGCCAGTGCCGCGTTGGCGCACCACGGTTTAGCCGCCGCTCAGCTGGCAGGCTTTGAAGTGCCTGACACGCGCATGGCCTTGGGTCAGTTGGCCGCAGGCTGGCGTGCTCAGTTTGCGCTGCCTGTGATTGCCGTGACGGGCAGCAATGGCAAAACCACCGTCACCCAAATGATCGCCAGCATCTTGCGTGCGGATGTGGGTGACGACGCCTTGGCCACGCAAGGCAACTTGAACAACGACATCGGCGTGCCCCAAACGCTGTTGCGTTTGCGCGCCCATCACCGCCGTGCGGTGGTGGAGTTGGGCATGAACCACCCAGGCGAAATTGCTGGTTTGGCTGCCATGACCCAAGCCACCGTCGCTTTGGTGAACAACGCACAACGCGAGCACCAAGAGTTCATGGCCACGGTCGAGGCCGTGGCGCAAGAAAACGGCGAGGTGCTCAAAGCCTTGCCCGCAGATGGTGTGGCAGTTTTTCCGGCCAACGACACCTATTCCGAGCTGTGGCAAACCTTGGCGGGCGAGCGTCGCTGCTTGCGTTTTTCAAACCAAGTGTTGGCAGCAGGCCAAACCATGGCAGAGGTTCAGTTGTTGCAAGCCGATTGGCACCAAGGCCACTGGGCGGTGCGTGCTCAGACGCCAGCAGGCGAGTTGGCCATCCAGCTTCACATTGCTGGTCGTCATAACGTGGGCAATGCCTTGGCTGCAACAGCTTGTGCCCTGGCTGCGGGCGTGCCGCTGGCCCAAGTGGTCATAGGCTTGAACAGCTTTGAGCCCGTCAAAGGCCGTTCGCGTGCCTTTGAAGTTCAGTGCCAAGGCCGTTCTATCACCGTGGTGGACGACACCTACAACGCCAACCCAGACTCGGTGCGCGCCGCGATTGACGTGTTGGCCGAGTTGCCCCAACCCCGTTTGTTGGTGCTGGGTGACATGGGCGAAGTGGGCGATCAAGGCCCCGAGTTTCACCAAGAAGTGGGCGTGCATGCCTTGCAATGCGGCATCGAGCACGTTCTGTGTTTGGGCGACTTGGCCGCACACAGCGCACAAGCAGGCGGCCCACAAGCACAACACTTTGCTGACATTGACAGCCTCAAGGCGTGCGTACAGACGCTGCTGCCTCGCATGGGCAGCGTACTGGTTAAAGGCTCACGATTCATGAAGATGGAGCGGGTGGTCGAAGCCATCACCGCTGCACAAGACCCCAAAAAGGAACACACGCCATGCTGCTGATGTTGGCCCAATGGCTGCAAACCCTCTCGCCCGATTTCGGGTATTTCCGCGTTTTCCAATACCTCACCTTCCGTGCGGTGATGGCCGCACTGACGGCGTTGTTGATTGGCCTGATCGCCGGGCCCGCTGTGATTCGCCGTTTGGCGGCGCTCAAGATTGGCCAGCCAATTCGCGAGTACGCCATGCAAACGCATTTGGCCAAGAGCGGCACGCCCACCATGGGCGGTGTGTTGATCTTGATCTGCATCGCGCTGTCCACGTTGTTGTGGGCCGACTTGTCGAACCGCTTTGTCTGGATCGTGATGATCGTGACCTTCGGCTTTGGCGCCGTGGGCTGGGCCGACGATTGGCGCAAAGTGGTCAACAAAGACCCCGAAGGCATGCCCTCGCGTGAGAAGTATTTGTGGCAATCGGCGATTGGTTTGGTGGCCGCCTTGTATTTGGTGTTCAGCATTTCCGAGAGCAGCAACTTGCGCGTGTTGGAGTTGTTCTACTCGTGGGTGAAGTCCGGCTTTGATGTGAACTTGCCACCCAAGGCCGGTCTGCTCTTGCCCTTCATCAAAGAGGTGAGCTACCCGCTGGGCGTGTTTGGCTTTGTCATCATGACTTACTTGGTCATCGTGGGCTCGAGCAACGCGGTGAACTTGACCGACGGCTTGGATGGTTTGGCCATCATGCCCGTGGTGATGGTGGGCTCTGCTTTGGGCGTGTTTGCCTATGTGACCGGCAGCTCGGTGTACTCCAAATATTTGCTGTTTCCCTACATCCCCGGCTCTGGCGAGTTGATGGTGTTTTGTGCCGCCATGGCCGGTGCAGGTTTGGCCTTTTTGTGGTTCAACACCCACCCGGCCCAAGTCTTTATGGGCGATGTGGGCGCTTTGGCACTGGGTGGTGCCTTGGGCACGGTGGCGGTGATCGTGCGTCAAGAAATTGTGCTGGCCATCATGGGCGGCATCTTTGTAGTGGAAGCCCTGTCGGTCATGCTGCAAGTCACGTACTTCAAATACACCAAGAAAAAATATGGCGAAGGCCGTCGCATTTTGAAAATGGCGCCCTTGCACCACCACTTTGAGAAAAGCGGCTGGAAAGAAACCCAAGTCACCGTGCGTTTTTGGATCATCACCATGCTGCTGTGCTTGGTGGGTTTGTCGACCTTGAAGCTGAGATAAGACGATGCAGCAACTCCTCAACCAATCGGTGCTGATTCTGGGCTTGGGTGATTCCGGCCTGGCGATGGCGCGTTGGTGCGTGCGTTGCGGGGCGCAAGTGCAAGTGGTCGACACGCGTGCGGAGCCGCCGCACCTGGCAGCCTTGCGCAGCGAGTTGCCACAGGTGACGTTCGTGCATGGTGCATTTGATGCCGCGTTGTTGCAGGGTTCCGACGACGGTCATGGCATTCGCGCCGTGTTCAAGAGCCCAGGGTTGAGCCCAGAGTCGGTGGCCTCTGTTTGGCAAGCGGCTCAGGCAGCTGGCTTGTGGATTGGCACAGAACTCACCTTGTTTGCGCAAGCCCTCAGCGATTTGCAAACAACAGCGGCTTATCACCCCAAGGTGTTGGCCATCACGGGCACCAACGGCAAAACCACGGTCACGTCCTTGACGGGCCAGTTGTTAGAGCGTGCGGGTTTGCGCGTGGCCATCGCAGGCAACATTGGTCCCACCTTGCTCGACACCTTGACGCAAGCGCTCGATGCCGCGGCCATTCAAGAGGCCGAGGCTGCTGAAAAAGCCAAGGCCGAACAAGACGAACTGGAAGCCGCACAGGCCGAAGAAGCCAAAGTGCAAGAGTCATTGGCAGCTGCGCAAGCGGCCAGCGTGTTGGCCGAGGCCAAACTCCAAGCCAGCGTGGATGCTGCCTTGGCCGCTGCCGATCATGCACAACTCAGCATGACGCTGACGCAGCAAACTGAATCCTCTGAGGTGGAAGTTGTTGCCAGCCCTGACAGCGCAGAAACAACCGACAGCGAAATCGCGGTTGAAGAAGCCGCTGCAGATACGCCCTTCGATGTCGAGTTGCCCCAACTCGTGCCGCCACCTCCACCGCCAGTGGATCATCCCTACTTGCCGCAAGTCTGGGTTCTGGAGTTGTCTAGCTTCCAGTTGGACGGCGTGACCAACTTCGAGCCCACCGCAGGTGCGGTGCTCAACCTCACACAAGACCATCTAGATTGGCATGGCGACATGCGTGCCTATGGCGCTGCCAAAGCCCGCATTTTTGGCCAGCACGGTGTGCTGGTGCTCAACCGCGACGATTTGGGCGTGATGAACATGCTGCCCGAACCCGTGCGCGTGAAGTTGCAAAAACCGCAAGTGCGTGCACACATCACCTTTGGCGGCGACTTGCCCCAACGCCCTGGCGACTACGGCATGGAGACGGTCAACGGCATGACCTGGCTGGTGCGGGCCTTGGAAGCCGACGAAACACGTCGCCGTCGCAAAGACGATGCAGAAGAAATTCACATTCAACGCTTGATGCCCGCCGATGCCTTGCGCATTCGCGGCCGCCATAACGCGCTGAACGCGTTGGCTGCACTCGCTTTGGCGGGAAGCACACAGGCTACTTTGGCCCCGATGTTGTTTGGCTTGCGTGAATATCGCGGCGAGCCACACCGTGTTGAATCGGTCACGGTATTGAACGACGTCGAATACTTTGACGACAGCAAAGGCACCAATGTGGGTGCCACCGTGGCTGCGCTGCAAGGCTTGGGTGTGGAGCGCCGTTTGGTGGTGATCTTGGGTGGTGATGGCAAGGGGCAAGACTTCGCGCCCCTGCAAACCCCCATCACCCGCTATGCGCGCGGGGTGGTGCTGATCGGACGTGATGCGCCCTTATTGCGAGAGGTGTTGCAAGACTGTGGCGTTCCCTTGGTTGACGCGACGAACTTGCCTGACGCTGTGGTGCAAGCCAGTCGCATGGCCCAAGCGCGTGATGCTGTGTTGTTGTCGCCGGCATGCGCAAGCCTCGACATGTTTCGCAACTACGCCCATAGAGCCGAGGTATTTGTGAGCGCCGTTCAAGCCTTGGCCGACGAAGCCGGACAGGTGTTGGACGTGACGCAAGGGGCAGGTGTATGACCGCACTGCGACAACCTAGCTTTGTGCCGAATTTTTTGCGTGCCATTGGACAGCGCGTCAGCCGCCTATGGGACGCCGACCAACCCGAAGCGGGCATCGATGTGTTGCCCGTCCGTGTGCAAGGCACCGAGTTCACCCACACCACAGCCTCCCCTGTGCATGTGAAAGGATTCGACCAGCCTTTGGTGTGGGTCACCTTCGCCTTGTTGATGTTTGGCTTGGTGATGGTCTATTCCGCATCGATTGCCATTCCGGATAACCCACGCATGGGTGCGAACTACTCACCGACGCACTTTTTGACGCGCCACGCCATGTCCTTGTTTGTGGCATTTGTGGCGGCGCTGTTTGCCTTTCAAGTCCCGCTCAATACCTGGGAGCGCGTGGCGCCTTGGGTGTTTGTGGTCTCTATCGTGTTGTTGATTGCCGTGTTGATACCTTTCATCGGCAAGTCGGTGAATGGCGCACGACGTTGGATCAGTTTGGGTTTTATGAACTTTCAGCCCTCTGAGTTGGCCAAATGGGGCGTGTTGCTCTACGCCGCCAACTACATGGTGCGCAAGATGGACGTGAAAGAAAAGTTCTTTGCCGCTGTGATGCCCATGGGCGCTGCGGTGTCCATTGTGGGTTTGTTGTTGTTGTCCGAACCCGACATGGGCGCGTTCATGGTGATCGCTGTGATCGCCATGGGCATCTTGTTTTTGGGTGGTGTCAATGCCCGCATGTTCTTCTTGATTGCGACGGCTTTGATTGGGGTGTTCGCTTTGATCATCGCGTCCTCGCCCTGGCGTCGCGAGCGCATTTTTGCCTACCTCGACCCTTGGAGCATGGAACATGCGTTGGGCAAGGGTTACCAGTTGTCGCATTCTTTGATTGCCATTGGTCGTGGAGAGATATTTGGCGTGGGTTTAGGCGGCAGTATTGAAAAACTGCATTGGTTACCCGAGGCGCACACCGACTTTTTGCTGGCGGTGATTGGCGAAGAGTTTGGTTTTGTCGGCGTGGTGTTGGTGATTGGCATGTTCATGTGGCTGACGCGCCGCATCATGTACATCGGCCGCCAAGCCATCGCCATGGACCGTGTGTTTGCCGGTTTGGTGGCGCAGGGCGTGGGCATTTGGATTGGCTTTCAATCGTTCATCAACATGGGTGTGAACCTCGGCGCTTTGCCCACCAAAGGACTGACCTTGCCATTGATGAGCTACGGCGGCTCTGCCATCTTGCTCAACCTCATTGCGATTGCGGTCGTGCTGCGCGTGGATTATGAAAACCGTGTGGTCATGCATGGAGGGCGGCTATGACCATGCGCACCTCCAAGCTCACTCGCACCGCGTTGATCATGGCGGGCGGTACAGGTGGTCACATCTTTCCAGGCTTAGCCGTGGCTGCGCTGATGCGCGAACGCGGTTGGCATGTGCATTGGGTAGGCGCACCAGCGCCCAGCATGGAAAGCCGCTTGGTGCCTGCGCAAGGCATTGCCTTGGAAACCGTGCAGTTTGGTGGTGTGCGCGGCAAAGGCTTCAAGACTTTGGCGTTGTTGCCTTTCAAGCTCTTGCGTGCGTTCTGGCAAAGCTTGCAAGTGGTGCGTCGCGTGAAACCCGATGCCGTGGTGGGCTTGGGTGGCTACATCAGTTTCCCTGCGGGTTTGATGGCCGTGTTGCTGGGTAAGCCCTTGGTGCTCCACGAACAAAATTCCGTGGCAGGCATGGCTAACAAAGTGTTGGCCAAAGTTGCCGACCGCGTGTTCACCGCCTTCCCGAGCGTGATGCCCAAAGCCGAGTGGGTGGGCAACCCTTTGCGTGAGGGTTTTGTCACACAAGCCACACCGGCTGAGCGCTTTGCCAACCGCAGCGGCCCCTTGCGCGTGTTGGTGGTCGGCGGCAGTTTGGGTGCGCAAGCCTTGAACACTCTCGTGCCGCAGGCCTTGGCCTTGATTCCTGTAGCCCAGCGTCCCACGGTCTTGCATCAAAGTGGTGCCAAACAAATTGACGCCTTGCAGGCTGCGTATGCGCAAGCAGGCGTGCAAGCCGAACTCACCCCCTTCATTGACGACACCGCCCAAGCCTTTGCCATGGCTGACATCGTCATTGCCCGTGCGGGGGCCAGCACCGTCACCGAGTTGGCCGCGGTGGGCGTGGCAGCGATTTATGTGCCATTCCCCCATGCGGTGGACGACCACCAAACCACCAACGCCCGTTTCTTGGTAGAAGCTGGCGGGGGTTGGTTGATTCCACAAGCCGAGTTGAACGCCCAAGACTTGGCCAACCGATTGCAATTCATGACACGACGCACGCTGCAAGCCTGCGCAGAGAAAGCCTACGCGATGAGAAAAATTGACGCCGCTCAAGCGGTGGTCGCTGCCTGCGAAACCTTGGCAGCCAAAGGGGATAAGGCATGAAGCACGCCATTCGTCACATCCATTTCGTCGGCATCGGTGGTGCAGGCATGAGCGGCATCGCTGAGGTGCTGCTGAATTTGGGCTATGTCATTTCAGGTTCCGACTTGTCAGACAGCGCCGCCTTGAAGCGCTTGAAAAGCTTGGGTATTCAAACCTACGTGGGCCACGATGCCGCTCACATTGTGGGTGCCGATGCGGTGGTTACCTCGACGGCTGTGCAAGCCAGCAACCCCGAAGTGGTGGCGGCACACGCCAAACTCATTCCTGTGGTGCCACGCGCTGTCATGTTGGCCGAGTTGATGCGCCTCAAAACCGGCGTGGCCATTGCGGGCACACACGGCAAAACCACCACCACCAGCTTGGTCGCCAGTGTGTTGGCCGAAGCAGGCCTAGACCCCACGTTTGTGATTGGTGGCAAGCTGACCAGCGCGGGCGCGAATGCCAAATTGGGTTCAGGCGACTACATCGTGGTCGAAGCTGACGAGTCGGATGCCTCGTTCTTGAACCTGCTGCCTGTGATGGCCGTGGTGACCAACATCGACGCCGACCACATGGACACGTATGGCCATGACTTCAACCGGTTGAAGGCCGCGTTTGTGGAGTTTTTGCACCGCATGCCGTTTTATGGCGCTGCTATTTTGTGCACCGACGATGCGGCTGTGCGCAGCATCTTGTCGGATGTGTCGCGCCCCATCACCAGCTACGGCTTCAACGAGCAAGCACAAGTGCGCGGTGTGAATGTGCGTGCCGACAACGGTCGCATGTGCTTCACCGTGCAACGCCGCAATGGCATCACGCTGCCTGACTTGGACATCACTCTGAACTTGGCAGGCGAGCACAACGTGCTCAATGCCTTGGCCGCCATTGCGATTGCCGTGGAGCTCAACGTGCCAGACGAAGCGGTGCAAAAAGCTTTGGCCGAATTCAAAGGCGTGGGTCGTCGGTTCCAGCGTCACGGCGAAGTCGCGGCGAAGGCGGGGGGTGAGTTCACGCTCATCGAAGACTACGGCCACCATCCCGTGGAAGTGGCCGCAACGTTGGCTGCGGCACGCGGTGCCTTTCCGGGCCGTCGTTTGGTGTTGGCATTTCAGCCGCACCGCTACACACGAACCCGTGACTGCTTTGAAGACTTCGTGCAAGTCATGGGCCGCGCCGATGTGCTGTGGCTGTCCGAGATTTACGCTGCCGGCGAAACCCCAATTGCCGCCGCCGATGGCCGCGCCCTGTCGCGTGCCATGCGTGTAGCGGGACACGAAGCTTTGGTCTTTGTGGATGACATTCAAAACATGGCCCAAGTCATTGCCGACCACGCCCGAGCGGGCGATGTGGTGATGTGCATGGGCGCAGGCTCCATTGGCCAAGTGCCCGCCCAAGTGCTGGCGCTGGTCGCGCAACACAACACTTCTGTGAAAAGTTAAGTCATGAGTGACACCTCTACATTCAATATCGAGAACGCCAAGGTCGCGGTGCTGATGGGCGGCATGTCGGCCGAGCGCGATGTGTCGATCATGTCGGGCACGGGCGTGCTCAAGGCGCTGCAGTCCAAAGGCGTGAACGCGTTGGCGTTTGATCCGGCTGAACGCAGCTTGGACGATCTCAAGCGCGAGGGGTTCACCCACGCCTTCATCGCTTTGCATGGCCGTTACGGCGAAGACGGTTCGGTGCAAGGCGCGCTGGAGTTGTTGGGCATTCCCTACACCGGCTCTGGCGTGATGGCCTCGGCCATGGCCATGGACAAGGTGATGACCAAGCGTGTGTGGTCGGCAGTCGGCTTGTCGACACCGGGCTATGTGTGGCTCGCCCCTGAAGACCAAACGGCCGAGAATATTCAAGCCATTCCAGCCAAATTGGGATTGCCTTTGATCGTGAAGCCACCTCGCGAAGGCTCGTCGATTGGCATGAGTAAGGTCACTGAGGCCTCGCAAATTCAAGCGGCCACCGCGTTGGCGACGCGTTACGACCCTGATTTGTTGTGCGAAGAATTCATCACGGGCGAAGAATTGACGTGTCCGATTTTGGGCAATGGACCCACTGCACGCGCTTTGCCTGTGGTGCGCATCGCCGCTCCCGATGGTGCCTACGATTATCAAAATAAGTATTTCACCGACGATGTGAAATACCACTGCCCAAGCGATTTGCCTGAAGCCGAAGAGACCGAAATTCAACGCTTGGTCGTGGCGGCCTACCGTGCCTTGGGTTGCCGTGGTTGGGGACGCGCCGACATCATGTTGCGTGCCAGTGATCGCAAACCCTTTTTGCTGGAGATGAACACCTCCCCAGGCATGACCAGCCATTCGTTGGTGCCCATGTCGGCGCGCGCCGCAGGCATCAGCTACGAAGATTTGTGCTTGACGCTGCTGGCCAGCGCCACGCTGGATCACCCACAAGGACCTGCGCACGCATGACCTCGCGCTACACCACCCACCTGCGTCCGCGCCCTGAGGTCAACACCTCGGTGGCCTTGCCGCTGGATGTTCGTCTCATGCACATGGCGGCGTCGCTCATGTTTGTGGCGGTGATCGTGGGTGTGCTGTGTGCCGGTGTATGGGCCTTGGTCCGCTTGCCTGTGTTTGCCTTGACGGGTATCACGGTGTTGGGTGAGGTCGATCACAACAACGCGGTGACTTTGCGTGCCAATGTGACGTCCAAGATGACGGGCAACTTCTTCACCGCCGATTTAGACCGCGTGCGAAGCACGTTTGAGAACGTGCCTTGGGTGCGTTTGGCGACCGTGCAGCGTGAGTTCCCCAACCGCTTGCGCGTGACCTTGCAAGAGCACAAGCCTGTGGCGTTTTGGGGCGATGACAGCGAGTCTCGTTTTGTCAACTCTTACGGCGAAGTGTTTGAAGCCAACGTCGGTGACTTAGACGACGAAAAATTGCCACGTTTGAGTGGCCCAGACAGCCAGTCAGAGCAAGTCTTGGCCATGTATTTGGCCTTGGCGCCACAGTTCAAAAACATGACGTTGGTGCTCGACAGCTTGGAACTCACGGGGCGCGGCAGTTGGCGCGCGCATGTGGGCCGCAATGCGGTGATTGAGTTGGGTCGTGGCAACACGCAAGAAGTGATAGCGCGCATGCAAGTGATGAACCAGACCTTGGTGCAAGTCACCCAGAAATTAGGCCGCAAGGTCAGCGCCATTGAGTCAGCGGACTTGCGACACGACAACGGTTATGCGCTTCGATTGCGCGGCGTCAGCACCCAAGATGTGTTGGCGCCACGCGCACGAACTGGGCAATAGAAGAGAAAGAACGAGGCTGTTATGGCAAAAGAGTACAAAGATTTGGTGGTCGGCTTAGACATTGGCACAGCCAAGGTCATGGTCGTGGTCGCCGAAGTTCTGCCAGGCGGCGAGCTCAAGCTCGCTGGTTTGGGCGTATCGCCCAGCAGCGGTTTGAAACGCGGTGTGGTGGTCAACATCGACGCCACCGTGCAAAGCATTCAACAGGCCTTGAAAGAAGCCGAGTTGATGGCCGACTGCAAGATCACGCGGGTCTACACGGGCATCACGGGCAGCCACATTCGCGGCATCAACTCGACGGGTATGGTGGCGGTGAAAGACAAAGAAGTCACAGCGCCTGATGTCGCGCGTGTGGTGGAAACAGCCAAAGCCATCAACATTTCAACCGACCAACGTTTGTTGTTGGTGCAGCCGCAAGAATTTGTGATCGACGGTCAAGATGTGCGTGAACCGATTGGCATGAGCGGTATTCGTTTGGAAGCCAAGGTGCACATCGTCACAGGGGCGCAAAGTGCGGCAGAAAACATCATCAAATGCGTGCGTCGCTGCGGTTTGGATGTGGACCAGTTGATGCTCAACCCCTTGGCGTCGAGTTTGTCGGTGTTGACCGATGACGAGCGCGAATTGGGTGTGGCTTTGGTCGACATTGGTGCGGGCACCACCGACGTGGCGATCTTCACCAACGGTGCGATCCGTCACACCGCCGTGATTCCCATCGCGGGTGACTTGATCACCAGTGACATTGCGATGGCTTTGCGCACGCCCACCAAAGATGCGGAAGAGATCAAGATTGAATCGGGCTATGCCAAGCAAATGTTGGCTGACCCGGAGGTGCAAGTGGAAGTGCCAGGCCTGGGTGACCGCGCACCGCGCATGCTCAGTCGCCAAGCGTTGGCTGGTGTGATTGAGCCGCGTGTGGAGGAGATCTTTTCGTTGGTGCAACAAGTCATCCGCGAGTCCGGTTACGAAGAAGTGCTGTCGTCAGGCATTGTGCTGACGGGCGGCAGCGCGGTGATGCCAGGCATGGTCGAGTTGGGCGAAGACATTTTCTTGAAGCCCGTGCGTCGCGGTGTGCCGCACTACAAGAGCGCCTTGGCCGACATGGTCTCGCAACCGCGTTCTGCCACGGTGATGGGCTTGCTCGAAGAAGCCCGCATGGCACGTTTGCGCGGTTTCAAAGTGTCGCAAAAGGGTGGTTCGGTGAAGTCTGCGATGGACCGAATCAAAGACTGGTTCGTGGGGAACTTTTGACCATGATCCCTTTTCACACCCATTATTTTGCGCGTGGCGGTCCACCCCCGAGGCGGCTCAGTGGTCGACGATGGCGACCCTGCGCTGCAACCGCCCCGCCATCCTGAGGCGCGGTATGAACAGACAAGAATTTTTGAAATCAAGGCAACTGCAAATTTTTAGATCGATAGGAGAAAAATCATGAGCATCGAAATGATCGAAGTTGAAGCATTCAACTCAGGCACCCAAATCAAAGTCATTGGCGTGGGCGGCGGCGGCGGCAACGCGGTCGAGCACATGATTCGCTCGGGCGTGCAAGGCGTGGAGTTCGTCACCGCGAACACCGACGCACAAGCCTTGCGCGTGAGCAATGCGCACAAAGTGATTCAACTGGGCTCGAGCGGCCTAGGCGCTGGCAGCAAGCCAGAGCGCGGCCGTGAAGCGGCTGAAGCGGCGATCGATGAAATCCGTATCGCACTGGAAGGCACCAACATGCTGTTCGTGACGGCCGGTATGGGCGGCGGCACCGGCACGGGCGCTGCGCCTGTGGTGGCACGCGTAGCACGCGAAATGGGCATCTTGACCGTGGGCGTGGTGACCAAGCCGTTTGAGTTTGAAGGCAACCGCCGCATGGGCAATGCCGAAGCAGGCTTGGCCGAGCTCGAAGCCAATGTGGACTCCTTGATCGTGGTGTTGAACGACAAGTTGATGGACGTGTTGGGCGACGACGCCAGCCAAGACGAAGCCTTCGCTTTTGCCAACGACGTGTTGAAAAACTCGGTCGGCGGTATTGCCGAGATCATCAACGTGGAAGCCTTGGTGAACGTCGACTTTGAAGACGTGCGCACCGTGATGAGCGAGACTGGCAAAGCCATGATGGGCACGGCGGTGGCCAATGGCCCAGACCGTGCACGCATCGCGGCTGAGCAAGCCGTGGCTTGCCCGCTGCTCGAAGGCGTGGACATGTCGGGTGCCAAGGGCGTGTTGGTGTTGATCACTGCTGCCAAGGGTGGCTTGAAGATGTCTGAGTCGCGCGAAGCCATGAACACGATTCGCAAGTTCGCTTCACCAGACGCACATGTCATTTACGGTACGGCTTATGACGAAGATCTGGGCGACCAAATTCGCGTCACGGTGGTCGCCACAGGTTTGGCCGGTGGCCGTCGCGCAGCGCCTCAGTTGCAAGTGTTGCGCACAGGCACGGACGGCATGAGCTTTCCCACCACGCAAGCGCCTAACGCATCGCCCGCAGGTTTAATGGCCGCAGCGTCGGCTGGCTTGTCTGGCTTGGCCTCTGGTTTGGGCGTGGGGACTACCCGCGCACAGCCTGACTACAACAGCATGGCCGTGCCTAGCGTGTGGCGTACCAACCGTACCCAAGCCGCTGCCAAGGTCGATGCTTTGTCATCGGGTGGTATGGACGATTACGAAATTCCAGCCTTCTTGCGCAAGCAAGCTGACTAAGAATTTCGATCGCAACGATTGAACCGATCAATCCCTCTGCAAAGGGGGACTGATTAAAATTCATCCGTGCTTAAACAACGAACCCTTCAATCCCTCACCAAAGCGGTGGGTGTCGGCTTACACAGCGGTCAACGCGTGGAGCTGACCCTGCGGCCTGCGCCGCCCGACACGGGCATCGTGTTCCGTCGGGTGGATTTGCCGCAGCCGATCGACATCCCGATCACCGCGACTGCTGTGACCGACACGCGCTTGGCCTCGACCATTTCTAACGGCGGCGCCAAGGTGTTCACCGTTGAGCACTTGATGTCGGCGTGTGCAGGCTTGGGGATTGATAACCTCATCATCGACATCACCGCTGAAGAAGTGCCCATCTTGGATGGCTCAGCGTCGTCGTTTGTGTTTTTGTTGCAAAGCGCGGGCATCGTTGAGCAAAACGCACCCAAGCGTTTCATTCGCGTATTAAAAACCGTGGAAGTGCGTGAAGGCGAGGGCGATAACGTCAAGTGGGCCCGCTTAGAGCCACACCACGGCTACAAGCTCAGTTTCGAGATCGACTTTCACCACCCCGCCGTCGACTCCACAGGGCAAAGCGTGGTGTTTGATACCGACACCCATGATTACACCCGCGACATTGCGCGTGCCCGCACCTTTGGCTTCACACGTGATGTGGAGATGCTGCGTGCCAACGGCTTGGCCTTAGGCGGAGGCTTGGACAACGCCATCGTGATGGATGACTACAAGGTCTTGAACAGCGACGGTTTGCGCTACGACGATGAGTTTGTGAAACACAAAATTCTCGACGCCATGGGCGACTTGTTCTTGATCGGCAAACCTTTGCTCGCGTCGTATGTGGCGTTTCGCTCTGGCCACGGCATGAACAACAAGTTGTTGCGGGAGTTGCTGAGTCGCCCAGACGCTTACGACTTGGTGACCTTTGCCGATGCACGCAAGGCGCCTAAAGGTTTGGCGCATTTAGCGCCTGCTTGGTAATTCAAGTTCGAGAAAATTCAGCGGCTGCGACCGGCCCGGTACATGCCGCTGGTTTTGCGATCCAAAGGGGTGGCAGCTGCCAACCGTGCCATCGCCTGTCCAGCGTGCGCATGGGTGATGGCTAGGCCCAAAGCGTCGGCCGCATCGGGCCCGGGCAAGCCGGGCAAGTTCAGCAAGCGTTTGACCATTTCCTGCACCTGCTCTTTTTTGGCCATGCCGTGTCCGGCCACGGCTTGTTTCATTTGCAGCGCGGTGTACTCAGCCACGGTCAGATTGCAGGTCACCAAGGCGGTCACGCAAGCGCCGCGTGCTTGACCCAGAAGCAAGGTGGCTTGCGGGTTGACGTTGACAAACACAATTTCGACCGCCGAACAATCGGGCTTGTAGCGCTCCACCACTTCGTGAATGCCGTCAAACAGCACCTTCAAACGCTCAGGCAAATTGCCTTGGGCTTCTTTGTTGGTGCGAATGGTGCCACTGGCCACGTACAGGAGTTGGCTGCCGTGTTTCTCCACCACACCAAAGCCTGTGGTGCGAAGTCCAGGGTCGATGCCAAGGATGCGCATGGCGGTTAGGGCAACTGTGCGCTGTTCATGCGCGCCACGATGATGTCGGTGCGACCTGCCAAGTAGGCAGATTGCGGAAATTTTTGATAGTGCTTGGGGCGAGGCAACATCACGGCCAAGCGCCCGGCTTCCCAGGGTGCGAGTTGCGCGGCTGATTTGCCAAAGTAATGCTGAGCAGCAGCTTCTGCGCCAAAAATGCCTTCGCCCCATTCCACATGGTTGAGGTAAATCTCCAAAATGCGTTGCTTGGACAGCAGGGCTTCGAGCATCAGGGTCAGCACAAATTCTTGGCCCTTTCGCAGAAAGGTACGTTCGCCGGACAAAAACAAATTTTTAGCCAACTGCTGCGTGATGGTCGAGCCGCCCACGACTTTGGGCGGACGCGATTGGCTCGCGCGGCTGGCTTGCAGCTCAGCCTTGGCATTTTTAGCCCACGCTTTTTCAATCGCCTCCCATTGCACGCCGTCGTGCTGCGCAAAGATGTCGTCTTCAGAGGCAATCACAGCGCGCTTTAAGTGGTTTGAGATGGCGTTGTAGGGTACCCAGTCTTGCCGCCAGCGAAGGGCGTCTTGGGTGGTCGCGATGCGCCATGCTTCCGATCGTTCAAACGCGGTGGACTCCGGTGCCACCCGCGCCATCACTGCGATGCGTGCGAGGAAGAAAAATTGCAAACTAATCCAAGCCACCACCACGAGCAGCAGCCAGCGAAGCCAGGGGCGTTGGCTTGCAGTGATAGCAATCATGGTGCGTCAGCCTTCATGGCGTAGTGCCCTCAGCACGGGTGAGCAGCGTGTTGTCTTTGCCAAATACAAAACGGGAAACGACACCCAGCTGGTCGGCCTTTTGTCGCATCTCATCCGTGAAATTGCCGAAAGGGCCGGCGCTGGTGACGATGGCTTGTGCGCGACGGTCCAAGTCTGTCTGGCCCGAGCTCTGGAGGATGTCAGTTTTCAGCACATGACCATCAGGCGCAATGGTGATGACCATGGTGAGTTCTCCGTAGAGTTTTTGCCCATCGCGCTCGGGAAAGTTACGTGTGCCACGGTCTTCGATCTTGCGTTTGAGCGCGTCGTAGTAAGCGGCATAGGCCACTTCGCGCGTCGCGGGACTGACGTAATGCTTGGTCGGGCGGGCGTTTTGCTGCTCGATGCGTTGCTCAATTTCGGCCAAAAGCTTGAGCATTTGCCGCCGCTTTTGCTCCAGCTCTTCGCGCTCAAGCTGGCTCGTGTTGGGTTGTGGTGGGGGCAGTTGCGCCAGCATGGTTTTGACTTGAGCCAGCAGCAAGGACTGCTCTTTTTTCAAGTTCGCCACTTGGCGTTGCACGGTGCTCACGCCGTCACCTTGGGTGGTTTGGGCAGACATGGCGAGTGGCGATGCAGCACGGCCTGCTTGGAGCGCACCACCGCCAGCCAATTGGGTTTGCGCCAAGGCTTGCGCTTTCTCAGGCGGCGCTTGAGATTTGGCGCTGGTGTTGACCAAAATGACCTCGAGCGTGGTGTTGTCGAACATCCGCTCAAAACGTTCTGGGGAGGCGATGCGCAGCGATAAGACAGCGATGTGCAAAGTCAAGGAAAGTGCCAAGGCCACCTGTAAGGTGGTCCAACGTGACACATTCATTGACAAAGCTGCGTGGTTCACGAGCCCGATGCTTCCGTGCTGGGGGCCTCGTTGACGTCGACAGCAATGGCGATGGGGCCGGCGGCGTTGTCGTCGTCCTCTTCGGGGACTTCGCTGGCATCGGTGCCCATGGGGTCGTCTGCTTCGAGCACGTTCAAGAGATGACCGGTGATGTCGAGCGTGATGTCGTCCATGTCGCTCAAGCGCACTTGTAGGCGCGCGCCGCGGGGTGCGTCGCCCGCGCTCATGACGGGGAACACCAAGGGCAGGGTGTCGGCACGCGCCATGGGCGGGTGACCTGGGAAGGTCTTGAACACCGTGGCGGTGAGCTCGGTGATGTTGTTTTGCTTCAAGTACTGCAAGGTCCAAAAGCGTTCCATGCCACTTTGGTAGCCGTTGTTGGCGCTGTAAGCGCCATCAAACGCCGAGATGATGGAGAACAACTCCGCATCTTTGGGTTTGAACGGTGCTGCCAAAGCCGCGGTGCTGCCGTGTTTGGCGCAGGCAATGATTTGCCATTGGTTGACCAAGTCGGTGTAGCGGCGCAGGGGCGAGGTGCTCCATGCGTAGCTGGGCACACCAATGCCGGCGTGCGGCAACGCTTTGGTGCCCATGCGCACTTTGACGCCGGGCAGCAAACTGGCTTGGCTGCGGTAAATGCCGGGCACGCCGAGCTCGGCCATCCAGTTGCCCCACGTGCTGTTGGCCAAAATCATGGCCTCGGCCACCATCAGGTCTAGGGGCGCGCCGCGTTGGCGTGTGGAAATTTGCACGTGCTCGAAACCTTGGGGCTCTGCGCCTTCGTTGCCGACCAAACGGAAGTTGTAGTCGGGACGGTTGAAGGTTTCGGGCTTGCCGCGCACCACTTCGCGTTGCGCTTTGAGGTGTTGGGCCAAGCGGAACAAGAAGGCGAGTTGTGCGCGTGGCATGGCGGGCTCTTGCACATCCACGCTGTGGCTGAAGCCGCTGTCTTTGAGCCAAGTTTCGGTGACGATGGCATCCAGCTGGTCGTGGCGCAAATTGGCGGCAATGGCCACGCGCTCCACACGGGTCGTCGTGCTTTGCTGGGCCAGTGTGGCTTCGTCAAAGGTGACGTACAGCGACACGGCGGGGCAGTCACGCCCTTCTTGCAGCGTGTAGGTTTGCACCACCTCGTCGGGCAGCATGGTGATTTTGTAGCCCGGCATGTAGACGGTGGACAAGCGGTTGCGGCCCAGTTGGTCGATGGGGCTGCCAGGCTTCAAGGCCAAGGCCGGTGCGGCAATGTGGATGCCCAGCGTGACGGTGCCTGTGCCCAGACCTTGGACTGACAAGGCATCGTCGATCTCGGTGGTCTGCGAGTCGTCGATGGAGTACGCCTGCGCCGTGGACAGCGGCAACTCGTCCGCAATGGCGGGCGCTTGCAGGGCGGGAAAGCCTGTGCCTTTGGGGAAGTTGTCAAACAAGAACCGCTGCCAATGAAACTGGTAGGCCGAGGTGATCGCGCCTGCACGTTGCAGCAAGGCCAAAGGCGCAGTTTGGGTGGCGCGGGCCGCGTCGACCACGGCCTTGTATTCGGGCGCGTTCTTGTCAGGCCGGAACAAAATTTTGTAGAGCTGCGTTTGAATGGGCGCTGGGCAAGTGCCTTGCGCCAATTCAGCGGCCCAGGCTTCAATTTGCGCCTGAAGTTGTTTCTTCTTTTCGATGCCGGCCAAGGCTTGCTGAATCACGTCAGCCGAAGCCTTTTTGAAACGGCCTTTGCCTGCGCGGCGGAAATAGTGGGGGGCGTCGAACAAGCGCAGCAAGGCGGCGGTTTGCTCGGTCAGCGTAGCTTGTGCGCTGAAGTACTCGCGGGCCAAGTCGGCAAAGCCAAACTCGTCTTCGGGGGCGAATTCCCAAGCGAGGTCCAGCTCAATGGTGGCGCTCACGGCTTGGGCCTCGCGCATCAAGTCGGCGGGGGAGGGCTTGTCAAACTTGATCAGGATATGGGCGGCTTTGACCTTGACCCGTTTGCCGGATTCCAGCTCGATTTGGGCCGAGCTTTCAGCTTCGGAGAGGATGCGGCCCGTCTGGAATTTACCAGCGTCTTCAAACAATGCGTACATGGGTGCAATTGTCCCATGATCGCCTTGGCGGTTCTTGGCTGATTCTTTGTCAGTTAAGCCAAATCTAAAAACGCCAGCACCCGGGGAAGGTGCGTTTCGAAGTCGCTCAGGGCGTGGTCGCTGTCCTCTATCAGTTCGTGTTGGGCGTGCGGGTAGCGCGCAACCATTTCGCGCCAATCCAATACTTCATCGCCTTTGGCGATCAAGGCCAGCAGTTGGTCTGGGCCAGGCTGGAAGGCAGGGCTTTCGAGCGCCCGCAACTCGTCCACAAACTCGGGGGCAAAGTAAAACCGTTCGTCGGGGTTATGCCAAGCGGTTTGCTCGCCGATGTACTTGGCCAAATCGCGGGCGGGAAAGACGGCGGGATTGATCAACACCGCTTTGCAGCCGCGCTGTGCGGCCGCCCACGTGGCGTAAAAACCGCCCAAGGACGAGCCCATCACCGCCATGGTTTGCGCGGGCCAGTTGGCGGTGCCCTGTGCGATCAAGGCTGCGGCGGCTTGGGGTGAGGGTGGCAGTTGCGGGCACAACCAAACAACCGACGGATACCGCTCGGCCATCAGCGCCGCCATCTGGCGCGCCTTGGTGGACTGTGGCGAAGAGCGAAAGCCGTGCAAATACAGCAGATGGGTCACGGCGGTGGATGGCTTGGTGCTGAGGGGCGAAGAATCTTGGGGCATGGCTGAAATATTAGCAGTCGCTGTGTAAAAGGGATAATCCAGCTCATGCCCACCGTGATTCATAAACCCAGTCCGTTTCAACGTTTGATGCCCCTGCTGCGGGGTTTTGACGGTCCTCTGGCGTTTGGCGTGTTTTTGTTGGCCTGTGCGGGCATGTTGACCATGTATTCGTCAGGCTTTGCCAACGGCTCGCGTTTTTTTGACCACGGTCGCAACATGTTGATCGCAGGTTTCATCATGTTTGTTGTGGCGCAAATTCCGCCGCAACGTTTGATGGCGTTTGCGGTGCCGCTCTATACCGTGGGCGTGGCTTTGTTGGTGGCCGTGGCCTTGTTTGGCTTGACCAAAAAAGGGGCACGTCGCTGGCTGAATGTGGGGGTGGTGATCCAGCCCAGTGAAATCATGAAAATCGCCATGCCTTTGATGTTGGCGTGGTGGTTCCAAAAGCGCGAGGGCCAGTTGCGGCCACTTGACTTTTTGGCAGCGGGCCTTTTGCTGCTGGTGCCGGTGGGGCTGATCGTGCGTCAGCCCGATTTGGGCACCGCTATTTTGGTGCTCTCGGCAGGTTTGGCAGTGATCTTCTTTGCAGGTTTGAGTTGGTTTTTGATCGTGCCACCCATCGTGTTGGGTTTGATTGGCGTTGCCATGGTGGTGATTTTTGAGCCTACCTTGTGTGCTGATGGTTTTCGCTGGCCCATCCTGCACGACTACCAGCAGCAGCGCATCTGTACCTTGCTGGATCCGTCGCGAGACCCGTTGGGCAAAGGTTTTCACATCATCCAAGGCATGATTGCCATTGGCTCGGGTGGCTTTTGGGGCAAGGGCTTCATGCAAGGCACACAAACCCACCTCGACTTCATCCCCGAACGCACCACCGACTTTGTGTTTGCAGCGTTTGGCGAAGAGTTTGGTTTGTTGGGCAATTTGCTGCTGATCTCGGGCTTTATCTTCTTGGTGTTTCGAGGTCTGGCGATTGCCGTGGAAGGCCCCACGCTGTTCACGCGCCTTTTGGCGGGCAGCATTACCTTGAGTTTTTTCATTTACGCCTTTGTCAACATGGGCATGGTCAGTGGCATCTTGCCCGTGGTCGGTGTGCCTTTGCCCTTTATCAGCTACGGCGGTACCGCGATGGTCACGCTTGGTCTGGGGCTGGGCATATTGATGTCCGTGGCCAAAGCCAAACAGTTGGTGCAGTCTTGATATGACACACGTTGTTGGTGTGATCGGTGTTGGCAATATGGGGGCTGGGATGGCCCGAAATTTGTTAGTGCATGGCTACAGCGTGCATGTGCATGACATCGATCCCACACAGACACAACAGATGCGCGATGCGGGGGGTGTGGTGCACGACAGCCCCTATGCCCTGGCGCATGCGGCGACGTTGATCATCATTGCCGTGGTCGATTCGGATCAAGTCCTTCAAGTGATGTTGAGCTTGAGCGAAGCCTTGACCTCAGAGCACACCGTCATGTTGTGCCCCACCATTTCACCCCATGACGTGGTGCAATTTGCGCAACGTATTCAAGCTACGGGGGCATCTGTCATTGATGCGCCTATGTCAGGCGGCCCAGCGAGGGCGCAAGCTGGCACGATGAGTTTGATGGTGGCTTGCGAGGCCGCCGTTTTTGCCAAGCACGCCCAAGTATTGAATGTCTTGTCGAACAAGATTTTCCGTATCAGCGAAATCCCCGGGGATGGCGCAAAAACCAAATTGGTCAACAACCTATTAGCGGGCATCAATTTGGTAGGTGCGGCTGAGGTGTTGGTGTTGGCCGAGCGCATGGGTTTGTCCGCCCACACAACCTTGGACGTGATGGCGCAATCGAGCGCGCAAAGCTGGATTGGCAGTGACCGCATGGCCCGCGCTTTGGTGGATGACTTGGCACCACGCGCTCACATGACGCTGTTGACCAAAGACACACGGTTGGCATGCGACGCAGCCGCCACGGTGAATTGCGAGGCGCCTTTGGGTCAACTGGCCGCGCAGGTTTTTGCCAAAGCGTGTGAGGCGGGATTGGCTGATTTGGACGATGCGGCCTTGCTGCAGTTCCTGAGACGCATGAATTAGGTCAATTCCTGCATCACTGCAGGATGTATTGGTGCGCTCCTACAATCACACCCATGATTTCACGCGAACCCACCCTTGAGCGATTGGCCATTGCCCGTCAACTGTTGTTAGAGCCTTTTGGTTTGGACGAGACGCACTTGGCCCGTACTTTGGCCGAAATCAAGGCCCACCAAGTGGACGAAGCCGATTTGTACTTTCAATACACGCGTTCCGAAGGTTGGAGTCTGGAAGAGGGCATTGTGAAAACCGGCTCGTTCAGCATTGACCAAGGTGTGGGTGTTCGTGCCGTGAGTGGCGAAAAAACCGCGTTTGCTTATTCAGACGACATCTCAGAAGCCTCGTTGCTCGACGCGGCCCGCACAGTGCGCACCATCGGCGCTGCCTCGAAAGGCGGACGCGTCAAAGTGCCTTCGCGCAAAGTGGCAGCTAGCCGTTCTTTGTACCGTGACCTCGACCCAATTGCCTCACTCGACAGCACCGAAAAAGTGGCCTTGCTCGGCCGTGTGGAGCAAATGGCACGCGCCAAAGACCCGCGCATCATTCAAGTGATGGCCGGTTTGGCCAGTGAGTATGACGTGGTGATGGTGGTGCGCGCTGACGGCACGCTGGCTGCCGATGTGCGACCTTTGGTGCGTCTCAGTGTGTCTGTGATTGCTGAACAAAACGGCCGTCGCGAGTCGGGTTCAGGTGGCGGTGGCGGGCGTTTTGGCTTGACACATTTTGATGATGCGCTGGTGCAAAGCTATGTGGACGAAGCTGTGAAATGTGCGTTGACCAACTTGGAAGCACGCCCCGCACCGGCCGGTGAAATGAGCGTGGTGTTGGGCCCTGGCTGGCCGGGCATCTTGTTGCACGAAGCGATTGGCCACGGTTTGGAAGGTGACTTCAACCGCAAAGGCTCCAGCGCCTTCAGTGGGCGCATTGGCCAACGCGTCGCCGCCAAAGGCGTGACCGTGCTCGACGATGGCACCTTGCCAGACCGCCGTGGTTCGCTCAACGTGGACGACGAAGGCAACGCCAGCCAACGCAATGTGCTGATCGAAGACGGCATCTTGAAGGGTTACATCCAAGACAGCATGAATGCGCGCTTGATGGGGGTAAAACCCACGGGCAACGGCCGTCGCGAGAGCTACGCCCATGTGCCGATGCCACGCATGACCAACACCTACATGCTCGGTGGCGATAAGTCACCCGAAGAAATTGTGTCGAGCTTGAAGAAGGGCTTGTACGCGGTGAACTTTGGTGGCGGTCAAGTCGATATCACCTCAGGCAAGTTTGTGTTTTCGACCTCCCAAGCCTTTTGGGTCGAGAACGGCAAGATTCAATACCCCGTCAAAGGCGCCACCTTGGTGGGCAACGGCCCCGATGCCTTGACGCGTGTGAGCTTGATTGGTAACGACATGTCGCTGGACACAGGCGTTGGCACTTGCGGCAAAGAGGGTCAAAGCGTGCCTGTGGGCGTGGGTCAACCCACCTTGCGCATTGATGGCTTGACGGTAGGTGGCACGGCATAAAGCGGTGCCAGTCATGCCTCTGCTTGCGAGTAAACCCCAGTGATTTGTCATCAAACTGCCAGATTCCCTGTGCTACATTTCAATTTATGAGTTCAGCCCGTTTTTATTTTGCTTACTTTTTTATCTCACGCCCCCACGGCGGTCGAGAGATCTGAACGTAGCCCAAACGCTCTGAACTCCAAAACCAACCGCCGGACCACCCGGCGGTTTTTTTTTGCCAAATTTCTAGATCACTTTTTTCAAACTTCAGGACGAGACCATGAAAACGAACACCAGCTATCCAAGCCACGTTGAAAACACCAGTCAAACCGACGACCAACGTATCAAGGACATCACCGTGCTGCCTCCTCCCGAACATTTGATTCGCTTCTTCCCGATCCAAGACACACCGGTCGAGAAGCTCATCACGCAGACCCGCAAGACCATCCACCACATCATGAACGGCAAAGACGATCGCCTGTTGGTGGTGATTGGCCCCTGTTCCATCCACGACCCCGCTGCCGCGATTGACTACGCGCGTCGCTTGCAACCGCTGCGCGAAAAGTACGCCGACACCTTAGAAATCGTGATGCGCGTGTACTTCGAAAAGCCACGCACAACCGTGGGCTGGAAGGGTTTGATCAACGACCCGTACTTGGACGAGAGCTTTCGCATTGACGAAGGCTTGCGCATTGCACGCCAGTTGCTGATCGAGATCAACCGCCTTGGCCTGCCCGCAGGCAGCGAGTTCTTGGATGCCATCAGCCCCCAATACATTGGCGACCTGATTGCGTGGGGCGCGATTGGTGCGCGCACGACCGAGAGCCAAGTGCACCGCGAGTTGGCCTCTGGCATTTCAGCGCCCATCGGTTTCAAGAACGGCACGGACGGCAACATCAAAATCGCGACCGACGCCATCCAAGCTGCTGCTGGCGCGCACCATTTCTTGTCGATTCATAAAAACGGCCAAGTGGCGATTGTGCAAACCAAGGGCAACAAGGATTGCCACGTGATCTTGCGCGGCGGCAAAGCGCCTAACTATGACGCCGCCAGCGTGACGGCTGCTTGCGAAGAGTTGGCCAAAGCCAAATTGCCTGCTTCGTTGATGGTGGATTGCAGCCACGCCAACAGCAGCAAGCAGCACGAACGTCAACTGGTGGTGGCCAAAGACATTGCCGAACAAATCAGCGGTGGCTCACACCAAGTGTTTGGCGTGATGATTGAAAGCCACATTTTGGGTGGCGCTCAAAAGTTCACGCCTGGTAAAGACGATGTGTCGAAGCTGGAATACGGCAAGAGCATCACCGATGCGTGTTTGGATTGGGACGATTCGGTCGCTTCGTTGGACGTTTTATCTGAAGCTGTGGCGGCGCGTCGCCAGCGTTCTTAACGCGACGCGCGTGTGGGATCACGCCAAGGCTGCAAGCAGCTTGGCGTGAATGCCACCAAACCCCCCATTGCTCATGCACAACACATGGTCGCCTGCTTGCGCTGCTGCTACGAGCTGTGTAATGACTTGTTCCACCGATCCAGCCACCGACGCTCGCGCACCCATGGGCGACAAAGCGTCGACCGCATCCCAGTCCAAACCACCTGAGTGACAAAACGCGAGGTCTGCGTCTTCCAAACTCCACGGCAGTTGCGACTTCATCGTGCCCAGTTTCATGGTGTTGCTGCGTGGCTCAAATACGGCCAAGATGCGCGCATTCGGGCCCACTTTGCGACGCAGGCCGTCGACGGTGGTGCGAATGGCGGTGGGGTGATGGGCGAAGTCGTCGTACACCGTGATGGCGCCGCCGGCACGCGCCACCGTGCCACGCACTTCCATGCGGCGACGCACATTTTGAAATTCGCTCAACGAGGCCGAGGCTTGCGCAGGCGACACACCTAAATGTTCTGCGGCGGCAATGGCCGCTAAGGCATTGAGTTGGTTGTGCACGCCGGTGATGTCCCATTGCACGCGGCCTACTTCTAGGCCTTGGTGCAGCACAGCAAAGTTGTCGGGCTCGCCTTGTATAGACCAGCCGTCGGGACCCGAGGCGTTGGCGCTTACGCCAAATTTGGCCACGCCGCTCCAGCAGCCTTGGTCCAGCACGCGTTGCAGACTGTCTTCATCCGCGTTCACCACCACGCGGCCACTGCCGGGCACGGTGCGCACCAAGTGGTGGAACTGGCGCTCGATGGCGGCGAGGTTATCAAAGATATCGGCATGGTCGAACTCGAGGTTGTTCAAAATCGCCGTGCGGGGGTGGTAGTGCACAAACTTGCTGCGTTTGTCAAAGAAGGCGGTGTCGTATTCGTCGGCTTCAATCACGAAGGGAGTGCGTTTGTGGGCGGATACGTCGGCTTCTGAGCTCAAACGGCCCAAACGTGCTGACACGCCAAAGTTCATGGGCACACCGCCCACCAAGAAGCCTGGCTCTAACCCCGCGGCTTGCAAGATCCAAGCGAGCATGGACGTGGTGGTGGTTTTGCCATGTGTACCCGCTACGGCCAGTACATGGCGCGGTTGGCTGGGGTGGTGCAGCACATGTTCAGCCAGCCACTGCGGGCCGCTGGTGTAGGTGGCACCGCTTTCCAAAATGGCTTCCATCAGCGGAAATTTGGGGCTTCCATCGGCCAAGCGGGCACGCGAGACCACGTTGCCGACGACGTACACATCGGGATTCAGGCGCATTTGGTCAGCGTCAAAGCCTTCGATCAGCTCAATGCCGAGGCTGCGCAGCTGGTCGCTCATGGGCGGATAGACGCCCGCGTCGCAACCTGTCACCTTGTGGCCTGCTTCACGCGCCAACGCTGCCAGTCCACCCATGAACGTGCCGCAAATTCCCAGAATATGTATGTGCATGCCCTGATTTTAGGTGGGTGTTCCTATCGATTTCGAGACCGTTCGTCGGGGCTTGGCGCGACAATGTGGCCTATGAATACGGTTCAAGAAGAAATTGCGGCCACAGCGGCGAGCATGGTGGTGGAAGAAGGCTTGGAGTACGGCGCTGCCAAGCGTCGTGCTGTGAAGCAGCTGGGCCTGAATGGTCGTGCGCCGTTGCCGAATAACGACCAAGTGGAAGACGCTGTGCGTGAGTACATCGACTTGTTTTGCGCGGATACGCAACCTGCGCAGCTGTTGGCACTTCGTCAGTTGGCGGTGGTGTGGATGAACCGTTTGACTGAATTTCGCCCGCATTTGGGCGGTGCGGTGTGGCGTGGTACCGCCACGGACTTGTCGGACATTTACCTGCAGTTGTTTTGTGATGACCCCAAATCAGCCGAAATCAAGCTGATTGACCACCAAGTGCGCTATGAAGTGAGCACGGTGCAGGGCTTTCAAGGTGAGGCAGTGGACGCCTTGAGCTTGGTGTGTGTGTGCCCGGGCCTGACCCAAAAAGTGTTGGTTCACTTGATGATTTATGACCATGACGATCTGCGAGGTGCCTTGAAGCCCGATGCCCAAGGTCGGACTCAGCGTGGCAATTTAGCGGCATTAGAACGATTGATGAAGGAAGAACTATGACGATATCAACATCGCGTCGCAATTGGCTGTATGCCGGTGTGGCTGCTTTGGCAGGTTTGGCTGGTGCCGGCTTTGCCTGGCGGCGTCATGCGGTGACGGATATCCCGAATGAGGCTTTGGCGGCCCTTTGGGCCTCCGAATTTGAGTCGCCCAGCGGAGAGGTTTTGCGATTGGCTGATTTAAAGGGTAAACCCTTGGTGTTGAATTTCTGGGCTACATGGTGTCCACCTTGTGTCGGAGAAATGCCGTTAATCGATGCCTTTTACCGTCAAAACTCGGTAAAAGGCTGGCAAGTGATAGGGTTGGCCATTGACCAGCCCAGCCGCGTGAGGCAGTTTTTGTCACAACATCCAGTGTCATACCCCATTGGTCTGGCCGGGTTGAATGGCACCGAGCTGGGTAAATTGCTTGGAAATACCCAAGGCGGCCTCCCATTCACGGTGGTTTTGAATGCGCAGGGTCAGCTCAAACAGCAGAAATTGGGGAAATTGTCTGAAGATGATGTGAAGCTTTGGGCGTCGTGACGGGAATTCCTGAGAATGGATTTGCAATTTGGTGTAAATTAGGCACTTATTTACAACAAATAAGGTGTAGTTATGGATTTGCGAAAACTCAAGACGTTGATTGACCTGGTCTCCGACTCCAATGTGTCTGAACTCGAAATTACAGAGGCAGAAGGCAAGGTTCGCATCGTCAAGAGTGCGCCAGCGCCGATGGCGATGGTCACGCAAACGATGAACGCACCCGTCGCCGCAGCGCCTGCCCCTGTCGCTGCACCTGTCGCCGCACCTGCTGTTGCTGTGGTTGAAGCGGTTCCTGCAGGTCACACCGTGAAGTCACCCATGGTGGGCACGTTCTACCGTTCTTCTAGTCCAGGTGCCAAGTCCTTTGTTGAAATTGGCAGCCAAGTCAAAGAAGGCGACACCATCTGCATCATTGAAGCGATGAAGATCTTGAATGAGATCGAAGCTGACAAGTCCGGCACCATCACCCAAATCTTGGCCGAGAACGGTCAAGCAGTTGAATACGGCGCGCCCTTGTTCATCATTGAATAAGGGGTTCACGCCATGTTCAAGAAAATTCTGATCGCCAATCGCGGCGAGATTGCCCTTCGCATTCAGCGCGCGTGTCGCGAGCTGGGTGTGAAAGCGGTGATGGTGTATTCCGAGGCCGATCGTGACGCGAAATACGTCAAATTAGCCGACGAAGCGGTGTGTATTGGCCCTGCGGCATCCGCTCAGAGCTACCTCAACATGCCGGCCATCATTGCGGCGGCTGAGGTGACCGACTCTGAGGCCATCCATCCAGGTTACGGTTTTTTGAGTGAAAACGCCGACTTCGCCGAACGTGTCGAGAAAAGTGGCTTCCAATTCATTGGTCCGACCGCTGAATCGATCCGCATCATGGGCGACAAAGTGTCGGCCAAGCAAGCCATGATTCGTGCGGGCGTGCCTTGTGTGCCAGGCTCGGAAGGCGAGTTGCCAGACGATCCTGCGCAAATCCGCCGCATTGCCAAAAGCGTGGGCTATCCCGTGATCATCAAAGCCGCTGGCGGCGGCGGCGGTCGCGGCATGCGCGTGGTGCACACCGAAGCTGCGTTGGTCAACGCGGTGGCCATGACCAAGGCTGAAGCGGGCACCGCCTTTGGCAACCCCGCGGTGTACATGGAGAAGTTCCTCCAGAACCCACGCCACATTGAAATTCAAATCTTGGCCGACAAGTTCAAGAATGCTGTCTATTTGGGTGAGCGTGATTGCTCGATGCAGCGCCGTCACCAAAAAGTGATCGAGGAAGCGCCTGCACCTGGTATTCCCCGCAAATTGATTGAGAAGATCGGCGAGCGTTGCGCAGCGGCATGTAAAAAGATTGGCTATCGCGGCGCAGGCACGTTCGAGTTCTTGTTTGAAAACGGCGAGTTTTATTTCATTGAAATGAACACCCGTGTGCAAGTGGAGCACCCGGTGACCGAGTACATCACGGGCGTGGACATCGTGAAAACGCAAATCATGGTGGCTGCAGGCTTGAAGTTGCCGTTCACGCAGCGTGATATTCACGTGCGTGGCCACTCGATTGAGTGCCGTATCAACGCAGAAGACCCATTCAAGTTTATTCCCTCACCTGGCCGTATCACCATGTGGCATGCGCCCGGTGGTCCCGGTGTTCGCGTGGACACGCACATCTACACCAACTACTTTGTGCCACCGAACTACGACTCGATGATTGGCAAGATCATTGTGCACGGCGATACCCGTGACGAGGCTTTGGCACGCATGCGCACGGCGCTGAATGAAACTTTGGTCGAAGGCATCAACACCAACATCCCGTTGCACCGCGAGTTGATGGTGGATGCCAAGTTCATGGCGGGCGGTACCAACATCCACTACTTGGAAGAGTGGCTTGCCGCTCACAAGCGCTGATGTTTGAGTTGCGACTGATGTGCCCTGAAGAGGGCGTGGAAGCCGTCAGCGATGCGCTGGACGCCTTGGACGCGTTGAGTGTGTCGGTGGAAGACGCCGATGCACAAACCGATGCTGAGCAAGCCTTGTTTGGCGAGCCCGGGATGCCACCGCCCAAAGGCGGTTGGAAGCGTTCGCGTATCGTGGCCTTGTTTACCGAGCAAACAGCGGCGCAAGACGCTGCGCGTTTGCTGGCCTTGCAAGACTTCTTTGAGGGCTCTGAGGTGTTGGGCATCCAAGCAGTGGCGGATCAAGATTGGGTGCGTTTGACGCAGTCGCAATTCGCCCCCGTTGAGATCACGCCTGAGTTTTGGATTGTCCCGACATGGCATGAGCCACCTGCACAAGCCCAGAGAGTGATTCGCCTTGACCCCGGTTTGGCGTTTGGCACCGGTACCCACCCCACCACGCGCATGTGTTTGCGCTGGATTGCCACCCACGATGTGGCCCAGCAACGCGTGCTTGACTACGGCTGTGGCTCAGGCATCTTGGCGATTGGCGCAGCCTTGCATGGCGCGACATCGGTCGATGCGGTGGACATTGACGATGCCGCCGTGACCGCGACCACCTTGAATGCAGACGCGAACAACGTGCGCTTGAATGCGGGATTGCCTGATCAAGCGTCGGGTATGTATCAAACTGTGTTGGCCAACATCTTGGCTACGCCATTGAAAGTGCTGGCGCCGCTGCTGTGCAAGCACGTGGCTGCTGATGGTCATTTGGTGCTGGCTGGCATTTTGGAGCGTCAAGCGCAAGAGCTGAAAGATGCTTATGCACCTTACTGCGTGTTGCAAGTGAGCGATCAAGAAGACGGTTGGATTTTGATGACCGCCAAACTCTGACGTTTGCAATGCAAATCACGCACTGCCCCACATGTGCCACTTCTTTTCAAGTCACGCCCGATCAGCTCAGGCAGGCTGACGGGTGGGTGCGGTGTGGGCGTTGCGAGTACGTGTTTGAAGCCTTACTCCATCTGACACCGCCTGCTGCTATCAGCGACGCGAGCTCACTTGCCGCCTTGTTTGCAGAGTTGGATTTGCCATTGCCCACGCCTGAGGCCAAGACAACAGCCCTGCCGGAGATGGCGCCCGCACCCGAACCTGCGCCCGCATCAGCGCCTTTGCCTCGCTGGCGAGGACTGTGGCTGTTTGCATGTGTCAGTTTGCTGCTGCTGTTGATGGCTCAATTTGCATGGGTGGGGCGACATGTGTTGTTCGCGCAAGTTCCCGCGTTGCGACCCGCTTTGCTGGCAGCCTGTGAATCATTCCAGTGTGAAGTCACTTGGCCGCGAGCGCCCGATGCGGTGTTGATTGAAAGCAGCCAATTCAGTGAGGCGCCGGGAGGTGGTTATGCCGTGGACTTGCACTTGAAAAACACAGAGAGCTATCCCGTGGCCACGCCTGCATTGGAGCTCACTTTGTTGGATTTGCAAGACCAAGTGGTGGTGCGGCGTGTGTTCAAGCAAGATGAGCTGGGTTTGGAAGATCACATGTTGGCGCTGCGAGAGGTTCGTGTCCACCTTCATTTTGATTTAGAAGCCGGCGCCAGTCAGCGCACCGTGGGCTTTCGCGCCTTGGTTTTTTATCCGTAAGAAGGTCAGCATGGCTTCTTTGATTTGTGGCTCTTTGGCATTTGACTCCATCATGACCTTTGAAGGTCGATTTGCTGAACAAATCTTGCCCGATCAGCTGCACATCTTGAATGTGTCTTTTTTGGTACCCGCTTTGCGTCGCGACTTTGGGGGTTGCGCTGGCAATATTGCCTACAGCCTGAAGATGCTGGGTGGTCATCCCCTGCCTATGGCGACGCTGGGATCTGACGGTGCCGATTACTTGAAACGTTTGATGAGCTTGGGCATTTCGACCGAGTTTGTGCGTCAAGTGGAAGACACGTACACCGCACAAGCCATGATCATGACCGATCGGGACAACAACCAAATCACGGCATTTCACCCGGGCGCCATGATGCAAGCGGACGCTCTGCGCATTGAAAAGCGCGCCGACATCAAGTTGGGCATCATTTCTCCAGACGGTCGTGATGCCATGTTGCTACACGCGGACCAGTTCAAGGCCGCAGACATCCCATTTGTCTTTGATCCCGGCCAAGGTTTGCCGATGTTTGATGGGTCTGAGCTCGCACGTTTCATCGACCAAGCGACATGGGTCACCGTGAATGACTACGAGGGCAAGATGCTCAGCGACCGCACAGGTTTAACCCATGCCGAGATTTCTCGCCGTGTCGATGGTTTGATCGTGACCCTAGGCGCGCAGGGTTGCGAGGTTTGGGTGAATGGGGAGAAAACGGTTGTGCCACCCGTTAAGGCACTGGCGGTGGTCGATCCGACGGGTTGTGGTGATGCTTGGCGTGGCGCTTTGTTGTTTGGCTTGGAGCAAGGCTGGTCTTTGGCTCGGTGCGCAGCGTTGGGCAACCACGTTGGCGCCTTGAAAATTGCGCAACGCGGCCCACAAAATTACAGCGTAGAAGTTTTGAGTTGAGAAACATCAGGCATAAGCACCTGCCACATACGCCATAAGAAAAAGCCCGAGACCTTGCGGTGTCGGGCTTGAGATGACGGTCAAACCGTCCCAGAGATCTGAATGATCAGGGCTTGCTGGCTGTTGGAAAAGGCCAAGCAGCTTGCGGGTTCAGCGTGGTCTGCGCAGGGGCAGCTTTCGCAGCTTTCTTAGGGGCAGGCTTTTTAGCAGCTTTCTTCGCGGCTGGTTTTTTAGCAGCAGGCTTTTTAGCGACAGCAGCCTTGGCTACTTTTTTCGCGGCAGGCTTGGCAGCTGGTTTAGCAGCAGGCTTGGCCGAAGCTTTTTTGGCGACTGGCTTAGCAGCAGCTTTTTTAGCAACGGGCTTTTTAGCGACAGCAGCCTTGGCTACTTTTTTCGCGGCAGGCTTGGCAGCTGGTTTAGCAGCAGGCTTGGCCGCAGCCTTTTTGGCGACGGGTTTAGCAGCAGCTTTTTTAGCAACTGGCTTAGCAGCAACAGCTTTTTTAGCGGCTGGTTTAGCAGCAGCAACTTTCTTGGCCGCTGGTTTTTTTGCAGCGACAGCTTTTTTAGCAGCTGGTTTAGCAGCGGCTACTTTCTTAGCGACGGGCTTGGAAGCCGCGACAGCTTTCTTTGCGGGGGCCTTTTTAGCGGCCGGTTTTTTTGCAGTTGCCATTTATGTTCTCCTAGATCGGATTTAGATCATTGGGTGAAAACACTTCGCACTTGTTTTGTGTGCAAAGCGATTCATGGCGCTGGACCCGGGTCCAACCCCATGAACACGGTGTGTCCACCACAACGTCACGATCACGGACGTTTTGAACTGTGGCAGACAAATTAGGTGACATGTGTATCGTGAATCAACTCAGTCCCAAGACAAAGCACCACCCGTTTGGTACTCGATCACGCGGGTTTCGAAGAAGTTGCGTTCTTTTTTCAGGTCGATCATTTCGCTCATCCAAGGGAAAGGGTTTTCCTCATTGGGGAAAAGCGCTTCCAAACCGATTTGCGTGGCGCGGCGGTTGGCGATGTAGCGCAGATAACCTTTGAACATCGATGCATTCAAGCCCAGCACGCCACGGGGCATGGTGTCTTCTGCATAGCGGTATTCGAGCTCAACAGCTTGCATGAACAAAGCGTTGATTTCGGCTTTGAACTCGGCTGTCCACAAATGTGGGTTTTCCAGTTTGATCTGGTTGATCAAATCGATGCCAAAGTTGCAGTGCATGGACTCGTCACGCAAGATGTATTGGTATTGCTCTGCAGCACCGGTCATCTTGTTTTGGCGACCTAAGGCCAAGATTTGAGTGAAGCCCACATAGAAGAACAAACCTTCCATCAAGCATGCAAACACGATCAAGGACTTCAAGAGTGTCTGATCGGTTTCGGGTGTGCCGGTGTGGAAGTTGGGGTCCATGATCGCGTCGATGAACGGGATCAAGAACTCGTCTTTGTCGCGGATGGATTTGACTTCGTGGTATGCGTTGAAGATCTCGCCATCGTCTAAGCCCAAAGACTCGACGATGTATTGGTAAGCGTGTGTGTGGATCGCTTCTTCAAACGCTTGACGCAACAAAAACTGACGGCACTCAGGTGCGGTGATGTGGCGGTAGGTGCCCAACACGATGTTGTTGGCGGCCAATGAATCGGCGGTCACGAAGAAGCCGAGGTTGCGCATGATCAAGCGACGCTCATCATCGGTCAAACCATTCGGGTCTTTCCACAAGGCGATGTCACGTGTCATGTTCACTTCTTGCGGCATCCAGTGGTTAGCGCAAGTCGCGAGGTATTTTTCCCATGCCCATTTGTATTTGAAAGGCACCAGCTGATTGACGTCGGTTTGGCCGTTGATGATGCGCTTGTCTGCAGCAGTCACACGGCGTGTGCTGGGCTTAGCTGCGGCAGTTGAGGGAGTTGGCGCTGGTGCACCATCGTTCAATGTGCGTGCCGCTGCTACAGGCTGAGCATCAGGTGTCGCAGAAAGAGGTGGGAATTCCATCGAGCGGTTGGGTAAACCGCTGGCAAGAGGTGATGGCGATGAGGGCTTGATTTCTTCGTCCCAGGTCAACATAAAAATTTTTCCAATGCTTGAATTATGGATGCAAGAAAGTGAATCGCAAAGCGATCACGAACTTCCTTGCAAATATTGTTGTGCAATTACAAATTACTGACAGGACTCGCAGGTGGGATCGTCCACGCCGCAGAACGCGATGTCAGTGGCGGGGATGGCATTCATCTGCGCTTGCGCTGCAGCGGCAGCGGCTTCAAGCGCTGTCATGCCGCTTGATGCAGGACCTGACGAAACCGAGTTGTGAGAGCCTGCTTGCACGGTTGATTTTTCGACTTGTTGTGCGCTGGACGTGCGGAGGTAGTAGGTGGTTTTTAAGCCACGCAACCAAGCGAGTTTGTAAGTCTCATCGAGCTTCTTACCGGACGCACCTGCCATGTAGATGTTGAGCGACTGCGCTTGGTCAATCCACTTTTGACGACGCGATGCGGCTTCAACCAACCAAGTAGGTTCCACTTCGAACGCCGTGGCATACAAGGCTTTGATTTCTTGCGGCACGCGGTCGATAGGGCGCAGTGAGCCGTCGAAGTGTTTCAGGTCCATGACCATCACGTCGTCCCACAAACCTAAACGCTTCAAGTCGCGCACCAAGTAGTTGTTGATGACCGTGAATTCACCAGACAAATTGGACTTGACCGACAAGTTGCCAAAGCAAGGCTCGATGGAGGCGTCCACGCCAATGATGTTGGAAATGGTAGCGGTGGGTGCGATGGCCACACAGTTGGAGTTACGCATGCCATCTTTGGCAATCTTGGCACGCAGTGCGTCCCAATCCATGGTCTTGGAGCGATCCATTTCTAAGTAGCCACCACGCGCTTCGGTCAGCAAGTCGATCGAGTCCAGAGGCAAGATGCCTTTGTCCCACAACGAGCCTTTGTAGCTGGCGTATTTGCCGCGCTCTTTGGCCAATTCGCTGGACGCCCAGTAGGCGTAATAACAAACGGCTTCCATTGAACGGTCTGCAAACTCCACCGCTTCTTGCGAGGCGTAAGGCACACGCATGGCGTACAAGCTGTCTTGGAAAGACATGATGCCCATGCCCACAGGACGGTGGCGCAGGTTGGAGTCGCGTGCCTTCTTGACGGCGTAGTAGTTGATGTCGATCACGTTGTCGAGCATGCGCATGGCCACATTGATGGTGCGCTTGAGTTTGTCGTGATCGAGCTCTTTACCGTTGGGGCCGTCTTTCAAGTGTTGAGACAAGTTGACGGAGCCCAAATTACATACCGCAGTTTCGGTGTCGCTGGTGTTGAGCGTGATCTCGGTACAGAGGTTGGATGAATGCACCACGCCCACGTGTTGTTGGGGTGAACGCACGTTGCATGGGTCTTTGAAGGTGATCCATGGGTGGCCGGTTTCAAACAACATCGTCAACATCTTGCGCCACATGTCGGTGGCTTGCACGGTTTTGCTGGGTTTGATTTCGCCGCGCTTGGCTTTTTCTTCGTAGGCCACGTAAGCTTTTTCGAAGGGGGCGCCGAACAGGTCGTGCAAATCAGGCACATCAGAAGGTGAGAACAAGGTCCACTCACCTTTCTCCATCACACGACGCATGAACAAGTCAGGGATCCAGTTGGCGGTGTTCATGTCGTGGGTACGACGGCGGTCGTCGCCGGTGTTTTTGCGCAACTCGAGGAACTCTTCGATGTCCAAGTGCCAGGTTTCGAGGTAGGTACACACCGCGCCTTTGCGCTTGCCGCCTTGGTTCACCGCCACAGCTGTGTCGTTGACCACTTTCAAGAAAGGCACCACGCCTTGTGATTCGCCATTGGTGCCCTTAATGTGGCTGCCCAAAGCGCGCACGCGGGTCCAGTCGTTGCCCAAGCCGCCAGCAAATTTAGACAGCAAGGCGTTTTCTTTGATCAACTCGTAGATTCCGTCCAAATGGTCAGGCACAGTGGACAAGTAGCAGCTGGAGAGTTGCGAACGCAACGTGCCACTGTTGAACAGGGTGGGCGTGCTGGACATGAAGTCGAACGAGGACAGCACTTCGTAGAACTCAATCGCACGGGCTTCGCGGTCGATTTCGTTCAGCGACAGGCCCATGGCCACGCGCATGAAGAAGGCTTGTGGCAGCTCGATGCGTGTTTTGCGCACATGCAAGAAGTAGCGGTCATAGAGCGTTTGCAGGCCGAGGTAGTCAAATTGCAAATCGCGGTCTGCTTTGAGGGCCTGGCCCAAGCGCTCCAAGTCGAACTGAAGCATCTTGTCGTCGAGCAAGTCGTTCTCGACGCCTTTTTTGATGAACTGAGGGAAGTATTCGGCGTAATGCTGACCCATGTCGGCGTGCAGTACTTCTTTGCCAAGCACTTCTTTGGCGATGGTGTGCATCAACAAGCGTGCAGTGGCGTAGGTGTAGTCAGGGTCTTTTTCGATCAGGGTACGGGTGGCCAAGATGGCCGCTTTGTACACCTCGTCCATGGGCACACCGTCGTACAGGTTGCGCATGGTTTCGGCCAAGATCGGCGCGGGTTTGACGTCAGCACCCAAGCCAGCGCAGGCGTCGTTGATCAGACGTTGCAGGTGTGGCACATCCAATGGCACACGCTGACCGTCATCGATCACATGCAGCTCAGGTGCTGCAGGCGCTGCTTGTTCTTTGGTGTGCGCACGTTCTTGGGTGCGACGTTCACGGTAGAGCACGTAAGCACGGGCAATTTCGTGGTGGCCACCGCGCATCAAGCCCAATTCTGCTTGGTCTTGCACATCTTCAATGTGGAAGGTGCCGCCGCCTGGACGTGAGCGCATCAAGGCGCGCACCACGTTTTGAGTCAACACATCGACGGTTTCGCGCACGCTGGCAGAGGCGGCGCCTTGTGTGCCGTGTACCGCCAAAAAGGCTTTCATCATGGCCACGGCAATCTTGGCCGGCTCAAAAGGCACCACGGCGCCGTTGCGACGGATGATTTGGTAGTGGGCCAAGCTGTTGTGGGTGTCCATCACGGCGCGGTCTTGCGCGACGGGCGCGTGTTGAGCGGTGATGGCGGAATGGGTTTGTGCTGCGGTTTGCATATCGTTGTTCTTCCTTGCTTCGGGGTCAGTGGCGTGGGTCATGGGGCGCGCTGTTGCGCATTCAAAACCTGCTGCGCGGCGTCTTTGGATGAGACAACTGCGCCAACACCACACACTATATCTGGTGTTCGAGGGTGTGTCCAAACACTACCGGTAGTGTTTGTGTGTCAATTCGTATTCAATTTTATTTTGTGAAAATCGCAGGCGGACTACAGGGCGTTTGACGATGCAGCGTGGGCCCTATGTGGGTGGGGAATTGATGGATAAGACCTTGATTTCAAGCGCTCTTCGGCATGATTTGGGCTGCAAAAGCCCATGCCTTCTCACCTTGATTTTTTGATGCACAAACTCTGTGCAGCATCAAGCGTGTGTATATTTTTTTCGCGCTTGGCTAAAGAAAACTATTTTTCGGGAAATAACGTGCGTCCCAGCCCAAGCTTCGGCGCAAAAGTGGCCAATCAAAGCCTGCACCTGGGTCCTGCTTGCGTCCCGCTGCCACATGTTCGTGGCCCGCGATATGTTGCGCTGGGTAGTGTTGGGCAATGGCTGCACACACGCTGCTGAGCGTGTCGTATTGCTCAGGCTCAAAGGTTTGACCTTCCAAACCTTCCAGCTCTAGGCCAATGGAATGGTCGTTGCAGTTGTCACGTCCTAAATAGTGCGACTTGCCCGCATGCCAAGCGCGGTCGTCACAACTGACAAACTGAATCAGGGCGCCGTCACGGCGAATGAAAAAGTGCGCGGACACTTCCATGCCACGAATTTTTTCAAAATAAGGGTGCACATCCCAATCTAAGGTGTTGGTGAAAAGTGAGGCCACTTCTGGCCCGCCGTATTGGCCGGGTGGCAGGCTGATGGAATGGATCACCATCAAGTCCGCACGAACGCCTGATGGACGCGGTCCAAAGTTGGGGGAGGGCGTGTGTTGCGCAAAGTTGTACCAGCCGGCGCGCCACAAGGGGGTGTCAGCAGACATGCATCAGCCTTCTTGGCGCTGTCGATGCGCCTCGCTGCAATACACGCCTTGTGCGCCTTGTATGGCCTCTGATTCAGGCAAATGCACGCCGCAATGCGCACAGGGCGTCATCACTTGTGGGCCTGACTCGGAGCTACGCCCAGTTGCGTCTGTTTTTTGACGTGTTTGATGGGCAGGCGCTTTGCGTTGTTGGCGAATCCACCAAATGCCTGCGACTATGACGACCAGCCAGATCAGGTACTTCATGCCACGCGGCCCAACACCACTTCCACCACAAACCGCGAGCCCGCATAGCCCAGCAGCAGCAAGCCCGCTCCCGCATACAACACCCGCACAGCCTTGCGACCCCGCCAGCCAAAGCGGCTGCGCCCTACCAGCAACACGGCAAACGTGAACCACGAGAGCAGAGAAAACACAGTTTTATGGTCCCAGCGCCACGCCGCTTTGGCACCGTACAAGCTGTCGCCAAACAGCCAGCCCGCGGCCAGTGTGGCGGTGAGCAAGATAAATCCAGCTTTGACAAAACGGAAAGTGAGTCGCTCCAGGGTCAACAACGGCAAGCCCACCGCCGTGTCAGCGCTGGCCATGCGCATGCTCTTCTCTGCCCGGGTCATCAACCATGCATGTACCACGGCAGCGGCAAACAAACCATAAGACGCCACGCCCAAGGCCAAGTGCATGGGCAACCAAGGTGATGCCGCCGTGTGCAGCGGTGAACCAGGGAAAAAAGCGGCGAGCAACACAACGGCCGCCCCCAAGCCCGTCATGGTCCAACGTGTGCGTAGTTGCGGAAACCAGTGTTGCTCCAGCACATAAAAGGTCAGCATCAACCAAGTGGTGACCGACAGCGCGGGTGCAAAGCCGAAGCGCATCCCCTCGGGTTGAGGCGCAAACAGTGCAAAAACCAAACCCAAGCCGTGCAGCGTCAATGGGCCCCACATCAGTCGATGGCCACGGCCGACAGACAAACGTGGGCCGATCAACGCTGTCAACGCGTAGGCCGTGGCAGTCAAGAGGCTGAGCCACAGAGTGACGGAGAAGTCGCTGGCTAAAATCATGCGACAAGTTTAGCGTTTTGCTTGGACTCCCTCACTTTGCCCAAACAAGGGTTCTATATGGCCTCAGCTCTCACCGACAAACTCTCGCGCCTCGTCAAACAGATCAGCGGACAGGCCCGCATCACCGAGAGCAACGTGGCCGACATGTTGCGCGAGGTCCGCATGGCCTTGCTCGAAGCCGACGTGGCCTTGCCCGTGGTGCGCGACTTCATTGCACGCGTCAAAGAAAAAGCGCTGGGCCAAGAAGTCATTGGCTCTTTGCAGCCCGGTCAGGCCTTGGTGGCCATCGTCAACAAAGAGTTGACGGCCACCATGGGCGAAGGCGTCAGCGACTTGAACCTCGCCGCCCAACCCCCCGCCGTCATTTTGATGGCCGGTTTGCAAGGTGCCGGTAAAACCACCACCACCGCCAAGCTGGCACGTTGGCTCATCAACCAGCGCAAAAAGAAAGTGCTGACCGTTTCTGGCGACGTGTACCGCCCTGCGGCCATTGAGCAGCTCAAAACCGTGACCGCTCAAGCCGGTGCTGAATGGTTCCCAAGCTCTCCCGATCAAAAGCCCGAAGACATTGCCCGCGCCGCCCTCGACTACGCCCGCAAGCACTACTTCGATGTGTTGCTGGTCGACACCGCCGGTCGCTTGGCCATTGACGAAGCCTTGATGGCCGAGATCAAAACCCTGCACCGCGTGTTGAACCCCGTTGAAACCTTGTTCGTGGTGGACGCCATGCAAGGTCAAGATGCCATCAACACCGCCAAGGCCTTCAGTGAAGCCTTGCCTTTGACGGGCATCGTGCTCACCAAACTCGACGGCGACTCACGGGGTGGTGCCGCACTGTCGGTGCGACAAATCACCGGTGCGCCCATCAAGTTTGCGGGTACCAGTGAGAAGCTGGATGGCTTGGAGCTGTTCGATGCTGCACGTCACGCCGGTCGCGTGCTGGGCATGGGCGACATCTTGGCCTTGGTCGAGCAAGTCACCGCGGGTGTGGACATGCAAGCCGCGCAAAAGTTGGCCGACAAGGTCAAGCGCGGTGATGCGTTTGACCTCAACGACTTTTTGTCTCAAATTCAGCAGATGCGCCAAATGGGTGGTTTGTCCAGCCTGATGGACAAATTGCCCACACAAATGGCTGCCAAAGCCGGTCAAGTTGACATGGACAAGGCCGAAAAAGACATTGGCCGCAAGCAAGGCATCATCCACAGCATGACGCCGCAAGAACGCAGCAAACCCGACCTCATCAAAGCCACCCGCAAACGCCGCATTGCCGCTGGCGCAGGCGTTCAGGTGCAAGACGTGAACCGCATGCTCAAAGAGTTTGAGCAAATGCAAGACATGATGAAGAAGATGAGCGGCGGCGGCCTGATGAAGATGATGAAAAAACTGGGTGGCATGAAGGGGATGAAGGGCATGCCTGGCATGGGCGGTGGCGGCTTTCCTGGCATGCGCTAAACCTTCAAACTAAGCCTCCACACGGCTCGGCCCTGACCTAGGCCGTGTGACGCGTCTTCAATATTGGCTGGCCGGCAAATCGATCTGCATGCCATTCATGCCTTCGGTCAGTTTGATCTGACACGACAAGCGGCTGTTGGCTTGGCGCGCACAGGCCGCAAAGTCGAGCATGCCGTCCTCGTCGTCGGTGATGGCCGGCAATTGACTCAACCACGGCTCACGCACCATCACATGGCAGGTGGCGCAGGTCAGGGTACCCCCGCAATCGGCGGCCACGCCTTCAATGTCGGCGGCCAAGGCGGCTTTCATCAAAGTTTGGCCGGGTTTGGCAGTGATGGTTGTGCCTTGGGTGTCGGCGGCGTTTTCAAAAATAACAAGTTCAATCATGGGGGTCTCGCGGGGTCTTAAGGCGTCTGTTGAAAGCTGTTTGTTGATGGCGGTCTGCTGCGCCATTGTCGTGGCGGTGTTGGGGTGGCTTAAATGCGCCCGAAGTACTCGCGGCGTTGAAACTCTAACGCGTCTTCAGCCGCGTCCATGCGCGCTTGCTCTGCCGCTTTGATGCGGCTGTAGTAACGCACAAAGTCGGTCCCAAAACCTTGGCACATGGCAGCATCTTCTTGCAATGCCGCTAACGCATCGCCCAAGGTGTTGGGAATGCGTGTGTGGCTGTCTTCGCCCAGTTCGGCATACGGCGCTTCGGAGGCCACGGGCGGCACCAGTTGCTGGCGCAGGCCAGACAGGCCGGCATGAATTTGCGAGGCCATGTACAAATAGGGGTTGGCGGCTGGCTCGCCCAAGCGGTTTTCAATGCGCGTCGCACCATCGCCCGCTTGACCCACCACGCGAAGCATGGCACCTCGGTTGTCGCGTCCCCACACGATGGACTGCGGCGCCAAAGCGTTGGGCCGGAACCGTCCAAAGCCATTGGCGGTGGGTGTGCACATCACCGTCATGCCGCGTGCGTGTTGCAGCAGGCCCGCCAAATAGTGAGCGCCCAAGTCCGACAACGTGTGGCGTGCGTCTGTGGCTTGGGTGTGCGGTGCGGGCGTGTCGCGCATGAAGGCGTTGCGGCCTGTGTCCAGCGCCACCAGCGACTGGTGCAAATGCCAACCGCTGGACATGATGTGCGCAAACGGCGGGCGGCACATGAAGGTGGCGTGGTAGCCCGCGCGGCGCAGCGCTTGTTTGACGGCGCTGCGAAACAGCACCATGTTGTCGGCGGCGGTCAGCGCGTCGGTCGCGTCAAACACGGCTTCGACTTGGCTGGGGCCCAGTTCAATCTCTAGCGACTGCAGTGGCAAACCCAGCGCTTGCGCCGTGTGTTGCACGATGCGCAGCGGCTCTTCGCTCATGTCAAAACAATGCTCGGACAACAAGTTGTAGCCCGGGTGAATCAAGCTCACCTCTGGGCTGGGGCCTGGCCATGCGGCGGTGTACGGGTCTAGGTCGTGGCCGTGGGTGGGGTCTTTCAAGCGGTAGATGTGAAACTCCACCTCCAAGCCGCAGACCATCCCCAAGCCCTGTTGCGCGAGCAAGCCGAGGGCGTGTTGCAGTTGACGGCGCGTGTCAAACGGTACGGGCGTGCCGTCTTGAAACACGGGCTGGCATTGCACCCAACCGGTTTTGTCGGCCCAAGGCAGGATATGAAAGCTCTCGGGGTTGGCCATCAACAGCAAGTTGCTGGCGAACTCAAAGCCCGGCAACTCATCGGCAATGCCCGCTTCAAACACCTTGAACGCCGTGCGGTCCGAGGTGTCTTTGAGCATCAAGGTGCTCACCATGCCCACGCCGCTGCGCAAGGCTTTGACAGCGGCGCTGGCCGTCAGCGTTTTGCCGCGCACCATGCCGTGCGTGTCGCACCACGCAAAACGCACCAGTTCTAGGCCGCTTGTTTCAATCAGACGCGCGGTGCGTGCGAGGGCGTCGTGTTTGGCCTCGCTCACGATTGACCTTCTGGCAAGGCAGCATCCCACGGGGCGTTGGTGCGTTTGCTGGCTACGGCGTGCTGCCACCAGTTTTCCCAATCTTGCGCGGGGGCGATGCCGTCCACCGTGTCGGGGCCCATGCGTTGGGCGGCAATGTCGGGCTGCGCCAAGCCCATGGGTAGCTTGCCCGCTTCTACATCGTCAATCGCTTTGAGCAGGTTGCGGCGGTTGGCCATGATGGCCACATCGCTGGTGCCCAAGTGTTCGCGCGTGCGGTCTTGGATGGGGCCCATGCTTTCGCACGCCCATTGGTCGTGCACGTTGATGTCGTGCTCGCCCATGCCTAAGTAAGTGCGGGTGTTTTGCTCTTCGGCGTCAAAACCCCAGTTGTTGTGGCGGCCTGATTTGGGGATGTAGTCGGGCAAGTTGATGGCGCTCAGCCGCTGGTTGCGCATGGCCTCTTTGTCGACGGGGCCTGCAAAGCTGGTGAACACCGAGTACCAGTACGTGTGTGTGTCGTCCACGGGCACATGCATTTGCGTGATGGTCATGGTCTCGGACAGCGGAATCACAAAGGTGTGCGGAAAGATGGCGTTGGTCACCCGCACATGGGTGAGGGCCTCGTTCATCGGGCGCAAGGCCGTCAGGCGCATGCCAAACGGCATGGGCTGGGTGGTGATTTTGGGTTGGTCAAACTCGCGCATGACTTTGGTCATGGGCCAGCGCTCGCCGTTGATGTCGCCTGCACTTGCGCCGCGGAACTGTTTGCCGTAGGTGTCGTCCAGCGACTCGTCGGAGAAAAATCGGTGCAAGAACGAGGCATGCGCGGGGTCCACCCCCACCTCAAACGCTTGCAGCCAATTGCATTGCCACAGGCCTTTGAACGCAAAGGTGTGGGTGCTGTGCGCGGTGAAGCAGTCCAGCGCAGGAAAGGGCGGTGGCGTGCTGTCTTCGGGGCCGAACCAGCCAAACAAAATGCCACTGCGCTCTACCAGCGGGTAGTTGCGTTGCTTGACGTGTTGGCACAACTTGCTGCCCGTGGGCTCGGCGGGGGTTTCTAAACACTGGCCCGACACATCAAACTTCCAGCCATGAAACGGGCAACGCAGCCCATCGCCTTCGTTGCGACCAAACGACAAATCGGCACCTCGGTGCGGACAGTCGCGGTCCAGCAACCCAAACTCGCCTTGCGCGTTTTTGAACAGCACCAAGTCTTGGCCCAAAACGCGCACCGCCTTGACGGGGCGAATGCCCATGCGCGGGTCCAGCGCGGGGTTGAACTCATCCACCAAGGCCACAGGTTGCCAATAGTGGCGCATCAAATTGCCGCAAGGGGTGTTGGGGCCAATGCGCGTGACGCGCTCGTTGTGTTCGGCTTTCATGGGCTGGTCTCTTTGTACAGGCTCACTTTATACAAGCCCAAAGGAGAACGAGTCGCACAAAGGCGACTCGTTGGAAACAGCGTGGGCAATGTCATGTCCTTTTCAGGTAGTGACGCGTTGCAGCGTTACTATTTCTTATGCGTTTAACTTGGGTGTCAATTTCATGGGTGTCTTGGTATGAAAAATAAATTCTTCGTTCTTCTAGCCTCTTTGTGCGTTCTAAGTTCTGCGGTTGCTCAAGAGAACAAGACGGTTGATTATTCAAATATGGTGATTGCTGATGTCCACCGGCATGTTCAACGCTGGATCACGCCCGACGGTTTGTTGGCTGAAATGGACGAGCTGAAGATTGGCTGGGCTGGCGCAGTGAGTGCCCCATATGGACCATGGAACATCCAGCCGTATACCCAGCTCTTGGGTCAGCGTTACATCGCAACCACAGGTCAAATGACCATCACGGACATTCACCGTTCCAAGGGTGTTCGAGGGATAGAAGACGCTCAAACACAGGAGTACAAGCTGCTTGTAGATGAGGCCAATCGTTTTTTTGAAGCGGGTGAAATCAAAGGACTTGGCGAGTTGATTCTGAATAATGAAAACACCAACCCAAATCCTGCAGTCAGGCGCAAGGCACGGATTGATTCACCTGGCATCACCCAGTTGATGGACATTGCCAAGCGCTGGAATGGGTTTGTTCAAATTCATGCTGAAGACGATGCCATCTCAGTTAAGGAACTGGAACACATCGCGACCCAATATTCAACCGTACCAATCATTTTGTCGCATTGCCTCTTCACAGCAGATACGAAGCTCATGGATGGACTCTTGAGCAAATACGCCAATCTGTACTGCGAAATGTCCGCGCGAAACGAATCTATGTATAGCAACTACTTTGCCAAGGAAAAGGCAGAAAGGTATGGTTGGATTATTTTTGATGCACAGAGTCTGAAGGCAAATTGGAAGGCACTGATCGAAAAACACCCGACTCGGTTCATGGTGGGCACAGATAACTTCAACGCCAGTGTAGATACAAGACAGGTCGTTCGTCAGATTCGTCACGGGTTGCTGAGGAACTTACCTCATGATGTGGCCATGATGGTGGCGTCAGAAAATGCGATACGTGTCATGCGATTAAAGTGAGTTTTGCAGGTACCCCCCTAAAACGCAACGAGTCGCACAAAGGCGACTCGTTGGCTGGGGTTGATCGCAAGCTTGTCGCTTACTTCACCACCACCTCACCCCGTAATGAATGCGGGTTAGCTTCCGTCACTTTCACATCAATCAACTGATGCATCAAACGCTCAGGGTGTGGCCCTGCGGGGAAGTTGACGATGCGGTGGCACTCGGTGCGGCCGCGCAACTCGTTGGCGTCTTTCTTGGAGTAGCCGTCCACCATCACGCGTTGCACGGTGCCGACGCGTTGCACGTTGATGGCGTGCATGTTGTCGTTGATCACCTTTTGAACTTCTTGCAAGCGGCGCAGTTTCACCGCATGCGGTGTGTCGTCGTGCAAGTTGGCGGCGGGGGTGCCAGGGCGGGGGCTGAAGATGAAGCTGAACGAGTTGTCAAAGTACACATCGTCCATGAGCTTCATCAGCTTTTGGTGGTCTTCTTCGGTCTCACCCGGAAAGCCCACAATGAAGTCCGAGCTCATGGCCATGTCGGGGCGAATGGCGCGCAGTTTGCGCACCGTGCTCTTGTATTCCATGGCGGTGTAGCCGCGCTTCATCGCCATCAAAATGCGATCGCTGCCGTGCTGCACGGGCAGGTGCAAATGGCTCACCAGTTGCGGCACTTTGGCGTAGGCGTCGATCAAACGCTGGGTGAACTCGTTGGGGTGGCTGGTGGTGTAGCGGATGCGTTCAATGCCCGGGATTTCAGCCACGTACTCGATCAGCAACGCAAAGTCAGCAATCTCGGCAGTGTTGCCCATCACGCCACGGTAGGCGTTCACGTTTTGGCCCAAGAGTGTGACTTCTTTCACGCCTTGCGCGGCCAAACCGGCCACTTCCACCAACACGTCGTCAAATGGACGGCTCACTTCTTCGCCACGGGTGTAGGGCACCACGCAGTAGCTGCAATATTTGCTGCAGCCTTCCATGATGCTCACATAGGCGGTGCCGCCTTCGACGCGCGCAGGGGGCAGGTGGTCGAACTTTTCGATCTCGGGAAAGCTGATGTCCACTTGCGGGCGCATGAGCGACTCGCGTTGATTCAGCAAATCGGGCAAGCGGTGCAGGGTTTGGGGGCCAAACACCACGTCCACATAGGGCGCGCGGGCGATGATGGCGTCGCCTTCTTGGCTGGCCACGCAACCGCCGACGGCAATTTTGACGCCCTTGGCTTTCAAGTGCTGAATGCGACCGAGGTCCGAGAACACCTTTTCTTGCGCTTTTTCACGCACCGAGCAGGTGTTGAAGACGATCAAGTCGGCTTGTTCGACGTCGTTGGTTTTTTCGTAGCCTTGGGTCGCGCCCAAGACATCGACCATCTTGTCCGAGTCGTACTCGTTCATTTGGCAACCGAAGGTTTTGATGAAGACTTTGGGGCTCATGCGTGAGCCTCCCCGTGGGGCAAAGTGCAGCGGTTCATGGTGTTGATCCAGAGGCTGTTGATAAGACCGCCATTGTAATTCGCGGCCCCTGGCTGGCCCAGCGGCCATAATTTGCCGGCTCAGCCGTGCATTAAAGCTTTGTGACTCTGGAGCCGATATGCATGCACCTGCCTTGAGAGAAGCCACGCGCTTGTTTCAAGGACATCGATCAATGTTCCCCTTGAAGTGAATGGCCATGAAAAAATACCTACGTCTGGTTCTCGAAATTGTCCTAGGCCTGTTGCTCGCAGGCGCTGCGGCGTTTGCTTATGTGAGCTACAGCGCCAAAGCCCATGTGGTCCAAGAGCTAAGCGAGGCCAGCGAAGGCATGGGCGAGGCGAAAGAAGAACTCGAAAAACTTACCAAAGAGCTGGAAGAAGCCAAAGAGCACCTGAAAGAGATGGAGCCGCCCCTCGCCGAATTCGCATCCGTCAAAGATGCGTTCAGCAACGGTGTGGTCTTGGAAGAGTACGACGCGTACATCAAGGCCCAAAAAGGCCCGATGACCAGCGAGCGTCAATTGGGCTTGGCTGCCTTGCGCCTGCTGACCAACGGCGTGAAAGACCCAGACACCATTTCAGCGTTTGAAAAATCGCTTGAAATGGCCGAAGTGGCCTCACGCCTCAAAACCATTTGCGCCGCACAAAACGCCTTGGTGGCCGCGGGTAAAAACGTCAAAGTGTTGGCCGATTGCGCAGTGTCCAAAGCGCCTGCACATGGCAAAAAAGACAGTCACCATGCCGTGCATTGGGCTTACGACGGCGAGATGGGGCCAGAGAAATGGGGCGATGAGTTCCCAACCTGTGCCAAAGGCAGCAAGCAATCGCCGTTGAACATCACCGGCCCGTTTGAAAAGTCCAAAGATGTGTTGACCGTGGCCTACAAAGAAGGTCCGCTGAAAATTTTGAACAACGGCCACACCATCCAAGTGAACGTGGAGCCAGGCAGCACGCTGAAGATCAACAAAGACGTTTACAACCTGTTGCAATTCCACTTCCACCGCCCCAGCGAAGAGCAAATTGACGGCAAGCCCATGGCCATGGTCGCGCACTTTGTGCACAAGAGCGCCGAAGGTAAATTGGCGGTGTTGGGCGTGTTGCTGAACGAAGGCAAAGACAACGCGGCAATCCAAACTTTGTGGAACAACGCACCTATGTCGGAAGGCCCCGAAGTCAAGCCTGAAAAAGCCACGTTTGACCCTGCCAAACTGGTGCCTGCTGCGTTGACCCACTACAGCTACGAAGGCTCGTTGACGACACCACCCTGTACCGAAGGTGTGAACTTTTACATCCTGAAGACGCCAGTGGACATCGGTAAAAAGCAAGTCATCGACTTCCCATTCAAGCGCAATGCACGCCCCGTGCAGCCTCTGAACGGTCGCAAGATCAACGCGAACTGATCACGGTTTCTAACCCCCAAGAAAAATGCCTGCAATTGCAGGCATTTTTTTGGTCGCTTGAAGCGGAGGGAACCCAGTGAAACCTCGAACAAAATCCGAGGCTTCAAGGTCGGATGAATTAAATCAGCTTCAGACGCTCGGAAGACGGCACCACGCGGGTCAAGCGCACGCCGTAGCGGTCGTTGACCAACACGATTTCACCTTGGGCCACCACCGAGTTGTTGACCAACAGATCGAGCGGTTCGCCAGCGATGCGGTCGAGTTCGACCACGCTGCCTTGTGTCAGACGCATCAGGTCTTTGATTTTGATCTGCGCGCGGCCCACCTCGATGGACAAGGTGACCGAGATGTTTTGCAAGATCTCGGGGTTGATGTTGCCGGGCATGCTCGGCTTGAAGTCTTCCAAGCTCGGTTCCGCATTGCCAGCCAGCATTTGGGCCAGTCCGGCTTGTGCGTCGTCGTCGAGATCGTCAGTGTGATCGGTCATGGGGTAGTCCTCTCTTAGATTTTGCCGTGTACATGTTCGTGGTCAATTTGCACGGCGACTTGTGAGCCGCGTGTGCCGACATTGACATGAAAGGTGGGGACGCCGCTGGTGCTCATCAGTGCCGTCTCGTCTTTCTTAAAGAAGAGCAAATCGCCTTCTTGCAAGTTGTTCAAGTGGTGCAACGTGGTTTTGACTTCACCCATGTTGACCACCAATTCCAGTTTGGCATCACCCACAGCAGCCGCCAATTCGCGACGCCAAATTTTGTCGGACTCTTCGTTGCCCTCGCCACTTTGCACGCGGCTGCTGAGCAGTTCGCGCACGGGCTTGAGCGACGAGTAGGGGTAGACCAAATCGATGAAGCCTTTGCCGCCGCTCGCCGTCGCATCGGCCTCAAAGCGGCTCAACACGACCAGGTCGTTTTCGTCGGCAATTTGCGCAAACTGGGGGTTGATCTCAGAGCTCACATGTTCGCACTCGATGGGCAACAACGGCCCCCAAGCTTCGGTGAGTGAGCGAAAGAACACTTCCAAAATGATCTTGATGATGCGGCTCTCAGTCGGCGTGAACAAACGGCCCGAGGGCAGCTCACCCACACCTTTGCCAAAGCCACCAAAGAAGCTGTCCAGCGAGCTGAACACCACGTTGGGGTCGATGATGATCACCGAGTTACCGCGCAGCGGGTTCATGCGCACCATGTTGACCGAGAGCGGTGGCTTCAGCCCTTTGAGGTAATCGCCAAACTTCAAGATCTGCACGCGGGTCGGGTTCACACGCGGGCTGGTACGCAGCACTTCGAGCAAGCCCAGACGGAACAAGCGGATGAAGCGCTCGTTGATCATGTCGACCGACGAGACGTTCACACCGAGGCTGCTGTCCTCGCTGGCGAGGTCGTGCTTGCGAACCCGCACGCGGGTGTTAAAGCCGGTGTCGGTCTCGATCGAACCGTCGCGCACACCCTCAGACAGGGCGGCCAGTTCTTCTTGCGAGAGCAGGTTGGATTTCATGGGCGGGTGCGTTACTGCATCACAAACGAGGTGAAGAACACGTCTTCGATGCCGCCGAAGTCTTCGTACTTCATCAGCATGGCGTTCATCACGGTTTTGATTTTGGCGGCCAACTCAGTGCGGAATTCAGGCTTGGCAATGTCGGCTTCGGTGCTTTGACGCATCACGTCCAAAACAGCCGAGCGCACGGCAAACTCGTGCTTTTTGACGTTGTCAAACACACGGCTGTCGTAATGTGTCATGACGGCGATTTGCACCACCATCACCTTTTTGCTGCCAGTGATGTTGGTCATGAACTCTTTGTCGATTTGCAAATAGGTATTTTCAAAACGCGTGGTTTCCGATGACTCTTTCTTCATTTTGGAAGGGCTGGCCGCTGCGCTTTGGGCGCTTTCGGCTGCTTTTTCGAGTTCGTCCACTTTGTCGTGGGCAGCGGCTTCGCTCTTGCGGTCAAAGTAGCCCGACATGAACAAGGTGCCAAACACACTGCCGCCGATCAGGATGATGAGCGACAACACGACCACCAAAATCAACAAGATGGGTTTTTTCTTCTTCGGCTTGGCTTCGCCTGCTTCGGTGGTGGCTTCTGCTGCGGGTGCGCTGGACATGGGGCTTACTCCTGTTATTAGATAGTCATGCGTGTTTAGGCGTACAGGTCAAGCAAGGACGCATTGGCCTTGTTGCGAGATTCGGTGGCGCTGGCCACCGTGTCGCTGTCTTTGACTTGCATGGGTGAATTGTCACCAACTTGCGACGGTTTTGCAGAACCGCGCGAGGGGTTTTGTTGGGCGTGGCCGCTGTCTTGGCCGATGTGCATTTGTCCGGCTTGAATGCCAAAGTTTTCAAGTGCATCGCGCAAGCGTTGGCTGCTGTTTTGCAGCAGGTCGCGTGTGAGTGGGTTTTCGGCTTGGAACATGGCATTGAGCTTGCCGTCTTTCATTTCCAGCTGAATTTCCACGCCACCCAAATGGGCGGGGCGCAGACCGAACTTCATTTTCCATTCGCCATCGCTCAGTTGCTTGTGCATGCGCGCGGCCATTTCGGTGGCCATTTTGTCGCTCAGCTGGTCGTACACCTCGCTCATGGGCGTTGTGGTCGCTACGGACGAGGGGGCGTTGGCGTTGGCTGTCTGTGCGGGTGCGTTGGTTTGTGCCAGCGCTTGGGCAAAACCTTGACCACTGCTGTTGCCAGAGGACGGTTGTTGCTGCGCATCGTCACCGCCGGCGGCGTTCTGTGAGAACTGCGCCACCAACTCGCTGATGCTTTGCTCGGTAACGTCGCCGCCCAGCAAGGACAGGGCGTCCAGTGTGCTGGATGACTTGCCGAACGTGTTGGGAAGGCCTGCGCTGTTGCTCGAGGCGGCCACGGTTGCAGCGGGTGCTGCGAGCGTGATTTCAACGTGTTGGATCGAGGCCATCTCTGCGGCGCTCAAACCCAGTGGAGCAGGGGCTTGTGACGCGGCAGTTGGTACGTTTGCGTTTGTTGCCAGCACGGCTGTTGCCGCTGTCATAACGGGAACGTGGCTGGGCAAGTCGGTCCCGGTGGCGGCTGCGTGGGTGTCAGGCAAGAGCCCCAATGCGGCCAATTGTGTGGCGGCCGAGGAACTGGGTGTTGCTGAAGTGAGGGCAGTCGTCAAGCCGCTTGCGTTGTGGGTTGATGATGTGGGCGTGCCGGCGACAGCCGCATTCAAGACCTGCATCAATGCATTTGATTCGTTCGCCGAAGCTGCGCCAGGTGCGCCACCTGAAAGGGGCAAGCCTTGGGCTGACAAGACAACGCCGCTTGTCGCGCTCAGGGCTGCGTTTGTCACAGGGCTGGCTGTGCCAAGCAGCGCCGAAGGGGAGGACGCGCCTTCACCCAACAGTTTTTGTATGGCGGCTTCGTCCAAGCCCATCGATTGGGCAAACGCGGTCAAGCTCTCAGCGTTGGGTGAGGCGCTGGGGGCGGTGATGATGTGCATTTGCGGACTGAGCGCGATGGCACGCAACGACAGCGCAGCCTCAGAGGCCGTTGCCGCTGCGTCTTGAGACGGCGTGGCGGAAGGCATGGCCATCATGGCAACTTGCGCGAGCAGGGTGGCATCGGCCTCATTCAAGGCTTGGGCGCTGGCCGCGTCGCGCAGCTGTTGTGCGCGTTGCTCGGCGCGCTTCTCGTCGCTGCTTTTTTCGGCCTCATAACTGTCCGTGTCGCTCTGAAGCGCATCGTCGGCTCGGGAGGTGCGCGCTTGGTTTTGCGCTGAGTCTTGGTGAGATTTGGTGCTGATTTTGGCGCTGTGGTCGGGTCTGGGCGTCGACTCAGCGGCAAAACTTGGCCGCTCAGAGACGGACAGCCGCTGGAACTGGCGGGCCATGATGTTGGCGAAGTCTTTGCCTGCGTTGGACCCCGCGTCGGCGCGCAATCCTGCCGCCAGCCCTTGTGTGGCGCTGGTCGAAAGGCTCTGAGGCACGGCGGGTGCCGGTGGCATTTGTAGGTAGCTGGACAGGTTCATGTGTGCTTTAAAACGAGTTGGCTCAGCAGTTAAGCAAAAACCGTGACAGGTCACATCTTGCCGCTGTGGCCAAGCCAGCGCGTCGGTGTCGGATTGAGCTGGCACATCGATTGCTTAGTGAACATGTCCCCGACGTTATGTCAGGGTCGAAAAGACAACTAAACGTTCCAAATCAACTGGATTTCATCGATGAGCACTCTCACTCTGTCAACGATTCGACAGAACCTGTCGAAATTTGACCTCTCCGGACTCAGTATTCCGGTGGTGGTGCTCGTCATCATGGCCATGTTGATCTTGCCTTTGCCGGCGCTGTTGCTGGACTTTTTGTTCACCTTCAACATTTTGATCAGCTTGGTGGTCATCATGATCGCCATCGGCACCCGCAAACCCCTCGAATTTTCTTCATTCCCCACCGTGCTGTTGTTTGCCACCATGTTGCGCTTGGCCTTGAACGTGGCCTCGACCCGTGCTGTGTTAGTTCATGGCCACGAAGGTGGTCATGCGGCTGGCAAAGTGGTGCAAGCCTTTGGCGAGTTCGTGATTGCTGGTAACTACGTGGTGGGCTTCATCATCTTTTCGATTTTGATGATCATCAACTTCATCGTGGTGACCAAAGGTGCCGGCCGTGTGTCTGAAGTGAACGCCCGTTTCACCTTGGACGCGATGCCTGGTAAACAAATGTCCATCGACGCTGACTTGAACGCCGGCGTGATCGACCAAGACACCGCCAAAAAGCGCCGCGCTGAGTTGGCCCAAGAATCTGACTTCTTCGGCTCCATGGACGGTGCTTCCAAGTTCGTGAGCGGTGACGCCATCGCCGGCTTGTTGATTTTGATCATCAACTTGGTCGGCGGCTTGATCATCGGTGTGGCCCAGCACGACCTGCCTGTGGCTGAAGCCGGCAAGATTTACACCCTGTTGACCATTGGTGACGGCTTGGTGTCGCAAATTCCATCGCTGTTGCTGTCCTTGGCCACTGCCATCATCGTGACCCGCGTCACGACCGCTGAGTCGATCTCTGAGCAGGCGTCTGACCAGTTGTCTAACCCCAGCGCTTTGTTCATTTCCTCCGTCATTTTGTTGATCTTGGGCATGGTGCCCGGCATGCCTCACCTGATGTTCATCGCTTTGGCCGCCGCCGCTGCCGGTTTGGGCTTGATGATCATCACCCGCGATGTGCAAGAAGAGCAGGCCGAACAAGCCGTCAAAGACGCTGTTGCGCCTGAAGCCCCCAAAGAACTCGACTGGGACGATGTGGACCAAGTCGATTTGATTGGTTTGGAAATTGGCTACGGCTTGATTCCCCTGGTCAACGTCGAGACCGGTGGCGAATTGATGACACGCGTCAAAGGCGTGCGCAAGAAGCTGTCGGCTGAACTCGGTTTCTTGGTGCAGCCTGTGCGCATCCGTGATGACTTGAACATCGACCCTGACGCTTACAACATCGTGCTCAAAGGCGTGGTGCGTGGCAAAGGCGAAGTCAAAGTGGGCCGCGAATTGGCCATCAACCCCGGTCACGTGTACGGTCAGCTCGAAGGCATCGCCACCCGCGAACCCGCGTTTGGTTTAGAAGCCGTTTGGATTGAGCCCTCACAACGCGACCAAGCCCGCACCTTGGGCTACACCGTGGTCGACGCGGCCACCGCCATTTCCACCCACTTGAACAAAGTGCTGCGCGAAAACGCCTCTGACTTGTTGAGCCACGACGAAACCCAGCAACTGTTGGATAAATTGGCAGCCAAGTCGCCCAAGATCGTCGAAGACTTGGTGCCTGGCAAGTTATCGCTCGGAATCTTGACACGCACCTTGCAGAATTTGTTGTCCGAATCCGTGTCGATTCGTGACATGCGCACCATCGCCGAAGCCTTGACCGAAGCCAGCACCCGCACCCAAGACCCTGAGCAACTCACCGCCATGGTTCGCCCCAAGCTGGGTCGCATGATCATGCAAAGCTTGGTTGATGCCGACAGTGGCTTGCAAGTGATGACCTTGGAGCCATCCCTGGAACAGTTATTGCATAACGTCTTGCAACAAAGCCAACCTGGACAAGCCGTGGTGATGGAGCCAGGGTTGTCTGAGAACTTGTTTGCCAGCTTGCGCGAAGGCGCACGCACGGTAGAAGAAATGGGCCACCCCGCTGTGTTGGTGGTGTCCCCTGTGATTCGTGGCTGGCTGTCCAAAGCTGCCCGTTTCCGCGTGAACGATTTGACTGTGCTGTCTTACAGCGAAATTCCGGACGATCAGGCCGTCAAAGTGATCCACACCGTGGACGCCAAAAGCCGATAACCCGACAACAACAAATAAGACAGAGTGAGCTGACCTATGGAACTGAAACGAATCCTCGCCCGCGATACACGCGCAGCCAACGAAAAGGCTGTGGCTCAGTATGGGCCCGATGTGCTGATCATCTCCAGCAGCCAAGTCAATGGCTTGACCGAGTTGATCGTGGCTGTGGACTTGTCCCCGTTGACGCCCGAGGAGGCCGAGCCGTTCATCAAGAGCGAATTTACCCAGTCCAAAGCGCCTGCTGGTAAGTTTGATGTGCTGTTGGGTCAAACAATTGACCAAAACAAGCGCCAATCCCGCGAGCGTCAAGCCACCCAAGTGGCTCAGCCTTTGATTGAAGTGAAGCCTCAAGTGGCGGCCAAGCCCATTGCCAAAATTTCGGCCCCGCAAGTGGCGAGCCCTGTCAAAGAATCCACACAACAGGCCGAAGACGCGCACGACGCCTTGCGCGGCCGCGAAATCGTCGCCTTGGTGCGTGAAGAACTGGCTTCTTTGCGCCGCGAATTCAAACTCGGCCAACAAATGGCCGCTTGGCAAGGCAGCGTGCCTCTGCCTGCCGCCTTGTCGCCTTTGCGTGATGCCTTGAACGACGCCCCCATTCCTGTCGCGTTGCGCGCCTTGTTGATGGACTGCATCAAAGACCACGACAACCTATCCGACGCCATGGGCGCTTTGCAACGCCAACTCAGCCACGCCGTGGGCCAAGCCTCTGCGGCCACGCCGCTGTCTGGTGTGCATGCTTTGGCGGGTCCTTCGGGTGCTGGCAAGTCTTTGATGATTGCGCGTTTGGCCCAAAACGCCGCGCTCGCGCACGGCAGCGAACAAGTGGTGGTGATCAGTTTTCACGACCAACGTGCTGGCGCTTGGAGCCAAACGCAGTTGCTCAGTGCCCAGTCGGGTGTGGACAGTTTCCGCGCCACCAACGCCGCCACCTTGAAGTTGCTGCTCGAAGAGCACAGCAACCGCCAATTGATTTTGATCGACACCCCCGGCGTGCAAATGAACGAGCGTTTGGCCGACCTGCGCAGCATGAATTTGCAGGTCCAATGCCACGCCGTGGTGCCCGCCGATGCCTCCGCCGCCAACTTGCGCCGCGTGTTTGAAAATACCGACAACACCTGGGCGTCGTTGATGCTCAGCAAGCTCGACGAGTCCAACCAACCTTGGGCCTTGTTGCAGTTCTTGACCGAACAAACCGTGGCTGTGTCCGCGGCCAGCACCGGCGACCGCACTGCAGATTTGGTGCAAGACTTCGGCCTGACCGATTTGGTCAAGCGCGCCTTGGACAACCTGCCGCTGCCAAAGGTGGAAGACCACCCCCACGCTGCGCGCAACGCCGCTTTGAACGACTTGGCCAGCTCTAAATTGGCGCAAATCGCCGCCCGCTTTCAACCCGAAACCACAGGCCTGACCCATGAGTAAGCACCATAAAACTGAAATCATCGGCATCGCCAGCGGCAAGGGCGGGGTGGGTAAAACCACCACCTCCATCAACTTGGCCGTGGCCTTGCGCCAAATGGGCTTCAGCGTCATGTTGTTTGACGCCGACTTGGGCTTGGCCAACGCGCAAATCGCACTCGGTGCGCGCGCCGAGTACAACTTGGGCCACTTTTTGGCAGGCCAAAAGACCTTGCCAGAAATCATGGTCACCACACGCCAAGGCATCAAACTGATTCCGGGTGCGTCGGGCATGCAAGAGTTGGCGGGCTTGAGCCAAGTGCAAGCGGCCAGCATCGTGCAGTCGTTTGGCGCTTTGACTGACGATGTGGATTACTTGATCGTCGACGTGGCCGCCGGCATCTCGCCCTCGGTGCTGTCGTTCTTGGCAGCGTGTCAGCGTCGTTTCATTGTGGTCAAAGACGACCCCTCGTCGATTGCTGATGCCTACGGCACCATCAAAATTTTGACCAAAGAAATGGGTCTGGATGAGATCTATTTGTTGCCCAACATGGTCAACACCCAAAGCGAAGGCTGGAAGCTTTATAAGAAGCTGAACGACGTGTGTGTGCGTTTCTTGGGCGAGTCGGTGCACTACCTCACCTCCATCGAGAGCGATGAAATGGTCTTGCGTGCCCTGAAAAAATACCAATCGGTGCTCGAGCTCGCTCCCGGCTCTGCCGCTTCGCGTGACTACATGCGTTTGGCCGAGGCCTGCACCCATTTGCGACCTATTGACCACCCGTCGGGCGGCATGCAATTTTTCATGGAGCGACTGATGCAAAACAGTTCGTCGGAATCATGAGCCCACGTTCCTCTGTCAACATGTACAAAGCCTGCGCCCCCAAAGGCGAGGACTTGGTGTTGGCCCACCTTGGCTTGGTCAAGCGTGTGGCGCTGCACCTCAAGGCGCGCATTCCGGCCTTCATGGAGCTCGATGAGCTGATCCAAGTTGGCATGATCGGCTTGCTCGAAGCTTCGCGTGCCTTTGACCCTGTCAAAGGCATCGAGTTTGAGAACTTCGCCCATAGCCGAGTGCGCGGCGCCATGCTGGACGAGGTGCGACGTTTATCGTTTTTGCCACGCTCTGCGGTGGCCTTCAACAAAGAACACAACACCACGGTGCACGCTTTGGCTGCCGAGCTGGGTCGTGCGCCCAGCCAAGCGGAAATTGCCGATTACATGGGCAAAGACCTCGAAGAGTTTCACAAAGAACGCGGCAAAGCCAAGCGGTTTGAGACCTATTCGATGGAAGTCGTCACCGAAGAGGTGATGAGCATTGCCGACGACGCATCGCAGCAGCCCGATGTGATCGTGGAAGAAGCGCAGTTCATGGACGCGGTGACCGATGCGATTGCCCAGTTGCCCGAACGCGAACAGTTGGTCATGCAGTTGTATTACGTGGAAGAGTTCAACCTGAAGGAAATTGGTGAGACCTTAGGGGTCAGCGAATCTCGGGTCAGTCAAATTTTGTCATCCGTGGTCAAAAAGCTGCGTGGCACCTTGAAAGTGGAAGGGTCGGAGGCCGATCAACCCGCTGCGAGGAGACGCGCATGAGCAACTTCATGATGAACGTGGTGTCGTGGGTGCTGCTGTTGCTGGTCATCCTCACGCTGTATTTGATCGACAAGGTCAATCAATTGACCAAAATGCATGAAAACGCCGCCAACGCCAACGCTAAAACTGAGACAGAGGCACCGGTTGCCCCTGCACCACCCAGCGATATTTTGTTCAGTGGCCTCGAAGGTAAAAAACTGTGGGACGCCATGAACGGCAAAGAGGTCGAGGGTTTTGACACCAATTTGGTGGCAGCCTTGCGCCCCCATTACGAGCCCATCTTGCGTGCCCACATCACCGCTACGTTTCAAGACGGCGTGAGTGATGCGGCGGGTATTGAAAACCGCGTGCCTAACTCGGAACGCCAAATTGAAACAGCGCGTGGCCACATTCAGTCGTGGTTACCACCTCAGCACTTAGGCAGTATTTACCGCAACGCTCGCGAGTACGGTGGCGATTACGCCAAAAACCCAGACCCAGATGTTCTAGACCGTCTGAAGCAAACCATCGACAGCGTGGTGGACATGATGTACCAACGTGTCGGCATTCCCAACGACACGCCGTATTCCCAGTTCTTATTCAAGAGGCCAGGCCAGCCTGGTGAAGCCAGTGCACCGGACGATGCCGTCTTGGCCTTGACCGATCAAACCGGCCAAGCCGAGGTGCTGGAAGGTGGCAATGCCTTGAACGCTGGCTTGGTGCAAGCGTATGAGGACCAGCAGCGGCAAGATTTGGCCACCGACACGGTGACCGATGTGCCTTTTAACGAGCCGGTTGCCGCTGCAGCCAAGACCGCTTAAAAATGCACAAGATCTTCATTGTCAAGCCCTCAAGTTTTTTGACACCCTTCCGATACTGTCTGTGTCAACCAGAGAAACACAGGAGCTAATCAGATGCGAGCCAACATGCGTGCCATTCAAAGTTATGGCAATGTCAAAGTCACCACAGGCGTAGCCACGGCTAACAACGTGCAGCTCATTCAAATGTTGTTTGACGGTTTGCTGGAGAGTTTGTCGACCGCTCGTGGTCACATCCAGCACAACAACATCGCTGAAAAGTCCAAAGCGGTCGCCCGCGCCAGTCGCATCGTGATTGGCTTGCAAGGCGCCTTGGATTTCGAAAAAGGCGGCGACTTGGCCAGCAACCTCAACGAGTTGTACAGCTATGTGACACGCCGTTTGTTCCATGTGAACGCCCATAACGACATCGCCGTGTTGGACGAGATTCATGGTTTGATGCGCGAAATTCGCGATGCTTGGGAGGGCGTGCCTTCCTTGGTGCCAGCCAGTACCCGAGCTACAGGCTTGATGAACTGAAATTCAGTTAATCTTGCAGGTTGTTAGGATTGATAAAAACAAGCGCACCCGAAGTGTTCGAGGTGCGCTGACCTGCATGGGGAGTGTTAGATGATTTCGATTGTTGGCGTTATTTTGCTGTTTGTCTGCGTGTTCGGCGGTTTCGTCGCCCACGGTGGTGACATGGCACCCATTATCAAAGCCGCACCGGGTGAGTTGTTCATCATTGGTGGGGCGGGCATTGCTGGCATGGTTTCGGGCAACAGTCTGTCTATCTTTAAAGCGGCGATGGGCGGTTTTGGCCGTGTGGTCAAAGGCCCCAAGTACAAAAAAGACGACTACGTCGCCATCATCGCGGTCATCTCCAAATTGATGAAAACGCTCAAGGCCGAAGGCGCGGTGGCCATGGAGTCTCACGTTGAAAACCCCGAAGCCAGTGCGATCTTTGGTGAATTTCCGAAGATGTTGAAAGACCACGGCTTGACCGGTTTGATTTGCGACACCATCCGCTTGATGGTGGTGTCTTCAGGCACATTGAGCCCTTACGCCGTCGAAGACGTCATGACCACGTCCATCAAGGTTCACCATCACACCGAATTGAAAGCCGCCGAAGCTTTGGCCGCTTTGTCTGGCGCCTTGCCTGCGCTGGGCATTGTGGCTTGTGTGCTGGGTGTGGTGAAGACCATGGGTGCGATTGACCAGCCTCCACCTGTGCTGGGTGCGCTGATTGGTGGCGCCTTGGTGGGCACGTTCTTGGGCGTGTTCATGGCTTACGGTATTTTCGAGCCCTTTGCCGGTCGCTTGAAGCAAATCATTGATGAAGATGGTGAAGTGCTCAAAGTGGCTCAGCAAATCATTTTGGGCAACATGCATGGCTACCCTGTGCCGTTGATCATCGAAGGCGCCCGTGTGTGTATCAGCCATGACTCTCAGCCCTCGTTTGGCGAAATCTTTGATGCGCTGAGGAAGTAATGGCGGATGAAAAAGACGCCGCCGTAGCGGTCGTACCTGAAGGCGAGGCGGCGCCAGTCGTTCCGAAGCCGCCTGCCATTCCCGAGGAAGTCCCGGCAGCGCCCGCGCCGGTGATCATCATCAAAAAAATCATTGATGATGGCCATGGCGGGGCCCACGGTGGCGCTTGGAAAATTGCGTTGGCCGACATGATGACGGCCATGATGGCCTTCTTTTTGTTGATGTGGCTGCTCGGCGCTTCCAACGAAGACCAGCGTAAAAGTATTGCCGACTACTTCAAACCCACCTCCCAAAGCATCGTCACCATGGGTAAATTGGCGGGATCGAACGGCATGTTTGGTGGTACGTCCATCATTGACCCCGATGGTTTTCCGTTTTCAGCCAAACAAACCGGCCTGTTGGAACGTTTGACACCCCGCTCAGAAGGCGGCCCCAACCCCAGCACCGAGCCTGGTCAGGAAAATCAAAACCCCTATTCCGACCCCGACAAGCTGTCGGAAGAACAGAAAAAAGAAGTGGCTGCTGCCAAAGAGCAAGCCGACTTTGCCAAGCTCGAACAAGAAATTGAGCAAAAGCTGTCGCAAAACAAAAAGCTCGAGGGTCTGAAAGACCAAGTGTCGATCACGCGTGACAAAGACGGTTTGCGCATTGAAATCATCGACAAAGCTGACTTTGCGATGTTCCCCAGTGGCGGCATGACCATGCAGGGTAAGGCTTCTAGCTTGATCTCCGAAATTGCGGCGTCGTTGGCTGAAATTCCGAACAAAGTTGCGATTCGTGGCCACACGGACAGTGTGCAGTTTCAAAACCCGGAAGGGCGCAACAACTGGTCGTTGTCGGCTGAGCGTGCTGAGGTGACGCGTTCTTTGCTGGAGAAAAAAGGCATCAAAGAAAACCGTTTCGCGCGCATTGAAGGCGTGGCTGATACCGACCCCTTCAACCCGAAAGATCCGCGCGATCCGCGTAACCGTCGCATGAGCATCACCGTGCTCTACAACGACAAAGACTAGAGGCGTGTCAGCCGAGGCTGACCTCGGTTCAAGCGACTGACCGCAGGTCGTACTTGTTGATCTTCTCGATCAAGGTGGTGCGTTGCAAATTGAGCAACTTGGCCGTGCGTGACACATTGCCCGAGTTGCGACTCAAGGCCTGCTCAATGATGCTGCGTTCGATTTGCGCCATGCGCTCTTTGAGCGACAAGCCTTCTGGCGGCAAATGCGGCATGCCTTGGGCCAGCATGATGATGCCTTCAATGTCGTTCTCGTCTTCTAGGTCTGGTTGGTCATCCAGCTCAATCAGCACTTCAGGGGGCGGTGTCATTTCTAACTTGGCCAACAAGGGCGCAATCGCTTGCAATTCGGCTTGGGCCGAGATCAAGCCCTTGGGCAGCAGTGTGGGCGGAATGGCGCGCAGCTCCAGCTCTTGGCCCGCGTACAGGGTGCTGAAACGGTCCACCAAGTTCGACAACTCGCGCACATTACCCGGCCACGGGTACTTTTGCAAGGCTTGCAAAAAGTCAGGCTTGAACGTGATCGGAGGCTTGCCAAAGTTGACATGTTTTTTGGCAAAAAACGCCAGCAACTCAGGCACATCGTCTGGGCGTTCGCGCAGAGGGGGTGTCACCATAGGCAACACATTGAGGCGGTAGTACAAGTCTTCGCGGAAGCGGCCAGCCGCAATTTCGGTTTCTAAATCGCGGTGGGTCGCGGCGATCACGCGCACATCGACGTTGATTTGACGGGTGCCACCAATCGGGTCTACCGTGCGCTCTTGCAGCACGCGCAGCAGCTTGACCTGCATGTCCAGCGACATGTCGCCAATTTCATCCAAAAAGATGGTGCCGCCGTGGGCCAGCTCGAAACGACCAATGCGGTCGGCCACGGCGCCTGTGAAGGCGCCTTTGCGGTGGCCAAACAGTTCGCTCTCCAGCAAATCTTTGGGGATGGCGGCGCAGTTAATCGGCACAAAATTGGCACCACAGCGCTCAGACTCATCGTGCAGCAAGCGAGCCAGCAGCTCTTTACCGGTTCCACTTTCGCCGGTGATCATGACCGTGGCATTGGAGTTGGCCATGGTGGCCACCAAACCGCGCAGCGATTGAGCGGAGGTGCTGGAGCCAATAAAGTGAGTCATCTGTTTCATGTCAAAAATTCCTACACATGATTGTCGAGATCCCCAAAATTGCAGCAAGACAGCAAAAGTATTCATTCTTCAATTTATTAAAGATGCGTGCCTTCGCACCGAATCTAGGGGGAGACCTGTTTAAGGAACACGACATGAAACGCATCACAGTTTGGACTGCCCTCGCAGTTACTTTGTTTTTGAGCGGCTGCTCCGCTTTTAAATTTCAACACGTCCACGAGCACCAAGGGTTGCCGGCATCTGAGGCCGACAACAAACCGGCCACCATGATCACGCCGATGACGGAAAAGCGTGAGACTTTGATGGCAACGGGGTATGCGGTGATTAGTATTCAAAATCACCGCAACCCAGCACAGCAACGTTTGTTGGCCATCCGTGCATCGAAACTTGACGCCTACCGCGCCTTGACCGAGCAGGTGTACGGCCAGCAGTTAGATGCCAGCACGACCGTGGCCGACATGACGGTGATGAGCGACACCTTCCGTGCCCGTGTGGAGGGTGTCATTTTTGGCGCCGTGTTGGTCAGCATCACACCCGTGGGTGACGACACCTACGAGACCACCATGTCCTTGGACCGTGGCGTTGTGAACGATCTGCGCACGCTGTACATCGCCAGCTTGAACAACAAACGCCGCTGATGCGACCCGTTTGGAGACCTGTGCCATGAACTTTTTGCGCTGCATGCCCTTCTTGCTCGCTGGCTTGAGCCTTTGGCAGGGCGCGCGCGCGGCCGACCTGAGCCCTGAGGAGCGTTTGAAAGCGATCCGCAGCGCGTTGGTGGAAACCGCCATGAAAGCCAACACCCAAGTCACCGCCACCAGCTGGATGGAGACCAATGGGGCGTTGCGTGAGTTGAACCGTTTCAGCTCCGAGATCCAGGTGCGCGATCTGCGTGTCAAGTCTTACTCGCGTGACGCCAACAACGAGCCACAGGCTGACATGGGCGATGCCAACGCGCAGGCCGTGGCCCCCAAACGATGTGAGGCCACACAGGCCAAGGCGCCGCTGATGCATGTCATGTCCGTCGGTGTGGACTTGTCGCCCAGTTTGCGACCTGCACAACGCTTTCAAGCCCAGCAAATGGGTCGAACTGCACGCGCTCGTTTGCTTGAAGCGACCAGCCAAGCCCAGCACTGGCGCGTGATGACCGACGCGGTTCACACCCGTGCCTACGACCGCAGCAGTTACGGCCAAGGCGAAGAACATGTGCAGTGGCATTTGCAATTGACCTTGGCGCCCGCCCCCGAAGGCACCACCACCGATGACCTGTCTGGCTTTGTCTTGAAGTGGCAAGTGCGCGGCCCAGGTGCGCGTGGTGCATGGCTGAGTGCCCAAGACACGGTGTTGACCTACCCCCAAGCCGACCGTTTGGGGCAGCCCAAAATCGACCTCGACACCGCCGATGCCATTGCCCGCTCTGTGGCCGGCTTGGCCCAACAGCTCGACAAGCAATTCGCCTGCGATCCCCAAAGTTTTGCGGTGTTGCAAGACGTGCCGGGCAAACTCACCCTCAACGCGGGTGGCACAGCGGGTCTGCGGGTGGGCGATAAACTCATGTTGGCCGACTCACGGGTGCTGCCCAAACATGCCTTAGAAGGCGGTGCGTTAGACGCCGCGGTGCTGGCCGAGGTCAAATCCGTCAGTCCTTACCAAGCTGAATTGAAGCAAGTGGCCGGACAAGCGCAAAAGTTTCGCGGCACCTGGGTCGCTTGGCCTTACACGTACTGATCAACAAGTTGACACGGAGAATTCTCATGACCACGTTGCCTGTTTACCTGCGCGCATTGTTGGCGACAGGCCTCATGGCTGGCGCTGCCTGGGCCGCTGAGCCTGCGGGCAAGACCTACACCGTGCAAGCCGGTGACACAATGGACAAAGTGATTCGCCAACATTTGGCGGACAGTCCTCTGAAAAACGAAGTTTTGCGCCAAGCTCTGATGCAACAAAATCCGCAAGCTTTCACCCAATCTACGCCGCGTGTGTTGATCGCGGGTGCGGTGTTGCGTCTGCCCAGCAACGAAGATTTGCTGCGCACGCAGTTAGGGGCCAGTGGCAAGGCCTCTGCCTCCGCCCCAGCGGGCAACACCTGGGCGGGCGGCTACTCCACCCGCGACATGAACATGAACGAGCGCAAAAACTGGGTGCGCTTCCCTTAAGGTCAAGCCATGGCCATTCTTGGCCCTGAGGGCGTCTACCAAGTTTCACGGGTGTTGCCCGTGCAGCTCGACATGCGGACAACCTATGTGGATGCCCCTGTGGCGCGTGCGCTGGGCTTGCACGATGGCCAAGTGGTGCAGGCCACGGCTGCGCTGCGACAAGGCCAAATCAAGCTCACGCTCAACGACCAGGTGTTCAATTTACCGCTCTCGCCCTACATCAAAGAGGGGGACGTCTCGCAGTTGCGCGCGCAGCTCTTGCCCACAGGGCAGTGGACCTTGCAGCTCTTGCACACGGGGCGTTTTGCCGGTGTCGATCCCGTCACCGGTGCCCCCATCGCAGCGCCGCCTTCGCGGTTGAACACGCTGCTGCTCCAACCCGGTGGCTTCAGCGCGTTGATGACGTTGATGCAGCCAGGCATGTTGGAGAGTTTGTTGCCAGCAGGCAGCAGCGAGCTCAAAGAACGCATCAAAGCGCAGCGCTTGAGCATGGCCTCTTTGCAGCCGCAAACCCTGCGCCGCTTTGTGTTGCAAAGCGGCAAGAGTGGTGAGGCCAGTTTGGCCGAGGGCGCACCGGTTGAGTCAGATGTCAAAGCATTGCTGCGCCTCATCATGGCTGATCGCGCGCGCATGGGGGCCGTGGAAGGGGGCGACACCGAATCCTTGCAGCAGGCTGTCGATGAGGCGGAATCTGCCCAGTTGCAAGCCACACAAGACCGCCACAAGGGTGATTTGAACCTGGCCTTTGTCATTCCTTTCAAAGATGCCGACCCGGTAGAGATGCGCTTTGAGCGGCGCGGCCATCAGCCTGGCCAGCCTAAAAATCCCTTGGTGGTGAACATGCACACCCAAAGCCGTGTGTTAGGTGAGGTCTGGCTTAAAACCAGCATCAGCGATAACGCCAAGGTCGATCTGACCATGTGGGCGCTCAAAGAGGAAGTGGCTGCGCAGGCACGTTTTAATGCGAGCGAGCTCACTTATGAGCTTGAAAGTGCAGGCTTGGTGATGGGCAGTTTTCAGGTCTACAACGCGGCGCGTCCCGATGCCAAGGTGGACCGGCCACCACCACCACATGGTGCGTTGATCGACACCCAAGCTTGAGCGCACGCCATGTCTCAAAACAAGCCCTACACACAGCAAGCCGTTGCCCTGGAGTACGGTCGCAACAAAACGCCCACCGTCACCGCCAAAGGGGATGAGGAGCTGGCGCGTCGCATCGTCGAAGAAGCCAAACGTCAGGGGGTGTATGTGGCGCAAGACCCGCGTTTGCTGGCCATGCTGAGCCGTTTGGATGTGGGGCAAGAAATTCCGCAAGACATGTTCACCGCTGTGGCCGTGATTTTGTCGTGGGTGTACTGGCTCAAGGGCATGCAGCCCGGGGATGAGAAGGCGCGCGAAGCTTAAGACAGCTGCGCTTCAGGACTTAAGCGTCGCTGTAGCCGCGGCCGCGTCGAGAGCGGTTGAGTTTGCCGAGCCGGTCATAAATCTCGATCGAGCTGGCGGGGTCTTGCACTTGCAAGCTTTGTAAGGCGCCACGAATGGCGTCAATTTTTCGACCAATCAGCACTTCGTTGCGACGGTGCATGTCGCGGCACTGGGCCATTTGCTCCTTGAAGCCATCCCATTCAGGTCCCAAGGCGTCTGCCGACTCGGCATTTTGAATGCCAGCGAGTTGCACGAGTTGCATCAGCACGTCGTTTTTGACGGGTTGGGAAGCCTCGAAGGCATCCAAATCTTGCGCTTTCAGGTGCTCGAACTCCAGTTCCAGCATCTCTTGCAGCGTTTGCGCCAAAACCAAGGCTTGCTCCAGGGAGGAGGGCAAGGTGTCGGTGGCGGGTGTTGTCATATCGGTGGGAGGCCGATCAGTTCGAAATCATGCGTTCGAGCGCGACAAAGTTCTCGGCGATGCGGCGAGGGTTCACAGGGTAGTTGCCATCCTTGATCGCTTGCTTGATCGCTTCGACTTTGGAGCGGTCGAAGTCTGGCTGTGCCATGACCTTTTGCGCAACATTGCTCAGGCTCAATTTGTCTGCTCCAGCTGAAGGCTTTTCCAGCGTTGGTGTAGCTCCCGTGTCTGCCGCTTGCGTGGCATTGGGGCTTTTTTTGTCGACCTTATCGATGGCGCTGCGCAAGGTAGCGTTCGATGTGGCCATGCGTCCGTAATTCGAAATAGCGTCACTCATGATGATTTCTCCTTTTTCACAACACTTCAATCGACCCCAAATTCTAGAACTTGAGGCCAATTTTCAAAAATTTATCTCAATCTTGCTGCGTTAGGGCCAGTGATCACTGCAATCAAAGATCGACCCGACTCGCTGTTTTTCAAGCGGATTTGTTCACCTATTCCCCCATCTTGCAAAGATTCTGCGCGCATGGTGATCAAAAAACCTTGTCCCACGCCTGCCGTGACCTGCACTTCTTGCCCGCGCCTGACCAAAACTGCCGTTTTCACGTCGTAGGTTTTCAAGGGCGTGTTGGGTGTCAAGTCACGCGTCAACTCCATGTTGGCGATCAGCTTGGGGTCATTGATCAAAGCACTTTCCATGCCGGGTGCTGGCATTTCGGTGGCGGTGAACATGTCAGGCGTCAGCAGCGTGCCGCGTTTGAGCAGGTCTTTGGCCACCAACACTTTGTGCACCGCGGGGGCAGCCAAGCCATTGCGTGCCACTGGAGCGGGGCTGTTGCCCGAGTTCAGGGTGACGTAAAGCTGCCAAATCGGTTGGCCGCAGCGCACGCGCACCGAGGCTTGCCCCGGAAACGGTTGGTCAAATTGCAGGGTTTGTTGACAGCTTTGCACCGCAATGCGGTTGTCGATGGGCGCCACATGCACGGCACGCCCTTGGAATGAGGGGTTTGAGCTGGCCCACTGCTGGGCTTGGGTTTGCAACACCTCCAAGGCCGACGGGGCAGGGGCCGTATCGGCCGCAAACCCAAGGCTGGCGTGGCAAAGCACCCAAGCGATCACCCATCCCAACCACCGAGCGCTGAAGGCTGGGTGACTGTCGGTTTTGGTTAGGCACAGCAATTGCATGGTGAGTGGGGTCAGGTGTTGAAGTTTTGACATTTTTTTCAGACCTTCACCTTCTTGCAAGAACGAGACCAACTTTTAAAACCACCGTTAATCGGAACCGCCATGCGACTCGACCCGTCCTTTCAACCCCAGGTGAACACCACCGATATCAACGGCAAGTCACCGCTGCCCGTGGGGTCGCAGGCGTTCACGCGTGCGGCACCTGCATTCACACGCGCCATGTCGGGCGCATCAGGTGCTTTGGCGCCTGAGGGCCGTGCGCCGGCTTGGGACACCTCGGTTAAATCTGGGCAGACCTTGTCAGGCATCGTGCGCGAGCAAATGGCATCGCGTGGGGTCAACCTGTCCAACAACGATGCCCTGCGTTTGGCACAAACCGTGGCCCGCGCCAACAACTTGCCCAATGCCAACTTGATTCATCCGGGTCAACGCCTGAATTTGGAGAGTCTGAACTACAGCGTTGCGCAAGCGGGCGCGAGCAGTGCCCAATCGGTCAGCGCACCCAACGCGCAAAGCCCATTACAAAATACGGCAACTGCTTTTTATGCCGCTGCCAATTCAGTTCCCTCCGCCAGCCCTCTGTCGATCAGCACAGCGGCGGCGCTGTCGGCTCTCGCTGCCAATGCGGCACCTTCATCCTTATCGAACCCTTTCCAGGCCAATGCGGCAGCGCCCTTGACCTTGAACGGCGAGAGCTTCGCCACGCCCTTGGGCGCAGCATCGCTCGCGGGTACGGCACAAATTCAGTTGCTGTCGCGTGCCGATCGCAGCACGCACCCCGTACTTGAAAAAACCATTGCCCGCGCCGTCGACAAAGGCTTCATCCCCGCCGAAGAAAAACAAGCGGTGATGAACAAAATTGTGCAAATGTCGCAGCAACACAAGTTTGCGCCCGATGACTTTGCGCGCCTTAGCTTGATGGAGAGTGATGGCCTCAACCCCAAAGCCACCAACAACCGCTGCCACGGCATCATTCAGTTTTGCGATGGCCCCGACCGCGGCGCAGCCAGCGCCGGTTTTGGTGCCAACCCCAAGGCCATCTTGGGCCACAGCGTCTTGCAGCAGCTCGACATGGTGGGCAAATACTTTGACGACACGGGCCTCAAAAACAACGGCCCTGTCGGTTTGGACGATTTGTACTTGACCGTGCTCACGCCGGCCGCACGCAATGAAACCCGCCCCAACGCACCCTTGAATATCCCAGGCCGCCAAGCGGCTTATTTGCATGTCAACCGCGACGTGCGGGCCCCCATCACCCGCAACTCCATCGTCGCGGGCTTGCACCAAAACGCCAAAGAGCGCTTGGGCACCGACCTGGCCCAGCGCAGCAGCCCGCAAGCGGCCCGCTTGAGCGCGTACGCCACCCAAGCCGCCGTGACCCAAGTGGAATAACGCGGGGGGTGTTGCGCGAAGGGGAGCGGCAAAGTTTTGCCACCTGCACCGTCAAAACACCGTTGGCATGGCTCTTGCACTAATCGACCTGAGGCCTCATGACTTGAGGTCATGTGTCAATTAATCGGAGTCGATCTAGATCGGAGTGGTGCCATGAATCTTTTTTCAAATGCATTCGGAATTCATGAACGTGCGCTTGGCGTCAGAAGCCAGCGTATGGAAGTGCTCGCCCGCAACATCGCCAACGCCGACACACCGAATTACAAAGCGCAAGACGTTGATTTCAAAGCCATGCTCAAAGAAGTCAAGACCGAATATTTGACAGCGACCAATGAAAAGCATTTCGCTGGCATTCAAGAAGGCCCTGACAACGGCATGCGTTTTCGCACCCCGTTCAACAGTTCTTTTGATGGCAACACGGTCGAAATGAACGTCGAACAAGCCCAATACGGTAAGGCCGCCAGCGAGTACCAAGCCACCTTGCAATTTTTAGAAAACCGCATTGGCGGATTGCGCAAAGCTTTGCGCGGGGAGTAATGAATCATGAACCTTGACAACGTTTTTGGCATCGCCGGCACCGCGCTCAACGCGCAAACCGTGCGCATGAACACCACCGCCTCTAACTTGGCCAACGCCAACTCCGTGTCCGGCACAGAGGCTGAGGCCTACCGTGGCAAACGCCCGCTGTTCAAAGCCCTGATGCGCGAAGAGATGACCCATGCTGGCGCCCAATATGTGGGCGGCGTGAAGGTCGACCGCATCGTCGACGACCAAACACCCGTGCGCAAAACCTGGGACCCGGGCAACCCCTTGGCCGACAAAGAGGGCTACGTGTTTCATTCCAATGTGAACGAAATGTCCGAGATGGTCGACATGATGGCCGCCTCGCGCTCCTACCAAAACAACGTCGAAGTGGTGAACACCGCTCGACAGCTGATGTCGCGCACCCTCGACATCATCAAAAACTGATTGACAGCGCTTACTGGAGTTTTCTATGGCTATTTCTGACACCTCCTCCATGATGAGCTCCTTGCCGAGCAACATCTTGACCAGTGCGCAAAACAAGGCGCAGCAAGATGCCGCCAAAGCGGCGTCGTCGACCAACGCCATGGGCCAAAGCGCATTTCTCAAGCTCTTCACCACCCAGCTGACCAACCAAGACCCGACTGATCCCGTCAAAAACGAAGCCTTCGTGGCGCAGTTGGCGCAGTTCTCGCAGCTTGAAGCTTCGACCTCGATGAAATCCAGCTTGGAGTCGATGGTCTCCAGCATGAGCGGCGACCGCATGTTGGGCGCGGCCTCTTTGATTGGTAAAACCGTCACCGTGCCTGATGGTCCGGTGACTGTCACCGACACCACCGTGTCGCAAGGCATCATCAATTTACCCAGCGGTGCCGATGGCATCAAGCTGCAAGTCTTCAACGACAAAGGCATTTTGGTGCGCAGCCAAATCATGGGCGCGCAACCTGTGGGCAATGCCACTTTGGCGTGGGATGGCATGAACGATGGCGGTACCGCAGCCCCCAACGGCACCTACCGCTACGTGGCCACCGTCAACAGCGCCGGAAAAATGAGCACCCCCACCGTCAACACCTACGCCACCGTTCGTGGCGTGTCCAGCGCCACAGCCGGCGATGGCACCTTGTTGCTCGAAGTCGATGGCGGCAAAACCGTCAATTTGGCCGACGTCAAGCGCGTCGGTTCCTGATTGACCGATTGAACGATTTAAGAATTTCTCACTGGAGTTAACGCACCATGTCTTTTTATACCTCTCTGACCGGCTTGAACGCCGCCACCGCCCAGCTCGGCGTGACCGCCAACAACATTGCCAACGTGAGTACCGTGGGCTTCAAGCGCAGCCGCGCTGACTTTGGTGACATTTTTGCCACCTCGCCGTTGCAAAAAGCCTCCTCCACCATCGGTCAAGGTGTGTCGCTGAAAAAAGTGACCCAAGAATTCGGCCAAGGCAACATGACCTTCTCGTCCAACACCTTGGACTTGGCTATCAGCGGCGACGGTTTCTTTCCGCTCAAATCGCAAGACGGTTTTCAGGACATCTTCACGCGTAACGGCTCGTTCATGATGAACGACCAATACAACGTGGTGAACTCAGCAGGCCAGCGTTTGATGGCAGCGTCGGTGGACTCGTCCGGCAAAGCCAACTTGACCGACATGAACGTGCTGACCATTCCGCAAAAAACCACCGGCATGGCCACCCAAACCAGCAAAGTGCAACTGGGCTTGAACTTTCCAGCCGATGCACCGGTGATTACCTCAGCCTTCAACCGCAACGACGCCACCACTTACAACAAGAGCACGGCGTTGACTGTGTATGACGGCGGTGGTAACGGTTACTTGGCCACGGTCTACTACGTGAAGACCCAAAACGCGAGTCAAGAAACCCCGAACAACAAATGGCAAACCTTTGTGTATGTGGGCGATCAGTTGGTCGATGCATCGTTGCAGCAAGCCACCAACAAAACCGGTGACGTGATGTATGTCAACAAATACGGCGAACTCAAAGCTAAAGAAGATTTCAAAACGCCTGACGAAATTGCCGCTTTGAACAGCAGCTTTTCTAAAAAGACTTACAAGTTTTCGCTCGACCAATTGAACGACGTGCGCACTTCACAACCAGCTGCTGTGACAGGCGGCAGTGCCACAGGTTTGGGCACTGGCACCAACGATGGTATCGATTTCAATGTGTATTCAACTTACACAAAAGCAACGTTGGTGGCGCAACAAGGTTTGAGCTCTGCAACTTACGCCATGCCTGCGGCCACGAGCTATACCGCTGGCGATAAGTTTCAGGTGCAAATAAAAAATGGCACCCCCATTGAGATCACATCTGCAACAGCCTCATCGTTGCCTACGCCCAATGAGGTGGTTACTGCTTTGAATGCCAATACAGACTTTGCAAAGGACTATGTCGCCTCATTAGATAGCAGTGGCGCAGTGTTCTTGAACTCGAAAGCGCCAAATTCAGCCAACTCCCTAGCAACTGACGTCGCGATGAAGATCGTTCCAGCGACGGGTACTCCAAAGCCTGTGACTTCAACAGCAGGTTTGGCGCCGTTAGCTACGCCAAATACCTTATTGGCAGGTAAGAAAAGCTTTGAAGATTTGAAGGATTTGTTCAAAATCAACATCGACAATTCGATTGATCCCGTCTCTGTTGGTTTGGAGCGTTTGGCAGGCAAGGATGTCAAGCTCTCAGGCGCGCAAATCGCTGCCGAACTGACCAACGCGATCAACCGCGCATATGGCGACGAAAAACCCTTCAATTTCGACACCACCACCGGTGTCACCTTTTCGCTTCAGTTACCCCAAAAGCTGCCATCTACTGGCCCCAAATTGGACATCACCCTGAAAGGCGAAGGCAATTTGCGCTATGAAGATTTGGTGGCGAAGGTGCAGAGCCAAATCGACACGAAATTGGCTGTGGTGAATGCAGGCCAACCCACAGGTCAAAAATACGGAGTCACGGTGAGCTATGACACCAAAGCACAAAAGCTGGTGTTCAAGCCTGCGGGCAACGACAAAATTTCGGTGATGAGTGACCAAACCAGCATTCGCCCCACCAACGACCCCATCACACAAGGCGTGAACGACGATACCGTCGGTTTGACCTTGACACCCTCCGTTTCTGCGGCATCATTTCGCGCCTCCAATGACCAGCGCTTCGGTGCGACCGTCGAATACGACGCTGTGAAAGGCGGTTTTGTTTTCAAATCAGGGACCACGGGTGACGCGTCCAGCATCACCTTGAGCGACATCAAAGCGGGTAGTTTGGCCACCGTGAATGACCGTGGATTGGGCTTGACCGGTGACCCAGCCACGTATGCTGTGGGTCAATCCAAGATCGACGCCTTGCGTGGTATTGCTTCCAAACCCGCCGTCTTGAACGGCAATGCTTTGGCGGTGAACGTCGACAACAACTTTGCGGTCGACACCACCAACAACCAGTTCGTGGTTTCGGTCAACGGCGTGACGGGCACCGTGGTCGTTCCCCCCAAAGACACGTACACCCTCAGCACCTTCATGGAAGCGCTGCAAAGCGGCATCAACAATTTGCAAGGGCCTTCTGTGGATGGCGCCACACCCCAAACCGTGGACGGCGTGAAGGTGACGTATGACACCAAAACCAACGCCTTGAAGTTCACCACGGGCACGGCATCGACCAGCTCGTACATCAAAGTGACAGGTGACGCACGTTGGGGCTTGGACGGTTTGGATGCCAAGTTCGGCACCACCACCACTTGGATCAAACCCACCCCGTTCAAAGACGACAAAAACGCCACGGTCTACATCGACGGCTTCGGCAAAGAATCGTCCACCGCCACCGGTTTTGACAACTTGCCCGAATGGTCACCCGTTTACTTCGACAAAGGCGAGCTGACCTTTGACACGGCGGGTAACTTGGTGTCTCCCAAACAAGGTGCGCAACTCGACACCGTGTACCTGCCAAACGGTAAGGGCTCTTTGACGATCAACATCGATTACTCCAAGTCAACCCAGTTTGCCTCGCCTTACGCGGTGTTGTCGCAGTCACAAGACGGTGCACCTGAAGGTGACTTGGTGGGCCTCGCTGTCAAAGACGACGGTTTGGTCAATGCCAGCTACTCCAACGGCGCTCAAAAGTCGCTGGGCAAGGTGGTGTTGGTCAACTTCTCCAACCCGACCGGTTTGCGCCAGATTGGTGACACCAGCTACTACAAAACGTCTGATTCAGGCACGCCTAAGTACGGCGAAGCCGGTTCTGCTGGTTACGGCACGGTGCGCTCCGGTGCTACCGAGCGTGCGAACGTGGACTTGACGCAAGAACTGGTGGACTTGATCACCGAGCAGCGTAACTTCCAAGCCAACGCCAAAGCCATTGAGACCAGCACCTCGCTGACCTCGACCATCATTCAGATCCGTAACTAAGCGGACGCACTGAGAGCCTGACATGGATCGCTTAGCCTTTAACTCGACGGCCTCGATCAACGAGGAGCGCATTGCGCGTCACCAGTTGTCCAACGAGATCGCCAACGTGTCGACCATTGGTTTTAAGAAAACCTATGACGTCACCCTAGAGTCGCACAAAGCGGTGGGGCAGGGCTTTGACTCGCGCATTCAACCGCGCATGTACGCCAACGACCAAGTGCAACTCGACCCGGGACCTTTGATGGTCACGGGCCGAGATTTGGATGTGGCCTTCAACCGCAAAACTGTGTTGGGCGTCACCGCCAGCAATGGCGAGCTGGCGTTCACCCGCCGTGGCGACCTCAAGGTCAACGCCAGCGGCGTGTTGGAAACCGGCACGGGTCATCTGGTGCGCGGCCAAGACGGTGGGCCCATCACCGTGCCGCCCGGCTTTAAGTTGTCTTTTGGCAGCGACGGCAACCTGTACGCCACCGACCCTGCACAGCAAGGGGTCCCCCAGCAACAGGTGATTGCCCAGCTTTTGCTGCGCGATGCCAGCGCCACGCCCTTGAGCAAGCGCGAAGACGGCTTGTTCAAAGTTGTCGGGAAACCAGCTGGCACGGACTTTGCATCTGGTCTTGAGCCAGTTTCTTTGACACCGCAGGCCGTAGAAGGCAGCACCGTCAATCCAATGGCATCGATGGTCAAGCTGATTGAACAGAGCCGCTCGTTTGAGCACCAGGTTCGGGTCATGAAAGAAAGCAAGTCCAACGACGAGTCGGGCGCCTCCATGATGAAGGCGTCCTGAATTTGACAGTTTTAAAGGGAGCGATCAATCATGGACGCATCATTGTGGGTAGCCAAAACGGGTCTTGACGCGCAGCAAACGCGGATGAACGTCATCTCGAACAACTTGGCCAACGTGAACACGACCGGGTTTAAACGCGACCGAGCTGTCTTTGAAGACTTGCTGTACCAAAACATCAAGCAACCCGGTGGTCAAACCACCAACAACACCCAATCGCCGACCGGCTTCATGCTCGGTACGGGTGTGAAGATCAATGCCACTGAGAAGCTGCACATGCAGGGCAATTTGGTCAACAGCCAAGCGCCGCTGGACGTGGCCATCACGGGCGACGGGTACTTCCAAATTCAAATGCCAGACGGCACCACCACCTACTCGCGTGATGGCAACTTCAAGATCTCTAACACCGGTCAAATGGTCACCGCCTTGGGCTTTCCCATGGTGCCGGCCATCACCATTCCCAACAACGTCGCCAGTTTGACGATTGGCCGTGATGGCACGGTCAGCGCTGAGTTGGTGGCCGGTGGCGGCTCACAAAACATCGGTCAAATTCAAATTGCCCGCTTCGTCAATCCAAGTGGCTTGAAGCCCATTGGTAACAACTTGTACGAATCGTCGCAAGCCAGCGGTCAAGCGCAAATTTTGCAGCCCGGCCTCAACGGTGCAGGCACGTTGAACCAAGGTTCTCTGGAAGCATCCAACGTGAACGTGGTCGAAGAAATGGTCAACATGATCGAGACCCAACGCGCCTACGAGATCAACTCCAAAGCCGTCTCGGCTGTGGACGGCATGCTCAAGTACTTGAACCAAAACATGTGATGAGGTTCACCATGAAATTCCTGAGCTCACTCTCTCTCATCGCCTGTGTGGCCGCGCTGCAAGGCTGCGCCACCGAGCCGGTCGATTTGGTCCTCAAATCGTCACCCGACTTTGCCCCTGTCTATCCTTTGGCCTCAGACCGGCCAAAGATTGCCACCGGCGGCATTTACAACAACCGGCAAAGTGACGCTTGGTTTGGCCGTGGCCGCAATTACCAAGTGGGCGACATCATCACCGTGCTGCTCAATGAGTCCACGCAAGCGGCACGCACGCAAAACACCGACGTCAGCCGCGAATCTAAAAACTCCTTGCCATCCGGTTTCAGTACCCAAGTCGGCAAGATGTCGCCGTTTTTGAACGGCATCAACCTCAACGAGAACGCCAACACCAGCAAAGGCGCAGGCAAAGCCGACCAGCAAGCGTCCTTGGTGGGTTCGGTGGCCGTCACCGTGATTGAAATTTTGGCCAACGGCAACTTGATCATCCGTGGCGAGAAAAAACTAGGTCTCTCTGAAGGCACAGAAGTGATTCAAGTCTCTGGTGTCATTCGTCCTGAAGACGTGGGCCCGAACAGCACCGTGCAGTCACGCCGTTTGGCCAACGCCCAAATTGCTTACCGTGGTTCGGGCGATCTGGCCAACGCGACCAAAGCAGGTTGGGGCACCTCTGCCTTGCACAAATACTGGCCCTTCTGATCGAACGAGTACCCCATGTTGCGTCTTTCTCCTTTTTTCCGTCTCTGCGTCGCTAGCTTGAGTTTGCTTGCCGCGGGCAGCGCGTGCGCTGACCGTGTCAAAGACTTGGCCACGCTCGCCGCCCAACGCCCCAACCAATTGATTGGTTATGGCTTGGTGGTTGGCTTGCAAGGTACGGGCGACGACGCCTCGGTGCCGTTCACCACCCAAAGCATGAAAGCCATGCTCTCCCAAATGGGCGTGCGCATTGACGGCCCCTTGACCGACTTTGAACAAGCGGCCACGGCGGCGCGTGTGGACATCAAAAACACCGCTGCTGTGTTGGTCACCGCAGATTTGCCTGGCTTTGCCAAGCCCGGTCAGCGCATCGACATCAACGTGTCGTCCATCGGCAAAGCCACCAACTTGCGTGGCGGCAGCTTGATCATGACGGCCATGCGCGGTGTGGATGGCGAAATTTATGCCTTGGCGCAAGGTGCCTTGACCGCGACTGGCATTGACGCCAGCCAAGCCGGCTCCAAAGTCGCCATTGGTGTGCCCACCTCGGCCCGCATTCCTGGCGGCGCGATTGTGGAGCGCATTGTGGACACCCCGTTTGAGACCGCTGAAAACGTGATCTACAACATCCGTGAAAACGATTTCTCCACCACCACGGCCATTGTCAACGCGATCAATAAAAAATTTGGCGGTGATGTCGCACAAGCTTTGGATGGTGTTTCGGTATCGGTACGAGCCCCTAAAAACTTGAACCAACGTGTGTCGTTCATGAGCATGATCGAAGCTTTGGAAGTCACACCGGGCGAGCCCCCAGCGCGTGTGGTCATCAACTCACGCACCGGCACCGTGGTCATCAACCGCTCTGTGCGTGTGACAGCTGCTGCCGTCTCGCACGGCACCATCTCGGTCGCCATCACCGCGACCAACGAGGTTTCACAACCTAATGCGTTTGCGGGTGGCCAAACGGCTGAAGTGCAAAACGCCGAGATCAAAGTCAACGAGCCCAACAAGCCCATGTTCTTGTTCCAGCCGGGTGTGGAGCTGCGTCAAATTGTGGATGCGGTCAACCAAGTGGGTGCATCACCTTCGGCCTTGATCGCCATTCTTGAAGCCCTGAAAAGCTCTGGCAGCCTGCGCGCCGAGTTGGTCATCATCTAAAGAGCAATGACATGAGCAGCCCCGTCGACACCTCCACCACCCGGTCCTACTTGGACTTTTCGGGTCTGGGTGAGTTGCGTGGCCAAGCGCAGCAAAACCAAGAAAAAGCGCTGAAAGAATCAGCGCAACAATTTGAAGCGCTCTTCATCCAAATGATGATGAAGTCCATGCGCGAAGCCACCATGAAGGACGAAGACAACCAGTCCAGCGGTGTCGAAACCTTTGAAGGCATGTTTGACAAAGAAGTCTCCATGCAAATGGCCAAGCGCAGCGCCTTGGGCGTGGCCGACTACATGGCCAAAGCCGTCAAACAAAACCAGCCCAGCACCGCTGACATGCTCAAAGCACGCCAAGTCGGCGGCATGGTGTTGAACCCCAAAGAGCCTGCCTTGCCCATGAACGCAACGCCTGCGGCGAATCCGATGCAGTTCAAGACGCCTGTGATCAAGCCTTTGCATGACGCCAAGAAAATGCTTGGAGGTGGTTCATGAGTGACATGTTAGGCATCAGCGGCAACGCGATTGGCGCTTACCAACGTGCGTTGAGCACCGTCAGCAACAACATTGCCAACGTCAACACCGAAGGCTATTCGCGCCAAGACGCCGTCTTGAAAGACTCTGCGCCCAGAAAATCGGCCGGTATGTTTTTCGGCACCGGCGTGGAGCTGCAAACCGTCAAGCGTCAGTTTGATGCGTTTGCTGAATCGAACCTGCGTAACAGCACCAGCGATTTGGCCAGCCAAAAACCGATGGTGGAGTACACCAAGCGCGTGATGGACATCATGGGCGACAAAAGCGTGGGCCTGAGCTCGGCGTTGGACGACTTCTTCAACGCCGCCAGCAGCTTGTCGGCCGATCCCGCGTCCACCGTGTTGCGCACCACCTTCATGCGTAGTTCTGAAGGCGTGGCCTCACGCTTTGCTGAGCTGTCGGGGCAGCTCGATTTGGTGTCTACCGAAACCCGCCAAGCAGTGGAAAGCACAGCCACCCAAATCAACACCCTCACCAGCCAATTGGCCTTGGTGAACCAAGCCATGGCCAAAGCGCCTTCGGTTGAGTTGCAGCCGCCAGAGTTGTTGGACCGTCGTGATTTGTTATTGCGTCAGTTGTCTGATTTGGCGCGTGTCAAAACCAGCTTTAGCACCAACGGTGCGGTCACGGTCAGCATGGGCACCACCCTGACCCAAGGTCTGGTGGTCGACGGACAAAAGTCACGCCCTGTGGGCTTAGACCCTGCTGTCAAAGACCGCGTGAGCTTGGTGATCGACCCCTACGGCAACAGCGAGTCATTGGCCAGCGCCAGTGGTGGTCAATTGGGGGGTTACCAAAGTTTCATCAGCCAGGTGCTGGAGCCTGCCCAAAAGAATTTGAACTCGTTGGCCCAAACCTTCGTCAAAGAAACCAACGCAGTTCAGCAAAACGGCATCGATGGCTACGGCAAGATGGGCACCGATTTGTTTGCCATTGACCCTGCCGCGCCCCATGCTGCCGGTGGCATTCGCATGGCTTTGAACGATGCCTTGCGTGTGGCGACAGCAGCCCAGTTCCGCGTCAGCGAAAGCAACACCAATGTCAGCGCGACGCGTGCCACGGTTAAGTTCTCGGGTGCCACGCCTGCCACGCCTTTGAGCAATCCAGCCCTGGTGAACAACCCCAACGCCACAGCGGGCGTGACTTTCAAAGTCGAAGGCGCACGTTTGTTCACCCCCGTCACCACCTTGGCTGCAGGCGTGAAAGCGTCGTTCTATTTGGACGAAGCTGACAAAGGCCAGCAGCTGCAAGTAATGACTCGTGATGGGCGACAGTTGTTGGGTAAAGCCTTGAGCCTGGACGAAAAGTTCCAACTCATGTCGCCCAGTAATGGTTTTGTGCCTAACGCCTCTTACAGCGATGCTTATTTAAATAAGGCGGGGCCCGACGCTTACCGCAGTTTGAATTTGTTTTACGGCGCCAAAGCCACGGTCTTGTATGGGCAAACTTTTGATGCCAATGGCGTTTCGGCCAACACCACGCCTATGCCTGCCGTGCTCGAAACCGCACGCCTGCCGGGTGACGGTACCGCCATTGCAGCCGGAGCTTTGAAGCTCAACGGGGTGAAGCTGGGTGCACTAAATGCATCAGCAACGCCAACGGATGTCGCCGCTCTCATCAACCTAAGCTCTGGCTTGACCAACATTCGCGCCGAGGCGTACAGCGAAATTCGCGTCTCTGGCAGTCAGCTTGACTTCAAGCAGGCGCTCAAAATCAACGGACAAGTGATTCCAGCGGGTTACTCAGACATCAAGTCGTTGACAGAGGCTATCAACCTCAAGTTTGCAGGGGTGACTGATCTCGCGCTTAAGGTGAACGCGAACATCAGTCCTGCCGGTGAGTTGGTGTTGAGCAATGCCGCTGCGAGCCCCATTGAAATCAATTCCAATTTAGGCACCACCCAACCCGGCGCGAACGCGCTGAACCTGCAAGCCAGCACCTACAACGGCCAAGTCCGCATGGTGCAAGTGGTCCGTGATGTGAGCGTGCCCAGCACCGATGTCAACTTCACCAAGCCTTTGCAAATCAATGGCACTGCCATTTTTGGCGCCAACAGTGGCATCACCACTTTGCAAGGTGTGGTGGACAAGATCAATGATCAGAAAACGTTCACTGGCGTGCGCGCTGAAATTGACAGCAACCGCAACCTCAAGCTCATCACCCTGGACTCGGCTGGCACGTTGAACATCTCCGTCGGTCCGGGTAAAGCCGCCGATGGCACTTTCCAAGTCAACGCCTTGGGTTTAGAGCCCTTGGATTACGACGTGACGGCTCGCCTCAAACGCAAGCTTGCCTCAGACCCCACACAAACTGACATCCGCTTGTCGTTTGGCACCTACGGTGTGCCGCCTGACGAGCAAACGGGTGACCCGTCTGATTTGGGCAAGCTGGGGCTTCGTACGGGCGCTTTCATTGAAGGCGGCAGCCCCGACGATTTGCTGTTGTTCGTCACCGGCACGGGTACCGCGAAAGTGGCCACCAGCTTCACGGGACAGCCTGATGTGCCGCGTGACAGCCTGCGTAGCCAGACTTTGACCATCAAGTTCACGGCTGCTGACCGCTACAGCATCATTGACAGCAAGACCGGCACGGAGTTGGCCAGCCGTCAATACGACAACTCGGTGCTAGAGCCCGTGGTCGATTTCAATGGATTGCAAGTCAAGTTTGACCATGCTCCCAGCGTGGGAGACAGCTACCAAGTCGACGGTAACCAAGACGGCTTGGGCAACAACGTCAACATGCTCGACATGGTCGACCTCAACAAAAAGCCGGTGGTCAATGGCAAAACCTTGGCCAACAGCTACATCGACCAAATCAACAACGTGGGTAACTTGGCGCAACAAGCCACCATCACCCAGCAAGCGTTGACCGTGGTCAACGACCAAGCCATTGCCTCGCGCGACAAAATTTCGGGCGTCAACTTGGACGACGAAGCCGCCAACCTCATTCGCTTGCAACAGGCCTACCAAGCCAATGCCAAAGCGTTGCAAATCTCGGGTCAGTTGTTTGACGCGATTGTGCAAATTCGCTGATAGAGGCTCATCACTATGAAAATTTCAACCTCCCTCTACTTTGACCGCTCGACGCAGCAGTTGAGAACGGTGCAATCTAACTTGGCGAAAACGCAAGAGCAGTTGTCGACTGGAAAAAACATCGTCAAGCCCAGCGATGCACCTGACAAAGCCGCCTTGGTCACCCGTTTGCAATCTGAGCTGTCGCGTAACACCAGCTACCAAGACACCTTGAAGTCTGCCAACGTGCGTTTGACGTCGGAAGAAACCGCACTCAAAAACACCACCGATGTGTTGTATCGCATCAAAGAGCTGGCTGTGCAAGGTGCCAATGCGACCTTGAGCCCGCAAGACCGCCAGAGCGTGGCTTTGGAAATGAGGGGCTTGCGTGAGCAAATCATGAGCCTGGCCAACAGCCAAGACAGCAACGGTAACTTTTTGTTCTCGGGCAGCCGTACCGGACAGCCTGCCTTTGCGCAAGACGCTTCCGGTCGTGTGGTGTACCAAGGCGACCAATCGCGCATGAAAGTCAACGTTGGTGACAACCGTCGCATGAACCTCAATATGCCGGGTACCGACGCCTTTGTGCGCGTTACCCGCACCGATGCCAAAGGGACACAAACGGGCGTGGACTTCTTCCAATCGCTGGACGACTTGGCCAATGCGGTCAGTTCAGGCGACATGACCAAGGTTCAGCGTGGCATTGCGGAGGTGGACGGTTTGCAAAACGGCATCAGCAACGGCCTGGCCCAAGTGGGCTCCGACTTGTCGGTGGTGGACTTGCAAAACAGCGTGTTGGACGAAGTGGTGCTGCGCTTGAAAACCACCCAGTCCGACGTGGAAGACCTCGACTACACCTCGGCCATCACCAAAATGAACAAAGACCAACTCGCCTTGGAGGCCGCACAAAGCAGCTTCTCCAAGATCTCACAGCTGAGTTTGTTTAAGTACATGAACTAACGCGCTCAAGTTTGAGAACCTCGCACCGATCAAGTTTGAGTTAAGAAAGTTCACCTTCTATGGCCACCTCCGCTGTCAGCTCGACTTCCACCACGACAACGTCCACACTTTCTGCAAATAAAACCGCAGCCGCCGCGACGGCTGCCGCCAATAAGGCAGCGGCGCAAAAAATCCTCACCTCACTCAGCGCGGGTTCGGGGGTCGATACGGCTTCTTTGGCGCAAAACTTGGTGGATGCCGAGCAATTGCCCCAAGCCAACGCGATCAATGCCAAGATCACGAAAAACGACAGCAAGGTCAGTGGTATTTCAGCCGTCATGTTCATGATGTCAGAGCTGCAAACAGCCCTTACTGCTGTGAAAGACAGAGACAGTTTCAACACGGTCACCGCGGTCAACAGCAACACCGGGGCACTCAATGTCAGTGCGTCAAGTGCTGCTACGGCGGGCTCTCACACGGTGTCTGTGTCGGCGTTGTCCTCACCCCAGCGCAGCATCAGCACGGGTTTTGCCAGTGCTGATACATCGCTCAATGGCGGCAGCCCTTTTTCTTTGACCTTGACGGGCGCCAACACTGCAGGTTTATCAGTCGGAACCCCAAGCACGACAGCCACCTTTCAAGCCACCATTGCATCGCCCACCTTTGGAACCGCTGCATCGGTGACTGATTTTAAAAACTTTGCAGTGACGATCGACGGCAAGGCCTATAGCCTCACCCCAGCACCAGCCACTGCAACACTCAAAGATTTGGCTGCCAACCTTCAAAGCCAACTTCGTGCGATCGATGGTTCGAGTGATTTGAGTGTCACCGTTTCCGGCGGCACGGATTTGATGATTTCCTCGTTCACGACCAGCCGCGCGATCTCCAGCCCAGCGTTATCCAACGCCGTGGAAATTAACCTGGATAACGGCGCCTCGGTAGGAACATCGGGCACTTCAACCATCACAGGCGCGAGTTTTGGCGCTTACCCCAGCACATCAGATTTCAGTGCATTTAAAGTGACCATCGACGGCACACCCCGCAGCCTAGTGCCTGGACCTACAGCGCCTACTATGGAAGCTTTGGCAGCCAATTTGCAAATGCAATTGCGCACGCTGGACGCCTCGACTGACATCAGCGTGTCTTATTCTGGCTCGGAGTTGAAAGTTGTTTCAGCATCTGGACGCGCCATTGCGGGTACGTCATTGACGAAAACAAGCTATGACGACACGCCTGCCGGATTGGCAGCGGCTATCAACGCATCCAACCGTGGCTTTAAAGCGCAACTGGTGAACGATGGCGGCAGCTCATTGCCTTACAAACTCATGATCACGGGGGCCACTGGCTCAACAGAGGGTTTTTCACTCAGCAGCACGAGTTCAACCGCTCTGTCGTTTGCGACACCTTCAGGCTACACGGCCAGTGATGCCTTGCTTAACGTGGATGGCATCAGTTACCAGCGCAAGAGCAACACGATCACCGACATTGTTCCTGGCCTCACCTTGAATTTGAATGCAGCCAGCAGCACACCTGCCACGGTGTTGATTGCGCGTGACACGACCGATATCAAAACTAAGCTGGCATCGCTGGTCACGGCATACAACGATTTCAATGACATCGTTAACCAAACCACCGACCCGAAGTCAACCTTAGACACCTACGGCGCCACGTTGGTTGGCGACAGCACGGTGCGCATGGTTCGCCAGCAAATGCGTGCATTGATTTTTGGTGCTTCCAGCACGCCGGGGACGTCGATCAAGTCGCTCGGTGAGTTGGGCTACACGTTGGACCAAAAGGGTGTGCTGTCTTTAGATTCGTCAAAGCTGGACTCAGCGTTGACGAATAACTATGCGGATGTGATCAAGCTTTTCACGGGGGGGCACAACAAGCTGAGCGCATTTAGTTCGGCCCCTGCAGGTATTGCCGGCGATGCGGTCAAAAAAATCACGAGTTTGCTTGCTAAAACTGGCCCACTTACGACTAAGAGTGACAACGCGAATATAGAAAACACCAAATATCAGGCTCGGCTGGATAAGTTACAAGTCCGCATGGACGCTTTGTTGGTCAGGTATCAAAAGCAATTTGCTTCCATGGACAGCTTAGTGGGTAGTGTGAACAGTCAGAAAACAAGTTTGAAGTCAACCTTTGACGGCATGATGGCAGCCTATACCAATAAGTAATACTTTTTAAACAAAAAATCTGCAGCAGTGATGCGCAGAAAAAACTGTTGGATTGTGCAAACCCCGCTTATTTCTGGGGTTCTGGAGGGTGTCCCGAATTTTGTGTAAACGGAGCGAGTGTTAATTCGTCGGCATCCTTCCCTCAAACTGGATCGTAAATCGGTTCAGCACGGGCTTCCAGTTTTGCACCGGCATCGTCCACTTCTTGGCG